>CBDCYF010000001.1:0-61819 GCA_965224065.1 Candidatus Multivoradales bacterium
GCCCCCGGATCCGATCCTGCTAGACTGCCGAATCGTCGGGGGAGGGAGGCGACAGCTCGGGTGACAGAGGTGGTGGAAATACGACTGGCCAGGAGCGTCCGCTCGCGCCGGTCGCTGTTGATCTGCGGCTCGTTTCAGGGCGAGCCGGCACCGACGCAGGGGGCGAGCGACCCGCTGCGCGAGGCTATCGAGCGCGCGACGCGCAGAGACGGCTTCGAGGGGCGGAGCGGGCAGAGATCGGAAGCCGAGATCGGCCCCGGGGATACAGGCCTCGTCGTCGTTCACGGGCTCGGACCACGCGGGGAATTCAGCGGAGAGAGTGTCCGCAAATGGGCGCGGAGAGTCGGCGTCGAGCTGCGCTCGCGGGCACGCACCAGCGCCCACCTGCTGGCGCCCGAGCACCCGGTCGTCTCGGGACCCGACGGGGCGGAGCCGCTCCTGCGGCATCTCGCCCTGACCGACTACCGCTTCCTCGAGTTCAAGGACGCCGCGACCCAGCCGCCGCGCATCGCCAGCCTCACCCTGGTGGTTCCCGAGGCCGATCGCGGCGCCTACCGAAAGGCGCGACCGGTCGCCCTGGCGGTGGCGCGGGGCGCCATCACCACGAGGGACCTCGCCAACACGCCCCCCAACGTCGCCACCCCGGCATGGATGGCCCAGCAGGCGCGCCGGTTGGCCGCCGAGTTCGACATGAAGGTCACGGTGCTCGGCCCGCGCGAGCTCGCCCGCCGCAAGATGGGCGGCATCCTGGCGGTCGGCGGCGGCTCGGCGAACCCGCCGAGACTGGTCCGCCTCGAGTGGGGATCGGGTCGGCGCTCCGTTTCGCTCGTCGGCAAGGGCGTCACCTTCGATACCGGCGGCATCTCGATCAAGCCGGCGGCCGCGATGGACGAGATGAAGTACGACAAGAGCGGCGCCTGTACGGTCCTCGGCATCGCGCGGGCGACGGCCCAGCTCGACCTGCCGCTGCGCTTCCGCGCCTACCTGCCGCTGGCCGAGAACATGCCCGACGGCTCGGCCTACCGGCCCGGCGACATCGTCACCTGCCACAACGGCAAGACGGTCGAGATCCTCAACACCGACGCCGAGGGGCGGATGATCCTCGCCGACGCTCTGAGCTGGGCGGCCAGCGAGAAACCGGACTTCCTGGTCGACTACGCCACCCTGACCGGTGCCTGTGTCGTCGCGCTCGGGCAGAGCGGTGCGGGACTGTTCTCGCCCGACGACGAGCTCGTCGAAGGCCTGCTCGAGGGTGCGACGGTCGCCGACGAGTACCTCTGGCGGCTCCCTCTCTGGCCCGAGTTCGGCCGCGCGATGAAGGGCACACACGCCGATCTCAGGAACGCCGGCGGTCGCTGGGGAGGCGCCTCCACGGCGGCGGCCTTCCTGTCGAGCTTCGTCGATGGAGCGGGACAGTGGGCCCACGTCGATCTCGCGGGCCCGGCCTATGTCGGCGCGGCGGGAGGATCGAGGAAGGGTGCCACCGGCTACGGGGTCGCCCTGAGCGTCCACTGGCTCCGATCGCTGCCGAGATGAGCGATCTGCTCCGGATCGAGGACCTGACGATCAGCTTCCCGTCCACCGAGAGAGCCTCGGGCGAGAGCGTCTCCGTGGTTCGCGGGGTCTCGCTGGCGCTGTCCAGCGGCGAGTTCGTCGGTCTGGTGGGGGAGTCCGGGTCGGGCAAGAGCCTCACGGCCCTCTCGGTGCTGAGGCTGCTGCCACCGGCGGCACGCGTCGACGGCGGATCGATCCGGCTCGATGGGCGCGACCTCCTCGACCTATCGGAGGAGGCGATGCGCGAGGTCCGCGGCGGCAGCGTGGCGATGGTCTTCCAGGAGCCGATGACGGCGCTCAACCCGGTGTTGAGCATCGGCTACCAGATCGCCGAGGCGGTCATGGTACACAGCGAGGCCAGCCGCGACGAGGCGCTCGACGAGGCCCGACGGCTGCTCGAGTTGGTGGCCATCCCCGAGGCCTCCGACCGGCTCTCCGACTATCCACACCAGCTATCGGGCGGCCAGCGACAGCGGGCGATGATCGCGATGGCGCTCGCCGGCAAACCGCGACTGCTCATCGCCGACGAGCCGACGACGGCCCTCGACGTCACCATCCAGGCACAGATCCTCGACCTGCTGCTCGACCTGCGTTGCCGGCTCGATCTGGCGGTACTCCTGATCACCCACGATCTCGGTGTCGTCGCCGAGACCTGCGACCGCGCGCTGGTCATGTACGCCGGCCAGATCGTCGAGAAGGCGACTGTCGACGCGCTCTTCGAGAGCCCGTCCCATCCCTACTCGCGGGGTCTCCTGGCGGCACAGCCGGACCTCGGGAGCGCGCGACTCGGCGAGCCGCTGCCCACCATCCAGGGCCAGATTCCCGACCCCGCGCACCTGCCCACGGGCTGTGGCTTCCACCCGCGCTGCGACGAGGCCTGGGACCACTGCGCGCAGAGCCAGCCACGACTCTATCGACTCGGAGAGAGCCACGAGGCGGCCTGTTTCCTCCACGATCCGGAACAGGGGGGGCAACGTGCCGCTGGTTGAGGCGAGGGGCCTGACCAAGGAGTTCCCGGTCCGTCGTGGCCTGCTGCGGCGCACCACCGCCACCCTGCGGGCCGTCGACGACGTCGACCTGGTGATCGAGAAGGGGGAGTGCGTCGCCCTGGTGGGAGAGTCCGGAAGCGGCAAGACGACGCTGGCTCGTTGCCTGATCCGCCTGGTCGAGCCGACGGCGGGAAGCGTCACGTTTCGCGGACGGGACCTGTTCGACCTGTCGGGAAGCGCCCTGCGCGAGCAGCGCCGCGACTTCCAGATCGTCTTCCAGGACCCATACAGCTCGCTCAACCCACGGATGAAGGTCGGCCGCACCATCGCCGAGCCACTCGAGGTGCACGACATCGTGCCGCGAGCCGCCCGGGCCGACAGGGTCCGCGAGCTGCTCGAGATGGTCGGCCTGCCGGCCTCCGCGGCCGGCCGCTACCCGCACGAGTTCTCCGGCGGGCAGCGCCAGAGGATCGGCATCGCTCGCGCCCTGGCGACCGAGCCGGCGCTTCTCATCGCCGACGAGCCGGTCTCGGCTCTCGATGTCTCGGTGCAGGCGCAGATCATCAACCTCCTGATGCGCCTGCGCGAAACACTCGGCCTCACCCTTCTCGTCATCGCCCACGATCTCGGCGTCGTCAGGCGCATGGCCGACCGGGTCCTGGTCATGTACCTCGGGCGTCTGGTCGAGGAAGCGCCCAACGAGATGCTCTTCACCTCGCCACTGCATCCGTACACGACGAGCTTGCTGTCGGCCGTCCCCGGCGGCAGACCGGGAGAGCGCTCCCAACGGATCAGTCTCGAGGGCGAGCTTCCGTCACCCAGCGACCCGCCGACCGGATGCGGCTTCCATCCGCGCTGCCCGATCGCCCGCGAACGCTGCTCGGAAGAGACCCCGGACCTCGAGGAGGTCGCGCCAGGACGTCTCGCCGCCTGTTTCCATCCCGGCGAACCGATCGACGGCAGCGTCAGCGAGTGAGTCGCCATGGAACTTTTTGCAGTGAATTTCGTAGCTCAACATAGGGACTCGGAGGAACGTCGGAGTCTCCGACAACACCGAAACAAGACATCCTCAGCGGGGATTTTTGCGATGCGAAGAAATCGGCAAGTAGGCCTCTATTCGAACCTCTCGACGAGGTTCCCAGGCATGGCGATCGCCCTGGCGGCGATCCTGCTCCTGACACCCGTCGCCGCACCGGCGTCTGCCCAGGAGCAGCAGCTGCCCCCCAACGACTCGCCCGGCTTCCAGATCGACACGCGTCAGGTCGATCCGAGCTGGCAGCCCAATGCCGACATCTCCGATGGCAAGGTCGAGCTGACCATGTGGCAGGCGATCGAGATCGCCCTGCGCCGCAACTACAACCTGGTCATCGAGCGCTACAAGCTCGAGGAGTCGGCGCTGCGTCTGACCGAGAACATGGGTATCTACGATCTCGGCATCACGACCGACTTCACCGGCTTCGACGAGACCTCGCCCTCGGCCTCGAACCTCGACGGCGCCCTGGTCCAGGAGAACGACGGCAACGAGCTGAACCTCGGTTTCGACCAGCTGAACCGCTACGGCGGCACGATCGGAATCGACTTCAACAACTCGCGCCGGCGCTCGAACTCGCGGTTCGCCGCCGTCAACCCGAGCTACCGCGTCGATGTCGACGCGAGCTACTCCCAGCCGTTGCTGCGCAACTTCGGAAAGGTGGCCACCAACCGGGGCCTGCTCGTCGCGACGAACAACCTCGGCGTCTCGCAGGAGGCCTTCGAGCGGCAGGTCGTCGAGGTCGTCCGCCTGGTGGGGATCAACTACTGGTCCCTGGTCGAGGCCCGCGAGCAGCTCGGCGTCGCCGCCGAAGCGCTCCGCCTCGCCGAAGAGCTCCACGAACAGAACGAGATCAAGGTCGAGGTCGGGACCCTGGCCCCGCTCGAGCTGATCCAGAGCGAAGCCGGCATGGCGACGCGACGCGACGAGTTCATCCGCGCCACGATCGATGTCGGCAACGCCGAGGACGATCTGCGCGAAGCGCTGAACGTGCCCGACGGTCCCTTCTGGGAGACCGAGATCGTGCCGCTGACGCCAACCGACATCACCCGGATCGAGATCGATCCCAGGGAGGCGGTCAAGGAGGCGATCGAGAACCGTCCCGAGGTGCGCAGCAAGCGGATCGAGAACAAGAACCTCGAGGTCGACTACCAGTACCGGAAGAACCAGAAGAAGCCGCAGCTCAATCTGACCGCGACCTACGGGTTCAACGGCCTCGGAGGCCCGGTATCGCTGCGCGACTTCGATACCGGAGAGGTCCTTCTGACCGCGCCGGGCGACTATGGGGACGCGCTGTCGCAGGTTCGCGACGGCGACTTTCCGGGTTGGAGCTACGCGCTCAACCTCGCCGTGCCGGTGCAGAATCGCGAGCGCAAGGCGCAGTTGGCGGTCGCCGAGATCGCCATCGAGCGCGGCCAGGCGGAGCTCGAGCAGCTCGAGCTCCAGGTCTCGACCGAGGTCCGCAAGGCGGCCCGTTCCGTGACTACGGCCGAAGCCCTGGTCGACTCGACCCGCGTCTCGCGACGCCTCGAGGAGGAGAACCTCAAGGCCGAGCAGAAGCGCTACGAGAACGGTATGTCGACCAGCTTCCAGGTGCTCCAGATCCAGGAAGACCTGTCGCAGGCACGCAGCAACGCCGTCAAGGCCGAGACCGGATATCGCAAGGCGCTCATCGAGTATCTGAAAGCCATCGGGCGCCTCGACGAGTCCGTCGACGTCCAGATCAATACGGCGGTCTCGGAAGACCCCCGTTGAGCCAACACTGATCTTCAGCGAGCGGGTCCGGGTCGGAGCGAGACCTCGCTCCGGCCCGTTTCGCGTCTGCTACCATCCGCCGCGAATCCGTCAGATTCCGAGGGGAGGCAGGCATGAGGCGTATCTCGCGTAGACAGAGGACCAGGACGCTCACCGGCGTCGTACTCTTGGCGCTCCTGGCGACGTCCGGGGCCTGGGTCACGGTGGCGACCGCGGGTGAGGGCGCGCCGATCATGGGCTTCGATGACGAGGGGGCCGCCGCCCAGCGCGACCTCGAGGCGCGGTTCGATGCCGAGCTCAGCGCCGAAGAGATCGGTGGCTGGATCGAGACGCTCTCCTCGAGGCCGCGGCACGTCGGTGCCCCATGGACGAAGGAGAGCGCCGAGTACATGGTCGAGCTGCTGAGCTCCTGGGGCTGGGACGCGTCGCTCGAGACCTACTGGGTCCTCTTTCCGACGCCGCGGGTGCGCCGCGTCGAGATGCTCGAGCCGACCCCTTTCACGCCGTCGCTCAGCGAGCCGGCGCTGCCCGAAGACTCGACCTCGGGACAGACGGACGAGCAGTTACCGATCTACAACGCCTATTCGATCGACGGTGACGTCACCGGCGAGCTCGTCTACGTCAACTACGGAGTCCCCGACGACTACCTGGAGCTCGAGAAGCGCGGCATCTCGGTCGAGGGCAAGATCGTCATCGCCCGCTACTACGGCTCCTGGCGGGGCATCAAGCCGAAGGTGGCGGCGGAGAAGGGCGCGATCGGCTGCATTCTCTATTCCGACCCCGCCGACGACGGCTTCCGCCAGGGGGACGTCTACCCGGTCGGAGGATACCGGTCCCCGCGCGGAGCCCAGCGCGGCTCGGTCGCCGACATGCCGCTCTATCCCGGCGATCCGGCGACCCCCTTCGTCGGCGCCACCGAGGACTCGGTACCCCTGCCGCTCGACCAGATCGAGACCCTCACCAAGATCCCCGTCCTGCCGATCTCCTACGCCGACGCGCAACCGCTGCTGGAAGCGCTCGGCGGCCCCGTGGCACCATCCGCGTGGCGGGGAGGACTGCCGATCACCTACCACATCGGTCCCGGACCGACGAAGGTCCGCGTGAACCTCGAGTTCGACTGGGAGCGCACTCCGGCCCACAACGTCGTCGCCAGGCTGCGGGGTGAAGAGCTTCCCGATCAGTGGATCGTGCGCGGCAACCACCACGACGCCTGGGTGAACGGCGCTACCGATCCGGTCAGCGGCATGGCCGCGGTTCTCGCCGAGGCCAAGGCTCTCGGCGCGCTCTACGCCGAGGGGTGGCGGCCCCGCCGCACTCTCGTCTACGCTGGCTGGGATGCCGAGGAGCCGGGACTTCTGGGCTCGACGGAGTGGGCGGAGCACCACGCCGAGGAGCTGGGCGAAAAGGCCGTCGTCTACATCAACTCCGACAGCAACTCGCGCGGATTCCTCTACGCCGGCGGCTCCCACACCCTGGAACGTTTCTTCAACCAGGTCTCGCGCGACGTCGACGATCCACTGACCGACGGCAGCGTCGCCGACCGGCAGCGCGCCAGGATCGCGGTCAATGGTCCGGAGCCGCTGCGCCGGGCGACGGCTGGCGGCGGCGACGTTCCGCTGTTCCCTCTGGGATCGGGCTCCGACTACACCCCCTTCCTGCAGCACCTGGGAATCGCGTCCCTCAACCTCGGCTTCGGCGGCGAGGGCCAGTACGGCCAGTACCACTCGGCCTACGACAGCTTCGACCACTACCGCCGCTTCATGGATCCGACCTTCGAGTACGGCGTCGCCCTGGCCCGGGTCGCCGGCCGCGCGGTCCTCCGACTCGCCAACGCCGAGGTCCTGCCCTTCGAGTTCACCCGGCTGGCCTCCACCGTCGGGCGCTACATCGACGAGATCGAGACCCACCTCGACGAGATGCGCACCGCGACCAAGGCCGAGAACCAGCGGATCCGCAGCGGTGCCTACGAGGCCGCCTGGGATCCGCGCGACGGCTGGATCGTTCCCGAGCCCAAGGCTCCGGTGCCGCACCTGAACTTCGCGCCGCTGCGCAACGCCCTGGCCAGCCTCGAGGAGAGCGCCGCCGCCTGGGCTGCGGCTCAGGACACGGCGGCGGGTGGGGCCGAGCTGGACCGGCTGCTCTACGGCACCGAACGACTGCTGACCCGCTCGCAGGGCCTTCCCAGACGGCCCTGGTTCCGGCACCACATCTACGCCCCGGGCTTCTACACCGGCTACGGCGTCAAGACGCTGCCGGGGGTCCGAGAGGCGGTGGAGCAGCGTGACTGGGACGAAGCCAGCGAGCAGATCGAGATCCTGGCCGGCGTCCTGGATGCCGCGGCGGAGCAGATCGCGACAGCGGCCGGAGGCGACTAGGCGGACGCTGCGTCGGGCATCATCGCGAGACCGGGGGCCGACCTGGCACGCTGTTTGAGTCAGGATGTCGTGATGGAAGGACGACGGAGAGCCGCGCGCGATCGCCGCCCGGTGCTTGTGGCTGCGGTCGTCATGCTGCTCGCCGGGCTCGCCTGTGGCGGCGGTTCCGGCGGCAAGCCGACGACCCCTCCGCGCTCCGTCTTCGGCGCCGTCGGCGGCTCGTTGACCCGGCTGGCGATCGCTGGCTACAACTCGATCGGCGGCTCGAGGGGATGGCCCGACGGCGAGCTCGCCGAGTACGGCGGCGCGTCGATCTCCGTGTGGGCGAGAGAGATCGGCCAGCCCGGCGCCCGCACCTGGTCGATCTTCCAGGGACTGCTCGAGGCTGAGTCCGGCACCGACCAGATCTGGTGGCACATCCTGGTGCGCAAACGATCCGGGCCACCGCCGGCCGCTCTCTCTCCGGCCGACCAACAGATGGTCCTGGAGGTGGGGGAGGAGATCCGCCGCCGTGTCGGACCGGGCATGCCGATCTACGCCTCACCGATACCGCTCTACGCGCCGGCCGTCGAATGCGAGCCGGTGAGCCCGACCGACGAGCGCATCTCACAGCTGATGGTCGATTTCGCCGTCGCCCGCGGTCTTGCCGAGCGCGGCCCGACCCTGCGACCGATCACCAACGGCAACAACAACGGACCCTCCGACCCTTGCCACCAGGGACCCCTGGGGCGAGAGCAGCACGGCCGCGAGCTGAGGGCGTTTTTCGGCGGGTGATCCGTCGCTCGACCGGCACCGAATCGTCACCCGACCCTGACGCGTTCCTGACGCTCCGACTGGTAGCGTGCGCGACAAGGCGGCAGAGCGACCGAGCAGCGCAGATCGATTGACAGCGCCGTATCGGACCTGTCAGGCTTCTATACTCAGCCGGTAGTTCATCGAATGGAGAGACGTAGACTAGCTGCAAAGCACTGGTTTCCCTGCTGGGCGCTGCTCGGCCTTCTCGCCCGCGCCGTCGTACCGAGCGGTTTCATGCCGGCCTCCCCGGCCGACGGTTGGCCGGTCGCTCCCTGTCCCGGACAGGATCACGGTGTCCTCCACGCGCCCCTCGAAGGCACGTCGGAGAGCGAGCACGCCGAGCATCTTCCGGGATCGGGCGACAGTTGCGAGACCTCGTGCTTCCAGGGGTTCTTCTTCTCCTTGGCCGCTGAATTCGACGTCGCGGAAGCGCCGGATCATCTGCTGGAGGCGGTCGGACGATCGCGATATTCCAGTCAGCCGGTTCCCGCCGCGATCGCCACGAGCTCCGCACAGCCACGCGGTCCTCCGACGTCCGTCCTTTCGAGCTGAGGTGCGCGCCCCGACGGGGCGCGCCACAAACGTTGTTCTCCCACCGGGCTCGCGGGTCCGGTGACTCCGGGTTCGAGCCCCGGACGGATACACCATCGAAAGAAAGCGGATCCCCAAGGAGGATCACCCGCAATGAAACGCAATCTGACTATGTTCACAATCGCCGCGGCGCTGGCCGCCCCGGCTCTCGCCTTCGACCCGCCCGTCGCGGTCGACATCAACCCCGACCCGGACATCGTCGAGGTGAACCTGACGGCCGCCGAGACGACCTGGCAGTTCATGGCCGGGATCGACACCACGGTCTACGCATACAACGGCTCCATTCCGGGACCGACGATCGAGGCGGAGGTCGGCAATACCGTCATCGTCAACTTCACCAACAACCTGCCCGAGCCGACGACGATTCACTGGCACGGCGTCGACACGCCGGCCTCGATGGACGGCAGCCATATCGCCCAGGCGTGGGTCCAGCCGGGCGGCACGTTCCGCTACGAGTTCCCGGTGCTCAACGCATCGATCTTCTGGTACCACCCGCACGTTCGCACCTTCGACCAGGTGGAGAAGGGGCTCTACGGCGGCCTGCTGGTGCGTGACCCGGCCAAGGACGTCGAGCTCGGCTTCGACGTCCTAGAGGAGCACATCGTCTTCTTCGACGACATTCTTCTCGACGCCAGCAACCAGATCGTTCCGGCCTTCGCCTTCGAGAACGGCGTCGATCCGCTGCGCCACGCGGAGTACATCGTCAACGGCCGCGAGGGCAACCATCTGCTTCTCAACGGCAAGGTCACGAGCGAGGTCTTCATCGACCTCGACAACGGCCAGCCGCAACGGTGGCGCTTCATCAACGCGGCCAACACCGCGTTCGCGCGCCTCGACCCGATCGAGTTCGGACCGCCGGACCCGAACGGCAACCTCGAGTGGTTCCGCGTCGGGACCGACGGAGGACTGACCGAGGAAGCCCTCGGTGTCCGTTTCGTCAAGGAGAACTGGCCTCCGGGCTCGCCGCCTCCGCCGACCGATCCCAACTTCCCCGAGCCGCTCCATCCGACGGCCTCTCTGCTGCTCTACATCCTCCAGGGGATCTTCCTGACGCCGGGCGAACGGATGGATATCGTCTTCACCCCGATCGGCAGCGACGGAGACATCTTCACGCTTTGGCAGCGCGACTGGCTGCGCGGCCGCCACTCCGCCATCTGGGATCCGAACAACCCCGGTCAGATCCTCCTGCCGGACGATCCGTTCGACGGCTACTACCCGAGCGTCCCGTTCGCCACCATCACCTTGAACGGCCCGGATCCGGGCACGGGTCCTTTCATTCCGCCGGCCGATCTCAACGTGAACAACACACCGCCGGGCGTGATCGCCGGAAAGTACCTGCCGGTGACCTTCGGCCACAGCACGCCCGATCCCGAGGGCAACATCACGCTCTTCGCCCAGGCCGACTTCTCATCCGGAAGCATGGTTCCGCTGCCGGCCGCCAAGATCGACAGCTTCAACGCTCACGACGTCAACGTCGGCGAGACCTGGGGCTGGGAGGTCACCAACCTGACCCACGGCGATCATCCCTTCCACACCCACGGCTTCACCTTCGTGCCGCAGCAGTTCGAGTGGATCGACACTGTCAATCCGGCGAACGACATCACCGTGAACTGGCCCTACCGCTGGCGCAAGGACACCATCCGTGTCCCGGCCCGCGGTGGCGCCAAGGGAACGACCAAGGCCATCCTTCGTGCCAAGGTGCACTTCCACGACAACGGCCGCGAGGACGATGTCGCGGCGAACGGCACGCTGCCGACGTTCGACGAGAACGGCGCCTGGACATCGGGCGGCTGGCTGTTCCACTGCCACGTTCTCGAGCACTCCGCGAAGGGAATGCTCTCGTTCTTCGAGGTGCACGATCCCGACGATCCGTTCACGCTGCTGGGTAAGCACTTCCCCGGAACGGGAGGCATCTACCCGTCGCTCACCGTCGACGGCGATCCCACAATCCCTGGCTCGACGCTGACCTACCGCGTCGTCGACGCGCTACCGAACACGACGGTACAGCTGGTCCTCGGCATCGAGGCGGCCCGCATGCCGCACTTCGGTGGAGAGCTCGTCCCAGCCAGGCAGAAGTGGTTCCTGACCACGACAGACGGCAACGGCGACGCCACGTTCGACGTCACGGTGTGGAACAACCTGGCGAGTGGCAAGACGCTCTACGGCCAGGTGATGGTCATCGATCCGGGCGCCGCCCAGGGTCGAGCGTTCACCAACGCCGTCAGTTTCGTCAAACCCTGACGCTTCAGGCGGGATCCGGTCGAGAGGCCGGCCTCCGAAGTTTCGCTTCTTTCGGCCCGGGGCTCACGCCCCGGGCCCATTTCTTTCCCGGGATGTCCCGCGAGTGACGTCGATCGCAGCCGCTCGCCAGGCGGCTCGATACGCTGTGGCGGGAGGCCGACCCGGTGCGATTCCCGATCCCGATCCTCATCGTCGCCATCACGGTGGCGATCTGCGCCGCGCCTCCGGCAACGGCGGAAAAGGGGAGAGCGTACGAAGAGGGGCGCCGCCTGCGGCTGTCGATCTCGATCGGCGACCGCACTCCCATCTCGGGCTCGGTGGTCGAGACCTCGCGACCGATCAACGAGCTGCGTGAGAACCCCGACCCGCCCGAGTCGTTCACCTTCGAGGAGCTCGGCCTCACGGAGAGCGACACCACCTACGGTCTGTCGCTCGAGTACCAGTGGAAGTGGGTGACGCTCTTCGTCGACGCGACCTACCTCGAGGCCTCGGTCACCGCCGAGGCGCCCCGTGACCTCTTCATCGGCGTCGAGAAGGTCTCGTTCGGCGGGCAGGAGTACGAGTACCAGGTGATCCCCCGCGGGCTGGCCTACACCGGCGACATGGACCTTCTCGCCTTGAACATTCGTGGCGCCTTCACCCCGGTGACCGTCAACCCCGGTGGAACCACCGAGTTCGTCCCCTGGGTCCTGCTGGGCCTGTTCAATCTCGGCGGCAGGATCGATCTCGACGCCGGACCGGCGACCGGTATCGAGCAGTACGAGAACCCCCCGCGGACCTACGTCCGTGGAGGCAAGAGCGAAGGTGAGGCCGCGGCCTTCGCGCCCGAGATCGGGCTCGGCGGCGAGATCAAGTTCCGCCTCAGCGAACGAGCGCGACTGGGTTTCATCGGCAACTACTCGATCTTCAAGTTCAAGGGATCGACCGGCGACCTCGGCGTCAGCTCGCGCCGCGAGAAGGACGTCGACGCCGACTACGCCGCCATAGACGCCAAGGTGTTCTACGAGATGCCCCTCGGCAGCGGCACCAACCTGGTGATCGGCCTCGCCTACCGTCAGGTGGAGATCGACGCCTCGAGCAAGGCCACGCCGAAGTCCGAGGAGGAGATCCTCGAACTGCGCGAGAAGTTCGACAAGGACATCACTCTCGAGGTCGAGACGGTGCTGTTCAGCGTCGGGGTCCGCTGGTAGGCGGACCACTCGCTCGCCGGAGCACTCGGGTCGCCGGGCTCAGGCGCTCGCGCCCAGCAGGTGCCGGCGCAGGAAGGCCAGCACCTGGCGGATCGTCTCGCGGGACGCTTCGCTGTCGTCGTACAGATCGAAGGCGTGCGGCGCCGAGGCGAGGTTGACCAAGGTCACCGGTAGATTGTGGGCCAGGGCACCGGACAGGAACCGGTCGAGCGTCTCGTTCAGACCGGGCATCACGTCCTGTCCCGCGCGCACGAGAAACAGCGGCAGATCCGCGGGCAGATCGTCGACCGACCGGCCCGCCGACGGGTTGACGAACCCGAACCGCGCCGCGGTGTCCGCCACATGGGTGGCTCCCCCTTCGTCGAGCGTGTAGCCGTAGGAGAGAGCCGCACAGGCGAAGGATCCGTCCGCGTCCTCCATCAGCGCGGACAGGGCCGTCGGCACATTGCCGGAGCAGGCGAACAGACCGACCCTGGTCTCGTCCAGTCCCAGCGAGCCCGCCTGCTCTCGCAGATGGACGAGCAGACGACCCAGATCCACGACGGGATCCCTGTTGGTATAGGCGATCGCCGCCAGGCCCGATGCGGCCAGCGCCTGGCCGAGCGAGACGTAATACCCCATCTCCATGAACCTGCAGCCGACCACCCGCTCGAAGCCGGCATCGGGGAATCCGGAGACGAGCACGACGACCGGCCGGCGCTCTGCCGGCTCCGATTCGCTCGCCTTCCGAGATTCGGGTGGAAGATAGAGATCCATCGTCAACGCGCCGTCTTCATCGGCGAAGTACTCGACATCGCGGCGGACGAGGACCTCTTCCATGCCAGGAATCTCGTAGACCAACCTCGCACTCCTCATCTCGTCCCGCTGTGTCCTGTCGCTCATTCGGGCTCCTTGCGTACCGACTCCGTTGCTCTGTCTCCGCAGCGGTGCCCCGACCGGAAGATGGGCTTCCTGCCGGCGCGCCTGCCGCCACCGCATACGGAAACGCCAGCCATCGGAGGGCTGGCGTCGCGACTCATCCGGTATCGTCCGCGCCTCGGCGGTGGACACCGTGACCTACAGTGTACGGATCGACGCTACTCTCCGCAAACACGGGCCTCTGGAAAGCGAGGGGCCGAGACACCCCCTTGATCCCGACAGGAGACACCGGTCTAGAATCCCCAAGCGAACGCTGGCCGACATTCGAGGAGAGACCATGAAGATCCAGGACGTGATGAGCAGCCCCGTGGCAACCTGCGCCCCCGACGACTCGGTCGCCGCCGCCCTCGAGAAGCTCTGGGAGCACGACTGCGGGGCGCTGCCGGTCGTCGACGACGGCCGCCTCGTCGGCGTTGTCACCGACCGCGACATGGCCATGGCCCTCGTTCTCGGCGCCCGCACCCCCAGGCAGCTCCCGGTGAGAGACGTGGTTCACGGCCGGCTGCACACCTGCGCTCCGGACCAGGAGGTCGCCGCGGGGCTCACTCTCATGGCCGAGCAGAAGATCCGCAGGCTCCCGGTGGTCGAGGACGGGAGGCTCGTCGGGATGGTGTCGATGAACGATCTCTTCCTTGCCGCCCGCGCCCACCGGGGAGCCGCCAGCCACCCGACGTACGGCGACCTGGTCAAGGCCTACCGGCAGACCTGCGTCGCCGGCCACCCGGAGTCCTAGCCTGCATTCTTCGCGAGCCGCGCTCCTGCTGACCCTCGCGGTGTCCCTCGGGGCGTCGTGCGCCGAGGCTCCCGAGGCTCCCTTGCCCGTCTGGGATTTCGTCGAGGGCGAGCCGTCCCGGTGGGTCACGATCCACGACCCGAAAAGGACCTGGCCCGGCTACACCCTCGCCCTCTACCGCCAGCGCACGCCGATGCTGCTCGACATGAACGGCCGTATCGTGCACGCCTGGCCCGATGCGCGCGTCCGGACGCGCGTGCGACTCCTTCCGAACGGCAATCTGCTCGGTATCTCGCTCGCCAAGGGCGTCGTCGAGTACGACTGGGAGGGCAACGAGGTGTGGAGCTTCCAGCCCGACCGGGGCTTCGTCCACCACGACGTCATCCGCCTCGCCAACGGCAACACGATGATGCTGGTGCAGGGCAAGCGGGGCCCCGACGACGTCCTCGAAGTCGATCGGGCCGGTGCGACCGTCTGGCGCTGGCCGGTCAAGGAGGGCCTGCGGCAGTTCCGGCCCGGAGGCCGCGTCGGCGGCGATTGGGTGCATCTGAACTCCGTTCAGGAGCTGCCAGCCAACCGCTGGTTCGACGCCGGCGACGAGCGCTTCCGCCCGGACAACCTGCTGCTCAGCTCCCGTCACCTCGACCGCATCCTGATCGTCGACAGGGCCGGTGGGGAAGTGACCTGGAGCTGGGCCGAAGGGCTCGACCGGCAGCACGAAGCGTTGATGGTCCCCGAGGGCTGGCCCGGCGCCGGCAACATCCAGGTCTTCAACAACCGCTACCGCAGCTACCGGGCCGATCGCCAGAGCGAGGTCCTCGAGATCGACCCGGCCGGCGGCGAGGTCGTCTGGCGCTACACCGACGAGACCTTCCACTCACCGACCAGCGCCCTCTCCCAGCCGCTGCCCAACGGCAACGTGCTCGTCTCGTCGAGCCGCGGCGGCCGCGCCTTCGAGGTGACGCGAGACGGCGCCGTCGTCTGGCAGTGGACGCCCCCCTTCGAGCCCCGCCGTCCCCAACGCTATGCGCCAGACCACGCTCCGCAGCTCCGGAGTCTGCCGCGCCGCGCCCTGCGAGCGGTGACCCCGCCCGAAACCTACCGCTACGTCGACCGGGTCAAGTACCAGTTCGCCCGCGGCCGGGCTCTGCGCAAGATCCGCATCTCGGGCGAGCGCAAGACCGTCCTGGCGCAGAACACCCTCTGCGGCCGGGTGCTGGTGCCGGGCCTGCCGACCCTGCTTGCCGAGTACGGCATCGACCCCCGGAAGATGAACAGAGCTGGTCTTCGCGGCAGCGCCGTCCGCTTCACGCTCACCTGGAGAGCCGACGGCGACTCACCCGAGGCCCCACCGCAAGAGCCCGAGACCCTCATCGAGGAGACCCTCACCGCCGCCCAGCCCTGGCGGGCCCGCCAGATCGCCTTCGACGCCTGGGCCCAGCGCCAGGGCGAGATCTGCGTCGAAGCCTCGCTCGAGAACGCCCCCGAGACCCCCACCGAGCCCTTCGCCTTCTGGGTCCCCCCCGGAATCGACTCCGGACACTCCGCCGACGCGCGATGGACGCACGATGGGGAAGGGCTGACCGAGCAGGAGCTCGAGGTGCGCCGACGGCATCTCGAGACGCTGGGGTACGTGGACTAGGAAGGCACCTGGAGACCCTCAAGTATCACTTGAAGGTCGCCACACGGCCCGGACGGTGGTCTTGCCGGCCTATTCGCCTGTGTTGCTTGGTGCCGGAGGTGGGATTCGAACCCACACGATGTTGCCATCGGGGGATTTTGAGTCCCCTGCGTCTTCCATTCCGCCACTCCGGCTAAACCCTTGCTGTAGCAACATTTATGGCTATTCGATCAATGAATAGTTGCTGATCTCGTCTCCGAAGGGGATCGCTCGGTCTCTTATTGACTTTCGCTGACTCTCTGCTATTGTTGTAACGGATTACAGCGGATCCGCAGCGAACGCCGACAGGGGATTCTCTGGGGATTTTGGAAACGGAGGTCGGCATGGGCTCAATCGTAACGCGAAAGGGACCGCAGGGGACCAAGTATCAAGCGCACGTCAGGCGCAAGGGACATCCGGCCCGAGTCAAGACGTTCTCGAGCCGGACCAGGGCGCAGAAGTGGATTACGCGCGTAGAGGCAGCGATCGAGGAGCGCCGCGACCTGCCGCACCGGGAGGCCCTCAAGCACTCCGTCTCCGAGATGGTGCCGCTCTACCTCGACGGCGAGGGCTTCGCCAAACTCTCGGGCACCGAGCAACGGAAGCGGGCCAACCACCTCCGGCGCTGGGTCGAGCTTCTGGGCGAGATCCCGGTCGCCGAACTCACCTCCGCCAACATCAAGGCGGCGCGGCGCCGACTCAAGGCCGAGGGAGGGAAGGGTAGACCGATCTCGTCAGCGACGGCGAACCGCTACATGGCGTCGTTGTCGAAGTTCTGCTCCTGGCTGATCGGCGAGGGACTCCTCAACGAGAATCCGGCTCGCTCTGCGAAGGTCGAACGAGGACCGGAGCGAAAGCGCGATAGGGTGCTCTCGCCTGACGAGCGCCAGCGACTCCTTGACGTGGCTCGAGACGTGGATCCGATCCTGCACGCGCTGATCGTCTTGGCGCTCACCACCGGAGGCCGACAGGGCGAGATTCTCGGACTCACTTGGCGTGAGGTCGATCTCGACGGCCAGCGCGTTCGGTTCCTTCGCACCAAGAACGGCGAGCCCCGCTCTGTGCCGCTGCCCGAGCCGGCGCTGGTGGTCCTGCGAAAACTCGCCAAGGTCCGTCACATGGATCGATCGGTATTCGGCGGGATCAAGTTCCCGCTCCAATCTTGGCGGCGGGTGCTTCGGCGAGCCAAGATCGAGGATCTCCGTTACCACGACCTCCGCCACTCCTACGCAACAGCACTCGCCGAGGCTGGCGCCACCCTGTCTGAGCTCCGGCACGCTCTTGGTCACAAGACGTTGTCACAGGTGCTCCGCTACCAGCACCTGACCGAGAGGGCTACGGAAGACCGCATCCGCGAGCGGCTCGAAGGAGTGGAGCTGGCATGAGCGACGACGTTCCACGCGACAAGAGGATTCTCGGCTATGCCCATGCTTGGGCAAGCTACCTGATCCACGATTCGGGCGATCCGGACTTGGCCGAACGCGGGCTTGAGATTCGAGATTACCTCGATCGTGGATCAGGGAAACCCGTCGTCGTCGGGGCCGCGCTGCGCCGACGCCTGCAACGCGGCTTCACCGCCGAGCTTGCCTATCGCGGCGTCCTTCCTGACTTCGACGACCGCATGCAATTCACTCGCGGCAACCGAACGGAGTCGGACGCACTCGCGGCGGAGATCTTCAAAGTATCGGAGCGTGAGATTCGACGCTCACGCCCCAATCCCGGAGAAGGCTGGAGACTGTCGTCGGCCGATGGAGGCGACCAGGGCGAGCTCAACAATGACGAACTTCTAGAGCTATGGAGCGCCCTCTTGCCTTTGGACACGAACCCCAATAGTTAGCGGACAGCAGGGCCTTGCAAATGCGGCTGTAATTGGCCGCATCGTGACAAAAGCACCGCAGCTCATCACTGTCGCACAGGCCCGGGACCGGCTTGGGCTCACCGAGTCAGGCATCAGGCACCGGATCTTCCACGACGTCGACGACTTCGCGACCCGCTGCGTCGTGAGATTCGGCCGCTCGGTCCGCATTCGCGAGGACCGCCTCGCCGAGTTCATCGACGAGCACACGGGCGCGGAGCCCTACAACTACAGCTGGAAGCACAAGCTCGGGCGGCGGGCTAAGACATGAGCAAGGTTCGGAAGGTCGCTTGCCCTGCCAGCCCGCTTGGCTCGATGCACCACTGCACCTACGACATCGCATCCGGCATCTGGAAGTGCTACCGGTGCGGGATCGGTGGCACGACACAGGGCTTCGCGCACCTGAACGAGCTGGAGGCCGAACGGCATCGCCTCGCGTCCGAGCTCGACATTCGCACCTTTGAGCTTGAGCTGGCGACGCGGGGTGCCGCATGAGTCTCGATGCGGCTCTACGGGATCTTCAAGAACAGGACCCCCTGGCGACTCCGGTCGACCTTGAGGACCTCCTCGAGCGGAAGATGCCGGCGCGGGAGTGGCTGCTCGAGGGGCTGATACAAGAACGCGACCTCGGGATGATCCACGCCTTCCGCGGTGTCGGTAAGAGCCGTGTCGCGCACGGCATCGCGATTGCTGTGGCGGGAGGCGGGCAGTTTCTCCGCTGGAAGGCGACGAGGCCGGCTGGTGTGCTCCTGGTCGATGGTGAGCTGCCACGCGAGGAGCTGCAAGAGATGTTGGCCAGTGCCGTGGCCGGAGGGGACCCGGAGCCAACAGCTCCGCTCCGCATCCTCTCGGCAGACGTAAGCGAGGCGCCGCTGCTGAGTCTCTCTTCGGACGAAGGCCGCGATCAGATGGAGCGGCATCTCGACGGGATCTCGTTGCTGATACTCGACTCGATCTCGACGCTGTGTCGCGGTGCCGGCCCTGAGAATGATGCCGAGTCCTGGGACGAAATGCAGAGCTGGCTTCTACGCCTTCGGCGGCGAGGCCTCTCGACCCTTTTCCTTCACCACGACGGGAAGGGCAAGAGCCAGCGCGGTACTTCGAAGAGAGAAGACGTGCTCTCGACGGTCGTGCAGTTGATCCACCCGAGCGACTACCGACCCTCCGAAGGGGCCCGCTTCGAACTGCACTACCAGAAGGCGAGGGGAATCATCGGTGAGGCGGCAGCCCCCTTCGAGGCGATGCTCCAGACCGATCCAAATGGCCGCGCCATCTGGACGTGGAGGAACCTCGAGGACGCGATGGCCATACGCGCGAGGCACCTTTCCGACGAAGGTCTGAAACAGCGAGAGATCGCCAGGGAGTTGGGAATCGGCCTTGGAACAGTCAACCGAGCCTTGAAGAGGATGAAATAGAGCGGAGGAGTGGAACAGACAGTGGAACACGCAAACCAGCAGACCCTCAAGAACCTAGCCAACAGCGTACTTGATCGAGCACGTGAGGATGGAACACGCGGTGGAACACGCGCGGAACCTGCCGAGAGCCGATCAGGCTCGGCACGTTCCGTTCCACGGAATGAGTCTAGGGGTGGAACAGGTGGAACAGTGGAACAGCGAGACGTTTCTCAAGTATCACTTGAAGGGTGCGAACCCGGCCAGATCCTCCGGTCGCACCCCTGGCGCGGCCGTGAGGTGGAGGCCGATGGCGTCCGGGGTGAGTTGCGGATCGTCATCGCTGGTCCCCACGGCGAGGTGCGTGGCGGCATCTTCCAAGACGGGAATCGCTCGACGATCCACCTGGTCGACTTGACCGCGTGTCGGCTGGTGGGCCAATGAGGCCGAGTTACAGGGGATTCACAATCCCCCGCACGGACTGATACTATCAGGCAATAATGAGCAACCGCTGTAATGACGCTGTAGACGAGTCGCCGAGCGACACCCCGCGGGTAGCTAGCGGAGACACTCCGGATCGCCGCTGCCGGCGATGCGGACTCGCTGCGCTGGCCGACGAGAATCGCTGCCGCGAGTGCCGGAGTTTCCTGCCTGGGAATCAGCTCGGACTCACGCATGGCGGCCGGCGGCGGACCTTGGCGAACCCAAGGGAGCTCGAGCTGTGGCACGCCTACGCTCGAGATCTCGGCGGCGAGGACGAGCTGACGGCCGGGCAGAGCGCCATCCTTGCTCGGGTGGTCGAGGCCGACGCGATCGCCCAGACTGCCTACAGCTACTTGGCATCTACCGACAAGACGGCGGTCCACGCGAAGGTGCAGAAGGTCGCTCAAGTGCTGCTCTCCGCTGCGAGCACCGTATACCGCGGCGCCGCGCTGCTCGGCCTCGAGCGGAGGGCGAAGACCGGAACCCTCGCCGAGTACATCTCGAAGCGCGAGGAGACCTCATGAGCGGTTCTCGTTCCCGCAGCAAGGGCAAGCGTGGTGAGCTCGAGTTGGCTCGCCTGCTGACTGCCGAGGGCTTCGAGGCGACTCGGGGAGCCCAGCATCGCGGCGGGCCTGACAGCCCGGACGTGCTGTGCCCTGATCTGCCCGGTCTGCACTTCGAGTGCAAGCGGTGCGAGCGACTCCACCTGTACGACGCGCTCAGCCAAGCGAAGGCCGACGCAGGGGACAAGCTGCCGGTGGTGGCGCATCGGCGGAACGGGCATGAGTGGCTGGCGGTGCTCAAGCTCGAGGACCTGCTGGAGGTCCTTCGAGAGAGCGATCTTGTGCGGTGCAGCGAGGCTCGGGCGTGAACATCGTCGACGCAATGCAAGACCGGGCCCTTTTCGGCGGCCTGCCGGCCTTCGCGAATCTCGAGAGTTGGCAGCCCTGGCTCGCCTTCCTGCGGGCGTTCTACGGCCTGCCGCTGTCCGACGACGACCTAGAGCTCTTCATGACACACACGGGCAGGGAGGCGCCCAGGGAGGGCGGCTACGCGGAGGCCTCGGTAGTCACCGGGCGCCAGTCAGGCAAGACGCAGGTGGCAGCCCTGGCAGGCGTTCAGGAGGCCGCCCAGGCGGTACTTGCAGGCTCGAGAGGGGTGTTCGTGCCGCTGGTCGCGCAGGACCTGCGCGGAGCCCAGCGAGCCCTCTTCGGGTACGTCCGCGAGGCTGTCCACGGCTCCGACCTGCTAGGCCGCGAGGTGACGCGAGAGACGACGACGGAGCTCGAACTGGCCGGCCGTGTGACCCTGACCGTCTACCCCTGTAGGCCGGCCGCTGTCCGCGGCATCCGGGCTCCGTTCGCTGTCATCGATGAGCTTGCCTACTTCACGTCGACAGATGGCCGACCGACCGATGCCGAGACGCTGCGAGCTCTGCGCCCCACTCTCGCGACCACTCGGGGCCGGCTGCTGATTCTCTCCAGCCCCTACGCCCAGGCCGGCGCCCTGTACGAGCTCCACCGGCGCCATTGGGGCAAGGAGGATTCACCCGTGCTCGTCTGGCAGGCGATGGCCCCGGCAATGAACCCGACCTTGCCAGCTGACTACATCGAGCGGATGAAGGAGGAGGACCCGGAGGCGTACCGCTCTGAGGTCCTCGGAGAGTTTCGGGCTGGCGTCTCGACGTTTCTGGATTCTGCTGCCCTCGCTGACGTTGTGGAGGCAGGAGTTCGGGAACGGCAGCCGGTCGACGGCGTGCGCTACGTCGGTTACGTCGATGCTGCGAGCGGTAGCGGCAAAGACTCGTTCGGCCTCGGCATTGCCCACAAGGATGGCGAGCGCGCGGTGCTCGATGTGTGCCGCTCCTGGAAGCCGCCGTTCAACCCGAGCGGCGCGATTGCTGAGGCGTCCGACCTGCTGCGGCGCTACCGGATCAGCACGGTGACGGGCGACAAGTACGCGCCGGGCTTCGTCGCTGAGGGCTTCCGGGGCTGCGGGATCACCTACAAAGCTGCTCCGCGCACCACGTCGGAGGTCTATCTCGAGCTTCTACCACTCGTGAATTCCGGCGCCGTCGTGCTTCTCGATCATCCGCACCTGCTCCGGGAGCTGCGCGGCTTGGAGCGCAAACGCGGAACGGCCGGCAGGGACCGCGTAGACCATCGGCCCGGTGCTCACGATGACCGGGCCGTGGCGGCCGCTGGTGCTGTTGTGAGCGCGACGGCCCGCCGCATAGCCATCACCTTCATCCTCGATACCGCCGAGGTTCTGGCGACGGGTTGCAACAGCGCGACCGAGATCGCCGAGCGAGCTCTGGCCCTGGGAGGTGCCTATTCCGACGAAAGCGATCAGTCGTTCCGATTGATTCCGGTCAGTTGTCGGAGCGAAGCGACGCCGCGGGATCCTCAGTTTAGGGTGACCGGTTTGGGTTGTTGCTGAGCCTCCTTTCGGTCGAGTGATCGAGTGTATCTGTCGTCGTCGTCGCCGGGGCTGTGGCAGCTGTGCGAGACGCGGGGTGGGGTGGTTGGGGGGAGCGTCTTGCAAGGCGGCTGTGGGAATCGCGTAGCGATTTCCAGCAGACGACGGCAGCTTCCATAGCCCTCCCGCGGGCGGTCACTTGTCGCCGCCTTCCGGCTCGGCGGCCGTCTTCGAGCAGCGGGCTCGGGTCTTGCGCATCGACTCGCCCTCGAGCACGATCCGATAGGCGCCGTGGACGAGCCGATCGAGGATGCCGTCGGCGAGCGTCGGATCGCCGATCGCCTCATACCAGCTCTTGACCGGTAGCTGGCTGGCGACGACGGTCGAGCGCCGGCCGTAGCGGTCCTCGAGGATCTCGAGGAGATCGCGGCGATCCTGGGCGCCGATCTGAGCCAGTCCCCAGTCGTCGAGCACCAGGACCTGGGTACGAGCGTAGCGCTTCAAGAGCTTCTCGTAGCTGCCGTCGCCGCGGGCGATGGCGAGCTCGCGAAACAGCCTAGGCACTCGCAGATAGAGCGCCGTGTAGCCCTCGCGGCAGGCCTTGTGGGCCAGCGCACAGGCGAGGAAGGTCTTGCCGACGCCGGCCTTACCGGTGACGAGGACGTTGAGATGCTCGGCGACCCACCGGCAGGTGGCCAGAGTGAGGATCTGGCGTTTGTCGAGACCGCGCCGGGCTCGCCAGTCGATGTCCTCGATGGCGGCCTGCTCGCGCAGCTTGGCGCGGCGCAAGCGAGCGGTCAGCTGGCGGCTGGCGCGCTCGGTGGCTTCGCGCTCGACCAAGAGGCCGAGACGCTCCTCGAAGCTGAGATCGGTGATCTCGGGCATCTCGAGCTGCTCTTCAAAAGCCCGGGCCATGCCGTGGAGCTTGAGCTCGGCGAGCTGATCGAGCGTCACGTGCTTCAGCATGGCGTCACCTCCTCAGAGTCGTTGCCGCCGTAGTAGCCAGCACCCCGGACATTGCCGTGCTCGATCACGCTGTCTCGACGTTCAGCCAGCAGCAACGGCTGCTGGTCGAGACCCGTCTTGAGAATCGACTTCACACTCTGGTACGAGTAGCTCTTGAGTTTCAGCGAGCGCCGGCACGCCGCCTCGAGCCGCTCGTCTCCGTAGCTCTTGCCCAAGCGCATGACACCCAGGCAGGCGCGAAAGCCCTGCTGCGGATGAGGCCTCGTCTGGAGGATTCCCTCGACCAGGCGAGCGGTCGCGGGCCCCGTCTTCTGCGCCCAGCGCACCAGCCGCCGCGGCGTCCACTCGAGGTACTTCTGATGGGCCTTGGGCATGTGCTCGCGCACGGTCGTGTGCCGGCCACGCTGGCGGGATCTGGCGTGCCCCGCCACCCGCTTGCCACGTCGCAAGACCTCGACAGTGGTCTTGGTGAAGCGCACCTCGAGCTGCTCGCGCACCAGCTGGTACGGCACGCTGTAGTAGTGACCGTCGAGCTCGACATGGTAGTCCGGTCCAACGCGCACCGTCTTCCACTCGGCAAACTCGTAGCGGTTGGCAGGCAGTGGCGAGAGCGCCGGGCGATCCAGCGTCTCGTAGAGCGCCCGGCGTGAGATCTTGAGCACCTTCAAGGGTCGGTCATTGAGTTCGTCCAGAAGCCCCCGGATCGATCGATTGAGCTCGCGCAGCGAGAAAAACGTCTGGTGCCTGAGCCGCGCCAGGATCCAGCGCTCGACCTGCAGCACCCCGCTTTCGACCTTGGCCTTGTCGCGCGGCCGCTTGACCCGTGCCGGCAGTACCGCCACGCCGTAGTGCGCGGCCATCTCGGCATAGGTCGGATTGACGTCGGGCTCGTAGTAATCGGGCTTCGTGACCCCGCTTTTCAGATTGTCGGGCACCACCAGCTCGACCACACCGCCGATCGCCTCGAAGGCGTGCACATGGGCGCCGATCCAGTCGCGCAGATCCTGGCTCCAGGTCGCCTCCGCATACGAGTAGTTGCTCGCACCCAAGACGGCGACAAAGATCTGGGCCGCTCGCACCTCGCCGCTCGTGCGGTCGATGACGTCGACCGTCTGACCGGCGTAGTCGACAAAGAGCTTCTCGCCGCCGCGGTAGTCCTGGCGCAGGCTGACGTCGAGCCGGCCCTTCCAGGCCCGGTACAGGTCGCAGAAGCGGCTGTAGCCGTACCCATCTGGATGGACCTCCCGGTACTCCTGCCACAAAAGCGACAGGGTCACGCCCTGGGTCTTGAGCTCCTGATGCATCGCCGACCAGTCCGGCAGCGCTCGCTGGCCCTCTGGCGACGACCGCTCGGAGGGAAACAGGCACTGCTCCAGAGCCTCGTCGTCCAGCGCCTCGACCTGCTCCCAGGTCAGGCCCGAGACCTTCCACCGCCTCAGGTAGTCCCACACCGTCGACTGGCCCAGACGGACCGAGCCCGCCACCTGGCGCTGCGACAGGCCCAGCGCCTGGCTCAATCTCAGTACGTCTCGTATCTTGCGCATCGATGTCCTCGCTTTCGGCATCCCAGCTCCTTTCCGAAGCCGAGATACTCGCTTGCGAGGATCACCGCAGCGTCAAACCGTTTTCCACAGCCCATTCCGATTGATTCCGATCACCCTTTCCGACAACCCGGAAAAAGTGACCGGAATCAATCGGAATCGGTGATCGGTTTGCGTCGGAATCACTGATCGGATTCGATCGGAATCAGTGACCGGATTCCGTCGGTGCAGGCAGGGAGGCGACGAGTCTGCGAGCTACGAGCAGAAGTTCAACGCAGTGGTCCAGGACCGCATCCGCCGGGGCGAGGACCTGACACCCGAGGCCAAGAAGGCAGCGCGCGAGGCCCTACACCGCGCCCTTCCGCACCATCACGAGCTCAGTGACAACGCGCTCGGGATGAAGACGCCGTCAATCGACGAACGAGGCGAGATATGGATTCCTCGGTGAAAAGAAGCCAAGAGGAGGCTGAGCAATGCCTCTAGGTGGTGAACGGCTCGGCACGGCAGTCCTCGAGCTCAAGACCGACGCGAAGAAGCTGAACAGGGGCATCAATCAGGCCCAGGCGATCGAGGCGACCGCCAACCTCTCGGCGAAGACGCAGCAGGGGCAGCAGAAGCTCAACACCAGCCTCGCCAATCTTCAGACGGGCAACGCTAGGGCGCAGGAGTTGGCGACCCGGAAGATCACCGAGGCGATCGAGAGGATTCGGGTGGCCTGAACAGGAGAAGCCATGTTGAAGAAGCGAGCCGAGAACAAGACCAGCGCGCATCCCGTAGCCGACGGGCCATTGCTGCAGCATGGAGTACCGCGGCATGGAGTGCCGCTGTACCGCAACACCCCGCTTCCAGTCACAGAAGCCGAGTTCACCGCCGACGAGCGGGCCGCGATCGAGGCCGCTCGCGAGAAGCTGGCCGTCGCTGAGCAACGCTTCGGCGCGGAGGTTGACCGTCAGGCGCAGGACGGCCGCATGCTCCTCGAGAAGACCCTTGAGCTGACTGTCTCGCGGGCCGAGATGAATGCGGCCCGGCGCGACCTCCGTAGCCTCGAGGAAGTCGCTCATCGGGCAGCTCAGCTCCGGAGGCGTGCATCGTGATCGAGCGGAAGGCCGCAACCGTCGACGACTCGACGCCCTGCAGTTTCGAGGCAGTCATCGCCACTCTCGGAGCGATCGACTCCGATGGTGACGTGATCGTGTCCGGCGCCTTCGACAACGTGGGCCCGGTGCCGGTCCTCTGGGCGCACGACCAGAGCATGATCCCGATCGGCAAAGCGACCGTTCAGGAGGTCGGCGACAAGATCATCGCCCGCGGCGAGCTGATCGACTCCCGAGCCTGCGCCTGGCTGCGGCACGACTTCGACAACGGGACTCCGGTGCAGGAGTACAGCTGGGGTTTCCTCCCGACCGCGGTCAGCTTCGGCGAGGTGGACGGAAAGAAGGTTCGCTTCATCGAGGCCATCGATCTGCTGGAGGTCTCCGGCGTCGTCCGGGGCGCATCGGTCGGCACGAGAACAGTCGCCGTCAAGAGCTGCTCCTGCGGCTGCGGAGGTTCCTGCCACGAGAGCCCCACGTGGGAAGACCGACTCTACGCCAAGTACGCCGCTGAACAGCGCCGGAACGAACGCATCATCGCCGACGTGCTCGCCAAGATGTCCTACAAACGCACACCGCCCGATCTCGACGTGCTCGAGGCCGCCCGGGCGGCTGCTGAGGCTCTTGCTATCGAGCCTCCAAGGGTCTACGGGTTGAGACCGTGCAGGAAGGGCGAGACGGCCGACGAGATCCTTGCCCCTGATGTGACCGGACTGTACTCCGGCAATGTGATCTGCGTGAAGGAGGGACTATCGCAACACGAGATGCTGGTCACGGTGGGCCACGAGCTCGCGCATGTCGCGGGCATCACCGGCGAAGCCGAGGCCGAGGCCTACGGTCTCGAGTTCGCAGACCTCTACGACGGGGTTGCCGCATGAAACGAGGGAGCCAGGCCGCCCCTTTTGAAGCCCGGGTCGCCTCCACCCGGGCACGGCCAGGGCGCCGCGGGGGCGCCCTGAAAGCTGGTTTATCTGGACCAGCTACCCCGCATCTTAACGAAGGATTGTGGCAAACTCCTTCTCTCCGCTGGAAGCAAGTGGCGCCCGGAGTTCGAGTAGGCCCCGTGCCGCGAATCTCAAAAAGGTTCCTGAATTGCGCTATCTACCTCTACGACTCCGTAGGGGCCGCTCGAGAGGGGGAGCCCTGTGGGGGTAGCGGCTTCCTCGTAAACACCCGTGTCAAGCAGCAGATGGACCACATCTACGCTGTCACTTGTGGACACGTTGCTATCGCCGCTCCGGTTGTGCGCCTTGGCGCAGGAGCAAACTCGCTAGTCCTCGATCTGTCCTCGGAGGACTGGGTTCTCCCGGGTCAAGACGATTTGGCCGTCTGCCGACTTGACTGCGACCCTGGCATCCTGAGAAGCATGGACGCCATCCATGTCAATTCAATGATCGCCAAGAACCCAATGGGGACAAATCGGGAATCGCTTCCCTGGAGACACCTATGGGACGAGCTGCTGGGCGCAGAGGTGATGATGGTCGGCCGGTTCGTCGGCCATGACGGAAAGCAGAGAAACGCCCCGTCCCTGCGGTTCGGGAATGTGGCGATGCTTCCCGAAGAGCCAATAGAGCATGGGTGGGGATTCGGCCAGGAGAGCTTTCTGGTGGAGATGAG
Organism: Candidatus Multivoradales bacterium; assembly: GCA_965224065.1. Lineage (GTDB taxonomy): Bacteria > Acidobacteriota > Thermoanaerobaculia > Multivoradales > JAHEKO01 > JAOTZA01. Next base: position 27,194 of record CBDCYF010000001.1, read on the forward strand.
GTCTCTGCCGGGCTACAGCGGCTCGCCGGTCTTCCTTCCGAGAGGTGCCGACCAGATGATCGAGGACTACGCAAGGTCTGCCACCGAGGCCTCCCACGGAATGAGACCCCAACCAAGGGTAGACCGAGGATCAGAGCCCAACAGAGCAAGGCTGCTTGGTGTGGACTGGTGCCACTTGAACCGGTTCAACGAGATCTTCCAAGCCGACCGGAATACACGAATTGAAGAGGGCTGGTGGGCTAAGGCCAACTCCGGAATGGCTGGCGTGGTTCCCTCTTGGCGACTCTACGAATTCCTGTTCCGCGACGACCTTGTTGAGCAAAGGGAGCGCATTGAGGCGGCAGCAAAGGGCAGCAGCGATGTCAGTCTTGATTAGGGCGGCCCGTCTTTTCCCAGCACGGAGAACAGAAGCTCGCGGCGGGCCAGTTACCATCATCGAACCGTGCGGCCGCCTGGTCCCGATTTGCGCTCGCGAAGCTGACGGAGCTTGATTGCCCGGGAGACCTGCACCTCGATCAGCTCCACCTCCTCCTCGGAGAGGTCGAACAGCTCCCCGATGTTGGTGAACTTGAAGCCCCGGGCCTCGAGCTCCTTCCTGCGTTTCTCGTCCATCATGGGGATGGAAGTGTACAGGGCCCCTGTCTTGACTGCAGCAGAGGCCCTGGACAGGCCTACTTAGCTGCCGAGTCGCTTCGACAGCTCGACGGAGGCGTCTTCCATTTGCCTCAGCGCCCTCAACGAGGTCTCCAGCTTCGCGTACTGAGGCTTGTCTCTGTGGTCGACGAGACTCGCCAGGACGGCCTCTAGAGATGCAGCCGCGCGCTTGGCCGAGTCGTAGTGGGCGAACGCAGACCGCCCCTCAAGAAGGGCTTGAGTGATACTGAACTTGATGCTCTCGGCAGTCTGGCGGGTCTTGAGGCTAGCGACCGTACAGAGTGCATCGAGGAAGGCATCAACATCCTCGGCTGGATCCATGCGGCCGAGAGTGAGGCCAAGACGCCACGTTGCGCTTCGCGGGGGCTCGTCCTTCTTCGCGATCTTGAGCCCCTCTTCGAGGCTCAGAGGCCCCAGGGAGGGATCCCCACCGGTGTCGTGGTTCTCGGCGAACAGGCGCTCGCGGCGCTGGTGGCTTGACCAGTCGATCGCGTCCTCGAGCCAGTCGATTCCCGCCCCGAAGATATCTGAGTCCTCGAAGTTCCTGACTGCGTAGTCGAGATCGTCCCAGAGGAGCTGGGCCTCATCACGTGGAACGTAGCCGGCCTCCATGAGCGTCCTCATTGGTTCCGATGGAAGTGGTATCGCGTCCCGGATGGGTTCGAGGCGCTTCCCGACGGCCTTGACCTCGGCGACGATCTTCCGTACCTCTCGCTTGGCTTCCTTGAGGGCGCTGGAGGTAGACTTCTTCTGGCTTCGCATTGGGGTATCTCCTTTGCGTGGCTAGGCTCGTCTGGAGTCTTCAGCTCCAGGCGGGCCGTTTCTATGGCCTCGCCCTAGGCAGGGCGGGGCGTCTCTGTGCTCTTCACCCAGGCTTCGAGATCCTCTCTTCTGATTCGGTAGCTCTTGCCGATCCTGGCTGCGGGCAAGTCCCCACTGGCAATCAGCCGGCGCACAGTGACGATACTGACCTTCAAGAGGGCCGCTACTTCCTGGGTCGTAAGAAGGTCCATTGACAGACAATAGCGTACAATGGCGCTCAAAGACAAGCGAAGGCTGAGATTCGCATCCGGGCAGAGCGGCGGCTAGGAGAGTTGATTCGGGCCCAGAAGGAGACGGTGGGGCTGAATCAAGGCGCTGCCGGCTCAGCCGGACCAGGACGAGGAAACGCGGTTCCGCTAGAGAACCGCGTTTCTACAGTCCCCACCTTGGCCGAGGCTGGCATCACCAAGAAGCTCTCCAGCCGGCCGCCCCGGGCCGATCCTTCGTGTACTAGTATCGGGCTCAGAGTTCACACAGGTCAGGCCGCAACGCGGGCGGGCGCAAGTTGCGGCTTCCATGCAACGAAGGAGGAGTTCATGCGCAGGACGTTGCCAGTCGGTCTAGCAGTGGGACTGTATCTGCTGGCGCCACCTGTGCGGGGGGATGGAGATCGTCCGCAGCCGGTATCGCCAGGCTCGGCTGGTTCTGCCGAGAAGATCGCTACGTCGTGTCCGACGTTCTTGTGGAGTGGAGTCGACAAGGCCAGTGGTTACGAACTGGCCGTCTATCGGCTGGCTGAGGGCGGCGAGCTAAGAACCGAGTTGGTGATCCAAGTACCTGGGGGCGCCACAGGCTGGACGCCTCCAGCGGCCCAATGTCCCGCCTCCGGGGCACGCCACGCGTGGGCCGTGCGAGCCCAGTCGGAAGATGGTCTGAGTCAGTGGTCCGAGGCTCTGTTGTTCGAGACGGCGGGGAGACCGTCGGACGACGAGGTGAGGCAGGCCTTGCTGGTGCTGCGGCGCTATCAGACGAGCAAGCGCGGCGAGCCAGTATCGGACGGCATCATTGTCACGCCCAGTGAGGGCGTTGGAAATGCAAAGCCTTCTAGCGGCCAAGAGTCACGACACCGCGGCCCGCGCCCTCCGTTGGTCGCCCCTCTGCACTCCAACACTGTAGGAGCGTCCCCACCGCCACGGACCGTGACTCCGCCGACGAGCTTCGACCTGACACTCGAAGGCGCGCTCGACCTGGGCGGCTACGTGTTCAAGGACGGAGTGCCCTTCATTCACAATGACGGCGGGGCCGCATACCTCAACACGGCTGTGGGCTTGAATGCCTTGGTCAGCACGACCCCCGGTGCGCCCTACAGCCTGAGCGGGAGCAACAACTCGGCTTTCGGTTACGACGCTCTAGGGTCCAATACTACGGGCTCCTACAACACCGCGAACGGTGCCGGAGCACTTCGCCTCAACACTACGGGCTTCGCGAACACCGCGAGCGGAACCCTGGCGCTCATGAGCAACAAGACCGGCTCGAACAACACCGCGGTCGGTGTCGTCGCGCTTGGTTTGAACACCACCGGTAACCACAACACCGCGGTCGGTAAGGATGCGCTTCTGAGCAACACCCAGGGTTCCTACAACACTGCGAGTGGTCTCCTGGCGCTCGAAGACAACACCCACGGCTCTTTCAACACAGCGAGCGGCTCCGTCGCGCTCTCCTCGAACACCACCGGTAACCACAACACCGCGACTGGCGTCCACGCACTCGGCTACAACACCACGGGCTTCGCAAACACTGCGAATGGTGACTACGCGCTCCGTTCCAACACCACGGGCTGGGCCAACACGGCGATCGGTTCAAGTGCGGGCTACTCTTGGACCACGGGCCGCTACAACGTCGCCCTAGGCGTCGGCGCCTGGGGAGTTGCAGGGGAGTCGGGTGTCATTCGGATCGGTGGTAGCAACCTCCAAACCGATACCTTCATAGAGGGGATTCGCGGGGCTACCGGCGCCTCCGCCTTCGACGAGGCAGTCTGCACGAACTCGGACGAGCAACTTGGTCCGTGTTCGCCGTCCTCGCTACGCTTCAAGCAGGACGTGGCGGACATGGGATCGACTGTCAGCTTGCTGGGGGCCCTGCGCCCCGTGACGTTCCGATTCAACCTAGATGAAGGAAAGGGCGGCGCAGGCCCCCCCCTCCAGTACGGCCTCATCGCCGAAGAGGTCGCCAAGGTCCTTCCGACGCTCGTGAGCTACGACGAGGAAGGCCGGCCCACGACGGTGCGCTACTCGCTCTTGACGCCACTGCTGTTGAACGAGTTGCAGAGGCAAGAGGCAGTGCTGCGCAGGCAGGACGAAGAGCTTGAGTCGCTACGCGACGTTGAAGTTGATCTCCAAGAACTGAGGAGTCAGATCGCTGATCGCGACCGGCAGCTAGCCGACCTTCGCCGCCGGCTGGAGAAGCTCGCGAAGAAGAAACGGTTCAGGGACGACCCGTAGCGATCCCGGCTGGCCTCGCCTGTCTCTCCAGGAGCACGAGAGGCCCAGCCAAGCCCCACGGTAACTGAGCCGATTCAGCCCCTAGTTACAGCGCATTCACAGCAATCTGCCAAAACTTCAAGCGATTACCTATCTCAAGAGGGATTTTGAGTCCCCTGCGTCTTCCATTCCGCCACTCCGGCAGGCGACCCGGCCTCGGTGTGGGGAGCCGGGTGAGCCGCGAAATCCTAAGGAGTCGCCCAAGTGGCTGTCAACCAAGGACTTGTGCGACCGGGAGGGGCTCGAGCGGCTCCGAGGGCCGGAAAACCCTTGAAATACAAGGCTTTTTCGGCTATAATGCGCCTCTAAGTCAAAGCCCTGCAAGGACTTGCAGGGCTTTCTTGTGCCCGTTTTCCCCTTTCCCACCAATCATTGTCCCACCAATCACGAACCCTCCGAAGGAGTCGCGTTTGTCGTTCAAAGTAGGTCAGAAGGTGGTGTATCCGAACCACGGCGTCAGCGTGGTGGAGAAGATCGAGCCGACCAACATCGGCGGACTGGACGAGACCTTCTACCACCTGCGGCTGTTCTCGAACCAGTCGAAGGTGATGGTGCCAGAGGACAACCTGGATCTCGTCGGCCTGCGGGCGCTCAACCCGCCGAAGGCGATCCGCGAGCTGTTCAAGACTCTCCAGGACGGTGAGGTCGACACCTACAAGGACTGGAAGGGACGCTACAAGCAGAACCTCGACAAGATGAAGACCGGCGACCTGACCGAGGTCGCCCGGGTGCTGAAGAACCTGAGGCTGGTGTCGACGAAGAAGAGCCTCTCGTTCCGTGAGAAGAAGATGTACGAGCGCGCCAAGTACTTCATCGTCAGCGAGGTCGCGCACGTTCAGAACATCGAGGAAGAGAAGGCCGAGAAGAAGGTCGAGAAGGCCCTCGAGACGACGATCCAGAAGCGGACCGAGAACTCGGAGTAGCCGAGAGCTCTCTTGAGCCCGCGCCTGTCAGCCGCCTCTCCGGAGGCGGCTTTCGCGTCCAGGGCGGTTCGCTTTGGGGAGATACTAGGCGCCCCAGGCGCTGGACGAGTCCGGCGTTGGACAACCCGGATGCTGCGGATAGCGATCATCGTTCTTCTGGTAGTGCTGGCGGTCCGCTTGGTGGTGAGGCTGGCGGAGCGGCTGGTGGCCGCGTCGAGGCCCCAGCAAGGCCCGTCTCGGCAACGCCCGTCTCGGCAAGGCCCGTCTCGGCAAGGCCCGTCTCGGCCACCCGAGCCCGCCGAGCCGCGCCAGATCAAGCAACTGGCCGAGTGCTCGGTCTGCGGCGCCTTCTTCGATCCGGCGCGGGGAGTCGTCGACACCGATCCCCCCGTCGGGTCACCGGTCGGCTCGGCCTTCTGCTCACCGGCCTGCCGCGACGCCGGCGCCAGGCCCGACTGACGCGGGGGAAACGACGGCGGATGACGCAGAGCACAGTCGAAGGCGGCGGCTTGGCGCGGATCGCCGTGCCGCTGCCCCTGCCCGAGGCCCTGACCTACCGCGTGCCGGCCGCGCAGGCGCCCTTCGTCCGGCCGGGCTGCCGGGTGCGCGTCATGGTCGGCAAACGACGTCTCACCGGGACCGTCCTCTCCCTGACCGACGAAGAGCCCGAGGGCTTCAAGCTGAAGGACGTCGAGTCGGTCGTCGACCTCGAGCCGGTGCTGCCGCCCGAGATTCTCGAGCTGGTCGGCTTCGTCTCGGAGTACTACATGGCTCCGCCGGGGGAGGTGGTGCAGGCGATGCTGCCCTCGGCGCTGCCGGCCTGGGGGCAGAAGACGCTGCGTCTCACCGATGGGGGAGCGCTGGCGCTCCTGGCCGACCCGACCGAGCGCGAGATCGTCGAGTGGCTGCGCCAGCACGGCTCGTCGACCTTGAGCGACCTCCACGCCGGCATCGGACAGGACGACACGACAGCGGCCGTCGAGCGGCTCGAGGCGCGCCGTCTGGTTGTCGCCGGGACACCGCCCGGTCGCGGCAGTCGCTACGCCAGGGCGGTCGAGCTCGCCAGCGGGGACCTCGAATCCCTCCTCGAAGCCTGCGGTCGCTCCGAGCCGGCGCGACGAGTGGTCGAATACCTCCATTCGATCGGGCGACCGGCGACGGAGACCGAAGCGGCGCAGGCCGCCGACTGTGGCAAGGGGGTACTCAGGCGCCTCATCGGGCTCGGTGTCCTGCGCGGCTTCACCCAGCTCGATCGCTTACCGCTCGAGCGTCACCTGGCGCGGTCTGTCGAACGGCCGAAGATCGTCCTGCGCCCCGACCAACGGCGCGCGGTGGAGAGACTCGAAGAGGCTCTCGAGAGTCGGACCTATTCGTCCTTCCTTCTCGCCGGAGTCACCGGAGCGGGCAAGACCGAGGTCTACCTGCGCCTGGTCGAGCGCGCCCTGGAGCAGGGACGGGGCAGCATCCTGCTGGTGCCCGAGATCTCGCTGGTGCCGGCCCTCGCCCGGACCGTTCGCGAGCGCTTCGGCGACCGGCTGGCGGTCCTGCACTCGGGCCTCGCCCGGGCCGAGCGCCTGCAGGAGTGGGAGCGCATCCGGTCGGGGCAGGCGCGGGTGGTTCTCGGGCCTCGGTCGGCGATCTTCGCACCGGTCGAGAACCTCGCCTTCATCGCCGTCGACGAGGAACAGGACTCTTCGTACAAGCAGGAGTCTTCGCCCCGCTACCACGGCAGGGATCTCGCCCTGGTGCGGGCGCGCGCCCAGGGTGCCGTCGCCGTGCTCATCTCGGCGACGCCGAGCCTCGAGTCGCGGCTCAACGTCGAGCGGGGCAGACTCGAGCGACTCGAGCTCACCCAGAGGGTCGGTCAGGGCAAGCTACCGGAGGGGATCCTGGTCGACCTCAGGAACGAGCCGGGACCCCGGCGGCCGGGCGAGATCACCTTCAGCCAGCGGCTGCTCGACGAGATCGAGGCGGCGCTGGCGAGAGAGCACCAGGTCATCCTGCTGCGCAACCGCCGCGGCTACGCGCCGATCCTGCTCTGCCGGGCCTGCGGCCACGACCACGGTTGTGACGACTGTGGTCTGCCCCGGACCCTCCACCAGCGGCCGCGGCGGCTGGTCTGCCACTACTGCGGCTCGGCAGTCGAGGTGCCGGCGGATTGCGGCAAGTGCGACGAGAACGCGCTCGAGGCGGTCGGCACCGGGACCGAGAGGGTGGAGGAGCGCTTCCGGGAGCTTTTCCCCGGAGTCACGGTCGACCTGCTCGACCGCGACGCGGTGCAGCGCGTCGGCAGCACGCGTGAGATTCTCGACCGGTTCGACACCGGCGAGACGCGGGTCCTGGTCGGCACCCAGATGGTCTCCAAGGGGCACCACTTTCCCAACGTGGCGCTGACGGCGGTGCTCCATGCCGACGCCTATCTGAGCTTTCCCGACTTCCGCGCCGTCGAGCGCACCTACTCGCTGCTCACCCAGCTGGCCGGACGCGCCGGCAGGGGAGAGGTCCCCGGCAAGGTCGTGATCCAGACCTACCACCCCGAGCACTACGCGATCCGCGCCGCCCTCGAGCACGACGACGTGGCGTTCGCCGAGCAGGAGATGCACTTCCGTCGCGTCTTCCGCTATCCGCCTTACACCCGCATGACCCAGATCCTGCTGCGCGGCACCCAACGTAGCGCGGTCGAAGGGGACGCGCGCCGCCTCGCCGCACGGCTCGAGGCCGAGCTCGCCGGCGCCGGGAGCGAGGCCGGGGTCCGCATCAACGGGCCGGCTCCGGCGGCCTTCGAGCGCCTGCGCGGGAAGTGGCGATACCAGATCCTGGTCCGCAGCCTCCGCCCGGCCCTGGTTCGGTCCGCCGTCGAGCGAGCCCTCGCCGAGCGCCTGGGCTCCGAGGTCGTCCTCGACGTCGATCCCTACCAGCTGCTCTGAGGACGCCGGCTGATTGCCCTCGGGTCGGGCATTTGCTAGGTTGACCCGATGCCGGCGTCCGAGGTTCCTTTCGACGAGCCCCTGGAGGGATTGCGCCGGCGTATCGCGGAGCTCGAGGGCTATCCGGAAGGCAGCGGCCACGAGCGCGAGCTGACCCGGCTGCGCGGCGAGCTCGAGAAGACGACCCGCAAGGTCTACGCCGGCCTGAGCCGCTGGGAGAAGACTCTGGTGGCTCGGCACTCCAGGCGTCCGCACACCCTCGACTACGTCGAGCGGCTGATGACCGACTGGGTCGAGCTCCATGGCGACCGCCGCTTCGCCGACGACCCGGCGATCGTCACCGGGCTGGCGACCTTCCAGGGTCGCTCGGTCGTCGTCGTCGGCCACCAGAAGGGACGCAGCACCAAGCAGCGCGTCCATCGCAACTTCGGTCAGCCACGGCCCGAGGGGTACCGCAAGGCACTGCGGGTCATGAGGATGGCCGAGAAGTTCGGGCGGCCGATCTTGAGTTTCATCGACACGCCGGGCGCCTACCCCGGCATCGGAGCCGAGGAACGGGGCCAGGCCGAGGCGATCGCCCGCAATCTCATCGAGATGGCCGGCCTCAGGGTGCCGATCATCGTGACGGTCACCGGCGAGGGGGGCAGCGGCGGCGCCCTGGCCCTCGGAGTCGGCGATCGCGTCCTCATCCTCGAGTACGGCATCTACTCGGTCATCTCTCCCGAGGGCTGCGCGGCGATCCTCTGGAAGGATCAGGACAAACGGCGCGAGGCGGCCGATGCCATGCGCATCACCGCGCCGGACCTGCACGAGCTCGGCGTCGTCGACGAGGTGATCGAAGAGCCGCTGGGTGGAGCGCATACCGATCCGGAAACGGCCTGCCAGCGCGTCGGCACCAGCATCGCGGCCGCGCTCGAGCAGTTCGAGCGCCTCGATCCCGACGAGCTGATCCGCCGCCGGTACCAGCGCTACCGGCACCTCGGCGTCTTCATCGACGGCTGAGGGAAGCTCCCTCCCGATGGCCCGCGGCAAGACGACCACCAAGACGCTGCGCACGCTGCGCATCGTCCTCCTTTTCGCACTCGTCGGCTTCATCGCCCTGGTGATCAGCCTCTACCGCTTCGGACGCGCCGGCATGCCCGGCGGCGAGGCCCGCCGACCGGCCGAGACCGAGGACGAGCAGCCCGCGGCCGTGATGTCCGGCCGGGGCTTCGACTACACGATCACGCAGGATGGTCAGGATCTCGCCCGCATCCGCGCCGAGCGGGTCGTGTCCGAAGAGGAGGACGAAGTCGTCCTCGAAGGGATCGACCCGATCGAGGTCTACCGAGACGACGGCGACCTCTACCGCGTCTTCGCCGACACCGGTACCTACAACCTCGATACCTCCGAGACCGTGCTGTCGGGCAACGTCCGGATCGAGGCGCCGCGTGGTCTCGAGCTCAACGCCGAGAGCCTCATCATCGGGCGTCGGGCCAACCGGGTGACCAGTCACCACCCGGTGACCTTCAAGATGGCGGGCGAGTTCGTCGGGCGCGCGCGGAGCCTGCGCGCCGACCTCAAGCGCGACGTCTTCTCGCTTCTCGACAACGTCGTCATCCAGAGCACCTCTGCCGGACGGGAGTCGGTCCGGCTCAACTGCAACCGGATCGTCTACGAGCGCAAAGACGGCCTGGTTCGCCTCCTGGGCAACGTGCGACTGCACGAGGGCGAGAGCTTCGTCTGGGCGCCGGCGATGCAGCTGGAGCTTACGGAACAAGAGGACTTGCGCCATATCTCGGCACAGGAAGGTGTCAGGGCGCTCTATCTGAGGCGCTTCGGCGAGGCCCTGGTCCGCAAGACGGAGCTCTCCGGCGACGAGCTGTCGATCGAGATGGATCCCGAGAGCGGTGAGCCTCTGGAGGGCGAGGTACGAGGCGCCGGCAGTGGCGTGGCGCGCGTCTGGACGACGGACGAGGCGAGTGTCGTCCGCTCTCTCGCCGCGCCGGTGCTGCACGGGCTCTTCACCGACGGCGAGCTCTCCTACGCCGAGGCCTACGGAACGGTGCACCTGCGCGAGACCCTCGCCTTCGACGACAGCCGCTATCTGAGGTGGGCCTGTGGCGATCGCGCGGAAGTCCATTTCCGCCCCGACGGCGAGATTCGCAAAGCGACGTTCTACGAGCGCGTCGACTTCCGGGACGGTCAGGGCATGATGCTTGCTGACCGGATCGACATGACCGGCGAGCCCTATCGGATCGTCATGAAGGGAGACCCCGCCCGAGCCGTCGGACGGCAGGGCGACCTCACCGCTCCCCGTATCGTCCAGGAGGGCGACGAGGGCGACGTGCGTGCCCTCGACGGCGTACGCGGCGTCTTCGATGAGCAACGCGGCAAGACGGGACTCACCGTCGGTGGCGGCAAGGGACCGATCCGGGTCGCGGCGCAGACCGCCATCTGGTACCGCGACCAGGGCAACGTCGATCTCGAGAAAGCGGTGCGCGTCTGGCAGGACGAGAACCTGCTCCTGGCCGACAGGATCGAGAGCCGGTCGGACGAGAACCTGATCATCGCCCGCGGCGCGGTCAAGACGATCCTCGTTCCCGGCGAGGAGACGACGAAGACCGCGGAGGGCGAGACGGACGAGGATGCCGGCATGAGCCGGGAGCCGGTCGAGATCACCAGCGAGTGGATGGAGTACCACACCGATCGGCGCAACATCGTCTACCACGAGAACGTCGAGATCATCCAGGTGGGACGGCTCATGGTCTGCGAGGAGGCGGAGGCCCAGATGGCCGAGGAAGGCGGGCTCGAGTGGCTCGACTGCCGGGGCAACGCCCGCATCGACGACAACGTCGCCGGCCGCTCGGTCGAGGGTGCTACGGCCCTCTACGACGTGGATCGGGGCGAGATCACCTTCCGCGGCGCCCCGGTGATCCTCATCGGAGAGAAGGGCGAGCGGCTGGAAGGACGCACACTCGTCTACGATGTGGCGACGGGCGGCGCCCGGATACGAGGCGAGAATGGACGATAGGCGCGACGGCACAACGCGCGTCCCCACCGCCTCGACCGGATCGTCGACACCGGAGGGCCCGTCGGCCTCCGGCGTCGAAGGAACCGGCGCCGGCCGGCGCGCCTCAGATGGAGGCATCGGGCCGCTGACCACCGAGGATCTGCGCAAGGTCTACCGCGGGCGCGCCGTGGTCAACAACGTCTCCGTTCGTGTCGAGCCCGGCGAGGTCGTCGGTCTGCTCGGTCCGAACGGAGCCGGCAAGACCACCACCTTCTACATGGTGGTCGGGCTCACACCGCCCGACGCGGGCCGGGTCTATCTGGGCGACGCCGACATCACCGCCCTGCCGATGTACCTGCGCGCCCAGCGCGGCATCAGCTACCTGCCGCAGGAGCCGTCGGTCTTCCGGCGGATGACCGTCGTGGACAACCTGCGCGCAGTCTTCGAGACTCTGTCGATGCCCCACGCCGAGCAGGAGCGCCGCGTCGAGTCGCTCATCACCACCTTCGGACTGCAGAAGGTCAGGCGGACTCAAGGGTACGCGCTCTCGGGCGGCGAGCGTCGCAGAGTGGAGATCGCGCGGGCCCTGGTGATCGATCCCCACTACATCCTGCTCGACGAGCCGTTCGCCGGAATCGACCCCATCGCCGTGCTCGATATCCAGAAGATCGTCAAGCATCTCAAGTCGATGGGAATCGGCGTTCTGATCACCGATCACAACGTCCGCGAGACTTTGAAGATCACCGATCGCGCCTATATCATCAACAACGGTGAGATCCTCCGCGCCGGCTCGCCCGATACGCTGTCCAACGACCCCCAAGTAAGAAAGATCTACCTCGGCGAAGACTTCGTCCTGTAGTCCCTCTTGTCATGGCCCTGGAACAAAAACTCTCTCTGAAGCTGGCGCAGAAGCTGGTGATGACGCCGTCACTCCAGCAGGCGATCAAGCTGCTCCAGATGACCCGGATGGAGCTCCAGGCGACCCTGACCAAGGAGCTGGTGGAGAACCCCGTTCTCGAGGAAGGGGACGAGACGGTCGAGACCGAGGAGGAGCGCGCCCAGGAGAAGGAGGAGGCTGCCGAGGAGCCCGTCGGCGAGGAGCTCGACCACGCGGAGTCGATGGAGGACGTCGATCTCGAGGCCTATTTCAACGACTACATCGAGAACGGCTACGACCGCTCGATGCGCGAGATCCGCGAGGCGCCCCCGATCGAGAACAGCCTGTCGCGCGAACCCGATCTCTACGATCATCTCCTCTTCCAGCTCCACATGACCGACGTACCGGCCCGGCAGCGGGAGCTGGCCGAGCTCATCATCGGCAACCTCGACCCCGACGGCTTCCTGGTGGCCAGCCTCGAGGAGCTCGCCGCCCTGATGGAGCAGGACCACGCCACCGACAACGGCAGCGAGTGCTCGCTGGCCGAGGTCGAGGAGGCGCTCGCCCTGGTGCGCAGCTTCGACCCTCCGGGCATCGCCTGCTGGGATCTCAGGGAGAGCTTGCTGCTCCAGCTCGACGCGCTCGAGGAGCCGCCCGACACGTTGGCACGACGCCTGGTGTCCGATCATTGGGAGGGCTTCCTCAAGCGACAGCTGCCGCAGATCGCCAGGCAGCTCGGGTGCCCTCTCGCCGATCTCGAGCCGGTCATCGAGCACATCAAGACCCTGGAGACCCGGCCCGGCCGCAAGTTCTCGACCGATCGGACGCAGTACGTCGAGCCCGACGTGGTGATCCTCAAGGTCGGCGACGACTACGTCATCCAGCTCAACGACGACGGCATGCCGCGCCTGCGCATCAGCAAGGCGTACCGGCAGATGCTGCAGAAGATGCGCGCCGAGCGCAATCAGGCCGAGGCTCGCCAGTTCATCAAGGAGAAGATGCGCTCGGCGGTCTGGCTGATCAAGAGCCTCGACCAGCGGCAGCGCACCATCTACAAAGTCGCCGACTCGATCATCCGGCAGCAGAGGAACTTCCTCGACCACGGCATCGACCAGCTCCGCCCGATGGTTCTGCGCGACGTCGCCGACGACATCGGAATGCACGAGTCGACGGTCAGCCGCGTGGTCTCGAACAAGTACATCCACACGCCGCGCGGCCTCTTCCCGATGAAGTTCTTCTTCCACAGCGGCATCGACCGCGACTTCGGGGGAGATATCTCGTCGCTGACCGTGAAGCGCAAGATCGAACAGCTCATCAAGACCGAGGACGCCAAACGTCCCCTGTCGGACAATGCCCTGACCAAGGCGCTCAACCGGGAGGGAATCAACATCGCGCGGCGGACCGTCGCCAAGTACCGCGACGAGCTCCAGATCCCTTCGTCCACCGATCGCAAGCAGATCTTCTGAACAACGTTCCGCTCAATGGAGGAATCGATGAACGTCGACTACGTAGCGCGCAACTTCGAGCACACCGATGCCATTCGCGCCTACACGGAGAAGAAGCTGGGCAAGATCCTCAGGTTCGTCGAGGAGCCCGTCGAGGTCCGCGTGACCATGGTGCAGGAGAAGCACCGGCATCTCGCCGAGGTGGCGCTGAAGCACCGCCACGGAGCGATCCAGGCCGCCGAAGAGACCGACGACATGGCCGACGCCATCAACCTGGCGATCGACAAGGTGGAGAAGCAGGCCCGAAGGGCACGCAAGAAGTTCAAGGACCAGCGCCGGCGCAAGGACCGCCGGGTCGAGGAGCCGCACTGGCCGGTGGAGGTGCTCGAGGCCGAATCGCTGAACGACTCCCAGGGTCCGCAGGTGATCCGACGTAGCGTCCTGCCGATCAAGCCGATGAGCGTCGAGGAGGCCGCGCTCCAGCTCGAGGGATCGTCGAACGACTTCGTCGTCTTCAAGGACGCGGCGAGCGACCAGGTGAGCGTGCTCTACAAGCGTCGAGACGCCAACTACGGGCTGATCTCGCCCGAGCTCTAGGTCGCCGGATGCAACTCGAAGAGCTGACGCGCCCCGATCTGATCTTCGCCGATCTTCCGGGATCGGACGGGCCGGCGGTTCTTCAGGCCCTCGCCTCGAGGGCGCACGCCCGCGGGCTGGTCGACGACGCCGAGGCGCTCTACCGGCTCCTCTACGAGCGCGAGCAACTGGGCTCGACCGGACTCGGCGACGGCGTCGCGGTACCGCACTGCAAGGTCGACGGCATCGAGGAGGTGGCCCTGGCCGTCGGTATCGCGTCGGAAGGTGTCGACTTCGCCGCCGTCGACGGTCTACCGGTGCGACTCTTCTTCCTGATCGTGTCGCCGTCCGACGATCCCGCCGCGCACCTGCAGGCACTGGCCTCGGTCTCGCGGTGGCTCAAGTCGGACGACCACGTGCGACAGATCATCGCCCTCGACGACGAGCAGAAGGTCTACGACCTGATCTGTTCGACGACCGCCACCGCGACTCCGTAGGTCGAGAATCCCGTGAGTCAACCGCCATCGCCCGGAGACGCCGCCCCCGTTCACGTCCCGGTCGAGGAGCTCCTGGACGGAGAGCTCGCCGACCTGCGCTTCCGCGTCGTCACCGGGGAGCCCTATCTCGACCGCCAGATCCTCAACCCGCGGGTCCAGAAGCCGGGGCTCGCCTTCGCCGGCTACTACGACTACATCAAGCCGGGACGGGTTCAGATCATCGGCGAGAGCGAGACGGAGTTCCTCAGGCGGCTTCCGGACGAGGTCCGCCAGAGGCGCTTCGAGGACATCACCGCGCTCGATATCCCGGTCTTCATCATCACCAAGGGACTGCAGATCTTCCCCGAGCTCGAGGCTCTGTGTGACCAGCACCAGATCCCGGTTCTGAGCTCCGAGGCGCTGTCGTCGACGATCATCCAGCGGGTCAGCTACTTCCTCGAGGAGCACCTGGTTCCGTCGACGAAGGTCCACGGCGTGCTGCTCGAGATCTACGGCCTGGGCGTTCTGCTCATCGGAGGTTCCGGCGTCGGCAAGAGCGAGTCGGCTCTCGACCTGGTGACGCGCGGGCACAGCCTCGTCGCCGACGACAGGGTGACACTGCGGCGCTATCCGAACGGCGACCTGGTCGGCTCGTCGAGCGACCTGGCGCGCCATCACATGGAGCTGCGCGGCATCGGCATCGTCAACGTCGAGCACCTGTTCGGACTCGCCGCGGTCCGGGAGCGCAAGAAGCTCGATCTGGTTGTCGAGCTCGAGATCTGGGACGAGTCGATCCACTACGACCGACTCGGTCTCGACGAGAGCATATACACTATCCTCGAAACCCCCTGCTCCTACCTGAAGATGCCGATCGCACCCGGGCGCAATACGGCGATCCTCCTCGAGATCGCGGCGCGCAACCACCTGCTGAAGCTGCAAGGCCACCACTCGGCCCGCGACTTCGCCGACGAGCTGCACCGACGCCTGGAGGCCGAGGCGCGACCGTTCGACGTCGAGTCGACGCAGCAGGATGCCGATGAGTGACGCCTCCACCCAGCTCGTCCTGATCACGGGGCTTTCCGGCTCGGGCAAGAGCTCGGTCGCCAAGTCGTTCGAGGACCTCCAGTACTACACGGTCGACAATCTGCCGCTGCCGTTACTGCGGCGCTTCATCGCCTCGCCCTCGGAGCTCGCCGGCGGCGCCCGCAAGATCGCCATCGTCACCGATGTCCGTGCCGCGGGGTTCGCCGAGCAGCTGCCGCAGCTCGTCGCCGAAGCCTCGTCGTCCGACGGCACCGACGTGACCCTGCTCTTTCTCGACGCCTCGACCGAGACACTGCTGCGCCGCTTCTCGGAAACGCGCCGGCCGCACCCGATGAGTGGGGGAGAGCGGGTGCTCGACGGCATCGAGCGCGAGCGTGATCTGCTCTCGGAGGTCCGCGGCATGGCGGACATCGTCTTCGACACCAGCGAGTGGTCGATCCACGAGATCCGTTCCGAGGTCTACCGGCGCTTCGGCAGCGAGCAGGGGAACCCGCCACGACTGTCGATATCGATCGTCAGCTTCGGCTTCAAGCACGGCATTCCGTACGGCTCGGACTCGGTCTTCGACGTCCGCTTCCTGCCCAATCCCTACTTCGAGCCCGACCTGCGAGAGCTGTCGGGTCTCGACATGCCGGTGGTCGAGTATCTCGAAGAGCAGGCGGAGTTCCACGAGCTGCTCGGACGCCTCGAGGAGCTCTGGCTCTACCTGCTCAAGCAGTACCAGCGCGAGAACCGGAGCCACATGTCGATCGGCATCGGCTGCACCGGCGGCAGGCACCGCTCGGTCGCCATCGCCGAGGCGCTCGGCCAGCGCCTGAAGTCGGGGGGGTGGAGTCCGATCCTGATCCACCGCGATCTCTCCAAGTAGAGACCTCGCCAAGTCGCTAGCCCTCGCCAAGTTACCGGCCCGCGGATAGCATGACCTCGACATGGTCGGAGTTCTGATCCTCACCCACGGGCCGCTGGCCGGCGAGCTCCTGCGCGCCGCGACGACGATCAACGGATCGCGGCCGGAGTCGGTCCGGGCGCTGGGCCTCGACTGGGACGTCGAGCCCGACGAGGCCCTCGAGGCGGTGCGGCGCGCCGGCAACGACATGGCGGGGGAGGATGGGCTGGTGATTCTCACCGACATGCACGGCAGCACCCCTCATCGTGTCGCGCTGCGCCTCGCCTCGCCCGGAGCGATCGAGGTCATCTCGGGCGTCAACCTGCCGATGGTGGTCCGACTGTGTTGCCGCAGCGGCGCCGAGAGCGATGCCGGCGATCTCGCCAGGTGGATCACCGGCAAGGGGCGCGCCAGCATCAACTGCGCCTCCGATCGGTGCTGAAAGAGCGATCGTCGGGGAATCGTCATGGTGGAGCGGGAGGTTCAGATCATCAACCGGTTGGGACTGCACGCGCGTGCGGCCGCCAAGCTCGTGCACCTGGCGGCGACCTTCGAGTCCGACATCTGGCTGTTGCGCGACGACGAGGAGGTCGACGCGAAGAGTATTCTCGGCATCCTCCTGCTGGCCGCCGCCCAGGGCCACGAGGTCCGCGTGCGCTGCGACGGCCGTGACGAGAGCGAGGCCCTGGCGGCGCTCACCGATCTCATCGGCGACGGCTTCGGCGAAATGGCGGTGACACCATGAGCATGCAGGTCTTCAGCGGCAGCGGTGTCTCTCCCGGTATCGGGATCGGCCGAGCAGTGTCGATCGAAGCGCTGCCGATCGATATCTACCGCATCTCGCTGGCCGAGCGCGAGGTCGAGGCCGAGGTCGAGCGCTTCCGCGACTCCCTCGCCCAGGCGGAGGAAGAGATCCGCAAGACAGCGGCGCAAGTAAGGCGTAAACTGGGTGAGGATCTGGCCGGCATCTTCGAAGCGCACTCGCTGCTCCTGCAGGACGAGGAGTTCATCGGCCGCATTACGGATCAGATCCGCTCGGAGCAGATCAACGCCGAATGGGCTGTCCACCGCGTCCTCACCGACCTGGTGGAGCGCTTCCGCGCCATCGAGGCGCCGCAACTGCGCGACAAGATCGAGGACCTCCGCGACGTCGGCAGATACCTGCTGCGCTGTCTGCAGGGCGTGTCGGCCCACGACCTGAGCGAAATCGAGGGGGACGTGGTCATCGTCGCGCACGATCTGACCCCCTCGGACGCCGTTCGCCTCGGCCGGTCCCAAGTGGTCGGCTTCGTGCTCGAGAGCGGCGGGCGCACCTCCCACACGACCATCATCACGCGCGCGCTCAGCTGCCCTCTGGTGGTGGGACTCGAGGGTATCGGCGAGATGATCACCGACGACGACCCGGTGATCGTCGACGGTTCGAAGGGGAAAGTCTATCTGCACCCGACGCCGGACGTTCTCGACAGTCACCGCGCCCGCGCCTCGGAGATGGTGGCCAGGGACCTCGAGCTCCAGGCGACCCGCGAT
Source organism: Candidatus Multivoradales bacterium (assembly GCA_965224065.1). Lineage (GTDB taxonomy): Bacteria > Acidobacteriota > Thermoanaerobaculia > Multivoradales > JAHEKO01 > JAOTZA01. The sequence goes on from CBDCYF010000001.1 coordinate 44,823, forward strand.
CTTGCCGCCACCACGACCGACGGCGTCGACATTCAGCTGATGGCCAACATCGAGCTGCCCGAGGAGATCGACGATGCCCAACGCTTCGGCGCCCAGGGCATCGGTCTCTACCGCAGCGAGTTCCTCTACATCGAGAAGAGCCCTGAGCTACCGAGCGAAGAGGAGCAGCTCGAGGTCTACACGCGGTTCTTGGCCGAGATGGCCCCGAACCCGGTGATCATCCGCACCTACGACCTCGGTGGTCGAAAGCTCGCCCGCGAGGTCATGGAGACGCACGAGGACAACCCGGTACTCGGTCTGCGCGGCATCCGCCTGACCATGGCACGGCCGAAGATCTTCCACGTGCAGCTGCGCGCCCTGCTGCGGGCCGCGGCGCACGGCGACCTCTGGGTGCTGCTGCCGCTGATCACCGGGGTCGAGGAGGTGCGTCACTTCAGGCAGGTCCTCGGCCGCCTGATGAAGGAGCTCGAGAGCGAGGCCCTGCCTCACTCGAGATCGATCAAGCTCGGCGCGATGATCGAGGTCCCGTCGGCGGCCCTGATGGCCGACGCGCTCGCCCGCGAGGTCGATTTCTTCTCGATCGGAACCAACGATCTGATCCAATACGCGCTGGCCGTCGACCGCAACAACGAGCATGTCGCGTACCTCCACCAACCGCTGCATCCGGCGATCCTGCGGATGATACGCTTCGTCGTCGACACCGCGGAGGCGGCGGGTATCCACCTGTCGGTCTGCGGTGAGATGGCAGCTGATCGGCGCTTCACCGCACTCCTTCTCGGTCTCGGACTGCGGAGTCTCTCGATGAGTCCCCGTCGGGTTCCGACGATCAAGTCGAGGATCCGGGAGATCGATCTCGCCGCGGCCAGAGAGGTCGCCGACCAGTGCCTCAAACTCGGAACAGCACAGGAAGTCGAGGACCACATGGAGGCCGCGTTCGGCAGCCGGGTCTCCGTCTGATCACACACCATGAAAGCCGCCGTCACCAAAGTCGACAAGCCCTGGGGCTACGAGCTCATCTTCGCCCACACCGACCGGTACGTCGGGAAGATCCTCCACATCAACCCGGGCGAGGCACTGTCACTGCAGTACCACCGTCTGAAGGACGAGACTCTCTACCTGCTCGAGGGCGAGTACGAGCTCGAGGTGGAGGAGGACGGTCAGATGGTGCGCCACACGATGAAACCCGGCGACACCTACCACATCACGCCGACGACGAAGCACCGCATGACCACCGGCGAGGGGGCCTGCGACATTCTCGAGGTGTCGACGCCCGAGCTGGATGACGTCGTTCGCCTGGAGGACCGCTACGGCCGCGTCCCGGCGTCGGACGACGACGAGGACTGAGACGATGATGCGTCGAACACGAGGTCTCAGCGGGACGGTCGCACTGGTCGGCGCGGCACTCCTCGTGGGTCTGCCGCTCGGCGCCTGCTCCTCGAACCCGAGACCCAAGTCGCTGCCGCCGCAGACGATCGCGCCCGAGCCGCCCGATTCCGCCGAGCCGGTCTCCAACACCCCCTCGGTCGGCCTGGATGAGATTCCCACCGTACCGGAGCACAGCGTCGCGGCGACCGGAGTCGAGTCGGGCTCGGACCAACAGGAGGGCGAGCCCTCCCAGGCCGGCAGCAGCTCGGCGACGACCAAGACGATAGACCCCAGCGACGCGCCCACCGAGAACACCTCGATCACCAAGGTCATCGAGGCGTCGGCGGAGGAGCGGGCGGAGGCCCCCTCGCAGGCCTCGATCTTCGCCGCCGCGCAGGCGGAGCAGCGCCGCCGGGACGAAGTCGGCGAGTCCACCATCGTCCTCGACGACAAAACCCTCAAGCAGTACTCGAAGGGTAGAATCACCGAGATGGACGACCCGGAGGTCGTCGTCGAGGAGCCCAGCGAGGAGACCGTCGCAGAGCCCGTCGGAGAGCCCGTCGGAGAGGTCGGGGAGGCCACGGCCGCCGAGATCGAGGACGATCTCCTGTCCGAGGATGACCCTTGGGAGCAGGAGAAGTACTGGCGTAACCGGGTCTTCGATATCCGACTGGCCTGGCGCGAGTCGCTCGATCGCATCGTCGAGCTCGAAGAGGACGTCGCCCGACTGCGTCGCGACTTCTACTCCGAGGACGACCCGTTCTACCGCGACTCCCAGATCAAGCCCGCATGGGACGACGCGCTCGACGAGCTCGACGAGACCAAGCGTGCCGCCGAGCGCCACGAGGTCGAGCTCGAGGACGCGATGGAGGAGGGGCGCCGCGACGGCGCTCTCCCCGGATGGCTGCGCGAGGGCATCGAGCTCGAGCCGACCGAGGAAGAGCTCGCCGAAACGCTCGAGCGTGACGGCAGGTACCACGAGCCGGACGAGCCAGTGGTCATCGACGAGCCGGTCGTCATCGACGACGGCTCGCGCTGAGCCGGCCGCGGAACCCCGAGAGAAGGACCCGTCGTGAGCGACGCCAGGAAGAACCGCTTCTTCGTCGAGACCTGGGGCTGCCAGATGAACGAGCTGGACAGCCAGCGCATGGCCGGACAGCTGATGCGGCAGGGGATTCTCCCGACCCACGACCCGGCCGACGCCGACATCATCCTGCTCAATTCGTGCAGCGTCCGCGACAAGGCCGAGCACAAGGTCTACTCACGTATCGGACAGTACCGCAAGCACAAGGTGGGGGAGCGCGACGTGGTGATCGGCCTGTGCGGCTGCGTGGCGCAGCAGGAGGGAGAGCGGGCCCTGGCGCGCGCCCCCGAGCTCGATTTCGTCCTCGGACCGGCCCGGGTCGGTGAGCTGACCGACGTCCTGCTGCGCCGGCGCCAGGGCGAGCGCAGCGTCGTCGTCGGCTTCCCCGACGAGCGCCGCTACGAGATGGACGCGATCTCGCGCGACGGTGTCCACAAGGGGATGGTGACGATCATCGAGGGCTGCGACAAGAAGTGCACCTTCTGCATCGTGCCCCAGACCCGCGGGCCCGAGCGCTGCCGCAGGGCCGACGACATCGTCGCGGAGGTCGAGCACCTGCTCGCCTACGGCTTCGTCGAGATCGAGCTCCTGGGCCAGACGGTCAACCACTGGGTCGAGCCCCACGACAGTCGCGAGAACGGTGGCGACCTCGATTTCGCCGACCTACTCGACCGCGTGGCCGCCCTGCCGGGACTCGAACGGTTGCGCTTCGTCACCTCCTACCCGCGCGATTTCACGCCCCGCATGGCGCGTCGCTTCGCGATGCACGAGAACATCTGCCCCTACCTCCACCTACCGGTCCAGTCGGGTGACGACCGCATCCTGCAGCTCATGGGTCGTGGTTACACGGTGGGGGAGTACGACGAGCTCGTCGGGCGACTGCGTGAAGCGCGACCGGATCTGGCGCTGTCGACCGACATCATCGTCGGCTTTCCGGGAGAGACCGACGAGGATTTCGAGCGCACTCTCGATCTCGTCCGCCGCACCCGATTCTCCTCGGTCTTCGCCTTCGTCTACTCGCCTCGCCCAGGGACCGCGGCACCGCGTCTCGGCGGACAGGTCGACAAGGACGTCGCCGACGCGAGGCTCCAGAAGCTCTTCGCCCTGCAGCACACCATCCAGCACGAGCTCAACAGCGAGCTGGTGGGGGAGACCATGCCGGTGCTGGTCACCGGGCAGGGGCGCGACGACAACACCGTCAGCGGCCGGACCGCCTGCCACCGGGTGGTTCACTTCCCGACATCGAGCACCCCGGTCGCCGCCGGGCGTCTCACCGACGTGCGGATCGAACGCGCCCTGCCGCACAGCTTGCTGGGCCGTCCGGCCCAGCAAGCCTGAAGCGGCCGGCGCCCCTGCCGGCCGTGGCCCCGCCCACCACCGAACGGCGGGCGCGCCCGTCCGAACAGAGGGCACAGCCTTCCGCCCTCCTGGTCCCGCTGTTCACCGAACGGCCGGCAGGGACGCCGGCCGCTTCAGCCCTTGCTGCAATCGACCGAAAGCCCCTCCCCAATCTCCTTGACGCGCTTCCGCGCAGCACACCAGAATAGAAGCGCGATGAGCGACGCGCTGACGGGCGAAGAGGAGGTCTCCGGCGAGCCGGACGAAGCGCCCATCCGCATGGAGATCAAGGGGCTCATGCTCGACCCCTCGTCGAACGTTCCCATCGTCATCCTGCGCGACGAAGCGAGCACCATCTTCCTGCCCATCTGGATCGGCATCTTCGAAGCCAACGCCATCGCCATCCAGATGGAGGACCTGGAGCCGCCGCGCCCGCTGACCCACGACCTGCTGCGCAGCGTTCTCGACACCCTCGACTCGACCGTCGAGCGGATCGTCATCTCGGCTCTCGAAGGCAACACCTTCTTCGCCCGTATCCACCTGGGTACCCAGGCGGGGGAGGAGGTCATCGACTCGCGGCCCAGCGACGCCATCGCGCTGGCCCTGCGAATGGACGCGCCGATCTTCGTCCTGCCGACCGTGCTCGAGAAGGCCAAGGCGGTCGAGCTGGCGACCACCGACGAGGAGCGCCTCCGTCGCTGGCTCGAGGAGGTCGACCCCTCGGAGCTCGGAAAGTACGAGATGTAGTGGGTCGCCCCACCCACCTACACTTCAAGTAGTACTCCAGGGAATTGTCGGCGCGCCGACATTGCTGTACACTCCGGGCGGCCCGGAGCGGCCCGGACATGATCATCGCGATAGCCAACCAGAAGGGTGGCGTGGGAAAGACCACGACCGCGATCAACCTGGCGGCGGCCTTCGCGACCAAGGGACTGCGAACGCTGCTGCTGGATCTTGATCCCCAGGCCAACAGCACGCTGTCGTTCATCCAGCCCGACCCGGAGCGACCGAGCCTGTTCGAAGCGCTCACCGAGCCGGACATCGCCCTCGAGGACGTCCTGGTGCCGGCGGAGAAGGTACCGAACCTCGACATCGGCCCCTCGAGCCTGTCGCTGGCCAAGATCGAGGTCACCCTCCTGGGCGACCTCGACAGTCACTTCAAGCTCAAGGACGAGCTCAAGCCGGTCCGGCGACGCTACGACTACATCGTCATCGACACGCCGCCGGCCCTCGGCATCACGACGGTCAACGCCCTGGTCGCCTCGTCGCACATCCTCATCCCGATCCAGAGCAGCTACTACGCCCTCGAGGGCACCGACGACCTGCTCGAGACGATCGATCGCATCAAGGTCCGCGCCAATCCGCGCCTGCAGATCCTCGGCGCCCTGCTGACGCTCTACGACCGACGCACGATCCTGTCGCGCGACACCCGGGCGCACGTCGAGGAAGTCTTCGGCGACAAGCTCTTCGACACCATCATCACCAAGAGCGTCCGCCTGGAGGAGAGTCCCGCCTATCGCGAGCCGATCTTCAGCTTCGCACCGCGCTCGACCGGCGCGTTCCAGTACTACAAGCTCTCAGAGGAGGTGCTCAGCCGTGTCTAGCCCAGAGGCCGACCGCCGTGGCCTACCGAGCCGTGTCAAGATGCGCCACAACGCGCACTTCGTGGACGAGCTGACGCATCGCGGAGACGAACCGTCCGTCGGTCGGCTGGTCTCGATCGAAGATATCGAGACCGACCCCGAGCAACCCCGGAAGACTCTCGGCGAGCTCGACGAGCTGGTCGAGTCGGTCCGCAACAAGGGCGTGCTCGAGCCCATCCTGGTGCGGCCGAACCCGGACTACGAACCGGGCGCCGCTCGCTACCGCATCATCTCGGGCGAGCGCCGCTTCCGCGCCGCCGAGATGGCCGAGATGGTCGAGATCCCGATCATCGAGATGGAGGTCAACGACGAAGAGGCGCTCGAGATCGGCCTCATCGAGAACCTCCAGCGCAAAGACCTCACGCCCTTCGAGGAGGCCGAGGCCTACGAGGCGCTCGGTGACCGCTACGCCTACACCCACGGACAGATCGCCGAGGCGATGGGGAAGAGCCGCAGCGTCATCAGCGAGAGCCTCTCGCTGCTGAGCGTCCCCGAGGCGATGCGCGAGCTCGCCGAATCCCTCGGCGTGCGCTCGAAGTCCTTCCTGCTCGAGGTCGCCAAGCTCGATACCCCCGAGGAGATGGAGGCGGCCATCCGCCAGTCGGCGGAGCAGAAGCTCACCCGCGACGACCTGCGCCAGCGCACCCGCAAGAAGCCCCCCGCCAGGAGCCCCGAAGCCGCGCCGAAGCCGCACATCTTCAAGTTCAACGCGCCGGACAAGAGCTTCAACATCTCCTTGAGCTTTTCGCGCGAAACCGTCGCCAAGCAGGACCTCATCGACGCCCTGGAACAGACCCTGTTCGAGCTGCGCCGCGAGGTCCGCAAGCACGGCAGCGGTCCGTTGTAGGAACCGCCTGGACTTCGGTGGCGCTCGGACCAACGGCCGGCAGGGGCGCCGGCCGCTTCAGTCATGGTGAGGGCGCGACCGGTCCAGCAGGGCGAACATCTATAGATCCGCTGTGAACGGTGTCCGCCAGCGGGCAGGCCTCCTGAGCCCGGGCATGACCCTCCGGAGGCCCAAACCCGGAGCCCCTGGATTATGTCCAACTTCCATCCCGCCACACCGAAATCCCCATGCACCAACCCCTTTGTCGGGATGGAAGTTGACATAATCTATCTTATCGGACGTTCCATCAGGGCCGGTTTCAGGTCCCCAATCACCTCCCTCTCGTCCTCGACCACCGTAGTATCCTCTCGACTGCCGTGCGACTCTTCCGCCGTCTCGATCGCTATCTGATCTCCGAGACCCTCGGGCCTCTGATCATCGGCTTCCTGGTCTACACGTTCGTCGTGCTGGCGCAGTTCCTCCTGCAGTCGGCCGAAATGATCGTCCGACGTGGTGTGCCGGCGGCGATGGTCGGCAAGATGGTTCTGCTGTCGCTGCCGAACATCGTCGTCATCACGATCCCGATGGCGTTCCTGTTCGCCATCCTGGTGGCGATCGGTCGCCTGTCGGCCGACAGCGAGTTGATCGCGATGCGCTCCTCGGGGGTCAGCCTGCTGTCGCTCTACCGCCCGATCCTGCTCCTGTCGCTCCTGCTGACGATCGGCAACACGTATCTGATGATGACCCTGTTGCCGGCCGGCAACCATGCCTTGCAGAAGCTGCGCATCGACATCGTCACGCAGAGCATCAACAAGCATGTCGAGCCGCGGATCTTCTACGACGAGTGGGACGGCTTCATGCTCTACGTCTGGAAGGCGCCGCCCGAGGCCGAGGAATGGTACGGAGTCCTGCTGGCGGAAAAGCGGCCGGGCGAGGACGCGAACATCACGATCGCCGACCGCGGACACGTCGAGGTCGACGAGACCGGCGAGAGGGTCAGCCTGAAGCTCACCAACGCGGTGACCCACCGCGTCGACCTCGAGAACCCCGAGAAGTACCACATCATCAAGCACGAGACCTTCGAACGACTCGTCGAAGAGCGCTTCTCGAGCGACCAGCGGGCCAAGGTCAAGGCCTACAAGGGTTTGCGCGAGAAGACCATCCCCGAGCTCGAGGCAGATCTCGCCAACCCCAACTTCCCGGAGCAACTGGCGAATCTCGCCCGGGTCGAGATCCACAAGAAGTACTCGCTTCCGGCCGCCTGTCTGGTCTTCGGCCTGATCGCGCTGCCGCTGGGCTTCAGCTCCCGTCGCGGCGCCAGCAAGTCGTCGAGCTTCGCGGTGTCGATCGTCATCATCCTCCTCTACTGGGTGATGATCTCGAACGGCGAAGAGGCCGCGCGGGTCGGCAAGATCTCGCCCTGGCTGTCGATGTGGCTGCCCAACATCGTCCTCGGCCTCTTCGGCGCCTTCCTGTTGTGGCGTCGCAACAGCGACAAGAGCCTGCGCATCCAGCGCCTCAACATCTGGCTCTACGAGCACGTCGTCGCGCCGTTCGCCTCGCGCCGGGAGGCCCGCCAGTCGCGGGTGCGCGAGCGCCAGGCGGTCACGTCGACGCCCCGGGACTCCGGAGACCGTGGAGAGCCCGCCGAGGGGACGCCCCACTCCCCCTCCAGCCTGAGCGCCCCCTACCGGATTCAGCCGCCGACGCGACGCTTCGTGCTCCGCCTGCCGAAGCTGCGTCTGTGGACGCCGAGCCTGCTCGATCGCTACATCGCGGTGCTCTTCGCCAAGATCTCGCTGCTCGTCCTGGCGTCGATGGTCGCCGTCTTCATCATCGCCGACCTGACCGAGATCGCCGACGACATCCTCAACAACGACGTGCCGTGGGACGTGGTGTTCCGCTATTACCGCTACATGTCGCTGCAGATCCTCTACGAGCTGGCTCCCGTGGTCGTGCTGGTCACGACCCTGGTGACCTTCGGCCTGCTGTCGCGCAGCAACGAGGTGATCGCCTGCCGGGCGACTGGCACCAGTCTCTACCGGCTCTCGGTACCGGCCATCATCTGCGCCGCCATCTTCGCCATCGGCTGCTTCTACCTGCAGGCCGAGGTGCTGCCGACGACCAACCGCCGGGTGGCTCGAATCAAGGACACCATCAAGGGCCGCGAGGCGCCGCGCGTCTACCGGCGCGGCGACCGGCAGTGGCTCTACGGTCAGGGCCGCTACATCTACCACTTCCAGGCCTACGACCCCGAGGGGCAGAAGCTGGCGCGGCTGCAGGTCCTCGAGTTCTCGGAAGACATCGAGCTGGTACGCCGTCTCTACGTCGGTGACGCCACCTACATCGGCGGCGGCCGCTGGCGGTTCTCTGAAGGGTGGTTGCGCCGCTTCGAGGACAATCGGGTGGTCGCCTTCGACCGCTTCACCGAGCCCATGGTGGATCGATTCCCGGAGACTCCGGACTACTTCGAGTCGGACCTCAAACCTCCGGACCAGATGCGCTACGGCGAGCTCGCCGACTACATCCGCGACCTCGAGCGCTCCGGCCAACCGGTGCCGGAGCTCAAGACGCAGCTCTACGCCAAGTTCTCGTACTCCGCCGGCGCCATCGTCATGGCCCTCGTCGCCCTACCCTTCGCCTTCCGTCTCGGACGCAAGGGGGCGCTCTACGGTCTCGGCATCTCGATCGTGCTCGGCATGGTCTTCATGGCCATCTACCACTTCTTCACCACGCTCGGCGAGACCGGGGCGTTAACTCCGCTCATCGCGGTGTGGACGCCGAGCATCGCCTTCACGTTCGCCTCCATCTATCTCTTCCTGGGTGTCCGCACGTAGGACGGCCGCAGGCTAGCCATCCGGGTGGCGCGGGGCCGCCGGGGCGCTGATACGATGCGCCGCCGATGCTGGTCTTTTTCGCCTTCCTGCTGTGCCTGACCTGGGGCTCGGTCTCGACCTTCTTCTCGATCCCCGAGGACGAGGTCGGACGGGGCTACTTCCAGACCAACGCTCTGGTCGTCCTCGGCCTCCTCAGCCTCGCCGTAGCGTCCAGGACTCTGCACCCCTTCGAGCCGTTCGGCGACGCGCCCACCGTCGGTGCGACAGCGCTCTGGATCGGCTACGGCGCCGCCTTTCTCTACTACGGGTCGATCTGGCGTGAGCGCTGGACGGCGGCGCGTGCCTCGGCCGCGTTGACGCTCGGCGCCCTGACCGTGGCGCTCTGGGAGCTGGCCCCGACGCTGACCCGCCACTCCCTGGTCGGGGCGGCCGCTCCGATGCCGGCACAGATCCCCCTGACCCGCCTGGCCCTCGTCACCTCGGCGCTGCTGCTCGGCTGGTCGTTGATCACCATGCTCCTCGGACACTGGTATCTGGTGGCCCCGAAGCTGCGTTTCAGGCATCTCACCGTCTTCTGCTGGATCCTGATGGGCGCGGTGGTGGCTCGGTTGGTCGCTTTCGGCCTCAGCCTGGCGGCGGCCTCCGCCGTCGACCCGCTGATCGATCCGCATCCGTGGAGATTCCTCGTCGGTTTCGAAGGGGAAGGCATGTTCTTCTGGGTTCGGGTCCTGTGGGGCCTGGCCGGGCCGCTGCTGCTCGGCGTGATGTCGCTGCACTGCGCCCGCAAGCAATCGAACCAGTCGGCGACCGGGATCCTCTATGTCCTCGTCGTCGGCGCCTTCATCGGCGAGATCACCGCCTACTACCTGACGATCACCACCGGAGTTCCGGTCTAGAGCGACCGGCGAGAGCCGACGGAGAGACCCGGTGCGCATCCGAACCCAGTGCAAGGACTGCGGTCTCCCCTACAACGCCGTCATCGAGACGCCGCCCGAGCCCCTGGCCTGTCCCAACTGCCAGCACACGGTCGAGGTCTCGGCGGAGAACTGGACCGACAAGCCGAAGGCGCACATCGAGCACTGCCCGGTCTGCGGCTGCAAGCACCTCTACCGCCAGCGCGACTTCAACCGCGGGCTCGGCTGTCTGCTGGTGGCGATCGGCGCGGCGCTGGTGCCCTGGACCTACGGGCTGTCGCTGATCGCGCTCTCGGCGGTCGACTTCTTCCTCTACCGCCGCCTGCAGACGTCGGTGGTCTGCTACCGCTGCGACACCGTCTACCGCGACGCCCGTCCGGGACCTCGCCAGGGCGAGTTCGACCTGCTCAAGCACGACGTGCTCAAGTACGGGAAGAGCTGGGAGCCCAACGAGTAGGCCAGGCCGCGGACTCAGACGGGCGTCGCGACTTCCGTGACGCCGGCGGCCGCCCGCAGGTCGTCGGCGCGATCCGTCGTCTCCCACGAGAAGTCGGGATCCTCGTGCCCGAAGTGCCCATTCTCCGCGGTCTTGCGGTAGATCGGACGCCGCAGGTCGAGCGTCTCCATGATCGCGGCCGGCGTCAGGCCGAAGTGCTGGCGCACCAGCGACTCGATCCGCCGGTCGTCGATCCTGCCCGTCCCGGTGGTGTCGACGTGGACCGAGACCGGCTCCGCGACACCGATGGCGTAGGCGAGCTGGACCGTGGCGCGCTCCGCCAGATCCGCCGCGACGATGTTCTTGGCCACGTAGCGAGCCATGTAGCAGGCCGAGCGGTCGACCTTGGTCGGATCCTTGCCCGAGAAGGCGCCGCCACCGTGACTCGCCATGCCGCCGTAGGTGTCGACGATGATCTTGCGCCCGGTCAGTCCGCAATCGCCCTTGGGCCCGCCGGTGACGAAGCGCCCGGTCGGATTCACATGGAGGATGGTGTCGTCGTCCATCAGCGAGCTGCCGACCGTCGGCCGGATCACCGTCTCGACGACCGCGTGACGGAGCTCCTCGTACTCGACCTCGGCCGCGTGCTGGGTCGACACGACGATGGTGTGCACTCGCACCGGAGTCAGACCGTCGTACTGGACCGTCACCTGGCTCTTGCCGTCGGGACGGAAGAAGTCGACCTCGCCGGCCTTGCGGACCTCGGCGAGCTGGCGCGTCAGGGCGTGCGCCAGGGTGATCGGCAGGGGCATGAGCTGCGGCGTCTCGCGGCAGGCGAAGCCGAACATCAGGCCCTGATCGCCGGCGCCGCCGGTGTCGACACCCATGGCGATATCGGGCGACTGCTCGTCGATCGACGAGATCACGGCGCAGTCGTCGCAGCCGAAGCCCCAGCCCGCGTCGACGTAGCCGATGTCACGGATGACCTCGCGGGCCACGTTGGTGAAATCGACATTGGCGGTGGTGCTGATCTCCCCCGCCATGAGCACCAGGCCGGTGGTCGCCAGGGTCTCGCAGGCGACGCGCCCGTTCGGATCCTGACGCAGCACCTCGTCGAGCACGCCGTCGGAGACCTGGTCACAGACCTTGTCGGGATGGCCGGCGGTCACCGACTCGGAGGTAAACAGATGCAGGTGACTTTCACTCATGGAATTCACGGCCCCAGGGATATGAACAGAGGGATCTCGAGAGGCTCGAACGGGCGTCTTGAGAGCCCGGCGATCTCCTGACGGAAGGGCGCCATCGTACCAAGCGGCTCAGAAACCGGTCAATCGACCGGATCGCCACCTTCGAGCCCGAAGAAGAGGCTCGACAGGGCGTGCAGCGTCGCCAGGGCGAAGGCCTCGCGACGCGACTCGAGTCCCCCGGTCAACGAGCCCAGGATTCCACCACGGCGCCGGGTCGCCGGGACCGCCGCGGGATGGAATGAATCGGGTCCCGCGGTCAGCCGCTCGGGGATCTCGAGCGGTCCACTGCCGCCGCAGACGGTACCGATCGGGCACGACACGACGGCCCACGAAAACAGGAACTCGCGCGCCTCTCCACCGACGTCGAGGGTCGCCAGTCCCTCTTCGAGAGCGATACAGATGGCCCATGGCGGCGCCGCCCGACCCGCCAGCTCGGTCACCTGCCGGTGAGCCGCCGCCAGGGTGTCCTCGGCGGTCGTCCACAGCATCGACTCGACGCGCGCCTCCGGGTCGGCCTCGACCGACAGCGCCATCTCGCGATCGAGGCCGCGCAGGTAGCGGCGGAACCCGTCGGCGACGCCCAGAAGCTGATCGGAGTCGTGACTCGCCACCAACACGTCGGCGCTGTGTTGGAAGCGGCTCCAGAACTCCTTATGATCCCCTTGCATGATCGAGAGCCGCCAGAATCGGCGCGTCAAGGATATTCGCCGCCTCCGACGCCGTAAAGGAGACCATCTTCTACTCGAGGGACCGCACCTCCTGGCCGAGGCGCTGGCGGCGGGGATCGAGCTCGAACAGGTCCTCGCCACGCCGGACTTCCTGACCCGCGCCGACCGCTCGCTGCTCGCCGCTCTCGACCAGGCCCCCATCGAGATCGCCCCGGCGATCCTCGACGATTTGACCGATGCCGACTCTCCCCGGGGGGTTCTCGCCCTGGCGCGGCTGGGGCGCGGGGGCGCCGAGTCGTTGCCGGTCGTGAAGGACGGCATCTACCTCTTCCTCGCCGGGCTCCAGGACCCGGGCAACCTCGGCGCCATCGTGCGAGCCGCCGAAGCCACAGCGGTCTCCGGAATCGCCCTGGCACCGCACAGCATCCATCCCAACCACCCGCGGGCCCTGCGCGCCTCCGCCGGCAGTCTGCTGCGTCTTCCGGTGGCGATCGAGGTGACCCCGGAGAGCCTGTCGGAGCACCTGGCCGGACTCCGGCCGGAATGGGTGGCCCTGGCGGCCGACGAGGGGTCGGACCTCTACGCCGACACCCCCACTCCCCCACTGGTTCTCGTGATCGGCGCCGAGCGCGGACTCCCGGCCAGCGTCGCCGCGCGATGCGAGCGACGCCTGCGCATACCCATGGCGGAGCCGGTCGACTCGCTCAACACCGCCGTCGCGGCCGCGGTGACGCTGTTCGAGATCCGCCGGGCGGAGCCGCGCCCGCGCTGAGGCTGACGCGGTCTCCCCGACGAACGCCCGATCAGCCCGCGTCGCGAAGCGCGGAGACGAAGGCCGGCACGAACTCGTGGAGATCGCCGACGTAGCCGTAGTCCGAGACGGAGAAGATCGGCGCTCCCGCGTCACGATTGACCGCGACCACGGTCTTCGAGCCCTTCATGCCGACCGTGTGCTGGATGGCGCCGGAGATGCCGAGCGCCACATAGAGCTTGGGCGTCACCGTCTGGCCGCTCGAGCCGATCTGGCGGTCGCGCGGCAGCCATCCGTTGTCGATCACCGGCCGGCTCGCCGCCAGCTCGGCACCGAGAGCTCCCGCCAGTTCCTCGACCACCGGCATCTTGTCGGCGTCGCCGATACCCCGCCCGACGGCGATGATGACCGGAGCCTGGGAGAGATCGACCTGCTCCCCGGCCACCTCCTCGACGCCGAGAATCTCCCGGTCCACGGCCGGCGCTTCCTGCCAGTCGACGCGGCGCAGCTCGGCCTGGCCGGCCGCGGCCTCGTCGGCGGCGAAGCAGCCCGACTGCAGTGACGCGAGGACCACACCGTCTCCCTTGACCCGCACTGTCGAGGTCAGCTTTCCGCCGAGCAGCGGGCGACTCCAGACGAGGCCGCCGTCCGCGGCCGCGAAGCCGGTGACCTCGGGGATCAGGGCGGCGTCGAGGCGCTGGGCCAGAAGGCCCATGAAGTCGACCGACTGGTAGGTGTGCGGCAGGAGCACGACGGACGCCCCGGTCGAAGAGACGATCTGGGCCAGGGCCCCGGCCCAGCCGCCGGGCGTGTAGCCCGAAAGCGCCTCGTGGCTGCCCAGGTGAACCGCCGCGAGATCGAAGGCCGCGGCCTCATCGCCGAGGGCGCCGAGGTCGTCACCGAGAAGAACCGCGTCGACGCTGGCGCCGGTCGCCGAGGCCAGCCGCTGGCCGGCCGCGATCGCCTCGCGCGACATACGGTGCAGGTTGCCGTCACGATGTTGCAGGACTACGAGAATCGATCCGCTCACGACAGCACCTTCGCTTCCCTCTTCAGTTTGTCGACCAGGATGGCGGCCGCCTCGGCGGGATCACCCTCCAGCATCTCGGCTCCGGCGCCGCTCTCGGGGAAGGAGACCGAGACCACCTCGACGCGGGCGCCCTGGCTCCCGACCTCCGACGGCTCGAGATCCAGATCGGCGGCGCCGACCTCGGCGATCTCCTTCTTCTTCGCCTGCATGATGCCGCGCAGCGAGGCGTAGCGCGGATGGTTCAGACCGGCCTGGATCTGCAACACGGCCGGGAGCTGGAGGCGCAGAATCTCGTTCATGCCGCTCTCCATCTCGCGCACGACGCGGGCGCTCGAGCCGGACTCGTCGATGTCGACGCCCATGACCAGCCAGGCGCTCGGCCATCCGAGGTATCCGGCGATCGCCGAGCCGGTCGACCCGTAGCCGACGTCGTCCGACTGTGAGCCGGTGAGCACGAGATCGAACGACTCGCGCTCGATGGCCCTGGCGAGAGCCTTCCCGGTCGACATCGCGTCGCCACCCTCGAAGGCCTCGTCGGAGAGGAAGATCGCCCGGTTGGCGCCGAGCGCCAGCGCCTTGCGCAGCGCCTCACGCACCCGGGCCGGGCCCTGGCTGATGACGACCACCTCACCGCCGGTGGCCTCGGCGATGGTCAATGCCTCCTCGAGGGCGTACTCGTCGCTCTCGTTGATGACGAAGGGGACGTCCTCTTCGTCGATCCAGCGCCCCTCGCCGTCGAGGCGCAGGCGCGCCTCGGTGTCCGGGACCTGCTTGATGCACACCGCGATTCGCATCTCTCGGAACTCCCTGAAAACTGCTTCTGGTGTTGTGGAAACCGGCCTGGAATCGGGCCGGAACGACCGCAACGACTGTATCAGAACCGAGCCCTCCAGAACGCCCTGCCGACCCCCTTCCGAGACCGCCCCCCGATGGACAGGCGAACGCCGCCGTGTTACGTTTCGCGCGGCCCCGAGACGCCTATACGGGGCGCCCTTCTGGGACGACGATTCGAGACGAGACCACGGTGTCATCCGCCGTCATCACCCTCCTGGCACAGGCGCACCCCCAGGGCCCCGGCATCTTCGAGCTCTTCTGGAGCGCGGGCATCGTCGAGAAGCTGGTGCTGGCGCTGCTCGTCGGGCTGTCGCTCGGTTGCTGGTCGATCATGCTCAACAAGCACCGGGAGCTCAAGCGGGCCACCGCGCAGACCCGGGAGTTCCTCGAGATCTTCCGGCGCAGCTCCCGCTTCAGCGAGGTCAACGAGGCCGCCGACCGGCTCGGCGCGTCGCCCCTGGTGGGGATCTTCCAGTCGGGCTACATCGAGATCGACGCCCAGATCAAGGCGCTGCGGGCCAACAAGCAGCAGGGCGGTGACGCCGGTCCGGCCTACAGGATGAAGTCGATGGAAGGCCTCGGTCGCAGCCTCCGGCGCGCCGTGGCAGCGGAGTTGCAGGTACTGCGCCGCGGTACCGGTTTTCTGGCCACAACGGCCTCGGCAAGTCCCTTCATCGGCCTGTTTGGCACCGTCTGGGGAATCATGGTGGCGTTTCAAGACATCGGCGTGACCGGCTCGACCTCGCTTGTCGCGGTGGCTCCGGGTATCGCCGGAGCGCTCATCAACACCGCGGCGGGCCTCGCCGCGGCGATTCCGGCCCTGCTCGGCTACAACTACTTCACCGGCAGGATCCGCGACTGGCGTGCCGAGATGGACGACTTCGTCCTCGAGTTCCTCAACCTGGCCGAGCGCAACTTCACCTGATCGCCCGTCCACTTGATCGCCCGCCAGGCCCAACAGCCCTGACAACCAGATGGCTTTCGGAGTCGGCCCACACGACAGCGACGACGAACAGTCGATGGCGGACATCAACGTCACGCCGCTCGTCGACGTGATGCTGGTGCTCCTCATCATCTTCATGATCACGGCGCCGATGCTCCACCAGGGCGTCGAGGTCAACCTGCCCCGGGCCGAGGCGGCCTCCCTGCCGCAGCGCGCCCAGGACCCGCTGGTGGTCTCGGTCAACAGCGAGGGGCTCGTCTACCTGCAGGATCAGCCGATCCACCAGACGCAGCTCGTCGAGCGCCTCGGGGTGCTGCTGGAGGCCCGCGGCGAGGACACTGTCTTCCTCAAGGGCGATCGCGAGGTGCAGTACGGCCGCATCATGGAGGTCCTCGACCTGCTCAACCAGGGCGGCATCGTCAACGTCGGCATGGTGACCGAGAAACCGCAGCGCAGACGCCGGTGAATCTCCCCGTCCGAGATCTCCTCGCCGAGCGCGCGGGCCGCCTCAAGGGACGGCGGCGGATGATCAGCATCGGCGCGTCGCTGGGCGTGCACGTCTTCCTCGCCCTGGCGTTCATCTTCGCGCCGAGGCTCCTGGCCGGCGACCGCGAGCTCCCGGAGTTCGTCGCCGTCCAGATCGTTCCCTCTCAGATGCTCGGGTCGAGCACGCCCACTCCGCCGCAGCCACAGGTGCGCGAGACGACGCCTGAACCCGAGCCCGCCGAGCCGGACCCGGAGCCCGAGCCGGTCGAGCCCGAGCCCGAACCCGAGCCGGAGCGCCCGGTCGCACCGACGGCCGAGCCGGTCGAGCGCAAGCCCGCCCCGCCGACGCCGCGCCGTGTCGAGACGCGCGAGGCCACCCCACCGGGCGCCATGTCGCAGCGCGAGGGCTCACCGACGGGAAGCCGCCTCGGCACCTCCAACTTCGGCTCCGGAGTCGGTTTCGACAACCCCGACTTCACCTACGACTACTACGCCGACCGGGCGTTGCTGCGAATCCGCGAGCACTGGGTGCGCCCGCCGGTCGACGCGGGAACGGAAGCGCTGGTGCACTTCCGGATCCTCCGAGACGGCACCG
>CBDCYF010000002.1:0-22412 GCA_965224065.1 Candidatus Multivoradales bacterium
CTGCCCGTCTTCGGCTGGGTCGTCTGGCTCGGCTTCCGCTTCCGCGGCCCAACTCTCTTCACGCTGGCGAACCCCGGCATCGACTGCGGCGGTTTCGCCGGCGAATCGAAGGGCGATCTCCTCGCTCAGATGCCGTCGGACGTCCTTCCGGTGTGGGAGCGGCTCGCGGCGGAGCT
The DNA here is from genome assembly GCA_965224065.1 of Candidatus Multivoradales bacterium. Lineage (GTDB taxonomy): Bacteria > Acidobacteriota > Thermoanaerobaculia > Multivoradales > JAHEKO01 > JAOTZA01. The sequence goes on from CBDCYF010000002.1 coordinate 177, forward strand.
GTCACCGATGGAGCGTTGGGTGCGCCTCGATGCGTTCCTCGAACGGGAGGATGTCGAGCTGCCTGTCGTCCTCAAGCCGGACGCCGGCGAGCGCGGTCTCGACGTGCGGGTGATCCGCAGGCTGGCCGACGCGCAGACCTACTTTTTCGAGCACCCCGCCGCGACGTTGATCCAGGACTACGTGCCCGGACTCGAGTTCGGCATCTTCTACGTCCGGCGACCCGGCGAGGCCGCCGGCCGCGTCACGTCGATCACCGCCAAGATCCTCCCGGCGCTCACTGGCGACGGCGAGTCGACGCTCGAGAAGCTGATCCTCTCCGACGAGCGGACCGTCTGCCAGGCGCCGCGCTTCCTCGCCGACCTGGGCGCCGAAGGACGGCTGGAGGACGTCCCGCCGGCGGGAGAGGTGGTGCGGCTGGGTGATCTGGGGACCCACTGGCGAGGCGCCACGTTCCTGGATGCCAACCACCTGTGGACCGCTGAGCTCGAGGCGACGATCGATCACATCGCGCGGGCGGTGGACGGCTTCTTCTTCGGGCGCTTCGACGTACGTGTCGCCAGCGAGGAGGATCTCCGAGCCGGTCGGGGAATCCGTGTCCTCGAGCTCAACGGAGTAACCTCTGAAGAGGCCCATATGTACGACCCGCGCCATGGTGTCCTCTATGCCTGGCGAACCCTTGGGGCACAGTGGGAGACCGCCTTCGAGATCGGCGCCCTCAATCGCGGGCTCGGTCTCGAGCCGGCGGGAGTTGGCAAGCTTTTCCTCACCTGGCGACGTTCCGCATCGAGCCGCGATTCATGACTCCACTCATCGAGCTTCGCGACGTCACCAAGAGCTACGTCGAAGGCACGACACGGCATCTCGTCCTCGACCGCGTCGACCACTCCTTCATGGCCGGGGAGACCGTCGCCCTGCTGGGGCGGAGCGGCTCGGGCAAGTCGACGCTGCTCAACCTGATGGCCGGGATCGACCTGCCGGACAGTGGCGAGATTCTGGTCGAGGGGCGGGCGATCCACCAGATGAGCGACCTCGACCGGACGCTCTACCGGCGAAGCATCGGCTTCGTCTTCCAGTTCTTCAATCTCGTGCCGACACTCACCGTGGGCGAGAACCTCCTGCTCCCGCTCGAGCTGACGAGAGGCCGCACGGACGAGCGGGCGAGGCGGCGGGCGCGGGAGCTTCTCGACCGGGTCGGGCTCGCCGATCGGATGGACAGCTTTCCCGACCGCCTCTCCGGCGGAGAGCAGCAGCGCGTGGCTCTCGCCCGCGCGCTCGTCCACGGACCCCGGCTGGTGCTGGCCGACGAGCCCACCGGCAACCTCGACCAGGAGACCGGCGAAACGGTGCTCGAGCTGATGCGGACCCTGGTCGACGAGGACGGCTCGACGTTGGTGATGGCGACCCACAGCCGCGGCGTCGCCGACATCGCCGACCGGGTGCTCCACATCGATCACGGAAAGCTCGTCAGCTGGGTGAAGCCGGCGCCGAGACCCGGGGCCGCTCCCGCGACCTGAGCCCTTCCCATGAGCAGTATCCTGTGGATCAGTAGCCGCCGCCACCTCGTCCGTCATCCGTGGATCTCGAGTCTCTCGATCGTCGGCGTCGCGCTCGGCGTCGCCGTGGTCGTCGCCACCGACCTGGCGAGCGGCAGCGCACAGGCCTCGTTCGATCTCGCCGCCGAAGCGGTCACCGGACGAGCGACCCACCAGATCGCCGGCGGCCCGGCCGGCGTCCCCGAAGAGCTCTACGTACGGATTCGTACCGAGCGAGGGCTCACCGACAGCGCCCCGGTCGTCGAGGGCGCGGCAAAGGCGGGCGCCGAGCGGCGCACCATGACTCTCCTCGGCGTCGACCTCTTCGCCGAGCGCCCGTTCCGGAGCTACTCGGGAGAGAGCCTCGGACACCGCGATTCGGGGGTCGACGGCGTCTCGCTGCGAGAGTTCCTGGTCGGGCCGGGTGCCCTGCTCGCGGCGGGAACGGCTACAGCTCTCGGCCTCGAGCCGGGGGATTCCATCGACGTCGTTGCCGGCGGGCGGCAACGCGAGCTGGTGCTCTCGGGGACGCTCGCGCCGAGCGATTCTCTCCCCGAGGCCGGCATCGAGAACCTGCTCGTTGTCGATGTCGCCACGGCGCAGGAGCTGCTGGGCATGTCCGGGCGCCTGTCGCGCATCGAGCTGCGGCTGCCGGAGGAACACGGAGAGTCACCGGGGTCCCTCGAACGCCTCCTCCTCCCGGGAACCCGGATCGAGCGGGCGGGTGGCAGAACCGAGACCGCCGAGGAGCTCACGCGCGCCTTTCGCCTGAATCTCTTCACCCTCAGCCTGCTGGCTCTCCTCTGCGGCGCCTTCCTGATCTACAACAGCGTCACCTTCTCGGTCGTCATGCGCCGACCCGTCTTCGGGACGCTCCGCTCGCTCGGGGTCACGCGGCGGCGACTGCTCGGCCTGGTTCTCGGCGAAGCCCTGCTGGTCGGTCTGGTGGGCTCGCTCCTCGGCCTCGCGCTCGGCCGTCTGCTGGCACAGGGACTCATCGGCATGGTGGCGCAGACGATCAGCGATCACTACTTCAGCGTCGCGGTGACCCGGCTACCGGCCGACCCGACAGGGCTCGCCACCGGGCTGGCGCTGGGCCTCGCCGCCTCGGCTCTGGCGGGTCTGCGCCCGGCCTGGGAGGCGGCCCGCTCGGAGCCGCGCCGTGCCATGCAGCGTTCGGAGCTCGAGCGGGGCTCGATTCGGGGCTCGGTGAGCGCAGCCCTGGCGGGAGCGGCCTCGATCGGTGCCGGAGCCGCCTTCCTCGCCCTCTCCGAAAAGGCGCTCTGGCCGAGCTTCGCCGCGGTGCTGGCGGTCCTCCTGGGGTGCGCTCTGCTGGCGCCGGGCGCCGTACGGCTGGCCGGCCGCCTGCTGGCGCCGCCCCTCGGCGCTCTCTTCGGCTCGTTCGGCCGGCTCGCGGCCAGGGGCCTCGCCGGGAACCTGAGTCGCACCGGAGTCGCCGTCGCGGCACTGATGCTCGCTCTGTCGGTGACCATCGGCATCGGGCTGATGATCACGAGCTTCCGACTGACTGTCGAGCGCTGGCTCGAGCTATCGCTTCCGGCCGACATCTATCTCATGCCGCCGGTGGCCTCGAACGCGGCGACAGCGGCCACCAACGTCGAGCCGGAGTGGCTGGAAGCCGTCGCCGCGGTCCCGGGGATCGGGCGCATCAACCGGCTCCGGAGTACCGTCGTGGAGAGCTCGGCCGGCGAGATCCAGGTGGTGGCGCTCGACATGGACGAGCGTGGTGAGCGGGCTTTCTCCCTTCGCTCCGGCGACGCCGGGGCAGCCTGGGAGGCCTACCACCAGGGTCGCGGCCTCCTCATCTCGGAACCGCTCGCGTTCCACGCTGGGCTCGACGTCGGCTCGACGATCCGGCTGCTGACGGGAGACGATGGCGATGAGGAGCTTCCGGTCGTGGGCGTCTTCTACGACTACTCGAGCGATCGTGGCTACGCCCTGCTCGACCTGGTGACCTACCAGGGACTCTACGGCGACATGGCTCTGACCGCCGCCTCGGCGTTCGTAGACGACCCGGCCCTCATCGGTGAAGCGGCGAGCCTGGCGAGCACCGTCGAAGCGGTGCGAGCGGCCCTTCCCGAGGAGGCCGCGTTGGTGGTCACGACGCAGGCGGCCCTGCGCGAGCGGTCGATACGCGTCTTCGACCGCACCTTCCGAATCACTGCGGTCCTTCGCACCCTGACTCTGCTGGTCGCGATCATCGGCATCGTCTCGTCGCTGATGGCGCAGCAGCTCGAGCGCACTCGCGAGCTCGGTCTGCTCCGGGCGAGCGGTCTCACCCGCCGCCAGATCTGGCGCCTCGTGACCCTGCAGACCGGGCTGATCGGCCTGGTCGCGGGCCTGCTCTCGGTGCCGGTCGGCATCGCCATGGCGGCGATGACGACGCAGGTCATCAATCGCCGATCCTTCGGCTGGACCATTCCCCTCGAGATCGATCCCGCGATTCTCTGGCAGGCGTTGGCCGCGGCTGTGATATCGGCTCTGGTCGCCGGCCTGCTGCCGTCGCTGCGGATGGCGGCGACCTCACCGGCGGAGGCACTGCGAGCCGAATGAAGAATGGCGGGACATCTTCGCCCCTGCGGGTCGAGCTGGCGTTCGCTCTCGTGACGATCTTCGCCGCCTGCGCGATGCCCGAGGCCAGGACTGGCCCAGCGGCGGACCCGGCGATGGTCCCCCATACGGTCCGGCGTGGTGGCCGGATGAGCGTCGCCCAGGCGATGGCCCCGGCGACGAACGACGGGTTCGCTCGGGCGACCGAGCCCCGCGACTTCGTCTTTCCGGCCGACCACGGCCCGCACCCCGAGTTCCAGACCGAGTGGTGGTACCTCACGGGACACCTGCGGCTGGCTTCCGGCCGCAAGGGCCCGGAGGAGGCACGGGACGGAACGACCCGGGCCATCGAGATCTCCAACCGTCCGAGCCGGCGCGCCACCCGTTTCGGCTATCAGCTGACCTTCTTCCGCTCGGCGCTCGGCCCGCCGGGAGCGACAGACCCGCCCGAGGGAACGTCGCACTGGAGGAGCGAGCAGGTATTCATGGTCCACTTCGCGATCGCGGATGTCGAGAAGGAGCGGTACCTCCCGTTCGAGCGCTTCTCGCGCGGCGCTCTCGGGCTTGCCGGGGCGCGAGCCGAGCCGTTTCGCGTCTGGCTCGACGACTGGAGTCTCGAGGCCGCGGAAGGAAGCGGCCTCTTCCCTCTCCGTGCGAGGGCGGCGAGCAGCTCACGCGACCGAGCCGAAGAGGTCGGCCTCGATCTGGTTCTCGAACAGGGCCGGGCACCGCTCCTCCACGGCGACGCCGGTCTCAGCCGGAAGGGCTCGGTGCCGGGTAACGCCTCGTACTACTACTCGCTCACCAGGCTCCCCACGCGGGGGCGGGTGCGACTCGACGGACGAGAGATCGAGGTCGAGGGCACGACCTGGCTCGACCGTGAGTGGAGCACCAGCGCGCTCGAGCCGGGCGTCGTCGGTTGGGATTGGCTGGCGCTCGAGCTGTCGGACGGAACCGACGTCATGGTGTATCGACTGCGTCGATCGGACGGCTCGGCGAGTCGGTTCAGCAGCGGCACCGTCGCCTACGCCGGCGGCGAGCGCCTGACACTCACCTCCGACGCGGTGCAGCTCACAGCGGAGGACACCTGGAGAAGCCCCCGGACCGGAGCGACATATCCCTCGACCTGGAGTCTCTCCATAGCCGCGGCGGAGCTCGACCTCCGCGTCGTCCCGCTGGTGGCGGCCCAGGAGCATGCCGCGACCTTCACCTACTGGGAGGGCGCGGCGTTGGTCGAGGGAACGAGAGCTGGGCTCCCGGTGAGCGGCACGGCCTACGTCGAGCTCACCGGCTACGAGTCCGAGCCCTGACTGGCGCCCGGGAGCTGCCCGGGTACTAGAATCTCCGCGTGCCTGACGAACGGCTGACGTCCGACGACCCGAATCTCGAGGCGGCGGCACTGGCAAACCAGACGCTCGGAGTGCAACGAGTCCCAGGTGGAGGTGATGGTGCTGCGGACCGGCATCGACGAGGGGTCCTCGCAGACGGTCCACGCGCGAAGCTCCTACATCGCACCGGAGATCGTCTGGGGCGCTCGGTTCAACAGCATCCTCGAGCTGACTCGCGGCGAGCAGGTCGTGGCGATCGACGTCGACCGGATCCACGAAGGGGAGGCCGTCGCCGAGTGACGGTGCGGGCCTCCGGTATCTCGATGCTCGGACAGACCATTCGATGCCCACTCCTCGTCAGCCTGGCGGCCTGCGCCCTGTCGACCTGCACCCTGTCGACCTCGGGGACCGCGGCCGCGGCAGAGGCGCCGGTCAACCTCGTCGTCATTACCATCGACACGCTGCGTGCCGACCACGTCGGCACCTATGGCCACGACCGGCCGACCACACCGACGATCGACGCTCTGGCGCGTCGCGGCGCGCGTTTCGAGCTCGCTCACTCGACCTCTCCATGGACGGTGCCCTCGACCGCCTCGATCCTGACGTCGCGAATGCCGACGGGACACGGATCGGTCCGCGTCGGCCAGGTGAAGAATCGCCGCGAGCGCCCACGCCAACTACGCGCCGATATCTCGACACTCGCCGGCGTGCTCGGCGAGGCCGGCTACCGGACGGCGTTCTTCTCCGGTAACGCCTTCGTGCGCGGGCAGGTTCTCGCCGACTTCGACACCTGGGAGAACACGCTGCAGAACGCCTCGCAGATCCGTCGTCGGTCGGCGAGCTGGCTCGGGGAGGATCCCGGCGCCCCGTTCTTCCTCTACCTCCAGCCCTTCGATCTGCACGTGCCGATCGAGCCTCCGGAGCGCTACGTCGACATGTTCGAGGCGCCCTCGGGCGGCGAGCGCGAGTCGCGCCACAAAGACTGGCACTACATGAAGGTGACCGACTTCGAGGACGAGGAGTTCCTGCGCTTCGCCGATCACAAGCGGGCCCTCTACGACGGAGCGCTGCGCTACGTCGACGACGAGATCGCCGAGATCATGGCGATCCTCTCCGAGCTCGGCGTCGCCGAACGCACCGTGGTTGTGGTGACCTCGGACCACGGCGAGGAGTTCTGGGATCACGTCGAGATCGAGAGCCGGCTCGACGGCGAGCTGGTCGGGACCTGGGGCATCGATCACGGCCACTCGTTCTTCCAGGAACTGCTGCACGTGCCACTGGTCGTCTCGGGTCCCGGTGTCGCCCAGGGGCGCTCGGTGCGCTGCCCGGTGAGCCTTCTCGACCTGGCGCCGACGGTTCTCGAGCTCATGGGTGTGCCGGCGGGCGAGACCATGAACGGCACCAGCCGCGCACCGCTACTCGCCGTCGACGGGCGGCCGCCACCCTGCGCCAGGACCCCGGTCTTCGCCGAGTCGCCGGCCTACGGCGTCAACGCCCGCAGCGTCCTCGTCGAGGGCCGCTACAAGCTGATCGACCGCAGCGACGGCATCCGCCTGCTCTACGACCTGCGCGAGGATCCGGAGGAGCGGCACAACCTCGTCGACGAAGAGCCCGAGCTGGCATCCACCCTCGCCGAGTTGTTCAGCCGCACCGAGCCGGCTCAGCTCGGCGAGGAGATGGAGATCGACGAGGAGACGTTGGAGAAGCTGCGGGCGTTGGGGTACATCGAGTAACGACCTTCGTCCGCCTTGTCATCTCGGCCGGCGGGAACGGCCTTCCTCCCTGTCATCTCGACCGGAGGTGAGCGCAGGGACAGCCATCCTCCCTGTGATCTCGACCGGGGTGAGCGCGGTGACGGCCTTCCTCCTTGTCATCTCGACCGGAGGTGAGCGAGAGCGAACCGTAGTGGAGAGATCCCGCGACGAGGTGGGATCTCTCCACTCAAGCTCGCTCGCGCTCGCTCCGGTCGAGATGACAAGGACTGAAGCGGCCGGCGTGCCCTCAGCTCGAGGGGGCGCCGGCCGCTTCAATCTCGGTCCGTCTTCCAGTCCTCGAGCTCCACCCCCAGGCCGTCCGCCAACCGGTTGACGTAGGCGTAGTAGCCGGTCACCTGGTTGATATCGAGAATCGCCGCATCGGAGAAACCGACTTCGCGCAGCGCTTCGACGTCGGAGCGCTCCATCGTCCAGGGCTCGCGGGTCAGCTTGGCGGCGTAGTCGAGCATCGCCCGGTCCGCCGGCTCGAGCTCGACCTGCCGGTAGTCGTTCTTCAGCCCTTCGACCAGCGCTTCGTTTCCAGTGAGTTCGAGGAGCCCCGCTCCGTGGTGAGTCACTCAGTAGTGGCACTGATTGAGAGCCGACACGACCACGGCGATCATCTCGCGCTTGACCTTGCGCAGCTCCTTCGTGCTCGCCATGAGGAGCTTGTAGAGCTCGTAGTGGGCCTCCATCGAGCGGGGGCTCACGCTGTGGATCTTGAGAATGTTGTCGACGCCGCCGTGCGGCTCCTTGTAGCGCTCGTAGAGCTCGGCCAGGTACCCCTCGGCGGCCCTCTCCGAGATCATCCGGATCCACGACATCGCGTCAATCCCCGAGCATCGGCCGGTCGGAGAAGAGATCGTTGAGAAGCGCCGCCAGCCGGACACCCGCCACCTTGATGCGCTCCTCGACGACCGGGATCGTCTCCTCGTAGTAGCTCTCGTCGAGGGCCGCGCCGGGCTCGACCTCGAAGGTGTACCGCCGCGCCAGTCGAAGGCTCTCTTCGGCCCAGTCGACCGGATCGAGGGTCGCGGTCCAGGCGCGGATCTCCTCCGGCCCGATCTCGAGACGCAGATCGTAGGCCCAGCGCTCCCATCGCCGGTCGCTGCGCCAGCCGACCCCCTGGCGCTCGCCGTAATCCGCCAGCCGGCGATCGATGAGTCCTCCGTCCCAGGCCCAGTGCAGATTCATCTCGCGTCCGAACAGACTCACCGGGGTCTCGTTACCGCCGCGATCGTCGGGGTGGCTGACATGGAGCGGCTGATGCAGATCCTCGACGAAGTGAACCAGGAATCGGAGGTCGTCGCCGCGGGCGCCAGTGGCCCGCCCGGTCTCGCGGAATCCCGCCGCCAGGACCTCGAGGGCGGCCAGAATGCAGTCCTCGGGGCAGTCCCGATCGAGATCGACGCGCTGCGCCGTCGGGTCGACGTTCACATAGTGTCGCCGGCCGTACTCCCGGTAGCGCTCAAACAACCTGGCATGAGCGTCGGCCCAGTAGCCGGCCTCGGCCAGCGAGTCGTAGCCGGCCGCGCTCAGCACACCCTGGAGCTTCGCCTCTGCCTCCGGAGTCAGGTAGTGCGAGGCGATCTCACCGACCGCCTGGTGGCCAGCCGCGCCCCAGGCGGAGGCGAGGGCCGGGGCGAACAGCAGCGCCACAGTCGCGAGGCCCAGGCAGCGGGTGAGGCGGCTTCGCATCGAACGGGATCGTATCAAGCACTGCGCCGAGGCCCGGTTCACGAGATCATCGGACCAACCCATGAATCGCCGGACCCTGATCGTCTCCCTGTCCGTGATCGTCCTCGTGGCCATCGGCTGGAACTGGTGGCAGTCCGATCGTCGGCAGATCGCCCGCCAGCTCGACCATCTCCAGGAGCTGGTGGCGAAGGACGGCCCCGAGAGCGCCCTCGAGGGACTCGCCGAGGCCCGGGCCATCACCGGCCTGTTCGCCTCGGCGTTCGAGATCCGCGCTCGCCAGCTCGGCTTCGCCACCCGCGACCGGCAGGAGTTGATCCGCTTCATCCATCAGTATCGCTCCGGTTCGGAGTCCATCCACATGCGAGTGTCGACGGGCACCCTCAGCGTGGTTCCCGAGCATCGTCGCGCGACGCTCGACGCCACTTTCGAGTTCCCGTCGGGCGGACCGCTCGGCGGCGCCGACGAGGCCTACCACGTCCAGATCAACTGGCTCGAGGAGAGCGGCGTGTGGCGAATCGACTACGTGGACCTGCTCGAGATCGTCGATCGCTGAGAGGCGGTCGCTCACCGTCAGAAGACGCGCGTTCGCCCTCCGAGGGGTAACGAGAGGGCTCCGACCACGTATCTTCGAGACAAGCAGCGGGCTCGAACCGTCTGCTACTCTGATCGAACACCAAGCCGAGTCCTCCATGAGCGCAAGAGACAGCAGCTTCTCGCTCCGCATGCTGATCGGCGGAGCGCTGACCGCGTTCGGCATCGCTCTCGCCCTCGATGCGCTCGACCTTCTCGACGCCGGCCGGATCCTCAGATTCTGGCCCTTGGTCCTGGTCGCCATAGGAGTGACTCTCCTGGCTCGCTCCGCGGGGGGTGGCCCGTGGTTCCCCGGCGCGATCCTCACGCTGGTGGGCACCGGTTTCCTGCTCGAGGAGCTCGACTTCATCAACTTCGGCTTCGAAGCCATCTGGCCGCTCATCATCATCCTGGTCGGACTGGCGATCATGAGCCGCGGCTTCAGGTCACGCCGCCCCGCTGACAGCACGGTCTCCGAGGACTCGATCCACACATTCGCGGTCCTGTGCGGCAGTAGCCCCAGCAACAGCTCCAAGTCGTTCCGCGGCGGCGACGCCAGTGCCTTCATGGGCGGCTGCGAGATCGATCTCACCCAGGCCGACATCGGCGAGGAGCCAGCGGTCTTCGACGTCTTCGCGCTCATGGGAGGTATCGAGCTGAAGGTGCCCGCCGAGTGGACCGTCGAATCGCGTGTCGTCCCGTTCATGGGCGGGATGGAAGACGCGACCGACCGCTCAGCCAGCGACCCCGCCAAGCGCCTGGTGGTCAAGGGGTTCGTCATGATGGGCGGAATCACCATCAAGAACTGAAGCAGTGCACCCGATCCTCGCCCACCCCGGCCGGCTCGGTGTCTACCTGCTCATCTGGCTACCGATCGCCGGAATGCTGGCGATCCAGATCGTCGTCTCGACCGGTACGCCATGGCTCGAGGCGGGGGTGCTGGCCCTGCCGCTGGTCCTCTTCTACGCCTTCATCTCCCTGGCGTCGTGGTACCCGTGCCGCGCCATGCAGCCAGGCAAGGTCAGCCTCGCGGCACTGACGGCGACTCATGCTCTGTCGGCTGTCTTCTCGGCCTCGATCTGGCTCGCCATCGGCATCGCCTGGGTACGGCTCCTGGCCCGGATGGATCGTTTCGCCGACCTTCCGGCCGCTTTCATCGAGATGCGGCCGCTCTTCTTCGCCGCCGGCATATTCCTCTACCTGCTGGCCGCCGCGGGGCACTACCTGCTGGCGACGTTCCAGGCCAGCCAGGAAGCGGAGAGCCGCAATCTCGAACTGCAAGTGCGGACGCGGGAAGCGGAGCTCCAGGCGGTCAAGGCCCGTCGCGACCAGGAGCTGGCGGCACAGGAGCTCGAGCTCGCCCGATCGATCCAGCGCCGCCTGCTGCCGCCGCCGGAGCTCGACGGAGACGGCTACCGGGTGGCGGCACGCAACCTCCCCGCCCAGTTCGTCGCCGGAGACTTCTACGACGCCTTCGCGCTTCCGGACGGCTCGCTGGCGGTGGTCGTCGCCGACGTCGCCGGGAAGGGCGTCGGGGCGAGCCTCATCATGGCTTCGGTCAAGGCCATGCTGCCGCTCGTCGCGGCCCGCGTTTCGGTCACCGAGACGCTCGGACAGCTCAACGCCAAGCTGGTCGACGAGCTGGCGCCGCGCGAGTTCGTGGCCCTCTGCCTGGCTCGATACGACCCACAGTCGAGGCGGGTCGAGGTCGCCAACGCGGGCCTTCCCGACCCCTACCGGCTGCGCGACGGAGAGGGTGCCGAGGCGGTGACGGTGCCCGGGGAGCGACTACCTCTCGGCGCTCTGCGGGCGACGTCCTATCGCAGTCAGGTCCTCACTCTCGATCCCGGTGACCGACTTCTCCTGCTGACCGACGGGCTTCCCGAGGCGCCGATCGCGGCAGGCGAGCCGCTCGGCTATCCGGCCATGGAGGCGCTCTTCGACCATACGGCCGAGACACCGGCCGCCTGGCTCGAGACGCTCATCGAGCGGCACGAACGCACGACCGCCGGAGGACTCCAGGACGATCTGACGGCGCTGCTGCTCCAGGTGAGCTGAAGCGGCCGGCCTCCCCCCGGTCGCTCTGGAGGTCGAGGATTCTCGTCCTTACCGTCTCGACCGGAGGCGAGCCAGCTCCTCCCTCTGTCATCTCTCCGCTACGGCTCGCTACGCTCACCTCCGGTCGAGATGACAAGGCGGCGGCTCGCGGATCGGCTAGTACCGGGCGGCAAAGCGGACCAGGTTCCAGAAGGGCTCGCCGGCCGCGTCGAGCAGGGGCTCGGAGGGCGCTTCGAGCCAGAACTCGCACCAGAGCTCCTCGCCGCAGCGCGCGAAGAGGTGCTCGGACCACCGGCCACCCTCCTGCCTGCTCGCCGTCATGCGGGTGCCGAGAGCGCCACCGAGACGGCCGATGGTACGGTCGTGCACCTCGGACCCGGCGGGCAGGAGCCGCTCCGGGTCCTCCTCCGTTCCAGGCCACCAACGCAGACCGAGCTCGGCCGACAGGAAGGTCGGCGACGCCCAGGTGAGCCCGGCGCCGGTCCACTCGCGGGGCGCGGCGAAACAGAGGCGTGGCTCGGGAGAGCAGATCCACAGCGCCGGCTCGACGGAGGGCAGGTCGAGTCCCGGAAAGTCTCCCAGGGGCTCGATCTCGAAGCTCGCCGACAGTCCGTGGGCCCGGACGATGAACTCGCCCGAGGCCATCCCGGCCTTGACCAGCGGAACGGTGATCTCGAGGGGCGTGACGCTCTGGGCGCAGCCCGATTCACCGCTCCGGAGCAGAGTCGCTTCCAGGTGATAGGTCCGACTGTCGGGCTCGAAGCGCTGAGAGACCGCCTCGAGCCGGCTGCAGGCATCCGGGAGCCAGCCGCCGAGGGTCGCCTCGACCCGCAACGGAAACGACTCGACGACCGCGAGACGCAGCGACTCGAGCTGCGCCGCGCTACTTTCTGCCGGCGCCTCGGAGGCGCCTGGTGTCTCCGCTGAGGCCAGCGAACCGATCAACGCCGCCAGCAGAAAGGAGGTCAAGCCTCCGTCTCTACCTCTTCGTCCTCGACCTCTTCCTCGTCCGCTCCGGTGGCAAGGTTGTGTCCCTCTCGAACGGCGGAGCCCCAATCGATCGTCGGATCGAGCATGGGATCATCCGGAATATCGAGCTTCTCGGCCTCTTTCTTGGCCTCGCGGCGCTCTTCGCGCAGCTTCTGCTTCTCGCGGCGCTTCTGCATGCGCTTGCGCTCACGCTGTCGGCGGGCCATTGATGCCTGATTTGCCATAAGTCCCCTTTCCTGCGGCGGGCAGTGTAACAGAGCCCGGAAAGGCTCCTTCGGTCGGTCCCGCACCACCGTGCGATACCGTCTGACGATGCGTCCGAGCACCATCGTCGTGATGTCGGATCTGGAGATTCCGCTCTCCGAGGTCGCCTTCGAGACCTCACGCAGCTCCGGACCCGGCGGTCAGCACGTCAACAAGACCGAGTCACGGGTGACGCTGGTCTTCGACATCGATGCCTCGACGGCGCTCGACACAGACTCGAAACGCAAGATCGCCGACCGATATTCCTCTCGCATCTCGAAGCGCGGCGAGCTACGCGTCTCCGCCCAGAGCCACCGTTCCCAGCACGCCAACCGCGACGAGACCATCGAACGCTTCGCCGAACTCCTGCGCGACGCCCTGGCACCGGTCGAAGAGCGCCGCCCCACCCGACCGACCGCCGCCGCAAGGCGCAAGCGGGTCGACGCCAAGCGAAAGCACTCGAGCAAGAAGGCGATGCGGAAGCGGCCCGTGGACGACGGCTAGGCTCGAGGGGGAGCTGGCGGGCGGACGTTGGGGTGCCCTTCGGCAGCACGTCTACCGCAACATCCGTTCCCGGTAGTGCCGCACCGGCACCGGCCCCAACTCCATCATCCCGTCCATGAACTCGCGCAGAACGAAACCGTCGCCGCGCTCGCGGCGGACGTCTTCGTAGAGGTCCCACACCTGGCGATAGCCGAGGTAGTAGGAGGTCAGCTGGGGGGAGCTGGTGATGGCGCGCATCCACATGTTGGAGGCCAGTTGCTCGTCCTGCAGGGCCTCGTCGCGCACGAAAGCGAGGACCTCTTCGCTCGAGATGTCGGTGGTGTGGACGCGGATGTCGACGATTGTCCGGGCGATATTCTCGAGCTGCTTTTTCAGGTGGGCCAGTCGATCGAGCGGACCTCCCCAGCCTTCGTCCAGCATCAATCGCTCGACGAACGTTCCCCACCCCTCGACGTACACCCCGTCGGCGAACATCGCCCGGACCTTGCGCGGGTGCCGCGCCGCGTACTTGAGCTGCAGGTAGTGCCCGGGAACGATCTCGTGCGGCGCGATCATCACGTTGAAGTGGTGATTGAAGCCACGGAACAGGGTGTCCATCTGCTCCGGCGTCGCATCGCTCGGCGGCGTCGGCAAAAAGAGCAGGGTGTCGCCCTCCGGCGCGAACGGCCCCGCCGGATAGACACCACCGACGCTCTGCCCGGTGAAGTAGTCGGGCGAGCGGTCGGTCACGACGGTGAACGGATCGGGAAGGGTGACGATCTCATGGCGGCGGGCGAAGCGCTCGGCCAGCTTGATGAGTCGCCGGTACTCGATCACCAGCTCCTCGGTCGAGGTGCAGCGGTCGGCCTCGACACGCTCGAAGAGGCGGCGGACGAGCTCCAGGTCGTCCTCGGGCGGCTCGCTCCAGCGGAAGATCGAGGACCATACGCTGCGACCGTAGTCGGCCACCTCGCGTCGTTTGGCCTCGAGATCGGCCTCGGCCGCCGCCAGCACTTCGGCCGGCGACCGGGGATCCCCGGTGCCCAGCAGAAAGCTCTCGGCGTACGCGTCGCCGAGCCTGGGCGAGCCGCTGGCGCGCTCTGCCAGCGTCGACAGGAATTCGTCCAGCGCGTCGAGCGCCGTGGCCGCCGTCTCGCCGGCCTCGCGCAGTTCCGCGGAGAGCCCGGGCTCGGCGGTCGCGTCGGCGAATCCGCCACGGTAGAAGCGCGCCGACGAGACGATCTGGCGCCGGGCGAGGCGGGTGATCTCCGGAGAGATGTCGGCCGGATCGCTCTGCGACAGAGCCTCCTCGGCCTGAGCCGCCAGGCGCGGCAGCAGGCGGGCGCGGGCCGCGGCATTGGCCAGACGCTCTGCTTCCGGCCGGTCGTCGCGGACCAACAGGAAGACGGTCGCGTTGCCGATGAACTCGGTCCACCAGAGCGGGTCGGTCTGCGGCCGGCGCAGGACGCGATGCTCGAAGATCTCGCGCCGGACCTGGCGCAGCACCAGCTCGGCGTCGAGCCGCACCTCGACGTCGACCTGCGGGTCGTCGAGCTGACGCGCCAGTCCGTTGACGATGCCCTCGTTGAAGCCGACCCACAGCCGCCGGTCCTCCTCGCCGAGCGATTCGAGCCGGTCGTCGTAGTCGTGCAGGCCGGCCGCCGTCGCGCGTGTCGGGAAGGTCCGGAGGTAGCGGTCGAGATAGGTGGTGCGAGGCCGTGTCGTCGACTGGATCGGCTCGGGCTGTCCCTCCCCGGACGGCTGTGCCAGGGAGGCCCTGGCGAACCCGAGAGACAGGCCGACGAGTGCGGCGACCGCGATCACTCTCACTCGGCGTCGCCTCCATCTCGAGACTCGTCCTGAGACCTGCTCGATGGGTCGAGCCCCTGGCGCTGCCGCGCGAGCCCCATGGCCATGTGGGCCGCGCCGCCCACGACGGCGACCAGGCCGAGCACACCGATGACCACCCACAGCCGCCAGCCCTCGGCCCACACCAGCCAGACGATGTAGCCGAGGCCGATCAGCACGGCCAGAAGCATCGAGAACCTCATCCTTCGACCCTCACTCGCCGCGTCTCACCCATCCGCCCTCACCTCGACTTCGACGCCTCCGGATCGTCGAGCAGCCCGTCACCGACCAGCGGTGGATCGAGCGTCTGCGGCGCGCCTTCGAGTGTCGCAACGTTGCGCACCACGCGCTGCGGGAAGGGAATCTCGATCCCGTGGTCGTCGAACGCCTGCTTTATCTCTCTCTGGATGGTGTTCTTCAGCTCGAGGTAGTTCTCGCGCAGCGCCCAGGGCGAGAACTGGATCTGCACCGCCGAGTCCCCGAAGCCCTGCACGATGAACACCGGCTTCGGCTCGTCGAGACATAGCGGGTTTCGATCCGCGATGTCGAACAGCACCTCCCGCACCCGGTCGACCTGCTCCTTGTAGGCGATGCCGATCACCAGGTCGGCGCGTCGAATGGGGAACCTGGTCAGGGTCCGAACCTCGGTCTTGATGACCGTCTCGTTGGGGATTCGCACGTAGAGATTGTCGAAGGTCCGCAACTTGACCGACAGCAGATCGATCGAGAGGACCTCGCCCGTCGTCCCACTGATCTGGATAACGTCGCCGATGGCGAAGGGTTTTTCGGCGATCAGGAAGAGCCCGCTGATGAGGTTGGCGGCCGAGGTCTGTGAGGCGAACCCGAGGGCGACCGTCGCCACACCGGCGGCGCCCAGCAGCACGCCCAGATTGAACCCCAGCTCGTGGAGCGCCATGGTGACGAAGAGAGAGAGGATTCCGTAGTAGGTGAGGCGCCGGAGCAGAACGGACTGCTGCGGCTCCATGCGTTCCTCGGTGACCCTTCGAACCACGCCGGCCACCAGTCGCGCCAGCAGCAGGCCGACGCCGACCAGCACCAGGGCGCGCGCCATGGCCATCGCCTTGTCGACGGTCAGAGAGGACGTCAGATGATTCCAGAGCTCATCCATCGTCAGCCTCCTGTCCGAGTGTACGGAGCAACGAGCTGAAGGCCTGTACGAGGAGATTGGGCTCGGCGGCCCGTCGCGCCTCGCTGATCTGCTCGGCCCCAATGGCCTCCGGAGGCGTCCCTCTCGCGATGTCGAGCCGGGCGAGCCGGTCGTCCTCCGAACGAACCAGAGTGACACCCTCGGTCCAGAGGTGCCCCTCCTGCGACACGTAGAGGGACAGGTAGGGAATCGGCAGATTCATTCGCTCGACCCGCAACACGTCCTTTCCCTCGTTGGCGAACTCGACAGGCGTGACGCAACGATGGTGCACCTTGGGAACGTCATCGAGACTGATGCGTGCGTGCGTCTTCAACGCGTACGCCACCTCACCCTCGGTCGTGGATGGCCCCACCCAGGTATCGGAGAGTCGCTTGACCGGCAGCTCACGAAGCGGGCGAGGCGGTGGTCCGACGGCGAAATCGACCCACAGCGGAGACGACACGTAGACCTTGGCGCGCTCGCCCGGGAGTACCCAGAGTGGCGTTCGAGGTAGCGCGACCACAGTTCTGTCCGCGACGCGTGGTCGCAGCGTCAGTTCCGCGGCATCCGGTCCCGCCGCGAACCGCTCGATGTGGTCTCCGAGCTCGGGCCTCTCGACCGATGGGCGCCGGAACCACGCCGACGACGGCTGCTCGTGGTACTCGCGATACTCGTAAGCCAGATGCCATTCGGTCGCCTCCCGGTAGACCTCGAAGTCGAGCGGGCCGAGCTCCCACTGCCACCCGTCCCCCACCTCCATGCGCAACGGTTCCCACCACCTCTCGATCGCTTCGGCCATTCGCGTCTCCTCGCAGGAAGTGATTCTGACATCTCCCGAGTCCCCACGGGACCCTGTGCGACAATCGCCTCGTGCTGACCGACCTGGTGTTCGTCGCCGCCGGCGTGGTGCTGCTCTTCTACGGTGGTGAGCATCTCGTCGCCGGCGCCGCGAATCTGGCCCGTTCGCTCGGTCTCAGCCGCATCGTCATCGGTCTGACGGTGGTGGCTTTCGGCACCTCGGCCCCGGAGCTCGCCGCTTCGATCATGGCCGCCGTCTTCCGCGACGCACCCGAGATCGCGCTGTCGAACGTCATCGGATCGAACATCGCCAATATCGGTCTGATCCTCGGCCTGGCGGCGATGCTCGCTCCGATGCGGTGCAC
This sequence comes from Candidatus Multivoradales bacterium, assembly GCA_965224065.1. Taxonomy (GTDB): domain Bacteria; phylum Acidobacteriota; class Thermoanaerobaculia; order Multivoradales; family JAHEKO01; genus JAOTZA01. Next base: position 17,563 of record CBDCYF010000002.1, read on the forward strand.
CATGACCTTCCTCCAGCGCGAGGTCCCGGTGATGATCCTGATCAGCGGCGCGCTCTGGCTGGCCGTGGCGCTGGGCCTGCTGGGGCGGCCCACCGGGGCCGTCTTCGTCGTCCTGCTCGCCGCCTACCTCTGGATTCTCTTCCTGGTCGGCAAGGAGATCAACCTCGACGGTGTCGACGAGGCGAGCCCGCCGCCGCGGACCCTGTGGAGCGGGTTGCGCGTTGCGCTCGGCGTCGCCCTGCTGGTCATCGGAGCCCGAGTCCTCATCGACGGAGCCATCGGGCTGGCAGTGGTCTTCGGGATCAGTCAGCGGGTCATCGGCCTGACCATGGTCGCGGTGGGCACGAGCCTGCCCGAGCTGGCGACGGCACTCGTGGCCGCGATGCGGCGCGAGGGGGACATGATCCTCGGCAACCTCATCGGCTCGAACATCTTCAACATCCTCTGCATTCTCGGCATCACCCTGCTGATCAAGCCCTTCGAGATCCCGTACGCCACGGTCAGGATCGACCTGTGGGTGATGATGGCCTTCGCCATCTCGATCCTTCCGCTGCTCTGGTTCCGCATGCGCATCGGCCGCAAGCGGGGCGCGACGCTCCTGGTCGCCTACGCGCTCTACATCGCACTCCTGTTCGTCTGAGCCGCAGCGCGGAAGCCGGCGCGTCACACGCGACCCGGGGCGCAGTTGCTAGAATGCGTCCTCCATGCGTTGCGCTGTGATTCTCTGCCTGGCACTCTGTCTGTTCGCCCCCGCCGTTACCGAGGCCGGACGGTTCGCCCCGGTCTCCTGGTACGAAGGCGCCGACGGAATGGAGCGGGCCGTGGCCGAGGCCCGGCAGCACGAGAAGCCGCTGGTGGTCTACTTCCGCACCGACTGGTGCGGCTACTGCCGCCAGTTCGAGCGCGACCTGCTCTCCACCGAAGAGGTCTCTCTCTTCATGGACAAGCTGGTCGCCGTGGTCATCAACCCGGAGGCCGGCAGGCGCGAGGCCAACCTGGCCGAGATGTACGGCGTCCGGGGCTTCCCGGCGATGTACCTCCATCCGGCAACTCTGGAGCGGCCGCAGCCGATCCAGCGCATGATGATCGGCGACGGACGACCGCGCCTGAAGACACCGGTCGAGTTCGTGCAGACGCTCTCCCGAGCGGCCCACCGCTGACCCCGGCCGAGAGCCGGTTTCAGCCGAGATCGGGTCGGCTCGCGATACCGGCGCGGATGATCTCGAGCACCCGCTCCCGCTCGCGGCCCTGGATCTCGAGCCGTGGCGCTCTCACGGCCTCGCGGCCGAGTCCGACCTCCTGGACGGCCAGCTTGATGTACTGCACCAGCTTGACGTCGGTGTCGAGGTGGAGCATTGGAGCGAACCAGCGGTAGATCGCCCGCGCCTCTTCGAGTTGCCCGGCGCGCGCCAGCTCCCAGATGCGCACCGTCTCGGCCGGGAAGGCGTTGACCAGGCCGGCGACCCAGCCCTCAGCGCCCATGAGAATCGCTTCGAGGGCGAGGTCGTCGACGCCGCAGAAGATGGCGTAGCGGTTGCCGACGACGTTGATGATGTCGGTGACGCGACGGACGTCGTCGGAGGACTCCTTGAGGGCCACGAGCGTCTCCTCGTCGGCGAGCTCCCCGAACATCTCCGGTGTGATGTCGACGCCGTAGGAGACCGGGTTGTTGTAGACCATGACCGGGAGGTTGGTGGCTCGCGCCACGGCGCGGAAATGGGCCAGTGTCTCGCGCGAGTCGGACTTGTAGACCATCGCCGGGAGGACCATCAGCCCGTCGAGACCGAGCTCGGCGGAGGCCTCGGCCATGCCGCACGCCTCGGCCGTGGTGTATTCGGCGACACAGGTCAGCACTGGCACCCGGTCGCCGCAGCTCGACTGGACACCTTCGAGCAGGGCCAGCTTCTCGGCCCGGTTGAGCGACGTGCCCTCGCCCAGGGTACCGAGCATCACGATGCCGTGACAGCCGGCGTCGATCAGCGCCTCACAATGGTCGACCGTGCCCTCGACATCGACGGACTGGTCGTCGTGGAACTGCGTGGTAACGGCGGGATACACACCTTGCCAGACGCTGGACATATGCTCTCCTCGGACGCTCTTCTGTCGGGTTCGGGGGTGGAGTGTATTGCGCTCGCGTCGAGATTACGAGCGGTGATGTAGTCTCGGTGGCGGTTCCCACGATGAGATCCCGACGCATCCTGGCCTGCGGCGCGACGCTGTTGTTCGCGCTGCTGGCATGCCGCGAGCCCACCAGCGTGACCGAGGGCACGGCGTCGTTCTACGCCGACACCTTTCACGGCAAGGCCACCGCGAACGGCGAGACGTACAACCAGAACGCCTACACAGCAGCACACCAGAGCCTTCCCTTCGACACGCGCGTTCGCGTCACGAACCTCGACAACGATCGCTCGGTGTGGGTTCGGATCAATGACCGCGGCCCCTTCGTCGGCGGGCGCATCATCGATCTGTCGCGAGCCGCGGCGCGAAAGCTCCGCATGATCGATACAGGGACCGCCCGGGTGCGGCTCGACATCTACGAGGAGTGAAGCCATGAGACCTCTGTCGATCGGCGCGCTGGTGTGCGTCCTCTTCGCCGCGCCCACTCTCGCCCAGCAATCCGAATGGGGTGTCGTCGATCCGGCGGCACCCGAGATCAACCAGGGTCCCAAGTCACCGGCCGTGGCCGACAACGGCATGGTCTCGACGCAGCTGATGAGCTCGACGCTGGCGGCGGTGGAAGTCCTCGAGAACGGCGGCAACGCGATCGACGCCGCGTTGACGGCGCTGTTCGTCCAGCAGGTCCACGACTACCACATGGTGTTCCTGTTCGGCTCGATGTCGGCCCTGGTGTACGACGCCGAGAGCGACCGGATCTACGCCATCGACGCCATCGCCGGTCGACCGCTCGCGAGCCGCGTCGAGACGGGCAATCCCGGCGCCGTGGCGATCGGCGGCACGGTGCGCGGCTCGGGCGCACTGCTCGATCGCTTCGGCACCATGGCCTGGGCCGACGTCCTCGCTCCGTCGATCCGCGCCGCCGAGGAAGGCGCCATCGTCACCTCGTTCATGTATGGGCTCAACTCGGCGCTGTGGGAGTTCGGGTTCCTCGGCGACCTGCGCCAGGACGCCGAGGCGCGCCAGTTCTACATGCCCGACGGACACCTTGTCGGCGTCGGGCAACGCTGGAAGATGCCGGCTCTCGCCGAGACGCTTCGCAAGCTCGCCGAAGCGGGACCGGACTACATGTACACCGGCGAGTGGGGAAAGAAGTTCGTCGAGCGGGCGACCGCCAAAGGCCACGGAGTGACCATGGAGGACATGGCCGAGTACGAGGCCCTCTGGCTCGATCCAGTCGCCTTCACCTACCGCGGCCACCAGCTCTACGGCTCGCCGCCGCCCGATACCGGCGGCGTCGAGGTCGGCTTCAACCTCAACGTGCTGGAGAACTTCGATCTCGCCTCGATGGGCCACTACAGCGAGTCGGCCGAGACGCTCGAGGTGATGGCGCGGGCGATGTTCCGGGTGCGCGGCGAGGTGGAGCCGGCGACCCGTGACCCACGCACCTGGAACGTCCCGGTAGACCTCTGGCTCGACAAGGACTACGGGCGCATGGGCGCCGAGTACGTTCGCCAGACGATGCCCAAGATCGATCTGTCGCCGACGACGACGGACGGTGAGGAGGTGGCGGACCTCGGGCGCGACTCCGATCCGGAGGACCCCGATCTTCGGGACCTCGGCAGCGATCACATCGTCGTCGCCGACAGGCACGGCAACTGGGTCTCGCTGTTGCACACCATCCACGGTGGCGCGCCGGGTGTCTTCATCGACGGCGTGCGGGCGACGGGGAGCGAGCTCGGCGGCCTACCGGTCGGTGAAGGGCGCCGGCTGGTTCTGCCGATCACCGCGATCATGGCGACCCGCGACGGCAAGCCCTGGATGGCCATGGGCACCCCCGGCTACCCGCCGCAGCCGATCACCGAGGTGTTGGTCAACATCCTCGACTTCGGCATGGACCCCCACGCCGCCGCCGAAGCGCCCCGCTTCTGGTCCTTCGCCACCCCCGAACGCCTCCAGGCTCTCGACGAGACCATCTCGCTCGAGACCCGCATCAGCGACGAGGTCCGCGACGGCCTGGCCGCGCGCGGCATCGCGATCGACGACCAGGGCGCGTACAACTACCACACGGGCTCGATCCAGATCGTTTGGCGGGGCGAGGACGGCCGCCTACACGGCGCGGCCGATCCGCGGCGGTTGGCGCACGCGAAAGGGCACTGAGGCGGGCACTCCCTCCTGAAGCGGCCGGCGTCCCTGCCGGCCGTCGGTGGTCACCGGAGCTACGGCCGGCAGAGACGCCGGCCGCTTCAGGCCCGGTCGGGTCGGTGCTCGTGGCACTGCTAATATCCCTCCACCCTTGATCGGAAAATCGCTGGCGCATTTCGAGATCACCGGCCTGCTGGGCGAGGGCGGTATGGGATCGGTCTATCGAGCCGAGGACACGCGACTCGGCCGGGAGGTGGCGATCAAGGTCCTGCCTCCCTCCTTCACCGAGGACGAGGAGCGGCTCGCCCGGTTCGAGCGCGAAGCGCAGATCCTCGCGACCCTCAACCACCCGAACATCGCCGCCATCTACGAGGTCGGGAACGCGGACGACACCCGCTTCCTGGTGATGGAGCTCGCCGAGGGCGAGACGCTCGCCGAGCGGCTCGAGCGTGGCTCTCTCTCGGTCGCCGAGGCCCTCGAGGTCGGGCGCCAGATCGCCACGGCGCTCGAGGCGGCGCATGACAAGAACGTCATCCATCGCGACCTCAAACCGGCGAATATCAAGCTCACTCCCGACGGCCGGGTCAAGG
>CBDCYF010000003.1:0-7585 GCA_965224065.1 Candidatus Multivoradales bacterium
TTGTAGTGGGGTCCCGCCCCGGCCGTCGCTGAAGGGCCGGCGCCCACTCGAACGGAGAGCACCGGCGGTCGGTCGATCGGCCCCCGAGCCTCAGAGCAGCCGTCGATCCACGACCGCCGAGACGTCGATCCCACGTCCCTGCACCAGAACCCGGATCTGATCGCCCATCCCCTCTGGATCGAGGAGCGTCGCCGCCTGCTGGCGTAGCGCCAGGTCGGCCGCCTCGCCCAGCTCGTCGAACACCCCCAGCGCCGTGAGCCAGAGTGCCTGTCTGGTGAAGGCGATGGTCTCGAGCCCCGCCGCCTCCCCCGCCTCACGCAGCGCCGTGAAGTCGACATGCGCGGTCAGGTCCTGCTGGCCGAGATCGCGCAGCGCGTCCCGATGCACACGATGCGCCTTGTAGCAGGCGAGGGTGCCATGGCGGCGGATGCGGGCGTCGAGGAGCCGGTCGCGCTCGTACCCGTAGTCGCAGGTCACCAGCAGACCACGACCGAGGGCGCCGGCCAGGCGCCGGTAGAGAGGAGCCCAGCCCGGGGCGAGATCGGCCACCTGGCCCGGCTCGAGGTCGCATGAGCCCAGGAGCCGGGGCAGCTCGGGGTCGCTCAGTTCCCCCACCCGCCACTCGGGTCTGCCCGCCGCGTCGACTCCGACCAGCAGCTCGCCGGGCGAGCCGTCGTCCCTGCCGACCAGCCGGTGCACCGGCAGAGCGTCGAAGAGCTCGTAGGAGAAGACCAGCCCGTCGAGCGGCGCCGCCAGCGCGTCGAGATCCGCCAAGCGCTCGACGCCCGCCGGCAGAGGGCGCTCGATCCGGTCCCAGCCGAGAAGCTCCCTGTCCGCGGTCGTCTCGCGCACCGCGGCCCCCACCGCCGCCAGGTGGCTCGCGTCGCCGCAGCCGGCGTCGAGAAACGCCGCGGGTCGACCCAGGGCGACGTCCAATCGCCCGAGGAGCCTGGCCGTGGCGCGACCGAAGAGGTCGGAGACCGACGAGCCGGTGACGAAGTCGCCCCGCGGCCCGATCGGGATGTCGGACCGGTTGTAGTAGCCTCCCTCGCCGTAGAGGGCCTCCTCCATGACTTCGGCGAAGCTCAGCTCTCCGCGCTCTCGCAGCAGACGGAGCAGGCGATCGGACGGCGTCGCCATCGAGGAAGCGGGCACCGCCGCATTATCGCGGAATCCCTGCCGATGCTAAACTGCGAGCCCTCAAATGCCTGAAGTCAAAGGACTTTCGACGGCCGAGAGACTCCTCTCCCTGGCCGATGGCATGGCCGGGCAGGCGGTCGTGATGGCGGTCGACCTGGTCGCCGACCGATACATCTCGGGCAGCCCCAAGCGGGTCAGTCGTGAGGCGCCGATCCTGATCCTCCGCTACGAGGGCGAGTCCTGGGTTCTGGGCGGCGGCGCCAACGCCATCGCCAACGTGGCGGCGCTGGGCGGCGAGCCGCTGCCGCTGGGTGTGCTCGGCGACGACGAGTCCGGGCGTCACATCCGTAGCGAGCTCGAGCGTCTGGACGTCACGACCGAGGGCATCGTCGAGCAGCCCGGCTATCGCACGCCGACCAAGACGCGGATCCTCGGCGGCGACGCCCACTCGGTCCGTCAGCAGGTCGCCCGCTACGACATCGAGGACGAGGTCTCGATCGGCGACGCCGAACGGGCCGTCTTCCGGGACTGCCTCGAACGTTGGGCGGGCCGGGCCGCGGTCGCCGTGATGAGCGACTACGGCTACGGCACGGTTCGCCCGGAGCTCATGGACGAGATCCGCCGCTCGCTCTCGGGGCCGGCGGCGATCCTCTGCGACAGCCGCTACCGGCTCGCCGACTTCGCCGGCATGAGCGGCGCCACTCCGAACCAGGAAGAGGTCGAGGACCTCACCGGCGGTCCTCTCGCCGCAGAGGGTCAGATGGTCGACCGCGGCCGCGCCCTGCGTGAGCGACTCGACGCGGGCTTCCTTCTGATGACCCGCGGCAGCCGCGGCATGGTTCTCTTCGAGGCCGATCGCCTCACCACCATTCCGGTCCACGGCACCGGCCAGGTCGCCGACGTCACCGGCGCCGGCGACACCGTCATCGGCGCCCTGGCTCTCGCGAGCGCCGCCGGCGCCACCCCGGTCGAAGCGGCCCTGCTGGCCAACTACGCCGCCGGCGTCGTCGTCCACAAGCCGGGCACCGCGACCGCCTCGGTCGACGAGCTCCGCCGCGCCATCGAGACCGACCCCGAGCCGCTCGAGCGGAGCCAGTCGACCCCAATCTGAGGCGCCGCCGGCGGCGGGAGGTCCGCTACGACGCAGAGGATCTGCGAGGTTAGAGCCTTGCCATCGTTTTCTCATGTGAGGGGATGAAGAACCATCGTGCAAAGGCCTTGTTCGAACGCCATCACGCTGCCGTATACGGTTTCGTACTGCGGTCATGCGCCGACCTGTCTCTGGCGGAAGACCTGACGCAAGAAGTCTTCCTCCGAGCCTTGGCCAGCCGGAGTGCGCCACCGCCAGTGACTGGAGAGCGTCCTTGGCTGCTTCGCATCGCGCGCAACCTACTGATCGATCGCTGGCGCCGGCTCGAGCGAGTACCGGCTGACATTCCTCTCCGACCGAGCTGCGAGCCGGCGCTGCCGAATGAACGGCACGGCCTACGAAGCGACCTCCAACGTGCACTGTCGAGTCTGCCCGCGGGGGAGCAAGAGGCCTTCCTCCTGCGCGAGCTCGGTGGCCTTTCGTATGCGGAGATCGGGAAGTTGACTGGAGCCACCGACGCGGCGATTCGATCGCGCATCTATCGAGCGCGGCAGCAGCTCAGATCGGCCTTGGGCTCCGAGGAGGATTGGCAAGATGAGAGGTGAGACGTTTAGTGCGCTCTCTGCCCTGCTGGATGGAGAACTGGTGCGCCCCGAGGAAGTGGCGCAGGCGATCGAGACCGCTGGAGCCCGGAGGTTCCTACTGGACAGTGCCCGTCTTCGGTGGGAGGTCGGCAAGACAACGGCTCCGAATGCCAAATGGCTGGAGCTCACCTGGAATCGCCTGGGTCGCAGGAAGGGGGCCTGGCTCGCTACTGCCGGCATCGCAGCAACCCTGGCGCTGGCTTCGGTGCTGTTCGTCTCGCTAGCGATTGATACGGAAGGCGAGACGATTCCCGAGCCGGATCGGGTGATCCTTCTCGAGTACGGACGGGACTGGGTTGGATGAGCCGGGTAATCTCGTCAAGAACGATCGCCGGGGCTGCCTCGGTGCTTCTGCCCTTCCTTCTCGCTCCGGCGCGGAGTTTCGCGGCAATACCGACGTCGGAGGTCGAGGTCTCCGTGGAAGTCCTCGTCACGACAGAAACCGGACCGACCTCTCGCAGGGGACGCGCCTCCACCACTCTCCGTGCCGGTGAGACCGGTCGACTCTTCGCGGCCGCCGGGCAGCTAGACAACCCAGGCGGAGAATGCAGCACGATGGTCGCTGTGCCGCCGCGCGGTGACGAAGCGGCCGAAGCCGCCATGCGGGGCACTCTCGAATCGATCGCGGGCACCGTCAGCTACTGGTGGGAGATCTCCGCAACCGTCGTGGAGCTGCGGCCGGATGCAGCCAAGCTCGAGGTGCATTGGGCAAAGAAGGACAGCCTCGGCAACGACAGTGAGGGATCCGAGTACCGGCACGAGCTCGATCTTCCTTTCGGCTCAAAACGTCTCCTCGAGGTGGCCCCTTTCAGTGCGCCCCACGACGACGCGAGCTGCCAGGTGGAGTCCCATGCGCTCCAGATCGAGGCCCTCCCTGCGGTCGACGCCGCGCTCTCTGAGCACGACCTCGTCTTCGAGTTCTGGTTCGCGCGAACCGCCGACGACCAGCGAGAGGACTTCGGCGAGACGACCTACCTGGGCCGGCAGGTGGAGGAACTGGGTTTCATCGTCCCCGCCCTCGAGGCGACTCTACCGATCCAGACAGACGATGGCCGGGATGTCCGGATGAGGACCCAATGCCGGGGGACAATTCGAGCCTGGGCAACGGGACCATCCACCATCGCGGTCGAGGTCAGTCCAGCGCTTCACCATGGTCTCGATGTGGAGGGCGGCACCCGAATCAGCGCTGGTCGTGGCCGGAAGTTCTACGAAGCGAGGATCGGTGAGACTGTGGAGCTGGCGTTGCCTGAAATGCAGGCTGTACTCCGCATCCCTGCCGAGGGCCGCAGTTCGTCAGATCCCGCGATAGAGCATCGGGGACGGGGCCTTCTAGTGGATCTGGGTAGGCTGAGCGGTGAAGCACGCTACTCGTTACTAGTACGGATCCGCTGGGCGGACTGATGCGGACCGGGTCGAAGGTCGGAAGAATGAGAGGCCGACCCAGAGCCGCTCGATCGGAGCCGCTCAGAAAGCGTCTGGCGGCGGCTCGACGCCCGCATTCTTCAGAAGCCAGCCAGCTCAGACGGCTGGAGAGCTCGGACGCCAGGTCAGTTCATCAGGGCGTCGAGCGCCCAGCCGCGATCGAACCTCTCTCCGCGCCACTCGGGCAAGCTCGCCTCCGGATCGACCTCGACGGCCTGCTCGCCGAGCAGCTGGGTCAGTAGCTGCGTCGCCGCCTCGGGCGACGGCGGCCGCTCCACCAGCGGCGGCGGCGATGGAGCGTCCGGGATGACTCGGCCGAACGGATCCCGGAAGCTGACAGACCCGTCCTCGTCGATCTCCACCGCGTACCCCTGCTCGTGCACCGCTCGATGGTGCCGTCGACACAGCAATACCAGATTGTCGAGCTTCGTCTCACCCCCATCGGCCCAGTGTTCGACGTGATGAGCGTCGCAAAAGGCCAATCCGCACCCCGGGAAGCGGCATCCACCGTCCCGATGCTCGAGCGCACGCCGCAAACCCGGTGAAACGGCCCGCGTTCGACGCCCGACATCGAGAATCGTCCCGGTGTCGTCGTGGGTCATGACCACCCTGGAGGCGTCGCAGGCGAGGCGGCGAGACGTTTCAGCTGAAACGCCCTGAGGCGCTCTGGTGACACCCTCGATCGTCGCCGGAGCGAAGTCACCTCGTCCCGGATTCTCCCTACCAGAGCTCGATGTCCTCTCGGACGTCTCCCCACAACACCCATCCCGTTCCTCTCGACAACATCCATCCTGGGCGGCCCAACCCTCCTCCTCGCGATCGGGCGCCGCCTCCACATGCACCACGACCTGGTACCGATCTCCCCGCGTTCCCTGGTCCAGCCCACCCGCGAGTGCGGCCTCGGCCAAGCGACCGATCGCATCGGCCCGGCGCTGGGGCGCGCCCGCCAGCCGCGGCCTGGGTGCCTGAGCTTCCGACCCGTCGCCTGCGCCCCAGCCGTCTCCTCCGGCACGCTCATCGAACAGCACCTGCTCGGCCGCCTCGATCGCCCGGGCCAGCACCGCTCCCACCTCCGGATCGAGCAGTCCACGAACCACGACCATGCCGTGCTCGTCGGTCATCAGGCTCAGGTGCCGATCAGCGTGCCGCATCGCTTCGGACTCGGTGTCCTCATCGAGGCCCACACGGCGCCATGCCCGCACCAGCCGCTCGACGTGCGCCGCCGTCCCGGCCCGGGCGAAGCCGAGCAGGCTCTCCTCCGTCTCCGGTGTCGCCACCCGGGTCAGCGCCCTGACCTTCGAGAACGACAGCTCCCCGTCGCGCATCGCCTCGGACAACAGCGGCAGCTCGCCGAGCGCCCGGGCGACCCGCACCTTCTCCCGCGCGCTTCCCATGGCCAGTCCGGTGCGCCAGTTGAGCCAGTGCGCGCAGCTCCTGAAGCCGCCCCGCCAGCCGTAGCGCTCGTCGAACTCCCGGATCAGCACCAGGAGCTGATACTCCGTCGCCGACAATAGCGCGGAGAGCTCCGCGATGCGGTCGCCAAGCTCCCGTATCCCGATCTCGTCCGGGGGCTCGGGGGGCAGTGTTCTAGGAGTTGTCTGGGCTGGGGGGATCGTCTCCATGGGCTTCTCCTGATCGGTCAGAACCCATCATAAGCCCCACATTTTCGGCCTTCGAGGTTCCTCCCAGAGACGAGATCTCGACCGATTCGAGAGGATTCGTGGACCACACCCTGAACGTAAAGAAGGCGCAAATCAGGCGCCTTCAGGAAGGCGATCAGCGGCCATCACGGGCTCGACGAAAAACACGCCGAAAAACGTGTCAAGAAAAAACTTCGCCGATTCCGACAAATGTCGCCAGCAGCAGCCGACTGCGGACTATCGAGGACCGGAAGTCGGAGCCGACACCTTCACACAACGCCGACGAACGCGAGCAGCCGAACCAGGCCTCCCACCGCGACGACAACGCCGAGGACCTTCAGGATCTTGCCGTACTTCTCCAGGTACTGGTCCATCGCTTCGGGATCCCTGGATGCCGGAACCCTGCCGGCCCCCACCAAGAAAGCGTATACCCCGCCGACAACACCGATGAGTCCGGAATCGAAGATCCAGGTGAGAAGCCCCATGTGTGCCCTTTGGCAATCGGAAGGAGTATAGAGAGGGCCGCAGGCTCCGTTCAACCGCACCCGCGGTGATCAATTTCAGCCCCACCTGGTCAATAATGCGTGCGGGCCATGCGCATCCTTCTCATCCGCACCAGCGCCCTGGGCGATATCGTCCACTGCCTGCCGGTACTCACCGCACTCCGGCGGCACAGGCCCGAGGGGCGGATCGGGTGGATCGTCGAGGACTCGATGGCGCCGGTGCTCGAAGGACACCCGGATCTCGACGAGCTCCTTCCGGTGCGGTTGAGACCGTGGCGCAAGCGCCCCTTCGCACCCGGCACACTGCGCGAGATCGGCAGGTTCATGGAGCGACTGCGCGAGTTCTCGCCCGACGCGGTGATCGACCTCATGGGAAACCACAAGGCGGGTGTCATCGCCGGGTTGACGCTCTCCGACCGGATCCTCGGCGCGGCGAGGGAGGATCGCAGAGAGCCGTCGAGCGTCTGCTGGATCGGCGAGCCGGTGGCGCTTCGGGGGACGCATGTCACCGAGCGTAACCTTTCGCTGCTGCGTCCGCTCGGCATTCCGGACGAGCCGGTCGACTTCGGCGGTGAGAAGCTCTTCCCGGGAGCGACGGCGCCCGAGGGACTTCCCGAGCGCTTCTTTCTGCTCCACCCCGGCTCGGCCTGGCCCAACAAGCTCTATCCGGCCGAGCTCTGGGGCGAGGCCGCGGCCCGCCTCGGAGCGGAAACCGCGCTACCCGGCGTCGTGGTGCACGGTCCCGGGGAGGGCGAGCTCGCGCGCGCCACCGTCGAGGCGAGCGCTGGCGCCCTCCGGATCCAGTCGACGGGTAGTCTCGCCGCGCTGGCGGCGACCATCCGTCGCGCTGACCTGATGCTGGGGTCCGATACCGGACCGCTGCACCTCGGCCACGCTCTGGGGACGCCGGTGCTCTGCCTGATGGGCCCCACCTCTCCGGCCACACACGGTCCGGCCGGGGACCCCGAGGCCAGCCTCTACCGCGAGCTGCCGTGCAGCTTCTGCCACCGGCGATTCGACGAGCCCAAGGCCTGCCTCACAACCCTGCCGCCCGCCGAGGTGGCCGGACGGGCACTGGCCCTGCTGGATCGGCGGACAGCGTAGTTCCGCTCTGAAGCGGCCGGCGTCCCTGCCGGCCGTCGTCCG
>CBDCYF010000004.1:0-17346 GCA_965224065.1 Candidatus Multivoradales bacterium
CCGTCCTCGTCTTCGCACTGACGTTCGCGGCGGTGCGCGGGGCCCAGGCCCACCCCGCCGAGTATCGGCCCGGCGTCCTGCTGATTCGCGACGACGAGTCCGGAACCCTTCGCTCCGCCCTGGTGGAGCTGGCCCGTCGACCGGGCGGGCGCAAGATGGTTCAGCGACTCCTCGACTCCGGCTTCGTCACCGTGCTGGTGAGCCAGCGACTCCGCCCGATGCAGGCCGGTCTGTGGGGACCCATCTTCTCCGAAGGAAGGGTCATCGGCGCGGTTCTCTACCTAGACCTGCGCCAGATCCGTGGGCTCGATCACGACCCGACGGGCCTCGAGACCCTGGCCCACGAGCTGCGTCACCAGGTGGACGCCTCCCGGGCCTTCCTCAATGTGGGGACCTACAAGGCCGTCTACCGGGCCGCGGCGACCGGCGATCGGACCCGGTCCGCGCAGCGTTACGGCCAGCGCATCCGCCATCAGAGGAGCGACATCTCCGCCGCCGAGGCGCGGCGCTGGCTCGAATCCCGTGTCGTCGGTCCGGTACCGCGTCCGTGGGCGACGGTCGCCGGCTCGGTGCGGCCCGGCGAGGATGCGGCGCCTCTCGCTTCACCTCAGCAGCGTTGAGGCGTGGCGCACGGCGTCGGGCCCCCGGTCGAGCTAGAATCCGGGCCGATGTCCGAACACGCGGGACCGAGCCGTCTCTCGGTCGTCGTGCCTGTCTACAACGAGCGCGCGACCCTGGAGAAGATCATCCAGCGCATTCGCGCCGTCGACACGGGACTCGATCTCGAGATCGTACTCGTCGACGATGGCTCGGATGACGGTTCCCGGGACCTCGTCGAAGCGTTGGGCGAGGCCTCGGACGTCACCGCTGTGCTCCACGGGCGCAACCAGGGCAAGGGCGCGGCGCTGCGTAGCGGCTTTGCCGCTGCCACCGGTGACATCGTCCTGATCCAGGACGCGGATCTCGAGTACAGCCCGCTCGACTATCCCAAGCTCCTGGCACCGATCCTCGGCGGCGACGCCGATGTGGTCTACGGGTCCCGCTTCGTCTCCGGAGAGCATAGGCGGGTCCTGTACTTCTGGCACTACCTGGGCAACCGCGGTCTCACCCTGCTGTCGAACGCCTGCACCAACCTCAACCTCTCCGATATGGAGACCTGCTACAAGGTCTTCCGCCGCCCGGTCGTCGATCGGCTGGATATTCGTGAGAAGCGCTTCGGCGTCGAGCCCGAGATGACGGCGCGCATCGCCGCCATGGGCTGCCGCGTCTACGAGGTCGGCGTCTCCTACGCCGGACGGACCTACGACGAAGGCAAGAAGATCGGCTGGCGCGACGGCGTGCGCGCGGTCTGGTGCATCGTTCGTTACAACCTGGCACTCCGTATCTCTCCACCCGAACGCCTCCGCTGAGCGCCAGGCTCGCGGCGGGTGCTAGCATCGGCGCGAGCCCGGTCCGCCGGAACCTTCTCTCCCCCGGCAGGCCCGGACATGTCTGTCCCTGGAGGAAGGAGAAAGAGATGGTCTCTATCGGAGCCCTGTGGCTACCCATCCTGTTGTCGGCCGTGGCGGTGTTCGTCGCCAGCGCGTTGTTCCACATGGTCCTCAAGTTCCATCAGAAGGACTACACCCATCTGCCCAACGAGGACCAGACGATGGAGGCCCTCCGATCCGCCTCCCTGGCACCCGGCACCTACTTCTTTCCCCACTGTCCCGACCCCGGCAAGCTCGCGGAGCCCGAGATGAAGGCGAAGTTCGAGCGCGGCCCGGTCGGTTTCATGACGGTCATGCCGAGCGGCGTGCCCGGTATGGGCAAGAACCTCGGGATGTGGTTCCTCTACACCGTGATCGTTGGCATCTTCGTGGCCTACATCGCCGGTCGGACGCTGGCGGCGGGGACGGACTATCTCGCCGTCTTCCGCATCGCCGGCAGCGTCGCCTTCCTGCCCTACGTCGTCGCCAACATGGTCGACTCGATCTGGAAGGCCCAGCCCTGGGGAACGACGATTCGCCACGCCATCGACGGCGTCGTCTATGCCCTGCTCACGGCGGGATTCTTCGGTTGGCTCTGGCCCTGACGCAACCAGCCGCAGGAGCCGCACTCCTCCTCGTCCTCCTCGTCGCCGCAATGCCGGGGACCGCTGCGGCCCAGGAGGAGGATGCGTCCAGCGACTGGGCGGCCCTCGCCGCTCGACGGCTGCCCGATCTCGAACCCTGCACGGTACCGAATGTCCCGGAGACTCTTCTCTGCGGCAGCCTCGCAGTGCCCGAGGACAGGTCCGAGTCCAGGGGCCGGAAGATCTCGCTCAATCTGATCGTCGTCCCGGCCCAGTCCGATTCGCCGCCGACTGATGCCGTCTTCGTCTTCGAGGGCGGCCCGGGTGGCGCGGCGACGAAGCGGGCCGCTGGCTCCGTCTGGTCCGGGCCGGTCCGTCAGCGCGACATCGTCCTGGTCGATCAGCGGGGAACCGGTGCCTCTCATCCGCTCGACTGCGACCTCGGCGGCAACGCCGGAGAGGTGCCCGGACAGCTCTCCGAGATGTTCCCTCCTGAGGCGGTCAGGTCGTGCGCCCAACGACTGGCGGCGGGCGCTGACCTCGCCCGCTATACATCGATCGATCACGCGGACGATATCGAGGACGTCCGGCGCTGGCTCGGCTACGACTCCATCAACCTGCGCGGGGGCTCCTACGGAACCGCGGCGATGACGGTCTACGCGCTCCGCTATCCGGAGAGCACGCGAACGCTCTTCGGCATCGGCTGGGCCTCCCCGCTGCGATCCAACCTCGCCGAGCGGGGCGTCAACACGGAGCGTGCGTTGACTCGCCTCACCGCTCTCTGCGACGAGGACCCCGGCTGCTTTTCGCTGGTGCCGGGCCTCGGCTATCGCATCGCCGAGCTGCTCGCTCGCCTCGAGGGCTCGCCCCCGACAGTATCCTTCCCCGACCCCCAGGCACCCGGGGAGACCCTGAGCCTGGCGCTCAATCGGGAGTGGATGGCCGAGACGCTGCGGCTCAACCTCTATTTCGCGTTCACCTCGCGCGCGCTGCCCTGGGCGGTGCATCGTGCGCACGCCGACGACTGGGCGCCCCTGGCCGAGCTGGGCGTCCTGATCGAACGCACCTTCCGTTCGACCCTGTCCTACGGCGTCCTGCTCACCGTCCAGTGTTCGGAGCTGATGGACTTCGACGCCGGTGCCGCCCTCGAACGGGGTGAGGCCACCTTGTTCGGCAACTACCGGCTCGAGCAACAGATGCAGGGTTGCGCGGAGTGGCCGCACGAGCCGAGACGCGAGCCGCTGGTGGCGCCGGGCCGGACCCTGCCGATCCCGACTCTGCTGCTCTCCGGCTTCCTCGACCCGGTGACGCCCCCGGACTACGCCGAGGATGCCATGCAGGTCTTCCCCGAAAGTCTGCACGTGGTCCTTCCCGAAGCCGGGCACGGACCCTTCGATCTGGCGGAGAGCTGGGTCTGTGTACACCAGATGTGGGGTGACCTGCTCGCCCACGCCGATGTCACCAGGGTCGACACCGAATGCACCGAGAGGATGAAGCGTCCCCCGTTCATCGTCGACGGTGAGACCTATCGCACCTACGTCGACGACGTCCTGGCGTCCGGAGCGTTCTAGCAGGCAGTCTTCATCAGGCTCCGTAGCGCGGTACGAGGCCGGTGAACAGTGCAGGCTAGAACGGGTTCTCCGGCGCCGACTGCCCCGGGGCACGGTGGATCCGGCCCCCCTTCATCACGAACACCACGCGTCCCAGAGCCGCCGGGGCCTCCAGTGGATTCCCCTCGACGGCGATCAGGTCTGCCTCGTAGCCGGCGGCTACCGTGCCGATTCGGTCGGCCATTCCGAGGGACTCGGCAGCCAGCGACGTCGCCGAGACGATCGCCGCCATGACGGGCTGTCCCCCGGTCTCGATCCGGTAGATGAGCTCCTCGACGTTTCTCCCATGCGAGCCCGCGAGAGCGTCGGTCCCGAAGATCACCCGCAGCCGCGGAACCTCGAGGGCGATCCTGAAGGTCTCCAGGACTCGCGGGACCGCGGCTCGCATCTGTGCGAATCCCTCCTCGGTGTAGTTGCCGATACCCAGGAAGCGCTCCTTGTTCTCGAAGTAGTTGCGCAGCACCAGGTCGATGTGCGGGTCGTAGTAGACGCCACGCTGGGCCATCAGCTCCAACGTCTTCCGGTCGAGCAGAGCTCCGTGCTCGATCGTCGTGCAGCGCGCCTCGACCGAGCGCCGAACACTTTCCGGGCCGTGAGCGTGGACCACCGAGCGCAAGTCGTGACTCCGGGCCTCGCCGCAGGCGGCATCGAGCTGCTCCTGACTCATCGTGGGCGTGCCGCCGTCGCGGATGCTCGCCGAGGCGAAGAGCTTGATGACGTCCGCGCCGCGCTCGTGCAGGCTCCGGACGAGGGCGCGGATCTCCTCCGGTCCACCGGCGGAAGCGAAGATCGGCTCGGCGGAGGTGAGGATCCGGGGCCCTGGAATCACTCCCCTCTCGACGACCCGCCGCAGCTCGAGATCGATCGATGCGCCGAGACTCTGCACCGTCGTCACACCGCCCATGAGGGTCAGATAGGCGTTCTCCATTCCCATCGCCATCTGCAGCTCGGGCGACTCCGCGCTCCGGCTCGAATGGGTACGGCCATCAGGATCGAAGTGCCAGTCGATGTGCACGTGGGTATCGATCAGGCCGGGCAGCAGGGTGAGACCGTCGAGACGGAGGACCCTCTCCTCCCCGGCGGGTGAAGCAGCTCCGACGGTTCGTATGAGGCCTCCGGAGACCCGAACCCCGGCGCCCTCGAGCACCTCGCCGCGGCCATCGAGCACCCGGTCCGCGACGAGGAGGATCGATGTCTCCTGGGCGTTCGCGACCGGCAGCGCAAGAAGCGCCAGCGTAAGGGTAACGACGAGCAGGGCCGGCGTCGTGAGCGGCCTGCCCATCAAGCGCCACCTGCCGCGCCGCCGGGAGTCGAGCGCGCCGGCAGCTCCTCGGCCAGCTTCGCGGCCGACTTCAGCGCCAGGGCGCAATAGGTCAACGTGCCGTTGTTGCAGCCGGCCGTGACCGCGGTCGGCGCTCCGATCACCCAGAGATTGGGATGGTCGTGACTCCTCCCATCGGGATCGACGACGCTGGTTTCCGGATCGCTCCCCATCCGACAACCTCCTCCGGGATGATCCTGCAGATCGCTGGCCTCCTGATGCAGTATCCGGCCCCCTCCCGCCCGGACGATGCGGCGGAAGGTCTCACCGATGCGCTCCTCGGTCCTGCCGCGAAGGGCCGCCGAGTCGGGGTGATCGACCAGGTCGATCCGGAAGGTCGGGTCTCCCCATTCGGTGAGACGGCTGGAATCGAGTGTCAGGCGACTCTCGCGATCCGGCAGGACGTCGTAGTAGGCGCGCATCCGGGCCGCTCCCTGTTGTCCCCGCCGACGCCAGTCGGTCAGCAGGTCGTCACCCAGCAGAAGATGTCCGGAATCGTCGACGGCACGCGGCGAGCGCCCGAAGTCGGTCTCCCATATGCGCAGGTCGTGCCGGATGTACTCCGATCCCTCTTCATGGTGCTGGAATCGCTTCGACAGCAGACTGTCCATCTGGTAGATGCCGGGATAGAGCCTCATCGGCACCTCGACGAAGCAGTTCACCGGCCGATGCCCGGCGATGTAGCGTCCGACGAGTCCGGACGAGTTGCCGACACCGTCCGGGAACCGATCATCGGCCGAGAGCAGGAGCAGATGGGAGCTCCAGGCGTAGCCGCAGGCGACGACGAAGGTCGAGGCGTGGATGCGCACGGGCTCCTCGGGGCGGTCACGATCGAGCGCCAGCACCGACTCGATGTCCCGCGCTCCGTTCCGGACCTCGAGGCGCCTGGCGACCATGCGCGAGACGAGGTCGATGCGCCCCGCGTCGAGAAGCTCGCGGTAGGTGAAGTCGGGCGAGTACTTGGCGCCGGTCGGGCATATGGTGCAGGTGTCGCAGCGGATGCAGGTGCTGCGACCCCGGTAGGGTCGGGAGTTCTTCGCCACGGGATTGGGCCAGAAGGGAATACCGGACGCCTGGCCCCAGTCGCGCAGCGCTTCGAGATTGAACGAGAGCGGCAGCGCCTCCATCGGGTACTCCCCCGATCGGGGATCGAGCTCCGGGGGACCCTGGACGCCGGCGACTCCGATCCGCTCCTCGGTCTCCTGATAGAAGGGCTCGAGGTCGTCCCAGTCGATCGGCCAATCCTCTCCGACTCCGTAGAGCGAGCGGATGCGGAAGTCCTCGGGAGTGAAGCGGGGCGTGGTTCCACCCCAGTGGAGACCGAGCCCCCCGACGCACATCGAGCGGGACTGCACGCCGTAGCCGGTCATTCCGGGAACGTGATCGTCGGGCCAGGGATTCTCGCGATACTCCAGGAACCGCTGCCGCCGCGCGTATCGCTCCTCGAGGTTGAAGATCCGGTTGCCGGCCTCGACGACGGTGACCTTCGCATCCGACGCCTCGGTGATGCGTTCAGCCACCATCGCCGCGGTGATCCCCGAGCCGAGAATGCAGACGTCGGTCTCGATCCTCCTCACCGCCGCTCCCCCTCGAGAGGCGCCGGCCTGTCGACGACACTCGGCAGGCCCCGACACTGGTGACGCCCGATGGCGGCTCGGTAGCAGAGATCGTTGGCGCCCGAGGTCGATGCGAACCAGCTCAACAGGGCCAGGGCGATGTGCTCCGTCTCGCCGGCATGGCCGAGTCGCTCCGGCAGGGCACCCTCGAGCTCCCCTTCGATGATGCGCCGCCTCGTCTCCCGGTCGAGAGACCCGAACGGCCCACCGTGATCCCGTTCGGCTCGCCCTTCGAGACGTTCGAGCTGGGCCTTCCAGCCCGGCCTGGGGTCTTCGGGGCCGTAGCGCAGCTCGTCGCTCCACAGATAGGGATGATCGAGCTCGGCGCGGGCTACGAATCCCGACGACCAGCTCCGGAACTCCGCCACGGCCCGTTCCACGCCGGCCGCTCCGAGCTCGGTCGGGAGCACCACCTCCGCCAGGGCCGCCAGGGTCGGCGCCTGCCGCCGCACCGCTTCGTCGGAAGCTCCATGGAGGGGCCTGAGCAGCGGCCACGCCGGAAGCGCGGTCACGAGACGCCCCAGCAGGGTGCGCCGGGAGGGTGTCCACATCGTGAGGCAAGGATACCCCGCATCGACGAAGGTCGCCGTCGCGGTCTCTGCGATTCGGTATCCTTCCCCGAAGACCGAGGTCGGAAAGTACCTCCCAGGGACCGTTCGCAAGGAGCGTCGGATGAAGAAGCTGAGCAGCCTGTCAAGCGCCACCTGTCTCGTCTTTGCCTGTCTGGTGACCACCCCGGTGGGTGCGGAAGACTGGACTCGATTCAGGGGTCCCAACGGCACTGGCGTCACCGACGGCATGTCTTTGCCGGTCTCCTTCGGTCCGGAGCAGGGGGTGGTCTGGTCGAGCGAGGTTCCGTTCGGACGCTCGTCCCCGGCCTTCACTGCCGACCGGATCTACATCAGCGCCGTCGAAGGTGACGCCCTCGTGACACAGGCGCTCGATCGCGCCTCGGGAGAGGTGCTCTGGTCGCGGAGCATCGACAAGATGCGCGCGGGCAACCTCTACCACGGTACCGACTCCGCGAGCGCCTCTCCCGTCACCGATGGCCGCAACGTCTATGTCTTCTTCCACGAGGCGGGCTTGGTTTCCTACGACGCCGAGGGCAACCTGCGCTGGCGCCGCGACCTCGGTGCCTTCAGGAACTTCTACGGCATCGCCGCTTCCCCAGTCATTCATGGAGAGTCCCTCTATCTGGTCGCGGACCAGGTTGAGGGGTCCTTCGTGGCGGCCTTCGATACGGCTACCGGGAAGGAGATCTGGAGGGCTCCGCGAGCACGCCTCGAAAGCTACGCGACGCCCCTCTTCTATCCCGACGCGACCGATCCGACGGCTCTGATCGTCCTCGGGTCGGCCTGGATCGACGCCTATGACCTGGTGACCGGCGAGACCCTGTGGTCCCTGCGCGGCCTCGGCGTCGGACCGGTCTCCAGCCCCACGCTCGCCGGCGATCTACTGGTGGTGAGCGCTCCCGATCACCAACCGGAACCGATGGTTCCCTTCGAGGGACTCCTTGCCGAGAGGGACGAGAATGGGGATGGTTCACTCGATCAGGGCGAGGTCGAGGGCTTCTGGATGGAGAACCATTTCGGCTTCGCCGACGTCGATGGTAGCGGCGCGATCACGATCGAAGACTATGCTTTCCTGGAGCGCGAAATGGCGTCGGATGCCTGGGGCGTTTTCGGCGTGAGGCTCGAGGGCGATAGTGGCCCCTCGATTCTCTGGAACGTCCGGCAGAGCGTTCCGTACATTCCCTCTCCGTTGATCTACGACGGTGTCGTCTATGTGGTGAAGGACAGCATTCTGACCAGCCTCGAACCGGACACCGGAGAGGTGCTCAAACGAGGCCGCCTGGGCAAGGAGAAGTCCGGCGTGAACGCCTCGCCGGTGGCGGGTGACGGCAAGGTCTTCGTCGCGACCAGCGACGGAGTCGTGGCGGTGCTCGCGGCTCAGGCCGAGTGGGAGGTCCTGGCGATGAACGACATGGGGGCTCCGATCCACGCCACACCGGTCATCGCCGACGATTCCCTCTACGTGCGGACCGACAACCGGCTCTTCCGACTCGGTGCGACGGAGCCGAGCACGACCGACTAGTCCGCCGGAGTTCGGATCTGACGGGACGGCGGCGGTGAAACGTACCTCCTGGTTGCGAAGGCGCCGCACCCTGCACGCCCTGTCGGCGCTGGTGGTGGCCGCCGCGGCGTGGGGGATCGTAGCCACCCACGACCAGCTCTCGCACACGGTCGACGAGCCGACGCACATCGCCTCGGGGCTGGAGTGGATCGAGTCGGGAACGCAGAGACTCCACCCCGAGAATCCGGCTCTCGGACGTATCGGCGCCGGGATCTCTTCGTGGCTGGCGGGCTACCCGATGCCCCGATCCGGAACCGCGCCGCAGAGGGGTACCGAGCTTCTCTATTCGGATGGCGACTACCTGGCCAATCTGCGACGAGCCCGCCTCGCCACGCTTCCCTTCTTTCTCCTCACCGCCTTTCTCGTCTGGCACTGGGCCGAGGGACTGGCCGGGGCGAGAGCCGGACTGCTGGCCGTTCTTTCCGTGGTGACGCTCCCTCCGCTTCTGGGTCACGCCGGCCTGGCGACGACCGACCTCCCCTTCGTGGCCTTCTTCGTGCTTCTCGTTCGCACCTTCGCCGCCTGGCTCGAGCGACCCACCGTGCGATCCTCCATCGGTCTCGGCGCCACAGCGGGGCTCTCGATGGCGACGAAGTACTCGACGTTGATCTTCTTCCCGGCAGCCGCGCTCGCGATCCTCCTGGGCTGGAGGTTCGCAGCCTCTCGCGACACCCCCCGCTCCCCCGCTCCCGCCTGGGGCGGGATACTGATCGGCGCGGTCATCGCGCTGCCGGTCGCCGCGCTACTCGTCTGGGCCGCGTTTCGCTTCGACATCGGCCGCCTGGACGACATCCCCGCTGCGGAGCGTGCTGTGGCCGTCGCCTTCCCGGACGAGCATGGCTTAGGCCGCACCGTCGCGGCCGGCCTCTCCGCACTGCCGCTTCCGGCTCCGGATGCTCTCCATGGGTTGATCTTCCTCAAGGCCCACACCAATCTCGGCCATCCCGCGTACCTGATGGGGGAAAGGAGCGACACGGGATTTCCCTGGTTCTATCTCGCCGCGCTCTCGGTCAAGACTCCGTTGACCTTCGCGCTCCTTCTCGGTCTTGGTCTTGGGGGTGCGTTCGACCTGAGCGGGCTCGGTCGGTGGCGGGCGCTGACACCGGCTATTGCCGCGGCGGCGGTGCTGGCGATGTCCATGCTGAGCACGATCAACATCGGCCTGCGGCATGTGCTGGTCGTCTATCCACTCTTCGCGGTGACCGCCGGACTGGGGCTCGACGCGCTGCTGGTGCGCCTGCCGGATCCACGCCGCCGCCTCCTGGCGACGGTGGTGGCTCTGGCCCTCGGCTGGCAGGCGGTACTGGTCGCGCTGAGCTTCCCGAACTTCCTCTCCTGGTTCAATCCCCTGGCCGGCGAGGAGCCGGGTCGCGTTCTGGTCGACAGCGACCTCGACTGGGGCCAGGACGTGCTGCAACTGGCGCGCCTCACCGAGGACCTGGACGTGCCGCACCTGAGCGTCGCCTTGTTCGGAAGCGTCCGTCTATGCGAGCACGGCCTGCCGCCGCTCGAATGGCTACCGCCGGGCCAGCCCGCCAGCGGCTGGGTGGCGATCAGCGAGATGTACTTCCGCGATCACTGGCGCGTCACCTACGAGGACGCCTGCGATCGCGGGCGAGGCGCCGGCCAGGCGCAGGCGGGCCTCTCCTACGATTGGCTCCGCCGATACGACCCCGTTGCCATGGCCGGACGGTCGATACGGCTGTACCACCTACCGGCGCAGTAGGATCGCTCCGCTCGACCGATTCTCCGATGCGCGATCCGATCAAGAACGGCCTTCTCTCGGTCATCGTTCCCGCCTACAACGAGGCCGAAGCGATCGGTGACCACCTCGACCGTATCCTCGAGTACGCAGATCAGCATCCCTCCGGGCTGGAGGTTCTGGTCGTCGACGACGGCAGCACCGATCGGACGGCCGACCTGGTGGAGGCCGCCGCCGAGCGTGATCCACGGATCCGCCTCCTTCGTCAGCCCGCGAACGCCGGCAAGGGGGCGGCGGTCCGAAGGGGCCTCGCCGAGGCCCGGGGCGAGGTCAGGGGTTTCACTGATGCCGATTCGGCGAGCGATATCTACGAGCTCGACCGGATTCTGCCGGCCTTCTCCGCCGGAGCGGAGCTCGTCATCGGCTCTCGCGCCAAGAGGGCCGGCGCCGAGTCCCAGGACGTCACGGTCGAGGCGACCGTTCATCGCCGGATCATCGGGCGCACCTTCAATGCCGGTCTGAGGCTTCTTCTCGACCTTCGTGCCGCGGACGGTACCCGGATCGCCGACTCGCAGTGCGGGTTCAAGTGGATGACCCGGGAGGCGGCCGAGTCGATACTGAGCCACTCCTTCGTCGATGGCTTCGCCTTCGACGTCGAGTTCCTCTACCTCGCGAACCGTCTGGACATCGCCGTCGCCGAGGTGCCGATCAACTGGACCGATCGCGGAACGAGCAGTGTCAATCTCATCCTCGATCCGCCGAAGATGCTCGCTGCGGCCTTCCAGGTCGCCTGGCGCCATCGCCAGGTCGGTCGCCGAGCCGTCACTCCTCGCTGATGTAGCCGAGGCTCCGGAGACGTTCGACCATCGCCTCGTCCTCGGGTGCGGCGCTCAGCGTTCCCTCCGCGACGGCTACCGGTGGAAACGGGTACTCGTCGACCCACTCGATCGACTCGGTGAGGTCGACACGCAGGAGGTCCTCCGGCACCCCGCCATCGAAGTCGCGCGACAGCGGAGTCCCGAGGATGGCCAGCAGGATCGGCGTCACGTCGAGCACGGAGAGACCCTCCACGGAGCCCCTGGCGGCGAAACTCGGGCCGGCCCCGATGATGATCCCGGGGTCGTCGTTCCAGTGACTGGTGCCGTCGTAGCTCCACCCGTGATCGGAGACCACGAGCACATCGGTCTGCGGCCCGGCGTACTCGATGAGCCCGCCGACCATGTCGTCCACGTGCTCGTACATCGCCTCGATACGGGCCCAGGCCGATCGCACCTCCGCCTCCCCGACCTTCGGGTCCCGGACCTCGTTGACGTTGGCGCCGTGAACGTGCCGGTCGTAGTCGTGAGAGGCGGCGTCGATTCCCTGGAAGTAGGTGGCGACGACTTCGACGGATAGCTCGGAGAGCAGCCGCCGCGTCATGTCGTAGTAGCTCAGGTCCTTGGCCAGGACCCAGCCGGTGTTTGTCGTCCTTTCGGGGTCAGCGTAGAGGCGACCCAGGCTCTCCAGCTCGACGTCACCCTCGAGGTAGACCAGATCGCCCAGTCGCTCCTGAAGCCTCGGCGGGTGGGTCTTGCGTGGATCACCGGCGTCCCAGAAGCTCTGGACCCTGGTCTCGGTCCCCCGCGGCGGCATCAGCAGCACATAGGGGGAGACCAGGTAGCCACTCACCGTCTCGGCCGGGAAGGTCGCCCACCATGCGAGCACGCCCGAGGAGTGGCCGTAGTGGGTCAGGATGTTCCAGAAGGCGGGTCGCCGCCGCATGGTCGAGGCGGCCGGCTCGCCTTCGAGACGGAAGAACTCGATGCCGTGCTTCTCCGGCACGACGCCGGTCGCCACGCTCGTCCAGACGATCGGCGACGCGTTGGCCACCGTATGGAGCGAGCCGTGGAAGCCGCGCCCCATCAGCTCTTCCAGATGTGGCAGGCGGCCGGCCTCGGCGAGCGGGAGGACGTTGCGCAAATCGGCTCCATCGAGTCCGATCAGGAGGACCCGAGGCGGGGCGACGGAACCCGGTGCGGCGATCTCGGGCCCACCGAGAGGCCGTCGAGCCCGGCGCTCGGCGGGCGCGGGCTCGTCATCCACCTGCCCCCCGCAGGCCACCAGCGCCACGGCGGCAAGGACCCATGCGCTCCTCCGGAGATGGCTCACCGCGAGACCTCCGCCGCGCCGAGGAGCCGAAGGAAGTCCTCTGTCAGCTCGGCTCGCGGAATTCGCACGACCTCGAGAAGACTGGCGATGAGCTCTCCGTCGTCCCCGGCGCGGTGTGGATTCAGGTACTCCCAGACGATGTCGCCATCGGTCGTGACCTCGAAGGCGCGTCCGGCCGTCGATTCGGTGATCAGGGTGTTTCCGTTCTTCAGGCGTTGGGACGAGCCGAGGAAGTAGGAGGTGAAGCGCCTCTCCGAAGTCCCCTCGTAGCTCCAGACGATCTCCTGCGTCAGCGGGTCCAACTCCACGACCCGCGAGTCACCGCCGCTCCCCGTGTTGTCGAAGACGAGCAACCTCCCGTCGTTGAGGACGGTCGGCTGGTGCTGGAAGCGCCACAGACCGGCCAGAGCCCAGATGACACGCTGGCTGCGGCCCTCGACGACCGCTACGGCGTTGATTCGCGGCATCGAGATCAGGTAGTTCCCCGAGGCGTAGAGGGGGTGCCGATCGACGAAGCGACCATCGAGCAGCTCGATCGTGTTGGTATGCAGGATGTCGCCGCTGCGACGGGCTTCGGTGAGAAACGAGGCGTAGTCCGAGTCGATGAGGCCCTGGAGTATCGAGAACTCGCGTTTCAGCTCTCCGTTCGCCGTCAGGACGCTGATGAAGTCCTCCTCGATCGATCCATCGATCTCCAGATCCGGGTGTTCGGTACGCGTCCGGCGCGTCAGCACATGGATGTCCCCTTCTTCGTCCACGAAGAGGTCGTGATGCTCTCCCCCGGCATGCGCCCAGACGAGCTCGGAGTCGCGGTCGAGCCTCACCAGACCGAGGCCGTCGTAGATGGCGAGGAGCCCTCCGTCCGGAAGAAGATGCGCCCGGCGGAAGAAGGCCTCGAAGCCGCCCAGCTCCTGCTCGCGCGCCATCTCCGGCCAGACGTCGTGGAGCTCGTGCCTCCACCGATGGAGAACCCGTCCCTCCATATCCATCAGGTAGACCTCGGGAGCGTGGCCCGAGACCACGAGATTGAGACCCTCCGAGGTGCGGTCGCGCTCGAAGAGGGTCACGCTGGCGCTCCCCGGTGCCGCTTCGTATCCCGACAGGTAGGGCAGATCGGCCAACGCTTCGACAGCGTCCCGGTCGGGCGCCCCGTCCGCCTCGGCGCGCGAGCGGGCGATGTGCCACAGCCCGGCTCTGCGCTCGGCTTGCCGTTCCTCCTCCCCGCCGGTCACGGGACCTCCGCTCCCGCCGTCCTCGCCATCTCCCGGAGACGAGATCAGCCGTTCGATCGTCGAGTGGGGAAAGATCCCGCGATGGGCGCTGAGGACGCCCCAGGCGAAGGCTCCGCCGAGGAGCGCGATGCCTACCAGGATCCGGGCCGACAGATTCATTGTCCGTGTCGTCAACGGGGCGCGAGCGAAGGCGCATTCTATCCGCACCACGAGTCCGGTCGATGTGAAGGGAGTGGCAGCCTCCCCGCTTGACGCGAAACGAACTGTGTAGGAAGCTCGTCGACGGCGACGATTCACGCCCAACCTCTTCGACCCTTCCCCAGCGAGGGTCAGCGGACCACGGTCTCGAGAGGCAAAGGGGGGCAGACTCCCGAATCGCGGTCTCGATTGCTTTGGCACCCACTGCCGGGCTCATGCTGCTGGGGAGCGAGGCGGCAGTGCTGACAAGGGAGTCGCGATGACCAGTGACAGAGATTTCAAGCGTCTCGTTCGCGCGCGCATGCGCAAGACCGGCGAGTCCTATACCACCGCCAGAGCCCAGCTCCTGGCGAAGACCCGACCCGACAAGCAGGGAGAAGAGTCTTCCGAATCGGACTACGAGACGCTCGCCGGAATGAGCGATCAGGCCGTCGAAGCGAAGACCGGTCTTACCTGGCAGGAATGGGTCGAGGCCCTGGACCGGTACGGGGCGCACGCCTGGAGCCATCGCGAGATCGCCGCTCACGTCGCGAAGACGTGGAGCGTGTCCGGCTGGTGGGCGCAGAGCGTGACCGTCGGCTACGAACGGATCAAGGGTCTTCGCGAGGCCGGTCAGCGTCGCGACGGGACCTACGACGTCAACAGGAGCCGCACCGTTCCCGTCGCGCTCGAGCGCCTCTATTCGGCATTCGCCGACGACTCCATCCGCGCCCGATGGATGCCGGAGACCGACCTGACGATCCGCAAGGCCACCGCGGACAAGTCGATGCGGGTTACCTGGGAGGACGGCTCGTCGCTCGACCTCTACTTCCGTACCAGGGGCGAAGGCAAGAGCCAGGTGACCCTCCAGCACCGGAAGCTCTCCTCGAAGGAGGAGGCGGACTCTCTCAAGGCCTGGTGGGGTGAGCGCCTCGATGCGCTTGCCGAGCAGCTGACCTCGAGGTGATCTCGCCGATACCGTATCGACCGGCGGAACGATCGCGAGGAGCGGCCGGGCACCGCGTACCGGCCGGTCGCGCTCTCTCTGCCAGACTATAGGGGCCAGACCCAGAGAATCATCGGCAGGCCGACCAGCAGGACCAGAATCTCGAGCGGCAGCCCCATGCGCCAGTAGTCGCCGAATCGGTAGCCTCCCGGCCCCATGATGATCGTGTTGTTCTTGTGCCCGATGGGTGTCAGGAAGGCGCACGACGCGGCGACGGCCACGGCCATCAGAAAAGCGTCCGGATTGACCTCGAGATGGCGGGCCATGTCGACGGCGACCGGCGCGGCGATCAGGGCCGTGGCGACGTTGTTGAGCACGTCGGAGAGGGTCATCGTGACGATCATCAGGATCGCCAGTACCCCGACGACCGGAAGCCCGCTCGACAGCTTGACGATCGAGCCCGCGATGAGCGCGGTGCCACCGCTCGCCTCGAGGGCCGTACCGATGGGAATGAGGCTTCCGAGAAGCACGATGACCGGCCACTCCACCGAGTCGTAGAGGCGACGGACAGGGACGATCCGCAGAAGCACGTAGACCACGACGACCGCACCGAGGGCCACCGGCAGATAGACCCAGCCGAAGCTCGCCGCCACCACGGCGGCGGCGAAGGCCAGAACCGCCGCCCAGGCCTTGCGGCGCTGCAGAACCCGTATGCCGCGATCGGCCAGAGGCAGAACGCCGAGCCAGTCGACCACGTCCGGCAGCCGCTGCGCGGGCCCGAGCAACAGGAGGACATCTCCGGGCTCGAGCACCAGCTTGCGGACCCGATCGCGGAACCTCGTGCCCCGCCGCGACACGCCGAGAAGACTGACGCCCTGGCGGTACAGGAGACGAAGATCGAGCGCCGATCGTCCCACCATGCGCGAGCCTTCCGGAACGACCACCTCGAGGAGCTCGACCGTCTCGCTGGCGACACCGTCGTGCTTGTCCGCCCCGGCATAGTCGAGACCGGCGAAGCCGAGGAAATGCTCGATCGGCTGTGGGGCGCCCTGCATGACGATGACGTCGCTGCGTACGATCTCCACGTTGCGTGCCGCTCCGGGTAGCCGCTTGCCACGCCGGACGATACCGAGGAGATTGACGTCGTCCTCGTCCGCCAGGTTCTGCAGATCGCGCAACCTCATGCCGATCGCCTTCGACCCCTCGCGGACCGTCCCCTCGGCGATGTAGCCCTCCAGATCGGCCAGCTCGCGGGTCGTATCGCGACTGCTGCGCTCGACCGGGATCAGTCGCCAGCCGACGAGCGCGACATACAGGACCCCGACGAACGCGACGACGAGGCCGACCGGCGCGAAGTCGAACATGCGGTACGGAGCCCCGAGAGATTCTTCGCGGAACGTGGCGATGACGACGTTGGGGGGCGTGCCGATCAGGGTCACCATCCCGCCGAGGATCGAGGCGAACGAGAGCGGCATCAGGGTCAGTGCCGGACTCCGCTCGGCCTTGCGCGCCGCCTGCATGTCGACCGGCATGAGCAGGGCGAGCGCGGCGACGTTGTTCATCACCGCGCTCAGTCCGGCGCCGATGGCCGACATGACGCCGATGTGGAGCCCCAAGCTCCTCGACGCGTCCACCAGATGTCGCGCCAGCACCTCGATCGCTCCCGAGCGCATCAGCCCGTTGCTGATGATCAGGACCAGAGCGATGATGATGGTCGCCGGATGGCCGAATCCGGAGAAGACGGCGTCCTTGGGCACCGCCCCGCCGATGTAGCCGACCACCAGTGAGCCGAAGGCGACGACGTCGTAGCGAACCTTTCCCCACAGAAGCAGCGCCAGGATGGCACCGATCAGTACGAAGAGAAAGACCTGGTCAACGCTCAAATCTGCGGCCCCCGGAGCGGTCTAGGCGACACCGCGGGCGGTGAGCTCGCTGGCGATCCAACGGGTGAACTCCCGGCCGCTCGCCGCGTCAAGGTGGGACAGGTCGGGCAGATCGAGCGCCTCCTGGTCGGGCATGTCGCTCCAGTGGAGCGACTCCATCCCCGCCTCGGCGAACCGATCCCAGTAGAGATGGCGTGGAAAGTACTCGTCCTGGAGCTGCTGGAACACGCCACGTACCGGGAAGTTGACGAAGACCACCTGCCCGCCACGGTCGGCGATCACCCGTCCGAAGCGAATCATCCGGTTCGTATGCCGCGTCCAGGCTTCCAGGTCGGCCGGCGGCTCGGCGGGCAGGAGACTGTGCGCCTTCTTCAACCTCGTATCGACCAGGCCCTGGATCGCTTTGGGATTGAGCTTGTCGAAGTACATGTCGCGCGAGCGATCGAAATAGGTCCGGTAGTAGTTCACCGGGGGAAGCCGCCCCTTGGAGAGTGAATCGAGGAGCTTCGGCCCCCTCAGTCTGGG
>CBDCYF010000005.1:0-3102500 GCA_965224065.1 Candidatus Multivoradales bacterium
TGGATCGTGCTCTACGCGAGGCCCGAGCCCACAACGAGCGGACGGTGGCCGGTACGAGCCAGCGGGTCGCCGAGGTGGTGCGCGCCCTGGGAGCGGCCGGAGTACGAGTCGTCGCCGATCCCTGTCTGCGGGTGCGCTCGCTCGCCGGCGGGGAGGGGGAGCCGATCGAGTGTCTGGAGAACGGCTCACAGGCCCAAGTGATCGACTTTGTGGACGGCTGGCTGCGGCTCGAGACCGGCGACGGCGTGACCGGCTGGGCCTCGGCCGAGTATCTGGAGCCGGTGGGAGCAGAAGAACAACGCGCCACGGCGACACGTCTGGCCGCGGCGGAGCAATCGAAACGAGAGCTCGACCGGCGGCTGGCGGATCTCGGCGCGGAGCGCGACGATCTGGACACGCAGCTTACGGATTCGAGGTCTCTGCGCCAGCGGCTCGAGGCCGAAATGCAGACGGCCCGGGAGGAGCTGTCGGGAGTCCGTCGTGAAAGCGAGGAGCTACGGGCTCGTCTGGCCGAGGCGGACGCCGAGCGCGAGCGGCTGGGCGCGGTGGTGGAAAACGATGTCGAAACCGTCCGGGGCCAGGCCGAGGCGCTTGAGGATGCCCAGCGGCAGATTGCCGAGCTCGAATCGAGCGGGGGTGAGCTGGCCACGCGGCTGGCTGCTGTCGAAGGGGAGCGCTCCGAATCGCAGGAGGCGCTCGAAGCCGCCCGACGGCAAATCGGCGAGCTCGAGGCGGAGCGGGAGAGCCTGCGTCAACGGGTGACGGATCTCGA
Organism: Candidatus Multivoradales bacterium; assembly: GCA_965224065.1. Lineage (GTDB taxonomy): Bacteria > Acidobacteriota > Thermoanaerobaculia > Multivoradales > JAHEKO01 > JAOTZA01. The sequence goes on from CBDCYF010000005.1 coordinate 773, forward strand.
GTCGCTCGAAGACCCGCGCCGGGCGCTGGACGGGCTCCACAACCGGTTGGCGGAGGTCGAGGCCGAGCGGGACGCGTTTCGGACCCAGGTGGCCGAGCTGGAATCGAGCCGGGGCGAGACGGCCACGCGACTGGCTGCTATCGAAGGGGAGCGCTCCGAATCGCAGGAGGCGCTCGAAGCCGCCCGACGGCAAATCGGCGAGCTCGAGGCGGAACGAGAGAGCCTGCGTCAGCGGGTGGCGGATCTGGAGTCGCCCGAAGACCCGCGTCAGGCCTTGGGCGAGCTACGGGGCAGGTTGGCGGAAATCGAGACCGAACGGGACGCGTTTCGGATTCGGGTCGGGGAGCTCGAATCGAGTTCCACCGAACTGGTCGCTCGGCTGGCTGCCGCCGAGGAGGAGCGGGACCGCCAGGCGGAGCGCGCCGGAGCGGCTGAGATCGAGCGCGCTGCAGCGACCGCTGCCTTGACCGCGGCCCGGCAGGAGCTGGCGAGTGCTGTCGGAGTGGAGCAGCCCGCCGCGGTGATCGTCGAGGACATCGGGGAGCCCACCGACGAGGAGGGGCCGTCGCCATCGCCATCGCCATCGCCGCCTGCGGGAACCCCCGCCGCCGAGCGACGACCGGACCCCGCGGATCTGGAATCTCTGGTCCGGGCCTGGGCTGCTGCGTGGTCGGACCAGCGCGTCGAGGACTATCTGTATTTCTACTCCGACAATTTTCTTCCGGCACATGGTGGAAGCCGGTCGGCCTGGGAGGATCAGCGACGCCGGCGGCTGGCCACACCGGAGTTCATCGAGGTCGGGGTTACCGGTTTTGATATCCGTGTCGAGTCCCCGCGCCGCGCCCTGGTGACCTTTCGCCAGGCCTACCGATCGAACACGTTCGAAGACGAAGTGACCAAGACCCTCGAGCTGATCCGCGAGGACGGTCTGTGGAAGATCCTCACCGAGCTAGCACGCTGAGCGCTCCGGGATCGACGGCAGGATGGCAGAGTCTCTTCACCCGGTTTGGGCGGCGGCGACCAGCGCCCGGTGCTGGAACAGCTCGCCGTCCGTAAAGCCGAGCCGCCGGTAGTAGTCGCGCGTGCCGATCGCGGAGATCACCGCCAGATCCTCGTAACCGGCCGCGGTGGCGATCTCGATCGCGCGGTCGATCAGTCGCCGTCCCAGGCCCGAGTGCTGCGAGCGTCCCGGGCGACGCGACCCCAGGGCCGTCAGCAGGCCGTAGACATGGACTTCCCGGATCATCGCGCTGTGTGCGATCTCGCGATGGGGCCCCGACCGCCGGGGGAGGCTCAGCCGCAGAAAGGCGGCTAGGCGGTCGGACGCCGTGACGTATTGGAGAAAGACCTCGCGGCCAGCCGACGTCTCGTAGCTCTCCTGGCGCAGCTCGACCATCTTTGGGTCGATACGAGTGGTCCGGACCTCGCGGCTGCGGATGTCGCGTGCGGCCCGTCCACGCTCGAGCAGTGCCTCTTCGGCCAGTTGGCGGAAGTTGGTCAAGCGGTTGCCGTCGACGATGTCGGTCCCCGGAATGTCCCGAATGACGCGGGTCAGGCGGCAGTATTCCGGCGTACGCGCCATGCACTCGGTCAGGACCCTGAGAAGCTCTTCATGGGTAAAGGGGCGCCACTCACCGGATTCATAGTGCGACATGAGCTCGGCGGTCTCGATCAGGCTACACGGGTAGATCTTGAGCTCGTCGGGTCGAAAATCGGCGTCCGAGAACATCCGGTCGTAGTCCTCGACGTCCCGGCGGGGAGATGATCCATAGAGATTGGGCATCCAGTGCGCGTGGATCTTGAAGCCCACCCGCCGCAGGATCTCGACCGCGCGGCGGGTCGCGGCGACGTCGTGGCCCCGGCGGTTGAACCGCAGTACCTCGTCGCTCAGGCTTTGGAACCCGATCTGTACCTTGGTGGCACCCAGGCGCCTCATGCGTAGGGCTTCGGCGAGATCGAGATGGTCGGGCCGAGTCTCCAGAACCAAACCGACACACCGCGAGCCCGCCTGCTCGTTGCATCTGTGGGCGCGCGCCAGCTCGGCCCAGGTGCCGGACTCGGTGGGCTCGGCCCCGTCTCCGGCAAACTCGGCGACAATGCGGTTGTAGCTGTGCTCGCGGCCGGCGCCGACCCGGCGCCCGTCGACCTTGTCCTTCAGGTGGCGAAAATCGATTGGTGGCACCGCCGCCTCGTCGAGCGGGGAGGGGAGGCTCCCGGCTGCAACGGCCTCGAAGTCGTTCATCGCCTCAAAGCAACGAGTGATGAACCAGATCTGGTAGGGCTCGGCATAGGACGACCAGGTGCCGCCCAGGACAATGAGCTCGACCTTGTCGACTCGATGGCCGTTGTGATGGTAGGCGAGCAGCCGCGAGAGCGTCTGGCGGTAGGGGTCGAACTGGTGCTGGGCGGCCCTCTGGGCGCCGGGCTCGTCCGAGAGATAGCTCTTGGGCATCCGTACGTCGCTGGGGCAGAAGATGCAACGGCCCGGACACGGGTAGGGTTTGGTGAGAACCGTCACCGGAGCGACGCCGGAGAGCGTCCGGATCGGTTTGGCGCGCAGCCGGTCCAGGAACGCCTGGCCGTCGAAGTCCCACTCCCGCCGCGCCCGCAGAAAACGAAATCCGCGGACGATCTCGCTTTTGGAGAAAAGACCCTTTCCGTCTTTGGGATACTGCCGCAGAATCCTCTGCAGGCTGGCGCCGTCGATTTGCTCGAGGGCCGCGAGCTCGCGGATGATCGCCACGAGCTCTCGCTCGTAACGCTCGGGCTCGAAGGCAAAGCGCTCGGAGCCCATCAGTTTTTCGACGGAACGTTCAGGACGAGGCCTTGAACCCGGAAACCGCCGCCGCTCTCGAAGCCATCAACCGCGACTTTTACCGTCGCCGGGCGCGCGAGTTCTCGGCCACCCGGCGGCATCCATGGGTGGGGTGGCAACGGGTACTGGATTTGTTTTCCGATCACGGTCTTTCCCTGACCTCGACGTCTCGAGCGAGTAGTTTAGATCGCGACGGCCGGCCGGCAGAGGCGCCGGCCGCTTCAACGGTGCGGTCAGTGGCTCCTGCAACCCGAATGCTGAAGCGGCCGGCGCCTCTGCCGGCCGTTGGGCTCTTTGACGTCGTCGACGCGGGCTGTGGCAATGGGCGGTTTGCGGAGCTAATCTCGGCGGGTGGCTCGGAATCCGTTTCTTACCTGGGGATCGACACCAGCCCCCCGCTGGTCGCAGAAGCCGGGCGCCGGTACATCCGCCGGCCCGGCTTCGCCCCCTCCTGGGTGGTGGCCGATCTGGTCGATGGGGGCGTCGGCGGAAGATCGGGCTTCCAAGCGGAAATCGCTCGCTCGGTAGTCGCTTTTGGCCTATTCCATCACGTAGCGGGCGCCGAGCGACGCCGGCGGCTGCTGTCCACCCTGTCCGATCTACTCCGCCCGGGTGGGTTGCTGGCGGTCTCGTTCTGGCAGTTCGGGAAACGAGAGCGGTTTCTACGCCGTAGGGTCCCGTGGGCCGAGCACAACCGCGGAGCCGGGAGCCGGATCCAGACCGACGAGCTTGATCCGGGGGATTTTCTCCTCCGCTGGGGGAGCGGCGAGGATCGTGAAGGACCGGTGCGGTATTGCCACTATGCAAGCCCCGAGGAGGCCGACTCGCTGGTGTCGGCACTCCCGCTCGACATCCTCGACCGCTTCCCGGCCGACGGCCGCTCGGGAGACCTCAACCTCTACTATGTGCTGCGAAAGCCGAGGTCCGGGGCGAGCGAGCGCGGCGTCAGCAAGTGGGTCAGCGGGTAGAGCTCGAGACCAAATGGCAGGTATCCGAGATAGCCCAGAAGAGGCATCTCGAAGACGTGGGCGAAGTCGAAGTACGGGATCTGGTAGATCCACTTGGGGTACGAATAGATGTTCCAGAGTTCCCAGAAGAACCCGCAGATCAGCGCTCCCAGAGCCAGTGAGAGCGCCGGCCGCCAGTCACCCAGCCGGAGGTGATCCAGCAGCGAAGTGCGTCCGGTCGCCCGCGCGATCGGGTCGAGCAGAAAGACGAGCGCCAGCCAGGTGAGCGGAAAGAGCGGCCGCGGCCATGCGAGCAATGCGCCGAGCATCAGGCCGCCGGCCGCGGCGTAGGTGGCCAGGGCCGCCGGGCTGACCGTCACCCGGGGTCCACCGCTCCGGCGATCCACCCAGGCGAACGTCCGCACCAGCGCGGCGGTCTCGAAGACCGCCGGGATCACGATCGAGAAGTTGAGCGTCGACCAGAGAAAAAACTCGACGTCCGAGAACTCCTCGCGCCCCAGATAGATCCAGTTGCCGAGCCTCCAGTTGAAAAGCTCGAACAGCCACCAGGCGGGCGCCGACGCGATAAACAGAGCCCAGAAGCCGGCGCGTGAGCGGGACCAGAGCGAGGCACCGGCGCGTCGCTCGACCCAGGCGTCGACGATCAGGATATAGCCCAGCCACAGGGGGAAGAAAAGAACGTGGGTGCGCAGCCCCGGGAGGGCCCACGACAGCGGCCAACAGACCGACACCAGCAAGAGCCCAACCGCCAACCGCGGGGGCCAACTCGCTGAGTTCTTGGGTTGTTTCATCGCGAGCCCCGGTGCGACCGGCCGCCGTGCGGCGTGCCAGTCTTACGGGCCGGCGGACGCCAGCTCGAGAAACCGGGTGGCGAGGCGGGGGCCGGTGCCGGCGTCCTCGTGTTTGAAAAACACAAAGGCCCGCGACCAGTCCAAACCCCGCACCCAGTCGAGCCACCGGTCGAGCTCCTTTTCGTCGTACCCATTGCGCCGCAGGCGCAGATACCCCCAGTCCGCGGTGGCCACTAACGGCGGCTCGCCGTCCTCGGTGTCGGCCAGACACAGCGCTGCGTTGGAGCGGCGGAGGGCGGCATAGACCTCCTCATCGAACCAGGAGTCGTGCCGGAACTCGAAGGCCTTGGGCGGCGACGCCGGCAGATGGCTCAAAAAGGCCCGCAACCGGTCGACATCCTTCTTCATGTTAGGCGGCAACTGAAACAGCAGCACGCCGAGCTTCTCGCCCAGCGAGGCGACCGTGTCGATGAGATAGTCGGTCTCCTCCTCGGTTCCCTTCAGACGCTTGAAGTGAGTGATCCGGCGCGACGCCTTGATCACAAACCGGAACTTCGCCGGAACGCTCTCCGACCAGGTATCCAACACCGAAGCGCGCGGCATACGGTAGAAAGTGTTGTTGATCTCGACCGTGGGGAGCCGCTCGGAATAGTAGCCCAGCATGTCCTTGGCGGCGAGCTTCTCGGGATAGAAGGGTCCCTTCCACTCCTTGTAGCTGTAACCGCTGGTGCCGGCGAGGATCCGCATGGAGCGCCAGCGGAGCTTACCAGCCGGGCAGGCAGGTACCTCCCTAACGGGAAGAGACGATCGTTGGCGACCGCGCTAGCTGGCTGCGATGTAGGGTCCCTGCCTCTTCAGGCTCTCGAGCTCTTCCACTTCCAGGGCCTGGATTTTGACGGTCAACTCCTCAAGTGGATCGACTGTCTTGCACTCGCCCGAGCCCGGTCCGCCCTCGACGCGTTCCCCTATATTGCGGGACGGCGCTCTCCTGCCGACCTCAGCCGCCGCCGGTGCCTCCTCGTCGAGACGCTCAACGGTGTCCTTGTCCTCAGCCGGGAACTCGCCGACGTCATCAACGCCGAGTTGCACGGGCTCCGCGGCATCCGCGCGCTTGCTGGGCTCTTCTGTGGTGGCTCGTTCTTCTGCTTCGGCGAGGGGCTCTTCCTCAGAAGGACTCATAACGCTCAAATTTTACCACGCCCCCGAAGCGGGGAGAGAACAAGACGTCGCTAGCCCAGCATTACGCCATAGAAAGCGAAGCCGGCAAGAAGGAAAAAAACACCCAACAGGGCCATTGCCGTCCCCGCCTGGATGTGCTCGGCAGCCTGGCCGTTTTGTTCGTGCATCTCGGCCGCAGCGCCCATAGTGAATTGGTAGATTGTTCTCTCATCCTCTGCCAGCGTTTTTGCCGTAGCTTCCAATCGGCGCGCCGCTTTCAACAGCTCGAGGGTCGGTGCCTTTATCCCGGGTAACCGCATCGAAAGTGTCCCGTGAAGGTAATACAGTGCCAACCCCAAGCAGATGGTTCCGATCACAAGAAGGGTGGTGACGAGATCAGCCTGCGCTTCAGAGCACAACACAGTCTTCGCATCCGGCAGGCTTCTGCCAAAAAAGGCGAAGACACTCCCAAGAGCCGCCAACAGTAGGGTCAGCAGAAAGGAGCGCCTGGTGTGATGTTGACTGGCGACCTTCTCTTCCGATGCAAGAGCTTGGCGGGCGTGCTCGCACAGGAGCTTGCCTTTCAGGGTCATCTAGGTGATCAACGTGTTTGGTGGTTTTCGCACGCGATACTAGCATCGCCATTCTGTTTCGACCTCTCAAGCTGCGTCGAGCGCCGGACCCCATCTGACTCGCAAAATGTTCCCGGTCGCGGAAGCGATGGTGGTTGGGGTGCAATTGCGAATAGGCGAGCCACCAGCCTCGCCTCTACGAACTTCGTCGGCGTCAACCCCGCGCTTCGAGCCGCGTCAGGCGCTTCTCGATAGCCAGCAAGAGGTGCAGGATCAGGACATGGGTCTTTTTGGCGTCGATCCCGACCGGGCTTTGGTCGCTGGCGATGATCTTTTCGATCCGCGCGTAGTCTTCCGATGAAATTTGAATCTCCATACGCGGAGTGTGCCACGTCTTCGCGCTTTTGCCGACGTCGACGAGACTCCCGATGGTTCTCGCCCAACCTACCGGTGGGGAACTTTGCAGCTAGCGCTTAGCCGCTGCCACGCGCCCGCTCCAGTAGGTCGCTGAGTTCCAGTTCCTCCGCCCACTTTTCGAGATAGTCGAAATCGAGTGCCGCGCCCTGATTTGCGAGAATGCCCAGGACGTCGGACCACTGCCGGTCCGACACCTCGCCCCCTAGGCGATACCACTGGAGCTTGCGAAGAATGATGTCCTCGGCCGACTTGACGCGAAGCGGGCTCTCCGGCGCGGAGGCCAAAATCACGTCCCGACTGCGAGCGAACTCTTCTCGATCAAAGGGCTCGTCACCCCGGACAAACACGTCGAGTTTGACCCCGCTGGCGAGATGAATCAGATTGAACCGACTCCGGAGGCGCACCGCTTCGATGGCGCTGTCGGGGTCCCGATAGTAGTGCGACGGAAGTTGAGCTGTTAGATCAGCGACCGTCGTTTCGTCGGCTTCGATTACCAGGTCGACATCCTGGGTTTGTCTCGGCGTTCCATGCACCGAGCTGGCGTAGGAACCGCCGAGGTGGTAGCGAATCCCGAGACGATCGAGGAGACGGATGACCTCGAGCGCCACCTGTAGCGCCTCGGGCCGCTCCGGGGTCATCTCAGCGGGCCATAGGCGCGCTCAGCGAGCTCAGGGCCAAGAACCAGGTCGAAAAGTCTGCGGTGAAGACGTTCGGGGGGGTCGTCCGGGTGACGTTGCGCCAGCCCGGCCAGGGCAAGAATGCGGGCGGTGTGATTCGCGTCCTCGACGAGCTCGAGCTTTCGCTCTGCCGACATGCCCCGGTAGATGTCGAGCTGGACCCTTGCAGCCTCGGGAGAGGTATCGTTGAGCTGTGGCTTCATCGGGCGGCCAGTTTATCGCGCACACAGAGCAACCCACGAGTGGCTCGGCTCGTAGAGATCGGCGGGAAATGAAAACCAAGTCTTTTGCCAGAAGTTGGCTGCGGTGGGGCGCCGCCGTGGCCGTCGGCAGCGGCGTACTAGCGGTCGGCGCTCTCCCGGCCGTCGCCGGCTCCTTTGTCAATTTCGAGACGCCGCCGGTTCACCCGATCGACTTGAGCCCCGACGCCAACACTCTGGCGGTGGTGAATACGGCCGACAACCGTCTGCTTTTCTTCGACGTCACCACGGGGAATCCAAAAGCCGCCGGATCGGTCTCGGTGGGTCTCGACCCGGTCTCGGTTCGGTTTCGCGACAACGACGAGGTCTGGGTGGTGAACCAGATCTCGGACAGTGTCTCGGTGGTCGACGTGCCGACCCGCCGGGTGCGGGCCACACTTCAGACCGATGACGAGCCTGCCGACGTGGTGTTTGCCGGCCGGAAGGGACGAGCGTTTGTGTCCTGTTCGCAGACCGACACGGTGCTGGTGTTCGAGCCCGACGATCTGGACAAGAGACCCCAGCGGGTCTCGATCGGCGCCGAGGAGCCGCGCTCGCTGGCGGTGGCGCCCGACGGCAAGACGGTCTACGTGGGGATCTTCGAGTCGGGAAACCGCTCGACCGTCCTCGCCGGCGGTTTCGAGATCGCCGAGCAGGACAATCTCGCCACCATCCCCCGCAATGTGGTGAGCGACCCAGCCGGCCCGCAAGACGGCCAGAACCCGCCGCCCAACAGCGGCTCGCAGTTCGTTCCCGCGATCGGTTCGAATCTGCCGACCCCGCCACCGGTGAGCCTGATCGTCAAGAAGGGGCCGGACGGCCGCTGGATGGACGACAACGCGGGCGATTGGAGCGAGTTTGTGACCGGCGCGCGGGCCTCCGATTCGCGGCGCGTCCCCGGATGGGACGTTCTCGACCGCGACGTCGCGGTGATCAACGCCAACAACCTCTCGGTGCGCTACATCGAGGGCCTGATGAACATCGTCATGGCGGTGGGCGTCAACCCGGCGAGCGGCCGGGTCACGGCGGTGGGAACCGACGCCATCAACGAGGTGCGCTTCGAGCCGGTTCTCAACGGCCGGTTTTTGCGGGTCAACCTGGCACTGGCCGGCCCGGCTGACCAATCGGCCCGCGTGGTGGATCTCAACCCACATCTGACCTACGAGAGCCCGCGGATCGCCAAGGCTCGGCGCAAGCGCTCGATCGGTGACCCGCGGGCGATCGTCTGGAGCCGCGAAGGGACACTCGGCTATGTGGCCGGGATGGGCTCGAACAACCTGGTGGTCGTCGGCGCCGATGGTGGGCGGGCCGAAGGAGTCAACCCGATCAAGGTGGGGACCGGGCCGGCGGGCCTGGCGCTCGACGAGCAGCTCGGGCGTCTCTACGTGCTCAACCGTTTTTCCGCCTCGATCTCGGTGGTGGATACGGACAGCCGGCGCGAGATCGACAAGGTGAAGTTCTTCGACCCCACGCCGAGCGTCATACGGCGCGGCCGCAAACAGCTCTACGACACCCATGCCACGTCGGGACTCGGTCATGTTTCGTGCGCGTCGTGCCACGTCGACGCCCGCACCGACCGGTTGGGCTGGGACCTGGGGGCGCCCAACGGCGAGATGAAATCGAACGAGGACCAGAACAAGACTTTGATCCCGGGCGACACCTTTGCCGACTGGCATCCGATGAAGGGGCCGATGGTGACCCAGACGCTCCAGGACATCATCGGCAAGGAGCCGCATCATTGGCGGGGAGACCGCGACGGGCTGGAGGAGTTCTCCGAGGCCTTCCACGGACTGCTGGGCGACGACCGGCCGCTGTCGGCGGGGAAGATGCGGCGGTTCGAGAAGTTTCTCGCCACCATCCACTTCCCACCCAACCCGTTTCGCAACTTCGACAACAGTCTGCCCAGGCGCATCAAGCTCAGCGGCCACTACCGGAGCGGCCGCTTTGGCCGTGAAGGGGAGCCGTTGCCGGCGGGCAATCCGCGCCGTGGTCTGGAGATCTTCCGCCGCGGTGGCACCGAGGGCGGTGGGCTGATCCAGTGTGTGACGTGCCACGCGCTGCCAACGGGCCAGGGGACCCCCATGGCGCGCTCACTCCTGAGCTTCGAGCCCATCCCTCGAGGCCCCAACGGCGAGGAGCACCAGGCCCTGATCGGCGAGGACGCCTCCGAGCAGTTGGGCTTCAAGATCCCGCATCTGCGCAACCTCTACGACAAGGTGGGAATGGAGACCACCAGAGGCTCGAGCCGGGCCGGGTTCGGCTTCTTCCACGACGGCTCGATCGATTCGCTGGCCCGGTTTGTCAGCGCCGAGGTCTTCGATGTCGAAGACGACCAAGAGGTGGCGGACCTGGTGGCCTTGCTGCTGGCGTTTTCCGGCTCGGGATTCGAAGAGCGCGGCCTGGAGCCGCCCGGCTCGGACAGCCTCGATGCCCACGCCGCGGTAGGACGCCAGACCACCATCTCCTCACCCGGCGGAAGCCGCAGCCGGATCCGGGACATGGTGGATCTGGCCGCGGCTGGAGCCGTCGATCTGGTGGTGAAGGGTCCACGGGACGGCTCCGAACAGGGGTGGCTTTACCAGCGCGGTCTGGATGCCTTTCAACCGGCAGGAGGCGGCCCCGCGGTCGATCGGGCCGGGCTCGTGAGCACGGCGGCGCCGGGTACGGAGCTCACCTTTACCGTGGTGCCCGAGGGCTCGGGGCGGCGGATCGCCTTCGGCAAGGGCGCGGCCGCCGGCCGCCGGGTCCGAAGCGCGCGCCAAGTTCCATCCAAACCGCGGCTCGTAGCGGCTCCCGGTGTCGAGCGATCCAAGTGATTCTAGCGGGTCGGGAAAACCGCCTCGCGTTGCGGCCTTGACCCGCCCCTATGTGACTGGCAGACTTGCCGCCAGTACGATTCATCTTGCCCGGACAGCACGAGATGCCATGAACCGCACCGGCCTTCAGAGATCGCTCGGGCCGCTGCGCCGGTGCATGACCGGGCACGCCCGATGGGAGGTCAGAAGATGATGGAGCGACACAGCCAGTGGATACGTTGGTGCCTTGTTCTCGTGGCGGTTGCGGCTCTCGCCTTTGGCGGTGTGCCGGCGGCCGAGGCCCAGGACGACGGGTCCGGCGAGGCCGAGGAGGCCACGACCGAAGAGGAAGAAGGCGAAGAGACTGCCGAAGAGGAATTCAGCGAATCCATCGTCGTGACGGGTACGCGCAAGGCGGGCCTGGTGCCGACCGAAACGCTATCGCCGATCGATGTGGTGGCCAGCGAGGTCATCTCCGAGCAGGCCAGCTTCGATCTGACTGATGGCCTCAGCCGGGTGGCGCCGTCTTTCAATACTCAGCGTTTCCCGATCGCCGACGGCACGGCCTTTATCCGTCCGGTGACCCTGCGCAACCTCTCGCCCGATCACACTTTGGTGCTGGTCAACGGCACGCGGCGCCATCGCTCGGCGCTGGTCAATTTGCAATTGGCCCCCCTGGGCACGGTGAACCAGGGCTCGCAGGCGGTGGATTTCTCGACACTCCCAGCGGCCGCCATCGAGCGGATCGAAGTGCTACGGGACGGCGCTTCGGCCCAGTACGGGTCGGATGCGATCGCCGGCGTGGTCAATGTGATCCTCAAAGAAAACAACGAGGGGTACTCCTTCTCGGTCCAGACCGGTGAGTACTTCGAAGGGGACGGTGGCCGCACCACCGTCAGCGGGAACGCCGGTTTTGGCCTCGGCGCCGACGGTTTTCTGAACGCCTCCTTCGAGCACTCGACCTCAGACAAGACCTCGCGCGGCGTCGCCCGCCCCGACGCGGCTCAGGTGGCCGGCATCGTCGGCGCGGATCAAACTCCGCTCAATGGGCTCGGGCAACGCTGGGGTGATCCCGAGGTGGAGATCTCGAAGCTGTTTCTGAACTTTGGCAAGGACGTCGGTCAGAGCTCAAAGCTCTACTCCCACCTCAGTTGGGCGGAGAACGAGACCATCTCCGACTTCTTCTACCGCGGACCCGTGCTGGACCCGGTCCACATGTTTACCGCGCGCACGACCCTGCAGCAGGATCTGAACGGCGATTTTCTGCCCGATCCGGCGCCCCAGTCGTTGATCGACGAGATCGTGGCCGCGGGTCTGAACCCGTCGGATTATCTGGTGGCGGATGCCTCGAGCCCGAGCGGCTTTGTGCTACGCAACCCGGCCTTTGTCCTTTTCCCCGGCGGCTACAACCCGAATTTCGGTGCCGACTTGACCGATCTCGCCTGGGTCTTTGGACTCAAGGGCGAGTCGGCCGGTGGGTTGGGCTGGGACGCCCGGGTGCGCTTTGCCGAGAACGAGGTCGACTATGTGATCTCGGAGACCATCAACCCGAGCCTGGGAGCGCTTTCACCGACTTCGTTCAATCCCGGTACGCTGACCCAGGAGGAGACGAGCTTCAACGTCGATTTTGTCCAGCCCTTTGATGTCGGCTCCCTGGCCTCGCCCCTCAACCTGGCCTTTGGATTCGAGTATCGGGACGAGACCTACAAGATCGGGGCGGGGGATCCGGCGTCGATCGAGGCCGGCCCCACCGCGGCGATCTTCGGTGTCGGATCGGACGGCTTTCAGGGGTTTCCGGTCGAGTCGGCCGGTAGCTTTGGCAGCGAGAGCTTCGCCACGTATGTGGATCTGGAAGCCGACCTCACCGACCGTTTCTCGGGCGGTCTCGCGCTTCGGTTCGAAGACTACGATGTCTTTGGCTCGACCTTTGATTGGAAGCTCTCCGGGCGCCTCGACGTGACGGATTCGTTCGCCCTGAGGGGCACCGCCAACACCGGTTTCCGCGCCCCGACACCCGGGCAGGTCAACACCCTGAACGTCACCACCAGCGCCGACGCCAACGGCAACCTGATTCCCAGCGGGGTGTATCCGGTCGATCATCCGGTGGCAATCGCGCTGGGCGCCATCGCGCTCGAGCCCGAGGAGTCGACCAGCTTTACCTTTGGCTTTGTGGCTACCCCGTCGCCGAGCACCAGCATCACGCTGGACTACTACGACATCTCGATCGACGATCGGCTGGCGCTGCAGAACAACGTCATCAGTGCCGCCGATCTGCCCCTGCTGACCGCCGCCGGAGTGGCCAACGCCAACCTGCTCTTGGGGAGCCTGGCCAACTTCTTCAGCAATGCCTACGATTCCGACATCTCCGGCGTCGACCTGGCGGTCACCAACCACCGCCAGGTGGGCTCGGGTCTGCTGACCATCGATTTCCGGCACAACTTTAACGAGCAGGAGGTCTCCAACGTCGCCGCCGGCACGATCAACGTCTCGCGCGTCTTCGACCTGGAGAACCAGGTGCCCGAGGAGAGATCGAATCTGACGGTGAGCTACGACAGCGGCAACCTGTTCGGCGGCCACGTACGGGTCAACCGGTATGGCAGTTGGAAGTCGACTGGCGGGCTGTTCAGCCCCGGTGATGCCAGCGATGCCTCGTCGTACGGCTCGGAGATCCTGGTCGATCTCGAGGCCAAGTTCGATTTCGACGGATACTCGTTCGCCATCGGTGGCGAGAACGTCTTCGACACGCTGCCGGACGACGAGCAGGATGGTGTGCTGCAGTTCTTGGGCGTGGTCCCCTCGCTGACCTCACCCTTCGGCTTCAACGGCGGCCACTGGTACGCTCGGTTTACGGTGGATTTCTAGATCCCGTTCGAGCCCGAACTCACCGGCGCCCCCCCAGCGGGTGGCGCCGGTTTCCTTTTTGGAAAAAGGGAGACTGTCCCCTTTTTTCAAGCCTGTCTTTCTCACCCGGGTTCGTAACGAGGAGGCGCAAATGGCTGGAGATACGAGGCTTGCGACCGAGGGCTCCGCAGGCGTAGCCGTAGCTACGTCGAGGAGCCCGACCGAGCGTAACGACGTAGATTCAGTCAGTTGCGCCTCCGCAGTAGAAACCGGGTGAGAAAGACAGGCTAGGGTGTCGAGACGTAGTTGTCGATCAAGAACGATCCGGAGGCGGCCTGCGGCGCCCCGCTGGGAAGCCCCAACTGGACGGAGTCGACGCTGAGCTGGTCGCTGTCGAGGTCGGTGAGAAACGCCTGGACCCGACCGTCGCGGAGGAGAAAAACCTCGCCATCGCTGCGGCCGGGAGCGGTGGCCTTCATCCATTGGATCTCGAGCCGGACCGGTCGCCGCTTGGGGATCCGCGCGGTGCCCACGAGCCGTTTGGGGCCCTGGTTTCCCGAGGCGAAGAGGCGAACCCGGTACTTGCCCTTTTTCCGCTCCTCGAGCCGGAGCTCGAGAGGCGAGCCCGGCCCCACCAGCCGGAGGATCTCGACCGAGTCGAGGTCGAGATCCGCGCGGTTGGCGCTGAGGTCAAAGCTCACCGTGAAGGTGCCGAGGCCCTCGGGCTCGAGAGAGCGCAGAAACCGGGCTCGCTCGCCCTGGTTCAGCGGCACTTCGAGCGCGCGCTCCGAGCCGTCGAGGCCCCCTTTTTCGTTTTTCAACCCGCCGCGGCGGCGCGACCAGTCCTGCGGCCGTTTGGATTCGAAATCCGAGCTGAAGATGGCTTTTCCATCGATCCGCCAGATCGAACCGGCCAGGTCGACCGCCAGAAGCTGTCCCAGATCGTCCTCGCCAAACGAGACGAGCGGAAATTCCGTGTCCGCGAGCTGGAACATCAGCCAGTTGTCCGCAGCGTTGCGGCGGGCGCCAAAGATCTTGCCGCTGCAAAAATCCCCAAAGACATAGAGACCCGGCAGCGAAAATGTCGAGGGACCCCGGTAAACATAGCCCCCAGTCACCGAGAAGCAGGGGCTCTCCGGATCGTCGTGGCCGTAGACCAGGACGGGTGCGGTCAAACCGCCCGGGTCGCAGTTCTGGGACGGCTGAAAACAAGCGTCGGCCTCCTTGAGCCGCCAGCCGTAGTTCTCCCCGCCGCCGCTGTTAGCACTCTGAAAGTTCACTTCTTCAAAACTTTTTTCTCCCACATCGCCGATCAGCAGATCGCCGGTCTCGCGGTCGAAGCTGAAGCGCCAGGGGTTGCGCAGCCCATAGGCCCAGATCTCGGGCTGCGCCCCGGCCGTCCCCACAAACGGATTGTCCGCCGGTATGGCGTAGGGGAAGGCGGTGTCGACGTCGATTCTCAACAGCTTGCCGAGCAGCGTCGCGAGGCTCTGACCGTTGTCGTCGAGGTCACCCCCGTCGTCGCCGTCGCCCGAGCCGATGTAGAGAAAGCCGTCGGGGCCGAAGGCGATGTGTCCCACGTTGTGGAACGGTCCGGGCTGCTCGATACGGAGGATCACCGCCTCCGAGTCGGGGTCGGCGACCTCGGGATTCTCGGTGACGGTAAAGCGCGAGACCACCGAGTCGTCGTTGGCGTCGATGTAGCTGACATAGAAGAAGCCGTTGCTCGTGTAGTCGGGATGAAACGCGATGCTCATCAGACCGGTTTCACCGGCGCAGCACTTGACCCGGTCCATGATGTCGAGAAACGGCACCGGCCGCAGCCCGCTGCCGGTGTTGATGCGGATCCGCCCCCGGCGCTCGCCGACAAAGAGCCGTCCGGAGCCATCGCCCGAGTGGGTGACGAACATGGGTGTTTTGGGGCGGCTGGTGACGCGTTCGAGCTCGACGGCGTCGGTGGCTTGGCAGGGAAGGGCCAGCGTCAGGGCGCACCCCACGAACCCTGCCGCTCGGCCGATAAATGGAATCATTTCGTAATAATAAACGACGAACCGCCGCGGCTCCGGCGAGCACGCCCCGTAGGATCGTTCAGGACCGGTGCAACACGATCACTTTGCGGCGATAATCCAGGGTCCACACCACCTGGGAGAGGATGTCGGAGCCGACACCGACCAAGATCGGCTGGTCGAGCCCGCGGGAGATCCCACGCAGGCTGACGACCTTGGCACTCGGCACCGAGAATTCGAAACTGCCCAGTTGCAGGTTTGTTACGAGGCGTCCGCCCGGCACCTCCGGCAATCCCAGTTCTGCGACCAGTTTCGGATCGACAACCGTGCGGCTTTTACCGGTGTCGACTTGTATAAACACTTCGCGTTTGTGAACTTTCCCACGGACCACTGGCATCCCTTCGAGACCCGGGACGGTGACAAGCTCCAGCGTGTCTTCGTCGGAAGACCTTTTAACGCACACGTCGGCGACGGCTAGTCCGTTGTTGCGATAGTCAAAGGTGAGGCACCGTTCGGCTAAATAGGCTGGACCGAGGAGTCCCTCCCCTTGACGTGCGCCGTGGAATGCATCGTCGCCGTAGTGCACCGCGCGTCGATTCGCGAAGCCCCGGCCAAAAGCGACAACATTGTCCACCCGATAAACCGGGATGTGGCCGATCACCGCGCCCGAAGAGTCCCGGTCTGGACTCTCGGCGACCGCTCGAAGATCGAGCCTACGCACCACCTCTGGTCCGACTGCCAGCCCGGACATGTTGGCCGTATCCAGAACCAGCCAGGTCTCCTTGCCTGCCAGGTCTACCGGCACCAGGGGCACCCCGGTCTTCGCCGCCTTCCGCAAGGGCCAGAGCTGCTCCGCCGAGTAACCCTGTGCTTCCAGCGGAGACGGCGGTTGAGGCGCCGTTGTGCAGGCCGCAGGCAGCACGAACAAGGCGATGACGGCAGGGCCCCAGCCAAGGACGCGATAAGGAAACGTGGACACCGAGACGCGCCTTTCCAACATAGACCAGGCCCCTACGGTGTCGACACGTAGTTGTCGATCAAGACGGTGCCCGAAGCGGAACGCGGCGCGCCGCTGGGCAAGCCGAGCATCACCGAGTCGACCGCCAGTCGGTCGTTGTCCAGATCGACCACAAAGGCCTTGACCCGATCGTTGCGGAGCAGAAAGGCCTCACCGTCGGCGGCGTCGGGTCCGGAAGCCTGCATCCAGCGCACCTCGAGCCGGACCGTCCGTTTGGCCGGGACGTGGGTCAGACCCACGAGTCGTTTGGGGCCCTCGTTGCCTGCGGCGAGCAGCCGGACGCGGTACTTGCCGTTGCTCTCCTCCAGCCGGAGCGCCAGGTGGGGGCCGGGCCCGGCGACGCGCAACAGCTCGACCGACCGTCCGTCGAGATCGGTCCGGTTGGCATTGAGGTCGAAGCGCACGCGGAAAGTCCGCATACCGCCGGGCTCGAAGGAGCGCAGGAAGCGAGATTTCTTGCCGCCGTCGAGGGGCAGCTCCAGTGCGCCTTTCGAGCCCCGCAGCCCGGTTGCGGCGTTTTTGAGGCCGCCGCGGTTGCGCGACCAGTCCCGGGGATGCGTCGACTCGAAGTCGGACTGGAAGATGGCGCGCCCCTGAATCTTCCAGATCCTTCCCCCGATGTCGGCCAGAAACAGCCGCCCCCGTTCGTCCTCGCCAAACGAGGCGATGGCGATGTCGGAGTCGAGGAGATCGAGCATCAGCCACTTACCGGCGGTGTTGCGCCGGGCGCCAAAGATCTCTCCGGTGCAGAAGTCGCCAAAAACATAGAGCCCGGGGAGGGTGAGCGTGTCGGGCCCGCGGTAGACATGCCCGGCCGTCACCGAAGAGCACGGCGCCACGCGGTGCTCGTAGACCAGCACCGGCTCGGTCAGGCCCTCGGTGTCGCAGTCTTCTTCCGGCCGAAAGCACTGGTGCGCCTCCTTGAGGCGCCAACCGTAGTTTTCGCCACCGGTGCTGTCGCCGCTCTGGAAGTTCACTTCCTCGAAGCGCTTCTCGCCCACATCGCCGATCAGCAGATCGCCGGTCCGGCGGTCAAAGCTGAAGCGCCAGGGATTGCGCAGACCGTAGGCCCAGATCTCGGGCTGAGCGTCGGCCGTGCCGACAAACGGGTTGTCGGGTGGGATCGAGTAGGGAAAGGCCGTGTCCACGTCGATTCGCAAGAGCTTGCCGTAGAGCGTGTCCAGACGCTGGGCGTTGTCGTCGGGATCGCCGCCGCCCTGGCCGTCCCCGGAGCCGATATAGAGGTAGCCGTCGGGACCAAAGGCGACGTGACCCACGTTGTGAAACCGGTCGGGTTGGTCCAGGCGCAGAATCTCGGCCTCAGAACCCGGATCGGCGACCTCGGGGTCGTCGGTCACCGTGAAGCGGGAGACCACCGAGTTGCCGTCCAGATCGGAATAGCTGACGTAGAAAAAGCCGTTGGAGGAATACTTCGGGTGAAAGGCGAGGCTGAGCAGGCCGTACTCACCCTCGCAGCAACGGACCTTTTCCGAGATGTCGAGAAAGGGCCTGTCACGTACGTCGGGACCGACTTTGAGACGCACCCTGCCTTGACGCTCGCCGATATAGAGCCTCCCGGATCCGTCCCCCGCGTGCGCGATCGCGACCGCCGAATCGAGCTGGCGCACGACTCGTTTGAGCGCGATCGGCGCCGCTCCACGGGCCGGCGCCGCAAACGCCAGAACAGTCGCGCAGACCGACCCCGCGATGGTGGTTCGGCGGCTCACCCGGCCACCATACGACAAACTCGACCGGCCCCAAAGAAACGGGCTTTTCGGAGCGATAAAGCGCCCTCGGTTTCCCCTGAAGCGGCCGGCGTCTCTGCCGGCCGAGCGATGGTAACTTTGTGTTTTGGTCGGAAAGCTGTGGTGTCGGCCTCTACGGTCGCCAGAGGCGGCGGCCGCTTCGGCCCGCTGGCCGCCCGTGGCACCGACCACTTCAATCCCGGGGTCGTGCAGGCTAGACTCTCGCCCCATGACGAGCCGGTTGGTCAGCAGCGCGTTGTTGGCGGCCGCGCTGGTGGCGTTGGGCTATTCGGTGGCGCGGGGTTGGCGCGCCGGTGGCGCCCTGGCGGCGGCCGGTCCCGAGCCGGCGCAAATCGTCGCCGCGCGGGCCGATCTGACCGCGGGCGAGGAGGCGACCATCGAGCTCTTCGAGCGGGCCTCTCCGTCGGTCTGTTACATCACCTCGATCACGTTTCGCCGCGCGCCCTTCAGCCTGCGAGCCGATGCGATTCCCAGCGGCACCGGGTCGGGATTCCTATGGGACGACAAGGGCCACGTGGTCACCAACTTTCATGTGATTCGAGGCGCGAGTGCCGCCCAAGTGACGCTCTATGACCAATCCACCTGGGATGCCGAGCTGGTCGGCGGTGCGCCCGAAAAGGACCTGGCGGTTTTGCGGATCGAGGCGCCGCGGGAGAGGCTGAGCCCCCTGGCGGTCGGGGTCTCCGAAGATCTGCGGGTGGGGCAGAGCGTCTATGCCATCGGCAATCCGTTCGGGCTCGATCACACGTTGACCACGGGGGTCATCAGCGCCCTCGGCCGGGAGATCGAGTCGCTGACCGGGATGGCGATTCCCGGTGTCATTCAGACCGATGCGGCGATCAACCCCGGCAACTCCGGGGGTCCGCTGCTGGACAGCGCCGGTCGGTTGATCGGCGTCAACACGCAGATCCTCTCCACATCGGGAGCCTACGCCGGGATCGGCTTTGCGATCCCGGTGGACACCGTGCGCTGGGTGGTTCCCGAGCTCATCGACAAGGGCCGGATCGAGCGGCCGCTGCTAGGAGTAGACGGGGTTCCGGCGAGTCGGTTTCTGGAGGTGGAGGGCGTGCTGCTGACGCGCGTAGTGCCCCGTAGCGGCGCCGACCGGGCCGGTCTGCGGGCGACCCGGCGAGACTCGCGGGGGCGGGTCGAGATGGGCGACGTCATCCTGGCGGTGGACGGCGCGCCGGTGCGGTCGGAAGACGATCTGGTCCTGGCCCTCGAGCGCCGCCGGCCCGGCGATACGGTCGGGCTCACCGTGCTGCGCGATGCCCGCGAGACCCGGATTGACGTGACGCTGGGCTCGCGCGGCCGCTGAGCGCTCAGCCGCTTGCCGCCGGCACGGAGCCGGGGTTCGGGTCGTTTCCAGCGAGCAGACCGTTCGCTCGCAGGTATTCCAGAAGTACGCGACCGGCGATCGCGTGCCCGGTCTCGTTCCAGTGCGGGTCGGAGCCGCCATCGACGCGCTCGCCTCTCTGTCGCGCCGCTTCGAGCGCGCGGTCCAGGCCCGGCACGCAGTGGAGGCCGGGCACCTCGCAGATCCGCCCAAAGACATAGTCCTCATAGTGGGTGCGTTCCCGGGACGGCACTTGAAAGGCGACAAAGGAGCGTCCGCCGAGGCTCGCGTCGGCCACCAGATCCGCGACCACGCTCCGCATGGCTTCCAGGGCCCGCTCGAGATCGGGGTGCCCGGCCACCAGCTTGTCGTCTATCGGCGCGAAGCGTTTTTTGATGCTGGCCCTCGCCACCGCCAGGCGGCGAAACAACACCGAGTGGACGGCCAGCGTTCCCAACAGCCCGTCCGGGTGCCGGAGCGCGACCGTACCGGCATCGAGATAGGGGCGCACCATGTGGTTGTTGTGTTCGCCGCTCTGTGCTTCCAGCCGAACGTCGCTGCCGATCAAATCGTTCGGGTGGAATTGCCATAGAACGACGTCGGGCTCGATCGAATCCAGATAGTGCCGCACGACCAGAGCCTGTTGCAGCGTGGCGTAGCCGCCGGCGCCGTAGACAAACAGCTCGATGCCCGTGCCGTGATCGGCCAGATAGTCGTAGTAGGCCTTGCCGTCGGAGACCTGGTAGGCCTGGGTAAACGAATCGCCGACCACAAAGATCTTGGTCCGGGCGGTGTCCGGATCGCCCATCACCCGAAAACCGTTTGCGTCGGTCGAATAGACAATCTGTCCGTACCCGGCGGTCTCGTAGGTGAGATTCTGGCTCGGCGTGGGCACCCAGCCCCAGTCCGCATGGAATTGGATTTTGGACGGCTGGGTCCGGTTGCGGATGAAGTAACCCGCGCGCAGGACGAGCTCGAGAGCCGCGGTGACCAGCAGGAGGGCGGCGAGGGGCAGGAGCCAGCGAGCCCAGCGGCCGATTCGACGCCCGCTTTTGCGCTGCCGGGCGGTCATTTCTGGCGCGCTCCCGGCGCGGCCGTCAAAGCTGCTCGACTTGGGCGGCCAGGCCTTCGAGCCGGTCGCCACATTCGGTCAGCCGGCTTCCACTGGCGGTGAGCCGCTGGCGCTCGGCGCGAACAAACCGTGTGTAGGGCGACACGGCTTCCTGGATCCGGCGGGTGCTGCGCTGGATCTCGTGATCGAACTGGGAGGTGAGGGTCTCCATCAGTTGCTGGCGCAACGTCTGGATCTTCTCGACCAATTCTTTCTTGGCTCGCCGCTTGCGGGTCGGCAGGACAAAGAAGCCCAGGACCGCCAGCGTGCCGGCCGCCAAGATGCCGGTAAAATCCGCCAGTTGGGTGGTCGCCATCAGAGTGATCACCGCCCCCAGGCTCAAGGCGCCGACCTCCATCAGGGCGGTCCCGGCGACCGCCGTTCGCACCGAGTCCGCCAGGCGGGCCGCTTCCCGCTGCTGGTCAAAGCTCTCGACGGCGTCGGCAGCCGCGCGGCCGACGGTGGCGAGGAGCTGCTCCCGGTCGTACTCGAAGCCGCCGAGATCGCCGACCCCGTGGACGGCCCGCCGGTCCTCGATCCGGCGCGCGATGCCCTGCCACAGCTTGAGCTCCGATGCGATCATCCAGTCGACGATCTCGCCCACCTTGGTCTCGATCCGGCGCGGTGTGTCCGCGACGACCCGCCGGGTGAACTCGGCCTGAGTGCGCTCCTTGTTCATCAAGTCGACCGCCCGCGCCAGGCGAAAGGTGTCGTCGAAGAACTCGTGCCCGCGCTTCTCAAACGCCTGCAGTTCGCCGTCGACGTCGGAGAGACGGAACCGAAACTCGCGGCGCATGTCCTCCTCGTAGACACCGAGCTGGAGATCGACGGCTTCTAAGGTCTCGAAGTCGTCCTGCAGCAGATCGAGCATTCCCTGCACGGTGTCACCGTATTGACGAGCGAGTCGCAGGCCCACCCCCAGCGGGTTGGAGAGCTTGAGCCGGACCCGCTCATCGTCGTCGAGGGTGTGAACTAGATACCGCTCGAGGTCATAGAGCCGGCTTTCGGCGGCCAGCGCCGGATCGTCTCCGGCCAGCTTTGCCGCCAGGGCCTTTTGTGCGGAGACCGGAAAAATCTCGGGTGCAAAATCCAGCAGCGCGAGGGACTTCTCCCGGATGAACTCCTGGACCTGCCAGAGATCGTCGTCGCCGGCCAGAAAATCGATCTTGTTGAGCACCAGGACGAGTTTCTTGCCCCACTCGCGGATCGAGCTCATAAACGCCCGCTCGCTTTCGCTGAACGGACGATCCGCCGAGGTCACAAAGAGCACCAGGTCGGAGCGCGGCACGAACTCCTGGGTGATGAGCTCGTGGTGTCGGTCGAGCGCGTTGGTGCCGGGGGTGTCCACGATCTCGACCTGGCGCAACAGTTCGACCGGCGCGGTGACATGGACGACCCCGGCGTCTCCGACCGAGCTCTCGGCGCTCGCTCCGTATCGAATGCGGTGGATCCGATTGGTGGTCGGTGTGACGCCTTTTTCCAGCAGGTCCTGGCCCAGGAGGGCGTTGATAAACGTGCTCTTGCCCGAGTTGAATTCGCCGACCACCACCAGCAGAAAGAGATGATCGAGCTGCGAGATGGAGCGCTCCAGGGTCTCGACGTCGGCCGCTTCGGCGGCGCTCTCGGCCAGCGTCACCTGCAGGGAGCGCAAGGCCTCCCTCTCGCGGCTCAGGAGAGCCTGCTGTTCCGGCGTCAGAAAGCTGTTGAGCATCGAAAAGAGACGGCGCCGAAACGCGCATTTCGCGGGGGGCCGCTCGAGCGCCAGCGCCGGATCGTGGGCGAAAAGATAGCATGGGGCCAATGACGCAAGGCCGTCGGTCGGAGTGGGCGCAAGCCGAGATACTGAGCAGCCGTCCGGTGTTCCAGGGCGTCGCGGTGGATCTGCGGGTCGATCGAGTCCGGCTTCCCAATGGGCACGAGTCCGATCTCGAGGTGATCGCGCATCCGGGCGCGGCGGTGGTCTTGCCGCTGTCGGACACGGGCGAGGTCGTGTTCCTGCGCCAGTACCGCCACGCCACCGGCGGGTGGCTGATCGAGCTGCCGGCCGGCAAGCTAGCTCCCGGGGAGGAGCCGATCGTGTGCGCCGCCCGCGAACTGGAGGAGGAGACCGGGCTCCGGCCCGGCCGGCTCGATCCGCTGGGCTGGATGTGGACCACGCCCGGGTTTACCGACGAGCGAATGTGGATGTTTGTCGCTCGCGACCTGGCTCCGGGGCGGCAGAATCTCGAAGGCGAAGAAGCCCTCGAAGTGATCTCGATCCCGCTCTCGGAGGCGCTCGACCGGGCCGAGCGAGGCGAGATTCACGACGGCAAGACGCTTTGCACCCTGCTGCTGGCGGAGAAGTGGCGGGCCCGGCCGGCTTACGAACCGTAGATCGAGTCGAGCAATCGCGCCAACCGGCGCCCAGCCTGATAGAGCCGCTTCTTGACCACACCGATGTGGTCGTGGGAGTAGCCGTACCCCAGATCGGGAAGACGGTTTTCGCGATCGGTGCGGTCGTAGATCTCGTAGAGGCGGTGGCGGTAATCGAACGACTCCCGCGCCCAACCGCGAGGACCGGAATCGCCGATCGCGACGGTGTCTCCGAGCTCGGCTTCGATGAAGTCCACCAGCTCGGTAAAGCTCAGCCCTTCCTTCTCGATCATCCCGCTGTCCCAGACCGAGTGCAGGTCGTGGTCCTCGTCGAACCAGTTGACCGCCACCTGATTGCCGCCCCGGTCGCCACGGCGGCCGACATGGAGCGGCTGGTGGATGTCGCCGACGAAATGCACCAGGAAGGCGAGTGCGGTCAGCTCCAGGGACCCTTCGCGTGGCTTGACCGTGCGACAGGCGGCCGGACTTTCGGAGCCGCGCGGGGCGCGGCAGGCCAGGAGGTCCGAGAAGTTCTCGGCTTTTTTGGGGTCACCGGCCAGAACCGCGGTCAGGTACTCGATCGCCTCGACGACGTTGTCCGGGTCGAGGCTGGTCTCGGCCCGCGTCATGATCTCTTCCAGGCTGTTGTTCTCGTCGACCGAGACATAGTGCCACCGGCTGGCGAACCCCCACGCTTCCTCCGAGTAGAGAAAATCCGGCCAAGCCGCAAGCATTGCCAGGGTCTTGCGACCGGTGATCTCGCGCACCCGATCGCGTGCCTTCTCGGACAGGTGGTTCTCGGCGATCTGCGCGACCGCCCTGTGTCCCTTGGATCCCCAGGCGTGGCTCGGCGGCGGTGCGGCTGCGAGACAGAGCCCCAGCCCCAGCACCATGATGGTCAGCGTTCGCGGGCCGGTAAGCAAGGTCTTGCCTGTCATTTGCCGATCAGTCCGCGGCCGGCGCCTCGGCCAGACGGGCCGAAAGCGAGATCTCGACCCCGGCGAGCGCCTTCGAGACCGGACAGTTGGCTTTGGCGCCTTCGGCGTGCTCCAGAAACGTGTCGGCGTCGATGTCCGGAACGACGGCGTGGGTCTCGAGCTCGATGCGAGTGATCGAGAATCCTCCCTCGCCCTTCTCCAGATGTGCTTTGGCCGAGGTCTCGACACTTTGGGGGTTGAAGCCCGCTCGACCGAGCCCGGCGGTCAGAGCCATCGAGAAGCAGCCGGCGTGGGCCGCCGCGATCAACTCCTCGGGATTGGTGCCGGGGTCTTCTTCAAAACGCGATCCAAAAGAGTACTTTCCTTCGTAGGCGCCGCTTTCGAGTCTCATCGAGCCGCCCCCGTCCTTGAGACTTCCCTCCCATCGGGCGTTTGCTGAGCGTACGGGCATGGTGCGAATCTCCTTGTTTGTGTCCGGTTGAGCGGACGCCGGTGAATGGTGCCGCCGAAGTTACTTGTTTTCAGCCGATTCCTCGTAGATGGCCACGCGAGTCTGCCCCTCGTCGTCAACAAACCCGCGGTACATCCCGCTGGTATTGAAGACCATCGCCGGGTTGCCGTCGGAGTCGAGTGCGATGACACCGCCCCTCCCGCCGGCCCCGACCAGCACCTCGCCCACGACCTGGGCAGCGGCCACGCCGATCGAGACTCCCAGATACTCGACACGGGCGCAGATGTCGTGGGCAACGGCGTGGCGGATAAAAAACTCGCCGTGACCGGTGCCGGAGACCCCGCACTTGGAATCCGCGTAGGTGCCGGCGCCGATCAGGGGAGAGTCGCCGACGCGGCCGTGCTTTTTGTACGTCATGCCGCCGGTGGAGGTCCCGGCGGCCAGATGGCCGTGGCGGTCGAGAGCCACCGCACCCACCGTGCCCATGACCCTGTCCTTCTGGGCTGCCTGCGGCTCGGGTGGAGTGGCCTTGTGGTGCTCCTTCTTGCGCCGCTTCTCGAGCGCCTGCCAGCGACGCTCGGTGTAGTAGTACTCGGCCGGCACCTGCTCCAGCCCGATGTCGGCGGCAAAGAGGTCGGCGCCCTCGCCCGCCAGAAGGACGTGCGCGGTTCGCTCCATGACCGCTCGGGCCGCGGTGATCGGGTTTTTCAGGGTCGTCACGCCGGCCACCGCGCCCGCGCGCAGCGTGTGTCCCTCCATGATCGAGGCGTCGAGCTCGTTGCCGCCGGCGGCGGTGAAGACCGCTCCCTTACCGGCGTTGAAGAGCGGTGAATCCTCGAGCAGCCGGATCGTCGCTTCGACGGCGTCGAGGCTGGTGCCGCCGTTTTTCAGAATCCGATGGCCCACCAGAAGCGCTTCCTCGAGCTTGCCGCGGTACCGAGCTTCGAGCTCGGGCGACAGATCGGCTCGTTCGATGGTCCCGGCACCGCCGTGGATGACCATGGCGGTGGGCGAGTCGTCGTCCGCTCCCACGACGGTTGCCACCAGTATCAAGGCCGCCGCCAGCATGGATGCGCTCTTTTGACGCGTCATCGGGCCGGTATCTAATCACATACGGTTGCATGAGCGAGCCGCGCTCTGTGTCGGCCCGAATCGGGAAACGGCCGGCACAGGTCCGGCCGCTTCAGGACGACGGTGACCGATCGGCCGGCAGAGGCGCCCGGCGTTTCAAACACCGCGTCGTGCGTCCGCACGCGTCCTTGAAGCGGCCGGCGTCCCTGCCGGCCGTCGAGTTGTGGATGCCAGTCTCGCCGTCGAGCGACGCGCTCGTACCGCAACGCTATGATGGCTCGATGCCCGTGACCGACCGAGCGGCCGACGTCGTCGAGGGGCTGGAAGCGGACGAGCGTTTCTCGCCGCAGCTCGTCGAGACGATCTACCTGCCGCCGACACCCGAGCGTTTTGGCGAGCTGGATCCGCCGCTCCCGGGGGCGTTGGAGCGGTCCCTGGCGGCGGTCGGCGCAACGAGGCTTTGGAGCCACCAGACTGAGGGGCTTGCGGCGCTCCGCCGCGGGGAGAACGTGCTCATCACGACGCCGACGGCGAGCGGCAAGTCGCTGGTGTTTCAACTGCCGGTTCTCGAGGAGGCCCTGGCCGGTGGCGGCGGGCGGGCGCTGTTTCTGTACCCGCTCAAGGCCCTTGGGCGCGACCAGATGGGCAAGCTCGAGATGCTGGCGAGCACGGCCGGAATCGACCCGGAGGGTGCGTCCGGGGGGATGCCGTTTGTAGCGGTCTATGACGGAGACACCAAGCCAAAACGTCGGGCCGAGATCAAACGGAGATTCCCGAGGATTATCGTTTCGAATCCGGACATGCTCCACGCCGGGATCCTGTCTTCGTGGCAGGGATGGTCGCCGTTCTTGCGCGAGCTGCGCTGGATCGTGCTCGACGAGCTCCACACCTATCGCGGCATTTTTGGCAGCCACTTTCATCATGTCCTCCAGCGGCTGACGCGTCTGTGCCGGGCCGAGGGCGCAGACCCGGTGCTGGTGGCTTCCTCGGCCACCGCGGTCAACGCCGGTGAGTTTGCCGCTCGCCTGGCGGGGAGGGACTTTCACTGGGTGCGCGAGACCGGTTCGCCCCAGCAGGGGCGCCACTTTCTCCTCTTCCGGCCGGCGGCGAGCCCCTACACGCTGTCGCTTCATCTGCTGGTCGAGTTGCTGCAAAAGGGTCTCAAGACGATCGTCTTCACCAAGGCGAGACGGATCACCGAGCTGCTGTACTCTTGGCTGCGTCAGCAGGAGCCGACGCTGGCGTCCAAGGTCGCCAGCTACCGCTCCGGGTTTTTGCCCGAGGAGCGACGGAAGATCGAGCGGGATCTTTTTGACGGCCGGCTCAACGGCGTGATCTCGACCTCGGCCCTGGAGATGGGGATCGACGTCGGCGGCCTCGACGCGTGCATCCTGGTGGGGTTCCCCGGCAGTGTCATGGCGACCTGGCAGCGCTCCGGAAGGGTGGGGCGGGCGGGGCGTGAGTCGATCACCGCCCTGGTGGCGCTCCCCGACGCGCTCGATCAGTATTTGCTCGAGCATCCGCTCGAGCTGATCGAGCGGCCGTACGAGAGTTTGATCGTGGATCCCTCCAACGAGCCGGTGGCCAAGGCCCATCTGGTTTGCGCGGCGGCCGAGCTGCCGCTCCACCGCGATCGTGACTCGGGCTACCTCGAGCCCCACGCGCCGTTGGTCGGAGACCTCTTGCGGGCTCATACTCTGGTCGAGTCGGCGGAGACCGGTGAGATCGGGACCCGGCGCAAACGGCCCCAGCGGGAGATCGGGCTGCGCGGAGCGGGGGAGACGACGACGATTCTTGACACGACATCCGGCCGGCTGATCGGCACGGTCGACGGCTCCCGGGCGCTACGCGAGTGCCATCCCGGCGCGATCTATCTGCACGCGGGAAACCAGCATCTGGTTCGCGAGCTGGATCTGGAGGCCGGCAAGGCTCACGCCGAGCCGGTGACGGTGGATTACTACACCATGCCGCTCACGCAAAAAGAAACCGAAGTCCTGGAGGTACTCGCGGAGAGTCGTGTCGAAAACCTGGAGGCCTTTCTGGGCCGGCTGCGGGTGACCGAGAAGGTCGTCGGCTACGAGCGGCGGCGGCTGCGCTCGCAGGAGGCCATCGACCAGCACGAGCTGGATCTGCCGCCGGTGCGTTTCGAGACGGTCGGACTCTGGTGGGCGGCCCCACGCCCGCTGGAGGATGAGCTGCGCGACGGGGGAGCCCATTTTATGGGCGCGCTCCATGCCGCCGAGCACGCCACGATCTCGCTGTTGCCGCTTCACACTCTGTGCGACCGTGGGGACGTGGGGGGAATCTCGATTCCGCTTCATCCGCAGCTTCAGTGCGGCGCCGTGTTTATCTACGACGGCCATCCCGGTGGCGTCGGGATCTCGGCGCGCGCCTTTGAGGACCTTCCGGCGCTGTTGGGGCGGGTGTGCGAGCTGCTCGAGCGCTGCGATTGCGAAGCGGGCTGTCCGTCCTGTGTCCAGTCGCCAAAATGCGGCAACGGCAACCGGCCGCTCGACAAGGACGGGGCTTTGCGTCTTCTCCGCATTCTGCTCGGCAAGGAGACGGTGGCCGGCGCCGCGGCGGGGAAGACTCGTATCGCGCTGGGCGCTGCGACAGGAGAGCAGGCCATGGACGGCTGGACCGAGCCGATGAACGGACGCGCGGCGCAACCGGGGCCTGGGGCGGGAGCTGCCGTTTCGACCGGGCGTCGCAAGGGTTCGCGAGCGGTCTCGGGGCCGGTTTCACCCCTAGAAGAACCCGAGGAGCCCCTGCCACCGCCCCCGATTCCGGTGCCGGAATATCCCCGGCGCACGCTTCTCTTCGATCTCGAGACCCAGCGTTCGGCCGAGGACGTCGGTAGCTGGCGCAACGCCCACCGAATGCTCGTCTCGGTCGGGGTCGCCTGCCATCTCCAGGACGGAGAAATCCGAGTGTTTCGAGAGCCGGAGGTCGCCGATCTTGTGGCGTGGCTCGACAGCGCCGATGCGGTGATCGGGTTCAACAGCCGCCGTTTCGACTACCGAGTTCTAGAGGGCTACACCGGGATCGACTACGAGCGTCGGTGGCCGACGCTCGACTTGCTGGACGACATCCACCGGCGGCTGGGGTTTCGACTCAGTCTGGCGCATCTGGCCGACGCCACCCTCGGGGTCGAGAAGACCGCTGACGGGCTCCAGAGCCTCGAGTGGGTTCGGGCGGGCCAGCTCGACCGAGTCGAGGAGTACTGCCGCCGCGACGTCGAGATCTTGCGCGACCTCTATCTCTTTGGCCGTCGGATGGGCTTTGTCGTCTACCGCGACGGCGACGAGAAACCGGTCAAGCTGCCGGTCGAATGGTGAGCTAGCCTGCCGCCACGGCTTGCGGCGTCCTCGCGCCCAGGACCGTCGCCAGCCGCTCGAGCGCCCAATCGAGGTCTTTCTTCTCGATCACCAGAGGCGGGGCCAGTCGGATCACATGGTCGTGGGTCTCTTTGCAGAGCAGGCCCAGCGCCCGCAGCTCTTCGCAGAACCGCCGCGCGCCGCCCGCCTCCGGATGGAGCTCGATCCCGACCCACAGTCCCTTGCCGCGAATTTCCCGGATGTGCGGCGAATCAAAGCCGCGCAGCCGGTCCATCAGATGCTCGCCCAGCCGGGCGGAGCGCTCGACCAGACCCTCGTCGACGAGAACCTCGAGCGCGGCGGTCGCGACCGCCGCCGCGACCGGGTTGCCACCGTAGGTCGAGCCGTGGTCACCGGGGCGGAAGACATCCATCACCTCGTCGTCCGAGAGCATGGCCGACACCGGATAGAAGCCACCCGAGAGAGCCTTGCCGATAATCACGATGTCCGGTCGGATCCCTTCGTGCTCGTAGGCGAACAGCTTCCCGGTACGGCCGAGTCCCGACTGGATCTCGTCGAGAATCAACAAGCACTTGTGCTCGATACTCAGCTCGCGCAGCCGCGTCAGATAGCCGTCCGGCGGCACGATGATGCCGCCCTCACCCTGAATCGGCTCGATCAGGATGGCGGCAACATTGCCCTGCGCGGCTTCGAGAGCTTGTTCGACGGCGGCCGCGTCGCCGTAGGGAAGGAGCTCGAAGCCGGGGGTAAACGGACCAAACCCGTCCCGGTACTGCTCCTCGGAGGAGAAGCCCACGATGGTCGTGGTGCGGCCGTGGAAGTTGTTGTCAAAGACCAGGATCCGGGCGTGGTCCTTCTCGACGCCCTTGACCTTGTAGGCCCACTTTCGGGCCGCCTTGATCGCCGTCTCCACCGCCTCGGCCCCGGTGTTCATCGGCAGCGCCCGGGAAAAGCCGGTCAGCTCGCACAGCTTCTGGTAGAAGGCGCCTAGCTGATCGTTGCGAAAGGCCCGCGAGGTCAACGCCAGACGCCGCGCCTGTTCGATCAAGGCCTCGAGGATCCTCGGATGACAGTGCCCCTGATTGACCGCGGAGTAGGCGGCGAGAAAATCGAGGTACTTGTTGCCCTCGACGTCCCACACCCAGGCCCCTTCACCGCGTGAGAGGACGACGTCGAGGGGGTGGTAGTTGTGGGCGCCAAACCGGTCTTCGCGGGCGATCAGGTCCTGGGCTTGGATCATCGTATGGCTCCTTGTACGAGGGGTTGGATTGACCGTGCCTGCCGGGAGATTTCTAGCACAGGTAAGGCGTGCGGGTGAACCCCCGATGGCTGGGGACATCATGCAGCGGCGGCCTCGGGCGGGGGCAAGCCCCGCCCCTACGCTGAAGTCTGCTCCGGGTGGCGTACGCGGTCGTCCTCGCCAACCGGTTTGAGCCGGGGCGTGGCAGACACTCGGTAGGAACGCTGTGAGGCCGCGGGCACACAGAGTAGCCTCAGTAGGTTCCAGCGGTCCGCGCGGCCGAAACAACGAGGCGCGAGCGAGCCCAGCCAAGTCCGAGTAGCGAGCGCCGTTTCCAGCCGAGTGTCTGCCACGCTCCGGCAAACGACTGCTAGTCTCACCGCTCGATGGATACATCGACCCGACAACAGGCCGACGACACGACCGAGGCCGCGCGGCTCGAGGATCTGGAGGCCTGGGGCAAGCGCCCGGCGCGTCCCGAGGAAGGCCGGTTTCTGGCCGGGCCGCAGAGCCGGCTCGAGGAGCTGGCCCGCGCGGTACGGATCTTCTCGGAGTTTGTGCGCGGGTTTCGTGCCCTGCACTTCATCGGGCCGTGCGTAACGGTGTTCGGGTCGGCGCGGTTCCAGGAAGACAACCGCTACTACCAACTGGCGCGAGAGGTCTCCCGGCAACTGGCGGTCACCGGGTTTTCGGTGATGACCGGTGGGGGACCGGGAATCATGGAGGCGGCGAACCGCGGCGCCAAGGAAGGGGGCGGTCGCTCGGTGGGCTGCAACATCGAGCTTCCCCACGAACAGAGCCACAATGATTATCTCGACACCTGGGTGGACTTCCGCTATTTCTTTGTCCGCAAAGTGATGCTGGTCAAGTACTCCTACGCCTTTGTCCTGATGCCCGGCGGCTTCGGCACCATGGACGAGATCTTCGAGACCGCGACCTTGATCCAGACGGGCAAGATCAAGGACTTTCCACTCGTTTTGATGGGAAGTGACTACTGGGACGAGCTTCTCGACTTCTTGCACCGCCGGATGGTGCCCCAGGGGACGATCAGCGCCACGGATGTCGATCGTTTTCTGGTGACCGATTCGCCGGAGGAGGCGGTCGAGCGCATCAAGAAGGCCGCGATCGAGCGTTTCGGTCTGGAGTGGCAACGGCGTCCACGGCCGCATCGGTGGATGGGCGAGGGGCCGTTTCGCCGTAAGGCCGCCGGCGATCCGTGACCATCCGACAGCCGCCGGCTCTGCTCCCGAGACTCCAGGTGCTGGCCGCGGCGGCCCTGTTCTCGACCGGCGGCGCGGCGATCAAGGCGACGGCGCTTTCCGCCTGGCAGGTGGCGAGTTTTCGCTCGGGAGTGGCCGCGCTGGTCCTGGCCGCGGTGTTCTTTCGCGGTGGTGGGCGGATCGCCAGCCCTCGGGTGATGGCGGTGGGCTTGGCCTACGCGCTGGCGTTGACGACTTATGTCATCGCCAACAAGGCAACGACCGCCGCCGCGGCGATCTTCCTCGTCTCGACCTCGCCGTTGTGGGTGCTGCTGCTCTCACCCCGGTGGCTGGGCGAAAGGGTACACCGAAGGGACCTCGGGTTGATTGCCGCGCTGGTGGTCGGGATGTCGCTGGTCCTGGCGTCGCCCTCGACGGTCCTCGAGACGGCCGGCAACCCGCGACTCGGCAACTGGGTGGCGGTGGGCTCTGGTCTGGCCTGGGCCCTGACCGTGATCGGTCTGCGGTGGCTGAGCCGGGGCCGCGAGGCCGCGGTCGGCGGCGGAGCGCTGGGCGCCTCTGCGACCGCTTTCGCCGGGCGGGCCGTGGTGTGGGGCAATATTTTTGCTCTTCTCTTGGCTCTCCCGCCTGCACTCCCCGTGGCACGGATCGAGCCGCTCGATCTCGGCGTGATCGCCTACCTGGGTCTGGCGCAGATCGGTCTCGCCTATCTCTTGTTGCTTGCCGGTCTGCGGCGCGTGACCGCGCTCGAAGCTTCGCTGTTGCTGATCCTCGAGCCGGTGCTCAGCCCGCTGTGGTCCTGGCTCCTGCACGCGGAAGCTCCACCCCCCGCGACATTTCTGGGCGGAGCCTTAATCCTCTCGGCGATCGCGGTTCACTCGCGAGTGGCTACCGCCGCCACCGGTGGCCGATCGGCGGCTAATCGGCGGCTAGGGGCGGGCAGTAGCGATCGCGTCGTTCCTCGAGGTCGGCCTTGACCCTGGCCTTGAACCTGCCGGAGCCCTGTCCGTGGCCGAGCGAGTCCTTGTAGGCGGCGACGTCCACCATTTCGAAGGCGATCCGGAGGGTCTTGAACAGCTTGGGGAAATGCTGGCCGGGAACCTGGACATGATGGAGGCCGCCGCAGTAGACGATCAGCATCCGGCCGCCGGGGGTGGCCCGCAGGATGTCGGCGACGCCGCCACGGACCGTCATCGGTTTGCCGTGCTTGTCGAGCCCGTTGGCGCGCATCATCCGCCCCTCGGGCAGGATGACCACCATGGCGTGCCCCTCCAGGCGGTCGAGAACGCTCTGCCAGGTGTGGTCGGCCTGGCGGGTGATCGAAGTGAAGTGAGGGGCCAGCGCCTTGAAAAAACGGCCGACGATGGGACGGGCGATCGTCTTGTCCGCGATCGGAACCAAGGCGTGATGGGCGATCCGGCGCAACAAGTGGTTGGGTGCCGCGCCGGCATACAGCCACTCGAAAAGGCTGGTGTGGTGGAGCATCGACAGGACCCGCAGGTCGTCCCAAGGCCCGGGCGGCTCTGGCGTGATCCAAGTCACCTCGAAGCGGTAGAAGACGCGCGACAGGGCCTTGATGGCCAGCAAGAGGAAGTAGCGGAGTTGGTTGACCATTGGGGGTTGGCGACGCCCGGGGGGTTGGCGGCGCCCGCACGAAGGCGGCTGCGCGATGCGTACGGCGGTATCAAATGTTCTCACACCCAGGGGGCGCGTGAGTGATCGAGGCACCCAGGGTTTGCTGAGCGGCCGGCAGGGCGCCGGCCGCTTCAGTCACCGGCGCCGCCGCCGCAACCCGGACGGTTCGTGCGGCTCCACCGAAGCGGCCGCCGTCTCTGGCGGCCGTTTCCTCGGCACCCCCCTGGGATAAGATCGCCGCCGCGATGACAGGTGGCACAGGCATCGACCTGAGCGGTAAGAAGGCCCTGGTCATGGGGGTCACCAACCGGCGCAGCCTAGGTTGGGCGATCGCCTCACAGCTCCTGGCGTCCGGCGCCGAAGTCGCCTTCACCTATCAGGGCGAGCGGCTCCAGCGTGAGGTCGAGAAGCTGACCGCCGACCTCGAAAACCCGTTGCTCTACTCCTGTGACGTCACCGACGATGCCCAGATCGCCACGGTCTTCTCGGACCTGGGCGCAAGGTGGGGCGGGCTCGACGGGCTGGTCCACGCCATCGCGTTTGCCCCGCGCGAAGCCATGGAAGGTACCTATCTGGCGACCAAACGGTCGGACTGGCTGACCGCGCTCGAAGTCTCGGCCTACTCGCTGGTGGCGGTCGCTCAGGCCGCGGAGCCATGGCTCAACGAGGGCGCCGGGATCGTCACTCTGACGTACCACGCCTCGGAACGGGTGGTCCCGAAGTACAACGTGATGGCGATCGCCAAAAGTGCTCTCGAATCCAGCATCCGCTATCTGGCCTACGACCTCGGCAAGCGCGGAGTGCGGGTCAACGGTGTCTCGGCCGGCCCGGTCAAGACGATCGCGGCGCGGAGCATCCCCGGGTTTACCGCCATGTTCAAGCGTTTCGCCCAAATGGCCCCACTCGGTCGCAACATCACTCACGAGGAGGTGGGGCAGCTCGGCCTCTTCCTGGTCTCTCCGATGGCTTCGGGAATCACCGGGGAGGTGGTGTACGTGGACGCCGGCTACCACGTGATGGGGATGGATTTGGGCGAGGCCTGATTACTCGTCGACTTCGCCGCGCAGCTTGTTGAACTGCTCGACGCGCTGTTCGAGCATTCGTTTTTCCATCGCCAGACCGGCCTGGAGCATCAAGAGCTCGAGCTCATGGAGCGGCCCGATGGGCTGGCACTCGGGTGCGTTGTCCCCGTAGAGCACTAGAAGCACGGTTTGGTTGACCATTAGTGGCAGGGCCACTGCCTCGGTCGGATGGTCGCCGCCGAGCTGGCTGATCAAGTAGAGGTTCCACTCCACCGGCTCGAGCCCGCCCCGGAAGGTGGCTTTGAGACCGGCGGCCTGAGCGAGGATCGAGGGTTGGTCGAAAGGGATCTTGATCCGCCGGACGTGTTCGTCCGACGTCTTGCCTTGTAGCTCGATGCCGAACTGACTCATGCCCGTGAAGTTTCTCTGCCGCGCAAAAAAGAGCACGGCACGGGGCAGGATCCGGCGTGCGAAATTCAGAATCTCGAAGGTGACCTCGCCGGTGAACTCCGGTGATCGAATCTCGGCCATGACGTTCTTGAGAGAAGCCAGCCGCTCACTCGTTTCGCCGGCGTCCGCGTCCCCGGTCTCGAGCCCCGGGGATTGCGAGCCGTCGAGCGCCTCGAGCTGCCGTGCGATGTCCTCGAGGACCTCGTCCGGCGCGAGCCCGTCGTGGAGAAGGAAATCCGCGGCGTCCACTTCGACCTCGCCGTGGTCGGGGAGGTCGATCAGCTCGAACTTGAAAAACCCGGTTTTCCAGGAGGAAAACTCTGAGAGTACCTTTCCGATCTGCTGGCGAACGACCCGCTCCAGCGTCCCGGGGTGGATGGCGCCGCTGTCAACCAGAATACTCCCGAGACGTTGATCCTGGTCGGCTTGATGCTGCTCTTCCAGGGCCGACAGAAGCTGTTCCTTGGTGATGTGCCCCTCGCAGAGAAGCAGGTTGCCGAGGGTCTCCCGTGCCGAAGTGGAAGCGGCGTAGATAATCTTGCCGCGTCGCAGCACGATGATCCCCTGGGCGTCGAACCGAGTGAGAGCGAGCTTGCCGCTTTTCTGGTTCGAGGCAATGATCTGGAGCAGATCCGAGGGTCTGAATTCCTCGAGTTTTCCTACAAATCCCATGGTTCACGAGCCCACAAAAGGCCCCCCTCCAGCGGCGAAAGAATACAACATAACGAAGGAGCAAAAACAAGGCGTAAGCAGCGCTCAAAAAAGACGCTCTCATCGAGAGAGCGTCTTTCCGGATCGGGGTGTCGCGATCTACTGACCGTCGCCGGTCTCGTGATTCTCGTGACCTTCGCCTTCGGCCCCCTCACCCTCGCCCGCTTCCTCTCCGGTGGCGGCCTCTTCGATGGCCTCGCCTGCGGACTCCACCGCCTCACCCGCGGCCTGTACGGCTTCACCGGCCGCCTGCACGGCTTCACCGGCCGCTTCGCCGACCGCTTCGGCGGCGTCGCCGGCCGCTTCGCCGACCGCTTCGGCGGCGTCACCGGCCATCTCGGCGGCGGCATCCGCGGTGTCGGCGGCGACGTCGGCCGCGTCCTCAGCAGCCTCCTGGGTCTTCTGGCAAGCGCTTAGCGGCACCAGGCAGACGACCACCAGGATCAACAGTCGAAAGAGATTTGTTCGCATCGTTGCTTCTCCTTTCCCAGATTGCTGGGATCTTGTGGGGATGGGTCTGCGCCGTGCCTAAACCCGCTTGACCCGAGGTCCGTCCCCCAACGCCATTCCCGAATGAACGGAATGATACTACAAACCGCCTCCGGCCCCTTCGAAAGGGTATAATTGGCGGGTCACTTTCGGGAGTGGCACCTCACAAATCAGGTCATATCGCCGGGTCCCCGGCTGGACAAAATTTCTTAGAGAGAGGAGTCAAAGTATGGAAAACCTGCAGACCATGTTCCGCGACCTGGCGGGCGACATGGGGCCGTATGTCATCAACCTCGGGATCGCTCTGGCGATTCTGATCGTAGGGTGGTTGGTGGCTCTGGGCATCTCGAAGGTGGTTGTGGCCGCCCTGCGGCGGACAACGATCGACAACAAGATCGCGGGCTGGGTCAAGGGAGACGAAACCGCCGCGCCCGACATCGAGCCGGCGATCGGCAAGATCGTCTTTTGGTTTTTGATGATTTTTGTCGTCATCGGGTTTTTTCAGCGATTGAACCTGACCTTGGTGGCGGCTCCATTCGAGAACCTCGTCACCACGATCGTCGACGCGATCCCCAATCTGATCAAAGCGGGCATCTTGATCTTGGTCGCGTGGCTGCTGGCCTCCGGTCTGCGGCTCTTTGTCAGCAAGGCTCTCGCCGGCTTGGGGCTGGACGAGCGGTTGGGCGCGGAGATCACCGACGGCGAAGACCAGGTGCCGGTGTCGAAGACCCTGTCCGAGGTCGTCTACTGGCTGGTCTTTCTGTTCTTCCTCGGTCCGATTCTCGCCGCGTTGAAGCTCCAGGGGCTGCTCGGACCGGTCCAGGGAATGATGGACGAGCTGATCGGGGCCTTGCCCAACGTCGTCATGGCGATCCTCATCTTTATCGTCGGCTGGTTTGTGGCCAAGATCGTTCGGCGTATCCTCACCAACCTCCTGTCGGCCGTGGGACTCGATGGCTTGGGCGAGCGCGTCGGTCTGGAACGGGCTCTTGGCAAACAGCGTCTGTCGGGTCTGATCGGCCTGGTGGCCTATACCTTGATCCTGCTCGTGGTCCTGGTGCTCGCGCTCGATGCCCTCAAGCTCGAGAAGATCACCCGCCCGGCGAGCGACATGCTGGATCAGATTCTGGGCGCGCTCCCGGGTCTGTTCGGGGCCATCCTCATCCTCAGCGTGTTCTTTGTGGTGGGGCGGCTGCTGGCGACGTTGATCTCCAACCTCCTGGCGGCGGCCGGATTTGATCGCCTGGTCTCGCGGTTGGGGCTCAAATGGAAGAGCGAGGAAGCGGGCGGTGCCGCGTCGGAGTTCGTCGGGCACCTGGCGATCGTCGCCATCATGCTCTTTGCGGCCGTCGAGGCGCTCAACATCGCCGGGCTCGGTCAACTCTCCGGGTTGGTCTCGGTCTTTATCGGCTTCTTCTTCAACGTGCTGCTGGGGGTGCTGATCTTCGGTCTGGGCCTCTTTTTGGCCAACCTCGCGGCCGGCGCCATCCAGGCCAGCGGTCAGAGCGGGCTGGTCGCCACTGCGGCGCGAGTCGCAATCTTGGTGCTCGCCGGGGCCATGGCCTTGCGCCAGATGGATGTCGCGGAAGACATCATCAATATGGCTTTTGGACTGGTCTTGGGAGCCGCCGCGATCGCCGCCGCCATCGCTTTCGGCGTCGGTGGGCGCGATCTGGCCCGTCAGGAACTCGAGCGCTGGAGTCAGAGCTTGAGGTCGGGGGGTGGGCGAGATGTGTAGCGGGACCGCTTACCCGGTCCGTGCTACAATCAACAATAATCGTTTGTTCACCGGGAGTTACGCGTGTTCTCCCGGTGGGCAAGCGGCACCCCTGTACGGGATCCCCAACCCGAGAAAGGACCTCAACGCTATGAAGGACCGGGAGACGAGAGCATGAAGTGGCGGGTGGCAACGGTAGCGATCGCCTGTCTGGCGATGCTGGGAAGCACGCCACTTCTGGCCCAGGAAGAGGAGGAAGATCAGATCTACTTGCAGGAGGAGCCGGAGCGGGATCGGAGCGATTGGTCGCTCGGGCTCGGATTCGGGCTGGTCGAGCGCGGCGACAACGTGATTGCCGGCCAGCAGATCGTCAACGACGACACCGTCGAGACCTATATCAGCCTGGCTCTGAGGATCCCCTTTGGCCACCGTCACGCCCATCGCGGGAACGCCGGTTTCCGAGGCTACCTCGAGCCGGAGGTCGCCAGATGGGACGGAGACTTCGAGAGCGACACTCTGGTGGGTCTCAATATCATCGGCGCGATGCCCTTCAACGCGGTCGAGTTTTTTGTCGGTGGGGGCATCGGCCTCCACATGACCGACATCGAGATCGACGGCCTCCCGGAGGGAGTGTCGGACACTTCGGACGATGCGATCGGGCTCAACGCCCAGTTTGGTGTCGACGTGAGTGTCAGCCGGGCGGTGAGCTTGTTTGGCGTCGGCCGTTTCGATCTGGTCGACGACGACCGCGACGAGCTCGAGGGCAAGGCGTCGATCGGGATCCGATTCCGCTTCTAGAACAGCGACGGAAACGACTTCTTTGAGCCCCGGTGCGACTGCGCCGGGGCTTTTGTTTTCGGCGGATAGCGTGCCTGGCTGCCGGCATTTGACCTTGGTTGGCGGCTCTGCCCTTCCGAGGCCCGGCTCGGGCAGAGTCCGCCAACCCAGACCGCCGTACTCACGTTCCCAACGGCAGGACGGGGGCGCCACAGGGCACGGCGCGCGCTACTCGGACTCCGTTGACCTAGAGGCGCGCGCCTCGGCTTCCCTCGCGCCGGGACGCGATCGACTCCGAAACGGGTTGCGCGGGCGCTCGGTCAGACGTCCCTGTGGACCCCCGCCCTGCCGTTGGGATGGGACGCTGACCAGGCGGTTGGGCTAGTCCGACTCGGCGTAGGCCTCGACCGGGTCGCAGGTGCACACCAGGTTGCGATCGCCGTAGGCGTTGTCGATTCGGGCCACCGGAGGCCAGAACTTGTGCTCGCGGACCCACGGTGCCGGGAAGGCGGCTCTCTCGCGGCTGTAGGGGTGGCCCCAGGTGTCGGCGGTGACCGCCGCGGCCGTGTGGGGCGAGTTCTGGAGCAGGTTGTCCTCGCGATCCGCCTCGCCCCGCTCGATCTCGCGAATCTCGTTCCGGATGGAGATCATCGCTTCGCAAAAGCGATCCAGCTCCTCTTTTGATTCAGACTCGGTCGGTTCGATCATCATCGTTCCGGCGACCGGCCAGGACATCGTCGGCGCATGGAAGCCATAGTCCATCAGGCGTTTGGCGACGTCGTCGACCGTCACATCGGCGGTTTTCCGAAAACCGCGCAGGTCGATGATGAACTCATGGGCCACAAATCCCTGCCCGCCCACATAGAGCACCGGGTAGTGCTTTCCAAGCCTCTTGGCCATGTAGTTGGCGTTGAGAATGGCGATCTGGCTGGCCCGGGTAAGGCCCTGGTGGCCCATGAGCCGCAGATACATCCAGGAGATCGGCAGGATTCCGGGGCTGCCGTAGGGTGCCGCCGAGACCGGGCCGCGGTCTCCGTCGCCGAGATAGGGGTGGCCGGGAAGAAAGGGCACCAGATGCTCGGCGACGGCGATCGGCCCCACCCCGGGCCCGCCGCCGCCGTGGGGGATGCAGAAGGTTTTGTGAAGGTTGAGATGGCAGACGTCGGCGCCGAATTCTCCGGGGCGACAAAGCCCCACTTGTGCGTTCATGTTGGCGCCATCGAGATAGACCTGGCCGCCGTGCCGGTGCACGATCTCGCACACCTGGCGGATGCCCTCCTCGAAGACGCCGTGGGTGGAGGGGTAGGTCACCATCAGGGCGCCGAGCCGGTCGCGATGGGCCGCTGCCTTGGCCTCCAGGTCGCCGAGATCGATGTTGCCCTCCTCGTCGCACTCCACGGCAACGACTCGAAAGCCGGCCATGACCGCGCTTGCGGGGTTGGTGCCGTGGGCCGAGGTCGGGATCAGGCACACATCGCGCTCATCCTCGCCGCGGCTCTCGTGATAGCCGCGGATCACCAGCAGTCCGGCGAGCTCACCCTGCGAGCCGGCGTTGGGTTGAACCGAGACGCCCTCCATGCCGGTGAGGTCGGCGAGCCAGGTTCCCAGGTCGTCGATGAGGTGTTGGTAGCCGGCCTGATGCTCGGCCGGCGCGAAGGGATGGATCTCGGCAAACTCGGGCCAGGAGACCGGAATCATCTCGGCGGTGGCGTTGAGCTTCATCGTGCACGAACCGAGCGGGATCATCGAATGGGTGAGGGAAAGATCGCGTCGTTCCAGGCGGTTCAGATACCGCAGCATCTCGTGCTCGGAATGAAACCGGTGGAAGACCCGTTGTTCGAGAAACCGGCCGGTCCGGCGGTGGGGCCCTGGATAGGCGAGGTCGAGCCCGGCGGCCAGGCTCTCCAGGTCCCCTGGGGTCTCGACGTCGGCGCCCTCGGCGAAGATCTCGAGCAAGGTCCGGAGCTCGGGTAGCCCAACGGTCTCATCGAGGCTGACACCCACCGAGCCCCCGCCCAGATCCCGAAGATGGACCCGGTGGCGTGCGGCCGCCCGGTGTACGGAGGTAGCGACTGACTCTCCCAGGTCGAGCCGGAGGGTGTCAAAAACGGGCTGGTGGGCGGGCTCGAGTCCCATCTTGCCCAGGCCGGCGGCCAGCAGGCCGGCCGCCGCCCGCACCCGGCGGGCGATGCGCACCAGGCCCTCCGGTCCGTGGTACACGGCGTAGAGGGTCGCGAGGATCGCGGGCAGCACCTGGGCGGTGCAGATGTTGCTGGTCGCCTTGCCACGACGGATGTGCTGCTCGCGAGTCTGCAGCGCCAGCCGGAACGCCGGGTTGTCCTGTTCGTCGCGCGAGACGCCGACGATCCGGCCGGGCATCAAGCGCTCGAGCTCTTCGCGGCACGCGATGAAACCGGCGTGCGGCCCGCCCGCCATCATCGGGACGCCAAAGCGCTGACTCGAACCGACGGCGAGGTCGGCGCCAAACGCGCCCGGCGGCCGCAGCAGCGCAAGCGCCAGCGGATCGGCGGCCGCCACCAGGTACGAGCCGGTCTCGTGGAGACGGTCAGCAACCGGCCCAAAATCGACGATCCGGCCGTCGCTGGCAGGATACTGGACGAGCGCGCCGATGAGATCGTCATCTCCCTCGAGCTTCAGCGGGTCGCCTTCGGCGAGTTGAATACCCAGAGGCCGTGCCCTCGTCGCGACCACGGCCCGAGTCTGCGGATGACACCCGGTGTCGACGAAGAAGCGGTGACGCTTGCGCCGCTGCTTGGCCCAGCAAAGCGCCATCGCCTCAGCCGCGGCCGTCGCCTCGTCGAGCAGGGAAGCGTTGGCGACGGGCAGCGCCGTCAGCTCGCTGATCAGCGTCTGGAAGTTGATCAGCGCCTCCAGCCTGCCTTGGGCGATCTCCGCCTGGTACGGGGTGTACTGGGTGTACCACCCGGGATTCTCCAGCACGTTGCGGCGGATCACCGCGGGCAGGATCGACGGGTGGTAGCCGGTGCCGAGGTAGGAGCGATAGACCGTGTTCTGCGCGGCGACCGATCGGAGCTCGGCGAGGAGCCGGTGCTCTCCCTCGGGCTCACCGACCTCCAGCGGTAGGTTGGTGCGGATGCCTCGGGGCACCACCGCGTCGACCAGGGTATCGAGAGAGTCGAGCCCCAGATAGTCGAGCATGGCCTCGGTGTCTTCGGCCGTCGGACCGATGTGGCGGTCGACAAACGGATCCACCGGTCGTGAGAGAAGATCGGAATCCATGGTGAGTGTCTCCGGGGTTGCGGCCGGATAGCCCGGCCGGGCACAGAAGTGATTCTAGCTTGCGTGTCGTCCGCCGGACTGC
This sequence comes from Candidatus Multivoradales bacterium, assembly GCA_965224065.1. Taxonomy (GTDB): domain Bacteria; phylum Acidobacteriota; class Thermoanaerobaculia; order Multivoradales; family JAHEKO01; genus JAOTZA01. Next base: position 42,037 of record CBDCYF010000005.1, read on the forward strand.
GCCGGCAGTAGGTGGCCGGCCATTGGCGGATGGGGAAGAGTGCCATAGAATTAGCGGTCTATGGCTGCCCGGGGGGCTTTTGGGGCAGATCTCACGTCGCGAATGCAAGAAGCCCTTTTTTTTGATCGGTTGGTCCGCGCGGCCATCATTGTGACTGTGGCTTTGCCGGCCGCATCCCGCGGGGAACCGCGGCCGGAAGAGATCCCCGCGGTGCACATCGTCCGTCCGGGGGACACGTTGCGCGGAATCTCGGGGAGCTATCTGGGAACCGAAGGACGGTGGAACGATCTCTGGGGACTCAATCCTGACATCGAGGATCCCAATTTCCTGCTGCCCGGCCAAAGGGTACGCGTGCTCGTACGGCTGGCCGACGCGACTCCGGCCGCCCGAATCCTGAGCCTCTCGGGCAAGGTGGAGAACCGCCCGGCGCCAATCGACTGGTCCGACGCCCACCGGCAGGATCTGCTGGTCGAGCGCGACGCGCTGAGGACCCGGGGAAGCTCCTCGTCTGCGCTGCAGTTCCCGGATGGCAGCAACCTGCTGGTCAGCGAGCGGTCGCTGGTCTACATGCGGCGGGCCGGGCGGTCGTTGCGTGGAGTGGAAGAGAGGAAGGTAGAAATCGTCGAAGGGCAGGCCGACCTGGAAGCGCTCACCGACAACCCGGTGAGCGCCGACATCGAGATTGTCGTCGGCGGCGCGCTGGCCAAGCCCACGACGGACGAGTCCGGATCGGTCCAGGCGCGCGCTCGCAAGGCCGAAGGTGGTGGAGCGGCGGTGATGGTGTTCGAGGGGGCCAGCGAGGTCGAGGCGGCCGGGCAGACCGTGGCGGTCGAGCGTGGCATGGGCACGGCCGTTCCCGAGAGCGGGCCCCCTGCGGCGCCGGAGAAGTTGCTGGAGCCGCCGGTCGCCGGATCGCCCGAGGCGTCCAGCCGTTGGGACTTCCCCGACCCGCTGTTCTCTTGGGAGGCGGTCGAGGGAGCAGCAGCCTATGTGGTCGACGTTTGCTTCGACCCGGGATGCCGGGATCTGGTTCGCCGCGGGTACGGAATCGAGGACCTGGAATGGCGACCCGAGCCCCTGCCGGTGGCCGAGCTCTTCTGGCGGGTGCACGCGGTGAGCGCTTCGGGGCTCGACGGCTACGCCAGCCCCAGCCTTGGCTTTGAGATCTTGAGCGATCGGCAGGACCGCGAGCCGCCGCACGCCGTCGGCCTGCTGGAGGGGCCTTCGGTGACCGCGCGTGGCACCCCGGTTACCAAGTACTACGCGCCGAGCGCGAGCCTGACGATTTCGGTCGAGGACGACCGGACCGGGGTCGCCGAGTGGTGGCCTCAGGTCAACGGGCGGCGGGTCGACAAAGCGGCGCTGTCGGGCGGCTGGGAGGACGGCGAGCAGCGAGTCGAGATCGTGGCGCGCGACGTCGCCGGTAACGAGGGCACCGAGGAGGTCGCGCGGTTTCACGTCGACGCCGAGGCACCGGTGATCGAATGGGGTCCCGGGGACACCGAGCTGCTGGTGCCGTTTCTCGGAGAAAACCCGGTCGACGACCGGTGGCAGAGGAAACGACGCCGTTGGCTCAGGAGGGCTCACCACAAGCCGGGACCAGAGCGGGCTGCCTGGGTGCTGGTGGCTTGGAACAGCGATCTCTTCGAGACTTCGGGAGGCTCGTGGCGCCATCCCGACCCGAGACGTCGGCGGCGAAGCCACGTCCAGTCGCTGGCGAACACCGGCTCCCAACCCCGGATGGCAGTCCTGGCACCGAACCTCGAGCTGGGCGACGGAGAGGTCCTGGGCGATCGCCTGTTGGTCGTCGGGGCCACCGACGCCAAGGCCGGGACTGTTCGTCTGACCCTGCGCACCGTGATCGTCGTCTCGGGCGCCGGCCAGCGTAAGCCGTATCTCGAGATCGAAGCGGTCGACCGGTTGCTCAACCGGCGGATCGAGCGTCTCGGCTTCGCCGAGCCGCCTGCGGGTCGGCGGTAGTCTCTACGCCTGAGGCGGGCCGCTAGCCTTGAGCGCCGACTCGTGTGGTCGGGAGATAGGCGGCCTCGCTCTCGACGGAGCGTTCGGCGAGAAAAGCCTCTTCGGCAAGCTGCCATCGCGCGCCCAGCTCGCGCGACAGGGTCTCGAGCTGTTCCGCGACCGCGGCGGCGTCGGAGGGGCGCCTTGCGGGCTTGGACGCCAGCAGCCTCATCACCAGTTCGTCCAGTTCCGTCGGAACACCGGTTACGGTCGTGGACGGACGCTCGATGGTACCGAAGAGTGTTTTGCGGATGATGTCCTTGAGTGTCTTTCCCTCGAAGGCCCGCCGTCCGGTAAGACAGAAATAGAGCACGGCGCCGAGCGAAAAAAGATCGCCGGTGGCGTCGTAGCGCTCGCCCCGCAGCGCTTCGGGCGGCAAGTAGCCGGGGGTCCCAAAGACCACGTCGCTTTGTGGCGCCACGGTCGAGAGGGCCTCGGCGATACCGAAATCGGTCACCTTGATCGAGCCGTCCTTGCCGAGGAGGATGTTGGCGGGCTTGACGTCACGGTGGACAAGGCCGTGGGCGTGTGCCGCGGCGAGCCCGCGTGCCACCGCGGCGCCCAGAAAGACCACCTGATCGGGCTCCAGGCTGCCCTGTTGCCAGACCAGTTGCTCGAGGTTTGTACCATCGATGAACTCCATGGCCAGAAACGCGGCGTCGTCGCTGTCCTGGACGTCGTAGACGGCGACGATGTTGGGGTGGTTGAGGCGAGCGGTCATCACGGCTTCCTGGAGCAACCGGTCGAGAAGCTCCTTTTTTTTCTTCCGCCCCGCCTCCCGGCCCAGCCGGACCGTCTTGATCGCCAGCTTGCGCTCGAGTTTTGGGTCGCGACCCAGAAAGACGGTGCCCATGGCGCCGGTGCCCAGGACGTCGAGCACCTGATAGCGACCCAGAAACACCTCGTCGAGCTGGCCCTGTTCCCGTAGCCGTCTCTCCAGGGCCTCAAACGAGGCTTTGAGCTGGTCGATCTCGTTCCCCTGCCCGGCGCCGGTTCCCAGACCGGCGAGCCTCCTTTGTGCCCGCGCCAGCTCGCGCATCGGCTTGACGACCGAGATGTAGGCCAGGGTCGAGAGCAGGGCGACCGCCAGCGCCACCAGACCGACGGCCACCCACGCCTGGCGCTTCATGGCTCGCGCGACGCTGTGGGCGATCTCGAGCGGCTGGCGCGAGAGAACGATCCAATCCGTTCCGGGCACCGGGAAGTAGGAGCCGAGCCATCGGCCTCCCTCGGTGGGGTGTTCGAAATCCGGGTGTGCGCCCTGGAGCCACAGAGTCCGGGCCTCCTTCAACATCGCCTCCGGAAAACCTTCGGAAGAGCCGATGAGATCGGTACCCTCGCCGGTGGTGAGGGTGACCTTGACCCGCCCCTGTCCGTATTCGTACGACTCGAGAGCGTCGGCGAGCGCCCGGCCGTCGGCGACCACCCAGACAAACCCGATCTTTCCCGGCAGATCGGCCGACACCCGCAACAGCGGGTAAGGTGAGCCGGGAAACCCCAGAATTTCCTTTTCCGGCGCGGCGCCGAGGACCTCGGCCACGCGCTCGCGGATTGCCGTGTCGGCGATCTGGACCAGCAGCGCTTGCTCGCCCTCGCGGTCGACCACGGCAATGGCCAATACATCCAATTTGGACCAGGCGCGCAGTGTTTCCGACAGCAGGGTCTGGGCGCCCGGCGAGCGGGGATCGGCGAGGACCGAGTTGCCGGCCAGGCTTTGGGCCAACAGTACCTGGGTGCTGACAAACGCGTTGACCTGTTCGGCGGCGTTGCGGGAGAACAGCGAGTGAGTGCTCTCGACCTGATCGCTCATCGCCCGTTCGTTGACGCCGATCAGCCGGAACGCCAACAGGCCCACCGGGAGAAGACCCACGACGGCCAGGGTCACGGCAAGGCGGGTCACCAGCGACGGCGAAAAGCGCGATGCCAGACTCATGGCCTTCAGCCCGAATGGTACCGGATGAAAGGCTGCCGGTTGTCGAGGGCGGCGTCAGGCCGCCGAGCTGGGAGCGGAGAATCCGGCCGACAGCAGCTTGGAAAACTCCGTCGAGGAGACCGGGCGGCTGAAATGAAACCCCTGAAGGATCTCGCAGCCTTCGGCCCTCAGATAGGTTGCCTGCTCGGCCGTCTCGACCCCTTCGGCCACCACCGACAGGCCGAGAAAGTGGGCGAGAGCGATGACCGCCTTGACGATCGCCGTGTTGTCCTTGTCGTCCGGCGTCGTCTGAACGAAGGACTTGTCGATCTTCAGGGTGTGGATCGGGAAACGCTTGAGATAGGCGAGCGAGGAGTACCCGGTGCCGAAGTCGTCGATCGAGATGTGGACGCCCAGTTGGTTGAACTCGTGCAATCGGTCGAGGGTCTTTTCGACCTCGTTCATCGCGATCGTTTCGGTGATCTCCAGCTCGAAGACCCTTGGGTCGAGCTTGGCGCTGTTCAGGATGGCGCCCACCGATTCCACAAAGCCGCGCTCGCGGAACTGGATGGCGGAGATGTTGACCGCCATGGACAGGTCTTTTTTGAGGACCTGGCGCCAGTGGTTGACTTGCCGGCTGGCCGTCTTGAGCACCCATTCACCGATCGGTACGATCAGACCCGTCTCCTCCGCCAAGGGGATAAAACGGTTGGGTCCGATGCGGCCCATCGCCGGGTGGTTCCAATAGACAAGGGCTTCGGCACCGACGATCTCAAACGTGTCGCTGCGGACCTTGGGCTGGTAGAGGAGCTCGAGCTCGCGATTCTCGACCGCGTAGCCCAGGGCCATCTTGAGCTGCAGCTTTTCAAAGGCGTAGCCGCCCATGGTCGGAGCGTAGAGCCGAAAGTGGTTTCGCCCTTGCTTTTTTGCCGTGTAGAGAGCGTTCTCGGCGTTTCGCAGCAGGGTCTGGGCGTCTTCGCCGTCCCACGGGTAGATGCTGCCCCCGAGACTCGCAGAGATCGCGAGCTGCTGGCCACCAAAATCGTACGGTGCCGAGATCGCCTCCAGCACGCGGGCGGCGAACTCCTTGACATCCTCGCTGTTGGTCGCCGAGCCCATCAGGATGCCGAACTCGTCATCGCCAAAGCGGCCGACCAGGTCGGTAGAGCCGCGAAACTCCAGGAGCCTCTGGGCGACTCCACCGAGAAGAAAATCTCCCACTGCGTAGCCAAACGTGTCGTTGACTTCCTTGAAGTGGTCGAGGTCGAGCAGCAAGATGGCGAGCTTGTCTCTCTGAGGCGTCAGCTCGGCAAGAGCCCGCTTGAGCTCCTGGCCGAACACCTTCCGGTTGGGGAGGCCGGTCACCGGATCGTAGAGATTCTGGTCACCGGAGGCGGCTGGGGAGCGCGGCGCGGCGAGAGCGAGGCTGGCCATGGCGGCTGCGATGGAGGTCATCCGCCACTCGTCGGTGGTGGGGTCTCGGGGCTCCCCAAAATAGCAATCGAGTGTGCCCAGAACCTCGGGTTGGTCGCTGGGGTCCGTCTCGGCCGTCGAGCCGCCGCCGGTCAGGCCGGTCAGGGGGATCGACCAGCAGGACCGAATCCCGCTGGACTGCGCTTCCTCCCGCAATCCCTCCCACAGGGGGTCGCTCTCGACGTCCCCGCTGATCACGGTCCGGTTGCGGTAGGCGGCGGCGCTCGAGCTTCCAGGTGCCAGACCCACGGTGAGCCCGGTGACCGCGTCGAGATAGGTCCGAGGCAGGCTGGGAGCGGCGCCGGGCTTCAAGGTCTGATCTTGCGAATCCAGCAGGGTGATCGAGCACCGTGCCCCGTCGAGCGTCGCTTCCAGCGCCAGACAGAGCTCGGCAAGCGCCAGCTCGACGTCACCCTCGCGGCGCAGACGATCCAAGATCCCGAGCTGCCGGTGGAGCAGTTCCAGAGTGGCGTCGGGACGCGTCTTGACGGGAGTTTTGGGCATGGTTGGGTGACAGGGGCCCCTACAAAAGTATAAGCGAGCGTTCGATGATTGGACAATTGCATCCGGCCTTGCCATGGCCCACCCACAGTGCTAAGTAGTGCAACGGCCGAAGACGATGGATTCACGACCGCAAGACGTTTTGCCGCTGTTCCCCCTCACCGGGGCGTTGTTGCTGCCCGGGAACTATCTGCCGCTCAATGTGTTCGAGGCGCGCTACCGGTGTTTGATCGAAGACGCCCTCGCGGGTGCGCGGCGAGTCGGCATGATCCAGCCACGAGTGCCGGCACCCGACAACTGGGGGCCCGCGGAGGACGGCGAGCCGAACCCGGAGCTGTATGCGGTGGGCTGCGTCGGGGCCCTGGAACGATGCGAGCGGCAGCCCGACGGGCGCTACCTCGTATTGCTCCGGGGGGAACGGAGGTTCCGGGTCGTCGCCGAGCTACCGCTCCACCGGGGGTATCGCCGCGCCGAGGTCGAATTTGTGTTTCCCGACGCCGAATCGGAGTCGACCGGCGGCTCGCTCGAGTTCGACCGGCTGCTGGCCGCGGCGGTTGCGTTTGCCCATCGCCACGATCTCGACTTCGATCGGGACCTGCTGGAGTCGCTGTCCCCGTTGCAGCTTCTCCACGCGCTGTGCGCGGCGCTGCCGTTTGCGGCCGGCGAGAAACAGGCCTTGCTGGAAGCCGAGAGCTCGGTGGATCGTCAGACGCTGTTGCTGGCCCTGATGCAAATGGGGCCGGATTCTGCCGCCGGCGATGGGCTCCACGAGCCGCCGGTCGTCAACTAGCCTGACCGAAGATCAGGCTGCGTCGCCAGCCGGGCGTCGGTAGAGCTCTCGAACCCAGGCGGCGTCTTCGGCGCTCAAAACACCGTCGCAGGCAGCCGCCGCCTCGGCCTGCTGCGGCCCGCGCTGTCCCAGGATCGCGCAAGCGCCGCGCGAATCTTCGAGGAGTGCACCGATCAATGCGCGCAAGAGTGGCTGCGGGTGGTCCGCAAACCGCGTCTCGACGGCCTGGCGGCAGCGTACGAGTCGGGCCAGGGTCTCGGCGTCGCGGAACTCGCGGATGCGATTCCGCATGTCTCCCGAGTCGAACCGGACCGGTTCTTCGTATTTGCCCAGCAGCAGGCCGTGCTTGATCGGCGAGAAGAAAACCGCGCCCAGATCGCGTTCCTCAACGGCGCCTTGCAGGCCGCTCGACTCATAGCGGTCGTCGACCACGTTACGATAGATCTGGACGATGTCGGGGTCGACCCTGTCGAGCAACCGCCGGACTTTGTTCGAGTCCCAGTCGGAGAGTCCGAGAAAACGAAACTTGCCCTGTTCGCGAAACCGGCGGAGCACGGTCAGCGCGTCGCCCAGAAACTCGTCATCCGGGCCAAAGTCGCAGTGGTGGAGGTAGTAGAGGTCGAGATAGTCGGTGCGCAAGAGCTCGAGCGAGCGCTCGAGCCGCGAGCGGACGAGCTCGGGGTGGTAGTAGTGTTTGTGATCGCCCGGATCCCAGCCCACCTTGCTAGCGAGAAAGATCTCGTCGCGCGGAACCCGGTCCCACATCGAACCGATGATCGCTTCGGCCTGTCCGTCGCCGTAGACGTCGGCGGTGTCCCAGTGGTGGATCCCCAGCTCCCAGGCCCGGAGCAGGGCGGCGTCCGCGCGGCGATCGTCGTGGCCCGACCAGCCGACTTCGACACGCCCCACTTTCTTGGCCCCGCTAAAGGGCCAGGTGCCGAGACCGATCGCCGCGACGTGCTGCTCGGTGCGGCCCAGCCGGATCGTTTTCATAAAAGAAGCCTATCGCGGGGCGCGCTCCCGCTGCGCCGTCGGGAATTCTGGACCCTCGGTCCGGGTTTCCAAGAACGTGGCTGATCTCGACGACTACGAGTTTGCGCCGGAGGCCTCGTCGGACGGGCCCCCCGGCGAGTCGTCCGGAGATCCGTCGGGGCCCTCTGAGCCAGTCGAGCTATCGGAGCCGTCCGAGCTATCGGAGCCATCCGGGCCGCGCGGCGAGCGGTCGGCGCCGCCGGTGTGGGCCATCGCCGCCATTCTCGGCACGCTCGTCCTGGCCGCCGTCCTCTATTTCTTGTTGTCGGGCCGCGGTGAGCCGCAGCCCGGCACGGTGAGCGCGCCCGCCGAGCAGGAGGCGCCGGCGGCGGAGATCGGCAAGGTGGAGGAAGAAGCGCTCGAGCCGGTGGAGCTGCCGGAGCTGGATGCGAGCGACCGATTGGTTCGCGCGCTGATCGGCGAGCTGTCCTCGCATCCGACACTGTTGCGCTGGCTCGCCAACGAAGACCTGGTGCGCCGGTTTGTGGCGGCGGTGGACAATCTCGCCGAGGGCCAGATCCCCAGGGCCCATGTCGGGTTTGTCGCGCCACGCGGAGACTTCCGCGCTCTGCCGCAAGGCGATCGCAAGGTGATCGATCCGCAGAGCTTTCGGCGCTTCGACCTGGCCACCCAGGTATTTACATCGCTCGATACGGAGTCGGCGGCGAGGCTCTACCGGGAGCTTGAGCCCTTGATGCAGGAGGCCTACCGGGACCTGGGCTACCCCGACCGCGATTTCCGCGACACCCTGGCCCAGGCGGTGGACGTGGTGACCGAAACGCCGCGGCCTCCGGAGCGGATCGAGGTCATCGAAAGCGTCTCGAGCTTCCGCTTTGCCGACCCACGCCTCGAGAGCCTGTTGCCGGTGCAAAGACAGTTGATCGGCTTTGGCCCGGACAATCTGGCACGGGTCCAGACCAAGGCACGCACCCTTGCGCAGGCGATCGGGGCGGGCTGACGCTCCCGCCGAACAGGGGCGCCGGCGCGCCGCTATCCGCCGGGGAATCGCTTGCGCCGCGAATGGGCTCAGCCAGCGATAGACTGGCCGTCGCCCGGCGGGCGAGGCGTACCGCTGTCGGTTGCTGGAGGTGATTATGAGATCCAAGGGACGCGCGCTGCTGATTGTTCTGATCGTCTTGCTGCTGCTTGGTTTTGCCGGTGTGGTGGTCGGCCTCTGGCTCGCCGGTCGCGGCAAGTCGGCCCCCGGCAAGACCGTCCTCGAGCTCGACCTCACCCAGACGATCGCCGAATACGTGCCCGGGGACACGCTGACGCGCTCGCTGCTGGACCAGCGGCTGGATCTTCGCGAGCTGGTGCGGACGCTGGACCAAGCGGCGAACGACGACGGCGTGGTAGGGCTGGTGGCGCGGGTGAGCTCGGTGCCGATGGGGCTGGCCAGGATCCAAGAGATCCGCACCGCACTCGCGGACTTTTCCGCCGCCGGCAAGATGACGGTGGCCTATGCCGACACCTTTGGCGAGTGGGGGCCGGGCAATGGCAGTTACTACCTCGCCAGCGCGTTTGACCGCATCTACCTGCAGCCGTCGGGCGACATCGGGCTGACCGGGCTGCTGTACCAGACGTCGTTTCTGCGCGGGACGCTTGAAAAGCTGGATATCGAGCCCCGGTTCGATCACCGGCGCGAGTATAAAAACGCCATGAACGCGCTCACCGAGACCGAGTACACCGCAGCCCACGAAGAGGCGCTGCGGGCGCTGATGGACTCACAGTTCGAGCAGATTGTCGCCGGTGTGACAGCCGGCCGGGGGCTCGAGCCGGCCGAAGCGGAGGCGCTCTTCGATCGCGGCCCCTATCTGGGACAGGAGGCCGTCGACGCCGGTCTGGTCGACGGTCTGGCCTATCGCGACGAGGTCTACGAAGCGCTGCGGGAAGAGCTCGGCGAAGAGGTCTCTTTCACCGGTCTGTCCGGGTATGCCGGCGGCGTCGACCTGCTCGGCAGCGGCGAGACCATTGCGTTGATCTACGGCGTCGGCGCGGTGATGCGGGGCGAGAGCGAATACGATCCCTTTACCGGTGACGTGGTGATGGGCGCGGACACGGTCTCCGAGGCCTTCCGCGACGCCGTCGACGATTCGAGGGTCCAGGCGATCTTGTTTCGGGTCGACAGCCCCGGTGGCTCCTATGTCGCTTCCGACACGATCTGGCGCGAGACGGTGAGGGCCCGCGAAGCAGGCAAGCCGGTGGTGGTTTCGATGGGTAACGTCGCTGGCTCGGGCGGGTATTTTGTCGCCATGGCCGCCGACGCCATCGTCGCCCAGCCGGGGACGATCACCGGCTCGATCGGCGTCTACGGCGGCAAATTGTTGAATCGCGGTCTGTGGGCCAAGCTGGGGATCTCGTTCGACGACGTCGCCTCGAGTTCCAACAGCCGCATGTGGAGCTCACTCGACGACTACAGCGAGGGAGGATGGCAGCGGTTTCAGGCGTCGCTCGACCGGATCTATGAGGACTTCACCAGCAAGGTCGCCGCCGGTCGCGAGCTACCGCTCGAGACGGTCCTGGACATCGCCAAGGGTCGGATCTGGACCGGCGCCACCGCCAAGGAGCTGGGGCTGGTGGATGCGGTCGGCGGCTACCCGGAGGCGAAGGCGGAGATTCGCGAGGCCCTCGGACTCGAAGAAGACGCCAAGCTTCGTTTCAAGATCTTCCCACGGCCCAAATCGGCCTTCGAGCTCTTTGTGGACCGTTTTCCGGCGGCAAGCGCGTCCTCGTCGGGGGAGCTGGCCGAGGCGCTCAAGCTGACCAGGAACGTGAGCCGCACCCTGCGGGCCGCCGGTCTGCTCGAGCCGTACTACGGCCCGCTCTCGATGCCGGCCGGGGCGCCGTTGCTGGACGAGCTGCCGGCCTCGCTCTCGTGGCGGTGACCCGCCGGGTGCTGGCCGGTCTCGCGCTGCTGGCCGGTGGCGCGGCCCTCGCGGCCCACGCTCCGTCCGCCGCGGGGCTGGAGGTGGCTCCGGGAACGGTGGTGCACTGGCCGGGCGCGGAGCTCGAAGACTGTAGCCTGGGCGAGAGGCATTGGCGGCCTCGTGCCGGCGCCTGCTGGTACACGATCGATCTTTTGCATCCTGAAGGACCGATCGAGCTGGTGCGCGTGCGCGCCGGTGAGACCGAGAATGCGACGGTCCGGGTCTCCGATTATGTCTATCCGGTCCAGCACATCACCCTGCGGGACAACTCCAAAGTCAACCTCTCGCAGGCCGATCTCTCGCGAGTGCGATCCGAACAGCAGCGTGTGGGCGCTCTGTGGTCCAGCGACACCGATCCGCAGTTCGAGCTTCCGCTGGCACCGCCACTCGCGGACCTGCCCGAAGGCGGCCGTTTTGGCGCCCGGCGCTTCTTCAACGGCCAGCCGCGCAGCCCCCACTCTGGCGCGGACTTCGCGGCCGACGCGGGCACCGCGGTTTTTAGTGCAGCCGCCGGCCGCGTCGTGCTCGCCGATGACCTGTTTTTCTCGGGCCAGAGCGTGTTTATCGACCACGGAGCGGGCCTGGTGACGATGTATTTTCACCTCAGCCGCCATCTGGTGGAGACGGGCCAGTGGGTGGAGCGGGGTGAGCAGATCGGCGCGGTGGGGCAGACCGGACGCGCCACCGGCCCCCACCTTCATTTTGGGGTGCGCTGGCGCGGAGCGCGGGTCGATCCGAAGCTGCTTCTCGGCGCCGGGGACGACCTGCCGACGATTCCGGTGAGAAGGTCGGGCTAGCTTCCAGGCTGGAGCAGCGGCTGGCCGACAGTGGCCTGCGCGTCGCCGGCCTCGCCGGTGGTATGCGGCCTCCAGCCCATCTGGTGGAGCCAGGCTTCCGCCTCGTCGCGCCGGTCGTTGTTGACCACGACGTGGAGCTCGTCTTTCTTCTTGAAGGCGAGCTCGTTGTCGAAGGGCAAGACCGCGCTGCCGCGAACGACCGCCAGGGGGAGTAGGACGCTGTCGGGATCGGGAGGATTGCCGATCTCCTCGATCGCGCTCCGGTCGTCGGCCCGCCGCCGGTTCCAGATCTCGACCTTCCCGATGCCGCGCTCGATCCGGACCGCCCACAAATCCAGATTGTGGCGCGCCGCAAACAGCAGCTTGGCGCCGATCTTCTGGACCATCGATTCGGTCACCTCGGTGTGACCGCTGCGCAAGGTCATCCAGACGTCCGGGACTTTGAACTCCTTGCGGGCCTTGGTGGCGAAAAGCAGATTCACTTCGTCGTTGGAGAGCACCGCCAGACAGCCCGCCCGGCTGTCGAGCTCCGCCCGCAGCAGGACGCTCTCGTTCAAGGCGCTGCCAAAAAGCACGCGAAAGCCGGCCTCCTCGGCGGCCCGCGAGTTGTCGGGGCTCGAATCGATAAAGACGACTTCCTGTTTGGAGCGCCGGAGCACCTCGCCCAACGCCAGGCCCAGCCGGCTGGCGCCGACAATGACAAACCCGAAATTGCTCGGCCGCCGCACCCCGAGTGCCTGGGCCAGCCACCCTCCCGTGAGCCCCTGGATGAGGACGGTCGAGGCGATGACCAGAAACACCAGCGCCCGCAGCTCGGCGCCCCCGGCCATGCCGGCGTCCTCCATCTCCTGGGCGAACAGAGAGGACACCGCTGCGGCGACGATGCCGCGGGGCGCCATCCAGGCCAGAAACGCCTTTTCGCGGCCGGTCAGATCGGTGCGGTAGGTGCTCGCGATCACGTTGAGCGGCCGCACGATCAACATCAAGGCGGCGACGGTCAGCACACCGGGCCAACCCAGCGCGCGGACCTCTTCCACCCGGACGTCGGCGGCGAGCAGCACAAACAGCATTCCGATCAGCATCACCGTGAGCTGTTCCTTGAACTCCTTGAGATCTTCCAGAAGCCGGGTCTTGGAGTTACCGACCACCAGGCCGGCGATCGAGACCGTGACGATGCCGCTCTCCGACGACAGCACGTTGGAGAGCTGAAACAGGACCAGGACCAGCGACAGGGTCAACACGTTGTCGAACCCTTCCGGAATCAGACGCTCGAAGCGAAGCAGGTAGGCGATCGCAAAGCCGCCGGCGAGCCCGAGCATCACCCCGATGCCGAATCGCAGCACCAGGTCCTGAGCTCCTGACACCAGCCCCGGTCGCAACGGTTGCAGAACGACCTCCAGTGTGACCACCGCCAGGATGGCGCCGATGGCGTCGATCAGGACTCCCTCGGCGGCCAGCACCGTCGAGATCGAGCGTTTGAGCCGGAGCCGGTGCAACAGCGGGGTGATGACCGTGGGGCCGGTGACGATCACCAGCGTTCCGAAGAGAATCGATCGGCGCCAGTCCCAGTCCAGGGCGAGCCGCGCCACGACAGCCCCGCCAATGGCGGTAACGATCGCTCCGATCGTCACCAGTTGGCGGATGCTCCGGCCCTCTCGCCGGAGCCGGCGGAGGTTGAGGTTCATCCCGCCCTCGAACAAGATCACCGCCACCGCGAAACCCACCAGCACTTGGAGCGCCGGCCCCAGGGTGGAGGGTTGGACGGCGTTGAGCAGATCCGGGCCCAGCAGCACACCAGCAGCCAGCAATAGCACGATCCCGGGCACCCGGAGATGCCGCGCCAGCACCTGCGCAGCCATGCCCGCGGCCATCGCGATGGCGAGCGTGAGCGCCGGCTCGCCTGCGGCGTGCGGATCACTCATGGATCGAGTCGTCGACGCCGCCCGGTGTTGCGGGCGTCTTTGCGCGGTCCGGGCACCCCGCCCGGGGAATCCGCCGGCACGACCTGCTAGGACTCCAGGCCGTCCGGCACGCCGTTGGGGAAGAGCTCAGCGATGGCCTCATGGATCCGCTCGATCCTGCGGGCCGGATTGGGATGGGTGCTGTAGAACTCCGGCGGCCGTCCCCCCGGGTTGGCGGCGTCGAGAATCTCCATCACCCGCACCATGGTGCGGGGATCGTAGCCCGCCTTGGCGGTAAAGCGGACCCCGAGACGGTCGGATTCGAGCTCGTCGTCGCGGCCGTACTTCATATTGATCAGCCGGCCGATCATGGCGGCGACCGCCGCCGAGCCGCGCCCGCCAGCCTCCGCCGTCGCCATCACGGCGGCGCCGGTCAGACCCTGGGTGAGCTTTGCCTTGGCCATGTGCTCGGCGCCGTGCCGGCCGACCACGTGACCGATCTCGTGACCCAGAACACCGGCGAGTTGGCCCTCGCTTTCGAGCCTGGACATCAAGGCCGCGGTGATAAAAACCTGCCCGCCCGGGAGGGCAAAGGCGTTGACCGTCTTCTCGTCGGCTAGAAGGTGGAATTCCCACCGGTAGGGTGTCTGGCCGGCGACGGTCTGGTCCACCAGCCGCTGGCCGATGGTGTCGATCAGAGCCTGGGCCCGTTCGTCGGGATGCAGACCGCCGTGCTGCTGCGCCATCCGGGGCGCGGCCTGGAGCCCCAGCGCCACCTCCTGCTCGGGGCTTAGATCGACGTACTGGGTCTCCCCGGTCACCTCGTTGTAGTCCTTTTTACCGAGGTAAGAGATCACCGCAAAGCCCGCGATCGCCAGCGCGATCAGCAGGCGAAGCTTGGAAGACCGACCTCGGGAACGAAACGGCATGGGGATTGTCGTGCTCAACAACCGGCGCGCGAATCCGTATGTTCCAGCATGGACCGCGGTCCGGAGATGGCCGGAGTATATCCGGTCGCGGGGGCGCATACAGAGCCATTTACAGCGCCTCGGCGCCGGGAGAGAATGCCTCTCGACCCAAGAACGAGAATTTCTTTGGACGGGAAGGTTGGAATGAAAAAGGTAATTTGCGCAACGAGCTTGGCAGTCTTGACGATGTTCGCGGCCGGGTGCAGCACCCTCGGGATGACCCCGCCGGACGTCACCCTGGTGAATCTGGAATTCACCGATCTGACGGTGTTCGAGACCACCGGGGAATTCACCATCCGGCTCACCAACGTCAACGCCGATCCGCTGACGATCGAAGGCGGTGTCTTCACGCTGTTTCTCAACGGCCAGAAGATCGGCCGGGGTCTGACGTCGGATGTCATGGAAGTGCCCCACCTCGGGACCAGCACGCAAAAAGTCCCGATCTTTGTCAACAACCTCGCGCTCGCCACCCGCGTGGCGTCGCTACTCGAAGAGCCGGTCCTCGACTACCGGCTCAAGGCCAAGCTGCGTTTGCGGGTGCCCTACGGGACGAGAAAGCTGACCAGCGAGTACACCGGCAGTTTCTCGCTCTCGGGCGACGGCGGGGATTCACTGGACGCGCCGGCCGAGCTTGCGGCCCCCGGTCCCTAGCCGCCTGCCAGGGGTAGCCAGCCCATGCGTCGACCTTTGCTCGCCGTCTGTCTCACCGCCCTTGCGACGGCAACGGTGGCCTGGGCACAGGAGATGCCGCCCTTGCCGGTGCTCTTTACGCCGGCCATCGAGGGCGAGGTGCGCGGCACCGTCGAGCTGACCGGGTCGGTGACGTCCCGCCGCGAGAGCGTCGTCGCTGCCGAGGTCTCCGGGCTGGTGGTGGAGTTGGCCGCGCGCCGGGGCGAGCGGCTCAAGAAGGGCGCGCCGCTGGTGCGGTTGCGCTCGCGGAGCGCGGGCCTGCGTCTCGAGGCCGCGCGGGGGGAGCTCAAGGAGGCGGAGGCGCGCCGCAGTCTGGCCGAATCGGCGCGCGAGCGCGCTCGCAGGCTCTTTGACGAAAAGGTGATCAGCCAGGAGCGGCTGGACGAGAGCCTCACCGAGTACGAGGCCACTCAAGGCCGTGTCGATCGGCTGCGCGCCGAGGTCAACCGCCTGACCGACGAGCTGGCGCGAACCACGGTGCGGGCGCCCTTCGATGGCGCGGTCACCGAAGAGCTGATAGCGGTGGGCGAGTGGCTGGGAGCCGGCGACGCGGTGGCCCGTATGGTCGACGTGGGCCATCTCGAGCTCGAGCTGGAGGTGCCGGAGAGATTGGTGTCGGGGGTGGCGCCGGGTGAGTCGGTGAGCGTGGGTTTTGACGCAGTGGAAGGTCTCGAAGTCGTGGGCCGGGTTCGCGCGGTCGTGCCGGCGGCCAACCCGCAGGCGCGGACCTTTCCCGTGATGGTGGAGATCGACAACACCGACGGCCGGATCGGGGTAGGGATGCTCGGCCGGGCGCGTTTGGAGGTGGGCGAGCCGCAACAGGCCGTTCTGGTACCCAAGGACGCCGTGGTTTTGCAGGGTCGCGAGAGCATTGTGTTTGTGCTGGACCCGGAGGATCGCCCGGTGGCCGTCCCGGTCGAGACCGGGGGTGCGCTGGGCGGTTGGATCGCGGTCCGCGGTGAGATCGAGTCCGGTTCGCGCGTGGTGACGGTCGGCAACGAGAGGCTGCAGCCGGGCTTTCCGGTCGCGCCCGAGCTCAAGGAGTACGAGCGGCCGTGAAGATCGTCGAGAGCTCGATCCAGTATCCGGTGCGGGTTGCGGTCGGGGCGCTGCTCCTGCTCCTGTTCGGCGGTCTGGCGCTGGCTCGTATCCCGGTCCAGCTCACGCCGACGGTCGACGAGGCCGAGATCGTCATCACCACCCTGTGGCCCGGCGCCAGCCCGCAGGAGATCGAGCGCGAGATCGTCGACGAGCAGGAAGAACAGCTCAAGGGCCTCCAGGGGCTGCGCAAGATGGAGAGCACCAGCTCGGACAGCTTTGGCCGCATCGCCCTGACCTTCCGTACCGGGACCGACGTCGACTCGGCCCTGCTCAAGGTGTCCAACCGCCTGCAGCAGGTGCCGTTCTACCCGGACGACGCCGAGCGACCGGTGATCCAGACCGCCGGTGCCGAGCAGCAGACCGGGGCGATCGCGTGGTTTGTTTTGTTGCCCAAAGAGGAAAACGGCTTCGAGGGCGAGATCGCGACGCTTTTTACTTTTTTTGACCAGTTCATCAAGCCGGCGCTCGAGCGCGTCCCAGGTGTCGGGCAGGTCAACGCCTTTGGCGGCCAGGCCGAGGAGATGCACGTCATCGTCGATCCGGCCGCGCTGTCGGCGCGACAGATTACGATCACCGAGCTGATGGCGGCCATCGAGCGGGAGAACCGCAACTACTCGGCGGGGACCTTTGACGAGGGCAAGCGGCGCTATGTCGTGCGTACCGTCGGCGAGTACGGTGCGCCGGCCGACATCGCAGACCTGGCCATCGCCGTTCGCGACGGGGTCCCGGTCTACGTGCGCGACGTCGCCGAAGTCCGCCAGGGCTACGAGCGTCCGTTGATCGCGATGTCCTATCTTGGCAAGCAGACCATCGCCTTCAACGCGATCCGGGTGCCGGGCTCGAACACCCTGGAAGTGATGGAAGGGGTGCGCGCGGCACTGCTCGAGATCAACCACGAGCTTCTGGCACCGCGTGGGCTGCGGGTCGAGCAGGTCTGGGACGAGACCGAGTACATCGAAAGCGCCATCGATCTGGTCCAGCAGAGCCTGATGCTGGGTGGCCTTCTGGCGGTCGCCGTGCTGCTGGTGTTTTTGCGCAGCCGGAGCTCGACGCTGGTGGTGGCGATCGCGATCCCCATCAGTGTGATCGGCACGTTTCTGCTGATGCGCTGGTTTGGGCGCACGCTCAACGTCATTAGCCTGGCGGGGATGGCGTTTGCCGTCGGCATGGTGGTGGACAACTCGATCGTGGTGCTCGAGAACACCTACCGGCACCGCCAGATGGGCAAGTCCCGGCGCCGCGCCGCCTACGACGGAGCGCGCGAGGTGTGGGGCGCGGTGCTGGCCTCCACGCTGACGACCATCGCCGTCTTTGTGCCCATCCTGTTTGTCCAGGAGGAGGCCGGGCAGCTTTTTCGCGACATCGCCCTGGCGATCAGCTGTGCCGTGGGCTTGAGCTTGATCGTGGCCATCTCGGTGATCCCGAGCCTGTCGGCCAAGATCCTGGGGACCCCCGAGGGCAAACGGCAAAGTGGCTTCCAGAATCTCTGGGGAGGCGTCGAGCGGGCCCGACGGCTCACCGATTGGGTGGTGGCCCGGGTGGACTGGATCTGCCGCACCACCGGACGGCGCCTGGCGGTGGTGGTCGGTTTCACGGTTGCGGCCGTCTTGCTGTCCGTGCTCCTGGCGCCCAAGGCGGAGTATCTCCCGACCGGCAACCAGAACTTCCTCTTTGGGATCATCCAGCCGCCCCCGGGGCAGTCGCTCGAGCTCAATGCCGGTCTTCAGCAACCGTTTCTGGACCATTTCGGCAAGTTCTGGCAGGGCACGTCGGAGGAGACGCGCGACCTGCCGGGCGGCGGTGTGCGGGATTTCTTTTTTGGCGCCATGAGCAACACGATTTTTATGGGCATCAGCGCTCGCGACCCGGTGCGGGTGCGCGAGCTGATGGCGGAGTCCTTTGCCATCAACGCAGAGCTGCCGGGAGCGATCGCCTTTGTCTTTCAGTGGGCCATCTTCCAGGGTGACTTCGGGGCCGGCCGGGCGATCGACGTCGAGCTGACAGGACCGGATCTGGAACGGCTGGTGGCGCTTGGAGGGCGGGTTTTTGGCCGCGTGGCCGAGGTGTTGCCCGGCGCGCAGGCGTTTCCGACCCCCAGCCTCGATCTCTCCAACCCGGAGCTGCATGTGCGCACCCATCGGCGCCGGGCCGCCGAGCTGGGGATCTCCAATCGGGATCTGGGAGCGATGGTCAACGTGCTGGTGGACGGCGCCAAGGCGTCCGACTACCAGTTCGAGGGCAAAGAGGTCGACCTCAAGGTGGTGGCCTCGGAGCCGTTCGACTACCGGACTCATTTGATCGAACAGTTGCCGATTGCCACCCCGTCGGGTGAGCTGGTGACCCTGGGATCGGTGGCCGACGTCGAGGTGGCGAGCGGTCCCACCGAGATCGCCCATCGTGAGCGCCAGCGCGCCATCACCATCCAGGTGACGCCGCCCGAGGAGGTCCCGCTGCAGGTCGCCATGGAGACGGTCGAGGCCGAGATCCTCGAGCCGCTGCGGGCCGAGGGCGAGCTCGGAGGGCTCTACCGGGCGCGGTTGACCGGCACCGCCGACAAGCTGTCCCAGACCGCCGCGGCCCTTTCTCTCAATTTTCTGCTCGCCGTCGTCATTACCTATCTGTTGATGGCGGCGCTGTTCGAGAGCTTTCTCTATCCGCTGGTGATTCTCTTCTCGGTGCCGCTGGCGGCGATGGGCGGCTTCTTTGGCCTCGGTGTGGTCAATCTGTTTACCCTTCAGCCGCTCGATGTCCTGACCATGCTCGGGTTCATCATCCTGGTGGGCACGGTGGTCAACAACGCCATCCTCATCGTGCATCAGTCGCTCAACCACATGCGCGACGAGGATCTCGAGCCCCGCCGGGCGATCACCGAGGCCACCCGGACCCGCATCCGGCCGATCTTTATGAGCGTGTCGACCAGCGTCTGCGGCATGTTGCCGCTGGTGCTGTTCCCCGGCGCGGGGTCGGAGCTCTACCGCGGGCTGGGAAGCGTCGTCATCGGTGGGCTCCTGGTCTCGACGGTCTTTACGATCTTTCTCGTCCCCGCGCTGTTCAGCCTCGTCCTCGAGGCGCGGCAGCGTCTTGGCCGCTGGTGGGAGAGTCGTGAAGCGGCGGCGGCGAGCCAGGCCTAGCCTGTCTTTCTCACACCGGTTCATTGCGAGCAGGGCGGAGGTGCCCGTATGGTGAAACTTTTTCTGGGCGTTCCCGTCCTACCGGGTAGAGAGACATGCAGGGAATACTCTGGAAGGAGCCGAGAATGCCCACAAAACCGTTTCGATTGATCTCTATTCTCCTCACGCTGGCGCTTCTGACCGGTGGCGTCGCTACGGCCTCAGACCTGTGGCTTCACGTCAAGGTGCTCGAGCACCAGGGAGCCAAGGTGACGGTCAACCTGCCGATTGCCCTGGTCGAAAAAGCGTCCGCGTTTATGCCCAAAAAGCACATGCGGCACATCCGGTTCGATCACGGCCATCTAGACGCGGATGTCGAAGATCTGCGTGAGTTGTGGCAGGAAGTGCGCAACAGCCCCGACATGACCTTTGTGACGGTCGAAGAGGACCACGAAAATGTCCGGGTCTGGAAGCAGTCGGGCTATCTCTATGTCGAGGTGAGAGACGGCGATGACGAGCAGGTCGATGTCAAGGTACCGCTTGAGGTAGTCGATGCCTTCCTGAGTGGTGAGGAAGTCGATTTTCGCGCCGCGGTCCAGGCGTTGGTGGATCACGGGCAGGGTCAGTTTGTCGAGGTCCGCGACGATGACGACAGCGTGAGGGTGTGGGTCGACGACGTCGCCGAAGCCGAATAGGAAGCGGACCGAATAGGAGACCGAAGATGGCCAGGTACAAGAAGGTCCTGATCGTTCTCGGCGCTTGCGCCGCTACTGTGATCGTCGGCTGGATTCTGATCATCGGTGCCGTCTACGCCAGTGGCGTGGTGAGCGTTCGGATCCACGAAGAAGGCGGTCCGAGCCTCTATCTGCCGGTACCGGCCGCCCTGGTCAATGCCGCCACCTTTACCGGTGGCATGGCGCTCGACACGGGGGCGATGTCCCTCGGCGATCTCGAGGACGAGATCGAAGCGGAGCTGGGCATCGACCTCGGCGAGTGGCAGCCCATGGTGCGGTCGATGCTCGAGGTGATCGAGGATTGCCCCGACGTCACGTTTGTGGAGGTCGAGGACGGCGAGGATCGCGTCAAGGTCGTCAAGGAAGGCCGGTACCTTCGGGTGATCGTCAGTGATTCGGAGTTCAACCTCAACATTTCGCTGCCGACCAAGGTCGCCACGCGCACCGCGATGCGGCTCATCGGGTAGGGAGGCCCGGGCGCCCGCTCGGGACCGTCGCCGGGCGGGGTCAAGTCCCGCCCCCACATTTGAAGCGGCCGGCGCCCCTGCCGGCCGTTCTGACACCACTGCTGCCGACCAGCTAAAGAACCGATTCGCCGCGTAAGGAACGCCGTTCCCACCGACCCATTCCGGCCGGCCTGCAGTCAACGCGTCGTGCCCTGGGGAGCCTCCAGCCGGATCCGCACGGTTGAACAGCCGGTAGAATGAGGAATGACCCCGCCGTTTCTCCTTTTCCAGGCACGCGACCCGGGCGACCCGATGCTGGAGCAGGAGAGGCGCTGTTTTGCCCGCACGATCGGCGTCGACGAGAGCGAGATCGACACTCATAACGTGGCCCTGCGGCCGCCGAGCTCCGACTCGGTGCACCGTCATCGCGCCCTCCTGATCGGAGGCAGTGGCGATTACCTGGTGAGCAAGCGGAACCTGCCCCGGTTTGACGATCTGCTGGCCGTGTTCCGCGACATCGCCGAGACCGGGTTCCCGACCTTTGCTTCTTGTTTTGGATTTCAGATACTGGTCGAGGCCCTGGGCGGGCGCGTCGTGCTCGACACCGAGAACGCCGAGGTCGGAACCTATGAGATGCGGTTGACCGCGGAAGGCGAGGCCGACCCGCTGGTGGGGATCCTGCCCCCGCGCTTTCTGGCGCAGCAGGGGCACAAGGACCGGGCGGAACGGCTGCCCCCGGAGGCGATCCACCTCGCGTCGAGCCGGCGCTCGCCGTTTCAGGCCTTTCGGCTCCGCGGCAAGCCGGTGTGGGCCACCCAGTTTCATCCCGAGTTGACCTTCGAGGACAACCGAGCGCGCTTCGAGTCCTACCGGGCGAACTACCGCGACCATCTGGATCTCGCCGACGATGGTGGCGAGCAGGTGTCGTTTGTCGACAGCCCGGAGCCGGCGCGACTGCTCCCCGAGTTCGTCCGCCAACTCGGTTGAGTCACCGGTCAACCCCGGCCGGAGGCGCCGGTCAGTTGGCGGAAAAGGCTGGACTCGCGCTTGAAGAAGCCCTCGGTGTGGAAGCTCTCGGCCAGCGAGAAGTGCTCGTAGTCGAGATGGTGGCAGAGCTCGTGGAGGACTGTTCGGAAAAAGGTCCGAAAGGCCACGACTTGGCGCCGCTTGGCAGTCCTCATCCAAACGGTGATGCGAGCCTCCCGGCCCTCTTCGGACGGCTCGTAGAGCCCATGGAGCTCACCCCAGTTTCTGCTCGGCCGTGCGGCTAGCACCCGGATGCTGCAGTCCGGGACGGCGAGCTGGCGGTTGAGCTCGTCGAGGAATTCCTGGCAGGCCAAGGTCAGGGCCGAGCGGTCCTCGGCCTCGAGTGCCTGGCGGACTTCGCCGACGACCGGTGACAGGGCCTCCGATCCAGGCAGGGGGATTTGGGTCAGCGCGTCGCTCTGCCGATAGACGCGCTGATGGCGCTTGCTCAGGCGATGGTAGTAGTCGAAAGCCAACGGTCTCTTGTGAGTCTAGAAAAAAGCCCCGAGGCGTCTCCACCTCGGGGCTTTTTGGTCTCTCGAGACGTTTGCTACTCGGCGACGCGATCTTTGAGACCCTTGGCGGCCTTGAAGGCGGGGTAGGTCTTGGCAGGGATCGTGATGGTCGCCCCCGTGGCGGGGTTGCGGCCCTGCCGTTCCGAGCGCCGCTTGGTGAGAAAGCTGCCGAAACCGGCCAGCTGAACCTTGCGACCGGCGTCGAGCTCTACGGCGATGATGCCGGAACCCGGCTTGGTGTCGAAAATGCAGTTGACGATCTCAAGCGCCTTGGACTGCGAGATGTCGCACTTTCTGGCTAGCTTCTCGGCCATTTCGGTCTTGTTCATTCGGACTCCTTCCGTCTCGGGTCTTGGATGGCTCCTCAAACGTCGGAGAAGCCACCAGGTTGGTGAGTTCGGCGTCGCAGATGCCGTATCCTAAACACAAACTCTTTGAGAGATCGAGGTCGCCCACGGACTCGAAACCACTCGGCGGAGTGCCGGGTCCGCCCGTCGGCGGCGAGAGGAGCCTAACACGGTCCATACCCCGGCGCCACAAAAATCTGTAGGTAAACAGGCACTTTTTTCGGGATCCGGCGAGGAGCCGAGCCGGCTCCCGGCCGGCGTTGGCGACTGTCGTTCGTTCTCCTAGAAGGCAAAGAACTTACCGTTTCGCCGGCCGGGGTCGAGAGGGACGGCAAGCGCCTATTCCGCCCGTCGCCGCGCCATGACCAGTGTGCAGTCGTCGCCAAAAAGACGCGAGCCGACGAATTCGACCAGGCTCTCCTCGAGGGCGTCGGCGATCTCGGGCAGCGGCCGGTGGCGGTTTTGGCGGCAGTGTTCTTCGAGACGCTCGATGCCGAATTCCTCACCCGCCGGGGACTCCGCCTCGGTGATGCCGTCGGTGTAGGCGATCAGCAGATCCCCCGGTCCGAGCGACGCCTCACCGCGACCGTAGACCGCGCCGGCCAGCAGACCGAGCGGGGTGCCGGTCGACCCGAGCCGCTCGACGTCACCGGTTTGCTGGACCAGGAGCGCTGCGTTGTGACCGCAACCGGCGTAGCTGAGCTGGCCGCTGTCCGGCTCGAGCACGGCGACAAAGGCGGTCGCATACTTGGAAGCCGCGGTGCGCTCGAAAAGTAGCTGGTTGACGCGCCCGGCGATCTCCTCGGCGGCACAGCCCTCGCGAATGGGCCCGACGGCCAGGGCTTCGAACGACGCCGTCAGCAGGGAGGCCGCCATCCCCTTGCCCGAGACGTCGACCAGCAGCACGACACAGTCGTTGCGGTCGTGGCGCTGGACCACCTCGTAGATGTCCCCCGATACGCCGCGCGATGGCGTGTTGCGGCCGAAGAGCTCGTAGCCTTCGATCTCCGGCAGCTCGGTCGGGAGCAAGCCCACCTGGATCTGACGCGCCAGATCGAGCTCCTGTTCGAGCTGCCGGCGCTTGACCGCCTCTTCCGCCAGCGCCAGATTGCGGATCCGCAAGGCCGCAGCGGACGCCAGCGAGGTCAAGACCTCCATGTCTTCCTCGGTAAACTGGCGCTGGTTGAGCCGCGAGCTGAGAGCGATCATGCCGACCGAACCTTGGGCGTCCATCAGTGGCGCCGCCACCAGGCTGCGCACACCGGAGGCGACCATGCTGTTGGCCTCGGAAAACCGCTCGTCGCTGTCCAAGTCCAGCACCAGGGCGGCGAGACCCTTGCGGGCCACTTCCTCCACCAGGGTCGCGGAGTAAAAATAGCCGTCGTCATCCTCGGAGGTCGTGCGCGCCGCGACCCGCTCGTATCGACCGTCGCCGCGGTCGAGATAGATCACGGCTTCCTCGGGCTTGAGGTGCTCGAAGGCCTTGGTGAGGATCAGATTCAGCAGCTCCTGGAGCTCGACCGGGCTGCCGAGGGCGCGGTGGACGTCGTTGAGAAGTTGCAGCCGCGCGGCGTAGCGTTTCAGGTCGCTCTCTGATTCGGCCAGGGCACCGGCCGCGCCCGAAACGCTCTCGATCAGGTCCGACGCCGGCCGCAAGATGGTGTGCCGCCCCAGGCTGCTCCAGCTTTCCGGGCTCTCCCAGCGAGCGTCGGGGCGGAACACCGAGATCTTCGAGCCCGAGACGTGGATCTCGTCGCCGGCGTGGATAGCCGTCCGTCGGTCGATTCGGTGGCCGTTGACCAGCGTGCCGTTGCGCGAGCCGAGATCCTCCACCGACCATCCGCCGTCCTGGACGACAAATCGCAAGTGATGACGCGATAGAAACCGATCGGGGATGGTGATGTCGCATTCGGAAGAGCGGCCGACGAGCAGGCTGTCGCCCTCCAGGACCCGCTCGAATGCCTCTCCGCCGGAGGGAATCACCCGAACCGAAAGCTCTTCGGTCAACCGTTCTCCGCCAGGTATCGCGTCAACACCTTGGGCTTGACCAGAAACTCGAGCTCTCCGGTGCCAAAATCGACGCGGCTCCAGTCCCCGACGGAAAAGCGAATACAGGCGACGGCCGCGGTCGGGAACCCGACCCGGCCCGATCCGATCAGTCTCCCGACCAGCTCGGAGAACGTCGGTTCGTGTCCGGCGAGGAGCAGCCGGTCCACGGCCGCGGGCGCGGAGCTCACATGGTCGCGGGCCGCCGCCAGGGCCGCCGCCGCCCCGGCCCCGTATAGCGCGTCAGTGGTGGTGATTGTGGCGTCCCATTGGCCGGCCCGGGCCGCGAGCGAGACGGTGTCGCGGGCTCGCCGGGCCGACGACGACAGAACGTGGTCGGGCGCCCGGCCGGCTTCGGTCAGGAACTGGCCCACCGCTTTCGCCGCGCGCCGCCCGCGTGGCGCTAAGGGGCGGTCGTGGTCACCGTCATAGGCCGCGTCCCAATCGGACTTGCCGTGGCGCAGAAGCAGGAGTCGCAAGGCGAGTTCGAATCTCCCACCAAAGGCGCTTGGGGGTCAAGGGTGGCGCGGCGGCTCCGCCTGCTACTATCGCGCGGCTCGAAGAAAGCGAGGTTACCGAGAACCATGAAAGATAGAACCAGATCGAAGATTTGTACGGCCGTCCTGGTGGCGGCCCTGGCGCTTCCGGCGGGAGCGGAGGACGCGGCACCCGCGATCGAAAAACCGGAGTCTTTTGACGACCGGGCTTCCTACAGCATCGGGGTCAACATGGGGCTCAGCCTCGCCGCGCAGGCCGGACCCGCGGTGGATATCGATCTCGAATACCTTTTCGAGGGGATCCGCCACGGCATGGACAAAAGCGAGACCCTGCTGACGGAGCAGGAAATGACCGCGACGTTCCAGGAGCTCCAGCAGGCACTGACGGCAAAACAGGAAGAGTTGCGCCGCGAGGCGGGCGAAAAGAACGCTCGCGAGGGCGCCGAGTTTCTGGCGGAGAACGGAAAGCGCCCCGAGGTGACGACGCTCCCCAGCGGCCTGCAGTACGAGGCGCTGACTGAGGGGACCGGCGAGAAGCCGACGGCGTCGAGCCGGGTCTCGGTGCACTACGAAGGGCGGTTGGTGGACGGAACGGTCTTTGACAGCTCGATCCAGCGGGGAGCGCCGGCCACGTTCGCGGTGGGCGGAGTCATCTCAGGCTGGACGGAAGCCCTCCAACTGATGCCGGTGGGCTCCAAGTGGAAGCTCTACATTCCCAGCGAGCTAGCGTACGGCGAGAGGGGCTCACCGCCCAAGATCGGCCCCAATTCCACCCTGATCTTTGAGGTGGAGCTGTTGAGTATCGAGTCGGCAGGCCAGTAGCGGTGGCTCAGCCGTCCGGCTGGCGCAGATAGACGTCGCGTTTCGGGTAGGGGATCTCGACGCCCTCGGCCTGAAAGCGTTTGTAGACCTGGCTGTAGAGGGCATCCAGCACCCGGCCGCGAAGAACCGGCTCTTCGATCCAGCCCATCAGCTCCAGGTTGAGCGCCGAGTCGCCCAGCGCGCGAAACCGTACCTGGGGCTTTGGCTCATCGAGGACCATCGGGTCGGCCCGGGCAATTTCCAACAAGATCTCGCGGATCCGGTCGATGTCGGCACCATAGGGAGCGCCGACCTGGAGACGGATTCGCTCATTCTCCCAGGGCCCCCCGGACTCGTTGATGATCGTGGCGTTGGCGATCAGCGAGTTGGGGACGGTGACTTCGATGTCGTCGCGAGTCAGGATCCGAGTGCTGCGCAGACCGATCTGGGTCACCTGTCCGCGCTCACCCGAGTCGAGATTGATGAAATCACCGATCTGGTAGGGGGCGTCGGCGAGGATCGACACACCGGCGAACAGGTTCGCCAGCGAGTCCTTGGCGGCCAGTCCCAGGACGATACCCAGGACTCCACCGGTGACCAACATGCCGCTGACGTCGATTCCCCAGGAAAGACAGAGGAGATAGATCGCCGCTCCCCACAACGCCACCTTGAGAGTGGTATCGAGGAGTGCCACGGTGCGTGGCTGAACAAACGTCAGCTTGCCCTTGAGCTGGGCGACGGCGTCGAGGACCACTCGCCCGGCGCGTGTACCGAAAAGCAGCCAGATCAGCAGCGCCACCGTCTTGATCAGCCGCAGGGCCAGAATCTCGTAGGTCGGCGCCAGCTCCAGGCGGGTGGTGGCCAGCCACGCGCCCACCAGCACCACGCTGACAAATAGCGGCCGATGCAGGAGGTCGATCAGGCGGTCGTCGAGCTGGGTGCGGGTGCGTTTGACCCATAGCTTGATCACTCGAGTGATCAAGACGTCGGCGATCGTGGCAAGGATTACCGATGCGACCAGGATAGTCAGCGCTTGGAGACGGGGATCGCCCTGCACCAGAGAGGATGCTGTTTGAAAGATCTCTTGCAGTTGCTCGCCCATGCTTACTTGGCCGCTACGATATACACCAGCCAGCCCTCCTGGTTCTCCTCCTCCTCGGTCGGTGAGTACTCGCCGGTGCCGTCGCCGTCCTCATCGACCGCCTCCCAGTAGACACGACTCGAAGTAAAACCGGCCTCCGCCAGCAGCTCGCGGACTTCGGGGATGGACCACAGCCGCCAGTCATAGGTAAAGGCGCGCTTGATCTTGGACCGGTCTTCCATCTCGAAATGGATGTGGCACAGGGTCTCGTTGGTGATCGGGTTGAAGCGCTCCTGCTCCCAGTGAAAGACAAAGCCGTCCACCTCCCGCTCCTCTTCAAACTCGATGATGGCCTCAGTGCCGCCGTAGAGCTCACAGATAAAGACCCCGTCGTCGACGAGCCCTCCATAGACGGCGTCGAAATAGCTACGCAAGACGGATCGCTGTTTAAAGACGCAGAAGCTGAAGTTCATCGCGCAGGCGATGTCGGCCCGGCTTTTGTCGATCTCCCGGGCGTCCGCGCACACCATCGACAGGCGCGGTCGCTCCTCTTCGCTCAGACGCGCGCGGTTGAGATCGCAGGCCCGGGCCAGCGTCGGCGCGTCCAGATCGACCCCGAGAGCCCGGCGTTCCGGATGACTTCGAATCCACTCGCAGCTCATCAGGGCGGTGCCGCAGAAGTCCTCGC
Source organism: Candidatus Multivoradales bacterium (assembly GCA_965224065.1). Lineage (GTDB taxonomy): Bacteria > Acidobacteriota > Thermoanaerobaculia > Multivoradales > JAHEKO01 > JAOTZA01. Next base: position 69,439 of record CBDCYF010000005.1, read on the forward strand.
GCAGGGACCGGGGCGGCCGGCCACGTAGCTCGCCAAAGACGTGGGTAAAGAACTCGATATCGGCCGGTGGCGACTGGACGGCTTCCTGGTACAGGAGATGACGATCCGCCGACGCGGCCATCGCCGGTTGGCGCGGTCGGCGCGGCTTGCGTTTCTTTTTCTTGCGATGTCGTTCTTTTTTGGGTCGGCCCATCTTTTTTGACCGGTGCTTTCGGTTCGGAACTCCCGCGGTTCCTCCTGCGCCGGCGACGATCTATTCCGCGCCGGTTGGGAGAGCGGCGGCGATTATAGCCACCGTCACCACCGTCCGTCGTCGGCATGGCTGGTAGCATAGACGGGCAACGCAGCTTGCCGAACGGAGGGGGCCGGACGTCGTTTGATCCGACGCGGAGCCGAAGATCGCTGGCGTGTGCCCGCTTCGCGTGTCGGCCCCCGCATGTCACTCGATATGGCGCTGATCCCCAAACGACCCGTTCCGCTCGAGTCCCAGAGAATCCCGCTGGACCGCAGGATTCTTCTGCGCTTCACCAGCTTCGAGTGGTTCGCCTCGGAGTACTCCGCCAACCTGTCGATGACCGGGATGTTCGTGCGCTCGGACGATCCGCAGCCGGCCGGAACGCCGGTCGAGTTCGAGTTCAAGCTCGAGGACGGCCTGCCATTGATCCGCGGCAAGGGCTGGGTCGTCTGGTCGCGTGAGCGCGATATCGGCAAGCAGCGTCCGGCCGGGATGGGGATCGAGTTTCTCGAGCTCGATCGTGAGAGCCGGCGGCTGATCCGGTGGATGGTCTTGAACGAGCTGCCGGAAGGCCGGGAACCGTTTGATCTGCGGGCCGAAGGGCGGCGAGAGTCCTCGCACTCGGTGGCGGCCGAGGGCGGTCGAGACGGTCATCCGGTGAGCTGGATTCCGGTGACCGCCGGGCTTCTGGTGGTATTTGGAGCCTTTTTTGGCCACTGGTGGCTGAGTGAGCGCGATCGACCGGTCGATGCGAGTGAGCCGGTCCCGCGCCCCGAGACCCCGGTTGCCGAGACGGCAAGCAGTGTTCAGCCGCCGGCGCCTCGACGCGCGCCCGTGTCGTCGCCGGCCAAAAGCGAGCCGGATGGGGTACCGGTCACGGAGTCGGCGAGCGGGCTCGAGCCCACCGTCCGGGACTGGGCGGCCGCATGGTCCCGGCAAGACGTCGAGGAGTATCTGTCTTTCTACAGCCGGGATTTTGTCCCCGATTCGGGCATGGGGCTCGAGGAGTGGCGGGCCACACGGCAGGTGAGGATCTCGCGCCCGAATCGCATCCGCATCGCGATCACCGGGTTTGAAGAAGTGACCGCCGACGGCGGGAAAGCCACGGTCCGGTTTACCCAGGCCTATCGCTCCGAGAGCTACGCCGACCGGGTCACCAAGACCCTCGAGCTGGTGTTCGAGCGCGGCGGCTGGAGGATCCTCCGCGAGCGGAGCGGATAGAAAGACGGCGGCGTCCGCGGCCCTCAGCGGAGCTGCAAGACGAGGATCTCGCCCCGGTCGTCTCGCAGCACGACCTGGCGCGGTTCGACGGTGGCCACGGTCAGCGACTGGATGCGGTCCCCACGCCCGACCACGCGACCATTGATGAGCGCGAAGGGCCGGTCGCGGGTCCACGCGATCCCACCGAGGCTGAGCACGCCACCCTCAACCTCCGCTTCACCGACAAAGACCCGGGCCGAGTCGGCCACCGGATTCGAGCTCTCCGGGGTCGCCGTCTCGGCCGTGGCCTCGGGTGGGGGCGCCACCGCCTGCCTGTCGGCCTGCCGGGGTGGGGCGGTGGCGGTGGGTGGAGAAGGAGCCGAAGACGGTTCCGCCGCCGGGGTTGCTATCGGTGGATCGGCGGCGGGGGTTTGGGTTTCCGCGTGCGCGCTGCTCGCGGGTTGCTGCGTGCGGGCCGTCGGCGGGGGCTCAGCGGCGGGTCGACCGCTGCTCTGGGCCGGGCGGGAACGTTCGCGCGGCGCGACGGCTGGGGCCGAGGAGTCGGCAGCCGTGCCCCTCTGTTCCACCGGTGGCGGGGAAGGACTGGGTCCGGCGGCGGCCGTCCGGTCTGGCTGAGAAGCCGTGGGTACCGCGGCCGGGGCCGCGCTTCCGACAGGGGTGGCTTCGGTGTCTCCTTGGGGGCCGGTCACCGCGCCCTCGGGCTGCTCCCGCACGACCGCGATCGGCCCGTTGCTAGCGGCCGATCGCTGGCCAAGCCAGAACAGGACTCCGCCGACGAAAAGGAGGAGGAATACCGCCAGGGCCGTGCGGCCCGCAAAGCTCACGGGGAGAAGGCCGCGTGACCGCGCGGACTCGGCTGCCGGATAGGCCAGCCCGGCCTCCGCTGACTCCTGGCGGGCCGCCTCGAGCCGTGCCTTGCGGAGCGCTTCGTTGATCAGACTCAAGAGTCGAGACCCTCCAGATCGCGAATCGCCCGGCGAACGTGTCGGGCGGTCAGCGTATCGCTCCCCACGATATAGCCACACAGAAGGGTCTTGTCGCAGACCGCGTTAATCAGCCGCGGGATGCCGCCCGAGTAGCGGAAGACCTTGCGGACGGCGCCGCGCTGAAACACCGGTCGCGAGTTGGCGCCGGCGACGTGAAGTCGGTGTTCGATATAGCGTCCGGTCTCATCGAGCGAGAGGGGCGCCAGGTGGTAGCGGATGGTGATTCGCTGTCTGAGCTGACGCAGACGGGGGTCGTCGAGGATCTGCCGCAGCTCCGGCTGCCCCATCAAGACGATCTGCAGAAGCTTGCGCTGATCGGTTTCCAGGTTGGACAGGAGACGCACTTCCTCGAGCAGCTCCATGCTCAGATCCTGGGCTTCGTCGATCAACAAAACGACGTCGTTGCCCTGGGGCACTTGCTCAAGCAGGTACTCGTTGAGCCTCTGGACGTTGGCCATCCGATCTCCGTCCGTCGGCGGGAGCCCGAGCTCGGCGAGAATGAGCCAGACCAGTTGCTCGCCGGTCATGATCGGGTTGAGGATCAGCGCGGTCTTGTAGGTCGGGCCGAGCTTCTCCAACAGGGCTCTGGACAGCGTGGTCTTCCCGGCCCCGACCTCGCCGGTGATCTGGATAAAGCCCTTGCGCGCCTGGATGCCGTAGAGCAGATGATTGAACGCCTCGCGGTGGCGCTCGCTCAGAAAGAGAAAGTGCGGGTCCGGCGTGATGTTGAACGGCGACTGGCGAAAGCCGTAGAACTGCTCATACATCTCGGGTGGGCATACCTCAAAAAGAGAAAAGACAGGCTAGCACGACAGGGTCACATTACAGCGGGCGGTTGGAGACTTGCGTACAATGGAGTGGATGTCCCGGCGCACACGGCGTGACCGAAGGTGGGCGATATGGTTCTGCCTGGTACTCGCGGCTGTGCCGGCGTCGGCGTTCGAGACCGATCAGTATCTGGCCGCCAGCGCGGATCTCGCCGATGCCGCGCCGGTGATCAATGAGTTCATCAACCACAACGCCGAGCTGGTTCTCGAACGGGTCAATCACCGGGGTGGCCGGGTCGCGTGTGAGGAGCTGCCGCCCAAGATCTACCGGCGCCTGTTCCGCAACATGCTGTCCTCGCGGTTGCGTCGGTTTGTCAAGACGAGCGAGCGGATCGACCGCTTTCCCGGCGACCATGTGAGCGGGTTTCAGTACAACCGGCAATCGATCTACCGTCGACCGTCGTTTCCGTTCGTGGTGCCGCTGTCTCGAACGATCCGGGTGGGGGATGTGCACTTCGGGATCGACAAGTTCGGACACATCTTTGGATTCGGCCGGCGCTACTACGGTCGCTACCACCGCCACCTTCGGAACGGGATGAACGAAGAAGAAGCCCTGCGCAAGGTCGTGGGCTGGGGCATGATGATGGAGCGCTACTTTGTCGGAGGCATCGCGGACGGTGTTTTTTCCTACGCCGACCTGGAGGCCAACTACCAGGGGCTGGAGCTGGCGCGGTCGTTTTGCGAGGGTCCGCGCCCGCACCTCGAGCGGCGAGACGGGAGCTGGATGCTGGCCCGGCCGATCGAGCTCGAGCGCTATGTCAACCACGACTTCGATGAGTCGGTCAACAATAATCACTATGTGGGCCACCGGTGGCGTCAGGTGCGGCCGATGCTGGTGGGGCGCTATTGCGAGCCGTTTGAGCGGGGCGAGATAGTGCCCGATGTCCGGCCCAGGAGCGCGAGTTTTTCGGCGCGGCTGGTCGCGGAGCGCTTTGCGTCCAAGGGCCGTCAACGGCAACGGCTTCACTCCCTGGTGGCGGTGTGCGGGGCGGCGAGGCAGACCGCCGAGCTGGCGGCCCGCTAGGGGGTGTGCTCACCGAGCTCGGAATAGTGGCGCGGCATCCGTTCGCTGTTTACTCAGACGAGGACCGAGAGTCGGAATAGAGCCTCGGCTGCCATCTTGGAAGACCCCTGATACGCGGTCAAAAGGCGTGTCGATGTTAGACTAACGCCTATGTCTAGGACGGTTGAGGCTGAAGTCGACGAGAAGGGCACCATTCGGCCCAAGGAACCCCTGACGGTGCCGCCGGGCGCAAGGATCCTGGTCACCGTGCTGGCGGAATCCGAGCTGCCGGAGGCTGCGTTGCTGAGCGAGGCGGCGCTGGCTGCTGATTGGGAGCGCCCAGAGGAAGAGGCTGCTTGGTCACACTTGAACCAGGGTTAGTCGTCCTGGTCAGGTTCCCCTTCTCAGACTTGTCGGCTTCAAAGCTAAGGCCAGCGGTTGTGCTTGCTCACGCCGGAGGGGAAGACTGGGTGCTCTGCCAGATAACGAGCAATCCGTATGGCGATCCGCGCGCGATCGCTTTGGCTGAGGACTCATTTCGAACGGGCGGACTCCGTCGCGTGAGTGTCGCACGCCCCGGCAAGCTCTTCACAGCCAGCGGGTCTATCGTGGTTCGTCCTGCCGGGCTGCTCACGCAAGAGGCGCATAAGGCTGTCGTAGATGGTGTCGTTAACGTGCTAAGTGCCGTGAAATCGTGAGTTTGATGGTCGTCGAATCTACTCCGGCAATCTACCGTTAGCCCGTCGGATCGCCTGGATGGATGAGATTGACTGTCAGGTGCTTGGCGGAGGTCGCCTTTATCGGAAGTTCGAGTTGACAGTTAACGGGTGGTCGCGCGTCCTTGAGTATGTTGGCAACGGACGCGGGTTTGAGGAAGTGAGAATCGACGGTGACCCGGTCTGCAAAGAGCGCACTTGGTTGTGGTGGGCGCCACGTTTTGAGTTCGACTTGGCGGGGCGACGCGGGGTTTTTGAAGTTCGCGTTGGTCCGTTCCTCGCGATTCGCGCAGCGCGTCTCTCAGTCGACGGGGAGCCAGTCTATGCCGAGGGCAAGTGGAGTGACGTTTAACCGCCCCGGACAGCTTTGGCAGCGTTCGAGTGTCACCCGTAGCACACTCTTGGCACGCTGAAACCCAGAAAACACTCGTTTTGGTCACAATGCTAGGTGAAGAGAATTTCTTAAAATCGCTGATCCATAGGGCTTAATGCGGCAGCTTCAGGGGCGGCGAGGCAGACCGCCGAGCTGGCGGCCCGCTAGAGACTGTCCCGGGCTCCGGCCAGGATCCGGGCCGAGGCTCGGGCGCGGCGGGCCCAGAAGCGCCGCACGGGTTCCGGGAGCGCGCTGCATCTTTCGTGCTCGCGGGCCTGTCGAGAGGCCTCTCGGCTCATCCAATCGAGCGTACCGGCGGCATCCTGGCCCAGAAGGGCCTTGAGCGCGAACGTGCGCTCTCCGGCTCGAAGACCGAGGCCGATCTCGGCTGCGGCCTGCGCCAGGTCCGAGCGAGTCAGGATCCACCCGGTCCGGGCGGGTGCCAGCAGGCCTTTCAGAAAGGACTCGCCCCCGACCTCTGCGGGCGATTCGAGCTCCGGCGCTTCGCGCAGATGGAGAGGCAATTGTTCGGGGAGCGGAGCGCGGCTCGTTTCCATCTCCAGGGCCGACGTCAGGAGCTTGCCCCATTCCCGGTAGGGGTCCCCGGCGAGTCGATCGAACTTGCCGAGAAAGACCGGGACCCAGCTCAGGAGGTGTTCGTACAGAAAGGCCGCGCGGGCCCGCTCGGCGGTGTCACGCGCCCGCTCTCCCGCGGCCTCGTCCACCGCCTGGACCATCCCGGCGTAAAACGCCAGCAGCGTCGCCAGGTGGTCGGGCTCGGCGGGTGGAGTGAGACCCAGCGCTCGCCAAAAGCCGGCGATGCGGTCGCGCGCTTCGCCGCCCATCCAGCCTTTGGCTCCGAGGTAGACCGAGGCATAAGGGTAGAGCTCGAAAAGAAACAGCTCGGCGTAGTCGGACTCGTCCGGTGCGCGGCCGAGGCCCAAGGTGTCCACGATCCCCGGGGTCGCCGATGTCGGAGGCTCACACAGGACCCCCAGCGCTCGGAACAGCTCGGCGCGCGGCGCCCGGCCTTGGCCGGCCCTCGGACCCATGCTTACTCGGGAAGGGCGTAGGCTTTCTCGACCGGTTTGACCGGACGCATCAGCCAGCCGGGCCGGCGGGTTCCGTCGGGGGAGAAGTCGGCGGCCGATCGTGTCTTCTCCAGCCAGCGCTCGAAGACGGTGTGCGATGTTTCGATATCGACCGAGATGTCGCCGTAGCCGTCGCCCGGCTCGGCCCGGCGAACCCGCACCGCCTGGTGCCAGCAGTGCATCCCCGAGATCGGGTCGGGGTGAACCGCAAAAGTCAGGTTCTGGTGCACGCCGACATCGGTCCACCAGATGCGGCCGGTGTCGGGGTCGGCCGATTCGTACGGTCGGGCGCCGCGGGCGCGCCGTATCGACCAGCGATCGGCGTCGTGCTGCAGGGCAACGGTCGCCATCAACTGGTTCTGCCCCTCTCCGGCGTGGTCGCGGAGCTTCCAACGCCCCATGTGATGGCTGCACGCGACCACACCCGGTTTGATGCCCTCGGTGACCCAGGCCTTGACGACAAAATAGCCGGTCTCGGTCTCGACGCGCACCAGATCGCCGGTGCTCACCCCGAGCCTCGCGGCATCGCGGGTGTGCAACCACAACGGATTGGTATGGGCGATCTCGTCCAGCCACTTGGCGTTGGCCGAGCGGGTGTGAATCTGAACCGGCAGCCGGAAGGTCGAGATCAGCACCTGCTGGTCGTCATCCAGGTGGTCCGGGTGCACGTGGCTCTTGATGTAGGTGGGGATCGAGTACTCGGGCCAGCCCCAGGCGGCCACGGTCGAGGAGTAGAACTCGAGCTTGCCGCTGGGGGTCGGGAAGCCGCGCAGGATCTCCCCGCCGATCTCGACACCGACCGCACGGCGTCCGTCGCCGTCGCCCGCCGGAGCGCCCGTGGGAGCCAAGTTGACCGGGGCCGGGGCGGGCGCGCGCGTATAGACACGCCCAAACGGGCCCTTCGCCGGATCCTCGAGCTCGTCTCCCGGCACCTTCTGCTCGTGGAGTGGCCCGACGTTCCGGCTGACCTCGAACGCGCCGTACCGGCGCATGTAGTCCAACGGCTCGAGGCCTTCGGCCGCGGCTTTTTCGGGCAGACCCGGCACCGAGTTCTCGAAGATGTAGCCGTAGTACTCGTCCACCGTCAGGCGCTGGCCCGGGTTCTTTTTGGATTCGACAAACGGCCGGATCCCGAGGCGGCCGTCCGGATCGATGCGCCAGGAGAGCTCGAGCCAGAACTCGTTCTCCTCCCACACCTCGCCCGGGTTGACCTCGCGGGTGTCGACGACTGGCTCCCCGATCCGCTCGCGGGCCGCACGCAGCACCGGCTGGCGAAAACCGATCCACTGGCCGTCGTGGGTCTCATAGGAGTGGATGTCGTGGCGCTCCGAGGAATGTCCCATCGGCAAGATGTAGTCGGCGAAGTAAGCGGTTTCATTCCATGTAGGAGTGAGTGCAACGTGCAGACCTACTTTGTCGGGATCGCTCAACATCTCGATCCAGGAAAAACCATCCGGGTTGGTCCAAACGGGGTTGTAGACGCGGGTGAAGTAGACGTCCAGCCGTTTGCGCCGTTGCTTGACCAGATGGGGCAGGAGAAACGACACCTCGTTTTGCGCCAACGGATATTCGAGCGGCCAGGTCAACTCGTTCCAGTGCTCGGGGTGCCGGGGCAGATGGATCGGCCGGGCGACAAACTTGTTCCAGGCGTTGGGATAGAGCCCGCCAGGGGTCGCCACCGCGCCGAGCAGCGCGTGGAGAAGAAACAGGGTGCGTGACACCTGCCAGCCGCCTTCGTTGCCGGCGGCGGCGCTGCGCCAGTTGTGGGTGGAGAGCCGGGTGCCGGCGGTGGCGACGGTCTCGGCGACGCGCCGGATCGTCTCGGCGTCGATGCCCGACTCGCCGGCCGCGTATTCAAAGGTGTAGTGCTCGTAGAGCGTCTTGAGCATCCGCTCAAAGCTCTCGAAGCTCGGATCGAGCCCGGGGTGCTCGGCCGCCAGATACTCCTGCCAGTTCCACCAGCGGCGCACGAATTCGCGGTCGTAGAGATCGTTTTGGATCAAGAAATTGGCGATCGCCAGCAGCAAGGCCGCTTCCGAGCCGGGCTGGGTTGCCAGCCAGAAGTCGGCGTGGGTAGCGGTGTTGGACAGCCGCGTGTCCACGACCACCAGCTTGGCTCCGTCCCGCTTGGCCTCGATGACCCGTTGGGCATGGGGGTTGAAGTAGTGGCCGGTCTCGAGATGCGAGCTGATCAACAGGATGACCTTGGCCCGTGCGTGGTCGGGGCTCGGCCGATCGATGCCGGTCCAGAATTGATAGCCGGCCCGCGCCCCGGAGGAACAGATGTTGGTGTGGGAGTTGTGGCCGTCGACGCCCCACGCCGCTAGCAGGCGCTCGGTAAAGCCATCTTCACCGGGACGTCCGACGTGGTACATCACCTCGTCCTGCCGGCCCTCCTCGATCGCTTTTCGGACGCGGGCGGCCAGATCGTCCAGGGCTTCGTCCCAGCTCACCATCTCCCACCTGCCCTCGCCCCTCTCGCCGGCCCGGCGCAGCGGTTGGAGAATGCGGTCGGGGTCGGTCACCTGGTTGAGCGTCGCGGGGCCTTTGGCGCAGTTCCGGCCCCGCGACCCCGGGTGCTCGGGGTTGCCCTCAAACTTGCGCACTTCGAGCGTGTCCTTGTCGACATAGGCGAGGAGACCACACGCCGATTCGCAATTGAAACAGGTCGTGGGGACCAGCATGTAGCGCTTCTCGGCCCGTTTGGGCCAGGCCTTGGAGTCGAGCTCGACCCAGTCGTCCCAGCGTTCCTTGGGTGGAAACGAGGCCAGGTGAATCCGGCTGGCGCCGGGGTAGAAGGTCTCGCCACGGGCCTCGGTCTCGGCACGGGCGGCCGAGACCCTCTCACCGAGTCTCTCGAGGTCTTCTGTCGTGGGTCTTTTGGTCATGCGAGGGGGACGGCTTGTCCGGCCTGCACATAGGCGTGCTCAAAGAGAAATAGACCGGTGAGAGCGAGAAGTGAGGTCACCCAGGCCGCCGCACCTGCGTCGACGGCAAACCAGATGCCGCCAAAGATCGCCGCCAGGGTCAGTCCCATTCCCACGCCGTAGAAACTCTTGTACCGGCCGGCGGTCATCTCGAAGGTCGCCAGCTTGGCGTGGGCGGTGCCGTGGGTCAGATAGACCTCGCCGACGATCATCAGAAAATGGACCAGGCCCGAGGTCGCGAGGGTCCACATCAGCGGCGTAATCGCCGTGGACTCGAGCGCTGAGGCCACCGGCACCAGCGCCGCCGAGCCGGCCAGGATGCCCTGCACCAGCAGATGCGGTGGCAGCAGCGAGCTCTGCCAGAGATCGCGGGCCTTGGCCTGGGCGAAAAGATACGCGGTGTAGACCGCCGCGAGAACAGCGAGCGGCGCGCCCAGCCAGGCGAGGTGCCCGGCGACCCATTCGCCGCCGGTGAAGCTGCCGATCAAGTGCAATCCCAGCACGGCCGAATAGGCGGCGAGGATAAAGGCGCCCTTGACCAGCCAGCTTCGCCATTGGGGCCGGGTGAAGATCAGATAGAAGCGCCCCGGGTGCTCGAGGTCGGAGAGCAGCAGCAGACCGGTGATCCCGAGAAAGATCCCGGCCACCAGCGGGCCGCCCCATCTCCACAGCGGGCTGTCGGCGCCGATCGCGCCGAGCAGGACCAGCATCAGAGGCACCATATAGGCGCCCGCGGCGATCCCCTTGGTCAGGGTGTAGAGACTGACCCGCCAGTCCCACGGAGCCTTGTGGGGTACGTCGTAGGCGAGCATTGCGGCCGCCGAGCTGTTGACGCCACCGTCTCCGGCCGATTCGGCCGTCGATTCCACCGGGTATCCCGAGACCACGTGGTGGGCGCTCGTCGTCTGCTCGCTCCACAAAAAGAGCCCGCCGCCCGGACGCCGAGCGGCCAGGGGATCCAGGGTGGCCTGATGCGCGCCGCGGTAAAACAGCTTGGGGCGGGTCTCTTTCTCGGGCCGGCGCACGGCAACGGGCCCGCGATGGGCCAACTGCGCCACGCGAGAGCCGGGATCGTTCAGATCGCCGATCACGATCGCCTCGGTGGGGCAGACCACGACGCACGCGGGCTCGAGGCCGACGTCGATCCGGTGCGCGCAGAAATTACACTTCTCGGCCGAGTGGTCCTCGGGGTTGATAAAGATGGCGTCGTAGGGGCACGCCGCGATACAGGCCTTGCAGCCGATACAAATCGACTTGTCGAAGTCGACGATCCCGTCCTCGCGGGCATACATCGCCCGAGTGGGGCAAGCGTGTGTGCAGGGCGCGTCGGCGCACTGGTTGCATCGCGTGACTTGAAACGAGCGGCGGACGGTGGGGAACACTCCGACGTCGACGTACTTGACGTAGGTGCGGTTGACCGACAGCGGAACTTCGTTCTCGGATTTGCACGCCGTCGAGCAGGCGTGGCACCCGATGCACGACTCGTGGTCGATGACTTTGCCCCAGCGCGGGGGGGTCTCGGAGCTGGCGGTGGCGGGCGGTGGGGTCATGAATACCCAGGGTCGCGGGCGATGGGCCGGAGGTTAGCACCGCGTACCCTCACCGGGTTGTCGCCAAGCCCTTAGAATCCCGAGTGGGATGAGCGCAGAGGATCCGACGGTTCTGACCCTGGACTGTCGTGGCCTCTATTGCCCGCTGCCTCTGGTCAAGACCAGGGCGGCAATGGAGCGGCTGGCTCCGGGCGAGGTCCTCCGGCTCCTGGCGACCGATCCCGGCTCGGTCGCCGACATGGAGGCCTACTGCAGGCTCGCGGGGCACCGTTTGGTGGATCGCGGCGAAGTCGATGGGGAATTCACCTTCCGGATCCGGAAAGGTGACACGGTCCCCGGTTCCGGTTGACATACTCTAGGGGGTAGGGTATAAACACGGAGGAAAGGCGGAGCAAGGACAGCGGCGGAACAGCGGAGGAAGAAGATGAGCGACATCCAATACGACAAGATCCTGGATACAAGCGGCCTCAATTGCCCGATGCCGCTGGTCAAGGCCCGCAAGGAGATCCATGGCCTCGAGCCGGGGCAGGTTCTCAAGGTCATCAGTACCGACCGCGGCTCGGTCAAGGACTTTCAGGGTTGGACGAAGATCGACAAGAAGGTCGACTTGGTCGGGCAGGAGACCGAAAGCAACGAAGACGCCGCGAGCTACATCCACTTTGTTCAGTTGGCCGGTTAGACGCAGGCACTCGAGGGAGGAATCATGTCGGTAGCGGAGATCGGAACGGAAAAAGATGCCCTGGCGGCCCTGGCGGAGCGGCTCACCGCGCTCGAGAGCCGGCTGGCCGAAGTGGAGGAGCGCCAGCCGGAGGACCGGGTGTCGCTGGTGGTCTTCTCCGGGGACCTCGACAAGGTGCTGGCGGCCTTTGTGATCGCCACCGGCGCCGCCGCGGTCGGCCAGCAAGTCAGCATGTTTTTTACCTTCTGGGGCCTCAGCGCGCTCAAGAGAGACACGCGTCTGGCCGGAAAGAGCTTCTTCGAGAAGATGATGGCGGTGATGTCGCCGTCCGGCTCCAAGGACCTTCCGGTGTCCAAGATGAACTACTTTGGCGTCGGCGCCAAGATGCTCCGCAAGATGATGCAAGACAAGAACGTCTCTTCGCTCGAAGAGATGTTCGAGATGGCGCAGGATCTCGGCGTCAAGATGGTGGCCTGCGAGATGTCTCGCGACGTCATGGGTATCTCGACCGACGAGCTCGTCGGCGGGCTGGAGTGCGGCGGTGTGGCGAGTTTTCTGGCCGATTCGCTCAACTCGCGCGCCAGTCTGTTTATCTGAGCGGCCGATGAACGCAACGTCAACCACGACGGCGGTGCCCGAGACGGGGGAAGAGTACTTCCCGCGCAACGAGGATCAGAAGCGCCTGCTGGATCGTCTCGCCCGGGTGGAGGGCCAGCTCCGGGGGGTCCAGCGGATGATCCGGGAGGAGGCCGATTGCGAACAGGTCGTGCAGCAGCTCGCCGCGGCTCGTGGCGGTCTGCACCGCGCGTTTTGCGACCTGATCGCCTGCGCCTTTGAGGCCAAGCTCGGTTTGGAGCCCGGCGTGGCGCCCGACGTCCACGACAAGCTCACCCACTTGACCGAGCTGCTCAAGAAATACGCTTAGTGGCCGCGCCCATCGGCGCCGGCCTGACGACTTGGAGGACACGATGGTGGAATCGAATACACCGGCGACCCCGGACAAAGAGAGCCGGACCGGCTGGTCTCCGGCCAAGCTGTATGGGCTGCTTCAGGGCGGCGAGCCGCCGTTTGTTCTCGATGTTCGCGCCGGGGACGAGTTCGAGGCCTGGCAGATCGAGGGCCGGGGCGATCTTCAGACGGTCAACATTCCCTACTACGAGATGCTCGAAGTCGCCGAGCACGCCGATCTGGTCGATACCTTTCAGGAGTTCTTGTCGCGAGGTCCGGCCGAGAGTTTTCCTAAGGACGCTCCCGTTCTGGTCGCCTGCGCCAAGGGCGACACCTCCGAGTTCGTGGCCGAGGCGTTGCGTCGGCTCGATTTTGACGCGGCCAGCCTCGAAGGCGGAACTCGGGCGTGGGGGAACTACTACCATGTCGAGACCATCTCCGAGTCCGCCGAGCGAACAGTGTTGCAGATTTTGCGGCCGGCCCGTGGCTGTCTGAGCTATGTGATCTCGAGTGGCGGCAAAGCCGCCGTCATCGACCCGCTTCGACACGTGGAGCACTATCTCGAGATCGCCCGCGAGCGCGGCTGGACCTACGAGCTGATTCTCGACACCCACGCCCACGCCGATCACATCTCGGGTGGCCCCGAGCTGTCGGAGAAGACCGGCGCCCCCTATTACCTGCACCCCTATGACGGAATTCACCCGATCGATGTGCTGCCGGCGGCGATCGGGTACGAGTATCTGCGCGACGGAGCTGAGTTCACCATCGGAACGTCTCGCATCGAGACCTTCCATATCCCCGGTCACACGCTGGGCAACGTGGCCTACCGGCTGGACGGCGAGTTTCTTTTTACCGGTGATTCGATCTTTCTGGATTCGATCGCCCGGCCCGATCTGGGGGGGCGGGGCGACACCTGGGCGCCGCTTCACCATGCGTCGCTGCGCCGCCTGCTCGAGCTGGGACCGGACACGGTTGTGTTGCCGGCTCATTTCGCCCATCTTTCCGAGGCGGGAGCGGAAGGCGGGTTTGCGGGCCAGTTTGCCGGTCGATTGGGGGACTTGAAGGAAGAAAACGAGGGGCTGCGGATGGCCCTGGCGAGCCAGGAAGAATTTGTTACCTACATCCTGGCCAGTCTTCCCGAATTCCCCGACGAGTACGTCGACATCAAGCGGGTCAACGCCGGCCTCCGGCGGGTCGACGACGAGGCCGCTTCCGAGCTCGAGCTGGGTAAAAACATCTGCGCGCTGGCACAGGCGTACCAGGCGGTTGGCGCGTCTCGAGGCCAGGAACTAGAATCCGAGAATCACTGACCCAACGGGCGACGCCCGGATTGGAGGATTCTCCCGATGCGCCAGCGCTTTTTCGCCGTCTCGCTGCTCGCGGTCGTCGTCGCCTCGGTTCCCGGTCTCGCCGATACCGAGGTCTCGGGGCAGGGCCCGGGGGGGGCCTTTTACAAGATCGTCGTGCCCGACAATTGGAACAACAAGCTCGTCATCTGGAACCATGGTTTTTCGCTCAGCCCCATCGAGCCGGTCGACGATCTGGGGCCGCTGGTGGACATCCAGTTGGCCGAGGGGTTCGCGGTAGCGGCCTCGAGCTACAGATTGACCGGCTGGGCGGTTTTCGATACCAGCGAGGATCTCGAGGAGCTGATCGAAGCGTTTGTCGATGACTTCGGAGTTCCCGACGAGGTTTACCTGTACGGGGCCTCGTTGGGGGGCATCGTCACCGCCGCGGCGATCGAACAGGCGGACCTCGGCAATGTGGTCGGGGCACTGCCGTTTTGCGGCGCGGTCGCCGGCGCCCGCAACTGGGACGGCGGGCTCGACTTTCGGCTGCTCTATGACGTCTACTGTGGCAAGGGCGCGAGCAAGATCGAGGGCGGCCCGCTTGGGCTCAATCTGGCGGCCGCGCCGACCCCCGAGGAAGTCGGCGAGGCGGTCAACGCGTGCACCGGCGTGAGTCAGCCGGAGGAGACGCGGACCAAGAAACAGAAAAAGAATCTCAAGCGGCTGCTCAAGGCGATGCGGATCCCGGAGGAGTTCCTGCAAACAGACATGGGCTTTGCGACCTTTGGTCTGGCCGACCTGACGTTTGATCCCGGCAAGCTCGGCGGCAAGATCGGCCTCGGCAACAAGAATGTCGATTATGGCAAGAAGAAGATCAACCGCAAGATCCAGCGGGTCAAGCCCAAGAAGCGGGCCGCCAAGCGGATGGCCGCCAACTACACCCCGACGGGAGAGGTCGGCGACGTCAAGATCGTCTCGCTCCACACCGACAAGGATGGCTTGGTCCTGGTCGAGAACGAGAGGGAATACGCCGAGGTGGTGCCGGCCGAGAACCTGACCACCGCCGTCGTCGTCGAGGCGGAGCCGTCTCACTGTGGCTTTACGCCGGCCGAGCTGACCGCAGCGTGGATCGAACTCCAGGCCTGGGTCAACACCGGTGAGCAGCCCGACGCGGCGCGACTTCAGAGCTCTTGTGAGGCGTTGGAGGGCATCGCCGGGGGGCCGTGCCGGATCGACCCGGCCTTTGTCATCCCGGACATGGACCGGCGGATCCGGCCGCGCTGACGGCGCAGAGCTCTATCGCTCGACGCCGGTGAAGAGCACGGCGACGGTCTCGCCGTCGTCCATGAGACCCGAGCGTTGGAGCTCGAGCAGCCCGGCGAGCCCGGCCGTGCCGGTTGGCTCGGCCCGGATTGGAGTGTGCTCGTGGCCCAGCCGGTGGGCTTCGGCGAGGGTCTCCTCGGAGACCACCAGGGGAATGCCGCCAGTGGTCATCATTCCTTCGATGACCGCCGGCCAATCATAGGTCTCATCGTCGAGGATCCCCGCGGCGATACTCCGCGGGGCGTTACCCCAGGGCCACATGTACCGGTCGCGGTGGGTTACGGCGTCACGCAGGGCCTGTCGCAGCCGTTCGCCAGATGCCATCTCCCGGATCCGCCGGGCTCGGCGGTCGTCGGCCACCGGATCGCCCAACCACTCGTCGGCCGGCTCTGGTGGTGGTGGGTCGCTCAGCAGCTTTGCAGCGACACGCTCGTAGGCACGGCGTAGTGGAAAAGCGGCTCGCGTCTGCACGGTGTGAATGCGGGGAAGCTCCTCGAGCAGGCCCAGCGCCTTGGCGTCGCGCAACGCCTCGATACACGAGGTCGCCAGCGCGCCGCCGCCAACCTGGATCACCAGATGATCGATCGAGCCTCCGCGCGACAGAAAAGTGCTCACGATCTCCCAGGCCAGCGTGCAGCCGCCTTCGATCGTCAGCCCGTTGCGTTTCCCCTGGACGGTGAAGGGTAGGGCGCCGTGCTTCCAGGCTTCGAGAAATCGTGTAAAGCAGGGATCCCCCGGGGGATCGTCGTCCCGTCGTGGGCAGGTCTTGAGCCGCGCGCCGAGATCCACCAGTTGCGTCACCACCCGTGAGTTGGCGTTGGGTGGAACAAACACGTCCAGTTCCCTCCCAGCGGCACGGGCCATTTCCGCAGCCGCCAGCGCCGCGTTGCCGCAGCTCGCGATCGCGAGGGGCGGTCCGGGCCCCTCCCCCTGCTCCAAACCGAGGCGACGGGCGATCTCGAGCCAGATCATGATCCCCATGAGGTGACGGGCCTTGTGGGTTCCCGAGACGTTGCCGGTCTCGTCCTTGATCCATAGGGCGCCGGGGTCGAGGCCCAGCGCGCCGGCGAGCCGCGGAGCGGGCCCGAACGGGGTGACGTGAAAGCCTCGTCCGTCGACTTCGCGGACGGCTCGGTCGAGCCGTTCGACGATGGCGTCGTAGACCGCCGGGTCGAGACCCCGCGCGACAGAGACCTGGAAGGAGTAGAGCAGAGCTCGGTAGCGCCGGAACGGATGGGGCTCGGGATCGAGAAAGACCTGCCGGGCGTCTCCCCAGGCGCCAAAGGTCTCCGGATCGAAGATACGTCGCAGCGAGTGATCGACGTTGTCGTCGGTCTGCCCGTTGGGACAGCGGAACGGTCGGGAGGCATCTATCGGCACAGCGTAACCACAGCCATGACAAACCAGGCCGATCGCGGGTGCCCTCGTCTCGTGTCCGGCCTCGGTCCCGGAGGAACCGAGCGTGTCCGGCCCGGCCTCCTTAGCCTGCGCCATCCGCTCCGGTCTCGCGATTGAACCGCCGGATGCCCTCGTCCCAGACCGCCGGCAGCTCCCTCAGACGGCGCCAGAACGCCTGGTCCCTGCGGGCGACAAAGTCCTCGAGGCCGACGCCTTGTTGTTCCACCCAGGTGAAGTAGCCTAGGTTGAAGATCCTCTCGCGGTCCTTGTCCGAGAGCTCGAGCAGGTGCTCGGTCGTTGCGCCGATCAGATGGCGCTCGACGGTTTCGGCTGCATTTCGCTGCGAAAAGCCGGCGGGGAAATCGCGGGCCAGGATCTTGTCGAGCTCGCTGCCATAGAGCTCGGCGCCATCGGTGGCAACGGTCATCAGGACGTCGTTGGGACCCAGCTCGAGCCGTTTGGCGGTCTTGACGGCCGCCAGAACATTGCAGATCGAGGACAGCCCGAACCGGGAGAGTTGACCGATGGTCGCATCCGATACCCCCAACGCCGCCAGAGCCGCGCGCCCGGGCTCGGTGTTGAACGCCACCAAGAGAGAATCGGTCGAACGGTCCGAGACCGCGGTCACGACATCGGTGTTCATCACGTTGTGGATCAGCGGCACGTGCTTGTCGCCGATCCCCTGGATGTTGTGCTCGCCGAACCCGTTGTAGAGCAGTGTCGGGCACTCGAGGGCCTCGGCCGCGATGACGCGAGCGCCATAGACCTCCTTGAGGTACTCCCCCGCGGCCAGGGTCCCGGCCGAGCCGGTGGCCGAGACAAAGCCGCGCAGTTCGAGCGCCGGCCGGTCGGCGCGAAGGCTCGAGAAGACCTTCTCGAGGGCTTTCCCGGTGCACTGATAGTGAGCTAGGTGATTGCCGAACTCGGCAAACTGGTTGAAGATGACGTTGTCCGGCGAGCGCCCGAGCTCGGCGCAGCGATCGTAAATCTCCTTGACGTTGGACTCGGTCCCGGGGGTGCGGATGACGTCCTCGGGGTGGGTGACCCACCGGTCCAGCCACTCGAATCGCTCGCGGCTCATGCCTGCGGGCAGCACGGCGACCCCGCGGCAGCCCATGATGCGGGAGACCGCCACGCCGCCACGGCAGTAGTTGCCGGTCGAGGGCCACACCGCTTTTTGCCGGCGTGGGTCGAATCGGCCGGTGATCAATCGCGGCGCCAGGCACCCGTAAGTGGCCAACACCTTGTGTGCGTGGATCATCGGGAAGCGGTCGGCCGGCAGCACCACGATACGGGCCTCGACCCCGGTGAGCACGGATGGCAGCTCGATGTGGTCCGGCACCGTCAGCCGATCGCTCGACGGACCCGAAGGGTTGTACCAGTGGATCCGAAAGAGATTTGCGGCGTGGGGCTCGTCGGGGTCCAAGCCGGCAACGGTACCGACGATCGAGTCCGGGATGCCGTCCGGGTCGGCGAGCTCGGCAAGGGTCGGCAGCCGGATCGTCGCCTTGCGGAAGTGGTCGACCGCCGCGTCATACGTGGCGCGATCGACCACCTCGGTCTCGAGTCCGAGACTCACGGCAATTCTCCCATGCGCTCCCAAAGGCGGGCCGCTTGCCGTTTTGCTTCGGCGTGGATCTCCTCCAGGTCGGCGGTCAAGAGCTCGCCGTCTCCGACGACCCGGCGCCCGCCCACCACGACTTCGCGCACGCGGTCGTCCTGGAGAGCGACCACGTCGGCGGCCGCGTCACGGCCCAGCGGGGTGAACTCCATACCAAAGAGCTCGGCGGCCATCCGGTATCCGCCTTCGACTCGAGGCCCGACAGCCTCCCGTGCCTCGCCATGTGCTTGCGCCTCTTCGAACAGCGCGCGCGCTTCATCGTCCATCACCGCCGGATATCCATCGGTGCCGATCGCGATCCGTAAGCTGGCGCCGAGCTCGGCCGGGTAGCCGACCCGGTTACCGCGGTTGGAACGGGGATTTTGGACAAACCACAGCCCGCTGTCGGCGGCCATCCGCACCTGCGCTCGGCTGCAGTGGACGCCGTGCGCGAGGATCGACCCCGGGGGCAGCGCGTCCAACGAGAGCAACCGCTCGAGCGGTCCGGGATAGCCACGCGCCTGGGCGTCTTCGACGTCGACGGGATCCTCGGCCACGTGAACGTGCAGGATGGTGTCGAGATCCCGGCACAGGTGTGCCGCTTCCCGGATGGTCTCGTCCGAGACCGTAAACGACGCGTGGAGAGAGACCGCTCCGCGCACCAGCGGCCGGTCGTTGGTCTCCAGAAACCGCCGGCATTCCTCCAAGCCGCGCCGGGCCTCCTGGCGACCGCCGTTGCGCTCGGTGGCGCCAAAACAGAGCAGGGCTCGTATGCCCAGCTCCTCGCACACGTCTGCGAGCACGTCCAGAGAGCCCTCGATGAAGTTGGGCGACTCGTGGTGATCGATCAAGGTCGTGGTTCCGGCCAGCAGAGACTCGGCGACGTAGTAGCGCGCCGAAGCCCGCAGCGAATCCCCGTCGAGCGCGCGATCCAACCGCCACCAGACACGCTCGAGGATCTGCGGGAAATTTTCGGGCTCCTCGACCGGCGGTGGCATCCCGAGCGGTGCCAGGCCGCTGTAGACGTGGGTGTGGGCGTTGACCCGGCCGGGGGAGAGTGTGCTCGCCGGGCAGGCGATCGACTGCGTGTGCTCGGGCTCGTTGCCGGGGTCCGGGCCGAAATAGGTGACTCGACCCTCCCTGGTCACCAGCGACATCCCGTTGCGGTCGGGACCGAGTCGGATAGACGCTACGCTCACGCTGACCCCTCCCCACGTAGCGTAGCAAGTCTTTTTGTGCGCGTGGCCTTTTTTCCGTACAGTTTGGGTCATGGGGGTCTTGCTCCGCAACGGGCTGGTCGTCATGCCCGAAGGCCGTTCGCGGTTGGACATCCGCTGCCGCGAGGGACGGGTGGCGGAGATCGGCGAGAACCTGGAGGCCCTGGCGGGGGAGGAGGTCCTCGACGCCTCAGGCCAGTATGTACTCCCGGGTGGAGTGGATCCGCATGTCCATATGTCCCTGCCGGTGGCCGGGACGGTCTCCTCGGACGACTTCGAGAGCGGCACGGCGGCCGCCCTCGCAGGTGGCACGACGACAGTCATCGACTTCGTCCACCCCGGGCCCGGTCAGGATTTTCTGGAAGCGTTCGAGGAGCGTCGCCGGGAGGCGGCGTCCGCGGTCACCGACTACGGGCTGCACATGGCGGTGACCTGGTGGGGCAAAGGCACGGAGCAGGCGCTGGAGCGCTGTGTCAGCGAGGGGCTACCCTCCTTCAAGATCTATCTCGCCTACAAGGACACCGTGGGGATCGACGACGCGGAGGTCGTCGGTGTTCTGTCCACCGCCGGTCGGCTCGGGGCTCTCGTCATCGTCCACGCCGAGCACGGGGAGATGGTGGAGCACTTGCGTACCCGCTTTGCCACCGAAGGCAAGATCGAGCCGATCTATCACGCTCTCTCCCGTCCGCCCGAGGTCGAAGGCGAGGCCACGCACCGGGTCTCGATTCTCGCTGGGCTGACCGGCGCTTCGCTCTACGTGGTCCACGTCACGTGCCGGCAGTCGGTCGAGGCCATCGCCGCCGCCCAGCGGGAGGGGTGGGACGTCCACGGTGAGACCTGTCCACAGTATCTGCTGCTGGACCAAAGCGTTTACGAGCGTGAGGGGTTCGAGGGGGCGGCCTATGTCATCGCGCCACCGATCCGGCCCCGCGAGCACCAGAAAGTGCTCTGGGGGGCGATCGACGACGGCACGCTCGAAGTGGTCGCGACCGACCACTGCCCCTTCAATATGGCGCAGAAGGAGCTGGGGCGGGAGGATTTTCGCTTGATCCCGGGCGGCGCCGCCGGCGTGGAGCATCGGCTTTCGCTTCTCCACACCCATGGGGTGGTCGCGGGCCGGTTCGATCTCGAGCGTTTTGTGGACCTGGTGTCCACCCGGCCGGCCAAACGCTTTGGGCTCTACCCACGGAAAGGCTCTGTGACCGTAGGCGCCGATGCCGATCTGGTGGTCTGGGACGCGGAGGCGACCGCTACGATCTCCGCGGCGACCGACCACCACCGGTGCGACCGCAGCATCTACGAGGGGTTCCGTGTCCAGGGCCGGGCCACGGCCGTCGTGGCGGGAGGCGAGATTCGCTTCCGGGACGGGGAGCTGCGCGTCGAGCCCGGCTGCGGGCGTTTTCTCGCGCGGAGGCCAAGGGCCGAATAGGCCTAGGGCGAAGTTTTCCCTTCCAGAGATCTTGAGCTACCTGGGTAGGGTAGTGGGGTTCCTCCTCCACCGGAGGGTGGAAGCCTTGGTTCCTAGTCGCGGGGGGGTGGGGGCGTCCCTCTTCCCCCATGTGGGGGAAGAGGGATCGAGGGAGTTAGGGGAGATCTACTGTGACCCGCCCCGCCCAGGCGTCCACGGGACCCCGGCGGCGTCCAGCTCCTCCCGCAGTGCCGGGATCTCTACGTCACGGATCTGTCGAAGCTCCTCGTCCAACTGCGCGAAATCTTCGGCCGCGATCTCCAGGCTCCGACGATGGGTCGGGGTCGGTCCGTAGGTCGACCAGTTGGTTCCGAAGAAAACGACCTGCAGCCGGCGCTGGATCGACACTGGGCCGGGATCGTTGGCGATGCGACGAGCTTCGCTGCCGTTGAGTCGCAGATCGAGATCCGCCAGTGCTTTTCCGATCCGGCGCGTTTCGTCGCCCAGCTCGCTGCCCGCGGTCGAGCGGACGAGAGTCTCCCGTACCGCCACTAGGCCTTCCTGGACCTCGGCAATGGAGGCGGCCGCGGCCTCGACCTTTTTCTTGAGTGCGTCGTAGCGCTGCAGAAACGCCGCGACCTCCGCCGGGGGAGTTTCGGAGAGCGAGTTGGTGCGCAACGGCACGACTTCGAAGCTCTGGGACTTGCCCAGGTCGGTCACTTGGCCGTCGACTCGCTTGGCAAGACCGACCGAGTAAGTCCCCGGCGGCGCCAGGATTCCGCCGGCGGTGAAGAAGTCCTCCTCCGGTTCTTCCTCCCAGGCATCCGGCGAGGGGAAACGGAGATCCCAGGAGACGCGATGAAAGCCGGACTCGACGGGGCCTTCGAGTTGGCGGACGATCCGACCGTCCGAGTCCCGCACGGTGAGCAAGGTCGCCGGGTCCTCTTCGAGCTCTTCGGCTCGCAGCGCCTCCCACCCCGGCGACGGCGTGCCGGAACCCTCATCCGCCGCCTTCTTTTCGGCCTCTTGTCGCGCCTTTTTGCGGGTTTGGAGCTCGTCCTTCAGGTAGTAAGTGAAGACCGCGCCAAACGGCGGATTGGGCGCCACAAAAAAGGCCGCGCCCTGGCTCGCCTTGCCCTCCCGGCCCAAGGTCCTCCTCGGGATGTACCACCGGGCCTTACGCACGGGGAAAAGCTCCGCCTCCTGTTCGAGAGTTTCTTTGGACAGTCCGCGCAGCGGCGTGTAGTCGTCGAGAATCCAGAACGAGCGGCCAAAGGTCGCGCCCACTAGATCGTTCTCCCGTTTCTGGATCGCCAGATCGCGGAACGGGATCGTGGGTGCTCCGCCCTCGAGCTGGATCCATTTTGCGCCGCCATCGATGGTGAAGAACACCCCGAACTCGGTGCCGGCGAAGAAGAGGTCCGGGTCGACATGGTCCTGGACCAGACGCCAGACGATGTGCCGGTCGGGGAGATCGCCGGCGATCGACGACCAGGTGCGGCCCCGGTCCGTGCTCTTCACGAGGTAGGGCGAGAAATCGCCGGCCTTGTGGTTGTCGACCGCGGCGTAGACGGTGTTCGGGTCGTGCAGATCGGCCTTCAGATCGTTGACAAAAAAGAACTCGGGCACCCCCGGGAGCCGGTCGATCCGCCGCCAGTCGGCGCCCCCGTTCTCGCTCACCTGGATCAGACCATCGTCGGTCCCGGCGTAGAGCAGATCTTCATCGAGTGGCGACTCGGCGAGCGAAGTCACCGTGCCGTACTTGGACATGGCGTAGAGATCCCAGACCGCGTCGTAGCTCTGCACCCGCCCCATCATGGGCTGGTGGAACCGGTCCAGGCCGCGCGAGAGGTCCTCCGAGATCGCCGTCCAGCGGTCGCCCCGGTCGTCGCTCCGCCACACCCGCTGGCTGGCGTAGTAGAGCCGCTTCGGGTCGTGGGCGCTGATCAGGATCGGCGCATCCCAGTTGTACCGATCCCATTCCTCATCGGCCTCCGGCTGGGGCTGGATATAGACGATCTCGCCCGTCTTGCGGTCGTGCCGGACTAGGTTCCCCTGCTGCCACTCCGAGTAGATGATGTCCGGGTTGGTCGGGTCGACCGCCGACTGGTGGCCATCGCCAAAGAGCGTGATCATCCAGTCGCTATTGCGGATGCCGTGAGTGTTGTCGGTGCGCGACGGCCCGTGCTGGCTGTTGTTGTCCTGAGTGCCGCCGACCACGTTGTAAAAGGGCTCGTCGTAGTCGATGGCGACCTTGTAGAACTGCGTGATCGGGAGGTTGGCGATGAACTTCCAGTTCTCCCCCAGGTCCCAGCTTTCGTACAGCCCGCCGTCGTTGCCCGACAACAGATAGTTCGGGTCAGTCGGGTCAAAGACCAGGGCGTGATTGTCGACGTGCTTGTTCTCGGTCGGTACCTGTGTAAACGTCTTGCCGCCGTCCTCGGTGACACTCATCCGTACGTCCATGAAGTAGACGCGGTCGAACTTGTGCGGGCTGGCATAGATCTCCTGGTAATAATGGGGCCCCGTGCCACCCGAGATCTGGTCGCTCATCTTGGTCCAGGATTCACCGCCGTCCGCCGAGCGGTAGAAACCGCCCTTGCGGTGGGCGAGCTCGATCGCCGCGTACACCACGTCGGGGTTCTGAGGCGAGATCGCGAGCCCCGTTCGCCCCATCTCCTCCTCCGGTAGACCGTTCTCGAGCTTGCGCCAGGTCCGGCCGCCATCGGTCGACTTGTGAATCGCCGTCTCGGGGCCGCCGTCAATCAACGCCGCGACGTTGCGGAAACGCTGGTGCATGGCGGCAAAAAGGATATTGGGGTCGCGCGGGTCCATCGCCAGCTCGTTGGCGCCCGTGTACTCGCCGCCGCCCAAGACCTTCTCCCAGGTTTGGCCGCCGTCGCGCGTCGTGTACACCCCGCGCTCGCCACCCGGCGACCACAACGGTCCCTGCGCGGCGACATGGACCACATCCGAGTCCCGCGGATCGATCAAGATCTTGCCGATGTGCTCCGACTTCCCGAGCCCCATGTTCTCCCAGCTCGCTCCACCGTCCAGACTCCGGTACACACCGTCGCCGTAGCCCACGTGCCGGCCGCCGACGTTCTCCCCCGTCCCCACCCAGATCACCTGCGGATTATTGGGGTCGATCGCCACCACACCGATCGAATACGAGCCCTCGCCGTCAAAGATCGGCTCCCAGGTCGTGCCGGCATTGGTCGTCTTCCAGACCCCGCCGCTGCCAACCCCCACATACCAGGTGCTCTGATCGTCCGGGTGAACCGCAATATCGGCGATCCGCCCCGCCATCAGCGCCGGCCCGATCCCGCGCCACTCAAGGCCTTCGAAAGTGGAGGAGGCGAGGTGGGGGGGAGGGGCCTCTGAGGTCCGGGCCTTGTCCCCTTTTTTTGCCTGCGCGTTTGGCGCATGGCCGGCTCCGAGTGTAAGGATCGTCAGGATGACTAGCGGTCCACGAAATTTCATCAAAGTAGCCCTCCTACCTTTGGCGGACGCGTAGAAAGGCAGCAGAGTAGCAGAGGTGAGCTTCGGGAACGAAGCTTGCCTAGCTGGTGCCGTGGAGCAGCCAGTAACCTATTTCTTTTGTCCCTTTTTTACCGATCGGGGTCTTGAGCAGAGCGGAGACTTTGTCGTCCCAGTGAGCCAGGCCGTCCTTGCCGATCCATCCCATTGCCGCCCAGCGCGTGTCCGACGGTTGGATATCCATGCAGGCTTCTACCCATGACTTCAGTATTGTTTTGCCCGACACCGCTTTCTTGGCAAGACCGGCGCCCAGTCCAGGATGATCGTAAACCAAATTCTCGAAGCCCAGGAGCAGATGAAGCCCGGCAAAGGCCGGACCCCAGGCCTCCCACCAGGTAGAGCGAGCCCACGGCGTCGATTTGAGAACGTTGCAAGCCATGAGCACGAGCCACGCCAACCGGTGGTTGCCCCAGCGCGGTTTGTCCTCGAAGTCGACCCATCGGTCTTGATCGTTCGTGCAGAGCGTGAATCCCCCGGGGTGCCCGTGCCCTCCAAAGAACGCAAAGTCGACGGCATCGACATAGCTCGGATCCAAACCCACCGGTGGCTCCAGGAAATGCCGCTCACGGACATTTTTCTGACCCAGGTTGTGCAGGATGGACCAGCCGGCTTTCTTTAGGGTCGACGTAAAGTCGTTTGCGTTAGCACCCATGAAACGGAGCTCTCCGTGGCAATCCTGGTGTCCTCCAACCCACTCGGCGCCGGCAGTGAGGAGAGCTTCACTCTGGTATTTGTCCACTCCAAAGGGGGGTGCAGGTAGTGGAGAGGAGGCCGTCGTTACGATGCCCCGCGCGTCTTCCACCGCCACCGTCAGAGTCCGACGGGAAGCGTCACGTAGAGGTCTGTGCACGGCTTGAGATCCGCTTGTAGCGAATGGTCTCGAGCCGTCGTGCCAGGTGTAGCTGTAAGGCCCGACCCCGCCCGCCGTTGCGACCGAGGCCAGTAGTCCGTTTTCGTCTCTATGAAGCTGGATCTCAGCTCGAGGCGAGTTGGCAATAGCGGGGATCAAGACGCGAGTCAGTTCCGCCTGCTCCTCTTGGATTGTCGTCGCAGCCTCGCACAGGTAATAGGGATAGAGGTACTTTTGCCGTTGTCCGCTGAGGGGCGGGGCGAAGTAGACCAGTTTGATCTTGATTTTCGGGTCTAGTCCGGATAACCGATAGAGACGGCGGAAGTGCCTGCGAACTTCGGCTTTTCGCCGGATGACTATTTCCCGATCCTGCTTGAGGCGCGGGAGCGCGTAGGCGACGTAGAGCGCTCGGCCATCTAGGCCAAAGATCACTTTGAGCTTGGCGCCGGGCCCGACGAGGCGCGCGCCATCGACGGTGAGCTGGGAGTTGACGTGGGTATCCAGGAGAAGCTGCTCCGGTTGAGTTTGCTCCCCGCCTAGGTAAGCGAGCTCCAACGTCGTGTGATCCGTGTCGAGCTCGAAGTCGACGCCTGCCCACGAGTCCGGGCGAAGGCCGGCGCGGTCGAGTGCCGCCTCGACGAGGCGGACGGCGTTTCCGGTGGAAATGGGTTCAGTAGCGTCTTGTGAGGAATCGCTAGTCGCTACGCCGGCCTGAGGAGGGACCGAGAGAAAATTCGGTGACACATAAGGCAGACCGTCGGCCTTGAGTTGCAGTTGAAACTGCTCGGCAAAACGTCGTTCCTCGTCCTCCGTCAAACTCGGCTGCAGAACGCGGTAGAGAAAGGACGTCGTTTGCAAGATGCTATCCGACCCCACCCCAAACGCCGGCGGAATCGGGTGCGACGTTGCCGTGCCGATCCTGCCAGCCCACGATGACTTGAGGAAGGGGCATGGAAATCCTGGAGACGAGTAGTGCGTTTACGGATTGGATGTCTCTGAAAAGGAGGTCATTGGACGTCAAGTCAAGGTCGTACACCCTGACGTTGGGCGAGCTACCAAACTTCACATTGAACTTCCCATCGGCGGGCCTCCTTCGGATTTCCACCACGTCACCTGGTGAGAGGCTTCCACCGAGGCCGGCTGCGAAGCCGACGGTACAATCCACGTTGTCCCAGACACTTCCGTTACTCATCCTCCCCCCTTTCGCTCCAGCGCGGAGCTGTAGTGGCCCGGTCTTGTCCGGTCCGTTCCCAGACTTCGTCTCTATTTGACGGACAACGATCCAACTTTTCGTTTTTTGGAGTCGCCTTCGTTACCGCTGTCGATCACCAGTCGCCCACGAGGACAAATCCGGCCCAGAATCGGGGATGCTGCCAGCGAGACTCCGATCGGACGGCCTGTTGCGCCGAGCGTAAGGCCGCCGCCATGCCCCGGTTGGGCTTCTCTCGACGCTCTCGATAGAAATGCGCAATCAGAGCCGATGTGGCCTCATCGTCCACTTGCCATAGGGTGGCGAGCACACGCGAAGAGCCGGCGCGGAGAAAGGCGTGGGTCAAACCCACCAGGCCCTCGCCCCGTATGTGCCGCCCCAACGCAGTTTCGCAAGCGCTGAGCACCACTAAATCGGCGTTCAATTCGAGACCGAGAATGTCGGCGAGACTGAGAAACGGTGTTTGTTCCTCTTCCTCGTCGACAGATGAGAAGAAAAGGCCGGATAGGCGAGGTCGGTGAGTGTCGATGATCCCGTGTGTGGCGAAGTGGACGATCCGAAATTCGCTCAGGTCTTGTGTCAGAACGTTTCGCCTTGTCGCGTCGGCGCCGAGAAAGGAAACCGAGCGAAGCGGGTCGAGGCGCAACGCGGCCTCAGCCTCCGTTCTGGTCCACCGAAGCCGTGGCAGCGATTCATGGAACGAGCGCTGGACGTGATCGCCGTTCGATGCGTCGGTGGGCGGGGCCCTCCAAACGGCGGCTCCACGTGTTCCGGGGCCTGCGCCCGAAAAAATCGGATCGGCGAAAACGGCTACCGACTTCGCGCTCGCCGACCTGCGCGCACGGCGAGTGCGCAATGCCGGCAAGATCGAGGCCGAGGGCACGTAAGCGATCTCAAAACGATCCAAGAGCAGCCCGCCGCGGCCGTTGTGCCCGGGCATCGGAAGGGCGCCGAACGGTAAGTAGGCCAAGACGCCGTCGGGCACGATAAGCAGTCGTTCGGCCCTGAGCTGGCTTGCCATCGGGCCGAGCAGAAACTCCGACAGCTTCTTGGCTTCTGGGCAAACTTCCCTATTTTCGGACGCGTCTCGAAGGCAGGAATGAGCGCGAACCGCAAGATCTTCGATGATTGTGCGCGGAGGTAGCTCAAGCCATCCGATAGTCTCAGCCGTGACGTACCACGCCCAGCTCCTGGCTTCTCCGATCCAGTAGTTGATGAGCGCGGTTTTTGAGTCCAGGAGATTTTGAATCCCGTTAGCGTTCAAGGGCGAGGACTTTCTAAGCGGTCGCCGCCGGACAATCTCGCTTTCGACCCTGTCGAACTTCCGAATGAGCTCGGCCAGCTCGCCGCTGACGACCGGCTGGGTTGTCGAGCTTTGCATCGTACGCTGGTCCAGTCGCTGACGCATGGCTAGGTTGAGCCGCCATCGCAGGTCTTGGTGACGTTCCATCAAATGGGCGTCTTCCGCCGGTGGAGCGGGAGGGATGACCCAGGACAAAGCGTCGAGCAAGCTCCGTGCTTTACCGGTTTCGACGATATTGAGCGCGAGGCCGGCGTTTTGGGAGTCGACACGGGCACCGGGCGGGCCCATCGTTGCCTCAATGCCGGTTTCGTACGTGGAGCGCTTGGAGGCTCCGTAAGTGGATCTCAGTTCTGGAGAGTGGATTTGGCTTCTGGCAGATTCGAGCAAGTCGACGGCGGCGAGTGCGCCGTCCCGAGCAGATTCATATTCGCCGAGTTCAAGACTCAACTGAGCGAGCCGAGTCAAGGACTCGACTTGTCCGTGTCGGTCGCCGATTCGCTCACGCAGTGCAAGGGCGTCCCTTAACGACTTTCGAGCTTGTAAAGAACTTCCCAACTCTTGGGATATTTCTGCTGCGATTCCCAGGGCCGCAGCTTCACTTGCTAGGTCACCTACTTCTCGAGCAAGCCGGAGCGACTCTGCCAGATAGGAGCGAGCCTTTTGGAAATCGCGTCCCGATGCCGCCAAGGACGCCAGACTGCGAAGAACGATCGATTCGCGGCGCTTTTCACCCGCTTTTTGTGCGACGCCAAGGGCCTCCACGTGGGCGTTCGTGGCACCGGGTATGTCTTCCAGCGATGCGAGGATTGTTCCCTGTCGGTCGAGTGCCGCAGCCAGCGCGCGCGCGTCGCCCGCTTGGCGGAGAAGAGGTGCGGCTTGTTGGAGAAACTCCAGCGCAAGCTCCGGTTCTCCGAGCTGGTCGTAGGCGACGCTGATGTTGTGTAAACTCACGCCTTCCCATCGCTTGGCACCCAGCCGTCTGAAAATTTCCAGAGCCGCCGCGTGTGTTTCGAGCGCGCGCATGGGCTCGCCCACTTCGCTGTATAGAAGCGCGAGGTTGTTTAAGGCTTGCGCTTGGCCACGATCGTCGCCGATTGTCCGCCGTATTGAGATCGCACGTTCGTAGTGTTGTCGTGCTTGAATCGGGTCCCCAGTGAGCGCTCGAGCTCGGCCGACGTTGGTATAGGCTGCGGCGGCCACTTTGTCGTTGTGGTCAAACCAGCTTTCACTGACAAGCTTCTCGTAGCAGGCGATCCCAGAGTCGATTTCTCCCTTTAGGAAATCGCTAAGACAGATATTGCTTCGTGCCTCAGCGCGGCCGCGGGTGTCGTTTTTTTGCCTGCGATATGAGAGGACTCGTTGAAAGAGTGAGGCGGCCAGCTCGAATTCCCCCCGGGTCTGGTGGATTAAGGCTATGTGGTTGAGGAAATCGTGCTCGCGCCTGGACATATTCGAGGCCCGAAGCAAGTTCAGCACTTCGTCTTTCAGAGCGAGCGTTGTATCCGGTTTTCCCGTCAGACGAGCCAAGACTGCGGCGCAGTACAAATCGCGTGCAGCTTCTGCCTTTTCGTCGATTGCCTTCCAACGGGCAGCTGCCAGCCGGTACTCTTCAGCTGCGGTTGCAAGGTTGGCTGCGATACCTTGTTTGTAGTTGGCTGCGGCCCGCGTTCTCAGGTCCATTGCGGCCAGGAACTCGCGGCTGTGCAGCTCCAGCGGCCTCACAACCAGCGAATAGCTGCCGGAAGCAGCGTGCCTCAAACGCGGAGTGACCGTTACGTCGAGTGTGCCGGCGCTGAGCGCGTTCGTCATCAAAAACTCAGCACCATAGTCTTCTAATGGACTGTCGACCGACGTTTGACCGAAGTAGCCGGGTGAGGACACTGTCAGTATGAGATCGACACCCTTTTGATCGAGCTCGACGACGTAGTCGCCGGACTCGACGTCGATCAAGAAGGTCTTCGATTGACCGCCGGCGATTGCTCCGCTCTGTTGGACGGAGAGGCGTAGAGCTCTCCTCTCGGCGGCCTGGCTGCCTGCGGTGATGAGCCCTATCGCCACCGCAGAGACGATGAACGCCGTGACTGCTGTTGGCCCTTTCTGCACAGCCCTTGCGGTGGACGACGGGGTGCTGGTCCCCCTCGGCGGTTCCCGGAACCGAAACGCCTGATTGTTTGCCGTTGTTGGCTCTTCAGGAGCTTATCTCACCGCGCCTCGTAGCAAGTGACAGATGCTAGTCTTGCGCCGATTTAGTCACGTTGACCCAAGGAGGAACCCATGGATCCCCAGACCTGTGTAGGACAGCTTCAAGCCGCCAAGGAATACTTTGACCGCTCGGCCAAGTGCCTGGTGGAGGACGATTCGACTTTCGCGCCCACTGAGGGCTCGATGTCGACGGCCCAACACGTGGCGCACGTGGCCCAAACGGTGGACTGGTTTATGGAGGGCGCTTTCCGGCCGGAGGGCTTCGATATGGATTTCGAGTCTATGGCCAAGGAGATTATGGCGGTCAGTTCGCTGTCGGCGGCCCGCGAGTGGCTCGATAAGGCGTTTGCTTCAGCCTCGGAGATCACCGGCGCCAAGAGTGCGGAGGAGCTGGCGGCGCCGTTGCCCGAGGGTCCGATCATGGGCGGCCTGCCGCGTTTTGTGATCTACGGTGCGATTCAGGACCACACGGCGCATCACCGGGGCGCCTTGACGGTCCATTCGCGCTTGCGCGGCTACACGCCGGCGATGCCGTACATGGAGGAGATGGAGGCGTAGGCGCCGGGCTGGAAGCCAAGGTAGGCTCTACGGGCACCTGGCCGGCGCGCGATTGCCGGCGGGTGCCTGTATCGTTTGGGTGTCGGGTGTGGGAGCCGAAGGAGGCTCGGCGATGGCTGCGGCTCGAAGGAAGAAGCGCAAGAAAAGGAAGAAGAAACCGACGCTGGCCAGCCGCGCCGACCGGCACGTGCTGTACCAGAAGTCGGTCCAGGAGCCGGAGGTCGATCTCGACTTCGTTCAGACGACTTTCCGCAAGCACCGGAAGCGCTCGCCGAGGGTCCTGCGCGAGGATTTCTGTGGCACGGCTTGGCTGTCGTGCGAGTGGGTGCGCGGTCACCACGGGCGGCACGCGATCGCCGTGGACCTGGATCCAGCCACTTTGGAGTGGGCTCGGGCGCACAATGTCTCAAAGCTCTCCAAGAAGGCCGCGGCGAAAATCCGTCTAATCGAAGGAGACGTCCGCGAGCCTCTGGAGCCACCGGCGGATGTCACGTGCGCCTTCAATTTCAGCTATTGCGCGATGAAGGACCGCCAGGAGCTCGCTGGCTATTTCGAGAGTGTCCACCGCGGGCTGGCGAAGGACGGGATTTTTTTTCTCGATCTCTACGGCGGCAGCGATTCGATGATGGAGACAAAGGACGACCGCAAGATCGACGGTTTTGTCTACCGCTGGCACCAGGCGCGAACCAACCCGATCACCGGCGACTTTCTGGCGCACATCCACTTTAAGTTCAAGGACGGCTCGCGGATCAAGCGCGCCTTTACCTACGACTGGCGGCTGTGGACTCTGCCCGAGGTGCGCGATCTGTTGTTCGAGGTCGGCTTCGAGAAGGTCGAGGTCTATTGGGAGGGTGAGGACGAGGACGGTGAGGGCACGGGCGAGTATTCGCTGGTCGAGGAAGTGGAGAACCAGGAGGCCTGGGTGGCCTTTGTGGCGGCGATAAAGTAGTCGCGTCCGCCGGGTTGCCCGGCGCCCGAGCTAAGGGGCTTCTTTGTTTGCCGCCCGCGACTTGCGCTCACAATCGATGATCCAGTTCTTGGACCAGGACGCGCCTCGATCGTCACTCCGCTCCGAGTACCACGAGTAGGAGTTCTCTCCGATGTCGTGGAAGACATACCGAAAGATCGGCGGGCGGCCGGAATGAGTCTCGAAATTCCCCAGCACGATCTCATTTCCCTCCTGCCGTCCGCCAAAGTAGAGAATCGCGTGGCCGCGGTTGGACAAGTACAAGGATTCCCAACGTCGCATGGCACGATTGTAGAGACGCAGGATCGTGGTGGCCGCGTCGGGAAGATTGGGGTCGACGTCGAACCAGGAGTATTCGAGGATCGCCGCACCGTTGAGCGCGTAGACGCCGGTGTCATTTGACGGCCACTGTGCCTGCTGGCCGTTTGGGAAGGTCATTTGATGGCGTGAGTTCCACTCGCCGATCAGAAAATCGAAGGCTGCTGCCTCTTTGGGACGATCGGGGCGGGGTGAGCCGTAGCCGGTCGATGCAGGGAAAGAAGCGTCTTTGGCTTCCAAACGGTAATACTGGCGCGTTTCGACGGGTTTCCAGGTCTTGCCCCGATTGGATGACTCGGCGATGGTGAGAACCAACGCCCCCTTGTCCGGCTGAGAGAAGGCGTGGCGGATCTCGGTCCGCCCGATCCCACCGTTGCGCCTGCGGGTGTCGGTGAAGATCAGGCCTTCGCTCTCGAATTCGCCGTCCGCGACCCACGCTCTCTCCGTCCAATCGTCGGCGCCGCCCAGAAACCACCGTGTGGAGCCGGGGTTGTAGCCCAGAAAGAAAACGGACGAGAACTCGTGCCCGCCGAGATCGGCGCTGTGGAACGTCTCCATCAGGGCGTGTCCGCGGTTGACGTAGGCGATCTCGGCCAGCCCGGTCGAGATGGTGGGTTCACCTTCTGAGTGAGAGGTGATCTCCACTTTCCACCGACCGACGAAGCCGGCCACCCGATCGAGTTGTTCGGGAGCTCCGGTTGCCCGCTGGGTCATCGTCGTGCCTGTGTCGAACCGTTTGCCGTTTCGCCAAACCGTGTCACTGCTGCTGGCGGCGGAGGAGATCAGAACGGCAGAGAAGAGGAAGAAAGCGATGGCGGTGGCCTTGTTCTCCAAGATTGCGCTCCTTTGGGTAGCCGGCTTGGTTCGGGTCCAGATACGGCGCTGGCGGTGTGGTGGTTGAGGTGCGTTAGAATACGTGTAATCAGATCAAGACCACCAGCTCGGTGGCCATGAACCTTGGAAGGAGGTATTCGATGAGGTTTCGTACGACGATTCTCGTGTCGGTGCTGGCTGCGTTTGCCATCGGCTCGGCGGCGATGGCCCAGCAGGACGCCATCATCTGGCTGGCGTTCAGCAAGGTGAACTCGGGCATGATGGACGAAGCGGTCGCGCTGACCATGGCCGATAAGGAGCTCAACGATGGGTTGATGGCCGACGGCGCGGTCCTCGATTGGGGTATCGCCACCCGGGCGACTCACTTGCCGGGCGAGACCAACAATTTTGTCCAGTGGACGGTGTTGCCGAGTTGGGAGCACATCGATCCGTGGGTGGGCGCCGTGATGGCGAAAATGAGAAGCATGGACCCGGACGAGGCCGCAGCGATGGAAGAAAAGGCCGCGTCGATCTTCGCCGCCGGATCGCACTCTGATGTCGTCAGCAACGCGAGGTCGTGGTTTGGGTCCGAGGACGCCCAGGTGCGCTACATCTATGTAGGTGAGTTCTACGCCCACCCGGGGAAAGAGGATGCGCTGACCGAAATCTACGATTCGATCATTCCGGCGATCAGTACCAAGCTCGCCGAGGAAGGTCATCTCGCCGGCTTTGGCATGCACACTCCAAGCCTTCACACCGGCGACGGCTGGACCCATACTTCCTACTACAGCCTGACCAGCCTGGCGGCGGTGGACCGTCTCCATGAAGAGATCGGCAAGGCGCTGACGCCGGAGCTGGCGGAGAAGGCCGTGGCCGTCCACGATGTGGCGCGGCACCGAGACAGTCTCTGGCTGGTGCTCCACCACGGCGCAGGCGGTGGAGCTGAAGCGGCCGGCGACTCTGCCGGCCGTTAAATCGCCGCCTCTCCGCCATTGCGCAAAAAAAGGGCCGCGCATCCGCGCGGCCCTTTTTGTTTTGTGTGCGTTTAGAACGCTAGAACGTCCAGCGCAATCCGATCTTGCCGCGCCAGCGGGACCGCAGATTGTGCGTTCTGAACAACGGCGTCCGGCCCAGCGTCTCGTTTCGGAGCGAGATGATCGGTGTGCCTTCGTCGGTAAAGCCCTCGAGCTCCCAAGCCTCGATCGAGTTGAATTGGGCAAACCGGTAAGTTCCCGATTCGTCGTCGAGGAGGTTCAGAAGGTTGAGGATGTCGAACGTCAGTTGCAACTTGGTGCCCCCGACCGGGATGTCCTGGGCGACGTGCAGATCCAGGGTGTGGTTCCAAGGGGATTCGTCGGCGAAACGCTCGACGAGTCCGCCGCGTGCGGCGTTCAACACCGGATGGGCGCTGATAAACGCATCCAACTGGGACCAAGTGCCGTTGGTGATCACGACGTCGCCTTCGCTCGCCGGGACCCAGGCCAGGTCATTGCCGTCGCTACCGTCGCCGTTGTAGCTCGCGCCAAAGCCAAAGGAGGCGAAGTCCGAGCCCATCAGCCACGAGAACGGAACACCCGACTGCAGGTTGTAGAACAAGGACGCCGTGGTCGGGGAGTTGGAATCGCGACGGAACTCATAGGAGACCGAAGCGTTCCAGCGATCCTCGACCGCGAAGAACGAACGCGAGACCTCGGCGTTATTGGGGTCGAAGGCCTCGTTGAAGTTGTAGTTCGACACCGCGCGGCTCGAGGCTCCGTCGTTGACCGCCTTGGAGTCATTGCTCGCGTAGGAGACGTAGCCCCAGAATCCGTCGCGGTAGGGACGCTCCAGCTTGATGGCGAAATTGGTCGACTCACCCTGGCTGGTGTTCCGGATCAGGAAGGCACCGTCCACGCCGCTGTCCACCTCGCCGTAAAGCGGGCGGCCGTCAAAGGTCGTACCCACCGGGGTGAGGTTGACGTTGGCGTAGTCGATCTCGTCGATCGAGTCGGCGAAGATGGCTTCGGCCGAGAAGACCAGGTCCCACCAGGGGAGCTGCCGGTCGTAGGCCAGGTTGTAGCGGGTCAGGGTGGGGAAGTTGAAGCCCGGGTCGATCAGGTTGAACTCGCCGATCGCTCCGCCCGAGGCGCAGGAGGTGTCCTGGTTGTCGGGATCGGGGTTGAACGGGATGGCGCCGGTGCAGGTCAGGAAGATCTGCTCGATGCCCGAGCGGGCGTACTGATTGGAGATCCAGACGTACGGAGTACGACCGGCGAAGATGCCGGCGCCGCCGCGGAGCTGCGACTTGCCGTTGCCCTCGATGTCCCAGTTGAAGCCGATCCGCGGCTGCCAGAGCTGCTCGCCGTCCGGAATCTCGTCGGTGCGGAAGCCGTAGAGCTGCTCGGTCAGCGGGTTGCGGCTCGGGGTGTCGGGGAAGAACGGGATGTCCACCCGCACGCCGTAGTTGAGCGTCAGGTTGTCCTTGGCGCTGAACTCGTCGCCGACGTAGAAGCCGAGCTGGTTGACGTCGAACTTCTGCGAGTCGGCCTGCCCGGGAGCGATCTCGGTGAAACGGAAGCGGCGGGCGTTCCCGGCCTCGAAATCGTCGAGATTGTTGAACTCGTAGGCTCCAAAGGCATTCTGGACAAACAGGTTGTCGAAAGTGAAGAGCTCGTTGTGAGTACCGATGGTGATCGTGTGCTCGCCCTTCAACCAGGTGAAGTCGTTGTGGAGCTCCAGGATGTCCTGGTCCAGCGCGTTGCGGGTCGAGAACGGCTCGGTGCCGGCCTCGAACTCGCCGTGGTCGA
This sequence comes from Candidatus Multivoradales bacterium, assembly GCA_965224065.1. Taxonomy (GTDB): domain Bacteria; phylum Acidobacteriota; class Thermoanaerobaculia; order Multivoradales; family JAHEKO01; genus JAOTZA01. The sequence continues at coordinate 104,777 of CBDCYF010000005.1, forward strand.
CCCCCGACACGGAATCGATCACATTCTCGATCTCGATCCAGGGGAAACGCAGCCCGCCGCGGCCACCGCGACGGTCCTTGATCGTCTGGAAGGCCACTCGAAGCTCGTTGAACTTGTCGGAGCCAAAGACGCTGTTGAGCTGACCCACCGTCGAGTTGGTCTCGTTCTGGATGTTGTAGGTCTCGCTCGGGAACTCGTAGGTGAACGAGCCCGGCCGGTTGACGTCCCGCGCCGCATCCACATAGTTGTGGCGGATGCTCAGGGTCGACGAATTGTTGAGGTTGAAGTCGACCTTGGCGAGAAACTTGTCCGACGGATTGTCGCGAGCGTTCTCGGAGAGCGGACCGGGATCGAACCCGTAGTTGTTGATCAGGATGTTGCGGAAGCGGTTGCCCTCGTCGACTCCCTCACCGTTGGCCCAGGTTTGCCCGGACGAGCCGTCGATCGACCAGCCGGACGGCGTCGAGCGCTCCTCGAGGTCGGCGTTGATAAAGAAGAAAGCCTTCTCCTTGGAGAGTGGGCCGCCCAGACGGAAACCGTACTGATCTTCGGTGAAGTCGCCGAACTGCCCGAGGCTGGCCGGTCCGTCGCCAAACAGGTCCTTGTCGCGAGTGAAGACGAACACCGAGCCGGCAAAGTCGTTGGAGCCGCTGCGGGTGATGGCATTGACGCTGCCACCCGAGAATCCACCGTTGCGAACGTCGAAATCGGCGATCACCAGCTCCAGCTCCTGAATCGCGTCGAGCGAGATCGGCGCGGATCCCGTCTGACCGCCGGGTGTACCGCTGTCGGCCAGACCAAAGAGGTCGTTGTTGACCGAGCCGTCGATGGTGATGTTGTTGTAGCGGCTGCTGCGCCCGGCGACACTGACCGCGTCCGGGTCCTCGCCGTCCGCCGAAATGGTCATAAATGGGTTGGTGCGCGCAAAGTCGTTGAAGCTCCGGTCGACCGTCGGCAACGTCTCGATGGCATCCGTGCTGATGTTGGACGCCGCGCCGGTGCGGCCGGGGTTGATCAACGTCGACGACTCACCGACAACGGTGATGGTCTCGGCGATGGTGTCGAGCTGCAGTTGAAACCGCAGGTCGGTGGTCTCGCCGAGCTGGACAAAGACGCTCGAAGCGCTTTGGGTGTGAAAGCCCTCCAGCGCCGCGCTGACGTTGTAGGGACCGCCCACGCGGACGTTGCGGATCTGGAAACGGCCGTCGGCGCCGGTCACAGCTGTATAACGGGTGCCCGTAGGCTCGTGAACCGCCGTGACCTGGACCCCCGGTAGGGCGCTTCCGTCGCTTTGCGCGGTAACGCTGCCGCTCAGGGATCCGGTGGTGGTCTGGCCAGAAGCGGCCGGGACCAGGAGTAGGACGACGGCAAAGCCGATGGCGAGGTTGAGCAGGGTTCTGCCCAGTGGACTCATCGATTTCCTCCTTGTCGGTGGTTTTCTGTCTCCGTCAATTGGAATACGGAAAGATGGTGGTTTGGGTTGCCGCCCGAAAGGCGAACACGCACGGACGACGTATTGAATGCGAACTTGTCGATCTGACATTGAGACTCGTTCCCGTGACGGGTCTCGAACGGAACGATTCTATACCGGTTTTGGGCAAAAACAGCCCAAAAAAGCAAGGCCGTCCGGTAAAAAAGGTGTGACGAGCTTAAGGCTCTGGGAATGCAGAAGTTAGTGGCCTAGGCGCCGGTCGCCGTCACCCCAACGCCACTCTTGGGAGAGGCCACGCCCGCGATTTTGAGGTCAATCGCACGCCACACGGAGCGATCCCGCCCGGTCGTTTCCGAGAGGGGTTTCGGCCAGCACGGGGACATCCCCGGTCACCTCGATGCTGACGCCGCGGAAGTCGCTGTGCTCAAAAAGCATCGCCCTGCAGCCGAGGCCCACTCGCACCGAGCCGGCCTCGTCATTGCCGATGCGGGTCCGCGCCAGGCTCGGCACATCGCGAACAAAGGTCTCGCTGCGGCCCTCGAAATCGCTGTGCACGTAGAGGGTGACGCCGGCGGGCGCCGGTCCGAGGGGAGGCTTGGCTGTGCCGGGTCCACCGATTCCGGTGGCATAGACGCCGTTGGCCGCGTAGCCGCCACAGGTCTGCGACGAGTCGCCGGCGCAGCGCGAGTTACACGCGTCGGACTCGCCGTAGCGGCCATAGCTCTTGCCGCAGTAGCACGAACGGCCCCACTGTACGCCGGCAAAAGCATAGCCGCGCTCGGCGCATTCGGCGACGCAGATCTGAGGAGTCAAGCCGCGGGGGAAAAGACGCTCGCCGTCCAGATCCCTCCCGGCCGTGCCGTCGCTATCCCGATAGCAGCCCAGATAGGTGCCGGCGGTGCCCCCACCCGCCTGTCCCGACGGCCCCGTGGCCTGGCTTGAACCGTAGGCCGCCAGCCGCTCCAGAGCGGCCACATCGTCGGCGGCGGGGAAGTCGAATCCGACACGGCAGTCGTCGCTCATCTGAGCCCGATCGCCCTCGTAGACTCGGCGAACCGCATCGGGCCGGGCCTTGCAGGCCATCACGGCAAAACCGCCTGCGGTGACGACTGCCGTACTTCGCGACCTCTCGTCGTAGAGGACTTCGTAGATCACTCCGTCTGCCGGACTGTCCTCCGCCGCGGCCTCCGAATCGTCATCGCGATCATCGGCCGAGCCATCGCTCGACGCCCCGACCCGTGCGTTGAGGGTCTCGATCTCCAGCCGATCGGCTTCAAAGAGCGACTGCTCGCGCCGCAGGTCGTCCGCGACGAGTAGGCGGCCGTGGAACAGGGCGAGACTGTGCGAGCCCTCTTGGTCTCCTTCCTGGAAGCCAATCCGCGTGCCTGGATGCATTGTGATTTGTGCTCCGCCTTTGTCGTCGAGGGACAGTCGGGTCCAGGCCTCGGAATCGGTCTCCAGGATCTGGCCGCCGCTCACGCCCTCGCTGGGAGCCAGCCGACGGACCCTGTTACCCCGGGAGTCGAGCAGCCAGGGCCCCTTACCGCCACACTCGACGAGTGCGTCAAAGGTTGCGCCGCTGAGCCTGCCGCCAGCCCGAGCGCACCGGACCCAGCCGACCGCCCCCACGCGGTCGGCGGAGCCGAAGAGACCCCCACCGGAGGAGGAGCCGCTGGGTTGCCCGCCGCCCCGGAGATCGACAACCCGCCCCCCGGGACGTGCAAAGAACCAGAGCTCGAACTCGATGGCCTGTGGCGCCTGGTACAGGCGATAGCCGGTCGCCGGGTTGAGACGGACCGCTTGCTCGAGGGCGACATCGAAGTGATAGGTGCGACCGCTCAGCACCCAACCCGAGAGCTGTTCGCCCGGACGCGTCGCCGGCTCGAAGGTCTCACTCGAGCCGGAGTCGAAAGGGCCGGCGGTCGTCGAGCCGGCTCCGGTGGTCACTTTCAGCTCGGGCTTGTCTTGGATCTGCCGAACATAGGCCACGATCTGGCCCGGGCCCCGGACGGTGAACCGTCCCTGTGGGATCCGGACGCTGTCACGGACCTCGGGCTCCCAGGGATGAGTCGGCCGGTCGACGCGCTGGTCCTCACCATCGGTCCAATAGAGTTCGCCCCGAACCGACTGGTGCGTCCACCAGTTGCGTTTGAACTCGTGTGTGCCGGAGAAGAGGAGCTGCCCACCTTGGGCTTTCCAGCGACCGGCATCGGGGTTGGCGGCATGAGCGCCGGCGGGGAGAAACAGAACGGCAAGCGTTGCCGTGGTGATAAGGGTCCGGGCCAGGGACTTCGCAAGGCCGCGGCGAAGCGCATCCGGGTCAAATGAGTCGATCATCGAGCCCTCCAGAATCAGAATGGGTGCATCAGGATGTGTAGCGGGGCCGGGATCCGCTGCAAGACGAGGCGAGAGCTCGAAAACTAGGCTGCTGCACCGCGCCGGGCACGCTCGTCGACGGCCTCCAATAGTCCCCTCGCCGACCCAGCGCCAACGATGTAGTCGTGCTCCTCTGGGAGATCGAGCAGGTCGATCGTCCGACCGCCCACAAAGACAGGGCGCTCGATCCGCTGGGCAAAGGCCGCGATCTCGGCACCCGTGACCCCGGGCGTCACCGTCGAGCAACTGAGCCAGACGATCTCCGGATCGCCCTCCTCGATCAACTCGGAAAGCGGTTCGAGCGGAACATTCGGTCCGAGATTCTGCGCCCGATAGTCCGCGAAAGCCAGCGTCGTCGAGATCGCCAAGGTCGGCAAAAAATAGGGATCGCCGGCCACGGCTCCACCGATCGCGGTGGGCGAGGATGAGGTCTTGGCGTTGGCGGAGAGCATCGTCAGAGCACCGATGACCATCGCTGTGGCTCTATGCTCCAAACAGATCCCGAGGCCCTCACTCCGGTAGAGCTCCCCGACACGTTCCATCGACCGTCGGACCGGTCCGTCGACAATTTCGGCGACCTCCATACCGTCCAGATAGAGCTTGATGATGAACCCCGCGACTTTTTGAGCCTCGCCGCAGACCAGATAAGCGAACAGCCGCTCCGCCGGATCGGCCGGCCGCCGATCGGAGCGGATGGATGACAGCACGTCGATCATGCCGCCCGTCAGCGCGTCGTTGACCCTGCCGGGGGTGCCTTTTTTGTCGTCCTCCAAGCGGCCGGTCTCTGCGTCCAGAGCCCACGGTGGCGTCTCGAGACGCCCCGATCTTGGGTCCGCAGGCTCGAAATCCCCTTGCGGCGCAAAAAAACCCTGCCACGAAACCCCCATCTCGGTCAGAACTCCCTGGACGAGCTCCAAGTTGAGCCGCTTGCGGTCCGTCAGGGCATCACTGAGATAGCGACGCCCGAGCCCCATGCGTTGCTCCATAGCGGCGACGCTGATCCCGGAATCTCGCAGGAGAGCCCGCAACCGTCTCGCGACGACGTCGCGAAGGTCTCCCCCCTTCTGGTCCATTACGAAATTATAGCACCAATGAAAATGGTGCTTTTTTCCGAAATCTCTTGAGATCTCAGAGATATTAGTATAATATGTAAGAATGATCCGACGACAAGAAGAATATTTCTTCAGCTCGTCGGTCGTGGATGTTGGCCGCCACGCCGATTGGTACCAGCAGTTCTCTTCAGAATATCGCGTCGACAAGGGGCCGGGCGCGAGTGCATTAGGAGAGTCGAAGGCCCGCTCACAGTAGTCCGTCCGATCCCTTCGACCCCGGGCTGGGGGAGCCGCGGGGCAACAGTTCGCGATCACAGTTGGGTGCCTCCCAAGGAGGACTGTGGTCGGTCGAGACCCGAGGAGTCAAGAAAATGAAAATGGTTAGCAAGTACCACTTCCGCGTCGCCCTGGCCGGGCTTGTCGCGGCCTTTGTCGGATTGCAATCGACACCGGCGCGGGGTCAGTGTTCGGCGGGCACGGCGGCGGCGACGTTTGCCTGGTCGCCGGCGCCCGGGATCGGCAACGAGTGGCTGTCGAGCAACGACCTCGACGGAGCGTCTCAGATGTACACCGTGAGCTACACGGACGCCTACGGTAACCCCGCCACGGTGGATGTAACCGTCACGCTGCAGGACCCGAACGGCATGAACATGGACACCAACTTCTCCTGCCCGCCAGCGGCGGGCACCTGCGACGACGTAGGTTTAGGTATGCAGACCGAAACCAATGGCATTTATGGCGCGGACTTTCTCACCATCGGCATGGCCAGCGCCAGTTCGACTCAATCGGTTGGTTTTGACCTCTCCTTCTCCAAACCGGTGACCATGGACAGCTTCACCGTAGGTGACATCGACGACATCGGGTTCAATTCTCAGCCGGCTGCGGAGCCGGGAGATTCCTTCCAGGATCGCGTCAGCCTGGCGGCGTCGGACGGTGGGGCCAACGTGCCCGTGTCGATAGCGGCTGGGTCGAATATGACCCTTAGCGGCCAGACCGCGACCGCGATCGTCGTGCCGGGGGTCAACGGGGACCTCACCCCTGACAATCCGGCGGGTACGCTCACGGCGTCGACCAGCCAGGTCTTTGACACCTTCAGCCTGGTGTACCAGAACGGCCCGCAAGACGCTATCGACGAAGGCGGTCCTGGGGTTAGCAACGGCCACGCCATCCGCATATCCGGTTTCGATCTGTGTGTGGAAGACACTCCGCCGGATCTGTCGATCGTCAAGACCGCGAGCCCCCCCGGACTGGTCCTGCCGGGCGAGACCATCACGTACACGATCCAGGTGACCAACGATGGCCCGGGCGCGGCGAACAACGTTACCGTGACCGACGATCTACCCACCGGCGTGACCTACACGGTGGGTACCGCCCAGAAGACCTATTGGGTCGACAATCTCCAGACCGGCTCTTTTACGTCTCCGAACCTGGGGCCTGCGACCTACGATGCCGGGGGCCTGACCCTGTCCTTCGACACCACAGGCTCGATCCCCGCCGGGGCGACTCTGACGAGTTACGAGTACACCACCACCGGCGAGTCCTTCGATTGGCTCTCCGACATCGGCCTGACGACGACCTACCCGAGCGGCACGGCCTACACTCTCAACGAGAGCAGCAGCGGCACTCTGCCTCCCCCTTATTTCAGCACTATTAACGGCCCGGGCCCGTGGAACGTGACCCAGGGGCCCGACCCTTTCGGCGGACCCGCCGAAGGTGTCTATGAGTTCATCTGGATCGATAGTTTCGATGGCGCCATAGATGAGGACAACAGTATTGACAGCGCGACCTTTACGATCAACTACGAGTACGGCGGTGGCCGCACTCAGACGACGGACGCAGCAAACGCTCCGGCGAACATGGTGACGGCGGCCGATGGGATCTCACTGCTTCCGGGCGAGACCATGACGGTGACCTTTGACGTGACGGTGGACGATCCGCTGCCGCCGGGGGTCAGCGACCTGGTCAACGAGGCCGAGGCGGAGGCGACGGGGATCCCGCCGATCACCGACATGGTCGTCACGATGACTCCGGTGACGCTGGCGTATTTCGAGGCTCGAGGGCAGGGGAGCGTGAACTTCCGCTGGATGACCTCGACCGAGGTGGGCAACCTGGGCTTCAACGTCTACGAGGTGGGTGAGAGCGACCTGCTCCAGCTCAATGACGAGCTGATTCCTTCGCACGTGGTGGACTCGCTCGAGCCGCAGGTCTACGAGTTCGAGGCGACCGGGGTCCGTGGGGACACCTTTGTGCTCGAGGATGTGGACATCCAGGGGACGGTGCGGCACCACGGACCGTTCTATGCCGACACGGCCCGGGGCTCGGAGGTGACCGAGACGCGGGAGGTGGCCTGGGAGGAGATTCGCGCCCGTCGGGCCGAGCGGCGCGCGGCGCGCGCGGCGAACGCGCGCGACGAGAGCTCGCTGTCGGTGAGCACCAAGTTCCTGGCCGAGCCCGACGACGCGGCTGTCGATCGGCCGGAACAGGGGCTGGACCTTGCGAGCGGCAAGGCTCGTTTGCGCAGAGACCGGGCCCGGCGCGATGGTCGCCGCGAGGGCCGCAGTCAGCGGGTAGCGCAGTTCGGGGTGAGCGAGGAAGGCATCCACCGGGTGAGCTACGAGGCGCTGGCGGCCTCGGGCGTCGATCTGCGGGGCGTGAGGAGCGACTGGCTGTCGCTTTCGAGCCAGGGCCGGCCGGTGGCGGTTTACGTTCATGGCGGGCGGGTGTTTGGTCCCGGCTCCTACCTCGAGTTTGTAGGCGAGCCGGTCGAGAGCCTCTATACACGGACCAACGTGTACGAGCTGTCGCTCAACCGGAGAAAGGCCGAGCGGGTCGAGTCATTGGCTCACCGGGGCTTCGGGGGAGTCGAGCCGTTCTATCTCGAGACCCAGAAGGTGGAGCGTCAACGCCAGTACAACTTTGCGTCGCCGACGGATGACCCGTGGTACGACGAGCGGTTGCTGGCGACGTCGGGGCCGGTGGAGACGAGCGTGTCGTTCGATCTCGACGGTTGGCAGCCGGGTCTGGCCGAGGTGGAGCTGGAGGTCTTTGTCCTGGGGGTGACCAACTTCCCGACGGCCCCGGACCATCACCTGGTGATCGAGCTCAACGGCAGCGAGGTCGCGGACGAGAGGTTCGACGGGCTGTTTGTGCCCGAGATCGTCGCGAGCGTCGGAGACGAGCTCCTGGTGCCGGTGGGTAACGAGCTGAAACTCCGGCTGCCGCATGACACCGGAGCCAAGTACGACCTGATCAACTACGACCACCTGCGGGTGCGCTACCCGCGGGGGTTTGTGGCGCGCGGCGATGAGCTGTCGTTCGGCTCCTCGGGTACCCACTTCCGGGTCCAGGGGCTCGATTCGCCCGAGGTGGTGGCCTATGGGCGCTTGGGCGAGCGGGTAGTTCGTCTGGGTACACAGGTGGTCTCAGAGCCTTTGGCCGAGGGGGTTTCGTATGCTGCGGCCTTCTCCGGGCTGGGGGAGGAGGGCTCGGAGTACTGGGCGGCCGGGATGTCGGGTCTGAGGGTGCCGACGATCGAGAAGGCGAAGCGCAACCGGAGCCTGACACGGACTCCGGCGGATGTCCTGGTGATCTCGCACGGGGACTTTCTCGACTCTCTGGGAGAGTGGGTCAGCCGCCGTGAGGGCGAGGGGCTTTCGATCCGGGTGGTCGACGTGGCCTCGGTCTACCGTAAGTACAGCCATGGGGTCGTGGATCCCGAGGCGATCCGGGCCTACGTTCGGGAGGCTTACGAGGAGATGGGGATCGAGTACCTCTTGCTGGTGGGCGGCGATACCTACGATCCGTTCGACTACCTGGGGGTGGGGTCGGTGAGCTTCATCCCGACGCCGTACGCCCAGACGGATTCGATCGTGCGCTATGCGCCGGTCGATCCTCTGTACGGCGACGTGGATGGCGACCTGGTGCCGGACCTCGCGGTTGGGCGGTGGCCGGTTCGAACGGTGGAGGAGCTCGAGGCGGTGATCGACAAGACACTCGCATACCGGGCGGACTCGTTGAGCGCGATTCTGGCGGCCGATCGCCAGGACGGCCCGTCGGGGTACTCGTTCGCCGATGCGAGCGAGGTGATGGGTTCGCTTCTGGGGTCGGACTGGACGCTGGATCGGGTGTATCTGGACAAGATGGCGCTCTCGGAGGCGCGCTCGGAGCTGATCGGTGGGATGAGTGGCGGCCCGGCGGTGACGAGCTACTTTGGCCACTCGAGCCTGACCGTGTGGAGCTTCAGCGGGCTGTTCCGCAGCTCGGACGTCGAGCTTCTAGGCAACTATGGTCAACCGACGGTGGTGACCCAATGGGGCTGCTGGAACACCTACCACGTGCTGCCGACCTACGAGACCCTGGGCAACCGGTTGCTGCTCGAGCCGGACACGGGCGCGGCGGCGGTGCTGGGAGCGTCGACGCTGACCCAGGCGACCTCGGAGCGGCGTTTGGGCCGCCGGGTCTTCGAACGGTTGGCCGTGCCGGGAGTGCGGCTGGGCCAGGCGGTGGCCGAAGCCAAACAGGACCTGGCGACGACCGAGCCCCATCGTCTGGACGTCCTCTTGGGATGGACCATGCTCGGAGATCCCACCCTGCCGGTTATTCCCTGACGGCGACGGCGACCCACAGCGCCGGCGCCGTCCTCCCCTTGCCCCGGGGTGCGCCCTCTCCTAGAATCCACCCCGCTGCAAGGGGCGCTCGTCCCCCTTCTCGAGCCGACGTAGCTCAGTTGGTAGAGCAGCTGATTCGTAATCAGCAGGTCAGCGGTTCAAGTCCGCTCGTCGGCTCCATATAAGAGCTTATATATAAGTGGGTTACTGTTGGCCGAGCCAAAGCGTCTGGCATGCGGGGAAACTCTGGGAAGCGCCTGGGAAGCGCCTGGGAAGCAACTTCCCATTGGGCTCGATAGGGTTTTTCCACAATAGGAAAGGCGAGACCTAGGTCCTTCTCGCCCGCTTCCATACAGGGCGAGTCTTAGACGCTCTAGAGAGGACCACCTGCTACACGCGAGTACGCGTCTTCCGGTCCTTACTCCATTCCGTGGGACCCACCGTCCAATAAGTAGTCGCTCGGGCTCACCATGCCCGCCTGCACCCATACAGGCAGGTTCTTTGGCATGGGCGTCCACTTGAGATCCAGCTCAACCATCCCTGGCACGCCGCTATGGAGACGTTCCAAGTCCTGAAGTACGTCTGCAGGAAGGTCCTCCACGAACCACCACCCCCCGGAGGCCTTGTCGGAGTCGAGCAACTCGACGTACGCGAAGCCTCTAATCGCGCTTTCTATCCACTGAAACCGTGCAAACATAGCGTTTTCGGCTCCAGCCTGAAAGTCATACAGGACGCCTGTCAGCTCGTCGTCGCCCCCATAACAGTAAGGAGCAACTGCATTGGGATCGGAGTGAGCAATCCAAAAAGTACTTCCTGACAGGGAATCTTTCCAAACACCTCGTCTGAGACCTACGTCACCAGGGATCACCTTGCCAGTGTGGCGTGCTGCGCGAACAGCTTCAAACACGTGATTCAGCCTCTGAAGCTGCTCGCCGTGGCTTCGCATCTCTTGGTGGACATGATCTAGCGCCTCTCTCATCTCCCCAAAGAACGCATCCGTTTTTCGCTGGCGGCTCAGCGACTCTAGATCCTCCAGCTCAAGCAACCGGACAGAGCTGTCGGCGGCGGCACGTCGAGCCGGTTTCGTAAAACCCCTCATCGCCACGACGACGCCTTCGTCAACTTGTCCAAGGCGACGAAGTCTCTCTATGATTTCGGTGTAAGTGCTAACGACCTCGGTACCCACCGGCCTTCCGTGGTCCTTCGCTTCGACTGCAATGCGGTGAACACCACGGTCCCATGTTTCTAACTCGACGTACACATCGATCTGATGACCAGCCACCTCGACATCATGGGCCACCTTGCGGGCGCCGAGATCACGGTAGAGCTGCGCTACGGCACGCTCCAGCCGTTTCCCAGTCTTAGTCCTGTTTCCGGTCACTACAGAACCCCGACCCAAGGCCGCTCATTCTCGTCCTTCGAGACGCGACACGATCCTACCCATGTGCGCCAACCAAGTGCCCAATGGCGAAAACCAAGCGGAGAAAGTCTGGACTCCTGCAGGGTCAGGTATGGATTCGCAGGAGAGACGGCGGCGCTCACCAACCTGTCAGGGTTTGATTCCAGCGAGAGCAAGCGGGCTTCCCCCGGAGAAAGGTGAAATGTGAATGACACTCGTGAGCTCTTCGGAAACGCGGCGAGGCGGGGTTCCCTGGTGTTTCGGGGAGTTGGAGATCAAGGCTCGCCCAGCGCACGTGCGGGGAGCATTAAGGGGCAAGGCTAAACGGCGCTTCAGCAGTTTCCTGTGGGACTTCGGCTGCAAGCGGTTTGTGGGTTACCGCCGGTAAATCGCGGCAGCGAAGCCGCGGTCACTTGGGCAGGTAGAAATCGGTCGTCTTCGGCACGCCCAGGACGCAAGTTAAGACATCAGGATTGCAATATATGAACCGCCAACCCAAACGGTCGTCGGCGCTCTCACCGAGTACTTCGGTGAGGACCCGGTCTTCGTCGGGCGAATAGAAAGCGATTCCGCCCTGGCGGTCTCGGCTCTCATAAAGCGAACCCGCGACGAGGGTGAAGACCCGTAGCCGGCCCTCGTGGTCGTGGGTGTAGGCGACCTCCACGTTGACCCCGAGCCATTGGCCGGGAGCGTCGCCATCCCAGCGCTCGATGAGCGAGAGATCGTTGCCGGAAAAGACGAAAACCGAGCCCGCTGCCTTGCCGCCTTCGGTATCGGTAAAAGGCGCGCCGACGATGATGTCACGGACTCCATCGCGGTCGACGTCTGCCACGGCGAGGGAAAAACCGAACCAGCGAGTGCGGTTGGGTGCTCGGATGCTCTCGAGCACGCGTCCGTCGGCACCGGATACGAGAAAGACTTTGCCCTTGCCCTTTTTGCGCTTCTTTTTCGTCTTCTTTGGGCGGTCTGGCGCCCCCACCAACAGATCTTGCACGCCATCTCCATCCCAGTCCCAGTTCGCGGAGCTGGCGAGCGAGTAGCCCAAAAACCGTCCCTTTTTCTTGCCGAGCAGGGTCCAGAGCACCTCGCCCGTCTGCGTGTCTAAGCTGTGAACCGCTCCCGCGGAACGAAGCGCTCCGTTTGCCTGCCCGGGTGCGGTGGCTGCCATGCGGCTGAAGAAGCTGTTACCCGGCTCCAAGTGGTACCTGCGCAGACGCCAGCCGAACCGCGACCCCGGATCACCCTCGAGGCGGAACCGTTCGACCAGGTCACCGGCTCCTTCATGGAGGACGACCACCGCCGGCGCGGTTTCCTGCGCTCCACCACCGGGTGCGCCAACCGCCCAATGAACCGCCGAGTCCTGGTTGACGTGTCCGATATTGCTTAATTCCTCTCCGAAGCGCCTGGTGGGGCCTCCGGAGAGCGCGCCTCCATCGACGGAGAATATCGGCTTCCCGGCAATTCCCATATCGCCTTCTCGCGGGCGAATCGAACAGAAATCGTAGACGACGACTCTACCTACAGAATGGTCGGCTCCAGGAGCGCCAATGAGACAACCCCCACCGCGCGGCGCGGAGTCGGTCCCGATGTCGCTGCCGAACTCATCGCCGAGTTCCGGGCTCGTCACCCGATCGAGGATCACACCGTCGTACGAAACCTCGATGAGCTGCGCGTTCCCGGGCTCGGACTTGCTTTGGGGACGGTCAGCACCGGTGGCTGCACCCAGGGAGTTGCAAATCGTGCCGGCAGCGGCCCACACCCCGAACAGCACCAAGCGCAGGCTCCGACGCCATGTCTTTGGGGCGAGCAGGAGCGAGGGACGGAGTTCTCCTCGTGCCAAATCGTTGGCTGACACGGCTTCCGGCTCGGAGCGGTCGCTTCTGGCGCTTGCCATGGTCAGTCGTAGTAGTTGCAATGCCGGATCGTAGTGCTGGAACTGTAACTCCGCATGCACCCGAGAGCAAGCTCGACCAGAGGGTTGTCCCCGCGAGGCGCAAGATGAGATGAGTCGGTCGGTCTTCCGATGGGACGTCTTTCAGAACGCGAAAGGTCGGCAGGCAAGGCGGTCCCGCGGGAAGCTTAGAAGTTCCTTGGGTTTTCCTTAGACCATCTTTCTGTGTATTGGGCCTCGGGCGGAAGAAGCTGACGGTGTAAAGGCGGTCGCGCCTGACGGCTCGGTAGGCCTGTGAGATGTGACGTTTTTACCCTGCGGTCAGCGTGGAATCCGCACTATTGAGGAGGGAATCATGGGCGCGTTTCACCGAGTTCTCTTGGCCGTATCCAGCGTTTGTTTCGCGCTCCCTCTGTGGGGCCAGCCCGTACCGGTTTCCCCCGGCGGGAACGCCAATCAGCATCTCGCCACCGAAGCCTGCCCGACTTTTCATTGGGGAGACGGTACGGAAGCCGTCGGCTACGAGCTCGTGGTCTATGAGGCCCAGGGCCGTGACCTCGCCGTATTTGGAGACGAGCGTGCCGGAGAGTCCCTGGCCCTGCGCGAGCTTTTGCCGATCGGCGTCCGGAGTTGGGCCCCGTCGCTCGACCGGTGCCTGGAGCCGGGCGGTCGCTACGCCTGGAGGGTGCGAGCGGTCGAAGGAGAGGGCAACGCCGCCGGGGTCTGGTCCGAATCCCGGCATTTTGTCGTGCGCCCACAAAGCCGGTTGGAGCAGGTATTGGATCGAGTCGTACGGCGCCTGGTGGAGGAGGGCGAGCTGACCGAGGCGGATGCGGAGCAGTTGGATGTTTGGGGTCTGACCGGCCGTACGCCCGAGCCGGACGCCGCAGCCGGCGGCGGCCCGCTGCCGGCTCCTCTCGAACAGCCGCTCGCAGCGGCGCTTGCCACGCTTGAGCCGGCCGCCCAGGCGGCCGCTCAGCAGGCCCCCGGCGGGTCGGCTTCCGCGTTCACCGGCGACCCAGGCAGCGCGGCTTTTCAGGTCGACGGCGCGGGATTCGATCGCGGTATCTATGCCGAAGGGGATCTCATTGGGACGTACGGCTATGCCACGAACCCGACCGGCTTGACGATCGGTCTAACCGGCCAGGCGGATTCGACGGCCGGCCTCGGGGTCTTTGGCTGGGTTCCGGCCGTCAACGGCACCACCTACGGCGTCTGGGGGGAGAGCGAATCCACCTCGGGCTATGGCGTCTACGGGCTGGCCGATGCCGCCACCGGCATTACCTACGGTGTCTTCGGCCGCAGCGACTCGGTCTCCGGCTTTGGAGTGTGGGGAGAGGCGGCGGCCCTCACCGGCGTCGCCTACGGCGTTCGGGGGCGGAGTCACTCCACCTCGGGTCGCGGAGTGTACGGGGGGGCTACGGCCGTCACCGGCACCACCTATGGCGTCTTCGGCCTGAGCGCCTCCACCTCGGGCCGGGGAGTGTACGGGGCGGCCTCGGCCGACACCGGCACTACCTACGGCGTTCGGGGCCAAAGCGGTTCCACCTCGGGCCGGGGGGTCGAGGGCTGGGCATCCGCCAACACCGGCACGACCTACGGAGTCCGAGGCTTGGCCAGCTCCACTTCCGGCTATGACTTCTACGCCGCGGGCAACGGTACCAACTACGGCCCGTTCACCGGCGGCCACGAAGTACGGCTTGCCGAGGGCCTCGACGAGGTGGCGCCCGGGCTGGTGGTTTCGGTAACCGGTAGCACCCAGGTGCGGCAAGAACAGGGCGCGGTTAACCTCTCCTCCACATTGCCCACCGTGACGCTCTCGAGCCGCGCTGAGGACCCCGCGGTCTTCGGGGTCCTGGTAGCCGAATCGGAGTTGGCCGAGGACCACTGGTACCGGCCCCCGGACGGCGAGCGCTTTGCCACCGTCAACGCCCTGGGTGAGGGCCGGGTCTGGGTCACCGACGCCAACGGGCCGGTCCGCGCGGGCGACTACCTCACGACGTCGGACGTACCGGGCCACGCCCAGCGGCAGGATGGCGACCATCTGCGGTCGTTCACCCTGGGCAAGTCGATCGAGACGGTGGACTGGGACGCGGTAACCGAGACGGTCGAGCACGAGCGTACGGTCTACAAGCGCGTGCTTCTGGCCGTTGTCTATACCAGCGGTTGAGGCCATCCGAACGAAAGGAACACCCGAATGGTATCCAGCAAGCCTCTTACAATTGCAATCTCGTTTGGAGTCGTCGCCCTGTCGGCGGCGCAGGTGGCGCGTGCGCAAAGCGTTTCACTGGACAATGGGACCGTCGAGATCTTCGATGGCGACGGCGACTCCGCCGTCTTGATCGACAATGGTGCCGACTACACCGCCGGCGGCGATGGCCGCTCGGCGGTCATGGAGCTCAGAGACCTCGGCGGCTTCTCGATCTTCTCCTTCAGCGCCGCCTTAGGGCAACTGGTCCTTGGCGGAGGGACGCAGGAAGGAATTTTCTTGGTCAAGGACAACGACGGCATCACAACCACCATCGATCTCGACGGCCGCACCGGTCGGATCTTGCTGGGGGCGCTGGGTGAGGATGGCGACCTGATCGTGAATGATGGGAACGCGGTCGAGACGATCCGCTTGAACGGTGCGAACGGCACCGTGACCAATAACGAAGACGGCAACGGATTGATCAAAGCGTGGGCGAAGGTGGACGACGATGGAACGCTCGTCAGTTGCTGGAGGTGCGTGGATTCTTTCCGGCTTATCGCCGGTTCGTACCTCGTTCAGTTTAACGAAGACATAGGAAGCCGGCCGCGAACGGCCACGATCGATAGCCACTCCCTGTTCGACCCGTTCCCAGCGACTATTCGGCTCAGTGACGTCGATTCCGACACCGTCAGTGTTCGGACTGCCGACAACACCAACGCACTGGTCGATCGGGCGTTTACCTTGGTCATCTACTAGCGAGGACGTGGTGAAGGCGCTCAAAATCTGCCTTGTACTCCTCCTCGTGGCGGTGCCGTCGCGGGCAGCACACCACCGTCCCGCCGAGCCCGAACCGGGCTCGGACGAGGACATCCGGGCACGCTCGGATACAAGAAGGTTGGAGTGGGCGGTGGAGGTGTTTTCCAGCCACGGGGCGTACCGCTCGGCCGCCGATCGGCGGGCGGCGGCACGGGTCATGGCCGATCTCGCTACACGGCACCCCGAGTGGAGCCCGGATCTGGCTTGGCTGGTCGCAGAGGCACGGCGGGCCACGGAGGCCGAGATCGCGTACACGGGCGAGAAAGTGCTCGCTTGGCACGAGAACCGGCCGGCCGACTCCCGGTTTGCCACACTGGCAGCGCGCTCGCAAGAGGCGCCGCTGGCCAAGACCGAGAGCCGGCGCCGGGCCGACGCCGCGTTTGTGGGAACTCGCGACCCGGACCCGCGCATTCGGTTGACGAGCTTTCAGTGGGTAGTGGACATAGCGCTGAGCGAAGGGCCCGACTCCGACACGCGAATCTTGGATTCATTGATCGCCGGTCGAGCCGACCCGGATCGCCGTGTCGCCAGTTTTGTGAATTCCGTACTCGCTGGGCTGGCTGGCGACAGGGGCGCGCTCTGGCAGGTCCGCACACCAGCGCGTTGATCCTTCTCGAGCGTGCGAATGCGAAGCTCTGAGGAGGGCTGAGTAGAAAACCGGTGCAAAATTCCGGCGTACGAGTGGCAAAGATTGGCAGCGTAAAGCCGTAAATTCCGTTACGTTTAATCTTAAGTCACTGAAAGTAAAGAGGCTATCTAGTCTGATACTGTGTGGCACTGAAGCTGCAAATGGCCTTTGCAGCTCCGGCCGTATGAGCCGGATCATCCTGTAGGGGGCACTAAAAGCGCAGCGTTCGTCGGGTACCCCGCGAACGGTGCGTACGGCCCGGAGGGGACCCAGGCATGAAAAAAGCCCGCAGTCACTGCACCGGTTCGTGGGTGCTGTTTTTCTTATTCTCGGCGTGGGGCGCACTCCAGCCGGCACCGGCCCTGGCGCAATCCTGCCCTTCGGGCACGGCGGCGGCGACGTTTGACTGGTCGCCGTCAGCGGGGACCGGAAACGAGTGGCTTTCTAGCAACAACACGAACGGTGCATCTCAGGTGTACACCGTCAGTTACACCGACGCCTACGGCAACCCCGCGACCGTAGACGTCACGGTCACGCTTCAGGACGCCAACAGCAGGAATTTCGACAGCAACTTTGTCTGTCCCGCGATCATGAACTCCAACTGTGACACCGTCTTCCCGCTGTTTACCGAGACCAACGGCGCTTTCGGCAGCGGCTTCCTGACGATCGGCATGGCGAGCGTCTCGTCCAGCGAGACTGTTGGATTCGACTTCTCCTTCTCGAAGCCCGTGCTGATGGACGACTTCTCAGTCGGAGACATGGACGACGTCGGGTTCGGCGCCTCGTCACCCGAGCCGGATGAGTCGTATCAGGACCAGCTCACTTTTACCGCTTCGAATGGCGGTGCCAACGTGCCGGTGACCTTGGTGGCCGGCTCGAACATGACGATTTCGGGCCAAACAGCGACTACGATCGTGGTGCCAGGCACCAGTAACAACCTCGGACCCGGTGATGCCGCGGGTACGGTCACGGCCTCGACGAGCCAGGTCTTTGACACCTTCAGCCTGGTGTACCAGAACGGTCCCGACGACGCGACCAACGAGGGCGGAACCGGGGTCAGCAACGGCCACGCGATCCGGGTGTCGGGTTTTGCTCTGTGTGTGGAGGACATCCAGCCGGATCTGTCGATCGTCAAGACCGCGAATCCACCCGGGCTCGTCATGCCGGGCGAGACGATCACGTATACGATCGATGTGACCAACGACGGTCCGGGTGCGGCCAACAACGTCACTGTGACCGACGACCTGCCCAACGGCGTGACCTACACGGCGGGCACCGCGCAGAAGACGTACTGGGTCAGCGGGGTCCAGGCGGGCTCGCTCACCCAACCCCTGGGAGGGGGCACCTTTGACACCGGAGGGTTGACGCAATCGTTCAATACCACCGGTGTGATCCCGGCCGGAGCGACGCTGACGAGCTTTGGTTTCACGACCACGGGTCAGTCCTTCGACTGGCTCTCGGACATCAGCCTGGTGGCGAACTATCCGAGCGGTACGGCTTACAATCTGCCAACCGGCAGCTTCGGTGGTAACGGCCCGGGCCCGTGGAACGTGACCCAGGGTCCCGGTGCGTTCGGTGGCCCGGCCGAAGGCGTCTATCAGTTCATCTGGGACGACAGCGTCAACGGCGTGGGCGGCGACGACAACAGCATCACCAATACGACCTTTACAATCAACTACGAGTTTGGGGCTGGCCGCATTCAGACGACGGACGCGGCGAACGCTCCGGCGAACATGGTGACGGCGGCCGATGGGATCTCACTGCTTCCGGGCGAGACCATGACGGTGACCTTTGACGTGACGGTGGACGATCCGCTGCCGCCGGGTGTGACCGACATCGTCAACGAAGCCGAGGCCGAGGCGACGGGGATTCCTCCGATCACCGACATGGCCGTCACGACGACTCCGGTGACGCTGGCGTATTTCGAGGCTCGAGGGCAGGGGAGCGTGAGCTTCCGCTGGATGACCTCGACCGAGGTGGGCAACCTGGGCTTCAACGTCTACGAGGTGGGTGAGAGCGACCTGCTCCAGCTCAATGACGAGCTGATTCCTTCGCACGTGGTGGACTCGCTCGAGCCGCAGGTCTACGAGTTCGAGGCGACCGGGGTCCGTGGGGACACCTTTGTGCTCGAGGATGTGGACATCCAGGGGACGGTGCGGCACCACGGACCGTTCTATGCAGACACGGCCCGGGGCTCGGAGGTGACCGAGACGCGGGAGGTGGCCTGGGAGGAGATTCGCGCCCGTCGGGCCGAGCGGCGCGCGGCGCGCGCGGCGAACGCGCGAGACGAGAGCTCGCTGTCGGTGAGCACCAAGTTCCTGGCCGAGCCCGACGACGCGGCTGTCGATCGGCCGGAACAGGGGCTGGACCTTGCGAGCGGCAAGGCTCGTTTGCGCAGAGACCGGGCCCGGCGCGATGGTCGCCGCGGGGGCCGCAGTCAGCGGGTAGCGCAGTTCGGGGTGAGCGAGGAAGGCATCCACCGGGTGAGCTACGAGGCGCTGGCGGCCTCGGGCGTCGATCTGCGGGGCGTGAGGAGCGACTGGCTGTCGCTTTCGAGCCAGGGCCGGCCGGTGGCGGTTTACGTTCATGGCGGGCGGGTGTTTGGTCCCGGCTCCTACCTCGAGTTTGTAGGCGAGCCGGTCGAGAGCCTCTATACACGGACCAACGTGTACGAGCTGTCGCTGAACCGGAGAAAGGCCGAGCGGGTCGAGTCATTGGCTCACCGGGGCTTCGGGGGAGTCGAGCCGTTCTATCTCGAGACCCAGAAGGTGGAGCGTCAACGCCAGTACAACTTTGCGTCGCCGACGGATGACCCGTGGTACGACGAGCGACTGCTGGCGACGTCGGGGCCGGTGGAGACGAGCGTGTCGTTCGATCTCGACGGTTGGCAGCCGGGTCTGGCCGAGGTGGAGCTGGAGGTCTTTGTCCTGGGGGTGACCAACTTCCCGACGGCCCCGGACCATCACCTGGTGATCGAGCTCAACGGCAGCGAGGTCGCGGACGAGAGGTTCGACGGGCTGTTTGTGCCCGAGATCGTCGCGAGCGTCGGAGACGAGCTCCTGGTGCCGGTGGGTAACGAGCTGAAACTCCGGCTGCCGCATGACACCGGAGCCAAGTACGACCTGATCAACTACGACCACCTGCGGGTGCGCTACCCGCGGGGGTTTGTGGCGCGCGGCGATGAGCTGTCGTTCGGCTCCTCGGGTACCCACTTCCGGGTCCAGGGGCTCGATTCGCCCGAGGTGGTGGCCTATGGGCGCTCGGGCGAGCGGGTAGTTCGTCTGGGTACACAGGTGGTCTCAGAGCCTTTGGCCGAGGGGGTTTCGTATGCTGCGGCCTTCTCCGGGCTGGGGGAGGAGGGCTCGGAGTACTGGGCGGCCGGGATGTCGGGTCTGAGGGTGCCGACGATCGAGAAGGCGAAGCGCAACCGGAGCCTGACACGGACTCCGGCGGATGTCCTGGTGATCTCGCACGGGGACTTTCTCGACTCTCTGGGAGAGTGGGTCAGCCGCCGTGAGGGCGAGGGGCTTTCGATCCGGGTGGTCGACGTGGCCTCGGTCTACCGTAAGTACAGCCATGGGGTCGTGGATCCCGAGGCGATCCGGGCCTACGTTCGCGAGGCTTACGAGGAGATGGGGATCGAGTACCTCTTGCTGGTGGGCGGCGATACCTACGATCCGTTCGACTACCTGGGGGTGGGGTCGGTGAGCTTCATCCCGACGCCGTACGCCCAGACGGATTCGATCGTGCGCTATGCGCCGGTCGATCCTCTGTACGGCGACGTGGATGGCGACCTGGTGCCGGATCTCGCGGTTGGGCGGTGGCCGGTTCGAACGGTGGAGGAGCTCGAGGCGGTGATCGACAAGACACTCGCATACCGGGCGGACTCGTTGAGCGCGATTCTGGCGGCCGATCGTCAGGACGGCCCGTCGGGCTACTCGTTCGCCGATGCGAGCGAGGTGATGGGTTCGCTTCTGGGGTCGGACTGGACGCTGGATCGGGTGTATCTGGACAAGATGGCGCTCTCCGAGGCGCGCACGGAGCTGATCGGTGGGATGAGTGGCGGCCCGGCGGTGACGAGCTACTTTGGCCACTCGAGCCTGACCGTGTGGAGCTTCAGCGGGCTGTTCCGCAGCTCGGACGTCGAGCTTCTAGGCAACTATGGTCAACCGACGGTGGTGACCCAATGGGGCTGCTGGAACACCTACCACGTTCTGCCGACCTACGAGACCCTGGGCAACCGGTTGCTGCTCGAGCCGGACACGGGCGCGGCGGCGGTGCTGGGAGCGTCGACGCTGACCCAGGCGACCTCGGAGCGGCGTTTGGGCCGCCGGGTCTTCGAACGGTTGGCCGTGCCGGGAGTGCGGCTGGGCCAGGCGGTGGCCGAAGCCAAACAGGACCTGGCGACGACCGACCCTCATCGTCTGGACGTCCTCTTGGGATGGACCATGCTCGGAGATCCCACCCTGCCGGTTATTCCCTGACCGCCGCTGGATGCTCCGAGCAGTGTAGGTTCAGTGGGTCGATCTTGAGCACCAAACCGACATAGGTCGGTTCTGTAATCACCGGTCCTGGCTCGGCTAGGAGCGCTGCTCCTGGGCCTATTTGCGAGCCGCGATGTAGGCGACGGCGATGCGCCGCCGTCCGTTCCCCGTTTCTACCTGGCGCCGGAGCGCGGCTTCCAGTCGTTTCCTTTCCAGTGGCGTCAAAACGCAGGCGATCGCTTGCGCCAGGGTGGGGCAGCGAGGATTCCAGACGGTGTGGAGGAACGATTGCCAGTCACGAGCCGGCGGGCGGGATACCCCGGCGCGCAGATGGAGCTGAATGTCATCGAACCCGACTTTTTCCGCGAGCCGCACCAGGTCGAAAGCGTCGAAGTCGAGCATCGGGTCTTCTCCCGGCGGAAAGATCCGATCGTAGTACGCGACGATTTTTTGCGTGATGTCCCCAATGCCGGAACCGGTAGCGTCGTAGCCCCAGAATGTCCCCGGTGGCTCGGGGTAGCTCCAGGAGTTCACGGGCTCGCAGATGCAGAGGCTGCCACCGGGCTTGAGGACCCGGCGAGCGGCGGCGAAGGCGCGTTTTTTGTCGCGGACATGGATGAGGGTGGAGCGGATGAACACTGTGTGAGCACTGCGATTCGCGACACCGGGGAGCCCCTCGGCCCGGGTGAGCAGGTATCGAGCGCAGGAGCCGACCCCCAACTCGTCGGCGCGCGCTTGGGCGTACTGAAGGGCAGCAAGGGAGAGATCGCAGAGGAGGGCCCAAACGTCTACGCGCAACGCTAGAACTGCCAAGCCGACGGCTCCGTTGCCGGCACCCACGTCCACGATCCGGGCGTCACGAGGCGGCGAGGCAAGACGAAGCAAGCGCTTCGCGTCACGGGCAGCCTTTTGTCCCAGCCGGTTTCGACGGTCAGACCCGGCGCCGTGACGCCACGGGTCCGCCCAGCGGCTCCACGGATCGGAGTCGAGGGTGGTGTGCCGCGCTCGCGCTGAGCCCGCGGGGTTCACGACAGCACCTCGGCGTCCCCGCCGACTTCAGTCCCCGGGTCGAAGGTGGGGAGCGCCAGGTAGGTGCCTCGATCGCTGATCAGCAAGTCTCGCTCGATCAGGGCTTGGAGAAGCTGAGTCAAACCGGAGGGTCCGACGTCCGGCTCGTGTTGCGGGCCCAGCCGCGCTGCGAGGGTCGGCACGGTCTGCACCGAGTCGCAGGCGTCGAACACCTCCGCGTACCGCCCACGCAGCACAAAGCTGGCCTGGTTGCCCTCCTTGGAGGATCTCACCACGATCTGCTCGCCATCCCGCCGATAGCTGAGGTTTGAGGAGTCGTGATCGCGGTCCCATTGTTGCGCGGCCTGGATCATGGGTGCCGCGTATTTTTTGGGCCGCCTGCCGTCGGCGTACTTGAACGTGAAGTAGTAGGCCAAGTCGCTCAGCTCCGACTCGGGGAACGGAAAGATGTGAGCGTACGCCGGGTGCGGCCTGGCTTCGGTGATGCCGAACCTCTCGGGCCACCAGAAGTACGGCGTGAACCGGTGCAGTTGGACCTTGATGACCGCGCTGGGCGGTGGCAGGTGGGTGATCTTCGGAATCAGTTCCGCCATGGCCGCGTACTCTTCGGGCTGCTCGCCCGCGATGCCCCAGAGGAAAGGCCACACCAGGCGGATATCGAGCTCCTTGCACCATTTCAGAAACTGGAGATTCAGGGGCAGGGTCGTGCCCTTGTGCACGAGGCTGAGAATCGAGGTGCTCAGGCTCTCGATCCCCGGCTGGAGGAATTTGACGCCCGCTTCGCTGAGTCGACGCAGCTCGTCCTTACTCAGGTCCGCTTTGACTTCGTAGAAAAGACCCACGCCCGGGCACTCCCGAGCCAACCGCGGGAACACCTCCTCGACAAAGGCCGGATCGAGAATGTTGTCGACGCACAGCAAGAAGCTCCCGTACCGGCGGTAGAGGTGAGTGAGCTCTTCGACGGCCCGGTCCGGGGACTTGCTCCGAAACCGCATGTTTTTCCCGTTCAGGCCGCAAAAGGTGCAGTGGGCCTTTTCCCCCCACCAGCAACCACGCGAGGTCTGGGCGAGCGCCTGCGGGCTCTCGGGGGCCCAGACGTTCTGATGAGCGCCGACTTCGGCCGAAATTGTGCTCCGCGTGAGCTGATCGAAGTAGTCGCCGTAGTCGGGTGCGGGAATCTCGTCGAGATCGGCAACGGTGGCCGCCCTGTGCTTTGGAGCGGACAGCTTTCCGTTGCAGCGGTGAAAAACACCGGCCAACTCACCGATCGATTGTCCCGAGCGGCGACGCTCGACAAAACGCGGGAAGGTTTCGTCGGCCTCACCGGAGAACACCGCATCGAGGAAGGAGAAACGGCGCAGCAGCGTCACGCCCATCTCACCCTCGCAGTTGGCGCCACCGAGGACGATCGAGATCTCTGGGTGTAGGGCCTTGAGTCGCCGCGCCAGGGCCAGCGAAGGCACCGTTTGCTGGTAGCAGGAGGTAAACCCTACGAGAAAGTAGCTCTCCCAGTCTTTGCTCTCGAGGTACTGGTCCAGAAAGTGCGGGACGAGAGCTCTGATGTCCAGGATCTCTTGGATGCGCTCTTCGGTGAAGAACTTCTTGTACCGCCGGCGAAGGATGTTTTGAAGGTACTTTTGCTCCGGCACGGCGTCCGCGGCAAAAAGATCCGCGGAAAAGAGCCACTCGCCGAGAAAGGCGTTGTACTGAAGGCTCACGCCTTCGTAGGCGTCGAAACCGATCCGCTCCGCAAAGGCGATATTCAGGTAATCGACGTCCGCCGTGATCCCGCGCCGATCCAGACAGGCCTTGAGCAGGCCGAGGGCGATCGAAGGTTGGACGACCGCGGCAAAGGGCATGTCGACAAGCAGAACACGGCGGGATTCCATTGGCCCCGACTCCCGTGTCCGCTTCTCTCGGCCCTTCTTGGGGTCAGCCGCCCTGGCGAGCTCTCGGCGGGACGTAGTCGCGGAACTCGTCGAGCACCCTGAGCCCGCGCTGAAAGTCTTCCCACGAATAGGGGCTGCAGTAGCCGGAGTCGGAAAGATATTCCATCAGCTCGAGCGTCGTGGTTTCTGCTTCCCGCGCCGCCTCACCCAGCAGGCACGCGCCACCGACGAAACGGCGCGCGGCCCGGTCGAGGGTTGTGATTTCTCCCTTTTTTATAGGCATCGTATGGTCTCCTTGATCCGGTCGAGCACCGCTTTGTCGTGCCAGCCGATCAACTCGAGGCCACCGATGGCCTCGAGCGCTCGGTCCTTGTCGATGACCCCTTTTTGCGCCATTTGAAAAACAATATCGGGTGTCGAGACCACGCGCATCCCGGCAGCCTCCGCCCGATCTCGCAGCACCGGGTCTTCGGTCACGACCATGCTGGCCGAGATCTCCCGGTAGACGGCCGCCGAGCTTTGGATCGACGAGTCGACTTTTTGCTTGATCTCGTCGTCGACGGCGGCCTTGGGTGCTTCGACCACGTAGCCTTGCTCGACCAGAGCCCCGATGCGATCGGACGAGAAGAAGCCCGCACGGGTCAATCGATCGAAAGACCCGAACTCCGATCGCGTCAAGACGAGCGACTCGGCCACCTTCCCGAAGTAGTCGTCGGTCAGGCCCAGGCGCTCGAGGAAGAAGAGAAAACTCAGACTCATAGGACTGCCTCCTTGCCTTTTACCCGGTTCATGATGTGGCGAGGCCGTGCCGGAAGGTCACCCACGCCCGAGCACGCCCCGAGGATCTGATCCCGGCGAAGTTCCAGATAATTTTTGACGATCTCCTCACCGCTGCCGCACGAGCACTCGCCGATGCTCCTCTGGTCGTGGATCACTTCCAGAGCGCAGCCGCCGCCATGCAAGGTCGCTACGGATGCGCAATGGGGGCAATCGATATTCAGGACGTCTCGGTGGAGCCATTCGGCGACGCGGTCCCGGTCCATATCCAGACTCGGTACGTACCGTCCCACGGCGGTACGCGGGTTGCCGACACCGCGCAGGCACTGGTAGATGAACCCGTCCGGACCAAACACGAACGACTTGGCCTTGGTGGCCGAGCAGAAGCTGAAGCGGGGCAGCACCTGACGCTCTCCACCCATCAGTGCGGTCTCGAGCGGCGCGGTCACTTGAAAGAGACTGGAATCGTCAAAGATAGAGAGGAGCTCTCGGAGCTCCTCGTCTTCTTTCATCGGCAGCCACCGGGCCAGCAACTGGTCCTCGCGTAACACCTCCTGAAGACCGAGCGCGGTCGAGTCCTCGGTCGGAGCCAGATAGCAGCGGAAGCCTGGCAGCTCGTGCCATCCTCTTTCCCAGATGACCTTGGCCAGCTCTGGGAGCGACTCGATATTCTGCGCGTCGAGATTGGTCCGCAGCGTAACCGGAAGACCGGTGTCGAGAGCGGCGTCGATGTTGGCGGCGATTCGCTCGAATGTGCCGTCTCCGGCGGCCAGCGCCCGCCGCCGGTCGTGCACGCGCGCGGGGCCGTCGATCGTCACCTGGATCGTGCTGACCGATGAACGGTGTCGCGCCAGGTCGCTCTGAAAAGCATTCAGCAGGAAGCCGTTCGTGATGATCTTGAATTTCAGAGGCGAAGTAGCGAAGGCCTCCAGGCAACCGACGATGAACTTCCGGAGCTTCTCTTGCAGCGGCTCGCCGCCAAGGAACATCAATCTCGGCCGGCCGGTGTCGTCGAGCCGACGGGCGAGCCAGCCCCGCAGCTCCTCGATCCCTTCCGCCACTTCGTCGGCGGTGGCCGCTGGGCGATGGGGCGCGTGGGTGAGCTCCCCCTCGTAGCAGTAGGTGCAACGGAAGAAGCACGAATAGGTCGGGCAGATCGCGATTAGCGTCTGCTCGGCGCGCTCGGCGACACGTACGGTCTCCCGAAGCTGCCGCTCGCACTGCCGCTCTTCCTCTCCCGAGTGGAATAGATAGCCGCGTCTGGTGAGCCGGTCGATCAGGGCTGCGCTTTCAGGGCCATCGGCGTGTCCATCGACGGCCCGATCGAGCACTTCGATCTGCTCGTCGGTGAGAACGTCGATGGCCCCCGACAGTGTGTTGACGAACACGTTCGCGTCGGCGTCCAGCCGATGGCGAACGAGACGGCGGGTGAGGTGCATCGTCATCGCAGCCCGAGGACGTGTCGTTGGTGACCCGTGTTGCTGGAGAGCAGCAGAGCGCGCTCGCTGACACCCAGGAAGCGGAAGAACCGGCGGGCCTCGATAAAGCGTTGGATCGCGGTATCGGGCGAGGGCAAGCCCGAATAGTGAGCCGAGTAGAGAAGGGGCCGGACCCGTTCGAGCTCCGGAAGCAGCTCGAGCTTGAGACCGTGCTCGTTCTCGGGGTCCTCGAGCGCCACTCCGATCGGCGACTGGGTGAGGACTTTGAAGCATTGCACCAGCACCAGGCGGATGCGGTCCACGTTGCGCTCTACAAAATCCAGAGTGGATTGGAACTCACGCCGGGTCTCGGTGGGAAGCCCGGCAATACAGGTCAACTTCGCCCGCACATCGGTGTCGGCGGCCGCGCGCAACGTGGCCTCGAGGGTCTCCGGCGTGATGTTCTTCTGCATCTTGGTGAGCAGCCGGCGAGAGCCGCTCTCGAACCCGAAAAAGATGCTCTTGCACCGTGCCGCCGCCATCCGTTTCAGAATCGAGGGTGTGTTCTTGTCCGCACGCATGGCGCCCGACCAGGAAAACTCGTGTCCCTTGTCTTTCAGGAGGTCGCTCAGCTCGAGCGCAAAATCGCGGATATCGAGGTCGACGAAATCAAACCGTCGGATGCCATGCCGCCGGTGCTGGACTTCCA
Organism: Candidatus Multivoradales bacterium; assembly: GCA_965224065.1. Lineage (GTDB taxonomy): Bacteria > Acidobacteriota > Thermoanaerobaculia > Multivoradales > JAHEKO01 > JAOTZA01. The sequence continues at coordinate 131,475 of CBDCYF010000005.1, forward strand.
TGTCCTCCACAAGCCGGTCCGCGCTGCGGAAGCGAAATCGCGACCAGAAGGCCTCTTCCTGACAGAACTTGCACTTGCCGTGCGGGCAGTTGCGCGACGCCATGATGCTGATCAGCTTGTACTGGCTCAAGTCCAGGTCGCGGTAGTCCGGCGTTGGCATGTGATCCATGTCGAGCGCCAGCCCGCGGCGATCGACAACGGCTCGTCCCGGCATTCCCGAGTTGAGAATGGCGGCATAGCCCCCTTCGCTCTCGCCGCGCACGACGAGATCCACCCAGGGGCAGTGGGCCAGGGTCTCGTCGGCCGACACCGTGGCCTGGTATCCGCTGATGACGGTCTTGATCTGTGGCGAAAGGCGCTTGGCTTCTTGCAGAAAGAAGAGAGCGATCGGATAGGACGTGATGTGGGTCGCGCAACCGACGTAGTCGTACCCCTCTTCGACGATGTGCTCGACGAGCTTTTGCAGCGACCGATCGAGTCGGGTGAAGAACTCGGTTCCCAGAAAGACATCGACGAGTCGCTCCAGATCCGCCCCGCGATGATGGGTTTTGGTCAGCAGAAGCGCCCTCACGGCGGGCCGGTAGCCGGCTTCGGAGGGATCGAAGAAGAGGCGGAGGAGGTAGAACTCGGCGACCGAGGTCAGAAAAGCCAGCGAAGTGAGATAGCACTCGGTCTCAAAGCTGTCATCGACACGCTGGCGGATCTCGGCGCCGAACTCTTCGACCAGCGGCAGGGTCTCGGGTCCCATGTCGAAGGTGCGGACTTCCGACCTGGCAGTCGTCTCCACGTAAGACTTGATATAGGCGATTTCCCACGGCGAGCGCAGGTTGCCCCAGATCGGTGGCTGGACCATGGCCAGACGCCGCCGGGGCCCTTTGACGATCGGCAGGCGAACCGGCCCCGGGTCGATTGCGTTCGTCTTTGGGTGCACTGGCCTAACCATGGTTGTTTCGCGCAGGGTCGCCGGCGATGCGGCACCCGGGCGACGTCGGCCTAGTGGTCCGGCTCGTCGTCCGGTGCGTCCGAATCGTCGTCGGGCGCCTCGGGCTCGTCTTCGGGCGCTTCCGGCTGGTCGTCCGGCGTTTCCGGCACGTCTTCCAGATCGTCGTCTACGTCGTCATCGCCTTCGACTGGGCAGGCGGTCATTCGGTACTGCCGGATGAAGTCGGCACCGTGCCCATGGAAAGCCAAACCGGTCCAAAGCGATTCATCTTCGTTGATCGATTTCGGTGACATTCCCATCTGCTCGCCTCCTTAGGTCATAGCGGTCAGTACCGATACTCATGCGCCAGGCCATTTCCTCCGCTGAGCTTGAGGAGCCTTCAACGCGACGATGCCGCGCGGGCGGTTTCTACGCGCGAAGTAACTTCGCTCTTAGTTTGATGTCTGACCGAAGGCTACGCCCGGTGGCGACGCTTGTCAAGCGCCGCGCGCGCATCGGCGGGTAGGACCTTCTCCAGCCGTGGCGGGAGCTTTGCCGCCGCTTCGATGCGCTTGCAAAAAAAGTCGGAGGCATTCGGAGTCAGACCGGCCCCTTGAAAGTGCCGCCGGGCTGCCCTGGCGTGTTCGGAGATCGAGTCGACGACCCGTGCCCCTCCGAGTCGCGCCAGCTCGGACAACAGCTTCGGAGTCAACGACCTCGCCTTCAGCATTTGGGTCAGGCACTGGCGCTCGCCGTCTTGTGCGCGCTCGAGCGCGGCGCAGACGATGAGCGGGCGTTTGCCGCTGCGAATGTCGCGGCCGAGAGTGCGTCGGCCGCCGGGTTTGCCAAAGGTGTCCAGCAGGTCGGCTCGGATGTCATACAGATAGCCAAGGTGGCGCGCCGCCGAGGCGAGGTCCTCTTCGGTTTGGCGGCCGGCTCCTGCGGCGGCGCTTCCCGCGCGGAGACAGGTCTCCAGGTGCGCGGCGGCGCGATGGCTCGCCATGGAGAACCACGCCTCGGGCGTCGGCGTCGTTTGCTCGAGCTCGAGATCCGCGATCTGGCTCAAGTCCACCTGGGCTTGGCCTCGAGCGAGGATCCGCAAGAGTCGGGGGAGTGTCGATGCCGGTGAATCGAGCTCCAGAACCGCCTCGTAGGCACACGAGACGCCGATGCTTGCCGCCAATGTCGCCAGCATCTTGCCGCGCCGTTCGGGATCGGTCCGCCCGTCCTCGGAAGCATAGTGACTCAACTCGACGTGCAGGGCGGGCTTGCCCCACCGCGTTGTGTCGCCGTCGATGAGGTCGTCCACGATCAGAACGCTTCGCGACAGGAGATCGAGCGCGCTGCCGAGTCGCGCCCAGCGGCGCCAGCGATCCCGATCCTCTGGCGTCAGGCCGCGAACGGTCGCCAGACAGAGGACCGACCCCAGGCCGCTGCCCCGCAAACCATAGCGGCGCAAGGCCTCCATGACGACGCCGGCGGCGCCGTCATACGCGCGCGCCTGGGCTTCGTAGCGTTCATAGAGAGCTACTAGGTCGGCGCGGATGGCCGCGCGGATCTCCCGTTGCCAACGGTCCGATCCGGTATTTTGCTGTCCCGCTCGACGTTCCGTCGTTTCGCTGCCTCCTCGACGCCGCGCAAGTTCGCGACGTTGCGTGCCGCGTTGACCTGATCCCCGATCTCGTTCCGGAAGCTTAGCGCCTTTCGAAGGTGCTTCCGCGCGCGTCGCAACCGGCCGAGCCCGAACCACACCATGCCAAGGTTGTTGTGACTGTTGGCGATGCCGACACCGTCGGAGAAGCGTCGGCGAATCGCCATCGCGCGCTGATGACAGGCCAACGCTTCGGCCAGCTGCCCTTTCTTGCGGTACGCCACGCCGAGGTTTGTGAGCGTTTTTGCCGTCGCCAGCTCGTCATCGAGCTGCCGGCGAAGGCTGAGTGAGATCTGATGAATTGGCGCCGAGAGCTCGGAATGATCCGCCCGCCGCAAGGCCACGCCCAGACTGTCGAGCGCATCCGCGATCCGATCGTTGGGGTCTTGGCCGGACACGCGCAAGGCGAGGGCTCGGCAAATGTAGGCGACCGCCGGCCCCACCCTGCCCAGCCGGCCCTCGATCTGCCCCAGCCGCTCCAGAGACTGGGCGGCGAGCGTTCGGTCCCCGAGCCTTTGTTGGTGTGCCAAGGCGGCGCGATAGGTGCGACGCGCAACCGCCAGCCGCCCCTGGTACATCTGGACCGTGCCCAGGTCGTCCAGAAGGCGACAGTACGAGGGCTCGTCCTCGAGCTGTCGGTACGCCACGACCGCATGGCAGAGATGCCGCCGCGCCCGGGCGAGGCGCCCGGTCTCCATGGCCACGACGCCCAGCGCGTGCTCGATCCGCGCGCCCAAGTGTGCCGGCAAATTGGGCAGGTCCTGGACGCTTCCTAGCCTGGCGGCCGCCGCGTCGAGCCGTTTGGCCTCAAAGTCCCGCGCCGCCCGTTCCAGTTCCGCCTCGATGCTGGATGCCTTCATCGCTTCTTCGGGTACCGGCTTGCAGGTCACGGTCAATGGCTGTCTTCGAAGTTGTTGAGGAATGGTACAACCCCGCAACAAGCAGGCTGATCGATAGAGTTGGGTGTCTGCCTTTCGGGGCACCGCCAACCAACTCAAAGGGGGGAAGGATGCTGCTCAAAACAGCCGTGCGGAATTTCTGCGCGGGTTACTTTGCAACGTGTCAGCGAAGTGAGAAGACAAAACAGGCCTATACGGCCGACCTGCTCCAGTTCACCAACTTCGCTAGGCCGAGGACACGGCTGACGTCGATCGGCTCCGAGGTTGTGGAGCGCTGGGCGCAGAGTCTCCAATCCGAGGGCTACGCGCCCGCCTCGATGAGGCGGAAGATGGCCTCACTGAGGGTGTTCTTCCTCTATTGGGTCAGGAAGAAACGGTTGGAGAGCTCCCCAATGTGGCAGTTGCGCCTGAGTTTTGCGGCAGGCTCCGACCTACCCAAGTGCCTGACCGAGCGGGAGGTCAAATTGCTCTTCCGATGTGCTCATCGCCTCGCCACGACTCGCCCCGCCGATGAGATCGATCGCATCGATGGTGCCTACCGAATGCTAAGAAATCTGGCTCTCATCAACTTGCTTTTTGCGACCGGTGTCCGAGTTGGCGAAGCCTCGGCCCTGGACGTGGACGACTTCCAACGAGACAACCGGTCGCTCATCGTCAGAGGCAAGGGTGGACGTATGAGGCTCGCCTTTCTCACCGAGGACGTGGCGCTACAGATCCAGCTCGAATACCTGGCCGTCCGAGGCCGGCTCGGGCCTGCCACCCAAGCCCTCTTTCTGAACGGAAGAGGACGGAGGTTATCCACCCAAGGGATGGCGTATGCGCTGTCGTCTGTCGCGTCAGCTGCCGGGCTGGCCCGACATGTCACTCCTCACATGATGCGACATACCGTCGCGACTCTGCTACTCGAGAACGGGGCCGATATCCGCGCGGTACAGGAGTTCTTGGGGCACCGGTCCATTGCCAGCACTCAACGGTACACGCATGTTGCGAAACGGCATCTTCTTTCAACGCTGAGACGCTGCCATCCAAGCGCCCGCCTCCTCAAAACGCTACGGCTCAAGCCTGAGCCACTCAACCTAAGGCGTTGATTATCTGTTGCTTAGACGCGGCCTGAGGATAACGAGAAATTATCTGCCCTGTGGTCCAGCTGATACCGGAGCCGCTTGAGTACTTCTTTCTCCTTGTCATTTACGCGGCCATCATCGGCGCCCTTTTCCTCGAACAGATTCGAGGTCTCGTCCGAGAACGGGCCTTTTGGCTGTCTTTGGCGATCTTCTTCGCGAGTTGGACTGCGCTCGAAATCTATGGCCTACGACTCCACATCTGGGTTTATTCACCCGAGAGACTCTGTGGCTTAAGCTTTCTCGGTGTTCCGGCCGAGGAGTACGTCGTGTTCGTTCTCATTCACGTGGCAACTTGTGCCACATGGAAAGGCCTTTGTGGCGCTCCATGACTTGGACCGTGTTTGTAGGTGCCTATGCGGTGTTGATGGTCAGTCTCCTCTGGCTGGGTAGAGGCCGTTTCCGGCGCAAAGGAGGCGGCCTTCTAAGGACGCTTTTGGCGGGCAGCCTTCTACTTCTTCTCGGCGACGCAATCGCGGAACAGCGCGGGCTCTGGCTTATTCCGCGGCCCTCTGGTCTCTATGTGCTCGCTGCTCCGGTTGAGAATCTGTTGGTGGTAATCGCAACTCTCCTCAACAGTCTTCTTCCGTATCGCTTGCTAGAACACCGCTTTCGACAAGGTAGAGGGCCGTAGACGACGTGAGGGCGCAGGCGGCCACAAGCAGTGAGACGACGAGCAAGGCCCACTTGTCGCGTTCTACTGGAACGGAGAGGGTCAGATCCTCAACACTGAAGTAGGGCTCACCATCTATTCCCCGCACAGGGCCGTCCGGTTTGTCACTGTCACCTGGCTGCAACTCCACGAGTGAGTAGCTCCTCGGCAAGACCTCTCCGCCCTTGCCGAGGGCGACCACAGGGCCCCCATCGATTCCCCAGGTCCAGTGAGCTGACACCTCCTCGCCGTGCAACTTGATCTTCTCGGCGTGGAGGTTCTTCGCCACGACAAAGGTCTCGGCACCCGTCTGCATGTGGAACTCGCCGTATAGCGCTTCATCACCATGGGTGAGCCAGAAGACCCAAGCCTCGCTGGGCAAGAACAAGAACGAAATCACCAGGACGGCGCCGGACAGAATCATCTGTGTTCTCTTCATCGGCCTCCCCTTCGAGTACGTTTTTCCCAGCCCGTCTGGACCGCTAGGAAACTTGTAGCAAGAAAGACCACGCCGCCTGGTATCAGGAACTGAACCTCCTGTCGGGCGACAATGCTTTCGTGGAAGTACGCGAAGCAGATGCCGGAGACGATAAGCGCAGCCCATGCGTACAACGGCTGCTCGGGCGCCCATCGCAGCTTCGGAAACAACGCCCGAAGGATGGGCAAAAGCGGCAGGGTGATCCACGACGCGGTTAGTATTCCGAAGGCATACAGACTGTCTATCGGTAGCGGCATCGAGAACAAAGCCGCCACAAGGATAAGTGCCGGCAACGTGTCCCGGCGAGCGAGCCGACCTTTGGTGAAATGGCTCGCCTGCATAACCGCCAAGAGAAGCGTGTCGATCGTCGTGAACATCATGCAAAAGATGCTTATCAGGAATGTGATTTTCATAATTCGGACCGGGTGACCGAGAAAAACACTCGTGAGGGCCGTCAGGTACTCGCTAGGTCGCATCCCCGGTGGCAGTTGATAGTCGGACGCTTGGGCGAAGAGGACACCGACAGATAGCGTCAAGCCTATGGCGACAAAGCTGTGTCGCATCAAGCGGCTGCGAGCGGCCACGAGTTTTGAAATACGCGGACCGTCGAAGTTGAGCCTGGAGGAGAAATCGATACCGGCTACAAACCAAGCTACGCCAAGCAAAGCCACGCAGAAAATGTTCGCTGCCGCGAGACTCGGCGAGATATCGAGATCGAAGCTCAGGAGCTCAGGCTCAGCTGATCCGACAAGCGAAAGATACGTCAGCATTGCGGTAAAGGCTGACAAAACGATGATCTGAACGAGGTCGGAAATCAGGACCGCTCTGAAGCCGCCCACGTAGAGGTACACGAGGACTACAAGGCAGAGCACCGAGAGCAGGAGACCGCCCAGGATCGGGCGGGCGGGGAACATGCTTGCGAGGAGAGCCCTGCTGACTGCCAGTTCTTCGACCAGAAGGCCTAGGTAGATCACTCCATAAAGAGAGGCGAGAGACCGAAAAGACGATCCGGCCATTTTCTGCCGCAACAGAGCCAAGAGAACATTCGTGCGCTGCTCTGCTAACTCGTGAGGCTTGAGTTCGACGTCGACGTGCCGAAGCAGCCTGCGATACAGCAAGAAGGCTCCGCTGCAGCCGAGCCCGATGGCGAGAACGGCCCAAGTGCCCAGCAACTTGGAGAAGACGATGACCGCACCGAAGAAATACGTGATCGAAAAAGTCGCGCCGACGTTACTCGCCAAGGCGTGAAGGACCGTCTTGCCGCGAAAGAGGTAGGTGCCGTCGTCGGTAGTGAACGAAACACGATCTCTTCGACAGAACTCGATCGTCAGCAAAGATAGGACGAGCAGCAGGAAGCCCGCAAGGAAGGCCGTCGAATAGTCCATTAGCGCGCCCTATGGGCGATCTTGGAGCCGAAGATAATTTCTCGTTATCTGAAGTAAGCGGAGCTACGATACCAGAATCTTTGTTTTGACAGTCACCCTGAGTACGATTTTCTAGAAACGTCACCACGTTCTCTAACAGCAACAAAGTCTCCGGGTTTGGGGTTCGCGCGACCTCCCAGCGCCCGCGGCCTGCTAGACGACAGGAGCCCCAGCCGATAGGGTGAATGCCCCCGACTCCGTAGCGGACTTGCTAAGGGAGGGCGAGTCTGGCCGTGGTTTGTTTTTGCAGTTCGTTTCTCACACTGACCGCGTTTAGCGCGGGGCGTGCTGACCGGCCGATGAAGCCCGGCCCGCCGGGGTCAACTCGGAGCTGATGTGGGACGCGAACGCGGGCGGGAAAGCCGAATAGAACCAGCCCCGGATGAAGGTCGGATGGCTGGCGTTCGCCGGGCTCTGTTGTGGGTTGTTCTGGGGCTGGCGGTGGCCGCGGTGCTCTACCTCGTCGGCGCCAACTATTTTCTTCGCAGCGAATGGGGTCGGAAGACCCTCAACCGCAAACCCGACAAGCTGGCGATCGAGTGGGAAAGTGCCTGGACCTGGTTCCCGGGTGTCGTCCACGTGCGTGAGCTTTCGCTCGACGGGCATGGGCGGAGGGCCGACTGGCGCGTCGACGCCAACCGGGGCCGCATGGTCATATGGCTTCCCTCGCTCTTGCGGCGTCATTTCCGGTTGGTGGACGGCCGCGCCGAGGGCGCGCGGGTGGAGGTCGATACCCTGCCGCCGCCCGACACGCCCAGGCCGGTTAAAAGGAAACGGGGCTGGCGGGTCGATCTGGCCGGTCTCGCCCTCGAGACCCTGGATGAGATTCGGGTCAACGAGTACCGCGTGGTTGGCGATGGTCGGGTGCGAGGGCGAGCCCGGTTCGAAGTGCGTGGGCCAATGGAGTTCGATCTCAAGCGGATGGCCTTTACGGAGGCCGAGATCTGGAGTGGAGAGGAGCTGGCGGCCAGGTCACTCCGAATCGACGGCAAGCTCCGGGTCGATCCGTTTGTGGTCGGAGAGGACAAGATGGTGGATCTTTTGACCGGAGTGACCGGCGCAGCCGAGTTGGAAGCGGCGGACGCCAATCTGGGGTTTGTGGGCGCCTACCTCGAACAGGTGCCCTGGCTGCGGGTCGGGGGCAACGGTCATCTGACCGCGGACCTCGAGGTCACCGACGGTTGGATGGCGCCGGGCAGCCGGATCGCGCTCGAGGGGCCGCGAGTCGAAGCCGATTTCTTCGGTTTTCGGGCCGCGGGCGAGGGACGGGTCGACGGGTTGGTGCCCGAGGGAGCGTCTCACACCGAGCTGGGCGTCCAACTGGATCGGTTCTCGGTGTCGCGTCTGTCCGATGCGGCCGAGATGATGACCGGAGAGGGGCTGGTGATGACGGTCACCAACGACTCGAACGCGGTGGATCGACCCGCGAGTGGCGTCGAGGCCAAAGTCGAGCTGCCGGAAGCCCAGGTCCCCGACATCAAAACGCTTGCACCGTACGTCCCGGCGGCCACCGAGATCGAGCTCAAGGGCGGGTCCGCCGTGCTGGCCGCGACGATGCGCTACAGCATGACCGAGCAAAGCGGCGACGGCCGGCTGCGACTGGATGGTGATGACGTGGAAGCCGCCTATGGAGATGTCGACCTGCGCTCGGACATCGCCTTGGACGCGCGTCTGGGCGATGCCCGGTTCGAGGCGGGTACGGTCGATCTCTCGGGGAGCACACTCAACATCGAACGGGTACGGGTTCTCGATCGAGGGGGGATCCGCGACAGCGGCTGGTGGGGCCGGATGACCCTGCCTCGGGGGCGCCTGGTCGGCGACCTGATCGGCGAAGATCGGGAGCCGGCGGCCCTCGATGGCCGAGTCGAGGCACGGCTGCGGGACACCGGCCCGCTGGTCGCGCTCCTCGAGCAACGCCTCCCCAAGCTGCGGTGGATCGACGGCATCCTGACCGTCCACGACGTCGAGGCCGAGGCGCATGTCTTCGCACAGGGCCGGACGATGCGATTCGGAGAGCTCGAGATCACGGGAGGCGAAAAGGGTCGGCTCGAGCTCCTCGGCGAGCTGGATTTCAAGCCCCGCGACCCGCGTGGAGTCCTATTTGCACGCTGGGGCAAGCTCACCGCCGCGGTCGCGCTGGAGGAAGGGGAGCGCGACTGGAAGATGATCCGCTCCCGCCGCTGGTACGACCGGACGGCGCGCGACTATCGTGCGGCCAACCCGGTTGCCTCCGGGGGCCGCTAAGGCCAGAGCCAGCCGAAGGCGCCGCCGGTTACCAGCCCGTAGATCAGCGCGTCGAGGGTGTGGCGGAAGGTCGTGCCCCAGCATTGTCCCTTCCAGATCGAGTAGCTGGCGTGGGCGCCGCCGTAGGCCATAAAGGCGGCCGTGCCGGCAATCCGGAAGACCGACAGGTACTCGGCGCCCGGGCCGAGCACCCGGCCGGTCAGGTAGGCCGTGAGCACTCCCACCACCACGCAGTAGAGGAACCAGGCGCCCATGTGTTTGCCCATGTTGGGGAAGCCGTTCGGCCGCACGGTGAGAAAGCCGACCGGCCCCTTCTCGAACCTTGTTTTGAGCTCGGGCGAGTTCCACTCTTTGTGGTCCTCGGGGCAGGGGAAGGCGTAGTCTCCGGGGGGCACTTCCCCCTGCCGCACCGCGTCCATCACTCCGTCTTCGGCGGGGAGTTTGCGGTAATCCTTCCAGTGGTACTTGAGAACCATGTGGACGATCGTGCTGGCGATGAAGACAAAGACGGCGGCCAACAGAATGGACAGCCAGAGCTCCGGGATTCCAACCATAGTCGGGGTCCTTTCTATTTCGGTTCTTGGAAAGAGAAGGCGCGTAGGGTCGAGTTACTCCTCTGTCTCCATCTCCTTGAAATGGAGCTCGCGGGTCAGGACGGTCGAGCGGATGGTCCGCATGTCTTCGCGGGCGACGTTGTCGGTCTGCATGTCTTCCATGCTGCCCATGATCTTGGCCGCCATGGCTTCGAACTCGTCGAGTGTCTGGTCAAAAACGGCCATGTTCTTGAGCTCGGTCATCAAGATCAGGTCGGGCTCGCCGTCGCGCACGTTGGAGACCTGGAACATCTTGTAGGAAAGGACGTCACCCCTCTTCATCTGCTCTTCCATAAAGGCCCGCCACACCTGGGACAGGTTCTTCATGTAGGAGTTGAGCATGTTGGGTTTGGTTTCGACATAGGTGATCTGCCACACGCTGCCCTGGTCCCAGACCCTGTCGGTGGTCTGCGCGGTCGCTGGGTGGATCGCCAGACCCATGCCGAGCAACAGCGTCAGAACGAGCACGAAGGACATTTTCTTCATCCACGTCATTCGATTTCTCCTTGCCTCTTGGGAGGCGGTTGGGCGGTCGGATCGGACCGCCGGTTGCCGGAGATTGCATGCGCGGATCTCGCGGAGAGATCCCGCGGTTCCCCTGAGAAGACTTCCGGGCTCCAAGCTGGAAAGAGTGTCGGGGTTGCGGGACCGGTTTGTCAAGGGTGTTCAGTAAGATGGCCGGCGGTTCAGGCAACGCACGCGGAGAGAGGAGGCCCGATGCTGGATCGCAGGGAGTTCTTCAAGACCGGAGCCGTGGGAGCGGCGGTTGCGGCGACGACCACCGCGACGGGCTGCGCGCCACCGGCCGCCGAGGAGTCGCCCCCCGGGGGGGCGGCGGTCCAAGAGTTTTCGACCCCCGCCTTCGAGCTCGAGGAGTGGACGGTCGATCGTCTTCAAGAGGCCATGGTCTCGGGTGAACAGACCGCGCGCTCGATCGCGGAGCGGTACCTCGAGCGGATCGAGGCCCTTGACCGGACGGGCCCGGAGATCCGGTCGGTGATCGAGGTCAACCCCGAGGCGCTCGAGATCGCCGATATCCTGGACGAGCAACGGTCTGCTGGTACCGTGCTCGGCCCGCTCCACGGCGTCCCGGTGTTGATCAAGGACAACATCGACACCCACGATCGGATGTCGACCACCGCGGGGTCGCTGGCGCTCGCCGGGACGATCGCGCCGGAAGATTCGCATGTGGTCAAGCAACTGCGTCGCGGCGGCGCGCTGATCCTGGGGAAAACCAACCTGTCCGAGTGGGCCAATTTTCGCTCCGAGCGCTCGTCGTCGGGCTGGAGCGGCCGTGGGGGGCAGACCAAGAATCCCTACGCGCTGGACCGCAACCCCTGTGGCTCGAGCTCGGGCTCGGGCGCGGCGGCGTCCGCCAATTTCGCCGCGCTGGCGATCGGCACCGAGACCGACGGGTCGGTGGTGTGTCCGTCGAACGCCAACGGCATTGTCGGCGTCAAGCCCACTCTGGGCCTGGTCAGCCGCAGCGGCATCGTTCCGATCGCTCATTCTCAGGACACCGCCGGGCCGATGGCGCGGACCGTCCGTGACGCAGCGGTCTTGCTGGGAGTCATGGTTGGGCCGGATCCGACCGATCCGATCACGGTGGACGGGGCACAACGCGGCCACTCGGATTACACGCAGTTTCTAGATCCGGCGGGCCTGGCCGGCGCGCGGATCGGTGTCTGGCGCGCACGCTTCGGCTTTCACGAGCGGGTGGACGAGGCGCTGGAGGAGGGCATCGCTGCGATGAAGGTGGCCGGTGCCGAGGTGATCGACCCGATCGAGATGCCGTCGATCGGAGAGATCCGCAACAACGAGTACGAGGTCCTGCTCTACGAGTTCAAGACCGATCTCGAGAAGTACCTGGCTGGTCGCGGACCCGACACCGAGCCGCGGACGTTGGCGGACCTGATCGCCTACAACGAAGCCAACGCCGCGAAAGAGATGCCCTATTTTCAACAGGAGATCTTTCTCAAGGCCGAGGAGAAAGGCCCGCTGACCGAGAAGGCCTATCTCGAAGCGCTCGCGACGTCGAAGAGACTGTCGCGTGAAGAAGGGATCGACCGGGTAGTCGCCGAGCACCGCCTGGACGCCATTGTCGCGCCCACCGGCGGACCGGCCTGGGTGACGGATCTGGTCAACGGCGATCACTTCGGCGGTGGCAGCTCGCAGGCGGCGGCGGTATCGGGCTATGCCAACGTCACGGTGCCCGCTGGAGCGGTGTTCGGGCTGCCGGTGGGGATGTCGTTTATCGGTCCCTCGTTTAGCGAGCCGACGCTCCTCAAGCTGGCCTACGCCTTCGAGCAGACGACCCAGGCCCGTATGGCGCCGCGGTTTCTGACGACCGCGGACCTCGAGGCTTGACCGCCTGCCGCCGGCGGGCGTGGAAAACCCTCGCAGTGCCGGTGCTCGTAGCGGCAGCGCTCGCTGTCGGTTGTACTGCGGAGTCCGATCGGGAGGTTCCACGACTCCCGGAAACCCGCGGCACGATTCTGATCTCGCTCGACACTCTGGGCGCGGCCCATCTCGGGGCCTACGGCTACAAAAGGGACACCAGCCCGTTTCTCGACGCGCTCGCCCGAAGGGGCGTGCTGTTCGAGAACGCCGTCGTCCAGTACCCGTCGACGCTGGTGTCGCACATGTCGCTTTTCTCGGGGCTGTACCCGCGCGAGCACGGCGTGCTGCGTGAGCTCAAGCGGTTGGCGGCCGAGATCCAACCGCTCCCCGAGCTCATGCTCCAAGGGGGGCTCTCCACCGGTGGATTCACCGAGGGCGGCTATGTCAGCGACAAGGCCGATTTCGGCCGCGGATTCGAGGTCTTCGAGATCGGCGCGCCCGGAGGGCGGGCGGTCGAGACGACGCTGGCCAAGGGCCTCGAGTTCCTGCGGCGGGTCGGCCCGGAGCAGCGTTTTTTTCTTTTTCTGCACACCTACGCGGTGCATCCTCCCTACGAGCCGCCGGAGGAATACCGCGAGCTTTTCTGGTCGGAGCCCGAGCCCGCCGATCGCGATGTCTCGGCCCGGCTGGTGCGCGACGTCTATATGGGCCGCCGGACAGTGGCACCAGGCGAGCTCAATTATCTGGTCTCTCAATACGATGGACTGGTCCGGTATCTGGACGACTCGCTTTCGTCGTTCTTTGAAGCTCTCGAGCACGACGGCCGGCTGAACGACACGACGGTGATCTTGACTTCCGACCATGGGGAGGAGTTTCTCGAGCACGGGGCTCTGGGCCACTATCAGGTCTACCCGCAGACTCTTTTTGTGCCGTTGATCGTGCTGCATCCGGGAGTCGAGCCCGGCCGACGGGTGACGGAGCTGGTCGAGCTGGTGGATCTGCTGCCGACTCTCTGCGATCTGAGCTCGATACGCTGTCCCGAGGGACTCTCGGGTGAGAGCCTGGTCCCCTGGCTGCGAGCCTCGACGGCGCCGCGGCACTCTTCCCGGGAGGCGTGGGCCGAGGTGTCCGACCAGGAGACCGCGCAGACCTTGATCGTCCAGGGCGACGACCGGCTCTACCAGGTTCTACGCGCTTCGCGGGTCGGCGAAGCGGGGGGCACCTGGATGTCCCGCTCGGTACGCTTCGACGCCGAAGGAAAGCAGCTCCAGACGCGCATGGTCAGCTTTGCCCGGCCGCGCCGGGTCTCGTGGACCGTGGACGGCCGGGAGCGGGGCTCGTTCGAGGTGGGCGAGGCGTGGAGCGAGGTGCAGCTCGATCTGGGTGGGCCGGGTCGCCATCGGGTCGAGCTCTCGACCGATTCGTGCGATGTTCCCATGCAGCTCGGGCGGGGAAACGACTCCCGCTGTCTGTCGCTCAAGATCGCGGGTGTCGAGCTCGCCCGCGCCGAGCTCTTCGACTTGACCGAAGACCGCTGGCAAGCGGTCGACCGTTCGCTCGCTCGGCCCGAGCTGTTCACGCGGCTGCTCGAACGGCTCGATCGAAGACGATTCGATCTGGTCGCGCCACCCCGTGACGTCGAAGCCGCCCAAGAGAGGCGCGACGAGTTGCGGGCCCTCGGCTACATCGACTAGGCCGCCGCAGGTCGACGCAGGCCGGCGCGCGGAATAGACGCCAGGCCCTGTGCTAAGCTCCGCGCCAACAACCCTGTTTGACGCGGTCTGTGGAGGAGTGCCGGTGAGGAAGGCGCGACAGCGAGGTGATAGCGTGCCGCTACTCGATGCGGCGAGATTGGGTTGCGTTTCTGGTGCTGGCCGTCTGCGGCTCAGGCTGTGGTTCCTCCGACGGAGTTGCGGACCCTTCGGAGCCCCCGGGGAAGTCCACCGGCGAACGGCGCATCGAGATCGCCCGCGCCGGGGGCATTCTGGGCGAGACCGTGGAGTGGAGGCTCCATCCCGACGGCCGGATAACGTCCCCGGACAATGTGAGCCTCGGGGAGGTCGCGCCCGCGCGGATAGAAGAGCTGTTCTCGCTCTGCGCACAAACCCGACAGCCGGGGCCGTCTGCAACGACCTGCGCCGACTGCTACCAGTACACGATTCGTTGCCTCTCCGCCGAGCCTCGAACGCTCGAGCTGGTCGAAGGATTGCCGGGGAGTCCGCCGCTGCTGGCCGCGGTCCTCGATCTGCTCGACGAGATTCGCACCGGTACGTCCATTCCACCGACCCCTTCCAACTGACCGCGTCCGCTGACGCGGTGTGTCAACCCGGCCGTTGCCTTCTACGGGCATGGCCAGAAAAGGAGCGACCCGATGTGTGAGTTTCTGACGCCCTGCCATCCCATCCAGTGCATCATTCCGCCCCACATGCTCGACACCATGAAGATGCGCGGCGACGACAAGGTGAAGAAGATGGTCGCCGATCTCGAAAAGCGCGCCGCCGACTATCGCCAGAAGCGGGTCGAGATGGCGCCGACCGCTGACGACATGGAAGCCAAGGCCGCGGCGTTTATCGCCCCATTGACCAAGATCAAACCAAGCCGCAAGGTCTACGACGCCAAGAACCGCGCGACCCTTCCGGGGACTCTGGCTCGGGACGAGACCACCGGGGCCAGCTCGGACAAGGGGGTCAACGACGCCTTCAACGGCTCCGGCGATACGTTCAACCTCTACTGGGACAACTACGGCCGGAACTCGATCGACGGCTTTGGGCTGACCATGAGATCGACCGTCCACTACCGCACCGATTTCAACAATGCGTTCTGGAACGGCTCGCAGATGGTCTACGGTGACGGCGACGGAGTGATCTTCAAGCCCTTTACCGGGGACCGCACCGTGATCGCCCACGAGTTGTCCCACGGCGTGGTCCAGTTCTCGGGTGGGTTGGTGTACCAGAATCAGTCCGGCGCGCTCAATGAGTCGTTTGCCGACGTTTTTGGCGCGCTTTCGGTTCAGTACAAGAAAAAGCAGCAGCCGAGTGACGCCGACTGGCTGATCGGAAAGGACATCCTGGGTCCCGACATCAATGGCGTGGCGCTGCGCTCGATGAGCGCGCCTGGAACGGCCTACAACGACCCCATGCTGGGCCGGGATCCGCAGCCCTTTCATATGGATTTCTACGTCAATACGTCGAGCGACAACGGCGGCGTGCATATCAACTCGGGCATCCCCAACCAGGCCTTCTATCTGCTCGCCAATTATCTGAACGCCCCGGCATGGGAGAAGGCCGGTAAGATCTGGTACGAGACCATGCAGCGATTCAACAACCCGACCGGGAGCTTTGCCGACTGGGCCGACAAGACCGTCGAGGTGGCGCGCGACGAGTACGGCTCCGGGAGCCGCGAGCAGCTCTTTACCCGCCGCGCCTGGCGGCTCGTGGGGATCGGCGTCTGAAGTTCGCGCTGCGCTCGAGCGGCGGGTTCGCCAACATCCAGATCGGCGGCGAGCTCGACACCCGGGAGCTGCCGCCCGAGATGGCGGAGCGGGTCGAGCGCACCCTTACTCGGAAGTGCCTGGCCGAAGCGGCGAAAGCGGCGCCCGATCCGTACACGGCCGACGGGATGCTCTACGAGGTGGTCGTGCATCCCGGTGACGAGCAGGGTTCGCCGGAGGTATTCCGGCTGAGCGACTCGGCGGTCGCTCCCGAGTTGGGGGAGTTGCTGTCGGAGTTGATGGGCGAGATCGTGCACCGGCGTGTCCGGGAGTCCGCCGCCGGCGAAGAAGAGTAGCCGTTTCCCGCCCCGCCGCCTCAGACCTGGCTTACTATTGGCGTGATGCTGGGTTGGCGACAGAAGGAGGGTAGCCGGTGAAGCGCCCGATACGCGTGGGATTGATGGGGATCGGCCGGGTGGGCCGGAATCTCTTCCGGATCCTCTACAAGAACGAGGACATCCGGATCGTCGCAATCGACGAGATCGCCGACCACAAGACGATCGAGTATCTGATCCGGTTCGACACGATTCTCGGCCCGTTCCCGGACGAGCTGAGCATCCGCGACGGGCATCTCTATGTCGCTGGCCGTCAGATCCCGATGTCGTCCTACGGAGATCCGGGAGAAGTACCGTGGAAGGACCTCGGGGTGGACATAGTCGTCGAAGCCGCCGGCAAGGAGCGGACTCGGGGGGAGATCGAGAAACACCTCGAACAGGGGGCGGAGCGAGTCATTCTGTGCTCGCCGCCGGTCGATCCACCGGACCTGACCGTGGTCATGGGGGTCAACGACGGCGCCTTGGAGCCGGCGCACCGGATTGTCTCCAACGCGTCGTGTACCGCGCACTGCGCGGCGCCGATCGTCAAGATTCTCAACGAGGCCTTTGGTATCGACCGGGCCTTTCTCAGCACGGTCCACGCCTACTCCAACCAGCAGCGTCTGGCCGACGTTCCCTCGGCCGACCCGCGGCGTGGCCGCGCCGCCGCCGAGAACATCATCCCGCAGGAGACCAATGCCGCCCAGATGGTCAGCGAGCTGCTGCCCGAGTTGGCCGGACGGATTTCGGGCAAGGCGATCAACGTCCCCATTCCCAACGGCTCGGTTGTGGATCTGGTGTGCTGGCACGCCAAGCCGGTGACCGAGACGGCGATCAACGAGGTCGTTCGCACCGCGGTCTCGAGCGACTGGCAGGGGATCGTCAACTACGAAGACGATCCCATTGTGTCGAGCGACATCATCCACAGCCCCTACTCGAGCACTTTCGATTCGCTGGCCACCATGGTCCTCGGCGACAAGGTCTCGAAAACGCTGAGCTGGTACGACAACGGCTGGGGCTACGCTCACCGCGTGGTCGATTTGATCGGACGGCTCGCCGAGGTCGAAGGTGGCGGCAGCGGCGCGGGGAAGGAGGCCGCGTGATGGAGGGCCCTGTCCGCGTCGGCATCAACGGCTTTGGCCGCATCGGGCGCGCCGTCTTTCGCATCTTGAGCGACCGGGACGACATCGAGGTGGTGGCGGTCAACGACCTCTTCGACAACGAGCAATTGGCGTACCTGCTGCGCTACGACACGGTGATGGGGCGCTTCGACAAGAGTGTACGGATCGAGGGCGACGTGATGCAGGTTGCCGACCGGGACGGGGGAGAGACGGATGCGGTCTCGATGACCGCAGAGCGCGATCCGGCGAAGCTCGCCTGGCGGGAGTACGGCGTCGACGTGGTGGTCGAATCCACCGGTGTTTTTCGCACCCGTGAGCCTCTGGAGAAACACCTGGCCGCGGGAGCCCGAAAAGTCGTCCTGACCGTGCCGCCCAAGGATGAGATCGACTTTATGGCGGTCTTGGGGGTCAACGACGACCGATTGGAGGCCGGTCACCGGATCGTCTCCAATGCCTCGTGCACGACCAACTGCCTGGCGCCGCTGGCCAAGATCCTCGACGACGAATTCGGGTTCGAAGAGGGGCTGTTGACGACGGTTCACGCCTATACCAACGATCAGCGTCTGGCCGACGTGCCCCACCGCTCGATCCGGCGCAGCCGCGCGGCGGCCGAAAACATCATCCCGACGTCCACCGGCGCAGCGCGGGCGGTGGGGAAGGTCTTGCCCCATCTGGACGGCCGTCTCGACGGCATCGCCATGCGGGTGCCGGTGCCCGACGGCTCGATCGTGGATCTGGTCTGCCGTCTGGAGAAGAAGGTCGGTTGTGGTGAGGTCAACCGGGCGGTCCGCCGGGCGGCCGACGGGCCGATGAAGAGGATCGTCGAGTACAGCGAGGACCCGCTGGTGTCGAGCGACATCATCGGCAATCCTCACTCGTCGGTCTTTGATTCCCTCTCGACGTCGAGCTGCGAGAACGGCTGGGTGCGAGTGGTGTCGTGGTACGACAACGAGTGGGGCTATTCGAACCGGGTCGCCGACCTGATCGAGCGTATCGCCGCGCTCGGCTAAAACGGGGACCGTCCCCTTTTTAGAGGCTAGCCGGCTGCGGCCAGGGCCGGCTCGGCGGCCGGCTGGATGTCGTCAAGCTCGACCGAGACCAGCGCCGAGACCCCCCGCTCCTGCATGGTGACGCCGTAGAGCCGGGTCGAAGCTTCCATCGTCAGCTTGTTGTGGGTGATGACCACAAACTGGGTCTCATGCGACATCTGCTTGAGGATCTCGACAAAGCGAAGCGTGTTGACGTCGTCGAGCGGCGCGTCGACCTCGTCCAGGATGCAGAAAGGTGACGGCTTGGTGCGGAAGAGGGCGAAGAGAAGGGCGATGGCGGTGAGCGCCTTTTCGCCACCGGAGAGCAGCATGATGTTCTGCAGTTTCTTGCCCGGCGGCCGGGCCACGATCTCGATACCGCTCTCGAGCGGATCGTCTTCGTCCAGCAGGCGCATCTCCGCCTGACCACCCCGGAAAAGCTGCGAGTAGATGCGGCCAAAGCTCTCGTTGGTCTCGAGAAAGGTCTTAAGAAACCGCTCGCTCGAGGTGGCGTTGATCTCACGGATGGTCTGCCGCAGGCTCTCGACCGATGCGGCCACGTCGCCGCGCTGCTCGGCCAGGAACTTGTGGCGCTCCTCCTGTTCGGAAAACTCCTCGGCAGCCAGCAGATTGACCGGACCGGTGCGGTCGATCTGGTCCTTGAGCCGCTGCAAGTCGGCTTCCCGCTCGGCCAGTTCCGGCGGCGCCTCCTCGGGGGCTTCCGGCAGCGAGTTGTCAAAGTGCTCGCGATATTGCTCGTCGAGATGCTCGATGTCCTGTTTGAGAGCCGCCTCCTCGACCCGTAGCTCGGCGGTCTCGGCCCTCACCCCGTCGCGCTCTTCGCGTTGCATCTCGATGCGGGTCTCGAGCTCGCGCAGCTCGGAGCGCTTGACATCGAGCTTTTCTTGGCGTCCCAGGACGTCTTCTTGGGCGGCCGAGCGCTCCTCCAGCGAGCGTTGCAGGTTGCCCTCGGCTTCGACGATCGCGGCTTCCACCTCGCTTTCGCGCTGGCCCAGTCGGCCCCGCTCGAGCTCCCAGCCGGCGAGAAATTCGTCGCCTTCGGCGATCTCGCGCTCCAGACGGGCGCGCTCGCGATGGTGCGACTCCAGACGCTCTTTGAGCAGATCCAGCCGGCCTCGGTGGCTGACCTCGGACGTGCGAACCGACTCGCGCTCGGCCCGCGCCTCCTCGACGCCGGCCTGGCTGCGGTCGAACTGGGCCTCGAGGTCTTCATGGAGTTTTTTCTGGCGGCCGAGCTCTTGTTCAAGCTGTTCCGTGCGCTCGGCTACCAGGGCCAGCGCGCTTTCGAGCTCGCCCTGCTCGCTGTGGACCGTGTGGTGCTCGATCGAATACCGGCGCTCCCGTGCCTCCAGATCCTCGCGACGGGCTTCGGCGACCGCCAGCTCGCGGTGCAGCTCGGCCAGCTCTGCTTCGGCTGCGCACTTGGTCTCCTCGCCGTCGGCGATCTTGGCGGAGAGCTCGTCCTTTTTCGATTCGAGCTCGGCTAGGCGCCCCTCCAGTGGCGGAATCTTCTGCTGCAGCTCGGTCAGCTCGCGGGACAGCAGAAGGGAGCCCGGCTGCGCGTGCTCACTCCGGACGTGAAGGGTGCCCGCCTGGGCCCACATGCGCTCGCGGCTGACAAAGGCCACGCCGGGGTAGCGGCGCGCCAGCCTGCGGGCATCGGCGCGGGTTTCGACCAGATAGGCGGGTGGTAGGGCCCGTACGAGCTCTTGGGGCAAGCCGAGCGCCTCGGGGAGGAAGGAATGCACCGCCGGGTCTTGAATATGGCGCGGCTCGTCGCCGTCGCCGACTTCGAGCAGCCGCCCATCGGCTCCGGCGGCGGCCAGCCGGCCCGCGAGGTCGAGGGCATCGTCGCCGGGAGAGAGAACGACGGCGTCCGCCAGCCGGCCGAGATACAGATCGAGGCTGTGCTCCCAGCCGGGGGGTACGCGGACGCGGTCGCTGAGAAAATCGGGATCTCCCAGCCCGGCTTCGCGGAAGATCTCCTGCGTTCTCTGGCGACGCTCGGCTTGGGCTTCCTCGAGACCCAGCAGCAGATCTCTCCGCTGCCCGGCGGCGGCCAGCCGGGAGGTGAGCTCGGCGCGCTCCTCGTCCACCGCAACCCGTCGGGTGTCGAGCTCCTCGAGACGGCTCGAGAGCTGGTCGAGTTCCCCCTGTTGGGAACGCGATTGCCGTTCGAGGGCGCTGTGTCGCGTCGTTGCTTCTTCGAGCCGTCGCGCCACCTCTTGCCGCTCGCGCAGCTTCTCGGCCAACTCTTCGGCGAGGTGCTTTTTGCGCAGGTCGCCCTTCTCGCGCTCGACCTGTTCCTGGTGCAGCCGGTTGCGGAGCCCGTTGAGCGAGCCCATCGAAGCCAGCAGTCGTCCGCGCAGGGACTCCAGACGGCTCTCGGCGTCGGCGACCCGGCGCTCGACGACGTCGATTTGGCGCTCGTGCTCGGATACCCCGGAAGCCATCGAATCGCGCTCGCCGGCGAGGGCGCGGCTGTCTTCGCCCATCGCTTCGAGCGCCTGTCGCAGCTCGGCCAGCCGTTCTTGCCGGCTGCCCCCAAGGGCCGCTCCGGCGGTCAGGCGGTCGCGCAGCTCGTGGACCCGTTCGCGGGACCCCTTGATGAACTCCTGTTTGCCTTCGATTTTTGCGGCCAGCTCGGCTTCACGGCGGTGCTCGCCGGCCAGCTCGCGGGCCAGCACGTCGAGCGTCTCGCGCTCCTCGGCGAGCGCGGCCTCGGTCTTCTGTAGCCCGGCCTCCAGACCCGCTTCCCGCTCGACGCGCTGCGCGATTCGGGCTTCCAGGTCCTTTTGACGCGAGGAAAACCGGCTCCAGCGGCCGAGAAGGACCTGGCTCAACAGCTCGTCGTATCGTTTTTTGCGCTTTTTAAACCGCCGGGCCGCGCCTGCCTGACGCTTGAGCGAGCGCAGACGCTTTTCGACCTCGGCCAGAATGTCGTCGAGTCGCGACAGGTTGCCGCGCGCTTCTTCGAGCTTGATCTCGGCAATCCGGCGACGCTCCTTGTAGCGTGTGACGCCGGCGGCCTCTTCCAGGAGCTGGCGGCGTTCCTGTGGCTTGCCCGACAGGATCATGCCGATCTTGCCCTGTTCGATCACCGAGTAGGCGCGCAGCCCGAGACCGGTGTCCATCAGCAAATCGCGGATGTCTTTGAGCCGGACCGTCTTGCCGTTCAGAAAGTACTGACTCTCACCGCTCCGGTGAACACGCCGCCCGATGGTCAGCTGACCGTCCTGGGCGTGCTCGAAAGACGACTCGGTGGTGAGGGAGAGCTCGACCTCCGCCAAACCCAAGGGTTTGCGCGATTCCGAGCCGGCAAAGATGACGTCTTCCATCTTGCTGCCACGCAGGCTCTTGGCGCTGCGCTCACCCAGCACCCAGCACACCGCGTCACAGACGTTTGACTTGCCGCAGCCGTTGGGGCCGACGATGCCGGTCATCCCGCCCGAGAAATCGAGCGTCACGGGGTCGACAAACGACTTGAACCCGCGCAACTCCAGACGATCCAGCTTGAACATTCTGTGACCCGTGAAGGTGATCGAGACGGAGGCCTCTCTCGCGGCGCAAGATAGCAGAAACCCGCACGAAACCACAAGGTTTTGTGGTTTCCGGGGCAAGAGGGCCAAGATATTGGGGTCGGGCGGGGCGTCGAAATTGACAGGCTGCGGCCACGCGCGTACCATGCCGCGCGGATCCGGAGCCGTGGCTAGCCTCAAACCGAGACGCACCATCCTCGACGCCGCCCAGATGCGTCGCATCGTCCGGCGTATGGCCGGGCAGATCGTCGAGCTCAACGGAGGCGGCGACAACCTAATGCTGGTGGGGATTCGAACGCGCGGCGTCCCGCTGGCCGAGGCGATCGCCGCCGAGATCGAGCGCATGGAGAGTCTCGAGGTCCCGGTGGGCGTCCTCGACATCACGCTCTATCGCGACGATCTGTCGACGATCGCGCCCCAACCGGTAGTCAAGGAGACCCACTTTCCCAAGACGCTGAGCGATCTGGCGGTGGTGCTTTGCGACGACGTCCTCTACACCGGCCGAACCGTGCGTGCCGCACTCGACGCGTTGATCGACTACGGTCGTCCGCAGAAAGTGCAGTTGGCGGTACTGATCGATCGCGGTCATCGTGAGCTGCCGATCCAGGCGGACGTGGTCGGCAAAAAGGTCCCAACCGCGGCGGACGAGGTGGTGGAGGTCCGATTCGACGTCACCGACGGCGTCGAGCGCGTCGAGATTCTGGAGAAGGTCGGGTGAACGGCTGGCGACGAAAGGATCTGTTGACGATCGCAGACCTTTCGTCGGACGAGATCCTGCTGATCCTGGACACCGCCGAGTCGCTGCGTGAGATCTCCAGCCGGCCGGTCAAAAAGGTCCCGACCCTCCGCGGCAAGACGGTAGTCAACCTCTTTTTTGAGCCGTCGACCCGCACCCGGTCGAGTTTTGAGATCGCCGAGAAGCGGCTTTCCGCCGACAGCATCAATTTCTCGACCAAGACGTCCGGTCTGGTCAAGGGCGAGAGCCTGGTCGATACCGCGCTCAACCTGCAGGCTATGGCTCCCGATCTCATCGTCATCCGGCATGGGCACCCGGGCGTGCCGCAGATGCTTGCCGGCCGGATCGCGGCCGGGGTCATCAACGCCGGCGACGGAGCTCACGAGCATCCGACCCAGGCCCTACTCGACGCATTGACTATCCGTCAGCGCAAGGGACGGATCGAAGGTCTCAAGATCGGCATCGTCGGCGACATCGAGCACAGCCGGGTGGTGCGCTCCAACATCCATCTCCTGACCAAGCTCGGCGCTTCGGTGACGGTGGGCGGCCCGCGGACGATGATGCCGGCCGGTCTCGACAAGCTGGGCGTCCAGGTGGCGTACGACCTCGAAGAGACCATCCACCGCGCCGACGTCATCATGATGCTGCGGGTGCAGCTCGAGCGCCAGAGTCGCGTCCGGTTCCCGTCCGTGCGGGAGTACTGTGGCCTCTTTGGACTCACTCGGGAGCGCCTGAAGGCGGCCAAACGGGGCGCGATCATTCTCCACCCCGGGCCGATGAATCGCGGGGTGGAGATCGCGAGCGACGTGGCCGACGGCCCCTACTCGGTGATCCTCGAGCAGGTTTCCAACGGCGTCGCCGTGCGCATGGCGGTCCTCTATTTGCTGTCCGGGGTGCACGGGGAAGACGGATGAAGCTACTGATCCAGGGGGGGCGGCTGGTCGATCCGTCGAGCGACCGGGACGGTCGTTTCGACCTGCTGATCGAAGACGGACGGGTGGCCAAGGTCGCCGAGTCGATCAAGGCCCGCCGCGGGGTCGAAGTGCTCGACGCCTCGAGACTCGTGGTCGCGCCGGGGCTGATCGACATGCACGTCCATCTGCGCGAGCCGGGGCAGGAATACAAGGAGACGGTCGAGAGCGGCACCCGTTCGGCGGCCGCGGGTGGGTTTACCGCCGTCGCCTGTATGCCCAACACCGACCCGGTGAACGACAACCGGTCGGTCACCGAGAGGATCGTTGCCGAAGCCGAGCGTCACGGGTACGCGCGGGTCTACCCGATCGGGGCGGTGAGCAAGGAGCAGAAGGGCGAAGAGCTCGCCGAGGTCGGTGACATGGTCGCGGGTGGTGTGGTCGCTCTCTCGGACGACGGCTTCCCGGTGGAGTGCACCGAGCTCATGCGACGAGCGCTCGAGTACAGTCGGCATTTCGACCTCCCGGTGGTTCAACACGCCGAGGATTTGAGTTTGGGAACCGGCGGGGTGATGCACGAGGGCGAGTACTCGACCCGCCTCGGCCTGCCCGGGCTGCCCGGCGCCGCCGAGGACATCATGGTGGCGCGGGACATCCTGCTGCAACAGGACTGTGGCGGCCGGTACCACGTGGCGCATCTGTCCACGGCTCGCAGCCTGGAGCTGGTGCGGCGGGCCAAAGCGCGGGGTCAGACGGTGACCTGCGAGGTCACGCCTCACCATCTGTTGACGACCGATCGGGAGGTCTACGCGTCCGGGCTGTCGACCGCGACCAAGATGAAGCCGCCGCTGCGCTCCGAGTCGGACCGGGCGGCGCTCGTGGAAGGTCTGGCCGACGGCACGATCGACGCGATCGCCAGTGATCACGCCCCACACCACGCCGACGAGAAGGACGTGGAATTCAGCCTGGCGCCGTTTGGCATTGTGGGTCTCGAAACCACTGTGAGTCTATGTCTGGACCGCCTGGTGCGGCCGGGTCTGGTCTCGCTCGCGCGTCTGATCGAGCTGTTGTCCACCGGGCCCGCGAGAGTCCTCGGGGTCGACGGCGGAAGTCTTGCCGAGGGGAGCCGGGCCGATGTCACGCTGCTGGCGCTCGACCGCCGTCTGACGGTCCGCGCCGCGAAGTTCCTCGGCAAGGGCCGCAACACGCCGTTTGAAGGTTGGAAGCTGCGGGGGCGTCCGGTGGGAACACTGCTGGCCGGCCGCCGGGTGGCCCCTTGAGCGGCGGGGAGCTTCGCCGAGCGGCCGAACAAGCCGCCCGGCGGGCCGGAGAAGTGCTGCGGGGCTTTTTTCGCCAGGGCTCGCTCGAGGTCAGTGCCAAGGCCGAGCATGATTTTGTGACCGCGGCCGACCGGGCGGCCGAGGAGACGCTGGTGGCGTGGATTCACCGCCGTTTCCCGGACCACCGGATCCTCACCGAGGAGGCCGGCGAGGTTGGCGGGGATGGGTCGGACGATCGAGCGGGTGTCGAGTGGATCATCGATCCGCTGGACGGCACGACCAACTTTTTGCAGGGGCTGCCGGTCTACGCCGTGTCGCTGGCCTGCCGCCTCGAAGGCCGGACGGTTGCGGGAGTGATCTACGAGCCCGAGCGGGACGAGCTCTTCAGCGCCGCGCTGGAAGCAGGCGCGACGTGGAACGATCGCCCGATCCGGGTCTCGGGCCGCTCGGGTCTGGCCGGAGGGTTTCTCGCCACCGGTTTTCCGTTTAAGGAGAGGCAAGCGCTTCCCACGTACCTGCGCGTCTTCGCCGACGTCTTTCTGGCGGCCAAGGCGGTGCGGCGGTGCGGTGCGGCAGCGCTCGATCTGGCCTACACCGCGGCGGGGGTCTTTGATGGCTTTTTCGAGTTCGGGCTGGCGCCGTGGGACGTGGCCGCCGGCGGGCTGCTGGTGCAAGAGGCCGGTGGCGTGACGAGCGACCTGGACGGGGGTGATCGGTTTCTCGAGACCGGGAACATCCTCGCGGGCTCCTCGGGCGTTCACGCCGGGCTTCTGGAAATCGCTTCGCGCCATGCTTCCGAGAGCACCCTGGAAGCGTTGATCGGCTGACCCAAAGCGCGATCCGCCTCCTTCGAGGAGGGTGAGAAGCGACACACTCCGGCGGTTTGGATCGTGCTAGGGTTTGCCGCGACGTGAGACTGCGCGCGCTTTTCAGGGGCCGAAGAGGCCCGCGGACACCGGTGCGGGCGGGGGAATCGAAGCCTCTTCTCGAGATCCAGATTCATCCGAGCGACATTCGCCGGAAGGTTCGGTGTTTTTTTCTCGACCGGCGCAAGCTGGTGCTTGCGACGGTTGGCGTCTTGGCGTTTGTTCTCTTTCTGGCTCTCAATGCGCTGGCGGCACCCCGGGTGATCTCCGATCTTTTGGGGCGTCAGGAGTACGAGGCCTTGGTGAGCGAGCGCCGGCATCAGGGCGAGCGTCTTCAGGATCTCATCCGCAGGATGGAGAAGGTTGGTCTGGATAGCGAGGAGCTGCATTTGCGGATGAGCCGCATCTATCTGGCCTACGGTCTGGAGAGCGACGCGTCGGCGGGGCAGGGTGGTTTCCCGTTCACCAGCCGGGAGGTTCCGGAGTCGATGTACTCGGCGGTGATCCGGCAGGGCACGACGATGGAGACCCGGATCCGCGAGCAGATGCGGGTTCTCGAGACGTTTCTCGACGAGGTGCAGAGCTTCGAGGAGGCGCACGGCGACCAGGTGGAGACCACGCCGTCGACGGCGCCGCTCCGCGGCTCGGAGTTCGTCCTCACCAGCCCCTTTGGAAACCGGCGCAGTCCGTTCACCAAGAAAACGGACTTTCACGCCGGCCTCGACCTGGCGGCGCCGGTCGGCACGCCGATCTACGCACCCGCCGACGGGCAGGTGGTCTTTGCCGGACGCTATCCGCTGCGCCAGAGCGTCGCCTGGTGGCGCTATGGCAACCTGGTGGCGCTGCGCCACGGGACGCGCTTCATTACGCTTTTTGGCCATTGCGATGAGACCCTGGTTCGGCAGGGACAGCGAGTCGAGCAGGGGACCGTCATCGCCACGGTCGGCAACACCGGCTGGAGCACCAGTCCACATCTCCACTACGAGGTTCGGCTTCGAGCTGCCGAGGGCCGGCACGAGCCGGTCGATCCACGGATCTACATGCTCGACCATCGCTGGCGGGATCGCGAGCAGCTTCTGGTTCGCGCGCGTCACGCGCCGACCCTGAGTGACTTCGAGCCCCTGCCGCGTATTATTGGGCGATAGAACGGAACGGCAAGACCGGACACGATTCAACGGGGATGACCGAGCCCACTCAAAAGCCCAAGCCGCCCGGCGCCGAAAAGGCGCCGACAATGATCATCCCGGAGGGAACCGACATCCAGGTCGATGTTCATGGCCAGTTGTCGATCCGGACGCCGGGCAATTTGGTGATCCAGCACTCCGGCCACTACTCGACGCTCGAGTCGATGAACGGGTCGATCCGCATCGAGCCGCACGCCGACGTTGAGGCGGTCAATGTCCGTTGTGCCGGCACCTGTTTTGTCGAAGGGACGCTGACCGCCTGGAAAGTGATGGCCCATTCGATTCATCTCGAGGACTCGGCACGAGCCAACATCGTGCTGCAGGAGACCGAGCGTCTCGAGGTGGGGCAGAACGCTCGGTTGGTCGGGAACTTTCGGTCCGAAAAGGAGCTCTTTTTACTTTTTTCGCGGTTTGCCAACGAGCTTCGGGCCCTGCCGCGTTTTAGCGAGCGCCGCCAGGTCGAGCTCGGTGAGGGCGAAGGGAATGAAGAGGCCGTCGAGGACGGCGAGAACGTCTCGGCCTTCTTACTCGCCGGGGTCGGCGAAGCGGCCCACGCCGGCGACACCGCCGAAGGGACAGTGGCCGACGAACCGCCATCCGGGTCGGGGGGCGAAGAGCCCGAACCATCGACTCCGGCCGGCCAGCGGAGCGAAGGGGGCATACCCGACCCCTTGTTTTTCTCGCAGGTCATTCTGGAGCGTGAGTTCACCAGACCGTCGTACGGGCCGACCTCGCAGCGGGCGATCGAGGAGATCGTCAAGCTGCTTCGGGATCAAGACCTCGAGACCCTGCGGCTGACCTATCGGACGCTGTTTGGCCGGATCGTCGAGCCGGGCAAAGACATCCAGCGCGTGTACGGACTGGTCGACGGCTATTTCGGCGACGGGTCCGGTCGCTCGGGCGCTCCCTAACCGAGCCATCTTGCCGACGGGATGAGCTTTCCGTTGGCCGGTCTACTTTTTGCCGCCGGCGCCGCGGTGGCCTATTCCGGACTCGATCTTAGCCGCAAGCTGCTGATGGACCGGATGCGGGCGCTCCCGCTGTTGTTCTACACCTCGGTGGGGCAGTTGCCGTTTTTTCTTGCCTGGGTCGCCTTCACCGACAGCTGGCAGATCGACACCGCCTACTATCTGCCTGGTGGGGGCTCCATCGCCCTCAATATCGTCGCCAACCTCTTGTTTCTACTGGCCGTGCGGATGTCGCCATTGTCGGCGACGATCCCCTTTCTCTCCCTCACTCCGGTGTTTGTGACGCTGCTGGCCGTTCCGCTGCTGGGTGAGGTGCCGTCACCACGCCAGTCGATCGGCATATTGGTGGTGGTGGTCGGGGCTTTCCGGCTCAACCTGGAGAGCGGCGAAGGCTTGAGCGCGGCCGCCGGCTGGCGAGCCCTGGGACGGGAAAAAGGAAGCCTGCTGATGGTTGCCGTGGCCTTCTTGTGGGCGCTGGCGACACCGCTCGACAAGCTGGCCATGGCCGCGTCCGGCCCCCCGTGGCACGGACTGGCTCTCAACGCCGGAGTCGGCCTGGGCTGCGGCGTCCTGCTCGTGGCCCGGGGGCGGACACGCGAGTTGGGGACGGATCGACGGAACATCGGTCTGCTCGTGCTCAATGTCTTGTTGAGCGTCGTGGCCCTGGCGTTTCTACTCCTGGCCTTGACCCAGGTGTGGGCCGGGATCGTCGAGTCGATCAAGCGGGCGGTGGGATCGGCCCTGGCGGTTGTGCTCGGATGGTCGCTGCTCGCCGAGTCGGTGAACGCTCATAAGTTGGGGGCGATTGGGTTGATGACGGTGGGCGTCCTTTTGATTCTTTTGTGAGGCGGTGAAATCTGAGCGTTAGGACGGCGTTGCGCTCGCTCGCCACTCCTCGACGTACGACGGAGTACGCCTGCGGATGTGTCGCTCGCGGCGCCTTGTCCTGGCGCCCATCTTCACCGCCTTGAGGTCCGTGTCAGCTCGGGGCGACGGCGTTGTGCTCGCTCGGCGCCGGTCTACGGCTGTCCCGGCCAAGCGTTCTGGAGCGCCAGGGTGGCGGAGAAGTGGGCTTCGACCTCGGCCATTGAATCTCCCCCGACTTTTTCGAGCAGCGCGTCGGCGAGGACCATCGCGACCATGGACTCGGCGATGACCCCGGCCGCCGGCAAGGCGGTCACGTCGCTGCGCTCGTACTGGGACCGATGGGGCTCGCCGGTGTCGAGATCGACCGAGGGGAGCCCTTTGCGCAGAGTAGAGATGGGCTTCTTGTAGGCGGTGATCACGATGTCCTCGCCGTTGGTGACGCCACCTTCGAGCCCGCCCGCGCGGTTGGTGGCGCGCTCCCAGGCGCCGTCCGGACCCCGGCGGCCGGCTTCGACCGAGTCGTGCGCTTCGCTCCCCGCGCTTGCGCTCGCCGCCAGGGCCGCGCCGATCTCCACGGCCTTGACCGCGGGCACCGACATGACCGCCCGTGCCAGCCGGCCGTCCAGCTTTTCGTTCCACTGCACATAGGACCCTAGCCCCGCCGGCACGTTGTGGGCGATGATGGTGACGGCGCCCCCCAGAGTGTCGCCTTCGTTTTTCATTCGGTCCACCAGGGCGACCATTTCGGGCTCGAGCTCCCGGTCGACGGCGCGCAGCGGCGAGGAGTCGTCGACCCGGGCGATCTCCTGCCAGCTCGGGGTCGGCCGGCCCGCTCCAACCGGGCCGAGAGAGCGGACTCCGCTTTTGATTCCCACGCCAAACCGCCCCAACAGCATTTTGGCGATCGCCCCCGAAGCCACGCGGGCGGCGGTCTCGCGCGCAGAGGCTCGTTCCAGAATGTCGCGCAGGTCGTGGCGCAGATACTTGAGACCGCCGGCGAGGTCGGCGTGCCCCGGACGGGGTGACTTGAGCCTGCGTCTCTCGCTTTTGTCCGGATCGCTCTCCAGCGGGCTCATCACGCCGCGCCAGTTCTTGTGATCGCGATTCGCGATCCACATCGCGATCGGCGAGCCCAGGGTCACGCCCCCTCGAAGACCGCCGCGAAACTCCACTTCATCGCGCTCGATCTGCATCCGGTGGCCGCGGCCGTGGCCGTGCTGCCGGCGCGCCAGCTCCCGCTCCAGCAGCTCCATATCGATCTCGAGACCGGCGGGAATGCCAGCCAGAACCGCGGTCAGCCCGGGACCGTGGCTTTCCCCGGCGGTCGTCAGTTGGAGGCGGCGCATCGGCTCGGAAGATCCTATCCCGCGGGTGGATCGGAGCGGTCCGCGAGCGACTCGAACGCCTCGCGCAAGTCCTTCGGAGCCCGGCAGGGGCGGCCTGTGCGGCGGTCGATCCATACGTGGTCGGTCGACCCGGTCGCCAGCGGCTCACCCTCGCGTGTGACTTCGTAGTCGAACCGGAGCGCCCGGCTGGCAAAACGGGTCAGCCGGCAGCCGATCGACACCGTGTCGCCGTAGGTCGCGGAACGCCGGAACCGG
The DNA here is from genome assembly GCA_965224065.1 of Candidatus Multivoradales bacterium. Classification (GTDB taxonomy): domain Bacteria; phylum Acidobacteriota; class Thermoanaerobaculia; order Multivoradales; family JAHEKO01; genus JAOTZA01. The sequence continues at coordinate 161,725 of CBDCYF010000005.1, forward strand.
AGCTCCAACGCCGTGACCATGAGCGCGTAGCCCATCTCCTCGATGTCGATGTAGGGAAAACCGCTTTGGGCACACAATCGCGTGCGGGCGAGCTCGAACCACACCGGGTAGACCGCGTGATGCACGACACCCATCTGGTCGGTCTCGGCGTAGCGGACCTCGACCTCGGTCGAGAACCCGGCCGGCTCAGTCGTCGGATCGCTGGAAACGGCCACCATAGCGGCGGCCACTGTAACGCAGCACGGTGTAGAGGATCTTGTAGCCGGCCAGGACGGTTCCCTTGACCGTGCCGGTGATCTTCGAAACGCCGATCCGGCGCCGGTAGCTGACCGGAACTTCGACCACCCGCAGGCCGTGGCGCAGGGCCTTGACCTGCATTTCGGCGGTCCAACCGAAGTCCCGGTCGCACATCGCCAGGCGCTCGAGCGCCTCCCAGCGGACGGCGCGAAACGGACCCAGGTCCGTATACCGGTGACCGTAGAGAAGCCGGATGAGCAGGCAGGCAACCAGATTGCCGGCCCTCGCCTGGGGCAGCAGGGCTCCGGGCTCGCGCCGGCCGAGGACCCGCGAGCCGATCACCAGATCGGCGTGGCCGTCGAGGATCGGCCGGACGAGCGAAGGGAGCTCCTCGGGGTAGTCGGAGTTGTCGGCGTCGAGAAAGACCACGATCTCGGGTGGATCCCGGTCGCGTGCGTGCGCGAGCCCTCGAAGACAGGCCGAGCCGTAGCCGGGGCGCTCCTCGCGCGCGACCACCGCGCCACCGCCGGCGGCGACGGATGCCGTCCGGTCCGTGGACCCATTGTCGACGACGATGACCCGGCGCACGGGCGGCCGTGGGATGGCTGCGAGTACCAGCGGCAGAGACGCCTCTTCGTTGAACGCCGGGATGACGACGTCGATGGTGGTGGGACGGGTCATCGGGCGGGGCCAAAAGATAGCAAGATCTGGGCCCTGTGAGTGATTGTCCAGTCTGTTACTTTTCGTACCGTTCCGGGTGTCATCCAGTTCATTGATTCTCCTCGATAAAAGAGGGAAACTCTTTTTTCATAAGGACTTAACCGGTTGCCCCGACGGCCGGTAAAGCGTGGCACGTCCATTGCTCAAAGGAGATCACGATGACCGAACTGTCCAGCAGCTCACTCGCGAGACGCCTGCCTCGGCAGCGCGGGTTCAGCTTTATCGAGGCCATCGTCGTGGTGGCGATCATCGGGATCCTCGCCACGCTCGGCGCGCCCGAGATCGCGCGAATCACCCATCAGAACAAAATGATCTCGTTTAGCCGTACGTCGGCCACCCTGGTCATCAAGGCCCGACTGCAGGCGATCCGCAAGGGGCGGTCGGTGTGCGTCGACTTCCAGGACCGGCACGTCGTGGTCAAGCTGGAGGACTGCGACGCCGCGGACGCCGAAGAGATCGGCAAGGGTGACATCCCAGCGTCGGTGAACTACGGCGGTCCGCCGGCCGACAGCGACGAGGTGGTGGGGTTCGAGGCGCTGGCCGCACCGGACGAGGCGCGGATCATCTTTCTCCCCGACGGTTCGGTCGAGGCCATCGGCGCGGTTCGGTTTGTAGACCAGAGACAAACCCGCAACTACCTAGAGCTGTGGGTGGGTCCGACGCGTGCGGCGCCCCTGGTCAGGTTCCGCAAGTGGAACGACGACCACGGCGCGTGGTACGCCAAGGGCGAGGGCCCCGGCACCGGCGGCTGGACTTGGTTCTAAGGGAGTAAGAGATGCCGAGGATACGCAAAGCAAACAACCGACGACCGGCCGCCGAAGCCGGCATCTCGATCATCGAGCTGTTGATCTCGTCGGCGATCTTGCTGATCGTCATGATTGGCATCCTGCCGCTTTTTCACCGCAGTGTCGTCAGCAACACCAGCGCCCGAGGGACCTCCGAGCTGGTCAACTTTGGTCAGACCACGGTCGAAGACGTCGCGCGGCACAACTTCGACAGCGCGCTACTGACGCTGGGCGCCGGCGAAGAGAAGGTCGTCGACGAGTATTTCGACGAACAGTCACACACCTGGGTCGCGGGCGCGGCACCGAACAACGAGACGACCCGTACGCTCACGGTCCGTCAGTTCGGGATCGGCGCGCTCGACGACGGCATCATCACCGACGACGACGCGCTCGATGCCTCGGCGCCACCCGAGGCGGTCCACATCAAGCAGGTGACGGTTGAGCTTTCCGGGCGTAGAAAAGCCCTCAAGCTGCCCCACCAGACCCTCGACCTCACGCTGATCAAGTCCAACTAGACGGGGCATGAACGTGAAACGCAATCGACAGATTCGACAAGCCGGTCCGGCTCAGGGGTTCACCCTGATCGAGCTGCTCGTCTACATGGCGATCCTGGGTCTTCTGTTCGCCATGTTCTACGCCATCTTTGACGTCAACATGAAGCAGGCGAGAGTGCAGACCAACGTCGCCGACATGCAGGCCAACCTGCGAGTGGCGCGCCACGACATCAGCCGGTTTGCCCGCATGGCCGGACGCGGAGGCCTGCCGGTGTCCTTTTCTCCGGGGGCGATGCTCCCGGACGGGGTCGCGGTCGGGGTCGACAATAACGTGGCCCCGGGCACCACGGTGGCGGCAGTTCCGGTGGTCGAGGGCACCGATATCCTGACCATCCGCGGGGTGTTGTTCAATCCGGTGTACCAGATCGAGGCGGACTCGACACAGTTTGCCGCTGGGGTTCTGAATGTCAACTTCCTCAACCCCTTTGGCAGCCAGCAGGACCTGACCGCGCTGTCGGACGCAGTCCAGCAGATCCTGGACACGGGAGAGAACGAGGCCATCGTCGCGGTGAGTCCCCTGGGCTCGCGGCTCTATTCTCCGTTCGAGATCAGCGGTGGCGCTACCAACGACACCAACTACAGCGGGGAGGCTTACCCGAGCGGGGTGCAGCTCAATTTCAACTGGAACAACAAATACGCCGGGCTGATCGCCGGAGGGGCGCAGCCGGCGGACATGAAGTCGGTCGCCTACATCGGCGTGCTCGAGGAGTATCGTTACTTCATCCGCGCCGCACGCGCGGTCCCGGGCGACGACACCACCGCCTTGATTCCACGCCTGACACGCTTGCGCTTCGACCCCGGTACGGACAACATCCACCCGAGCTATCTGAACGGTGGGCAGGTCCAACCGGAGGACATCGCCGACTACATCCTGGATCTTCAAGTCGCCCTCGGGGTCGACTCGAACAACGACGGCACCCTGACCGAAGGGACGACCGATGCCGACCGGCGCAATGACGAATGGCTGTTCAACCACAGCGGAGACATCCTCGATACACCGGGTGGTGATCCCGCGCTGTGGTCGTGGAACGGACCCAACCGGCCTCTACAGTTTGTGCGCGTGAATCTGCTCGCGCGGACCAACCGGCCGGACCCCAAACACAACTCGCCGGCCATCGACCGGATCGAGGATCACGACTATTCCGAACCGACCGTGCCGGCAAACCAGGCGGAAAAGGAAGCGCGGATGCACCGCCGCCGGCTCTCGCAGTCCGTCGTGGACCTGCGCAATTTCTAGGGCCGGGCCGGCAGAGTTCAGACTTATCGAGGCTTGAGAGACATGACGATACTTTCCCGAGATCGAACCCGCGGCCGGACCGGCGAGCGTCAACAGGGCAGCGCCTACCTACTGACCCTGATGTCTCTGGTGGTCCTGACCATCGTCGGCCTGACGGTTTCCTTTGTGACCAGCACCGAGAGCCAGCTCTCGGCCAACGAGCGCACGATGCAGGAGTCGTTTTATTCGTCCGACTCGGGGATGGCCTTGTCGACCGCAAAGGGCTTATGGCGTAACGACCAGCGCACCTTTACCTTTGTGATGAACCGGCGGCAGCGGGGCAACTCCGACCTGTGGGTGGCCAACCGGGTGTGTGTCTCGACGCTCCAGCCGATCTCGTCCCAGCCTTGCAATCTGTGTGAGATCAACCAGGGTGCGGCGTTTGAGAACGTCAACCACGGAGTGACGGCGTTTGCCGAACGGGTGGCCTGGGAGAACGCCACTGAGGCCATGCCGCCGGCGGACGCCGAGGCCGTGGCGCGCCGTACCACCGGCAAGATGGTCGAGTTTCAACCCTGGGACGCGACGATCGGGAGTGGCGGAAGCGTCGGTGGCGGCAATGTGTTTGACGACGATCTCGCCCCGTTTGTGGACGCCGGTCCCGGCGCCAACGACTGTGTGGTGCGCTACTAGACCGTAGCGTCGCCTTGGAGGATTGAGAGATGACCGCAGAGACAAGAAAACGGATCAACCGGGGGGCGCTGGGGACCTTTGCGATCTGCGCGGCCTCGTTGCTGCTCGCGCCGGCTGCCGAATCCGATGACCGCGACCTGTTCCGCCAGGCGGCGGCCCGCCCCTATGTCATGGTCCTCTTTGACACCACTGGGTCGATGGCCGACAACCTCGCCGGCAACGACACCGCGCTGGAGGACGACGATCCTTCGTCGAAGCTCTTCCTGGCCAAGCAGGCGCTCGACGCAGTGCTCGAGGAGGTGGACGGGGTCAACTTCGGGTTCGCAACCTTTCCCAACCAGAACCAGCACTATGTGGACTTCAAGAACGACAACGGCACCTGGATAACCGACCGAAACGGAAGCGGTACGACACAGAACTGTGTCGGCTGGGAGCCCAACAACGACACCGCTTCCGACCGCTCGGAGGGCTACACTTACAAGTTCCCGACCACCACCAATCCCCGCGGTCTCGAGGTCGGCGACATCTTGCCGATGGACTGGGGCAGCGACAACGTCGAGGCCATCCGCCACCGTCTGGCGCCGAACCTGGCCTTGGGTGAGGCGACTCCGGATTACGGGATTGCGCGGTATTTCGAAGACAGCGACACTTCCGGTACCGACTACCGGGCGCTGAGAAACGGGGCGGCGCGGCCCTTTATCGCCCGTGGGTTGACCCCGCTGGCCTCGACACTCCAGACCTTTGGTAACTGGTATCAGACTTGGCGGCCGCTGGCGGAGGCCGGTGATCCCGCGCTCGCCGCCGGGTGTAAACGAACCTTTGTGATTCTGCTCACCGACGGGTTTGAGACTTGCGGCGGCACTCCGACCGGTCAGGCGGCACCCACCATCGCCGCCCAGTTACTGGCTGACAACAGCATCCGCACGTATGTCGTCGGCTTCGCCGTCGACAACCCGGCGCTCGACCAGATCGCCGTAGCGGGAGGCACCGACGCTTCGCCCAATCCCGATGGTTCCCTCAATCCAGGGGATCCGGAGCACGAGGCCTTTTTTGCCGCCGACCAAGCCGAGCTGATTGACCAGCTCAACGCCATCCTCCGGGAGATCCAGCGGACCGCGCGCAGCTTTGCGACCGCGGCGGTGCCGTCGGTCGTCGGGACCGCGGCGGAAAACGCCTATCTGACGTCCTTTAGCCCGGTAAACGATGGAGCTTCGTTGTGGCCCGGCCGGATCGACGGCTGGGTCAAACCGATCCCGACCGTGGCCGTCGGCGGCGCCGGCGGCAGTCGTCAGGTGCCGGACCGCACCAAGCGTTGCTCCGGTCCCGATGATGAAGCCTGTCTGGCGTGGGACGCCGGAGAAGAGGTCCTCAGCCAAGCGCCGACCCAGTCGCAGGTGGACTCCGGGATTTACAAGCTCTCGAACACCGGGTTCAACCGCCGCCGCGTCTATTTCTCGCGGTTGCGCAGAAACGAAGAAGTCCCCGGCCGGCGGCGGATGTTCCGGCCCCCGGGGAACCTCAACGCGCAAAAGGAGCTCTACGGCCCCAGCGGCATGGGCTTTGCGCTACCGGTCGACCAGAACGATCCGCTTCAGGTGGCGGCCTTTGTCGACGCCGGTACCGAGGTCATCGCTGACACCCTGAAGATCAAGCAAGCCCTGATCGAGAAACCGGCGCCCGAGGTCGGTGACGAGATCAAGAGCTTTGTGTTTGGCGACATCTTTCACTCCGACCCGGCGGTTCTGACCGATCCGCAGCGGGTGCGTTATTTCTCGGCCGATCTGGAGGGAGCGCTCGAGGCGTGTGGCGTCTCGAACACAGATCGGAAGCGCTACCCCTGCTTTGTGAAGGAGCACAGCTTCCGCCGCCGGGTGTTGTTTGCCGGCACCAACGACGGGGCGCTGCACGCGATCGATGCCGGGCTCCCCGAGCTCGACCCCGACAACGGCGCGGTGAGCTACACGCGGGGCTCGGGCAAAGAGCTCTTCGCCTTTGTGCCGCGCTCGGTCCTTCCGGCGGTGCGGGAGATGTCTCAGGATTCGGGGCAGCAGTTCACGGTCGACGGCCCGGTGGTCATCGACGACGTCCTGATCGACCCGATCAGCGAAGTGACCGATCCCCCGGATCCGGACGAGCGGGAATGGAGGTCGGTGCTGGTCGGCGGGCTGCGCGAAGGGGGCCGTGCGTACTACGCGCTCGATGTCACCCAGCCCGATACCTACGATTCCGACACCCGGATTCCGAACGCGACCAGCCACGTCCCCGAGTGCGCCGGCGGCGGTGCGGATTGCGGCCCGGTGGCGTATCCGTCGATCCTGTGGGAGTTCACCGACGAGTGGGACGAGGACGGCGCGCCGGCTGGCGCGGTCGAGGGTTATCGACCCGATCTCGCTCACACCTGGTCGAAGGTCAACACCGGCAGGATCCGGGTCATGGAAGGCGCCGATATCGTCGACAAGTACGTCGCGATCTTTGGCGGCGGCATGGACGCCGATTTCAAGGCCCGGCCGTTTGACGATTCGGGCAACCCTCGGGCCTATTCGGGCAACTTTTTGTACATGGTGGATATCGAGACCGGCAAGACCATCTACAAGCGGCGGCTGGACCTGGTCCGGACCTCGGCTCCGTCGGGCGATATCGCGCTGGACGACACCACGGGCGCCTTTCGGGTGCCGAGCTCGGCGCCCAGCGAGCCCGCGGCGGTCGACACCGACTTCGACAGCTATATCGACACGATCTACATCGGCACCACCGGGGGGTACCTCTACAAGGTGGACCTGAGCGTGCCGGAGCCGCTCAAGACCGTCACCGTCAAGAACTACCTGGTCAACGTCAACACCGGTTCCGGGTTCACCCCCGAGACGCATCTGGTCGAGCGTGTCGTGGCGGCCGGTTGGGAACCGTTCGCGGTCTACAGCACGCATTGCGCGAGCGGCGCGCCGTGCACGCGGCCGATCTACTACCCGCCGTCGGTGATCTTTGTCAACGAGCTTTCCAAGTTCGCTCTCGCGCTGGGCGTCGGCGACCGCGAGGATATCAACCTCAAGAACCAGCCCGAGGCCCACTTTTCGGTCCTTATCGACCAGAATTTCTCACAAACCACCTCGGGTTTGCCGCTCGACGAGGGAGATTTTGTCCACACCGACCGGGCCAGCGCCGACGAGGGGAGCTGTGTCAACGACATCTTGTTCACCCCTCCGCCCGGCAAACAGAACGGCTGGGTGTTGGACATGGACGCCGACGAGAGGATGCTCAACAAGCCCTTTGCCCTGGCGGGTCTGGTGACGTTTACCACGTTCATCCCGGATACGCTGGTGACCACCGGAGGTGCCTGCGGCGCCGACGGTCTGAGCCGGCTCTACGGTCTGCGGCTGCCCTGCGCCAACTCACTCACCGACGACATCCTGCTCGAGGAGGTCAACGACTTCGTGACTCAGCCGTTTGTCGATGCCGGACACGCGGACGAGGGCGACGATCCGAATGCCCAGCCGGCCTACGACGCCGACCTGATCGCCCTACACGATTCCTTGAAGGATCAGTTTCCCGCGGAATGCACGTTTACCAACTACACGCTGGATCTCAAGGTCCTGTTGTCGCGCACCGGTGTCTCGACCCTGGTACCGATTCCGGTCTGTGTCATCGAGCGCAACTGGAAAGAGTTCTGATGCGGCGCTCGGGGCTCTTTGCCCTCGCCCTTTTTCTCCTGGCCGGCTCCTCCGTGGGGCCGGCCTCTGCGGATCTGCTGGTGACTCGGGCCGGCGAGGTGGTGGTCACCCGGGGCGCGTGGGAGGTTCGCGGAAAAACCGTGGTTTTCACCGGCTCGGACGGGGTGCTGCGCTCGCTGCGCGCTGCCGACGTCGACCTCGAGGAGAGCCGACAGCGCACTCTGGCGGCGGAGGTGCGTCGAGCCAAGGCGTCTTCGGCGGCGGAGTCAAAGCCCGAGATCTCTTCGGAAGCTCCCCGCAAGGCGGTCCTGGTCCTCACCGACGCCGACGTCCGGCACGTGCGGACGGCCCCCAAAGGGGATCGGGCGGAACCGGCGGCCGATGAGCCCTCGGGGAACCGGGCGGAGGCCGAGGAGCTGCTCCGGGTGACCCGGTGGAGTGAGGATCTGACGGCCGACGGTGTCGAGATTCGGGGAACTCTGCGCAATGTCTCGGATGCCCTCGTGGCCGGGGTCTCGTTGGTGGTCGATCTCAAGGGAGAAGACGGGCGGGTCGTGGAATCGAGACCGGCGAGCCTGGTTCGCCGATCGCTGACGGCTGGTGAGGCGACGCCGTTTACGGCTCGCTTCGACCGTCTGGTGATTTTCGATCAGCCCTCGTTTGTGGCTCGGGGATCGCAATTGGCCCCCGCGCAGGCATCAGAAGCCGCCGACGCCGCCGACGCCGAGTCCCAATAGGACGACCGCCATCCTCGTCACCTTGCTAGACTCCAGCGTTCGCAGAGCGCGGGGTCTCCCAGAGGTAGCAGATGCCGACACATTCCTATCGTGGGGTCGAACCGCGCCTCGGCCGTGGCGTCTTTCTGGCGCCCGACGCGCGGGTGATCGGTGACGTCGAGGTGGGGGATGACGTCTCGTTCTGGTTTCACACCGTGGCGCGTGGCGATGTCAACAAGATCCGGATCGGACCCCGGTCGAACATCCAGGACGGTAGCGTGCTGCACGTCACTCACCGGCGCCACTCGCTGGAGATCGGCGCGGGGGTGGTGGTGGGCCACGGCGCGATCCTGCACGGATGCCGGATCGAAGACGGCGCTCTGGTCGGGATCGGCGCGCGGATCCTCGACGGCGCGGTGGTCGAGGCCGGCGCCCAGGTGGGGGCGGCGGCGGTGGTGGCGCCCGGAAAGACCGTTCCCGCAGGACACCTGGCGCTGGGCGTTCCGGCGCGGGCGGTCCGTCCGCTCACCCGCGAGGAGACCGCGGAGATCGGCCGCATCGCCGAGCGCTATGTGAGGCTCAAAGACGAGTACCGGAAAGCGATGGCGCTGGCGGGCTGAGATGTCAACCAAGCTCAGAGCAGTCAAGGGGACGCGGGATCTGTTGCCGCCCGACACGACCGTGTGGGCGGCGGTGGAGGACCGGGCCCGAAAGGTCTTCGGCCTCTACGGATACGAGGAGATCCGCACACCGATTCTGGAGCCCACCGAGCTCTTTGTCCGCGGCGTCGGGGCGTCGACCGATATTGTCGGCAAGGAGATGTACCGGTTCGAGGATCGGAAGGGGCGAGAGTTGAGCCTGAGGCCGGAGGGCACGGCGCCGGTGGCGCGCGCCTGGATCCAGCGTGGGGAGCGGGAATGGGTGCTCCCCTCGCGGCTTTTCTACATCGGCCCGCACTTTCGATACGAGCGGCCGCAGAGGGGACGTTACCGCCAGTTCCACCAGATCGGCGCCGAGCTGGTGGGCGACCCCGGCCCTTACTCGGATGCCGAGCTCATCGTCATGCTCGTGGCCTTCCTGGAGGACCTGGGGCTTGGCGAGCTCGAGGTGGCGGTCAATACGGTCGGAGATTCGGATTCGAGGCACCGGTATAGACGGCGGCTGGTGGACTATCTGACTCCGCATCGGGAGGAGCTCAGCGAGGAGAGCCGGACACGGCTCGAGTCCAACCCGCTGCGAATCCTCGACACAAAGAGCCCCGCCGAACGGGAGCTCTTGCGCCAGGCGCCGAGTCTCGAGGACGCGTTGAGCTCGGAGGCGCGAGATCATTTTGCGACCGTCCGCAAGCTTCTCGAGCGCAGCGGCATCGCCCACCGGGTCGAGCCGCATCTGGTTCGCGGTCTCGACTACTATTCCCGCACGGTTTTCGAGATCTCGGCAGCCGGGTTGGGCGCCCACGACGCGATCGTCGGTGGTGGCCGCTACGACGGTCTTTTGGAGGAGCTAGGGGGGCCGGATCTGTCGGCGATCGGGTTTGCGATCGGCCAGGATCGTCTGATCGATGTTCTGCCGGCGAGCTTTACCGAGCGGGTCGGGATCCCCGGACCGGTGACGGTTGTGGCGATCGAGCCGCTCGGTCCAGAAAGCGCCTTTGAAACGGCGGCCGAGTTGCGCTCCCACGGCATGGCCGCGGTGGCCGAGTTCGGCGCCTCCGTCAAGTCGGCCCTCAAGCGGGCCGACCGCGCAGGGCGACGATGGGTCGTCTTGGTCGGCGAGGAGGAACGGGCAAGGGGCGGCGTCATGCTCAAGGATCTCGATGCCGGCGAGCAGTCGTTTGTGAGCCGAGAGGATCTGGTCGGTCACCTGGCCGAGCGCTCAGCCGGCGATCCGGAGGCCCGGGGATGACGCGGCAGGCCGCGGGCGAGCTGAGACGGGCGGACGAAGGCCGCCGGGTGCTGTTGCGGGGCTGGGTGCACCGGCGCCGCCCACACGGGGGCCTGACCTTTCTCAACCTCCGCGATCGGTCCGGGATCGTCCAGGTGGTGCTGCGCCCGGCGGACCATCCTTCGGCGGCCGAGGCGCTCGAGGCGGCGCGGCTCGAGTGGGTCGTCGAAGTGACCGGGACCGTGGTGGCGCGCGACGAGGAGGCGATCAACCCCGAGATGGAGACCGGTGAGATCGAGGTGGTGGCGGAGCAAGCGCGCGTCCTGTCGCCCGCCGAGCCTCTGCCCTTTGGCCCGGAGACACCGGTGGACGAGGTGGCCGAGGAGACGCGCCTCCGTTTTCGCTATCTCGACCTGCGGCGCGTCGAGCTGCAACAAAACCTCATCCTGCGCGACCGCATCACCTTGGCGATCCGCAACTACTTCCACGAGCGCGGCTTTGTGCACGTGGAGACCCCGATCCTGACCCGGTCGACCCCCGAAGGGGCGCGGGACTATCTCGTGCCCAGCCGGGTGCGTCGTGGCTCCTTCTACGCCTTGCCCCAGTCCCCCCAGATCTTCAAGCAGATCCTGATGGTCAGCGGGCTCGAGCGCTATGTGCAAATTGCGCGCTGCTTTCGCGACGAGGACTTGCGGGCGGATCGGCAGCCCGAGTTCACCCAGATCGACGTCGAAATGTCGTTTGTACAGGACGAGGACATCTTCGAGCTGGTGGAAGGTCTTTTTGCGCGCGTGTTCCCGATTGTCGGGGTCGAGCCGCCGGTTCCGTTTCGCCGTCTGGACTATGCCGAGGCCATGGATCGTTTTGGCAGCGATCGGCCCGATCTCCGCTTCGATCTGGAGATTCGCGATCTCACCGCGGAGCTCGGGGAGAGCGGTTTTCGAGGCTTTCGGGCCACGGTCGAGGGCGGAGGAGTTGTCCGTGGCTTCTCGGTGCCGGGCGCGGCGGCGGCCAGCCGTAAAACCGTCGACGGCTGGGCGGAGATCGCGCGCTCGCGGGGCGCCGCGGGTGTGCTGACCCTACGTAACCGCGGCGAGGGGCCCGAGTTTCAGGTCAAGGGCGCGCTGAGCGAATCGGAGCTCGCCCGGGCGGCCAAATCGCTGGAGCTTGCCGAAGGCGATCTGGCTCTCCTCGTGGCCGCCCCAGTGGCGACCGCGCGTGCCGCACTCGGCGAGCTCCGGCTCCGGCTGGCCCGGGAGTACGGGCTGGTGGCGGAGGGGCGCCACGAGTTTCTGTGGGTGACGGGGTTCCCGCTCTTTGAATGGGACGATGAGGCGTCGAGGTGGTTCTCGTGCCACCATCCGTTCAGCGCCCCGGTGGCCGCCGACGTCCCACACCTGGCGTCGGACCCGGGAGCGGTCCGGGCGCAGGCCTACGACATCGTGTTGAACGGCGCCGAGCTGGGCGGCGGCTCGATTCGAATTCACGACAGCGCGCTGCAGAGCCGGATCTTCGAGGTCCTGGGGATGAGCCCGGACGAAGCGCGGTCCCGGTTCGGGTTTCTTCTCGATGCCCTGAGCTATGGCGCGCCACCCCACGGTGGCATCGCCCTCGGTCTGGATCGGCTGGTGATGATGATGGCGGGTGCCGAGTCGCTTCGGGACGTCATCGCCTTTCCCAAGACGACCTCGGCGTCCTGTCTGATGACCGAAGCCCCGTCGTCCGTGGATCGCGCGCAGCTCGATGAGCTGGGCCTGGCCGTTGTGCCCGGCGGGCGCGCCGACCCCGCCGACGAGCCGAGCGGGTGAGCCCGGCCCGTCTCGAGCTCCACCATGCGGACGGCACGACACCCGTGCTGGTCGGCGCCGGTGCGCTGGCGGCCGGTGACGAGCTGGAGCCGCATGTCGGCGGGCGCCGGGTCTTTGTCGTGACCTCGGAGCCCGTCCGGGCCCTTCACGGGCACGCCTTGGAGCCCCTGCAGGCGCTCGCCGGACACACCCAGGTGTTGGAAGTTCCCGACGGCGAGAGCGCCAAGCGCTTGTCGGTGGCCGAAGAGCTCTGCCGCTCGATGGCTCTGGGCGGCGGCAAGCGAGACAGTCTGATCGTCGGGTTTGGCGGGGGCACGGTTGGTGATCTCGCCGGTTTCGCGGCCGCGGTGTTTTTGCGCGGCGTCGACGTTGTCCTGGCGCCGACCACTCTGCTGGCCCAGGTCGACGCGGCCGTCGGTGGCAAGACGGGGGTCAATCTACCGGAAGCCAAAAACTTGGTGGGCGCCTTCCACCACCCGGTGGCGGTGGTCAGCGACACCCGGCTGCTCCAGACTCTCCCGGTGGCCGAGCTGCGCTCCGGCCTGGTCGAGGTGATCAAGATCGCGGTGCTCGAAGACCCGCGCCTGCTCGAGACGGTCGAGAGGGACCTCGATCGGCTGCTGGGCGGAGACGCCGAGGCGCTGGCCACCGTGGTCGAGGCCGCCGCGGCGGCCAAGATCTCGGTCGTCGAAAAGGACCCGGCCGAGAAAGGTGTTCGCAAGCTGCTCAATCTCGGCCACACTCTGGGACACGCGCTGGAGGCCGCCTGCGCCTATCGTGGCCTGCGCCATGGTGAGGCGGTCGGTCATGGGTTGTTGTTTGCCCTGGGCCTCGCCGAGAGCCGGGGCCTGCGGGCGGCCGACGCCGATCGGATTCGGGCTCTTCTGGCGCGCCTGAGCCTTCCGGCGCTGCCGCCGTTGGCCGCGGGGGATCTGGTCGAGCGTATGCGCCGGGACAAAAAGGGCGACGAGAGGTGTCTTACCTGGGTCCTGCCGACGGCGATCGGAACGGCGCGGCTCGACAGCGATGTCTCGTTCGAAGAGGTCCGCTCCCGCCTGGAGGAGTTTCTGCGCCAGGACCGTCCGCGGCGCTTCTGACGCGACCCCTCGGCGCCTCGGGCTGCTAGACTGGCCGGGAATGCGGGGCTTTTTGCTCCGTTTTGGGGTGAAGGCTCGCGTTCGGGGCGTCGTCATGTCGAGTGCTTCCGACCTCTTCAAGAAACTCCGGCTGCAGCACCTGCTGATGGCGATCGTGCTGGTGGCCGGCACGGTCCCGCTGGCGGTCAACAGCTTTTTGCTGATCCGGGAGAACCGCGATTTGCTCAAGACCCAGGAGAAGAGCTATCTGACCCGTTCGGCGGAGTTTCTTTCGATCGAGCTCAACGGCCACCTGGTGGCGGCGCGCGATCTGCTGAGTCAGCTTGGATCCGATCTGCTGGCGGCGCCGCCACAAGCCGACCTCGAGACCAAGCTGCGCCAACCGTGGCTCCAGGGGATCATGCGCCGGCTGCTGGCGGAGCAAGCTCATATCGTCGCGGTGCGCGTGCTGGACGAGCGGGGAGCCGGTCCGCAGGAGATCTCGGCGCGCCTACCCGCCGCGGCCGTGAGCGAACTGGACGAGGCGTTTCGTGAGGCCCGCCAGGAGGGTCGCGTCGCCTACCGGTTTCTGCAGGGCGATGCGGGACGGCCTCCGGTGGCGGCTCTGGCGGTTCCGGTGAGCCTGGCGGGCTCCGAGCGCACCTTGTTTGTCGAGGGCGCGGTCGAGCTCGGACCGATGGAGTCGGTTTTTCGTGAGGAGGCGCGCGGGGACGTCGCGGTGTTTCTGGTCGGCAGGGGTGGGGAGATGTTGTGGTCGGAGGGCGGCGAGCACGGCGTCGGCGAGGCGTTGGTCTCCTCGGATCTCATCCGCGAGTTCTCTTCATCGCCCTTTACGATGACCGCCGAGTATGCGCTGACGGTCGACGGAAAATCGACCGACATGGTCGGCCGCGTCAGCCCCGTGGAAGACGCCGGTTGGGGGGTCGTGGTTCAGAAGCCGGCGGCGAAGACGTTCGGAGCGGTCCGCGAGATGGTCTTCAAGACCGTTTTGGCCACTGCAGTGCTGATCGCGTTGGCGCTCGCACTCGCCTTTCTGGCCGCCCGCAAGCTCGGCCGCCCGATCCAGGAGCTGACCGAGACCAGCAACGAGATCGCTGAGGGCAGCTTTGGCCAGCGGGTTGAGATCTCTCCGGTCGGTGCCGAGGTCGCGGCGTTGGCGCGCAACTTCAACCGCATGAGCGGTCATGTCGAGAGCTATGTCGATCAGTTGCGTCAGGCGGCGCAGGCGAACCAAGATCTTTTTATCGGGTCGATGCGTGCCTTTGTCGCAGCCATCGACGCCAAGGACCCATATACTCGCGGCCACTCGGAGAGAGTGGCGGCGCACAGCCGCACGATCGCCCGCCAACTGGGGCTCGACGCCGAGACCCAGCACAAGGTGTGGGTCGGAGCGCTGCTCCACGACGTCGGCAAGATCGGAGTCGAGGATCGCATCCTCACAAAGCCCGGGGTGTTGACTTCCGAAGAGTACGAAGAGATGAAAAAGCACCCGGTGATCGGCTCGGCGATCATGAGCCGTATCGAGCAGCTCCGCGACATGATTCCCGCCATCCACTGGCACCACGAGGCCTGGAACGGCAAGGGTTACCCGGATGGGCTGGTGGGAGGACAAATTCCGCTCATGGCGAGAATCGTCGGTGTGGCCGACACGTTTGACGCCATCACCACCAACCGGCCGTATCAGCGGGCCTACGAGCCCACCTTTGCGGTCCAGAAGCTCCGCGAGCTCGCCGGGCAGCGTTTTGACGCCAAGGTGGTGACCGCGTTTCTCCGCGCTTTCGAGGCCGGCGAGGTCCAGCTTCGCCGCTTGAACGAGTCTCAGACGCCGCAGAAACCGGCGCTGGCGATCTCGGGCTGAGCCGTATTCGACCGACGACCCGACCATGCCGTTTCAATACACCCTGGCGAACCTGCTGGCAGCCGATCCCAACGCCCTGGCGGTGATGTTTGTCGACGACGCCGGCGAGATGGTGGAGATGGTCACGTCTGAGTACGAGCCCTTTGATGTCAAGGTCGTCGCGGCCTATCTCGGCATCTACCTGCGGCAGACCCGATCGGCATCCGAGGCCGCCGGGCTGGGGACGCCCCGGCTGCTGCACATCCAGCATGAGGCGGCGCACCTTCATCTGGTGACGCTTCCGGACGGTTACTACCTGGTGCTGGCGCAGAAGACGCCGTCGCTTGCAGCGCGGGCGCGCCGCAACCTCGAGGGGGCCGCCGCCGAGCTGGAACGCGAGTTGTTCCCCGCGTAGCGATTAGCGATTAGCGATTAGCGATGGCGACCGCTCAGCAGTCGGAGACGGGCTTCTGGAAGAAGCTCAAGCGCGGCCTCTCGATGACCCATACCGAGATGATCGGCAGGGTGGAGGCGGCGCTCGGCGACCGCGCCTATCTGGACGAGGAGACCCTCGAGGCCCTCGAAGAGAGTCTGATCGCCGCCGATCTCGGGGTCGAGACCTCCGCGGAGCTGGTGGAGTCCGTCAAGGGCGCGGCCCGGCGCTTCGAGGGCGGGGACCTGTCCCGGCTGCGCGAGCATCTGGCCGACCACGTCGCGGTTCTGCTGCTCGACGCGCCGGCGCCCCCGAAGCGTCCCGACGGACGGCTGGTCACTCTGTTGGTGGGGGTCAACGGGGTCGGCAAGACGACCTCGGCCGCCAAGCTGGCCGCGTGGCACCAGCGCGCGGGGGAGCGTGTGCTGCTGGCGGCGGCCGATACCTTTCGCGCCGCCGCGGTCGAACAGCTCGAGCTGTGGGCGGACCGTCTCGATGTCGATCTGGTGAAACAACAAGCGGGTGCCGATCCGGCGGCGGTCGTCTATGACGCTCTCCAGGCGGGCGGCGCCAGGGGCATCGATCACGTCATCGTGGACACCGCGGGCCGGTTGCACAACCGCGAGAGCCTGATGGCGGAGCTCGCCAAGATCAAGCGCGTCATCGACCGGGAGGCCGCCGGATGGACCCGGCGAACCGTTCTGGTGCTCGATGCCACCACCGGGCAGAACGCGGTTTCCCAGGCTCGCGAGTTCACCCGCCATGTGGCGGTCGACGGCATCCTGCTGGCAAAGGTCGACGGAACCGCCAAGGGCGGGGTCTGTGTTGCCATCGCGCGGGCGTTGAGGTTGCCGGTGATGTTTCTCGGGGTGGGCGAGGGGGCCGAGGATCTCGTCGAGTTCCGGCCCCGCGAGTTTGCCGAAGCCCTCGTGGGGTGAGGCGGCGGTTGAGCGCGAACTTGCCGCGTCCTTTTGAAGCGATACTCGCCGAGCCGGCGCGCTGCTGGGTCCGCTGGTCGCCACGGCGCTGGCCCGGCCCGGACGGGGAGTTTCTGGACCTGTCGCGTGGCGAGCTGGCAGGGGACCGCTTTCGTGACGTCACCTCCCATGTCGAAGCGGGCTCGTTCGACGACACCGTGTATTTGCCCCTGATGGCGCCGGCTGAGGCGCATCGTCGCATCGAGCTCGCCCGGGAGCTGGTCGCAGGACGTACTCCGGTCCTCGTCCAACTGCGCCCGGGCGAGCAGCCGCTCCCGGGCGTCGAAGCTGTCTTCGACGTCACCGAATCCGTCTTGAGCGCCGACTGGCAAGCGCTCGTAGGGCTCCCCAAGGACTCGGTGGTCGTCTGGCCGTTGATAGCCGGTCTATCCGACCGGCCGGCCAGATGGCGCGACGGGCTGGCGGCCCTGGCCACGGCGGGCGTCGGCACCGTTCAGGGCATCGTGCCCGCGCTGACCGCGCGCGACAAGCGACGGCTGTCGGACCGGGGTGGGGAGACGGTCTTTGAGGCGCTTTTTCACGGCTCGCCACCGAGCCGGCTGGAGTTTGCCCGCGAAGCGGCGCGGCACGGCTTGGCGCCGCTGATGAAGCGGCCGTCGGCCGGTATCGAAGGGCGGCTGGGCCGAAACCGGAGGCTGGCGGCGCGGCTGGCCGAAACCGGAGAGATGCTGGTGCTGCTCGGACACCCCGAGGGTAAAGCGCAGGCCTTTTATCGTGCGGCGCGCCGTGTCGACGGCAGCGGGCGGGACTTTCAGGCCATTGCCGAGGAGGGCAACCTGGATGTCGTCGGCTGGCTGGAAGAGGAGGTTCGAGGCGAGATCGAGATCGCCCTGCGGGGATCCTCGGAGAGTCTGCTCGACACGCTGTTGGCGGAGCTCGGTCCCAACCCTAAATAAGGGACTGTCCCCTTATTAAGAGGGGATGCGCGCAATCATCTCGATCTCGACCAGCGCGCCTTTTGGCAGACCGGAGACCTCGACCGTCGACCGCGCCGGCCGGTGATCGCCCATCACCTCGCCGTATAGCTCGTTGAGACGCGGAAAGTCGCCGAGGTCGGTGACAAAGACGGTCGACTTGACGACGTCCGAAAACGAACAGCCCGCCGATGCCAGCACCGCGGCCAGGTTGGCCAGGACCCTCCGCGCCTGTTGCTCAAACCCCCCGTCGACCATCTCCCCGGTCTGCGGGTCGAGGGCGACCTGGCCGGAGGTAAAAAGCCAGCCGTCGATCGAGACCGATTGCGAATAGGGCCCGATGGCCTCAGGGGCGTCGCCGGTGTGGTGTGATTTCACGTCGGATCTCCTCTCGCCGCTCTTACACGCCGTCCTCGCCGCCGTCGCGATAGATACCGATGTACGGCAGCTCACGATAGCGTTCGTCGTAGTCTAGGCCGTAGCCGACCACAAAAACGTTCTCGATCTCGAAGCCTCGGTAGTCGACCGGAACGTCGATCTGCCGCGCGTCGGGCTTGTCCAGCAGGGCGCAGAGCGCGACGCTTTTGGCGCCTCGAAATCGGAACAGCTCGAGGATGGTCTTGAGGGTAAAGCCGGTGTCGACGATGTCCTCGATCAACAGCACGTGCCGGCCGCGGATCGCCACATCGATGTCCTTTCTGATCCGGACCTCACCGGGCTCACTCCCGGAGCGGTAGCTGGAGGTCTGGAGAAAGTCGATGACGATTGGCACGGTGACCCTTTTGAGCAGGTCGACGAGAAAAAAGATCGACCCCTTGAGCACTCCGACACAGACCAGCGGCTCCTCGAGCTTTGCGTAGCCCCGGTTGATCGCTTCGGCGATGGAAGCGACTTTTTTTTGCAGATCTTCCTCCGAGATCAGGGTCTCGACTTTGCTGTTCTTGCCGGCGTGCATGGTCTAAAATCCCCTCGCGGCCATCGCGTCTTCCGCTGCTTTTATCATGACGATTCCAGAGGAAGTCAACCCTCTCCATCGCTCGTATATCGAGCTATCGGCAAGGTACAAGGCGGCATGGACCTACCACCGGTTTGTGGAGGGTCTTCGGAAGTTTTTTGGTAACAAGGATCTCGCCGACTACCCGGCCGACTTCCAGAGTCTATACAAGAGTCTGAGAGAGGTCTCGAGAAAGCTCAACGATCCGGAGCCGCAGGCCCAGATCGAAAGCCTGAGCGGCATCCGCACGGAGCTCGACCGGCTTCTCGACGTGCTGGAAACGGAAGACCGCAAGATCGCCCCTTCGCTGCTTCGCCTGTTTTTCCAGCGGGTCAAGAGCCAGGACCAGCGAATTCTCTTAGATCTGGTGCGGTTCTATCAGGAGGTCCAAATCGGACGGACCTGGGAAAGCGAGCGGATCGACAAGGCGGACTTTCTGCTCACCCGGCTGGCCGAGCTCATTATCGGCAAGGACCATCGGGGTGACCGCGGCCGGCTCGAGAAGGTGCTCGAAGGAGTGAGCAAACATCTGCCGACGCTGGAGAACTCCGATCCCAAGCGGCTCGCCAACCGGCAGAAGATGGTGCAGACCGTCCGCTCCGAGATTCGCCGGGTGGAGACCTTTTCCGATCTCACCGAGCGCGATCTAGTGTCGCACTATCGCGAGGTCAAGCACGGGCTGGGGAGTCTGCTGTTCGAGAAGTCGATCCTGCCCCTTGTGGTCGACACCAACCTCGCGTTCCGCTCTCGGGTCGCTGAGCTGTCGGCGATCGAAGAAGAGCAGCTCTTTGCGGACTACGAACGGGTGTCGGAGCTCGAGAGCAAGGGGCGCGTCGACGCCGAGCTGGCGGAGTCCTTGAGCGCGCTGCACGGTGAGGTCGAGAGGTTTCAAAAGAAGCTGCAGAACTACGACGTTCGTCTCGAAGACCTGACCGCGATCCGGCGCTCGGTGGACGACATTCTCGCGCGGCTGGAGGGTGGGGACGACGACGGCGCACCCGAGCTGCCGCTGCAAGAGGACGGTCCCCGGGAGCATCGGCCGACGGCGGCGTCGATCGCCGTCTCGCGCGAGGAGAGAGAGCTGATCGGCGACGAGCTTTCGGTCCTGCTCGAAGGGCTCGAGCGGGCGCGGGAAACGGCGGGCGGGTCTCCGGGCTCTCTTGAGGGTGATCCCGATCTCGAGGCTTTTCGCCTGGAGACGAGGGAGACACGGGCGTTCGAGAGGCTGGCGGAGGGTCTGGGAGACAACGAGCGGATCGATCGGTTTCTGCTCGCCGCCGCGGCTCTCCGGCGCAAGATCAACGTGGAGGTCGAGGAGATCCGGGAGAGTCAAAGCCGGGGGCGGCCGGCCGCCTCGCCGCCCACTCGTACCGTCGCGAGCGTCTTGCGTCTTGCCGACTGGTATCTGCGCCAGTTCTCGCATTTTCGCGAGAATCTCCTGTTGGCGGGCAACACCGCGGACACCCAGTCCCTCGACCGGCTGAGAATGCGGTTGATGCGCGACTACGCGGGCCTATGGCTGGTCGCGGTGGGTGGCGAGGGCGGCGACGCCTCCGCGTCGGAATAGCGCCGCTTTCCCGGCACGGCTAGAGAGCGGCTTCCGAGGCGTCCGAATAGAGCTCCGGTCGCTCGAGCAGCCGGTCGAGCAGCCTGCCCACCCGAACCGCGGCCTCGCGCCCGGCCTCGAGGACCTCTTTGTGATCCAGAGGCGCGGCGCCGGCGCTGGCGGCCAGATTGGCGACCAGCGAAAAACACAGACAGCGCATCCCCATGTGTCGCGCGGCGATCACTTCCAGGACGGTCGACATGCCGACCAGATCGGCGCCCAGAGTCCGCGCCATCTGAACCTCGGCCGGCGTCTCGAAGGCGGGTCCCGCGAACCCCGCATAGACCCCTGCGCCGAGCTCGATGCCGAGCTCGGCGGCCACCGACGAGGCCAGCTCCCGCAGGCCCGCGTCGTACGCGCCGACCATATCGGGGAAGCGCGGCCCCCATTTTGGCGGGGGCTCTCCCCGCAGCGGCGTCAAACCGGTCAGGTTGAGATGATCGTGGATGGTGACGAGATCGCCCGGCCGCGCGTCGGCACCCAGTCCGCCCGCGGCGTTTGTCATGATCAGCGTGGTCGCTCCCAGCAGGGCGGCCAGCCGCACCATAAACACGGTCTCGGCGCCGTCGTATCCCTGGTAGGAGTGGACGCGGCCGCGCTGGTAGAGAACGTGGCGCTCACCGATCCTGAGCAGCTCGACCCGGTGCGGGTGTCCGACGACAGAGTGAACCGGGTAGGGGACCAGCTCGTCGAGCCTCGCGTGGTGACCCGTCGCCCCGGGTAGGTCCGTCGCCAGACCGGAGCCCGAGACGAGGAGTACATCGGGTCGCGGCCAGCCACGGCGATCCCAAGATTCGACGCCTTGCGCCAGCTCGGCGGCCAAGTGATCCATGGTCCGGCGGATCGTACCAGGGCGAAATCCGATACAGTTCGACCGCGTCACAGCGCCTGGTCACGGTCGTGTGGCGCGTGGAGTTTCCCGGTTTCGACCTCAACAGAGAACCGCCAGATGTCCGAGCTGGAGCAACAGATCGAGAACCGCAAGCACAAGCGGGATGAGCTGCGGCGGCGGGGCATCGAACCGTATCCGCCACGCGCCGACGTCGACTTCGAGCCGGCGGAGATCCGCGCCCGGTTTGACGACCGCGACGCGGAAGCGCTCGAGGCGGAAGCGGTGGACGTCCGGGTCGCCGGCCGGGTTCGCGCGCTGCGCGCGCACGGTAAAACGAGTTTTCTTGACCTATTCGATGGCCGGGCCAAGCTCCAGGCGATGGTGCGGGCCAAGGTTCTGGACGAGGCCGGCGCGGCGGTGCTCGAGAATCTCGACCTGGGCGACTACCTGCTGGTCGCCGGCCGCTTGATCCGCACCCGCACCGGCGAATTGACGGTGGCCGCCGAGCGGCTCGAGCTGCTCTCCAAGGCCCTGCGGCCGCCACCGGAGAAGTGGCACGGTCTGGCCGATGTCGAGGCGCGGTACCGGCGACGCTATCTCGATCTGGTGTTCAACTCCGATTCCCGCGGTGTCTTCGAGACCCGGGCGCGGGTGATTTCGTTTTTGAGGGCCTACCTGGAGCGACACGGTTTTCTCGAAGTCGAAACGCCGATGATGCAGCCGATCGCGGGTGGAGCGGCGGCGCGTCCCTTTGTCACCCACCACAACGCGCTCGATCTCGAGCTCTATCTGCGGGTGGCGCCCGAGCTCTTTCTCAAGCGCCTGCTGGTGGGGGGGCTGCATCGGGTCTATGAGATCAACCGCAACTTTCGCAACGAGGGCATCTCGACCCAGCACAACCCCGAGTTCACCATGCTGGAGTTCTATTGGGCCTACTCGGACTACCGGCAGCTGATGGACTTCACCGAATCTATGCTGAAGGAGCTGGCCCGGGAGCAGACGGGCGGGCTGGCATTGACCTGGAGAGGGCACTCGATCGATCTCTCGACCCCGTGGGAGCGGCTGACCGTGCGCAAGGCCATCGTGCGCCATGCCGGTGTCGACGGGGCTCGGCTCGAGCACGTCGCCGATCTGGCGGCGGTGTTCCGGGAACGGGAGCTGGCGTTCCCCGCCATCGTCGGGAAAACGCGCCACCCGGTGCTGGACGCCGGTTCGGGCGAAGCCTACGAGCGCGAACATCCCGAGCTCGAAGTGCCAGCCGCCTGGTACGGGTATTTTTTGATGGAGCTGTTCGAAGAAGCCGCGGAGCCAAAGCTCGTCCAGCCGACTTTTGTGACCGAATACCCGCGCGAGGTCTCGCCGTTCGCCAAGCCCACGCCGCAGGATCCCCGCTTTACCGAGCGCTTCGAGCTTCTGGTCGGCGGGATGGAGATCGCCAACGCGTTTACCGAGCTCAACGATCCGCAAGTTCAGGAAGAGCGGTTTCGCCAACAACTGGCGGCTCGTGAGCTGGGGGACGAGGAAGCGCACCGCTTGGACCTCGACTATGTCGAGGCGCTGGAGCACGGTATGCCGCCCGCGGGCGGCGAGGGCATCGGGATCGACCGTCTGGTCATGTTGCTGACCGACAGCGCCTCGATCCGTGACGTCATCCTTTTTCCCCTGCTTCGCCCCCGCGTCCGGCGCGGCGGCGGTTCCGGGGAGGAGGGCGACGGCACGGCAGAGCCGCCCGAAAGCGAGTAGAGATCGTGGCGCGCCGGCCGCTCGAGACATCTCTGGAAATGTCTTTGGCCCTTCGCTACCTGCGTAGCGCTCGCCGCGACTCCTTCACTCGTTTTCTGTCGGCGACCGCCGCCGGCGGGATGGTGGTCGGGGTCGCCGCGCTGATCCTGGCCCTGGCGGCGCTGGCCGGCTTTCAGCGGGCGCTGCGCAAGGAGATTCTGGACCGGACTCCACAGATCGAGATCGAAGTGGCCGCCACCGAATCACCCGAGACCGTGCGGCGTTGGGTTTTATCGGTTGCCGGCGTCGAAGACGCGCAGATCCTCCTCGAGGGCCAGGGATGGCTGCTGAGCGAGGGGCGGGTTCGGCCGCTTTCGCTGACCGGATACAATGATCGCCCGCCGCCGGTTTTCCCCGGTATCGGCCCACAAACGCCCCCCGGGCTGTGGTTGGGCTCCGAGCTGGTCGAGACCCTTGCGCTGGAGATCGGTGACGTCGTGGAAGTGGCGTCGACGCGACCGGGCCTGACGCCCTTTGGGCCGCAGCCGCGGGTGCGCCGGCTGCCCCTGGCGGGCGTCTACGCCACCGGGCGCACCGAGCAAGTCGCGCGCGCCGCCCTGCCGCTGGCCGATGCCGAGGCGCTTCTCGGCCGGTCCGGGCACCGCGGCTACAAGGTCCTCGTCACCACCGGCGGTCTGGAGCAAGCGATCGAGGTGGCGCCCCGGATCGTCGCCGAGGTACCCGACGCGGGACGCGTGCGCACATGGCGCGACCTCAACCGCGCCCTGTTCTTCGCCCTGCGGCTGGAGAGGGTGCTGATGTTTCTAGCCGTTCTCCTGATCGTGGTCGTTGCGGCTCTGGCGTTGGTTTCCGATCTGACCCTGCTGGTCGCCGCCAAGCGCCGGGAGATCGGAATGCTCGGGGCGATGGGTGCGACCCCGGGACTCTTGATGCGCGCGTTTCTTCTGCTGGGAGCCCTTTTGGCGACTTCGGGAATCGTGGGCGGAACGCTTCTGGGCGTCGGCAGCGCCTGGACACTGGACCGCTTTCGACTTCTGCGGCTGCCCTCCGCCGTCTATTTTCTCGACTATGTGCCGTTTGTCATCGAGCCGGCGGATCTGGTGCTGGTGCTGGGCTCGACCCTGCTTCTGGCGCTCGCGGCCACCGGCTATGCGGCGCGCGGCGCGGCGGCCTTGCTGCCCACCGAGGCGCTCCGGCGATGAGTGTCGCGGTCTCGGGTCGAGGGCTGACCAAGTCCTACCGCGACGGGCGGCGTGTCGTGGAGGTTCTCAAGGGCGCCGACCTCGAAGTCGAGCCGGGCGAGTTTGTGGCGGTTGTGGGCCCGTCGGGCTCCGGGAAATCCACTCTGCTGCATATCCTGGGTACCCTGGATCGACCCGACGCCGGGAGCTTCGAGATCGGCGGGATCGATCCGTCCGACCTGTCCGGGCGGCGGCTGGCGGCGTTTCGCAACCAGACCATCGGCTTTGTGTTCCAGTTCCAGGAGCTGCTGGCGGATTTCACCGCGCTCGAAAACGTCCTCCTTCCAGGGCGTATCGCGGGGCAAGCTCCCACGGCGCTGGCCTCGCGGGCGGCCGGTCTGCTCGATGAGGTCGGTCTGGCCGATCGTCAGGACCACCTGCCCGGGGAGCTTTCGGGCGGCGAGCGCCAGCGTGTCGCGCTGTGCCGGGCGCTGCTTCTCGACCCACCGCTGCTGCTGGCCGACGAGCCGACCGGCAACCTCGACCCGGCGAGCGGCGAGCGAGTCTTCGAACTCATGTTGGCGCTCCAGAAACGGCGTGGAACCACTGCTCTGGTGGTGACCCACAACCCGGATCTCGTCCGTCGCTGTGGTAGAATTTTGTCTTTACAGAACGGGGTTTTACAGCGGCTGGACGCCTGAGGCGACCTCGAAGTCAGCGACACAAAGAAGGCTCGGAAGTGTTCGAGAAGTACAACGAGAAGGCGAGGCGGGCGCTCTTCTTTGCGCGCTACGAAGCCAGCAAGCTGGGCAGCCGGGTCATCGAGTCCGAGCACATCCTCCTGGGCATTCTCCGCGAGGGGGAGGAGACCGTCACCGAGCTCCTGCAGCGCTTCGAGGCGCGGCCCGAGGAACTGCGCAGAGAGGTCGAGGGCGAGAGGATTTTTGTCGAGCGGATCTCGTCGACCGCCGAACTGCCGCTGTCGGAGGAGTCCAAAAAGATCTTGGCCTATGCGGCACACGAAGCCGAGAGCATGTTGCACTCGACGGTGGGCTCCGAGCATCTTTTGATCGGCATCCTGCGGGTCGAGGGTTGTGTCGCCCGCCGGGTGCTCACACACCACGGGTTCGATCTGGCTGGAGTGCGGGACGAGGTCGCCTCGATCAATAAGGAGCGCGAGGCGACCCAACAGAAGCGCGAGCTGCCGTTTCTGTCAGAGTACAGCCGCGATCTGACGCAACTGGCCGAGCAGGCGGTCTTCGATCCGCTCATCGGGCGCGAGAACGAGGTCGAGCGCATCATCCAGATCCTGTCGCGGCGCACAAAAAACAACCCGATCCTGCTGGGTGAGCCCGGGGTCGGCAAGACGGCGATCGTCGAAGGCCTGGCTCAGCGAATCGTTGCCGGCAAGGTACCCACCTCGCTCGTCCAGAAAAGACTGGTGGCCCTGGACCTGTCACTGATCGTGGCGGGGACAAAGTACCGCGGCCAGTTCGAAGAGCGGCTCAAGGGCATCCTCAAGGAGCTCAAGGAGAACCGCGACGTCATTGTCTTTGTGGATGAGATCCACTCGCTGATCGGGGCGGGTTCGGCCGAGGGCTCGCTCGACGCCGCCAACATTCTCAAACCGGCGCTGTCACGCGGCGAGGTCTCCTGCATCGGGGCGACGACCCTCAAGGAATACCGCAAGTACATCGAAAAGGACCGCTCGCTTTTGCGCCGCTTTCAGTCGATCCAGGTGGAGCCGCCGACCTCGGCGCAGACGCTCGAAATTCTCGAAGGGGTCAAGGAGCGCTACGAGGCGTTCCACAAGGTCAGCTACAGCTCGGGCGCGCTGCGGGCCGCGATTTACCAGTCGGGGCGCTACATCCCCGACCGCCAGCAGCCCGACAAGGCGATCGACGTCATCGACGAGGCCGGCGCCAAGGTCAAGTTGAGGCGTGTGCGCGACACCCAAAACGTGCGCCGGCTCGAGGAAGAGATCGGCGATGTCGTGGCCGAGATGAAGACGGCGATCTCGGCAAAGGACTTTGAGCGCGCGGTCTATCTGCGCGAGAAGGAGATCGATCTTCGCGACGATCTCGAGCGGGTTCGAGACGCCGCCGAAGAGACCGGTACGCTGACCGTCACCCAGCGAGACATCGAGGACGTGATCTCGTCGTGGACCGGGATCCCAGTCGCCAGCCTGCGTAGCGACGAGGCGGAGAAGCTGCTGCGAATGGAGGAGACCCTCGGTCGGTGGGTGGTCGGGCAGGACCACGCGCTCGAGTCGATCAGCCGCGCGATCCGTCGCTCCCGGCTGGGTGTCTCGAATCCGCAACGACCGGCGGGATCGTTTGTCTTTCTCGGGCCCTCGGGAGTGGGGAAGACCGAGACCGCGCGCCGGCTGGCTGAGTTTCTCTTTGGCAGCCAGCAGGCCCTGGTGCGCTTCGACATGAGTGAGTACATGGAGAAGCACGCGGTGTCGAAGATGATCGGCTCGCCGCCGGGCTATGTCGGGCACGACGAGGGCGGGCAGCTCACCGAGCGCATCCGCCGCCAGCCCTACTCGGTCGTCCTGTTCGACGAAATCGAAAAGGCGCACCCGGATCTCGCCAACTTGTTGCTGCAGATCCTCGAAGACGGCATGTTGACCGATGCCTACGGCAATCGTGTCGATTTCAAGAACACCATCGTGCTGATGACGTCGAATCTCGGCAGCAAGCTCGTCGTCAAGGGCGGTGGAATGGGGTTCGGCGGCGACAGCTCACAGGACTTCGAGCGTGTGCGCCAGGAGATCCTGGCCGAGCTCCGGCGGACCTTCAGCCCCGAGTTCATCAACCGCGTCGACGAGTTGATCGTGTTCAAACCACTGGGCGCGGAGACACTGGCCAAAATTGTCGACATTCTCGTGGAGGAGGTCAACCAGACACTCGGTGAGCGCGGTTTGGCGGTGGAGCTCGACGACGGAGCCAAGGAGCTGCTGCTGGAAAAGGCGGGTCTGGACCCCTCGACCGGCGCGCGGCCGCTTCGGCGCGCTCTCCAGCGTCATGTCCAGGACCGCATCTCCGAGATCCTGCTGACCGTCCCGGACGGCTCGGTGGGGACGGTGCGAGTGACGGCGGCCGACGGTGAGTTCAGCTTTTCGCATGGCGTGGCCGCGTCCAGGGAAACGGTCGCGGAGCCTCTGGCGTAGCACGGATCTTGCACACCTGCCTGAGAACAGCCCGCGGTGGCCGACGGACCGGCCGCTAATGGGACGGAGGCGGTTCGCGGGCACGTCATCGCGACACGCCGCCACGGCTTTTCGGCCCAAATCCAGCAAGACACACCCGGCAAGACACACGATGAGACCGAGCCTCAAGAATTCCGTCGCTTCCGCGGTCCTGGCGCTGGTGTGCACCCCGGTGGTGGCGCAGGGCTTGGCGGGTCAGCGGATTCAAGCCATTGAATTCGAGGGCCTGCGCGCCCTGGCGGCCGAGACCGTCGAGTTTTACCTCGGCATCGAGCGGGGCGCGGTATACGAGCCGTTCTCGCTCAATCAGAACTTGCGCCGGCTGTGGGAACGGGAGCTGATCGACGACATCGAGGTCGAGGCCATCGGGGTCCAGGACGGGGTCAAGCTGGTGGTCCGTGTCACCGAGAGGCCGCTACTGCGCTCGATCGAGTACATCGGGCTCAAGCGGCTCGACCGCAACGACATCATCGACCGCATCGCCGAGGACCGATTGCAGGTGCGCGAGGGCGACGCGCTCAATCTGGGTGACATCCGGCGATTGCAGCGGTCGATCGAGGCCTTGTATCGCGAGAAGGGTTTCCGCCTGGCCCGCGCCCAGTACCAGGTCGAGGCGGTCTCCCCCGGGGAGCGAACGGTGACTTTCACGATCGACGAGGGCGACAAGGTGCGGATCGCCGAGATCGATTTCGAGGGCAACACCGTTTTTGGCGACCGGCGTCTCCGATGGTCGATGAAAAAGACCAAGGAGTCCGGGATCCTCTCGAAGCTCACCAAAAAGGATGTCTTTAACCCCGCGACCCTCGACGAGGATCTGGACAAGATCCGCGAGCTCTATCACAACGCGGGCTACAAAAACGTCGTACTCGGCGACCCCAAGACCGAGGTGCGAGCGACCAAGCCCGGCGCGCCGACGGTGGAGCAGCAACGGCGCCGGCTTTTTGTCACCGTGCCGGTCGAAGAGGGGGGACGCTGGACTCTCGGAGAGATCACCGTCACCGGCAACGACACGTTCAACGCCGAACTGCTGCTGGCGCAGTTCGAAAAGCCCAGCGGCGGTTGGTTGCGGGCGGATGTCATCGACAAGGGAATCGAGACCATCAACGACGTCTACCAGAACACCGGGCACCTGTTCGCCCAGGTTCAATCCGAGGTGATCGAGAGAGACGACCAGGTGGCCGACGTCAACGTGATCGTGGAAGAGGGAGATCAATATTCCATCGGCCGGATCGATTTCAAGGGCAATCGGACCACACGCGACAAGGTGATTCGGCGCGAGCTGGCCATCCAGGAGGGGATGGTGCTCAACTCGGGTGCGCTCCGCAACAGCCTGCTGCGTGTCCAGCAGTTGGAGTTTTTTAAGGTGGACGAGTCGGACCCGGTGGCCTTCGAGTTCGACAACGAGAAAAAGCTCGTCGATTTGACCATCAAGGGCGACGAGGGCGACCGGACCGAGATGCAGTTTGGCGCCGGGTTCAGCGAAGTCGATGGTTTTTTTGGGCAGTTTCAGTTCCGTTCGCGGAATTTCCTCGGTCGCGGCGAGACCCTGGGGGTCTCGCTGCAGTCCGGGCGCCGTCAGGACATCTTCGACCTGTCCTATTCGGTACCGTGGTTTCTGGACCGGCCACAAAACGCCGGGGTCCAGATCTTCAGCCGCGAGCTCGACTTCGAGCTGTTTGACGGTCAGCGGATCCGCCAGGACACCAAGGGCGCCACGCTGACGTACGGACGCCGCTTGGCGCTCTTTAGCAATCTGTCGTTCTCGTACAGCTTTTTCGAGTCCCGGGACCAGCGGCAGGTCCTGTCTCCCATCGACGGCACTCTCGTCGATCAGGACTTGAGCCGCGACGTGGCCTCGATCCGGCTGGCCTACGGCTTTGACCGCCGCGACAGCCGTCTCCAGCCCACCCAGGGAATGCAATACACCGCCAGCGTGGACTACACCGGCGGCGTTCTGGGCGGAGACACGTCCTATATTCGGCCGCGCGCAACCTTCAGTCTGTTCAAACCGCTGACCCGCGGCGCCCAGATCAGCACGGTCGGCGCCATCAACATCGAGGCGGGCGTGATCGAGCCTTTCAACGGCCGGGAGCTGTTCTTTCTGGACCGTTTCTATCTCGGCGGAGAGAACTCCATGAGGGGGTTCCGGTTCCGCTCGATCTGGGTTCGCGACGAGCAGGGGAGAACGGTCACCGATGAGACCGGGTTTCCGCTCGGCGGCGACTCCTTTGTCCAGCTCAACCTCGAATACCAACTTCTCTTCGGTGGTCCGTTCCGCCTGGTTGCTTTCGGCGATGTCGGCAACGTTTTTGTCGACGAACAGTCCATCGATCTCAGCTCGTTTCGCTATTCCACCGGGCTCGAGCTGAGGGTCCTGGTGCCGATCTTTGGCGCGCCGTTGAGGTTTATCTGGGCGACCAACCCGGATCCTCTCGACGACGACCGCTTCGACAGCTTCCAGTTCAGCGTCGGCACGACCTTCTAATCCGACTCCCCGCGAGTCGCCCGTCTGTTTTCACCAACAGGAGTATTACCGTCATGTCTCGATCCATACGCCCTTCGATCGTCCGTTCTCTGGTTCTCACCGGTCTCCTGTTGACCGGCGCCGAAGTCGCCGGTGCCCAACAAGCGGTGGCCCCCGCAACCGACGTTCCGGCCACGGTGTCCGCCGGCACCGCCGGCAAGATCGGTGTCATCGACATCGGCCGGCTCATGCAGGAGTCCGCCACCGGGCGCCAGGCGCTGAGCTCGCTGCAAGACCTTCAAAACCGCAAGAAGACCGGGATGGACACCCTGGCCGCCGAGGCCAAGGAGCTCCAAGCCAAGGTTCAGGAGAGCGAGCTGACGCTGGCCGAGGACAAGATGATCGAGCTGCGCAAACAGCTCGAGGACAAGATGATCGAGATCCAGCGGTTCCAGACCGACGGCCAGCGCGAGTTGGACAAGGCCCAGCAGGAGGCCTTTGCGGCGATCCAGAAAAAGGTGTTCCCGATCATCAACGAAGTCGGGCGCGAAGGCTCCTTTACCCTGATCTTCCGCAAGTTCGAGAGCGGTCTGATCTTTGCCGTCGATGAGGTCGACATCACCGATCGGGTCATCGCGCGGCTGGATCTGACGGCCGAGAGCTAGCCTGATTTTCTCGCCAGGGTTCGAGTCAGCAGGTCGCAACTGCCGGAAGATACAAGGCTTGCGACCGAGGGCGACGCAGGCGTAGCCGTAGCTACGTCGAGGAGCTCGAGAGAGCATAACGAAGTAGATTCCGGTAGTTGCGACCTGCTGGACGGAGGCTGGTGAGAAGGTCAGGCTAGCCCGCCGGTCGACAAGCCGGGCCGGATCGGCCAGAATCGTGCCCCTGGCAAAGCCGGCCCCGTTCGGGGCGCGGACCGGTCCGTGCGGCCCCACGCGCGCGGGCGTGGGGCTGTGCCGATACGTCAGAAACCACCGCGAGTCGATATCCAACCAATAGAGCGGAGAGACACCGAGTGAGTCAGGAAGAGCAAGAGCGCGGGATCGACTGGATTCTCTCCGTCCTGCCACATCGCTACCCGTTTCTGCTGGTGGATCGCGTACACGAGATGGAGCCCGGTGTCCGCCTCAGGGCGTCCAAGAACGTGACCATCAACGAGCCGTTTTTCGAGGGGCATTTTCCCGCCCGACCGGTGATGCCGGGTGTTTTGCTGATCGAGGGCATGGCCCAGGCCGCCGGGATCCTGGTCATCCACGATCGCCCCGAGCGGGATTCCCAGCTCATCTACCTCACCGGGGTCGAAAACGCGCGGTTTCGCCGGCCGGTGGTGCCGGGCGACCGGGTCTTTTTCGAGGTGGAGATTTTGAAGCTCCGGCGCAATTTTTCCAAGATCGGCGCCCGGGCCCTGGTCGATGGGGAACTGGCGGCGGAGGCCGTTCTGCTGTCGGCCATGGTCGCTCGCTAAATGGTAGCTCGCTGAGGCATGGGCGCCGGTATTCATCCAAGCGCGATCGTCGATCCCGGGGCGAAGCTGGCCGACGGAGTGGTCGTCGGACCCTACGCCGTGATCGGGCCCGACGTCGAGATCGGTCGCGGAAGCGAGATCGGTGCCGGCGCCCAGATCGCCCGTTGGACCCGGTTGGGTGAGGACAACCGCGTCTTTGCCAACGCCTGTATCGGCTTCGACCCGCAGGATCTCAAATACGAGGGCGAGGAGACCGTGCTCGAGGTCGGGGACCGCAACCATTTCCGCGAGTTCTGCACGGTTCATCGCGGTACGGGCAAGGGGGGCGGCACGACGACGATCGGTAGCGACAACCTGTTTATGGCCTATTCGCACGTCGCGCACGATTGCCATGTCGGGAACCGAACCGTGTTCGCCAACGCAGGAACCCTTGCCGGTCACGTCGAAGTCGGGGACGACTCGACTGTCGGGGCCTTCTCGGCAGTGCATCAGTTCTGCCGGGTCGGACGCCACGCCTACATCGGCGGCTACTCGGTGATCACTCGGGACGTGTTGCCGTTTATGAAGACCGTCGGCATCAAGCCCGCCTGTCTGGGTCTCAACACCATCGGCCTGCAACGCCATGGTTTGAGCGACGAGACGATTGCCCAGCTCGAATCCGCCGCGCGGATCCTGATGCGCTCGGGTCTCAACACCAGCCAGGCGCTCGAACGGATGGGAAACGAGCTCGGGGGGACACCGGAGGTCGAGGACCTGATCGAGTTTGTGCGTTCGTCCGAGCGGGGAGTCATCAAGCAGCTCCCCGGTCGCCGCGGTGGTCGCGGGGGAGAGTAACCTTGACGACTCGAGTCGGCGTGGTCGGCGCGGGTGCTCTCGGTCAGCATCACGTGCGTATTCTGAGCGAGCTGCCGGAAGTGGAGCTCGTAGGCGTGTTCGATCTCGCCCCCGAGCGCTCGCAGGAAATGGCGGAACGATTCGGCTGCCCGGTGGCGAACACCCTCGACGAGCTGTCGGAGAGCGTCGAGGCCGCGGTGGTGGCGGTACCGACCGTCGATCACGCCACCGTCGGGTGTCGGCTCCTCGAACGAGGGATCCATGTCCTGGTGGAAAAGCCGATCGCAGACAATGAAGAGGGGGCACGGGCGTTGATCGCGGCGGCTGGCGACAGAGTGCTGGCGGTCGGCCACGTCGAGTTCTTCAACCCAGCGGTTCAGGCCCTGCTGGCTCTCGACCTGGCTCCGGGGTTTGTCGAGGTCCACCGCATGGGTGTGTTCTCGCCCCGCAGCCTCGACATCGACGTGGTCCTGGATCTGATGATCCACGATCTCCAGATCTTGCAGGCCCTCGACCCGAGCGAGATCCGGACCGTACACGCCGTCGGTGTCCGGGTGCTGAGCGAGAAGATCGACATTGCCAGCGTACGGCTCGAGCTGGCGTCCGGGTGTGTCGCCAACCTCACCGCGTCGCGGGTCTCGGCGGAGAAGATCAGAAAGCTACGGGTCTTCGCCCCACCCGGCTACTACTCGCTCGATTATCAGAGCCAGGAAGTCAAGGGGTTCCGTCTCGACGGAGCGGGTGCCGAGCGCCGACTGACGCAACAGGATCTCTCGGCGCCGCCGGCCGAGCCCCTCAGACGGGAACTGGAGCATTTTCTCGCCGCGTGTCGTGGGGAGGATGTGCCGCTGGTCGACGGACGGCAGGCTTACCGCGCTCTCGAGACCGCGCACCGCGTGCTGGAGCAGATGGCGGCCTAACAGCCGCCGGGACGATTGCCACGGGCTGCCAGGAGGATTGAATGGTCAAGGGAGAGGACATGCGAGTCGGTGTCATCGGAGGCAGCGGTCTCTACGAGATGGCCGGAATCGAGGTGCTCGAGGAGCGCCGTTTGGAAACGTCCTTTGGCGAGCCGTCGGACGCGTTTGTCATCGGCGAGCTGGAGGGCCGCAAAGTGGCCTTTTTGCCGCGTCACGGCCGGGGTCATCGGTTGCTTCCCTCGGAGCTCAACTACCGCGCCAACATCCTCGGGCTGAAGATGCTGGGGGTGGAGTGGATCGTCTCGGTGTCGGCCGTTGGATCGCTCAAAATGGAATACAAACCCACCGATATCGTGGTTCCCGATCAGTTCTACGACCGCACCCGTCATCGCGCCGACACCTTCTTTGGCAACGGCCTGGTCGCGCACGTCACGTTCGCCCATCCGCTCTGCGACCGGCTTGCCGGCTGGATGGCCGAGGGAGCCCGCGCCGCCGGCGCCACGGTTCATGAGGGAGGAACCTACGTCTGCATGGAAGGGCCGTTGTTCTCGACCCGCGCGGAATCGGAGGAGTACCGGCGGCGTGGCTTCGACATCATCGGGATGACCAATCTCCAGGAGGCGAAGCTGGCGCGCGAGGCGGAGATGAGCTACGCCACCCTGGCGATGGTCACCGACTATGACTGCTGGCACGAAGAGGAGGAGGATGTTAGCGGTACCGCAGTGATGGAGGTCATCCAGCAGAACGTGCGCGCCGCCCAGGAGGCGGTGCGCGAGGCCATCCTGCGGATCCCCGAGGAGCGCAGCCCGTACCAAGGCATCCTCGAGCATTCGCTGATCACCGACCCAAGCGTCGTACCGCCGGCCACGTACCGGGCCCTCGAACCGATCGTAGGGCCCTATATGACAGTCCCCGACTCGTCCCGGGAGGAAAGTTGAAACAGGTCCTGGTGACCAATGACGACGGGGTCTTTTCCGAGGGGTTGAAGCTCCTGGCGGCGGCGGTCGGCGAAGTGGCACAGGTCACGGTGGTGGCGCCCGACCGGGAGCAGAGCGCGACCGGCCATTCGCTGACCCTTCACCGTCCGCTGCGGATGCAACAGTTGGAGGAGAACGTCTACTCGGTCGACGGGACGCCGACCGACTGTGTCAACCTGGGTGTTCTCTGGTTAATGCAGGACTCGCCGCCCGACCTGGTGGTCTCGGGGATCAACTTCGGGTTCAATTTGGGCGACGATGTGACCTACTCGGGCACGGTCAGCGCCACCTTCGAGGGAACCCTGCTGGGGATTCCCTCCGTTGCCTTCAGCCAGGAGGTGCGCGAGCCGTTCTCGTTCGAAAACGCCGCGCGGTTTGCCCGCGAGCTGGTCGGGCTTCTCGTCGAAGAGGAGCTTCCGGCGGACCTCCTGCTCAACGTCAACGTGCCGTCGGGGAAGGTCCGGGGTGTCTCGTTCACCAAGTTGGGGCATCGCGTGTACAAACAATCTGTGATCGAGAAAAAGGACCCTCGCGGCCGCCGCTATTTCTGGATCGCCGGAACTCCGGAATGGAAGCCCGACGAGGGCACCGACCACGAGGCGGTGAGCGCGGGACGGGTCTCGATCACCCCGCTCCATCTCGACCTCACCGATTACCGCGGGCTCGAGTCCTTCGATTGGCTGCGGCGAAAGCTGGCTTGAGCTTCGACTTTCAAAAGCGGCGGATGGTCGAGGAGCTGCAAAAGAAGTACGGCATCGCCGACCGTCGCGTGCTCGACGCGATGCACGACACCCCGCGCCACCTCTTTGTTCGCAAACATCTCCGGACTCAGGCCTATGGCGACCATGCCTTGCCGATCGGCTCCGACCAGACCATCTCCCAGCCGTTTGTGGTTGCCCGCATGACCGAGCTGCTGCGGGTCTCGCCGGACCACACGGTGCTCGAGATCGGAACCGGGAGCGGGTACCAGACAGCCATCCTGGCGCGGCTCGCCAAGTGGGTCTACAGCCTCGAGCGGGTCGGCGAGCTGGCGCGCGAGGCGATCGACCGGCTGCGCTCGATCGGCGTCGCCAACGTCAAGATCCAGGCCTTTGACGGCACCGTGGGATGGAGCGATGTGGGGCCATTTGCGCGCATTTTGGTCACCGCGGGGGCGCCCGCCGCGCCCCGACCGCTGATCGACCAATTGCGTCCGGGTGGGCGCATGGTGATTCCCGAGGGTGGCCGGGAGGGCCAGCGGTTGGTGTCGTACCGCAAGCTGCGTGGTGGCGGCGTCCGGCGGGAGGAAGGTGAAGCGGTCGCCTTTGTGCCCCTGATCGGCCGTCACGGTTGGGAGTCTTGAACGTGTCGTCCGCACCGGCAAACGGCGGTTTTTCTCTGACCGGCTGGCTCCACGATCTTTTGCTCTGGGTCGAGTCGTTTGCCGGCTCACCTCACGCGAGCTGGGCCCTGTTTGCCATCTCGTTCGCGGAGAGCAGCGTCTTCCCGATCCCACCCGACGCCTTGCTCATCGCGCTATGCCTCGGTCAGCCCGAACGCTCCTTCTGGTTCGCGGCGGTGTGCTCGGTGGCCTCGGTGCTGGGCGGCATGGCCGGGTACGGCCTGGGGTACGCCGGCGGCCGGCCGCTGCTGGGCCGGCTGTTCAGTGCCGAGCGCATCCGCCGGGTCGAGCACTACTACAACCGCTACAACGCCTGGGCGACCGGTGTCGCCGGTCTGACGCCGCTGCCGTACAAGCTGTTTACCGTATCCGGCGGCGCCTTTGCCATCAATTTCAAGATCTTTGTTCTGGCCTCGGTGGTCTCCCGCACCCTGCGCTTTTTTCTCGTCGCCGGTTTGATCTATGTCGTCGGCGAGCCGGCGCGGGACTTCATCCAACGGCACCTGGGCTGGCTGACCGTGGCTTTTGTTATTCTTTTGGCCGCAGGTTTTTGGCTTGCCGGGCGGGCGGCGCGAAAGGCCTCGAGGGAGGCAACGCCGGACGAAGGGAGAGCGGACGCATGACGGCGCGCCGGTTTCTGGTGTTTGGGCGTGTTCAGGGCGTAAGCTTCCGGTACTACACACGTTTGAAAGCGACCGAGCTCGATCTCGTCGGATTTGTCAGAAACCGTCCCGACGGTTCGGTCGAGACAGCGGCCTGGGGCAGCGAAGACGCGCTCGAACATTTTCGTTCTTTTTTGCATCAAGGGTCACACCCGGCGCGCGTCGATCGAGTCGAGGAGGAAGACATCGGTTCGGTCGAGACCCCGGGGTC
This sequence comes from Candidatus Multivoradales bacterium, assembly GCA_965224065.1. Classification (GTDB taxonomy): domain Bacteria; phylum Acidobacteriota; class Thermoanaerobaculia; order Multivoradales; family JAHEKO01; genus JAOTZA01. The sequence goes on from CBDCYF010000005.1 coordinate 197,769, forward strand.
GTTCGAGATCCGGCGCTGACCGGCCAGGAGATGGAAGCGAGGGAGGTAACTTGAGATGGAAGATCTAAAACAATACATCCGTGAGATCCCCGATTTTCCCAAGCCGGGAATTCTCTTTTACGATATCTCCACGCTGCTCCAGAACGATCACGCGTTGCGCATGACCGTGGACCGCTTTGTGTGGCTTTTTGCCCGGCTGCATGTGGACAAGGTCATCGGGATCGAATCGCGCGGGTTTATGTTCGCGCCGATCGTCGCCTACAATTTGAACGCCGGGTTTGTGCCCGTACGCAAGCCGGGCAAGCTACCCTACGAGACCGTCGGCAAGTCCTACGATTTGGAATACGGCTCCGACCGTGTGGAGATGCACCGCGACGGGGTCGCCGAGGGAGAGCGGGTGCTGATCGTCGATGACCTGCTGGCCACCGGTGGAACCGCTCGGGCCACCGGGGACCTGGTGAAGTCGGTCGGCGGCGAAGTCGTGGGCATGGGCTTCATCGTCGAACTGGCCTTCCTGGACGGGCGCGCGGCGGTGGACGGCTTTGAGGTGCAGTCGTTGATCGTGTATTGAGAAAGCTCCCAGGCGCGGTCGGTTGCCGGTGACCTCGCTTATAATCTGCGTCCGCTCGAGGCGGCTGTAGCTCAGTTGGATAGAGCGGGGGCTTCCTAAGCCCTAGGTCGGGGGTTCGAATCCTCCCAGCCGCACCAGTCAGCTGCGAAAGGAACAAATGAGTCGACTGACACGAAAAGAGATGAAGAGAGACGAGGTGCTCGAAGGCGCAGCGCGTCTGATGCACTTGCTCCAGGAGCACGCCCGGACGCTGCTTCTGGGGTTGGCGGCGGTTGCCCTCGCAGCTCTGCTCGTGGCGGGTTGGTTCGCCCTCGACCAGCGCCGGGAGACACAGGCCAACGAGGCGCTTTCGCGGGCGCTGGAGCTTTTCCGGGCAGAGATCGATGCCGCCGCGCCGAATCCGAACGATCCACTCGCCCCGACCTTTGGCTCGGAGGCCGACCGCTCTCGGGCCGCCAAGGCCGCATTCGAAGCGGTGCGGACCGAGCACGGGAGCTCGAAGGTTGCAGCGGTGGCCGCGGGTTATCTGGCCGAGATCGCGGCGGGAGAGGGGGACGAGGAGACGGCCAGGGCACTGTGGGCCGAGGTCTCGGGGAGGCCCGAGACGGCGCTGGACATCGAGCTATGGGTCAATCGATTGGCTGCGGACCGCGCGGCCGGACGCTCGGACGCCGTGCTTTCCGAGCTCCAGGGTCTGCTCGGGGACGGCTCGACGAGCGTTCCCGAGGTCATTCTGCTCGACCAGATGGCGGAGACGCTCCTGGCGCTCGACCGGGGGGCCGAGGCCCGGGACATCTACCAGCGGATCCTCGATGAGCACCCCGGTAGCGCCTACGCTCAGCGAGCCGGTGCGGCGATCCAGGCTCTGTGAGCGTCAACCCCTACCGTGTCCTGGCGCACAAGCGCGCCGGTGACAAGTTGAGCGCCGAAGAGATCGGCGCGGTCGTCGAGGGAGCGGTCTCCGGGAGCTGGAGCGACGCACAGCTCGCGGCGTTTCTGATGGCGAGCGCCATCCGCGGTCTCGACCTCGAAGAGACCCGCGAGCTAACGGTTGCGATGCTCGAGTCGGGAGAGCAGTGGCGCTTGTCCGAGGAGTTTCCCGGGCTGGGGGACAAACACTCGACCGGGGGGATCGGCGACAAGGTCTCTTTGGTCCTGACACCGATTCTGGCCGCCTGCGGTCAGCCGGTCGTCATGCTGACCGGCCGCGGGCTGGGCCATACCGGCGGCACCGCCGACAAGCTCGAGGCGATCGAGGGCGTCGACCTGGCGATGGATCACAAGCGCTGCCACGAGCTGCTCTCCGAGCTCGGGATGGCCATCGGGGTGGCCACCGAGGGCATCGCACCGGCGGACCGCGTACTCTACGGTCTGCGCGATCAGACCGCGACCGTGGATTCGCTGCCGCTCATCACCGCTAGCATTCTCTCCAAGAAGCTCGCCACCGGCGCCGCGTCGCTGGTCTTTGACGTCAAGACGGGCAGCGGGGCGTTTCTCCCCACGCTGGAGGACGCTCGCCGGCTGGCGCGGCTGCTGGTGGAGATCGCCTCGGACACCGGCTATTCGAGCTCGGCCCTGATCACCGACATGAGCCAGCCGCTGGGGGAGTGGGCGGGTCATGCCTGCGAGATCCGCGAGACCCTCGCCTGTCTCGAGGGACGGGGCCCCACCGATTTGATGGAGGTGGTCTACGCGCTGGCCGAGGAGGTCGCCGCACGCGCCGGCCAGCCGTTGTCCCGGGAGGACCTCGCCGCCGCGGTGGATTCGGGTAGGGCGCGCGGGCTCTTTGAGCGCTGGGTGGTTGCGGTGGGTGGCTCGCGAGAAGCCTTGGCGCACGAGAGGTTGCCCCTTGCCCCGTACGAGTTTGTGATCCGCGCCGACCGGGCGGGATTCTTGACGGCGGTGGAGAACCGTCAGGTGGGTCTGCTGCTGGCGGAGGCGGGAGGCGGCCGTGTCCAGGACCGGCTGGAGATCGACCCCTCGGTGTCACTGCGGACAACGGCCCGCCTGGGCGACGAGCTCGAAAAGGGCGCCGAGATCGCGCGTCTCTACTCCCGCGGCGCCGACGAAGCGCTCGAGGCCCGGTTGACGGCGTGTTTTGCGATCGGCGACCAGGCCGAGGCCCCGCCGCTGGTCTACGAGCGCGTCACCGCCTGAAGCGGCCGCCGCGGCGGGCCGTTGAGCCGGCTCGACTAGCTGCGGCCAAAGCCGCTGATGACGACGTCGAGGTCGTCCTGGTCGATCACGCCGTTGAAATCGAAATCGAAGAAACTGTTGTAGAGCGGTTGGCCGCGGCGGGCTCCAAACCGCTGCGAGAGTGAGATCAGGTCGAAGCCGTCCACGCGACAATCGAAATCGACGTCGCCGTTGGGAACCGACAGCCCCTGGATATCGTAGACGCCCAAAACCCGGTCGTGAGCGTTGGGCTCGGCGGCCCGGTCCGCCGTTTGCAGTTGAAGAACGGCGCGACAACCCAGGGCCTTGGCGCCCTGGTGGACGATCTCCAGCTTGCGTGTGCTGCCCTCGATCGTGCCGACCTCCTTGTTGTTGATCAGAAGGCGTGTGCCGTCGAGGTCGAGGCCGGTGGATTCGAGTGGTTCGTAGATCGGGATCCGGATCTCGGTGTTTCTCGAGATCACGCTCGGCAGCGGACCCGGGCTAAAAGCGCCGATCACGGGTGAGACATTGTCGATGCCCTGCAACACGTCGGCGGCCGTCCTGGCGAGGCGTTGATGGCCCTCCGGGTTGGGGTGGCCCACGGGGTCGAAACCCTTGAAGTAGTACTCCCGAAAAGGATCGGCGACAAAATTGGGGTCGAAAGCACGATAACCGTCGATCAAGCGGGTGCGCCGGGCAAAGGACAATTCACGGATCTCCCACGCCACCGCCTCGGTGATCAGACTCTGCTTGTCGTGTTGGGCCGTGGGCGGCCGCCAGATGATGGTGGACAGCACCGGTTCGATCCCGGCGTTTCTCACCTTGCTGACCATCTGGTTGAGGTTGGCCGCGACGGTCGGGATCGAGGTTTTGAGGGTGGCGATATCCTCGACGTCGTTGGTGCCTTCCATGATGATGAAGATGTCGCCGCCCTCGGCGATCGCCAGGTTGATCCGGGTGAGCCCTGCAAAGGTCTTCTCGCCCCCCAGGCCGAAGTTGAGCACGTCGGCCGCCTCGTCGGCCTTGCGCAGGATCTTGCGCAAGCGCCGCGGCATACTGTTGCCCTCGTTGTCGCCAAATCCTTCGACGATACTGTCGCCAAAGACCGTCACCTGCTGCGCGACGGCCGGCCCGGCCGGCATGGCGAAACCGGCGGCCAACGCCAGCGCCGAGAGGAGGCAAAACGGACGCCGCGGTCTCATCGAACGGGTCGCTCCCAGCGTTGCCGCCGCTGGTGCTTGAGCAGCGGCCAGTCGAAGACAATCTCTCCCGACGATGCCGGCCGGACGACCGGTCGGGGGGAAAGAGCCGTCGGGACCCGGGCTAGGCCGGACACCGCGCCGCGGCGGTCCAGCCGCAGCGCCGTCCAGGCGCTCGGCACCGCGTTGCGGAACACCAGCAGCGAGCCCTCGGGGGTCCGCTTGAAGCTCGGATCGACCGAGCCAGCAGGGCCGGTAGCGCCTAGCGTCCGCCAGCGGCCGCGCTCGAAGCGGGCGGTATGGACCCGGTAGTGATCGCCGTCGGAGCGGCTCCAGGCGAGAATCGCCCCGTGGTCGAGCGGCAGCAGTTGTGGCGTGACGTCCGGATGCGAGTTGCCGCCGGTCACCGGAGCCGGAGTGCTCCAGGTGGCCCCTTCCCGCAAGCTCCAAAAGAGTTCGTCGTCGTTGCCGTCGTACTGGCTCCAAACCAGCAGCCAGGAGCCGTCCTCGAGAACGGCGCTGGTAAGTCCGGTGCGAATGGCGTCGCCCCATGAGACGCTCTCGGACGGGCTCCAGTCGACACCGGTCCAGTCGCTCGCCTTGACCGACAGGCTGTCGAAGCCGCGACCCTCCAACCAAGCGATACCGGCCAGCCGGTCACGTTCCAGCATCAAGCGTGGCCGCCCGCGCAGCCCCGGGCTCCGCTCGACGAGACGAGGCAGTCTGCGCGTGGACGACTTGCCGCCGCGAACAAAGGTCAGATCGACCGTGTTTCCGCGTTCTACGACTCCCGCCGCCAGCCAGCCGTTGCGGACTTCGGCGATCTCGAGCAGTCGCTCGCCACGCCGCAGCCGGATGCGCTGGGAGGCCCCCAGCGACCGGACGCGGGCGCGTCCCGGTGTGCTGAGCAGCACAGTGTCCCGGAGGCTCTCGACCGGCTCCAGAGCCTGCCACGCCGCAGCGCGCCGCTCGGTGCCGGCGATCCCGCCGGAGGCAATCGCGGCTAGAAGAAAAGCCGAGAGCAAAAAAGGGCGGCGGGACGACATTCCAGAGAATCCTATGGCCCACGCCGATCGAGTGTCAACGCGGTTGGACACGGTTTGGGCCATCTTTTTGCGCCGCCTTTTCACCGCAATTCGGTTATCCTTCGCCAGCCATGCGTGCCGCGATTCTCGCCGCCGGTTCCGAGCTTCTGGGGACCGATCGGCTGGACACCAACTCGCTGCGGATCACCGAGGAGCTGGGGCGTTATGGTGTCGAGGTCGGTTTCAAATGCGTGGTCGGAGACGATCTCGTTTTGCTGGCCGACGAGATCACGCGTCTCAGCGGTCGGTATGACCTGCTGCTGCTCACCGGGGGGCTGGGGCCGACCGAGGACGACCTGACGCGCGAAGCCGTGGCTCGCGCCTTCGACCGTGCGCTCGAGCGCAGCCCGACCATCGAGGCGGAGATCGAATCCAAATTCGCTCGTATGGGGTTCCGAATGCCCGAGGTCAACCGCAAGCAGGCCGACGTCGTCGCCGGCGCGGAAGTCATCCCGAATCCGCGCGGCACGGCACCGGGGCAGGTAGTCGAAACGGCGGAAGCGACGCTGTTTCTGTTCCCGGGGGTTCCGACCGAGCTCGAGGGGATGCTTTCGAGCCATCTCTTGCCGTGGCTCGACGAGCGCTGCCAGGGCCGTCGCACCGAGATGCGCGTTCTCTGTCTGGCGTGCGTACCGGAGTCGACCGCCGAGGAGCGCCTGCGGCCGTTTTACGACGAGTTCGGCCGCGAAGGCTTCTCGGTGCTCGCCTCGCCCGGGCAGGTGACGCTGCAACTGACTCGTGGTGGCAACGACGAAGACCGGCTGGTGTGGCTGGGGGAGAGGGTGGAGAGATTGCGGGAGATCTTTGGCTCCGCGGTTTTTGCCGATGTCGAAGGCGGGAGCCTGGAGAAGGCGGTCGGCGACCTTCTGCGGCGATCCGGAGCCACGGTGGTCACCGCTGAATCCTGCACAGCGGGGTTGATTGCCGAGCGTTTGACTCGGGTTCCCGGCAGCAGCCACTATTTCCTTGGAGGGGCGGTCACGTACTCCGACGAGCTCAAAAAGCGGTTGCTGGGTGTGCGAGAAGAGACGCTCGAAACACATGGCGCGGTGAGTGAGCAAGCCGTGCGCGAGATGGCCGCCGGGGCTCGCACTGCGTTTGGAGCCGACTATGCGCTGGCGGTCAGCGGCATTGCCGGGCCCGGTGGAGGAAGCGACGAGAAACCCGTGGGCACGGTCCAGTTGGCGCTGGCGGTCCCCGGCGGGGAGGAAGACCGGCACCGCAAGCTCGTGCTACCGGGGGACCGGGAGCGGGTTCGCTGGCTCTCCAGCCAGTGGGCGCTCGACATGCTTCGCTTGCACCTGGGCGGCAAGTCTTCCGCCGGAAGCTAGGATGAGGTGTTTTCTCGCCATCGAGGTGCCCGAGACTCTCCGCTCGCGGGTGGCGGGTCAGGTGGATCGCATACGGGAGGGCTTCCCACCGGCCCGCTGGGTGAGGCCGGCGAACTACCATCTCACGCTGGTTTTCCTGGGTGAACTCGAGGCTTCGCGCGTCGAGGCGCTGAGCGCTAAACTGGCGCCGGTGTTTGGCGCCGCCTCCAGACGGGATCTTCTTCTCGATCGTGCCGGCTGGTTCCCGCCCCGGGGCGCGGCCCGGGTGCTGTGGCTGGGCTTTGAGGCGCGCCCGGCGCTCGACCGCCTGGTTGCCCGGCTGGCGCGGCGGTGCGCGGATTTCACCGGACGGGACCCGGAGACACGTCCCTACCGGCCCCATCTGACCGTGGCGCGTTGCCGCAAGCCCTGGCCGCGATCCGTCGCCGCCGAATGGGTGGAGCGAATGGGCCCCTTGCCGAGCCACCGGCTCGGGATCGGGCGCGCAGTGTTGATGGAAAGCCGCTCGGGTACCTACCGGGTGGTGTCGTCCTTCTCTTTTGGGAGGCTCCGGGGGGCTCCGGCGTGACGGGCGGCATCACGGGCAGAAGGATCGCGGGTTGACCGCAGCGCAGAAGGTCGCGGTTCTGGGCGCCGGCTCATGGGGCACCGCCCTGGCGGTCCACCTTGCGGGGATCGGGCTCGAGGTCGCCCTGTGGGCGCGACGACCCGAAGTCGCCCGCGTGCTCGAGCGCGAGCGGTCAAACGACACCTATCTTCCGGGTGTCGAGCTTCCCGCAAACCTGCGTGTCACCGCCTCGCTGAAGGAGGTGGCGGACGCCGGGACCGTCCTTGTCGTGGTGCCTTCCCACGGATTTCGCGAGATTCTGGCCGAATTTCTCCTGCGGGCGGGCGATGGCGATGGCGCCGGCAGGCGGACGGTGGTCTCGGCGACCAAGGGAATCGAGACCGACACTCTGGCGCGGATGAGCGAGGTCACGTCGCAGGTGGCTTCCACCACCGGGGACTCGGTGCGATTTGCGGTGCTCTCCGGCCCGACGTTCGCCGCCGAGCTGGCGGCCGGGGCCCCCAGCGCCGCGGTGGTGGCGTCGGAGGACGAGCAAACCGCGCGGCGCCTGAGCGCGGCTTTCTCGAGCGCCACGTTGCGTTTGTACTCTTCGACCGATGTGGTCGGGGTCGAGCTCGGGGGGGCGAGCAAAAACGTGATCGCGGTTGCCGCCGGCCTGGTGACCGGGCTCGGCCTGGGTCACAACACCGTCGCGGCCCTGATCACCCGGGGGCTCCACGAGATCACCCGGCTGGGGCTGGCCCGCGGTGGCGACCCCAGGACGTTTTCCGGCCTGGCGGGTCTCGGTGACCTGGTGCTGACGTGTACGGGAGGCCTGTCGCGCAATCGCAAAACCGGGATGGAGCTGGCGGCCGGCAAGAGTCTCGATGACATCCAGGCCGGGACGGCCATGGTTGCCGAGGGGGTGAAAAACTCGCTCTCAGTGAGCCGTCTCGCCCGCGACACCGGCGTGGAGATGCCGATCGTCGAGCAAATGATGCAGGTGATCTACGAAGACAAACCCCCCGCGGCGGCGCTCGAAGAGCTGATGACGCGGGAGCTCAAAGCGGAGACCGAGCTGTGACGTCAGAGCTCCAAACAGCAGTCGCCGGCACGCAGAGAGCCGGCAACGTCGAGAATCCGGGTAAACGGCACCAAACGGTGCTGGTGCTCGACTTCGGCAGTCAGTACACCCAACTGATTGCCCGCCGGGTACGAGAAGCGAACGTCTACTGTGAGGTCCATCCCGGGACCATGCCGGCCGAGGAGGCCGCCCAGCGTCGTCCGGTCGGGATCATCCTCTCCGGCGGTCCGCAGAGCGTCTACGAGCCGGATGCCGTCCGGCTGGACACAAAGCTCCTGGAGCTGGGCGTCCCGGTGCTCGGCATCTGCTACGGGCTCCACCTCCTGGCGCACCAATTGGGTGGCCGGGTGGAGGACGCGGGCCGCCACGAGTACGGCCGCGCCGAGATCACCGTGAGCCCGGACAGCCCGCTGTTCGAGGGCCTGGATCCTCGCGAGACGGTCTGGATGAGCCACGGAGACCGGGTCGACGGTCTCCCGGAGGGCTTCCGTCCCGCCGCGTCGAGCGACAACGCCCCGGTGGTGGCGGTGGAGGACCGAGAGCGTCGGATCTATGGCATCCAGTTTCACCCCGAGGTGTCGCACACTCGGTCCGGTCACCGGGTGATCGAGAATTTTCTGTACCGGATCTGCGAATCGAGCCGGGACTGGCGGATGTCCTCGTTTCGCGATGAAGCGGTGGAGTCGATCCGGCAACAGGTTCCGGAGGGTGGCATTCTGTGTGCGCTTTCGGGGGGTGTCGATTCTTCGGTGGTGACGGCGTTGGTCAACCGAGCGGTCGGCGACCGGCTGACCGCGGTGTTTGTCGACACCGGCCTCTTGAGGCGCGGCGAGCGGCAGCAGGTGGAGTCGACCCTCGGGGAAGCGCTCGGGGTGGAGCTGATGGTCGTCGACGCCGCCGAGCGTTTTCTGGCGGCGCTCGACGGCGTCACCGATCCCGAGCGCAAGCGGCGGATCATCGGTCATCTCTTTATCGACGTCTTCGAGGAGGTCGCCGCCACCATCGGCTCGGCCCGCTTCCTGGCGCAGGGAACGCTGTACCCGGATGTCATCGAGTCGGAGGCGGTCAAGGGACCGTCGTCGGTCATCAAGACCCACCACAACGTCGGCGGGCTGCCGGAAAAGCTCGGGTTCGAGCTCATCGAGCCTCTGCGAATGCTGTTCAAGGACGAGGTCAGACAGCTCGGCCGGGAGCTGGGAATCCCGGAGGAGTTCATCACCCGGCACCCGTTTCCGGGGCCCGGGCTGGCGGTCCGTATTCTCGGCGCGGTGACCGCCGAGCGCGCCAAAACCCTGGCCGACGCCGACGCCATCTTTCTCGAAGAGCTGCGCTCCCAGGATCTCTATCATCGCACCAGCCAGGCCTTTGCCGTGCTGCTCCCGGTGCATACGGTCGGTGTGATGGGGGACAACCGGACCTACGAAAACGTAGTAGCCCTGCGGGCGGTCGAAACCGACGACTTCATGACCGCCGATTGGAGCCCGTTGCCCCACGAGTTTCTGGGCCGGGTGGCAAACCGGATCGTCAACGAGGTGCGGGGGGTCAACCGGGTGGTCTACGATGTCACCAGCAAGCCGCCGGCGACGATCGAATGGGAGTGACGCCCCGCTTCGAGCTCCTCACCCGCCAGCGATGTCACCTGTGCCATGAGATGGAAGCGGTCCTCGACCAGGTGCTCCCCGAACTGGGCTTGAGCTACTCGCGTCGGGACGTGGACGACGATCCCGAATTGGCGAGCCGCTTTGGCGACACGGTGCCGGTGCTGCTGCGTGACGGCCGGCCGGTGGCCAAGGTCCGGCTCGACCGGGCGCGATTGCTGCGTCTGGCGCGCCGGCGCCGCGACTGAGCGGCGACTCGCGCCAGTGCCACCGAAAAACCGAGCTAGCCGGCCAGGTTGATTTTCTGGAGCTCAGGCTTTTTTTTGAGCAGCTTGGCCAGGCGCTGCGCCAGATAGCTTTGCAGACCGGCGGCGGTGCCGGTGCGGGTCTCGGAGTACCGGATCCAGCCACCGGCCATCATGCCGTGGCCCCCGCCCCGCCCCTTGCGGCCCAGCAGGCGCCTCATCAGACGGCCGGCGTCGGCGCGAGTGTTGGTCGTTCGCAGCGAGACGTACAGACGGTCCTCATAGACGCCGGTGCAAAAAGACCAGGTCATGCCGTTGAGCCGCAGCAGTAGATCGGCGATCTCCGGAACGATGTCGGGTTGGTCGACGTGGTTGAGATGGCTGACCACCAGCGAGCCCGACGACTGCAGGTTTTCAAGCGCTTGGTGGAGATTGTAGAAGTAGGTACGGGGCAGACGCGGATTCTGGATACGGGCCAGGGCACGAATGTCGGCCAGCGGTTTGAGCCGGTCGAACACCTCCCGGTCGGCGGGTGAGAATTCGCGACCGAAATCCTGGGTCTCCGATCGGATGGCGTAGACAAAGGCGGTCGCTTCGCGTTTGCTGAAGTCGAGTCCGAAGGCCGACGTGTATTCGGCCATCATGGTGGCGGTCGCACCGTACTCGGTGCGCACGTCGGCGAACTGCACCTTCTTGGTGGCGCTTCGGATGGGGTGGTGATCGAAGACCACGTGCGGGACCGCCCGATCGAGCTGGTTGTTGCCGGTCCCCGGCTGGGCGTCGACCAGGGCGATATTGCGGTAGCTCTTCCACTTGAGGTGTCGGACGTGGCTGAGCCTCATCCCCAGGACCTTGACCATCTCCTGGTTCTCGGCGCGTCCGATGATGCCGCCATAGGCCACCGTGACCTGGTGTTTGAAAGAGCGCCGGAGGATCTTGGCGAGCGCGGCGGCCGAGACGATCGAGTCCGGGTCCGGGTTGTCGTGCGTCAGCACCAACCACCGTCCTTTACGCCGGCGCACCAGCGCTGCAAAATCGTCGAACCGTTCGCGGGTCGTCTCGCTCAACATTTCGGGGGCCGAGAGTCTAGCAGTCCATAGGAGAAGTCGAGACGGGTCGCGTTGCGAACGCCATGGGACCAGATCCCAGGCGGCGCGACGCAGGCGATGCCAGAGCATCGGCGAGGAGCGCCAACACCGGAAATGGTCCCATGCCGTCGCAACCCCCAAAAGAGCTCCAGACGATAGCGACAAGGGGTTACGGCACGACTGCTGCGTTACTCGTCGTCTTCGATGTCCCAGCATCGACTCCTCCTCGTGCCTTGCATACGCGCCGTAAGACCTTGTCGCGCGACCATCTGGACTTCTTCTATGGGCTGCTAGCAGTCCATAGGAGAAGTCGAGACGGGTCGCGTTGCGAACGCGTTGAAGCCGACGCGAGACCACGAGTTTGAACCGGTTGCGTCCCGACCTCGTATAGCATCTCGATATGTCCAACGCCGACCCAGCGTGCTTTTCGCGTTATGGTTTACCGGCGCTCTTGGTGGTCGTCGGGTGCGTACTGGCGCCGGCCTGTCGCGCCGAGAGCGATGCCGAGATGAGTCGAGGTCTTCCATCTCATGATCTGTGGGGCGACGTGCTGGAGCGCTTTCACCGCGACGGCGGGCTCGATTACGCGGGGCTCAAGGCCAATCGCGACGGGTTGGACAGCTACTTGTCGCTGCTGGGCGACGCCGACCCGGCGGAGGCCTCGCGGGAGGATCGGCTGGCATTCTGGATCAACGCCTACAACGCCGTCGTGGCTCGGTTTGTGATCGACCTCTACCCGGACGTGCCTTCGGTCAAGGACGTCGACGGCTTTTTCGACCGGCGTACCTTCCGGGTCGCCGGGGAGTCGTTGACCCTCGACGGTATCGAGCGCAAGGCGCTGGATCTCGGTGAGCCCAGGGTTCACTTTGCAGTGGTTTGCGCCTCCTATAGCTGTCCGGATTTGCGTCACGAGGCCTACGTGGCCGATCGGCTGGAAGAGCAACTGGAAGACCAGACACGCGGCTTTCTCGCGGATCGCGAAAAGGGCGCCCGTCTCGACGCCGGATCGAACGACTTGTGGCTGTCTTCGATCTTCAAATGGTACGCCGGAGACTTCACCGGCGGTAGCACGATGGTGGCTTTTTTTGTGCGCTCCAAGGTCCTCGAATGGGTCGTTCCGTATCTTCCGGAGGAAGTCGTCGAGCATCTGAAAGCCGAAGACGTGTCGGTGCGTTACCTCGACTACGACTGGTCGCTCAACGATCGGCCGATCTCGTAGCCCGGAAACGCCCAAAGACTGTCGCCGAGCCCCGGCGTCGCCTCTGCTACCATGTGCGGCCCCGGTTTTCCGCCAATCGCTGATCGCTGATCGCTGATCGCTCATCGCTAAATGCTCCAAGAGCTCTTCCGCATCGGACCGCTCGCCATCAGCCCGTTCGGCGTGCTCATGGTCCTCGCGTTTCTCGCCGCGTGGGCGCAGTTGCGCTGGGGAGTGCGGCGTCTGGGTGTGGGCGATGACGAAGACGCCAGCGCCCTGCTGCTGGCTGGTGGAATCGGGGGCATCGTCGGGGCCAAGATCTACTACGCGCTGTTGTACCGGGACTGGCGTCTGCTGTTCGATCGCTCGGGGCTCGTCTGGTACGGGGGTTTTCTTCTGGCCGCCCTGGCCTTGTTGATCGTCATCCGGCGCCGGCGGCTGCCGAGGTGGAGGACGTTCGATGCGCTCGCCCCCTCGGCCGCTCTCGGCTACGCCGTGGGGCGGGTGGGCTGCTTTCTGGTTGGCGACGACTATGGCTACCCGACGTCGCTTCCCTGGGGCGTCAAGTTCGAGTTTGGCCTCCCGGGACCGACGACCGCGGGGTTCCTGCGATCCGCCTATGGCGCCGACATCCCCTTTGACGTGCCACCGGATGAGCTGGTCGCGGTCCATCCCACCCAGCTCTACGAGACGGCGGCGGCACTAGTGGCCTTTGTTGTGGGTTGGTGGCTGATCCGCCGTGGATCGCGCCCGGGGACGGCCTTGACGGTCGTTCTGGCGCTGCTTGCGGTGGAGCGGTTTGCGGTGGAGTTCCTGCGTGCCAAAGACGATCGGTTTTTTGGACCCCTGACCGTCGCCCAGATCCTCAGCGTCGTTCTTTTGCTGGCGCTCGCGATCCTGTGGCGCCGCCGGCCCAGCGCCGCCCCCGCGTGAGCGCCGAGACGCCTCCGCGGCTGCTGACGATCGCCGGGTCCGACTCGGGCGGTGGCGCGGGAATCCAAGCCGATCTCAAGACCTTCGCTGCGCACGGCGTCTTTGGCATGAGCGCGTTGACCGCGGTGACCGCGCAAAACACGGTCGAGGTAGCGGCGGTGCACCGGCTTCCCGCAGTGATAGTCCGGGCTCAGATCGACGCGGTCTTCGACGACCTCGGTGTGGACGCGGTCAAGATCGGGATGCTCGGAGACGCCGAGACCGTCGAGGCTGTGGCCGATTGTCTGCGGCGCCACCCCACGGTCCCGGTGGTCCTCGATCCGGTCATGGTCGCCAAAAGCGGCGATCGCCTGCTGCGAGAAGAGGCAATCACCACGCTGCGAGAGCGGCTCCTGCCGCTGGCGGACCTAGTCACGCCGAATCTGCCCGAGGCCGAAGTTTTGGCCGAAGCGCCGGAGGGGGCGGCGATGGACGAGCTGATGACACGGCTGCGAGACCGGGGGGCCAAGGGAATTCTGGTCAAGGGCGGCCATGCCGCCGGCGACGAGATCGTGGATGTCCTCGAGATCGAGGGAAAGCGACATGTGTTCCGGCATCCACGAATCCATACAACCTCGACTCACGGCACCGGTTGCACGCTGTCGGCGGCGATCGCCGCCCGGCTCGGTCGCGGCGATGATCTGGTGACCGCGGTTGGCGGCGCCATCGACTATCTGCAGCGAGCCGTGGCATCGGCGTTTGCGCTCGGCGCGGGGCACGGCCCGGTCAACCACTTCCCGGAGGGCCGGGTTTGAAAAACGATCGAAGGATCTTTGATCTGATCGTGGTCGGGGCCGGGCCGACCGGGATCGCCATCGGAGCGGCCTGCCGCCAGCGCGGTCTCGACGCCCTCCTGGTGGACCGCGGCGAGTTGGCCGCCAACCTGCTCGGTTTTCCGTCCTACATGAAATTCTTCACCACCCGCGATCTGCTGGAGATCGCCGGGGTGCCGTTTGCCATTCCCCACGACAAGCCCACCCGGCGGGAGGCCTTGGCCTACTACCGGGCGGTGGCCCGCAAGTTCGATCTCGAAGTGGCGCAGGGCGAGGAAGTGACCGCAGTGGAGCGGCAGGACGGTACCTTTGTGGTCGCCACCCGGTCGGATTCGGGCGAGCGCAGTCACCACGGGCGGGCGGTGGCCCTGGCAACGGGTTATTTTCACCGGCCGCGGCGGCTGGACGTCGAGGGCGAGGAGCAGCCGTGGGTGCGCTCGCGGTACAAGGAGCCCTACGGTCACTACGGCCGGCGAGTCGCGGTCGTGGGTGGGGGCAATTCGGCGGTGGAGGCGGCCCTGGATCTGTGGCGAAACGGCGTCGCCGTCACGCTGATCCACCGTGGGCTCGAGGTGAAGCCGACCGTCAAGTACTGGCTCAAGCCGGATTTCGAGAACCGCGTCCGCGAGGGCTCGATCGAGGCTCGCTTCAACTGCACCGTCACTTCGTTTGGCGCTCACGAAGTGCGGCTCTCGAGCCCATCGGGAGAAGAGACGCTCGCGGCCGACACCGCCTATGTCCTGATCGGCTATACGCCGGACGCGGATCTGGAGCGCCGCTGTGGCATCCGCGTCCACCCGGAGACCCTGGTGCCCGAATTCGATCCCGAGACCTGCGAGTCCAACGTCGAAGGGCTGTACATTGCCGGGACGCTCCAGTCCGGCCTCGACCTGGGGCGGATCTTTATCGAGAACTCCCGCGAGCACGCGGTGCGGGTCGTCGAGCACCTGGCGAGTCGTCTCGAGACGATTCGCTAAGATAAGCGCTCTCGGGGTCGAAGATGAAGATGCGGCTCGCAGTGGTGGCGGCCGGTGCGCTGTTTCTCTCCGCGGTGTGGACACCGAAGATCACCGCGCAGGGCGAAGGTGCGCCGTCTGCGCTGCCCGGCGTCTTTGGCGAGATCCTCGATGTACGGGTGGTCAACATCGAAGTGGTGGTGACCGACAAGTCGGGGCTGCCGGTGCGGGGCCTGACGGCCGAGGACTTCCGGCTCTTGGTGGATGGGCAAGAGGTGGACATCGACTATTTCAGCGAGGTCCGCGGTGGTCTGACGCTCGACCCGGGCGCCGGGGCCGAGGAGCTGCTGCCCGGTGTTCCGGCGCTGGCTCCCGGCGAGCCGGTCGGCACCAGCTACCTGGTCTTTGTGGACGACTTTTTTGCCGTGGCCTCGGACCGGGATCGTGTTCTGAACGCGATGATCGACGATCTACCGTTGCTGGCTCCCGAGGACCGGATGGCGGTCGTGGCGTACGACGGCAAGAACCTCGAGATGCTGTCGACCTGGAGTCAGTCGGTCGAGCGCCTGCGCCGGGTGCTGCGCGACGCCAAGCTACGGCCCGCCCGGGGGCTCCAGCGACGGGTCGAGCGGCGTCAGTTCGAGCAGTCTTTCTCCACGCTCGACTCGCTGGTTCTGCTGGGAGACGAGACCGGGCTGCCCTCGTTTATCACCGAGCTCAACATCGACGAGCGCGCCTATGTGCAGCGGCTCTCCGAACAGCTCAACCGATCGGTGGCAGCCGCCAGCGCCACGCTGCGCAGCTTTGCCAAGCCGCCCGGGCGGAAGGTGATGCTGCTGCTTTCGGGGGGGTGGCCCTTTATCCCGGCCGACTATGTCGTCGGCGACATCAGCCGGTCCATTGTCCACCGCGAGGGCCCCTTTGGCGACAATCTGTACCGCCGTTTGAGCGAGACCGCCAACCTTCTGGGCTACACGATCTACCCGGTAGATCTGCCCGGGATGGACGAGACCGTGGTCGATTTTTCGCTACGCTCTTCGCGTCCCACCCAGGCGGTCAACGCCGGCTTTCTGCGCGAGCAGGAAGTGCACGACACGCTGCGCTTTCTGGCCCGCGAGACCGGTGGGCGGGCGCTGATCAATAGCCGGCGCCTCGATGCCTTCGCCGACATCGTCGCCGATACGCGCTCCTATTACTGGTTGGGCTTTAGCCCCGAGCGGGCGTGGGATGACGAGCGCCACTCGGTACGGGTCGAGGTCACCAGCCCGTCTTTCCGGGTTCGTTCCAGGCGCGGTTTTCTGGACACCTCGCGCGAGCGCGAGGTCGATATGTCGATCGAGAGCTCCCTGCTGTTTGGCAACACCGCCGGAAACGACACCCTGCGGGCCTCGCTCGATCACCCGGTCCCCGCCGGGCGAAGACGGATGAGCACGACCCTGACCGTGACGATCCCGCTGGACCAGGTGACCTTTCTCCCGGTGGGCGACACCCTGGCGACACAGCTCGAGCTGCGGGTCGGAGTGATCGACGCGGACGGCCAGCAGGCCGAGATGCCGGTGATTCCTCTGGCGGTCGCTTCGGACAAGGAGCCGTCGGCGGGTGCCGTCGGGAGCTACGAGACCACGCTGCTTCTCAGGCGCAAACCGCACCGTGTGGTGGTGGCGATCTACGACCCGGTGAGTGGTAGGATTTTGTCCAGCGGCCTGGAGATCTTCCCGCCCAATCAACGCCGCAAAAAGCGTCCATGACTCTCGAGATGTTTCGCCAACGGCCGCGTCGCGCCATGATGTCGGCGGCGATCCTGGCATTCGCGTTATGCGCGGTCGTCATGGCGCAGTCCGAGGACGCCCCACCGGAGCTCGAGGAGATCTTCTCGGAGGTCGTCGACGTCAACGTCGTCAACGTCGAGGTCTATGTCACCGACAAAAAGGGCAACCCCATTACCGGGCTGACCCGCGAGGATTTTCGGGTCTTCGAGGACAAGCGCCCGGTGACCGTAACCAACTTCTACGTCATGGAGGACGGTCGCCCGGTGGGTCCATCGGCAGTCGAAGCGGTCGAGGCCGCCGTGCCTCCACCGCCGGAGGAGCGGGTTCCGGGGCTACCGCCCGGTCCACCGCCGGTTCCGGACCAGCAGCGGCTCAGCCTGGTGATCTACATCGACAATTTCAACATCCGGCCGTTCAACCGCAACCGCGTCCTGCGCCGGGTACGACAGTTTCTGAGCGACCACCTCGACAGTGGCGACCGGGTGATGCTGGTCTCCTATCAGCGCACGCTCAAGGTGCAGCATCCGTTCACCAGCGATCCAAAGCTCATCTCGAGCGCGTTGTTCGATCTCGAGAAGATGGTCGGTCACGCGGTGACCGAAGACGCCGACCGTGCCGAAATCCTCGAGGCGATCGGCGAGGCCGAGAGTCTCGGAGAGGTGGAGTGGCGGGTGCGGCAGTTCGCCGAGTCCGAGTACAGCGATCTGATGTTCACAATCGACGCGATGAACGAGCTGGTGGACTCGTTGGGTGGTCTCCCGGGGCGAAAGGCGGTGCTCTACGTCAGCGACGGTCTGCCGATGAAGCCGGCCGACGATCTCTACCACGCGCTGTTGCGGAAGTTTTCCGACAGCTCGGTGCTGTCCCGGTCGAGCGACTACATGGCTTCGCGTCGCTTCAACGAGCTGGTGGCGCGCTCCAACTCCAACCGCGTGACCTTCTATACCATCGACGCCGCCGGCTTGAGGGTCCCCAACTCGCTCTCGGTTGCGCACCGCAGGTCGGCGGTCGGCAACTTTGACACGTTGGTGGACTCGATCAACTTCTCCAACCTGCAGAGCACCATCCGGATGATCGCCGACGAGACCGGGGGTTTTGCGATCACCAACACCAACGACCCCACCAGCGGCCTCGACCGGATGGCCTCGGATTTCACCACCTACTACTCGCTGGGGTACCCGTCGACCGCCGGAGAGGACGGCCGGTACCACCGCATCAAGGTCGAAGTGGACCGACCCGGCGTCCAGGTGCGGCACCGCGAGGGCTACCGCGGCAAGAGTCTCTTTCGCCGCATGGCGGACGGCACCACTTCGACCCTGCTCTACGGATTCGAGCGCAACCCGCTGGCCGTCACCCTTGCCGTGGGAGGCGGCAGTCCGTCCAAGGGCGGGCACTTTGTAGTCCCGATGGAGATCCGGCTTCCGCTGGCCAAGGTGGTGCTGGTGCCGAGAGACGAGTTCCACCACGGCAAGGTGAAGGTCTATCTCTCGGCCCTCGACGAGCAGGGTCGGATGGCCGACGTGCAGGAAATCCCGGTCGACATCCGGATACCCAACGCCGATCTCGAGGATGCCCTGGGGAAGGCCTGGGGCCATCGAGTGGAGCTCCAGATGCGGGGTGGCAGCCAGAGGGTGGCGGTGGGTGTCCGCGACGAGGTGGGGGCCACCGAGTCGTTTGTCTCGAGATCGGTGAATGTCGGGAGTGGATAAGACGGGGAGTGGATGAGATCGGAAGTGGGTGAGACCGGGAAGCGGGTGCCCCGCCGCCGGAGCCAGGCGGGACGCGGGAGCCGGTCATGAAGCGGCTGCTCGAGAAAAAGGCCCAGTCCTTTGGCGCCCTCGGTCAGGCGGCCCTCGACCTGGCCAGAGCGGAGGGGCAGGCCCTGTCCGGCGAGCTCAAGGGCTCGGGAAAAGTACTGACCGGCTCGATCGTCCTGATCCTGCTGGGCTTGTTTACGCTGTTCTGGGCGCTGGGCGTGTTGGCGTTTTTTGCGGTCGAGCTGCTGGCCACTCAGTACCCGCGATGGGTCGCCGCCCTGGTGGTGTTTGGTTTTCTGTTGTTGTTGGCGGCGGCGCTGGCCGCCTTTGGTTGGGCCAGGATCAAGCGGATCGAAAAGCCGGCCGCGACGGTGCGCCGCCACTGGCTGGAGTATCGAGAGTGGTGGTCGGGGCGCTGGATCGGCGATCGGCGGGCCCACCGGGAAGAAATCGGTAGCGAGCCGCAAGACGGCGTGCACTAGCCCGACCGACCCCCGGTGGGGAGGTCAGACTAGCCCGATCTACCGGCGGATCGGCCGTTCGGCCCGGCCCTGCGCAAATGGGCGGGTGACGAACGGTGTAGCTACGCCGGCTCGGAAACGGGCCGCTTAAACACCATGGCGATGTTGTCGGTGGCGCCGCTCTTGAAGTTGACCGAGGTGATCGAGATCAGCTCCCAGCCGTCCTCGCCCAGGGTGTTGAGCTGCGAGGCCGCGTTGGGGTCGAGCCGATAGTTCTCGCTCCGAATGTTGATGATCTTGTACTCCCACTTCGTCATGGCGACTCCTTCCAGCCTCGCCCCTGCCTCGCCAGCCTAGGCCATGGGCCACGCTGTGCGTTCCCTCATTTCTAACATTCTATCGTGAATTGGTCGTGCCCGGCCCGGTGTCGATACGGATCGTGTCCCCGGCTCGGATTCCCCAGCGTTGCGCCAGGCTCGATCCGGCCAGCGAGAGTTCCAGGGTGCCGAGCGAGCCGGGCAGAAGGCCGGCCTCGCCGGGCGGCAGCTCGGCGTAGTGGCCGACGAGCCGCGAGGTCTCGTGCTTCCCGACCGAGGCCGATGCGAATCCGTTCTCGATCCACGAGCTGGGAATATCGGTGACCAGGTTCCCAAACCGGTCGATGTGGACAATCCGGCCGGCCAGATACCCGGGGTGACGCTCGGGTCCGCGAACCGCGATCCGGATCGGATCGAAGATGCGCGGACCCAGGCGCTCGAGCTCGCCACCGGCCGACAGATAGCCGGCGACCGGTGCAAACCGATCGCGTCCGTGGAATGTCTGACCGGGACCGTCGGTGAAGAGGTGGTCGGCGGTGACCGAGCGCACTTCGGCTCCCTCTACGATTCCGGTCAGCAAGCCGTTGTCCGGCGCGACATAGAAACCGGTCCCGGCCCGCGCCGCCAGGATCCGGCGGGAGCTCCCGACCCCGGGGTCGACGACCGCCAGATGGACGGTCCCCGGCGGGAACTCAGGCGCCGCCGCACGCAGCAGGAATCCGGCGCCCTCGATGTCGCCGGGTGCCACGTCATGCGAGAGGTCGGTCAGTAGGGCCTTGGGAGCGTGGCGCAAGACGACGCCCTTGACCGCGGCGACGTAGTAGTCGCGGGTCCCGAAATCGGTCAGCAGGGTGACGACGGGCATCGACTCATGATCTCCCGGTCGCCCGATCGGGGGCAAGGATGGCGCCTGTCCGGGCGTCCCGGCCGGTACAATCCGATCGTGAGCAGTGACCGCAAGCTGTGGGTGTTCACCAAGCCAGCGCGCCCCGGCCGGGTCAAGACCCGTCTGATCGGCGAATTGACCTCGGACCAGGCGGCCGAGCTGCACGGAGCGTTTCTGGGGGATCTGCTGGCACGCTTGCGGTCCGGACCCTTCGATCTCGAGATCGCCTGGGCCCTCGAGGAGGCCGACTCGCTGCCGCCGGGCTCGGACTGGGGAGTGCGGGGTCGGCGGCAGGTCGGCTCGACGCTCGGTGAGCGGCTCTACCGCGCGCTGGCCGAGGCCGCGCGCGATCACCCCTTTGTGGCCGCGGTCGGCAGCGACCATCCCGAGCTTTCTCTGGCGACGGTCGCCGCCGCTTTTGAAGCGCTCGAAGCGGGACGCGACGCCGTTCTGGGACCGGCCACCGACGGTGGCTATTACTTGATCGCTTTGCGCGCGTCGAGCGTCCGGCGCGAAATCTTTTCCGATATTCCGTGGAGCACCGGTGAGGTGCTGGCCGAGACCCGGCGGCGCTGCCACGAGTTGGATCTCGACCTGTTGCTGCTCGAGCCGGGGCACGATGTCGATACACCGGACGATCTCGAACGGCTGGTCGCGACCCTGGCCGCGGCGCCGGAGCCGGGCTCGACGGTGCCGCCCTGCCCGCGGACCCGGGAGCTGCTCGTCTCCTGGGGCCGTCTGGCGGCTCTCTGAGATCCGAGAACCCGACGATGCGGATTCTGACCTCGGAAGCCATGCAGGGTGTCGATCGGAGGGCGATCGAGGAGATCGGCATTCCCGGCCTGGTGCTGATGGAGAACGCGGCGATCGGCGTGGTCGACGCCCTTGGCGAGCGCTACCCTGAGGCCTCGTCGGTCGCGGTGTTTTGCGGCCGTGGCAACAACGGCGGTGACGGTCTGGCAATTGGGCGTCATCTGAGCTCGCGTGGATACAGAGTCGAGCTCTTCCTGCTGGCGGGCGGCCGACTCTCCGAGGACGCCGCGAGCCAGCTCGAGATCTGCCGCAAGCTGGGGCTGGAGGTCGCCGAGGTCGAGCCGGGGGAGGCGGTGAAGGCGGCACGGACGATCGACGCCGAGGTGTTTATCGACGCCCTGCTGGGAACCGGTCTTTCCCGTCCGCTCGAGGGCCAATGGGCGGAGCTGGCCGAGGCCCTGACCGAGCGCCGGGAGCCGGTGGTGGCGGTGGATATCCCCAGCGGGCTGTCGGGCAGTCGATCCGACGTGCCGGGTCCCCACGTACGGGCGGATCTAACGGTGACCTTTGCGGCTCCCAAGATCGCCCATGTCTTCCCGCCGGCGGCCGACTCGGTGGGTCAGGTGGTGGTGGCCGACCTGGGGTTTCACTCCGGTCTTCTGGCCGAGGCCGACGGCGACCTGGAGCTGCTGCAGGCGTCGGAGCTGGCCCCCTCCCTGCGGCCGCGCTCCGCCGGGGTCCACAAGGGCGATCTGGGGCACGTGCTGCTGCTCGCGGGCTCGACCGGCAAGACCGGTGCCGCGATCCTGGCGGCGCGGTCGACGGTGCGCTCGGGCGCCGGTCTGGTGACGGTCGCGGCGCCCGAGCCGGTCCTTGACGTGATCGCCGCCGGCTCGATCGAGAGCATGACGCTTCCGCTCGCGGTTGCCGGCGACGGCGGGCTGGCGCCGGAGGCCGCCGCGCAGCTCACCGCCGCGCTCGCCGGCAAACAGGTCGTGGCTGCCGGCCCGGGTCTCGGGACCACGGAATCTACGGTGGAGCTCCTACGGGGTCTGATCGAGATCCCCATTCCGCTGGTCCTGGATGCCGACGGTCTCAACGCCTTTGCCGGGCGGCTCTCGGATCTGGCATCCCGGCAAGCCGAGACGGTGCTGACGCCGCACCCCGGGGAGCTCGGACGGTTGCTGCAGATGGACACCGCGGTGGTGGTGAAGGACCGGCTCTCGGCGGCGCGGGCCGCGGCCGAGGAGAGTGGCGCGGTGGTCGTGCTCAAAGGCCATCTGACGTTGGTCGCGGAGCCCGGTGGTGGGGTCGCCGTCAACCCGACCGGCAATCCCGGCATGGCGACCGGCGGCTCGGGGGACGTGCTCACCGGGGTGATCGCGGCCCTGATCGCCCGCGGCCACGACGCCGCCACCGCGGCCCGGCTGGGCGTCTTTGTCCATGGCTCGGCCGGCGACCTGGCCGCCGAGCGGCGAGGCGAAGTCGGTCTCGCGGCGGGCGACCTGATCGACACGCTCGGGATCGCGTTCGAGCGCCTCGAGGATCTAGGGGCTTTCAACAAGCCCCCAGCCGACGGATGAGCCGCTTCCGGAGCTCGTCACCCGAGGAGACGCGAGAGCTCGGCCGGCAACTGGCTGGACGCTTGGGGCCCGATGCGGTGCTGCTGTTGCACGGCGATCTGGGTGCCGGAAAGACGGTACTGACCCAGGGTCTGGCCGCCGGGCTCGGGCTGACGCCCGAGGATGTACAGTCTCCGTCTTACACCCTGATCCGAGAGCATGGGGTGGGCGCGGAGCGCTTGATCCACGTGGACCTCTACCGTCTCGAGGCCGGCGACCTGCCGGCCCTCGGGCTGGAAGAAATACTTGCCGGGCCGGGGCTCAAAGTGGTGGAGTGGGCCGAGCGGATCGACTTCCCGGTCGCCGATGCGTGGAGCGCGCACATCCGGCGGTCGGGTCCGGACGAGACGCGGTGGATCGAAGTGCGAGAACCAAAGACAACGGAGGAGTGAGCGAATGAAAATCGACAAGGTCGGAATCCTGGGTTGTGGGCTGATGGGTGCAGGGATCGCAGAGGTGTGTGCGCGCGCGGGGATGGAGACGGTCATCCGGGAGATCGATCAGGAGTTTCTCGACAAGGGAATGGACCGGATCGGCAAATCTCTCGCCCGCGCGGTGGACAAGGGCAAGACCACACCCGAGGACCGGGACGCGACCCTGGCCCGCCTCCACGGCACGACCGAGAGCGAGGACCTGGCCGACTGCGATCTGGTTATCGAGGCCATTGTGGAGAACCTGGAGCTCAAGTGCCGCACCTTTGCCGCCCTCGACGACATCGTCAAAAAGGAGGCGTTATTTGCGAGCAATACCTCGTCGCTGACCATCACCGAACTGGCGATGGCCACACAGCGAACCGACCGGTTTCTCGGGCTGCATTTCTTCAACCCGGTACCGGTGATGCGGTTGGTCGAGGTAGTCGAGACCCTGATGAGCGGCGCCGAGGCCATCCAGGCGGCCAACGACTTTGTGCGCCGAATCGGCAAGGAGCCGGTGGCTTGTAAGGACAACTCGGGCTTTATCGTCAACCGGCTGCTGGTGCCCTACCTGCTCGACGCGATCCGGGCGCTCGAGAACGGGGTCGGTTCGGTCGAGGACATCGACCAGGCTATGAAGTTGGGATGCGGCTACCCCATGGGTCCGTTCACCCTGCTCGATTTTGTCGGCTTGGACACGACCTACTACATCGCCAACATCATGTTCGAGGAGTACCGTGAGACGCGGTTTGCGCCGCCGCCGCTGCTCAAGAAGATGGTGCTTGCCGGGCGGTTCGGACGCAAAAGCGGGCGCGGGTTTTACGACTATTCGAAGGACTAACGGTCCGTGGATCTGGTAGAATCGAGCCCGGTCGAATGAACTCGCTCCCTCCGCAGGCGCACCCGGTACCACCCTCCCACCAACCCCTTCATCCTTCTTGACTAGTTGACATCGGTATGTCTCAAGTGACCCTCGCCGAAGAGGGCATCGATGCCCTATTTGGCACCCGCGACGAGAACCTAAAACGGATCGAAAGCGCGTTTGGCGTGTCTCTCAAGGCGCGTGGCAACCGCGTGACGATCGAGGGCGAGGCCGACGACAGCGGTGTCGCCGAGCATCTGCTGCGCGAGTTCTCGGCCCTGCTCGAGGCCGGCTACCGGCCGCGGCCGCGGGACGTCGATACGGCGATCCGGGTGCTGCGGGAATCGCCGCAGACCTCGCTGGTGGAGTTCTTTGCCGGCGACGGAATCCTGGGGTCGGCGCGCCAGTTGGTGACACCCCGAAGCCTGGTCCAGCAACAGTATCTGAAGGCCATGGCTTTACACGACATGGTGATTTCGATCGGCCCCGCCGGCACGGGCAAGACCTACCTCGCGGTGGCCATGGCCGCGGCCGCGCTGGCCGAGAAAAAGATCCGCCGTATCCTGCTGGCCCGGCCGGCGGTCGAGGCGGGCGAGAAGCTGGGGTTTCTTCCGGGCGATCTGGCCGAGAAGGTCAATCCCTATCTACGCCCACTCTACGACGCCCTCTATGACCTCATCGGGTTCGAAAAGGTGGGCCGGATGATCGAGCGCGGGACCATCGAGGTCGCGCCGCTGGCCTTTATGCGCGGCCGTACTCTGAACGACGCGTTTGTAATCCTCGACGAAGCGCAGAACACGACCAGCGAGCAGATGAAGATGTTTCTCACCCGAATCGGGTTCAACTCGAAGGCGGTGATCAACGGAGACGTCACTCAGATCGACCTGCCATCGGGAAAACGCTCCGGCTTGAAAGAGGCGGAAGAGGCGCTGGCCGGCGTGGAAGGCATCAAGTTTGTCCGCTTCAGCGAGCGCGACGTGGTGCGACACCCCTTGGTCCAGAAGATCGTCAGCGCGTACGATCGCTACGAGTCGGCGCGCGACGGCGAGGACCCGGTTGTGCGAGAGGCGGGGAGCCCCCGGGTGCGCAAGACGGCAAAAACGGGATGAAGTCCGACGGCTTGCCCGACGAAGCCGACCCCGACCCCGCCGAACGGATCGAGATCGCGCTGCAAAACCCGGAGGGCTACTCCGAGGTTCGTGCGGCAGCGCTCGAGGGGTGGCTGCGGGAGCTGATCATCGAGCTGGCACCGGATACCTCGTCGCTCGCGGTGCGGTTTCTCGACGATCGCGACATTCGGCGGTTGAACCGCCGGTACCGGGGCGTGGACCGGTCGACCGATGTCCTGTCCTTTCCCGGAGAAAGCGGGGTCGAGGGCCGGCATCTGGGCGACGTCGCCGTCTCGGTGCCCACCGCCGGCCGCCAAGCCGCGCAAGCCGGCCATACGGTCGAGCGGGAGCTACGCACCCTCCTGCTCCACGGCGTGCTCCACTGCCTGGGCTATGACCACGAGACCGACAACGGCGAGATGCAGGAGCTGGAATCGACACTTCGCCGGCGGTGGGTCGAGGAGAGGGCGGTATGACGGCGACTGCCGGTTGGGTGCTGAGCGCGGTGCTGGCCGCGTTGACCGCGCTCTTTGTCGTTCTTTCGGCCATGCTCGAGCGGCCGGGACCGATTCGTCTGCGACACTGGGTGGAGGAGTCGGGAGGCCGGCTACAGCAGTGGATGGACCGGCCGAACCGGTTCGAGGCGTTTCGCTACGTCCTGAGCGCCCTGGCGCGCGGTTTTCCGGTTGCCCTGGCGGCAGCGCTGACGCTGACGCCGACGGCGGGTACCACGCCGCGCGTCGCCGATCTCGCCATCGCGGTCGGCGCCGTCGTGGCGCTGGTATTCGCCCTCGAGCTTCTCAATCGCTTTCTCGTTGGCCGCAACCCGGAAAAGGTGCTGCGGCGGTTGACCCCAACGTACCGAGCGCTGTTGATGACGCTTTCACCGCTGGTGCTGCCGGTGGCGTGGCTGCTGCCCGCCACTGCGGTGCGGCGCAGCGACGACGAGGAAGAGGACGAAGCCTCCGAAGAGGAGATCGAGGCGTTTCTGGACGTCGGGGCGGCGGAGGGGATCCTCGAGCCCGGCGAGGAGGATCTGATCCTGCGGGTGATGGACTTTGGGGATCAGTCGGTCCGGGGCGCCATGACGCCGCGAATCGACGTGGTCAGCGCCCCCGTGGATACGCCGCTGGACGAGCTGGCCGAGATCGTCGTCGAGTCCAAGCACTCGCGGATCCCGCTCTATGGCGATTCGGTCGATGACATCCGCGGTGTGCTCCACATCCGCGACCTTTTGCGGGGCCTTCGCTCCGGGACACCCGTGGCGGCCTCGTCACTGGCGCTGCCGGCGGTCTTTGTGCCGGAGACCAAGAGGTTGGCCGATTTGCTGCGCGATCTGCAGGCGTCCCATCAGCAGATGGCCATCGTGGTCGACGAGTACGGTGGCACCTCGGGCGTCGTCACGGTGGAAGACCTCCTCGAGGAGATCGTCGGTGACATCGTGGACGAGCACGATGAAGAGGAGGCCCTCTGCGAACAGCTCGACGACGGCAGTTGGCGCCTGAGTGGCCGGATCGGCCTCGACCGCGTGGGTGAGCTGTTTGCGGTAGAGCTCGATGATGAGCCCTACGAGACCGTCGGAGGCCTGGTTTTTGGTCTCCTCGGCGACGTGCCCAAGGCGGGGGCGGTGGTGCGCACGCACGGTCTTCGTTTCGACGTCGAGGGGGTCTCGGGAAGGAGCATCGAGGCGGTGCGGGTGTCGCCACGGGCGGAGATCGAGGGTCGCGAGCGCTCCCATGGGTGATCTCGCCGGCCGGGAGCCGGGAGAAACGCGCGCCGGCATCGTGACGCTGGCCGGCCGGCCCAACGCCGGCAAATCGACGCTGATGAACCGGCTTCTGGGAGAGAAGCTCGCCGCCGTCTCGGACAAGCCCCAGACCACGCGGCACCGGTTGGTGGGCATCCTCACCGGCGACCGCGGCCAGATCGTCTTCTACGACACCCCCGGGGTCCACCGGCCGCTGCACCGGATGAACCGGCGGATGGTTCGTTACGCGGTGGACGCCCTGGAGGAAGGCGACGTGGTCTGCCTTCTGGCCGATGCCTCGGTCCCCTTTGGCTCGGGCGACGCCTACATGTTGGATCTGGTGGAGAAAACCGGCGGACCCCGGATTGCCGTGCTCAACAAAGTCGACCGCGTCAACAAGCCCGATCTCTTGCCGCGGATCGCGCGCTACGCCGAGACCGACTTGTTCGACGAGATCGTCCCGGTGAGCGCGTTGACCGGGGATGGCTGCGAGCGCCTGATGGAGGTTCTCTGGGGCGCCATACCCGAGGGCGAGCCCTTGTACGACGCGGACCTCTACACGCTCCATCCCGAGCGTTTTTTGGCCGCCGAGGTGATCCGCGAGAAGATTCTGCAAACGGCCCGCGACGAGCTGCCCTTTACCACCGCAGTGGTGATCGAGAAGTGGGAAGAGGTCGAGGCCGGGAATCGAGCGCACATCCATGCGCAAATCTTGGTCGAGAAGCCGGGACAGAAGGCGATTCTGATCGGCCGGAAGGGCGAGGCCATCAAGCGGCTCGGCATCGCCGCCCGCCGGGATCTGGAGCGCCTGCTGGGGCGCGGAGTGCATCTGGAGCTATTTGTCCGCCACGAGCCCGGTTGGCGCGAGAACCGCCGGTTGCTGGCGGAGATCCTCTGACGCCGCCGGCATTTCTTCCCGAGGAATTCCGGAAGCTGTGGCAGCGGACGCGCGTTACAATGCACTCCCTGCCTTGAGTGACGGCTCGGCCCCCGGGTCGGGCTTTGGATATCTCAACGAGAACCGTTGGAGGGGCGACCAAAGATGCGAAAGATACGAATGATCCGAGTGATGCGAACGAGAGCCAACCGTCTGTTCCTGCCGTCTGTCGCGGTCGTGCTGCTCGGGCTGTTGCTGGCCTCCTGCGCCGTCAATCCGGCGACCGGGAAGCGGCAACTGATGCTGATCAGCGAGGCCGACGAGGTCGCCATGGGCCGCGAGGCCCACGAACAGATCCTGCAGACCATGGGGGTCTACGACGATCAGGGAGTCCAGGAATACGTTGCCGAGCTGGGCGCCCAGCTGGCGGCAGTCTCCGAGCGGCCCAACCTGCCCTGGACCTTCACCGTGCTCGACGATGCAGCGGTCAATGCCTTCGCGTTGCCAGGCGGATTTATCTACGTCACCCGCGGCATCATGACCCATCTCGACAGCGAGGCCGAGCTGGTCGGTGTGCTGGGGCATGAGATCGGCCACGTTACCGGCCGCCACGGTGCTTCGCGGATGAGCAAGGCCCAACTGATGAGCGTCGGTTTGGGCGTCGGGATGATCGTGAGTCCCGAGCTGCAACAGTTCGGGGATCTGGCGATGCAGGGGATGCAGCTCTTGTTTCTCAAGTACTCGCGCGACGACGAGCGCCAGGCCGATGATCTGGGGTTGCGCTACACGGTGGCCGGCGGCTGGGACGCCCGCGAGATGCCGGAGGTTTTTGGCGTGCTCAAAAGCGTCGGGGAAGCGTCGGGCGCGGGGCGTCTTCCCGGTTGGCTGTCGACCCACCCGGATCCGGGCCAGCGCCAGGAGCGGATCGGCGCCCAACTGGCCAGCCTGGAGCAGGACTTCACCGGCTCCAAGCTCAACCGCGAGCCGTATCTGGGTCAGCTCGACGGCATGATCTTTGGTCCCAACCCCCGAGAGGGCTTTTTTGAGGAGAGCGAGTTCTTGCACCCCGAGCTGGCCTTCCGGCTGACCTTTCCCGAGGGTTGGAGGTATCAGAACCAGCGGCAGCAGGTTGCGGCGATGAGCCCGAACCAGGACGCGATCGTGGCCCTGACCCTGGATCCCGAGGCGGACCCCCAGGCGGCGGCGCGCAAGTTTCTGTCGCAGGAAGGTCTGCGGTCGGGCCGCATCCAGCGCGGTTCGATCCACGGGATCCCCGCCGCCGGAGCCGACTTCGAGGTGCCACGCGAGCAGCAAGAGGCGATCCGTGGCCAGGTCGCGTTTCTACGCTACGACAACCGGACCTACCGGTTGCTGGGTTATACGCTGGAGAGCAAGTGGAACGGTTACGGCCGGCCGATCGGGACGTTCATCGAGAGCTTCCAGCAACTGCGCGACCGGCGGGTGCTCGAGATCCAGCCGGCCCGCGTCGACCTGGTTAAGCCACGCCGCGACATCCCGCTCCAGAGCTTCCAGAGCCAGTTCCCGTCCAGCATCCCGGTCGAGACCCTGGCGCTGATCAACCATGTGTCGCTCGACGGTTTTCTCGCCGGCGGCGCGTCGGCGAAACGGGTGGTCGGCGGGCCGGGATCTTAGATCGCCCCCCACTCCTTCGATCCCTCTCCCTCCCTCCGGAGGGAGAGGGACGCCGCCACCCGGTGCCCGTGAACGGGCTGAAGGCCAATGCCGCAGGTAGATACGGCCTTTCGCTCAGCGCACCCGCCGGCGCCGGTTGCGGATGTAGTCCGCCAGGATGAACTCGCCCAGGTCGGTCGGGGAGGCGAAGTAGGCCCGCCCACGGTTGACCTGGGTGAGTTTCTCGACAAACTCGGTCAGCGACGGGTCGGTCGCCAGCATAAAGGTCGTGATGACGATCCGCTGGCGCCGGCAGACGTCGGCCTCTTCGAGCGTCCGGTTGACGATCTTGAGATCGAGGCCAAAGGGGTTTTTGTAGATTCGGCCGCCTTCGGTGATCGCTGAGGGCTTGCCGTCGGTGATCAGAAAGATCTGCTTGTTGGGCTGTTTGTGCCGGCCGAGCATCGCCCGCGCCATCCGCAGGCCGTCGCGGGTGTTGGTGTGGTACGGCCCCGCCTGGACATAGGGCAGCTCGGCCAGGTCCAGTCGCTCGGCGCGATCGCCAAAGAGCAGAACACCCAGCGAGTCCTTGGGATACTTGGTCGTGATCAGCTCGGTCAGTGCCAACGCCACCTTCTTGGCCGGCGTGATCCGATCTTCACCATAGAGGATCATCGAGTGGCTGACGTCGATCGCGACCACGGTGGCGCAAGACGTCAGGTGTTCGGTCTCGCTGACCTCGAGATCTTCCTCCGCCAGCTCGAGCCGGCCGAGGTTGCGCTTGAGCGCGTTGCGAAACGACGTCGTGGCGTCCAGCCGGTGGAGATCGTCGCCAAATGAGTAGCGCCGCGTCTCGGGGAGCTTCTCGACCCCCTCGCCCTCGGCCCGCACGGCGTGATAGCCGGCGCCACCGCGCTTCAAGCTGGTGAAGATTTCCTCGAAGGCCTGCCGGCGGATTCTGCGCTCGCCGATCGAGGAGAGCCCCAGCGAGCCGTCGGTGGCTCGCTCCAGCACACGCTGCATCTCCAGGTCCTCCATGAACGCCTCGAGATCGATCGCGGGGTCGATATAGCCTTGCTCTTGCAGGTACCGCATCCACTCCATGGCCTCCTCGGCGTCGCCACCCGAGGCCAGAATGAGCTGGTTGAAGAGATTTTGGAGCTCGGTGCCCGCGAGCAGCGACCGAAGGAGATCGGGATCGAGATAAAAAAAGCGGTGCCTCAATTCACCTCGCCGCGCTCGCGCCGGTGGGGCTTGAGGAGCTGGAACTTGACCATCTCTTTGTAGGTCACTCGGCTGTCGAGATCTTCGCGCGCCAGCTTGAGGTGCTGGTGGAGGCCTTCCAGGATCAGCTCGGCGGCAAAGGCGCGTGCGGGGGCGTCGCTCGAGTAAGTCGCGGCCAGCGCCATCAGACCGGGGACCCGATCGAGGGCGGCTTCGTACTCCTCGAAGCTCTGTTCGTCGGAGAGCAGGACCTCGCGGCCCGTCGCAAACCAGTCGACCATCTCGGTATACGGCCCCGAGTCTTCGTCACCACCGCTCCCCAGAGCCCGGCCCACCCGGGGAAACCGGTCGTCAAAGAACGCGCGCACCGCGTCTCCGATGATCTGCCGCGCCACCATCTCGGCCCCCTTCTGCTCGCCTTCGTAGACCATCTCGACCTTGCCGGTGATCGCCGGCAGCAGCATCTGGAAATCGGCCAGACGCGGATGGGCCGAGTCCTCGCCGTGGGCCAGTGCTCGCCGCTCCAGGTTCGAGGCCAGCAGCTCGAGGGCCGAGATCGGCATCCGCGCGCTCACTCCCGAGGATTGGTCCACCAGCTCGCTGTCACGCGCCGCAAACGCGATCCGCTCGACCAGGCGTTTGACGTCGTCGGAAAGGGTCGGAATCGGTGTGTCGCGGTCGATCCAGGCCTCGCTGCGGCTGATCTCGGCCGCGGTCTCGACGTCCTGGGGGTAGTGGGTGAGGATCTGCGACGAGATCCGATCCTTGAGTGGGGTGATGATCGAGCCGCGGTTGGTGTAGTCCTCGGGGTTGGCGGAGAACACCATCAGAATGTCGAGCGGGATCCGCACCGGGAAGCCGCGGATCTGGAGATCCCTCTCTTCCAGAATGTTGAGCAGACCGACCTGGATCCGCGGCGCCAGGTCCGGCAGCTCGTTGATGGCGAAGATCCCCCGGTTGGTGCGCGCCACGACGCCGAAATGGATCACCTCGGGGTCCGCAAAGGTCAGCTTGCGGGTGGCGGCCTTGATCGGGTCGATGTCGCCCAGCAGATCGGCGATCGAGACGTCGGGCGTCGCCAGTTTCTCGTTGTAGCGTTCTTCCCGCGCGAGCCACTCGACCGGCGTGTCGTCGCCGGCCTCGGTCACCACCTTCTGGCCCGGAATCGAGACCGGCGCCAGGGGGTCGTCGTTCAACTCGCTGCCCGCGAGCACCGGGACCGCCTCGTCCAGAAACGAGGTCAGCGCCCGCAGAATGCGGGTCTTGGCCTGGCCCCGGAGACCGAGCAGGATGAAGTCGTGCCGGGCCAGCAGGGCGTTGACGATTCCCGGGATGACGGTGCGCTCGTAGCCGAGGACGCCCGGGAAGAGCTCTTGCCCGTCGGCCAGGCGAGCCTTGAGGTTGGCCCGGATCTCCTGCTTGACCGAGCGGGGCCGGTAGCCGGAGGCCCTGAGCTCTCCCAGGGTCTTGGCCCGCGCGGCCATCAGTCCTGTGCTTCCAGCCAGCGCTCGGCGTCGATCGCGGCCTTGCAACCGGTGCCGGCGGCGGTGACCGCCTGACGGTATGAGGGGTCGATGACGTCCCCACAGGCAAAGACCCCCTCGACATCCGTGCGGGTGCTGGGCTCCTGGGCGAGGACGTATCCCTTGGGGTCCATCGCCACTTTCCCCTGGAGAAAGGCGGTATTGGGCGTGTGCCCGATCGCCATAAAGATGCCCTGGCACGGGACCTCGGTGGTCTCGCCCGTCTTGACGTTCTTGACCAGGAGGCCGTGGACGCCCTTTTCGCGGCTGCCGAGGATCTCCTCGACCGTGGTGTCCCACAGGAACTCGATCTTGTCGTTGGCAAAGGCGCGGTCCTGCATGATCTTCGAGGCGCGCAGCTCGTCCCGCCGATGGATGACGGTGACCTTCGAGGCGAACTTGGTCAGAAACGTCGCCTCTTCCATCGCCGAGTCACCACCGCCGACCACGGCGATCTCCTTGTCTTTGAAGAAAAAGCCGTCGCAGGTGGCGCACGCCGAGACCCCGTAGCCCATCAGCTCCTTCTCGGATTCGAGACCCAGGTACCGGGCGCTGGCGCCGGTCGCGATGATGACCGAATCGGCCCGGTACTCTCCTTCGTCGGTGCTCACCGTCATCGGCCTCTGGCCGAAGTCCACCGCGGTGACTTCCTCGAACCGGCACACCGCGCCAAATCGCTCGGCCTGCTGGCGCATCTTGTTCATCAACTCGGGACCCAGGATGCCCTCCGGGAAGCCGGGATAGTTCTCGACGTCGGTGGTGATGGTCAGCTGTCCACCAGGTTGATTGCCCTCTAGGACCAGCGGTTCGAGATTGGCCCGGGCGGCGTAGAGCGCCGCGGTGAGGCCCGCGGGCCCGGAACCGAGGATCACCACCCGGTGCCGGTTGTTCGTGGTTTCTGGGTTCTCGTCGGGCATGGGGACATGCTCTCCTAAAACGAACCGCCGATTGGCGGCTGGCTACTATAACAACGGGTTGTAGCGCGAATTCCCGCCGGACCGCTGGCCCCCTTGCCGGCGCTGGGCGTGTCCCGGTCGCGGAGAGAGGCGCGAGCCGAGCCTGCATTCGGTAATTCGATATATGATTCCGTCAAATACTTAGCAATTTATTCTACGACCCTTCTCGGCTGGAGGTGCGTTCGGATGGAAGACGACAAGAGCGAGCCCGCGCCGGCGGAGCTCTCGGACGGCGAGCTTCAAAAAAGGGCTCTCGGGCTGGTGACGTCGGTGTACCGTAGACCGCATAACGCTCTTCGGGCTCACGCCATTGATGTTCTCAAGAAGGACGCGGGAGATCCCGCCGAGCGGGGGCTCCGCAACTTACTCACGAGCGCCAGAAAGAAGCTCCCGGGTCTCACGGGGCGCCGCCGGCTGGGTCTGCTGCTGGGTGCGACCAAGCAACCGCACCTTGCCGAGCTTCTCTCCTACGAGGGTTTCCCAGAAATCCGAGACTATCTGGATGCACGAGAGGGGGCTTCCCGAGACGACGGATCCTCGCCCATTGCGAAGATCGAATCCGCGCACCGGTTGTACTCGGTCGGTGTCTGGGCAGTCCAGCACGTGGACATGCCGGAGGTGGGTGGCGAGCTGTGGGAGCGTCGTGATGTGTGGGCGAGAAGGATGCTCGAGCTCGTGACCACCCTGCGTCGCAATGCCCGTTCAAACCTGGGTCGTCGCATTCTGCGTCGCAAGCTGTGGCCTGTTCTGGAGTCGGAGGAGAAGCGGGCGCGTGGTCACTTTCAGTCGCTGGTGGACGAGGCGCTTTGGCGCCAGCAGCTCGAAGACATGCTGTTCGGCAAGGGCCCGGAAGGCCAGTTTAAAGGGCCGTTTCTGGACCGCAAAGGGGGGATCCTGGAAAAAGAGCTTCGCGTATGCAAGGCGCTGTTCGAGGACATCCGGGCCGAGTTGGCACTGTGTACAAGCCTTGCCACCGATCTGGCCCCCGCTCGCAGACTCGACAAAGCCTGGGATGTGCTGAACCTCCCGCCGGACCAGGTTCGGTTGGTAGACAGTTTCGTCGCCGGGCAAGACAGCGAGAGCTTGGATCGGTTTGCGCTGGGCGCGTCTTCCAAGCAGCTACAGCGCGGGGGCTTCATCTTCAAGCGGAAATGGGACCACGATCGTCGCCGAGTGGATCTCGATAACGCCGCCCGGTTGTACGGTGAAGCCTACGAGAAAGCAAAGCGGAACGGCCGGCTTGTCGAAGAGCTGAGGTGCGCGGCCGAAGCGGCTTTTCAATACGATGTTCTTGCCCGACAGTTGGGCGTCAGCAGTCCGGCTGCCGATAGGAGCCGGGGGACGGCGGATCGGATTCGTCTTGAAGCTCTCACGCGTTTCGACGATTGTCGTAGCGCTCCGGGGGAGTCGGCGACAACGGACGAACCGCCCCTCCCGACAGCCCTGACTCGATATCCCCAAATCCAGTACCGGTCTCTCTTCAACCTCGCACAGCTCTACTTCGGGGTTTCGGGTCGCGAGAAAGAAATCCAGCGGTTGTACGAAGGAACCAAAGATTGGGAGAAGTACTGGCGAGAACGTCTTGCAAAAGCGGGTGACAATGGGTTGAAGCTTCCAGCCGCCGCCGACACGTATCGCCGGGAGGCGAAGATTTGCCTGCGCGAGGCAGCCCGAAAGGAGTTCAGGATCCCGCTTTGGCTGAGTAGCCGCAAGGGCCGCGAGATCGCTGAAAGGGCGCCCGCGCTCGGCGTCGCGCCCGAGGATCTCGACGAGTTCATGCCGGGGGGAATTCATGTCGTCAAATCGGCGTCGGCGGGCAGGGTCGGCCTGGCCTTGTCGGGTGGGGGCTTTCGCGCTTCGTTCTTTCATCTCGGGGTCCTGGCGCGGTTGGCCGAGGTCCACCTGCTCCGCCACGTGGAGGTCCTGTCGTGTGTGTCGGGCGGCTCGATCGTCGGTGCCCACTACTACCTCGAGCTGCGTGATCTGCTCGGAAACCCGGTCCGGTGGCGCAAAACGAGGCGTCGGGAGGGTGACGATACTCCGGTTAGCGAGGAAGACCATGCCCTTCCGGAGGACTACCTCACTCTCGTCGAATATTTGATCGAGAATTTTCTAAAAGGCGTAGAGGCCAACATTCGGACCCGCGTACTTGCCAACCCCTTGGCGAGTCTTCGCCTGCTGTCGCCGAACTACTCGCGATCCGATCGGGCGGGAGACTTGTTCGAGACTCATCTGTTCGCTCGTGTTCCGGACGATCGCGAAACCGCGCCGTCACGACGAAAAAAACGCCTGCTGAGCGACATGACGATCCATCCGAAGGACTTTGAGGAACCGGAGAGCTTCAATCCGGCCGTCCACAACTGGAACCGCGAGAACAAGATCCCCGTTTTGATCCTCAACGCGACCTCGCTCAACACGGGGCACAACTGGCAATTCACCGCCAAGTGGATGGGAGAGTCCCCGGCGGTGGTGGACCAGGAGATCGATGCCACTCGGAGATTGCGCAGGATGTACCTCGACAGCGAGGCGCCGCACCCGCATGGGGAGTTGCGCCTCGGTCGCGCTGTCGCTGCCTCGGCCTGCGTGCCGGGTATCTTCGATCCGGCGGTGCTCGCGGGCCTATACGAAGAGAGACTCGGCGAAGAAGAGTGGTCCAGTGACCGCCGAATCGTCGTTCGCCTTGTCGACGGTGGCGTGTTCGACAACCAGGGAGTCGCGGGTTTGCTGGAGCAGGAATGCCGCGTCGTGCTGGTGAGCGATGCCAGTGGGCAAATGGACTTCAGAGACGATCCAAGCGGGAGCCTGCTTGGGGTGCCATTACGCTCCAACGCGATCCTGATGGACCGAATTCGACAAGCGCAGTACGGCGACCTGGTGACGCGCAAGAGAAACGGTCAGATCCGTGGTCTGGTGTTTCTTCATCTGAAAAAGGACCTCGAAGGGGACTCGGTGGATTGGACCGGCTGCGACGATCCAAAATCCAGGCCGAGCCGCTCGGACGGCCAGGCGACGAGCTACGGGATCCTCAAGAGCGTTCAGCGCAGGCTCGCGGAGATCCGAACCGATCTCGACAGTTTCTGCGAACAAGAAGCCTATGCGTTGATGTGCAGCGGTTACCGAATGTTGAGCGAATCGCTCCTACGTCGTGAGCTCGGCCGAGGCAATTCGCGCCAAGGCTCGGCGAGCGGTCTCGACTTGTTTGACGATGTCGAAAGGAGCTCGAAAGAATGGGAGTTTCTCAAGGTGGAGAAGTTCATGACCCCCACACCCCTCGAGGGGGCCGAGCTCGAGCAAAAGCGCCTGTTCGACAACATTCTCCACGTGGCGAACCGGCGACTCTTCAAGATCTTTCGTTTGTGGACGGCCCCACTCCGAGGTTGGGTGCGCAAGCGGTGGGGGAGGCTCGGTGACTTGGCCAAAACGTGTGCGGTGGCATTTGCCGTGGTTCTGGCCTTGACTCCCCTTTGGTGGCTGATCCCATGGTCCTATCGCGGTGTCAAGAGCCTCCTGGCCGGCGGGTTGAATCTGCTCGCCAGCGGCACCGGCGGCGCGCATCGCGTGGCCGTGTGGCTCGCCGAACACCTGCCGTTTCTTCACGTTGGTGAAGTGGAATCCATCGAGGTTGTGGCGGGGATCGTTGTCTTCGGCCTCCTCACCGCGCCAATCTTGTTGTTGCCGCGAACCCTCGGGAACCTGCGGAAGGGAATCGTCATGCTGTTGTTGACGGTTTTTGGCGTGTTGTTCGGGCCGCTACACCTCGGTCTTTCCGATCGTGCCTACAAGCGCAAAGGACGTCTGCAACCGAAGCCCGCGCGCAAGTAAGCCACAACGCATCCGCTTCGTTCGAAATCCTTTGTTCGCAACTACTTAGCCACACCCGTGCTACACTCCGCGGACTATGCCACCACGATCCATCGCCACCGGCACCATCTCGTTCGGCCTCGTCGCCATCCCGATCAAGCTCTACACGACCTCCGAGAGCGCCAACCGCGTGAGTTTCTCGATGGTCCACAAGGAGTGCGGCTCGCGGGTGCGGTACCGCTACTACTGCCCGACCGATGATCGCCTGATCGAGCGCGACGAGATCACCAAGGGTTACGAATTCTCCAAGGGCCAGTACGTGCTGTTCTCGCCGGAGGAGCTGAAGGCCATTGACCCGGAGCCCACCAACGCGGTCGAGATCAAGGAGTTCGTTCCCCTCGAACAGGTCGACCCGGTCTATTTCGAGAAGGCCTACTACCTGGGCCCCGACAAGGGCGGCGCCAAGCCCTACCGGCTGCTCTCCGAGACCCTGCGCCGATCCAAACGGGCGGCGCTCGCCAAGTACGCCGCCCGCGGCAAGAACTATCTTGTCCTGCTGCGTCCCTTCGAGGAGGGGTTGGTGATGCAACAGCTTCGCTATCCCGAAGACCTCAAGGCCTTCTCGGAAGTGCCGATCGACGACGCCGAGATCGACAAAAAGGAGCTCGAGCTGGCGATGCAGCTCGTCGAGCAAAGCGCCTCGGAGAATTTCCAGCCCGGCGGCTACTCGGACGAGGTCCGCAAACAGGTGTGGGACATGATCGAGCAAAAGATCCGCGGCGAGGAGATCGTGGCTCCGCCGGAAGAGGAGCCCAAGGCCCAGATCATCGACCTGATGGAAGCGCTCAAGGCCAGCCTGGGCGACGGTGGGGAGGCCGGGGACGCCAAGGGCGCGGGCAAGAAACGCAAGCCTCCGAAGCGAGCGCCACGCAAGCCCGCCGCCAAGAAAAAAGCCGCCAAGCGGGCGAGCAAGAAGAAGTAGCGTCCGGGCCGTGCCCCGCGCCTCTATCCTCCCCGGGTACTCGACGGTCGAGGTCGCGCGCCTGGTGGGACTCTCTCCGCCCCAGGTCCGGTCCTATGTCGAATCGGGATTTCTCGACCCACGCCGCGGCCCGCGAAACGAGTTCCGCTTTAGCTTTCAGGACCTGGTGGTCCTGCGCGCCGCCCGCGATCTGGTGCGCAGCGAGGTCTCGCCGCGCAAGATCCGCAAGGCGCTCGCGAGGCTGCGCGAGCGTCTGCCGCGGGGGCGCTCGCTGGCCGAGGTCCGGATCGCCGCCGAAGGGGGCGAGGTGGTGGTGCGCGAGGAGGGTGAGGCGTGGAATCCCGAGTCCGGACAGCTCGTGCTCGATTTTAGGGTCGCCGAGCTGGCGCGTAAGGCCGGTCCGCTGGCGCCGGCCATGGTCGAACGGGTGGGCAGCGCCGAAAGCCCGGGAGCCGACGACTGGTATGAGCTGGGCCTCGAGCTCGAGGCCTCCGCCCCCCGCGAAGCCACAGAGGCCTACCGCCGATGTCTCGAGCTCGACGCGGAGAACGCCGACGCGCACCTCAACCTGGGCCGGCTCTACCACGAGGAGGGGAGGCTCAAGGTCGCCGAGGAGCACTACCGGCAGGCATTGATCCTGCGGCCCCACGACGCCACCGCGGCTTTCAACCTGGGCGTGGCGTGCCAGGATGCCGGCCGGCTCGAGGAAGCGCTGGCGGCCTACCGCCGCGCGATCGACGCCGACCCCAACACCGCCGACGCCTACTTCAACATGGCCGGGATCTACGAAGAGCTGGGCAAGCGCGCCACCGCGTTTCAGAATCTCAAGATCTACAAAAAGCTGACCGAGTAGCGCGTCTAGCGCGTCGGGGGCGCTTTGCTCGACCGCTCAGCGCGGTCGCTTAGCGCAACAGGCGCGTTTCGTGGTTGACCGCCGCCCAGCTATACCAGAAGGTGTCAAAGCCCCGAAGGCGCTCGGCGCCGCCGGCCTCGAGCTGCTCGAGCCACTCTACGGGCGATCGGTCGGTACTCGACATTCCCTCGGGTACGAGATACCCCACCGTGGAGGCGAACATTTCGGCTCCTTCCGGCCTGTATAAAAAGACCTGGCCGGCTGGTTGGCTCAGCGCGAAGAGCCGCCCACCCTCGGCGGCGCGGTGCGCCACGGCGTGCGGTCGGCCATCGATGCGAAAGGCGAAGATGGGTTCTTTTGCGGGTAGCCTGGTGTCTGAGATCTCGAGGTCGCGAAACGTCCTGTCGTTGCCGAAATAGTCGGCATAGCCGTCGCGTGGATCGTGCTCGCGGCCGTTCACCGACAACACCCGGGTCTGGGGGTGGCGGGTGACCCAGTCGGCCCAGGTGGTCTTCTCACCGACCGGTAGCTCGACCAGTTCGGCGCCCTTCATACCGCCCGCCAGGGCCTTTGAGGTCATGATCGACCACCAACTGTCGGTCTCCCGGTCGCGCATGACCAGCGAAGCCTCCATGAGGGCCCCGGACGCCTCGAAGTTGAGCTCGAGCGAAGTGTCGTCCCGCTGGTACTTTCGGTCGTACACGACGGCCGTGTTGGCGAGCGGTCACCACACCGCCGCAAACGCGGTGTCTCCGATCCGGTCGTTGACCACCTCGTGGCTGTTGAGCAGGTTCAGGCTGTAGGCGCGGGCCTCGCCCGCGATCTCGACCCCGAGGACCCAGGCATCGTGCGGGATCTCGGCCTCATCGGCCGCGACAAACCGGGGCTCGAACACCGCGGCGATGCGCCCGCGGGGCAGAAGCTGCTCGACCCCGGGGGGCGGACGATCCTCGGCGCGAATCAAAAGGGGAAGAGAGAAGAAGGTCACCCCGGCAAAGGCGACGGAGGCGAAACGTTGGATGTTCTTCATCGTCTCTCTCTTCCCCCAGAACGATACGGGCGGACGAGCGCTGCGGATGGGTGGCGGTAGCCGAGCCGGTGTCGAGATCCGGATCGGGCGGCGAGCGATATATTCGTATCGTGAGTCTGACGGTCCTCGATCGCCTGTCCCGTCCCCTGCGTGATCTGCGCATCTCGGTCACGGACCGGTGTAATTTCCGCTGTCCGTACTGTATGCCCAAGGAGGTGTTCGGGGCGGACTTCGCGTTTTTGCCGCGTGGCGAGATTCTGAGCTATGAGGAGATCGCACGGCTGGCAAGGGTTTGCTGCGATCTGGGGGTGGAGAAGATCCGGATCACGGGGGGCGAGCCTCTGCTGCGCCGGGACCTGCCCCGGCTGATCGCCCGGCTGGCAGAGCTTCCCGGAGTGGATCTCGCGCTGACGACCAACGGCTCGCTGCTGCCGCAGCAGGCGGCCGTTCTAGCGGCGGCCGGGCTCAATCGAGTCACGGTGAGCCTCGACTCGCTCGACGACGAGATTTTCCGGCGGATGAACGATGTCGACTATCCCGTCGAGCGGGTTCTGGATGGCATCGAGGCCGCCGAAGCCGCGGGTCTTGCTCCCGTCAAGATCAATGCGGTGATCCAGCGTGGCGTCAACGAGCACACGCTGGTGGATCTGGCGGGCCGGTTTCGCGGCACGGGTCACATCGTGCGGTTTATCGAGTACATGGACGTCGGGACGACCAACGGTTGGCGTCTGGACGAAGTCGTTACGGGAGCCGAGATCGTCGACCGGATGCAGGCGGTCTACCCGATCGAGCCGATCGAGCCGGCCTACCGGGGGGAAGTCGCCCGGCGCTGGAGCTATCTGGACGGCGCGGGCGAGATCGGTGTCATCACCTCGGTGAGCCGGCCGTTTTGCGGGGATTGCAGCCGCGCCCGGCTGTCGACCGACGGCAAGTTCTTCACCTGTCTGTTTGCCTCCGAAGGCTTGGATTTACGGACGCCGATGCGGGCCGGAGTGAATGACGCGGGTCTGAGGGCGTTGCTGACGGATCGCTGGTCGAAGCGCGGCGACCGCTATTCCGAGGAGCGTTCCTCCGAGACCGCCGATCTCGACCGGGTCGAGATGTCCTACATCGGCGGCTGAACGAGAGGAGGGGTTGGTGGTCGGTCGAAGCCCGTCACAGGACTCCGCGGGGGAGCTGCGCCGCAAGCTGGTCTTCTGGCGGTCCCTGGCGGGTGTCCTGGCACTCGTCCTGGCGGCCGGGGTGGGGCTGTGGTGGCGAAGCGCCCGGCCGGAGAGCCGTCCCGAGGCGGGCGCGGAGATTGAAGAGCCCGAGCCCGAGCTGGTCCTCGCCCCGGTTTCGTTGGGTGACTTGCCGGGCTGGGCGGACGCCGATCCCCACCTCGACCGGGCGGCGGCCGCCTTGGCGGTCTCCTGCGGGGTGCTGGCCAAACGCCCGGACGACCGGGCACTAGACGATCTGGGGGTGGCCGGCCGGGTTGCGGACTGGAGGCCGGCCTGTTCGCAAGCCGCGGCAGCGGCCGCGGACGGGCCACGTGCGGCGAAGGAGTACTTCGAGGAGTTCTTTTTCGCCGCCGCGGTGCAGAACCGGGAGGATCCACTCGGCCTTTTCACCGGGTATTTTGAGCCCACGCTGCGGGGCAGCCGCGAGCGCAGGCCC
Organism: Candidatus Multivoradales bacterium; assembly: GCA_965224065.1. Classification (GTDB taxonomy): domain Bacteria; phylum Acidobacteriota; class Thermoanaerobaculia; order Multivoradales; family JAHEKO01; genus JAOTZA01. The sequence continues at coordinate 238,806 of CBDCYF010000005.1, forward strand.
GGTTTCGACACGCCGCTCTATCTGCGGCCCCCCGAGCTGGTCGAGGTGGACCTCGGACAGTTCCGGGAGGATCTTCGGGGCAGGCGGGTCGCGGGAACGGTCGCCGGCGCGCGTCTCGAGCCCTATGCCGACCGGAGAGAGATCGAGCGCGGGGCGCTGGCCGGCAGGGGACTCGAGCTGCTGTGGGTCGACGACCCTGTGGACGCCTTCTTTCTCCAGATTCAGGGATCGGGGCGGGTGGAGTTGGCGGAGGGCGGCTCCCTGCGGGTGGGCTATGCGGGGCAGAACGGCCACCGCTACTACGCCATCGGGCGGGAGCTGGTCGAGCGCGGCGAGCTGACGCTCCAGAACGTCTCGATGCAGTCGATTCGCCGCTGGCTGGACGAGCACCCGGGGGAGGCCGAAGCGGTGATGGCGACCAACCGTTCCTATGTGTTTTTTCGCGAGCTCCGCGAGGCCGGGCCGGTGGGAAGCCTCGGGGTGACGCTCATCCCCGAGCGGTCGCTGGCGGTGGACAAGAAGTTCTTGCCGTTGGGCGCGCCGCTGTGGGTGGACACGACTTTGCCCGTGGTGAAAACGGTCGGTGGGGAAGACGTGGCGGCTTCGAGTGGCCGGCCGTCGACCGCGGAGACGACTATTCCGGTCGGTGAACCCTATCGGCGCCTAATGGTCGCCCACGACACCGGCGGTGCCATCCGTGGGCCGGTGCGCGCCGACCTCTTCTGGGGTCCCGGCGAACGGGCCGCCGAGATCGCTGGACGGATGAGGCAGGAAGGACGTCTGTGGCTGCTGCTGCCGCGGACACTCGAGCCGAACTTTTCGGCAACCGTACGCGGCAGGTAGGTAGCCTCGTTAACCCGTCAGCTCGCCGAGCTCCGCGCGGTCGGCGGCCGAGGGCAGGCAGCAATCCTCAGGGTAGCCAAAGACCTCGCTCGCCGGCCGCCGTCCAAAGCGATCGTCCAGGACCTCGAAATGAGCGAGAGTCACGAGCGCCGGATGGGCGACCCCGCAGGCGCGGCTCAACTGCAAGAGCTCTTTGCGCAGCGTGACGATGTAGTTGGCCAGCCGCGCGGCCTTGGATTCTCGGTCCAGACCCCGCATTAGCCAACGGCTCTGGGTCGCGACCCCGGTGGGGCAGTGCCCGGTGTGGCACCTCTGCGCCTGGATGCAGCCGATCGCCATCAGGGCCTCCCGTCCGATATTGATGAGATCGCAGCCCGACGCGAAGGCCAGTAGGCCCTCGACCGGGAAACCCAGCTTGCCGGCGCCGGCAAAGACCACCTTGTCTTGCATCTCGTGTTCGATAAACACGCGATAGACCTCGGCGAACGCCTGCTTGAACGGCAACGCTACGTGGTCGGTGAAGGCCAGGGGGCCGGCGCCGGTGCCGCCTTCGCCGCCGTCGATGGTGATGAAGTCGACGCCGCGGGAGTCGGTGGCCATGCGGCGCGCCAACTCCTGCCAGAAACCGAGCTCGCCCACGGCCGACTTGATGCCTACCGGAAGACCGGTGGCATCGGCGAGCTTTTCGACAAAGTCGAGCAGGCCGTCGACGTCGCCAAACGCCCGGTGCCGCGCCGGACTGAGACAATCGCGTCCCACCGGGATACCCCGGATCTCCGCGATCTCGGGGCTCACCTTGGCGCCCGGCAGCAGACCCCCGAGACCCGGTTTGGCGCCCTGGCTGAGCTTGATCTCGATGCTCTGAAGAGTCGGTGTGGCCTGGACCGTTTCGAGAAACCGGTCGAAATCGAAGCCGCCGTCGGCGGCGCGACAGCCAAAGTACCCGGTACCGATCTGCCAGGTGAGCGCGCCGCTGTGCCGGTGGTATGGCGAGATCCCGCCTTCGCCGGTGTTGTGGGCGCATCCGGCCAGTCGCGCCCCCCGGTTGAGCGCTTCCACCGCCGCGGCGCTCAAAGACCCAAAGCTCATCCCAGAGATGTTGACCACCGAATCGGGGCGGTAGGCCCTGGCGCGGTTGCGGTGCCGGCCGACCACCTTGGCGGCGGGCAGGGGGTGGCACGAGTCGTAGCCGGCATCCCCGGGACAGGGCGAGGCCAGCGGAAAGGCCGCGTGCCGGAGAATCAGGTAGTTGGGTGAGATCTCCAGGTCGTTGTCGGTGCCGAATCCAAAGTAGTTGTTCTTTTTCTTGGCCGAGGTGTAGACCCACCGGCGCTGGTCCCGCGAGAAGGGACGTTCCTCGTCGTTGTCGGTGACGATGTACTGCCGCAGCTCGGGCCCCACGGCCTCCAGCCAGTAGCGGAAGTGCCCGATCACCGGGAAATTGCGCAGGATGGCGTGGCGCTTCTGGAAGAGGTCGTAGAGCGCCACGACGGCGGCCACCGCCGCGAGGCCTCCGAGGCTCCAGAGAATCCACATACCGAAGGCTCGCCCCGATCGGAGGCTAAGCTCGCTCGACGTAGGCGCCGTTCTCGGTCGACACGCGGATCTTCTCGCCGGTCTTGATAAACGGCGGTACCTGGACGGTCAATCCGGTGTCGATGGTGGCCTCCTTGGTGACGTTGGTCGCGGTGTTGCCCATATTGGGATTGTCGATCGTCTCGACCACCGTAAAGACCATTTTCTGCGGGAGCTGGACCCCTATCGGCCGTCCTTCGTGGAGGGTCACTTCGACCTCCGCGTTCTCGGCCAGAAAACCCGCCGCGTAGCCGATCAGGTCGGCTCCGAGGGTGATCTGCTCGTAGGTCTCGTTGTCCATAAAGACAAAGTCGTCACCTTCTTTGTAGAGGTACTGCATGGACTGTACGGTGATGTCGGCCGACTCCATCTTGGTTCCGGCCCGCACGGTGTGGTCGATGACCTTGCCGGAAACGATGCCCTTGAGCTTGAAACGGACAAAGGCGCCGCCCTTTCCGGGTTTGTGGTGAGCCCTCTCGACCACCGTATAGAGCTCGCCGTCCAGCATCAGCTTGGTTCCGGAGCGGCATTGATTAGCGTCGATCGATCCCATCGGTTTTCCTCGGTCTCTATTTGGGTATTGTCTGGGTATTGGGGCGATTTCAAACGGTCGGGGAGTGTAGCAGCCGTCGGGCGCTCGGCACGGTCAACCTCTCAGCGCGGCCCACACGATGCCGGGCAGACCCAACGGGCCGGGGTCGGCTTCAAACCGGGCCAACCGCTCCCCGACTCGGTGAGCGTTTTTGTGCGTCACAAACCAGGCGGGCTTGGGAAAAACGGTAAAGGGGCCTCGAATGACCGTCTTCTCCGGCCGGTCAAAGAGAAATGTGTTGTGGACCCAGCCGATGCCGCTCTGGATGTCGTCGAGGGTGTGGCCGGGAAAGGCACCCCAGGGAGTCGAGCCCAGGGCAAACCCCATGGCCGGCCAGTGGTTGATCGCCACGGTGCCGTAGCGCAGCCCCTCGACCGTGCGGTCCAGCTCCGAGCTCAGGCTCTTCTCGGTCTTTGGGTCGACGAGGATCTCGGCGTTCAATGTGCCGTAGAGGTGGTCGTTGCAGAAATCCACGGCTCGTGCCAGAAAATCATCCGGCCCGTCCGCTACGAGCGGCACCTCGGCGGTGAAAGGGCAAAACGACTCGGTGGTGAAGGCCAACTGCCGGGTGTCGTCGGGATCCAGGCCGGTCGCCAGAGCGGCCGGCAGCGCGCCGTCGGCCCGGGGACCCAACCGATGGGCTCCGGGATAGGCGGTTGTGAACTGGTTGTAGCGGGTCTCGGCGCCGGGATAGTAGGCGGGTCGTGCCGGGAGGCGAGAGAGGACGTGCGAGACCTCGTCGAGCAGCGCCTGCCGCTGCGGCCAATCCGCATGGGTGACGATCACGCGCGCCGCGTTGCAGTTGAAGCCCGAGTTTTGGACCATCTGGGTGGCGAGATTCTGGGCTTGGAAACGGATCTGGGACTCGCTCCAATCGCCCGGAACCACGACCACCGGACTGACGTTGCCCAACTCGCTGGTGATCCGCTTTTCGAGCAACGGCTGATTGCGCCGTTTGCGCTCCGCGCCGTCGGGGCCGGGGCCAAAGACGATCGCGTCGTGTGTCGGAGCCCCACCCGTGATGTGGATCTCGTCGATGCCCGGGTGGGAGCACAGATACGCTCCGACGTCCGCTCCACCATAGGCGGTCTTGAGATAGCCATCCCGGATCAGGTCGCCAAAGGCGTCCTCGAAGAACGGACCCAGGTAGTCGTTGACCGGGTTGAACTTGAGAATCACCGTCTGTCCTTCGGCAAAGAGCTTGTGGACGGCGTCGAGCGGAGCGATCGATGCGACATTGCCGGCGCCGAGGACGAGCGCCACCCGGCCCTCGGGGTCGGCCCGGCGGTAGAACTCCGCCAGGTTCCGGTCCAGGTTCTCGGGCGTGACCCCCGCTTCCATCCAGACCTCGGCTCGAAAACCTCCGTAGAGCGTTCGGTCATAGACGTTCAGCGGGAAGGCCTCGACCACCGCCCGGCCGTCCGGTCCGCGTCTCACCCGGTCCGGATCGACAACGACCCGGCCGTGACGCCTCAGGCTCTCGAGCGTCGCGATGAGAAGACGCAGCGTGCGAATGACGATGTAAGGCCCAGCCATCCATTCCTCGCCTGTGGCAGCCGATGCGGGAGGCAGGCCCTTTGCGGCAGCGGCCGCCTCCACCTGCCCCCGCGCCACTCTCGCGGCACCCCGGAGGGCCTTGCGCGCGTACTCGATCTTGCGCGCCACCGGGAGTCCGGCCCATCGCTGGGCGGTCGACCGGAGCTCCTGGACGGAAGCATCCAGTGCGGAACGGTCGACGGCGCTCGCGAGCTTCTCATCGGGCAGTGCCATGGCGAGCCGCATTCTACTTTGCCCGGGTCCCGGCAGAGGCGGGCGCCGCCGCCCGAAACGGGCGGTCAGCGAGGGGTGGGGTTAGATGGGGGTTGAAGGCTGGGTAGGGGCCCGGGAATCCGGGCCGGTAAGCTAACGATGTAGAGATGAGCAAGGGCCGTGCCATGCGCCGGACCACTCTGGAGGACCGGCGATTTCGTTCACTGAAACTACTTGATTTATAGAGACTTAGCCGAATTCCGCGAAGGCGTCCGGGAAACGGCTCGACGGCGTGGGACTTCCGGAAGGCGACACAAATCGTCCCCCAGCGAGCTCAAATGGGTGAGCTCGGAATCCTGAGCCTCGCGGCTAACCGCCCGCCCCGGCGGCGGCGCGTGGCTCGGGCGGATCGGCGAGGCCCGCGTGAACAAAGTCCGCGATCCGTTTGCGATGCTCGTCGGCGATCTCGAGAAACCGCAGCGCGGTGCCAACGGTCGCCTCATGTATTCCGGTGCGGCGGACGACCACCGCCTGACCTACGATGATTGTGCTGTCGCCGGGCAGGGCGAATTGGACGCGCAACTGGTCGCCGAGTTCGAGCTGACGCCCGCCTCGCAGGAGGATCCCGCTGGAGGAGATATTTTGTGACGAGAGCACGCGCAGGAAGCTGCCTCCGTCAAGGCTTACTTCGACCTGGACTTGAAGTCGGCTGGTTCGCCTCGCGGCGACGCCCAGGAGCTTGGAAAGCGCGCGGTGGATCTCGAGCGGTTCGCTGGTGCTGGGGAGCGCCACCGTCTCGTCGACCTGGAGCTGCGCCAGCCCGGCGGCCGTTTCCGGCTCCGCGAGGACCAACAGACCGGTTTCGCCGGATGAGGAGTCGATGGCTCGCAGCGTGCCAAAGAGCTCGCCCAACTCGAGGTCGGGCAGCGGCGATTCGAGAACGATGACATCGAAGCGGACGTTTCCCGCGACCACCAGCGCGCTGGCGCCGGTTGGGACATGGTGCACATCGAGCGCGCGTCGCCGGAAGATGGGGTCGAGCTTGCCGAGCAGGCTGGAATCGGCGATGGCGGCGAGGACTCTTGGTGGCCTTTTCACTGGGGTGTGTCCTTCCCGGTAGCGTGGCTTTGCCACGGGCGGCCAGAGTAGGTGGTTTGGAGTCTGTGGTCTATTGAGGATTCCACACGCTATGTGCCGCCATGCGCCGCGCTTCTACCACGGGCTGCTAGACTTTTGGCGACGAAAAAGACAGGTTGAATGTCGCAAGTTCTCTTTCAAGTCGACGCTTTCTCCGCGGAGCCCTTTGCGGGGAACCCGGCGGCAGTGTGCCGGCTCGACGAGGAGCGCTCGCCGGCGTGGATGCAGCGGGTCGCGCGCGAGATGAATCTGTCGGAGACCGCATTTCTGACACCGGTGGGCGAGCGCAAGTATGGTCTGCGTTGGTTCACCCCCGCAGTAGAAGTCGACCTCTGTGGACATGCCACGTTGGCGGGCGCCCACGTACTGTGGGAGACCGGCGAGATCCAGCGTCAGCAGCCGGTTTCCTTTGTGACCCGGTCGGGCGAGTTGGGAGCGAGTTGGACGGACGGTTGGATCGAGATGGACTTTCCAGCGGATCCTCCCAGCGAAGCGCAGCCGCCAAAAGGGCTCGACAAGGCGTTGGGCGCGGATCTACGGTGGTATGGCAGGGGGCGTCTCTACGACTTTGTCTTGCTCGCCGATGAGACGACGCTCCGCAGTCTCCGGCCGGACTTTCAGTGGCTTCGCGACGCGCTCGAGATCGGGGTTTGCGTCACCGCGGAGAGCGATGGCGATGGCGATGGCGATGGGATCGACTTCGTGTCGCGTTTTTTTGCGCCGGCGGCGGGGATCGACGAGGATCCGGTGACCGGGTCGGCCCACTGTCTGCTGGCGCCGTTCTGGTCACAGCACCTCGGAAAAGCGGAGCTGACGGGTTTTCAGGCCTCCGAAAGAGGCGGCACCGTGCGGGTTGCCCAGCGCGCCGACCGCGTGATGGTCGCCGGGCAGGCCGTCACCGTGGCGCGGATCGAGCTGCTTTAATTGGCTTAGCCGCCTGGCTCGGCTGCCCGCCACCATCCGCCGTCGAAAAAAGCCGGCCTCGGCAAGTGAGCAAAATTCGCCGTTGCTCTCCTCCAGTAGTCGTGTAGGGCGGCGCATACGTTGACCGCCTCGCGAGGACGGTCAAAGGAGGAAGGAAATGGGGCCGATCAGCAAGCCTTGTCTCGGGGTTCTTTTAGCGGTTGCAATGGCCGGTTTTGGGGCAATTGCGGCCGTACGGCCGGTCGCGGCGCAGGATGTGCGAGTGTTTGTTACCAGTTCGTCCTATTCTGGGAATCTAGGCGGTCTGGCCGGGGCGGACGCCATCTGCCAGCGTGTCGGATCGACGGCATTTCCCGGCAGCGCCGGCTGGGTCGCCTGGCTCTCGGATTCGACCACCGATGCCCGGGACCGGATCGGTGATCCCGGCTCCGGCGGTGACTACGTTCGGGCCACCGACCCCACAACTGTCATTGCCGATGACCTCGCCGACCTGACCGACAACTCCTTGGGCAACGCTGTCGACCTGGACGAGACCGGAGCCAGCGCCAGCGCCACCGTCTTTACGGGGACACTGGGATCGGGCGTGGTCGCCGTCAATCAAACCTGTAACGATTGGACCGCCGGTACCTTTGGTCCGCTCGTGCGTCTCGGACACAGCGATTTTGCCAATCAGTCCTGGACGGACAGCGCACCGGGCTCTGCGATCTGCGATCAGCGCGGACGTATCTACTGCTTCGAGGATCCGGCCACTCCAGTGCCGACGTGGCCGCCGTGGGCCACAGCAACGCTCCTCACGTTCATCGTCGTCCTCGGTGGCCGTCTCTTGCGACGGAGGTCCGTTTGATTCTCTCGCCCGGAGGTAGCAAGGCGGCGAAGAGCCAGCGCGGGGGGTTTGGAGGAGCGTGAGTACAAAAGCATGGATTCGTTGGGCGATGGGATGTCTCCTACTGACTCTTTGGCGCTTCTCGCCGGAAGGACGAAGATGAAAGGGAAGCCAATCGGCTGTGTCACCGGGGTTCTCCTGTTAGCCTTATCCTCAGGCTTGGCTCCAGTGGTCCGAGCGGGCGACGGAGTGGTGGCGCTCCAGACCGCCGACCCGGCGTGTCCGGACGACAGCGGCGACATCTATGTCGACTGCGGCAACGGCACGGTGACCGATAACCGGACCGGGCTGGTGTGGCTCAAGGACGCCAACTGCCTGAGCGCCGCCTCAGGGGGCGGCATGGTGGACTGGCACACGGCGATGGATTTCGTCGCCGGGCTGTCCGACAGGCCGGCGGGTTCGTCAGCAGGGTCAGACGATTGCGGTCTTTCGGACGGCTCGTCGCCAGGGGAATGGCGCTTGCCGTCGGTCGAGGAGTGGGAGGCGATGGTCGCGGATGCGGTCCTGCTGGGTTGCAACCCGACGATCACCGACGACCAAGGAACCGGCTGCTGGATCAGCGACCCGTTAGTGTGCGTCGTTCAAGGCCGAACTTGTAGTTTTTCCGGCGTGGAGTCGTACACCTACTGGTCGTCAACTACCTCCTCGAACTACCCGACCGGCGCGTGGCAAGTGAACCTCGTGGACGGCGACGTTCATGCCTTCGACGTGCTCAAGACTGACAACGAATACTTCTGGCCAGTACGCGGCGGACAGTGATCGGGTCTTTTTGCCGCCGTTTGCCAACGACCGGTTCCACAGCAAGGCAGCGAGTATCGGCCTCTATTAAAGATTGGGAGAAGTCTGAGGCAGGATGGAGATGAACAAAGCGACGCGAATCGGCTGGGCAACCAGAGTCCTCCTGTCGGTCCTGCTTCCGTGTCTGGCCCAGGCAGGCGACGGGGTGGTGGCGCTCCAGACCGCCGACCCGGCGTGTCCGGACGACAGCGGCGACATCTATGTCGACTGCGGCAACGGCACGGTGACCGACAACCGGACCGGGCTGGTGTGGCTCAAGGACGCCAACTGCCTCAGGAACGCGCCGGGTGGGGGGGAAGTGGACTGGTACACCGCGCTGGAGTTCGTCGCCGGGCTAAAAGACACGACGGCCGGTTCGTTAGCCGAGACGTACGACTGCGGCCTTTCGGACGGCTCATCGCCGGGGGAGTGGCGCTTGCCATCGTTGGATGAATGGGAGGCGATGATCGCGGATGGGAGGCTGTTGGGTTGCGATCCGTCGATCACCAACGATCAAGGGACGGCTTGCTGGCGAAGTGACCCCTTGGTGTGCGGCCTTCAAGGCGGAACCTGTAGCTTCTCCGGGGCGGTATCGCAACGCTACTGGTCGTCGTCACCGTGGATTTTCGAGCCGGCGTGGGTGTGGGCCGCAACCCTCCCCCTGGCCGCCCACGCCGCTGTTCCCAAGACCTTCCCCGATGTCTACCTCTGGCCGGTTCGCGGCGGACAATGATCGGATCATTGAGCTCCCGGCTCGTCCAAAAGATGAGGACGAGAGAAGGAATGCGGGCTCGCCCGGCCACCGGAGCGCTCCTATTGGCCCTGTCGGTGGTCCTGGTTCCGGTGGCTCTGGCGGAAGCCGGAGTGGTGGCTTTGCAGACGTCCGACCCGTCGTGCCCGGACGACAGCGGCGACATCTATGTCGATTGCGGCAACGGCACGGTGACCGACAACCGCACCGGGCTGGTGTGGCTCAAGGACGCCAACTGCCTCAGGAACGCGCCGGGTGGGGGGGAGGTGGACTGGCAAGCGGCGATGGCGTTCGCCGCGGGGTTGAAAGACGTTCCTGCAGGTTCAGCCGCGGCGGCGCACGACTGCGGTCTCGCAGACGGTTCGTCGCCGGGCGAGTGGCGCTTGCCATCGGTGGAGGAATGGGAGGCGATGGTCGCAGATGCCGTGCTGCTGGGTTGTAGTCCGGCGATCACCGACAACCAGGGAACCGGCTGCTGGATTAGCAACCCGCTGCTGTGCGCTGCTCAAGGCCGGACCTGTAGCTTTGCCGGCATCGGGTCGTCCCACTACTGGTCGTCGACTACGAACGTCGATTTCCCCACCCATGCCTGGACCATGGGCCTCGCAAGCGGCATAGCCAGTGGCGTCAGCGGCAAGGCCACCCTCAGCCACTACGTGTGGCCGGTCCGTGGCGGACAATGACCGGTAGGAGGTCGAGCGCCTCCCGTTGGGTCGAAGGAGGGACGAGGATGAGCGACGGGCGGATCGGGCGGGCGGCAGGGTTCTTTCTCTTGGTTCTGTTTTCGGGGCTGTCCTCGGCGGCTGGCGCGGGTGACGGAGTCGCGGCGCTCCAGACGGCTGACCCGGCGTGTCCGGACGACAGCGGCGACATCTACGTAGACTGCGGCAACGGCACGGTGACCGACAACCGCACCGGGTTGGTGTGGCTCAAGGAGGCCAATTGTCTGCGGGACGCGCCGACCGGCGGTGTGGTGGACTGGTACACGGCGATGGAGTTCGTCGCCGGGCTGTCCGACAAGCCGATGGGCTCGGCGGCGGCGGGACACGATTGTGGTCTTTCCGACGGCTCGTCGCCTGGGGAATGGCGCTTGCCATCTATGGATGAGTGGGAGGCGATGATCGTGGATGCGACGGCGCTGGGCTGCGCTCCGAAGATCACCGACAATCAAGGAACGGGTTGTTGGATAGACGACCCACTGGTGTGTGCTCTCCAGGGCCGAACCTGTAGCTTCGTCGAGGTATCGGGCATCTATTGGACCTCCACCACCTGGGCTCATACGCCGGTAATCGCGGGACTCGTGCATCTCTTCGCCAGCGGTGCCACCAGCGGCCCGAAGAACGGCACGTTCTCGGTCTGGCCGGTCCGCGGCGGACAATGATCGGGTCTCTCGAAGCGGTCTACCGCCAGTCGCCCACGATCTGAAACGCGCCCCAGAAGTAGGGGTGCCGGGCGTCGATCGGAGTACCTTCGTCATCGTCCGGGGCGCCGACCGGCGCGGCCATCAATTCGCTCTGAGCGGCCCGCAGCGCGTCGCTCTTGGACAGTCCACGTTTCAGATTGCCGTAGAAGCGCACCATGAGTTCGCCGGTAGACCGATCCGAGACGGGCCACTGTGAAACCAGCAGTGACCGAGCGCCCGCGTATTGAAAGGCGCGAGCCAGTCCGATCAGTCCCTCGCCCGCCAGCTCTCCACCCAGCGCCGTTTCGCACGCCGATAGCGTCACCAGATCGGCGTCGGTTCGCAGCTCGGAAATGATCTCCCAGGCGTGGAGAACACCGGTCTCGTCCTCTGTATTGCTACCGGTCGAACGGGAAAGTACGAGGGCCGAGTCGAGGGGGAACCTCGGCCGAACGTAGGCGTGGCCCGCGAAGTGGAGGTAGTCGGCGCGTGACGCTGCCATCTTGACGTTCTCTTCGGTCGCATCGGCGCCCAGGAACACCCGGGCACGTCCGTCAAACAGCGCGGAGATGCGCCGTATTTCGCGCTCGGCGTGGGGAAGAGGCGCCCATACCAGGGGCCGCATTGCCGACTTCGACTCTCGCGAAGTCGCCGGCTCACCAAAAGCCGCCAGCCGAGGCTCCGATTTCGGTGGCGGCCGGTTCGTCGCCAATTCTGCGAGCACGCTTCCGGAGGGCACGAACGCGAGGGGCTTCCAGGCAGCCAGAAACTCGAGCGGCTCGACGCTGCGTATCAGAACGCCGAAGGGTAACGTCAGCAGCGGACCGTCGGCCACTAAGAGGAGCCGCTCCGCGTGCGTTATCGCCTCCGCCGCCGGTGCCAACAGCAGGCGGTAGAGTCTGCTCCCCTGGGTAACGAGCGCACTTTCGATCTCGGGCGTCCACCGGCCGCGCCGGATCAAGGATCGGAACACTTCGACTCGCCTCCGTAGCTCGGGTTCGCCTACCGGTAACTCGTAGACCCGAAGCGGGGCCGTTGGCCCATCGGCAGCAGTGGTAACGAACAGGAGCGTCGAATCCGGCCCGACCGAATAGGACAGCAGGAGGATTCCCGGGTCGAGGGCCTCGCTTACCTGTTCGAACACCAGAGGCTCGGGGTCGTTGAAAGCGGCAAGTCGAGGGGCTGCTCGCTGGATGCGATCTCGCAGGCCGTCGAGGTCGAGTTTCAGTTCGCGAATCCGCTCCTGGAGAGCAGCAATTCGCTCGGCATCCTCAGTAGCACTGAGGCGCGCCAGACGAGATTCCGTCCGATCCAAGCTCGACTCGAGCCGGTAGCGTTCCGCGGCGAGCTCGGGCGGGAGCTGCTCCGATGCGACATCTCCTCGCAGCCGCATCATTATCCGCAGGGCTCGGGCTCTCGAGCTCTCGAGAAGATCGAGCGCCTCTCTCTGGCGGCCGGTCTCGACCAGAAGAACCGCAAGCCGGTGGAGGTCGGCATGGAAGGGGGCCAGAAACCGCGAGGACCCTTCCGGCTCCAGGCGCAACCGGCCCCTTTGCCGCGCGAGAATGCCGAGCGCTTGCCGCCAGTAGCTCTCGGCCTGGTCGCGCCGTCCGCCTTCGACGGCAACGCTCCCAAGGGCGAAGAGGCTCTCGGCGGTCCACGTGCTCTGAGGGGCGACGCGCCGACGGATCGCCAGGGCTTGCTCGTGGAGAGACGCAGCTTCAAGCAACTCCTCTCTGCCTCTCGCCACCTCGCCAAGCTCGTACAGCGTGTTGGAGAGGAGGTGGGAATCGGGGAGAAGCTCCTGCTTGATCTTGAGAGCTCTTTCAAAAAAGGAAGATGCCTGCTCCAGCCGCCCGTCTCGGCGGAGCGTGCTGCCGAGGTTATGCAGGCTCGAAGCCGCGTCGAGCCCGTTCGGCAGGCGTTGTTCCCGAAGCTCCAACGCTCGCCGGTGATATCGCTCTGCAGCTTCGAGCGCCCCCTGCCGCAGGGCAAGGTTGCCTAGATTGTTGACCAGCCCAGCCTCCTCGGTTCCTCCCGGCCGCCGTTCCGCGAAGAGTCGAAGCGCCTTCTCGTAGTAGATTCTGGCGGCTTCGAGATCGCCCTTGTTTTTGGCGACAATCCCCAGGTTGTTGAGCGCGTGCGCGGTGTCGAAGCCTCCGGGCTCGAGCTTCTCTTCGATCGCGAGGCCGCGCCGGTAAAGCTCCTCGGCCTCGGCCAGCCTCCCGTGGTCGTGGGCGACCAACCCGAGGTTGGTCAGAACGGTCGCGGTCTGCCTGCCGTGAGGCGCGATCGACTGAAAGAGCTCGAGCGCCTCGCGGTAGAAGGCCTCGGCGCGATCCAGCTTGCCCGTAGCGTAGGCGAAGTTGGCGAGCAGTGACTTCGCGCGACCGAGTTCGAAGCGAGCCGACGGAAGCGATCGGTAGATTGCGCTGGAGCGCTCAGCGAGCTTCACCCCTTGGATATCTCGATTGTAATAGCTTGCCCGTCCGGCCCGAAACAAGCTCCAGGCGAGCTCGGCGGAATCCGGCGTGGCGTCTCGCCGCCTCAGAGAAATCCGGCACGCTTGCTGAGATTCCCGGTAACGCCCGTTGTCTTCAAGGGCCAAACCCTCGAGGTCGAAAACCACGGTTTCCAAAGAGGCGTCGCTGATCCGAGCGCGAGCGCCTTGAAAGGCGGCTGCCGATCCGTCGAGGTCTCCGGCGGCAATTGAAGCGGCGCCTAGCCGAGTCAGGTACCAGGATGCGCCCTCGGGCCGCTGCGAGCCGCGTGCCGCCTTCGCCAGCTCGGCCCAGATCTGGCTTGCCGTCGCGGCCTCACCCTTGCCTTCGAGAGCTCGGGCCTCCTCCGCGCGAGCGGCCTCTGACCGTGGCAGGATGGGAAAGACCTCTACCTCCCACCCACCTCCGTCCACCGTGATCTCGAGCCGCCGCCTACCACGGTGAACGGTCAGGACCACCGGCCCTAGCGGCGCCTCCTCGATCTCGGCCAGAAAAAAACGGAACGGCGAGTCGATCCGCCCTCCCACATCGTCTCCTTCTGCCTCCCGGGACCAGCTCCCAATCACGTCCCCGGCTTCGAGCCCCGCCCGGGCGCCAGCACCCCATGGCTCGACCACTTGCGCCACAACCCCTGTTTCGGGCGCGCGGTGACAGCCGGCGGCGAAAAGCAGGAAGAGTGCGACCGACCTACGGAACCCTGGGGACCGATCAGCGCGCAGAATCACTTGTCCACGTTTCAGTGGGCGATCTGTCTCGCCTCGAGATCGAACGCGACGAGTTCGGAGACAGCCGGGTTCGTTCCTTCCGACGGGAAAGCCCGGACCTGCCAGTAGTAGCGGCCCGGTTCGAGCGCGAGATCAGCGGGGAAATCGAGAGAGGTCGTCTCCACGAGGCCGCTTTGCCACAGGGGCTCGGCCTCGGCCGAAAAAAGCTCGACCCGATAGCGGCTGGCGCCTGGAACCCCCTCCCAGGAGAAGGCGACCGGTGGCTCAGATACCGGCCCCACCGGGGCTGCCGGTATCGGTTGTGATTCGGGACGTGCTCGAAGCGCGTCGGTTATGCGGTCCGGCTCGTTGTTTTCCTTCGGGCGGTTTACCGGTAGGGCGATAAAAATCAACAACGCTGCCGCCGTTGCCAGAAGGGACCCTAGAAAAAGGCGGCTCGGTCGGTGGGACCTTGAGCGGCGAAACCCCACGTTCTGAGATTCAGTCCCTGCTCTCATCCCCAGCGCGCTCTTGTCGAATTCGTGCGCCTCTCGGCTAAGCATGGCCAGCCCGCGGAATGTGGAAGCACATTCGGGGCACGCTGTGATGTGGTCCAGGGCTACTTGATGCTCGGCAGGACTCAGCTCGTCGCACGCTAAGCGCTCCCAGGTTTCTTCTTCGAGGTGAGGCGATGGGGGCTCGGGGCCACGCCATTGCTCGGCATAGAGCTCGCGAATGCGAGGCACTTCATTCATGGATGCCCCTTTCTTTGAGCCCTTTGCGTAAGTCGGCCATACCGCGCGCGATGAGGTTTCGCGCCCGATGGTAGGACCAGCCTTGGAGCTGCATGATCTCCCGCACGTCGAAACCGGCAAGATGAGCACGCACGGCTTTTTGCCGCCTGGGCAAAAGGGTGTCAAGCACTTTTTCGATCTGGGTGCCAACGTCTCGGGACTGGAGCACCTGATCCGGACTGTTCATCGAGCTTGCGCCCACCGCGCCCGCTGCAGCGTAGTCTGTGCCGGACTCGTCGGTATGGTCCCTAGCAACCCTCGCCGCAAGCCGTTGATGGCGTCTTTCGCGCTTGAGCGCCCGCACGGTCTCTCTTACGGCCGCTCTGTAGATATAAGAGGTGGGATGTTCGATCTCTTGCTCACGTTCGATCTGCTTCCAAATTTCAAGGAATACTAGCTGTTCGACATCGTCTCCCAACTGTACGGCCGCGGGACCGCCGATCTTTCGAACGACCGAGTGTACGAGCCTCGAATACTGACGCACCAGCGCTTCGAGCTGGTCTGACGGCGGCGCCGCGGGAGGATGCATTGGGGGGTACAGACGCGGAGCCTCTGTCGGCTCCGGTTGGAACAAGTTGAGCGTATTTTACGCTCGGGCTCCTCGATGAACCAGGCAACAACCGACCGTTGAGCTCTTTGGCTCACCGTGCCTGGGACGTTCTC
This sequence comes from Candidatus Multivoradales bacterium, assembly GCA_965224065.1. Classification (GTDB taxonomy): domain Bacteria; phylum Acidobacteriota; class Thermoanaerobaculia; order Multivoradales; family JAHEKO01; genus JAOTZA01. The sequence goes on from CBDCYF010000005.1 coordinate 254,101, forward strand.
AAGACCGACAGCTTTTTTCTGGCCGGTCCGTGCCGGACAATAACCGGATGCCCTCGACCGTGGCTCCGCGGGGCGTTTGGGTGCGCCCGACGCTAGCTTCCCGGCCGCCAGCCGCCCGCCGGTGAGAAGTAGCCGGTCATTCTTCCCAGCCGCTCCGCATCCGCCGAAGTGTTCTCGAACAGGGCCCAAGCGAGAGTGGCGCCGGCGGATCGCTCGATGCCCGGGTTGGCCAGCCAGCGCGCGTCGCCGATTGGGCACGGCTGATCGCCGGGGCAGTCGGCGCCGCTGCCGTCTTCCAACGCCTCGTAGCGAAAGCCCGAGATGCGGGCACGGCCCGGCATCGCCACGATCAAGAGCCTGCAGGAGGACTCCGGACCGAGGAAGACACCAATGGATCGCTCGAGGTCGACCCGGTCTTCGGTGGTCAATCGCTCGAGCACCGGATCCTGGTGGTCCATCAGAAGCGGGCCGGCGTAGTCCTGGAGCGCCGAGCCCAACCGGCGCGCCAGAGTCTCCACCGAGGCCTCGGCGCGCCCGAGGGCGTCCGCCGGGCATCCGTTGCCCGCTGCCGCCGCCAGGGCCGCCGAGGCGGCGCTCCATTCGCCCGGCTTGCACTCGACACAGCTCCGTTCCCGGTACGAGCGCACCGCACCCTCTGGGACGTCGGGAAGCGGCATTGCAGCCGGCTCGGGCTCGGGCTCCGGTTCAGACTCGGGTTCCGGGGAAGTGCTGGGCGGGGCTGCTGACGGAGCAGCCGGCGCCGCGGTTTCCACCCCGGGAGCCGGTGCGGGCTCGACAGGTGGCGTCGGTGGCGTCGCGGGCGGCGGAGTTGTCTCGATTGTCGGCTCCATCACCGGCGGCTCGACCACCGGCGGTGGCGGAGCCTGTGGAGCAACGTCTGGAATGTCGGGCAGAGTGTCGGTTGGTTCGGGGACCTCGGCCGGCGGCGTTGCCGGTGCAGCGGCTTCCACGGCTTCTATGGTCGGCTCCGGGTCGGGCACGGCGATTGGCTCGGCTGGGGGGGCGGGCTCGGTCGTTGGCGTCGGAGCCACCGGCTCGGGCTCGGGCGCCGGCAACACCGTGGGCTCCGGTTGGGCCTCGACGACCGGCGGTGCTTCAGGCGCCGGTGTTTCAATCGGCTCGGGTACCGGCTGCGTGTCGCTCTCAGAGTCGGGCTCGGGCGTCGGCTCGACCGGTGGGGAGGACGGCTCCGGCACCGGGGGGGCGGGCTCTGGTTCGCGGGCGACGGACGGCTCAGGCGTTGGCGCCTCCGGAGGGGCTGGCTTCGCGGGAAGGCTGTCCTTTGGAATCTCCGCCGGAGTCGGCTCCGGAGCCGGTTCGACTTCGGGTGCCGGGGGTGTTGGGGGCGCCGGATCGGGCGCCTTTGGTGGCTCGCTCGGCTGAGCCCGGGCGATCTCCGGTGGCCGAGAAGGCTTTGGCGCCGGCTTTTCGGCCACCCGCAACGGTGTTCCCAGATCCCGCCCGGACGCCTTGGTGACCTTGACGCGAATGGGATTTCGGCCGCGGCCACTGGCCTCCAGAAACGAGGCTGTGATCTTCGGTTTGTCCTTTCGCGACAACAGCACGGTCGCCACGTAGGAGAGATGGTCGGGGTGCTCCACCCGCAAGCTCCAGGCCCCGAGTGCCAGGTTGGAAAAGGAAACCTGTCCCTTGGCCCCGGTCGCCCGGGGCACCGGCCCGCCGGTCGGCTCCTCGTCAAACACTCCCTGGTAGAGAACGCTGACCGTGGCGCCCTGGAGAGCTCGTCCCTTGCCGGTCTTGACCTCGACGCCAAAACCCGCAATGCCGATCCAGTCCTGGGCCGAAGCCGGCGGTACAAAAAGAGCCGCGACCAACGCCGCGAGCAGAGTGTGTTTGCCTTGCAGCCGGCGAGAAAACCCCAGGCGTCTTGCGGTACGTATTTGTTGTGACAGAGGTTCCTCCTCGATCGTTTCGATCGGCAAGAGCTTACCGCCGGGACCCGAGCGCCACAAGATTACGGCGCCCGACCGGCGGCGGAACATCGAGTACACTATGGATCCGGCTAGCACTGAAGCTCACAAACACACGGTTAGGAGGCAAGATGGTCGACAACGTCGGATGCGCCTGGTTCGACGGCAAGTTGATTGCCGAAAAAGAGGCCAAGGTTCACATCAAGGCCCACAGTCTGCACTACGGTCTGGGGATCTTCGAGGGGACCCGCTTCTATCAGCAGGCGGACGGCGGACGAGCGGTTTTTCGGCTCGAAGACCATCTCAAGCGCCTGGAGGGCTCGGCCAAGATCGTCGAGCTCGACCTGCTCTACGATCGGCGAGAGCTGACCGAGGCGAGCCTCGAATTGGTGCGCCGCAGCGGCCTCGAGAGCGGCTACCTTCGGCATCTGATCTTTCTGGGCGCGGGTCCGATGGGGGTCTATCCCTCGGGAAACCCGGTCCACACCGCGATCTTGTGCTGGCCCTGGGGCGCCTACTTGGGAGAGGAAGGCTTGCGCAACGGGATCCGGTGCAAGGTGTCGAGCTTTAGCCGGCATTCCCCCAACGCCGCGCTCCTCAAGGCCAAGGCCACCGGAAACTACCTGAATTCGATTCTGGCCAAGCGGGAGGCCATCGGTCTGGGCTACGACGAGGCGATCCTCCTGGATGCGCAGGGCAATGTCACCGAGGGCAGCGGGGAGAACCTCTTTATCGTGCGTGAGGGCCGGCTCGAGACCCCGCCGCTCACCAGTGTGCTGGCGGGGATTACCCGCGACACGATTCTGAACCTCGCTCGGGCAGAGGGGCTCGAGGTGCGGGAGCAGTATTTTGCGCGTGACGAGCTCTATCTGGCCGACGAAGTCTTTTTGACCGGCACTGCGGCCGAGGTCACGCCGGTGCGCGAGGTGGACGACCGGCAGATCGGCAAAGGCCGGCCGGGTCCGGTCACGCGGCGGCTACAGGACCTCTTCTTTCGCGTCATCCGCGGCCAGGAAGACCGCTATCGCCACTGGCTGGCGCCGGTGGAGGAGTCCGCGGCCGCGGCCGCGTCGACCGCGGCCGAGACCACCGAGCCGGTCGCCCCAAATTAGGCCGCGTGAATTAGGCCGTCTCAGCGACTGGCGCCGGTTTACTCGGCTCCTTTGGGAGGCATCCCGGCCGCTTTGGGCGGCAGGCTCAGCCCCAAGTGGGTCGCCAGAAACGCCCACTCGTCGGCGGCCAGCTCGATCCGCTTGCTGGTCGGCTTTCCCGCTCCGTGCCCGGCGCGGGTCTCGATCCGGATCAAGACCGGGTCGTCCCCCGAATGCGCCCACTGCAGCGCCGAGGCGAACTTGAAGCTGTGTCCCGGGACCACGCGATCGTCGGTGTCGGCGGTGGTGACCAGCGTGGGCGGATAGTCGGTTCCCTCCTTGAGGTTGTGGTAGGGCGAGTAGGCGTAGAGCGCCTCGAACTCCTGCGGGTCCTCGGCGGAACCGTAGTCGTCGACCCAGAACCGGCCGGCAGTGAACTTGTGGAACCGCAACATGTCCATCACGCCGACCGCCGGCAGCGCCGCGCCGAACAGATCCGGCCGCTGGGTTACCGCCGCTCCGACCAGCAAGCCACCGTTCGAGCCGCCCTGGATCCCGAGCCGCTCCTTGCGGGTGTAGCGGTTTTCGATCAGCCATTCGCCGGCGGCGATGAAGTCGTCGAAGACGTTTTGTTTTTGCAGCTTGGTGCCGGCCTCGTGCCACTCGGCGCCATACTCGCCACCGCCTCTTAGATTAGCTTGTGCGTAGACACCGCCCATCTCCACCCAGGCCAGACGAGTAATCGAAAAACCGGGAGAGAGGGGGATGTCGAATCCACCATAACCGTAGAGAAGCGTGGGGTTGTTGCCGTTCAGCTCGATGCCCTTGCGGTGGGTGATGAACATCGGCACCCGGGTGCCGTCTTTGCTGGTGTAGAACACCTGCTTGACCTCATAGTCGTCGGGGTTCATGTCGACCCCGGCGCGGTCGAGCAGTCGGCTCTTGCCGGTAATGAGGTCGTAGCGGTAGATCGAGGGGGGAGTGGCGAAGCTCGAGAACGAGTAGAAGGTCTCGGTGTCCTCGCGCGAGCCACCAAACCCGAAAGCGGAGCCGATGCCGGGAAACTCGACCTCGCGGATCGGCTCACCCGACTCGGAGACGATGCGCACCGCGGTCTTGGCGTCCTGCAGGTAGCGCAGCGTGAAGACATTGCCTACGAGGTTGGTGGTGACGAGGGTGTCCTCGTTCTGGGGGATCACCTCGCGCCAGTGTTCGCGCGCCGGTTTGCGGGTATCGATGGCGATCACGCGGCGCCGAGGCGCTTCTAAGTCGGTCTGAAAGTAGAAAACCGGGCCCTTCGAGCCGACAAAGGAGTACTCGTTGTCAAACGTGTCGATCAGATCGATCGGCATAGCGTAGAGCTCGGTGAGATCCCGGTACAAAATCCGGTACCTGTCGTCGGTGCCTTTCCAGACGGTGATCACCAGATAGCGACCGTCCTCGGTGACGGCGGTGGCAAACCCCCACTCGGGGTGGTCGGGCCGCTCGTAGACCAGCACGTCCTGCTCCTGCGGGGTTCCGACGCGGTGGTAATAGAGCCTCATATTGGTGTTGAGGCTCTGGAACTCGCTGCCTTCGGCGGGCGGCTCGTAGCGGCCGTAGAAAAAACCCTTGCTGTCGGCGGTCCAGGTGGCTCCTGAGAACTTGACCCAGCGCAGCTCGTCGTCGAGGACTTTTCCACTGTCGATGTCGATCACCCTCCAGGTCCGCCAGTCCGAGCCGCCGTCGGCGACACCGTAGGCGATGTAGCGTCCGTCCTCGCTCACCACGGCGCCGGCGAGGGCGACCGTGCCGTCCTCGGACCAGGTGTTGGGGTCGATCAAGACGCGCGGCTCTTCGTCGAGACTGTTGGCGGTATAGAGGACCGATTGATTTTGTAAGCCGTCGTTCTTGGTGAAGAAATAACGCCCACCGCGTTTAAACGGGGTCGACAGTTTTTCGTAGTCCCAAAGCTCGGTCAGACGGTCGCGAATCGCATTGCGCTCCGGAATCGACGCCAGGTACTTGAAGGTGATCTTGTTCTGCGCCTCGACCCATTGTTCGACCTCTTTGGATTCGCGCACGTCGTCCTCGAGCCAGCGGTAAGGGTCGTGCACCTTCTGGCCGTGATACTCGTCGTAGTGCTCAATGCGCTTGGTCTTGGGGTACTTGAAGCCGCCCGCGTCTAGGGCGGACACAGTCAGAAAAACGCCGAGGGTACTGGCGACGACGGCGACGGCAAAACGGCGGGACTCTCGAATCGGCGCGTTCATACGGGATAGCTCTCCTTCGGTGGATAAATGGGATTGGGACGGCCGGAGAAGCCGTTGGAAGGAGGCTAGCATAGCGCCGGAGCGCTGTTTTTCCTTCGCGGTGCGGTCGAGGCGCCCCGGTTCGGGCTCAGCTCAGCCCGCGTCGGCTCCCGTGCCGGCGGCGTCGGCCGAGAGCATGATGAAGTAGCGCAGAAAATCGACAAAAGCCTCCCGGTAGATGTCGTTGTGCCCGGTGACGATGTCGTCGCCGACCTCGACGACCATCAGCGGGCTGAATGGTGGGCTTTGCGGACCGTCCGCGAACGGCTCGTAGCGCAGGAACGTGCCGTCAAATTCGAGCTCGCGGCCCCCGGTGTCCGTTCGCTGCCGGTACAGCCTGGCCAGCTCATCCCGTGTTGTCCGAGCCATCGCGGATGTCATGACAAAACCGGGGTCCAGAAAGGGACAGCCGCAATCCGCCGTCTGGTCGTTGATTTTTTCGGTCTCACGGTGGGGGTCTTTGGATTGAAGAACGTGGGTTCGGAATTCCTTGAAGTGGCCCACTGCGACACGATTGGAGCGTTTTTGCAAACCGCGGTCGGCGTCGTCGCGGTAGTCGTCTTTCTTGGCCGAAAAAAAGCGTCCCAGGGGGAAGAGCTTCCCGGTGGCTTGATCGCCGACCGACGTGAAGATCGCAAAAGCCGGGGTTTGCTCGCTGGTAAAGGTCCGCCCGGGTGCCGTCACCGCGGCGTGCAGCGGCTGATACCGGGCCGCCTCGAAGGCCGGGTTGACCAGGACCACCAGGTCGCCGACTCCCTCGACCGGTCCGCCCCGAGCCTCGGCTACGGCCAGGCGCTCCATCAGGAGCTGCGAGGTGGCGGAGAAGATCAGCGCGCCGCCAAAGCTGTGCCCCACGACGACCAAGCGAGTCCGGGAGTTCGGCCGCCGGTCTCGGATCGCTTCACGAGCTTCCTTGAGCTTGACCAGGAGCTCGGTGACCGCGCTCGATCCGACCCGATGGGCGGTGGTCTTGCGGCCGTAGAAGGTGGTCTGGGCCAGCACCTTGCCGCGCGCCGACCGGCCGCGCCACCCGAGGTAAATGCCGACGATCCGACGGGCCTTTTTCGGATCTTGCTCATGGAGTGCCGCTTCGGTGTAGTGCAGCCGCCGGAGGGTCTCGCGGAAGCAAGTGACGTTGGTGTCGCAGGTCTCGGCGTTGTGTTTCCAGCCATGGGCAAACACCACGATCAGTAGATCGCGCTCCTCGCCTTCTCGCCCGATCTCGGTGACGATCCGGTCCATCTGGGTTCGATCCCAGGCCCAGCCGAGGTCGTCAAACTCCACAAAACCGAGCAAGTACTCCTGGTGCGATTCGAAATAGGCCGCGTCGCAGTTCTCGCCGGTCTCGGGCCGGCAAACCGTTGCTTGGTCGTGGTACTGCGTCAGCGGAATGCACGAGCTCACGGCAAGCGCCAGGCCGAGCGAAGCCACGAGGAGACGGACTTTCCAAGGATCGGAAGTTTCATCGGCCAGTTGATTCACCGTATGGACCCCCCAGGAGAGGTGTCGTTTCCGGGTGAAGCACCCGGATCGCCCCGTCAGTTTGGTTCGGTTTCCTGGGGAGATCCTATACCGGTGTCCCGGCGGGCGGCAACGCTCGGCGCTCCAGGTGCCTCTCAGTGTGCGTCGAGGCCTTTGTCGCCGGGTCCGTTGGCCACGAATACAAATCGTCGCGGTGTTGTTGTAGCGTGACCAGGGCGGTAGTGCGGGACCTGTGCGAGTGAGCGACGCGACACCCATTCAAAGCCGCGAGATCGGCTCGGTTCTCGATCCGGTTTGCGGCATGACGGTGGACCCGGCCACCGCGGCCGCCGAAGTCGAGCACTCCGGCCGGGCGTATTTCTTCTGCAGCATCGGCTGCGCCGAGAAGTTCCGAGCCGACCCGGCGCGATACCTGGACGCCGGGCGTGAAGCCGTTGACGACGAAGACCCGGACGCCCTCTACACCTGTCCGATGCACCCGGAAGTCGAACAGATCGGGCCGGGGACGTGCCCGGAGTGCGGCATGGCGCTCGAACCGGTCCGGGTCTCGGCGGAGGAGGTTGAGAACCCCGAGCTCGCGGACATGAAGCATCGGTTCGTCGTCTGCGCCGTCCTCTCGTTGCCCGTCCTGGTGCTGGCGATGGGTGAGCACCTGCCGATGGTGGATCGCTGGATCGGCGCGCTTCCGAGCCGGCTGTCGATCTGGTTGCAGTTTCTCCTGTCGACGCCGGTGGTGCTCTGGGGGGCCGCGCCGTTTTTCCGCCGCGCCTGGAGCTCGGTGCTCGCCCGCCGTCTCAACATGTTCACCCTCATCGGTCTGGGAACCGCTGCAGCCTATCTGTACAGCCTGGTGGCGTTTTTTGCCCCGGAGCTCTTCCCGGAGGCGCTTCGCCACGGTGGCACCGTGCCGGTGTATTTTGAGGCCGCGGCGGTGATCACGACCCTGGTCCTCTTGGGGCAGGTTCTGGAGCTGGTAGCTCGGGGCCGCACCTCGAGCGCGCTGCGGCAGTTGCTGCGCCTGGCGCCGCCCTCCGCGGTGAGGATCATCGACGGCGGTGACGAGGAGGTACCGCTCGACCAGGTGCGGGTGGGGGATCGGCTGCGAGTGCGACCCGGTGAGAAGGTCCCGGTGGACGGTGTCGTCACCGACGGCTCGAGCTATGTCGACGAGTCCATGGTGACCGGAGAGCCGGTCCCGGTCGAAAAGAGGCCCGGCGCGACTGTGACGGCCGGCACGGTCAACCAGGCGGGGAGTCTGATCCTCGAGGCCGAGCGGGTGGGCCGCGACACGCTGCTGGCGCGGATCGTCGAGATGGTGGCGGCCGCGCAGCGCTCGCGCGCACCGATCCAAAAGCTCGCAGACGCGGTGGCCGGCTATTTTGTTCCGGCGGTGATCGCGGTATCCGTGGTGACCTTTGTGGTCTGGCTGGTGTTCGGACCGCAGCCGCGGCTGGCGATCGCGCTGGTCAACGCGGTGGCGGTCTTGATCATCGCCTGCCCCTGCGCGCTGGGGCTGGCGACTCCGATGTCGATCATGGTCGGAACCGGCAAGGGCGCAGCCCACGGGATTCTGATGCGAGACGCCGAGGCGTTGGAGACCCTGGGCGGAGTGGATACGTTGGCCGTCGACAAGACCGGTACGCTGACGGAGGGCAAGCCCGAGGTCCGCCGGCTGCGAGCGGCACGCGGTTTTGACCGGGCCGAGGTCTTGCGGTTGGCGGCGGCACTCGAAAGCGCCAGCGAGCACCCGCTGGCGCGAGCGGTCGTCAGCGCCGCTCGCCGACGCGGTGTGGAGATCCCCTCCGTCGAGGAGTTCGAGGCCCACCCCGGGCTGGGTGTCGTCGGCGTCGTCGAAGGCAAACGGTTGGCGCTCGGCAGCCGCCGTTTTGTGGAGGGGCTCGGTGCCGACGTCGACCGCAGCCGGGCGGCGGCCGAGGCCTTGGAAGAAGATGGCGGCACGGTGGTTCACCTGGCCCTCGAAGGGGAGGTGGTGGGGCATTTTGAGATCGGAGACCCCATCAAGGGGGCGGCGAAATCCGCGGTCCGGCACCTGCGGCGCTCGGGTCTCGAGGTCGTCATGCTCACCGGTGACAGCCCGACGACGGCCCGGGCGGTCGCGTCCGAGCTGGAGATTCGGCAAGTCCATGCCGAGCTCCTGCCGGGCGACAAGTTGGACGTGGTGCGCCGGCTGCAAGCCGAAGGCCGCCGGGTGGCGATGGCCGGGGACGGGGTCAACGACGCGCCGGCCCTGGCCCAGGCCGATGTGGGCATCGCCATGGGCGACGGAACCGATGTGGCGATCGAAAGCGCGGGTGTCACCTTGGTTCGGGGAGATCTCCAAGGCCTCGTGCGCGCGATCGACCTGAGCCGCGCGACCATGCGGAACATTCGCCAGAACCTGTTTCTCGCCTTTGTCTACAACGCGATCTCGGTGCCGGTGGCGGCCGGCCTGCTGTATCCGTTCTTTGGCTGGATGCTGTCGCCGATGCTGGCCAGCGCGGCGATGAGCTTGAGCTCGGTCTCGGTCATCGCCAACGCTCTGCGGTTGCGGCGGCTCCCGCTCTGAGCTCGGTCGCCGCCCGCAAGCCGCCCGGCTCACCGGTGGTAGCATTCGCCCGTCCGTGATCATCCTGGAGGCTCGATGAATCGCCTACAAGCTTTGACGGAAAGAGGCCAGGCGGTCTGGCTGGACTACATTCGCCGGGACATGCTCGACGGCGGCGGGCTCGAGGCCATGGTGCGCGAAGACGGCGTGTCCGGTGTCACCAGCAACCCAGCGATCTTCAAAAAGGCGATCGGCGAGAGCGATTTGTACGATGGCGAGATCGGGAAGCTGTTGACCGCCGAGCCCGAGCTGGCGACGATCGATCTCTACGAGAGGCTGGCGATCGCGGACATCAGGAAGGCGACCGACGTGCTGCTGCCGGTTTTCGAAAGCACCCAGGGGGCGGACGGCTTTGTCAGCCTGGAGGTGTCGCCGCATCTGGCGCAAGACACCGGTGGCACGATCGACGAGGCCCGCCGGTTCTGGCGACAGGTCGACCGGCCCAATCTGATGATCAAGGTCCCGGCGACGTCGGAGGGAATTCCGGCGATCGAGGAGCTGCTGGCGGACGGGATCCACGTCAACATCACCCTGATGTTCTCGTTGCAGCACTATGAGGACGTGGCGAATGCCTATCTGCGTGGCATCGAGCGCAGCCGTCACCCGGATAAGGCGGCGTCGGTGGCGTCGTTCTTTGTCAGCCGCGTCGACACCCTGATCGACCGGCGTCTCGAGGAGATCGGCTCCCCCGAAGCGCTGGCATTGCGGGGCCGCGTCGCGATCGCTAACTCCAAGCTGACTTACGATCGCTATCGCGAGATCTTCGAGGGCGAGCCGTTTGCGACACTTCGCGCCCGCGGCGCGCGGCCGCAGCGTGTCCTGTGGGCGAGCACCTCGACCAAAAACCCGGCCTATCGAGACGTTCTCTATGTCGAAGAGCTGATCGGTCCGCAAACCGTCAACACCCTGCCTCCCGCGACGCTCGATGCCTTTCGCGATCACGGTGAGGTCGCGGACACGCTTACCGCCGGGCTCGACGAGGCCGGCGCGACGCTGGACGGCCTCGGAGCGCTCGGCATCGATCTGGCGGCCGCTACCGAAGAGCTCCAGCGGGACGGCCTGGCCAAATTCGCCGCCCCGTTCGACACTCTTCTGGCGACTCTGGACGAGAAGAGAAAGTCGCTAGAAGCCGTGGCCGCCGCGGGCGGGTGAGCCAGCTGCCCGAAGGGTTTTGCCTCGCCGGCCTGGCGGCGGCGGTTGAAGAACGGGTAGCGGACTGGCGCTCGACCGGCCGTCTGGCCAGACTACGGCGCGGCGATCGCGACCTCTGGCCACGGTCTCAAGAGCCCGACCGTCTCGGCTGGCTGAAGCTGCCGGCACAGCCGCCCGAACAAACCCGTCCCTGGAGTGCTTTTGCGAAAGAGATCCGGTCGGCGGGCATCGAGCGGATCTTGCTTCTCGGGATGGGGGGCTCGAGCCTCGGCCCCGAGGTGTTCCAGTCTCTGTTGGGTGGCCGCGCCGGATGGCCGCGGCTGGTGGTTGTCGACAGCACGCACCCGGACTCGGTGGCGCGGGCCACGAAAGATGCGAGTCTCGGCGAGTCTCTGGTCGTCGTCTCCAGCAAGTCCGGATCGACGATCGAGACGCTGTCTCTTCTGCGCTTTTTCCGCCGGGAGTTGGGGAAAGGTGGCCGGTTTGTGGCCATCACCGATCCGGGATCCCCCTTGGAGGAGCTTGCCCGTCAAGACGGCTTTCTCCGGGTGTTCCGCTCCCCGCCGGACATCGGCGGACGTTTTAGCGCTCTGTCGGTCTTTGGGCTCCTGCCGGCGGCGCTGATCGGGATCGAGCCCGCCATGCTGCTGGGAGCGGCCGCTCGCCCCGCGGCGCGGTTTGCCCGCGAAGAATACGAAGCACCGGCCCCGGTTCTGGGGGCGCTTCTCGCCGAGGGCGCCCGGTGCGGCCGCGACAAGCTCACATTTGTGGCGGCCCCGGGATGGGAGTCGCTTTCCGATTGGCTGGAGCAGTTGGTGGCCGAAAGCCTCGGTAAGTCCGGCGTCGGTGTCGTGCCGATCACCCGCGAACCGCTCGGCGCGATCGCGGCCTACGGCGACGACCGGGTTTTTGTCGCGCTCGGTCCGGATCGCGGCGACCCTCTGCTGTCGGAGTTTCTCGAAGCGGCCCGGCGCGGTGGCCATCCGGTTGTCGAGCGTCGATTCACGGAGCCCCAAGAGGTGGCGGCCGAGATGTTTGACTGGCAGCTTGCGGTGGCGCTGGCGGCTGCGGATCTCGGCGTCTACCCGTTTGATCAACCCGACGTGGAGCTCGCCAAACACCACGCGCGGCGGGCCATGGAGGGCCGGGGCTCGCGGTCGAGTGAGGAAGTCGTGGGTATCGATGCCTCGGCACTCGACAAAGAGTTACGCTCGTGGCTCGAACGGCCCGGGGCCGGCGATACGATCTTTCTGCAGGCATTTTTGGATCCCGACGAGAATGTGGCGAGGGAGCTGCGGCTTCTTCAAGGAGGCTTGCGCGATCACACGGGCTTGGCGGTGGCCGCCGCATTTGGCCCGCGCTTTTTGCACTCCACCGGTCAGCTTCACAAGGGCGGTCCCAGCCGGGCGGTCTTTCTCCAGTTGACCGATCGTCCATCCGAGGATCTGGAGATCCCGGGAGCGGGTTTTTCGTTCTCGCGCTTGATCTCGGCGCAAGCCGACGGGGACGCGGCCGCGCTGGCCGAGCGCGGGCGGCGCGTCTTGCGGCTGGATCTCGGGCCGGATGCGGTGGCGGGCCTGGCGCGGGTGCGCGAGGCGTTGGCGCGCTAACATCCTTTGCGCGATGAGTTATTCGCGTCAGTTTGGCGGCGGCGGTCCGGCAGGCAGGGGTGGTTTCGGGCTCAGCGGCCCCGTGCCACGCGATCTGTGGTGGCTCCTCGGGACGGTTTTTGCGACTTTCTCGCTCCAGTTCTTCTCCGCGACCGCGGTGGTTCCGGCCCTGCTGCGGTTGACCGACGCGGTCTGGCGCAACGGGTTTCTCTGGCAGCTCCTTACCTATCCCTTCATCGGAACCGGGCGTCCCGGCATCTGGTTTGTCCTCGAGCTCCTCATCCTGTTCCTGTTTGGCCGCGAGATCTACTATCGGCTGGGTCGTCGCAACTTCTGGAAGCTGCTGGTCTGGGTTGCGGGGATCGCGGCCGTGGCAGCCGTCGGCGCGGAGCTGGTCTACCGGGCCGCCGGCGGCGGATCGGAGTCGGCTTTTGGGCTGATGCAAGGCCAGCGAATGCTGCTGTCGATCCTGGTCGCGGCCTTCGCCACACTCTATGGGCAGGCGACGATCCTGCTTTTCTTTGTTCTGCCCATCCAGGCGCGCTGGTTCTTGCTGCTGGAACTGGTTTTCGCCTTTCTCGGCTTTCTGGCCACCCACGACCTGGCCGGGTTCGTCGGAATCTGTGTGGCGGTCGGTACGACCTATCTGTTCCTCTCACCGGGTCCGGTGCGCTCCAAGCTGCGCGAGCTGTGGTTGCGGATCCAGGAGAAATGGTTTCGCGCGCGGCTGGCGCGTGCCAAGCAAAAGAGAGGGCTGCGGGTGGTGCGCGGCGAAGGGGCCGATGCCCCCACGGTCGATGACGGAACAGCCCGCGGATCGGACAAGTCAGACGATCCCTGGGTGCATTGACCTAGAGTTTTTGGCCAGGGCCGCCGCTCGCCCCGCAAGGCGCGGGGAATTTTCGCTGACTCGGGTGGTTATGGTTATTTGAAACCGCGGCGCGGGCCGCGTCCGCGCAAACTCCCCAGGAGCCAGTCGATGTCCGAGATTTTGACCCTTCCGGTGCTGCCGCTTCGCGAGACAGTGCTTTTCCCCGGCGTTCCGGTTCCCATCCGGGCCGGGCGCCCGGCGACGCTGCGTGCCATCCAGGCGGCCGCGGAAACCGACGAGCGCCTGGTGTTCGCGGTGGCGCAGCGCGAGAACATCGAAGAGGCGATCCCGGAGTCGCTCTACACCATCGGCACGATCGCCCGAATTGGCCAAATCCAGCAAGGGCTCGGGGTGGTTCAGCTCTTGATCGAGGGCGTTCGGCGCGGCATTGCGTTGCGGATCAGTCATCGGGACGATCGTCTCGAAGCGGTGGTCCGCGAGGCGGAGGAGATGGCGCCGACCGATCCCAAGGATTCGGCGTTTGTCGGGTTGGTCCGCGAGCTGCACGAGCGCGCCGCCGAGCTGGGGGACAAGGCCGGCTTTCCACAGGAAGTGGTGATGCACTTTCTCAAGGGAATCGAAGACCCGGGTCGTCTGGCCGATCTGGTGGCCAGCCATCTCGCCGTCGATTCGAGCGAGCTGCAGGCGTTGCTGGAAACGCTGTCCGTCGAAGAGCGTCTGCGCCGGGTGCTGGTCCACGTGCAACGGCAGATCGGCGTCCTCGAAGCCCAGGAAGACATCAAGTCGCGCGTCCAGCAGGAGCTCGGGGACCGGCAGCGCGAGATGGTGCTGCGCGAACAGCTCAAGGCCATCCGCCAGGAACTGGGCGAGGCGGACGACGGAGAAGAGGCGGACGAGCTCCGCCAGACCCTCGAGGCCCTCGACCTTCCCGAGGAGGCCCGCAAGGAGGTTGACCGCGAGCTCGGCCGCCTGGGGCGGATGAGCCGCGAGTCGATGGAGTACCAGGTCGTGCGGACCTTTCTCGAGACTGTCGCCGAGCTGCCCTGGGACGAGCGCAGCGACGACCACCTGGATCTACAACGGGCGGCCGAGATCCTCGACGAGGACCACTACGGTCTGCAGGAGGTCAAGGACCGGGTGCTGGAGTTCCTGGCCGTGCACCAACTGCGTCAGCAGGATGGCGAAGGCGACGATCGCCCCCCGGCTTCGCCGCAGCCCGGCGAGAACGGCGTCCCGGCCGAGAGCCCTTCGGTCTCGTTGGATGGCCCGCCCGGCAATGAGGACGACCGCGCCGCTCGGGCCCCGATTCTGCTCTTTGCCGGCCCTCCGGGGGTCGGCAAGACCTCGATCGCCAAGTCCATCGCCCGCGCCATGGGGCGAGAGTACGTGCGTATCGCCCTGGGTGGGGCGCGGGACGAGGCCGACATCCGCGGCCACCGCCGGACCTATGTCGGCGCGATGCCGGGGCGGATCATCAAGGGCATGAAACAGGCGGGCACCCGCAACCCGGTGTTTCTCCTCGACGAGGTCGACAAGCTGGGTGTCTCCTATCAAGGCGATCCGGCCAGCGGTCTTCTAGAGGTGCTCGACCCGGCGCAAAACGACAGTTTTGTCGACCACTACCTGGGGATGCCGTTCGATCTCTCCGAGGTCCTGTTTATCGCCACGGCGAACTTTCTCCAGAACATTCCCGGGCCTCTGCGCGATCGCATGGAAACGGTAGAGTTCACCGGCTACACCGAGCGCGAGAAGCTCGAGATTGCCCGGCGTTATTTGCTCCCGCGTCAGATCGAGGAGAACTCGCTGGGCGACGATCGACTCGAGGTTTCAGACAGTGCGCTCTCGGAGCTGATCACCGGGTACACCCGGGAGGCGGGTGTGCGTCAATTGGAGCGGGAGATCGGGCGGCTGTGCCGCAAGGCGGCGCGGCGCATCGCTTCCAAGCAAACCGAGAGAGTGGTCGTGGACGCCGGCGACGTGCGGGAGCTTCTCGGCCGGCCCAAGATCCGGCCCGAGGAAGCGGCGCGCGAAGATCAGGTCGGGGTGGCCACCGGGATGTTCTACACACCGGTCGGCGGCGACATCATGTTTGTCGAGGTCTCGACCATGCGTGGCAAAGGAGAGCTGGTGCTCACCGGTCAGCTTGGCGACGTCATGAAGGAATCGGCCCGCGCGGCGTGGAGCTACGCGCGCTCGCACGCGGCCGAGCTCGGTATCGACGACGAGCGTTTCGACCAGGATGTCCACGTCCACGTTCCCGCCGGGGCGATCCCCAAGGATGGACCGTCGGCGGGAATCACGATGGCCACGGCGCTCGTCTCGGCGCTGTCGCAGCGGCCGGTGGCGCACGACTTGGCGATGACCGGCGAGATCACGCTCTCCGGCCGGGTGTTGCCGATCGGTGGCGTGAAAGAGAAGATCCTGGGTGCCGACCGGGCGGGCATCCGCCAGGTCATTCTGCCGGCCGAGAACGTTCCGGACTTGGAAGACATCCCGGAAGAGGTTCGCGACCGGCTGGAAGTGCACCCGGTCGAGACCCTGGGCGACGTGCTCTCACTGGCGATTCGGGGCCTCGACCCGACGCCGAGGCCACCGGAGTCGCGGCCGACCCAAGGAGACCGAGAGCCGGCTCCCGGACTCGAGCACTGAGGAGCTCCTAAGAGCTCTGATACGTGGCGCTGATCTGGGTGGTGTTGTCCTCGTTCGACACCACCAGGTTGACCGTTGCGCCCTCCCGGGTGCCGCGCAGAGTGGACGTCATTTGATTGCCGGCGGAGTGGGTGCTCGATTCGAGCTCGAAGCCGGCGTTGTCGAGCCGTTCTGAATAGAACGCGATGACATCGTCCACCGAATCATCGGTCTGCATGGTCACGGTGCCCGTCACTCCCTCGCCGCTGGCCATCTGCATCGGCGCCTGGGCGTCCGAGTCCGGATAGATCGGCAACCAATCGGGCACCGCGTCGAGGTCCCCTTGACCGAAAGTCACGGTTTCGCCACCTGGGCCGCCGCCGATCTGGATCAGCCCTTCGTCGCTCTCGGGATCGACGACGATTTCTTTGTCGCCAAACTTGGCCGAGAACTTGCCCGACTGAATCTCCTCCAGGTCGAAGGTCATGGTTTCGCCAGTTTCCTTGTTGCGGATGGTCAAGGTCTGGTTCTCATCGTCGCGCTCGAGCAGCTCGAGCTCGGGGTTGACCTTGACGAGCACCTCCGCCGCGGCCATCGCCGGGTTGTCGGCGAACTCCTCCCCGACGTCCTTGACCTTCTTGGCGACAAACGCGGTGCAGGCAAAGGTCAGCACCGCGCCCAGGATGAGAACGCCCAGACAGCCGATGAGAATCCATCCGAGGGCTCCGATGCCCTTTTTCCGCTCTGCGCTCATAGTGCCTCCTTTGCGGGCCAGAGCTTATCTCAATCCCTCCGGGGAGGCATCCGGTACTATGCGCGCGTGTTCGGATTGCCTCGCGCTCCAGTTGCGCGCGACGCGGGTCTGAGTCGGACCCTGTTTCCCAGGATCAGTCGGTCTTGGCGGCGCCCGCCTTTTGGAGGGCGGCGGCCAGCGCGTTGAAGCCGCCGTTGGCGTCGGCGTCCTGCTCGCGGCGAAAGCTCTCGAGATCCTGCTTGGTACCTTCGGTCGCCGCGCCTTCGAGCGCGAGTGAGATCCGGTGTCGCTTGCGGTCGATGCTGGCCAGCAGCACCTGAACCTCCTTGCCCGGCGGATAGGCGCGGGCCGGAGAGGCGTCTCGAGGGATGGCCATGTTGGCGGTGGGCAGCAGCCCGGTCACGCCCGGGGCGACGCGGACAAACGCACCGAAATCGGCGGTGCGCTCTACCGTGCCGGTGACGATCGTGCCCTCTTCGAGCTCACCGGCAACGGCCTTCCAGGGGTCGGGCTGGAGCGCCTTCATCGACAGCGAGATCCGCCGGCCGTCGTTTTCGACCCGCAAGACCTTGACCTCGACCTTCTGCCCTTCCTCGACCACTTCGCTGGGGTGTGAGACGCGGTCACGGCTGAGCTCGGAGACGTGGACCAAACCCTGGATGCCGTCGAGGTCCACAAAGGCGCCGAAGTCCGCGAGGTTGGCGACGGTTCCTTCGAGGACGGCACCGGTCTTGATTTTCCTTCCCACGCGCTCGCGCAGCTCCCGCTGCTCGGCCTTGAGCAACTCGGCACGGGAAAGCACGATCCGCTTGCCGCGCCGCTGGATTCGCATCACATAAAAGGAGTAGGT
The DNA here is from genome assembly GCA_965224065.1 of Candidatus Multivoradales bacterium. Classification (GTDB taxonomy): domain Bacteria; phylum Acidobacteriota; class Thermoanaerobaculia; order Multivoradales; family JAHEKO01; genus JAOTZA01. The sequence goes on from CBDCYF010000005.1 coordinate 271,348, forward strand.
GTTGTCCAGATAGCTTTCCGGCGGCCGGGCTCCATTGAGCTCCAGTTCCGAGCGAGGACAGAAGGCGGTGATGCCGTCGACCACCACGTGGAGGCCACCGTTGTTCCAGCCGATCACCTTGCCTTCGACGGCTTGCTTTTGCTCCATGGCTCGCCGCAGGCCCCGGACGGCCTGGGGCTCGGCAGCTTGCGCCTGTTCCCCTTTTTGGGGCTCGGTGCCTGTGGTCTCGTTGTGGGTCGGCGGGTCGGGGGTGTTGAGGTCGGGGTTGCCGGCGGTGGCGTCGTTGGCGGATTCGGCGGATTCCGTCGGGGGGGAATCGGCGGCCGTGGCCGAAAGGGTGTCCGGGTGAAGATTCATTCTGTTGGGGGACGTCGGTTCATTCTCTTGGATTTTTGTTGTGTCCGCCGGATCGGTGTCCCCTGGCCGCAACGCGGGTTGCCGGGCTTCCGCGCTGTTGCCGACCGGTAGCTGAATCCAACCATGAGCCTAAGAAAGCAAGGCCTGCGCCAAGTCGGGAGCCTAACAAGGAAGCGCCCGGCGGCGATGCGATCAAATGCCCGTTCCACAAGCGACAAATGCGCAATAGAATGGCGGGCGCGATGACCGACGGCGAACAGCTCATCCTCGACCGTTTCCGCGAGAAGACTCGCATGGCGGGTGGACCCCGCAAGGGATTTGTGCTGCGCAAGGCGTCGATCCTGTTTGCCCGGGACGATCACGCCGATGTCGATTTCGAGACGGCGCTGGCAGCCTTGGTCGAGCGCGACGTTCTCAAGGTCAACGAGTCGGGGGACTTCTACTTTTTAACCGAGGCCGGGATCGAGACGCTCGAGGCGGCGGTCGACGACTGACGCCGACGATCCGAACACCAGCGGAGAGGTCGATGCGAGACCGCGAGCGCCTTTCGAGCCGGGTCACCCAATTTCCGCCGTCGCTGACGCTAGAGCTCAAGGTACTGGCTCGCGAGCGCCGGGAGCGGGGTCTGCCGGTTTTCGACTTCGGACTGGGCGAGACCAAGGGGCCGCTGGCGCCGAGAATCCGCGACGCGGCGATCCGGGCCTATCAGGAGGGGCGCACGGTCTACGGCGACCCGGCCGGGTTGCCCGAGCTACGTGAGCGGGTCCTTCCATGGCTGGGTTGCGGCAGCGGCTATGGCGTCGAAAACGTCGTGATCACTACCGGCGCCAAGCAGAGTCTCTTCAATATCTTTCTCTCGGTCTGCAACCCCTCGGACAATGTCCTTTTCGACGCCGCTCCCTGGGTGAGTTATCAACCGCTCGCGATCTCCTCGCTGGCGACTCCCATCATGGTGCAACCGCAAGCCGGTGACGAGAGCCGTCTGAAAGTCAGCGGCGCCGACCTCGAAAGGGAGCTCGAGTCGCGGTCCGATGTCAAGCTGTTTCTGCTCAACAGTCCGGTCAACCCGACCGGCCAGCTCTATGCCGACAGCGAGCTCCTCGAGTTGCTCGACGTCTGTGTGCGTCACCGGATCTATCTGGTGCTGGACCGGCTGTACTGGCGGCTGGTATTCGATGGCGGCGCCTATCCCGAGCCGACGCTCGACGAGGCGACCAGACGCTGGCTGATCCAGGTGGACGGAATTTCCAAGAACTTCCGGCGTACCGGTGGCTTGCGGATCGGCTGGACCGTGGCTCCGACCGATCTGGCGCGGGCGATGGCGAACTTGCAAAGTCACTACACTTCGGGTCCGTCGATGCCGGCGCAATACGCCGCGCTGGCAGCGATTGAGGGTAGCTACGACACCGAGTTGCGCCAGGCGCTCGAGCGCAAGCGCGACCGGGTGTGGACGGCTCGCGACTCGCTCCCGGGCGTCGACGTCTGGCCGACCCCGGCGAGCTTTTATTCCTTCTGGGACGTCAGGGCCCTGTTCGGGCGAAAGACCCCGGCCGGCGACACGCTGGGCGATTCCGAGGCGGTGGCGCGCTATCTACTGAACGAGGCGGGCGTCGTGACGGCTCCCGGCTCGGCCTTTCTGCAAGAGGGCTATCTGCGGATCTCGTTCGCGGTTCCCGATGAAGAGCTCGAGGCGGGGTTGGCCGCCTGCGGCGAGGCGTTTGGCGCGCTTCGTTGAGAAAAACAGGCTAGCTGTCGTCCAGCGGTGTCTGGCGGGCAAAAAAGCGCCTGAAATCGCCACCGTACTTGCGGGTGTAGAGCAGAAACACCACCGCCGCGGCTCCGAGCGAGAGGACAAAGCGGACCCAGGAGGCCGCCGGGGTAAGCCACAGGACCAGTCCGAACGGCACCACCGGGACCGCATAGACCCACAGGATGTCGACCAGCAGCCGGCGGAAAGTGCTCGGGCTCAGGCGGTACACGGCGACGATCAGGACGACGGCCCCGAGCTGCAGATAATTGGCCCAGGCCATTCCGACGGCGCCCAGCGTCCCGGTCAGCAGCCACCCAAATGTGATGAATGAGGCCAGCGTCAGCGCGGTCGCCGCAATCCAGGCGGCGTCTTTGTGAAAGGTCTTGAGGACCTCGCCTCCCAGCCGGGAAAAGGGGTCGATCAAGGGAGCAAAACAAAGGACTCTCAGAAGGGGCGCCGCCTCGGGCCATTGCTGCCCACCGAGCAGAAGCACACAGATCTCGGAGTTGACAAAGAGAAACGCGGCCGCGGGTGCTTCCAGCGCCGCCACGATCAGGGTCCCCAGACGATAGGCGCCAAAAAAGCGCTCGGGATCCTCGCGGTACTCGACCAGAGCCGGGTAGAGGGTTCGGGTGAGCGCGGGGACAAAGAGCGTGGTGACCAGAAAGGCGACAAAGTAGGCGAACGTGTAGACACCGAGCGTGTCGGCGCTGAACCGGGTGCCGAGGATCAGGGGGTCGACTCGCTGGACAAATATGGCGAGAAACCAGATCACCGCCAGCGGCAGACTGGCGACGATCAGCGCCAGGGTGCGGCCGCGCTCGAAATGGAGCGGGATCGAGCCCCAGGCGCGGATCCAAAGGTGTCCGGCGTACACTGCGGTCGACAGGATCAGGGCGATCACCAGGCTCCAGGCGCCGGCGCCCGTCAGCGCCAGACCGATCGACACCGTGGCAAAGACCAGGTTGCGCAGAATCTCCGGAAGCACCGTGCGACCGACTTGGAGCTCGGCGTCGAAAAAGACGCGGGGAACGGCCGCCAGGCCCTCGAGAAAAAGAAACAGCGCCAGCGCGCGCACGATCGGCACCACTTCGGGGTGGGGTTGCGCCAGGAGCAGGGCGATTCCGTCCGCGCCAAAGAAAGCGCCGAGCGCCAGCAGACCTCCCCAGACGAGCTCGACCGAGAGCAGATTGCCGTACGGCCGCGGTCGCGGGACGCGAACGACGTGGTAGAGCAGACCCAGATCGCGGACCGCGCCCAGGATGAGAAAGACCGATAGCGCCCAGTCGTAGACGCCCCAGTCTTCCTTGACGACATAGCGGCGCAGCACCAGGTAGACGCCAAAGGTGACGCCGACCCGCCAGACCTGCGAAAAGGTCGCCGCCCAGGTCGAGCGGAACAGGCGGTGAGTCGTCTCGCTGGCGCTCAACCGGTGAAGTCCGCTATTGGACGGCCAGCCGCCCGTCCAGGCCCAACGTCTCCGCGGCCCCTTGCATCGCGGTCAGGACGTTTTGCACATGCTCCCAGAGCTCCAGACGGCCATCAAAGCAGGCGCGGCTGAAGTCGTCTGCCGCCGTCTCGACCTCTTCGCGGTCGACCCCGCGCGCGAACGCCTTTTCTTTCCACCGCTTGCGCAGCGACTTGAGCTTGACGTCCCGGACATCCTTGCTCGGCCGGACCAGAGTAGAGGCGATGACCAGGCCGGTGACCTCGTCACAGGCCAGCAGGGCATAGTCCATCGGGTTGGAACGGGCGACGCCGGTACCGGCTTCGTTGTGGGAGAGGATGGCTTGTACCACCGGCTCCGGGCAACCCGCTTCGCGCAGAATCGGCGCGCCTTCGGCCGGATGGGCTTCGAGCGTGGGGTGGATCTCCCAATCCCAGTCGTGGAGCAGACCGGCCAGCCGCCAGGCCTCGGCGTCCTGGTCGAGCTTCTCGGCGTAAAAGGCCATGGCGGCCTCGACCGACAGCATGTGGCGCCGCAATCCCTCGGCCTCGACGCTTTTTTGGACCAGTTCCCAGGCTTCTTCCCTTGTCATCCGGCACCCCTCACAGGATCGAAAAAGTGACCGTTGCCTTGGCCACCAGACGATCATTCTGGAACACCTCGCCCTCGGCCACCGCCAACCGCCGGCCCTTCTTGAGGGTCTTGCCACGGCCGACCAGCCGGCCGGGCGCGGCGCGACGCATGAGCTGAAGTTGGATCGAGGCCGGAACCACTGCCGCCCCGACGCTTTGAGCCGCCGACACCTCGGCGACCGTCGCCAGGACCGCAAAGTGGATCACGCCCGGCGCCACCTGATGCTCGGGACGGGTGTCGAGCTCGATCGAGGTACCGTCCGCGGCCACCGCCAGGCCGAGAGCGTCGTTGAAGCTCACGACGGTTCTTTCCTCTCGGGCGCGGTCATCCCGCTATCCTACAATCGTGCCTTGGCTACCCCCTAGGAGAATTCGATGAGCCGTCTTTTGTTGATCAGCAACTCCACCGCCCACGGCGAGGGCTATCTGGACCACTGCATGGCAGAGATGTCGGACTTTCTCGGCGAAGTCCGGCGGCTGTGCTTTGTCCCCTTTGCGCTCCATGACCGGGCCGGCTACGGGGCGATGGCGGCCGAACGGTTTGCCCGCGAGGGCATCGAGGTCGACGTCCTCACCGCCGACCGGGCCGGGGGAGCGCTGCTCGAAGAGACCCCCGCGGTCTTCGTCGGCGGGGGCAACACGTTTCGCCTGCTCAAGACGCTCCAGGACACCGGCCTGCTCGGCCCGCTGCGCCGGCGTGTCTTGACCGGTATGCCCTACCTTGGCTCGAGCGCCGGCTCCAACATCGCGGCGCCCACCCTCCGCACCACCAATGACATGCCGATCGTGCAGCCGCCGGCCTTTGACGCGCTCGACCTGGTGCCCTTCCAGATCAACCCGCACTACCTCGACACCGACCCGGCCTCGCAACACATGGGCGAGACGCGTGAGCAGCGGCTGCTCGAATACCTGGAAGAGAACGACCGCGTCGTGGTGGGTCTGCGCGAAGGCGCGTGGATCCGGGTCGAAGGCGACGACGCCAGGCTTGGCGGCCGCCACGGCGCCCGCATCTTTCGCCGCGGCCGGGAGCCGGAGGAGCGCGAGGCCGGAGCGAGCCTCGGTGATCTGCTTTAGGCGGAGCTTTGGTTGATGAAGCGGCTGGCGCCTCTGCCAGCCGTTGGCCGTTACCACCATCAATCGGCCGCCAGAGGCGCCGGCCGCTTCAGATCCGGAGCTTTCTCGACGGTGGCGCGCGCGGAGCCGCGCCGGGTCCCACACGACTTCGGATAACGGCGCGAGCGCTCGCGACGCCTCCTGGCGGAGCGTGCTCCGGCCCGCGGCAGAGATCCGCGCCCTCCCGCGGCATCCGCCACGTTTTAATCTAAAAACAAGTCCGTCCGCAGCGGCCGGCCCGGTTCCACCGCGTATTGCTCGAAGTCCTCTACGCCCGCTTCGGCCAGCACCTCGTCGTCTATAAAAAAGTTCCCGGTGCACTCGCGGCTGTCACGCGTGAGGATGACGTGTGCGGCGTCGGCCAGGATCTCGGGCTTGCGGCAGTTCCTGGCCTCGATCCCCGCCGGGAGCATCGCGATCGCGGCGGTCGCGATCACGGTGCGCGGCCACAACGCGTTGACCGCCACGCCGTCGGCGAAGAGCTCGGCCGCCATCCCCAGGACACACATGCTCATTCCGTACTTGGCCATGGTGTAGGCGGTGTGGCGCGCGAACCACTTAGGGTTGAGATCGAGCGGTGGCGAGAGGTTCAGAATGTGCGGGTTTGCAGAATTTTTTAGATGGGGCAGACACGCCTGGGAGCACAAAAAGGTGCCCCGGGCGTTGACACCCGCCATCAGGTCGTAGCGTTTCATTGGTGTGTCGAGGGTGCCGGCCAGAAAGATCGCGCTGGCGTTGTTGACCAGGATATCGATGCCGCCAAAGCGCTCCACGGTGGCCGCTACGGCCTCGTGGACCTGCTCCTCAAACCGGATGTCGGTCTTCAGCGGCAGGGCGTGGCCGCCGGCTGCCTCGATCTCCTCGGCGGCCGTAAAGATCGTGCCGGGGAGCTTGGGATGGGGCTGGGTGGTTTTGGCGGCGATCGCTACGTTGGCACCGTCGCGCGCCGCGCGCAGCGCGATGGCCTTGCCGATGCCGCGGCTGGCGCCCGTAATCAAGAGGGTCTTGTCTTTCAGACTGCACATGTCGGAGTCCTCCGTTCGAGCGCGGGATCCTATCCCGGAGGCCCGGTTGAAACGGATGTGAGGTCACGGAGCAAGGCGGGGAGGGCGTCCTCGGCCGGTCGATCGATCTCAACGACCCCGAACATCCGGGCCTGCGGTGAGCTCGCCGGATCGATCGAGAACATGGGTGTTGCGCGGCTCATGGCGGCGCGGCAGATGAAATCGGTGATGCCGACCGAGAACGACGTGCCCACAAAGAGCACCACCGTGGCCTCCTCGGCGGCTTGCATCGCCCCGTCGAAACGATAGTCGAAGTGCTCCTGGTAAAATTCGTCGAAGAAGAGCACGTGGGCGCGGAGAATCGAATCGCAGATCGGGCAGCGGGGCAGACGACGGTTGGAGGGCCGATCGAGAAACGGGTCGAGATCGACTTCGTCCCGGGCGATCGACCCGCTTGGCGCGCCGAGCTCGCAGCCGGCGCGCGAGCACCGCAGCCGATCGGAAGTGCCGTGGATCTTGATGAGCGATTGTGAGCCGGCTTGCTCGTGTAGCGTGTCGATGTTCTGCGTCACCAGTTGGAACCGGCCGCCACGGGCCGACTGCCAGTTTTCGAGGGAGGCCAGGGAGGTGTGTCCGAGGTTGGGCCGGGCGCCGTCGACCCGGCGGAAGCGCTCGAGATACCACTGCCATTGGCCAACGGGATCGCGTAGAAAGTAGTCGCACGTTGCCAGCTCGACGTCGCTGACCTTCCAAACGGCCCCCGGCTCGGAGCCGCGAAACGTCGGAATCCCGGATGCCCGGCTGATTCCCGCGCCGGTCACGACCAGGATTGCGCCGTCCGACGTGTCGGCCAGGGCGTGTCGAAGCTCGGAGATCATAGAAGGGCGATCCGGCGCGATCCTATCCCCCCGCAATCTCCGGCGCTTGCTACCATTTCAGGCGTCGGCTTGGAGCTCTCGGTTGTGACGACCTCGACCGGGCCCCACGGCCGAGTCTGGAACCGCCGCTGAGCTCGTCCACTCCCGAGTCCGATCCCCGGTCCGTGCCCACCGCGGGTGGCGGCACGCCCGCCATACCGCGTCTGGGGGGCGCCTCCCGGGTGGCCGCCGGAATCCTGAGCAGCCGGCTCCTGGGTCTGGTGCGCGACCAGCTCGTGGCGTATTTCTTTGGGCTGGGGCGGCACGCCGATGTGCTGCGCACGGTGTTTCGTGGCCCCAACATTCTGCAGAATCTGATCGGCGAGCAGACGCTCTCGGCCTCGTTTATCCCGATCTACTCACGGCTGGTAAGCGAGGGGAAGCGCGAGGAGGCCGGGCGTCTGGCCGGTGCCCTGTTTGGCCTGCTGCTGGCAGCCGGCGCAGCCCTCGCCCTGCTCGGGATTCTTTTTGCGCGGCCCATCGTTGCCTTTTTGAGCCCGGGGTATCTCGGGGACGCCGCCCTGGTCGAAGCGGGTCTGGCCGAGGTCGACCGCTACGAGCTGGCGGTCACGGCGGTGCGGATCATCTTCCCGATGGTCTCGCTGCTGGTGCTCTCGGCGTGGGCGCTCGGTGTCCTCAACAGTCATCGACGGTTCTTTGTCTCCTATTTCGCCCCGGTTCTGTGGAACGTCGCCATCATCTCGGCTCTGTTGCTGGCGGCGCACACCCTGATGCCGAGTGGAGTCGCGGGCGCCGCGGCCGGGCCGGACGGGGTCTCGCGCACCGGCCTGCGCACGGGGTTATTGTTGGCGATGTGTTGGGGCGCCCTACTCGGTGGCGGTCTGCAGTTCGGTTTTCAGTTGCCGCTGGTGGCTCGGCTCCTCCGGGGTTTCCGGTTGTCGGTCTCCACCCGCGTGGACGGTGTGCGCAAGACGCTCTCCAACATGGCGCCACTGATCGCCGCGCGTGGCGCGGCCCAGGTCTCGTCGTACCTGGATCTGGTCCTGGCGTCGTTTCTCGTCGCTGGCGCTCCCGCCGCCCTGTTCCAGGCGCAGACGCTCTACTTGATGCCGATCGCGCTGTTCGCCCTATCGGTGGCCGCCGCCGAGTTGCCCGAGCTCTCGAGTCTGGGCGAAGACGACCGCGCCCTGCGGGTGTCGGCGCGAGCCACGACCGCACTGCGCCGCATCGGGTTCTGGGTGGTTCCCACGGCGGCCGGTTATCTGGCCCTCGGATACCTGCTGATCGGAGCCTTGTTCCGGCGCGGCCGGTTCGGCGTCGAAGAGAACCTGTTGGTCTATCTGGTACTGGGGGCCTATAGTCTCGGCCTGGTGGCCACCAGTTGGTCGCGGCTGCTGTCGAACGTCTTTTACTCCGTTGGAGAGACCGGGACCCCGGCGCGGATCTCGGTGCTCCGGGTCACGGTGTCGGCGCTGGTCGGTATCGCTTTGATGTGGTGGCTGGACCGGTATCCGGTGGCGCAAGTGGCGCCGACCACGGGGTGGCTGCGAGGTTCCGGTCCGGGTGATTCCGGTTTGCTGCGGATGGGCGCGGTCGGGCTGGCGCTCGGTGCGGGGGTGAGCGCGTGGCTCGAGCTGGCCTTGCTTGGGCGGGCGCTGCGCAAGCTCGCGATCCGTATACGCCTGCCGTCGCTCCCCACCGTCCGTTGCCTGGTCGTAGCCGGGGCGGCGTTGGTTCCAGCAGGGGCGCTTTGGTGGCTCCTGGCCGAGGTGCCCGCGATCCGGCGCGAGCTGGTCGCGCTGGCGGTCCTGCTGGTCTATGCTCTTTTCTATCTTGGACTGAGTCTGGCGGCGCGCGTCCCCGAGGCGCGCGAGGCCGTCAACACCTTGCGTCGCGGGAGCTCGAGCCTATGAAGATCGTGATCGCTTCGGACCACGCCGGCTATCTCTACAAACAGATGCTGATCGAGCTGCTGAGCGAAGACGGCCACGAGGTGGAAGATCTCGGGACGGACTCGACCGAATCGGTCGACTACCCGCTGTTTATCCGGCCGGCGGCCGAAGCAGTGGCCGAAGGTAGAGCGGATCGTGGCATCGTTCTGGGAGGATCGGGCAACGGCGAAGCCATGGCGGCGAACCGGGTGCGCGGGGTCCGCTGCGCGCTGTGCTGGAACGTCGAATCGGCCCGTCTGGCGCGGCTTCACAACGATGCCAACATGATCTCCTTGGGCGAGCGCCTGCTGTCCGAGGACACGGCGTGGCGGATCGTCCGGACCTGGTTGGACACCGAGTTCGAGGGTGGCCGCCACGTGCGCCGCCTTCAGATGCTGGACGACCCCGAGGACCTGGTAGAATAGAGCCGTGGAAACTTTTGTCAGCGTCTGTTTGGGATTTGGCCTGAGCGCGGCCTGTGGGTTCCGGGTGTTTGTGCCGATGCTCTTTATCAGCCTGGCCGCCCACAGCGGATACCTCACTCTGGCCCCCAAGTTCGGCTGGATCGCCACCACCCCGGCGCTGGTCGCGCTGGCGGTGGCGACGGTCCTCGAGATCGCCGCCTACTACGTTCCCTGGGTGGACCATCTGCTCGACACCGTGGCGTCGCCCGCCGCGGCCGTCGCCGGCGTGGTGGCCTCCGCGTCGGTGATCACCGGCATGGACCCGTATCTGAAGTGGACCCTGGCGGTGATCGCCGGAGGCGGAATCGCCGGTTCCGTGCAGGCATTGACCACCGGGGCTCGCGGTGCCTCCACGCTCACCACCGCGGGGTTTGGCAACCCGATCGTGTCGACGGTGGAGGCGGGGGGCTCGGTCTTCTATTCGATTCTGTCGCTCGTGGCGCCGCTGATCGCCACGTTCCTGGTCTTTGTTTTTCTGGTAGCGGCGGTCAACCTGGTCACCCGACGCCGGCGAAACCGCCACCGAAAGCTGGCGGCCCAGCAGACCGGCTGAGCGCTCGAGCGCCGCGAGCCGGCTCGTTGTCGGATCCACCCTGGCGGTTGTGGGTCGACAGCGGAGGCACGTTTACCGATTGCATCGCCATTGGACCGGATGGTGAGGCGAGCCGGCTCAAAGTTCTCAGCAGCGGACACCTCCGGGCTCGGGTGAGCGGCTTTGAGCCGCCGGACCGGCTGGAGCTCGCGCCCGGTCCGGGCGTGCCTCGAGGCTGCCTGCGGGGCTGGCGAGTCCGGCTGAACCCGCCTTCCGATCGCATCTTGGAGCGCGTGGTTGCCGATTCGGATCCCGAGAGCATCCGGGTCGAAGGACTGGAGACGTTTGCGCCGGATCGGCTTCTCGCCGCGGAGGTGGTGTTGGAGACCGGTGAGCCGGCGCCGGTGATGGCGGCGCGGCTCGCCACCGCGACACCGATCGGGGATCCTTTTCCACCCTTGCAGGTCCGGCTGGCGACCACTCGGGGGACCAACGCCCTTCTCGAGCGACGGGGCCGGCCGACCGCGCTTTTTGTCACCCGCGGTTTCGCCGATCTTCTCGAGATCGGCGACCAGCGCCGGCCGGATCTCTTTGCCCTCGAGATGGAAAAGGCTCCTCCCCTCGAGAACCAGGTTCTCGAAGTCGACGAACGGCTCGACAGCGACGGCGGGGTGGTGGCCCCGGTCGATCTTTCGAGCTTGGAGACCGCCGCCTCGGATCTGCCTCGAGCCGGCATCGATGCCGCTGCCGTGGCGCTCCTGCACAGTTACCGCAATCCGGCCCATGAGGAGGCGGTCGGCGGCAAGCTGCGGGAGTTGGGCTTTGCGCACGTGTCGCTTTCCAGCCGGCTGTCGTCCCGGATCAAGATCCTGCCTCGGGCGCAGACCGCGGTGGTGGATGCCTATTTGTCGGCGGCGATCGGTGACTATCTCGAAGGGGTGCGCCGTGGCCTGGACGGCGCCAGCGTCCGGGTGCTGACCAGCTCGGCGGGGGTCACACGGGCCGATCGGTTTCGACCCAAGGACAGTTTGCTCTCCGGTCCCGCGGGCGGCGCCCTGGGGGCGGCGGTGGTGGCGCGGCGCTGCAGGGCGCCTGCGATCCTGGCGTTCGATATGGGCGGTACCTCGACCGACGTCACGCGGTGGGCGGGGGAGCTGCCGTACCGGCACGAGACCCGGGTCGGTGACGCGCGGCTGCTGTCGCCGTCGGTGGCGGTGGAGACCGTCGCGGCCGGTGGCGGCTCGGTGTGCTCCTACGACGGGCGCCAGCTCAAGGTGGGTCCGGAAAGCGCCCGAGCCGACCCGGGGCCCGCCTGCTACGGCGCGGGGGGACCGCTGACGGTGACCGACGTCAATCTGCTTCTGGGACGCCTGAGCGCCGAGCGCTTCCCTTTTGCGGTCGATCGAGACGCTTCTCGTCGGCGTCTCGCCGAGCTCCGCGAGAGCATGACGGCCGACTCCAAGCCCGGCGAGCCGCCCAGCGAAGTGCCTAGCGAAATGCCCAGCGATGACGCGGTCCTCGTCGGGCTGCTGAGAATCGCCAACGAGAAGATGGCGGCGGCGGTCCGGCGTACCTCGGTCCGGCGGGGCTATCGGCCTTCGGATCACTGGCTGGTCGCCTTTGGGGGCGCCGGACCGCAACACGCCTGCGCGCTCGCCAGCCTGCTCGGCATCCGGCGTGTGGTGGTGCCGCAGGACGCAGCGATTCTCAGCGCCGTGGGCCTGGGCGAGGCGCGGGCGGAGCGAATCGCCGAGCGTCAGGTTCTGGAACCGCTCGATCGGGTCGAGCTACAACTGCCGGACATGTTGGATCAGCTCGCGATCGAGGCCACGGCGGCGCTCTCCCGAGAAGGCGTGAGCGCCGAACAGGTGAGGATTCGGAGAAAAAAGGTGTTTCTGCGTCTGGCCGGCCAGGAATCGTCCTTGGAGGTCGACGCGGCCGACGGCCCTGCGTTGCGCGAGCTCTTCATACGGCGCTACCGCGAGTTGTTTGGCTACGAGCCCGGTGAGCGCCGGGTGGAGGTCGAGAGCATTCTGGTGGTGGCCTGTGGCCCGCGAGCCGGGAAAGCGACCTCCATGGCAGGCGCCGTGCGCCGTCCCGGTCCGCAGCGCATGGGCTCCTGGTTTGACACCGAGACCGGGGAGCGCTCTCCGGTCCCGGTTCTCGAGCGGTTGGCGTTGGAGCCCGGGGCTCGGCACCCGGGTCCGGCCCTAGTCGTCGAGGACCACAGTGTCACGGTGGTGGAGCCGGGCTGGCGGTTTTGGCGCGAAGAGACCGGCGACCTGCAGCTGCTAGCGATGTCGCACATGTCGCAGAGCTCGGACACGGCCCCAGAAGGATGAGAGTCGAAGTGCCCGGGGGTCCGGATCGTGTCGACGCGGTGGAGCTCGAGCTCTTCACCAACCGCTTTCGGGCCCTGGTGGACGACATGGGGGAGCTGTTGCGGCGGACCGCGATGTCGGTCAACGTCAAGGAGCGTCTGGACTTTTCCTGCGCGCTGCTGGACGTCGACGGCCGACTGGTGGTCAACGCTCCGCACATCCCGGTGCATCTCGGGTCGTTGGGCTTGTGCGTCCGGTCCGTCAAGTCTCGGCTCGATCTCGAGCCCGGAGCGGTGGCCGTCACCAACCACCCCGCCTTTGGTGGCTCTCATCTGCCTGATGTCACGGTCGTAACCCCAGTGTTTGCCGCAAAGGGCGCGCGATCTCGGGACGAGCTTTTGGGATTTGTCGCCAACCGGGCTCACCACGCCGAGATCGGTGGCACGCGGCCGGGGTCCATGCCCCCCTCGGCCACCTGTCTCGAAGAAGAGGGTGTCGTGATCGAGCCCGCCTATCTCGCCCGACGGGGCAGGCCGCGCTGGACGGAGATCGCCACGCGGCTTTCGGAGTCCCGGCATCCCTCGCGCGCCGTGGACGAGAACCTGGCGGATCTCGCCGCCGCGATGGCCGCAAACCAGCGAGGCGCCGACCGGCTGCGCGAGCTGGCAGCCGAATTCGGCGCGGCGACGGTTCGCCGCTTTATGACCGCGCTGAGCCGCCAGGCGGCCAGCGCCCTGAAGACCGCGCTCGAGAGCTTCGAGCCGGGGACATACTCGGCCTCGGAGCGGCTCGACGACGGGACGCCACTCGTGGTCCATATCGAGCTCTCCCCGCAGCGAACCGTGATCGATTTTGCCGGTACCGGGGGAGTGCACCGTGGGAACCTCAACGCCACTCCCGGCATTGTTCGCAGCGCCGTGCTGTACGTATTGCGGCTGCTGATCGAGCGGCCCATGCCGCTGAACGAAGGGCTGCTGGACAACGTCGAGCTGAGGATCCCCCGGGGGCTGCTCAACCCTGAGTTCGGGACCGATCCGTCGAAGGCGCCGGCCGTCGTGGGCGGCAACGTCGAGACCAGCCAGCGTCTGGTCGATACTCTTCTCAAGGCTCTGGGGGTCGCGGCCTGCAGCCAGGGCACGATGAACAACGTCCTGTTTGGCGACCAGACGTTCGCCTACTATGAGACGGTCTGTGGTGGCGCCGGTGCCACGCCGAGATCGAGCGGCGCCAGCGCCGTCCACAGTCACATGACCAACACCGCCATCACCGATCCCGAGATCTTGGAGCACCGGTACCCGGTTCGTCTGCAGCGGTTTGGCGTAAGGCGCGGCTCGGGTGGGGCGGGCCGGCGTCCGGGGGGGGACGGCGCCGTCCGTGAGCTGCTGTTTCTGTCGCCGCTGTCGCTATCGGTGCTGACCCAGCACCGAATCGAGGCGCCCTATGGCGCGGCCGGTGGGGAGCCGGGGGCGCGCGGCGCTCAGGAGGTCATCCGCAGCTCCGGCCGGAGAGTCGCGCTGGATTCGATCGACGGGATCGAGGTCGAGGCAGGCGACCGGTTGATCCTCCGCACACCCGGCGGCGGGGGATTCGGAAGGGTAGGCGACCCATAGGCCCGGGCCGCCGTGTGCATGGGCGGGGTCGACTTAGGTACCATAGGCGCGCTCGCTGACATCAACTCTGACAGCGGTAACCACTAAAACGGGGCGGCACTCCATGGACTGCGTATCGGCACGAGTACTTATCACCGGAGGTACCGGATCTTTTGGCCGTCAGATGACCCGCCACCTCTTGGCATTGGGCTGCCAGCATGTACGCATTCTCAGTCGTGACGAGGCAAAACAGGACACAATGCGCACCGAGTACGACTCGGACGCTCTGCGTTTCTACATCGGCGACGTTCGCTCGGAGCAATCGGTTAGTGAAGCCATGCGCGGCGTGGATTTGGTGTTTCACGCGGCGGCCTTGAAGCAGGTTCCCTCTTGCGAGTTTTTCCCAATGGAGGCCGTTCGAACCAACGTTTTGGGCAGCCAGAACGTCATCAAGGCGTCGATCGAGGCAGGTGTCAAGCAAACCGTCTTCCTGAGTACCGACAAGGCGGTGCAACCGATCAACGCGATGGGCATGTCCAAAGCGCTCATGGAAAAGGCGGTGCAGGCGGCATCCAGAACCGCTGAAACGACCAACACAACGATCTCGTGCGTGCGCTACGGGAATGTGATGTACTCGCGCGGATCCGTCATTCCGCTGTTCATCGAACAAATAAAGAGTGGTCGACCGTTGACGATCACCGAACCGTCGATGACTCGCTTTATGCTGGCCTTGGCTGACGCGGTGAAACTCGTCGAGTTCGCGTTCAACAACGCACGCCCGGGCGATCTGTTCGTAAAGAAGGCACCGGCATGTACGGTTCAAGACCTTGCGGAGTCCCTGCTCGAGTTGTTTGAAGTCGACAACGAGATTCGCGTCATCGGCATGCGTCATGGTGAGAAAGTCCATGAGACCCTGGCTACAGCGGACGAACTGCGCAGAGCCGAGGACATGGGCGACTATTTTCGTATCAGCCCAGATAGCCGCGACTTGAACTACGCAAAATATTTCACCGAGGGTGATCCCGAGGAGATATCGTTCGAGGACTATCACTCGCATAACACCGAGCAACTGAACCGGGCGCAAATCACCGAGCTCCTACTCAGCTTGCCCGAGGTGCGTGCCGAGTTCGACGAGTGGAAGTCGAGAACGAACTGAGTGTCGTGACACCTCCATCCGCGCCGGTCGTTGGCATCACGGGTATCGGTGGCCTGATCGGCTGGCATTTGCGTTGTCGGCTGTATGCTCTCAAGCCAAACTGCCGCGTTGTACCGGCCGACCGCACGACATTTGGATCCCGAGACAGCCTCGATGCGTTTGTCAGCCGATGTGACGCCATCGTTCATCTGGCCGGTATGAACCGCGGCGACGAGATCGAGCTCGAAGCGACCAATCCCGCCTTGGCCGAGGCTTTGGTGGGGGCCCTGGAACGCACCGATCGCCAGCCGCATATTGTGTTCTCTTCATCGACCCACGCTGGTCGAGACACGCCGTACGGACGTTCCAAACAGGCGGCCAGCGATGTCTTTCATCAATGGGCTCAGCGCAGCGGCGCCGTGTTCACGAACATGGTGCTGCCTCATGTGTTCGGCGAATCGGGCCGACCGTTCTACAACTCTGTTGTGTCGACCTTTTGTCATCAGATTGCGCATGGCGAACAACCGGTCGTTCAGCGGGACGGAGACCTGGAGCTGCTACACGCTCAGCAAGTCGCCGCCGCCGCTATCGAAGCGATCGAACGAGGGACCGGGGGTGAGCTGCGCCCCAGCGGCAAACCCATTCGTGTCAGCGGGATGCTGGCGAGTTTGATGCGTATCGCGGAGTCTTACACGCGTGGCGTCATCCCCGACTTGAGGGATGCATTCGAGCTGCAGATGTTCAATACCTATCGGTCCTACCTGTTTCCGACCCACTACCCGGTGCGGTTGCAGCTCCACACCGACCAACGCGGCTCTCTGTTCGAGGCCGTCAAGACCGACCACGGTGGACAGGCCTTTCTATCGTCGACTAGGCCGGGCGTGACGCGAGGTGGCCATTTTCACTTGAACAAGGTCGAGCGCTTTATCGTGATCCAGGGTGAAGCAGTGATTCGCCTGCGCCGTCTTTTCGATGACGAGGTGTGGGAATTTCACGTAGCTGGAGATGAGCCGGTGTTCATCGACATGCCGACCCTGCACACACACACGATCACGAATACGGGTACCAGCGACCTGCTGACGCTGTTTTGGGCGCACGAGATCTTTGACCCCGAACGATCCGACACCTACCCAGAGCCTGTGACGAAAGAGTAGCTATCGCCCATGAGTAGAATCAAGGTCGTAACGATTTTGGGCACGCGCCCTGAGATTATTCGCTTGTCACGCGTGATGTCGGTATTGGACCGTCATACCGATCACGTGATCGTCCACACAAATCAGAACTACGACTACGAGCTCAATGAAGTGTTCTATAAAGACCTGGGGCTGCGCAGGCCAGATGTGGTTCTGGACGTAGACACCACGTCGCTAGGCAGTGCTTTGGGCACAATTTTGAGCCGCATCGAAAAAGTGCTGTTGGAGCAGCGACCGGACGCCGCGCTGATCCTTGGCGACACAAACAGCTCGATTGCGGGGATCATGGTCAAGCGCATGAAGATCCCGCTGTACCACATGGAGGCGGGAAATCGTTGTTTCGACGCCAACGTCCCCGAAGAAATCAACCGGAAGATCATCGATCGCATCAGTGATTTCAATTTGGTCTATACCGAACACGCGCGTCGTCACTTGCTGTCGGAAGGCCTTCCACACAGACGCGTCTATCTGACCGGATCTCCGATGCGGGAAGTTCTCGAGCACTACCGTGACGCGATCGAGAGCTCGGACGTATTGCAGCGGAACGGATTGGAGCCAAAGAAGTACCTTCTGGCTAGCATTCATCGCGAAGAGAACGTCGACAGCAAAGCGAACTTGACCCGTTTGCTGGAAGCACTGAAAGCCGTACAACGGCGCTTTGCCATGCGGGTAGTGGTTTCTACTCACCCGCGCACCCGCAAACGGCTCGATGCGCTGGGGCTCGTAGACTTGGGCGACGAAATCACATTCTCCAAGCCGTTCGGGTTCCTGGATTACAACAAGCTACAACAGAACGCATTTTGCACACTGTCCGACAGCGGCACGATCGCAGAGGAATCGGCAATCCTACGTTTCCCGGCTGTCACGGTGCGTAACTCGATGGAGCGGCCCGAGGCTCTGGATACCGGTGGCATTGTTTTGACCGGCCTGATTCCCGAGGTCATCGTGCAGGCCGTCGAGACGGTTACGACAGACTGGGACGCCGGGCTTACACCGCCTTTGCCGCATGAGTACACAATCGACAATGTGTCGCAGCGAGTTGTCAATCTGATCATCGGTACCGCGAAGCTGAGCAACGACTGGGACGGGCTCCGCAAACACGACTACAACTGAGCTCAATGTCGGGTGGCGACCGCTTGATTCTTCGCGCACCCGGCGGCGGCCGCTTAGGAAGGGTGGGCGAGTGAAAAAGCTGCTCTCGGTGGTGTTCTGGTCGGTGTTGGCGGCCGCCTTTATCGGGCCGGGGACGGTGACGACGGCAGCTTCAGCCGGCGCCGGTTTTGGTCTCGCGCTGCTCTGGGCGCTGGTCTTCTCGACCCTGGCCTGCTGGGCGCTCCAGGAGGCGGCGGCGCGTCTGACCGTGGTCTCGGGGCTCAGCTTGGGTGAGGCCTTGAGCCGGCAGTATCCCGCGGGGTGGCGGCGGCTGGCGGTCGTCGCGCTGGTGGGCGGCGCGATCCTGGTGGGCTGCGCCGCCTACGAAGCGGGGAACATCCTCGGCGGCGTCGCCGGCGCCCGGTTGGCGGTCGGTTGGCCGGCGCCGGTCCTGACGCTCATCTCGGTGGCCCTGGCCGGGGTGCTCCTGTGGTTCAACAGCCCCAAGGGGGTCGCCTTGGCGTTGAGCGTCGCGGTGGCGGTCATGGGAGTGGCCTTTCTGGCCACAGCGGCAGCGCTCGCGCCGCCGGCCGGCGAGCTGCTGAGAGGAGCCCTCCGGCCGACGCTGCCAACGGGGTCCACGGTCCTGGCACTCGGCCTGGTCGGGACCACGGTGGTCCCCTACAACCTCTTTCTCGGCTCGGGGATCGCCTCCGGTCAGAGGCTCGGCGAGCTTCGTTTTGGCATCGCGGTGGCGGTCCTATTGGGCGGCGTGATCTCGATGGCGGTGCTGGTCGCGGGCACCGGCATCGCGGGGGAGTTCGACTTCGGCGATCTGGCCCAGGTGGTCGCCGGCCGCCTGGGGCCGTGGGGCTCGGGTCTTTTTGCCGCGGGTCTTTTTGCCGCCGGTCTTTCATCGGCCGTGACGGCTCCCCTGGCGGCAGCGGTCACCGCGAGGAGTCTGTTCGCCGGGGGCGATACCGATCGGTGGGCCCGGAGGTCGTGGGGTTACCGGGGGGTGTGGCTGGCGGTGCTGGCCGCTGGGGCCGTTTTTGGATTGAGCGGTGTGCGGCCGGTGCCGGTGATCATCCTGGCGCAGGCGCTCAACGGTGTCGTGCTGCCGGTGGCCGCGGTCTTCTTGTTGATCGCGGTCAACGACCGCCGGGTGGTCGGCCGAGCGCTGAACGGCGTGTTCTCGAACGCCGTCCTCTCGGTGGTGGTCGGTGTCGCCCTGCTTCTCGGGGTGTCCGCGGTCGCGCGGGCGGTGGCGTCGGCCGCCGGCCGGCCGGCGCCGGGCGTTGGGGCGATCGCTCTTCTGGCCGCGCTGGCTGGCTTGGTGGTGGCCTGGCCGCTGGCGCGGACCGTGAGCCGGCGCCGTAAGGCGGCCTGAGCCGCCATCGTAAGGCGGCCACCACCGGTCGCTGGTCTCGGCGCGCCCCGCGGGGTGGAATAGTTCACTGCCATTCGATGGGGTCGATGCGATTCTGAGTGTGCCGAGACGCGCTCCGGTCTCGCCAGCGGTGATCTTCCATGTCCGCGGCCGTTCCAGCAAAAAGGCTCCCCGATCCCGCCGCCGGCGTCCGCCGGAAGATCGGTCCCTATGTCATCGAGCGCCAGCTCGGGAGTGGAGCGTCGGGCACTGTCTTCCTCGGCCGGGATCCGGCCAACGGTCGTGTCGCGGCGCTCAAGACGCTGTCGCCCGAGCTGGGCGCAGATCGCGAGCGGCTCGAGGTCTACCGCTATCTCCAGCTCGGCGGGGCCGGCCGCGCGCGGCCTTCGGCCCACCCCGGAGTGGTGGACGTCTATGACGTCATCGAGCACGACCACGACGTGCGCGATGCGACCGGCGGGCGCGGCAGGGTGTCCATCGCCATGGAGTACGTCGAAGGGACCGATCTGGCGGCCCGCCTGGCCGATCCCGAACCCCTTCCCCTCGCCTTTGTGGCGCGGGTCGTTCGCGAGGTGGCCGCGGCCCTGGATCACGTCCATGAACAGGGCCTTCGTCATCGCGACATCAAGCCCGCCAACATCCTGCTGGCGGCCGACGGCAGCGCGCGGATGGCCGACTTCGGCATCGCCAGCCTAGCGGGCGAAGATCTTTCGGACGATCTCGCCCGGCTGGGCTCGCCCAACTATCTGGCGCCCGAACGAGTTCTGAGCGTCGACAGCGACCACCGGGTCGACGTCTACGCCCTGGGAGCGGTCCTCTACGAGATGCTGACCCGCCAGCCGCCCTTCTCGGGCGACAGTGTCGCCGAGCTGTTGCACAACATCAGCGCCGGTCCCCTGGTACCGGTCTCGGAGCTGCGGCCCAACGTGCCGGAGGAGCTGGATGCGATCGTCGCAAAGGCGCTCGCGAGGGAGCCGGCCGAGAGGTTTCAGACCGCGGGTGAACTGGCCCGGACGCTTGATCGGTTTGTCGATAGACAGGCCCGGCACAGCGACACGGTCCCGACCGCGCAGCTCGGCGCGTCGGATGGTCAAGCGGATCGTCAGATCGACGAGCCGATGCCGGAGGAGGACGCCTCACGGCTTGAAACCGGCGGGGTCGAGCTGGAGCTGCCGGTCGTCGAACCGCCGGCCGGAGCCGACATTCCCAAGAGATCAGGCCGTAGGCGATCGGGTGTCCTCGCCGTGGCGGCAGTTCTCGGGCTGGGGGTGGCGGCGTTGGTGTTTCTGTTTGGGCGACCGTCGGAGGATGGGCCGACGGACCAACCCACAGCGAACGCGGCGGGGCCGGACACGCAGTATCTTGGACTGCTGGAGGAGAGCCGGCGTCTCTATGCCGCGGGGGAAATCGAGGCGGCGGAAAAACTGCTGCGCCGGGCCGAAGAGTTGTCGCCCGATCGGGCTCGGATCCGTCAGCTCCGCGAGACGGCTCGCGCCGAGGTTGCGTCGGAGAAGACCGCGTTGCGCGAAGCGGCGGCGCTGGATCGATTGGATACCGCACGGAGCTTGATCGATCGCGGCCGTCTGCGTGAGGCGAGTCGCGAGGTCGCCGCCGCGCTCGAGTTGGTACCGGGCCACGGTGAGGCCGAGCGCCTGCGGGCCTATGTTCAGCGCCTGCGGTCGCAACAGGCGGCGCGACGGGCCGCGGCGGCAGCCGCGGCAGGGCCACCGGAGTCGCAGGCCGAGAACCCGGTGCCCGAGCTGCCCGCGCCGGCGCCACCCACCGTGAGCGAAGAGGCCCTGCCGGCAAACGGCGACCTGCGGATCGATTTCTATAGCGAAGCACCGCGGGGCGTCTTGACGGTCTACGTCAACGGCACCCAGCGACTCAACCGTGCGTTTCGTTTTGTCGAGAAAAAGAGTCTGCTCAGACGTAAGGGTCGCAGCGGCGGGTTTGACGAACGGATCCAGTTGCCGGCCGGAGACTTGTCGCTCCGCGTCTATCTGAGTCTCCCGGGGCAAGCGGCGCAGATGGAGACCCTGTCAGGCCCCCTCAAGGGCGGCAGTCTTCGCACTCTGCGGGCTCGGGTCGACTCCAGCGGCAAGCTGGGCGTCGAGTTCTACTAGCCGCTAGCCGCGGAGCTTGCGGTCGAGGATGAGCCGCTCGAGCGCCAGGCCGGCGCGAACGCAGAGATCGCGGACCGTTGCGATGTCGACTCCGGTCACTCCCAAAGAGCCGCGGTCACAATAAACCGCGCCCGCCATACGCTCGCGGACCAGGATCGGGAACACCAGACACTCCACCGCGGTGTCTCCGCCCAGGATCTTTGCCAGCTCCGCGTGGAGCGGGTTGCCGTCGAGCCTCCCGAGAAAGAATCTGCGCGAGGCCTGGATCTCGCGAAATACGCTGGGGCGGCGCAGATCGACGTTGTACCTCGTGAACAGGCTCGCGTCGATCTCCGGCCCCCCGTGCAGCCAGCCGGTGGCTCGTTGCCGAACGACCCGGAACACCAGGACGCGCAAAAAGTGGTCCGCGAGCGCGCGCCGCAAAGCACCGCCGACATCTTGGGGCCGCCGGGCCTCGGCCAGGCGCCGTCCAAAGTCGGCGCTCTCCCCCCCGGTCTCGGCGATCTCTTCCACCGCCGGCCGGCTTACCGATGTCCCCCACAACGCGTTTTCTTCCTCGGCGGTAAGCGGAATGGAGGATTTCCGGGTCGGACGCTCCGCGGGCGGCGGGGCGGCAGGTTCGGGCCTCACCGCCTCGGGGGCGCGAGCCGTCTTGGCGACCGGTGGTTGCCTTTGGCCTACCGGTGCCGGTTCGGCGTGTTGCGGCGCCCTGTTGCGCAGCAGACGGAATCGCTGGGGGCAGGGCACCTGGTAGTAGCGCTCGAGCGCCTGCCGGATCGCCGCCTCGCTGGCGACGTGGAGGCGCACTCTCTTGCCGAGCACAAAAGAGAGCTCGTCGAGCCGGGTCAGATCGCCGACGTCGGTAACCGCGACATCGACCTTGTTCCCGAAGAGCCGGAACGGAATCGCCAGATGCCTTGCCGCCACCTTGGCGGGCAACTGGGCAACCGTCTCGGCCGGCAGGTCCTGGAGGTCCGCGGCGCTGGCCGTCGGCGCGCCGGACTGTTCGGAGAGTGCTCTCAGAAGCAATGCTTCGTCGAGCATCCCGGTTTCGATCAAGCACGTCCCGAGACGTCCTCCAACCTGCTTCTGTTTTGTCAGCGCCTTTTGTAGCTGCTCGCCGGTAATCCAGCCGTTCTCGACGAGGTATTCGCCCAGAGTTTTCATGGCCACTGCGGTGCGCCGCCCCGGTTGTAAAGACGAACGGGCGGTTGGTATCCTGAAACCGTGAAGACGAGAGCCTTCGGGTGTTTTCTATTGCTCATTTCGGCGTCTGTGGGCGCGGATTCGCGAGCACCATTCCACTTTGCCCTGGCTCAAGCCTATACCCAGGAAGGATCGTACCGCGAGGCGTTCGAGAGTTTCCGCCAGGCCATCAAGCTCGAGCCCAAGGATCCGTTTCTCCGTCTCGAGTTCGCCGAGTTGCTGATGCGGATCGGGCGTCGAGACGACGCGGCGGCGCAGGCGCGCGCGGCGCGCGATTTGGCTCCGGAGAACAAACACGCCCTGCGTCTTGTCGCGCATATCGAGCGAAGCCGGATGGATGGCTCGTCCGAATCGCAGCAGCGGGTGAGAGGGGCCTTCGCCGATTTGAACCGGCTCGATCCCGGGGACGCCGACACCGCGGTCGTTCTGGCGCAGTTCTATCTGGGCGAGGGGAAGACCACCGAGGCGCTCGGGATCCTCGAAGAGGCCCTTCGATTGCGTCCGATCAGCCCGGGGGTGGTCTCGCTTCTGGCCCGGACGCTGGCGGACAGTGGCCAGCCCGAGCTGGCCGAGCAGCGTTTGCGAGGTTTTCTGGATCGGCAGCCCGGCTATTTGGGGGGCAGGCTCGCGCTGGCGGAACTGCTCAACAAGCGGGGCGACCACGCCGGGGCGGCCGCGGTTTTGGCCGCCGCTCCGGCCTCCGATCGGGATTCGCTCGAGCTCAAACGGAGCCTCGCGGTCGAGCTCTTTCGCGCTGGCGACCTGGAAACGGCGCTGACGGCGACCGACGCCTGGCGGGAGGCGGAACCGGCCAGTGCCGGTGCCGGCTACCTCCGCTCGACCCTTCTGACCTCGCTCGGCCGCGAAGCTGAGGCGGAGCAGACGCTGCGGGAGGTGCTGGAGGAGCACCCCGACTATTTGCAGGCCATCTCGCTGCTGGCCGATCTGATGGTTCGGGCGGGACGCGCGGAGGAGGCAGCGGACCTGTTGGAAGCGAAGGTGGAGTTTGCGGACTCGGAAAAGGCGTCCACCGAGTCTCGGCGGTTGCTGTTACAGCTCGTCGAAGTGCGGGTGGGCCAGGGCCGTTGGGAGGAGGTCATCGAGCTGACCGACCGCGTCTTGCGCCATCCCGAGGACCAGGGCCGGCCGGAGCTCGAGCTTCTGGGCGGACAGGCGCTGGCGGAGGTGGGGAGAAACCAGGAAGCGTTGGAGCGGCTCGCCGCGTTGCGCTCGAGCGGGAGCGTGGCGAGTCGAGCCACCGCGGCGCACGCCGAAGTGCTCCACGAGCTCGGGCGCGACCGGGAGGCGGTAGCATCGCTCCGGACGCTTGGCTCGTCGGCCGAGTTGAGCGATCTTCTTCTCGCGGCGCAGTCGTTCCACCGGCTCGAGCTTTTTGGCGAAGCGATCCCGGTGCTGCGACGCGCTGAGAAACAAAACCCGGACTCGATCCAAGTCCTCTTCTGGCTGGCCGCCGCCTACGAGCGGGACGGCCGGCTGTCGGCCGCCGAGCGCGGTTTCCGGCGTGTTCTTCGTCTCGAGCCGGAGTTTGCCCCGGCCCTCAATTACCTCGGATATATGTGGGCCGAACGGGGCGAGAACCTGGATGAGGCGGTCGATCTGGTGCAGAAAGCGGTAGAGCTCGAGCCCGACAACGGCGCCTATGTGGACTCGCTGGGCTGGGCCTACTACCAGCTCGGGCGCTACGAGGAAGCGCGGGGCCAATTGGAGAGAGCGGCGCGGCTGGTGAACGACGACTCGGTCGTGTTCGAGCATCTGGGTGATGTGTATCGTGCCGTCGGCGAGGCCGACCGAGCGCGCCAGCAGTACCGCCGAGCCCTGGAGCTGGGTGGCGACAACGCCGAAGCGGTGCGGCGCAAACTGCGCCGGCTGGGCGATTCGCTCTAGCAGGCCGTGGCAGAACGGCGAGGAGCGTGCCGCGGCCGGCTTGTGCTGCCGGTGATCGCGACGGGCGGGGTGGTCGTTTTAGCCGTCTTGACCAACGGCTGCGCCCACGGTCCGCGGCCGGCGGCCCACGGTAGCGCGAGCATCGCGACCGAGTCCCGGACCCTACCGCCGCAGCGCTCGCTTTTCCGCGTTCGCTATCGGGGCGCGGAAGGGGCGGGGAGCCTGCGGCTGGCGCTCTACCGGGTGGCGGCGAACGCTTACCAGCTGCGCGCCACGGACACCTTTGGCCGGGCGGTCTGGAGTCTGTCGGTCCGGGATGGCCTGTCGCAGCTACTGGACTATCGTTCCCGCCGCTACTGCGAGACACAGGACGAGGTGCGAATCCCCGAGGTGGCGCTGGCGCCCCTGCCGCTCGAGCGGTTGCCCGATGTGCTTGCAGGCGGTCTGCCGGCGTTGCCGGCGGAAGGCGAGAGGCCAGGGAGCGGCGAGTTCCTCGACCGCCGCGGCCGCCGCTGGACCATCCGGATCGATGGCGATGGCGATGGCGGCGTGCTGGTGGCCTGGACTCTCTGGGAGTCCGGCACTCCGGCCCTGTGGTGGTCGCGGTTGGAGAAAGGTGGCGTTTTGTCCCATCGACAGGGATCGCAATTTCGCTGGCGGCTGAGCGTGACCGAGCCGATGGAAGGACCCTTGGAGCCCCTCGAGCCTCCGGCGGATTTTCTGTCCGTGGACTGCGCTCGGCTGGGCGGCTCCGGTTAAAAACGGCGTGGCGGCGACCGGCTCGAGCCCGGCAGCCCAAACCGAGTCGAACTCCAGCCTCCGTTGAGGATCTGGATTTGACAGTTCTGTCGATGCCTTCTAGCATTACAAACTGTCCGTCGGGGTGAGGGCTGGGTAAAAAGTGAGGCCCGATAGGGTCGCTTGGCGCGGTCTGGCCCCTTGGGAAGCAACGGAAAAAACTACAGCGTCGACGACTCGGGGTCGGTGACAGGTGCGGTCAGTCGCCCTGCCGGCCGGTGCGAGAACCCAGGGTTCGGGATGGCTCCAGTGTTATTCGTCGCTGAAGGTAGGGAGGTGGAGTGGCGATGGAAATTACCGAGGTCAAGGTCTTTCCGGTGAGGGAAGAGAAGCTCAAGGCTTTCGCATCGGTCGTGTTCAGTGAGTGCTTTATGGTCAATGACATCAAGGTCATCAAGGGACGCGATGGTTTCTTTATCAGTATGCCCAGCCGCAAGAAAAAGAACGGCAAATTCAAGGACGTCGCCCATCCCCTCAACAACGAGACCCGGCAAAAAATCGAACGGCGAATCCTGGATGAGTACGAACGAATCGTCGGTGAGGCCGCGGAAGCGCCGTTACGCCGGCCCGCGGCCAAGAGAGAGCCCTCCGCTCCACCGCAACCTGCGCCCGTCGAGCAGAAGCCACACGAGGAGATCGCGCCGGCGGTGGTCAGCGGTGACCAGGTCCCTCCGGACAGCCGGTTGCCGGATGATCAGAGCCTCGAAGAGGTGGCCGAGCATCATCTGCGTGACTCCTTCTGGAGCACCTAGACCGGCGGCCGAGCAAACGAGCGTGCCCGTCGACATCCGCGTCGCAGCCGTGAGCAATCTGATGGGGCGTAGCCAAGTGGTAAGGCACCGGACTTTGGATCCGGCATGCGTGGGTTCGATTCCCACCGCCCCTGCCAACGCAGTGCCGACCCGGAAACCGAAATCGAGGACGACATGTATGGCGACCTGAAGGTCTTTAGTGGTCGGGCGCACCCCGAGCTGTCGGGTCGCATCGCCAAGTCCTTGAACCTCCCGCTGGGCGAGATCGAGCTCTACAACTTTGCCGACGGGGAGATCTTCTGCCAGATCCAGGAGAACGTCCGCGGCACGGATGTCTTTGTCATCCAGCCGGTGTGCAATCCGGTCAACGAGAATCTGATGGAGCTGCTGGTCATTCTCGACGCCATCAAGCGGGCCTCGGCTTTTCGGGTCACGGCGGTCATGCCGTACTACGGATATGCGCGCCAGGACAAAAAAGACGCGCCGCGAGTGCCGATCACGGCCAAGCTGGTGGCCGATCTGGTGTCGGCGGCCGGAGCCGACCGCATCCTCACCATGGACCTCCACGCCTCGCAGATCCAGGGCTTCTTCGACATCCCGGTGGACCATCTTTTTGCCGCGCCGGTCTTGCTCGACGCGGTGCGCGAGCTGGAGATCCCGCGGCTGACGATCGTCTCCCCCGATGCCGGGGGCGTCGAGCGGGCCCGCGCCATCGCCAAGCGGTTGCAAGCCGAGCTGGCGATCGTGGACAAACGACGTGTGGCCGCCAACCAGGCGCTGGTGATGAATGTCATCGGAGATGTGGCTGACCGCAACGTGCTCATACTGGACGACATCATCGACACGGCGGGAACCCTCAACAGCACCGTGTCGGCGTTGCGCGACCAGGGGGCGGAGCGCATCCTGGCCGCCGGAGTCCACGCCGTGCTCTCCGACCCCGCCATCGAGAGGATTCTGGCTTCGCCGCTCGAGATGGTGCTGGTCACCGACACCACGCCACTGGACAAAAAGCTCGCCAGATGTGACAAACTTCGTCCCTTCTCAGTGGCGTCGCTGCTGGGGACGGCCATCCGCAGTATCCACGAAAATAGCTCGGTGAGCTCGCTCTTTGTCTGAGCGCAGGAGTTTCCGATGAATGAGTTGACGATAGAAGTACACAAGCGGGAGGAGACCGGCAAAAACGCCAACCGGCGTCTGCGTGCCACCGGCACGTTGCCGGGCGTTCTCTATGGTGGCGGCAAGGATTCGGTGCCGATCCAGCTCGACCGGGCGGTGCTGCACAAGCTCCTCAAGGAGGGCGGCGAGAACGCTGTCTTTTTGCTCAAGCTGGCCGGGACCAAGGATTCACGCCACGCCATGGTGCGGCATCTGGACGTCCAACCGGTGAGTCGCCAGATCCAGCACATCGACTTCCAGCGCGTGATGCTCGACCAGAAAGTCAAGGTGCAGGTCCAGGTGTCGCTGGTCGGCGAGCCTGTCGGCGTCAAGACCGAGGGCGGCGTGCTCGACTTTGTCACTCGCTCGGTGGAGGTCGAGTGTCTGCCGACCGAAATCCCTTCCTCTTTGGATGTCGACGTCAGCGAGCTCCACATCGGCCAGCACATCGAGATCTCGGATCTCGAGGTGTCAGACAACATCGAGATCGTCGACGATCCCTCGCGGGTCGTGCTGTCGGTAGCCCAGAGCCGCGTGGCGGCGAGCCTCGAGGCCGAAGAGGCCGAAGAGGAGGAGGAAGACCTCCTCGAGGCCGAGGTGGAGGAGCCGGAGGTCATCGGCAAGGGCAAGGAAGAGGAGGCCGAGGAAGGCGCCTGATCCGGCCCGCCGGGACGACACGATGGCGGATCCGGACCGTGAGCCCAGCGGGTTGATCCTTGGCCTGGGCAACCCGGGTGAGCGTTATCGAGAGACGCGCCACAACCTCGGTTTCAAGGTGCTCGATCTCGTGGCGAGCGAATTGGGCGCCGGTCCGAGACGTGTCGAGTGCAACTCGGTCGTCGTCGCCACCGATTCCGATCCCCGGCTTTTTCTGGCATGGCCCCAGACCTATATGAACCGGAGTGGATACGCGGCCCGTTGTCTGGTGACCCGCTTAGAGGTGGACGAGCCCAATGTGCTGGTGGTCTATGACGATGTGTCGTTGCCGACCGGCCGGCTCCGGATGCGACGCAAGGGCGGGCCGGGGGGGCACCGAGGGATGGAGTCGATCATCCGCAACCTGAGAGGCGAGAACGTGCCGAGGTTGCGGCTCGGGGTCGGCCCCGATGATCCCGATGTGCGGGAGCGAGAAGATCTCAGCGATTATGTCCTGGCCCCATTTGAAGCCGATGAGGCGGAGGTGGTCGAAGCGATGACCGCGCGGGCCGCCGAAGCGTGTATGTGCTGGTGGCGGGAGGGCGTGGAGATCGCGATGAACCGTTACAACGTCGCCTAGGCGCCACGAGTGCCGGGCCAACCGATCAAGGGAGAAAGAACGTGGACAGCAAGACTCTGATCTATTTGGTTCCGTTGTGCGGAATCGCGGCGCTGCTTTTTGCCTGGACCAAGAGCCTGTGGATCGGCCGGCAGGACGCCGGAGACGACAGGATGCGAACCATTGCGGGGCACATCCGCGAAGGCGCGATGGCCTTTCTGGGTCGCGAGTACCGGGTGCTGGCGATTTTTGTCGTTGTGGTCGCGGCGCTTCTGGCCTGGGCCAACAGTGGCAAGGCCGACAGCTCCGCCCTCATCGGTGTTTCGCTCGTGGCCGGGGCGTTCTGCTCGGCGCTGGCCGGTTTTTTTGGAATGCGCATCGCCACGGCCGCCAATGTGCGCACGGCGGCGGCGGCGCGCACCAGCCTCAACTCGGCGCTCAAGGTAGCCTTCTCGGGAGGCGCCGTGATGGGCTTCTGTGTCGTCGGGCTGGGGATCGTCGGGCTGTCGGCTCTCTATCTGCTGTACGGCGGACTCTTCGACAGCGGTAATCCGCAGGCCGATCTGCGCCGGGTGGTGACGGTTCTCACCGGGTTCTCGTTCGGCGCCAGCTCGATCGCGCTGTTTGCCCGGGTGGGCGGTGGGATCTACACCAAGGCCGCCGATGTCGGGGCCGATCTGGTGGGCAAGGTCGAGGCCGGGATCCCGGAAGACGATCCGCGCAACCCCGCGGTGATCGCCGACAACGTCGGCGACAACGTCGGCGACGTGGCCGGGATGGGAGCGGATCTCTTTGAATCCTACGTCGGCTCGATCATCGGGGCTCTGGTGCTGGGGGTCAACGCCACCCGGGTGGGTGGCGAGAGCTACACACCGATGCTCGTGCTGCTGCCGTTGGTGCTGGCGGCCGCCGGCATTTTGGTTTCCCTCGGCGGTACCTTTCTGGTGCGGACCAAGGACGGTGGTAACCCCGCCAAGGCGCTCGACACCGGCACCTTTGCCTCCGCTGGCGTGATGCTGGCGGTGATCTGGTTCGCGTCCCGCTGGCTTTTGGATGGGACGTATGTGATCGGCGGGCAGGAGTTTGGCGCCGGGGGCGTGTTTTGGGCGACGGTCGCGGGTCTGGCCGGGGGCGTGGCCATCGGACTGATCACTCAGTACTACACCTCCGAGGAGAAGGCTCCGGCGCAGGGAATCGCAAAGGACTCGCTGACCGGCTCGGCCACCAACATCATCTCCGGTCTGGCGGTCGGCATGCGCTCGACGGCGCTGCCGATCGTGGTTCTGGTCGCGGCCATCCTCGTGGCGCACGATCAAGCAGGGCTTTACGGCATCGCCATCGCGGCCCTGGGGATGCTGTCGACGACCGGCATCCAGCTCGCCGTCGACGCCTACGGTCCGATCGCCGACAACGCCGGCGGGATCGCCGAGATGGGCCAGTTGGGCCCCGATGTTCGCTCGCGCACCGACAAGCTCGACGCGGTGGGCAACACCACCGCGGCGATCGGCAAGGGTTTTGCCATCGGTTCGGCGGCGCTGACGGCACTGGCGTTGTTTGCGGCATTCCGGACCTCGGTCGGGCTCGACACGATCGACCTGGCGACCCCGCGGGTGATGGGCGGTCTGCTGGTGGGCGCCATGATGCCTTTTCTCTTCTCGTCTATGGCGATGCGCGCCGTGGGGCGGGCGGCCTTCGAGATGATCGAGGAGGTACGGCGGCAGTTCAAGAGCATTCCCGGACTGATGGAAGGCAAGGCCGAGGCGGAGTTCGCCAAGTGCGTCGACATCTCGACCCGGGCCGCGATCCGCGAGATGGTTTTTCCGGGCCTGCTGGCGGTCGGGGCTCCGGTGGTGGTCGGCTTCTACGACACCGCGGCGCTCGGAGGCCTGCTGGCCGGGGTGACCGCTTCGGGGGTGTTGATGGCGATCTTTATGTCCAATGCAGGAGGAGCCTGGGACAACGCCAAGAAGTACATCGAGACCGGCGCTCACGGCGGCAAGGGCTCGGACGCCCACAAAGCGGCCGTGGTCGGCGACACCGTGGGAGATCCGTTCAAGGACACCGCCGGACCGAGCCTCAACATCCTGATCAAATTGATGACCGTGGTGGCGCTCGTCCTGGCACCTCTGCTGGTTTAGCGCGGGTGGACAACAGCAGCCGGTCCAATGGCCGGCTGGAAACGGCGCTCGCTGCTCAGACTTGAACGAGCTCGCTCGCGCCTCGTTGTTCGCCCGCGCGGACCGGTATTTGACTTTTGAGGCCAACGCAGGCGCGAGGGCTCACAGCGTTCCTACCGGCCATAGGACCGGCTACTGGCGGAACTTGCCAGAGTCTTGCGAGCGATGTCAGAACCAGGCCTTGAGGGCGGCCCGGCCAGAGGCTCCATCAGGGCCGTTTGACCGAGCGCACGGCATGGTCATTAGAAGTTCTACGCAGATCCGGCGCGAGGGAAACCGAGGCGCGCGCCTCAAGGTCACACGGAGTCCGAGTAGCGCGCGCCGTGCCCTGCGGAGCCTCTGGCCGGGTTGCCCTCATTAAAGACCCCGTTGCCTTTTGCCGTGAAATCCGTACAATATGCGCCCTGAAGCCGGCCGCGGCTGAGCTCGCGGCCAACCCACCACCTTCCTGTTCCCCGTGAGCGGGGGACCGATTCAAGCCCATAGGGAGGAATCCAGCACAACATGGCACTCTACGAGTTGGTTTTTCTGGTCAACCCTCGTCTGTCCGACGAGGAAGTCGTCGGCATCACCGACGAATACAAGGCGATGCTCACCGGGTCCGGCGCCCAGGTGGTCAAGGAAGAGAGCTGGGGCAAGCGGCGTCTGGCCCAGCCGATTCGCAAAGTCCCCGAGGCCTACTACGTCATCCTCACCGCCGAGACCGAGGACGGCAACAACCCCTTTCCCGAGATCGAGCGGCGGCTGCAGCAGAACGATCAGATCATGCGGTATCTGACCGTGCGTCTGGACGCCGGCCGGCTGCGCCACCGCGAGCGGATGCCCCAGACCGCCGCCGAGGCTTCGCAGGAGGCTTCCGCATGAGCAAGGGCCGTGGAAGAGGCGGTAGAGGCGGTGGTGGCCGCCGTGGCAAACGGGTCTTTTTTCGCCGCCGAAAAGTCTGCCGTTTTTGTGCCGACAAGATCGATAGCGTCGACTACAAGGACGTGCGGTTTTTGCAGCAGTATCTTGTTGACCGTTCCAAGATTCTTCCCGGTCGTATCTCGGGAACCTGCGCCAGGCACCAGAGGATCGTGCAGCAGGCCATCAAACGGGCGCGCCACATTGGGCTGCTGCCGTTTACGATCGAGTAGGAGCCGAGACGATGCAAGTCATCCTGATGCGTGATGTG
Source organism: Candidatus Multivoradales bacterium (assembly GCA_965224065.1). GTDB lineage: Bacteria > Acidobacteriota > Thermoanaerobaculia > Multivoradales > JAHEKO01 > JAOTZA01. The sequence continues at coordinate 302,721 of CBDCYF010000005.1, forward strand.
CGCCACACCGGGCGGCGCGGAGAGATCGTCAACGTCAAGCCCGGGTACGCGCGTAACTACCTGGTTCCTCGGGGGCTTGCCCTCAAGGCGACCCCGGGCAACATCAAGGTCTTCGAGCAACAGAAGCGCAAGATCGAGCTGCACCACGAGAAGGAGCGGGACGCCGCGGCCACGGTGGCCGCCGAGCTGGCCGGGCTGACCGTGGAGATCCACAAAAGAGTGGGCGAGACCGAGACGCTCTACGGCTCGGTGACCGCGACCGACGTCGCCGAAGCGCTGGCGGCGAAAGGGGTCGAAGTCGACCGGCGCCGGATCGATCTCGAGGGTGGGATCAAGACTCTGGGTGAACACTCGGTTCGCATCGAGCTGCACTCGGAGGTCGTCGCCGAGATCACGGTCCAGGTTCTGCCCGAAGAGTAACCGGGAAGAATCGTCGGATCATTTCGCCACGGAGTTGCCGCCAAGACGGATGTCATCCGGGGAAGAACAGGCCCCGCGGGACGAGACCGGCGGCGAGCGGCGGATCGAGGATTTTCTCGGCGAGCCGACCCACGACCTGGCGGATTGGCGCTGGCTCTGGCTGCGCGACGAGCCGTTTCCGCTCAAGACCTACCGGCCGGGGATCCTCGGCCGGCTGGCGCTCAAGGTCAAACGGTTTCTACAGCCACTGGTCCGGTCCCCCCAAGCGGACCACTGGGAGCGTCAGCGGGTGTACAACCTGGTTCTGATCACTCACTTGGAGGACCTGCGGCGCTCGTTTGACGATTTGGGCGCCGATCTCCAAAAGGTCCAAGGCGAGATCTTGCGTGATCTGCGCGCGGTGCAGCAAGAGTTCATTCGGGACGCCGCCGGTCTGGTGGACCGTATCGAGCCCCTCGAGGAGTTCAAGCGCCAGGGCATGAAGGACCTCATGCGGCACACCGACGCGCTGTTTGCTCGAGTCGACCAGAAGCTCGACCGGGTGCGGCGCCGGCTCAACCAGCTCGAGCCGCCGCCCCGTTAGCGGCCAGGTCGGCGGGCTGGTCTCTACCCGCCGTCCCAAGACGCCAGGATCGGCCCCCAATCGGCGACATCCTCGGGCATTCGCTCACCGGCCTTGGGCAGATAGAAGGCGCGTTGCTGGTACCACGGCAGACGCATCACGCGGCTCCAGCTCTCATCCCAGGTCAAGACCGGCTCGGTGCCCTCGACAAACGCCTCGTCGATCACCCGGCCGGCGCCCGGTGCGGGCAGAAACCCGGTGAGATGCTCGATCGGCTGTTCGACGATCCCCGGGGGTGGAACAAAGGTCTCTCCCTCCGGGATCCAGCCCTCGGCGAGCCCGGCCTCGATGACCTTTTGCCAGATCGGCAACGCTGCTTCGGCGCCGGTCATGTTGCGGCCGATCGGTCGCTTGACGTCGTGGCCGACCCAGGTCAGCACCGTGTACCGGGGAGTGAACCCGGCGAACCACGCGTCGGAGTAGTCGTCGGTGGTGCCGGTCTTGCCGGCCAGATCCAGCGGCAGACCGTTGACGGCCTTTGCGGTCCCGCGGTCGACCACGCCCTCCAAGGCGCAAGTCAGCAGAAAAGCGATCTGCGGGTCCATCGCCTTGCTGGCCTGCATCCTGTGCTGCTCGAGGATTCGGCCGTCGAGCTCCCGAACCGTCTCGACCAGATGCGGCTCCACCCGTAGTCCGTTGTTGGCGATGGCGGCGTAGGCCGAAGCGACCTCCAGCGGTGAGAGGTCGGCGGCGCCGAGAGCCAGGCTAGGGTAGGGTGAGAGTTCGGAGCGGATGCCGGCACGGTGGGCGAAATCGACCACTCGCTCGGGCCCGACGAGATCCAGCAGCTTGACCGAAGTGACGTTCATGGACAGCTCCAGCGCCCTGCGAAGGGTGGAGATGCCGTAGTAGTCGCGGTAGTAGTTTCGCGGGCTGTACTCGATCGCGGCGGTCGGCCCGGGGAACCCGGCGGGGGCGTCAAAAAAAGTGTCGGCGAGCGTGTAGCCGGACTCGAGCGCCACGCCAAAGACAAAGGGCTTGAAGGCCGAGCCGACCTGCCGGCGAGCCTGGCTGGCGCGATTGAACTTGCTGCGATCGAAGCTCCAACCTCCGACCATCGCCCGCACCGCTCCGGTGGCCGATTCGAGCACTACTACGGCGCCCTCCAGCTCGGGCTCTTGAACCAGCTCGAGCGTCCGCTCGCCCTCCTTGCCGGCGACAAAGCGGAACCACGCGACGTCGCCGGCCTGGACGACGTCGCCCGGGCGCCGCATACGGGTCCAGCGGATCCCGCTCGCGTCCAGCGTGTGGAGCTCGCGGCCGATCCGGACCTCGGCCTGCCGTCCGTCGACCCGTTCGACGAGCCCTTCGACCCAGCTCCCGGTCGGGATCTCGCCTGGGGGCAGGAAGGTCCAGCTCTCCAGTTGGGTACCGCCTTCCTCGAGCTCGACCTGCCGCAGCGGCCCGCGCCAGCCGCGACGCCGGTCGAGGCGCATCAGCCCCCAACGCAGGGCGGCCTCGGCCGCCCGCTGGATCCGGCGGTCGAGCGTGGTTTGAACCCTCAGCCCATTCTCGAGCAGAGCGTCCGAGCCGTAGCGGTCTTCGAGACTCTTGCGGATCTCCTCGGCGAAATAGGGCGCCACCTGGATTTCCCGGCGCGGCGGCTGGACCAGCAGGGGCTCCTCTACGGCCGCCCGGTGCTCCTCGTCGGTGAGATACCCCTCCTCCCGCATCCGCCCCAGGACGTAGTCCCGGCGGGCGAGAACCAGATCGGGTCGCCGGTACGGGCTGTAATCACTGGGACGTTGCAGGATGCCGACCAGCGTCGCCGCCTCGGCGGCGGTCAGGTCGCGGGTCGACTTGCCAAAGAAGTCGCGCGCGGCGGCCTCCATGCCGTAGTTGCCGTGGCCCAGGTACATCACGTTGCTGTACAGGGTCAGGATCTGTTGTTTGCTGAAGTTCTTCTCGATCTCGACGGTCAGGAAGGCCTCTTCGATCTTGCGGCGCCAGGTCTTCTCGCGCGTGAGGTACAGCTTGCGGGCGAGCTGCATCGTCAGGGTCGAGCCGCCGATCTGGCTTTGCCGGTCGCGGCGCAGGTTCTTGAGCACGGACCGCGCCACGCCGGTGGCGTCGACTCCGCCGTGGGAAAAGAAGTTGGCGTCTTCGCCGGAAAGGATGGCCTGCTGCAACAGATCCGGGACGTCGTCTTCGGCCAGTAGAAAACGCCGCTCACGGGCGAAAGTGGCGAAGACATCGCCGTTGACATCGAGCAGTTGCGTGACCAGGCTCGGCCGGAAGTCCGAAAGCGTGTCGATCCGCGGAACATCGATCACCGCGGCAAACCCCACGCCGAGCAAGCCGCCCAGAATGACGCCCGCCGCCAACGGCAGAGTGCGCCGGAGGAGCCGGCCGCTCTGCGAGGAGGGGGCGTGGGGGCGCGTCATGGCGCGATTATAGAGGGGGATTCCGATGGTCGATTTTGCCCGGCGGACCGAGCGGTGATAGAACCAAGCCGAGATGGAGCTACCGGAAAACCACACGGAAGAGGCGGCACGCGAGGGCCAGCCGTTCGAACCCAGTCCGGCGACCCTCTCCGGCTGCGGCAAGCCCGCCGTGATCGGATGTCTGGTCCTTCTGGCCCTGGTGGCGGTGGGGATGATCGTGCTCGTCACCCAGAGCAACCGGCTGCTCGGGTGGACGATGACCCAGGTCAAGGCACAGGTGCTCAGCGAGCTGCCGGAGGACGTCGCCTCTCCGGAGGAGCGCGAGCGCCTCTCCAACGCCTTTGACGCCGCGTCGGCGGCGCTGGCGGCGGGGGACATCGAGCCGGAGGACCTGGCGGCGCTCCAGCGCGTGGTCGCCGAGGTGCAGGCGAGCGGCGGCAAGCTGAACGCCGAGCAGGTCGAGGAGATCACGCCGCTGCTGGAGAGGATCGGCGAGGCGCATTCCCCGACTCGGGAGCCCGAGGCCGAGGAGCGTCCACGGGTCCTGGCGCCCCAGAGCTGACCGACGCCGGCGAGCCGGGCCCGGGCTACGAGAGCCCTACAATAGACCGATGGGCAGCTTCCGTCTTTCCTCGCCGTTTGAGCCCCAGGGCGATCAGCCGCAGGCGATCGAGCAACTGGTCGCCGGCATTCACGACGGAGTTCGAGACCAGGTGCTGCTGGGGGTCACCGGTTCGGGCAAGACCTACACCGTCGCCAAGATCGTCGAAGCCGTGGACCGGCCGACGCTGGTGCTGTCGCACAACAAGACGCTCGCCGCGCAGTTGTTTCAGGAGTTTCGCAGTTTTTTCCCCGACAACGCGGTCGAGTACTTTGTGTCGTACTACGACTACTACCAGCCCGAGGCGTATGTGCCGCAGAGCGACACCTACATCGAGAAGGAAACCAGCGTCAACGAGCAGATCGACCGTTTGCGTCTGCGGGCGACCAAGGTGCTCTTCGAGCGCCGCGACGTCTTGATCGTGGCGTCGGTGTCCTGCATCTACGGCCTGGGCTCGCCGGAGGCCTTCTACGGCATGTTGCAGTTCTTCGAGACCGGTGACGACACCGGGATGGAGGCGGCGTTACGGAAGCTCGTCGACATGCAGTACGAGCGGACCTCGCTCGACCTGTTCCCGGGGGCGTTTCGTGCCCGCGGCGATGTCCTGGAGATCTTTCCGATCTACGAGGAGAAGGGCGTCCGCATCGAGTATTTTGGCGACGAGGTCGAGCAGATCTCGCGGTTCGACGTTTTGCGGGGTGACGTGCTCGAGAAGATCGACAAGTTCGCGGTCTATCCGCGGACGCACTATGTGACGCCGCGCGAGCGCTTGTTGCGGGCCATCGACGGGATCCAGCTCGAGCTGCGCGACCGGCTCGCCGAGCTGGAAGCCGCGGAGAAGCTGCTGGAGCGGCAGAGGCTCGAACAGCGAACGCGGTTCGATCTGGAGATGCTGCGCGAGGTCGGATATTGCCACGGCATCGAGAACTATTCGCGGCATCTGTCCGGCCGCGCTCCGGGTGAGCCGCCGCCGACCCTGCTCGACTACCTGCCGGAGGACACGCTGCTGATCGTGGACGAGAGCCATCAGACCATTCCGCAGGTCCGCGGCATGTATCACGGAGACCGATCGCGCAAGGAGACGCTGGTGGAGCACGGGTTTCGGCTGCCGAGCGCGCTCGACAACCGGCCGCTCACCTTTGATGAGTTCGACACCCGGCTGCGGCATCGGCTGTATATCTCGGCGACGCCGGGGCCGTGGGAGCTCGAACAGACCCGGGGTGTGGTCGCCGAACAGGTCGTGCGGCCCACCGGCCTGCTCGATCCCCGGATCGAAGTGCGGCCCGCCCAGGGGCAGGTGGACGACCTGCTGGGCGAGATTCGAAAGACGGTCGAGCGCGGTGAGCGCGTGCTGGTGACCACGCTCACCAAGCGGATGGCCGAGGAGCTGACCCAGTATCTGACCGAGCTCGACGTGCGGGTACGGTACCTGCACAGCGACGTCGAGACCCTCGAGCGTGTCGAGATCATCACCTCGCTGAGGCGAGGTGAATTCGACGTGCTGGTGGGAATCAACCTGCTGCGCGAAGGCCTGGATCTTCCCGAGGTGGCGCTGGTAGCGATCCTCGACGCCGACAAGGAGGGCTTTCTGCGCAGCGAGACGTCGTTGATCCAGACCGCGGGCCGGGCGGCACGCAACCTCAACGGGCTGGTGATCTTCTACGCCGATACCGTCACCCGGTCGATGCGCCACGCCCTGGACGAGACCGAACGCCGGAGGGTGCGGCAGGAAAAGCACAACCAAGAGCACTCGATCGAGCCCAAGACAATTCTCAAGGACATCCACAACCCGTTGGTGGTGATGAGCAATCTCGACTACTACAACCCGGAGCCGGCGACACCGCTGGAGGTGCGCGAAGGCGAGTCGCTCAACGACACCATCAAGCGGCTCGAGAAAGAGATGCGGGTGGCCGCCAAAAAGCTCGAGTTCGAGCAGGCGGCGGTTCTGCGCGACCGGCTGCGCGAGCTGCGCGAGACCCAGATCTTTACCGCTTGAGGGGATGATGGATCCGAATATCGCGGCGCGAGCGCGCGATCTCCCCGACCGGCCCGGGATCTACGTCTTTCGAGATCGAGCCAACAAGCCGCTCTATGTCGGCAAGGCGAACTCGCTGCGCAAGCGAGTCGCGACCTATCTCTCCGGCCGGCACGAGCGGCGGCTCGAAGTCATGCTCGCCGAGGCGCGCTCCCTCGACTTCCTGACCACCGACAGCGCGGCCGAGGCCTTGCTGCTGGAGAACAACTGGATCAAGAAGCACAAGCCGCGCTTCAACATTCTGCTGCGCGACGACAAGACCTACCCCTATCTCAAGCTGACCATGCGCGACGCCTACCCGAGACTGGCGTTTACGCGCCGCATTCGCAACGACGGCGCCGAGTATTTCGGCCCCTATCTGCCGGCCGGTTTGGCGCGCAAGGCGATCAAGCTGGTGCAGCGACTCTGTGGGGTCCGTGTCTGTACGATCCCCATCGACGGGACGTTGCCGCGTCCGTGTCTCTACTACGACATGCATCGCTGCCTCGGTCCCTGTGTGGCCGGTCTGACCGACGACGATGCCTACCGCCGGGGTGTCAACGAGGCGCGGCTTCTTCTCCAGGGGCGGACGAGCGAGCTGCTGACGCGGCTCAAGCGGCAGATGGCGGCGCACTCCAACGCCCTGGAGTACGAAGAGGCGGCGCGTTTGAGAGATCTCATCCACGAGATCGAGGCCATCACCCAGCGGCGCAAGCTCTCTTCGCTGCGGGGCGAGGACGTCGACATCTATGGCGTGGCTGTCCACGACGCGACCGCCGCGGTGCTGGTCCTGGTCATGCGTGGAGGCCAGGTGTTGGACCGCAGAGAGCTGTTCTGGGAAGAGCGCCAGGGAATGACCGGTGAGCGTTTGCTGTCCGAGCTGCTGCCACAGATCTACGACCGGACGACCTTTATCCCCAAGGAGATCCATCTTCCGTTCGCGATCGAGGGTGGAGACGCGCTGGCCGAGTGGCTCTCCGAGCGCAAGGGGGAGCGGGTCTATCTGCGCCTCCCGGCGCGGGGTCCCAAGGCGCAGCGACTGGCGCTTGCCGGCCGCAACGCCGAGCTGGCGCACAAGCGGCGGTTCCGCACCGACGGTGGCGAGCCGGCCGCCCTCGAAGCCCTGCGTGCCCGTCTCGATCTCGAGGACCCGCCGCGCCGGATCGAGGGCTTTGATATCTCCAATTTCCAGGGCGACCAGAATGTCGCCGGGTTGGTGGTGTTCGAGCAGGGCCGGCCGCGCAAGGGCGAGTATCGGTCGTTCAACATTCGTGGGCTGGTGGGGCCGGATGACTACGAGGCGATCCGTCAGGCCGTGGAGCGGCGCTACCGGCGGCGGTTGGAGGAAGTGGGGGAGATGCCGGACCTGATCCTGATCGACGGCGGCCGGGGCCAGCTCAACGCCGCGCTGGCGGCGCTGACCGAGCTGGGAGTCGAGGAGACACCGATTGTCGGCTTGGCCAAGCGGGAGGAGGAGATCTACCGCGTGGATCACCCCGAGCCGCTGCGCCTACCCCGCTCGGACGCCGGCCTGCAGCTCTTGCAGCGGGTGCGCGATGAAGCTCATCGCTTTGCGCGCGACCGGCACCGGCGCCGGAGGAAACGTAAGACGCTTCGCAGCCGGTTGGACGAGGTTGCGGGTATCGGGCCCAAACGACGCCGCCAGTTGCTGCGGCGCTTTGGGAGCCTGGGCGCGATTCTCGAGGCCGGCCGCAGGGATCTCCAAGAGGTGGTCGGTCCGGTGATGGGAGAGCGTCTCTATGATGCGTTGGCGGCGGAGCGCGCGGAAGCGAGCGCGCCGGGTACCGGGAAACCATCGGATACAATCCCCGGGTCCCGAGTGTGATGGCTCAGCTTTCTGGAAAACTGTCCGAGGAGGCGGCCGCGTCGGTCGTGGCGCGGATCTTTCGCGAGCGCCGAACCGGTGTGCTGAGCCTGCGAGACGGCGGCAAAGACGAACGCTGGTCCTTTGTCAGCGGCGAACTCTATCTACCCGGCCAGCACCGCCTGGTTTCGGCCTTTCATGCCTTGAGCGGCGGCGATCCCGGCACCCCTGCTGCCCCTGGCGGCGGTGGGTCGAGTGTCGGAGGGTTCTCCTGGGTCGAACTGGCCGCGGCGGCATTGGGGCGGTGGAACGAGGGGGACTACGAGCTGGAGGACGGTCCGGGAGGGATCACCGCCGATCTGCACGGTCCGCTCCCTACGGCGGCTCTGGTCATGCACGCCTCGGTCCACGGGCGCAACGAGTTCGAGCTGTCGCGGATGCTGGGGGGCGACGACTCGCTCTTTGTCGGGACCGAGGACGGTGAGGGTCTGGGCACCGAGCTCGACCCCCACGAAGCCTTCTTTCTGTCGCGTCTGGAACAGCCGGTGGCGGTGAAGGACCTGCTCCGTCAGGCCGGGCTCGACCGCCAGGCCGGGCTCGAGAAGCTCTGCCGCCTGCTGGCGGTAGGTCTGATCCAGCGGCACAGAAGCGGCGAGGTACCGGTGGCCGAACCCTCCATCGGCTTGCTCAGCAAGAAGATGCTGGCGAACTTCTCGCAGCGGATCGAGAGCAGCCTGGCCGAAAGGCCGCCCGCCATAGAGCGACAGGAGCACCGCAACAAGGTCGCCGGCCTGCTGGGCAGCCTCGGCACGATGAACTTCTTCGAGCTGTTGGGCGTAGGCGCCGGGGCCTCTCAGGATGAGATCCACGGTGCTTATATGAACCTGGCTCGGGTCGTTCATCCGCGTCATGCTCCGCATCTCGAGCTCGAGGGCAAAGAGGCCGGTTTGCAGCTACTCTTCGAGCGGGCGACCGAGGCTTACCTGACGCTCAGCGACGAGGAGCGCAGCCGGGCCTACCTGCAGGAGATCGGCGGGCTCGACACCGTCGGGGCGCCGTCGGCCGAAGACCGGCAAGTCGAGCTGGACAAGCTCGCGGAGCAGAACTACAAGCGGGCTTCGGCCCTCGAGATGCGGGGTGACTATCATTTTGCGATCGAGCTCGTTCAGCAGGCGGCCCGGACGAGCCCCCGGCCCGAGTACCTGGCGCTCCTGGGCCGGTGCCAGGCACAGAATCCCCGCTGGCTCGACAAAGCGGAGGACAGCTTTCTCAAGGCCCTCGAGCTTGGCAGCGACGACCCCGACATCCGGGTCGAGCTGGCCAAGGTCTACGAGGCGCAAGATCGCGCGGCGGCGGCGCGGGAGCAGCACGAGAGGGCCTTACAAGCCATGCCCGGTCACCCAGGGGCGAGCGCGGGTCTCGAGAGGTTGAGCGCGCGGAGCAAGAAGACCGCGGGTGCGGAGGGAGCGGACGGCAAGCCCAAGGGTTGGCTCCGGCGGCTGCTAAACCGTTAAGACCCTCGCCCCGGGTGAGCGTCGTCCGGTACAATCGAGCCGCCGGAGGTCTCCAGGCAGTCACTCCTCGGCTCGTCAGGGTCGGGGGGAGGAAAGTCCGAACTCCGACGGGCGGCATGCTCGCTAACGGCGAGGCGCGGTGACGCGACGGACAGTGCAGCAGAGAGCAGACCGCCGACGCCGTTTCGACGGCGCGGTAAGGGTGAAAGGGTGCGGTAAGAGCGCACCGCTCGGCCGGTGACGGTTCGAGGCAAGGTAAACCCCATGCGGAGCAAGACCAAATAGGGAAACGGTACATCGGGCCGCCCGTCCCGATCGGGTCCTCTTTGGGGATCCGCCGTTTCCGGGTAGGTCGCACGAGGCCGGCGGCAACGTCGGTCCCAGATGAATGACTGCTGACCCGGCCACGGCCGGGGAAACAGAATTCGGCTTACGGAGACCTCCGGCGCTTTGATTCGAGATGTTCAGCTTCCACCTCGTGTGCGCGCCGGCGACCGAGTCGGTGTGGCGGCGCTGTCGGGTCCGGTCGATCCGGAGGCGCTGACGCGTGGGCTCGCCGAGCTGCGGCGGCTTGGCTTCGAGCCGGTCCCCGCCGCCAACCTCGACCGACGCGAGGGTCTTTTTGCCGGTTCCGACCGGGAACGGCTCGAGGGCTTTCACCGGCTTGTCGAAGACGACTCGCTGTCGGCCATCTTCTTCGCGCGGGGCGGTCATGGGCTGCTGGGGCTGTTGCCGGGTATCGACTGGGACCTGTTGGCGCGTCACCCGCGTGCCTATGTCGGGTACTCGGATCTCACGCCCTTTTTGAATCAGGTCGTCGCCCGTCTCGGGTGGGTCACCTACCACGGCCCGATGGTCGCGGTGGATCTGGCCCGCGGCCTGGAGCCCGCCGAGGAGAACTCCCTCTTTGCGGCACTTGCTGGAAATCCCCAGACCGTAGGCGTCGAGGCCGGCCCGGGGAATCCTATCGAGGGGCCCGCCCTGGGGGGCTGTCTCAGTATGTTGACCGCGGTTTTGGAGACCGAGTATGCGATCGATTTTGCGAACTGCGTGCTGTTTTGGGAGGACGTGGACGAGCCGCTCTACCGGCTGGATCGCATGTTGACCCACCTGGACCTCTCGGGTAGGCTGACTGCGATCAAGGCCATGGTCGTGGGTTGCGTCGAGCCGGTAGACGAGCACGAGGCCGGCGAGACGATCCGTCGCCGCATCGAACTCCTGGCCGCTGCCGGCGGTTGGCCGGTGGCGATCGGTGTTCCCAGCGGCCACTGCCGGCCCAACTTGACCGTTCCCCTGGGGGCCACGGTCCGTGTCGACCCGCGACGCGGCGAGGTCACCCTGGGACTCGGCAACTCGGTGGGCGCATGAACCATCGCAAGCGCAGGATCACCGGTACCAGTGATCGCGATCCCGCGCGGCGGGTCGTCGAGTACCCCAGTGGCTCCTATGTTTTTCGGGAGGGCGATCTCGGCACCGAGATGTACGTGATCCATGCCGGTGAGATCGAGATCATTCGCCGGGGGCAGAAGAACACCCGTCTGGCGGTGTTGGAGAAAGGGGATTTTTTTGGCGAGATCGGCCTGCTGGAGCACAGCCCGCGAAGCGCTTCCGCGAGAGTCCGCGCCGACGCCACCTTGCTGAGAGTCGACGGCGCCATGTTCGCCGATTTGATTCGCGCCCAGCCCGAGATCGCGGTCGGCATCATGCGACGGCTGTGTCAGCGGCTGCAGGATCTCGAGGCCCGATTGGGTATCGAGGCCGGCGGCAGACCCCTGGCGCGGCCCCGCCCCGACATGCCCGAGGCGACACCGGATGCGGTGCTTCTTCATCGCGGTAGCGGCACCGCTTTTCCGTTGTTCCTGGACGGCCCGGTCTCCGTGGGCAGGGGGGATCCGGTTACCGGTGTGGAGCCGACGGTGGACCTCACACCGGTCGACGGAGAGCGCTCGTCGAGCCGCCAGCACGGCCGGCTTTTTCGCGATGGCGAGACGCTCTATGTCATGGAGGAGCTGGGCGCCACCAACGGGACGTACCTCAACGACACCCGTCTGCGCACCGGAAACCCGGTCGAGGTCGAATCGGGAGATCGCATCCGGTTTGGACTGGTGACACTGGAGCTCGAGCTCCGCTGATTCCCGTCGTGCGGCCGGGAGCACCCGGTGTGAACGCTTCGCGAGCGGCTCTGACCCTCGACAGCTCGGTGACGGCGGTCAGCGGTGTCGGGCCGGTGAGGCAGCGGCAGTTGGCCGACACCGGAATCCATACGGTCCGCGATCTCTTGTACGTTCTCCCGGTCCGCTACGAGGACCGGCGGCACGTCACCGAGGTGGGAGGCATCAGGGAAGCCGGCCGCTACACTCTGCGGGGCCGACTGCGGGGGTTGGAACGGATTCGCTTGCGGAGAAAGCGCATGTCGTTGGTACGCGGCACGTTCTTTGACGGCACCGGGGAGCTCGCCGCGATCTGGTTCAACCGGCCGTACCTTGTGCAGCAGACCCGCCCGGAGGTGGATTACTTGGTGCACGGGGAAGTGAGGCCCAAGGACGGTGGCTGGCAACTGGTCAATGCCAGCGTGTCCACGCAAGCGGAGGGTGAAATCACTCCTATCTATCCGACACGGGGCGGCCTGGGGCCCGCGACCGTCTCCCGGCTGGTGACGGCGGCGTTGCAAGCGCTCGATCTCGACAACGCGGCAGCCCGGGAGTTGCCGGCCGAGCTGCTCGAGCGCCGCCGGCTCCCGGAGCTGGGCCGGGCCCTGCTCGAGCTCCATCGGCCGGACGCCGAGACCGACATTGCCGATCTCGGGCCACGCGCGAGCCCGGCCCATGGCCGGCTCGTCTACGGGGAGCTCCTGGAGCTCCAGATCGAGCTGGCGTTGCATCACGAGCGACGGATTCGCACCACCAAGAGCCATACGTACCGGCTCGACGCCAAGACGAGGCGGCGGATCGGGGAGATCGTCCCCTTCGAGCTGACCGGCGCGCAGCAACGGGTGTTTGAGGAGATCACCTCGGACCTGACCTCCGAGTTCCCCATGATGCGGCTGCTCCAGGGAGACGTCGGAAGCGGCAAGACCATTGTGGCCGCAATGGCCCTGGTGCTGGCGGCCGAGAGTGGCTTGCAGTCGGCGTTGATGGCGCCCACAGAATTGCTGGCCGAGCAACACTTCCGGGAGCTGGAGAGGATCCTCGGCGACCGGTATCGGCTCGCCCTGCTGACCGGTTCGGCGGCGGGACGGTCGGAGGCCCGCGCGGCCCTCGCCAGCGGCGAGCTGCCGATCGTCGTCGGCACCCACGCGCTGATCCAGGAAGGGGTGGTTTTCCGGCGTCCGGGACTGGTCGTCGTCGACGAGCAACACCGCTTTGGCGTCGGCCAGCGTCGATCGCTCCAGCAGAAGGGAGACCGGCTGGATCTTCTGGTGATGACCGCTACCCCGATCCCGCGATCGCTGGCGCTGACGGTCTACGGGGACCTGGAGCTGTCGGTGATCGACGAGTTGCCACCGGGCCGGACTCCGGTGATGACCGAAGTGCTGCCGACCGAATCGAGGCTGGAGGTCTACGATGCGGTCGAGCGCCAGCTGTCCAAGGGCGGGCAGGCCTACATCGTCTGTCCGCTGATCGAAGACAGCGAGGCCGTGGCGGCGACGTCGATTGCCGGTCTCGAGCGCGAGATCGCCAGGAGGTTTGCCGCTTTCCGGCCAGTGATTCTCCACGGCGCAACGCCGGCCGACGAGCGCGAGCGGGCCATGCACGCCTTTGCCGTCGGCGACTCCAAACTGCTGCTGGCGACGACGGTCATCGAGGTGGGTGTCGACGTGCCGGCGGCCAACACGATGGTCATCGAAAGCGCCGAACGATTCGGGCTGTCGCAACTTCACCAATTGCGTGGACGCGTCGGTCGCGGCCAGGGAAAGGCGACCTGCTTCGCGCTCCACGGCGGTTTGAGCGAGGACGCGCGCCGGCGTCTGGAGATTTTTGGCCGCACGACCGACGGCTTCGAGATCGCCGAGGCCGACCTCGGAATTCGCGGTCCGGGTGACGTTCTCGGGACCCGGCAGGCGGGTGTGCCCCTTTTGCAGGTGGCCAGGATCGTTGAGGATCGCGAATGGCTTGAGAAGGCGCGCGCCGATGCGCTGGAGGTCGTCGCGGCGCCCGAGGCGTTTGGCGCGGGGCCTCTGATCGAAAGAGTGCGAGCCGAGGGACGGTTGACCGGGAAGGGGCTTGCCGGTGCGTAGCCGAGCGGACAACGGGTTGCGGATCCTCCTGGTCGCCAACACCCTGCCGCCACGCGACATCTCCGGGGTGGGCGAGCAGGTCCTCCAGCTCGCCGCAGGGCTGCGAGAACGTGGTCACCAAGTCGAGATCCTGGGGCGTGGCCCCGGCGGCGCCGGCGGACCCAAGGTGCTGTTTCCGCTCACCGTCCTGGTACCGCTCGCCCGGCGGCTGCGCTCGATACGGCCGCATGTGGTCCAGGTTCACGAATCGGACGGGGCATTGGGGGCGCTTTGGGTCCGGACCGTTGCGGCCCTCGGCCGTCCGCGGCCGTTGGTGGTCGCTTTGCTCCAAGTCAGCTATGTCGAGGAACGCCGAGCGGTGCGGCCGCTGCGATCGGGAGATCGGGTCGTCGGCCGGCCCGGAGGCGTGGAGCGGCGCTTCCGCTGGCTTAAGGCACCGGTTCAGATCGCGCTCGGGTGTCTGACCGCCTGGCTCGCCGACCTCGTCCTGGCGCCCAGCGCCACCACTGCTGGCGAGATCGAGCGCGACTACCAGGTTCGGCCCGTCCGGGTGCTGCCCAACGTCATGGCGGCGACGACAGCGACGGTAGCGAACGGCGGTGGAAGCGGACAACCCGGCAGCCCGTTTCTCTTTGTGGGGCGGCTCAGAATCCGCAAGGGTGTGGAGATCCTGTTGCACGCCCTGGCAGCGACGCCGCGGTCGTGGCCGCCGGTCTGGATCGCCGGTGACGGCGAGCATCGGGCGGCCCTCGAGCGTCTGGCGGGACAGCTCGACCTGGGCGACCGCGTGGTCTTTCTCGGCCGGCAAGACGGTGCATCGGTGCGCGGGCTTCTGAGCCGAGCCCGGGCCCTGGTTGTCCCGTCGACCTACGAGGGGATGCCCCTGGTCATCCTCGAGGCCATGGAGATGCGGACGCCGGTGGTGGCCAGCGCCGTCAGCGGCATCCCCGAAGTGGTGGTGGACGGCGAGACCGGCTGGCTGGTGCCAGCCGAGGATGTGTCGGCCTTGAGCGCGGCCCTTGGGGAGGCGGCCGCTCATCCGGGAGAGGCGCGGCGGCGGGGCGAAGCGGGCGCCCTCCGGCTCGAGGAAAAGTTTCGCCCCGCGCACGCGGCCCGGATCTGGGAAAATCACCTGATGCGTGAAATCGGACCGCAAGCGGAGGGACCGAGCTCATGATGGGGAGCGCGCTTCTGATCGTGGGCTGGTTGGCGACCGCCAGCTTTGTCGCCACCGGCGTGCTGGGTTATGTATCCGCGGGCGAGCGGGCCGGCAGCCTCCATGTGCTACTCGGTCTGGTCGCGTGTCTGCTGCTGCTTTTTTCCCATACCTGGATCATGTTCTATCTGATCGGCACCGGGAAGGCGATCAAGCTGGCGGTCGCCGAGCACGGTCTCCCGGATGAATGGATCGAGCGCACCAAGGAGTTCAAAAACCGCTCGTACCCCGCGCTCACCCTGGCGATGCTGTTGGTCATGGCCACCTTTATTCTCGGTGGCGGCGTCGAGCGCCGGGTGCTGCCCGCCTGGATCCACCACAGCTTGTTCTATCTCGCGCTGGCCGCCCAGCTCCGCAGCCTGTGGATCGAACACGCCGTGCTGTCGGCCAACCGCCGGCTGATGAACGAGGCCGAATCCCGGCTGAGTTAGCGTCCCGCATCCGCCAAGCAGCCGGTCGAGGTCGCGCCGAAGCCGTCGCTCCGCGAGCGAAGAGAGGCTCGCTCTGCGACGCTTGCGGCGCTCCTACGGTTGATAGGAGTCTCTACTGACTGGCGTCGGCGAGTTTGTGAGTCGGCCTGCCAAAGGCGTATCCAACCCTGGTGCCGCGCCTTTCTAGCGGCCGGCCGAATGAGCCGCGGGAACGCTGGGAGCCCGCGCGCGTACGGGAAATGCGGGAGGTCTCGTACGGTCCGCGCGGGCGGACAACGAGGCGCGAGCGAGCTCAGCCAAGTCCGAGTGGCGAGCGCCGTTTCCAGCGGGCATTCGGCCGGGCCGCTACTAGCGTTCCCACCGGGCTCATTCACGGGGGCTGCAGGCGGGTCCCTTCAAGGAAGCGCACGCCGCGCCCTGTGGAGACTCCGGCCGGGCCGACAACTAGCCCGAAGCCGCCGACAGGGCAGGTGGGAATCGCTATAATTCGCGTGCCTTTCCGGCGTGCTCCCACCCCTCGATTCCACCCCATGCAGCTCGATCCCAACTTCCTTTTCAGCGGTGTCGTACAGATACTGATCCTGCTGCTGGCGATCTCGGTGCACGAGAGCGCCCACGCCTGGACCGCCTGGAAGGCCGGGGATTCGACCGCCTACGACGCCGGCCGGGTGACCCTCAACCCGATCCGCCATATCGATCCGGTGGGCTCGTTGCTCCTGCCGGCGATGCTTTTCTTCGCCGGGGCCCCGGTCTTTGGCTGGGCCAAGCCGACGCCGGTCCGGGTCTCCAAGCTGCGCGACCCCAAACGGGATCATTTGTGGGTGACCGCCGCTGGCCCGCTTTCCAATGTCTTGCTGTGCCTGTTCGCCCTCGCCGCCCTGTGGCTCGGGCTCCGTCTTGTCGGCGCCGACGGTCGGGTCGCCGCGCAGTTGATCCTCTTCCGCGATCTCGAGGGCGCCCAGGAAAGCGTCCACTTTCCGTGGCTCTTTGCGCTGGTGCATTTCGCATTTCTGAACGGCTTTCTGGCGGTGTTCAACCTGCTGCCGATCCCACCTCTCGATGGCGGCCAGATCACCCTCAACTTGCTGCCCCCCGATTGGGCGACCAAGTTCTCGGCGATTCGCCCCTATGGCTTTATCATCGTGCTCGGATTGGCGATGGTCAACGCGCTGGCCTTTCTGGTCGTGCCGATCTATGCGCTGATCGCCTTTGTGATTCACTCGTGATGATGGAGAAAGAGAACGTCGTTCTTTCGGGGATGCGCGCGACCGGCCGCATCCACCTGGGTAACTATTTCGGCGCGGTCAAGAACTGGGTCGACCTCCAGGATCGCTACGATTGCTACTATTTTGTTGCCGACTGGCACGCGCTGACCACCGACTACGCCGCCACCGGTGACATCGCGGCTAACACGCTCGAGGCGGTGGCCGATTGGCTGGCCGTGGGCCTCGACCCGCAACGGTGCGTCATCTTTGTCCAATCCTGGGTGCCGGAGCACGCCGAGCTCCATCTGCTGCTGTCGATGATCACGCCCCTGGGCTGGCTCGAGCGCGTGCCCACGTATAAGGAGCAGATCCAGCAGCTCAAGCGGCGCGATCTCTCCAACTACGGCTTTCTGGGGTACCCGGTGCTCCAGACCGGGGACATCTTGCTCTACCGGGCCCACTTCGTGCCGGTGGGTGAGGACCAGGCCAGCCATCTGGAGCTCAGCCGCGAGATCACGCGGCGTTTCAACGGCTTCTACGGGGAGGTGTTTCCCGAGCCCAAGGCGCTGTTCACCCCGACACCCAAGGTGCCGGGGCTGGATGGCCGCAAGATGTCGAAGTCCTATGACAACGCCATCGACATCGCCGACACGCCGGAAGAGATACGGCGCAAGTGCTCGACCATGTTCACCGATCCCGAGAGGATTCGTCGCAGCGACCCGGGACACCCGGAGACCTGCAATCTGTTCGCTTTTCACCGCTTGGTCTCGTCCCCCGAGATCCAAGAGAAGGTCGAGCGGGAATGCCGGCTGGCGCAGATTGGCTGTGTCGATGACAAAAAGCTCCTGGCCGAGAGGATGATCGAGTTCCTGGCTCCCATGCGCGAGCGCCGCGAGAAGCTACTGGCCAATCCGGACGAGCTCATGGACATACTCAACGACGGTTCGAAGCGAGCGCGCGAGCGCGCCAGGGAGACCATGGACCAGGTGCGGTCGGCGATGTCGCTGGACTACCGGCGTCTGAGAGAGGCGACGGACCGATGACCCAGACCGAGCCGAGCCGCAGCACGCTACCGGCGGCGTGGCGAGTGGAGCTGCCGGTCTTCGAAGGTCCGCTCGACCTGCTGCTCAACCTGGTCAAGATCAACGAGGTGGAGATCACGGATATACCGGTGGCCCTTGTTTGCGACCAGTTTCACGAGTATCTGGGTCTGATGGAACACCTCAATCTCGATGTGGCCGCCGACTATCTCTACGAGGCCGCCTTGCTGATCCATCTGAAATCCAAGATGCTGCTCCCGCGGCCGAGCGTGACCGCCGGCGAGGCCGAGGATCCCCGCGACGAATTGGTGCGGCGGCTTCTCGAGTACCAGCGGCTCAAGGACGCCGCTCAATCGCTGGCCGAGATCCACGGCGTGCGCAGAGGCATCTTTACCCGGGCGCCTCAGGAGATCCCTGCCGCCGAAGGCGACGCGGTCGACCTGGGCGAGGTCTCGCTGTTCGACCTGATGGGCGCGCTCCGGACGGTCTTCGAGCGTTACGAGCGGGAGCATCCACCACCGCTGTTGCTGCGCGGTGAGTCGTACTCGATCCGTGGCCAGTTCGAGCGGCTGCTGTCGCTGCTCGACGGCGGCCGGCCGGTGGATCTGGTCGACGACCTCCGGTCGAGAAGCTGCCGCGCCGAAGCCGTAGCCGGTTTTCTCGCCATACTGGAGCTGGCTCGACTCAACCTCATCCGTGTCCATCAGACCGAGCCGGGAGATATTTTGCTGTACCGGACCGAGAGAGAGCTCGAGCTCCACGAGCTGGAGGCCATTCCGACGTGAGCGATCCGCAGGAGATGGAGGCGGTGGTCGAGGCGATCCTGTTTGCCAGCGCGGAGCCGACGCCACGGCGCAAAATCTTGGAAATGTTCGGAGAACGGCGTCGAAAGGCCGCCGGCGAGGCCATCGACCGCGTGCTCGAACGATACCGGCCCGCGCCCGAGCGGGGGATTTTTGCCGAGGAGGTCGCCGGGGGCGTCCGGCTGGTGACCCGGCCGGAGTTCCACGGCTACCTGCGCAAGATATTCGAAGTCACCGGGCGGAATCGCCTGTCTATGGCGGCGCTCGAGACGCTGGCCATCGTCGCCTACCGCCAGCCGGTGAGCGGCCCGGAGATCCAGGAGCTGCGCACCGTGACCTCGAGCGGCGTGCTCAAGACACTGCTCGAGAAACGGCTGATTCGAATCGCCGGCCGCAAACAAGTCGTCGGCAAGCCATTTTTGTACGCAACCACCCGGGAGTTCTTGATGCACTTTGGTCTCAAGGATCTCAGCGAGCTGCCCCCGCTCGAGCAGTTCGAGGAGGTCTTTGGGCTGATGACCGAGGCCGAGGGCGAGGTCGCGACGCGGGGCGGTGGAGACGGGGAGGCGGGCGCCGATTCGACCGAAGAGCTCGGTGTGCCCGAGGAGGAAGACGCCGGAGAGAGCGAGTGAGCGAGGAGCGCTTGCAGAAGATCCTCGCCCGGGCCGGAGTCGCCTCACGGCGGGGCTCGGAAGAGTTGATTCGCGAGGGGCGCGTCACCGTCAACGGGCAATTGGCGGTCCTGGGTGGCAAGGCCGACCCCGCCGTCGACGCGATCAAGGTCGACGGCAAGCGGGTCCGGCCTTCGACCACCCGGCGGTATGTCCTGCTCAACAAGCCGCGGGGCTATCTGACCACCCGCTCCGACCCGGCCGGCCGGCCAACGGTGTTCGACCTGGTGCCGGAAGGGCTGCATCGAACGCTTTTTCCCGTCGGTCGCCTCGATTTCGACACCGAGGGCCTTCTGCTGCTCACCGATGACGGCGACCTGGCCGAGCGCATCGCCCACCCACGTTTTGGCTGTGTCAAGACCTATGCCGTCAAGGTGCGCGGCGTGCCCGACCGGGCCGCTCTGGGCCGGCTGCGGGGGGGGATCGTTCTCGATGGCCGGAAAACCCGGCCCGCGCGGATCGAGGCCCTGGCGCCGCCCTCAGGAGGCCGCAGCACGAGCAAGAATTCCTGGTGGAAGGTGGAGATCCGCGAGGGGAGAACACGCCAGATCCGCGAGATGTTCTTTCGCATCGGTCATCCGGTGCAACGCCTCCGGCGCATCGCCATCGGCTCGCTGAGCGACTCGCATCTCAAACCGGGTGAATACCGGGAGCTGGAGCACCGGGAATTGAAACGGCTGCAGCGCCCGGCCGAGTCTCGTGATCGCGAACCTTCGAGGCGCTGAATGGTGGCGCGAGGACCGGAGGCGGAGGCCGCTCCGCTGATCGTGGCGATCGACGGGCCGTCGGGGGTGGGGAAGACGACCGTCGCCCGGCTGGTGGCCAAGAGCCTAGAGATCCCCTATCTGTCCACGGGGGCCATGTACCGCACCGTGGCGTTGCGCGTGGTCGAGACGGGCCTCGACCCGTCGGATCGAGACGCCGTCGAACAACTGGCCCGGGACATCGACCTGGACCTGCGTCTGGCCGACGATCAGGAGATCGAGGTTCTCCTCGACGGCGAGCCCACCGACGAACGGATCGGCGGTCTGGAGATCGCCCAGACGACCTCTCAGATTTCCGCCTACCGCGGAGTTCGCTCGCGGATGGTCGTCTTGCAGCGGGAGTGGGCGGCGAAGCACGGAGCGGTCCTCGAAGGGCGTGACATCGGCACCAAGGTGTTCCCGGGGACCCCGCACAAGTTCTTCCTCGAGGCGCCGGTCTGGGTTCGGGTCGAGCGCCGCTGGCTCGAGCTACAGTCGCGGGGCCGTCGTGACCTGGACCGCGAGGAGGTCGAGCGAGAGGTTCGGGAGCGCGACCGGCGAGACAGCACCCGCCCCGATTCGCCACTGCGCAGCGACGATTCCTATAGCGTGATCGACACCGGAGACCGCGAGCCGTGGCAGGTGGTCGAGCGAATCGTCAGCGAAGTGCGATCGACCCGCGAGATCCTCGGCTAGCCCGATCTTTTCACCGAGGCGCGTTCTTTTCGGCGGAGTTACATGGAGACGGGGCGGTTCTCGATAAACCTTCCCCAGTGCCTCGAGCCCAGCTTTTTGATCGTCTCGATGCGTTCTTCCGCCAGCCGGTCGGCGGCGACCGAGCTAGGGATGCCTTCGTCGGCCGAGATCTGAAAAACCCGCATCAGGTTCAAGTAGATCCCGCGGGTCATCCGTAGGGCCCGCTCGCGGTAGTAGCCGCCGCCGAGCTCATTGTAGACATTGATCAGCCCGCCCGCGTTGATCACGAAGTCGGGCGCGTAGAGGATGCCGCGGTTGTGGAGCTCCTGGCCGTCCCGATCCAGATCCGCAAGCTGGTTGTTGGCGCCGCCGGCAACCACCGCGCAGCGCAAGTTGGGAATCGTCGACTCATTGAGCCCCGCACCGAGGGCGCACGGCGCCAGGATGTCGCATTCCATCTCGAGCACGTCCTCGGTGGGAACGGCCTCTACACCCGCTTCTTCGACCGCCAGCGCCACACGCTCGGCATCGATGTCGGCGCCAAATACCTTGGCCCCTTCCTCCTGGAGGTACTTGGCCAGAAAGAAGCCGACGCTGCCGAGACCCTGGATGGCGACGCTGCGGCCGGCGAGGGCGCGGTCACCCCAGCGCTCCTTGGCCGCGGCCATCATTCCCTGGAGAACGCCAAACGCGGTCACCGTGGACGGATCGCCGCTTCCACCGTGTGCCGGGGAGACCCCAGTCACCCACTGGGTCTCGGTGAGGATCAGCTCCATGTCCTCCATATCGGTGCCGACGTCCTCGGCGGTGATGTAGAGCCCGCCGAGGGACTCGACATAGCGGCCAAAGGCGCGGAAAAGGGCCTCGGACTTGTCCTTTTTGGGGTCTCCGAGGATGACCGCCTTGCCGCCGCCCAGGTTGAGGCCCGCCGCGGCTGCCTTGTAGGTCATGCCGTGCGACAGTCGGAGCACGTCGACCAAGGCCTCCTCCGAGCTCTCGAACGGCCACATCCTCAAGCCGCCCAGGCCCGGTCCCAGCACGGTCGAGTGAACCGCGATGATCGCCCGCAGACCGATATCGGGGTTGGAGCACACGAGCACGCGCTCGTGGCCCATCGTCACTACTTCGTCAAAGAAGTCCATACAGTCGACTCCCGATGTTGTTTGGTCACGCCGCCGGCTCGTGCGCTCGGAGCGGGCTGGCGCCGGTCGAGTGGGTCGTGGAGAAAAGACCACCTGAACCGGGCCGTCGGGGGATGCGTAGTTTACTGGATGGCCGCCGGCGCCGGCAAACATCCGGCAAACCCTGGCGCCGACGTCGGCACCGCCAATGGACACGGCTGCTAGCCTGGTCTTCTCACCAGCGTCCGAGTCAGAAGGGCGCAAATGCCAGAAGATACAAGGCTTGCGACCGAGGGCGACGCAGGCGTAGCCATAGCTACGTCGAGAAGCCCGACGGGAGCGCAACGCAGTGCCGGCAACTGCCGGCGCGCCGGTGATCAAGCTCGCCATGCAACAGGCGGTCGAGGTGGTGGACCATCTTGCCGGGCTCCCGGAAATGAAGGCTGAATCTAGCTCCGCCGAAGACTTTATGCAAAGTGGACTTCCCCAAAAATGTGGCTAACGTTTCCGTTTTTGCCGCCCTGATTGCCTTGTGTATACCGGAGGCGGTTTATGGGCTTGTTCCGAATGCCGCAAACGGCAAAAGAGGGCGGCGTCTCTTCTTCCCTGGTGGATCCTTTTCGGCATGCTCCTCGGTACCGTGATTGGGGTACTTCTGCGCTCATGCTAGGCTTTTGCGGTACTGTGACGGTACTGCACAGATTCTTCCTCAGTAGACCTTCCAGATAAGTCCTTTCTTTTCAACAACTTTGCGGGCATAACTCAGTTGGTAGAGTGCAAGCTTCCCAAGCTTGATGTCGCGGGTTCGAGTCCCGTTGCCCGCTCCAGCCTCAGCCCCACTTCGACTTGAACGGCTTCTTCTTCGGCCCTGGAAGTGACTCCCGGTAGCGAGTCGCAGGGCGCGAGGTACCGTGCTTTCTGGGCCGGCGTGGGGACGTCCTTCCCGGACCTCGGCCGAGCTGCTTCGACGCGTTACTACCGGGACAACGAGCGTCGCTTATTTGAGGATTATCTGGCGCCCCTCGAGGGCGTCCGGCTCTTCAAGACCGACCTCTGGGACGAAGCGCGCAACACCCGGATTCTGCAGTGGGCGAGCGGGAAGGGCGCCAGGGTCTTCGGTCTCGACCTCTCCCCGGGAACGGCGGCCCTGGCGCGGAGCGAATTCACGCGCCAAGCCTTGACGCTGCGGGGCACGATCTCGGACGTGCGCGCGATTCCCTTTCGCGACCGGAGCTTTGACGCGGTCTATTCGATGGGGACGGTGGAGCACTTCGACGAGACCGAGACGGCGTTAGCCGAGATCTTCCGGGTGCTGCGGCGCGGCGGGCGGGCGATCATCGGTGTGCCAAACCGTTACGATCCGTTTTTTCGTCCCCTGATGGTGGCCTTGCTCTACCGTCTGGGGCTGTACGGCTACGGGTTCGAAAAGTCCTACTCCCGGAGTGGCTTTCGGCGGCTCTTGAAGAAGGCCGGCTTCCAAGTCGAGGACGAGACCGGGATCCTCTTGATCCCCGGCTGGCTGCGGATGCTGGATCTTCTCTTCCATACCCAGTGGCCACCGCTGGCGCGGCTCACCGGTCTGGCGGTACGGCCCTTTGCCTGGGCCTACGACCGTTTTCCACGGCTTCGGCGGCACGGGTACCTGCTAGCGGCCGTCGTTACCAAACCCGAGTAGGGACGGGGCTTCCCGCCCGCGCCGCAGACGGCCGCCAGGGGCGGCGGCCGCTTCAGGTCGTTGGTCGCTCTGCCATTCTTGTAGGGGCGGGGCTTGTCCCCGCCCGCAACCAGGGGCGGCGCGGGGCCGGCGTCAGCTCGCCGCGGCGGCGCCGGCCGGCACCGGGTCTTCCAGATGCAACTCGTGCCAGGTCTCGGTCCCGGGCGCGAAACAGAGCGAGGTCAAGTCCTCGACCAGCCGGGTGGCGCGGGACGCGTTCGAACTCGAGTAGTCACAGACATGGAGATCGATCGTCGCGAACCCCTCGCGTCCCCAATAGTGGAGAACCAGGTGCGACTCTGCCAGCACCCAGACGCCGGTGAGTCCCTGGTTGTCGAAAGCCACCAGGCTTTGTTCCACGACTTCGAGCCCCGCGTCACGAACCCGCTCCGCAAAGCGATCGAGCAACCGGGATCCGTCTTTGGCAGTCTCGACCAGATCGGCCGAGATCTGACCGTTGCCGATAAAGTGGTGTGACGCCACCTTCTACTCCGCCCAGGCGTGACGCCGTGACCGTATCAACCGGGCGCCGGATCCGTCCAGGCTCTACTCCTCCCAGACCCACCCGCTGAGGGCCACGGTCAGCTCCCGAAGATCGCCGTTCCCCAGCACGCTATCCGCGACCGTCGCGGGCTCCATGGAGCGCAGGACCACGCGGTGGGGGCCGGGGTCGAGCGTGAGAGGAGAGAGAGCGTAGAGCGCAGGCTCGGTCGTCACTCTCAGCTCGGTCGTGTGTGCGCCATCGATCTCGACCTCCAAAGTCCGAGGCCCGGGGAAGGCGTGAAGCCGCAGCCGGAGCGCCGCGTGGACCGTCCGCACGCCCTGATTCACCAGGGTCAGCTCGCCCTGGCGCTCCATCCAGCGATAGGTCGCCTCACCGTCGTACTCACGCCAGTGGAAACCGCGTTGGAGCTCGATCCGAAGGTGCGTCTCCGCGCCGGTTTGCGTCGGCTCGTCGATTCGATACAAAAGGGCGTCGGAGAACTCTCTTTCTGCCCGGGTCCCGGCTGGCGCGGATCGCCCGGCCAGCCAGCCCCCCAGCGGGCTGGCTCGCCGGACCAGCAGATGGGTGAATCCCCGGGCCGCCGCCTGGGGTCCAAAATCGGGGTCGCCGCAGTCGGCGAGACCGGGGGCCAGGCGCATCTCGTAGCGAGTCCTCGAATACGCTGGATACTCGGCGCGATTCTCGCGCGAGACGCAATCCACCACCCGCACCGGTTCCCGTGCCTCCTCCTCGAGCCAGCGGTGAGCGGTCGTCGGCAGCACATCCCGCCAGCGGAACGGCGGAAAGGGGGCCAGCTCGATCGCTCCCAGCGTCACGAGGACGACCGCCGCCAGGCGCCCCGCCCAGGAGCGCCTCGTGAGCCAGGCCGCGCCCAGGCCCGCGAGCACCGCGACGGCGAGAAAGACCCCCACTCCAAAGCGCGCGTAGGCCCGGAACATCGGTAGGAGCGTATAAAGCCAGCCCGACGGACGCAGCGAGCCGAGAAAACCCGTTGGTGCCAGCGAGCACACAAAGGCCACTGCGGCAACCGCGGTCATCGCCGGGACGGCATCGAGCCGGCGATCGCGGCTCCCACGGCTCTTTGCGAGACCCCTGATCCAGGCGGCGACGGCAACCGCCGCCAGCGCGAAGGTCCCCCACCCGAGAGTCAATTGTTGCTCCAGGATCTCGGTCAGGCCGTGCCGCTCCCAGACCGCTTGCGCCCATCGACCGCCAAACGGATGCTCGACGGGCGGTGTCCAGTAGCTCCACCAGCGCGCGCCGTACACCATCAGCTCGTCCCGGTCGAAACCAAAAGACGTGGGGTGATCGAGGACCGGGCGGGCGAAAGTCACCACATACGCCAATCCGGCTCCCACCAGCGCCGCAAGCGCGGCGGTCGTGATGCCGAGGTTGCGGTGGACCGCGGCCGTCCCACGCTCGCGGTGCCAGAGGCAGAACCCCGCAAGGGCGGGGAAGGTCAGGATCGCCGCGACCAGACCGTAGTAGAAGTTCGACAGCGTGACCAGACTGGTGGCGGCGGCCAGCAGGGCCAGCCGGCGGCCATTTGCCCGCCCGAGACACAGCCACAACGACAGCAGATAGAGCGGTAGCCACTGCGTCTGTGCTCCGTGCGGGTGATAGGCCGACTGCGCCACGTGGTATGGCGCAAAGCCGTACGCCAATCCGGCCATCCAGGCGACCGCACGCGACCGGGAGAGGCAAAAGGCCAGGAGATAGGCGAACAGAGTGGCGAGGGGAAACGACAGCAGCACGAGCAGGTTGTAGGCCACGACTCCATCGCCGGTCAGCGCGGCGAGCGCAGCGCCGAGGTAGTCGGTCGCCGGCTGGGTGAACACCCCGAGACCTCGTGGGTTCTCGAGTTGATGAATGACGATAAAAGGGTCAGCGTGCCGGCCGACGATCTCCGAGCCAAAGAGGCGGGTCCCCGGCCGCAGCAGCACCGGATGCGCCATCCACAAGGTGAGGAGGATGGCGACCGCAATCACCCCTCCCGCGGCCGGCCCCCTCTCTGCGCCCGGGGGCGAAGTCACGGCCTTGTTTCTCGCCCCACGGCGCCTACAACGCGGCCGTTTGGACTTCTACCACGGTTGCCTAAAGGCCCTGTGCCTCTTCGGGGATCGGTAGGTTGAGTCGCGTCAGCTCGGCGTTGATGGCCTTGGCGAACCCCGAAAACGGCTGCGCGCCACGCAGGAACCGGCCGTTGATAAAGAAGCCGGGCGTACCCGTCAGCCCCAGCGAGCGGGCTTCGGCGGTGTCATCGTCGACGATCTTCTTGTTGCTCAGATCCTTGAAGTCGGCCTCGAAGCGTTGAATGTCGAGGCTCAACTCTTTGGCATGTTCTAGCAAAGCGTTGTATTTGAAGTTCCTTTGATTGGCAAAGAGCCTGTCGTGAAAGTCCCAGAATTTGCCCTGTTTGGCGGCCGCCACCGACGCCAGATGCGCCGCCGGGGCGTCCGGGTGAAGCGACGCCAGGGGCATGTGCTTCCAGACAAAGCGCACGTTGTCGCCATAGACTTCCTCAACCCGCTTGAGAGTCGAACCGACCCTCGCGCAGAACGGTCACTGAAAGTCCGAGAACTCGGCGATCGTGATCGGTGCCCTGGCCGGGCCTTTTGTGGGAGCGCCGGCCAGCTTGATCTGGTGAACACGCTCGGGGTCGGGGCGCCGCTGCGCCGGTCTCGCCGGTGGTGTCGGCGTGGCTTGGGCGGGGGCCTGGACCTGAGTTCTGCCGGTCTGAGCGACCTTGTCCTCGATCTCGTCGATCTCGCTTTTGATGCTGTCGATGGCGCGCAGGTTGGAGAACGAGATCATCAACAACGCCACTACGCCGGCGAGGGTGGCGAGACCCAAGGCGTCGACGCCCGACTTGGGAGGTGGAACGTGGTTTTGGTTGGGATTCTGGGGTCGGCTTCTCGACACGGCGGCTACTCCTCTGGGAACAAAAAGCCCTTTTCTTGGGCTCTTTCTCGAATGGTCCGGCGCAACACTTGATCAAACGAGCGCGATGGCGCCGCGTTATACCCGGCGGCCGCGAGCTTCTCTGAGATCGTACGCTGCCGCTCGATCCCGAGCGCAGCGATGCGGAGGCGCAACTCGTCCCGGAGCTCGCGCATCTCGTCCACAAAAATTTGCCGCTCTTCGGCGGTCATGCCGCGCAAGCTCCTGGGAAGCTCGCGTTCATCCAGGGTCGCCAGATCGACACGGCCAGCCTGGACCGCGTCCACCAGGTCCCAGTTCGAAGCGAACAGCGGCGTGGCCTTGGTCTGCGCGCGGGTCGCGGCCACTGCCGGACCCAGGCGGCGCGCGTTGTCGTCCTGCTTGGCACGGCTCTTCTTGCGCGCCTTGCCCTCCTTGCCAAGGGGGACATAAGTGTCATTCAAAAGGGCACCCAGCTCGGCCAGCTCGCCGTCGACAGGAGAGGACTCCACCCACACCGGGCCCCGATGGTCAATGGCCGCGAACTCGCCCTGGGCCAGCTCGGCCATCTCTCTCCAGCTTGAGGCGTCACGGTGTTCGGGCCTGCCACAGAAAACGGCGCTCAGCACGATCCCTTCGCTCCGGGCCGCCTCGCTCATCCTTCGAAAATCGAAGTCGTCGTCTTGATCCGCCGGCTCGTTGCCGGCGACAAAAAGGAACCGCAGCGCCTGGCTGGAATCGGACCAACTCAGCTCCTCGATGGCCGTTTTGATCACCCGGCCGACGTATTCTTCGGCGCCCCGGCTCCTGAGGGCGAACAGCCGCTCGGAGATGAGGTCGAGGTCGGCGGTCAGGTCGCTTTCGACCCGCACCCAGCCCGAGGCCGGAGTCCCGGTTTGATTCCCGTAGGTGAGCAGGGCCACCCGCAGACTCGGGGTCGGCTCGGCCGTGGCCAGATCGTTGATGACCTCCCAGAGCTTGACCCTGGCCGAATCGATCAGCGGCTTCATGGTACCGCTGACATCGAGGGCGATCACCAGGTCAATCGGTTCCCCGGGCTCCTCGTACGAAGCCAGGCCCATAGGGGAAACGAAGGGCGCCAGGCTAAGGGTGCCGGCGATCGCCAGGACGATTGGCAGCCGGCTGCGCGGAGAAGTGCGAAACATCAGGGTCATTTTTGGGCTGTGTCCTTCCGACGGTGCGAATCGTCCGCTTTCCCCATGTATACGCACGGGCGACGCGCGTTGCCTACTCTACAACAGCAATTTCCGGGGTCCGTCCCACGTGACCGGCCTCTGCGGGCTCTTTGGGTCCGAGCGACCTCGACAGACTCGGCCCCACAAAGCCCCAGAAAATCAAGGGCGGCAAGAGGAGTGAGACAGCCCGGATCAGGGCCACCGGTGGAGCCCACGTCGTGTGCACGGCGAGCTCTCCGACACCGACGATCAGCACCATCTGCGAGACCAGCAAGGCGGCCAGACCTCTCACACCCCAAGGGACTTTCCGGGCGCCTGAGCTGCGGCCGACCAAGGCCAGCCAAAGGGCCAGCCAGAAGCCGATCTGAAACGGTGGCAGGAACGCCAGTGCGCCCTGGTCGTCCACCCAGGCGTGTCCCAGGTGGCTCGTCTCGCTCAGCCTGCGGGCTGCGGGCCACAGCCAGATGCGGCCGAGAAAGCCGGCCGCGACGGCCGCGCCCAGCCCTCCCACCAGGGGAACGATCGACGCACCGACTCGCGCCCAGAGACTCCCCCCCGGCAGCTTGCGTTGCGCGAGCCAGCCCACAATCAGTGCTGCAGCAAGCACCTGGTAGAAGGCGTGGATCGCGGTGAAGTGGGACCCCACAAGCCCGCCCGGGAGTGCCAAAACCAGAAGCCTGGCGATTCCCAAGAAGAAAAAGAGGGGGAGGGCGGACAGTGCCCAGATCGCCTTGCGGGTCGGCGTGGGAGGCAGCACAAGGGTGGCCGCCAGGTAAACGGGCGCCAGCGGTGTCACCAGACAGGACTGGGTCACGATGTAGCTGCCGTGCTCGGTCCGCAGGACGTTGTGGGTCACCTCCGCGGCCACTCCGACCCCGTTCATCAGCAGACCCGCGATAGCCGCCGCCCAGCGAGCGGCCGCCAGCACCGTCGCGCTGCTCATCCACGTCGAGTACCCGAGGTAAAACACCAGAACCAGAAGGCCCATCAACCCCAGAAACATCCGACCCCTGCGGGTGGCAAAGGTGGCTCGCGCCGATGGCCCCAGCGCCGGCGAACGGCCCCCGGCCGAACTGCGGAGAGACGCCCCCATCCAGGTGAAAACATAGCCCGCGGCCGCCACGATCAGCACCGCCGGCCAGACATAGATGTGCAGGCGCTCGAAGAGCTCGCGGCGATCGACCACCAGGGAAAGGCTGCCAATACGAATCGTATTGAGAACTAAAATCAGGGCCAATCCCAGCGCGCATCCGGCGAGTCGCTTACGCCAGGAGACCGGGAAAGCCATGACTGCGCCAACCACGAGGGCCATCGGGTCCGCACCGGTACAGCTCAAGCCGACTACGACCGAATTGGGCTCCGTTCCGGCCAGCGCGCAGGCGATCCGGCCCTGGAAGCCGGCAAATGGCAGTAGAAAATGGTTCTGGACCCACGGGAGGCGGACGAGCGCGAAGAGGGCCAGGACCCAGACCGCCGCTTGGACCATGAAAGCCGAGACGCCGTTGGTGGACCGCGAGCCGCTAATAGGCATCTATCGATAGATCGATTTGACTCGCTCCGTTGCCGAGCCTAGACTCGCGATCATACTCTGAACCACTCGGGGAAAAGGAGGCCTCCGGGGGGAAGTGGAGAAGCAGTATCAGGTGAGCCGTGGGGTTGCGGCTCGATTCGCAAGAGGCGGGTATATGACCCGGTCGGGCGTTCCTCGTGGAGGAGGCCGCTGCTCATAGCCAGCTTTCAATGCATTCCTGACGGCTTCTTGACGCCCTCTGTGGTCCTATCGGACCCGACAGGGGACTTTAGAAGGCCTCGTGTGAGAACGGCCGCCTGACTTCAGGCGTTTTTCGTAGTTGAATTTTTTTGGACAATGGTTTTGTATCGAGGCCGGAACCTCCGGTCTATATGTGCGCTCGCAAGGGGGTTGTGATGCGTGAGACGGCTGAGAAACCCAACTGTCACTGTACGTGTGCGCTTTCCGCGTTTTTGTGTCCTGACCCTCGAGGCCGGTCACAGCGCGGTCGCTTGAGTACCGGCTCCATGGGCCTGGTGAAAGCCCTGGGAGTGGGGCTGGCTCTGGCGTTGGTGACTCTGGCGGGCGCCCCGGCGGTCCATGCGCAGGCCTGTAACTCAGACCTGACCGCTATTTTCAATGGCATCGGTCTCAACCTGACATCGCCCCCTGCACAGGTTCAGATCGCCATCGACAATGATTCGGTGTTCGATCAGTTTTTCCCCGCCGTCTATTTCCGACCCAATTGTCTGTCGGTCGACTCGACCAAGCCGGCGTCCGACGACGCATCGTGTGCGCTCGACAACGGGCTGGGTGGGTTCGCCCGCCCGTTTGCTTTGGATGAGCTAAGCGTCACGCACGATTGTCCGGGGGTCACGGACGATTTCGACCTGGTTTTGGACCCAGAGGGGCTGCGCACGATCGAGTTTTTCCCCAACGGGGTCATCCTGCCACCGCTGTCATCCTGCACCATTAGCTTCGATCTTCTGATCGACAACTTCCCCGACGGCTTCATCCCCCCCGACCAGGGGGACACCACCGTCCTCCAGATCGCCGGTCAAGAGGGCGAGTGCCTCAACGAAGGCGAGCCGGGCACATCGGGGAATCTGAAATCGTCCTCGGTGGATACCGGTGGTACCTCGTTTGCGCAGCAGACCTGCGGGGCAGCGGTTGACAAACAGGTGTCGTGTGACGGCGGCGCGACCTGGCATGACGTTGCGGGGGTCGACGACGCTGACGGTCTGCAGGCGGCTGGCTGTACTGGTTGGGGCGGTTCCAGCCCTCCGGAGGTAAAGGTTCGGTACGTCGCGACGAACCTCTCGGCCAACAACAACACTTCGGGCAACGCACTGGAGAACTGCACCTTGGTGGATTCGAACGGCTTGGTGCCGGGGGCGCCACCGATCGGCACGCTGGGTGACGGTTTTGACGGGTTTATCGGCTTTGGGGCCGGTGGGACGGCGGCGCTGCAGTGCTCGGACGAGTTTGCACAGATGGAGCCGAACACGGCGACCCTGGTTTGCGAATGCCCGGCGGATTCCGGCGGTCCGCAGGTTCAAGTGACGGTGACGGACCAGGCGGAGATCGAATGTCAGGAGCCGGCGATTCAGGTAGTCAAGTCTTGCGAGGTGGATCCTGAGTTTGGCGGTCCGTATGAGTACTTCGTCAGCGTGGCGAACCCGGTGAATCCGAGCGGGGCGAGCCTGCAGAACTGTGTGATCTCGGATCCGGGGGCTTCGTGCGATGGTCAGTCGATTCCCGGCGTGCTGGCTCCAGGCGAAAGCTCCGCGGATGTCTCGTGTATCAGCGACTCGGACGTCAACACCGCCACCGTGACGTGCGAGATCGTCGACGCGTTTGACGAGCAAGGTCAGCCAAAGACCATCAGCGACGAGGCGACGGCGGAGTGCTGCGCGGTGCAGATCGACAAGCGGATCTCCTGCTCCGGCGGCGGACCCGGTACCTATTTCGACAAGGGGTTCGATGACGGAGTGGCCGACGGCTGTGTCGGTTGGCTAGGCGACTCCGAAATGATGGTGGCCTATGTCGCCCGAACGACGAAGAATGTCAGTTGCACGATCACCGATTCGAATCCTCTGGTTCCGGACCCGGAAACAACGTTCGAGTTCGGCCCGGGCGGCAACGTGATCCTGCATTTTTCGCCGCTTCTGGAGTGCAGCGAGGAGCTTTTGGAAGGCGAGCCGGACACCGCGACCCTGAGTTGTGAGTGCGTAGACCTGGCCGAGACATTCGCAGAGGACAGCGATACAGCGACGATCATCGACTGCCAGGAACCGCCTGTGCTGGGCCTGGACAAACAGTGTGAACCGGGATTCAATTCGCAGTCGGGCCTGTTCGAGTACACGTTGACGATCAGCAACGACGCGGTCGCGGGCGCCGCTAACCTGGTCAACTGCGTGGTCAGCGATCAGGACGCCTCCTGCGACGGCGCCGTGGTCGCTGGGCCGATCGCACCGGGCTCCAACACGGCGGTTCAGTGCGATAGCTCGGAGATCACCAACGAGGCATCGGTGACGTGCGAGATCGAGGGCGCCTTTGACGGCCAGGGGAACCCTAAGACGGTCGAGAACGAGAGCAATGTCGCCCAGTGCGATGTCGAATGCCGGGAGGTGAGGGTCGACAAGCAGATTTCTTGCGACGGCGGCGTTACCTGGGTGGACACCGGTTTTGGCGATGCTCAGCCGGGCGACGACGATCCGACCGGTAACGGTGTCGTGGGCTGCACGGGCTGGTTCGATCCCGCGGATCCGAGCGTCGGTCAGGAGATCAAGGTCCGGTATCTGGTCGACGCACCGGGCGATGGAACTCTGGAGAACTGCACGCTGACGGATTCGAACCCGGCCATCCCCGCGGCGCCTCTTATCGGCGATCTGCCCCCGGACTTCAACGGCGTGGTGTTTGAGACCCCG
This sequence comes from Candidatus Multivoradales bacterium, assembly GCA_965224065.1. GTDB lineage: Bacteria > Acidobacteriota > Thermoanaerobaculia > Multivoradales > JAHEKO01 > JAOTZA01. The sequence goes on from CBDCYF010000005.1 coordinate 335,038, forward strand.
CTGCTCGAGTGCTCGGCGGTGCTGCCGGGTGAGCCCGACACGGCGACCTTGAGCTGTGACTGTCCGCTGGGAGCCGATCCGTCGGTCTCTACCGACACCGATCAGGCGACGCTCAACGGTTGTGAAGAGCCTTCGTTGGAGGTTTCGAAGTCCTGCGAGGTGGATCCTGAGTTTGGCGGTCCGTACGAGTACTTCGTCACGGCGACAAACCCGGCGAACGCCAACGGGGCGAGCCTTCAGAACTGTGTGATCAGTGACCCGGGGGCTTCGTGCGATGGCCAGTCGATTCCTGGCGTGCTCGCTCCCGGCGAAAGCTCCGCGGATGTCTCGTGTATCAGCGATTCGGACGTCAACACGGCGACGGTGACGTGCGAGATCGTGGGTGCGTTCGACGCTCAGGGTCAACCGAAGACGATCAGCAACGAGGCGACGGCGGAGTGCTGCGCGGTGCAGATCGACAAGCGGGTCTCGTGCACGGGCGGTGGTCCGGGCACGTATCTGGACCGTGGTTTCGAGGACGGTGTGATCGAGGGTTGCACGGGTTGGTTGGGCGACTCGGAGATCATGATGGCGTATGTGGCGCGCACGACGAAGAACGTCAGCTGCACGCTGACGGACTCGAACCCGTTGATCCCGGACCCGAATACGACGTTCGAGTTCGGTCCGGGCGGGAACGTGATCATTCACTACTCGCCGCTTCTGGAGTGCACTGAGGAGCTGTTGGAAGGGGAGCCGGACACGGCGACGCTGAGCTGTGAGTGTGTGGATCAGCCGGAGCAGACGGCCAGCGACGACGACACGGCGACGATCAACGGTTGCGAGGAGCCGGCGCTGGAGGTGGTCAAGGAGTGCACGGCGTCTCAGGACGCTCAGGGCAACTACACCTACGAGGTGTCGTTTGAGAACCCGGCAAACGCCAACGGTGCGACGCTTGCGAACTGCGTGGTTTCGGATCCTGGTGCTTCGTGCGACGGGGAGACGTTTGCGGGTCCGTTTGCTCCGGGTCAGGGAGACACGACGACGTGCACGAGCACGAGCTCGTCGAACACGGCGACGGTGACGTGCGACATCGTGGGTTCGAACCCGCGGGGCGGTCCACCGAAGACGGTGTCGAGTGAGGACACGGGAGAGTGCATCGAGCTGGACAAGCAGGTTTCCTGCGACGGCGGCTTGACGTGGCACGACGTGACGGGTTCGGACGATGCGGACGGGTTCCAGACGGAGGGCTGCACGGGTTGGTTCGACCCGTCGGATCCGTCGGTGGGCCAGGAGATCAAGTTCCGCTACATCGCGCGTCCGGGCGGCGACGTGACGGACTGCGTGTTGACGGACTCGAACGGTGTGGTGATCGGTGCTCCGATCCAGATCGGGGATCTGGTGGGTGGTTCGGATGACGTGATCTACGAGACGGATCTGTTGGAGTGCAACGAGCAGCTGCTCAACGGTGAGCCGAACACCGGGACCTTGACGTGCACGGGCAGTAGTGGAGAGACGGTGTCGGATGACGACACGGCGACGGTCGAAGGCTGTCTCGAGCCTTCGTTGGAGGTTTCGAAGTCCTGCGAGGTGGATCCTGAGTTTGGCGGTCCGTACGAGTACTTCGTCACGGCGACAAACCCGGCGAACGCCAACGGGGCGAGCCTTCAGAACTGTGTGATCAGTGACCCGGGGGCCTCGTGCGATGGTCAGTCGATTCCTGGGATTCTGGCTCCGGGTGAGAGCTCGGCGGAGGTTTCCTGCGTCAGCGATTCGGACGTCAACACGGCGACGGTGACGTGCGAGATCGTGGGTGCGTTCGACGCTCAGGGTCAACCGAAGACGATCAGCAACGAGGCGACGGCGGAGTGCTGCGCGGTGCAGATCGACAAGCGGGTCTCGTGCACGGGCGGTGGTCCGGGCACGTATCTGGACCGTGGTTTCGAGGACGGTGTGATCGAGGGTTGCACGGGTTGGTTGGGCGACTCGGAGATCATGATGGCGTATGTGGCGCGCACGACGAAGAACGTCAGCTGCACGCTGACGGACTCGAACCCGTTGATTCCGGACCCGGACACGACGTTCGAGTTCGGTCCGGGCGGGAACGTGATCATTCACTTCTCTCCGCTTCTGGAGTGCACCGAGGAGCTGTTGGAAGGGGAGCCGGACACGGCGACGCTGAGCTGTGAGTGTGTGGATCAGCCGGAGCAGACGGCCAGTGACGACGACACGGCGACGATCAACGGTTGCGAGGAGCCGGCGCTGGAGGTGGTCAAGGAGTGCACGGCGTCTCAGGACGCTCAGGGCAACTACACCTACGAGGTGTCGTTTGAGAACCCGGCAAACGCCAACGGTGCGACGCTTGCGAACTGTGTGCTCTCGGATCCTGGTGCTTCGTGCGACGGGGAGACGTTTGCGGGTCCGTTTGCTCCGGGTCAGGGAGATACGACGACGTGCACGAGCACGAGCTCGTCGAACACGGCGACGGTGACGTGCGACATCGTGGGTTCGAACCCGCGGGGCGGTCCACCGAAGACGGTGTCGAGTGAGGACACGGGAGAGTGCATCGAGCTGGACAAGCAGGTTTCCTGCGACGGCGGTTTGACGTGGCACGACGTGACGGGTTCGGACGATGCGGACGGGTTCCAGACGGAGGGCTGCACGGGTTGGTTCGACCCGTCGGATCCGTCGGTGGGCCAGGAGATCAAGTTCCGCTACATCGCGCGTCCGGGCGGCGACGTGACGGACTGCGTGTTGACGGACTCGAACGGTGTGGTGATCGGTGCTCCGATCCAGATCGGGGATCTGGTGGGTGGTTCGGATGACGTGATCTACGAGACGGATCTGTTGGAGTGCAACGAGCAGCTGCTCAACGGTGAGCCGAACACGGGTACCTTGACGTGTACGGGTAGCGGTGGGGAGACGGTCTCGGACAGCGACACGGCGACGGTGGAGGGCTGCCTCGAGCCGGCGCTGGAGGTGGCGAAGGAGTGCACGGCGTCTCAGGACGCTCAGGGCAACTACACCTATGAGGTGTCGTTTGAGAACCCGGCGAACGCCAACGGTGCGACGCTTGCGAACTGTGTGATCTCGGATCCTGGTGCTTCGTGCGACGGGGAGACGTTTGCGGGTCCGTTTGCTCCGGGTCAGGGAGACACGACGACGTGCACGAGCACGAGCTCGTCGAACACGGCGACGGTGACGTGCGACATCGTGGATGCGTTTGACGCTCAGGGTCAGCCGAAGACGGTGTCGAGTGAGGACACGGCGGAGTGCATCGAGCTGGACAAGCAGGTTTCCTGCGACGGCGGTTTGACGTGGCACGACGTGACGGGTTCGGACGATGCGGACGGGTTCCAGACGGAGGGCTGCACGGGTTGGTTCGACCCGTCGGATCCGTCGGTGGGCCAGGAGATCAAGTTCCGCTACATCGCGCGTCCGGGCGGCGACGTGACGGACTGCGTGTTGACGGACTCGAACGGTGTGGTGATCGGTGCTCCGATCCAGATCGGGGATCTGGTGGGTGGTTCGGATGACGTGATCTACGAGACGGATCTGTTGGAGTGCAACGAGCAGCTGCTCAACGGTGAGCCGAACACGGGTACCTTGACGTGTACGGGTAGCGGTGGGGAGACGGTCTCGGACAGCGACACGGCGACGGTGGAGGGCTGCCTCGAGCCGGCGCTGGAGGTGGCGAAGGAGTGCACGGCGTCTCAGGACGCTCAGGGCAACTACACCTACGAGGTGTCGTTTGAGAACCCGGCGAACGCCAACGGTGCGACGCTTGCGAACTGCGTGGTTTCGGATCCTGGTGCTTCGTGCGACGGGGAGACGTTTGCGGGTCCGTTTGCTCCGGGTCAGGGAGACACGACGACGTGCACGAGCACGAGCTCGTCGAACACGGCGACGGTGACGTGCGACATCGTGGATGCGTTTGACGCTCAGGGTCAGCCGAAGACGGTGACGGACGAGGACACGGCGGAGTGCATCGAGCTGGACAAGCAGGTTTCCTGCGACGGCGGTTTGACGTGGCACGACGTGACGGGTTCGGACGATGCGGACGGGTTCCAGACGGAGGGCTGCACGGGTTGGTTCGACCCGTCGGATCCGTCGGTGGGCCAGGAGATCAAGTTCCGCTACATCGCGCGTCCGGGCGGCGACGTGACGGACTGCGTGTTGACGGACTCGAACGGTGTGGTGATCGGTGCTCCGATCCAGATCGGGGATCTGGTGGGTGGTTCGGATGACGTGATCTACGAGACGGATCTGTTGGAGTGCAACGAGCAGCTGCTCAACGGTGAGCCGAACACGGGTACCTTGACGTGTACGGGTAGCGGTGGGGAGACGGTCTCGGACAGCGACACGGCGACGGTGGAGGGTTGCCTCGAGCCGGCGCTGGAGGTGGCGAAGGAGTGCACGGCGTCTCAGGACGCTCAGGGCAACTACACCTACGAGGTGTCGTTTGAGAACCCGGCGAACGCCAACGGTGCGACGCTTGCGAACTGTGTGATCTCGGATCCTGGTGCTTCGTGCGACGGGGAGACGTTTGCGGGTCCGTTTGCTCCGGGTCAGGGAGACACGACGACGTGCACGAGCACGAGCTCGTCGAACACGGCGACGGTGACGTGCGACATCGTGGATGCGTTTGACGCTCAGGGTCAGCCGAAGACGGTGACGGACGAGGACACGGCGGAGTGCATCGAGCTGGACAAGCAGGTTTCCTGCGACGGCGGTTTGACGTGGCACGACGTGACGGGTTCGGACGATGCGGACGGGTTCCAGACGGAGGGCTGCACGGGTTGGTTCGATCCGTCGGATCCGTCGGTCGGTCAGGAGATCAAGTTCCGCTACATTGCGCGTCCGGGCGGCGACGTGACGGACTGCGTGTTGACGGACTCGAACGGTGTGGTGATCGGTGCTCCGATCCAGATCGGGGATCTGGTGGGTGGTTCGGATGACGTGATCTACGAGACGGATCTTCTGGAGTGCAACGAGCAGCTGCTCAACGGTGAGCCGAACACGGGTACCTTGACGTGTACGGGTAGCGGTGGGGAGACGGTCTCGGACAGCGACACGGCGACGGTGGAGGGCTGCCTCGAGCCGGCGCTGGAGGTGGCGAAGGAGTGCACGGCGTCTCAGGACGCTCAGGGCAACTACACCTATGAGGTGTCGTTTGAGAACCCGGCGAACGCCAACGGTGCGACGCTTGCGAACTGCGTGGTTTCGGATCCTGGTGCTTCGTGCGACGGGGAGACGTTTGCGGGTCCGTTTGCTCCGGGTCAGGGAGACACGACGACGTGCACGAGCACGAGCTCGTCGAACACGGCGACGGTGACGTGCGACATCGTGGATGCGTTTGACGCTCAGGGTCAGCCGAAGACGGTGACGGACGAGGACACGGCGGAGTGCATCGAGCTGGACAAGCAGGTTTCCTGCGACGGCGGTTTGACGTGGCACGACGTGACGGGTTCGGACGATGCGGACGGGTTCCAGACGGAGGGCTGCACGGGTTGGTTCGATCCGTCGGATCCGTCGGTCGGTCAGGAGATCAAGTTCCGCTACATTGCGCGTCCGGGCGGCGACGTGACGGACTGCGTGTTGACGGACTCGAACGGTGTGGTGATCGGTGCTCCGATCCAGATCGGGGATCTGGTGGGTGGTTCGGATGACGTGATCTACGAGACGGATCTTCTGGAGTGCAACGAGCAGCTGCTCAACGGTGAGCCGAACACGGGTACCTTGACGTGTACGGGTAGCGGTGGGGAGACGGTCTCGGACAGCGACACGGCGACGGTGGAGGGCTGCCTCGAGCCGGCGCTGGAGGTGGCGAAGGAGTGCACGGCGTCTCAGGACGCTCAGGGCAACTACACCTATGAGGTGTCGTTTGAGAACCCGGCGAACGCCAACGGTGCGACGCTTGCGAACTGCGTGGTTTCGGATCCTGGTGCTTCGTGCGACGGGGAGACGTTTGCGGGTCCGTTTGCTCCGGGTCAGGGAGACACGACGACGTGCACGAGCACGAGCTCGTCGAACACGGCGACGGTGACGTGCGACATCGTGGATGCGTTTGACGCTCAGGGTCAGCCGAAGACGGTGACGGACGAGGACACGGCGGAGTGCATCGAGCTGGACAAGCAGGTTTCCTGCGACGGCGGTTTGACGTGGCACGACGTGACGGGTTCGGACGATGCGGACGGGTTCCAGACGGAGGGCTGCACGGGTTGGTTCGACCCGTCGGATCCGTCGGTGGGCCAGGAGATCAAGTTCCGCTACATTGCGCGTCCGGGCGGCGACGTGACGGACTGCGTGTTGACGGACTCGAACGGTGTGGTGATCGGTGCTCCGATCCAGATCGGGGATCTGGTGGGTGGTTCGGATGACGTGATCTACGAGACGGATCTTCTGGAGTGCAACGAGCAGCTGCTCAACGGTGAGCCGAACACGGGTACCTTGACGTGTACGGGTAGCGGTGGGGAGACGGTCTCGGACAGCGACACGGCGACGGTGGAGGGTTGCCTCGAGCCGGCGCTGGAGGTGGCGAAGGAGTGCACGGCGTCTCAGGACGCTCAGGGCAACTACACCTATGAGGTGTCGTTTGAGAACCCGGCCAACGCCAACGGTGCGACGCTTGCGAACTGCGTGGTTTCAGATCCTGGTGCTTCGTGTGACGGGGAGGTATTTGCGGGTCCGTTTGCTCCGGGTCAGGGAGACACGACGACGTGCACGAGCACGAGCTCGTCGAACACGGCGACGGTGACGTGCGACATCGTGGATGCGTTTGACGCTCAGGGTCAGCCGAAGACGGTGACGAGTGAGGACACGGGAGAGTGCATCGAGCTGGACAAGCAGGTTTCCTGCGACGGTGGCTTGACGTGGCACGACGTGACGGGTTCGGACGATGCGGACGGGTTCCAGACGGAGGGCTGCACGGGTTGGTTCGACCCGTCGGATCCGTCGGTGGGCCAGGAGATCAAGTTCCGCTACATCGCGCGTCCGGGCGGCGACGTGACGGACTGCGTGTTGACGGACTCGAACGGTGTGGTGATCGGTGCTCCGATCCAGATCGGGGATCTGGTGGGTGGTTCGGATGACGTGATCTACGAGACGGATCTGTTGGAGTGCAACGAGCAGCTGCTCAACGGTGAGCCGAACACGGGTACCTTGACGTGTACGGGTAGCGGTGGGGAGACGGTCTCGGACAGCGACACGGCGACGGTGGAGGGCTGCCTCGAGCCGGCGCTGGAGGTGGCGAAGGAGTGCACGGCGTCTCAGGACGCTCAGGGCAACTACACCTATGAGGTGTCGTTTGAGAACCCGGCGAACGCCAACGGTGCGACGCTTGCGAACTGCGTGGTTTCGGATCCTGGTGCTTCGTGCGACGGGGAGACGTTTGCGGGTCCGTTTGCTCCGGGTCAGGGAGATACGACGACGTGCACGAGCACGAGCTCGTCGAACACGGCGACGGTGACGTGCGACATCGTGGATGCGTTTGACGCTCAGGGTCAGCCGAAGACGGTGACGGACGAGGACACGGCGGAGTGCATCGAGCTGGACAAGCAGGTTTCCTGCGACGGCGGTTTGACGTGGCACGACGTGACGGGTTCGGACGATGCGGACGGGTTCCAGACGGAGGGCTGCACGGGTTGGTTCGATCCGTCGGATCCGTCGGTCGGTCAGGAGATCAAGTTCCGCTACATTGCGCGTCCGGGCGGCGACGTGACGGACTGCGTGTTGACGGACTCGAACGGTGTGGTGATCGGTGCTCCGATCCAGATCGGGGATCTGGTGGGTGGTTCGGATGACGTGATCTACGAGACGGATCTTCTGGAGTGCAACGAGCAGCTGCTCAACGGTGAGCCGAACACGGGTACCTTGACGTGTACGGGTAGCGGTGGGGAGACGGTCTCGGACAGCGACACGGCGACGGTGGAGGGCTGCCTCGAGCCGGCGCTGGAGGTGGCGAAGGAGTGCACGGCGTCTCAGGACGCTCAGGGCAACTACACCTATGAGGTGTCGTTTGAGAACCCGGCGAACGCCAACGGTGCGACGCTTGCGAACTGCGTGGTTTCGGATCCTGGTGCTTCGTGCGACGGGGAGACGTTTGCGGGTCCGTTTGCTCCGGGTCAGGGAGACACGACGACGTGCACGAGCACGAGCTCGTCGAACACGGCGACGGTGACGTGCGACATCGTGGATGCGTTTGACGCTCAGGGTCAGCCGAAGACGGTGACGGACGAGGACACGGCGGAGTGCATCGAGCTGGACAAGCAGGTTTCCTGCGACGGCGGTTTGACGTGGCACGACGTGACGGGTTCGGACGATGCGGACGGGTTCCAGACGGAGGGCTGCACGGGTTGGTTCGACCCGTCGGATCCGTCGGTGGGCCAGGAGATCAAGTTCCGCTACATTGCGCGTCCGGGCGGCGACGTGACGGACTGCGTGTTGACGGACTCGAACGGTGTGGTGATCGGTGCTCCGATCCAGATCGGGGATCTGGTGGGTGGTTCGGATGACGTGATCTACGAGACGGATCTTCTGGAGTGCAACGAGCAGCTGCTCAACGGTGAGCCGAACACGGGTACCTTGACGTGTACGGGTAGCGGTGGGGAGACGGTCTCGGACAGCGACACGGCGACGGTGGAGGGCTGCCTCGAGCCGGCGCTGGAGGTGGCGAAGGAGTGCACGGCGTCTCAGGACGCTCAGGGCAACTACACCTATGAGGTGTCGTTTGAGAACCCGGCGAACGCCAACGGTGCGACGCTTGCGAACTGCGTGGTTTCGGATCCTGGTGCTTCGTGCGACGGGGAGACGTTTGCGGGTCCGTTTGCTCCGGGTCAGGGAGATACGACGACGTGCACGAGCACGAGCTCGTCGAACACGGCGACGGTGACGTGCGACATCGTGGATGCGTTTGACGCTCAGGGTCAGCCGAAGACGGTGACGGACGAGGACACGGCGGAGTGCATCGAGCTGGACAAGCAGGTTTCCTGCGACGGCGGTTTGACGTGGCACGACGTGACGGGTTCGGACGATGCGGACGGGTTCCAGACGGAGGGCTGCACGGGTTGGTTCGACCCGTCGGATCCGTCGGTGGGCCAGGAGATCAAGTTCCGCTACATCGCGCGTCCGGGCGGCGACGTGACGGACTGCGTGTTGACGGACTCGAACGGTGTGGTGATCGGTGCTCCGATCCAGATCGGGGATCTGGTGGGTGGTTCGGATGACGTGATCTACGAGACGGATCTGTTGGAGTGCAACGAGCAGCTGCTCAACGGTGAGCCGAACACGGGTACCTTGACGTGTACGGGTAGCGGTGGGGAGACGGTCTCGGACAGCGACACGGCGACGGTGGAGGGCTGCCTCGAGCCGGCGCTGGAGGTGGCGAAGGAGTGCACGGCGTCTCAGGACGCTCAGGGCAACTACACCTATGAGGTGTCGTTTGAGAACCCGGCGAACGCCAACGGTGCGACGCTTGCGAACTGCGTGGTTTCGGATCCTGGTGCTTCGTGCGACGGGGAGACGTTTGCGGGTCCGTTTGCTCCGGGTCAGGGAGATACGACGACGTGCACGAGCACGAGCTCGTCGAACACGGCGACGGTGACGTGCGACATCGTGGATGCGTTTGACGCTCAGGGTCAGCCGAAGACGGTGACGGACGAGGACACGGCGGAGTGCATCGAGCTGGACAAGCAGGTTTCCTGCGACGGCGGTTTGACGTGGCACGACGTGACGGGTTCGGACGATGCGGACGGGTTCCAGACGGAGGGCTGCACGGGTTGGTTCGATCCGTCGGATCCGTCGGTCGGTCAGGAGATCAAGTTCCGCTACATTGCGCGTCCGGGCGGCGACGTGACGGACTGCGTGTTGACGGACTCGAACGGTGTGGTGATCGGTGCTCCGATCCAGATCGGGGATCTGGTGGGTGGTTCGGATGACGTGATCTACGAGACGGATCTTCTGGAGTGCAACGAGCAGCTGCTCAACGGTGAGCCGAACACGGGTACCTTGACGTGTACGGGTAGCGGTGGGGAGACGGTCTCGGACAGCGACACGGCGACGGTGGAGGGCTGCCTCGAGCCGGCGCTGGAGGTGGCGAAGGAGTGCACGGCGTCTCAGGACGCTCAGGGCAACTACACCTATGAGGTGTCGTTTGAGAACCCGGCGAACGCCAACGGTGCGACGCTTGCGAACTGCGTGGTTTCGGATCCTGGTGCTTCGTGCGACGGGGAGACGTTTGCGGGTCCGTTTGCTCCGGGTCAGGGAGACACGACGACGTGCACGAGCACGAGCTCGTCGAACACGGCGACGGTGACGTGCGACATCGTGGATGCGTTTGACGCTCAGGGTCAGCCGAAGACGGTGACGGACGAGGACACGGCGGAGTGCATCGAGCTGGACAAGCAGGTTTCCTGCGACGGCGGCTTGACGTGGCACGACGTGACGGGTTCGGACGATGCGGACGGGTTCCAGACGGAGGGTTGCACGGGTTGGTTCGATCCGTCGGATCCGTCGGTGGGCCAGGAGATCAAGTTCCGCTACATCGCGCGTCCGGGCGGCGACGTGACGGACTGCGTGTTGACGGACTCGAACGGTGTGGTGATCGGTGCTCCGATCCAGATCGGGGATCTGGTGGGTGGTTCGGATGACGTGATCTACGAGACGGATCTGTTGGAGTGCAACGAGCAGCTGCTCAACGGTGAGCCGAACACGGGTACCTTGACGTGTACGGGTAGCGGTGGGGAGACGGTCTCGGACAGCGACACGGCGACGGTGGAGGGTTGCCTCGAGCCGGCGCTGGAGGTGACGAAGGAGTGCACCGACGCGCAAGACCCGGATGGCAACTTCATCTACACGTTGACGGTCTCGAATCCGGCGAACGCCAACGGGGCGACGCTCGCGAACTGCGTGATCTCGGATCCCGAAGCGTCCTGTGACGGCGAAATCGTTGCCGGTCCGTTGGCTCCGGGTGCATCACAGGAGGTCGAATGCTCGTCGGCCTCATCCTCGAACACGGCGACGGTGACGTGCGACATCGTGGATGCGTTTGACGCTCAGGGTCAGCCGAAGACGGTGACGGACGAGGACGACGATACTTGTGAGATCCCCGACTTGATGGTCTCCAAGGAGTGCTCGACGGCGATCTTTGACTTCTGCCCACGCACGCCGGGCTTCTGGAAGAACCATCGTTCCGAATGGCCGGTCGACAGCCTTGAGCTCGGTGGTGTGCTCTACAACGACACAGAGTTGATGGCCTTTCTCGATTACGGCGGTTCGGACGGTTCCCTCAAGCTCGCCCGTCACCTCGTGGCCACCAAATTCAACCTCCTGTCGAATGCAGATCCATTGATTCAGCCGATAGTGGACGCCGCGGACGCATTCCTCGCGATTCACCCACCGGGTAGCAACCCGCAGGGCGCAGATCTGGAGGAAGCGCTCGCCCTCAAGGACGCGCTCGATTTCTACAACAACACAGATTGCGAGTTCGGACAGCATCCGACCACGTCCGCGAGCGAGGTGACGATCACGGTCGAGAACACGTCGACCAACGTGACCTTGACCAACTGTGTGGTGACGGATGAGCTGGCGCCGGACTGTGATACGACGATCGCGTCGCTCGCTCCGGGCGAGATCGAAACGATCACGTGTATCGCTCCGGACTTGACCACGTCGACACTGAACGAGGTGTCCGTGACCTGCGACATAGAAAATTCGAGCGAAACGATCACCGAGACCGCCGAGGATCTGTGCGAAGTGGACGTATGCGAGGTGATTGTCGACAAGCAGGTCGACTGCGGTGACGGGTTCATCGACATCGGCGACGTGGACGAGACGTGTTCGGCGCCACTCGGGTCGCCGGTCACCATCCGTTGGCTGGCCAGCGCTGGCCCCAACAATACGATCGATCTAGTCGAGTGCGTATTGACCGACTCAAACGGCGTGGCTCTCGGCGACCCGTTCATGGTTGGATCTCCGATTGACCCGACGACGATTGATCTCGAGTTGACTCGCACCGAGAAAGAGTGCGGCGAGCTGTTTGCCGGCGGGGAGCCCGATACGGCGCGGCTCGTCTGCCAGTGCGCGGGTCAGCCGGATCCCATGTTCACCGTGGAAGATCGGGATATCGGGTCATTTACCTGCGAGGTTCCCGCAGTCGAGGTCGACAAGACGTGCACCGGGTCTCAGGACGCTCAGGGCAACTACACCTACGAGGTGTCGTTCTTGAACCCTGTGAACCCGAGCGGTGCAACGCTCGAGAACTGTGTGATCTCGGATCCTGGAGCGTCGTGTGACGGTCAGGTGTTTGCGGGTCCGTTTGCTCCGGGTCAGGGAGACACGACGACGTGCACGAGCCCGAGCTCGTCGAACACGGCGACGGTGACGTGCGACATCGTGGGCTCCGGCCCGCCCGGGGGCCCGGCAAATACGGTGTCGGACGAGGATTCGGCGCAGTGCATCGAGCTGGACAAGCAGGTTTCCTGCGACGGCGGCTTGACGTGGCACGACGTGACGGGTTCGGACGATGCGGACGGGTTCCAGACGGAGGGTTGCACGGGTTGGTTCGATCCGTCGGATCCGTCGGTGGGCCAGGAGATCAAGTTCCGCTACATCGCGCGTCCGGGCGGCGACGTGACGGACTGCGTGTTGACGGACTCGAACGGTGTGGTGATCGGTGCTCCGATCCAGATCGGGGATCTGGTGGGTGGTTCGGATGACGTGATCTACGAGACGGATCTGTTGGAGTGCAACGAGGAGTTGCTCAACGGCGAGCCGAACACGGGCACGCTGACGTGTACGGGTAGCGGTGGGGAGACGGTCTCGGACAGCGACACGGCGACGGTGGAGGGTTGCCTCGAGCCGGGTCTCGAGGTGTCGAAGACCTGTGAACCGGATACGGCCTCGCCGGGCGGGAGCCTGTGGACGGTGACGGTAACGAACCCGGCGAATGCCAACGGTGCGACGCTGGACAACTGCCAGGTCGACGACGTCGAGATCGACGGTTGCGACGGTGTGGTGGGTCCGTTGGCTCCGGGCGAGAGCGCAGAGCTCTCCTGCGCGAGCAGCGACGTGCTGGAGAACACGGTCCAGGTGACATGCGACATCGTGGGTGCGTTCGACGCTCAGGGTCAGCCGAAGACCATTAGCGACGAGGCCAGTGAGGCCGAGTGCGGCCAGATCTGCGACATTCAGATCGACCGTCAGGTTTCCTGCGACGGCGGGACGAGTTTCGTCGATGTGGGTTTTGACGACGAGCCGGTGGTCGAGGCGTGCGACGGTAACGATCCGGGTCCGGTAAAGATCCGGTGGGTGGCTCGCAATAACTCGACGACGGAGAACCTGAACTGCTTCCTGACGGATGGCAACCCGAACGTGAACGTAAGCGACACGCCGGTCGATCTACCGCCTGCCGGGGTCACGGACGTGATCCTGATGAGCGAGATCGCCGAGTGCAGCGAGCTGTTCGTGGACGAAGAGGGTTCCCCGGAGGGTGTGCAGGCGGTTCTGGTTTGCGAGTGCAAGGACGAGGAGACCAACGAGGTCTTTGATGAGGATACCGACGTCGACAACGCCGGTTTCCATTGCGATGAGGAGATCTGCCCGCCGAAGCTCAATTTCGAGGAGCTGTCTGCGGGTGACATCGTGACCGAGCAGTACGCCGGTCTTGGGATCCACGTGACGACGGACGATCCGGTCAACCACCCGGCGATGATCTTCGACAGCTCCAACCCGACGGGTGAGGACCCGGATCTGGGGACACCGAATGTGGACTTTGGCGGTCCGGGTGTGGGTGTTGGTGGTGGTTTTGGCCAAGCGGGTCAGAACTCGGTGCCGCTGGGCAAGGTGCTGATCATTTCCGAGGACGCAGACTCGAGCGATCCGGACGACAACGCCGGGGGTGGCACGATCATCTTTACCTTTGACGAGGCGGTCGAGCTGCATTCGGTGGGGATCCTCGATATCGACGGCACCGAGTCGATGGGTACGGTGACCGCGTTTGACGGCGGTGGCGGTGTTCTGGCGAGCGCCGATATGCAGCCTTTGGGCGACAACAGCTACCAGGACGTAGTGGTCGAGGCGAGCAATGTTCGCCGGATCGAGGTGTGGTTCCCGTCGAGCGGTTCGGTGACGAGCATCGTGTTCTGTCCCGAGTTCTGCGTCGAAGAGGCGATCAACGATCCTCGGGTGCAGCCGAACGAGGCGGGTCACGCGTTCTATCTGCCGGGTATCTCGACCGAGTTCATCTTCGAGCCATCGGGTAGCTTTGTGGAGTTCGACGACGGTACGGCGAAGCTGACCGGTACGATCCGCAACCTGCTGGATCTAGATGAGGCGTTCACGGTCGACGTGAACTTCAGTGGCCGTACCGACATTGCTCCGGCGGGCAGCCCGAAGAAGGAGCTTCAGGCGAGCGCCTACTCGGAGAACGGTGGACCGATCGACACGTCGACCTGGCACTACTACCCGGTGTGGGACGGTACGTTGACGGGTATCGACGCGTTTGCGGGCGCCGAGCTGTTGATCGAGCGTACGGGTCCGTCGTTCCAGGTGGGCAAGGGTGCCAACAACAAGAACACGAACCCTGGTGGTTCGGGTTGGTTCCTGTGGTGGGTGCTGAGTCAGCCGGACGACACGAGTCGTTATCTCCAGTTGGAAGGCCAGGGCGACATCAACATCGACATTCTTTGCGAGTGCATCGACGACGTGTGTGTGCCGATGACGTGGCTGGACGACTTCGAGAGCGGCGGTTTCGAGGGTGGTACGGGGATGTGGTCGGGTCCGTGGATGGAGAACGATCCGGAGCAGGGAGGCGAGGGCCCGAATGCCGGGCAGGTCCAGGTCGTGTTGATGAACGGCACGTACTGGCTTCGTTTGGACGACCAGCCGGACACGTACGGTGAGCCGAGCGCGAAGCGTACGGCGGACTTGAGCGGCAAGCTTTCGGCGACCCTGATGTTCAACTGGAAGGCCGGCTGGGAGGTCGACAAGGACGACGAGGTGGTGGTGGAGATCGCCGACCATCCGGACGGTCCGTACACGGTGCTCAAGACGTTTACGGGCTTCTGGGGCTCGGCGACTGGCGATGAGAGCTTCGACATCACTCAGTGGATCTCTTCGTCGACGACCGTGAGGTTCCGGATCACGCAGAACTACGGCGGCTGGGAGGAGTTCTTCTTTGTCGACAACCTCAAGATCCAAGGTGAATGCGTCGAACCGGTCATCGCCGATCTCGAGGTATCGAAGACGTGCGAGCCGGATACGGCTTTGCCGGGAGGGAGCCTGTGGACGGTGACGGTGACGAACCCGGCGAATGCCAACGGTGCGACGCTGGACAACTGCCAGGTCGACGACGTCGAGATCGACGGTTGTGACGGTGTGGTGGGTCCGTTGGCCCCGGGCGAGAGCGCAGAGCTTTCCTGCGCGAGCAGCGACGTGCTGGAGAACACGGTCCAGGTGACGTGCGACATCGTGGGTTCGGTGGATCCACAGACGGGTGGTCCGAAGACCATTAGCGACGAGGCCAGTGAGGCCGAGTGCGGTCAGATCTGCGACATCCAGATCGATCGCCAGGTTTCCTGTGACGGCGGGACGAGCTTTGTCGATGTGGGTTTTGACGACGAGCCGGTGGTCGAGGCGTGCGACGGTAACGATCCGGGTCCGGTAAAGATCCGGTGGGTGGCTCGCAACAACTCGACGACGGAGAACCTGAACTGCTTCCTGACGGATGGCAACCCGAACGTGAACGTGAGCGACACGCCGGTCGATCTACCGCCCGCAGGGGTCACGGACGTGATCCTGATGAGCGAGATCGCCGAGTGCAGCGAGCTGTTCGTGGACGAGGAGGGCTCCCTGGAGGGTGTGCAGGCGGTTCTGGTTTGCGAGTGCAAGGACGACGAGACCAACGAGGTCTTTGGTGGGGACACCGACGTCGACAACGCCGGTTTCAGCTGCCAAGAAGACATCTGTCTGCCGAAGCTCAGCTTCGAGGAGCTGTCCGCGGGTGACATCGTGACCGAGCAGTACGCCGGTCTTGGGATCCACGTGACGACGGACGATCCGGTCAACCACCCGGCGATGATCTTCGACAGCTCCAACCCGACGGGTGAGGACCCGGATCTGGGGACACCGAATGTGGACTTTGGCGGTCCGGGTGTGGGTGTTGGCGGCGGTTTTGGCCAAGCGGGTCAGAACTCGGTGCCGCTGGGCAAGGTGCTGATCATTTCCGAGGACGCAGACTCGAGCGATCCGGACGACAACGCCGGGGGTGGCACGATCATCTTTACCTTTGACGAGGCGGTCGAGCTGCATTCGGTGGGGATCCTCGATATCGACGGCACCGAGTCGATGGGTACGGTGACCGCGTTTGACGGCGGTGGCGGTGTTCTGGCGAGCGCCGATATGCAGCCTTTGGGCGACAACAGCTACCAGGACGTAGTGGTCGAGGCGAGCAATGTTCGCCGGATCGAGGTGTGGTTCCCGTCGAGCGGTTCGGTGACGAGCATCGTGTTCTGTCCCGAGTTCTGCGTCGAAGAGGCGATCAACGATCCTCGGGTGCAGCCGAACGAGGCGGGTCACGCGTTCTATCTGCCGGGTATCTCGACCGAGTTCATCTTCGAGCCATCGGGTAGCTTTGTGGAGTTCGACGACGGTACGGCGAAGCTGACCGGTACGATCCGCAACCTGCTGGATCTAGATGAGGCGTTCACGGTCGACGTGAACTTCAGTGGCCGTACCGACATTGCTCCGGCGGGCAGCCCGAAGAAGGAGCTTCAGGCGAGCGCCTACTCGGAGAACGGTGGACCGATCGACACGTCGACCTGGCACTACTACCCGGTGTGGGACGGTACGTTGACGGGTATCGACGCGTTTGCGGGCGCCGAGCTGTTGATCGAGCGTACGGGTCCGTCGTTCCAGGTGGGCAAGGGTGCCAACAACAAGAACACGAACCCTGGTGGTTCGGGTTGGTTCCTGTGGTGGGTGCTGAGTCAGCCGGACGACACGAGTCGTTATCTCCAGTTGGAAGGCCAGGGCGACATCAACATCGACATTCTTTGCGAGTGCATCGACGACGTGTGTGTGCCGATGACGTGGCTGGACGACTTCGAGAGCGGCGGTTTCGAGGGTGGTACGGGGATGTGGTCGGGTCCGTGGATGGAGAACGATCCGGAGCAGGGAGGCGAGGGCCCGAATGCCGGGCAGGTCCAGGTCGTGTTGATGAACGGCACGTACTGGCTTCGTTTGGACGACCAGCCGGACACGTACGGTGAGCCGAGCGCGAAGCGTACGGCGGACTTGAGCGGCAAGCTTTCGGCGACCCTGATGTTCAACTGGAAGGCCGGCTGGGAGGTCGACAAGGACGACGAGGTGGTGGTGGAGATCGCCGGCCATCCGGACGGTCCGTACACGGTGCTCAAGACGTTTACGGGCTTCTGGGGCTCGGCGACTGGCGATGAGAGCTTCGACATCACTCAGTGGATCTCTTCGTCGACGACCGTGAGGTTCCGGATCACGCAGAACTACGGCGGCTGGGAGGAGTTCTTCTTTGTCGACAACCTCAAGATCCAAGGTGAATGCGTAGTCGATTGCGTGCCAATGAACTGGTCCGACGATCTGGCAAGCAACACCTACGGCGGCGGCTCGGGGATGTGGCTAGGGCCGTGGATCGAAGACGATCCAACCGGCGGTAGCCAGGACCCATATTCGGGTCAGGTACAGGTAGTCGGCGGCGATCTTCGCCTCGACGACGCTCCGGACAGCGGCTACCATCCCAGTGTCCGCCGCAGCGTCAACCTTTCCGGCAAGGAAACGGCGACCCTCAAGTTTGACTGGCACCTGGGTTGGTGGGTAGAACCCGACGACGCGGTGGTCGTCGAGATTTCGACCGACGGGATGAACTATGACGTGCTCAAGACGTTTACCGGGTACACGGAAATGGCGGAGGGATGGGAGATGTTCGATATCACCCAGTGGATCTCATCGTCGACCACCATCCGGTTCCGGGTCTCCAACAAGTATGGAGCCGAAGAAGAGTTCTTCTTTGTCGACTTCATCGAGATCAACGGCGAATGTCCGCCGGATCCCTAGGTCGCTTTAGGTTGGATCTTTCGATTCACCTTACACACGGTGAAGCTTATCTGCCCGGGACTTTCCCGGGCTTTTTCTTTTGGGGGATATGCACTTACTGCAAATTACCGATTACATTACTGATTTAGTCATGACGCCAATCTGATCACATTCACGGCCGAGAGGACTGTAAGAACGAGCCTTCATTTCGGATCAAACCGCAATACCAAGGGGTTGCAAATGCCTACTGCACCTACAGAGAACTTAACCCGCCGCTGTACAAATTCGCCGTCTGTGACGTTTTCGACCGTCGCTTGGGTCCGGCGTTGGGCAAGGGCCGGCTCTAGCTTCTGGAAGGTGGCACAAGTGGGTCTTGCCGTTGTCTGGGTTTTTCTGGCGAGTGCTCCGGTTGCCCATGCGCAGGCCTGTAACTCGGACCTGACCGCTATTTTTAACGGAGTTGGTCTCAACCTGACGTCGCCCCCCGCGCAGGTTCAGATCATCATCGACAACGATTCGGTGTTCGATCAATTTTTCCCCACCGTCTATTTCCGGCCCAACTGTCTGTCGGTCGACTCGGCCAGGCCGGCGTCCGACGATGCATCGTGTGTGCTCGACAATGGGCTGGGTGGGTTCGCCCGCCCGTTTGCCTTGGACGAGTTGAGCGTGTCGCACGACTGTCCCGGAGTCACAGATGACTTCGACCTGGCCTTGGACCCCGAAGGGCTTCGTACGATCGAGTTTTTCCCCAACGGGGTCATCCTGCCGCCGCTGTCATCCTGCACCATTAGCTTCGATCTTCTGATCGACAACTTCCCCGACGGCTTCATCCCCCCCGACCAGGGGGACACCACCGTCCTGCAGACCGCCGGTCACGAGAGTGAATGCCTCAACGAAGGCGAACCGGGCACATCGGGGAATCTGAAATCGTCCTCGGTGGACAGCGGTGGTACCGCGTTTGCGCAGCAGACCTGCGGGGCAGCGGTTGACAAACAGGTGTCGTGTGACGGCGGCGCGACCTGGCATGACGTTGCGGGGGTCGACGACGCTGACGGTCTGCAGGCGGCTGGCTGTACTGGTTGGGGTGGTTCCAGCCCTCCGGAGGTAAAGGTTCGGTACGTCGCGACGAACCTCTCGGCCAACAACAACACTTCGGGCAACGCACTGGAGAACTGCACCTTGGTGGATTCGAACGGCTTGGTGCCGGGGGCGCCACCGATCGGCACGCTGGGTGACGGTTTTGACGGGTTTATCGGCTTTGGGGCCGGTGGGACGGCGGCGCTGCAGTGCTCGGACGAGTTTGCACAGATGGAGCCGAACACGGCGACCCTGGTTTGCGAATGCCCGGCGGATTCCGGCGGTCCGCAGGTTCAAGTGACGGTGACGGACCAGGCGGAGATCGAATGTCAGGAGCCGGCGATTCAGGTGATCAAGTCTTGCGAGGTGGATCCTGAGTTTGGCGGTCCGTACGAGTACTTCGTCAGCGTGGTGAACCCGGTGAACCCGAGCGGCGCGAGCCTGCAGAACTGTGTGATCTCGGATCCGGGGGCCTCGTGCGATGGTCAGTCGATTCCTGGGATTCTGGCTCCGGGTGAGAGCTCGGCGGAGGTTTCCTGCGTCAGCGATTCGGACGTCAACACGGCGACGGTGACGTGCGAGATCGTGGGTGCGTTCGACGCTCAGGGTCAACCGAAGACGATCAGCGACGAGGCGACGGCGGAGTGCTGTGCGGTGCAGATCGACAAGCGGGTCTCGTGCACGGGCGGTGGTCCGGGCACGTATCTGGACCGTGGTTTCGAGGACGGTGTGATCGAGGGTTGCACGGGTTGGTTGGGCGACTCGGAGATCATGATGGCGTATGTGGCGCGCACGACGAAGAACGTCAGCTGCACGCTGACGGACTCGAACCCGTTGATTCCGGACCCGGACACGACGTTCGAGTTTGGTCCGGGCGGGAACGTGATCATCCACTTCTCGCCGCTTCTGGAGTGCACTGAGGAGCTGTTGGAAGGGGAGCCGGACACGGCGATGCTGAGCTGCGAGTGTGTGGATCAGCCGGAGCAGACGGCGAGCGACGAGGATTCGGCGACGGTCAACGGCTGCGAGGAGCCGGCGTTGGAGGTGATGAAGGAGTGCACGGCGTCCCCTGACGCCCAGGGCAACTTTACCTACGAGGTGTCGTTTGAGAACCCGGCCAACGCCAACGGGGCGACGCTCGCGAACTGTGTGCTCTCGGATCCTGGTGCTTCGTGCGACGGGGAGGTATTTGCGGGTCCATTTGCGCCGGGAGCCGGGGATACGACGACGTGCACGAGCGCGAGCTCGTCGAGCACGGTGACGGTGACGTGCGACATCGTGGGTTCGAACCCGCGGGGAGGCGCGCCGAAGACGCTGTCGAGCGAGGACACGGCGGAGTGCATCGAGCTGGACAAGCAGGTTTCCTGCGACGGTGGTTTGACGTGGCACGACGTGACGGGTTCGGACGATGCGGACGGGTTCCAGACCGAGGGTTGCACGGGTTGGTTCGATCCGTCGGATCCGTCGGTGGGCCAGGAGATCAAGTTCCGCTACATCGCGCGTGTGGGCGGTGACGTGACGGGTTGTGTGTTGACGGACTCGAACGGTGTGGTGATCGGTGCCCCGATCCAGATCGGGGATCTGGCGGGTGGCACGGATGACGTGATCTACGAGACGGATCTTCTGGAGTGCAACCAGGCGTTGCTGGACGGCGAGCCGAACACGGGTACCTTGACGTGTACGGGTAGCGGTGGGGAGACGGTCTCCGACGACGACACGGCGACGGTCGAGGGTTGCTTCGAGCCGTCGTTGGAGGTTTCGAAGTCTTGCGAGGTGGATCCTGAGTTCGGCGGTCCGTACGAGTACTTCGTCACGGCGACAAACCCGGCGAACGCCAACGGGGCGAGCCTTCAGAGCTGTGTGATCAGTGACCCGGGGGCCTCGTGCGATGGTCAGTCGATTCCTGGGATTCTGGCTCCGGGTGAGAGCTCGGCGGAGGTTTCCTGCGTCAGCGATTCGGACGTCAACACGGCGACGGTGACGTGCGAGATCGTGGGTGCGTTCGACGCTCAGGGTCAACCGAAGACGATCAGCAACGAGGCGACGGCGGAGTGCTGCGCGGTGCAGATCGACAAGCGGGTCTCGTGCACGGGCGGTGGTCCGGGCACGTATCTGGACCGTGGTTTCGAGGACGGTGTGATCGAGGGTTGCACGGGTTGGTTGGGCGACTCGGAGATCATGATGGCGTATGTGGCGCGCACGACGAAGAACGTCAGCTGCACGCTAACGGACTCGAACCCGTTGATTCCGGACCCGGACACGACGTTCGAGTTCGGTCCGGGCGGGAACGTGATCATCCACTTCTCTCCGCTTCTGGAGTGCACCGAGGAGCTGTTGGAAGGGGAGCCGGACACGGCGATGCTGAGCTGCGAGTGTGTGGATCAGCCGGAGCAGACGGCGAGCGACGAGGATTCGGCGACGGTCAACGGCTGCGAGGAGCCGGCACTGGACGTGACGAAGGAGTGCACGGCGTCTCGGGACGCCCAGGGCAACTTTACCTACGAGGTGTCGTTTGAGAACCCGGCCAACGCCAACGGTGCGACGCTTGCGAACTGCGTGGTTTCAGATCCTGGTGCTTCGTGTGACGGGGAGGTATTTGCGGGTCCGTTTGCTCCGGGTCAGGGAGACACGACGACGTGCACGAGCACGAGCTCGTCGAGCACGGTGACGGTGACGTGCGACATCGTGGGTTCGAACCCGCGGGGAGGCGCGCCGAAGACCCTGTCGAGCGAGGACACGGCGGAGTGCATCGAGTTGGACAAGCAGGTTTCCTGCGATGGTGGTTTGACGTGGCACGACGTGACGGGTTCGGACGATGCGGACGGGTTCCAGACGGAGGGTTGCACGGGTTGGTTCGATCCGTCGGATCCGTCGGTGGGCCAGGAGATCAAGTTCCGCTACATCGCGCGTGTGGGCGGTGACGTGACGGGTTGTGTGTTGACGGACTCGAACGGTGTGGTGATTGGTGCACCGGTCCAGATCGGGGATCTGGCGGGTGGCACGGATGACGTGATCTACGAGACGGATCTTCTGGAGTGCAACCAGGCGTTGCTGGACGGCGAGCCGAACACGGGTACCTTGACGTGTACGGGCAGCGGTGGGGAGACGGTCTCCGACGACGACACGGCGACGGTCGAGGGCTGTCTCGAGCCGGCGTTGGAGGTTTCGAAGTCTTGCGAGGTGGATCCTGAGTTCGGCGGTCCGTACGAGTACTTCGTCACGGCGACAAACCCGGCGAACGCCAACGGGGCGAGCCTTCAGAACTGTGTGATCAGTGACCCGGGGGCCTCGTGCGATGGTCAGTCGATTCCTGGGATTCTGGCTCCGGGTGAGAGCTCGGCGGAGGTTTCCTGCGTCAGCGATTCGGACGTCAACACGGCGACGGTGACGTGCGAGATCGTGGGTGCGTTCGACGCTCAGGGTCAACCGAAGACGATCAGCAACGAGGCGACGGCGGAGTGCTGCGCGGTGCAGATCGACAAGCGGGTCTCGTGCACGGGCGGTGGTCCGGGCACGTATCTGGACCGTGGTTTCGAGGACGGTGTGATCGAGGGTTGCACGGGTTGGTTGGGCGACTCGGAGATCATGATGGCGTATGTGGCGCGCACGACAAAGAACGTCAGCTGCACGCTAACGGACTCGAACCCGTTGATTCCGGACCCGGACACGACGTTCGAGTTCGGTCCGGGCGGGAACGTGATCATCCACTTCTCTCCGCTTCTGGAGTGCACCGAGGAGCTGTTGGAAGGGGAGCCGGACACGGCGATGCTGAGCTGCGAGTGTGTGGATCAGCCGGAGCAGACGGCGAGCGACGAGGATTCGGCGACGGTCAACGGCTGCGAGGAGCCGGCACTGGACGTGACGAAGGAGTGCACGGCGTCTCGGGACGCCCAGGGCAACTTTACCTACGAGGTGTCGTTTGAGAACCCGGCCAACGCCAACGGTGCGACGCTTGCGAACTGCGTGGTTTCAGATCCTGGTGCTTCGTGTGACGGGGAGGTATTTGCGGGTCCGTTTGCTCCGGGTCAGGGAGACACGACGACGTGCACGAGCACGAGCTCGTCGAGCACGGTGACGGTGACGTGCGACATCGTGGGTTCGAACCCGCGGGGAGGCGCGCCGAAGACCCTGTCGAGCGAGGACACGGCGGAGTGCATCGAGTTGGACAAGCAGGTTTCCTGCGATGGTGGTTTGACGTGGCACGACGTGACGGGTTCGGACGATGCGGACGGGTTCCAGACGGAGGGTTGCACGGGTTGGTTCGATCCGTCGGATCCGTCGGTGGGCCAGGAGATCAAGTTCCGCTACATCGCGCGTGTGGGCGGTGACGTGACGGGTTGTGTGTTGACGGACTCGAACGGTGTGGTGATTGGTGCACCGGTCCAGATCGGGGATCTGGCGGGTGGCACGGATGACGTGATCTACGAGACGGATCTTCTGGAGTGCAACCAGGCGTTGCTGGACGGCGAGCCGAACACGGGTACCTTGACGTGTACGGGCAGCGGTGGGGAGACGGTCTCCGACGACGACACGGCGACGGTCGAGGGCTGTCTCGAGCCGGCGCTGGATGTGGTCAAGGAGTGCACAGATCAGCAGGACGCGCAAGGAAACTTTATCTACACTGTGGTGGCTCTGAACGTCGGTACGGCGTCGCTCGCGAACTGCACGATTGACGACCCCGGAGCAGATTGTGACCCGCTGAGCTTGTCATCTCTGGGGCCCGGAGACACAGCGTCAGCGAGCTGCAGGACTCCGAATCTGGCCAACACAGCAAAGGTGGTTTGCGAAATCGTCGGCGCTAATTTCCCTGATGGTTCACCCAAAACCGTCTCGGATGAGGATGCGGACACCTGCGAGTGCGCGATCGACTTGGACAAACAGGTCTCGTGTGACGGCGGCGCGAGTTGGAACGACGTCACCGGCGTCGACGACCCGGACGGCTCATTAGCAGAGGGTTGCATCGGCTGGACAGTTGGCGATCCCGAGGTCAAGGTGCGCTACCTGGCGCGCTCGAACGCTTCCGCCCGCTGCGAACTGACGGACTCGAACACCGCCATTTTTGCGGGCCCGATGATGCTCGATCTGACGGCGGGGGTTGAGGAAGTGGTCACGACCGATTTGATCGAGTGTAACGAGAGTCAAGTGGGTTGGGCAGAGCCCAACACGGCGACATTGTCCTGCGAGTGCCTGGACGCGACGGGTGCGGTGGGCTTTACTCCGGCCCCGGTTGAGGACTCGGCCAACATTACCTGCCAGACGCCGAGTCTCACGGTCGAAAAGGCCTGTGAACCCGACGCTGATGTGCCGGGAACGAGCCTCTGGACGGTGACAGTCGAGAATCCGGACGTTCCGGATGGCGCCACACTTGACAACTGCCAGGTCGACGACATCGAAGTCGAAGGTTGCGACGGGACGGTCGGTCCTTTGGCACCGGGAGAGAGCGTAGATCTCACATGCTCCAGTGAGGATATTCCGGAAAACACGGTCTCAGTGACATGTGACATCGTGGGTTCCATTGATTCGCAGACCGGTAATCCCAAAACGATCAGCGACGAGGCCACTGAAGCCGAGTGTGGCCAGATCTGCGATGTCCAAATCGACCGACAGGTCTCGTGTGACGGTGGCACGACCTTCGTCGATGTGGGTTTTGACGATGACCCGGTCGTCGAAGCGTGCGACGGTAAAGAGCCGGGTCCGGTGAAGGTCCGGTGGGTTGCTCAAAACAACTCAAGCACCGAGAACTTGAACTGCTTCCTGACCGACGGCAACGAAAATCTCGGTGTTATCGATACTGAGGTCACTCTGCCCCCTGTTGGTACGGACGATGTCATTCTGATGAGCGAGATTGCGGAGTGCAGCGAGCTATTCGTTGCCGCGGAAGACTCGGAACTTGGAGTGCAAGCCGTTCTGGTCTGCGAATGCGTACACGAGGTGACGGGGGAGGTGTTTGGTGAGGACACCGATACGGATAACGCAGGTTTCGGTTGCGAGATCTGCTTACCCAAGCTCGATTTCGAAGAACTGAACGCGGGAGATATCGTTACCGAGCAATTCGCCGGTATCGGGGTGCACGTGACCACCGATGACCCAATCAATCATCCGGCGATGGTTTTCGATAGTGCCAACCCGACCGGTGGCGACCTGGATCTCGGTACGCCCAATGGGGACTTTGGTGGCGCAGGTGTGGGAGCGGGCGGCGAATTCGGACAACCGGGACAAAATTCAGTGCTGCTCGGCAAGGTGCTGATCCTTACGGAAGATCTCGATCAGGCCAACCCGAACGACAACGACGGTGGCGGTACGATTGTCTTTACTTTCGATGATCCGGTGACGCTGCACTCCGTCGGGATCCTCGATGTCGATGCCGACGAGTTAGCAGGCATGGTGACGGTGTACGACTCGGTTTCCGGTGGGGGCGTTATCGCTCAGGAAGCTATGCAGTCGCTGGGTGATAACAGCTATCAAGATGTGTTGCTCGAGATCAGCGGTGCGCGCCGGTTGGAAGTTTCCTTCCCGTCGAGTGGCGCCGTCGCAAGTGTCGTCTTCTGCCCAGAATTCTGCGTCGAGGAGGCTATCAACGACGGGCGAGTCGAGCCCGACGATTCTATGTATGCTTTCTCTCTACCGGGTATTTCGAACGACTTTATCTTCGAGCCTTCCGGCGGGTTTGTCGAATTTGACGATGGCACTGCTAGCCTGACGGGCACGATCCGCAACTTCTTCGACCTGAGCGAAGCTTTCACCGTGAACTTGGTATTCAGCGACAAAACCGATGTGCCTCCCGCCGGCAGCCCGGTAAAGGACCTGCTCGCCAGTGCGTACACGGAAAACGGTGGCTCGATAGACAGCTCGACGTGGTCCTACTACCCAGTGTGGAGTGGCACGCTCACCGGAATCGAGTCCTATACGGGAGCGCAGCTTACGATCGAGCGCAGTGGCCCATCCTTCCAGATCGGTGACGGGGCCAACAACAAGAACACCAACAATGGTGGTTCAGGGACTTTCGAGTGGTTGGTGGTCAGCCAGCCGAGCGATCCCAACCAAGTCTTCCCTGTGGCCGGTATCGGCGATATCAGTATTGAAATTCTCTGTGAATGCCTGGATCCACCAGTGCTTTGCGACGACGGTAGGCCGCGCATCCTGATCTTCGAGTACACCGGGGAAGACTGCGGGGCAAGTGATAACGACCAGGACACCGACAGTTGCAGCGGTGACCCGAACGGCGCGGAGCCGGTCTCAATCGAGTTGAAGAACAACAGGAAATTTACAGTCGACCCCGCGTTGGAGGCCATCATGGTCGGCGATATCGTGGTCTTCTCTAGTGCCAACGGCGGTAGAATGAACGGAGACCTGGAGTTTACGATTCGACAGGGCGCCTCGGACCTGCAGACCATCAAGCTGCATACATCGTGCTCGCAACCGCTCAACATCGGTGATCAATTCGGCAGCATGATCCTAAGAGCCTTCGTGATCGCTCCTTAGCGGGCCTCCCGGCCTTGCCCAGCTTGTTTCAGGGGGGGCGGCAACTGGGCGGTAACAAGGCTAAAGCGTCATGATTGCAGGATATTTTTTATGATCGGATTGACAGATATTGATTTGTCGGTCTAGACTAGCGCTCAGTCCATAGTCCACGGCGAGGTTTACTCGCACGGGTACAAAGGAGGGGTGTAATGTCCCGCAGAAAAACCACAGGCGCCGCGGCGCCAACGGCATTGTTGGTGACGCTGGCATCGCTCGCGGGATTCTTGGTGGCGGGCATGGGGGCATCTCAAGAGCGGCATGAGCGTGAAGGGTTGCGCGACCGCGACCGAGATGAGCGCGTCGCCGCGAAGATCTTCGATTGCGATTCCGATATTGCGGTCAGTCACACCCCGACCAACCCCGCCGCAACGGACTACAACGTGACGATGACAATTACGAATGTTTTAACCACGGACGGTGCAAACACTCCCGTCAATCAGACCTATGCGATGGCGACCTATTTGCCCGACTGCACCGCGGTCGTGCCCTGTGTTCCCAACCCAGGGGGCGTGGCGACCTTTGTCGGAGTAACCGGGACTACTTGTCCCGGTGGCATCGCCGCGCTCGCCGCCACCCCCACCGTGCCGTTCGACCGGGTCGATTTCACATGGCCGGGCGGCCCAACTCCCGGGGTCCTGACTCTGTTCTCTGGCACCAGTTGCTCGATCGATTTCCAGATTCAGCTACCGGCCGCCCCCATCATGACCTTTGTCACCGAGGTCGTGACCACCGCGGATTGCTCCGAAACCGGAGCTGCCCTCAATGCGACCACTTTTGGTACCGAGTCCATCATGCCGGTCCCGGCCCTCGGCAAGCTGGCTACGGTTCTGTTGTTGACTCTTGTGCTCGGAGCAGGCTGCTACTACCTTCGCCGTCCGAAGCTGCCGTTCGTGGCGAGCTAGCTTCGAGCTCGAGTCTTCTTAGAAGATCTCGACGGTCAACTCGGCGCCGGCGTCCACCTCGAAACCGTCATAAAAAGTGACCGTGTCTCCCGCGCGGAGCATGGCATCGCCGCCGTTCATCAGATTGACCGCGGGGCCGACGCCGATCGACACGCACGCCTCGGCCAGATACGGCGATTGGATCACTTCTTCCATGACGTCGACATGGCTCGGGAGGGCACCGCAATCGGGATACAGATCGACCGTGGCACTGTCCTCTACGAGCTGCACTCCGTCGCCGGCTGTCGCGGTGTTGGAGACGGTAGCCGGTGTGACCGTCGAATCGACCGAGTACGTCACCGTGATCGTTTCCGACGCGCCCGCTCCGAGGCTCGTGAAAGTACAGTCGACGAATTGCCCGCTGGTCGCGGCGCACTCCACCGAGGGGGACACTCCCGTCACGGTAAGTCGCGTATCGACGGTGTCGGTCACGCGGACGTTCGACGCCGGGGCGGTCCCAGTGTTGCTGACCGCGAGCGTGAACGTGTGTCCCGAGGTGCCGACCTGGACGGCATCGGGAGTAAAGGTCTTGGTGAGTTCCAGAACCGGGCCGCCGAGCTGTACGCCCCAGAGCTCGCGCCCGTTTACGGAATCGTCGGCCGCAAAGACCACGACCGTCGGAGCTTCTGTGGCCTCCGCCGGATTCGATCCGGTCGGTCCCAAGACGATGTCGTCGACGAGTGCCGTGCCGGCCACTGACCCGTCGGTCTTCCAAAGCTCGGCGCCGGTGATTCCATCGTCGGCGCAGAGGTAGAGCGAGTCCCCGCCGATCGAGCGGAAGGACTCGGGGGATGAAGGCGAAGCGCCGACGTTGATGTCGAGCGGATAGGTCCCGGCAACGGTCCCGTCGCTTCTCCAGGGCTCGGTGCCGGAGATACCGTCGTCGGTCGAGAAGAAAAGCAGGCCGTTTGCCGAAGTGAGGTTGAGTGGGTCCGAGGACCCCAGGCCCGGAACGATGTCCTTTACCCGTACCGTACCGGCGAGGGTGCCATCGCTTTTCCACAGCTCGGTGCCGGTCACACCATCGTCGGCCGTGAAGTACAGGGTCCCCGCGACGTTGGTCAGCTCGTCCGGGAAGGAGTGTCCGGCCCCCGGGTTGATGTCCTTGACTTCGTACGTGCCGGCCGCCGTACCGTCGCTCCTCCAGAGCTCGAATCCGAAGGCCGTCCAGGCGGAGAAGTAGACGATGTTGCCTATGCCGGTCAGATAGGCGGGGAGAGAGGAGCCTCCCAGGTTGATGTCTTCGACCAGGGCGGTGCCGCCCGTGGTGCCGTCACTTTTCCACAGCTCACGCCCGACCCCGACGGTGACGGCGGAGAAGTAGAGGGTGTTTCCGACCACGGCCAGATTCGCAGGAGATCCGCCGCTGCCGCCGGGCTTGATGTCCTTGACGAGGACGGTGCCGCCCGCCGTGCCATCGCTTTTCCAAAGCTCGGAGCCGTAGTCAGGAGTGTTGGCGACGAAGACCAGCAGGCTTCCAAGAGCGTTCAATGAGTTCACCCCCGACTGGTCGTCCGGCCGGAGGTCCTTTACGAGGACGGTGCCACCCGCTGTACCGTTGCTCTTCCAGAGCGCTGGCCCCACCACCCCGTTGTCGGCCATAAAGAACAGCGTGCTCCCCACCGCGGTCAGCTCCACCGGCGCCGCGCTGCAGGCCCCCGGACAGATGTCCTTGACCAGGGTCGTGCCGGCGGTGGTGCCATCGGTTTTCCACAGCTCGACACCGCTCGAACCGTTGTCGGCGGTAAAGAATGTCGTGGCGCCGAGCGTCACCAGCTCCGCCGGAGAGGAGCTACCGCTCGGGTGGATGTCCTTGATCAAGAATGGAAGCGGATCGGCGCTGGCCGCCCGTACGCCAAGGACGAGCGCCAGCCCCAGACTGGCGAGTTGTAAAGTTCTGGTTTTCGCGGTGTGCAACTTCTTCCCCTTTTTTTTCCCCCCGATGGAGTGACGGGACGGTGTTCGGACGCCCGCAGAAGCGAGGTGCTCGTGGGTCGAATCGAGCCGTTCATCACGATTGGAATTTTCCGGATTTCGCCTGCTACCGTCTGTGTATTTCTCAACACCACCCTTGGCGAGAGGGCCCGGAAATGGTCAGAAAATGTCACTCTCGGTGCGCCGAAGTTTGGGCGCGGTCGAGTTTCTTCTTCGTTTGTAGATACTTAGAGAAGATGAAGAAGTCGAAACATTGAGCTCCTTCGATGAGATTAAAGAATGCATTTTTTTTGCTCCGACGGGGTTCCGAGCGCCGGTCGAAGCACCGGCGGACGCGACCGCCCCGGAACCTCGGCGGACGAGCCGCCTCGAGGCGTAAGGCTCCGTTTTTTCGGCTCGTGCGGGACCGTCGCAAGGAGCGATCTGAAGCGAGTCTCGGCCCAAATTTGTCGGGCCGGCGAGCGACCCCGAGGCGGCCTCTTTGGGGTTTTGACGGCTGGCCGTGCCGGTAGTATGGTCCCGTAGTTACCCGGCGGGCCCCGGGGACGGCAGCTCCTAGGCAGTGGGGAAACGATGAGCGCTGACAGACGCCCTGCGACCACACATATCGCCGCCGGCTCCCGCGTCAGAGGGGAAATCACCGGAAACACCGACCTCGTCGTTGAAGGCGAGATCGAGGGGAAGCTTCACCTCGAGAGCGGTGTTGTGGTTGGCTCCTCGGGCGTGGTGCGGGGAGAGATCAGGGCCGGCTCGGTTCAGGTGGCCGGTCGAGTGGAGGGCAACGTAGAGGGGCATAAAGTGGTCGAGATTCTGCCGAGCGGGACGCTGGAAGGAGACGCCACCTCGCCCCGTGTCGTCATCTCGGACGGCGCCTTCTTCAAGGGCAACATCGACATGAATGGCGATTGATGCGGATCGGAGTCCCCAAGGAGGTCAAGGACCACGAGTACCGGGTGGGGATGATCCCGGCTGCCGCGGGCGAGTTGGTGGCCGCCGGCCATCTCGTCGGGGTGCAAAAGGACGCCGGTGCCGGGAGCGGCATCGACGACGACGAGTACCGCGCGGTGGGCGCCGACGTGGTCGACACGGCCGAGGAGGTCTGGGAGCGGGCCGAGATGATCGTCAAGGTCAAGGAGCCGATCGCCCAGGAGTACCCACTGATGCGTGAGGGGCAGATCCTCTACACCTATCTGCACCTAGCGCCCCTTCCCGAGCTGACCGACGCCCTGCTCGAGCGCAAGGTCACCGGGGTTGCCTACGAGACCATCACCGACGAAAGCGGCAGCTTGCCGCTGCTGACACCGATGTCGGAGGTGGCCGGCCGGATGGCGGTGCTGGTGGGCGCCTACTATCTACAACGGCCCTATGGCGGTCGCGGGACGCTGCCATCGGGTGTCCCGGGTGTCCCCCCCGGTGACGTGGTGATCATCGGCGGCGGTATCGTCGGCCTGAACGCGGCCAAGATCGCCCACGGACTGGGCGCCAGCGTCACCGTCCTGGAGACCAATCCCCACCGCATGAGGTTTCTCGACAACATCTTTGGCGGCTCCGTGGTCACTCTGGCGTCCAATCGTCACAACCTGCAGGCGGCGATGCGCCGTGCCGATCTGTTGATCGGCGCAGTGCTGATTCCGGGCCACTCGGCGCCCAAGCTGGTAACGCGCGAGATGCTGGGGGAGATGAAGCCCCGCTCGGTGATCGTAGACGTTGCGGTGGACCAGGGCGGGTGCCTGGAGACCACCCGTCCGACCACGCATTCCGAGCCGACCTATGAGGTCGACAATGTGGTCCACTACTGCGTCGCCAACATGCCGGGCGCGGTCCCGAGGACATCGACCTTCGCGCTCAACAACGCAACCCTGCGCTACATGCTGTCGCTGGCCAACCACGGCCTCGAAACAGCGATGACCGACCCCGGCCTCGCGGCGGGCGTCAACACATATGGCGGGCACATCACTTGTGCTCCGGTCGCCGAGTCCCAGGGCCGAGACCACCGATCGCTCGAGTCCCTTCTCGGGTAACGGCCGGCAGGGGCGCCGGCCACTTCATCTGGGGCCCGTGGCCGGCGGAAGTCTCCCAGGCGTTGCAGATCGCGCTTCGCGTATCCATCTGCGAGACCGGTTTTTAGTATGGAGCCCCGTCGCTATCTGATTGAAGCGGCCGGCGTCCCTGCCGGCCGTTCCTACAATCGCTTCTTTCCTCCGAGCTCGCGCCACAGCTCCGCGATGTCTCGGGCGACAGCGGCCCCGAACTCCATTCGTTCCTCCGTTCGCGGGTGGACAAACGCCAGCTTTCGCGCGTGCAGGGCGGGTCGGGGGAAATGACGTAACGGTCCCTGGACTTTTTTACCGAGCCCCTTCCAACGGCTCTCGCCATAGGCCGGGTCGCCGACGATCGGGCTGCCCAGGTGCTTGAGGTGGACCCGGATCTGATGTGTGCGGCCGGTCGTCGGTCGCGCCTCGACCAGGGCGAGGTTTTCGCGGGTGGTCTCCAACACGCGATACGAGGTCTCCGCCGGCCGGCCGTTGGCTGTCACATGCATCTCTTTGCGGCGGGTCGGGTTGCGGCCGATGGGCGCGTTTACCGTGCCGGCGGCGAGAGCCAGTGGCCCGTAGACGACCGCCAAGTAGATCTTGTCCACTTCGCGGTCCGCGAAGGCGCGTGACAAGACCTGGTAGGCATCCGGCGTTCGGGCCACCACCATCACGCCGCTGGTGCCACGGTCGAGCCGATGGACGATCCCCGGTCGCCCGGGGCCTCCGACGCCGTCCATCTCCGGGAACCGGTGGAGGAGGCGGTGAGCCAGGGTGCCGGTCTCGCGTCCGGCACCTGGATGGACCGTTAGATTGGCCGGCTTGTCGACCACGACCAGATCCTCGTCTTCGTAGAGAACCTCCAGCGGGCCCTTCTCGGCCGCCAGGGTGCCCTCCTGGCTGGGTACCGCCGGCCGGCAGGTAATCCACTCGCCGCCGCCGATCTTGAGCGACGGCTTGGCCGTGTCGCCATTGACCGTCACTCGCTCATCGCGGATCCACTTGAGGACCTGGTTTCTGGGTTTGGCGTACACCCGCGCCAGGTAAGCGTCGAGCCGTTGGCCGGCCGCCGCGGTGGAGGTCTTCCAGCGATCGAGCTCGCCCGCGGTGGGCTCGGAGACGTCCGGTTTCATTCTTCGGTGTTCTGGCTGCGGGCGTCGTTCTCCCGTCGGTCCAGGATCAGGTCGAGAATCAACAGCGCGACGCCGACGGTAATCGCGCTGTCGGCGACGTTGAAGGTGTGGAAATGGTACGAGCCCCAGTAGAAGTCGATGAAGTCGGTCACTGCGCTGGACAGGACGCGGTCCGTCAGGTTGCCGATCGCCCCGCCCAGCACCAGACCCAGGGCGGCCAGCAGCAGCTTCTGGTCGCGCGGCGTGCGCCAGAAATAGATCCCCACGATTGCCAGGGCCAGGAGACCCAGAACCGTCAAGGCCAGCGTGCCGACCGGATTCCCTCCGCTCGGGAAGAGTCCAAAGGCCACTCCGGTGTTCCGCACCAGGGTCAAATTGAGAAGTCGCGGAATCACCTCGACCGGGCGCTGGTCGAACAGGTGGGTCTCCGCCAGGTACTTGGTGAACTGGTCGAGAACCGCCACCACTCCGGCGAGCGCCAGATAGGGTAGTTTGGGTCGCCAAGTATCCATGGGGTCACTCAGTGAGGCGTAGGCGCGCCGCTTCGAAGCATGTTGCTACCCGTACCGCCCGGTCGAGCCCGTCCGTCTGAAACATGCGGATCCCGGCGGCCCCGACGGCGCCGGCCTCCGCCGTGTCGGCGAGCCGCTCGATTGTAATCCCACCGAGCGCGACGACCGGGATGCCGAGCCCGGCCGCCGCCGCCAGTCCGTCGAGCCCGGCCGGGGGGCCATAGCGCTCTTTGCCGGGGGTCGGGTAGATTGGCCCAAAAGTAACGTAGTCTGCGCCGCCGATTCGGGCCCGCTCGACTTCCCCGAGCCGATGCGTCGAGACTCCCAGTACGGGTTCGGAGCCGAATCGCCGGCGCAAGATCTCCGGAGGCACTCCGGTCGATGGAAGATGGACGCCATCCGCTTCGGCCCCAAGCGCGATGTCGATGCGGCCGTTGATCAGCAGCCGGGTAGGGGGCGGTGCCGTCTCCCGGGCCGAGCGCGCGAGGTCCATAAGCTGGCGATCCGAGAGGTCCTTTTCTCGAATCTGAATCGTGTCGATGCCCGCCATCACCACTTTTCGAAGCCACTCGGCAAACTCCCCGGCCGGAAGATTTTTTCTATGGCTGATCGCCAGCAGACGCGGGGCCCTCACCGATCAGGCCTTCCGGCGTGTCCGGGAGCGCTGCTTGAGCCACAAGTCCAGGTCGTGGGCTCCCCACAGCAGATGGACGAGACCAAAGCCGGAGACCGCGCCGCGGACGGCCGGGTGCGACAGAAACGCATAGAGACCACCCCGTGAGATTTCCGCGATAGTCCGATCCCACACCAAACTCCAGGGGGCGAGCAATAAGAAGGCACCGGCCTCCACGCAGTAGAGGACAAACAAAACGCGGCCCAGCGTGCCAAAACGCATTGGGCCGCAATTGTAGCCCGCGGGGTCGCGCGACCATGGGTGCTCGCGACCCTGCTTTGCGGCGCCTCAGTCCTTTTTCTTGGGAGTGGCCTTGGCCCCCGACGACCGACCCGAAGCGCGTCCGGACGACCGGCCGGAGGATCTCGACGCCGAGCTTCTCGACGAGGAACGGCTGCTGCCGGAAGACCGCGCCGAGGACTCATTGCGCCGCGACCCCGACGACGAAGAAGCTGCGGAGCCGCGGGACGATCCGGATCGGCTTTCGGAGCGTCTCGCCGAGCTCTCGGAATCCCTCTCACCCGTCGTGCCGCGGGCCCGCGAGCTACTCGGCGGGGAGGCGTTCTCGCCGGTCCGCGACCGAAGTCGCCCGCTCTCGACCACACGCCGCGCGGGGGGTGGCGATTCCCGGAGGCCACGTGTGCCGCGACTCGACTCTCCGCCGTCGTTCCGAGTGCGCTCGCGCCGGCTCCGTTGGAGCCGCGACCGGATCTCGTCGAACCGGGAGCGGCTCTCGCCTTCGATCACTCGCGGCGCCGACGCCTCCTCTCGTGGATTGACCTCGGTGGGGGTCCGCCGTGAGCCCTCGAACGTACGCGAGCTCTGCCGCCTCAGGGCGTCCAGACGCGACCGGGGCGCGCGGGCGTCCTCCGGGGTGCGAATTTCCCTCTCTCCGGGAGCGGTCCCCTCACCGGTCTCTGCGCGAGTCTCCGTGTGAGTTTCCGTGCGAGTTTCCGTGCGAGTTTCCGTGCGAGTCTCCGTGCGGACAACCGGCTTTGTGGGCACTCGCAGTTCACCCCGCTCCAGGCGGCCCCGTTGCGTTTCGCCGCGGACCGAGCTCTCGGTCCGGTCGAAACCACGGCGAACGCGGCTCTCGCCCGAACTTCGTTCCTCGCCGAACCCACGCTCGATTCGGCGCGTGGTGCGCTCGGAAGACACCGAGCCGGGCCGGAGGACCGGCCGGGTGGAGACCGCGCTCTCGCCGGTCTCAGTCGAGCCGTCACGAAACACCGGCTTGGGCTTGACGGTGGAACTGCGCGAGACAAAGGCTGTGACGTCGCGCAGTGGCTCGTTGACCTCGGACCTCGCGCCGACTCCCAGGCCCCTTGGACGGGTCCGGTGAGCGTCCTCCAGCTCGCGGAAGACCTCGCCCGGCTTACCCCACAAGTCGGGCCGCAGGCGCCGGGTATCGGTGGTGAGCACACCCCGCGGCACCGAAAGCGTCCGGGTGTTGCGGGCCAGATCTCTTCCGGACCGCCAGTAGCTCCTCCCGGACCGGCGTCCGAAGTAACGAGTCGGGCAGAACGTCCAATCGGCCCAGATGTTCCATCCCCCACCGGCCCAACCGTAGACTCCGAAGCGGAATCCACTGAAGCCGAAGTGGCGCCGGTAGTGGTGTCCGTAGTAGCCGGTGGGAATCCAGGCCACGTGGGTTGGGCCCCAGTACCAGTAGACCCACGCGGGCGAGTAAACGGCGCCCGGGAACCAACACCAGCCGCGCCTCGACACATAGTTCCACGAGCCGTAGTGTGCCGTGACCCAGCTCCAGGGCTCGAGCCCCACCCAGCTCAGACCCGAGGGCGTGTAGACCCACCGTCCGTCGGAGAACGGCCGCCAGGTCGCGTGGACATACGGCCGCCAGGCCCGCCGGCCATTCACCCAGATCCATCGTCCGCCGTCGCGGAGGGGAGCGGCGGAGTAGCTCAGACGCGGATCGATATCTTCGACCTCCGGCCCGTAAGCTTCCTCCTCGAGCGCCAAAGCCCACAGCTCGATGTCGCGCTCGCGCGAAGTCCTGCGGACCTCGGCAAAGGGAGCGTAGCGGCCGGCGACTCGAATTTCTTCACCGGCGCGGGCGATGACCGAGCCCCGTTTGGTGACCGCCTCGGCCAGCCCATCGCGCACCGCAACTCTCGTTTCGTCACGGCGGGTGGCGCCAAACCAGTAGTCGCCTGCGGACAGTAGAAAAATCTGTGTGTTCTCACTCTCGATCAGCACCGGTTCGATCTCGACCGCGGCTTCGGGGACACTGACTTGTAGCTCGCCCGAAAGCAGTTTCAGGTGGGTCGCCGCGTCCCGTGGGGAGTCGGGCGACAACGCCAGGGCTTCGAAAACCACCTCGGTGCCGGCGTCCAGCCGCAAGACGGTCCCGTCCGCCAGCTCGACCTCTAACCGTGAACCGCCCTCGACCCACACCGAGTCACCGGTCAAGACGGGATAGTTGATCTCGACCTCGATCGGCTCCCCCTGTTCGACGGTGGTGAGGAGGGCGTCTCCTTCGAGCGTTCGAAAATAGCCGTAGCTCTCCGAGCCCAGCCCATCGGGCGGACCAGCTTGGCCGCCGGCATATGGCGCCGTCTGCGCCCCGAGCGGTGATGCGGCGACCCAAGCCAGAGTCGCCGCCCCAGTGGCTAAAGCGGCCAGGACTTGGCGGGGGTAGATGTTGTGAATGGCGAGTGTTTGGCTCATCGCAGCCTCCTTGCGCGACTCTATCGAGCAACACTCATACCAGGCGCCGACACGATCGTCCTCCCCCGAAGAGGCGCAAATAGCTTAGTTTTCTTCGCTATAATTGCCCCTCAAGCGCCGACCGCCTCGTCGCCCTCAGGGGGCGGATCGTCCCTTTCAAGCGACGCACCGGACGCCCGATGGCAATCAAGGACTGGCTCAAGAACGTATCCTCCGAGGTCTCCAAGGCGACCTCAAAGGGCACCGGTAGAGATGTCCGCCGGGCGGCGAAGCGTCGCCACAGCGTCAGCGACCTGATCGCCCTCGGACGGGTCGAGGAAGCCGAACAGCGTCTGCGAGACCGGCTCAAGAGAAACAACAGAGATCATCACGCTCGACTCAAGCTGGCCGACCTCCTCTTCAAGACCGATCGCCGTATCGACGCCGTCGAGGAGTACATGTTCGTCGCCGAGGGTTATGCTTCCGACGGGTTCGACGACAAGGCGCACGCACTATTGATCAAACTCGAGCGCCTGATGCCCGGCGAGCCAAAACTGACCGCAAAGATCGAGCGGCTCGAGCACGCCAAAGAGATGGAGCGGCGCTGCAACCTGGCCCGGAAGGCGCTTCTCGAGGACCTTCATGGCGCACATGCCTTTACCGTTCAGCAGCTCGCCGAGAAGCTCGATCGGTGCTCGTTGCTCGAAGGCCTGACCGAGGAGCAGATCCAGCGGCTTTTTCGCAGACTCGAGCTGGTGCGGATGGAGGAGGGAGAGGAATTGGTCCGGCGGGGCGGCCAGCGGGAGGAGCTCTTGATCCTGTTGCGGGGGGAGATCGCCGCGGAGGTCCTGCTGGCGAACGGCAGCCGGACCGCCATCCGTACTTTCGACTCCGGCAAAGTCATCGGAGACAAGGCGCTTCTCGAGCGCCAGCCTTGGGCGGCAGACTATTCGGTCACCCGCAAGGCCGCGGCGCTCAAGCTCGACCGCTCCGGTCTCGAGGAGCTTTTGTTGGGCGAGTCCGACCCGCGGGGTCTTCTCGACGCCCTGCGCTCCCAGAACAGCGACGGTGAAGTCGTCGAGGCAGTGGCCGGGTTATCGGCGCCGGCCGAGGTGCCATCGTGAGCCTGCTACGCATCCGGGTTTACCCGGATCCGGTGCTGCGCGTGCGCTGTGCCGAGATCACCGAATTCGACGCCGAGTTGCGCCAGCTCGCCCAAGACATGGCCGAGACCATGTACGATGCTCCCGGTCTGGGGCTGGCGGCTCCCCAGGTGGGGATCGAGAAGCGTATTGCGGTGGTCGACGTCTCTGAGGGCTCGGATGATCTTCTGGTCCTGGTCAACCCCGAGGTGGTCGAGGGTGACGGTTCGGCGGTCGAAATCGAAGGCTGTCTCTCGATCCCCGGGATCACCGAAAAGGTGCGGCGGCCATTTTCGATCGTGGTTCGCGCGCAGGACCTCGAAGGAAAGGACTTCGAGCTCAAAGCCGAGGATCTGCTGGCGCGTGCCATCTGCCATGAAGTGGACCACCTGGACGGTGTACTCTTCTTTGACCGGCTCAGGGGTCTGCGCCGGGAGCGAGTCGTGAGACAGGTGCGAAAAATGAAGCAGGAGAGCTTTGGATCGGAAAGTGCGGTGACCGCGTGAATCGGCTTGGGATGCGCTTCGGCACGACGGCGTGGGCCTTGGCGATAGCCGTCGCAGTGGCGCTGGCTTGGTCGCCGGCACCGGCACAGGCCCAGGGTAGTCTCGAATTTGTTCCCACCCCCGAGCCCATCGGTCCTGCGGTCTTTATCCGGCCCGCGCGGACCGAGCGCTCGGACGGTATCCTGGTGCTCGAATTCTGGGTCAAGGACGTCACCGATCTCTACGGCGTCGCCTTCGATCTCCGCTATCCCAAAAAACTCTTCAAGTTTCCGGCGGGGCGAGCCACTTCGGCGGTCCAAGGAAACTTTCTCAACGAAGACGGCGCGGCCGAGACCAACTTGGTCGTCCGGCGTACCAAGGAGGGCAACCTGGTGGTCGGCATCAGCCGGCTGGGGCCCGTCGAGGGCGTCAGCGGCACCGGGCACCTGCTGTCGATCGAGCTTCGCGGCATAAACGTCGCCGGTTCAAAAAAAATCCGCTATCGCAAGGCACGGCCCGTCGATTCGAAGCTGGAGATCTTCCAAGACGTGGTCTTCCGTTCCGGCAAGGCCGTCGTCCAGGTCTCCGAGTAAGACCGGCGCCGGCCGGCGCATAGACACATCGGAGACCCCGTGATCCAACCGGTCTTCTACAACACCGAGGGGCGCGCCAAGGCCGCGCTCGAGACGCAACAGCACAGAGCAGTCCACATTTACACCTGCGGGCCGACGGTCTACAACCACGCGCACATCGGCAACCTCAGGACCTTTGTGTTCGAGGATCTGTTGCGGCGGGCACTGCGATTTCTGGGCTACCGCGTCGTCCAGGTGATGAACCTGACCGACGTGGACGACAAGACCATCCAGCTTGCCGGGGAGGCGGGGCTCTCGCTCGAAGAGTTCACCGCGCCGTTCATCGATTCGTTCTTCAACGATCTCGATCGGCTTCGCGTCGAGCGCGCCGAGCACTACCCCAAGGCCACCGAGCACGTTCCGGAAATGATCGAGATCATCCAGAAACTCCTCGACCGTGGGTACGCCTATGTGGCCGACGGCTCGGTTTTCTTCCGTATCGCCGAGGACGAGGACTACGGACGGCTTTCGGGCTTCGATCTCTCCGAGGTCCGGCAGGGCGAACGGGTGGCCGACGACGACTACGGTAAGGAGGACGCGCGGGATTTCGTCTTGTGGAAGGGGGCCAAGCCCGGCGAGCCTTCGTGGGACTCCCCGTGGGGGCCGGGACGGCCGGGCTGGCACATCGAGTGCTCGGCCATGAGCATGAAGTACCTCGGCGAGACTTTTGATATCCACTGCGGCGGCGTGGATAACATCTTCCCGCACCACGAGAACGAGATCGCCCAGAGCGAGTCGGCCACCGGCGTGCCCTTTGTGCGGCACTGGATCCACGCCGAGCACCTGATCGTCGACGGCGAAAAGATGTCCAAGTCGCTGGGGAATCAGTACACCCTGAGCGAGTTGCTGGGAAAAGGCGCCGACCCCCGAGCGATCCGCTACCTATTCCTCTCCGTCCACTACCGCAAAAAGCTCAACTTCACCTTTGAAGGGCTCGACGCGGCCGCCGCGGCCCTGGCCAAGGTCGACGAGATGCGTTTTCGGTTGTCACATGCCTCCGGAACGGTCGGGGATGCCGTGGAGGCTTCGGACGAGTCGTTTCCAGTATCTGACGCGGCCGGCGCCTCGGCCGGCCGTTCCGAGCAGTCTGCCCCTACCGTCGCCGCGCTCTGTGAGACCCTGCACGCCGATTTCGCGGCCGCGCTCGCCGACGATCTCAACACCTCCAAGGCCTTAGCCGCACTCTTTGCCTTCGTCAAGGCCGTCAACGTCACGATCGAGGGGGGAAGCCTGAAAAGCGGAGACAAAGAGCGTGTCGAGGCAGCGCTGGCGGATATCGACACCGTGCTGGGTGTTCTCGATCCCGACGAGTGGGGCAGCGCGGGTGAAGTCCACGAAAGCGATGGTCCCGCCGACGAGGAGATCAGTGCGTGGGTCGAAGAACGACAGGCTGCGCGCACGGCCAAAGACTTCGCCCGTGCCGACGAGCTCCGGGACCGTCTCGACGCCGCCGGGATCGTGCTCGAAGACACCCCCCAGGGGACCCGCTGGAAGCGGAAATGACGCGGCTGATACCCGAGGTGACCTCAGCAACTCACTCTGTTGACGCCGGCACCCCCGCCAGCCGGACGGTGAGAGCTCAACTCGCCAGGTAGAAACACGCCGACCCCGTTGGGGCCGACGATCCATCGCCCTTGCCCGAAACGCTCTCCACTTT
Organism: Candidatus Multivoradales bacterium; assembly: GCA_965224065.1. Lineage (GTDB taxonomy): Bacteria > Acidobacteriota > Thermoanaerobaculia > Multivoradales > JAHEKO01 > JAOTZA01. The sequence goes on from CBDCYF010000005.1 coordinate 375,482, forward strand.
CGACGGCCCGTCTCACACCCGCGCTCGTGGCACCGAGGCGGAGCTCGCGGCCGTCCGCTGGCTCGCGCGCAACGGCTACCGTGTCCTCGAGCGCAACTACCGGTCCAAGCTCGGCGAGATCGATGTCATCGCCCGCGACGGCGACACCCTGTGCTTTCTCGAGATCAAGGCCCGCTCCGCCCCCAGCTTCGGCCCCGCCGTGGCCGCCGTCGGTCCTCAAAAACAGGCCAAAATCGCGCGGGCCGCGACGGCCTATCTGGCTTTCTCAGGCTGGGAAGGCCCCTGCCGGTTTGACGTCCTCGGCATCGACCGTCGCGGCGGCTCCTGGTCTTTCACCCTGATTGAAGACGCCTTCCAAACGCCCTGACCTGGATTGTGTCTGTGAGGGGTGGGGCTGTCCCTGCCCGCCTTGGATCAGCGAATCCCGACGGTCCTCAGGGGTACCCCCGGGGCTGGACCCCGACCCCGTTTTCTCGTATTCTTCCCGTCCCATGGGCGCGGGAATAGCTCAGTGGTAGAGCACGACCTTGCCAAGGTCGGGGTCGCGGGTTCGAATCCCGTTTCCCGCTCCAGACATCCTTCCGGGCTCCCACACACCCGGAAGATTGGGCGACGTAGCCAAGTGGTAAGGCAAGGGTCTGCAAAACCCTCATACGTGGGTTCGATTCCCACCGTCGCCTCCAAATAAACCCTTGGCATTGGTGCCAACTACCGTCGGATCCTCTCCACTGACACTGGAGAGTGGGACGACCTCAGCCTGACAGGTCAGTACACTAGGCGGGATCTGGGTAGGTGGAACAACTCAACGATTGAGGCGCTGACCTGGAACAACGCCGGGTAGCGCCGAGCCAACGTGACGTGCTCCCCGTAACTCGGTCCAGTACGCTTCGAGCGAATCGGGCCGCGGAAGGAGGAGCAGAATGCGCAAGAGCCGGTACAGCGAAGAAGAGATCATCCGGGTCCTACAGGAGGTCGAGTCCGGCCGTTCAGTGAAGGAGGTCTGCCGGGAGTACGGGGTTTCGACGGCCTCGTACTACGCCTGGAAGTCGAAGTACGGCGGAATGGACGTGAATGAAGCTCGACGCATGAAGGAGCTTGAGCTGGAGAATCGCCGGCTCAAGCGAGCGGTGGCGGACCTGACGCTTCGCGAGCAGGCGTTGAGGGAGGCTTTGCAAAGAAAATGGTGACGCCCGCGGCCCGGCGCGAGGCGACGCGATTCTTCCGGGACCGCTTCGGTTTGAGCGAGAGAGCGTCCTGCCGTCTGGCGAGCTACAGTCGCTCGTCGTATCGCCGCAAGAGCATCCGTGCCAAAGCAGACGAGCCGCTTCGGGAGCGCTTGCTTGAGCTGGCCTCCGAGCGTCCACGCTTCGGCTACCGCCGGCTGCACGTAATGCTCCAAAGGGAAGGCTGGGAGATCAATCGCAAGCGGGTCTACCGCGTGTATCGCGAGCTGGGTCTGGCGGTGCGTCGCAAGAAGCGCAAGCGGGTCGCTCAGGCCAACCGCCCTCCCTCGGGTCGTGCCGATCTCGGCCGACCTCCAATGGTCGATGGATTTCATGCGGGACACGCTCAGCGATGGCCGAGTCTTTCGCACACTCAACGTCGTCGACGACGCCACGCGAGAGTGTCTGGCGATCGAGGTCGATACCTCACTGTCGGGCCACCGGGCCGCACGTGTACTCGACGCGATCGCGCAACGACGGGGCCGCTATTCCGAGCGTGTGGTGCTCGACAACGGCCCGGAGTGCACCAGCAAAGCCCTCGATCAGTGGGCCTACCAACACGGCGTGACGCTCGCTTTCATCCGCCCCGGCAAACCCATCGAGAACTGCTTCGTGGAGAGCTTTAACGGTCGTTTTCGGGACGAGTGCTTGAACCTGCACTGGTTTCTGAGCCTGCGCGACGCGCGGCGTCGGATCGAGGCCTGGCGCATCGACTACAACCGCGCGCGGCCTCACGGCTCGCTGGGCCACCTGACGCCTCACGAGTTTGCCCAGAGGGCGGGGCTCCGGCCGACTGCTCCGCAGCCGACCTCCGCCCCGCTACCCCCACCCACCCAAAAGGCTCTGTCTCAAGACCGATGAACGGCGAAAATTCCAGAAGTCCGTGGTATCAAACTGGGGAGCACGTCAGGCCATCCCGGTCATATCGCGCGAAGCCGGCCTTTGGCGGCTCGAAGGCCGGTTAGGAGGTGCCCTCGAAGACGCCCAGACAGTGCCCTGGTGGTCCCTATGCGGACCCTATGCTAGAGAGCCAGCCTTGGGGGGCACCGAACCAAGGGGCCGGATCTCCTCGCGACTTCTTCAATGACTGGCAAGCTGGCCCGAGAAGCGAGTTCTGAGACGTAGCCGGCACGGCTGACCTTCAGAACCATTCCCCAGTTCAGAGCAGTACAAGAATCACCCCTGCCAGCCCTGCTGCCACTAACATGCAGCCTGACTCACTTCGCGATGGTCCTCTTGGGGCCGCGAATCGCGCTGGATCCCACTTGTTGAGAAGCGTGTCGACAATGACCGAGATCGGTGTCATCTGGCCGTTGAACATCCGCTCTCCTGGTTCCGATTTCGCCCTCAGGAGAACTTCAACAGCTTCCTCGCTGCCGATTCGGATAAGCAACTGAGCAGCTATGGCCGCTGCGGTCTCTTCCTTGAGGAACAGATCTAGCGCCCTGAGGCCATCCTTCTGGCCAAGTCTCTGAAGTGCGAACGCTGCCTGCGTCTTGACCCCAATGTTCGCATGCCCAACAGCTTCTCGGAGGAGTGGGATCGCCTCGACCGAGCCAAGCTCACCTAACCGGATAATCGCCGCGATGGTGGGGTCTTGGCCATGTGGACGTCTCAGTCCTGACTCAAGTTCCGCGAGGAGCAACGCGGTGTCGGTGGTGTCAGTCGAAAACGGATCTATAGGGCGCAAAGCCAATCCTGAATGCTAGGAAGTCCGGTAGCGGCCTTGATTCAGCTCCGTTCGCCTATTTTAGGCGATCGACTTGCCAAGCCTACGGTGATGAGCAACTTTAGTGAAAAACGTAGGACAGCCCGGACGCCGCTCCGTAGCCACGGATGCATGAGTACCAAGTTCGCTAATGGTGAGGATACCTTTTCGTAAACAGCGATGGCGACACGACCAAGGACAAAGCGTGCTAGATAGTCATCGCGCAAACTACGAAGTGCACTGACCTCGGGGCCATAGGCACCGCCAAACGCTGCAGTGGCGATGAAGCAGGAGCTCTTGGGCTCAGCCTCTTCATCTGTGCGTGCTTGCACAAGAAGCGCCTCGATCTGCTGCCTCTTCTTTGTGGCCTCGAGCGCTAGGCGATGTTCCAGGCCTTCGACGGTTCTCAGTGCTTCTAGGACCGTCTCGTTATCTTCAGCGGCCGCTGCTAGGTGTGCGATCTCCCACCAGGCACCTGCTCTGGCCTCCTCATCGGCCCAGTCAGCCGAGGCGGCCTTCTTCAGGCACTCGAGAGATCGGGCAAAGGAACTCTCCTTGTAAGGCTGTAGCGAAGGCACGATCTTGGAGAGCACTGACGAAGCCTCGACAATCCTACTGTGGAGTTTCCCCTCCATGAGCGAGAGAGTGACCCTCGCGATTTCCTTTCGGTCTGGATATCCATCTCCGGGCGTGGCCTTGCCCCACGCTTCCCGGGCGAGCTTCACCTGGAGTAGAACGCTCTCGACACGCTCGATGTATTCGTGAGCCTGATCCGAGTCGCTTCTTGGGGCCTCCCCGAGATCGCTGAACTCTCGCCTGATGTCCTCAATATAGGACCATGTCAGACCCAGCTGGTCATTCATGAGTTGATGACTTCCTCCCAAAAGCTAGTTCTTCGCGTGTTGCGTATTCAGAGCCGGGAGAGCCCAGCGGTCCAGGACCTTTCAGGCGGACACGCCTGCCGGGGAATAGTCCTGTGCCAGGCCGGGGTGCTCTTCCGCGAACTTCTTCAGGGCGTGGATCCGATTCACGGTGTGTGGGTGGGTGAGAAGCGCTTCCGACAACCGTGACACTCCGTCGCTGTCCACGTGCCCTTTCTGCTCGGTGAAGCCTTCGAGATCGAGCTGCTCGAATAGCTTCTCGCCCACTGACAGCTTCCCCAGGGACCGAATCGGTCCACCCAGGCTGCGGCTACCGATCAGGCCGCCGCGGTCGGCGGAGTATTCGGCCTTGCGGCTCCAGCCCTTGAAGAAGAACTGCAGAATGTCTGAGAGGATCGGTAGGCCGAGGCCTGCCGGCTGTCCGATCAGGGTGCCCCAGGTGGTGTGCCCGAGGTAGACGTGGGTCAGCTCGTGGGCGATGACCGCTTGCAGCTCGTCGTCGTCCAGGGCCTCGATCAGGGCTGAGTGCAGCACGACGGTCTTCCTCCCGAAGATCCCCATGGCGAAGGCATTCAGCGTAGGGTCTTGCAGGACGAAAAGGGCAGGAGGTTTGGTCACGCCGATCCGCTGCGCCGCCTCCCGGGCCAGCTGGTGGATATTCGGGAACTGCGTCTCGGTTACTTGGACGCAGCTGCCCAGGATCTGTCCCTGGCGCATCTTGACGAAGATGACGCCCAGGAGTAGGAGGAAGAAGAAGAGGCCTGCCGTGAGGAAGAACAAGACCAAGCCCGTCGAGGCGATCGCCACAAGCAGCATGAGCAGCTCATTGTCGACACGGAACCAATCCGGCTGTGATGTGGCGACCACCTGACCCTCGAAAGAGGTCGCCGGAGCTGCCACCGACCGCGCCGAGGGTGCTTGCTCTGGGCCAACGCTGATCAGTCTCTCGGCCTTCTTGATGCCCTTGCCGGCGGTCTTGGCCGCACCGGTCAGCTTGTCGCTGACGGTCCGGGTGGAGGCGGGGCCGTCCGGTGGGGCCAGGCCAACCGCGCCCGCGGCGGTCCAGTCACCGAGATCGCTTGACCAGACGAGAGTATTGCCGCTGATCAGGCGGCCCGCGACCAGCTGGCTCAGGTCCTCTTCACTCAGGGGGCCCTGTTTCTGTCTCGAGGTGTCCAGATACCAAAGGTCCGCGGAGTCTTCCGTCGCCGCTTCGGGAACGTTCTCGCCCAGCCCTGTCTCGCCCAGGGCGACCCAGTCGGTCATGCCCGCCTTCCACGTCAGCGTGGCCGTGGTGACCGCGCCCCCCTGCAACAGAGCCCTCAGCCCGGCTGCGCTAATTGGGCCGATCTTCTGGTCACCAGCGAGGAAATACCATGTTTCCTGCCGAGCCGAGCCTTCCGCTTCCTTGGCCACCACCTAAGAGCAATCTCCGTTGGTTACGGTTGGGATGAGCTGAATCTAGCACAGGCAACCGTAGCGAGCGGGGCCTCCTGCGGTGCCCGTAGCCTGGGCTCCTAGCCAGAGTGTGTGTAGTAGCGAAGCGCGGTATTTGCCACGCCGACTCTAGGACGGTATCGGCAGATACCCATCGACCATGCGCTTCGCGATCGCGATCTCCAGGACCTGAACCATCTCGTCAACCGATTCACAGTCGATAGCTTGGGGATTGCCTCCCGTCTTCTTGTACCAATCGGGACCGAAGAAGTAGGGCAGGGTGAGGATGATGATGCTGTACTGATCTCCGCTCTTCTCAAACGTACAGACTTCCGCGAGCATCGGGCTGTCCCAGTTCTGCTTCTTGACCGGTACCATGACTCGGGATCTCTGCAGCTCAATGCCCTTGCGACCTAGGTGCTCGCGAGCTTCATCCAGATCTCTGATCGGACTACGGCGCCCACGGGGCGACCTGTCATCGAGCTGCGTCATCAGATCCTTCACATACGCGAGCTTTTCGCGAACAGTGACGTAGAATTTTGCGTCCTGATGCCTGTCCTTGCCTTCCAGGTTCAGGGTGCGTTCGAAGTTCTTGACCGCTTCCTCCAGTTGACCCTGAACGGCTTGGCAGATTCCCAGCATGTACCAGGAGATCGCGTCCGTCGGATCGATCGTGGTGGCTTTGACAAACTGCTCACTCGCGTCGAGAAACTCACCGAGCTCCAGGAGGATGAAGCCGTACACGTGGTACGCGCCGGACCGGTTTGTATCGGTGGCAATCAAGGTGGGATCGTGCTCCATCGCGGTCAGTGCGTGGGCGTAGAGAACTCTGGCATGTTGCTTGTACTCAGACTGACCCGCAATGTCGGCCACGGCGAGAAGATCGGTTGGGTCGGCATTCCAGGAGGACAGCTGTCGGCGCAGATCATCAGGTTTCGACTCGCGCAAGCATCTCATCGCGGCAGCGAAGTCCAGTTCGCCCGAGGAGTCGAAGAAGGGTATGGGTGTTGAAGAGTCGTCTGGCATCGTCATTACGGAGTCAACTTAGGGTCTGGCCTCGGTCTCACGGATTAGTACCTAAGTAGACTGTTCCCTTTCCGTCGCAAACTGGGGCAGCGCTTCTGCTTGCTTCCCTGACAGACGCGGCAGAGTTTGGGCTGAGTGCAGTTGCATCGAATCTTCCTCCGGCCCTTGCAGCGTGGGCACGTGACATAAGGCATTGATGACTCCTTTGATCTGCCGTTTATAATAGCGGAAACTTGCGCAGAGAAAGATGCTCTTGCGGTGGATAGCCTATTGCCCGCTTTCAGAAGGGCGTGCACGGAGCAGTGCAAACGCAGAGAGCGGGCTGACGGGAGCGCTGGGGCGACTCGATGTGGGACAACGCTACGCCTTAACACGGGAGGTCTGACATGGCTGATGTTCAGGAAGTGAAGCTGCCACTCGAGAGTTTCGAGACGTTCAAAGCCATCTTCTTCTCCAAGTCAGAGCTCTCGGAAGCGGGCGCAGACCTCAAAGCCGAGAAGGGAGGAGGCTGGAAAGGCGCGGTCGGTGCACAACTTGCTCTGGGTAAGACGTCATCCATCAAGGACCCAGCGTTTCTAGAAGACCTGAAAGGGCGGCTCGCTCGTCACGGACTCGATTCAGAGCTCACCAGGTTCTCAGGCGGGTACGTCACGCAGGAAGATGGGAGTTTGCAACTCGACCTGGGAGTGAGGTTTCAGCATCCTAACCTCCTCTATCGGATCTTCATGGAGGAGCACGTCGTCGTTCCCATTCGCCTCAAATGCCGGCGTGACGAAGAAGGCGTCACACTTACTGCGGAGCAGCCGTTCGAGAAGACTGTAGGGTGCGTGGGCTGCCTCGTTACAGTCGTAGCTTTCGCAGCCTTTATCGTCCCAGGCATAGTGGTTCTCTACGTGACAGGCCTAACCAAGGCGGCCAGGAGAAACGCCCGTGCAGCGGTCTTCGAGGGACTTCAGGATCGACTTGTGCAAGCGCGGACTTAGTGTGACCGGGGGCGAGCTGCACAGGGGCCGCAATCTGGAACTGCGCCAGTTTCGTGGGCATCGAGTTGGCTCCTCGGCCCTCGACTGGCCCCTCTCCCGGGGCCCTGCGATTCAGAAGTGCTGGAGCCAGCTCAGCAGCGCCGAGCCTTAGAAGCGAGGGACCGGAGGGGTCGTAGGACCGAAGACTTGCTGAATGACTGGCAAGCGTGCTGAGAATCTGGAATCCGAGTCCCCGACGGCCTTGGGCGACTGCGAGGGTCGGAAAGATGGGAGTCCGCAACTCGACCTGGGAGGATTGCCGACAAAGACGAGTCTCTCACTTGTCGCTCCGCAGCTGATCGTGTTCCCCATGTGACGAGGACGACTCCGTACCGAGGTCTTTGCTTCATATCTCGGGGTGGTGCTGGCGAATGTTGAAACGCGGCCACAGTGCCAACCTCGTTCGGTGTGGGGCGAAGTCCGTTAGTCAGAGTCTGCGCAGATGACGCTCGCGATGAGTTGCTCGGATTCTGTGCCCCCGCTGAGATTGGTCATTACGCAAGTCCATCCGTTTGTGGGGCCAAGGTCGGGAGTGTTGGTGGCGATTGCGAACGGTGATGCCGTTGGAACGGAACAGCCTCCGCCGAGTACCTTCTTGGTAGTGGAAGAACAAAAGACCTGGAGAACAAAGAACTCACCCGGGGCCAGAGTCTGGCTGGCCGAGATGTCGACGTCTGTCTCGTATCCTCTGATGCCCGCGTCGGGGGCACAACCTTGGGCGTTCCCGGCACCATCGACACCCGCAGCAAACTCGCCGGTGGTGCGATTGGTGCCATCGGCCGCCAGCGACACCGCGGTCACGGAAGTGAGGCCCGAGCCGTCGCCGTCAAAACCAGCAGCGGTCACAATACCGGCACTGTCAAGGCTGAATAATTCAACGCCGTCGTTGAGACCCCTGAGAATGTCGCCCCCCGCCACATTGTTGAAGACGCCGGCAGCACCAAAGGCGCTCGCGACCTGCCCGGCGACACCGATAGTGTTGCCTACGCCTGCAGTGGACTCTCCAACTACGCCGGCAGAGTTATCGTCTTCGCTGTACGACAGCCCATGGACACCGAAAGTGATGCCCGTCCCATCCGCCACTTCACTCTGGACGCCGACCTTGTCCGGCGTGGCGATGAACTCGGGAACCGCCGGCGGATCGGAGAAAGGCGGCCGCCCCTGAGCCCGAGGCTCCCTCGTTGGGGCCGGGGTCTGGCCAGGGTTGACCACTTGATCTGCTGGTTTCCTCACATACGCACGCACGATGGCAAGAGCCGACCGGAGTTCGTCTTCATTAGGGCGGGCGGTCACCTGGAACAGGCTCGGTAGAGACCACCGCGTCACACTCGTACGGCTTACTGCACCGACCGACCATGCATAGCGCTCGCCCGCTTCGAGGCACCGATCAAGCGATGGTGTCCAGCTATCGGCCGAGCCGGGCACGTTGGTTGCCACAATCGGCTGGGATCCGCCAGACCTATCGCCGGTCACTCTGTAGACGATGATATCGAAGGAATCCGCTTTCTCGCTGAAGCCCCAACTGAAGGTCGGACATTGACCCGCAATAGAAGTAAAGCCACCAGGGTCTCCAGGTGAAACGGCAACAGGGCCGTGAGTCTCCGCCGGCAGCAGGACGGCGCCAAAGTGCACTAGGCCAAGGACTACGACAGGGGTTCCTCTTTTCATGGGACGTGCGTTCCTTTCAAGATGGGCTGCCTCGGGCGGCGAGAGGGCTAAATCTCTACTCTGAGATGTTGCCTCCTAGCGTTCCGTGACCGGATTCCTAGCCGCCTGCGGAGCGGTACTCAGACTGCATCTAGACTTGTGAATTGAGGCTATCAGATGTTCCCAAGGTCAGGTCCCAGGGCAGCTGTAGCTGGTGCCCGGATCGTCGGCTCCCGCACGTGCACCTCCGGGTGGAAGTTGAGCACACCCAGAACTCTTGTAGTGACTGTCTAGCGGTCGGCTGCCCCGGTCCCCTGTGGTCTCAATCTGGGGAGCAGGTCAGAATCAAGGAACGCTAGTGACCTTGTGCTTCTCAGGGCGGCCAGGCGATAATGAGCAAGTCTACTCCGTACCCAAGCTTTGCAGGGAAGGCCGTCTTGAAGTAATGCAGGTGAGCACGGGCAGAGAGAACTGACTCCGCTTGTCAATCTGATGAACATAGATGAGTGTTGTGTGACCAGAGTTTTGCCAATAACTAACCAGTCGTGCTCAACTCGCCTCTGAGGGCCTTGCTTTGCTTCACGAGTACTTGCTACCAACGGTTGGAATAGCGTTGGTTGCTGCCGGCTTCTCGATAATGATTCGGGCGACCGGCATTCTGCCTCTTGAGCGAGTGGTCTTTGCGGTGGGCCTCGTCGTTGCCCAAGCTGAGATTTCCAGGCCGGACTCAGCAGCTGATTGGGTTCGGCCGCTCCTGCTGTGGTCTCTCTTGGCCCTAGTGGTTGGATTCTTGTTGGTTGGCCCCTATCGAGGCTTTCGTCTCGCTCGGGGAGGAGAGACGACGGCTTTGGTCATGAGCTTTGCGCTAATGAACGGTTTGTTGGTCTTTGCCCAACGAAGCTCGGGAGGGAGATCAGTTCCAACAAGGGTAAGTACGCTCGCTGTGCTTTTGGTGTTGGCTTCGGTGGCTGTCTTTGTCGGAAGCGGGAGCTTCCTTCGGTGGTCCGGAGCTGGCGCAGCCGTTAGGCTTGCTCGTGACTGCGGTGACTACCTCTCGAGTTTTGGCGTCTCGCCCCGGAGGGTTTGGCTTCGAACTGATGTTTTGTCAATTCTCCTGATGTGTTTAGGGTTTGCCACCTTCGCCGCAAGCCAGGACAACTTCTCAATGGGGCGGTTCGAGAAAGTGCTCATTCCTGCTTTTGGGATAGCGCTGGCAAGCCGGACTCTGAACTTCTTTTCCATCCTGACACTTTCGTTGGTGATGGTCATCTCCCAGAAAGCGCTCTTTCAGTTGTTTGGGAATGCCGTCTTGGATCGCGCTTACCAGAGTGGCGTGTTTGTGCTTGTCATTCTCCTAGGCTTAGCCCTGTCACGGCCGGCGTCGTCCCGGCCAGTGCGCTTACTTAAGAGGCTTCTGACATGAGGGTGCTGGTGGAGTACGCAGCCCTTGCGCTTGCTCCTTTAGCGTGCGCGCCGATCCAGTACCTCTACATGAAGTCGGGCGACCGATACGATCTCGGGGCACCATTTGGGATTGCCACTGGTTTCTTGATCTCTGGGTCCCTACTAGGGACTCGGGGCTCAGTCCCGTGGCCGCAGTTGGCCACAACACTGCTCGTGGCCCTGGCTGGCTTGTTTGCTGTGCGCGTGATTGTCCTCGCATACGGAGGGGCGGTCCATTTCACAGTCATAAGCCTCGCTCAGATGTGGGCAATCGTACCCGTTCTCCAGTACTTACTGGGTCGTGAGGGCCTTTACGGAGGGGCGTACCTTGGGACGCCGAGCATGATTCCCCTCTCGATTCTTCTGGCTCTTGCAGCCAATCTCCTTTGTGCGATAGTGCTGCAGCTATGGCGCCTCGATACTCGTCTCCGGGCGCTTACTGAGAACGCCGAGGTCTATTCAATACTGATGGGTTCCAGGCTGGGAGCGGCGTTCAAAATCGAAGTGGTTTCGGTGGCTTGCTATCTGGCGTGTGGCGTGCTTCTTGGTTTCTCTAGAAACAACCTGTCTGCAGCAGATTTTGGTCGAGAGGGTCTCTGGATAGTCCTCGGAGCTGCGCTGATACCCCAGTTCAGGGCAGGCGTCACCGGGGCTACTCGAAAGTACCTCTGGTTTATTCTCGCGCCCCTTGGTTGCGTGGTTTTTCGGGGGATGATTAGGGCGACACTTCATGCGGGTGCTGCGGAAGGGGCGGCGTATGTGCTCTTAGCAGCCGCACTCGGATTTACGGCATGGCGGGATCAATCTGTTGTCCGAACGCGTAGAACTTAGGGTCAGAAGCTTGGTAGTTTGCCACGAGGGGACGGCTGTCTGTGAGCCCGTTTGTTTCAAAGTCAAGACCGGAGAGATATTCAGGCTCAGCGGTGATAACGGAGCGGGGAAATCAACGATCTTGCGATCGATCTGTGCACTTCATCGCCACTGGCATGGGGAGATTCTCCTAGGAGGCACTCCGAGCTTGAAGTGCCAAGGTCCTAGTCCGTTTCCATCGCTCACCCTTGCAGAGGCGATTGCCTTGCTTCGGAGATCAGACGAGCAACAGGCACAGCGAGTGTGCGAAAGACTCGATCTCTTGCGCCTGTTAAGTACCCCGATGGGTCTCCTGTCGGGTGGAGAGAGCCAACGTGCGGCGTTGGCTTTGGCTGTGGTTGGGCGACATGACCTGTTGCTCCTTGACGAGCCTTTTGCAGGCCTTGATTCGGAGTCTGCCATGGCCGTGGGTAACTACCTCAACACAACGCGATCGAATCGCGCTACGCTAATAGTCGAACACAGACCAACTACGATGCTCAGAACAAGTGGAGAATGCTCTGTCGAAAGGACCGCAGATCACACTTAAGAACTTAGGTATGAGAAGTCCCTCAGGCCCTCTCTTCGGAGGGCAGAGGATTACTTTCGCGTTTCGGAGTGGTGCTCTGAATCTCGTCAAGGGTAGCAATGGGGCGGGAAAGACTACTCTTGCGTCCGTTGTCGCCAAGAGGAACGCACGGGCCTTGCCTCCTGAACTGTCGTCCTGTGTGCATTGGGAGCCGAACCTCGCAGCTGAGGAAATCGGATATCTACCTCAGCATCTTCCTGGGATCCAAGACGTCAGGTTTCAGGGCATCCTCCGCTTGGCTTTCTCTTCTCCAGATTCGCGGGCTGGCTTTGAAGGTGCATTGGCGCCGCGCTTGAGACGAAGAAGGACCGGCCGAATCGGGGAACTGTCTGGTGGTGAGAGGCGACTGCTTCTGCTCTTGCTTCTCGCGGGGCAGCCCTGCAAGACGCTGGTCTTAGATGAGCCGATGGTTTCTCTTGATGGCCAGGCTAGGGGGACTGCGACAGCTCTTGTCGATCAACTAGTTGCCGAGGGCAGACTGATAATAGCCGTTAGCCATGATGACAATTGGACGACGCAACTCGCGGCTCGAGTGAAGACGCTCGACGTGAGGAGCTTCAAGGAGAATTAGCATGTTGTTTTCTTCCCGAAGTCACCGCGGTAGTTGGTCTCTTCTTCTTGTTCTGGTTGCTTGCTCTGGGCGGATCAACGATGATAGGTGCACACTGGTTGTCGCAAATCCTAAGACAGGTGAGCATGCAGCTATCGGTCGCGAGATCACCCGAGCAAGGCTGTTGGTAGAGGAGGAAATCGGGGGTGCCGCGGGGACGGTACGATTCAGAGAGATCGATACGTCCAGCACGCCGGCAGTCGCGCGAGCGGAGGTGTCGAGAGCAATCAGCAAGTGGAAGACACCACTCATCATCGGGAGCATAATCTCGGGGGAAACGAGAGAGTTTCTACCGTTGGCTCTTGAGACGGGCGTCAACGTCCTTGCGAACGGAGCCTCTGACCCTGGTATCCGTACTCTCCCATATAGGGAGGCGAGAGATGGCTTCTTCAGGAACTGGCCGTCGGATGACTTCGAGGGGCGAGCGATGGCTGACTACGTGTTGTCGACGAATCGCGCGAGTGCGCTTGTGGTCCTTCACGCAGACGACCCCTATGCCGCGGCGCTCGCTGGAGCTTTCTCGAAGTCTTTTTCCGCGAAGGGCGGAACCATCCTGGGCAAGGAGGTTTACCCTCTCGATCTCTCGAGCTTCGAGCAATTGGTCAGGCGGCAGCCAGTGGATGGACACGACGGGTATTACGTCATTGGCTTCCCACCTGATGTGGCTGCAATCTACAACACGGTCCGCCGGTTGCCGGAAACCATGGCACTTCCCATTTTCTCCGCAGCCGGGGCGAACACCGACGAGTTCTTCAAGCTCGCGACTCCGCCTGTCGACAACTTGTTCGTCACCGCGCCTGATGTCACTAAGTCCTCAGGACCATACTTTGAGTTTCGGAAGGATTACTTGGCTAGGTTCGACGGCGATGAACCGGATATCGTGACGGCCACAACCTATGACGCGCTGAAGATCGGGTGGAAAGCCGTGGCCGAACGTGGCTGCGATGCGGAGGCAATTCGTGATTATCTGCATGGTGAAGAAGTCTTTGAAGGAACGACCGGTCCAACAGCGTTTGATGAAATGGGTGATGTATTCACAAAACCGGTAGTGGTCTACAACTACCAAGACGGACGCCGCTTAACCGCGGGCTAAGTTGAGAAAGGCTTTCCGAGTTGAGCGGAGTGTCGGTCAAAGCGGTCCGGACAGACAGTGGAAAGACTCTGGTGGATCTTGCGGACTCGGCAAATCTCTATCTGACAGAGCGACAAGGCCGGCTTTACGAAGCTGCAATCGCCTCTGCGCGCTACCGAGAAGGGGTACTGGATCGGCTCTTGGAGGCCGAGCAAAGACTCCCGCATGTGTGGAAGGCTCTAGACGGCCCCCAACCGCGAACGATCGGCCTTGTCGACTGTGGCCCAGGGACGATCAAGGACGGGGACCTTCACCTTGGATTGCTGGGAGCATCTACCCACATAGAAAGATACGTTATCGTCGATGTGAACCCCCATCTGCTGAAGACGGTGGCGGCTGCACTTGGAGAAAAGTACGCCGTTAGCGTTGCGAGAGTTCAGTCGAAGCTCGAAGACGTCCGACGACGTGACTTGCCCGTGCCAGAGGACCTCCCGGTATTGTTCCTGCTTGGGAGTACTTGTATGAACTTCGAAGAGGAAGCTTTGGCGTGGATGGTCAACAATCTGTGTCGATCAGGAGATTCCGTCTTTCTGGTTACGGTCACCAGGGACTCGGGTCTCGAGCCTTCGTGTGAGCTCCGGGCCTATCAGACACCAGAAGTGACTGAATTTGTTTTCGAACCTCTTCGGTTGCTCGGAGGGCTGAGGCGGGATTTTGAGCCGGCTCTTTGCTGGGCGAATGGTCGCCTAGAGTTCAGGTTTCGGGTGCTGAACTCGGTCAGCTTAGCCGGTCTGCCAAAGCTCGTCGCGGATGATGAGGTGATTACCGGCTTCTCTCGGAGGCCGTCCTGGGACGAGAATCAGGCATTCCTAGGCAAAGTCTTTCAGAAGGTAGAAGTGGTGCTGTGCGAGGGGGGCACGGCCGTAGGAATCGGAGTCTTGTAAATGGGCACGTTCTCCACGACTCTGACTGTCGGTATTGCGCTCTCGCTGGCCCTAGGCTACGTCGCGTTCTTAATCGATTCCAGGGCCGGTCGTTCTGGCGCAAAAACTTTAGGCCTTCTGGTTACCTTAGTCGGGATTCTGCTGTCGGGTTTGCTGGATCACCACAATCGGACTCGAACGAGTCTGGAGAGGGCGATTCCGCTCGTAGAAACAGATTCGCTTCGGATTATCTTGGACGATATCGCTGAGCTAGACAAGTCACTGAGGTCTGGAGGCGCTCGGAAGATCCAAGAGCTGGTTCTGAAGCCAGTCATCCTGAAGCTTTCAAAGAACGTGGAAGAGGCTTCCTCGGGCCGCGTCGTCCAGGAGTCTAAGGAAGCAACGATGTCGCTTGCGAAGAGCTTGATCCCAGAGGCCAAGAAGCGTCTGTGGACAACGAGCTACATCGATCCAGAAGTGTGGGGCTGGGGTGGGAATGCTGGAGATGAGTACCGAGAATCAACCAAGCGCACTGTTTCGAGCGACGTGGATTTTGTTCGAGTATTCATCGTAGATACAGACCTCGAGAGAAGAGTCCTTCAGGCTGAGATGGAGGCCCAGGTGCGCGACGACATCGAGGTTCGCTGGGTTCTTAGTTCTGATTTGACGCCAGACTTGAGGAGGGACTTTCTGGTAATCGACACCGTTCTTGCGGCGGAGATCGTTCTCGCTCAAGGCCGCCAGTTCCAGGAAGGTCATTTCTTTCCGAGTGAGGCCATTGCGAAGGACTACTCTGAACGGTTCAAACAGATAAGAGCGCTATCAACCGAAGTCGAGGTCGAACAGGGCGGAGCAGGCGAGTCGTAGACGGGATGGTCAACGCAGGATGGGCTTGCGAGGCCGTGACGTGCTCCCCAGTTTGATACCACGGACTTCTGGAATTTTCGCCGTTCATCGGTCTTGAGACAGAGCCTTTTGGGTGGGTGGGGGTAGCGGGGCGGAGGTCGGCTGCGGAGCAGTCGGCCGGAGCCCCGCCCTCTGGGCAAACTCGTGAGGCGTCAGGTGGCCCAGCGAGCCGTGAGGCCGCGCGCGGTTGTAGTCGATGCGCCAGGCCTCGATCCGACGCCGCGCGTCGCGCAGGCTCAGAAACCAGTGCAGGTTCAAGCACTCGTCCCGAAAACGACCGTTAAAGCTCTCCACGAAGCAGTTCTCGATGGGTTTGCCGGGGCGGATGAAGGCGAGCGTCACGCCGTGTTGGTAGGCCCACTGATCGAGGGCTTTGCTGGTGCACTCCGGGCCGTTGTCGAGCACCACACGCTCGGAATAGCGGCCCCGTCGTTGCGCGATCGCGTCGAGTACACGTGCGGCCCGGTGGCCCGACAGTGAGGTATCGACCTCGATCGCCAGACACTCTCGCGTGGCGTCGTCGACGACGTTGAGTGTGCGAAAGACTCGGCCATCGCTGAGCGTGTCCCGCATGAAATCCATCGACCATTGGAGGTCGGCCGAGATCGGCACGACCCGAGGGAGGGCGGTTGGCCTGAGCGACCCGCTTGCGCTTCTTGCGACGCACCGCCAGACCCAGCTCGCGATACACGCGGTAGACCCGCTTGCGATTGATCTCCCAGCCTTCCCTTTGGAGCATTACGTGCAGCCGGCGGTAGCCGAAGCGTGGACGCTCGGAGGCCAGCTCAAGCAAGCGCTCCCGAAGCGGCTCGTCTGCTTTGGCACGGATGCTCTTGCGGCGATACGACGAGCGACTGTAGCTCGCCAGACGGCAGGACGCTCTCTCGCTCAAACCGAAGCGGTCCCGGAAGAATCGCGTCGCCTCGCGCCGGGCCGCGGGCGTCACCATTTTCTTTGCAAAGCCTCCCTCAACGCCTGCTCGCGAAGCGTCAGGTCCGCCACCGCTCGCTTGAGCCGGCGATTCTCCAGCTCAAGCTCCTTCATGCGTCGAGCTTCATTCACGTCCATTCCGCCGTACTTCGACTTCCAGGCGTAGTACGAGGCCGTCGAAACCCCGTACTCCCGGCAGACCTCCTTCACTGAACGGCCGGACTCGACCTCCTGTAGGACCCGGATGATCTCTTCTTCGCTGTACCGGCTCTTGCGCATTCTGCTCCTCCTTCCGCGGCCCGATTCGCTCGAAGCGTACTGGACCGAGTTACGGGGAGCACGTCACACCACTGGTGACGCAGTAGCCACAGTCGTGGCCGCCGCTGTGTGAATCTGGTGGCGCTCGGGAGTCAGGATCAGGCCCCAGCGCTGGAGGATCTGGGCGATCGCCGGTGGGTTCTCGGCATGGGCCCAGCGATGAAACTGGTTGGTGGCGAAGATCGCCAGCGCGAAGAGCAGCAGAAAGGCGTGTCCGGCAAGAGAGCTCCGCGTCGGGGAGGGCCCGCCGGCTGCCAGGACGACGATCAAGATGGGGACCATGACCCAGCAGTTGCTGCCGTTGACTTCGGCAAAGCTGTGCCGGGTGATCCCCATCGGATCGCTGTGGTGCTCGCGGAATCCACGGATGATGGCGGGCCCGATGATCGGGGTATCCATGTTGAAGAAGGTGTCGCAGTACCGTGAACGAATCCCGCGACCAGATCCGCGGCGAGATAGGCCAGGATCGCCGCAGGCAGGAGGAGCCATGCTTCTCCTGTGTTCAGAAGAGCGGGAATGGTGCGGTACGCGTGGATCGTCGTGAGGATCAGAAAGGCCACAACGCCCACAAACTGGACCGAAGGGACCCAGGAGTCGCGGTTGGTCTCGGTCATTGGATGCGAGCTGCCTCTCGACGGATTCGTCTGCCTGTGCCTGTTCTCACCGAGGCTCGTCTACCAGAGCCCGGAGTTGGGCCCTCAGGCTTCCGGCGGTCGCCTAGCCTTGAGGCAAGCTGATCCAGCAAGCCGGACTGGCTGTGAGATGGGGCAAGACGCCACCAGCTTACCGCAGCGAACGCTCGGTGGCCGGGAACTGCATGGACCGTGCGCTATGATTTTCGGGTGAACGTGAGCTAACGTATCTTGCCGCTTGGTCAGGTTGCCAAGCTCTTCATGAAGAGTAGCGACTCGAATGACGAATCCGGAACAAAACGCCCTGTCGCGGCGGGTCGCCATGCCCACCGGCCCAGGTTGGCTCACGCCGGCAATCATTGTCGCTGTCGCTCTGGCGATTCGCTTTGTTCCCGGCTGGATGGCGCCGATGACGATGGCCCACTTCATCGGTCTGGGGGTGGGACCGCTGATCGGGATTGTGGGTCTTCTGGTGTGGTGGCTGGTGTCTCGGCGGGTGCCGCGTCGCGACAAGTGGCTCGGTCTGGCGCTCGGTGTCGGCGTGTTGGTGGTCGGTTTTGTTCTCGCTCACAAGACGATGCCGCAAGTGCTGGTGATGTATGGCCTGGTCGTCTTGGCGATCGCCTTTGTAGGCGGGCTGTGGTGGACTCGCGAGTGGGCCTGGCCTCGACGGCGGCGGGCGCTCGCTCTGGTGTGGCCCCTCGCTTTCTTGCCTTGGCTGATCTTCCGGCAGGACGGTCAGACCGGCGAGCTGGACCCCGAGCTGTCGCTCCGCTGGAGCCCGACGGCCGAGGAGCGGTTTCTGCGGATGGGCGCGACGGGCGACGCAATCGAGGCTACGCGACGGAACGCGGTGGTCGAGTCCGAATGGCCCGGTTACCGGGGCTCGGCGCGAGACGCCCATGTACCGGGTATCACCTTTACGACCGACTGGGTTGACAATCCGCCCCGTGAGCTCTGGCGCCGCCGCATCGGCCCCGGCTGGTCCTCGTTCGCCGTAGCCGGAGACCTGGTCTTCACCCAGGAGCAGCGAGGCGGTGAGGAGGTTGTTGCCTGCTACTCGCTGACGGATGGCCGCGAGATCTGGACTCATCAGACACCGGAGCGGTTCGAGGAGGCGGCCTCCGGCGCGGGTCCGCGCGCCACGCCGACCTTCCACGACGGCCGTCTCTACGCGCTGACCGCCAACAGCACGGTTCTGGGCCTCGACGCTTCGACCGGTCAGGAGCTCTGGCGGCAAAACCTGGTGGAGGAGTTCGGAGCCGCCTTGCCGACCTGGGGGTTTTCCAGCTCGCCACTCGTCGTCGGCCGAAGGGTGATCGTCTTTGCCGGTGCCGACGAAGAGCGCGCCCTCGTCGCATACGACCGGGAGACCGGCGATCTGCTCTGGACCTCGGGGTCGGGGGCCCTGAGCTATGGGTCACCCCATCCGGCGGTCCTGGACGGGGTCCAGCAGGTCCTGATGAGTACCGATTACGGCCTGCAGGCGTTCGACCCGGAGGACGGGGCGTTGCTGTGGGAGCATGTCTGGCAGCTCCCGGGCATGGCCCGCATCGTCCAACCGGTCATCCTCGCCGACGGCAAGTCCCTGATACTCCCGACCGGCTACGGCGAGGGCTCGCGGCGGCTGAGCGTCCGCCGTGACTCGACGGGGGTCTGGGCCGTAGAAGAAATCTGGGACAGCCGGTTTTTGAAGCCGTATTTCAACGGTCTGGCGTGCCACCGGGGCACTTGCTATGGTTTCGATGGGAAGATCTTCACAGCCATCGGGGAGAGCGACGGCGAGCGCCGTTGGAAAGGGGGGCGCTACGGGCACGGCCAGTTGGTCTTGCTCGAGGACATGGACCTGCTGCTGGTCTTGAGCGAGAAGGGGGAAGTGGTCCTGGTGGAGGCGACACCCGAGGAGCATCGCGAGATCGCCCGGCTGCCGGCGCTGGGCGGCAAGACCTGGAACCATCCCGTCGTCACACAGGGCAAGCTCCTGGTGCGCAATGCCGAGGAGGCGGCGTGCTACGAGCTACCCGAGGTCTGAGTTTTTTCTCCGGGTAACCCCTCCGGACGGTTCGAGGGCACGGCTTCTTAGCGAGATCTGGTAGCTTTGCGCTTGGAGGTAGTTTGAATGCGCAAAGTCCTGCTTCTCGTTCTCGTCTTGGTGCTCGTCCCCGCATCGTCGTTCGGGGCGCAGTTCTATCTCGGAGCGGGCCTGGGGAATGACGTTGAGGGAGGCTCGCTACGCAGCGGCCTAGAGAACGTCTCCGATTCGAACGGCGATCGCTCGCGTCTCTTCTTGGGTGTCAAGGTCCTCAAGCATCTGGCCGTGGAAGTGGCACGTTACGACTTTGGAGAGCAGACTTGCTGTCGCCAAATCGCCGACCTTGCTTTTGATACCGAGTCCGACGGGTTCTCGGCGGCCGCTTTGGGGCTGTGGCCGATGCGTTACGGTACGGCCTTTGTGAAAGCCGGCGCGCTTTCTTGGGAAGAGGACGGCGTGCTCCAGACCCTCGTGGGACCGAATCCGGTCAACGAGGACGGGGTGGATCCGTTTTTTGGCGTCGGATTCGACGTCACCCTGATCGGCAAGCTTGGCCTGCGTTTGGAGTGGGAACGCTACGACTTCGACGATGCCTCGAGCGACGGCCTCTGGGCGTCGCTCTTCTTCCGCATCAACTAGCGTGTGTTAGCGCGCGCGGCCTTTGCTAGGCCGCCGCGACCTGGAGCCCAAACCGCTCCAACGGCGCGCTCGTGTCAGGAGGCCTGGCGCTCCTCAGGCTCGACCGGGTGGCGGATCTGACCGACCAGGCGGGGCGTGAAATCGAGCGGCGAAAGCGTGGCGCCGGTTTTCGGGGAGCGGATCCGCAGACGACTGGCCTGTCCGGAATGAACCCGGTCGGCGAGACTCTGGATACCGAGAGCTACCAGCACCAGCAACGGCAGAGTGGCCAATCCGAAAAAGTAGCTGTACCAATCCATAGTTACCCCTCCGATCCTCCGATAAAAACCTTGCTAGCACAACATATTGTGGCCGGTCAAGCATCGACCCCAAGATGTTGGGGTCACATTGAGGCCTAAGTGCTTGGTAGAAATCGACTTGGGGCGATTCGAAGGTGATTCTCACCGCAAGCGCGTGAGCCGACCAGGGCGACCGCGGATGACCGGCCGGCTTTGGGGTGCGCTCCCGAGTTGATTCGGCCCTGCGGGACCTCGATCCTCCTCCCGCACCCAGCCCGGCACGCTAGACTTCCTCGAGCCGGAGTGGCGGAACTGGTATACGCAGGGGACTTAAAATCCCCCGCCGCAAGGCTTCCGGGTTCGAGTCCCGGCTCCGGCACCACGCCCTTGGAGAGGGCATGGTGCGCAGCCGTGACCTCGGTGGTCGCGCCGCCGACTGCGTCGACGCCGCTCTGAAGCGAGTCCCGGCTCCGGCACCAGTCGCTTCGCTTCTAGTGCGGACCCGCGCCGTCGGTCTCGCGGCCAGCTTGGAGCGAGTGAGGCTCCGGCACCACGAAGTTCAAGATCGATTGGGGGTGGTCGATCTGGTGAGTTGTAGTCCTCAAGTCCCGGGAGAGAACCACAGTATGAATCGACGCAACAACGGCGGTCTGATTTGGTTTCATTCCGTCATCATGGCCCTTCTGTCGCCGGCCCGGGCACACTCATCGAGCACCGGACTGATCGACGAGGCTGTGTCCACGTGCGGATCGATGGAAGTCTCTTAAACCTGCGAACAACAAGGCCGGCCGAGGTTGAGAAGGCCAGTCTGGTCCTCTCATCGACGGTTCCTTGTGCCCGACCTCGACAGTCCGCCGGACCTTGCGAGAAGCACAATCGAATGTACAGCAGTTCGGGCGGTTTGCGACATTGGTTGTCGAGAAACCGGGGTTGAGGCAGTCGAGGCGGACGGGCGGCGAGATTCGAATCGACGACAGTCACACGTGCCCTGAGGATTTTCTAAAGTGCTACTCGCTAGAGCAGCGAGTGCTCGACCATCTTCGCGCACTTCAGGGTCACTGGAGCGGACTGGGTAGGGTGGGCTTTCCCGGCGCCGCGGGCAGAACTTCGCAGCTACCGCCTCGTATAGGTCCTTGTAAATGAAAGCTACGAGCCGTACCGCACAGCGTTCTCTAATCGCTGCGCTCCTGACGAGCGCTGCGCTGGCGCAGGCTGGCGACTGGCGAAACCTCCGGGGCCCCAGGTACGACGGCGGTACGACGGGCCTCGGTACGCTGGCGGAGTCAGCGCAGCTGGAACTGCAATGGAAGCACGCCATTGGCCCCGGCTATTCCGGGGTTACCGTTGCGGGCAACCGGGCGGTGAGTGCGTTCTCGGATGGAACCTACGACTTCGTCGCGGCGTGGTCGATCTCCGACGGGCGGGAGCTCTGGCGAACCCCCATTGGCAAAACCCACCGCGGGCACGACGGTTCGACCGACGGGCCGCTCGCGACTGCGACCCTAACGGATTCGCGGGTGTACTTCGTCGGCCCGTTCGGCGATCTTTTGGCTCTCGGGGCCGAAACTGGAGAGATTCTGTGGCGCAAGAACTTGGAAGTCGAGTGGGGCGCCACCGATCCGTACTACGGTTTTGCAACCATTCCGCTCGAGACGGACGGCGTGCTGGTGGTCCCGATCGGGGCCGAGGAGCACTCGATCGTCGGCCTCGACCCGAAGGATGGCCAGCTGCTCTGGTCGCTGGAGACCGACCGCATCGGCTACTCAACGCCGGTGCTCGTCGGCCACGGTGACACTCGCCAGGTGATCGTCGCGGGGTCGCAGGACCTGGTGGCGCTGGAAGCCGAGCGTGGGCGTCTACTGTGGACACACCGCCACTCCGAAGAGCCCGCCTTCGACCCAACGTATCCTCAGTTGCAGGTTCTCGGCGACCATCTTCTGTTGACGTTCGACGACGCGGCGGTGCTCTACGAAACGACGGTAGCGTCGGGAGAGACGCAGATCACCGAGGTTTGGCGAAGCGCTGCGTTGAAGAAGAGCGTCGCGCTCCCCGTCGTCGTGGGCGACCACCTGTACGGCTTCAGCGGGAGGTTTCTGACCTGCGTTGAGCTTGCGACCGGCGAGGCCGTCTGGAAGTCGCGCGCGGCGACAGGGCGAGGCATCATCCGGGTCGATGACCACCTGGTCGTGTTCGGTGCGGGGGGCCGATTGACCCTGGCCAGAGCCGACCCCTCGGGGTATCGCGAAACGGCCGCGCTGGACGTGTCTGATCACGGCGGCTACACCGCCCCCAGCTTCGCGGCGGGCCGCATCTACGTGCGCAATCGGAGCGAGATCGCCAGCATCGCGGTTCGTGCGTCGGCGGATTCGGACCGACCGCAGCGAGCCGCCGCGTGGGCCACCTCTGGTGCCTTCGCCGCATGGATGCAGCGCGTCGAAGGGGCGGCCGAACCCGACGAGATGATCGACGCTTTCCTCGACGAGCACGCCGAGTTTCCCATCCTCGAGCCGGGCTGGGTCCACTTCGTCTACGCCGGCCGGGCCGACGCAGTGTCGATCATTGGGCAAATGACCGATGCCGAGAGGGGTGACCCGATGACGCGGGTCGGCCGGTCGAACCTCTTCGTCCGCTCGTACCCTTCCGTCATCGGGGGACGCTGGCAGTACCGTATTCAAGTCGATCTCGCCGAGGCCCAGGTGGACCCGCGCAACCCGAACCGCGGCTCGGGGGGATTCGAGGAGACGTCAGAAGTTCTCTTCGATGGCTTCACGGATCCTGACTTCGTCACCGACCAGGCGACCGAGACCGGCAAACTCGAGACTCTAGAGGTGAGCAGCTCGGCCTACGAGGAGGCCGTTCCGGTGCAGATCTATTTGCCGGCGGGGTTCGATCGCAAAGAACAGTATCCGTTGGTCGTGATGCCCAACGGGGAGCAGTGGATCGAGGACGGGAAGATCGTAGGAATTCTCGACCGCCTTTTCGAGCGCCGGTCACCCGCGGCGATCGTGGCCCTGGTGCCGATCCAGGGCTGGGTCGGCGGTAGCTGGGGCGGACGCGCGGTCCGCTTCCTCGGCGAGGAGCTCCCTCCCGCTATCGAAGCTGCGTACCCCATCCGGCCCGATGCCAGATACCGTACGCTTTGGACCGTCGAGGACAAAGCCGCACCCGCGATGACACTCGCCGTTGAGAAGCCGGAAGTCTACGGTCGCTTCGCGCTTCAGTCGCCGAAGCTCTACTTCCCGCGGCCCCCCGACGTCACGGCGCTGATCGATCACGGGACAGCGTTTCGAATCAGCTGGAGCCGATTCGAAAAGCGAGAGGCTGAGAGCGGCACCGACGAGAGGGCCGCTGCAGGCGGACTCTTCGAGCAGATCCGCGACGCGGGGCTGCCCATCGAGGGGGGAGAGTTCATCGCAGGGCCGGGATATCGAACCTGGCGCACCGAGGCCGACGCGATCCTGTCATTCTTGCTCGGGGCGCGTTCCGCACACGACGACTGATCACCATCGCTTGGCTTTGGTCAATAGCTGCCGACGGGCAGCATCGATAAGATCGGCCCCGTGCCACACTCTCGCCACAGTGCGGAACGCCAAACCAGAACGAAGGGACAAGACCGGAACGGGGCAAGTTCGGGAAAAGACCCGAGGTTACGTTCTCCTTAAGCCGGTCCGTTCCCGCCGCTCCTTTTGGTAGAGACTTAAAATTCCTGGGACTTACGTCCATGCGGGTTCGAATCCCGCCTCCGGCACCATCCCTTCTCCGCACGTGAGGGGCTTGACTCCGTACCTAGGTACAGGGTTTAGACTCTCCCCATGTCTGGGCTGACGATCGGCAAGCTTGCGCGCGCTGCTGGCGTGCCGGTCGAGACTGTCCGCTTCTACGAGCGGAAGGGCCTCATCGCTGATCCGCCTCGACGGTCATCCGGCTACCGCGAGTATTCAGAAGACGTTGTTCGGAGGCTCCGGTTCATCAGGCGTGCGAAGGAGCTTGGCTTCTCGCTTCGCGAGATCGAGGAGCTTCTTGCGCTCCGCACCGGACCCGCGACCTGTGGCGAGGTGCGCGAGCAGATTAGCGCCAAGCTCGCCGACATCAATGAGAGAGTGCGTGACCTGAACCGAATGGGGTCTGCTCTGGCGGAGCTACACACCCTGTGTGAATCGACCGATCCCCTGGGCGACTGTCCCATTCTGGAGTCGATCGAGGAGACACACGATGAGTGAACGCATAGAGGGCGAAGCTATCCCGCCCGCGAGCATCACCGGCCGCATCCTCAAGCTGACCACGGGCGCTGTGCAGGTCTGGTACGCGGTGGAGTGCATACGTCTGTTCTCGGTGATGACTCAACCCTCCCTCAAGCCCGGTATCTGGCTATTCGTGCTTTTTGCCTTAGTCCTGGTCCCGTTCTCCGTGAACCTCGGCTATCGCCGCGTTCTGCACTTGGGTCGACGGCCTCTCTGGGTCGTCCTGGGAGTGGCGGTCTTGGCCATGGTTTGGGATTGGACTCGAGTGGGCTCGCCTTGGGGAACTGCCGTTGCCATGTGGCTGCTTGCGGTCACGATCTACGTTCATCTCCACGTCGGTGTCAGCCATCTCCTTGCCGCAATCACGGGCCTCAAGGGCTGCGAGATGCGGGTGCTCCCGTACTACCTTGCCCGTGTGCGTGGAGCGAACGAGGAGGCTGAGCTCCGTCTGTGTCCCGGCTTCTGGACTCCGATCGACCGCTGGGAGGCGCGGTGGAGGGGTGTCACGGCGTGAACGAACCCTGCTGCCTTTCATCGGTGGGTAGGGAGGAGCTGGCACAGCGGTGTCCTACCTCCGGCGGAGAAGGTCAGTCGGTCCGCTGGACTACGCTCGCCGCTCTCGCGAACGGGCCCATTCCCGAGCGTCAGCGGGTCTGGCTTTGCACAGACCCTGACTGCGAGCTTGTCTACTTCGGCGAGCACGGCCTACGGCTCAGCCTCGCTGATGTGCGGGTGGCGCCGGGAAGCAAGATCGGAGGTAGTGGCTTCGCTTGCTACTGCTTCGAGTACTCGCGACAGGCGATCGAGGACGAGGTGCACCGACTCGGGAGCAGCCCTACGGCGGAGGAGATCCGCAGAGAAGTGCAAGCCAAGAACTGTGCGTGCGAAGTGCGCAACCCAACTGGTAAGTGCTGCCTCAGCGAGGTTGACGAGCTCGTTCGAGCAACGGTGAAAGGAGCTGCGTGATGAAGCTGACTTCGATGATCTGCGCCGGAGTCTGTGGTCTCTGCTGCATTGCATTTTGTGCGGTGCTCGTGGTCTGCGCCGTGGTCATTACCGACTTGATGGTGGATGATGAAGTGCCGCCAGCAGAGCGAGCGTTTTCAGCGCCGGACTAGCTGGCGAGATCCCAGTCGAGATCGTACAGGGTCGCCCATGGTGTAGCCGCGGACGCAGGCCCCCAACTCGCTCAGGCCCTAAGCGTCTCCGTATTGTGCGGTGTCTCGCTGAACCGGTTGCCGACGGCCCATAGAATTGCGGCATGCATCTGGAATACCTGTTGCGAGACAGTGTCGTGCTTCTTGCAAGCGCGGTAGCCGTCGTGCTTCTTACGGCTCGACTGCGGATTCCTCCGGTCGTTGCTCTGCTTCTGACCGGTGTGCTCATCGGCCCGTCCGCATTCGGCTGGATTTCGGATACAGAAGAAGTCGAGATCTTCGCCGAGATCGGGGTCGTTTTGCTGCTGTTTGTAATCGGTCTCGAGCTTTCCCTCGAGCGTCTCCGTGAGCTTCGCCGTCCCTTCATCGTCGGCGGCACGGTGCAGGTTGTGCTTACGGTGGCACTGGTGGCGGGCGCTGGCCTCGCCCTTGGGTTTCCGATCAACCGAGCGATCTTCTACGGTTTCGTCATAGCGCTCTCCAGCACCGCGATCGTCCTCAAGCTCTACGGCGACCGGCGCGAGACCGAAACACCCCAGGGACGAATGGTGCTGGGAGTCCTTTTGTTCCAGGATTTTCTGATCGTCCCGATGATCGTCCTAGTGCCGGTCCTAGCCGGCGAAGTGGGGGCGTCACCTGTGGACCTGGTTCTGCGCTTCGGGAGTTCTCTTGCCGCAATCGGTGCCATCGTTCTGGTGGCGCGTAGGGTCGCTCCCGGCGTGTTCGATCGGATTGCCCGCACCCGGGCCCGAGAGACCTTCGTCCTGGGCTCCTTAGGCCTTTGCCTGGCGCTGGCGTGGACAACCCACGTCCTCGGGTTCTCGCTCGCACTGGGCGCCTTTGTGGCCGGCCTCCTGATCTCCGAAACCGAATACGGTCACCAAGCGGTCGCCGATGTAGCGCCGTTTCGCGACCTTTTTGCCAGCGTCTTCTTTATCTCGATCGGTATGCTGGTCGATCTCCGATTCGCTGCAGCCCATTTGCCGACGATTCTCTTACTCGCTGCGGTGGTTGTCGGAGTCAAGAGCCTGGTTGCGGGCGGTGCGGTCGCCGCCGTCGGTTTTCCGGCTCGGATCCGAATCGTGGCGGGCCTAGGCCTGGCTCAGGTCGGTGAGTTTTCGTTTCTTCTCATGGGTGTGGGCCGAGCGCACGGCTTGCTCGCGACCGAGGCGTACCAGCTCCTCTTGAGCACGGTCGTACTGACGATGGTCGCTACTCCGTTTCTCGTCCGGGTTGGGCCCCCGGTTGGCCGCGCCTGGGCCCGGCTTCGTCCATCGGTCGCCACCGAGGTGTCCGGCGAGGTGGCGGCGGCGCAGGAGCATGTCATTGTTCTCGGGTTTGGCGCTGGAGGACGTCTCGTGGCCCGAGTTCTTCGGGAGGCCGGGATCCGCTATGTGGTCGTCGAACTCAACTCCGAAACCGTCAAGCGTGGCCTGCGCGAGGGAGAGCCTGTCTTTTACGGCGATGCGACCCGCCGTGAGGTCCTCGAGCATGCCGGGATCGATCGTGCGCGACTCGTGCTTTTCGCTCTCTCCGATCACGTCGCGCTCAAACGAGCCTTGCGGGTTGCTCGCGACTTGAACCCGACGGTCGAGCTCGTGGTGCGGACCCGGCGGATCGATGAGATCGAAGAGCTGCGAGCTCTGGGCGCGAATGAGGTCGTGGCCGAAGAGTTCGAGACAGCGATCGAGATCTTCACCCTTGTTCTCGAGCGGTTTCACGTGCCCCGAAACGTCGTGCGGGCACAGACCCGAGTGCTTCGGGGTGAGGGGTATCGGATGCTTCGTTCGCCGGAGGGAAGCCGGGCAGTCTCCGCAGCGGTCCTCGACGCACTGGAGGCGGGCACGACCGAAATTTTCAGGATCGAGCCGGAGAGCGGGGTTGCGGGCCGGTCGCTGCGCGACCTCGACCTGCGCCGGCGCACTGGCGCTACTGTCCTGGCCGTTGTCCGGGGGGATAAGCCGTACCCAAACCCCGATGCGGGCACCGTTCTGCAGGTAGGCGACGACTTGGTTTTGGTCGGCAGCCATGCAGAGATCGATCGGGGATTCGATCTGTTGAATGGCCAAGAGCTAGAGCCCAACGAGGCAGAAGCCTGACATCCGGCCAATTTGTCTTTCTTCCCAAAGAGAATGATGGTGGGAACCTCATAGTCACTAAGGATGTAGCCGGTTGCGGCGGGCGCTCCAGAGATCACTCCTCATTTGACCGTGATCGTGCTCGCGGAATCCAGTGGCGCCGTGGGCATACGCGACCACGGGCGGGGTTGAAGCCTTGCGAAAGATGTTCTATCCGTGGTACCTCTAGGGGGTCATGAAGCTGGATCCGGTCACTTGGGGCCGTTGGCTGCATATTCAGTGGCACCGCGTCGAGATCGCGCGGCTGTCGAGATCCAAGTCGGCTCGAAAGAAGTCGGAGATCGCCCGGCGGATGAACGCGATCGCGCTGCTCTGCGACTGCGGCCGCACGGTCCGGGGTCGCCGGTTGGCGGAAAGTCTGGCGGAAGACGGCGGGATCGGCCTGGGTTTCCCGGAGGCCCAAGAGCCTTTTTGATCTGATCGGAGCCCGCGGAGGGAACTGAAGGCATATGAGTATTGGACGCGCGGGAGGGAAGGGTGGTCCCGTGCGGATCCTCGGGACCGGCGGAGCGACGCGCCCCCTGCTTGCCGTGGTCGGCGGGCTTTTTTTGCTCGCTGGTCTTGCCTGTGCTCCGGCAGCCGTCGAGGAAGAGGAGGTCGCACCCGCCACACCCGAGGAGGCGGCCCCGACCGCCCCGGCTCCGACTCCCGCGCGGCCGGCCGCCCCGGCACCGGCCTGGGCTGCGTACGTCGACGAGCTCGAACCGGCGGTCCGCCGGTGGGCCGGGGATTGGTCCAGCCAGAACGTCGAGGGCTACCTGTCCCACTATTCGCCGAGTTTCCGGCCGCCGGGTGGGATGGGCCGCACCGAATGGGAGCTTCAGCGCAAGACCCGGATTACCCGGCCGCAGCGAATCGCGGTCGTCCTTTCCGGGTTCCGGCGCACCGGCGCCTCGACGCAGTGGATGGCGGGGCGGAAGGTCGAGGTGCTCAAGGTAGAGTTCCACCAGAGCTACGAATCGAACACTTATAGCGATGAAGTGATCAAGATCCTCGAGCTCGAACACCTCGATGACGGCTGGAAGATCGTCAGCGAGACGGTGAAGTAAACCGGCTGAGCAATATCGCTCGGGGGCGGAGAGAGTTGTCAGTCGATGGGGCTGGCCGGCACTAACGAGTCGTCGGGACCGGATTCGCCGGATCGCTGAGTGAGCGGTTGCTTGGGCATCGATCCGGCGGCCGCTGCCGCAAGCGTTCCCCCCATCATGTCGTCACCGCCACCCATCCCATAGACGACGATCTGGCTACCTTCTTCGCGGCCAAGGCGCTCGAGTACGTTCAGCCGATACATCTCCATCGCCCGTGAGTTGAGCTGCTCGGAGGCTTCCCTCAGCTTCTCGACGATTGCTTTCTCGGCTTCAGCTTCGGCGATCTTGGCCTGGGCGGAGCGGCGAGACTGGGCGATGACGCTGAGCTCCTGAATGAGGTCGGGTGGCACCCGAACGTCGGTGATCTCGACCGACGAGACATCGACACCAAAGCTCGAAACGCTCTGGTCGATGATCGCCTTGAGCCGGTGGGAGACTTTTTCCCGCTCGCCCAACAGTTCGCTCAGCTCCAGTGTGCCGACGGTGTCCTTGAGCGCACTGTTGGCGGCCTGGAAGATCGCCTCGCGATAATTCTCGACCTGCAGGGCCGCAAGCTCGGGGTCCTCGACCCGGAGAAAGATCACCGCCTCACAGCCCACCGGGACGTTGTCCGAGGTGAGTGTTTCGGCCGCCTTGATGACCCGCGTTTGCACGCGGATGTCGAGGATAGCCGCCACCGACCGGAAGAACGGCGGGTACGGGATGACCCAAAAAAGGCCGGGTCCCTTGACGCCGACGAACTTTCCGAGACGCAGAAGCACGACGCGTTGGTACTCGGGGATCACGTAGAGGGTCCGGCTGACCATGAACGCCAGGATGAGCGAGACTACGCCGCCGATGGCGATCGTCGCGGGGCCCAGGAAATCCGCAACGGCCGTCAGCAAGGCCGCGGCCACCAGGGTCAGACCAAAAAAGATCGCCAGCGAGATCAGCCAGAGGACCAGGCGCAAAAACGCCTGGACGGTGTTGAGGCTACGCGTCGTCGGACTTCGGGTGGTGAACTTAGCCACGAGGCCCCCTTTCCCTGGTTGTTCAAAGCAGTCTCGAGATTATCATTGAGTCACTGGTCGGGTCTGTAAGTAGGATGGTCTTGTGACTCTCACAGGGCATGTGCGAACGGTCGGGAATCTACTTGTCCGCGGTGTGCGAACGGTCGAGCCTCCACCGTCGGTTTTCTGGAAAACCTCGCTCGAGGATCCCGTCGCGGGAACGGTGCCGCTCAGCGGACGGCTCGCCGTTCCCACGGATGCCGACACCCTGCTGATTCTGGTGCACGGGCTCGGTGGATCGAGTGAGAGAGGGTACATGTGTGAGATGGCCCAGACCGCTTGGTCCCTGGGGGTGGCTTCGTTGCGGCTTAACCTGCGTGGGGCGGATCGCAAGGGAAGCGACTTTTATCACGGTGGACTGACCGATGACTTGCACGCCGCGATCGCCGACGAAGATCTCGCCGGGTTCGAACATGTCGTCTGCCTGGGCTTCTCGCTCGGGGGCCACATGGTCCTGCGGTTTGGTACCGAGGCCCGGGACGCTCGGGTGCGCGCGGTTGCCGGAATCTGCGCGCCGCTCGATCTGGGCGCCGGAGCGTGGGCGATCGACGGCGCGGCGCTGGGCGTCTACCGGTTCTATTTGCTGCGTGGGCTCAAAGCGATGTACCGCGGTTTGGTCGCGTCGGGCGGTATTCGACCGGACGAAAGTCAAACCCGGTGTGCCCTGGCGGCGCGTACCTTGCGGGACTGGGATGCCGCTACCGTGGTCCCTCGGTTTGGTTTTCGCGATGTGGACGACTACTACGAGAGAGCGAGCGTCGGCCCTCGGATTCACGAGCTGCGCGTACCCGGTCTTCTGCTGGCGGTCCCCGGTGACCCGATGGTCCCGGCGGCGGCGATCCGCGCTTTCGCGGATCCGGCGCGCCCGACTCATTTGACGCTCCGCTGGACAGAGAGCGGCGGTCATCTGGCCTTGCCGCGCCGGGTCGACCTCGGGATGGCCGGTTCCACGCGCTGGAGGGTTCAGGTGCTTCGCTGGCTGCTTGCGGCTGCAAATAGCCCTGGCGATAGACTCGCCCGCGGTGAACGGTAGCGAACGCTGGCTTGCCTTTCTGCTGCGCCTGGGAGGTGTCCTGACCGGATCCGCCCTGGTCGCCGTCTTCCTGCCCGAAAGCACGATGGCTTCTATCCACCGGTGGTTGGGCCTGGGCGAGCTCGCGCCCGGGCCGATGACCAACTACCTCACGCGCTCGCTCTCGGCGATGTACGCGTTTCACGGCGGACTTCTCTTGGTTCTCTCGACCGACGTCAGGCGTTTTCGCCGGGTGATCGTGTTTGTGGGTTGGGCGACGTTTGCCCTGGGACTCGTGTTGCTCGGCGTGGACCTACACGCCGGTCTGCCGTCTTGGTGGGTTTGGAGCGAGGGGCCTTGGGCGGCGGGGATCGGTATCGTCCTGGTGCGGCTGGCGGCCGGAGTGCGGCGCGAGTCGGGCTAATCCGATCGTCTCTCGAGAAACCGTTCGAACGCGCGCCGTTTGCGCCACAGATAGGTTCGCGCCAGGAATCTCATCTTCCACCCGTCGAGGCGCGAGGCCTCGCGGCGGGCTTGCTCGAACCAGTCGCCGACTCGCTCGGCCTCGGCGTCGACCCACTTCTCGAGCGCCGGAGTCTCGAGTGGGACCCCCTCAAGGGAGATCCCGTATTTCTCGAGATCCTCTGCGGGGATGTTGATGATCCGGTCGCCGAGATCGTCCTCGAGATCGATCAGGTTGTCCGCCTTGAGATAGGCCAGGCTGGATAGACGGAGAAAGGAGTCGGTCAGCTCTGTGTCGCGGTCGACAAAATGCGCGAGAAAACGAATGGAGGTCGCCCCGACCTTGACCGCGTGCTCGGCCAGTGTCGCCCCGTCGAGAGCCTTGCCCTTTCTTCGGACGTCAAAGCTCATCGTGTCCATGATGTCCGTCAGGATCGGCTCGAGCCGCGCGCCCTTCACCCGGTCCCAGGCAAAGAGGTAGTAGCCAAACCGGGTAGGGTGGGGAAGCTGATGCGGCGCAACGGAGTCCGGTGGTTGGCCACGGTACACTCGTTTCATCAAGTCGAGCTGCGCGTCGAGGAGTGTCAGAGCGCGTTCCGGCCGGGGGTCGATATCGACAATGTCGTCGATGCACTTGACATAGGAGAACCCCAGCAGGCAGTAACGCCACTCCCGGCCCAGCAGCAGCCGGTAAAAAAGGCGGGCGAGGTGAAAGTGCTTCTCGTTGGCCGCCTCGTAGGCCTCGCGCAGCACGGAATCCGGTAACGCCGGATGAGTTGCCATACGAATACTCGAGGGTGGGGCCTCCGGAACCGCGCGACTCGACCCGGGTGCGCGTGAGCCCCTGAGAACCGCGACACGGTACCACGCGAACTCCAGACAAGGGCCGGGACGCGTATAAACTCCTGGCGTTCGAGGTCGTCGCCGTCCGGCGACCGGTTCCCTCAGAAACGACGTGCCGAGCCTCTTCTCCAAACAGCGCCGCCTGGCAGCGGGCCGAGCCCTTTTCGAACAACTGCGGGGCGCGTTCGGCGTCGACTTCTCGGTTCGTCTGTGGGACGGCTCGGTGATCCCCGCCGCGACCGAGACCGGCTCCCGGTTCGAGCTCGTGGTCACCGACCCCGGGGTTCTCGGCTCCCTCCTGCGGCGGCCTACCGGTGAGAACCTGCTGGAGCGATACGCCACGGGTCAGCTCGAGATTCGAGGCGGCAGCGTCGTGGGATTTGGCGATCTGCTGGGCGGCATGAAGCGGTCGTCCAAATCCAAAAAGATCGGCAAGTGGCGTCTCTTGCGCGCGGCATTTCCGCTTCTCCTGACGCGGGCTCCCAAGGCCGCGATCGATCGCCGATTCGAGTCCGACGCCAGCGGAGAGGATCCCGGGAAGAGAAGCAATCCGGACCTCATTGGTTTCCATTACGATCTGGACAACGCCAACAAGTTTTTCCCGCTCTTTCTGGATCCCGAGCTCCTCTATTCCTGCGCTTACTACACCGATTGGGGGCACGCGCTCGAGCGGGCGCAGCTCGACAAGCTCGAGTTGATCTGCCGTAAGCTGCGGCTCGAGACCGGCAACACCCTGCTGGACGTCGGGTGCGGTTGGGGGGCCCTCATCTGCTACGCCGCGCAACACTACGGGGTGCGCGCGCGCGGCATCACCCTGTCCCGGGCGCAGGCGGAGTTTGTCGAGGAGAAGATCCGCAAAGGCGGGCTGGAGGACCGGGTCAGCGTCGAAGTCCTGGATTACCGGGATGCGCGCGGATCCTATGATCGAGTGGTCAGTGTGGCCATGCTCGAGCATGTCGGCGTGGACAATCTCCAGGGCTACTTTGACCGCCTCCACGACTTGCTCGACGACCAGGGCGTTCTGATGGTCCATGGGATCGCCAATCGGGCCAAACGGGAGGGGTGGGAAGGGCGCCGTCTGTCGGCCGAGATGAGGCTGGCCCAGAAGTACCTGCTGCCGGGGCTGGAGCTTGCGGATATCGGTCATGTCTTGTCGATGATGCAGATCAGCGGCTTCGAGATTCACGATGTCGAAGGTCTGCGGGAGCACTACGAGCGAACCTCTCGCGAGTGGTGCGAGCGCCTGTACGAGCGGCGGGAGGAAGCCATTGCCCTGGTGGGGGAGCAGCGCTACCGCCTCGACTCGCTCTGTTTCGCGGGCATGGCATGGAGCTTTCACAGTGGGTCGAATTCGCTGTACCAGGTCGTGGCCAGCCGGAGGCGGCGGGGCGCCTCGCCGCTGCCGCCGACTCGGGCCGACCTGTACCGGAACGCCTGAGGCGCACACGGCCCCCGGCCCCTCGGTGGCCGGTTAGGCGCCAAGGTGGCGAAAGGCGGCCCAGCGGCGCGGCCGGAACAGATACGCTCTGTGCTATAAGAGTGGCTGTTATCGTCCAGAGAAGACCGTGCCCGACGATTTTCCGACCATCCTGCGCAACGCTCGAATCGCCGATCTGGACCTCCAACGGCCTTGCAGAGCCGCGTCCGAGACCCGTCTCGACGAGGCGCACCGCCTGCTGGACGAGCGGCATCCGGGCGCCCTGGTGGTCTGTGAGGACGATCGGCCGGTCGGGATCTTCACCGATCGCGACGTGCTCTATCGGACCGCCCTCGAGGAGCTGCCGGGGGACACGTCGCTCGGCGAGTTGATGACTCCCGATCCCACCACACTCGATTCCGGCGCGCCGCTTACCGACGCCATCGAGGCGATGATCCGGGGAGGACTGCGCCACATCCCGCTGGTCGACGGCGGCCGTCTCGTCGGGATCGTGTCCAGCCGGGACGTCCTCAAGTTCATCGCCGCCCACTTTCCCGAGTCCGTCCTCAATTTGCCTCCGCGCCTCCACCAGACCCTCAGAAGGCCCGAGGGCGGGTAGGGGACAAATCCGCGATGCGTTGCCCTAACTGCGAATTCGACAACATCCCGGGCGTGGATCTGTGCGAGGAGTGCGGCTCCGACTTGGCGGGTCTCGATCTCCCCGAGGCTTCGCGTGGCATCTCGGGACGCCTGTTGAGCGATCGAATCGGGGGTCTGCCGCTGGCGCCGACGGTGGCCGTCGGGCCGCAGGCCACCGCGGCCGAGGCGATCCAGAGGATGCGGGAGGAGCGGCAGGGCTACGCCCTGGTTCTGGACGACGAACGCCGCCTCGAGGGAATCTTCACCGAATACGATGTTCTGAGACGGGTTCTGGGTCGGAATCTCGACCCTCGAAACACCGTTGTCTCGGAGGTCATGACGCCTGCCCCCGTGACTTTGGAGCCGGATGACCCGCCGGCGTACGCCATCCACCGCATGGTGGCCGAGGGGTTCCGCCACTTGCCGATCGCCGACGGCGGGTCGCTGGTGGGCCTGCTGTCGATCCGAGGCGTGCTGAGATATATGCAGGACGATGTTCTCGACTCCGGCTGACGGCGCGGCCGGTCGAAGTATGGCTTTTTTTCGATTGGCTAGACGATTTGCGTTCTGGGACGTTAATCTCTTCAAGGGAAGAGGTTTGCGCGGTTTGTTTCGATCCGGACACAGTGTTGAGAGCCGTTGCGGCGGCGCGGCCCTGATGGTTCTGCTGGCCTTCGGCGCCGTGCTGGTGGGTCCACCTGCCGGTGAAGCGACGAGCTTTGTGATGATCTCGGACCGCGATCTGGCCGAGCAGGCGCCGCTGATTGCCGAGGTCTCGGTATTTGGCGTCAGTGCGGCGCCGATAACCGGAACCCCCTCCACGGACTACCTGGTGTTTGTCGAGCGGCTTCTCAAGGGCTCGATGTCCGGCTCGGCGGTGGTTGTGAGGGTTGCCGGCGGCATCGGCCCGGACGGCTACGGCCTGCGGATTGATGGCGCGCCGAGCTTTCGTGAGGGCGATCGCGCCATCTTGTTTCTCGTGCCGCGAGCCGACGGCACTTACGCCATCCTCCATTTGATGCTGGGTGCGTTCCATCGGGTCGAGCTCGGGGGCCGTGATCTGGCCATACGGGACCTTTCCGGGGCCACGGCGCTGGGTGAGGCGGTGGATCCCGGTCGAGTCGACCTGCCCCGCGACGCCCGGAGTTTTTCCGAATGGTTGACCGACCTCGTCGTCGGGGTCGAACGCAAATCGGACTATTTTGTCGAGGAAGTCGCGGTAGAGGAGTGGACCCCCGATCGGCCGGCCCGGCGCCGGCTGGCCTGGGCGCAGACACTGGCCGGGGAACCGGTGCGGTGGCGCTGGGACGGCAGGGGGTTCAACGGCCGCGGTGCCGGACGCCGCGCGATCGTCGAGGCGATGCGCTCGTGGAACGGCCTCGGAGAGCCGGAAGTGAGTTTCCGGTTGCGCGGGACGACCCGGTCGCGGCGGGGGCTCGAACGGCGGGACGGTCGCAACACGGTCCTGTTCAACGACCCGAACGACTGGCTGCCCGGTCGCTTTAGTTGCGCTTCCGGTGGGATCCTGGCGGTCTCCGGGCCGTGGTTCGACGCCCGCCAGAGTCTCGACACCGGCTACAACGGGCGGCGGATCCACCGCATCTTGGAGGCCGACGTGGTCACCAACAACGGCTCTCAGTGTTTTTTCTCCGGCAAAGACCGGGATCGGGCCGCGCGGGTGCTGGCCCACGAGCTGGGCCATTCGGTGGGTTTTGGCCACTCCGCGGATCCCGGTTCCCTGATGTTCGCGCTTTCCGAGCCCGCGACCCACCGGGACCCTTGATCGCCGCCTTAGCTTGCGGCACAATCGAAGGTCGCTCTAAAGCCTCCTTCGATGCTCGACACCGCCCAAAAAACCACCTCTCTGCCGCATAGCGAAGAGTCCGAGCGAGCCGTTCTCTCCGGAGCGTTGCTCGACGGGACGGTGTTTCCGCTGCTCTCGGCTCGGCTCTCGATCGAGGACTTCTACTCGCAGAAAAACCGCGCCGTGTACGAGGCGATGTTGCAGGTCGAGGCGTCCAGCACGCCGATCGACCTGCGCACCGTCCAGGCGGCGCTCGAGCAGCTTGGCAAGCTCGACGCCGTGGGGGGGGTGGCCTATCTGGCCAGCCTCGATCTGGCGCTGCCCGACCTGGGGCGAATCGAGAGCTATATCGAGATCGTCAAGGAGCGCTCGGTGCGCCGGCGGCTGATCGATGCCTGCGGCGACATCACCCGAGATTGTCTCGACGGCGGCCTGGTGGCCCAGGAGGCTCTGGGCAGGGCCGAGCAGGCGATTCTCGGGCTGGGGGAGGAGGCGATCCAGCGGGGCTTTATCCCGCTGTCGCAGATCTTCCCGGAGACCCTGGCCGATCTCGAGGAGCGACCGGCCAGCGGTCTCATCGGCCTGCCGACCGGATTCACCGACTTTGACGAAAAGACCCGTGGGCTCAACAAGGCCAACCTGGTCATCATCGCAGGCCGGCCGGGCATGGGAAAGACCAGCCTGGCGCTCAACATCGCTCAACACATCGCGGTGCGGGAGAACAAGGCGGTCGGCATCTTCTCGCTGGAGATGAGCCACCAAGAGCTCGCGCTACGCGTTCTCTCGGCCGAGGCCGACGTGCCGTTTGGTCCGCTCCGATCGGGGCACCTGTCGAGCCGTCAGTGGAGCCAGGTCGTCCAGAAGGTTCGGTCGATCTCGGCGGCGCCGCTCTATATCGACGACTCGGCCAGCCCGACGCTTCTGGAGGTCGCGTCCAAGGCCCGGCGGCTGCGGGCGGAGCGGCGGCTCGAGCTGCTGATCGTGGACTATCTCCAGCTCATGCAGGCCGGAGGACGGTACGAGAACCGCAACTTGGAGATCTCGGCGATCACACGCGGCTTGAAGCAACTGGCCAAGGAGCTCGACATCCCTGTGATCGCGCTGTCTCAGCTCTCGCGGATGCCCGAAAGACGGGGTAGCGACCGGCGGCCGCAGTTGGCCGATCTGCGCGAATCGGGCTCGATCGAGCAGGACGCGGACCTGGTGGCCTTTATCTACCGCGACGAGGTGTACAACCCGGAGACCGAGGAGCCGGGAGTGGCGGAGCTGATCCTGGCCAAGCACAGAAACGGCGAGACCGGGACCGTGCGGCTAGTGTTTCTCGGCGAGCAGACGCGTTTTGCCAACTACGCGCCGGAGTCCCGCGGCCCGGCGCCATTCTGACGCGCTTCTAGAGCTCGGGATCGCGGCCGGTGATCCGCCGGAAGGCCTCGAGATACCGCTCCCGCGTGCCCTCGATGACCTCGGGCGGCAGAGGCGGTGGTGGCGACTCGTGATCCCAGCCGGTCTCGTCGAGCCAGTTGCGGACAAATTGCTTGTCGAACGACACGGGCTCGTTGCCGGGTTGCCAGGCACCGGCTTCCCAGAACCGAGACGAGTCGGGCGTGAGGACCTCGTCGATCAGCAGCAAGCCGTCGCCATCGAGGCCAAATTCGAACTTGGTGTCCGCCAGCAACAGACCGACCTCCTCGAGCCGGGACGAGCCGGCGGAGTAGAGGTCGAGCGTCAGGCGCTCGAGCTCGTCGGAGCGCTCCCGGCCCAAGGACTCGATCATCGCCGAGACCGGCACGTTTTCATCGTGCCCGGTTTCGGCCTTTGTCGCCGGGGTGAAGATCGGCTCGGGTAGGCGGTCGGCCTTCACCAGACCCTGCGGCAGCCGGATCCCGCAGACCTCGCCACCGGCGGTGTATTCGCGATAGCCGCTGCCGGCGAGAAATCCGCGAGCCACGCACTCGAACGGGACGACGTGGGCCTTGCGGGCCAGAACCGAGCGCCCGCGCAGCACGTCGCCGTGGCGGGCGGCCGCCGCTGGATACTCGGCGGGGTTGTCGGTCACCAGGTGGTTGCGGATCCGTCCGGAGAACCGTTCGAGCCAGTAGTTGGTGAGCTGATTGAGGATCTTGCCCTTCTCCGGGATTCCCGGATCCAGGATGTGATCGTAGGCCGAGATCCGGTCGGTGGCGACGATCAGGAGATGCTCGCCGAGGTCGTAGAGATCTCGTACCTTGCCGCGTCGAGGGGATGGCAGGCCGGCGAGGTCGGTGGCGGCGACGGTTCGATCCATGCCGTTTTCTACCACGGCTGCTAGCCGGTGGCGGCCGCGGCTTTGCGACGCTGTTCTTCGACCAGCTCGACCAGCGGGCCCGGCGAGACCGGCTCGAGCTGGCTGTGCGCCCATTCGGCGGCGTCCACGACTTGAACGATCGGCACCTCGCCCAGACCCTTGAGCCGGGCGTTGCCGAGCTTGCGCAGCCCCACCGGCACGGGGCCACCCTCGTCCTCGACCTCGAAAACCAGATAGCGGCGCCCCCCTTGTTGGACCACGCCGCAGCTCCCTGCGAGATCGATCTCGCCGAGCTGTTCGATAAAGGCCTCGGTGGCGACGATTCCCTCGTTGACCAGCCCACCGCTGTGGTCGATATAGGCGAAGAACGGCTTGTCGGTGGCGGTCTCCGGGCGCCGTGTCTGGCCGCGGCTGACCGGTTTGAAGAAGCGGTCGACGTCCTTGGCCGAGTAGCCGTTGGCGAGCAAAAAGACCCGGACGTCGTCCAGCTCGTGGGAGGTCTTGCCGGTGGTCAGCCGGGAGAGCTCGACGATGCCGTGCCCAAAGAACTCGTATCGGTGCCCGGCCCCGGCGACCTGGATCGGCAGAAGCCGGTACTGGCCGTAGTTGAGGGCGACGCGCATCCCTCGATTGAACGGGAAGTCCTCTTCTAAAACCCGTCGATAGTACCTCTGCAGCCGGATCGCGGCGGCCAGCAGAAGATGGGGATGTCGACCCGAGTAGAGAGCGCCGTCACCGAGGTACTTTTCGAGCTGCGCTTTGTGTTCGGTCGCGATGCTGTTGACCCGGCGTTGGAACCGAAAGATGCGGCGAAACGAGAGGTCCTGGGCGGTGGTGCCGGAGCGCCTCAGGATCGAGATGATCGAGGAGAAGTCGGTGATGTCGTAGACCAGCCCAAAACGGCGGACCACGGGGTCGACGACCAGCGGATTGCTGAAATCGAGCGGCCGGGTGGTGGCCGAGAGCTTTACCTCGCTCCGCCGGGTACCCAGTCCCCGAAGCACGCCGGCGCGACATCTGTAGCTCCCCTCGCGCTCTTCGACCGGGACGACATAGCGCCGGAGGTCAAAAAGCAGCTCGAATTCCTTGAGCCGCAGCAGCAGGTGCTCCCAGACCCGCACGTACTCGGGGCCGAGGAGTTTCTCCACTTTGTATTCCTTGAGCCCGGAGAGAAACTCCAGGTACCCCGGCCGGATCATCAGTTGCCAGGGGTTGGTGAGATGCTCCAGCCCAAAGAAGCTCCGGATCAGGCCCCTCAGCTCGTTCTTTCTCTCGAGTACCTTGGCGTGCCAGGTTTGCAGCTCCTGGAACCGCCGAAGAAAATCGGCCGAGTCGATGCGCAGGTAGAAATCGAAGTAGTCCGCCAGCTCCCGCAGATCCGGCCCGATGTGGTCTTCGGTAAGGATCAGGACGTTGTCGCGCATCCGCGCCAGGGACTCGGGGAACAGCTCGTCCTCGGCTTCGTCGGTGTCGGCGCCGGCGTTCTGGACGATCTCGTAGGTCGCGGCCAGGACGCGGTCGAGATAGCGCTGGAAAATCCGGTACTTGACCGCGCCGGCGGAGGTTTTGCCGACGTCGTGGTGACGGCGCCGGACCTCGGCCGGCACTTCTTTGAAGACTCTCGAGACGGCGATCGAATGATAGAGCCAGAAAATGCTGGGGA
Source organism: Candidatus Multivoradales bacterium (assembly GCA_965224065.1). Lineage (GTDB taxonomy): Bacteria > Acidobacteriota > Thermoanaerobaculia > Multivoradales > JAHEKO01 > JAOTZA01. Next base: position 415,444 of record CBDCYF010000005.1, read on the forward strand.
ACGAACGCCCAAAGCTCGAGCTGACGGCGTTGTTGGTCGCTTCGATGAGATGTGTGCCGTAGTCCGACCAGGCAAGGTCGACCCGCCGGCCGTCGGTCGCCACACCGCGGATCCTTTCGATCTCGAGCTCCTGCTCCTCGAGCACGTAGCGCTCCAGCGTTTCGCGGAGGGCGAGGCTCCCGGCCGTCAGCAGGACCGGAAAACCCAGGACCGGGGTCGCCTCTTCGTTGTCGAGGAAGATCCGCTGCGGCAGCGGGATTTTGGCGTTGCGGCCGACGACACTGGCGAGGTCACTTCCGTCGGGTAGCAGGAAGCTCCCGGGCCGCAGCAGGCGGAGCAGATCGGTGGTGCTCACAGGCCGCTAGTCTACCTGCCGCTCCGCCGTCGGCGGATGAGAGGCTCCGATCGGCGACGGCGCCGAGGCCTGGTGGAACGCTCTCCGGACCTCTCGCGGGCTGTTAAACTTTGCCCGCAGATTTCATAGCTTGGTCGCGTTCTCCCGGCCGGGCGGCGGCGATCCGCGCACCCGGTTCGGGCGTCGTGATTCGAGTGGTGGAGACGTAACCCAGGAGCGTCGATGGCCAAGCTGACCAAGTTTCGAGTACTCACCGAAAGCCCCAAGGGGGCCGATCTTTTTGTCGTTGGTTGTTTCGAGCGCGAGGCACCGCTCACCGGAGGTCTGCCGCGCCGGATCGTGACGACGGCCAAGGCGGCGGCGGCGCGAAAGGGATTTCGCGGTCGGGCCGGGCAATTGGCGCTGGCTCGCTCCTCGGCGCCGGGCACGCCATCGGTGGCGGTCTGGGGCCTGGGGCGGCGCACCGCCTTTGGCGGTCGCGGCCTGTCGCTTTTTGTGACGCGAGCGACCAAGGCGGCGGCAAAAGACGGGTACTCGTATCCGACGCTCGTCGTGCCGGACCACCCGGCCGCGGAGGGAGAGACCGCCGCTCTCCGGGTGCTCAGGGAGCTCGCTCTGGCCGGCTATCGGTTCGACGGCTACCGCAAGAAACGCCGGGAACGGACGTTGGGCCGCGCAGCGGTGCTCCCACCGGTAGGCTCCATCGCGGCCTACCGGCGGGCGTTGACATGGGCCCGTCCCATTGCCGAAGGCGTAGCCCTGGCCCGCGATCTCGCCAACACGCCACCCAACGACGCCGACCCCGAGTGGATGGCGTCGGAAGCCGGCCGGTTGGCCGAGGCCACCGGGTACGAGATCGAAGTGCTCGGACCCAAGGAGTTGGAGAAGAAAGGCATGGGGGGCATCCTGGCGGTGGGCTCCGGTTCGCGCAAGCCGCCCCGGCTGGTGCGCTTGTCGGCCGGAGAAGGCGACGAGACCATTTCTTTTGTCGGCAAGGGGGTCACTTTTGACACCGGGGGGATCTCGATCAAGCCCTCGGCGTCGATGGACGACATGAAGTTCGACAAGTGCGGGGCTTGCGCGGTGCTGGGGCTGGCCCGCTCGACCAGCGGGCTGAAGCTCCCGTTTCGGCTCAACTACTATTTGCCGTTGGCGGAGAACATGCCTGATGGAGCCGCCTATCGACCGGGCGACATCGTGCACTGCTACAACGGCAAGACCGTCGAGATCCTCAACACCGACGCCGAGGGGCGGATGATCCTCGCCGATGCCCTGGCCTGGGCGGCAGAGGAGAAGCCCGACGCGCTGATCGACTTTGCGACCTTGACCGGCGCCTGTGTCGTAGCGCTCGGCCGTGAGGGGGCGGGTCTTTTTACTCCCAGCGACTCGCTCGCCTCCGAGCTGCTCGCGGCCTCGGACAGCTCGCGAGAGAAGCTGTGGCGGTTGCCGCTTTGGAGACAGTTCACTCGCGCCATGGAAGGCCGCCACGCGGACCTGCGCAATACCGGCGGCCGGTGGGGAGGAGCTTCGACCGCCGCCGCGTTTCTGGCCGAGTTTGTGGGCCGCCGCAAGCGTTGGGCGCACCTCGACATCGCGGGTCCGGCCTATGTGGGCAAAAACGCCAAGGAGCGCTACGGGGCCACCGGTTATGGCGTGGCCCTGGCGTCCACCTGGCTCTTGCAACGGGCCGGGATTCTCAGCGACTAGGGAGCTGGCCGCTACCGTCTGGACGGCTATCACGGGCTGCTGGGACTGCTAGATGGAGCCGCTGCTCTCGATTCAGGAACTGACCGTCGCCTTTCCGAGTGGTGGTGGCTGGGTGCCGGTGGTCCGCCGGCTGTCGCTCGAAGTCGGACGGGGCGAGTTTGTCGGTCTGGTCGGTGAGTCCGGCTCGGGGAAGAGCATCACCGCTCTGGCGACGCTCGGTCTTGTGCCGCCACCCGGCCGGGTACGCGCCGGGCGAGTGCTGGTCGAGGGGGCGGACATCGCGGCGTTTTCGGAGGAAGAGCTCCGGCGCATCCGGGGGGCCAAGGTGGCGATGGTCTTCCAGGAGCCGTCGAGCGCGCTCAACCCGGTCTTTACCATCGGTTTTCAGATTGTCGAGGCCATTCGGGTGCACAAAAGGATCCGGCGGCGCGAGGCGCGCCAAGAGGCCCGGCGGCTGCTGGAGCTGGTGGCCATGCCGGACGCGCGCCAGCGCCTGAAGGACTATCCGCACCAGCTTTCGGGCGGCCAGAAGCAGCGGGCGATGATCGCAATGGCCCTGGCGGCCAAGCCGGATCTGTTGATTGCGGACGAGCCCACCACCGCTCTGGACGTGACCATCCAGGCGCAGATCCTCGAGCTACTCGAGAGACTGCGGGGAGAGCTCGGCCTGGCGGTGCTGCTGATCACCCACGACCTCGCGGTCGTGGCGGAGACCTGCGAGCGGGTGGTGGTCATGTACGCCGGCGAGGCGGTCGAAGAGGCTCCGGTCGAGAGGCTGTTTGCCGACCCACAGCATCCCTACACGCGGGGCCTGCTCGCGGCGCTGCCGCGCTTGAGCACCGCCGGGGAGACGCGGCGGACCCGGCTCGAGCCGATTCCCGGCCGTGTCCCAGCGCCCGCCGGCTTACCCGCGGGGTGCGCCTTCCATCCGCGTTGTGCGGAGGTCTTCGAACCGTGCTCGACGCGCGCGCCCGAGCTCATCCAGGTGGCCTCCGACCACACGGCACGCTGTCTGCTCTACGGTGGGGCCCCGGCCCTAACCGGCCCGACCCCACCGGACGACGAGGAGGGCCTCTGAGCGCGCTTCTCGAGATTCGCGATCTGAGCAAGCACTTCCCGGTCAAGCGTGGCGTGCTCCAGCGGGTGACCGGCTATGTGCGAGCGGTCGACCGGGTGAACGCCGCGCTGTCCGAGGGGGAGACCTACGCGCTGGTGGGAGAGTCGGGGAGCGGCAAGACGACGCTGGGGCGGTGTGTTATTCGCTTGATCGAACCGACCTCCGGTCAGATCCTCTTTCAAGGCGAGGACATCGCGCGGCTCCGACCACGGGAGCTGCGCCGCCGCCGCCGGCACTTTCAGATGGTCTTCCAGGACCCCTACGGCTCTCTCAATCCCAGGATGCGGGTCGCCCAGATCGTCGGCGAGCCGCTGGCGGTGCACCGGATCGTGGAGCGGCGTGACCGCCGCGAGGAGGTGGCGAGGCTCCTCACGCTCGTGGGTCTCGATCGGGAAGCGCTCGATCGCTACCCCCACGAGTTCTCCGGTGGCCAGCGGCAGAGGATCGGGATTGCCCGGGCGCTCGCCACCCGCCCCGAGCTGTTGGTGGCCGATGAGCCGGTATCGGCGCTCGATGTCTCGGTTCAAGCCCAGATCATCAATCTGCTGGAAGACCTCAAAGACCGGCTGGGGCTGACGCTGCTTTTTATCTCGCACGATCTGGCGGTCGTCCAGCAGATCGCCGACCGCGTCGGAGTCCTCTATCTGGGCCGTCTGGTCGAGGAGGCCCCGAGTCACCGTCTTTTCACTCGGCCACAACACCCCTACACCGTCAGCCTGTTGTCGGCGGTGCCGGTGCCTGTGCCGGGTGGTGGCCGCACTCGATTGGTGCTCCCCGGAGAGCCACCGAGCCCCACGGACCCACCGCCCGGCTGCCCGTTTCATCCGCGCTGCCCGATCGCGCGCGAGCGCTGTGCGACCGATCCTCCGGAGCGATCTCCGACGTCCACCGGTCACTCAGTGGCCTGCCACTATCCGGGAGAGCTGGAGGCTGGATGAGGTGCCGCGGCCGGCACGTGGCCGGCGACGACGCCCCCCCGGACAAGGTGGAACTTTCTCCAGGTCTCAACGTAGGATCCAATGGGGCGTGGACCCCGAAACATGGTAGAACGTGCCGGGGCGGACGCCTCTTTTCGTTCAAATCTAGGAGAGTTGTGATGAGAGACGCATTGCGGAATCGCCTCGCCTGCCGGACCGCTCTTGCCGCTTGGGCGATCGCGGCGCTATCCGTTCTCGGAGCCCCACCTCCGCCGGTCGGCGCCGGGGTCACGGTCGATACCCAGCTCCGCGAAGCGGAGGGTGCGCCGGTGTTGCGCATCGAAGACGGGGCCCTCCGGCTGACCCTGGAAGAGGCTCTGTCGACGGCCCTGGAGCGCAATCTCGGGCTAGTGGTCGAGCGCTATCGTCTGACCGAGTCCGAGCTCGGTGTGGACCAGAGCCTGGGGATCTTTGACCCGGTTTTTACCGCGGATCTGAGCTCGAGCGACGACACATCGCCGTCGGCCTCAAATCTGGACGGCGCCGACGTCCAGACCTCCGAGCGACAGCTCTGGAACTTCGGCCTCAACCGCTTGGTGTCGACCGGTGGAACCGGCTCGCTCAGCTTTACCAACAGCCGATTCGAGACCAACTCGCTGTTCGCCTCGCTCAACCCGAGCTTTAGCAGCGGGCTGGACTTCAATTTTGCGCAACCGCTGCTGCGGGACCGCGGCAAGGAGACGACCCGGCGGGGGATCTTGATCGCCCAGACCAATCGCGACATCAGCGTGGAGAACTTCGAAAATCAGGTCGTCTCGGTACTCGAGACCGTCGAGAGCACGTACTGGAGCCTAGTCGAAGCGCGGGCGCAGTTGGCGGTCGCCGAGGAAAGTCTGGCCTTGGCCAAGCAGCTTCACGAACAAAACGAGATCCGCGTCGACGTCGGCACTCTCGCGCCGCTCGAGCTGGTGCAAAGCGAGGCAGGCGTTGCCACGCGGGAAGAGGAGATCATCCGCGCGCGGGGATTGGTGGGAGACAGCGAAGACCGCCTGCGCCAGTTGCTCAACCTCGACGACGGTGAGAGTTGGAGCTTGTCTATCGTGCCCGAGAGCGATCCCGAGACCGAGCCCATCGAGATCGATGTCGAAGCGGCCATCGACACCGCGCTCGCCGAAAGGCCGGAAGTCCGCAGCAAGCGCCTAGAGCAGGACAACCGGGGGCTTGACGCACGCTATTTCGCCAACCAGCAAAAGCCGCGTCTGGATCTCAATGTGCGCTATGGCGTCAACGGCATCGGCGGCGATGTCCCGGGGGGCGTCAATCCCTTTACTGGAGAGGTCATCCTGCCGGTCCCAGGCGATTACGGCGACGCTCTCGAGCAAGTCGGCAACGCGGATTTCGACGGCTGGACGGTCGCCCTCAACCTCGGCTACACGATCTTCAACCGGTCGGCGGAGGCGCGCCGAGCGCTGGCCGATGTTGCCTTCGAGCGCGGTGAAGTGGAGCTCCGCGACCTGGAGCTGGGGGTGGCGACCGAGGTCCGCCGCTTGGCCCGAGCCGTCGACACCGCGGCGCAGGCGCGCGCCTCGGCCGGCGTGTCGCGGCGGTTGGCGGAAAAGAACCTCGAAGCCGAGCAAAAGCGCTACGATAACGGCATGTCCACCAGCTATCAGGTGTTGGAGATCCAAGAGGACCTGAGCTCGGCGCGCAGCCGCGAGGTCAGCGCGGTGGCGGGCTACCGGCGCGCCCTGCTGTTCTTCTACAAGGCCATCGGCCGGTTGACCGAGGAAAACGACGTCGAGATCGTCGGCGCCCCGTAGCGGCTCTCGACAAGCGCGGCGAGAAGAGGAGAACGGATGCACGATTCCGCCTTTGGTCGTTTTGCCGGAGTGCTGGCGGCGCCGACCAAGACATTTCAGTCGATTGCGCAAAAGCCCACCTGGCTGGTGCCGCTGCTGGTCATCGTGGTGATCGGCCTGGCGATCACCGTGCTGTTGGTCGGCAAGCTGGATTTTGGCCAGCTCGCCCGCGAGGCGATCGAGCAGCGGGGCGCGCAGCTCTCCGAGGAGCAGATCGAGAGGCAAGTCGATCTTCAGGAACGGGTCGGACCGACTTTCGCCATCCTGAGCCAGGTCGTCGGAGGTCCGTTGATCTTTCTGCTGGTCTCGGCGTGCTTTTTGGTCGTGTTCAAGATGCTCGGAGGCGAGCTCACCTTTGTCAAGAGCCTCTCGACCTACCTGTACTCCCTGACGCCACGACTGGTGGCCGGACTGCTGTCCGTGCCGGTGATCCTGGGCAAGAGCGATTTTTCCGCGGCCGAGGTCCAGCGGGGGAGCTTTCTGGCCTCCAACCCCGCAGCTTTTGTCTCGGAAGATACCGGCCCCGCGCTGACCGCGCTCCTGGCCAGCCTCGATATCTTTTCTATCTGGACGGTGGTGCTGGCGGTGATCGGTTATTCGATCGTCGCCAAGGTGTCGAAGGGGACCGCGGCGATCGGTGTGATCGGCCTGTGGCTAGTCTATGTGCTGGGTAAGGTGGGTCTGACCGCGGCGTTCAGCTAGTCTGCTCCGAGGAAGAGTTTGGGGAAAAAAATCCTGATCGGGCTGGGCGTCGCCGTGCTCCTCGGCGCCGTCCTGTGGGCGAGTTTCAAGACCACGCGCAAGGAAGGGGTACGGGTCTACGCCGAAGAGGCGGTGGTTCGCGACATCTCGCGGATCGTCAAGGCGACCGGGCAGATCGATCCCCGCATCAAGGTCAATATCTCGGCGCATGTCATCGGCAAGATCGAGAAGCTGTGGGTGGAAGAGGGGGACGAGGTCGAGGAGGGAGCGCCGTTTTTGCAGCTCGAGACCGAGGCCTTTGTGGCGGCGCGGGATCAGACCGCGGCCCAGTTGGGGATCGCTCGCTCCCGGTTGCGCCAGGCCGAGATCTCGCTCGAGGATGCGCGGCTGAAGCTACGCCGGATGGAGCGTTTGAGCACCGAGCAGATCGCCTCGGCCGAACAACTGGAGGCCGCCACTCTCGCCGAAGCCTCCGCGCGGCTGGCGGTCGAGCAGGCAAGGGAGACGGTCACCCAGAGTCGCGCGGCTCTCGATAAGGCACGTGACGACCTCTCCAAAGCGACGATCTTTGCGCCGCTGACCGGCCGGGTCATCGAGCTCAACGCCGAAGAGGGAGAGGTCGTGGTCTCGGGAACGATGAACAATCCGGGCTCGGTGATCGGCACCATCGCCGATCTATCGGAGATTCTGGCCGAGGTGGATGTCGACGAGACCGAGGTCTCCTATCTGGAGATCGGCCAGAAGACCGTGCTCAAGGTGGATGCCCTGGCCGAGCGGGAGTACAGTGGCCGGGTCGTCGAGATCGGCAGCTCGGGCTTCGAATTGCCGCAGCAGCCGGATGTGACCTTCTTCAAGGTCAAGATCCTTCTGGATGAGCCCGACGCCGAGCTGAGGCCCGGCATGTCGGTGAGGGCCGAGGTGACCACGGCCACTGAGAAAGACGTTATCTCCGTGCCGATTCAGTCGGTGGTGAACCGGCTCCCGATCGATGGCGATGGCGACCCGAACGCGGCAAACGCCAGCGACGCGTCCGAGGAGGTTCGCGTGGTGTTTGTGGTGGACGACGACGTGGTGCTCCAGAAGGCGGTCGAGACCGGCTTGAGCGACCCGACGCACGTAGCCTTGCTCGGCGGCGTGGGGGAGGGAGACCGCGTCGTGACCGGACCGTACCGCTCGCTCAAACAGCTCGAGGACGGGGACACGGTCAGGGTTCAGGAGGAAGGCGAGAGCGAGGACGACGAAGAGAGTTAGCGGCGATGTCTCTGATCGAGCTCGACAACGTCGAAAAGGTCTACGACATGGGCGCCGAGCGGGTGTTCGCCCTGGCCGGCATCGACCTCGAGATCGAGCAGGGCGAATACGTTGCCGTGATGGGCGCCTCGGGCAGCGGCAAGTCGACGCTGATGAACGTCGTCGGGTGTCTGGACCGGCCCAGCTCGGGCTCGTACCAGCTCAACGGGACGGCGGTCGAGGAGCTCTCGGACGAGGAGCTGGCGACCATCCGAAACCGCGAGATCGGGTTTGTCTTTCAGACCTTCAATCTGCTGAGCCGAACCGACGCCCTGCACAACGTCGAGCTGCCGTTGATCTACTCGGGCATGTCCCGCCGGGAGCGGCGCGAGCGCGCGACCCGGGCGCTCGAACGAGTGGGGCTGGCCGATCGCATGGGGCACGACTCCAACGAGCTCTCCGGCGGCCAGCGGCAACGCGTGGCGATCGCGCGCGCGCTGGTCAACGAGCCGTCGATTCTGCTCGCCGACGAGCCCACCGGGAACCTGGACTCGAGGACCTCGGACGAGATCATGGAGCTCTTCGACGCCCTCCACACCGCCGGCAACACGGTCATTCTGGTGACCCACGAAGACGACATCGCCGCGCACGCCCGCCGCGCCATCGTGTTGCGGGACGGCAAGGTGCTGAGCGACACGCCCACCGCGGTCCCGGTCGCCTGAGCATCCCGAGATGGTTTTTGTAGAGAATTTCCGTGTCGCCCTCCGGTCGCTGTGGGCCAACAAAATGCGCTCGCTGCTGACGACGCTCGGCATCGTGATCGGCGTGGCCGCGGTGATCGCCGTGGTGTCGATCGTCCAGGGGCTTCAGTTCCAGATCACCCAGCAGCTCCAAGGGGTCGGGGCGACCTTTATCGCGGTCAACCCGCTGGTCGACAACCGTGGCGGTGGGGTCTTTATCAGCAAGCCGGTCAAACTGACCTGGGAAGACGGCCTGGCCATCCGCGAGCAGGTGCCCGGGGTGGCGCTCATCACCCCGCTGGCGCTGGGTGGAAACCAGGTCAAGTACCGCGATCGCCAGCATGGTACGACGGTGTTTGGGGTCAACGCGGACTGGCCCGAGGTCGCCAACCATGTGGTCGAGCGCGGACGGTTTCTGTCGCAGATCGATCTCGAGCACAGACGCAAGGTGGCCGTGGTGGGAGCCAAGATCGTCGACGAGCTGCGGCTCGGCAACGAGCCCATCGGGCGAGAGATCTATGTCGGCACGATTCCGGTGACCGTGGTGGGGGTGATGGAGGAGCGCGGCCAGTCGCTGGGATTCGACAACGACGATCTGGTCTTTATCCCCTTCGACACGTCGTTGATGCTCTTTGGCCGCCGCGCCGCCGATCGCGTGCTGCTGCGGATGCAGGCCGAGAGTCCCAAGGTCGTCGAGCGCGTCAAGGAAGGGATCACCCAGGTGCTCAGACGGCGCCACCGGCTGGGCGAGGACGAGCCGGACGATTTTCAGGTCATCCTCCAGGATGAGTTTCTGTCCACCGTCAACAGCATCCTCGGCAGCGTGACCGCTGTGGTGGGCGCGGTGGTCGGAGTGGCGCTCCTGGTGGGTGGGATCGGCATCATGAACATCATGCTGGTGTCGGTCACCGAGCGAACGCGCGAGATCGGCATCCGGAAATCCGTGGGAGCGCGGCGCCAGGACATCCTGGTCCAGTTTCTGATCGAGGCGATCACCCTCTCGCTCGTGGGGGGCGCGTTGGGTCTGGCCATCGGCTATGGCCTGGGCGGTCTGGTGGCCGGCCTGTTGCCGGGAGACTGGCCGCCGGCCCACGTGCCGTTCTGGGCGGTGGCGCTCGCTTTTGGCTTTTCCACCCTGGTGGGCGTCTTTTTTGGCATTTATCCGGCAGGAAAAGCCGCGGCTCTCGATCCGATCGAGGCACTGCGCTACGAGTAGTGTGTGACGGACGTAACAGCCACGTCGGGAGCTGGCGGGGAAACTGGCGGTAGGGTTTTGCCCGGAGCCGTCACGTGACCGAACCGATTCCGATTCAGGCTGATATTTCACTGGCACCGCCACCCGCGAGTGCCCGTTCACAGCTTTCGGAGGAGTGCCAGCGGGTGGTCGCGCTCGCGCGCACCGAAGCCTGGGACCGAGCGCTGCCCCGGTTGCGAGGTTTGATCGGGACACATGGTCTGGAAGGCGATCTCCCGGGCGATGTGTTTGCGTACTGCGGCTACGGCGTGGCACGGTTCGAGCGAAAGCTCGAAGAGGGGCTTAAGCTTTGCACGCACGCGGTGCGAGCCGCGCCATCAGATTCCCACGGTTTCTACAATCTGGCGCGCGTCCATCTGTTGAGAGGAGACCGCCGACGCGCCGTCAAGGCGCTGAAGCAGGGAGCGGCTCTCAATCCGGGACACCGAGCGCTGCGCGAGCTCCAAATGGGTATAGGGACGCGCGCTCGGCCGGTTCTCAAATTTTTGTCGCGCGACAACGTGCTGAATGTCTGGCTCGGCCGGGCTCGGGCACGGTTTCGTCGCGCCGGCCAAGAGTCCGCCGACAGAGCTATTTGGTAGCGATTCGGCGGTCGTACCGGGCTGCTAGTCTTTCCCGGTATGGCGTCACCAAACCGCGGTATCTCGGCCACCGTTGGTTGGGTGGCCTGCGCCCTTTGGGGCGTGGTCGTCGCGCTCTGGTTGGCCGACATCCGGGGAGCCCGGGTCCCGCCGACCTTCAGCCAGGCCGCCGTGCTTCTGGCGTTGGCGACCCTGACATTGCTTTTGACGTTGTGGGCGCGGAGGACCTGGCAAAGCGGTCGGGGAGGAAAGATCCTGCTGGCGCTTCTGGCGCTGTCGCTCGCCGTCCACCTGATCGGTGCGCAGTTCGAGCTCCTCGACCACCCTCGAAGCGATGAAGGCGTCTATTTGGCGACCGCCCAGGAGATCAACGGGGGGAACATTCTCCCCGCTACGTTCAACTACGGTCACCTTTTCTACTATCTGCCGGCGCTGGCTCTTTGGATTCAGAATCTATTCCTGGGTCTGTCCCTGTCTCTCGTCGAGGCCGTTCTCGGACTTTCCGGAGAGTTCGCCGCCAACCGGATCCTGCTGCGCGGTCTGGCGGCACTGTTGGGCGCGCTTACCGTCCTGCCGGTCTTTGCCGCGGCCCGCCGTGCGGCGGGTCTGACCGCGGCGACCCTCGCCGGTCTTTTGATCCTGCTGTCTACAAACTACACCGAGGTCGCTCAGACCGTGATCTGCGACGTGCCGGCGGGGTTCTTTGCGGCCCTGTGCCTGGCCGCGACGGCTAGGCTACTGGACGGAGAAACCACCCGAGACTACTTGCTGGCCGGCGCGGCGGCCGGGTTGGCCGCCGCCAGCAAGTATCCGGGTGGGGTCTCCGCCGTGGCGATCGTCGCCATGTGGTGCTACTGGCGTCTCCGGGCGCGGTCGTGGTCCTGGGGACTGTTGTGGTCGGGGTTGGCGGCGCTCGGAACGTTTCTGGCGGCGATGCCGGCGCTTGCGATATACAACGCGCGCGCGTTCTCGGGGCGCGGCCTGGACGTGCTGTTTGGATGGCGGCAGTACGCCTACGGCGGATGGCTGGGGGTCATGCCGCCTCAAGGGCCCGCGAGGTGGTATGGCGAGCGGATGTGGGAGGACTTTGGCCCCGCCGCCGTGCTCCTCGGTCTCACCGGCCTGTTCCTTCTCGCTCCGCGGCCTCGCCGCCGGATGCTGGTGTTGGCCGTGTTTCCGGTGATCTATCTGGTGCTCATCGGCTCGATGAACATGGTGGTTGGCCGTAACATGCAGCCACTGCTGCCCGGCGTGGCGGTCCTGTTGGGAATTGGCTGCTCGGGTTGGATGGCGCGGCTCGAGCGGTTGTGGAAGAAAGGGACCTCCCGACGGCCGCAAGCCGCCGCCACGAGCGTTCTGAGTGTCCTGGTTGTCCTGGTTATGGCGATTCCGGCCTGGCGCACCGTGAAATGGGTCGTCAGTCACAACCGCCCGGGGACCCGGGAGCTGATGAGGAACTGGATCGAAGAGAACGTTCCCCACGGCGCCGGGATTCTCAAGGAGGACTATACGCCGCAGCTGAGCCGCAGCCACTATTTGTGGAGCCAGGTCCGCAGTATTCCAAGCTTCCAGCCGAGGGTTATGCGGAGCCCGGAATGGGACTATGTTCTGCTGGCGGATACAGCCCATTATCGCTTTTTGGATCCCCGCTACCGCACCGAAGGCTGGCACGATCGGTTCGCCGAGCGGTACGAGACGCTGTTTTCCTGGGAGCTGGCGCACGAGGTTCCCCGGGACCGGTTTCGCTCCGGGCCCCGCCAGTCGTTGTATCGCATCGACGAGGGGAGGGTTCGCTATCGAAACAGGGCCACATTTACCCGCGAGGACGTCGTGTTTGTCTCCGATCCGGCTATCCTGCCAAGCGACCCGGCCAACGTGATTCTTTTCTCCTGGCGCTGGCAGTTCGCGGTCTTCAAGGAGTACCTGCGACCCGGGACCTACGAGGTGCACCTGTGGGGGGCACCCGGTCTACCCGAGGCCTACGTCCACGTGGTGACTCCCGACAACCGCGAGATTGCCAACGTCCGGGTGGACCACGGAGTGACCGTCACCGTGCCCGAGAAGGGCAAGTACTTGATCCGGGTCTTCCAAGTTCCCGGGACCGAGCTGCGAGCCCTGGAGCTCAGGCGGCGACCGATCCCGCCCGGAGCCAAGTCCGCCCCCGGACCCGATTCCGCCGCCGGCTAGTCGAGCGTCTCTTCGATCACGCCGACCTCGGGTACCGACAGGTACTTGTCGAACCACCCGAGCGTCCTCTCGATGAAGTCGATCTGGTGCGCCCGTTCGCGGAGCCCGTGTGGCTCGCGCGGATAGAAGACGAGCTCGGTGGGCACACCCTTGATCCGCAACGCGGTGTAGAGCTCCATCGCCTGCTCGGGGTGGACGCGTTCATCTTTGGCGCCGGTCACCACCAGTGTGGGGGTCTTGGCGTTGTCGATATGGGCGATCGGGGAGCGTTGCCAGTGAAGCTCGGGCTCGTCGAACCACCAAGAGTTCCAGTGCACCAGAGACATCTCGTAGGGGATATCGGTTGTGCCGGCGAAGGCGATCCAGTTGGTCAGCCCCGCGGCGACGACCGAGGCGCGGAAGCGATCGCTGTGCCGGGTTGCCGCCCACGCCGACATGTAGCCCCCGTAGGACCAGCCGCCGGTGCCGACCCGATCCGGGTCGACCAGGCCCTCCAGGACAAGCGAATCCACCCCGGCGAGGATGTCCTCGAACTCGGCACCGCCGAGGTCGTCGTGGTCGGCCTTGCTGAAAGCGACTCCTTGTCCCTGGCTGCCCCGGTAGTTGGGTTGCAGCACGGCATACCCGTTCCGCGCCAGCAGTTGAACCGGATAGCCGGGGCGGGTGGTCCAGCCGTCGAGGCTGACCCCCTCGGGGCCGCCGTGGACCTGGAGGACCAGCGGATACCTCGCGCCGGGCTCGTAGTCGAGCGGGTAGGTCAGAACGCCCGAGATCGGCATCTTGCCGGGCCCGGTCCAGTGGATCACCTCCTGGCGCGCCAGCCGGATGCCGTCGAGAACCGGATTGTGGCGGCTCAACCGTCGGGGGGCCTCGCCCTCGGGGACGACCACAAAGAGCTCCGGCGGATGCTCGGGTGAAGAGGCCGACGCCGCAAAGATCCCGCGCTCGCCGTCGTAGTCGAGGTCTCCGATGATCAGCCTCGGCCAATCGACTGCGGTGCGCCCGCCGTCCGAGAGGTTGACATGGTACAGAGCTTGCCGCTCTCCCTCGACCGCCAGCAGGACGATGGTCTCGGAATCGTGCCAGGTGACGCGGGCACCGCTGCCGTCAAAACCTTCGGTCAGGTTGCGGGCTGAGGCTTCGGACATCGTGGAATCGTTGCCGGTTGCGCCGGCCAGGGCGACCACGAAGAGGCTCTGCGCCAGCGGGTCGTTGAGGCTGGTGGCGCCAAGGTAAGCCAGATGCTCGCCGTCGGGAGAGATCGCCATCTCCCCGAGCTTCCCGATCGTGGGGGTGACGATCTCGGGCTCACCGCCCGCTGCCGGTACCCGGTAGATTCCGGTGCGCATATATTCGTCATCGATCTGCGCGGTGGTCGCCGCCTGAAAGAGGATCGATTCCCCGTCGGGCATCCACCGGATGCCGTGGGCGTCGAGATCGGTGTCGAAGAGCCGCCGGCTCTCGCTCGACGCGACATCGAGAACCCACAGATGGCGGAACTTAGGATCGGAGTGAAAGACTTTCCAGTCTTTGCCCGCTTCCTTCTCTTTCTTCTTTTCCTCGTCTTCGCCGTCGCGGGCCGCGTAGGCGATTTGCTTGCCGTCCGGCGACCAGGCGTGGCTCGTGACCGAGCCGTCGTGTCGGGTCAGGAGGCGCGCTTCGCCACCGTCCACCGGGATCGCATGGATTTGCGTGCCGTCGTGCACATGCTCGCGCTTGGCCAGAAAGGACAACAGCTTGCCGTCCGGTGACCAGGCGGGCGACGACACCCGCTCCTTGTGGCCTGCAAAGTGGCGTGGCTCTCCTCCCGCGGTCGGCGCCAGCCACAACTCGGAGTAGGAGCGCCCCGGATCGTCTTTCTCGGCGCGCTGGACGTCGAGCGTATAGGCCACGCGGTCGGCGCCGGGCGAGAGAGCCACCGAGGTGACGGCCTTCAAATCGGCCACGACCTCGGCGGTGAGGGTCGGGTGCTCGGGCACCGAGTCGTCGGCGACCGCCGGCGCGGTGAGCATGACGAGAGAGAAGAGAATCGGGGTCAGCGCGAGCGCGGATCGGGCGCGGTACTTCATACTTGACATCCTCCTGGGCTTCCGAGGGAACGCTCGATGGATAGCGCAACGGCCTCGAAGGGTGACGGGGACCGGGCCGTTTCGGTCGAGCGGATGCCGCAGAGGATATCAGGTGTTCCGGCGTTTCCTCCCGACGGTCCCGGCGAGCGCCGGGTCGGCCGGCTATTCGAGCCAGAACGTGCCGGTCCGCCGTTCGCTCCCGCGACGGATCTCCCCGTGCTCGCCCGTAAGTCGGCCGTCGGTGAACTCGCCCCGGAAGACGAACTTGCGGCGTTTGTTCTCGTTGAAGACGGTGCCTTTTAGGGCCCCTTCGGTAAGCGAGCCCTTGGCGGTACCCGAGTAGGTGTGGGGTTGGCCGTTGAACCGGAACTTGAATTCGACGTCGTATTCCGCGGGCTCGACCTCGACGAGCTCTTCGTTCAACCTCGGGCGTTTGGTCTGGACAAAACTCGCAGTGAGATTCTCGGCCTCGTTCTGATAAGTCCAGACGTATTCACCATGCAGAGTCGTAGTTTGCTCGTCAGAGTCGGAGTCATCGGCCGGTGCGGTGCCGGGGAGGACGAGGAGGGGCGTAGCGACAAAGGCCATCCGCAAGAGTCGCCACCGGACCGGGTTGTTCGATCTCATCGCGTAGCTCCCATCTAGTGACAAAAATGGCTCGAGAGCCGGCGGATCCGTCTGTCCGCTCCACTTATCGTAATCCTACGAACGTTTCGGGCAAAGGTTCGGCCGTGTTCATGGCGCCACCGTTGCCAGCTCGCCATTCATGGCCGACCGACATTCTCACGGTTCACCGTACCGATAGCCCCGCTGCGCCCGTACCACCAGACCGGGTGTTCGGGCGCGAACACGAACGCGTTGGTAGCCGCGCTCCCCGCTTGGGTGGCCCGAGCGGTAGCTCAGCAGGTAGTAGGCCGTGTTTTCTCGGGCGATCGACCGCAGGGGGCGGGCGAAGGAGACAAAGTTGCGGTAGTAGACGCCTCCCGTGTCGGTGGCCAGGGTGTTGAGAAACGCGCTCTGCGAGTGCCGGGAGCCCTGAGCCGTGAGGTCGATCGGGTAGACGGCCACGTTGGCGTCGTTGAGCGCTCGTTCAAGAGCGGGATAGCGGCGCCGGTCGGGGACCGCCGAGCGGTCCAAGACCTCGACGTCTCCGAATCCGATCCCGAAGTAGAGAAGGGTCTTGCGGCCCGCGACGTGACCCGAGGCTTCCGCCAGGCGACGCAAGGCTGTGTGGATCTCTCGCGTCTTCTTGTTGGCTTTCTGGCTGGTGGGCAGCTCGCGAAGAAGCGACGGGGCGCCGGCCCCTGCCGGCTCCCGGGTCCAGCGGCTTTTCTCGGGATCTCGGCTGCGCTCGGCTTCGAGGAGAGCCTGGAACAGCGCTTCGCGGTCCTGCGTGAAGTCGTGAAAAACCTTGAGCCGGCCGCCAAAGCCCGCCACTGCCACCCAGTCCGACGGCTGCATGTTCTCCTGGACCCAGCGGCGACTCTGGCGGGCCGCGTCGCTCTGGCGCCGGGTTAGCCGGTTGAACCGGTTGGCGACGGCACGAACATCGTGGAAGAAGAAGATGAAGTATCGGCTCGCCGGGATGGCGGAAGTCCCGGGACCGGTCGGATCGTCCCGGTAACGAGTGGTGTAGAAATCCGCCCCGGTGAGCGCCATCTCGTGGCCGTTTTCCTCGACCAGGAAATCGTCCTTGCCGAGCCCCACCACGGGATTTCCCCTGCGATCGGTGACCACGACGTCGAGCAAAACTTCGGTGATGTCGATTTCCTCATCGAAGGTCTGTGTGTCTCCCTCCTGAAGCGGCGTCGAGCCGGCTGGCGGGGGGACCGCCAGAAGTGCCGAGTAGAGGGTGAACAGGACGCCGGCTTTGTGCCTTCTCACGCTCTCAGCCTATCGGAAAGGCGCCGTCCTCCCTGGTCCGCGGCTGTCGTGGATGAGAAGATGCACCGCGTCCGGGTTGCGCTCGAGCGCCTCGCCGCACCGGTTCCGCCGATGAAAGAAAAACACATTCGCATCCGGATCGAGCAGTGTCTGGCGCTGGCCAAGGCCTCCAACTGCCCGCGGCGCAAGTTCGCCGCTCTCCTGCTCGATCCCGACCGCAACGTGGTCTTGATGGATGGCTACAACGGCGGCCCGCGGGGTGGGGGAGAGCTGTGCGGCGGGGACGTCTGCCTGCGGGACGAGATGGAGATCCCGTCGGGCCAGCGGATGGAGGTCGGTTGTCACCACGCCGAGATGAACGTGGTCTGCAACTGTGCCGCGTCGGGAGTTGCCACCAAGGGTGCCTGGCTTCTGGTCACCGGGGAGCCGTGCATGGGCTGCGCCAAGCTCATTCACCACGCGGGGATCGTCAAGGTGGTGGTCGTTGGCGGCGGCTATGCCGGCGAGAACGGGGTCTCCTACCTCACCGCCCACGGCGTCGAGATCCAGAGCGTCGAGGGCCCGCAAGACGAGCGGCTCAAAAAGATCGGTTAGCTAGGGCCGGCACCAGACCAGTGCAGCGGCTAACAGCCGCAGTAGGTGAACGTGATCGGTTGACCGACGAATCCCGGCCTCGGGCTCGTTCCCGAGAGGAAGAGCGCCGGTCTTTGGCAGTTGTAGTGGTCGCTGACTTCCATCAGGAAGTCGACAAAGCCATCTCGATCCAAGTCGCCTGCCCAACGCAGGCTCGGCATCGAATCCTTGACGTGGCCGATCTCGATGATCTGCTCTCTATCTCGGTTCCGCAGCATGTGGAGTGCAAATTCGGTAACGAGGGGGCTGTTCAACCTGCCGGCAACCTGACCGGTAGCTTGTATCTGTATCGTCGTTTCGGCCTCTTCACTGCAACCTTCGAGAACGGCTGCTGTCCTGTACTCGGGATGGAGAAAGAAGTGTTGACCGGAAAAACACGTCTTGATCGGGCCGGCCTCGAGCAACACCCCGCGGACGAGCACCAGCGGATCCATACCTTCGGCGGATACTTTCTTCCCGGTATTGTCGTCCGCGATGACGTCGTAAGCCGGCTCGATAGCTACTTCGCACATGCGAAGCTCGTAGCCTTGCTCGTGCTTGACCAGGCAGAACCACTCACCCGCCTGCTCGAACTCGACCTCCGATTCATGAAAAGTGCCCGTCTCTAGAATCTCGATTGACGCTTCGGCGTGCCCCAACGGCGTGAGGGCGCCGAGAAAAGCAACGAGCAAGCTCGCCGATCTCCACATGAGAGACTGGAGGTGCAAAATCTAAACCAAAATTGGCCTAGGGAGACACACCGCGCCCTACACCGGGTTCGGCACGTCGATGAACTCCGCCTCGATCCCAAAGCGCTCGGTAACGTGCTCGCCGAGAGCTCGGATCCCGAGCCGCTCGGTGGCGTAGTGGCCGGCTGCCACGAAGTGGGTGCCGGACTCTCGAGCCAGGTTCTGGACCCATTCGGAGACCTCTCCGGTGACAAAGGCGTCGAGACCGAGGGCGATCGCCTCGTAGAGCGCGCGCTCGGCGGCTCCTGAGACGACGCCCACAGTTCGGATCTGGGCAGGTCCAGAATCCAAGACCAGGGGTTCTTGTCCGAAGGCCTCACGACACCGCTCGAAAAAATCCGAGGTCGGAATCGCGCTCGCATAGTGGCCGCGGAACCCGATCGGCTCGCCTTCGAACGTTCCGAACGGCTTCAGGCCTTCGAGACCCAGCCGCCGCGCCCCCAGGATGTTGTTGCCGAGATCCGGGTGGCGGTCGAGCGGCAGGTGGTAGGCGAGCAGGCCGAGACCCGAGTCGATCAGACTCTTGACCCTGCGGTATTGGACCCCGGTCAGGGTTGGCTCGGGCCCCTTCCAGAAGATCCCGTGATGGACCAGCACGGCGTCGGCGCCCGCCCGCTCGGCCCGTTCGAAGAGCTCGAGACAGGCCGACACGCCGGTCACGACTTTGCGCACTTCGGGGCGCCCTTCGACCTGGAGGCCGTTGGGACAGGCGTCGGAGCCGCGGTCGACCTCGAGGAGCGAATTCAGATAGGCGGTCAGCGCGGTGAGTTCCACCACGCCGCCGCCTTTCCGATCATCCCGATCCCGCGGGTTGGCCATCTCGGTCTGCGAGCCGGAAAACCCGGGACTACCGTCCCCGCGCCGCCCGTCCCCCACCGCGGTCCGAACGGCCACGCCCACCGCGCCGATCGCCCCGTCCGCCGGGCCGGCGACCCCGCCCACCGCGGTCGTCGCGTCGCGGGTGACGCCGCGGTCCTCGGTCGTCCTCGGGCTCGCCCATACCTTCGTAGTCGGCCGGGTCGTAGTCGGGGGACTCCATGATGACCGCCTTGCGGGAGAGTCGTACCTTGTTCTGCTCGTCGATGTTGATGACCTTGACCTCGAGCTCGTCGCCTTCGCTGACGATGTCGCTGGTCTCGCGCACCCGGTAGGGGGCGAGCTCACTGATGTGGACGAGACCGTCGGTGCCCGGCAGGATCTCGACGAAACAGCCGTACCCTTCGACCCGGCGCACGATGCCCGAGTAGTTCTTGCCGATCTCCGGGGTCTCGGTCAGCCGTTCGATCATCTCCTGGGCCTTGCCGGCGGCAATGCCGTCGGGGGCGGCGATGATCACGGTGCCGTCGTTCTCGACCTCGATCTCGCAACCGGTCTCCTCGGTGATCGAGCGGATGGTCTTGCCACCCGGGCCGATGATGTCGCGGATGCGGTCCTTGGCGACCTGCATGGTGTAGAGCCGTGGGGCGTAGGGCGAGAGCTCGGTGCGGGGCTCCGCGACCGCTTCGTCCATGATCCCGAGGATGTGGAGCCGGCCGGCGCGCGCCTGAGCCAGTGCCGCCTGCATGATCTCCCGGGTCACCCCGGTGATCTTGATGTCCATCTGAAGGGCCGTGATGCCGTCTCGGGTGCCGGCGACCTTGAAGTCCATGTCGCCGTAGTGGTCTTCCTGTCCGGCGATGTCGGAAAGGACGACAAACTGCTCACCCGACTTGATGAGCCCCATGGCGACACCGGCCACCGGAGCGATCATCGGAACGCCGGCGTCAAAGAGCGCCAGTGAGCCGCCACAGACCGTGGCCATCGAGGAGGACCCGTTGGATTCGAGGATGTCGGAGACCACCCGCACGGTGTAAGGGAAGTCGTCCTCGTGGGGAAGGACCGGGGTCAACGCCCGGCGTGCCAGCACCCCGTGGCCGATCTCGCGCCGGCTGGGCCCGCGGAGGAACTTGACCTCACCGACCGAAAACGGCGGGAAATTGTAGTGAAGGATGAACTTCTGGAGCGACTCGCCTTCGTATTCCTCGATGATCTGGGCATCGCGGCGGGTGCCGAGCGTTGCCGAGACCAGACCCTGGGTCTCGCCGCGGGTAAAAAGCGCCGAGCCGTGGGTCCGTGGGAGGAGCCCGACCTCGACCGTGATGTCGCGGATCTGGTCGCTCTTGCGGGCATCAAAACGGCTTCCCCGCTCGAGAACCGCCTTGCGCAGCAGGTCCTCTTCGAGGGTCGAGACGATCTTTTTGATCTGGCCGGCAAGCTCGTCGCCGTTCTCGCTCTCCGGTAGCCCGGAAGTTGCCTCCTCGATATACGGCTTGACCACTTCGGCAACGGCGTTTTTGCGCTCGAACTTGCCCGCGGTGTGGAGGGCGCCGTCGAGCTTGTCGTAGAGGTCGCTCTTGACCTTGTCGAAAAGCTCCGAGCCATAGGCCTCCGGGGCCACCCATTCCTGCTTGACCACGCCACGCTCGGCGGCCATCTCTTTCTGGACCGCGATGATTCTCTTGATCTCCTCGTGAGCGCGGAAGATGCACTCGAGCACCAGCTCCTCGGTGAGCTGGTTGGCGCCGGCCTCGACCATGGCCACCGCCTCTTCGGTGCCGGCCACGATCAGATCGAGGTCGGAGACCTCGCGCAGACCATTGTCGGGGTTGAAGACGATCTCGCCGTCGATCAAACCGACACGCACGGCGCCGATCGGGTGAAAAAACGGGATATCCGAGAGCATGAGCGCGGTCGAGGCGCCGTTGATCGCCAGGATGTCCGGATCGTTCTCTCCGTCGGCCGAAAGCACCGAGCAGACGATCTGGGTCTCGTCGAAGTAGCCCTCCGGGAAGAGGGGTCTCAGGGGCCGGTCGATCAGCCGGCAGGTGATGATCTCCTTCTCGGAGGGGCGCCCTTCTCGTTTGAAGAAACCGCCGGGGATTCTTCCTCCGGCATACGTGTATTCACGATAGTCGACGGTCAACGGCAGAAACGACCGTGGCTGACCGGTGACCGCCCTGCACGCGGTGGCCAGGACGATGGTGTCGCCCGAGCGCACCACACACGAGCCGTCGGCCTGCTTGGCCAGCTTCCCGGTCTCCAGTGTGAGCGCCGTGCTGCCGATCTCAATGTTTTTTTTGACTTCCATTCTCCTACTACCTTCTACCTTCCTTCCGGAGCGGGCCGCCGAGGGCCTCGCGCGATCCGGTTCTGGCGCGATCTCCACCTGGACGGTGGGCGCGAATGAGTTCTCGGGCCGCCGGCTACCGGGTCGGAGCCCGGACCGCGATGTACGGCCTGAGAATTGAGTGGGTTATTTCCGGATACCGAGGCGCTCGATCAGGGAGCGGTATCTGTCGAAATCCCGTCGTTTGACGTAGTCGAGCAGACGCCGCCGCTGGCCGACCAGCCGCAGCAATCCGCGGCGGCTGTGGTGGTCCTTGCCGTGCACCTTGAAGTGCTCGGTGAGCTCCTGGATGCGCTTTGTGAGCAGAGCGACTTGGACCTCGGGGGATCCGGTGTCGCGATCGTGGTGGCGAAAGGCCTGGATAGTTTCTGCCCTCGCCTCGCTGGTTTGTGTCAAGACTCTTTCCTCCTACTGTTTTTCTCTCGGGCCGGATGGTAGCACAGAGTGGCGCGCTAAGCGACTGACAAAAAGGGGGTTGAGTGCCGTCCCAGCGGGGTCCGGACGGGCTGCTAGGGCCGAAAGACGATCCGCGGCTGGATGACGCCGACCCCGCCCTGGCCGATGCGCTCGATCACCGATCCAACCGCGATCAACTGGCTCTGCCGGTTGATGACCTTGACCCAGTCACCCTCTTCGCACTCGGTTTCCCGTACCAGGACTGTCTGGCCGTTGACCAGCCGGCGCTCCTGGCGGGCGTCGGCTCGAACCTCGAGAAAGGGCAAGGGGATCGAGTCGAAGGGGACCCAGCCCTTCTCCAAGCCGCTGCCGTTTTCGCGATCGGCTTCGACCGCTCGGGCCAGGTCCTCGAGGCTCACCGAGTCGGAGACGTCGAAGGGGCCGACTTCGAGCCTTCTGAGCGTCTCGAGATGCGCCCCCGGCCCGAGATCCCGGCCCAGATCGTGGGCCAGGCTGCGGACATAGGTCCCCGAGGAGCAGCCCAGGCGAAAGCCGATCCGGCCGCCTTCTAGATCTCCCAGCGGGCGAAAATCGAAAATGGTGATCCTCTTTGTGGATTCGGGAACCGGCTCGCCGCGGCGGGCCAGCTCGTAGTATTTGACGCCCTGCACCTTCTTGGCGCTGAACGGCGGCGCCGCCTGATCGAGCTCGCCCACGACGTCGGCCATCGCCTGCTCGACGGCCTGCTGGGTGAGACCCTCTAGCCCGGCTTCGGCTACGATCTCGCCGGCCGCGTCGTAGGTGTCGGTGGTGACGCCAAAGCGGATCGTGCCGCTGTAGACCTTGGGGGCGTTGATGAGAAAACGCGTCAGCCGTGTTGCCTTGCCGAGTGTCAGGACCAGCAGACCGGTAGCACCCGGATCGAGGGTGCCGCAATGCCCGATCTTCTTTTGTCGTACCAGCCGTCGGGCCCGCTGCACGACATCGTGCGAAGTGCAGCCCGGTTCCTTGTCGATCAGCAGCAGGCCGTTTCTCATGTCTCGAGCGCCTCGCTCAGCTCTGCCACTACCATTTCGAGCGTTCCGCGCAACGAGTCGGTGGAGAGAAAGCCGGCGGCGTTGCGGTGGCCGCCGCCGCCATGCCGTCGCGCCACCCGCTCGACGTCCACCCCGTCGCGGCTGCGCAGCGACACCTTGTAGCCTTCGGGGACCTCCCGCAGCAGAGCGGCTGCCTCGACGCCGGCGATCGAGCGCGGATGGTCGATAAGGCCTTCGGTGTCGCCGGAGGTCGCCCCCGCCTTCTCGATCATTTCCCGAGTGACCAGAGTCGTGGCGAGTCGTCCGCCAGCGTGGAGCTGGAGCGATGCCAACGACTCACCCAGCAGACGCACCGCGCCGAGCTGACGGTTCTCGTAGATCCAGGTCGAGACCCGTTGCGGCCGCGCCCCGGCCCGCACCAGGGCCGCCGCGGACTCGAAAGCCCGCTCGTCGGCGTTGTTGAAGCGAAAGCCGCCGGTGTCGGTCGATACGGCCAGAAACAAGGCGTCGGCGATCGTCTCGTTGAGAGTCACGCCCAGCCGCTCGGCCAGGGTGTGGATCATTTCTCCGAGAGCCGGGGCCGAGACGTCGACCCAGTTCACCTTGCCGTAGCTCGAGTTGCCCATGTGGTGGTCGATGTTGAGCAGCGGCAGTTTCTCGAGCTGGCTCTCGAGACCGGTGCGGTCGAGGGTGGGACACTCCAGGACGATTGCGGCATCGAACTCGTCGGGAAAGCCTCGGGGTGGCTCGGTCCCGGCGTGGATGCGATTCGTTCCGGGGAGTGGCTCGTACCGGCTGGGGGTGGCGTCGCGGTTCCAGAAAACCGACGACTTGCCGAGCCTCCGGAGAAGGCCGCCCAGCCCGATCCCCGAGCCGATCGAGTCGCCGTCGGGGTTCAGGTGGCCGGTCAAGACAAAGCGTTGAGCCGCGTCGATCTCGTTGAGGAGGGCTTCAGGGACGTCGATCTTCGTCATGCAGGGACTCCAGAAGGCGCTCGATACGGTCGCTGTGCTCGGCGCCGCGGTCGAGCTCGAAGACGAGCTCGGGGAGGTATTTGAGATGGTTGGCCCTCTTGGCGAGCCGGGCGCGGACAAAGCCGGACGCTTTGCGCAGAGCAGCCAGCGCTTCCCGTCGGTCCGACTCCTCGCCAAAGAGCGAGATCCGCACGAGCGCGTGACGCAGATCCGGGCTCACGTCCACGTCGGTAACCGTGGCCAGACCGACCCGGGGGTCGCGCACCTCGTGGCGCAGCACTTCGGAGATCTCCAGGCGCAGCAGGTCGGAGACCCGATCCAACCGGCGGCTCACGGCAGGCTCTCCACAAAGTCCGTTTCCCATTGGCTCAGGATGGCCTCCGGGGGGCTCTCGAAGATCGAGCGCACGTCGCCCAACAGCTTCTCGGCGCGGTTTTGCTCACCACAGACCAGCGCGATCCCCAATCGGGAGCGCTGATGCAGATCGTGAAAGTCGGTCTCGGCGACCGATACGCGGTAGCGGGACCAGGTTCGGTCGATCAGGCTCTTCACCACTTTTCTCTTTTCTTTCAAGCTGCGCGCACCGGGAATGTGGATTTCGGCGATCGCGATCCCGACGACCATGATGAGAGCGGAGCGGGGAAGTTGTGTCGCGACCGGCTCTGTGAGCCCAGTCGCGGTAGTTGTCGCTAAAGGGCGGGAGCCACTTCTTCGCGCACAAACGCTTCGATGAAGTCTCCCGGTTTGACGTCCTGAAATCGCTCGAGCCGGATGCCGCAGTCAAAACCGGTGCGGACCTCGGACACGTCCTCTTTGAACCGGCGCAACGATCCGATCGTGCCCTCGTGGATGACCACGCTGTCACGGATCAACCGTACGGTGGCCGAGCGGGGGATGCTCCCTTCAACCACGTGACATCCGGCCACGGTGCCGATCTTCGGCACGCCAAAGATCTCGCGCACCTCGGCACGGCCGGCAGCGACTTCCTTGAAGGTCGGCTCGAGCAGACCCGTCATGGCGTTGCGGAGCTCTTCGTTGAGCTCGTAGATCACGGTGTGCAAGCGTATGTCGACGTCTTCGCGCTCGGCAAGGGCCACCGCGTTGCGCTCGGGCCGGACATTGAAGCCGACAATGATGGCGTTCGATGCCGAGGCCAGCAGCACGTCGTTGGCCGTCACCGCGCCGACACCGGCGTGGAGGATGCCGATCTTGACCTTGTCGGTCGGGAGCTTTTGCAGGGTGTCGGTCAAGACCTCGACCGAGCCCTGGACGTCCGCCTTGAGGACGATGGGAAGCTCCTTGAGCTCGCCTTCCTGGATCTGCTCGAAGAGCTGGTCCAGGGAGATTTTGGTCGCCGCCGGCGCCAGCTCGCGCTGCCGCAGCTCTTGCTGCCGCAGTTCCGCGATCCCCCGGGCCTTGGATTCCTCCTCGACGACCTGAAAGACGTCGCCCGCCTCGGGAACCGAATCAAAGCCGGTGACCTCGACCGGGGTCGCCGGCGTCGCTGTTTCGACCCGCTGACCGTGGTCGTCAAACAGCGAGCGGACCTTGCCCCAGGTGGAGCCGGAGACAAAGACGTCGCCGATCTCGAGGCTGCCGTCCTGGACCAGCACGGTGGCGACGATTCCGTGGCGCGCTTCTTTGCGCGCTTCGAGCACCACACCCTGCGCGGGCAACGCCGGGTCGGCCTTGAGCTCCAGGAGATCGGCGGTCAGGAGCAGCATCTCGAGCAGTTGCTCGACGCCTTCGTTCTTGAGAGCGGACAACGGGACCGCGACGGTCTCGCCGCCCCATTCCTCGACTGCCACTCCGTGGTCGGCAAGCTCTTTCTTGACCCGATCCGGGCTGACTCCCGGCTTGTCCATCTTGTTGATAGCCACGACGATCGGCACCGAAGCCGCCTTGGCGTGGTTGATCGCCTCGATCGTCTGCGGCATGACACCGTCGTCGGCGGCTACGACAAGCACCACCAGGTCGGTGACCTTGGAGCCACGGGCCCGCATGAGGGTGAAGGCCTCGTGGCCCGGGGTATCGAGAAAGACGATCTTCCGGCCCCCGACCTCGGCTTCGTATGCGCCGATGTGCTGGGTAATGCCACCAAACTCGCTTTCGGTGACCTTTGAGGAGCGGATGGTGTCGAGAAGGGTGGTCTTTCCGTGGTCGACATGTCCCATGATGGTGACCACCGGGGGCCGCTCGACCCTTTCCCCTCCACCGTGCTCTTCGCCGACCTGGAGCTGGATCTCTTCTTCGAAGCTCACTGCCATGGCCTCGACCCCGAGCTCTTCGGCGATCCGGACCGCGTCGTCCGGGTCCAGCACGTGGTTGATGGTGGCCATCATCCCCTGTTGGAAGAGGTGCTGGATCAAGTCCTTGGACTTTACGTTCAACTTCTCGGCGAACTCCCGGACGGTCATTCCCTCAGTGACCGTGATCGGACCTTCGGGCGCGCCGTCCCGAAAGGCTACCGTTTGCGCAGCCTTCTCCTGGCGTCGTCTTTCCAGCCGCCTCTGGCCGCGCGCGGAGGCGGCATCCTCGACCACGCCGGTTGGCGGGGCCCCCGTGGCGGCCGTCTCGGTCTTGACCTGCGCGGTCGAAGCCTCGGCCGTACCGGCCGCCTTGGCGTCTCCGTCGGCCGGTTTTGCGGTCGCCGCCTCTTTTTTAGGGGCTTCGGTGCTGGGGATGGTCTTGATGCGCTGTTCGACGCGGTGGATCATCCGGCGCCGGCCCGGCCGTTGGGGGCCGGTGGGCATCCGCCGTGTCGGCGGCCGGCGGCGCGGTGGGGGAGCGGTGGCCTTGGATTCCTGATCGCGGAGGATGACCTCGTGGGGGTGTTGCAGAGCCTTGCCCTCGAGGACCGCCTTGATGATGTCGGCGTCGATCATGGGGTTCTTCTCGTCCAGCCGCACGCCGATGGACTTGAGCTTGAAAAGAAGGTCCTGCTCGGCGAGGCCCATCATCTTGGCCAGTTGTTCGACTGCGATCTTGCTCATCGGGAGGCTTCCTACTCGCTCGGGCGACGTTATTCTTCCTCACCCGAACCGTCGAGGGCGGTGTCTTCCTGACTGTCCGTCTGAGGGTCCGCCGCCGGAGCATCGGACGAGTCCTCCACCGCCGGACTCTCGCTGTCCTTGAAGGCTTGGCTCAGCGCCGCCAGGAAGTCGGTGTCGTCCATCGTCTCGGTCTCGCCCTTGGCTGCCGAGAAGGCGTCGTCTTCTTCGGCCGTCTCCCCAAACTGGCCGGCCCATTCGAGGATGGCCCTGGCGGTCTTGGGTCCGACACCCTCTATCTGCTCGAGCTGCTCCGGCTGGGCGGCGAGCAGGGTCCCGAGCTCACCAAAGCCGGCTTCGGTCAGGGCCGTCGCGGTCATCGCGCCGACGCCCGGTGCGTTGGCGATATCGAACTCCGGCTTGGCGCCCGACGCGTCTTCCTCCTCGGCCATCGCCGTCTGGAGCATCTGCGCCAGCGCATCGGCCACCTCGCCCTTGACGTCCGTTTCGCTCTTGATGTCGATTCGGGCGTTCAAGAGCTGAGACGCCAGCCGAACATTCTGGCCTCGCTTGCCGATGGCGAGCGAGAGCTGCTCGTCCTCGACGATGACGTCGAGGTGGGGCTCCTCTCCCGGATGAGTGACCGAGACGCGAGTGATCCTTGCCGGCGCCAGCGCGCTCTGGGCGAATGTCACCAGGTCGTCGGAGTGCTCGATGATGTCGATCTTCTCGCCCCGCAGCTCGCGGATGATCGACTGCACACGCGAGCCCTTCATGCCCACGCACGCGCCCACCGGGTCGACGTCTCGCTCGCGACTAAAAACTGCGACCTTGGCGCGTTCGCCCGGCGCCCGCACCGCCGCCTTGATCTGCACTGTGCCGTCGTAGATCTCGGGCACCTCCATCTCGAAGAGCTTGGCCAGCAACCGCGGATCGGTGCGCGAGAGAATGATCTGCGGTCCCTTGGGCTGTTTGTGAACGTCGATGATCACCGCCCGAATGCGCTCTCCCTGGCTGTAGCGCTCGTGGCGCGCCTGCTCGCTGCGTGGAACGGCGGCCTCTGTCCTTCCGAGGTCGACCACGATGTCGCCGCGCTCGAACCGCTTGACGGTGCCATTGACCACGTCACCCACACGGTCGATGAACTCGTTGTAGACCTTCTCCCGTTCGGCTTCCCGCACCCGCTGGTAAAGCACCTGTTTGGCCGACTGGGCGGCGATTCTGCCCAGCCCTTCGGTCGAGATCGGGATGTGGATCTCCTCGCCGACCTCGGCGTCGGCCTTCTCCTCGCGGGCTTCCTCGAGGGTCCATTCGGCGTGGGGGTCCTCGACCTCCTCGACCACCTGTTTGACGATAAAGGCGTCAAAGGTACCGGTCTGACGGTCCAGGGTCGAGCGGACGGGGGCCTTGATGCGATGCTGTTTCTTGGCGGCCGACGCCATGGCGTCTTCGAGCGCCAGGATCCAGCGGTCGACATCGATATCCTTCTCGCGCGAAACCTGCTCCAGGACTTCGTTGAGATTGAATTCAGGGGTCTGTGTCTGGGCCATTTTTTCGGTTCTCTCTGGGTCTCTAGATTTCGGGGACGAGCCGGGTGCGCACGATCTTCGGCAGGGGAATCTCGAGACGCTCGGTGTCTGTTTCCAGCTCGATAAAGCGCTGGTCTTCGGGATCGAGGTGTGCCGCGGCGAGCCGGCCGACCGCCGTCTGTTTGTGCTCCCGGCGTCCGTTCCTCCACGTCACACGAACGTCCCGACCCGCGAACCGCTGGTAGTCGCTCTCGCGGTAGAACTCA
This sequence comes from Candidatus Multivoradales bacterium, assembly GCA_965224065.1. Classification (GTDB taxonomy): domain Bacteria; phylum Acidobacteriota; class Thermoanaerobaculia; order Multivoradales; family JAHEKO01; genus JAOTZA01. The sequence goes on from CBDCYF010000005.1 coordinate 443,766, forward strand.
CGGTCGAGCCCGGGCGAGGTGACCTCCAGCGAGTAGCGGGCCGGTCCAAAATCCTCCACATCGAGCAGCGCCGAGACCTCGCGCGACACTCGCGCACAGTCTTCGACGTCGATCCCGGCCTCCCGATCGATGACCAGTCTCAGGGTTCCGCTCCGGAAACGCGCGTCCAGCAGCTCACAGCCGCAACGCGCCGCGATTGCGGAGAATTCCTCCACCAGGGGAGCCGTCAAGAGATCATCGGTCATAGTAAACGCAAGCACACTTTCACCCGGGCAACAAAAAAAGTGGGCTCACAGCCCACTTCTTTCGTCGCCAGGCAACGTGAGCCATGCCATTATATGAGAAGCCCCGTCGGGGGTTCAACCGTCGACGAGGCCCTGAGCCCCGCTGCCAAATTGGCAGCGGAGCCCCGAGACCGGTGGCCCCGGCCGGGCACCCGAGATGGCAGGACTCTTGCTTTGTCTCGACGCCGGTGGTGGAAGGAAAGGAGAACGGGAGAACGATGAGCAAACAACGAGGTCGAGCGTTTTTTACCGCGCTGCTGCTGTTTGGAGCGGTGGTTTTTGGAATGGTACTGGCCGGCGGGTTGGATCTGACCGCCCGCGGCGTGGGGTCGAACGACGCCGCTTCCTCTCCGGTGCAGCTACCGGAGCCGGTAGCGCCCGCGGTGATGGGCGTTCCCAGTTTTGCCGACCTCGCCGAGGGCGTGTCCCCGGCGGTGGCGGCGATCGAGGTCACCGCGTTCGAGAGCGTGTCGCGACGGCGCCGCGGCCGGGTGGACCCGTTCGAGTTCTTCTTTGGCCCCCAGAGGCGCCAGCAAGAGGAGCCGGATGAGGAGCGCGAGTTTCGGAACGACTCCGGTGGCAGCGGCTTTGTCATCTCGGCCGACGGGCTGGTGATCACCAACAACCACGTGGTGCGGGACGCCGACCGGGTGGTGGTCCACCTGGGCGATCGGGAGTTCGAGGCGGAGGTCAAGGGGACCGATCCGCCGACCGACCTGGCCCTGCTCAAGATCGAGTCGGACGAGCCGTTTGTCCATCTCGCGCTCGGCAACAGTGACGCGATCCGGGTGGGGGACTGGGTGATGGCGATCGGCAACCCCGCCGGCCTGGCCGACACGGTGACAGTGGGTGTGGTGAGCGCCAAACAGCGGCGGATCAACATCAGCCAGGAGACCACCTCGTTCGAGAACTTCATTCAGACCGACGCCGCCATCAACTTTGGCAACTCCGGCGGCCCGCTGGTCAACCTGCGGGGCGAGGTCGTGGGGATCAACACGGCGATCAACTTCGGCTCCGAGAACATCGGTTTTGCGGTTCCGGTAAACGTGCTCAAACAGGTGCTGCCCGCCCTGCGGGACGAGGGCCTGGTGCGACGGGGCTACCTGGGAATCAGCGTCAACGATCTCGACCGCGAAGCGGCGGAGGCTTTCGAGCTGAATCGCGCCGAAGGGGTCATCGTCGCGGGTGTCAACGAAGGCGAGCCCGCGGACGACGCCGGGGTCCAGCCCGAGGACGTCATCCTGGCGGTGGACGGGTCGAGCATTGCGAATACCCGCGAGCTGATCGACTACATCTCCGCGTTGGGACCCGACAAGACGGTCGAGCTCGAGATCTGGCGCGACGGCAAGCGGATCAAAAAAAACGTCAAGCTCGCCGAGAGGCCGAGGCAAGGTGACGAGGTGGCGGCCCGGCCACGCGAGGAAGAGTCGGGGATCGAATGGTTGGGGATCCGGTACCAGGAGCTCACGCGCAGCTTGCGCGAGGCCCACAGTCTTCCGGAAGATCTCCAGGGGGTGTGGATCACGTCGATCTCACCCCGCAGCCCGCTGACCGACGAGGGTCTCTCGACCGAGCGTTTTATCAACGTCATCACCCGGCTCAACGGCCGTAGCGTCGAGAGCGTCGAGGAGTTCGAGAGTCTGATTCGGGAAGCGCGACCGGGATCTCGTCTGCGTCTCTACGTGCAGCAGTTCGCCAATGGCGAGAGTTTCCCCATCCTGGTCTTTCCGCGCGTGCCCGCAGAATGAGGCCTGTGGAGGCCCGTGGAGGTCGGTAGAAGTCGATCCACAAGAGGCCGGTTGCCATCCGATGGCGGCCGGCCTTTTTTCTTCACCGGCCGGGTCGCTCAACCGTTCGATGTAGACGGTACACTCACGCACCGATGACAAAGGACAAAGACTTTCGAGCCACCGTGCTGGTCGTCGACGACGAGGCGTCGATCCGGGAGAGCCTCCGGATGATCCTCGAGTACGAAGGCTACCGTGTGGAGGAAGCGACGAGCGGCGAGAAGGCCCTCGACCGGGTGCGCGCGAGCGCGCCGCAGGCGATCCTGCTGGACATCAAGATGCCGGGCATGGACGGCCTGGAGGTTTTGACCTCGCTGCATGACCGAGGCTACGACATCCCGGTCCTCATCATCACCGGTCACGGCGACGTCGAAACGGCAGTCGAGGCGACGCGGAAAGGCGCCTTCGATTTCTTCGAAAAGCCGCTTCAGCGGGAGCGGGTCCTGGTCAGCTTGCGTAACGCCATCGACAACTTCCGTCTGCACAGCGAGCCTGGGCTGGCGCGGCTATCGACCGACGAGCTGGTGGGCTCATCCGCGGTCATGAAGAGACTTCGCGAGACCATTTCCAAGGCCGCGCCGACGCCCGCGACGGTCCTCATCACCGGGGAAAGCGGCACCGGCAAGGAACTGGTGGCGCGCGCCATCCACCGGCAGAGCCAGCGCGCCGAGCGTGATCTGGTGCAGGTCAACTGTGCCGCCATACCCGAGGAGCTCATCGAGTCGGAGCTCTTTGGCCACGAGAAGGGCAGCTTTACCGGGGCCTCTCGCCGCCAGACCGGAAAATTCGTCGCCGCCGACGGCGGGACGATCTTTCTTGACGAGATCGGGGACATGTCGGCGCGCACCCAGGCCAAGGTGCTGAGGGTGTTGCAAGACGGCGACGTCGAGCCCGTGGGGGCGCAGAAGACCGTCAAGGTGGACGTACGGGTCGTTGCCGCCACCAACCGGGATCTCGAGGACGAGATCGGCGAGGGTCGGTTTCGCGAAGATCTCTTTTACCGTCTCAATGTCATCCCGGTGCGGACCCCGCCGCTGCGCGAGCACATGGAAGACCTGCGGGAGCTGGTGGACTACTTCATCCGGCGGTTTTCGCAAGCCGACAACTACCCTCCCAAGGAGCTCGCGCCGGACGCGCTCGAGCTGCTCGAAGGGCTGCCGTGGAAAGGGAATGTCCGCGAGCTCAAAAACGTCGTGGAGCGCATTCTGATCCTGAGTCCCTCGGACCCGATCCCGCGGCCCGAAGTCGCCGAGCTATTGGGCGGCGGGCCGGCGGAGCTGTCGGCGCCATTGGCCGGCGCCAAGACCCTGCGCCAGTTCCGCGAGGCGGCGGAGCGCCTGTTTCTGGTCAGAAAGCTCGACGAAAACGAGTGGAACGTCACCCGCACGGCCGAGGCGATCGAGACGCCCCGCTCCAACCTGTACAAGAAAATGGAGCAGTACGGTATCCATCGCGAAAACCGCGGACGGGAAGAGTGACCGGTGCCGGATAGGCTCGAGTGGCTGGCGGTGGCGCTCGAAGAGAGCGGCGCCTTGCGCCAAGGGCACTTTCTGCTTTCCTCTGGGCTTCACTCCCGCCGCTATGTCCAGTGCGCCCGCCTTCTCGAGCTGCCCGCGCGGGCACAAAGGGTGGGCCAGGCCCTGGCCGAGCGCCTGAGCCGGCACCGGCCCGAGTCCGTGCTGGCGCCGGCGCTCGGGGGTCTGATCATCGGTCACGAGGTCGCCTCGGCCCTCGGGGTGCCGTTTCGTTTCAGCGAACGCAACGACGGAGTGATGTCGCTGCGCCGGGGGTTCGAGCTGGCCGAAGGCGAGCGGGTGGCGATCGTCGAAGACGTGGTGACCACCGGCCGGTCGACCCGCGAGACGGCCGCGCTAGTGGACACTGCCGGCGCTCGCACAGTCGCGGTGGGGGCGATCATCGACCGCACCACGGGTACGAACCCGTTCGAGGTCCCCTTCGAGTCGCTGACCCGGCTCCAGATCGAGAGCTACCCGGGCGATGAGTGTCCGCTTTGTGTTGAGGGGACGCCGGTGGAGATGCCCGGCAGCCGGCGCTCCAGTTGACTTCGTCACCTGCCGGTGCCCCTGGCAGCGCGGTGAATGCGCGGCAGGAACGCTGGGAGCCCGCGCGCACAAATGGGCCTCAGGATGCAACAGGCGGCCCGCGCGGGCCGCGGGGGCTTCCCTCGGTTCATTGTATGCGCGCGGGCTCCCAGCGTTCCTGCCGCGCATTCCATCGCGCTGCCGTACGGACGCTGGACAGACAATTCGACCGTCAGAGAGCTTGCTACCGGTTTCCGCCTGCGAGAAAATCCACCGGATGTCACAACCCGAAGCCATCTCGTTTACCCCGATCGAGGTGCGGAGCTATCTGCCGGGGGGGTGGAGCCTGAAGGCGGCCGAAGGGCAGCCGGAGGATTCGGAGACTTGGTCTGCGACCCTGGTGGACATCGCCGACATGGAATGGCCGCTCTCGGTCACACCGAAGGAAGTCGACCGGCACGGGCGGATCGAGGCCCTTCGGCGGGCCATCGATCGAATCTACCGGGAGGCGCTCGGCTGACAAGCCGGTCGGGGCGTCGAGGAGAGAACTCAATGCGGGTCGAGCTGAGCGAAGAACAAATCCTCCTACGCGACACGGTACGACAATTCGCCCAGGATGTAGTTGCGCCCCGGGCCCGCGAGATCGACGAGAGCGGCGAGTTTCCGCGTGAGTTCTTCGATCAGGCCGGCGAGCTGGGGCTGGCCGGTGTAGCCGTCCCCGAGGAGCACGGCGGCGCGGGCATGGACACCGTGTCGTACTGCATCGTGATCGAGGAGATCAGCCGGGTGTGCGCCACCAGCGGGGTGATTCTCTCGGTCAACAACTCGCTGGTCTGCGACCCGCTCAACGCGTTTGCCGACGACCGGCAGAAGCGCGAGTTCCTGGCACCCCTGGCCGCGGGCAAGAAGCTCGGCTGTTTTGCCCTGACCGAGCCCGGTGCCGGGAGCGACGCCGCCAGTCTGCGGACCACCGCCCGTCGCGACGGCGATAGCTATGTCCTGAACGGCAACAAGGTCTTCATCACCAACGGGACACACGCCGACGTGGCGATCGTCTTTGCCTCGGTGGACCTGGAAAAAAAGCACAAGGGAATCACGGCCTTTATCGTCCCCACCGACACCCCCGGGTTTTCCAGCGGGTCGCACGAATACAAGCTGGGAGTCAACGCCTCCGGGACCACTGAGCTTGCCTTCGCCGATATGCGGGTCCCGGCGGAACACCGTCTGGGCGAGGAGGGCGAGGGCTTCAAGATCGCCATGGCGACCCTGGACGGCGGCCGGATCGGGATCGCCGCGCAAGCGGTCGGGATCGGGCAGGGGGCCTTTCAGGAAGCGCTCGCGTACTCGCGCGAGCGCGAGCAGTTTGGCCGGCCGATCGTGGATTTTCAGGCCATCCAGTTCTATCTGGCCGATATGGCGACCGAGCTGGACGCCGGCAGGCTGTTGACTTGGAAGGCCGCCTGGGCCAAAGACCACCGGAAGCGCTACACGCTCGAGGCAGCCCAGGCCAAGCTGTTTACCTCCGAGATGGCGCAGCGAGTGACCGACAAGGCCCTGCAGATCCACGGCGGCTATGGCTACACCCGCGAGTACAACGTCGAGCGCTATTTTCGCGACGCGCGAATCACCGAGATCTACGAAGGGACCAGCGAGATCCAGAAGCTGGTCATCGCCGGTCAGGTGCTGGGGGCCTAGGGCGGTCCCGCGACCCACGGACTCCCGAAGCACGCGCCGCCCCGACCGACGACTTCATGCCGAGCGCTACCTCCCCGGGCATCGATTTTGGTTTGAGCGAGGAGCAGAGGCTCCTGCGCGACGAAGTCCGGCGCTTCGCCGAGGAGCGCATCCGCCCCGGTCTGGAAGAGCGCGAGCGGGAGTGCCGGTTTCCGGCCGCCATCGTGTCCGAGATGGGCGAGCTGGGGCTGCTGGGGATGCTGGTGGAAGAGACCTACGGCGGCGCCGGATTCGATCCCCTGAGCTATGTGGTCGCGGTCGAGGAGCTCGCCCGCGTGTGTCCGTCGACCGCCGTGACCATGAGCGTCACCAACTCGGTGTGCTGCTGGCCGATCGCGCAGTTCGGCTCCGAGGAGCTCAAGCGACGGGTGCTCCCCGAGCTCGCCTCGGGCCGGGTCATCGGCGGTTTTGGCCTGACCGAGCCGGGCTCGGGCTCCGACGCCGGCAGCCTTTCGACCCGAGCCGAAAGGGACGGCGACGACTGGGTGATCCAAGGGGAAAAGGCCTGGATCACCAACGCCGGTGTGGCGGGCTTCTATGTGGTGATGGCCAAGACCGACCCCGGCGCCGGCAAGCGCGGGATCACCGCCTTTGTGGTGCCGGCCGACGCCCCCGGTCTCACCGTCGGCACCCCCGAGGCCAAGATGGGGCTCAAGGCCTCACGCACCGCGCCGCTGCTCTTTGACGGCTGCCGGGTGGCGCGCGATTCCGTCTTGGGAGAAATTGGCGGTGGGTTCAAGATCGCGCTGGCGACGCTGGACCATTCCCGTCTGGGGATCGCCGCGCAATCGGTGGGGATTCACCAGCGAGCCGTCGAGCTGGCGCTCGCTTACGCTCGGGAACGGGTCCAGTTTGGCCAGCCGATCGCAAAGTTCCAGGCGATCCAGTTCAAGATCGCCACCATGGCGACCGAGCTCGAGGCCGCTCGCTGTCTGACCCGGACGGCGGCCGCGGCCGAGCACCGCGCGCGCGGCGGACGCCTGGCGTCGGAGGCCAAGCTCTACGCCTCCGAGGCCGCCAACCGGGCCTGCTTCGAAAGCCTCCAGATCCATGGCGGCAACGGGTTCTCCGCCGAGTACGAGATTTCGCGGCTCTACCGCGACGTGCGGGTGACGACGATCTACGAGGGCACCAGCGAGATGCAGCGCTGGGTGATTGCCCGGCATCTGACACGCTCGTAGGCAACGCCGGCAGCGGTCGGCGCCGAGCGGGTTGCTCGGGCGATGCTGCCGAACGGCGCCGGTCGAGTGATGTTGGCCGAGCCGTGCCGCGGACCGTCGCGCTCCCATCGAACCGCATATACTCCCTGTGAGCCCCCTCGGGCAGCACACAGAGGAGCCGTCATGACCGTAAAAGATCCGCCGGCGCCGCCGGTCGAGACGCAAACCGACAGCAAGATCGCCTACCGCGACGATTTACTCGAATCGATGGGCGAGGCGCGGCAAAGATGGGAAGCCGCCAAGACTGCGGCCGAGGCCAAAAGGCCCTTCTGGAAGAGCGATTTCACCACGGTCTCGTCGATGGAGGTGCCGCACTTGGTCGGTCCCGAGGACGTGGCCGATCTCGACCCGATCGCCGACATCGGGATCCCGGGCGAGTTTCCCTATACCCGAGGCGTACACCCCACCGGCTACCGCGGCAAGCTCTGGACGATGCGGCAGTTTGCCGGCTTTGGCACGGCGGCGGACACCAACAAGCGGTTCAAATACCTGCTCGAGCACGGCCAGACCGGCCTCTCGGTGGCGTTTCATCTACCGACCCTCTATGGCTACGACTCGGACCACGTGATGGCGCGGGGCGAGGTCGGCAAGTGCGGTGTCGCGGTCGACTCGCTCGCCGATATGGAGACCTTGTTCGAGGGGATTCCGCTGGGAGAGGTCACCACCTCGATGACCATCAACTCGACTGCCCCGATCCTCTTTGCCATGTACCTGGCGGTGGCGGAGCGGCAGGGCGTGGACATTGCCCGGGATGTAAGCGGCACGCTGCAGAACGACATCCTCAAGGAGTACATCGCCCAGAAGGAGTACATCTACCCGCCACGGCCTTCGATGCGCCTGATCACCGATCAATTCGCCTTTGCGGCCAAGGAAGTGCCACGCTGGAACACGATCTCGATCTCCGGGTACCACATCCGCGAGGCCGGTTCGACGGCCCTTCAAGAGCTGGCCTTTACGCTCCGCGACGGCGTCGAGTACGTGGACTACGGCGTGCGCGCCGGCCTGGACGTCGATTCGTTCGCACCCCGCCTCTCGTTCTTCTTCAACAGTCACAACGATTTCTTCGAGGAGATCGCGAAGTTCCGGGCCGCCCGCAAGATCTGGGCGACGGTGATGAAAGAACGCTTTGGCGCCATGAAAGAACGGTCCTGGATGCTGCGCTTTCACACCCAGACCGCCGGTTGCTCGCTGACCGCCCAGCAGCCCTACAACAACGTGGTGCGGACGACCGTGCAGGCGCTCGCCGGAGTCCTCGGCGGCACCCAGTCGCTGCACACTAACTCGCTCGACGAGACACTGGCATTGCCAACCCGTGAGAACGCCCGGATCGCCCTGCGCACGCAGCAGATCCTGGCCCACGAGTCGGGGGTGATCAACACGGTGGATCCCCTCGGGGGCTCCTATTTTGTCGAGGAGATGACCCGCCGGATGGTCGACGGAACCATGGACTACTTTCGTCGGATCGACGAGTTCGGCGGCATGGTCGAAGCCATCGAGGCCGGATTCCCGCAGCGCGAGATCATGGACGCGGCGTATCAGTACCAGCGCTCGGTCGAGACCGCCGAAAAGAAGATCGTCGGTGTCAACTCCTTCGAGCTCGAGGAGGAAGAGCCGGTCGACATCCTCTATATTCCGGACGATCTGGCCGAGCGACAGGTGGGCCTGCTCGACGCCACCAAGGCCCGGCGCGATGAGGGAGCGGTGGGGCGGACCCTGGACGCCTTGCGAGCCGGCGCCGAAGGCGACGCCAACACCATGCCGCTCATCCTCGACTGTGTCCGCGCCTATTGCACGGTCGGGGAGATCAGCGATGCGCTGCGCGACGTGTTTGGATCCTACGAAGAGCCGGCTGTCTTCTGATCCCCAGCACGCTTGAAAAGCGTCTCGGCAGGGGTATCTTCCTGCTACACTTCCGCCTCAGTGAGCGAGACACGACTTCGCATTCTGATCGCAAAACCCGGTCTGGACGGGCACGACCGCGGGGCGAAGGTCGTCGCACGGGCCCTGCGCGACGCCGGTTTCGAGGTCATCTACTCCGGGTTGCGTCAGATGCCGGAACAGATCGTCGCGGCCGCGGTCCAGGAAGACGTGGATGCGGTGGGCCTGTCGATTCTCTCCGGCGCCCACAACGTGCTGCTGCCTGAGGTGGCGCGGTTGCTTGGGGAGGCGGGAGCCGGGGACATCCTGCTCTTTGCCGGTGGCATCGTGCCGGACCAAGACATTCCCGGACTCAAAGAAGCCGGGATCGACGAAATTTTCCGGCCCGGGGCCACCACCACCGAGATCGTCGAATACCTCAACCGGCGTCTCGCCACCGAAGCCGCCGCCACCGGATGATTCGAGCCGGGAGAAAGGGAGCATGAGCAAGACGATTCTGCTGGCCGACGACAGCGTCACCATCCGCAAGGTGGTCGAGTTGACGTTTATGGATGAGGACTATGAGCTGGACTCTGTGGGCAGCGGTGAGGAGGCCCTCGGCCGGCTGGAGGGCGACCGACCGGATCTGGTGATCGCCGACATCCACATGCCGGGTGTCACCGGCTACGAGGTGTGCAAGAAGGTCAAAGAAGGAGACCCCTCGACGCCGGTCCTGCTGCTGGTGGGGACCTTTGAGCCCTTCGATCCCGCCGACGTCGAAGAGGCCGGCGGCGACCGCTACTTGAAAAAGCCTTTCGACTCCCAGGAGTTGTTGGTCACCGTACGCGAGCTGCTGGCAGGCGAGGCGGCGGACGCGAGCGCAGAGGGTGAGGCGGGTGGCGAAGACGCCGAAACGACCGAGTCGGTATCGTCCGAGCCGCCCGAGCCACCTGCGCAGGAGGCCCCGGAAGTTCCGGACGATCGGATCGATGAGGTGGCCGCGGCGCCTGCGGAGACTGCCGACCAGGACGGCGGGGGCGACGAGCCGACGGCCGACGCCGTGGCCGATCTTTCCGACGAAGCGGTGGACCGGATCGCCCACCGGGTCGCGGAGCTGCTGGCCGACGGCGCTTTGCGGGACGTCGCGTGGGAGGTGGTTCCCGACCTCGCCGAGGTGGTGATCAAAGAACGCCTGCGCGAGCTCGAGAGTCAAGTCGAGTAGCCGGACGACGCAGCCAGCAAGTTGGCGGGGCGAAACCGGACACCCGATGTGACGTTTGGGGAGTTCAGCCGGCAGGTTCTCCAACGATCGGCGGCGGAGAAGCACCTTTCGAACTGGGTCGTTCTGCGCCGGATCGATTCGTCCAACTCTCTCGCCCGGCGGATCGTCGAGACCACGACCGAGGCGGGCGATCGGCCGGTGGCGGCCGCGGTCGTAGCCTGGGAACAGACCGCGGGACGCGGCCGCGGAGAGCATCAATGGGTCAGTGCCCCCGGAATGGGGGTCTACACGTCGCTGCTTCTCCCTCAGGTGCCGCGGTCGCGGCTGGCTTGCCTGCCGCTCCTGGCGGCGGTGGTCGTCGCGCGAACCGTCCGGCGTCATCTCGATCCGGCAGACCAAAAGAAAGTCGGGCTGCGATGGCCCAACGACGTCCTGATCGGCGAACGGAAAATCGCGGGAATACTGATCGAGGCGGCAACGCTGGCGGATCGAGATCCGACGGTCATCGTTGGCTATGGGGTCAACCACGGCCACGAGAAATCCGACCTCCCGGTCCCGGGCTCGACCTCGATGCGGTTGTCGACCGATCGGCCTCCGGGGCTACCGTCCTTTGTCGTCGAGCTGGCCTCCGCGATCGCGGGGGAGCTCGCGAGCCCAGCCGAGCCGGCCCGTGCCGCCGAGGCGTTTTCGGATCTGATGATCCACCGGCCGGGCGACCGGTTGCGCTGCCGCACGGCCGAGACCGTGCTCGAGGGGACCTTTGTCGGGCTGGACGACAGCGGTTTTCTTCGGCTCCGCGTCGGCGACCGAGAGGAGACGGTTTCGGCGGGTGAGATTCTGGATCGGCCACCGCCGGGGAGGCCACACGCCGGCGCGCCGGCTGAAGACGAATCCCACGCCTATTTCCGATCCATCGAAGACGTCTTTATCCGCCTGCGGGGCGCTCCGTTTCTGCTGTCACCCGAAGATTGGCGTGTCGCGTCGGCCTGGCGGCGTGACGGGATCCCGCTCGACACGGTCGGTGGCGTGCTGGAGAGGATCTACCGGGATCGGGCCGAAACCGGCCGGCGGCGATCGATCAGCGGATTGCGTTATTTCGACCGGGCAGTGCGGTCCGACTGGGCGCGCCGGCGATCTCTCGTGGAACCCGACGGGGCTCGGGACGCCCAGCCGTTTGACCCGGCGGAGCGGCTCAAAGCGCTGGCCCGAGCAGTGAGCGAAGTGAAGCCGGCCGGCCCCGAGCTGGAGCGCAGGATCCTCACTCTCGCGGGCTCGACCGAGGAGATCGAGGCGTCTCTCGCCCGGCTGGATCGAGAGATGCTCTCCACCGCACACGAATCCCTCGACGACAAAGAGCGTGGGCGGCTGGAGGCTTTGGTCGAGGCGGGGCTGCGGCGGGCGCAAAAACGGCTGGCTCCCGACCAGGCGGCCGAGGCGCGCGTTCGCCTCGAGCGACAGGCCCTGAGACGGCTGCGGGGCCTTCCGATCTTGTCGTTGTTCTCGCCAGCGGCCGACTGACTGCAAGGATTCAGTAGTGGCTTTTCGTCTCCTCTGGTGTGGAGCCGCGAAGGTTTTTGCTTCCGGTCTTTGCGGCGGCGTTCGCCGTGGGTACCGCTTGGGGCGGGCTCGGGGCCGGGGCGTCGCCCCTTCTATTCGCCGCCCTGATGACACCGGCCCTGGCGCTCGGCCGGCGAGCTCTGACGGTCGGGTTGCTGGCATTGGGGATGGGAGGCTTCAACGGCGGTCTCCGGGGTGGGTTTTGGGTCGATCCGCCGGAGTGGGTTGCGCCGGCGCGTCCTCTCGTCGTAGAGGCAACCGCGCTGGAAGGCTGGGAGCGGACCCCTTTTGGATGGACCCGGACGGTCCGGGCGCGCTGGCTGCGGCAGGGTCACCAGATGGAAACCTGGCACGGCTCGCTGCGGGTGACGCTCCCGGACGGCCCGCCACCGGAGGCGGCCGACCGGCTTCGTCTGACGGGTTTTTTGCGGCGGACATCCGGTCTGGGCAACGATCCCCCAAAGCTCGCGGGCGTCTGGCGGCTCCACGTCAAGAGCACCCGCTTTGTCCAGCCGGTAGGACGCGTCGGAGCCCGCCGTCCCGTTGGCTCTTTCCGGACACAGGTCGAGGAGGCCCTGATCTCGCAGGGCGGAGACTCACCGGGTAGCCGTCTGGCTCGGGCCCTGGTGCTGGGCGACCGACGCGCACTGCCGCGGGATCTCCAGCAGGGCCTGGCGCGGGTGGGTCTTGCTCACCTGCTGGCGATCTCGGGTCTTCACGTCGGGATCCTGGGGGCGGTGGCCTATGTACTGGCTCGCCCCCTGCCCGTTGTGGTCCGCGGGCTCGCCCCGCTCGCGGCGGCGGGAGCTTACCTGTTGCTGATCGGACCTAGGGCTTCGATCCTGCGGGCGGCAGCCATGATCGGGCTCGCCGGTGGAGCCATCGCCCTCAGCAGGCCGCCGGCGGCGATCCAAACGCTCTCGTGCGCCGCTCTCGGCATCCTTCTGCTCGAGCCGGCGGCCGTCGCCCACCTCGGGTTTCTGCTGACGTTCTCGGCGACCGCTGGGATCGTTCTGCTGTCGTCGCGTCTCGCCGAGCGCTGGGAACGCCTCCCCCGGTGGGCCTCGCGTCCGCTGGCTGTCAGCGTTGCGGCGCAAGTGGGGACCATCCCGTGGGCGGTACCGGCGTTCCACTTGCTGCATCCGGCGGCGCCCCTGCTCAACCTGCTGGCGATTCCCTGGACGGCTTTGGCGCTGACCGGTGGTCTCTTGTGGGCGGCCCTGGTCACGCTCGAGGCTCCGGCGGCGGCATGGCTTCTGGGTGGGCTCGACCGCATCGCGCTGCCGTATGAATGGTGTGCCGAGCTCCCGACTTGGCCAGTCTTGTCCCTGCCTCGTGTTCTCTCTCGTCCCGCGGCCGCCTGCGCGGCCGGGTGTATGGCTTTGGCATTGGCGGCGAGAACACGGCGTGTCCGACGGCCGGTATGGGCCCTGACCGCCGTTCTGTTGCTGGCCCCGGTGGATCGGCCTCCGAACGATCGCTTCGAGGTCATCGCCTTCGATGTCGGCCAGGGGGAGGCGGTGCTCCTCCGGAACGGTGCCCGCGGTGTCTTAGTCGACGGTGGCGGTTGGACGAGCGGAGACATTGCTCGAGACGTTCTGCTACCCGTTCTGTCTCGTCTTGGAGTGAGACGCCTCGAAGCGGCGGTGGTCAGCCACCCCGACCTGGATCACTGCCAAGGTCTGGCCGACCTGGCGCAGTACCTGGCGATTCGCGAAGTATGGACTGGCGTGGGTTCCGCAAAGGCCGCCTGTGTCACCGATCTCTTGCTCCGCCCCGGGACCTCCTGGCGCCCGTTGTGGTCCGGGCGCGTGGCGAGCGCGGCGGGCTGGCGGTTCGAGGTGCTCCACCCACCCGCCGGCGACCGGGGAGACGGCAACGACGGCTCGCTCGTATTGAGGGCCAGCGCGGCCGGCAGCTCGCTGCTTCTGACCGGCGACATCGAAGCCGCAGCCGAGCGGCGCATCCTGGCTCGGCACCGCCCGGCACGGCTCTCAGCAAATGTCCTCAAGGTGGCGCACCACGGGAGCAAGACCTCGACCGGCGAGAGATTTCTACGGGCTGTCCGTCCGGGGATCGCGCTGATCTCGGCAGGTCGCCGGAACCGCTATGGTCACCCGGCGCCGCCAGTGGTGGAGCGGCTCGAGCGGCACGGCGTCGAGGTGCGGCGAACCGACCGCGAGGGCATGGTCCGCCTGGAGTGGCCGCCAGACACCCGCGCTAGAAGCGCAGGCTAGACTTTGTGGCGTGAGCCTTCCGATTGTGATCGTGGGGCCGACGGCCGTCGGCAAGAGCCGGCTGGCGCTCGATCTGGCCGCAAAACGAGATGGCGAGATCGTCAACGCCGACGCGCTCCAGGTGTACCGCGGTCTCGACATCGGTACCGCGAAGCCGACGCGCGAAGAACAGGCCGCGGTTCGCCACCACCTCATCGACTTTCTGGACCCGACCGAACGGTTCTCGGCCGGCCGGTTCGCTCGTCTGGCGCGTCAATCGATTGCGGATATCGAAGGTCGTGGGCGGCTGCCGCTCCTGGTCGGCGGCAGCGGGCTGTACCTGCGCGCGCTTCTCGAAGGTATGAGTCCGCTACCGGAGGTTGCCGCCGAGGTCGAGGAAGACCTCCGGCAACGACTCGAGAGCGAAGGGCTGGCGGCGCTACAAGCCGAGCTGGGCCGGCTCGATCCGGCCACCGCGCGGCGGCTCACTAGCGGCGATACCCAGCGCACCCTGCGGGCACTGGGGGTTGTCTTGTCCTCGGGCCGGCCACTCTCGGAATGGATCGCGCGCGAGCCGTTTGGACACGACGGGATCGCCACCATCCGGATTGGTTTGACGCTCGATCGAGCCGTCCTATACGATCGGCTCACGCGAAGGGTCGAGCACATGATGGCGGCTGGATGGGTGCAGGAAGTCCGTTCCTTGCTGGCCGGGGGGCTCGATCCCTCGGTCCCCGCGTTTCAGGCTATCGGCTACCGTCAGATCGCGGCACATCTCTGCGGAGGATCCTCGCTGGAGGAGGCGAAGACCGAGATCGTGCGCTCGACAAAACAGTTTGCGAGACGGCAATTGACCTGGTTTCGAAAAGACACCGAGTTGGAGTGGTTCGACGCCGAGAACTTCAATGAACTCTCAAAAAACGTCGAAAGTCACCTCGAACGAGTGGCGTGAGGAAGCGATGACCACGCCGAGCGTCAACGTCCAAGACGGTTTTCTATTCCAAAGCCTGAAAGCCGAGACCCCGGTTAAGCTCTTGCTGATGACCGGCGAGGTTCTCCAGGGGACCATCAAGAGATTCGACCGTTTTGCCGTCGTCATAGAAGTTGCGAAGCGAGAGGTCCTTGTCTACAAACACGCCATCGCGACGTTGGAGCCCTCTGAGTAGGACCGCCCAAAAAATGCGACCTGGCTCGGGAGCGAGGCTCTTGTCGGCCGCCGGCCTCGCGCTCGCCGCCGTGAGCGTGCTGGTCTCGTGTGCCACCGTGGACACGCCTGTCGCGAGGACCCGCAAAGCGCACCCGGAGAAACGGTTTCTGGAGACGCCGTTGGCCGGTTTTCCGCGGGGGGTCCTGCCCGAGCAGGAGCGTCGTCTGTTGGCGCCGCACGACGAGCTTGTCGAGGGTGGGGATCTGGCTCGAGCGAGGCGGGAGGCGAGCGCGCTGGTGGCCGAGGACCCCGAGTTCGGGCCGGCCCAAGTCCTGCTGGCGCAGTTCGACTACGTGGACGGCAGCTATGCTCGGGCGATCGAGCGGGTGCGGCCGGTTGTGGCCTCCCATCCGTCCTACCTGGCCGCCGTCTTGCTGCTCGGACGCTCCGCCGAGCGAGTCGAAGACTTGGTGACCGCGTATTCTTCGTACTTCGAGATCTCGGATGAATCTTCTCCGGCAGCGGAAAGGGCGGAGGCCCTGCGCGAGCGGGCGCTGGAGATCGTCGGCCGCCGGGTCGACGACGCGTTGCGCAGCGGGAGGACCGAAGATGCCAGCCGCGATGTGCTGACGCTGGCGCGCTGGGCGCCGGGCGAGGTGGTGACGCTCGATTCGGCGCGACGGCTGGCCCACGCCGTGGGTGACCGCGAAGGCGAGCTCAAGGCCGTCCGGCTCCTGGAGCCGCTGATGCCGCAGGACCGAGACCTCAAGATCCGCCGGGGTGACCTGGAGCTCGAGGCCGGGGACCCCGGGGCCGGCCTACGGATTTTTCAACAGCTTGTCGCCGAGGCGCCTCAAGACCGGGACCTGGCCGAGAAGCTGGCGCAAGCGAAGTTTCGCTGGCGCCTGACCCTGCTGCCCGCCAAGGTCGTCGAGCTAGTGAGGCAGCCCCAGCTCAGCCGGGCCGACTTCGCGGCCATGACCTATTGGCTCTTTCCGGTGGTTCGCTACGGTCGCGCCGAATCCGGACGAATCGCCAACGACATACTGGATCACCCCCACCGGCAGGAGATGGTGCGCGTCATCAACCTGGGCTTGGCCAGGGTGGACCCGACGCTGCACACCTTCCGGCCCGACGATCCGCAGCGGCGCGGCAGCGCCCTGGCGAGCCTCCTGCGTCTGCTCGACCGGCAGTCTCCACGGATCGATTGTCTCGGCCCCGCCGGCTCACTCGGACGGGCCACCGACGAGCAGGTCTGCGCGGTGGCGGTCCGCTGCGGCCTCTTGGCCGAGCCGGGGGAGTGCCTGCCCGCGGCCGTGCTCTCGGGACCGTCGGCGTTCGACATGTCGCGGTCGGCTCTCGACCAACTGGAAATCGATTGAACTGGACCTTTCCAAATCTCCTGTCGCTCTGCAGGCTTGGGCTGATCCCACTTTTCGCCATTGCCCTGATCCAGGGGCGGCCGCAGCGAGCCTTGCTGGTTTTTGCGATCGCCGCCCTCACCGACGGCCTGGACGGGTTGTTGGCTCGGGTGCTGAAGCAGGAGTCGCTCCTGGGCGCCTATCTGGATCCACTGGCCGACAAGCTGTTGCTGACGACCGCGTTTGTCATGCTGACCATCCCGGGGCGTCAGCTCGGGGTACAGATCCCGATCTGGGTCACGGTCCTGGTGATCGCGCGCGATGTCCTTATCTTGCTGGTCTCGGTGGTCCTGGTGTTGGCGCTCGACGTCCGCAACCTCAAGCCGGTGGCGCTCAGCAAGTGGAACACCGCAGCGCAGATCGCCACCGTCGTGGTCGTTCTTCTGAGCGGTTTTGTGGCCCGATTGGATACCATGGCCTATCTGCTGATCTACACCGTCGCGGCCCTGACGATCCTGTCCGGGCTCTACTACATTTACCGAACCAACCAGCTGCTAGAGAGCCACCAGAATGCGGCGACCTGACCCCGCTCTCCTGAGGCTGATCGTCTTCACCGGCGGACTGATCGCCGTCGTGGTTTTGTTTGTGGTCTTTCGCAAGATCTTTCAGCCGCTTCTCCTGGGTCTGCTTGCCGCCTACCTGTTGGACCCCGCGGTGACCTGGTTCGAGCATCGGGGACGCTCCCGGCTCACCGGGATCATCGTGATCTCGGCAGTGCTCATTCTGGCGCTGGTGGTCTTTTTTCTTTTTGTTGTCCCTGCGCTGGGCGATCAGATCGAGCGTCTCGCCGACCGGCTCCCCGAGTATCAAAAAAGAGTCCGGACCCAGATCGAGCCCTGGTTCGACCGTCTGGAGGCCCGCTATCCGGAGGAGATCGAAGAGGCTCAGGAAAGGGTGGTCCAGAGCCTGAGGGAGAACCTGCCGCAGGTGGCGGGCTCGATCGGACGCTGGACCAAGAAGTTCTTCACCAACATTTTCGACTTCCTCTTACTCTTGCTCAATCTGATCTTCGTCCCGGTCTTCGCCTTTTATCTACTGATGGACTTTCCCAAGGTCAAGGAGGGGATCGCCTCGCTAATTCCGCTCCCTTACCGGGAAGTGTCGCTGGAGCGAATCCGGGAGGTGGATCAGGCGGTGTCGAGCTTTCTGCGAGGCCAGCTCACCATCGCCTTGATCCTGGCGGCGATCAACGCCATCGGCCTGATGATTCTCGACGTTCCCCTCGGCTTGGGAATCGGCCTGGTCGCGGGTCTGGCGAACATGATCCCGTACATGGCCTTGATCGTGGGTCTGGCCCCGGCCCTGCTCCTGGCCTGGGCGGAGCACCAGAGCTGGCTGCTGCTGCTCGGTGTGGTGGCCGTATTCAGCGGCGCTCAGCTCCTGGAGGGAACCGTCCTTTCGCCGCGCATTCTGTCGAAGAGCGTCAATCTACACCCGGTGTGGGTTCTGCTGGCTATCATCGCGGGGGGGAGCCTGTTTGGGTTCTTCGGAATGCTGCTGGCGGTGCCGGTGGCGGCCGCGATTCAGGTTTTTGCGCGCCACTGGCTGGAGATCTACCGGGGGTCGGCCATCTACCGGCGTCCCGGTGAAGATGCAGTCGATTAGCTTGTCGCACGACCCTCTTTCTGCCACTTCGGGCTGCTAGGATCGGCTTCGGTCGATGTCGTCCTTCGCGCACCTTCACCTCCATACCCAGTACAGCCTGCTCGACGGCGCCAACCGCCTCGACGACGTCTTAAACGCCGCCAAACGCGCCGGGATGCCGGCGGTAGCGATCACCGATCATGGGAACCTCTTCGGGGCCATCGACTTCTACCAGCGCGCCCGCAAGATCGGCATCAAGCCGATCGTCGGGATCGAGGCCTATGTCGCCCAGGGCAGCCGTCTGGAGCGAGACCGCAAGCGGAGCCGCAACAACCACCTGGTCTTGTTGGCCCGTAACGAGACCGGCTACAAGAACCTGCTCAAGCTGACGTCGCGGTCGTATCTCGAAGGCTTCTACTACAAGCCACGCATCGACAAGGAGCTGCTGCGGGCTCACGCCGACGGTCTGATCGGTCTGTCCGCCTGTCTCAAGGGTGAGGTCATCGAGCAGGTGCTCGGCGGGCGCGAAGAAGAGGCGGAGGCGACTGCGAGGGAGTTCGAGGAGATTCTGGGCAAGGGCAACTACTACCTGGAGCTGCAGGATCACGGCATCGAGGATCAGCGGAGCGCCAACGAGGTCTTGCGCCGGATGTCCCGCCGAACCGGCATCCCGCTGGTGGTCACCAACGATTGCCACTATCTCAACCAGGACGACTCCTTCGCACACGATGTACTGCTGTGCATCGGTACCCAGCGGGCGCTGTCTGATACCGACCGGCTCAAGTACGCCAGCGACCAGTTCTATCTGAAGAACGCCGACGAGATGCACCGGCTCTTTCCGCAGGACGGCGCGGCGGTGGAGAACACCGTGGCGATCGCCGAGAGGTGCAACCTGGAGATCCCCACCGGCACGTTTCATCTGCCCGAGTTTCCGGTGCCCGACGGCGAGACTCTCGAGTCCTATTTCGAGCGAGTGGTCCGTGGCGGACTCGAGGAGCGATTGGAGGAGCTGAAGCGCCGCCGCGCCGGCGTTCTCGAGACGTTCTCCGCCGATCTCTACCGGGAGAGGCTCGAGAGCGAGATCGCGATCATCAAGCGCATGGGCTTCCCGGGCTACTTCCTGACGGTCTGGGACTTCATCCGGTTTGCCCGTGACAACCGGATTCCCGTGGGGCCGGGTCGCGGCTCGGCGGCCGGATCCCTGGTGGCGTACGCGCTGCGGATCACCGACATCGATCCGTTGCAGTACGGGCTGCTCTTCGAGCGTTTTCTCAATCCGGAGCGGGTCAGCCTGCCGGACATTGACATCGACTTCTGTATGCGTCGCCGCGGCGAGGTCATCCAGTACGTCAGCGACAAGTTTGGCCGCGACCATGTGGCCCAGATCATCACCTTTGGGACGCTCGCCGCCAAGGCGGTGTTGCGGGACGTCGGCCGCGTGATGGGGCTCCCGTACGCCAAGATCGACCGGATCGCCAAGCTGGTCCCCGACATGACCCGCTCGCTGAGTCAGGCGGTAGAGGAGGTCGACAGCCTCAAGCGCGAGGTCGAGACCGATCCCGAGGTCGAGGAGATCGTACGGGTGGGGGAGCGTCTCGAGGGTCTCACTCGCCATGCGTCGCTCCACGCCGCCGGGGTGGTCATCACTCCCCGTCCGACCGAGGACCTGGTGCCGCTGGCCAAGACCAGCAAGGACGAGGTCGTGACCCAGTGGGACATGAACGTCATCGAAAGGCTCGGCCTCCTCAAGATGGACTTTCTCGGTCTGCGCACCCTGACTGTCATCGACGACACACTGAGAAGTCTGGCCCATCTCGACGTCGAGCTGGATCTGGATGAGGTGCCGCTCGACGACGAGGCCACATTCCAGTTGTTTTGCGACGGTCAGACCGACGGCATCTTCCAGTTTGAGTCCCGCGGCATGAAGGACCTGCTCCGCCGCGCCCAACCCTCGCAGTTCGAGGACCTGGTGGCGTTTAACGCCCTCTACCGTCCCGGCGCGCTGTCGGTGGGGATGGTCGACGAGTACATCCTGCGCAAAAACGGCAAGCGCAAGGTCCGCTATGTCCTGCCGGAGACCGAGCCGATCCTGGCCGAGACCTACGGAGTGATCGCCTATCAGGAACAGGTCATGCGGATCGCCGTGGAGGTGGCCGGTTTCACCATGGGGGAGGCCGACATCCTGCGCAAGGCGATGGGGAAGAAGAAGCCCGAGGTCATGCAGCAGCAGAAACAGAAATTTGTCGACGGCGCGATGGCCCGCGGCGTCGCCAAACGCAAGGCCCAGGATCTGTGGGAGCACATCGAGCCCTTTGCCGGTTACGGCTTCAACAAGAGCCACAGCGTCGCCTACGCCATGCTGGCCTACAAGACGGCCTATCTGAAGGCGCACTATCCGGTGGCCTTTATGGCCGCGATGCTGAGCTCGGAGATGTCCTCCAAGGACAACGTGGGCAAGTACATCCGGGAATGCCGGGCCATGGGGATCCCGGTCCTGCCACCCGATGTCAACGAAAGCAACTGGACCTTCACCGTGGCGGGCGACAGCATCCGCTTTGGGTTGGGCGGCATCAAGGGAGTCGGGTCGTCGGCGGTCGACGCCATCCTGGAGGCACGGCGGAAAACCGGCCGGTTCACCAGCTTCACCCACTTCGCGCGCGAGGTGGACCACCGCTCGGTCAACCACAAGGTGTTCGAGTGCCTGGTCAAGGCGGGGGCCTTCGACACCCTGGGAGCGCATCGCCGATCGCTTCTGGAGTCGCTCGACCGTTTGCTCGACTACGCGCAGAACCAGCGGCGCGATGCCGAAGAAGGGCAGGGAGCGTTGTTCTCGGCGGAGGCCCTCCCCGAGCCCGAGCCCGACACATCGCTCGCGCCCTGGAGCGACGCCGAGCGTCTTCACTATGAAAAAGAGGCGCTGAGCTTCTACCTCACCGGGAACCCGCTGAACGAGCATCTGCGGGATCTGGAGCGTCTGACCACGCACACCACACCCGCGGCGCTCGACGGGATCGAGGGCTCGATCACCCTCGGCGGGCTGGTTGGCTCGGTGCGCCGGACCAAGATCAAGAACGGGCCGAACGCCGGGCGCTATATGGGCCGCTTTGTTTTGGAGGACCTCGAAGGCCGCATTCCGGTAGCGGTGTTTGCCGACAGTTTTGCGCGCTTCGATCATCTGCTCGACGAGGAGGCGATCGTTCTGGTCAAGGGAATCGTGCGCGATCGGGGGAGCGAGCCCGAGCTGACGGCGGAAGAGATCGTGCCGCTCGATGAAGCCACGCGGCGGCCGCTCGAGGCGCTCGATCTGATCCTGCGGACCGAGCTCCCCGACACCGCCATGATGGCGCTTCGCGACTGCCTGGTGGAGCACCACGGCGATGTCCCGGTCCGGTTGCGGCTGGATCTCGGCGACCGCAGCGTGCGGATCGCGCCCGAGGACCGTTTCCGGGTGGCGGTGGATGACGAGCTGGTCTCCAGCCTCGAAGCGATCGTCGGCGAAGGGCGGGTGCGCAAGAGGTTCCACGACGCGCCGGTGCACTAGCGCAACGGGCTTGACGTGCCGGATGCTTCCGCTACAGCTCCGAGCCTCACCCGTCTTCTCAAGCCGGTCCTGGATACGCCGCTCGCGCGGGAGCTCGAGAAAATCCGGGAATCCACCGGGGCCATGGACTCCGAGGTCTTTCTCGTCGGCGGGCTGGTCCGGGACCTCCTCGTAGGCCGGCACTCAAAAGACATCGATCTTTTGACCCTGGGTGAGCCCGAGCCGCTGGCTCGCGTCCTGGCAGACCGGTTGGGAGGCGTGCCACGCTTGCATGAGGAATTTCGTACCGCGACCCTGGAGACCGATGCCGGTTTTCGAGTCGATCTGGCGGCGGCACGCGCCGAGGAATACCCTTCGCCGGGCGCCCTGCCGCAAACGCGGCCCGGGACCTTGACCGAGGATCTGGGCCGCCGGGATTTCACGGTCAATGCCATGGCGGCCTCGCTGATCCACCCCGAGGCGCCGGTGGTGGATCTCCACGACGGTCTCGGCGATCTCGAAGCACGGCGGCTGCGAGTGCTGCACCCCGACTCTTTCCGCGACGACCCGACGCGAGTGTTGAGAGCGGCCCGGTTTTTGGTCGAGCTGGGTTTCGAGCTCGAGCCCGGAAGCCTCCGGCTGGCGGCGAGCTCGGCGGCACGCGACGCATTGACCGGGGTCAGCGGTTTTCGGATCTGGCGCGAGCTCGCGATGGCCCTCCGCAGCGGACCCGCGGCCCGTGCGGTGGTGGCGCTCCTCTCGGAGCTGGGCCTCGAGCCCGCCATCGATCCGGATCTCGCCGCCGTTCCGGAGACCTTGAGGGAGCTAAGCGCGGCGCCGGCCGTGTCCCCGGTCGAGTACCTAACCATCTGGGCCGGCGCGCTCGATCGAGACCAGCGGGCTCGTCTGGCCGATCGTCTGGCCCTCGACCGCGCCGGGCGGCGTCTGTTGCTGACGGGCCGCGGCTGAGACGGCCGAGGTAAACTGGTTTCCCGGAGCGCAGGGCTCGTTTTATGAGCAAGAGTCTCTCTACGGCGGTGACAATGCTGGCGATCCTGGGCGGAGCCTCCGGGCTGACCGGCCAAGTCGCCCCGCCGTTATCCACCGACCCCGAGCGCACCATCGATCCGCGCAGCCACGAGCTGCTGATGGTCCGCTGCTCGAGCCTCTTGGCGGAGCGCGAGCTGACGCTGTTTGGCAACGGCACGTTGCGGCTTCGCAAGATCCAGGACGAAGAGAAGTCCCTGCAGCTCGCCGAGTTGCCGCCGGAGGTCTTTGCGGGGTACCGCAGGAGCCTGCTGGAGGAGGGAGACACCCGGCGCCGTGTTCCCCGTGTTCCCCGCAGGGGGCCGGGTGGCGAATGGGTGGAACAGTGTGCGTTGACGCTCCATCCGGACTTGTCTCGACCTCCGCGGTTGTTCCGCTTTTCGCGGGTCGATGCCCTCTCACTCGAGCTGTCCCGCTTGGTGTCGATCGCCGACGCCCTCTTTCGTGAGGTCGAGCTCCGTGAGGTGACCGATGGATTCCCGGTGGATTACCGGCCACGGGTGGGGGACGTCGTGCTGCGCGCCGACGGCAGCGAGTTCGAGGTCCGCCGGTTTACCGCCGACGCCCGCGGGGTCGAGCTCGAGGGCCTCCAGCAGCCTTTGGTGCTCTATGTCTCCCGGGACGAGCTGGCGCAGGAGTTTGTCGGCCTCGTTCGCCGCCGGCCGTGAGAATCAGCGGGGGAGAGCACCGCGGTCGCCTTTTGCGGGTGCCGCGGGGCGTGCGGCCGACCGGGGGGCGCGTGCGAGAGGCGCTATTCTCGATCTGGTCCGATCGCCTGGCCGGCGCCCGTTTTCTGGACCTCTTTGCCGGCAGCGGGGGAGTGGGCCTGGAAGCGCTCTCGCGAGGCGCGCAAACGGTGGTGCTGGTCGAGCGATCCGCTTCGGTCCTCGAAGCCTTGGAAGAGAACCGAACGCAAGTCGGGCCCGGGGCTCGCGTGGTTCGGGGCGTGCTGCCCGGGGCGCTGGGTCCCAAGCTCTTGCCTGCGAAAGGTCTTTTCGACCTCGCCTTTGCCGACCCGCCGTATGCTTTCGAGGGCTGGAACGACCTGCTGAGCCGGCTGGCGCCACTGCTCGCTTCGGAAGCCTCGACGGCGATCGAGCACAGCGTCCGCCGGGACGTCCCCGAGACGGTGGGTGAGCTCGAGGTGACCGACCGGCGAGAATACGGGGAGAGCGTCCTGACCTTTTATAGCCGGTCCTAGCCCGCCTACCCGGCCTTGATTTCTTCGACCAGTTGTCTCTTGAGATCCCACAAACCCCGGCTCAGAGACACGTGGTAAATGTGCGGGTTGACCAGTCGCTTGACGCCCGGGTCGAGGTGGCTCAGATCCCGCCGGCAGCGATCCCGCATCTCGACAACCGTCGGCGATTCGGACAGCCGTTTGCCGTTCTTCACCGTTTCGACCAACAGGGGCTCGACTCGTGAGATCTCCCCCGGCCCGAGAGTGCGACGTAGGTCCTCCCTGACGGGATGGTGAAGCTCGAGCCCCTGGCCTGTGGAGATGTCCTCCGAGCTCGGAGTCAATACGTCCACTGTGGCGGTATCCCGCTTGTCGTACAGCCGCCACATGGTCTTGGCACCGGGGTTGACGGTCTTTGACGGGCTTTCGGACACCTTGAGCAGTGGCCTCCAGTCTCGATCCACTTCCACCGCCGTGGCCTTGTAGACGCCATCCAGCATGTCCGAGCCGGCGGTGACCAGACGGGTCCCCACGCCGTAAACGAGCCGGCGGATGAGATGGTCCGCGTCGACGCCATACCGTGGTGCTTCCTCTTCGATCTGGGTGAGGATCTGCCAGATCGCGAGCTCATCGAGACTACTCGAAAGCGTGATGGTGACGTCTGGGAAGCCGGCCTTGTCGAGCATCGCCGCCGAGCGAATGGCGAGATAGGCGAGATCGCCCGAATCCAGCCGGATGCCGACCGGCGCGTGGCCCTTTTCCCGCAGCTCCTCGAACACCCGGATCGCATTGGGCACCCCGCTCTCCAGCGTGTCGACCGTATCGACCAGGAGCATACAATCGTCCGGATAGGCTTCGGCAAAGGCGCGAAAGGCGCCGATCTCTCCTTCGCCCATGGCGGTGAACACCTGCACCAGGCTGTGCGCGTGCGTTCCCTTGGGCGGGAACCCGAGAAGATGTGACACGCCGACGTTGGATGAGAAGTCCGCCCCGCCGATCAGCGCCGCCCGGGTCGCGGCGCTGGCGCCACGCTCCGGAGCGCGCCGCAATCCGAACTCGAGCAGTGGGCGTCCCCGCCCTGCGGCGCTGATCCGAGCCGCCTTGGTGGCGACCAGGGTCTGGTAGTTCAGGTGGTTGAGCAGCGGTGTCTCCAGGACCTGAGTCATTGCCAGCGGTCCGGATACCACGGCCAGCGGCACGTGCGGGTGCACCACCCGGCCTTCGGGGACCGCGTCGATCGAGATCCCGGAGAAATTTCCCTCCAAACGGAGCCAGTCAAGAAAGGCCTGGTCGAACATCGGCTCCCCGGAGCTCTTGCGCTGGCCGCTCAGCAGCTCGATCTCGCGTTGCCCGGCTCGCGCCGTGCTCATCCAGTCGTGCAGCCACTCGAAGCCGGCAAAGACACAAAACCCGGCTTGATGATCGCCATAGTTGGGGTAACGGCGAAAAAAGTAGTCGAACTGGACGCGCTGCTCGTGGAGTCCCAACCGATGATAGAGCTGGGCCGACGTGAGGTGATACTGGTCCGTAAACAACAGCCCTTCGGCCAGCTCGCGGTCCTGCGGTTTCATGATGGCAATCCTGTTGCTTGTTGATTCGAGAGCGTAGACTGATCGTGCCGTTCGTCCGTTGTCTGCCGCGCTAGCGTTGCTGGAGCAGGAACCCCAGCTCTTCGAGGTGGACCCGCAGGTCGACGGTCTTGGTCGGTATGTCCGGCGCTCGCTTGAGCCTCACCGGTGCGAAATTGAGCACCGCCCGGATGCCGGCCGCCACCAGAGCATCGTAATTCTCCTGCGCCGCCGGCGCGGGCACCGCGAGGACGCCGATCTCGGCGCCCGAGTCGGCGACCACCTTCTCCAGCTCGCTCGAATCGCGCAGCAGGATGTCGCCGACTCGGCGGCCGATTTTCCGCCGGTCGTTGTCGACCACCGCCACGACCTTGAAAGAGCGATCGGCAAAATCGAGAAACTGCGCCAAAGCGCTGCCCAGATTCCCCATACCGACGATGACCAGTGGATGAGTCCGGTCCAGGCCGAGCCGTCGGTTGAGCCGCTCGCCCAGCTCGTCCACGTCGTAGCCGACGCCGCGGATCCCGAACTCGCCGAACTGGGCCAGGTCTTTGCGGATCTGTGTCGCGGACAGATGGTACCGGTCGGCGAGCTCCTGCGACGAGATCGTGTGGGTCCCTTCGACCTGTAGATCGCGCAGACAGCGCAGATACAACGACAGCCGGTTGAGAGTCAGCGAGGAGACCTCGCTCGAACCGGACATCAGCTCTTGCTTGCGATCTCGTACACCCACGAAAGGAGCTTCCCGGGCCACAGGCCGAGAACCAGCGTGCCGGCCGCCGCCAGAACCGCCGCCAGGCGGCCCCAGCCGTCCGTCAGCCCGCGGCGCTCGCCACCGACCTCGGGCCGCATGTACAGGGTGTAGATCACTCGCAGGTAATAGAACACTCCGATCAGGCTGGTTCCCACCACCACCAGGGCCAGCCACAGATTCCCGGTGTCGAGCGCCTGCACAAAGACCAGGTACTTGCCCAGAAAGCCGAGGGTCGGCGGGATGCCTCCGAGGGACAGGAGACAGATCGCCAGGCACGCCGAAAGCAGCGGATAGCGCTGGCCGAGCCCGCCCAGATCGGAGATCAGATGCTGTTCCCCCGGCTCGGAGTAGAGAAGCGCGATCACGGCGAAGGCCCCCGCGTTCATCAGCGCGTACGCCAGCAAGTAGACGATCAGGGCTTCGAAGGAGCCGGTATCGAGCGTGACCAGTGCCACCAACAGGTAGCCCATGTGCGCGATTCCCGAGTAGGCGAGCATTCGCTTGATGTCCCGCTGCACCAGCGCAAAGAAGTTGCCCAGGGCCATCGAAGCGACGGCCAGCAGGGCGATCACCTGGCTCCACTTGCCATCGCCATCGCCGTGCGCGAGGGCGAGCTCGAGAAGACGCACCAGGACCACCGCTGAGGCCGCCTTGGGAGCCACCGACAGAAACCCAACGAAGGGAGAGGGCGCGCCTTGATAGGTGTCCGGCGCCCAGGCGTGAAACGGCACCACGCTCATCTTGAACCCAAAACCGGCCACCAGCAGCAACAGCCCCAACACGGCGAGGCTCGACGGCGAATCGGTGCCGGAGAAGTGCGCGGCTAGGACGCCAAAGCGGGTCGATCCGGCTTCGCCGTACAGTAAGGCGATTCCCAGAAGGACAAAGGAGCTGACAAACGCTCCCATCAAAAAGTACTTGATCCCGGCCTCGGTCGAAAGGGGAAGCCTTCGATGGTAGGCGGCCAGGGAATAGAGACAGATCGACAAGAGCTCGAGCGCCACAAACAGCGTGACCAGCTCCTGGGCCCGTGTCATCAGAAGGACCCCGGCGGCACACCACAACAACAGCGAGTAGTACTCACCGGCGCTCAGGCCCTCCCGGCGGAGGAAGCCCTCCGACGCCAGCAGCGCCAGCAGGGTCGAGAGCAGGACGACCCACGAGATCGCGATGGTCAACGGGGTGGACTCCAGCAGGCCGTGAAAGCTCTCGCCATGAGCGCCGCCCCAGAACAGGTGGTGACCGGCGGCGAGGACGGCGGCCAGGCAAACCGGCAGGGTCAGTCGCGTGAGCCGTGGGAAAAACGCATCGAGCAGCAGCGCCAGGACACCGCCGCCGGTCAGCAGCAGCTCCGGGAGCAGACCGCTCAGGTCGGCGGCTGGAACCAGATAGGACTCGGCGCTCATCGATCCACCCCGGCAGCCGGAGCGTCCGTATGCTCGTCCGTTGTCCGCTCGGCGGTCCGCACCGGAGAGAGCCCGCGCAGACGCGGGACCTCGGGCGGCGGTACCGCCAGTCGCTGCTGGACATTGGTGAGGGTCTGTTCGAGCGGCTCGTTCCCCGGTTCGAGAAAGGCTCTCGGCGCGAGCCCGATCCACAGCATCAAGACACAGAGCGGGGCCAGCGAGAGGATCTCCCGCCATCCGAGGTCACCGATCTGCCGGTTGGCTTCGTTCTCGAGCGGGCCCCAAAGGGTCAGATGCAGCATCTTGAAGAGATAGACCGCGGCCAGAACGACTCCAAACGTGGCCAGGATCGTCGCCAGCGTCAGCCCGGCCCGGTAGCTCCCCACCAGGATCAGAAACTCCCCGACAAAGCCGTTGAGGCCCGGCAGGCCGACCGAGGCCAGCGCCGCAAAGACGAGGAAGAAGGCAAACCGCGGCATCACCTTGGCCAAACCGCCGAACTCAGCGAAGAGCTTGGTGTGGCGGCGGTCGTAGAGCATCCCGACGAGCAGGAAAAGCGCTCCGGTGGAGAGTCCGTGGTTGACCATCTGGACCAGCGAGCCCTGCCAGGCGACGAGGTCGAAGGCCAACAGCCCGAGGACGACAAAGCCCAGATGGGCGACCGACGAATAGGCAACCAGCTTCTTCATGTCGGGCTGGCGCCAGGCCACCAGGGCCCCATAGAGAATGCCGATTACCGCCAGGGCCACCAGCCAGGGCTGCGCGCGTTGCGCGGCGTGGGGGAAGAGCGGCAGCGCAAACCGCAGCAGTCCGTAGGTGCCGAGCTTGAGCAACACCCCGGCCAGGATGACCGAGCCCGCGGTCGGGGCCTCGACGTGGGCGTCGGGGAGCCAGGTGTGAAACGGGAAGAGCGGTACCTTGATGGCAAAGGCCAGCGCAAACGCCCCGAACAGCCAGAGCTGGTGATCGAGCGGCAGGTCGACAGCGAGGAGCTGCTCGTAGCCAAAGCTCCACGACCCGGTCAGCCGAGCGTGGGTCCAGGCCATCCACAAGATGCCGAGCAGCATCAACAGGCTTCCGGCCATGGTGTAGAGAAAGAACTTGACGGCCGCGTAGATCCGCCGCTTGCCGCCCCAGATGCCGATGAGCAGGTACATCGGCACCAGCATGACCTCCCAAAACACGTAGAACAAAAAGAGATCGTAGGCCACAAGCGCTCCGAGAATCCCGGTGGTGAGCAGAAAGAGCGACAGGGTGAAGCCCTTCCAGTTCTTGTCGATGCCATGCCACGAGGCCAGCACCACGATGGGCAGGAGGAGCGAGGCCAGCGCCACCAGCGGCATCGAGATCCCGTCCATCACCAGGTCGTAGCGCACGCCAAAACGCGGAATCCACTCGATCGGCCCGGCCTCGGCGTCCCGGAGCGGGGTGAACCCGCCGCCGGGCTCGATCCCTCGCCGGATCAACAGCACCGTCAAGCCGAGTTGGACGACCGATGCGGCGAGCGCGTAGAGCCGGACAGCGCCTTTCGACTCCCGCCGGAAAAACAGCAGGGGGAGGCAAGCGATGGCGGGGAAGAAGACCACCCGGGTCAGCGAGTTCGCCAGTAGCAGCTCGAGAAAACCCGTCATGAGAGCAGCCACCACAAAAGCAGCAGCACGCCGGCAAAGAAATAGAGCGAGTAGTTGCGGACGTTGCCGGTGGTGGTGAAGCGGCCGAGATCGCCGGTGATCTTGGCCAGAAAGGGGCCGGTGTGGACCGCGCCTTCGACAATCACCTGGTCAAAGAACTTCCAGCACGCCTGCGCCAGGCCGGCGAGCGGGCGCACGACGGAGGCGTCGTAGATTTCGTCGATCCAGTACTTGTTGAGCAGGGTGCGGTGAAGCGCCGGGGAGCGCTCGGCCCAGCGCTCGCCCCCCTCGAGCGAGGTGTCGTCCCTCGTGCCGTACACCCGCCGAGCGTAGAGGATCCCTCCCACCGCCACCACTACCGAGGCCGCGATCAGCACCAGCTCGGTCACCAGATCCGCGTGGTGGCCGTGGTCTGCGTGCCCCACCTTGGCCAGCACCGGCTCCAGGAAGCCGTTGAACCAGTTGATGTCCAGCGAGCCCAGCTTCGGGATCCCCACCCAGCCCGCCACCACCGAGCCCACCGCCAGGATCATCAGCGGAACCGTCATCACCCGTGGCGACTCGTGCAGGTGCGAGCGCTGCTCCTCGGTGCCCCGAAACTCGCCGTGAAACGTCAACGCCAGACACCGCCACATGTAAAACGCCGTCAGACCCGCGGTCAGAAGACCTACCCCCCACAACAGCTTGTGACCCCCGACAAACGCCGACGCCAGGATCTGGTCCTTGGAGAAAAACCCCGCCAGAGGCGGAATCCCCGCGATCGCCAGCGTCGCGATCAAAAACGTTCGGTAGGTCACCGGAAGGTGTTTTCTCAGGCCCCCCATCTTGCGCAGGTCCTGCTCGCCGCCCATCGCGTGGATCACCGACCCCGAGCCCAGGAACAACAGGGCCTTGAAAAACGCGTGGGTCCCCAGGTGAAACACCGCCGCCGTGTACGCCCCCACCCCGCAGGCCAGGAACATGTACCCCAATTGCGAGACCGTCGAGTACGCCAGCACCTTCTTGATGTCCGTCTGTGCCAGCGCGATCGTCGCCGCAAACAGCGCCGTCGCCGCTCCCACCCCCGCCA
Source organism: Candidatus Multivoradales bacterium (assembly GCA_965224065.1). GTDB lineage: Bacteria > Acidobacteriota > Thermoanaerobaculia > Multivoradales > JAHEKO01 > JAOTZA01. Next base: position 474,012 of record CBDCYF010000005.1, read on the forward strand.
CCAGCGCCGAGGTTCCGCCGGCAAGCTGGTACAGGGCGTTCGAGCGCACCACCATGTAGACCCCGGCCGTCACCATTGTCGCCGCATGGATCAGCGCCGAGACCGGTGTCGGGCCCGCCATCGCGTCCGGCAGCCACACATAGAGCGGAATCTGGGCGCTCTTGCCCATCGCCCCGATAAAGAGACACAGCGTCACGAACCCCGCAAAGGTCAGTCCGAACAGATACGTCCCCTCGACCGCGTGCGGGTCCGAGGCCACCGCCCCGAAGATCTCTCCGTAGTTCAAGGTCCCGAACTTCCACACCAGCGCAAACAGACCCACCAGAAACGCAAAGTCCCCGATCCGGTTGACGATGAAGGCCTTGCGCCCTGCGTACGGGGGGAACTCCTGATCGAAATAGAAGCCGATCAGAAGATACGAGCACAGACCCACCCCCTCCCAGCCCACAAAGGTCACCAGGTAGTTGTTGCCCAGAACCAGAAGGAGCATCGCCCCCATAAAGAGGTTCAGGTACGTGAAGTAGCGCTGGTAGCCCTCCTCGTGGGCCATGTAGCCCACCGAGTACACGTGGATCAGAAACCCCACGAACGTCACCACAAACAGCATCACGCAAGACAACGGGTCCAGAAGAAAGCCGACGTCGATATCGAGCGGTCCCGCAGTCCATTTGTAGACTCGTTGCTCGAACGCGGCGGGCGCGGTTGTGGACACGTACTGCCACGTGGCAGCCAGGGCCAGGGCGAGCGAGGCGCCCGGAGCGAGAAGGGCGATGGTGGTTGCCAGCCGTTTCTGGGGACCCCGAAGGGTGAGCGCCGCACAACCGTTGAGCGCCGCGCCCGCCAGGGGTAACACCGGAATCAGCCAGAGTAGGTTCAGGAAGTCCATCCGAGCCTACCAGCGCATGAGGTTGAGACGGTTGACGTCGATCGTCCGCCGGCCGCGGAAGATGGCGATAAAGAGCGCCAAGCCGACCGCGGCTTCGGCGGCCGCCACCGCGAGGACGAACAGGACCAGAATGCGGCCGTTGAGAGCCGCCGCGAGGTCACCCGTCCGCTCGCCCACGATCCGGGCGTAGGCGACGATCAGCAGGTTGACCGAATTGAGCATCAGCTCGATCGAGAGAAAGATCGTGATGCCGTTGCGCCGGCTCAGCGCCCCGAGCGCACCGATGACAAAGAGGACGCCGGCCAGCAGGAGATACCAGGAGATCGGGACGCTCACGGTTGCTCCGGGTGGTTTTGCGACCCGGCTTTGGACGCAGCCGGCCGGCCTTCCGGTTTCTTGGCTAGAGCCGTGGCCGCGATCACCGCCGCCAGCAGTAACAGGCCCACCATCTCGAACGGCAGCAGATAAGTCGTCAACAGCTCGCGGGCAAGCGGCTTCAACCGGACGGCCTCTTCGTTGAGCGGAGCGACGTCGAGCCCGCCAAATCGGCCCCACAACAGCGTCAGCACCACGACGCCAAAAACGGCCGAGGCGAGGACGGCCCCGATTTTCTGGCCCATGCGGTCGGGCCCACGCCCTTCGGCCCCGACGTTGAGCAGCATGAGGACAAACAGAAAAAGCACCAGGATCGCGCCGGTGTAGACGAGGACCTGGAGGGCGGCCAAAAAGGGCGCGCCCAAGAGGACAAACAGCACCGCGACACAGATCAGGGTCACCACCAGGCTCATCGTCGAGTAGACGGGGTTCCGGTGCAGCACCACCACCAGGGCCGAGATCACCGCCAGAGCGGCGAACAGGACAAAGACCGCGAGCTCCATCAGCCGTGGTTCCCGGTCGGCGTGTGGTCGTGACGGGCGGGTCGCATCAGATGATTCGGGTCAGAGGACGCCGCCGACCGTCAGCGCGGCCACCAGCAACAGATTGACGAGCGCCAGGGGAAGCAGCACCTTCCAGCCCAGCTTGAGGAGCTGGTCGAACCGAAACCGCGGGAAGGTCCAGCGCACCCAGACAAAGAGAAGCATAAAGAGCGTGGCCTTGGCGAGGAGAACGCTCAGCCCCTTGGCACCGGCGAGGAGCCACCACCCCGAGTAGTCCAGCCCTGGGAGATACCAGCCCCCCAGAAACAGCGTGGCGGCGAGCGCCGACAGGGTGGCCATCGCCATGTACTCACCCATAAAGAACAGCGCGAACTTCATCGAGCTGTATTCGGTGTGATAGCCGGCCACCAGCTCGGACTCGGCTTCGGGCAGATCAAAGGGCAGCCGGTTGGTCTCGGCAAAGGCGGCGACGACAAACACAAAAAAACCGATGATCTGCGGAAACAGGTTCCAGCGCGGCAGCAACCCTCCCCATGTGCCCTGCTGGTAGAGGACCACCTCATCGAGCCGAAGGGACCCGACCGGCACCAGCACCGCCACCACCGAGAGGGCTAGCGCCAGCTCATAGCTGATCATCTGGGCCGAGGCACGCACCGAGCCCATCAACGAGTACTTGTTGTTGGAGGCGTAGCCGGCCATCACCAGCGAGTAGACACCCAGACTCGCTAGCGCCAGCAGGAGCAGAACGCCGGTCTCGGCCTGGGCCACCACGAGATTGACGGCGCGGCCGCCGAACTCGACCTCCGGACCAAAGGGGATGACGACAAATGTCGTCAGGGCCGGGATCACCGCCAGCATCGGTGCCAGGTTGTAAAGAAATTTGTCCGCCTCCAGGGGCGTGACGTCTTCCTTGAGCAGAAACTTGACGGCGTCGGCCAGGGATTGGAAAAGACCCAGCGGCCCGACCCGGTTGGGACCGAGCCGGTCCTGGATCAGGGCGCTGCCGCGGCGCTCGACCCACACCATAACCGGGGTGACGGTGAGCAGCACTCCGATCCATACGGCCATCTTTGCGGCGGTGGCCCAGAGGTCGAAGGTCACGGCGCCACTCCGGGGTCGACCGCTGTCTCGTCCAGTGAGATACCGGCCGCCGGCAGATCCTCGAGCGAACGGCCGTACAGACCTTCGATCGAGCCGGCCATGCGATCAAAAACCTGCTCGACGCTGAGGTCTTTCCACCGCCGGTCGAGCGCTCCTAGAAGATCGGAGAGAACCGAGATCCCGGCGCGGACCCCTGCGGGAGCTGGGAAGGCGGCTTCAAAACGCTGTAGCCGACCGTTGGAGTTGACGTAGGTGCCGCTCTTCTCCGGGTGGGGGGCGATAGGCAGGACCATATCAGCGGCGGCGGTCAACGGGGTCTCCGCCCAGCCCATGACCACCAGCCGCTTGGCGCGCCGGAGGTTGGCGACGGTCTCCTCCCGGTGCAGAGCGCTCCCCGGGTCGGCGTCGGCGATCAGCAGCAGCGCGCATCGCGAGGCCGCGTCCCCGTCCAGGAGTTGGTCGCGTGAAAACGGTGGGTCGGTGACGGTCATCCCGGCCAGCTCGACGCCACGCCGGTTGGGCGAGCGCTCGGTGCCACTGACTCCACCGCCCGGGGTCGGAATGCTCCGGGTGGGTCCTTCCTCCACCAGGGAGAAGCGAGCGTCCGAGCCGATCCGGATGCCGACCTGCGCCATGAGAAAGGCCTCTTCGGTGGTCAGATAACCCGAGGCCAGGAAGGCCAGGGCGGCATCGTCGCGCTGGGCCATGAGCACCCCGGTGAGCCCGGCGATCACCTCTTTCCAGGACGCAGACTCCAGGCGGCCACCCCGTCTCATCCTTGGAATCGCGAGCCGGTTGGCCTCGGTGTAGCGCTCGAAACTGCCGCGGCCGTGGTCGCACATCCAGTAGTCGTTGACCGCCGGGTTGAACCGCGGCTTGTAGCGGCGGATCGCACCCCTGCGATGCTCGATCGTGACGTTGCAGCCCACATCGCATCCGACACAGATCGAGGGTTGCTTCTCCAGGTTCCAGACTCGCTCGGCGAACCGAAAGCGTGTCGAAGTCAGCGCGCCCACCGGACAGATGTCGACGACACAGGTGGAGAGGTCGTTGTCCAAAACCTTGCCCGGAAAGACCCCGATCTCGGCTCGCGAGCCGCGCTGGAAGAACCCCAGCTCGCCGGTACCGGTCACCTCCTCGGTAAACCGGATGCAGCGCGTGCACTGGATACACCGGTTCATGTTCAGAACCACGTTGGGTCCCAGGGGGATGCGCTCCTTTCCCGGGTAGGTGCGCTTTTCTTCGTAGCGGAAGCGCGAGAACGACTGGCCATGCTTGAACGAATAGTCCTGCAGACCGCACTCTCCGGCCTGGTCACAGATCGGGCAGTCGAGGGGATGGTTGATGAGCAGGAACTCCATCATCCCCTCTTGTGCCTGGCGCACGTCGTCGTCGTCCACGTGGACGACCATGCCGTCCTTCATGACCTGCGTGGTGCAGCCCGGCTGGAGGCCTCGCATCCCCTCGACCTTGACCAGACACATGCGGCACTGGCCAACCACCGACAGCCGGGGGTGGTAGCAGTAGTGGGGGATCTGGACACCGACCTCGTGGGCGGCGTCGATCAGGTTGGTCCCTCGTTCGACCTCCAGGGTGCGGCCGTCGATGGTCACCTCCGGCATGGACACCTCATGCAAAGACGCTCTGCGGCGGCAAGGGGCACCGGCCCTTGCCGTTGCCGTCTGGAAAGTGCGCTTCGATCTCGTGGCGGAAGTTGGCGGCCAGCGACTTGACCGGCCCCACACAGGCATCGGCGAGGGCGCACAGAGCCTGGCCGCTCATGTTGCCGGTCATCCGCAACAACAGATCGGCGTCGGCGGCGCTGCCCTCGCCGCGCTCGATACGGCCGAGGACCAGTTGGGACCAGTTGGTTCCCTCCCGGCACGGGGTGCACTGACCGCAGGATTCGTGAGCAAAGAACTTGGCCAGCCGGTAGACGGCCCTCACCAGGCAGGTGGTCTCGTCCATGACCACGACGGCCGCCGAGCCCAGCATACTGCCGGCCTGGATCAGCGAATCGAAGTCCATCGGGATGTCGCTTTGCTCGGCGGAAAGGATCGCCGCCGAAGCCCCGCCCGGGATGTAGGCCTTGAGCGCACGGCCGCGGTACACACCGCCGGCCGCGTCGAGCAGCTCGTCGAGGGTCACGCCGATCGGGCGCTCGTAGACCCCGGGGCGCTCGACGTGCCCCGAGATGCAGTAGAGCTTGGGACCGGTGTTGCGCTCGTCCGTGCCGATGCCGGCGAACCACTCGGCCCCGCGTGTCAAGATATGCGGCAGGTTGCACAGGGTCTCGACGTTGTTGATGACGGTCGGGCAGCCGAAGGCGCCGACCAGAGCGGGGAAGGGTGGCTTGACCCGGGGCTGGCCGCGCTTGCCTTCGAGCGACTCGAGCATCCCGGTCTCCTCGCCGCAGATGTAGGCGCCCGCCCCGCGGTGGACATACATGTCGAGCTTGAATCCCTTGCCCAGGACCGATTCGCCGAGGACTCCCTTCTCGTAGGCCTCGGCGATCGCCGCCTCCAGAATGTCCGCCGGCTCCACGTATTCGCCGCGGATGTAGATGTAGCAGACGTTGGCGCCGACGGCGTAGCAGCAGATCGCGCATCCCTCGATCAGTTGATGCGGGTCGGTTTCGATCAGGACCCGGTCCTTGAAGGTGCCGGGCTCGGACTCGTCGGCGTTGCAGACCAGATATTTGGGCTTGTCGGTGTCCTGCGGGATAAAGCCCCACTTGACGCCCGCCGGGAAACCCGCGCCGCCGCGGCCGCGCAGCCCGGAGGTCTTGACGGTCTCGATCACCTCACCGGGCTCCATCGACAGCGTCTTGGCGAGCCCTTCGTAGCCGCCTCCCTGGAGATACTCCGCGTGGTCAAGGGGTGGCGGCGAGGCCTCACCGGGCGCCGTCACGTTGCGCAACAGAACGGGCTCGAAGCTCATGGACCGGTGGTCTCCAGATCGTTCTCTTTGTCGGCGTCCAGACCCTCGAGCACCGACGCGGCGGTCTCGGGGGTCAGGTTGCCGTGATAGCGGTCGCCCACCATCATCATCGGGGCCTGCTCGCAGGCCCCCAGGCACTCGAAGTGGGTGTAGGAAAAACGCCCGTCGGGAGTCACTTCGTCCTCGCCGACCCCGAGCTTGTCTCCGATCGCGCCGAGGATCTCGTTGGCGCCCCGCAGCGCGCAGGAGAGGTTGGTGCAGATGCGGACTCGATGGTGTCCCACCGGGTGCTGATGGAAGAGATCGTAGAAGGTGACCACCCCATAGACCTTGGCGGGCGCCAGCTCCAGTAGCTCCGCGACGGCCGCGATGGCGGCGTCGGGCAGCCAGCCGCCGTTTTGGCGCTGGGCGATGTGGAGCGCCGGCAGCAACAGGGCCTCGCTGGTGGGGTAGCGGGGCCGGAGTGCTTCGATTGCCTCGCAGGCCTCCGCCGGCAACGCCTCGGACGGTTTCAAGGCCGGTGCCTCGCTTTGGCGGGTCGAACCGGCAGATCCAGCCCACCCTTGCGCCAGATGTAGGCGTAGCCGACCAGGATCAGTGCGACGAACACCATGACGGCCCAGAACAGCGGCCAGCCGCCGTCGCGGATCACCAGCACCCACGGATAGAGAAAGGCCGCCTCGACGTCAAAGACCACGAAATCGATGGCGATCAGAAAAAAGAGGATCGAGATCCGCTTGCGCGAGCGGTCGAGCAGCGGCTGTCCCGACTCGTAGGGCGTCAATTGAACCCGGCCACCGAAACCCCCGCGGAGCAGCCGGTTGGCCAGCTTGGAAAGGACCAGGATGACGCCCCCCAGGGCCAGCGCCACACCCAGGGCGAGCAGGACGGGATAGTGATCGGCTGGCATCGCGGGTTGAGAAGGGGTCTCTTCCGAGAGCTCGTGAAGAATGTCACAAGCTCGAACCCGGAACAAGAGAAAACCGCCGGAGAGCCCGGTATGGGCCGAGCGGCACCAACGGCCTGGAGCGCGGCCCGGAGCGGCCCAAAACGAGCCCGGGGATACGGCGGGGATACGAGAGGATACGAGGGTAAGATGGTGCGAAAGGGGGGACTCGAACCCCCACGGTATTGCTACCACAAGGTCCTGAACCTTGCGCGTCTACCAATTCCGCCACTTTCGCGGCGAGCGGATTCTAGCAGTCCTCCTTGGAAGTCAACACCCCCCAACCGACCGGACCAGCGACCGCGATCCGGTCTGACCACTGAACGAGACAAAAGCGTGCCGACTCAAAGACCGGGTGGTGAGTTGCTCCTTGCCGAGCAGCTCCGAAAGCGCCTGACCCGTGCCGGGCGGAAGGGGTTGACCCGGCGGCAGCTTGTGGCGAGCCTCGACGGTGATAGCGATGACGATGGCAATGGCGATAGCAATAGCGACATCGACGGCGCGCTGGAGACGCTCGCACAGAGCGGCGAGGCGGTCGAGCACAACCGACGCTGGATCGCCGTGCGGCATACCCCTTGGATCGCCGGAAGGCTCCAGGCGATGACCGGGGGAGACGCCTTGATCCGCACCGGCGAGCGCGGTGAGCCGGGCTATTTTGTGGCCCATCGCCACTTGAAGGGCGCCCGGGACGGCGACTCGGTTCTCGTCGAACCGCGGCGGCGGCAGCGCTCGCGGCGCGGACGGCCAGCCCACCATCTTCCGGAGGCCGTGGTGGCCCGAATTCTGGGCCGGCGCGAGCGGATCGTGGGGCGGGTGGCCTGCGACCGTGGCTTCTGCCGGTTGTTGCCGTTCGACCCCCGGATCAAGCTCGAGATCGAGCTCGACGAGACGGCGCGCAAGCTGGAAGGGCGCTATGTGGTCGCCGCCCTCGAAGAGACGCCGGGAAGTCTCTCCTCCCGCGCTCGGGGCCGAGTCGAGGAGATTCTCGGCCGGCTGAGCGAGCCGGGAGTGGACACGAGGGTGGCCGTGCGTCATTTCGAGATCCCCGAGGACTTTCCTCCGGACGTCCTGCGGGCGGCAAAGCAGCTGCCGCAGGACCCCGACGAGAGGGATTGGTCGGGTCGCGAGGATCTGCGCGAGTTGGTGACGGTCACCATCGACGGCGAGACGGCCCGGGACTTTGACGACGCGATCAGCGTCGAGCGGTTGCCGGCGGGCGGCTTCCGGCTGGGGGTTCATATCGCCGACGTCAGTCACTATGTCGCCGAGGGCAGCCTGCTCGACCTCGAGGCCTACCGGCGAGGAACCAGCGTCTACTTTCCCGAGCGGGCGGTGCCGATGCTCCCCGAACGGCTCTCGAACGGCCTCTGCTCGCTGCGCCCCGAAGTCCCGCGGCTGGTGCTGTCGGCCTTTCTGGACATCGACCGGAAGGGCCGGGTGCGCAAACGGCGCTTTGCCGAAGGCGTCATCCGCAGCCACCGCCGTCTGACCTACGAAGAAGTACGTCGCCTCCTGGAGGAGCCTGCCGAGGACGATCGGGCGGTCTATGGTGGCGAAGTACTGGATCTTCTCGGCCGCGCGCGCGAACTGATGGCGAAACGCCTCGCCGTGCGCCAGCAGCGGGGCTCGATCGATTTCGATCTCCCCGAAGGCGACGTGATTCTCGATACCGACGGGGTGATGATCGGCATCCGGCCGGGCGAGCGCACGATCGCCCACCGGATCATCGAAGAGTTCATGATCGTGGCCAACGAAGCGGTGGCGACGGAGCTGTACGGGCAAGAGATCGGCGCGATCTATCGAGTGCACGAAGAGCCTGACCGGCAGAGACTCGTCGAGCTGGCCGAGCTGCTGCGCCCTCTCGGGCTGGATCTAAAGGTGGAGAAGGGGGCCCCAGAGGGGAGCGCCTGCGTTCCTCCGCGAGCGCTCCAGTCGTTGTTGGCCAGGGTTGAGGGCACCCCGGAGGAGCCGTTTGTCGCCACCCTGGTGCTCCATTCGATGCAACGCGCACGCTATCTCCCCGAGAGCCTCGGCCACTACGCCCTGGGCAACGAGCACTACACCCACTTTACGTCTCCCATTCGGCGCTATCCGGACCTGCTGGTGCACCGCCAGCTCAGGAACCTTCTGCGCGGTCGCGGGGTCGAAGAAGACGTGCGGACCCTCTTGCCCCAGCGGCTGCCGGCGATCGGCGAGCACACCAGCTCGACCGAGCGAAGGGCGGAGCGGGCGGAGCGACTGGTCTTGCAGTGGAAGATTCTCCGGCTCCTGGCGGGGCGCGAGGGCGAGACCTTTACCGGACGCGTCACCGGCGTCAAGGATTATGGGTTGTTTGTGCGCCTGGTCGATTTCTACGCCGACGGCCTGGTGGCGATCGAATCCCTGACCGACGACTTCTACGACTACGAGGCGGAGCGCCACGGTCTTTTCGGCAGGCGCTCCGGGCGCTCGTTTCGCCTCGCGGACGAGGTGCAGGTCGTGCTCGTCGCCGTGGACATCCACCGCCGGCAGATCGATCTCAAGGTCGAGGGCATGCCCGAGCCGCCGGAGCGGCCCCACGGCGAGCGGGGACGGCGCGGTCGCCCCCGTTCCAGTCGTTCCGATAGGTCCGGTCGTCCAGGCCGCTCTGGCCGGAGAAGGAGCCGCCGTGTTCGGTAGACTCCACGAGATGCGATACGCGGTGGTGCTCGCTTGCCTGTTGCCCGTTCTCGCGTGCGCGCGGTCGCCTGAACAGCAGGCCGCCGACCGCGGGGAGATCGAAGAGCTTCTGGCCGAGTACCTGCCCGTTCTGGCGCGCGCCTATTCCGAGCAAAACGCGCTGCTCATCGAGAAATGGGCGGCTCCAAAAGAGGTGGCGCGGGTCAACCAGTTGATCGAAGAACTGGCCTCGCGGGGCAGCGTTCTCAGGCCGGTCTTTCATCAGGTGACGGTGGAGGACGCACAGATCTGGAACAACTCGAACGCGTTTGTCACCACGGTGGAGTCCTGGGACGTCGAACGATTCGCCACCGGGACGGACCGGTCGCTCGGCCGGGAGGCGGGGCAGACCAATCGGGTCAAATACCAGCTCAAGCGCGAGGACGGTGGCTCGTGGCGGGTCCTCTACCGGACGATCCAGGAGTAGAGCGGGAACCGGGAGCTACCGGTAGCCGATGAGCACGGCCACACCCACGGTCGCCATTGTCGGGCGGCCCAACGTGGGGAAGTCCACCCTGTTCAACCGGCTCGTCGGCCACCGTCGGTCGATCGTTCACGACCAGCCGGGGGTGACCCGGGATCGGGTGGTGGGCACCGCCCGCCTCGGTGACACAGCCGGCGGCGAAGGGGAGATTCAGCTCATCGACACCGGTGGGTTGTTGCTGGGTGAGGACGAGTTGGGTCTCAACGATCAGGTGTTTCTGGCGGTCGAGGAGAGCGACCTGCTGCTATTCGTCGTGGATGGCAAATCGGGCCTCGTCCCGGCCGACGAGGAAATCTGGTCCCGGCTGCGGCGCGCCGGCAAACCGACGATCCTGGTGGTCAACAAGAGCGACACGAGGGCCGCTCAAGAGAGCTTTGGCGAGTTCTTCGGGCTCGGCATCGAACATGCCGCGCTGGTCTCGGCGGAGCACGGCGCCGGGCTCGACCGGCTATACGGTCTGATGACCGGGATGCTACCGCCGCGGGCCGAATACGAGGAGGCGGAAGGCGAGTCGCGTCTGGCGATCGTGGGACGGCCCAACGTGGGGAAGTCCTCGATTCTCAACCGGATCCTCGGCTCGCAGCGGGCCCTGGTCTCGGAAGTCGCGGGTACCACACGAGATCCAATCGATTCCCTCGTCGAGCGCGGTGAGGGGGACGACCGTCGGATCTACCGGCTGGTGGACACCGCTGGGATCCGGCGTCGCAGCCGCGCTTCCGGCGCCGCCGAGGAGCTGGCCATCTTGCTGGCACGTCGCCAGATCGAGCGGGCCCATTGCGCGCTCCTGGTCGTAGACGCTGCCGCCGGGGTGACGGCCGGTGATTCGGCCATCGGCGGACTGGTCCGGGAGCTCCATCGCGCGGTGGTGGTGCTGGTGAACAAATGGGATCTGCTGGACGACGACCGGCGCCGGAAGCTGGACGATTCCTGGCCGCGGCTCGATGAGCTGCTGTTCTCACCCGAGCGGGTCAACATCTCGGCCCGAACCGGCCGCGGGATCGAGAAGATCTTCCCCGCCGTCGAGCGGGCGCTGGCCGGTTTCCGCACGCGACTCGAGACCGCCGAGCTCAATCGGCTGGTCGAGCGGGCCCTGGCGCGCCACCATGCGCCGACTCACGGCGGCAAGCCCTGGAAGGTCTACTACGCCACCCAGGTCAAAACCGCTCCGCCGACCCTCATGTTGTTTGCCAACCGGCTGCTGGACCGCAGCTCGACATACCGTCGGTATCTGGAAAATTTCTTCCGCTCCGAGCTCGGACTGCCGGGGGTGCCGATCCGTCTGGTGATCCGCAGAAAGGGTTAGCCTGACCTTCTCACCGAAAATCTACTACGAAGCCGGTAAGAAGGTCAGATTAGAACCCGAGGCCCCCGAGGCTCTGCAACATTTGCATGTAGTTGGCCCGCTCGAAGGCCGCCGGGTCGGGACACCGTTCGAGGCTCAACGCTCCACGCAGCTCCTGCAGCGATTCGTACTCGTGCTCTTGCAGCCATTGCTCGAGCTCGCGCCGCACCTGGTCGAGGTGCTCGGGGCCCCACTTGAGGAGGGCGCTGACCATCTGCACGGCGTCGGCGCCGCACAGCACGGCCTTGATCGCGTCCGCGCCCCGGTGAACACCGCCGGTCACCGCTAGCGACCCGTCGATCCGTCCGTGCAAGACGGCCAGCCAGCGCAGGCGCAGCGGCAGCTCCGTGGGGTCAGACAACACCAGGCGCCGGTCGACGTCAATCTCGTCGAGGTCGACGTCGGGTTGATAGAAGCGGTTGAAGAGGACCAGTCCCGCGGCTCCTGCCTGGTCGAGACGGCGAGCGAAATGAGCCAAAGCAGTGTAGAAGGGCGAGAGCTTGACGGCCACTGGAATCGAGATCCGACTCCGCACCTCTTCGACCATCCGAAGAACCTGCCGCTCCAGCAGCTCGGAGGTGGCTGCCGGATCGGTCGCGACGTGGTAGATGTTGAGCTCGAGGGCGTCCGCTCCGGCGCTCTCAATGGCCCCGGCGTAGTCGAGCCATCGGCCCGCGTCCGTGCCGTTGAGCGACCCGATGACAGGGACGCTCACTGCTTCCCGCACCAGCCGGAGCTGTTCCAGGTATTCCTCCGGTCCGAGCGCAAACTCATCGACCTCGGGCAAGAAGCTGCCCGCCTCGGAGAAGCTGTTCTGGGGCGTCTCTAGAGCCGACAGGACACCGAGCTGCTCCCGCTCGATCTGCTCCTCAAAGAGTGAGTGCATGACGATGGCGGCCGCGCCGGCGTCTTCGAGCCGCCGGACGGTGTCCAGATCGTCGACCATGGGGGAGGCGCCCGGCATAAAGGGGTGAGGGAGATCGAGTCCGAGGTAACGGGTCGATAGATTCATCACAGAGCTCCCTCCTACTTGCTCGTCACGGTCGTGGTGATTCCCGCCAACTGACTGTAGATCGCGTATTTCTGCTCTGCGGCTCTTTGGGCCTCGGCCATCAAGCGCCGGAACCGCTGCCGGTCAAGCTTTTCGACCATCCGAAACCGGGTCTCGCCTGCCGTGAAGTCCGATACCGGTGCTCGCGGCGGTGGAGAGTCCAGCTTGAGCGGTGGCTGGCCGGAAGCCCCGCGCCGGGGGTCGAATCGGTAGAGCGGCCACAGACCAGCCGCCACCAACTTCTTCTGCTGTTCGACGTTGAAGGACAGATCGTAGCCGTGAGCGATACACGGGCTGTACGCGATGATCAGCGACGGGCCGTCGTAGGCCTCGGCTTCGCGCAGTGCCTCGACGGTATGGTTCATCTTGGCGCCAAAGGCCACCTGTGCGACATAGACGTGACCGTAGCTCATCGCTTCGAGGCCGAGGTCCTTTTTGGGGACCTCCTTGCCCAAGACCGCAAACTTGGCCGCCGCGCCCAGCGGGGTGGCCTTGGATTGCTGGCCGCCGGTGTTGGAGTAGACCTCGGTGTCCAGGACCAGGACATTGACGTTATGGCGCATCGACAGCACGTGGTCCAGCCCTCCATAGCCGATGTCGTATGCCCAACCGTCACCACCCACCAACCACACGCTCTTGTCGACCAGATGGTCCGCCAGCGCGCCGAGGCGTTGAGCCGGCTCGCCGTCCAACTGTCCCAACCGGCGACGCAGCTCGGCGATCCGCGTTCGCTGGATCCCGATGCTCCCTGGCGTGCTCTGGTCGGCGCCGAGGATGCCCGCCGCCAAGTCGGCGCCCGAGCTCCCGTTTTGGAGACGAGGCGCGACGGCGTGCAGAAGTCGAGATGCCTGCCGCCGCTGCTGATCGATCGCCAACCGGAATCCGAGCCCGAACTCCGCGTTGTCTTCGAAGAGAGAATTGGACCACGCCGGTCCACGCCCCTCGGCGTCAGTAGTGTAGGGAGTCGTCGGCAGGTTGCCGCCGTAGATAGAGGAGCACCCGGTGGCATTGGCGATCAGCAGCCGGTCGCCAAAAAGTTGGGTCAGGAGCTTGATGTAAGGCGTCTCGCCACAGCCGGCGCACGCCCCGGAGTATTCGAACAGGGGCCGGAGAAACTGTGAGCTCTTGGCGTCGAGACGCTGCAGTTGATCCGGATCGATCTCCGGGAGCGAGAGAAAGATCTCGTAGCGCTCGATCTCGCGGTCGCGAACCGGGTCCAAGGGAGACATGTTGATGGCTTTTCGACGGGGGTGGGCCTTGTCCTTGGCGGGGCAGATCTCCACACATAGCCGGCAGCCCGTACAGTCCTCGGGGGCTACTTGAAGGGAATAGAGAAGACCGGAGAGGTCTTTGGCGCGGTAATCGGTCGACGGGAGACGATCCCGCCGGCTTTTCTCCAGCCCGTCAAACGCCGCGGGCTCATAGGCCTTGGAGCGGATCGCGGCGTGTGGGCAGACGAACGCGCATTGGTTGCATTGGATGCAAATTTCCGGCTCCCAGAGCGGCACTTCTTTCGCGATCGCTCTCTTTTCCCACTGGGACGTGCCGGTGGGCCAGGTGCCATCGACCGGAAATGCGCTCACCGGCAAGTGGTCTCCCTTGCCGGAAAGCAGAATGGCGGTAACCCGTTGAACAAACTCGGGTGCCTCGCTCGGGACGACCGGCGGCAGGAATCGCTCGGCGGTTGCGCTGCTGGGGATCTCCACTTGCGAGAGTCCCCCCAGCGCGGCGTCCACGGCGGCGAAGTTCCGTTCCACCAGCAGCGGCCCGCGCTTGCCGTAGGTCTTTTTGATCGCTTCTTTGATCCGCCGCACCGCTTCATCCGTCGGGAGGATCCCGGCGAGCGAAAAGAAGCAGGTCTGCATGACGGTGTTGATACGCGGCCCCACACCGGCCTCGCGCGCGACCTTGTACGCATCGATGGCCCACAACTCGATCCGCTTCCGGATCATGCCCTCCTGCACCTCCCGCGGGAGGTGGTCCCATACTTCCTGGGGGCTGAACTGCGAGTTCAGGAGGACCGTGGCCCCCGGCGCGGCGCGCTCGATCACGTCCACACGCTCGACAAACTGGAACTGGTGGCAACCGACAAAATTCGCCTGTCGAACCAGATAAGTCGAGCGGATCGGCCCGGGGCCGAAACGAAGATGGGAGACCGTTACCGCGCCGGCTTTCTTCGAGTCGTACACGAAGTAGCCTTGTACTGCGTGATCGGTGGCTTCGCCGATGATCTTGATCGAGTTTTTGTTGGCGCTGACCGTGCCGTCCGAGCCCAGGCCGTAAAAGACCGCGCCATAGCGCTCGGGTAGGACAGGTGCTCGGACCTCGGAGCGGTCCACTTCCAGCGAGCCGCCCAGGACGTCGTCGACGATGCCGACCGTGAACCGGTTGCGGGGCTGAGCGGCGGCGAGCTCGCGAAAAACGCTCGTCACACAGGCCGGGTCGAACTCCTTCGAAGACAAGCCGTAGCGGCCGGCGATGACGCGAACCCGCCGGTCCGGCGGGCCGATGTCCGACGCTTGCATCTGCGCCAGAGCCGTAACGACGTCGAGGTGGAGGGGATCGCCGGGGGCGCCGGGCTCCTTGGTCCGGTCGAGCACAGCGAGACTCGTCACCGACCGGGGTAGGGCGGCGGCGAAGGCCTCGATGGAGAAGGGACGAAAGAGGCGTACTTTGATCACGCCGACCGGCTCGCCGCGCTCGACCATCTCGTCCACGCTCTCGTGAACCGCCTCGGCGCCCGAGCCCATCATCACCACCACGCGCTCGGCCTCAGGGTGCCCGTGGTAGTCGAATAGCCGGTATCGACGCCCGGTGAGCTTTTTGAGCTCCCGCATCTTCCCGGCCACAACGCCGGAACATTCGCGATAGAAGCTCTCTGCCGCCTCACGCGCCTGAAAGAAGGTGTCCGGGTTCTGGGCGGTGCCTCGCAGAACCGGCCGATCGGGGGTCAGAGATCTCTCGCGATGGCTGAGAACGGCTTCGTGGCTCACCAGCTCCGCGAGCAATTCGTCGCTCAACGGCTCGATCTTGGCGATCTCGTGGGAGGTGCGAAAGCCGTCAAAGAAATGCAAGAACGGGATGCGGCTCTCGAGCGTCGAGGCGTGGCTGATGGCGGCGAAGTCGTGCGCTTCCTGAACGGATCCGGCGGCCAGCAAGGCGTAACCGGTCTGGCGCGCCGCCATTACGTCCGAGTGGTCTCCAAAGATCGACAATGCATGTGTCGCCAGAGTCCGCGCCGCAACATGGATCACCGAAGGAGTGAGCTCGCCGGCGATCTTGTACAGGTTTGGGAGCATCAGCAATAGACCTTGCGATGCGGTAAACGTCGTGGCGAGCGAGCCGGCCTGAAGGGCCCCATGAATCGCGCCGGCCGCCCCACCCTCGGACTGCATCTCGACGACTGTCGGCACGTCCCCCCAGATGTTGGTGCGACCGCTCGCGGCCCAGGCGTCGGCGAGCTCTCCCATCGGAGAAGCTGGGGTGATCGGATAAATCGCGATCACCTCGCTGGTCCGGTAGGCCACCGAGGCCGCTGCCTCGTTGCCGTCGACCGTGATGAAAGGCTGGGATGTTCCCGTCACGCGTGCCCCGGAACGGATTGCGACTGCGTTTCGATCCGCTGCCGATGTGTTCAACGGAATTCGAGCACCAGACCTTCTCCTGCGCGCCACCCGCGTGGGTGGGTGCCGGGCCGCCCCCGGGGCGGTATCGGGGCGCCGATAAGCCGTGTATCAATGGACCAACCGACCGAGCCCGGCGGCGGGCCCTCACTACAGGAGGCCGAGATGAAACAACTCACCGCTCGAGACGTCATGAGCACCGGTATCCAGGTGCTCACGACCGCCATGACCGTTCGCGAGGCGGCGACGTTCCTGGTTGACCACGAGATCAGCGGGGCTCCCGTCGAGGACAGTCGCGGTGAGCTGGTCGGCGTGCTTTCGATGACCGACATCGCACGCTCGACGTCCGAGGGTGGCAGTGGCTTGGGTGCTCGAGATCATGCTTTCTACAACAGCCGCTGGGAGGAGGTCGTTAGCCAAGAAGACCTGGGAGATCTGCATTTCGCGGACGACAGCCTGCAGGTGGCCGACGTTATGACGCCGATTGTTCTTGCGGTCGACGGCGGCGTCCCCGTACGCGAGGTCGCACGATCCATGCTCGACGGCCACGTGCATCGTCTTCTGGTGACGGACGCAAAGAAGGTCATTGGGATCATCACTACTTCGGATCTGCTGGATTTGTTGATCAACCAGCAGCCTTGACAGGGAGCTCCCACGCGGAGCATCCTCTCGTTGTCCGGAGAGCTTCGATCAGCGGAGGTGAAATGAGTCAACACGAAACCCGGAAACCGTCGGCGGAGGAGTGGATCCGCCAGTTTGCGGAACGGCTCGGGCAACCGGCGCCGGACGCGGCCGCAACCGAGGCGCTGTTGGCCTTGGCTGGGGACGCCGCACACGGTTCGGAGCGCGTCGCGGCGCCCATCGCCTGTTATCTGGTCGGGCGGGCGGGGCGCGACCCCGAAGAGGTCCTCGCCGAGCTGCGGGCCTCCTGACCGGGGGTGAGTACCGTCCACAGACCTGAAGCGGCCGGCGCCCCTGCCGGCCGATCGTTGGTGGAAAGTCGGATCACGGCTGGCAGAGTCGCCAGCCGCTTCAGGCCGGCTGCCGGCCTGCACTGGCAGCCAATCGTCTTACCGGACGTGGAGCAGATCCGAGGCGGGAGGGGTATGGGTCTCGCCGTGGAGCTCGGCCCAGATCTCACTCGGCAGAGGAAACCAGCGCAGATGCTCGAACTCGGCCGCAAGATCCTCGGGTGAGGGCCGTTCGGTCGCCCGGTCGCCCGCGGCCTGGTCGAGGATCGCCTCGGCCTCGGTGAGGTACTCCGCGAGGGCCGCCGACGACTCCGTCACGTGTCGCGAGGCGTACTTCATCGTCCCATCCGCATAGGAGACTTCATCGAGGCTGGCGGTCGAAGCCCGCCGACGGCTGGTGTGGCTCCAGATCCCGGTCTGCGGGTCCATGCGGTACTGGGGCAGCAGACGCCAGCCCTTCTCGGCCACGAGGTGAACCGCTCGCAGCAGGAAGTCGAACATTTCTTCGGCGATGAAGTAGTTGAAGTTGATCCGCACCCACCCGGGCTTGATGCCTTCGTGCCCCTTGAGGATCCCGCATTCGAACTCGTGCGACGTCGGAAGATCGATGCCCAGAAGACGGTGGCCGTAAGGGCCGGCGCACGAGCACCCACCGCGAGTCTGAATGCCAAAAAGATCGTTGAGCAGCGCCACCACAAAGTTGTGGTGCAGATACCCGTCGCCGTGGCGAATGAGAAACGAGACGATCGAGAGCCGGGGAGCCGTTTTGCTGCCGAGGAGGCGGATGTTCGGGTTTGCGTCCCAGGATTCGATGGCGTTTTGGATAAAACGCTCTTCAAGCTCCTGAATCGCCCGCGCGCCGACCGCCCGTTTGAGCTGAAACACCAGCCCGGCGCGAATCGACTCGATGATCGCCGGGGTGCCGCCCTCCTCGCGGTGGATCGGATCCTCCAGGTAGCGGTGCTCGAGCGGGCCGACGTAACTGACGGTTCCGCCACCGGGGACCGACGGCACGCGGTTCTGGAGCAGCTCGCGTTTGACCACCAGCACGCCCGGGGTGCCCGGGCCGCCGACCAGCTTGTGGGGCGAAAGGAAGATCGCGTCCAAGGCGGACAGATGGTCGGGACCCTCTTCTTCTCCGGAAGGGTTCATGTCGATCTCGAGGTAGGGAGCCGCTGCCGCGTAGTCCCAAAAGGCCAGCGCGCCGTACCGATGGAGAAGCTGGGTGATGGAACCGGTGTTGCTCTCGATCCCGGTGACGTTGGAGGCTGCGGAGAAGCTGCCGATGAGCAGCGGACGGTGGCGGTAACGGGCGAGCTCCTGCTCGAGCTGCTCGAGATCGATCCTGCCGTCGGAGTCTTCGTCGATCACCACGACGTCGGCGATCGACTCGCGCCATGGCAGCTCGTTCGAATGGTGCTCGTAGGGGCCGATCAAGACCACCGGTCGCTCTTCGACCGGGATCCCGCTCCGCAGATCGTAGCGGTCGTCGAGCTCCCGCGGAATGCTCAAATTGAGGATCTCGATCAACCGGTGGATCGCCCCGGTAGCTCCCGAGCCACAGAAGATAACCACGTCGTCGTCGCCACCGCCGACGCATTCCTTGATGATCCGTCGGGCGTCCTCCCGGAAACGCGTGGTCTGCAGCCCGGTGCCGGAGGTCTCGGTATGCGTATTGGCGTAGAGCGGCAGAACCTCGTGGCGAATGAAATCCTCGATAAACCCCAGTGCGCGCCCCGACGCCGTGTAGTCGGCGTAGGTCACCCGGCGCGGACCAAACGGGCCGTCGATGGTGTGATCGTCGCCGACGATCGAGGTCCGGATGGTTTCGAGCAGCCGCTCCCCAGGGGTCGTCATAGAGCCCGGTGAGAATACCAGGGCGCGGCCGCCGTCGCGTACCGGCCGCAACCCTCCGCGCCGCGCCACGTATATTTGTCATCGGCCATGCGACGCGAAACCAAGCCCCTTGCTGCCGTCCTGATCTTGGCTCTTGCCCTGTGCGTGGCTGCGAACGCACAAAACCGAGGAGATTGCCGCGGGCAGGAGGCGGTCGACTGGTCGATAACAATTGCCGGACCCGACGAGCCCGGCCAGCGGATGATCGTCGAGGGGCGCGTGCTGGCCGCAGATGGGGCGACCCCGGTTCCCGGCGCCACCGTGTTTGTCTTTCATACCGATGACGAGGGGTACTACTCACCGGGCGGAATGGACGAGGGAGACGCCCGGTTGTGCGGCCTCATGCTGACGGACGAAAAAGGCCGCTATCGCTTCGAGAGCGTCAAGCCGGCTCACTACGCGACCGGCGGCCCCCCGGCGCACGTCCACTACCGAGTGTGGGCATCGGCCATCCCGAGACAGAGCTTCAACCTTCACTTCGAGGGCGATCCACGCCTCGGTGAGCGGGGGAGGGACGCCTCGGCCAACCCCACCTGGGCGACGGTCCGCCCGGGGCGGCTCGGGGAAGACCGGGTTCTGCGAATCGTCCGCGACCTGCGGCTGAAGTAAGAACCCATTGAAGCGCCTGCCGTCTCTGGCGGCCGAGCAAGCGCAAGACGGCTGGCAGGGCGCCAGCCGCTTCAGGGGTTGGCGCCTGAGGCGAGGAAAAATTTGAAGCGGCCGCCGTCTCTGGCGGCCGAGTAGGGTGTCCAGCGACGGCGCATCAGAGACGTCCAGTCGATCCGGCTCGAAGCGTGACCCCCAACCCCGGCTCGTCGGTGAGATAGAGGCTGCCGTCCCGCAGCACAAACCCGCCGACCGCCGGATCGCGGGCCAGGTCAAAGCTGCCGTCGAGATCCAGGTACCGCGTAGGCCCGCAGGCGTACGCGACGTGCAGGGCAGCGGCAATGCTGGCCACGCTTTCGTCCATGCAGCCCCACATGAGCTCCCGTCCCGCGTCCTCGGCGACTGTCGAGATCGCCAGCGCCGGGGTGATCCCGCCGCACTTCATCAATTTGACGTTGAAGATGCCGAACGGGGCACTGGAGCTCGCCAGCCGGAGCGCGTCGTCGGTTCCCACCAGGCTCTCGTCGGCCGCCAGCGTGCGCCGCTGCTCGGCGGACACCCCGGCCAATTCCCGCTCGTGCTCCACCGGGACCGGCTGCTCGATGAGCTCCAGATCGAGCGCTTCGGCCGCCGCGAGAAGCCGCGTCAAGTCTTCTCTTCGATAGCCCTGGTTGGCGTCCACCCGGACGCGCGTATCGGGTGCTCGCCGAGCGATCAGGTCGCCAAGAGCGTTCAGTCGCTCCAGGTCTTCTTCGAGATCCTCGCCGAGCTTGACCTTGAGACGGCGAAAGCCCCGGCCCAGATACTCGGCTGCCTCCTCGAGGGTCTCCTCGATGGCCGCCTCGCCTGTCTTGATCCCAATCGTGATCGACGTCGGCAGGCCGTCGTGCACCCGACCCAGAAGATCGACCAACGGTCGGTCGAGACAGCGCCCCCACAGATCGAGCAGGGCCATGTCCACCGCCGCGCGGGCGGCGGGCGCGTGCCGCAGAAGACGGCCCACGAGACGCCCCAACGCCGGCTGGTCCCGGGGATCCAACCCCCGAAACTCGGAAAGACCATCGGGATCGAGGGCTCCCTCACAGGCGGCGAGGGTCTCCCCGGTCACAAAATCCGCCGGCGAGGCCGAGCCCAGGCCGACATGGCCTTCGTCGTCCACGATACGCAGGAAGAGGAGTTCGACCGAGTCGAACTCCCGGCCGGCAATGCGGTACGGCCGGGTCAACGGCACGCTCTCCCTCCAGGAGTCAAAAAACCGAATCCGCACGCCGAGCTACTCGTTCCTGGTTGCGAGACCGAGACGGCGGCAGAGCACACTGGCGACCGTGCCGGCCCCTCCCTCGAGCGGCAGGGCGACCCGCACCCCGAGCTCGTCCTCGAGGCGTTTTCGCGTCTCCTCGGCCGCTTCGCCGTCGAGGTTCTCGGTGTGGAGCGTCAGCGCCCAGACTTCGGCCCCCAGCAGGCGGATCATCTCGATCTCCTCCCGGATGTCCGCCAGCGGGATCGAACGCGTTTCGACGTCGATGTAACGGCTTCTCCCCGGGGCATGCTGCAGGACCACACCCTTGGCGCCGGTGGGAACGATGAGCTCGGCGCCGCACGGCCCCGAGGGGTTGCGTAGCGCGGACTGTCCTTCCATCAGGATCAAGTCGGGATTCTCGGCGCGGGCGCAGGCCAGGATCGCCTTCTCGAGCTCGCCGGTGACAAAGTCGTTGAGGGTGGCGTCGAGAATAAACCCGTGCTTTGCGCCCTGGAGCCAGCCGGTCTGGCCGGTGTGGACCAGTTCGGCGGCCACCCCGCGGGCCTGGAGGGCTGAGCGAACAAGCCAGCAGGTCGTCCGTTTGCCGATCGCGCAATCGGTTCCCAGTACCGGCACGATCGGGGTGTCGAGCGACAGGACCTCGCCGGACCAGAATTGGAGCTCCGAGAGTGGCCTGGGCGTCCGGATGTCGAGGAGGCACGCTCCGCCGGCGGCCGCGGCACGCGCGATCTCGGGATCGTCGGCCAGCCGCTGGTGGAGCCCGTTGACCAGGGTCAGCCCGGCGCCGGCGGCCTCCAGGAGGCTCTGTCGCAAGGACGCGGGGAGCACGCCGCCTCCCGTGGCCACTCCGATCACACAGTGAGAGGGGGCCGGATCGCTCAGGGTGTCGAGGGCCGCCGGAACAGTGGGGAAGACCGGGATGGCTCGATGGCGGCCGTCGAGCAGGTTTCCCGCGTCCTCGCCGGCGCAGGTCTCATCGACCACTCCGAGGATCCGGTATCGGCTGGGCCCGCGAACCAGCGCGTGGGTGGTCTTGGCGTGGGCGTCCCGGAGAAGACCGTTAGCCAGGATGATCGCGGTTTCGGGCGAAGGGGGCGAGGGTGGTGAGGGCGATCCGGACACGGCGGGAAGCGTCCTCCAGGAATGGGCGTCGAGTCAACCCTGGCCGAGATTTCTGCGCCGCTGTGAACTCCTTCGCTTGCCAAAGTCGCCTCTAGATCGGTATACTTCAGGTAGATTCTTTCAAGTATTACTTGAAGGATTGAACTGGCGAAATACGACACGGAGCCGCACCGATGGGAACTCTCAAACGCGCTGCGAAGGGGGGGATTACCCGTGCCGATCTCACCCGGCGAGTCTACGAGCGCCACGGCGGGCTCACCAAGAGCGAAGCCGCCGCGGTGGTCAACAAGATCTTCGACACCATGAAGGTCAACCTGCTCGAGGGGCGCCCGGTCAAGATCCAGAATTTCGGTGTCTTCGAGGTGGCCGACCGCAAAGGGCGGGTCGGCGTCGATCCCTCCAATGGGGAGAAGATCTTCATCCCCGCGCACAAGAGCTTGAGCTTCCGACCCGCTCCGCGGCTCAAAGATGCCGTGGCCAAGCGGCAGCCCGAGTAATCCGACCCATCCGTGGCCAAAAAGCTCTACTTCAAGATCGGGGAGGCGTGCAAGCGCCTCGACATCCAGCCCTACGTGCTGCGCTACTGGGAGACCGAGTTCCCGGTGGTAGACCCGTCCAAGAGCAAGTCGGGCCAGCGCGTCTACAGCGAGCAGGATCTCAAGATCATCCGGCGGATCAAAGAGTTGCTCTACGACGAGGGCTACACCATCGCCGGAGCCAAGAAAAAGCTCGACAGCGAAGATCTCTCGGCCCTGGCGCCGCTGGGGCCGGCGACCAAGCCCAAGAAACCGGCCAAATCAAAGCCCGTTGCGGTTCCCGAGCCAGCCGAGGATGGCGAGGAACAGGCGGACGAGCCGCAAGAGGCGAAACCGGCGGCTGCCAAACCGGCACCCAAAAAGCGTAAGCCTGCAAAAAAGAAGACCAAGCCGGCAACAAAGCCGTCCCCTTCAGAGCCTGCCGCCATGAGCCCGGCCGTCCGCAAGGGCATTCAGAAGGCGCTGCGCCAAGCGCGAGCGATCCTCAAGCAACTCGACTCCAGCACCTGATTCGCGCTAGAGTTTCCGGCGGTCGGGACGTGGCGCAGTCTGGTAGCGTACCTGAATGGGGTTCAGGGGGTCGCGAGTTCAAATCTCGCCGTCCCGACCAAATAAATCCCCTCGAAACAACAAGTTAGAGAGTTAGAGCGAAACTCGCGGGATCTGAATGGTCTCGGGCTCATCAGCGGGTCATCACTAATTCGCCGCGTTTGTGGGCTCGTTTTCGCGTTTTCTAGGCCCGAAGAACCGGCCGTATAGGCGCACGACGGCACTCGTGGCGGACGACTAACTGCGTTGTCGGCAACGGTCTCCGGGGCCTTGGTCACTGGCTGCGTGGCCCTTCCCATGGGTGACATAGACCTGAGTATCCCCATGCTAGCCTCAAATCCGTCATGTCAGAGGACGAGCGACACCCAGTTACTCTAGCTCCAGAAAACGACGGGACGCAGGAATCGGAGCATATCTGGGAACTCTCTCCCTGGGATACGTACTGGGGCCGACTCGTCTATCCCCTCCTGGTTGCAAACGGAGAGCGACGGCTCTTTCCCGTAGGGACAGCATTCAGCTTTAGCAAGCTGAACCACGTTGTCACGGCCCGTCACAATGTCGGGCACGCGCTCAGAAAGTTCCACCCAAACAGTCGTGAATTCGTGCGGAAGGGGATTGAGGCCGCAAGAAACCGGAACGATCTCCATCACACGCCGCTAGTGATTTTGAGCCAAGGCCCGAATCCGCGGGTAGGACGTCCTACTTTGGACGTGAGGACGCTCAGTAGTATGCACCTCCACGAGAAAGACAGCTCGTCCCTTGAGGTGTCGGGGCCGACGGATCTTCTAGTTGGGAACATACTGAGCGACGAGCACGCGGCGTTTCTTCCCCGGATGGTCCCGGTGGTCACCTTCGCTCCGCCGCGAATCGGTGAGATGGTGTACTGCGTCGGCTTCACAGACATGACGACCCCCGAGGGCGGGCTATCAACTGATCATGGCGGCGGCGGCCTAGCTATGGCTGGGTTCGGCCAGCGCCTCCTCGCAGTCCGCGGTAGTGTCACGAACATCTTTGTGGACCGATTCACTAGAGGCTTCGGCGAAGGGCCTTGTTTCTCCGTCGACGTTGATGTCCCCGGGGGCCTCAGCGGTGGCCCAGTGCTTCGGGAGGACGGAGCCATCTGCGGCGTGGTGTACCACGGAGCAACGAACTTCTTTAATTCGCCGGCGTCTATTTGCTCCCTGCTCTATCCAATCTTCAACCTCCGCGTGTCCTTCGGACGTTCCTTCGCCGAAGGTAAGGTTCGCTTCACGGCCACAGAGCGGTCGATTGCTGAGCTTGTCGCGACTCGGGCGATCCGCACCGACAGGGCCGAAGAAGAGCAAGTTCATATTACGCCCGAGGACGATGGACTGCGGGTCGGCGTCGCGGTACACCGTGACGATTTCGAGTCAGTATTTGCGGACTTCAACTCGTACCAGCGGGGGGAGAGTATGCCGCCGATGCAGCCGACCGAGAACACGCGGGGCTTCAAACCGAATCTGGAACACCCACTCGTAAGAAAGCGGCAGGGCTTCTAGGACCTCGACGGTCGCGTGTCGTTTCTTGATCGCGTCGCGCCGAGGCGAGAGCTGCGTCGATGCGGTCGGCGATCATGGCGGCGACTCCACGGGCCACGAAAAGGATCCATGCCCCGCAGCCACGAGATTCGAACGATCTGGCGGCTAGGAATGGCGTCTCGCCCTAGTGGGCGACCAGCATGTACTCGGCGACCGATTCCGACTCCGGAACGGGTTGCCCGTCGTCCAGCAAGCCCTCGACGTGGAGCTGGAGGGCCTCGTGCATGGCCGCTTCGGCCTCATCTCGCGTATCGCCGGTAGCAACGCATCCCGGTAGGTCCGGGGCGTAGGCCGAGTAGTTCCCGTTGGCTTTCTCGATGACGACGAGGAATCGGTGCATGTCGGGCCTCACTTCTTGAGTTTAGCCTGTTTGAGCACACTGTTGAGCGTACCTGGTGCCAGATCGTGGCTGGGCTTGCCGGCGACGGTGACGCGGCCGGGCTTGATCGGGTGCTTGTATTGACGGTGGCTGCCCCGCGTCGTGACGAGATACCAGCCGTCTTTCTCGATCAGCTTGATGACTTCCCGGACCTTCATTCTGCTCGCTTACGCGATTCTACCGTTCCACGGACCGGTGCGGGTTCGGCGCTCCGGGGAGCTGGGGACCTGCTTGGAGGGCCGACAAATCTGAAGACCCTTCTGTGTCGGGGCTCTAGAATCGTAGGGCTATGGGGGAAACCCACGACAGCCGGATGAGTGCCTTGGCGCGTCTCCTACCATCGCCTAGTCAACTCAGATATCTGGAGAAGAAGATCGCCGAGAAGGCAGGTTCGGTTCCCCCGAAAGTCATAAAACGCCTTTGGCACCAGACACAGGCGTTGGCGTTGGCCCAAGCGAACAATGGCGCGGGCTTGGAGGCGGACCAACTCCTCCGGTACTTCGGCCTCGAATACAACCACCGCTTTTGGCAGCATGGTCCGCACTCTTTGCCGATTTCATTCAACGTCCTTGAGGCTTTTTTCAAGTACGAACACCCACTATCTGTGTTCAGGCTCCGCCCCGAGACTGATCATGACCTCTCCTTCACGGCCTTTCTGGACTTCGTCACATCGCCCGAAGGCCCGAAGCGCCAAGTGGGCGATGCTGTCGACCTGCTCGAAGACGGACGAATCTACAGCTTCACCAACACAGACGAAGTGGAAAACCTCGTTTTCCGTGAAGGTCAGGGCGCAGCTTTTGCTGTCGGCGCGGTCTCGCTCATTCGCTTCGGGGAGGAAGTGACGGTGCTAATGGGTTGCGGAATAGAGGCCAATCTTGAGGAAGAGACCAGCCGGATGCGGGAGCGTCGAACTCGTGAAGTGGCTGCGCCTGGGAAAGAAAATCTGAGCCCCGATCCTCGGTGGCAACGCGAGGCCGTCAGCTTTCGCGAGAACACGCGATTCTGGTCTGCAATAGCAGCTACTCGATTCGATCTGCGGGATAGAACTAGACAGGTCCGCTACCTTTTCCACGATTGTGGCGACTCGTACAACGTAGCCAGCGATGATCCTGCTGGATTGTTCGACCGCGGTGGGGAGGCGATCGTCCCTGAGGCGCAGATGCTCCTGGAAAAAGGCGTCGCGAGCGTAAACGAAGTGCAGACGCTTTTCGAAGTCTGCGCGACAGTACTGTTCCTCCCCTCCTATTTCCAGGCCAATGAAGATTCGCTGAAGCTGGAGCATCTACGGACCGAATACGGCCGGCGCGTAGGTCGGCCTTCGTTCAGGAAGATAAGGGAGAGTTGTCCAGCCGAGGAGAAAAAGGCCCATCGCACGGTCATCAGTCTCCAACCCGCGATACAACCGAGCCCGGAGAACGCGGTTACTGTGTATCGGCCTCCGGAATTTCGGATCGAAACTGGCGGCTACTGGAAGGCGCTAGAGCCGGACCAGGAAGGCGCCGACAAGCACGGCAAGCCGGTGGAGGGGAGGACCTGGGTGCACAAACGCCTTACGT
The DNA here is from genome assembly GCA_965224065.1 of Candidatus Multivoradales bacterium. Taxonomy (GTDB): domain Bacteria; phylum Acidobacteriota; class Thermoanaerobaculia; order Multivoradales; family JAHEKO01; genus JAOTZA01. The sequence continues at coordinate 500,395 of CBDCYF010000005.1, forward strand.
GGTTGGAATCCGACGCTAAGGGCGAACTCATGACTGCGGCGAGGCACGCCGAGCCCGGTACAGAAGATGTCAATGCCGGTCAGGATCCTGGCGTGATCTACGTGATGCGTTCCGCGATGCACCCGAAGGATGTGTTCAAGATCGGTTTGACACGCCGCGCGTCGGAGACCAGAGCGCAGGAGCTGTCGCGAGGTTCTAGCGTGCCCGACCGTCTTTTTGTCATGCACGAGTGGCCTGTCTCAAACTGCCGCGAAGCCGAAAAGAGGATTCACGGCAGGCTTGACCACTGCCGACTGAACCCGAACAGGGAGTTTTTCGAGGCCCCTTTCCGAGAGATTGTTGAGGTCGTCGAGGCGATTGTAGAGGAGGTCGATCTAGAAACCAGGCTGGGAGCTTCCGAAGGCGGTGGAGGCTGCTAAGTCCTCCGGTTGCTCCTCATAGCCGGAATGCCATCTACCATTCCGCGACTGCACCGTTGGCCGGTAGCAAGCAATGCCTGGGTGCCACAACCGCATTGCGTTTGTGTTCCCAGGCAAGGCCCGACTCGCCGCGTCGGCTGGCTGCCTCCGTGGGGCTCGGGCTCGCGCGCCGCGGCGCGCTCGAGGCGGGCCGGAGAAGAAGCGGAGAGGGGCGTCCCCTCCGGCACCTTGGGAGGGGGTTCCGGAGTCGCCTCCGAGCACGTGGACAGCGTGCGAGACCGAGTCGCCGAGCCGGGGTTCAGGTTATGGAGCCCGGCCCGAACGACAAGGTGGGCGTGGCCAATGGCAGGCAAAACGTAATACGTTTGCGTGCCAGAGGCATTGCTTGCTGCGGGTCATTTGAGGGATCGGGGAACGCCGCGACCCTGGCCACCCGCGGGCTGCGAATCAAGCCCGGTCGGTGATGTAGCCAGCGTACGATCGCGGCGCCCGCTGCCGTTGGCGCGCGACCTCGGAGCGGTGCTGGCGGATGTACTCGGCGAGGGCTTCGAGGGGCTCCGCGGCACGTTCACGCCGGAGGCCCTCGGCGGCTTCTCCCAGGAAGCCGTCGGGGTCGCAGAGCAGGAGGACGCGGCCGCGCATCCATTCGGTGGCGCTCAGTGCTTCGTGGCCGGCGATCGCGCACTCGCCGTCGACGAGGGCGGTAGGCTTCGGGGTGTGACGCCTGGCCTCGGTCAAGAGGCTGTCGCGGACGAACCGCACGACCTCTCCGGCTTGCTGGATCGCCGAGCGGATTTGTTCGGCGGCCTCTCGGTCTTCGGGGGTAGCTTCGGTAGACTGACTGACAGGGTCGGGCATTGGGGTTGCTCCTTTGCCTGGCCTTAGGGCCGTGGGGGAGGTAGCTCTCCCCTGCGGTCCGTTCTTCGGCCGGTTATCGATTCAGCTCAGGACCTCCTCGGCAAGCGCCTCGGCGGCCTCGCGCTGGGCTTTCTCCTCAGCGAGGACGTAATGCCTCATGGTGGTTTGCAGGTCGGCGTGTCCAAGCGCCTCTTGGACGGCCTTGGGGTTACCGATCTTCCGGAGCATCACGTTCGAGGCGGTGCGGCGTAGATCGTGGACGCGCAAATCGGGGCATCCGGCCCGCGTTCTCACCCTCAGCCATTGCTTCTTGGGATCGTTCATCGGCCGGTTACCAGGTTTGAGCCGTACGCCGCCGGTCTTCTGATCGACGGCCTGGGCGGGGAAGACGTGGTCGTTGCCGACGTGGCGGGGTAGGGAGCGCAGGATCTCGACGGCTGCCGACGACAGCGGGACGATGCGCTCTTTGCCGCTCTTGGTCCGTGGCAGGGTCAGCCGGCGGGCCGGAAGGTCCAGTTCGTCCCACTTGGCACCGAGCCACTCGCCCTTGCGCAGGCCCGTTAGGAGTAGGAGCTTGAACAGAGCCCGGTGGTAGGGGTTCGGCTCACTCTCGATCGCTTCAAGGAGCAGGGGCCTCTCGTCGTCGCGCAGGATGCGGGTCCGAGGTTTCTCGGGATACCGCTCCCGCGCCTTCCACTTCGCGGGGTTCTGGAAGTCGGTGGGTAGGTAGCCGTGGTCGATCGCGTAGTTGAACATCGTCTGCACGAGGAACAACACCCGGTTGGCCTCGTAGGGGCGGTACTCTTTGCCGGCTGGCGGCGGGGGAGCTCCGCCCTTGTCACCGGGCAGCCCGCCCCCGATCTCGGTGACGAGATGCCGTACCCGAGTCTTGGTCACTCGGTCGAGCGGCATCCGCCCGAGCTTGTCTCGCACGATCTTCAAGCGGCGCTCATCCTCTCGCCATGACCGCTTGACCCGTTTGGCGTGGTTCTCCAGGAAATCGTCGCAAAGCTCGGCTACGGTCCGCGGCTCGCTCCCGGCCCGTCTTCGTTCCTGTCGCTCCGCGAGAGGGTCGAGACCTTGCCGGACCTTGTGCTTCGCGTCGGCCGCGAGCTGGCGCGCCTGTTGGACCGTGAGATCCCCGTGCCGGCCGAGGGTCATGCGCCGAACCTGTCCGCGGGCGTTGCGGTACTGGAATACGTAGGACTTGTGGCCGGACGGCTTGACCTGGAGGCCGAAGCCGGCGACACCTTTGGACTTGCCCTTGTCCGCGTCCCACACCAGAACGTCCCGACGGCCTTCCGGCGAGGGCTTGACCGCGTCCACGGCGGTCTTGGTCAAATGCCGCCGGGTTGGCTTCGCCCGAGCAGTGGCTCTCTGAGAGGGTTTCAGAGGAGCGCGTTCGCCTTCTTGGGTCATCACAGGGTCATCACTGTAGAGCGTAGTGGGTGTGCCTCCAGCGCTCTGGAGCGTACATCAACGAGCCTGTAAATACAAGCGGAAATTGAGTTTATTGGAGAATCGTCAAGGCGTGCCGAATCGCCTGGGAACCATGAAGACCCTGAATGGGGTTCAGGGGGTCGCGAGTTCGAATCTCGCCGTCCCGACCAGATAAATCCCCCTGGGCGTTGGGATCATCAGTAGATCATCATTGATTCGCGCCGCACGACGGTACTGTGGCGGCCGAATAGGAGCGTCTGCGCCCGACCTTGCCGGGGCCGCCCTAGTGGGCCCACCAGCATGTACTCAGTGGCCGATTCCGAGTAGTTCCCGTTGGCCTTTCGCAGAGCTTGGGATCTGCTGGGAGGACGGACGCATCCGAGCGCAGCGTGTTTGTCGCCGCGCTTCTTCGCTAACCTTCGCGCCGGCGCCTGGAAGCCAAGGCTTCACGCTACGATTCCCTCGATGGTCGACTCACCGGTATCTCTAAACGCCCCCAGAGCCCTCGGCACCCTCTGGGAGCGACACACTGTCCGAACCGCTGTGGCGTTCTCCGCCCTTGCCTTTCTAGTCCTGGCCGTCTTGGCTATCCTCTTGCGCCCCGCCGGCAAGCCGCCGTGGCTGACCCTCCCAATCGCCGCGATCCTCGCCTACGGCCTCTACGACCTCTTGACCCGGAAGCTCAGGCGGCGGCGGCGGATTCTCTCCGAGCCCTTTCCTCCCGAGTGGGAGGAGGTGCTGCAGAAAGAGGTCGTCTTCTATCGCGTGCTCGAGCCCGCCGAACAGCTTCGCTTCCGGCGAGAGCTGCAGGTCTTTCTTGGCGAGAAACGGGTCACGGGGATCAAGACCCAGGTCGACGAGACGACCCGCGTGCTGGCCGCGGCGAGCGCGATCATTCCTATCTTGGGCTTCCCCGAGTGGGAGTGGGACCAGATCAGTGAGATCCTCATATATCCCTCACGGTTCAGCGAGGATTTCTCGTTCGCCGACGGCGACCGGCATCACACTCTCGGCATGGTGGGCACGGGAGCGATGAACCGGATGATGATTCTGGTCAAGCCCGACCTCCTCAACGGGTTTCGCAACCCTGCCGACAAACGAAACGTCGGGCTCCACGAGTTCGCGCATCTAGTGGACAAGTCGGATGGCACCATCGACGGCCTGCCCTTTGTCGGTCTCGACCGCCGAAGCGTCGGGCCCTGGATGGAGCTAGTGCGACGCAAGATGGAGGAGATCCAGGGCGGCAACTCCGACATCGATCCCTACGCTCTGACCAATGAAGCGGAGTTCTTCGCCGTCACGGCCGAGTACTTCTTTGAGCGCCCTGGTGTGATGCGGCGCAAGCATCCCGAGCTCTACGAGATGCTCTCTCGCGTTTTCAACCAGCCGCTTCACACTCGCATGGCCGCGTTTGCGCGGGAAAGAAAGCGCGGCCGCGTGAAATTCGGGCGCAACTCGCCCTGCCCTTGCGGCAGCGGCAAGAAGTACAAGAAGTGCTGCTTGCGAACAAGGCGAGCTGGCGGCTGAGACTCCTGCCAAAATCGTCTCGCCGTTTTTGTAAGCCACTGATAAAAAGCGTTTTAGACTGTCTTCCGGTTTGAAGTGGGTTCAGGGGAGGCGCGAGCCCTGGGCCTGAATCAGCCCCGATCCAACGCCAGCCGGAACGCCGCCATCTCCTGGCTGTTGCGGACGAGTAGGAGGTCGCCGACCAGCACGGGGTGGTTCCAGGTCTTGCCTTCGATCGCGGGGAAGCGGGCCAGCTCGGTGAACCGGTCGGGTTTGGCTTCGACGAGCGCCAAATCGCCCTTTTCAGACAGCACCAATAGCAGATCCTGGTCGGGCAACAGTAGGAGCTGGCCGTTGCCGTAACGCCCTCCCTTCCACCGCCGCTCGCCGTTTTCGAGGTCGATCGCCGCGAGGATGCGGCCGTCGAAGCCGTAGGCGTGGCCTTTGTGAACGACAAAGTCGTTGAAGTAGGGCTTGAGCCGGATCGAGGTCCAGCGCTCTTCGACCGTCCACCCGCCGGGGTCTTGTGTCAGCGCGAGGCGGCGGAGGCCGCTCTTCGCATCGATGCTCGCCAGTAGTTCACCGTCACCGGTGAGAGCCGGCTGCACGATGGGGTAGCCGCCCCACGGATGCTCCCAAAGCAGTGCGCCGTCGCCGGGGCGAACCGCGGCCACGCCGTCGCCGCTCAATTGGATGACCTGATCGATTCCGTCGATTGTCATGCGATGAGGCGAGCTGTAGCCCTCGCGGCCGGCCGGGCCGGTCCAGCGAGGCTCGCCGGTGGCCGCGTCATAGGCAGCCAGAGCTCCGGAAGTGGCGACGATGACGACGTCCTCGACCGCCAATGGCGAGCCGGAGAAGCCCCAGCCCGGCAGGGTCGCCCCGGTATCGGAGGCCGCGTTGCGGGACCATGTAACGGTGCCGGTCCCGGCATCCAGCGCGTTCAGAATGCCGGTGGCACCCAGCGTGTACACCCGACCGCTACTCAATGTCGGTGTCCCGCGCGGCCCGGCGCCGGCGTTCGATTCCCAGAACCGGGCCGCGTCCTGGTGTCTCCACACCGGCTCGCCGGTGGCCGTACTGTAGGCGGTGACCACTTCGTAGTCGCCGCGCTGTTCCTGGGTATAGAGGAGCTCGCCGTGTACCGCAAAGGACGACCACCCCGGCCCGACCGGGCGGCGCCAGAGCTCGGACGGTGGGGAAGCGGACCAATCGGTGTCGATTCGCACGCCCGGTACCACGCCGTCGCGATGGGGACCTCGAAATCCCGTCCACTCGGCAGATTCCGACAGGACCTGGTCCGTCGCGGAATACGTCGGAGAGACGTTGGCGGGCTGGGCTATCAGTCTTTCTTCAGCGGTCTTCGCCCAGCGCCAAGAGAAATCCGAATCGAGGCCACCCGTAAAGCCTCCCGTTTGCACCAGCGCCCACGCTCCGCAAGAAAGCAAGATGGTCGCTGCCATCGTTACACGCCGAAAGCCGTCTCCGAGGTTCCGCGTGAAGACCGCCCAGGCCACAAACGCGAGGCTCAGGACCGGGACGGCATAGACGAAGAACAACATGCCCATCGCCCCCGTCGCGACCGACTCGTGGAGGAGGCGCGGTGTGACGAAGAGCGCCACCACCATCAACACCACAGCACCCAAGCGCTCCAGCCAGAGTGCCCGGCTGAAGAACATCCACCACACGACGACGAGCAGTCCGCCGAGGAGCGCTCCCATCACGCCAAGCTCCTGGAAATCGGGTGCGACAGCGGGAACGACGAAGCGAGCCAACCACTGGAGCGCCACAATGACCACGCCGGGCCACAGCCGGAGCGGTCTGCGCGGGATCGATTCGTCGGCCGGCGGCGCGTTGGTCATATCACCCCCCAAGAAGCTCGTTGTGTCGGCCGTTGACGGCGCGACATCCAGCCCTACGTGACGGGGTGGAGGTTAGTTTCGAACGGCTGCCCGGTTCAGGGACTTGCGGACGGGTTCGCTCCGCGCGACTCAAGCTCGATGCGCCGCATACGCACGTGCCGGTCTTTCATCAAGGCCCGGAAGCGGGTCGGCGTCATCCCGAGGCGCTTGGCGGCGGGGATCACGACCTGATCGCTGGTTCCCACATTGAGCTCCAGCAGGAGCACGTCCGCCGCCTTCTGCTTGGGAATCCCCGAGCCTGTGATCTCGATCCAGGCCAGGTCGTTGACGGCGATGGAGTCGTCCGGCGCGGTAAAGCAGGCCCAGGCCACGCCGTTCCGCCGGCGTGGGGTCTCCGTGCCCGTGATCAGCGCATCGGCGGTCTCGAGAACCGCATCGAACCGAATCTCGCCCTTATTGGGTTTCTTGATGGTGTCTTCCCAGAACCCGCACAGCGTGACCGGCTTCTCGATTGCATTCTGCGGGTTGGCCACCAGGGTGATCTTGTCCTTGGTCTTGGTGTTTTTGTCCACCACTCGAAAGACCCGGTTGGCAACGATGTACTCCTTGGCGGCCGTCGCGACGCCGGCACCAATGAGCCAAATTCCAACAACCAGGCATATGAGAGCGACTGCTTTTTTCAAAGGGTCCTCCTCTCTGTTATTGCGCGATGTTACCGCGCGCGTCGGCGTCACCCCTCGCGGATCACCGCGGTAAAGGCCTCTTCGAGGCTCGCGAGACGCAGCTCGTCGACCGGCACAGCAGTAAGCTGCGCCACGATCTCCAATTGCATCTCCACCTCCTCGGACCAGCTTTCGGCTCTCAGTACTTGCAGCCGGCGCGCAAAACTTCGGGACGCGAGCAAGTCGCGATGACCGCTTCTGGCCGCCAGCCGGCCGGCCTCGCAGAACCGGCCGAGCTCGTGCTCCGCCCGGTGATCCGCGATGTGCTCGCGGACCAGTTCGTCGGTGGACCGGGCGAGCTCCAGAAGTTCTTCCCGGTCCTCCTCGGCCTCGATCTGCTGCCTGAGGGTCGCATAAGAGGCCTGGTACAACTGGGAGAGCGGAATCTCGCCCAGAAGCGCCTCGAGCCTTCGGGTCAAGATACGGGCATCGGCAGCTTTGTCTGTCCGCAACGCGATCTCGAGATCCACGATATGAACGCCCAGCCGGAACGCGGAGTCGGATTCGCTGGCCCCCGGGCGAACGCCCCGGGTGACCGACCACGACGGCTCAAACCAGCCCGCGCTGAGATACGGCGCGAGCCGTCCGCTCGCAGCGAGCCTCTGCGCGTATGAGCGGTCCTGAAGGCCGCGGAAGAGCAAGGGCGTCGCCAGCGCCAGCGCGAGGAGGGCCGCGATCGATGCCGGCCCGGTCCAGGGACGGCGGGTCGGCGCCCGCCGGATTTCGCCAACCTCGGTCGAGGCCGTCTCTTGGCTGCGGACCGTGTCGACAAAGACCTCGTACAGTGCCGGCTCCGCGTCGAGCCTTTCGAGGAAGGCGGCTCGTTCCCCTGTGGAGAGCCGACGGTCGATAAAGGCCGCAATCAGCTCCAGATCTTTCGTCGAAAGTCGGCTCGTCATTTTGAGGGTCCCTCTGTTGGGGGGTTCAAGAAGTTAGACGGCCCGGTTCTGTCAGGTTTCGCCTCGTTTTCCCGGTAATCAACCTCGAAATCTTCGTCGAGGCGGGCCAGGGCCTCAATCACGTCCCGGCCGTCGAGCCCGGCTTGCGCGAAAGCTCGGCGCAGGCGAACAAGACACCGATCTCGTCGTGTGTAGAGCCGGCGCGGCTGGAGATCCAGGGCCCGGGCGATCGTCGTAATCGCCAGACCGCTCCGGTAGTGCATCTTGAGTATGAGCCGATCCTGGACGTCGAGCTCGACGAGGCCGGCGGCCAGAACCTTCTGGACGCGGAGCAGCGTGCGCTTGCGTTCTTGATCTTCCACCGTCTGATCCGCGCGGTTCTTTGCGCTCGCCGAGGCCAGCCCTGCGTCACCCACCGTACGAAGTCTGACACGCGGAGGGATCTCGCCGGCCAGATCCGCCAGGTCGGCCCGGGGCATCTTCACGCCGTGATTGACACGCAGATTTTCGGCCGCCTCGTCAAAAGAAAAGCCGTCTCGATAGAGCAGGGTCTCGAGCTGGATGGCGGTCAAGCCCAGCCGTTCGGCCGCGGCCGAAGGGCGCCAGCGGGGGAGATACTGCATCCGGTAGTCGCGGCCGAGGTTGTGCACCACGGCGGTCAAGTAAGTGGCCAAGCTGCTGCGGCCTTCGAACTCCCTCAGGATCCGGTGGTCGTCTCGGATCAGCTCCAGATGCGCCCAAGATCTGAAATCGCCGGTCGCGTCAGCGGTCAGGCAGAGACGTCGGGCCACCGCCGAGATGGTCCGGTCGATCTGGGGGAGCATGTCCCGAAAAAGCGCCCGCGCGGTGCGGGTTTCTGACGGCCGTTTGTCGGGCATCCCAAGGCCGAGTCTAGCCTGATCTTCCTACCAGCGTCCGAGTCAGAAGGGCGCAAATGCCGGGAGATACAAGGCTTGCGACCGAGGGCGACGCAGGCGTAGCCGTAGCTACGTCGAGGAGCCCGACGGGAGCGCAACGCAGTAGATTTAGGCATTTCCGGCTTTCGGGCCGGGGGCTGGTGAGAAAGTCAGGCTGGCCCGGTCATCCCGCTCTCGTCCGAATTGTGGTGAGCTGTAGGAGAATGCAGCCGAGATCAAGCGTTTCGATCGAGTAGGTCAAGAACGTCCTCGCAGCCGACCCCCTGCTCCTCGACCCGGCGGCGAACGTCGACCAGCAGCCGTTGCAGACGCGCGTACATCTGCCGCTGAGGCACCTCGAGAATTTCGCCGATCGCCTTGATCGTGAGACTGTCGCTGAATCGTAACTTGAGGATGATCCGGTCCTGCGGCTCGAGATGAGAGATTGCCCGCCGGAGCGCAGACACGGCCCGGATGGTATTGAACCGCCTCTCCCCGTCGAGTACTTTTTGATCCGCGCGCTCGGGAGCCGCCAACTTGGTCAGGAGCGAGTCATCTTCAAAACGGCGATTGGTCCTCGGCCGGACCTGGGCCGCGATGGCTTCGAGCTCGACGTCGCTTTCCGCGATTCCAAGCCGGTTCCGGAGAATCGCGAAAGCCTCGCCACAGGCAAACCCGTCTCGGTAGAGAAGCGACTCGAGTTGGATCCCGAGGTCGCCAATCCGTTTGGCGGCCGCGGATGGCCGCCACTTGCCCCACCGCTTGATCCGAAAATCGCGGAACAGGTTTTGAATGACCGCGGTCAGGAAGGTGCTGAGCTTGCTTCGGCCTTGAAACGAACGCAGCACGGCGTAATCATCCGCCACCAATCGGAGCTTGACCATGCCCTGGAAGTCGTCCGTGTCCCACGGCTTGAGAGCGTGGCGGCGGGCCAACGAGGCCACCGTGCGCTCGACAAAACCCAAGTTCTTCAGGAGAAGGACCTCGTAATGTGAGTTGTCCAGCTCGGATTGTCGTTGTCTCCTGCCCTCCCTCCGGTTTCCACGCTCCTCGACCCTCTGGGTGGCTGGCTCCATCGTGCCTTCCCCTTTCTCGGTGCCTGCTCCGGAGGCAAAAGTAAGCCGAGCGCTTCCCGGGAGTCTTGTAGAAAAGATGTGGAATCCCTGAGGAGGGCCAAAATACAAGTTAGCTGGGTGTGGATTGGTAAGATAGAGCACAGTTGCCGGTCACACTGTGAGGAACGAAGGGGATTTCTGGGTCGGCGACCGCCTGGTTCGCCCGTCGCTGGGCGAAATTCGGGCGGGTCTCGAAAAGATCCATCTCGAGCCCCGCTCGATGGCGGTCCTGGTGGCGTTGGCGGAGCGTCCGCGACAGGTCGTCTCCAAGGACGATCTGATTCGGTCGGTCTGGGGCGAAGCCTTTGTCTCCGACGATGCCCTGGCCAACGCCGTCTGGCAATTGCGACGGGCGCTGGGGGACAAGGCGTCGAGCCCCGAGTTCATCCAGACCATTCCCAAGCGGGGCTACCGGTTGATCGCTCCGGTCACGCCGCATGGCGGCGGCTCGGCGGGGAAGGGGAGGCCAGGCTCTCAGCAACAGGCAGGAGCTCCGTATGAGCGTCTCGCGACACGGGTATGGCTGCCGTTTGCTGGCGTCGTAGTGGCGGTAGCGATCGTTGCAGGGATGTTCTGGCTCATCGGTTCGAAGCCACCTCGGAACGTCTCGGAGATCGCGACCGCCTACCGGGACGTGTGGTCCAATCCGCGGTCCCGAGACCGCGACATCCGGCCGTGGATTTCGACCTTCCGACAGGACATCCGCGCCATCCGCGACTTTCTTTTTGGCATGGAGTACGTGTACCGGGGGGAGTTGGGGGGCGCCGAGCCGATGGACCTCGCCATCAAACGAGAACCGGACTTTGTGGGGCCAAAGGTGTGGCGCACACCGGGGCTTGTCGCGAGGGGAGACGTCATGGCCCGCGAAGAACATCGGCAAGAGCTCGAGCGTCTGAGCGAACTGGGCTCAACTTCGTCCTTCGAAAAAGCCATGATTCGGTGGGCCCAAGCCATTGTCGACAACAATTTGGCGCTCCAGATGCGGCATCTGAGTGTCGCCTTGGAGATCCAACCCGACAACCGAATCGTCCGGATCAACCTGGCTGGATCGCGCTTCGAGCAGGAGGACTTCGAAGGCTGCTGGAAAACGCTGGAGCCGTTGGTCGAACAGAAGTGGTGCTTCCCCGGGCTGTATGTCCTGGGAGCCGAGTGCGCGTTGGGCCGAGGGTCGGTCGACGACGCGCGGGTCGCTCTCGAGTCCGCCTTCACCTGCGATCCGGTGGATCCCACGGTCCTGGCGCTGCTGGAGCTTTTGGCCGAACACCGGGGTGACCCGGGCGAGGCCGACCATTACAGGGTCGAGCTGAAGCAGCGAATCGGGGAGATGGATCCCGAGCCCTTCACGTTCGATCGCCTTGAGTACCTCGAGCTGATCGCTGGGTCCAGCGGGCCCACCGCCGCAGACTAGATCGATTTTTGGGAATCCGCCGACCGGCGCCAGTCCATTCCTCCGAAGGCACACAGATCGGCTGGGTGCCACGGTACAAACCATCGGAAGGAGGAACTCGATGAAAGCCCACAACATTCTGACCACGCAGCCCCCCGGTGAGCACGGCTCGTCTCGCCAAACGCTCGCCGCCCGCCTGGACGGGTTGCGCACGCGAAGTGTCGCCGAGATGCTCGCCGTGGTGAAGCCGCCGTCCATGAAGCCCGTGTCACATCTCCACAGCGGCCTCTGGAAGACCGGCTGGCTGCCGCAACCGGAGCGCGCCGCATCGTGACCCCGGCGTCGGTAGCGGCCGCCCGGCCCGGTTCCGAGCGGAAGGAGTCGTTTCTGCGCTCGCGGCTCCAACGGCTCATCGACACGTCCGGCCCGGAAGGGGAAGGACGGCTCGCCGGGCGGCTGCTACCGGCGTCTTCATTGACCGACGCCACACCGCCCTATGAGGGCTTTTACTGGCTACAAGCCGCGGAGTGGCTGGCCGATGCATTCGACCGGCGATCAACAGCTTGTGGCCACCGTTTTTTCGAAGATCTCTGCTGGGTCCAATACTGCGTATACGCCACGTTCCGAGTCCAGGACGACCTGGTGGATGGCGACACCCGGGACCCACTTTTGGCAGTGGAGGCCAATCGGCTGCTGGTCGAGGCCTCGCGCTGCGCAGCGCGCCATTTTGAGGGCTCCTCGCCATTCTGGTCTGTTTTTCAGGGCTCGATCGAGGCTACGTCGCGAGCGATCGCATCTCTCGACGAGCTTCAGCGGACCGCCGAACGCGAGCCACACAAGGAGCTGAAGCTCTATGTGGATCTTGCCGCCTGTCTGCGGATCGCCGCCGCGGCTATGGCGATCGGTGCGGATCGTGAAGAGCTTTGGGAGCAGCGGATCGCGCCCGCCCTCGACCGGCTGGCAGTCGCCGGCCAGATCCTCGATGACCTGCAGGATCTCGAAGAAGATCTTCGGGCCGGCCGCCTCAACTATGCTGCCTGGTCGCTGGGCCGGCCGATTTTTGGAGCCACGCCAGAGGCTACGTTGACGGTCATCGCGTCCAACCTTGCCACGGGCGAGCGGCTGGCCGAGCTTCTCGACGTTCCCAAGCGCTTGGTCGCCGAGGCGGCGGAAGTACTGGGACGCACCGTCTGCCCGCCGTTGCACGCTTACTTGCTGCGGTACCGTGACGGGGTCGATGCCGTCGAATCCGAGATGTCGGCGCGGCGGGACATGCTGCTGCTTCGAAAACGCGCCGCATAGCGTGTCGGTCTGGCGGCTCGACTCCAGCTGGCGCCGACGGCCTTCATCGGATGAAGGGGGAGCGAGAGGGATGAGAGGATAGCCGTCGGAGGTATTCCCGATGAAGAGTCCTTGCTTGCCATGGGTGGCCTGTCTCGCTGTGTTGGCCACGTTGGGCGCCACGGCGACGGCCACGCCGGCCTACGGCCAGGAAACCACCATTGTCTACCTGCTACGCCATGCCGAGCCGCAGTACCCGGCACCCGCCGATGCCCCGCGCGATCCGTTTCTCAACAAGGCGGGCTGGGCGAGGGCGGCGCGTCTGGCAGAAGTTCTCCAAGATGCGGGGATCGATCGCATCCTGAGCACCGATCTGCGACGCACCCGCAGTACGGCCACGCCGTTGGCCGAGCGGCTGGGCCTCGAGATCGAGATCTACGATCCGTATCGGCTGGAGGCGCTGGCGACAGATCTCAAGCAGTCGCCGGGCGTCATCCTGGTCTCGGGTCACAGCAACACGACTCCCGAGCTGGTGCGGCGGTTGGGAGGCGATCCCGGAGCCCCGATCGACGAAGCCACCGAGTTTGACCGCCTCTACACGGTCATCCTAGAACCCAACCGGCCGGTAGTGACGCTTTTCCATCACTATGGCGAGCCGCCCGGTCCGCCGTTGGAGCATTGATGACCGAGAGCTTCACCGCCCCCTGGTCGCGTCTGCTCAAGTGGGTGAGCCTTGGCGTCTCGGGCATTCTCATTGGGGTCGTGTTTCTGGTTGCACGGGACCTGGCCACAAGCTCGTGGATCCGGGCGCTGGCGGTTCTTGGGACGCTGGCGGCGGTGCTGCTGAGCGCTCTTTTTACGATTCGCGGCTATGAGCTCGACGGCGCGGTGTTGCGGATCCGGCGCTTGCTCTGGAGCACTCTGCTGGAATTGGACGGGCTGCGGTCGGTCGAAGCGGATCCCGAGGCCATGAAGCGCTCGCTGCGGCTGTTCGGCAATGGCGGTCTGTTCTCGTTCACCGGGCTGTTCCGTAGCAAGAAGCTGGGCAACTACCGGGCCTACGTGACCGATCCCGGCAGGGCGGTGGTGCTCAAGTTCGGGAATCGAACCGTCGTGGTGAGTCCGGGCGATCCGACCCTCTTTGCCCGGCGGATCCAAGAGCTCCGCCGGCTGAGCTAGTGGCCTAGCTCGCGCCGCAAACGGCGATTTTCGGGGTAGACTCTGCCGTCTCGGGGTCATCGTGAGCCGTGCGCCGGTGGCTCGACGTCGGTTCTTTTATACGCGACAGGTTCTGTGAGCAAGCGGAGGACAGCGAGAGCGATGGCCCTCCAGATGCTCTATCAGAGTGAGCTGGGCGGTTCGACCGATGACGAGGTGGTCACCGCCTTTTTCCGATCGGCGGGTAGCGAGGGGGAGATTTCGCGCGGGCTCGGGCGCCAGGGGCTCTCGCCCAGGGCGGCCCAGGGCGCCATGGACTACGCAAAGACGCTGTTTCGCGGCGTCAGGGAGCATCGCGAGGAGATCGACGAGCTGGTCCGCGCCCAAGCGGAGAATTGGAGACTCGAACGGATGCCGGCGGTGGACCGCAACATCTTGAGGTTGGCGGTCTATGAGCTCACCCGGCAGTCGGACGTGCCCAAGCTGGTGATCCTGGACGAAGCGATCGAGCTGGCCAAACGGTTTGGCTCGGAGAACTCCGGCCGTTTTGTAAACGGCGTGCTCGACGGCCTCTTGAAGAGCCATTCGTTCCCCGGAAGCATGACCTGATCCCGACCTGAAGGTAGCAATGTCCACGTACGACCATCGATCCATCGAAGCCAAATGGCAGGGGCGCTGGGAGAAATCCCGCGGCGCCGAGGTGGATCTGCGCCGTGCGGCCGAGAAGTACTACATGCTGATGATGTATCCGTACCCGTCGGGCGACCGCTTGCACGTCGGGCACGGGCGCAACTACATCCTGGGCGATGCCCGGTTTCGCTACCTCAGGATGCGTGGCAAGCGGCCGCTCAACCCGATGGGCTGGGATTCCTTTGGACTGCCGGCCGAGAACGCCGCGATCGAGCGTCAGATCCACCCCCGAGACTGGACGCTCAACAACATCGCGGTGATGAAGGAGCAGTTCAAGCGCTGGGGGATCCTTTATGACTGGTCGAAGGAGGTCACCACCTGCGAACCCGGTTACTACCGCTGGAACCAGTGGCTGTTTCTCCGGATGCTCGAAGAAGGGCTGGCCTACAAGAAGAAGTCACCGGTCAATTGGTGCCCAAGCTGCCAGACCGTGCTGGCCAACGAGCAGGTTTCGGACGGCCTGTGCGACCGGTGTAAAAGCGAGGTGATCCAGCGCGACCTCGAGCAGTGGTTCCTGCGCATCACGGACTACGCCGAGCGGTTGCTGGCGGGCCTCGACGAGCTCGACGGCTGGCCCGAGAAGGTCCGAACCATGCAGCGGAACTGGATCGGCCGCTCGGAAGGGGCCGAGCTGGATTTCGAGGTGGTGGGGCAGGACGAGCCGCTGACCGTTTTCACCACCCGCCCCGACACGGTCCACGGCGCCACGTTTATGGTCCTGGCGCCGGAGCATCCGCTGGTCTCCCGACTGCTCGAGGGGCACCCCGGCCGGGAAGGTCTGGAGGCCTGGGTTCAAAAGGTCCGCAACACCCCACGAATCCAGCGCGAGGGGCAAGATGTCGAAAAGGAAGGCCGCGACACTGGAGCCCTGGCAGTCAATCCGGCAACGGGAGAGAAGATCCCGATCTGGATGGCCAACTATGTCCTGACCGGCTATGGCACGGGCGCCATCATGGCGGTCCCGGCCCATGACGCCCGCGACCTCGCCTTTGCGCGCCAGGAGGGCCTCGGCGTGCGTCTGGTCTATCACCCCGAGGGCGAGGAGATCGACGCGGTGAGCCTCGAAGAACCGGTGCTCCACCAGGGCGTCATTCGCAATGCGCCGCCCTTTGACGGGTTCGAGGACGGTCCGGAGACCATCGCCAAGTTCATCTCCTGGACCGAGGAGCAGGGTTGGGGCCGGGCCCGGGTCACCTACAAGCTACGCGATTGGCTGATCTCACGACAGCGCTACTGGGGCACCCCGATTCCGGTCGTCTACTGTGATGAGTGCGGCATGGTGCCGGTGCCGATGGAGGATCTTCCGGTCGAGCTGCCGTACGACGTGGAGTTCACCGGCCGTCAAGGCAACCCGCTGGCCCGGAGCGACGAGTTTGTCCATGTGGAGTGTCCGTCTTGCGGTGGCGCCGCGAAACGCGATACCGACACCATGGACACGTTTGTCGACAGCTCGTGGTACTACCTGCGCTATCTGTCGGCCAAAGACGACGAGCGTATCTTTGACACCGAGCTGGCTTCCAAATGGATGGCGGTGGACCAGTACATCGGCGGCATCGAGCACGCAATCCTCCATTTGCTCTACGCGCGGTTTGTCTGCCGGGTGCTGCACGATTTCGGCCTGGTGCCGGTCGAGGAGCCCTTCCAACGGCTCTTTAACCAGGGGATGATCACCCGCTACGCCGAAGCCAGCGGACGGGTGGAGAAGATGTCGAAATCGCGCGGCAACACGGTTTCCCCCGACGATCTAATCGAGCGGATGGGAGCCGATACCGAGCGCGTCTATACACTGTTTCTCGGACCTCCAGAGGATGAGGTGGAGTGGAACGACGACGCGGTCCTGGGCGCCTACCGGTTCCTCAACCGGGTGCACCGAATCCGGGCCAAGCTCGCGGGCGCGCCGCCGCACGGTCCATCGGACGAGGACCTGGAGCGGGCCCGGCATGTCGCAATCAAGCGGGTCACCACCGATCTCGAACGATTCAAGTTCAACACCGCGGTGGCCGCCTTGATGGAGCTGCAAAACGCGCTGTCCAAGGCGCTGGAGGGAAAGACCGCCTCCAAGCTCACCTGCGAGGAGACCTTCGACACGCTGCTCAAGCTCCTGTACCCCATGGCGCCCCATCTCTGCGAGGAGCTTTGGGAGCTCCGGGGCCACGACGAGATGCTGCTCGATGCCGACTGGCCCGAGCACGACGAAGCCAAGCTCGAGCGCGACCGTGTCACCCTGGTGGTCCAGATCGACGGCAAGCTGAGGGACCGGGTGGAAGTGGAGGCCGATGCATCCGAAGAGTCCATCCGACGATCCGTGCTGGAAAGCGATAAGGTCGGTCAGCATCTCGCCGGCCGCGAGGTGATCAAGACCGTGTTGATTCCGGGCCGGCTGGTGAATCTGGTGACGAGGAGTTCGCGATGACGAGCGCAAGCACAAGAGGACGTCGCACCCGGTCCGCAGGCGCGATCGTTCGAACGGCGATGGCCCTGGCACTGGTGGCCGTATCACTCGGCGGGTGCGGCTACGCGCTGGTCGGGCGCAGCAGCTCGCTTCCCGAGGACATCCGCAGCATCTATGTCCAGACGCTGGGCAACCGCACCACGCGGACGCAGGTGGATCAGATCCTCACCCAGGCGATCGCCAACGAGTTTGTTCGCCGGCAGCGCTTTCGCGTCGTGTCGACCCGGAGCGAGGCCGACGCGGTGCTGAGCGGCACCGTCAACCTCTTTCGAGTCCGGCCGGTAGCCTTCGGCACGCAGGGGAGGGCGCGGGAGTATGAGGTCTACATCGGCGGCGAGATGGAGTTCCGCCGCACCGGCGACTCCGACGAGGTGTTGTGGAAACAGACCAACTATCAGTTTCGTGAGACCTACGAGGCCGACATCTCCGAGATCGAGTTCTTCAGCCGCGAGGATCAGGCGATCGAAGACGTGGCGGTGAAGTTCGCCGAGTCGATCGTCATCGACATCCTCGAGGGCTTCTAGCCGCCCAAAGGGCTGACGGGGCGCTCGCGGCGCCTACGACAGATTTTGGACCGCTCGGGTGAGGCGGGCCTTGGTGCGGGCGGCGGTGTTGGCGTGGATCGACCCCTTCTGCGCGGTCATGTCCACCAGCCGCAAGGTCTCGGGGAGCAGCTCTTTCGCCTTGTCCGCATCGCCGGCCTCGACCGTCGACCGGAGCTTTTTGACCGCCGTGCGCATCATCGATTTGCCAGCCCGGTTTCGTTCCCGGCGCGTCGTGTCCTGTCGCACGCGCTTGGCGGCGGATTTCGTATTGGCCATTCGGATACCTTCCTGATGTGGAAAACGCCTGATGTGGAAAAACAGCTGATGTAGGGAAACGCCCGTGCGCGGAGCCGCCGCGGGCCTTTGGAGCCCGGAAGTCTAGCCCCCGCGGCTAGTTGGGGTCAACACCCAGGCTGTCCAGGCGCTGACGAGCCAGGTCGGCCTCGTCGGTCTGCGAGTACTGCCGGATCACGTTCCGGAGCTGGACGATCCCCTGGTTGCGCTGATTCATCTCGAGATAGGCGAAGCCTTTCTTGAGCATGGCGCTGGCGGTCTTGTCGCTACGCTGGAAGTTGGTGAGGATCGAGTCAAACTCCTGGATGGCTTGCGGGTATTTGCGCTGGCTGAAGTAACACTCGCCGATCCAGTAGGTTGCGTTGTCCGAGAGGTCGGTTCCCGGGAAGGCCTCGAGATAGCGTCGGAAACCGAGAATCGCCAAGTCGTACTTGCCGCCGAGATAGTCATTGTAGGCGGCTTGATAGAGCGCCCGGGGATCTTCGGGCGGCTTGACCACCGGGCTCTGCCCGGCGCGCGGGCCCGCCAGGGCGCCGCCCAGAGAGCTTCTCACCGCCTGGAGCTCCTGATTGGTGGCGGTGATCTGCTGGGAAAGCTGGGTGAGTCGGTAGTTGGTGTCCCCCAGGCTCGCCTGAAGCTGTTCGATCTGGGTCGAGAGCTGCTCGAGACCGACCATCATGTCGGCCTCGGACTTGATCAACGCCTGGGTGCGAGTCGAGACCTCATCGCGCAGCTCGGCGACCTCGTCCTTGCTCGATGTCTGGCGCTGAAGCTGGAGAAGCTGACGCTGGACGTCGCTGAGCTGGGCCTGTAGCCCTTCGATGTCGCTGGTGGACACGCAACCGGTCGCCAGACCGGCCGCTACCGCCAGAGCGGGGTAGAACGAGCGTCCACTCACGAAGTGAGGCCCGAGCGGCTAGCCCCGCTTCTCGGCGGCGTAGAAGGCCGCGCGCCGGTTCTGCGACCAACAGCTCTCGGCCGAGACCGCGCAGGTGGGCCGTTCCTCGCCGTAGCTGATGGTCCTCATCTGGTCCGCCGGGACTCCCAGCGAAAGTAGATACGAGCGCGCGGCGTTGGCGCGCCGCTCGCCGAGAGCCAGGTTGTACTCGTTGGTGCCGCGCTCGTCGCAGTGTCCCTCGACCCGGAAGACGAGCTCGGGGTTCTCGCGCATAAAGGTGGCGTTCTTGGCCAGCCGGTCGCGGGCGGCAGCCTGTAGCTCATACTTGTCGAATTCGAAGAAAACGTCTCCGATCAGCCCATAGTAGGGGCTGTCGGGGTTCCTGGTCGCGTCGTTGAAGGCCTCGATATCCTCGTCCCACAGGGGTTTCTCGTCCATTGTCGTAGGCGGAGCCGGGGGAGGAGTCACCGGCGTCGAGGGCGGCGGGGCCGGTGGTTCTTCGATGACCGGTGCGGGCGGACTCTCTTTGGGGCCACAACCGACGACCAGGAACAAGGTTGCAGTCAGAGTACAGGCCAATGCGATCCACTTGCGATTCATCCGTATCTCCTTCGTTCCCACAATCGTGCCGGTTCACCCGCGGGGTACAACTCCCCTCAATCCTCTAAACGGGCCTACTGTAGCAGGAGGGTTTCCCACCATTCAATACTTTTCTTCAACAGATTTCGGAACTTATTCGAGGTAACCGGACCAGTCGGGCGCCCAGTTGTTGCCCCGCCGGGTGAGCTGACGATGCCCTCTTCCGGAGAGATCGACCACATAGATCTGGGTGGTGGTCCCCGAGCGCGAGCTGCGAGTCGTGGTGTAGGCGATCTTGCGGCCGTCGGGCGAGAAGCTCGGCGATTCGTGACTCCCCGGCACGCCTTCGGTCAAAAGGCGCGTCTCATTGGTGGTCAGGTCGGTCAGGGCCAGATCGAAGCTGGTGCCGCTCTTACGCCGTGACGAGTGGGCGATCTTGGCGCCGTCCGGGCTCCACTCGGCGCCGTCGTTGTAATCCCCAGTGAAGGTCGCTCGTCGCAGATCGGTGCCATCGACACTGATGACATAGATCTGCGGACGCCCCGAGCGGCCCGAGGTAAACGCGATCTCACGCCCGGTCGGGCTCCACGCCGGGTTGGTGTCGATGCCACCGGAATTGGTGAGCCGCACGAGGTTCGAGCCGTCGCGGTTGGCGACAAAGATCTCGGTGTTGCCCCCGCCGACGGTCCGGCCAAAGGCGATCCGGCGGCCGTCAGGCGAAAAGGCGGGCGAGCTGTTGAACTGGCTGCGGACGACCGGGGTCTTGGCGCCGGTGCGGACATCCACCGAATAGATCGACACCAGGTTGTTCTCGACATAAGTCGTGTAGGCAATGGCGTCGGCGCGTGGGCTCCAAGCGGGAGACATCGACAGTGACTCGTGCGCGGTGATCGCCCGCTGGTTCCAGCCGTCGTAGTCCATCAGGTAGATCTCGCGGCGCGAGTCACCCCGCTTGGTCTTGCCGTCGCGGTCCGAGTGAAAGGCGATCGCCGTCAAGGCCACGCCGCGGCGCCCGGTAAAGGCGCGAACGATCTCGTCGGCAAAGGTGTGAGCTATCCGTCGCACCAGCTCGTATCCGCCGCGGTACCGCTTGCCGATGATGGTCTCTCCCCCGGTGAGCTGAAAAACCCGCCCTTCGAGAACCAAAAGCCCACCCTCCTCGCGCACCGCGGACTCGAGCAAGAACTCGTTGCCCAGCGACTGGTATCGGGGCGCGTCCCGCTCGCGGTCGCCACTCAGGTTGAGAACGGAGAGCTGCTCGGGGCCCTGGACCGCGAACACCCCGCTCGAGTCCAAGTCGGATCGTAGGACGCGGGTCAGCTCGGCGGCGGCCTCGCGGGCTCGCGAAGTGGCGTTTGTCGTGCCCGCGTCGGGGACCGCGATCCGAATCTGCGCTCGCTGCCGGCTCGGGTCGAGAACGACGATGATGTCTTCGGGTGTCTCGTCCTGGTCCTGTGGGCGGGGGGCCGCCACGAGGCTCGCGCCGGTGATCAAAAGGCCGGCCAGAGCGACGAGGCTGGCCCGAAGGGGTGTTTTGTGCAGGACGATCTCTCTAGTCATGATGTGCTTGCAACCGTGTGTCACCGGATAACCAGGCTCACCCCCAAGGAGGGGTGAGGATAGCTCGCCGGCAGTGGCGGAAGGGGAGAGGAAAGCTGCACCGCCCGCAGCCCCGCGAGGTCAAAAGACGCAGAGCCCGAGGGTTGGGTGATCTCGACTTCCGAGAGCTCGCCGTCGCGGCCGATCCGAAAGTGCACGATCACCTCGACGCCCTGAACCGCCGGACGGAGCCAATGGCTGCCGATGATCACCAGCATCTGCTCGAGGTAGTAGTCGTAGCGGAAGTTCGGGTCGTCCACACCCGCCTGGGCGCCAAAGGGAGTGGTGCCGAGGGACGAACCATCGGGACCCCCACGGCGCTGAGCGAGCCCGGCATCCGGAGCCGGACCGTCGGTCGGGGCCGTCGTTTCCGCGGGCGCACCCAGATCGGCGGCGGGCGCCGGCTGGCGTGCCGGCGGCTCGGTCTCGGGCGAAGGCATCGCCATCTTCTCTTCGCTCTCGGTCTTTGCCGGAGGCGGTGGTTCGGGCTCGGGCTCGCGGATGGGCTCTTTCCGCGCCGGGACGGGCCGTGGCTCCGCCACACCCAGCGCCTGGACCGGCACGATCTGCACCCGGGTGAACTGCTCCGGAGGGCGGTGGCGCGCCGCCAGCGCCGGTGCCAGGATAAACGCCAGCACAAACCCAACGTGGAGTGCCAGCGAGAAACCGACGCTCAGGCCATGCCGTCGGCCGGCGGTCACGTCCTGGCGCGCCTCGAGGATCTGGTCGACGGCGTCTCGCAAGAATCGACCTCAGCGGCCCCTCGGCGGTGGCTCGGTGACCAGCCCGACTTGCGTGATGCCACCCTGGTGCAGCAGATCTAGAACCTCCATGACATCGGCATAGACCAGTGCGCCATCGGCCTTGAGGTAGAGGCTTTCGTCGCCCCGCGCCTGGAGCACCGGTGAAAGCCTCTCGACCAGTTGGCTGGGATGCACGGGGTCACCCTGCATATAGACAATTCCGTCGCGGTTCATCGACAAGACCAGCGGATCTTCGACCCGCAGCGGCAGCGGCTCCGAGTCGGCTACCGGCAGGTTGACCTCAATCCCAGGGTGCAACATCGGTGCCGCGATCATAAAGATGATCAGCAGCACCATCATCACGTCCACCAGGGGCGTGATGTTGATCTCCGCCATCTCGGTCTGCTCGTCGGCGCCGGGCGGAAGAAGACTGAAAGCCATCGCAGTTTCCCGTGGACTCCGGCTAAGTGAAGTTTCGCTCCGCCAAATTGATGAACTCGAGCACGAAGTCCTCCATCTCGGAGCGCGCCTGCCGTATCTCGTTGGAGAAGTAATTGAAACCGATCAGTGCGGGGATGGCCGCCGCCAGACCGGCGGCGGTGTTGATCAGCGCCTCGGCGATCCCGGGCGCCACCGTCGCAAGAGAGGTGGAGCCGACGAGTCCGATGTCGCGAAAGGCGACCATGATCCCCCACACCGTGCCAAAGAGGCCGATGAAGGGACTGGCGGCCGCGGTCGTGGCGAGAAATCCCATACCGCGCGACAGGACCTTGTGCTCGACGGCGAACCCCCGGCGCATACTCCGCTGGAGACCCTCGAGCGACTTGAGCCGGTAGCCCGGTGACGCGCTCTGGTCGCCCCGGTTGGCCTTGACCTGTGTGTCGATGTCCTCGTAGCCGACCTGAAACAGCCCGACCAGTGGAGAGGTCTCCAGCTCGCCGGCGACCGCGTTGACCTCGCTAAATCGCTGGCTGCGCCGAAACACGTCCAGAAACCGATCAGTGTGCTTGTGCATACGGCGAAAATGGAGCGCCTTGTTGATCATGATCGCCCAGGAGGTGAGCGACATCACCGCCAGCACAAAAAAGACGAACTTGGCCATCGGCCCAGCCGTCAGGAAGAGCTCGAAGATCGAGGGAGCCCGCTCGCTGGGGATCTGTGCGATGGGGAGAGGCCAGTTCATCGAGAACGCGGGCGCCCGCGCCGGAAATGGGGCCGCAGGCGTAGTCGAAATCGCCCGCAGGATCTCGTGGAAAGGTAACACGCGCATGGCGCGGATGTCTAATTCTTGGTTCAATGATCGCAACTTAGCTAGCAATGAGGGCGAGCTTGACCCGGCGGCCGCCGGTCCGTACTCTTTCGAGGTACGATCGTCGAGAGCCGCGCGGCCCGGCAAGAGATCCGGCCCACGGCTTTCCACTCACAGAGTAGGCGTCCCGGAGCCGGGACAGGAGAAGAGCAAGATATGCGGATCGGTGTGTGTATCAAACAAGTCCCGGACACGGAGGCACGTCTGCGCCTCGCCGGCGACGGACGGTGGATCGACGAGGAGGACATGCCCTTTGTCATCAATGAGAGCGACGAATACGCTCTCGAAGAAGCGCTCGCGATCGCCGAGAAGAGCGACGACGGCGAGGTGGTCGTGTTCAGCCTGGGAGGCGAGCGGGTGCGCGAGTCCTTGCGCAAGGCGCTCGCGATGGGCGCCCACCGCGCCGTCCATCTGAACGACGAGGCGTTCGAAGGAGGCGACTGCGCGGCCACCGCCCGCGCGCTGGCGGCGGCGCTGGCCCGCGAAGAGTGCGACCTCGTGCTGACCGGCTCGCAATCGGACGACGCCGGGTTTGGCGCCACGGCCTCGATGGTCGCGGGGCACCTCGGAGTGCCACACGCCTGGCTGGTGATGGGGCTCGAGGTGGAAGAGGGAGCCAAAACGGCCAAGGTGACTCGCGAAATGGAATCCGGAATGAACGAGATCTTTCGGGTGGCGCTGCCGGCGGTGATCGAGGTCCAGGCGGGCATCAACCGGCCTCGCTACGCTTCGCTCAAGGGCATCATGGCGGCCAAACGCAAAGAGATCGCCGGACGGGCGCCGGCGGATCTCGATCTCACTCCCGAGGAGGTCGGCCGGGCCGGCTCGCGCACCGAGATGATCTCGGTGTTTTTTCCCGAAAGCGGCGAAGGCGCGCAGATTCTGGAGGGGGACGCCGCCCAGACGGCGGCCACCCTGGTCGAGAAGTTGCGTAGCGAAGCGAGGGTGCTGTCATGACAGACTCGAAAAAGATCTGGATCGTTACCCAGCTACGCGACGGCTCGTTGCACCCGATGGCCCGCGAGGCGCTGGCCGCGGGCCGGCACCTGGCCGAGGCAGCCCAGGCGCAAGCGGAGGCGGTCATCCTCGGCGCCGGAGACGAGTCGGCGGTGGGGGAGGTGGCCGGGCTGGACTTGGCGGGCGTCAAGGCGATCGAGAGCCCCGAGCTCGCCACCTACACCCCGGGGGCCTATGTAGCGGCGCTCGCCGCGGCCATCGCAGAGCACACGCCGGTCGCAGTGGTGTTTCCCCACAGCTACCAGTCGGTCGACTATG
This sequence comes from Candidatus Multivoradales bacterium, assembly GCA_965224065.1. Classification (GTDB taxonomy): domain Bacteria; phylum Acidobacteriota; class Thermoanaerobaculia; order Multivoradales; family JAHEKO01; genus JAOTZA01. Next base: position 524,322 of record CBDCYF010000005.1, read on the forward strand.
TACCGCGGCTGGCGCATGCCGTCGACGCGTCTCTCGTACCCGAGGTGATCTCGTTTCGGCGCGAGGACGAGGAATGGATCTTCCGCCGGCCGGTCTTTGGCGGCAAGCTGCAGGCGGACGTTCGAGTTCTGCCCGGTGGGGGCCCCACCTTTGTCACGGTGCAGTCCGGGGCGTTCGCGGCGGGCGATCTGGGGCCGGGCCAGGCCACTGTCGACAAGATCTCACCCGGACCGCTGGCAAGCGACCGCGAGATCCTCGGCGTGGAGGAAGTCGCCGGCGAGCAGGTCGACTTGACCCAGGCGGACATCATCGTGGCGGTGGGACGAGGGATCGGCGGCCCCGAGAACATGGCACTGGTCGAGGAGCTGGCCGCCGCGCTGGGGGGAGAGATCGGGGCCAGTCGCCCGGTGATCGACAACGGCTGGCTACCCCGCGATCGGCAGATCGGCTCGAGCGGGCAGACCGTGGCCCCCAAGCTCTATCTCGCCGTGGGCATCTCCGGGGCGATTCAGCACCTGGTCGGGATGAAGGGCTCGCAGACGGTCGTGGCGATCAACAAAGACGCCAGCGCCCCGATCTTCGGGATTTCCGAGTACGGAATCGTGGGGGATTTGCACGAAGTCGTGCCGGCACTGATCGAGGCGGTCAAAGAGGCGAGGGCAGGGTAGCCGGCTGGGCCTAGCTGTTTCTTCGCCGGATCTCGAAAAGCGCCACCGCCGCTGCGACCGCCGTGTTGAGCGATTCGACCGGGGCGGCTAGCGGGATCGTGACCTGCAGGTCGCAGCCGGCGAGCGTCGCCGGGGAGAGCCCGTGCGCCTCGGCGCCGAGCGCCAGGATCAGCGGTCTGTCGAGGTCGGCCCGATCGAGGTCCACGCCTCCATGGGCAACCAGTGCGACACTGCGAGGTCTCTGCTCAGAGTAACGTTGCTCGAGCTCGCCGAGCGTTGTGCCCGAGGCGAGTGGGATCCGCAGCAAGCTTCCGGCCGAGCCACGCAGCGCCCGCGGGTGCCGCGGGCTCGCCGATCCATGCCGGCCGGGCGAGATGGCCAGGCCCGAGGCGCCGGCCGCCTCGGCGGTTCGAGCCAGCGCGCCCAGGTTCCCGGGGTCCTGGATCCCTTCCGCAAATACCAGCGGGCCGGCGAGCCGCCCGGGCAGGCGGTCGATCCCGGCCTCCGGAAAGCTCACCGCGGCGACGACCCCGCGGGGTGCGTCGGCATCCGCGACTTCCTCGAGCAGCCTTGTCTCGACGACCAGCGCCGGCTCGGGGAGCAGCCGGGCCAGCTCGTGGCCGGGTCCGGTCTCCGAGAAATCCGGGGTCGCCAGAACGTAGTCGAGATCGAGCCCCGCGGCGATCGCGTCGGCAATCAAATGCGGCCCTTCGAGAAGCGCGCGCCCCGCTTCTTTACAGGCCTTGAGCCTCCGAATATCCTTGAGCCGTTGGTTGTCGCGACTGACGATCATCGCTCGCCGATCCTAGCCCGACCTTCGTGCAGGCACCTCCCGCGGACCCCAACGTCTTTTGGAACCGGCTGGCGCGCGGTATCGACGTCGCCGTTGCGGGCGGTGCCACCGAGGTTCTTCTGGGAGTGCGGGAGGGGTTTCTCCGTTACTTTCACGACGCCCTCGGGCGCAGGGTCGCGGTGGGAGTGGTCCCGCAGCCCGACAGGGAAGACCGCGCGGGCCTGCCGTTAAGCGACACCGAGACCCTCGAGGCAACCCGCGCCCGCGCCGCCCTGCTGCGCGACCACCTGGGCGGGGAATACGACTTCTACGTCGCCTCTTCGGGTGGCCTCCACTCGGTAGCTATCGGCGACGACGAACGATTCTTTATCCGCTGCTGGACCGTCGTGCTGGGCAGGCAAGGGGAGGCGTGGGGTGGCAGCGGGTCGCAGCAACTGCCGGAGGAGTTGACGCAACCCGGCGGCGAAGGGCGGAGCGCTCGGCCTTTGGTGGTGCCGGGAACGCGACGCCGGGGAGGGATGCTCAGCTCGTTGACCGGGCGTCTGGAAAACCGGCGCAGCGCGGTGGCCCTGTCGACGGTTCACGCACTGTCGACCCTCTTCTACGGTATGCTCGAGAGGCGGGATCGACGGTAGATGCACTCGCGCCGGCAAGGCTCCCGGCGTCGTGAACGGAGCACTCCAAATTGGCCCCGTCCCGCTGTTCTGTTAGCATTTGAGAGTACACATCTACCGGGTCTCGGCCCGGTACACACTTCCAGATACGGCCGACACGCGAGGCTAGATACCCATGAAAAGAGAAGTACGCCTGTTTTCCTCCGAATCGGTGACCGAGGGTCATCCGGACAAGGTTGCCGATCAGATCTCGGACGCGGTCCTGGATGCCGCACTGGCCGACGACCCCACCAGCCGAGTGGCCTGCGAGACGCTGGTGTCGACCGGGCTGGTGCTGATCGCCGGCGAGATCACCACCAACTCGGAGATCCAGCACTCCGCGCTCGCCCGCAAGACCATCGAAGAGATCGGCTACACCGATCCGGACTATGGTTTTGACTGCGACAACTGCTCGGTGCTCAATTCGATCGACAAGCAATCCCCCGACATCGCCATGGGTGTGGACACCGGTGGCGCCGGGGATCAGGGCCTGATGTTCGGCTACGCCTGTCGCGAGACGCCGGAATTGATGCCGCTCCCGATCACCCTCGCCCACAAGCTCTCCAAGCGGCTGGCCGACGTCCGCCGATCGGGCGACGTAGCGGGATTGCGGCCGGACGGCAAGAGTCAGGTCACGGTGGCTTACGGCGAAGACGGGATGCCCACCCGGGTCGACACCGTGGTGATCTCCACCCAGCACGACCCGGAGCTGACCCAGGAGCAACTGAGCGACGAGGTCATCGACAAGATCATCCGACCGACGATCCCGGCGGACCTGCTCGATGGAGACACCATCTTTCACGTCAACCCGACGGGGCGCTTTGTCACCGGCGGACCCAAGGGCGACTGCGGGCTCACTGGCCGCAAGATCATCGTCGACACCTATGGCGGTGTCGGCTCGCACGGCGGCGGCGCGTTCTCGGGCAAGGACCCGACAAAGGTCGACCGGTCGGCCTGTTACATGGCGCGGCATATCGCCAAGAACCTGGTGGCGGCGGGCCTGGCGGACCGTATTTCGGTCCAGCTCGCCTATGCCATCGGTGTGGCCGAGCCGGTGTCGGTCTATGTCGACACCTTTGGCTCCTCAGAGCTCGACGAGGCCGCGATCGAAAAGCTGATCCGGGCGGAATTTCCGCTCACCCCGGCGGGCATCATCGAGTACCTGGACCTGCGCCGTCCGATCTACCGGCGCACGGCGGCGTACGGTCACTTCGGGCGCGAGTCCGAGGGCTTCCGCTGGGAGGCAACCGAGCGGGCCGACGAGATTCGCTCTGCGGCCGGTGTCGCCGGTCAGGTCTCGGCTACGGCCGCGAGCTAGTCCGAGACGCCGCCGACAAGGCCCTCAGTGGGCGCTCGGAGCGTCGACGTCCACTTCCTGCCAGGCCTTGCCGTACTTGAGCACGTCGTGCTTGAGCAGGTCGAACTCGGTCTGCCGTGGCCGCGGGCGGGCGTCGCGGTACACCGTGTCGCACCGATAGCAAACCACTGACTCCGGCAGCCGGTAGTAAAGGATGAGGTCCACCAGGGCCAGGACGACCAGCGAAAGCCCGTAGGTCCATGGCACCAGGGCGGCGCCGAGCGCCACCAGGCCACATCCCCAGGCTCGATTGAAATCACGCTGCCGGTAGAGATGCTCGCAGCCGCAGACCCCGCAGCTCGTCACACCGGGGGGTGGCCCCGGCTCCACGACCGTCGGGTCGACGGCGTGCGAATCGGCACAATTGGGACAGACGATTTGAGTATCGGCCGGTGTCAGCGTGGTGCGAAAGGGCAGGCCGCAGGCTTTGCACTGGGTGCGGATCCGCATGGAAGGGTTGGCGAGAAGGGGAGGCTAAATCGGGACGCCGACCGACAGGGTCACATAGTAAGCGGTGATCTCGCCGATAAAGGTCCCGACCACCAGGACATAGAGAATCCCCGTCGCCGATTGGTTTGATTTCTGGCGCGCGCAGTTGAGCGACATCACCGCCAGGAGCAGCGGGATGGCCAGCCCCCAAAGCAGACGGAACCAGAAGAACATCCCCTGGCCAGAGAATCCTATAAGGAGGCGGAGCGGGTGGGGCTCGACCAATTGGTCGACGCGTGAAGCCGCCAGCAAGCTCGAGCCCAAGGTGAGCCATCGGACCACCACCAGCGCGAGCAGAACCCAGCAAAAAAGCGTCAGGTGCTTGAAGGCGAGGCGGGGCGCGATCAGGTACCAGTGGCCGAGCAACATGGTGATCAGCGACCAGCCCAGCAGCAGCGCGGAGGCCAGCAGCGCCGCGTCGAGCAACAGACCGCGGTGGGGAAGGGGGGCGACCTCGTGGACTAGCGCCCGTCCGGCGAGGAGCAGCGCGGCCACCGAGGCCGCCAGGCTCACGCTGACCGCCCAACGCCCACCCGACCAGCTCTCGCGCCAGACAAAACCGTAGTAAACAAAGGCCCCGGCCAAGGCCAGGTGGAGGGCGATTGCGCCGGTCGCCGAAGCGCCCGCGAAAGGCTGGAACGGATGGAGCCAGAACACCGTAACGGCCAGCCCCAACAACCCGAGGACGATCAGGGCGTTCATCTGGAAGTAGCCCCGACCCAAGTCGTCTTCGCGGATCCAGTAGAGGGTCGACAGTGAGCCCGCGGTGGTGGCGAGCAGGAACAGAAAGAAGATACCCATCGGCGGCGGATGATACCGCGGACGCGGTCGGGAGTACCCGCCTCAACCGGATTCCGCCCGGCTAACGGCTCTCTTTCTGAAAGCTAGTGAAAGCTAGGTCTCGACACCGAGAAAGCCGTACAGCGCCAACAATACAAAGGCGAACGATGGGCTCCAGACCGCCACCACCGGCGGCAAGGTACCGGTCTCACCCAGCATGGTGGAGAAGGCATAGGCGCCGAGAAACACCATCCCCAGGCTGATCCCAATGCCGACGCCGTAGAGGGCGCCCCGCCGACCCAGCCGAAAAGAGAAGGGGAGCGCGACCAGCGCCATGACAAAGCAGATCGCCGGGAACCCGAGCTTTTTTGCCAGCGCCACCCGCAGATCGGGGACCTTCTGGCCGCTCGATTCGATCTCCCCGATGTGGTCGCGCAGCTCGGCGTAGGAGAGCGCCTCGGGATGCCGAAACTCGGACTCGAAGTACTCGGGGGTCTCGGGAAAGTCTCCCAGGACCGGCTCCGAATAGCGCTGGTAACTGACCGTCTCCCGACCGTCGAAGGTCCGGGTCCAGGCGTCATCAAACCGCCAGCCGTCCCCGACATAGGTGGCCTTGTTGGCGAACAGGCGACGGACCAACCGGTTGTCGTCGTCGAACTCGAAGACCTGGAGCCTGTGAAGCGCTTGCTCGCCGGGGTCGTAGTGCAGGTAGTTGTAGATGTAGCGCCCCTGCCCATAGAGCCAGTTGTGGTCGGCGCGACGATACGAACGCACGACCTTTTTGCCGTGGATCCGATCCTCGAGCATCGCGACCCGCTGATTGGAGCTCGGCAGCACCTTGGCCTCCAGAAAGGCCAACAGCCCGACCACCGCCAGCGAGGCCAGCAGCGCTGGCGCCGCCAGCCGGTAAACGCTCACTCCGGAGGCCTTCGCGGCGATGACCTCGTTGTTGCGCGACAGCAGACCAAATACGACCAAGGTGGTGATTAGCACGACAAATGGCGCCAGATCATAGGTGTTCTGAAATGACACGTACTTGTAGTAGTCAACGATGACGTCTGGGGGCACGTCGTTGTTGATAAAGCTGTCGGCCTTCTCGGTGAGGTCGGCGATACCGAAGACCACCAAAGTCGATAGCAAAATCAGGACAAAAGCGGAGAAGAATCGCCGGATCACGTAACGGTCGAGACGCGAGAGCAGACGCCGCCTGAGGGTGGGAAGCCGCAGGACCACATCCTTGGTGCCGGTCGAGCCGGCCGGGCGTGTGGCCACGGCAGCGGCCGTGGCTTGCGGGTCTGCTTGCCGAGGTTTTCTCTTGCGCAGCCCGAAGAACCGCTTGAGCCAGGGAACGATCCGCCAGCCGGTGGTGCGGATCCATCGGTCCAGCGGGCCCAGCAGCGGCTTGTCCTTGTTGCGCCGCACCAGGAGCGCCAGCCCTACAGAGCCGAGCGCGAGATTGGGGAGCCACATCGACAGCCAGGCCGGGATCTGCCCGGCGCCCGCGGCTTCCTCGCCGTTCTTGATCAATACGTAGAAGATCAGGATGACACCGATCGAGACCGCGAAACCGGTCGCCCGGCCACCGCCTCGCTGACGGCTGAAACCCAGCACCACGCCGAGGATCCCAAAGACCAGGCACGACGCCGGAAAGGAAAATTTCTTGTGCAGCTCCACCCGAGTGAGATTGCGCAGCACCTCCGGCAGGGCTTCGTCATCGAGCTGTGCCCTGAGCTCCGAGATCGTCAACGAGCGCACTCCCTTGCGGACCCGATATCTCTTTTGCTCGTTGACGGCGTCCGGGTCTTCGATGCGCTCCCGCAGGTTGACGTTGGTCGTCACCTCGTAGTCGGCGGGGTCGGGGAACCGGACCACGTGGGTGATGGCGTTCTGCAGATTGAGCACGATGCTCTCGCCGCGCTCGTCATACGCCACGGTTCCCGAATCGGCGACATGCAGCTTGTGCTCGCCGTCCGGCTGCTCGGTGGCCATAAAGATGCCGCTCCAGGCATCGTCTCCGGGCTCCGTGTCGAAGATGTAGAGCAGGACCCCACGCCATTCCTCGAAGAAGACCCGCGGCTCGACCATTCCGGCAAAGCTGCGGGAGATGATGTCGCCCCGCAGTCGGACCACTTCGGAGTTGCCCCACGGCAGCACCAGGGTCATCAAGAGGACGCTCAGGATCGTCACCGCGCCGCAGAGATAGAGGATCGGGCGGAGCAGGCTGTACAGGCTCTGGCCGCAGGCCCGCATGGCGGTGATCTCGCTGTCGGCCGATAACCGGGCGACGGCCACCAACACTCCGAACAGCAGAGCCATCGGGACGGTGATCACCAGGATGTTTGGCAAGCTGTAGAGAACCAGCTCACCGACCTGGGCCGCCGGCACATCCCGCTTGATGATGAAGTCGGCCGACCGGAAGAGGAGCTGAATCAGCAGGATCGAGGTGTAGATCAGAAACCCGATCCCGAACGGGCCCAGGATCTCCGTTATGACATGGCGGTCCAGCCGGCGCACGGCTAGGGATTATAGGGAAGCTGCGGCCTGGAAGGGCGGCGGATACGAGTTTTCGCTTTGTGGTTACTTAGGGTCCGATAAGATAGATTATGTAAACCAACGAGACGATCAAGACTGCCCACCCGCGCCAGAGGAGACCTCCTGCCCGTTCAGCAAGGGCCACTACTACTAGCGCGCAGGGGGCCGGCCGGAAAGTCGGGGCTCCGGCCTTTAGTCTGTCCGCAGTTCGTCCAGGATCTTTTCCAGCGCTGCGATCAGATCGGTCTTCTCCACCGTCGATCTGCGGAACTTGACCGACAGGCTAAAGGTCTTGTCAGGGTCCTGGAACTTAAAGACCGGCGGTTTCTGGCGCCGTCCCTTGCGGCTCTGGGACTGGCGTCTCACCTGGTCGCGGAGGTCGTCGCGGCTCAAACTGCCCTCGGAGACCCGCTCCAGCATCTCGATCTGCTCTTGCTCGCTTTTACCGGCCTTGAGGATCCCCAGGAGCACCGACTTGGAGTTGACGCCGAGCGCCTCGACGGCCTGCCGCACCGGTTGCCCGAGCCGCAGTAGCTGCAGCCCTTCTGTGACCACGCTGCGGGACTTTCCCACCGCGGACGCGATCTGCTCTTGGGTGTAGCCGTGGATCTCTCCCAGCGCGCGGTAGCCCTCCGCTTCCTCGAACGGTGTCAGGTCCTTTCTTTGGAGGTTCTCGACCAGCGCGATCTCGAGCGCCTCGTCCTCGTCGACTTCCATCACGATCGCGGGGACCTCATTCAAGCCCGCTTCCCGAGCGGCGTGAAAGCGTCGCTCCCCCGAGATAATGCGGTACCCGCCGGAGCGCTCGTGCTCGTCTACCGGACGCACTAGAATCGGCTCCAGCACGCCCTTGGAGCGCACCGACTCGGTCAGCTCGGCGAGATCGCCCATCGAGCTCCGCGGCTGGTTCGGGTCCGGAGCGATGGCGCTCACCTTGATCATCCGGCCCACCGTGTCCTCGGGGTGGCGCCCGGCCAGCTCCTCGACAAAGTGGGTATCGTGACGCATCTTGACCCGCTGAGGCAGGCCTCTTCTTTTGGCGGCTGCGTTAGACACGACTCAAGATCTCCTCCGAAAGTTTGTAGTACTCGAAAGCGCCGCTCGAGCGCGGCGAGAAGGTAAAAATCGATTCTCGGTAGGCCGGGCTCTCCTCCAGCCGAACGCTCTTCGAGATCACCGTCTTGAAGAGCTTGCGGCCAAAGACCCGTTTGACCTGCTGATGGATGTCCTTGGACAGTTTGGTGCGCTTGTCGTACAACGTCAGGACGGCGCCGAGGATCTGGAGCTCGGGGTTGGCTCGCAGCTTGATCTTGTCGATGGTCTCGAGCAGATCGTCGGTCCCCTCGAGCGCAAAATAGCTGGACTGGATCGGAATCAGAACATGGCTGGCGGCAACGAGCGCGTTGACCGTGATGATCCCCAACGTGGGCGGAGTGTCGATAATGACGTACTCGTATTGCTGGCGGACCTCTTCCAGCGCGTCCTTCAGACGGTAGTAGCTGTCGATCTCCCCCAGGAGCTTGGCCTCGATCTTGGCCAGGTGAATGGAAGAGGGGGCGATGTCGAGAGCCGGCAAGCTTTCGACCTTGGTCAGAGAGTCGGCGATCTCGACCTCGGCGTCGGTCAGCGCATCGTAGATCGTCGGATCGAGATTGTCCGGCTCGAGGAAGGTCAGAGTGCTGTTCGCCTGCGGATCCAAATCGATCAAGAGCGTCGGCAAATTCTTGGACGCCAGCGCCGCGGCCACATTGATCGCGGTCGTGGTCTTCCCCACCCCTCCTTTTTGATTGGTGATCGCCAGGATCATCGGCTGGCGGGAGTGTACGGCACGCTTACAAGCGGACGCAACAACTCATTTTGTGCTCGCCTCCCGCGATAACTTCGCTGCACAATGTCGGCGCGCCGACATTTCTGCGAAGCGACTGAACCGACGGGACTTAGCTCGCCCGACTCGTCGCGCCGACGGCTCTACATCTCGTATTCGCCGAGATCTTCCGGACGGGCGTTCTCGAGCCACTCGCGCAACCGTTCTTCATCGGGTTGCTCGTCACCCAGCTTTTCGGCCCGAGCCTTGTCCAGAACGATCGGCATCACAAAGACCGGCGCCTCGGCCCGGAGCGCCAGAGCAATCGCATCGCTCGGACGGGAATCGATCACCAGGTCTTCTCCGTTGCGTGCCAGATGGATCTCGGCAAAGAAGGTGTTGTCGCGCAAGTCGGTGATGACGATCCGTGAGACCACCGCGCCGAGTTCCTCGACCGACATCCTCAGCAGGTCGTGCGTCATGGGCCGGGGCGAGTCCACCCCCTCGATCCGGAGCGCGATGGCCTGCGCCTCGAAGAGGCCGATCCAGATCGGCAAGAACCGCTCGCTGTCGGGCTCGCGCAAGACAATGATCGGCGCGTTGGACGACGGGTCGAACATCAGCCCGCGGACTTCGACTTCCAGTGCTTTGTCGGCCGTCCGCTCGGTCATGCCGCCTATTGTGGGACCGGCGCGGGCCGAGGTCAAGCGAGCGTCAGCTCGGCGCCACGCAGCCGGTCTCCCGGCGCGGGCCCGGGGCGTCCCGCGACCGGCTCGGCGAGCAGGCTATGAGCGTAGGCCTGGCGAATCTCGACCTGCGTCAGGCGGCCCGGCGCACTCGGGGTCCCCTCGGCCGGCTCGAAATGCACCACTCGGTGACACGGGGTGCGCCCCGTCACCATCCCCGGCCGTTTGCCCGCTCCGGTGATCACCACCTCGAGCCGCTCCCCCACCAGGGTCTCGTTCAAGCGGCGTTGGATCGGCTCCTGGACCGCAAACAGACGCTGCAGGCGCTCGGCCGCCACCTCTTCCGGCACGGCCCCTTCGAGCCGCAACGCCGCCGTGCCCGGCCGCGGCGAGTAGGTAAAGGCAAAGACCTGTGCAAACGCCAGCTCGACGAGGAGCTCGAGGGTGAGTCGGAAGTCTTCCTCGGTCTCCCCCGGAAAGCCGACGATCACGTCGGTCGACAGGGCCAACCCCGACCGGGCGGCTCGCAGCTTCTTCACCAACTCGCGGTAGGCCGCCGCCGAATAACCCCGGCCCATTCTCTGGAGCACCGTGTCCGACCCCGACTGGACCGGCAAGTGGAGCGCCGGGCAGATGTTGGCGTGGCGGCCAAACTGTTCCACCATCCGGTCCGAAAAATCTCGGGGGTAGGACGTGACAAATCGCAGGCGCTCGACACCTGGGACACGCGCGACCGAATCCAGCAGATCGGCGAAGTCCTCCGGCCCATCGGGTTGGCGCCAGTGGTTGACGGTCTGGCCGAGGAGCTCGATCTCGGCAAAGCCGAACCCGACCAGATGCCGGACCTCGGTGAGGATCTCCTCGAGCGTCCGGCTGCGCTCGGGCCCGCGGGTCTGCGGCACGATGCAAAACGTGCAGCGCTTGTCGCAGCCTTCGACGATGGTCACCATGCCCTTGAAGGACCCGTCCCGGGAGACGGAGTCCAGGAGGTACTCCCGCTCGGCCGGGAAACCGGTCAACACGGGGCGCTCGCCGTCGCGGCACCGGGCGAGAGCGGACCGGACATCGGACACCCGTCCCGGGCCGAGCACAAAGTCGAGATCCTTGACTCGGGCCAGCGCGCGCTCCCCCGCTTCCTGCGCGACACAGCCACAGAGCCCGATCAGCAGATCGGGTCGAGCCTGCTTGAATCGCCGGTAACGGCCCAGCGTCGAGTAGACCTTTTGCTCGGCCTTTTCGCGGACGCTGCACGAGTTGAGCAGAATCACCTCCGCTTCGGAGGGCTCACGAGTGGGCAGAAGGCCCTCCTCCATCAACGCGCCGGCGAGTCGCTGACTGTCGCGTTCGTTCATCTGACAGCCCCAGGTCTCGACAAAGAACCGGCGCCGTCTTTTCTCGGACGTTGTCGCTCGGCTCAACTTCCGTCCTCGTCCCCATCGGGCTCGTAGACTGCGGGCTCGCCGATCTCGTATTCCTCCGGTTCCCCCCGCCTCGGCCGGTCGCGCTCCGGCTCGAGGTCGATCCCCTCGCGGAGCCAGCCCGGAAGCGCTCCCGCCCGGCGCCCTTCTTCGATTACCTCGTCCAGCTCCTCGCTCGCCGCCAGGGCCAGGGCGCGCGCATCCTGAAGACGATCGAGAGCCCGGTCCCAGGCGGGCTTGATCTGGGTATCGCGGTAGTAGGGATCGTCTTCCTCGTAGAACCGGCGACGCAGTTGGTTGACCGTTCCCTGAAGCCGCTCGATCTCGCCGCTGGCCTCGCGCCATGCCAGCCGCGCCTGCAACGCGCGGCCGCGCCAGTAGTCCTCCGCCCGGGGATCCCCTGCCGGTGGCGGACCCTCGGGGCCATTCCCGGTGAGCTCCCCGTCCGCGGAACGAGAGTCGGCGCTGTCTTTCTGCAGATCGATCTGATTGTCGGGGGCGGCTTCAGTGAGCACACCGGTCGCGCTCTCTTGCAGATTCTCGTCGGTAATGACGATCGTGGCCGGCCGCGTCTCTTGCCGGCGTTTGCGCTCTGCGCGCGAGGCCTCGACCAGGCTCGGTCTGTCGGCGTTGGGATCGCCCTCGTCGATGACGATCGTGAGCTCGGACCGATTCCGATCCCGCTCTGTCGTGCCACGAGGCTCGGGCGGAGGGGGCGGCTCCGGACGTGGCTCTTGCTCCGAAACCGTCGAGTCGGGCGAAGCGACCGGACTGGCGGTCTGAGACGGCAAGGACGGTGGCTTGTCCTGGTTGCCCGAGCAACCCCAGTGGGCCGCGCACAAACCAACGATCAGCGCGCCGGCCGCCGAAGCCGCCGACTGCCGGCGCCACGTCTCACGAGACCACTTCGAAGGCCTGCCGGCTGGTGTTGTCTCGCAGCAAAAATTCATCAATTCGATCCTCGACTTCTTGGGTCGTCGAGAGCTGCAGACATTCTTCGGCCAACCGGGTCATCTCGTCAAGGGAAATGGCGCGAATCGCCGCCTTGACAACCGGGATCGAGGCCGGGCTCATCGACAGCTTGCGGGCGCCCAGAGCCACCAGAAGCGGAGCCACCCGTGGATCCGCCGCCGCTTCACCACACACGGAGACATCGATCCCGCCAGCCGCAGCGCCCTCGGCAATCCAACGGACCATTCGCAGGATCGCCGGGTGGAGCGGTTTGTAGAGGTAAGAGACATGCTCGTTGTTTCGGTCCACGGCAAGCGAGTACTGGATCAGGTCGTTGGTACCGATCGAGAAGAAATCCACTTCCCGCGCCAGCACCGGAGCCAGCAAAGCCGCCGAGGGCACCTCGATCATAGTGCCGAGGTCGAAGCTCCGCGAGAACTCGACTCCCTGACGCTCGAGGTCGTCGGCGACCTCCCCGACCAGTGCCTTGAACTGCCGGACCTCATCCAGCGTCGAGATCATGGGCAGCATGACCCGCAGGTTGCCCGCGACCGCCGCTCGCAAAAGGGCCCGCACCTGAACCTGGAAGATCTCGCGCCGCGCCAAGGTCAACCGGATGCCCCGCAGCCCCAGGGAGGGATTTTCTTCTTCGGTGTGGAGTACCTCGCGGGCCAGTTTGCGACCCCCCAGATCGAACGTCCGCACGACCACCGGGCGAGGAGCCATCGCATCGAGCAGCTTTCGATAGAGAGCCAGTTGTTCTTCCTCGGTCGGTAGCTCGGGGCTGCGCTCGATGTAGAGAAATTCGCTGCGGTAGAGACCGACGCCGTCCGCCGCGTGAGAGACGGCCTCTTCGATCTCCTCGGGCAGGTCGATGTTGGCCAGCAGCTCGACGCGAGCTCCATCGCGCGTCTTGGCCTCGAGCGACCGCAGGGTGAACCGGCCCTTCTCCGCCGTCTCGAACTCCGCCCGCGCCCGAAGGGCCGACTCGATGCTGGCCTCGGTCGCGTGCAGGGTCACCTGGCCGCTGTGGCCGTCGACGATCACCGGATCCTCGTCGGTTACCAGCTCGGTCACGGCGTTGAGCCCAGTGACCAGCGGAATGTGCAGAGAGCGCGCGATGATCGCGGTATGCGAGGTGCGCCCACCCGTCTCGAGCGCGAACCCGACCACCCGGTCGCGTCCGAGGCGGATCGCCTCGGACGGCGTGAGGTCACGCGCTACTACGATGATGTCGCCCTCGAGCTCCGAGAGCTCGTGGTGCGAGATCGCGCCCAGACAGCGCAACAGATGGCGCGAGACGTCGACAAGGTCCTGGCTCTTTTCCCGCAGGTGCTCGCTGTCGAGCCGCGCAAACCGGGCGGCCAGATCCTCGGTGGTCTCGTGGACCGCCCACTCGGCGTTGACTCGCTCCTCTACGATCCGCGTTCGGAGCCGCTCGACAAATGACGTGTCGGTCAACAGCAGCAAGTGCGCCTCGAAGATGCTAGCGAGCTCCGTGCCCAGCTCGGCATCGGCCTTCTGGCGCATGGCGTCGATCTCTTGCTGGGCCTTGGCGAGGGCGGCGTCGAGACGCAGGATTTCGTCCTCGATGCGATCCGCCGCGATCGGAAATCGAATGACCTCGTGCTCCTGAGACGCGATCGAGACGGCCCGCCCGATGGCGATGCCGGGAGAGGCTCCGAGACCCTGAAGGACCTGTTCGGACCTCGTGCTCAAGCCGATTCCTGCCTTTCCTCACGCGTCGCCTCTTCAAAACCGCTGCTCACCAGCTCGATCAGTGCCTCGAGCGCCTCCGCCTCGTCGTCGCCGTCGCAGGTCAGCGTCACGGTGTGCCCCTGGGCGGCCGCCAGCAGCAGCAGCCCGAGAATGCTCTTGCCGTCCACCACCTCGCCGTCCTTCTCTACCCGTACCCGGCTCACAAAGGTCCCGGCGAGCTGAACCAGCTTGGCCGCCGCCCGGGCGTGCAGGCCGAGCCGGTTGACGATCTCGACCCGGCTCTCAACCACGCTCCGTCTCCGATAAGTTTTTGTCGAGCGGGGGTGCTTCGGTGCAAAGACAGATACTCGTTCGCGCCTTGCCCTGGATCCAGCGCGCGACTTCGCTCAACCCTCTCCGCCCGCCTTCGAACGGCTCGCTGGCGGCCTTGCAGGCCACCCGAACCACCATCGGGAGGTTCACCCCGGTGAGCACCTCGACCCGCCCCGGCTCTGCAAACCGCCGCGCGACATTGAACGGAGTGCCGCCGTACATGTCGGTGAGGATCAGCACCCCGTCGCCGTTTTCTAGTCCGGCCAGGGCCGCCGCCACTTTGGCCTCGGCCTCCTCCGGTGGGTCCTCCCAGGGCAGAGACAGCGCCTCGATATCGGTCGCCTCGCCGGCGATCGTGCGCGCCGCGGCCACCAGTTCCTCGGCCAAGCCGCCGTGAGTCAACACCAGAACGCGAAACATCGGAGCAAATTATGAAGCAATCACGGCGATTTGCGAAGAACCGCGCGGCTAGCGCTCGATGTCGCGATGGTTGAGCTGCACCGCCCAGCCCTCGGCGGCCAGACGCCTCGAGAGCCGCTCGGCCATCGCCACCGAACGATGATGACCACCGGTGCAACCGATGCCAATCGACAGGTAGCTACGGTTCTCGCGCTGGTACTTGGGGAGGACATGCAGCAGAAAGTCAGTGATGCGGTCGGCCATCTCGCCGTACTCTTCGGAATCATCCAGGAATTTCCGCACCGGCTTGTCACGACCCGTTTGCGGTCGCAGCTCGGGGACAAAATGGGGGTTGGGCAGAAAACGGAGATCGAACAGCAGGTCGGCGGCCCGTGGAATCCCGTGCTTGTACCCAAAACTGACCAACGAGATCACCAGCGCCGGCTCGTGCTCGACACCGCCCCCGAACTCCCGGTAGATCCTCTGCCTCAGTTCGTGCACCGAGGTCTCGCTGGTGTCGATCACGAGATCGGCGCGCGCGCGCAGCTCGGCGAGCAAACGGCGCTCCTCGCGGATGCCGTCGATGAGCGGCCGTCCCTTGGCCAGCGGGTGCGGCCGCCGTGTCTCCGAGAACCGTCGCAACAGCACCTCATCCGAGGCCCCGAAAAAGATCAGGGCGGTCTCGAAGTGCGGATCGAGCCGGTCCAGCAAGCTCGGAAAGTCCTCGGCGAAGCCCGGCGAGCGCACATCGGTAACCACCGCGATCCGCCGCCGACCGCTGGCGTGCCGCTGCGGCTCCTCGAAAAAATCCTCCATCAACGAAAGTGGCAGGTTGTCGACGACGTAGTAACCCAGGTCCTCGAAACACTTGGCCGCGTTGCTCTTGCCCGAGCCGGAAAGCCCGGTCAGCAGTACCAGGCGGCCGGCGGCTTCCTCCGCCACCCGTGGCTCGGCAGTGGCCGGTGAGTCGTCGTGTCCGGACATCGATCGGCCTCAGCCGCTCGAGGCGGTTTTGTCTTTGGCCGGCTTGCCGCCCGTGCGGGCCAGCTCCGCCTCCAACCGCCGGGCGAACTCGCGCGCCGAGTGGTGGCCCTGCATCTTCAAGACATGGTTGCGCGCCGCGACTTCGACCAGGATCGAGAGGTTCCGCCCCAAGGCCACCGGCATCTTGATGTACGGACACGAGGTCTCGAGCACCGGGTAGACCGTCTCGTCCAGCCCCAACCGATCGTAGGCCCGGCTCTCATCCCACGACTCGAGCTCGACCACCAGCTCGATCGACTTGCGCTCTCGCACCGCCGCCAGGCCAAAGAGATCGTGAACATTGATGATCCCCAGGCCCCTGAGCTCCATGTGGTAGCGCAGCGGGCTCTCGGCCGAGCCGATTAAGTCGCCATTGGGGTACTTCTTGACCATCACCCGGTCGTCGGCCACCAGGCTGTGTCCGCGGGTGATCAGATCGAGTGCGCATTCGCTTTTACCCACCCCGCTGGCGCCGATCAGCAACACCCCGATGCCGTAGATGTCGAGCAGGACCCCGTGGAGAAAGGTCGAAGGCACCAGGTGCTCCTCGAGAAAGTAGCTGACCTCCTTGATCACGGTCGACGAGAGCGAGGGCGAAGACAGAACCGGAATTCCTCGACTCGCGCACAGCTCGAGCAGCCCCTCGCGGGGCGCCAGACCCTTGGTGATGACTGCCACCGGCACCGGCAACCGGGTGATCCGGTCGAACCTCTCGCGCCGCACCTCGTCCGTCAGGGTGTCCAGAAAACGGGTCTCGCTCTCGCCGATGATCTGGACCCGTCCCGGCTTGATGTACTCGTAGTGGCCGGCAAACGCCAGCCCCGGTTTTTGCACCCTGGGGTTGATGATCCGGTTGTCGAGGCGCTCCTCGGCGCACAGGACCTCGAATTGGAGCGGTCGCAGCGACTCGCCGAGTAGCTCCTCTACCCGGACGAACGAGGCGTCTTCAGTCAATCGGGGCCCCGCCGAGCAAGCGGTAGAGATCGTCGGGGTCGACGGCCGAATAGAAACGGTCGCACTGACAATCGCGGGTCACCCAGCGAGAGATGGCGGCCAGCGACTGCAAGTGCACCGCCGGCGCCGCGGCGGGCGAGAGCAGCAAAAAGAAGAGCTTGACCGCCTCGCCGTCCGGAGCTCCGAACTCGATCCCGTCCGGTGACACTCCCACCGCGACGACCGCATCATCCAACTCGGCGAGCTTGCAGTGTGGGATCGCCACTCCGTTTCCGGTGGCGGTGGACCCCAGCTCCTCGCGCTCGCGGAGCTTCTCGAACAGGGCCTCGCGGTCCGCGACCAGACCGGTCTCGGCGATCAGCGCGGAGAGCTCACGCAGGACCGTCCAGCGGTCTTTTGCCAGCAGCGACGGAAAGATCAGCCCCGGCCGGATGAGGTTTTGCAACTCGACCGACGAGGCTTCCCGCACCGCCTCCCCGCTCAAACGAGACCTCCGCCGCTCATCCGGCGTCTGGCGCGATGAGCCCGTAGTCGTTGTCCCGGCGTCGGTACAACACGCTGACCCGATCGCTGGTCGCGTCCCGGAAAACGATGAACTCGTTCTTCGAGCCCTCGAGCTCGAGCGCCGCCTCTTCGAGGCTCATCGGCTTGATCGGCAGCTCGCTCGACTTGACGATCTTGGGCCCGCGGGGCGCACCGACACTCTCGCGCTCGACCACGCTCACGGGCCAGGCATGAGCTCCGTTGCGCCGATCGGCCCGTCGCCGCTTGTCCTTGTGTTTTTTGCGCGACCGACGGGCCTGTTTTTCGATCTTGTCGACCGCCAGGTTGATCGCGTCCAGCATGTTGCCGGTCTCCTCCGCCGCCTGCAACACCCCAAACCGGTGCGACAGATGGATCTCCGCGATCCGCCGGTGTTTTTCGGATTCGAGTGTGACCCGCGCCTCGACCGGCTCCTCGACAAACTTGGCGACCTTGCCGAGCTTGCCGGACGCATACTCGCGCACGCGGTCATTGGCCTTGAAGTTGCGAGTCGAGAACTCGATGTTCATTCTGATCCTCCCGTTGTCCTCCTGGTGGAAACCTCGTCCGATTGCCGGCTCAGAAGATCTGCTTGCGATGGGTCGATGATGGGATCATCAGTTCGTCTCTGTATTTTGCAACCGTTCTGCGGGCGATGTTGATTCCCTCCCGTTTGAGAATTCTGGTCAGCTCGCTGTCCGACAGCGGGCGTTTGGGATCCTCGTCGCCGATCAAGTGCTCGATCTTGCGCTTGACGGTCAGCGACGAGATATCGGCGCCGTACTCGCGCTCGATGCCGCTGTGGAAGAAGAACTTCATCGGGAAAAGACCGCGCGGCGTGTGGATGTACTTGTTCGAGACCACCCGGCTGACCGTCGACTCGTGCATACCGATGTCTTCGGCCACGTCGCGCAGCACCATCGGCCGGAGCCGGTCGATGCCGTAGTCCAGAAAATCCCGCTGCTGCCGAACGATCGATTCGGCAACCTTGTAGATGGTGCGCTGCCTCTGGTCGAGGCTCTTGATCAGCCAGACGGCCGACCGCAGCTTCTCCTTGATGAAGTTCTTGGCGTCCGTTTGACCGCCGGCCGCCTTGATGGCCGCCAGCATCCGCCGGTACGCCTTGCTGATCCTCAGCTTGGGCAAGCCGTCGTCATTGAGCTGGACGACGTAGTCGGAGCCCACCTTGAGCACGTGGACATCGGGCTCGACGTACTGTGTGCGCTCGGCGTTGAACTGGCGGCCCGGCCGGGTCTCGAGCGCCCGGATGGCGGCCACCACCGGCTCCAGGTCGGCCAGCTCGATCTCGAGCCATTTGGCAATGGCTGGAAACTGCCGGTGTAGAAAGGGGTCCCAGTGGTCCTCGATCACCCGCCGGACCAGCGAATCCTGGGGCTCACCGCGAAAATCGATCTGTTTGATCAGACATTCGCGGAGATCGTGGCAGGCGATGCCGGGGGGGTCAAAGCCCTGCACCAGCTCGAGCGCCTGATTCACCTCTTCGGACGTATAGGGGTGTCCGTTGTGATCCCCCGCGCCCAGGGCGCAGATTTCCTCTTCGGTCGCGACCAGAAACCCATCGGGGTCCAGATTGCCGACGATGAGCTCGCCGATCTCCCGCTGCCGCGGCTCGACTTCGGTCATGTGGAGCTGCCAGAGCAGGTGATCGTAGAGATCCGGCTCGCGGCTCAACGTGTTCTCAAGTGGCGGCGCCTCGCGTGTCTCCACCCTCGGAGCCGAGGGCATGTTGTCCATGAAATCGTTGAAATAGGCCTCGAAGTCGATCTCCTCCATCGAATCGCTCTCTTCGGGCTCGGGTGGCTCCTCGCTCTCGGCCGCGTCCTTTTCCTCGTCGCTCTTCTCGCTCTCTTCCTCGAACTGCTGGTCGCCCTCTTCGAGAACCGGGTTCTCCACCAGTTCTTGCGTGAGCGTGTTTTGCAGCTCTAACCGGGTCATCTGCAGCAGCTTGATGGCCTGCTGCAACGACGGCGTCATCACCAGCCGTTGGGCCAGTTTGAGCTGTAGTTTTTGCTCGAGCGCCATGTCGGGAGTGCTAGAGGCTGAACTCTTCGCCCAAGTAGATTTTTCGCACTTGCGGGTCCATGGAGAGCTCGATAGGGGTCCCGGACCGGAGGATCTCGCCTTCGTTGATGATATAGGCGGAATCGGTGATTTTCAACGTGTCGCGGACGTTGTGATCGGTGATCAGCACGCCGATCCCCATCTCTTTGAGGTGGCTGACGACATCCTGAATGTCCTGCACCGCGATCGGGTCGATGCCGGCAAACGGCTCATCGAGCAGGATAAACGACGGGCTCAGGACCAGGGCTCGCGCGATCTCGACCCGTCTGCGCTCGCCGCCCGAGAGCGTGTAGGCCATGTTCTTGCGCTTGGTCTCCAAACCGAAGTGCTCGAGAAGCTGGCCGAGCCGGCGCTCGCGCTCGCCGCCGCCGATGTCGAGCGTCTCCAGGATGGCGCGCAGGTTGTCCTCGACCGACATGCGGCGAAACACCGAGGCCTCCTGGGGCAAGTAGCTGATCCCTTTGCGCGCCCGCAGGTACATCGGCAACGAAGTGATCTCCTCGTCGCCGAGAAACACCTGCCCGGCATCGGGACGGGTGGCGCCGACCACCATGTAAAAGCAGGTCGTTTTGCCGGCGCCGTTGGGGCCGAGAAGACCGACCACGCTCCCCGACCGAACCTCGATCGAGACTCCGTTGACGACCGCGCGGCCGCCGTAGACCTTGCGCAGCCCCTCGGCGCGCAAAACGACATGTTCGGGCGTCGTCACGAGTCGGCGTCCTCGCTGGAACCGGCGGCACGCTCGGCAGCCACCGGCGCCGGGACACCCGTCTGCACTCGCGCCGTGCCGGTCTCCAAGTCGTAGAGCACAACGCCCCCTCGGATCTTGCCGCCTGCGGCGTCGGTGAGCACCACCGGCCGTCCGCTGATCTCGACACTCGCGCTCTGGGGCCGGTACACCGCTCGTTCCCCGGTAACGGTGTGTCCCTGTGTGGGGTTTTCGATCAGCGAATTGCCGGTACAGATCATCTGGTCGAGCTCCGAGCCTTCCGCCAGCATCACGTCCAGATCGTCACACGTCAGACTGCTCCCCGCTTGGTGCGCGCGCGGCCGGCCGCTGTAGCGCAGGGTGCTCTCGGATCGCTCGTATACCAGCTTGGCCGCGGTGACCTCGATCGGCGCCGCTGAGCGGTTCTCGGCGGTGGTGTCGTCTCTGGCCGCGTCTGCGTCCTTGATCACCGTCTTGACGCGGCCACTGGCCGTCAACGTCCGCCCTCCCCGAGTGCCCTCCAGCTTGTCGGCGACCAGGAAGTTCTCCTTCTGCCACGCGCGCACGTCGCCTTCGAAGGAGAACTCGCCCGAATCGGACCAGTTTGCACCCGACGCGGTGAGATGAATCGGCTCGTCGCCTTCCCCGCCCGCCGCGAACAGGCCGAGGTCGCCTTTGCCGGGCAGGAACGCGCGCACTCCCTCTGTTGCCCGCCCGGAGCCTCTGTCCGGCCGGTAGCTCATGCGTGGAGCATGGAAGTCCCCACTGCGGGTGAAGACCTTGGCCGGCTGGCCAAAGATCTCGAGCTTGCCACCGCGACCGGTGGCCACGGCCCGGTTGCCGCTGGCCTGGAACCCCGGCCGGTGGAGATCCACGCCGCCGTCCAGGGTCAGCCGCTCGAGCGCGCCTCCTGCGTCGAACGATGCCACAGCGCTCTCGGCGCACCCGCTCGCCATCGGGTTCCCTTCGTCAAAGGCCAGAAAATCCCTGATGAGCACAGGACCTTGCGCCCGGGAGCTCTCGAGGACTCCGTCGCTGAACTCGAGCGCGAGAGAAGGCGTAATCAGACGCCGGACTTCACCGCCGAGACCGAGAAAATCGAGGGTCGCTTCCCCGTTCTCCGCCGCCTCGATCTCCGCCGAGGCCATCTCCCCGCTCCCCGGCTCGAAGAGCACCGAGGCCCGCTCGCCGGCAAACCGAAGCCCCGAGCCCACGCCCCCTTCGGGCGCGGGACGGTAACCGGCCACATCCCAGCGAGCGGTGACAAACCGCGCTTCGCGGCCGGTCTCGTCGAGCGTCACGCTCAGACGCCGAGCCCTCAACTCGTCGTCGTTTCTTCTCAACAGCACTTCGCCCTCGGCGACGAGCAATTGTTCTTTCTCTTCATACACCACCCGCTTGGCCTCCAACGCACCCCTGGTTCCCGCGCCGGCACCGGACGTGATTAGCACGTTCCCGGCCAACTGATACCACTTGCGGCGCAGATGGGCGGTCAGCTCACGCGAGCGCCCGGAGAAACGGTCCTGATAGGAAAACCGTACCGGTGGCTGAGTGGAAGTCACGACGCTGCCGCCACGGCGGAGCTCGAAGCCACGGCCACGGATCTCGATCCCACCCGAAGTGGTCATGACGACGTTGCCCGAGAGCTGAGCGGTGGAGCTCTCCTGCTGGTAGATGCCCTCATCGGCTCGGATCAGAAACTCTCCGTTGTCCCGGAACACCCGCAGACGGATGCCTTCCAGCGTGATTCGCTCCTCACGGGTCGACACCCACCGGTCCGCCGCGATCACAAAGCGCCGCTCACCGTCCTCTGTGACTTCATGCTCGAACCCCTGCCCGGTACGGACTTCGTCGGGATCCGCGGCGCCCAGAACCTCGGCGTCGTCTTCGCGGACGGCATTGCGGTCGGAACCGCCTCGGATCAGCAAGGCGGTAAACACACCTAGGAACAAGACCAGGGCCGCAAGCAGGCCCCGCCGGATCCACACCACGGGTTGATAGCGCGTCGACCGACTCACCTTGGCATTCTAATGACTATTGGGTTTGTCAGCCGATCGGCCGGGCCGCCCGTATTCGCAAGACGGGGCGCCGGGTGTAGCCGTCGATCTCGGCATACCCGACGACCTCGAAGGTGCCGGCGAGCTCGGCTGCGCGATCCCGCCACCGCCATCCGACCAGATCGAGCTCGGCGCCGTCCGCCGTGCCACCGGCACCGCGCGTCTTGAGACCGAGGTGGTCGGATCCGAAGAAGCGCGGCGGCGCCACCGGCTGGAGGGGGCCGACGCGCAAAAGTGGCTCGCGGTTGCCGACCCCGAAGGGAGCGAGCCGTGTCAGCGCCGCGGTGAGCTCCAGATTCACCTGCCCGGCCGTGAGGCGCGCTTCGTACTGATAGC
The DNA here is from genome assembly GCA_965224065.1 of Candidatus Multivoradales bacterium. Lineage (GTDB taxonomy): Bacteria > Acidobacteriota > Thermoanaerobaculia > Multivoradales > JAHEKO01 > JAOTZA01. The sequence goes on from CBDCYF010000005.1 coordinate 546,566, forward strand.
GCGGCCGGAGAAGGGCCGGGTCCCAGACCGCAGCCGCCTCCTCCCATTCCCGCCGCAGATCGGGCAGCGCGCCGGCATCAACCGACAGCCCGACCGCCTGCGCGTGGCCGCCAAACCGCGCGAGCCGTTCCCGCCAGGCCGACAGAAAGCCGTGCAAGTGAACCCCCTCGACGCTGCGCCCTGACCCGGTCGCGACGCCGTCTTGCTCGGCCAGCAAAAGGGTCGGGCGATGATAGCTGCGCGCGATCCTGCCGGCCGCGATTCCCACCACGCCTCGATGCCACTCGGGGCTCGACGCCACCAGAATCGGCGGCAGCTCCTCGAGCTTCTCTACCCACTCGCGGGTCTCCTCGACGACCCTGAGCTCGGCCTGGCGCCGCTCGGTGTTCCAGGCGTCGAGCCGGGCAGCCAGCTCGGCGGCCCGCGCCGGATCCCGCTCGAGCAGAAGATCCAGCGCCACGTGCGCGGAGTCCATCCGGCCGGCGGCGTTGATCCGGGGACCGAGGCGGAACCCGACGTCGGAGGCGTCCAAGGGCAACCGCACGCCGGCGACTTCCATAAGCGACGTCAAACCGGCCGCGCGGCTCCGCCCCAGGGACTCCAGCCCCAGGCGGGCTATGACCCGGTTCTCTCCCCGGAGCGGGACCATGTCGGCGATCGTCCCCAGGCAGGCGACTCGCAGCAGCAGGTCCGGCGCCACCGGACGGCCGGCACGCTCGGCCAGCGCGCTCGCCAACTTGAAGGCCACTCCCGCGCCCGAGAGGTCACGGAACGGGTAGGTCGAGCTCTCCAGATGAGGGTTGATCTCGATCACCCGCGGGTCGTGCGCAACGCCCGGTAGGTGGTGGTCGGTCACGATCACGGCGATCCCGCGGTTCAACGCCTCCCGTGCCGCCTCGACCGAGGTCGAGCCACAGTCCGCGGTGACGATCACGCCCGCTCCCAGCACGGCCGCACGCTCGACTTGGGCCGATTGGAAGCCGTAGCCGTCGCGTAGCCGGTGAGGCAGGATGGGTGTGGTTTCGATGCGACAAGCCCCAAAAACCGCCACCAGCATTGCAGTGGCCGAGATGCCGTCGACGTCGTAGTCGCCCACGATCGCCACGGTCTCCGAGCGGTCCCGCGCCGCGATCAAACGGTCGACGGCCGCGTCCATGCCATCGAGCCGGAAGGGGTCGTGAAGCTGATCGACCCGGGGCTCCAGAAAGGACCGAGCCTCGTCCATGGAATCGACCCCGCGACGCGCCAGGACCGCAGGGAAAAAGTCCAGCTCCGGGTCGAGCCCCAGCTCCGAAACGTCGAGCCCGGCGGCTGCCTCGGGCACCGGCGCCTCGACCCATTCCGCTACCGGGGCGGTCACGGTTTTTGGGGTCCCGGCCAAATTCCGCTCGTGACGTTTGCTAGCCGCCGAGCGCTCGAAACCCGCGCTTGCGCGGCTTCTCTTTGAGCACACCCAGGGCGCGAAAGCGAGCGTAGCGCTCGTCCAGCAGCTCGTCCAGATCGCGCCCCGTGGCCTCCTCGAGGACCGCGGCCAGCCTCTCGCCGATCGTGCGGATCGCGGCCGCGGGGTCGGCGTGGGCGCCCCCCAGCGGCTCCGGAACGATCTCGTCGACCACCCCCAGATCGAGAATGTCGGGCGCGGTCAGTTTGAGCGCGGCGGCCGCTTCGGCCCGTTTCTCCTGATCCTTCCACAAAATCGCTGCGCAGCCCTCGGGCGAGATCACCGAGTACGTCGCGTACTCCATCATCAGCACCCGGTCTCCCATCCCGATACCCAACGCGCCGCCGCTTCCCCCCTCGCCGGTGACCGCCACCAGGATCGGAGTGCGGAGAGCCGCCATCTCGACCAGATTGGCGGCGATCGCTTCGGCTTGCCCGCGCTCCTCGGCACCGAGACCCGGGTAGGCGCCGGGTGTGTCGACAAAGGAGATCAAGGGAAGGCCGAATCGTTCCGCGAGCTGCATCACCCGGCGGGCCTTGCGGTAGCCCTCCGGGCGAGGCTGGCCAAAGTTCCGGCGAATGCGCTCCTTGGTGCCGCGGCCCTTCTGATGGCCGACGACGGCCACCGAGCGGCCGGCAAAACGCGCCAGCCCGGCGACGATGGCCGGGTCGTCGGCGAACGAGCGGTCGCCGTGGATCTCCACCCACTCGCTCATCAGGGCTTCGATGTAGTCCAGGGTGTGGGGCCGGGCGGAATGACGCGCCACCTGGGTCTTCTGCCAGGGCGTCAGGTTTTTGTAGATCTCCGCGGTGGCCTTCTCCAACCGAGTCTTCAGGCGGGCGATCTCCCGGCCGCGGCCGGCGCCCTCGGGGAAGCCCTCCAGCTCCTCGATCCGCCGTCGCAGATCGACCAGGGCTGATTCGAACGGTGCGTCGGTGGAGGCCATCGGGACCGATCACGCTAGCACAGGCTGAAGCCAGCTTTCGACGCCGCCGGCGCCCGCCAAGCGAGATGAAACGGCCGGCGCCTTTGCCGGCCGATCGACCCGGCACTACCCGGACCCGGGGCTGCCGCCGATCGTTCGGGCGCTGCTCTACAACAGCTCCTGGGGATCGACGTCGACAATCAGATCCCCCCTGGGCTTGTACGGCAATACCGCGGCCACCAGCTCACGCAGCCGCCGTCCCGAAGGACCCCGCAGGAGGATCTGGTAGCGCCATTTGCCGCGCAGCTTTTCAAAGGGAGCCGGTGCCGGCCCCATCACCCGGACCCCTTCGGACAAGGGGTGCCGGTTCAACGTTTGTCCGAGGCTGTTGGCCTCCTCTTCCGCGGCTCGACGTTGCCGATGCCGGATCAGAAGCTGGATCATGCGGGTGAAGGGTGGGTAATGAAAGATCTTGCGGTACCGCATCTCCTCGCGCAGAAACGCCTCATCGTCGTGCGCGAGGGCCGCGCGGATCGCGTAGTGGTCGGGGTGATAGGTTTGGATCACCACCTTGCCCGGCCGGTCGCCGCGTCCGGCGCGACCGGCAAGCTGGGTGAGCATGGTGTAGGTGCGTTCGACGGCGCGAAAATCCGGAAAGGCGAGGTAGGTGTCCGCGTGCAGCACGGCGGTGAGCGAGACCTGGGGGAAGTGGTGCCCCTTGGCGACCATTTGCGTACCGATCAGGACACGGGTCTCGCCGCGGCTGAACTTCTCGAGCACGGCGGCCAAGCTTCCCCGCCGACGCACCGTGTCACGATCCAACGTGTCTACCGGCACCCCGGGAAACAGCTCTCCAAAGGTCTCCTCAACCCGTTCGGTGCCCGCGCCCACGGCTTCGAGCGCCTGCTCGCCACAGGTCCGGCACCGCTCGGGCACGGGGAGCCGGGAGCCACAGTAGTGGCACAGCACCTGGTGAAATCGCTTGTGGTAGGTGCGCGGGAGCCCGCAGTCCTCGCAGGTCAGATCCTCACCGCAGGCTCGGCACAGCAGCACCGGTGAGTATCCGCGCCGGTTGCGCAACAAGATCGCCTGCTCGCCTCGGCCCAGAGTCGCCTCGAGTTCCTCCCGGAGTTTTGGCGAGAACACCACTTCTCCGGGACGGCGCACCACGTCGAGCTCGCGTAGATCGACCAGAATTCCCTCCGGCAACATCCCCTGGCCCACACGCTCGGTCAGCCGCACCTCGGTGTACTTGCCCGTCATGACGTTGTAGCGGGTTTCGAGGCTGGGGGTCGCCGAGGTCAGCACTGTCACCGCGTTGGCGTCCCGGGCGCGTATCAGCGCCAGGTCCCGTCCGTGATAGCGCGGCGTGGTGTCCTGCTTGAAAGCCGTGTCTTGCTCTTCGTCCACCACCACCAATCCGAGATCCCGGACCGGCGCAAAAACCGCCGAGCGGGGTCCCAGAACGACTCGTGCCTCCCCCCGCCGGATCCGCTCCCATTCCTGCGCCCGCTCGCTCGCGCCTAGCGCGGAGTGCAGAAGCGCGAGCCGATTCCCGAACCGGGCTCGCACCGTCGAAGCCAAGGCCGGCACGAGCGAGATCTCGGGCACCAGGAGAATCGCCGACCGGCCGGCGGCGAGCACCTCCGAGACACCCCGCAGATAGACCTCGGTCTTCCCGGAACCGGTCACCCCGGCGAGGACGAGACTGGCCATGGTGCCCGCCTCCACGGCCCTAACGATGGCCTGCGCGGCGTCTTGCTGATCGGGGCGCAGAGACGGTGGCTCGGCGGCTTTTGTGACGGTCATGTGCGACCCTAGCTCGAGCGTCTCGATCTGGCTGAACTCTCGGAGCACTCCCAAACCACGCAGCCTCCGGACGACTGCCGGTGTGCACTCCACTTGCGCACAGACCTCGCGTACGGTGGCCGGACGCCCCACGGCCGACAGATACTCCACCACCCGTCTCCCGGGCGCGGAGCGGCCGCAGCGCTCCAGAAGCTCGTCCAGGTCCCCGCCGGCTAGCTCGACCGCCGCCACATAGCGGCCGCGGCCGGCGCGCTGCCCCCCTCTCGTTCCCAGCACCAGCCAACCTCGATTCCTGAGCCGGGCCAACGCGTCGTCGAGCGCGGTCAACCGGTTTCCGTGGGAACCCCTTTCGTCCCCGCTGGCGTCTTCTTTTGTGCCGAGCAAATCGCCGAGTTCGGCCAACGACAGACGCCCGCGCTCACGCAACGTCTCCACGACCGCTCGCTCGACCGCATCCCGAGGGGTTGCCAGGGCACCCTTATCGGTCAACCAGGCCCGACGATCCCCCCAGGGCTCGAGCCCACCGGGAACGAGGGCGCGAAACACCTCTCCAATCGGCGCCAGATAGTAGTCGGCGGTAAAGAGCCCCAGCTTCATTAGATCGGGTGGCACCACGGCCTCTAGATCGATCACCGCGTGAAGATCGCGCAGCTCCACCTCGTCCGGCGGTGCGACGGCTCGTGCCAGAATCACCCCGGTCAGCGTGCGACGGCCCACCGGCACCCGGGCCCGGGCACCCGGACGGGCGATGCCCTCAAAAGACGGCGGCACCCGATAGACGAGACTCTTGCGAAGCGGGATCGGGACCGCCACCTCCACCAGCAGACCGGAATCGACCTCGCTCGAATCGGTTTGCCGTGAACGTGTGCTTTTGCCCGCGCTTGTGGGTGGGCTGGTTTTGGTCGTCACGTGGGAGCCGAATCCGTTCTCGGCAGGGAGGGCCGTACCGGATGAGCATACCGATACTAAAAAAAACGGCCGCTCCCGGAAATCGGGAACGGCCGGTGTCTATCGGCTCTGGGGAGCCCGGGACGAGTCAGCTTGCGACCAGCTCGGCGTCCATCGCCTTGGCTCGCTTGTCGATGCCGGTCTTGAGCGCCTTCTCGACCTGCCGGTCGGCGTCGTCTTCGTCGACACTCTTGACGTGCGAGACCTCACTGACGATGAAGTACTTGGCGCGCTCGTACATCTTCTTCTCGCGGAACGACAGGCTCTTCTTCTGACTGACCAAGTGTAGATTCTTCAGCACCTTGGCCACCTCGATCAGATCGCCGGTCTTCATCTTGTCGAGATTCTGCTTGTAGCGGCCCTTCCAGTCCTTGTATGTGTTGATATCGCCGTCCCGCAGCGACCGGAAAAGCGTGCGTACCTCAGTGACCCCACACAGCGGTCGGAGACCGACCAGCTCGAGGTTCGCCTTGGGGATCATGACCTTGGAGTCATTCGACAGAAGCCGCAGAAAATAGTACGTCTGCTGATTCCCGTCGATCTCACCCTCCTCGATCTTCTCCACCTTGCTCACCCCATGATTGGGGTACACGACCTTTTGTCCAACCTTAAACGACACTCAGACTCCCTTCCTGGGGATTATCGTGGAACAGAGACCGTCTGATGACGGCGTAAGTCACTGATTCTAAGTGACTTACTGTTCGTAAGTATAGCGTAAAAAAGGCCTATTGTCAAGCCCGGAGGGGTTCGAAACGCCACTTTGGCCGGCAGCTCGTTACCATGTGTAACAATACCAAAGAGAAAACTATTTCCTCGTGCGGGTTTGCGACCGAGGTGTGCAATTCGGCACAGCGATCGATCCAACCGCTTGGAGTCCCGTTGGCTCGTCACGGGAGAGAAAAACGCCTCCGTGAGCTCAGCGTGTCAGCGCTTGGTTGACTCCCCTACCCCCCCGCCCTAGGATCGCCCGGCCTCACCACCCATGCCGGAGTGGCGGAATGGCAGACGCGACGGATTCAAAATCCGTTGTCCGAAAGGGCGTGGGGGTTCGAATCCCCCCTCCGGCACCAGAGAGTAGATGTCTTGTAGAGATCGGGCGCGGGGATAGGGTTTGGCTTAGGTGACCGGTCGATCTGATGTCCCGGGCTCATGGTGATGGATCACGCTCGATCGGCACCGGACTACCGGCTGGCTTGTGGAAGGCCGCCACGTCCTCGCCCATAACCGCACCGGTAGTATCGATCTCCAACGCGAGTATTCGGCGTACCGGTTTGTTGTCGGAGTTGTACGCGATAATTTCGTATCGCCGACCACAGTTCCGCCAGTTCGTACACGGAGCACGGTTCGGTACCTCATCCCAGGTGATCTCGGCCAGCCTGCGCGCCTCGGTCAGGGCCTCCTCAAGGCTCTCGTGAGTGCTAATGACTTCCGCGTGGAACTCGTCCTCAATGTTGTATTGCATTCCCGCCGCACCTTCGACAGTCTGACGACCTTTTCGATGGCCCTTCCTATCAGATTTAGGACCCGTACCTAGTACCGGGGTTCTGGAAGAACCAGAGGTTCTCCTTCGGCATCGCGAATCTCTTCGACGAAGACTATGCGGCGGGCGTGGGCTCCGGCTCGGCGGGTGTGACCGTTCGGCCGCGGGACCCGGTGATCAATCTCAAATGGACGACTTGGACAAACTAGTCCGTCTTCACCCCGGCACCGGACGAGGACGGGTCTTCCTCCGGTAGGCTCGAGATCCGGAGCTCCTCGGCGAGGATGAAGTCGCGAAGAAACTCGACGAAGAGAAGCCTAAAGATCCCGTTGTGACCGTCGATCAACTTCTCGCGGCTTCGAACCAGTAGAAAGGGATTGCGGACCGGCAGGTCACGCGTGGTTTCAATCCGCCAGCGCTTGGTGGCGGGCGTAAACGCCAACCACTCCCGGTCCGCAGAGTCTGCCGTTGCCGACAAGGGCGGTTTCTTCCAGGGGCGAAGTGTCACCCCGGCAGTAGCCAGATCAGCGTTGCCCTCCTCCTCTCCATCGGCCGGCCGCAGGATGTGGGTCAGAAAGGGGTCGAGGTTCCCGACCGTCTTGTGGATCTTCGTCTTCTCCTCCCTGCGCTTGCGCTCGCGGAACCTACCCAGGAACTGGCCCACCGGGAACGCGACGCGGGTCGCCAGGTCGCTCTCGGCGCTGACCGTCATGAGCACCACGTGCTGCCTGGCGATGTAGCCGCCGATCTCCTCGGTCAGCCGGTTGAAGTCGTCGTACAAGAGAGCCTCGAATGCGGGATTCACCAGCACGACCAGATCTCCGAACCCGGTGATCTTCTTTTCGAGCGAACTTTGGCCCTGAAGGCGACTATCGTTCCAAAGCTCGACCGCGACAGTCTTGATGTAGTGCGAAACGGCCGAGTAGACCGCCGCGCCGCCAAAGCTGTGGCCGACGATGATCAGTCGGGAGGTCTTGCGCGGGAGAAGGCTGAAACGGATTTGCTCGAGCCAGACCAGTGACTCGAGGAGGCTTCCCTGGCCCACGCGGTGTGCTGTCTTCTTGCGCTGCCAGAAAGAAAATCGCCTGATCAGCGGGAACCGATTAGCCAGACCGCGCCAACTAGCGTAGACGCCCACGATTTTTCGGGGCTCTACACCAAAAGCACAGCTCATCGCCTTCTCCGTCGCAGCTAGATCCGCCAGCACGGCTCGAAAAGACACCAGGTTGCCGTCTGCATGGTGCGCGTTGTGGTTCCAGCCGTGCACAAAGACGACAAGAAGAGCACCCCGCTCACGGAAATCCGCGCCCTTCAGTCGCTCCTCGAGAGTCTCCAGTTGTGTCCGGTCCCAAAAGAGCCCTTGGTCGTCGAACTCGACGTGACCGATCAGGAACTCGTCGTACTCCTCGATCACACGCGCCCGGTGCTCGGCCGCGTAGTCTGCCGCTTTGCCGCGCTCGACGAGCGACGGATAAGACTCGGGCGCCGGCACCGGCTCGTAATCGGTCCGGAACTGCCGGTGACGCACATAGCCGGTGACCGTTGCCACAGCGGTTTTGATTCCCTCGCTCAAGCTCATGCGTTTCCTCCACGCTGTGAGACGGACGGACCAACTGCTTTTTTGTAGTCGGGTCCATCTTATTAGATGTCACGACTACGCAACCGAGAGTTCCGCGCGGGCAAGACGCTCCCGCGTGTCGGCGAGATCGATCTTCGTGTTACCCCACGAGGCCGGGGATGGCCACGTGGGTACAGCTTGAGGAGCCAGAGACCATCATCCGGTCTCTGGAAGCGATGAGAAGTCGTGGGTCATCAACACGACGCCGTTCGGGTAGCTCTTCGACTCGATCAACTTGAGAGGATTGGGGAAACCACCGCCACCGGCGAACAACGGGATGCCTTCGCCGAGGACGACGGGCATGACCGCCAAAATCGAGCGCGTAATCAAGCCGGACCGCAGGAACGAGGCTGCTAGTTCGCCCCCGCCCATCAGCCAGGCACGTTTGTGGCCGGCGTCCTCAAGGCGGGTGACGACTTTGGCCGGCGGTTCGGCGGTCAGCTCGATACTCGGGTGAGCGATGGGGAGGTTGCGCTTTGTGAAGACACGGCTGAGTTTGTCCGGCGACTGCCAGGGTGGGTGCTCCAGCGCGAACTCATAGGTTGCGCTTCCCAGCAAAAGGACATCAATCGAAGCATAGAACTCGCCATAGCCATAGTCTTCCCCGCCGTGAAACGGATCGAGCCAGCCGACACCGCCGTCGGGCGTCGCGATTTTGCCGTCAAGGCTGGTCGCTGCGTAGTAAACGATTTCCAAAGCGGCCGACCGTAACGCGTCGCGCCGACCGAGCCGACAGGACATCCGGGTCCAATCGCTCGAGGTCGTGCGCTTTTAGGGACCTTCTTCTTCGCTCCGGCAGGCTCCCCGGATTTGCTCGTCCGTAAGGCCCGCTCGGGCCATCGCCGCGATCTGTTCGAGGCTGCAGGAGCTGCCTTCGAGAGCGGTACCTCGAGAGCCAGCCGGCTCTGACATGCCATCGGTCGCGGCCTCTCGCGCCGGCGGCTCGTACCCTTGCTTGGCGAGTTTCTGATTGGCTTGGTAAACGTAGTCCGGGTCGGCGTTTCGCTCGCAGCCGACGCGCTCTTCTCCGTCCTCGAAAAAGAACTGTGCCCGGATGCTCGCGTTTGCCGCGTCGTCGGCCTGCCCCGTTTCGGACTCTTGCTCGAGGATCTTCATGTGAGTGAAGCCGGCGGCAACACACAAGGAAGCCGTTTTGGTGTAGACCAGCTTCATCGCCTTCCCCCGCAAGCCGAGGACCTTGACTCGGTGACTGACGACAAAAATGTCGTCGTCGAGCTGGGTAAACGTTATGACCCCAAACGCGATTTGAGGCACGAACAACAGAGCTGCTAAAACGGCGACGACTCTCTTCACCGGATTCCTCGCTTTCTAGCCCGACCCAGAGGCGATTTTGCCCAGGCCGACCGAAGCGTAGCAGAGGATCCAAGAAAAGCGTCGCGGCTACGCCACCCCGTCTTGGTGTTTAGTAGCCTGAAAGCTCGGCGATTTCTTTGTTGACCGCTTCGAGTGCCGCCGAAATGTCTTTGCGCAGGAGCTTCGCCGCCTCGAGTTGTACGCTTCGGTCTCTGAGGTGGCGCTCGAGAGGCGACTTGGGGGGACTGGCTTTGGCCCGCGAGTTCTCCACGATCAATTCGTCGAGGGAGCAGGCCCACTCGCAGGGGACCGGGAATTCCCTCCCTGCCGTACAGACGTCCGGAACACAGATGCCTTTGCTATAGCTGGGCCGCGTACCGCAAGGACAATCGAGCGGCCTTATGGGGTCTGGAACGATTGGGGGTCGCACGACGTCACTTTCTTCGCCAAAGAGGTCGCAATACGAGGTCCATAGACATGGGTCGTCGAATTGGCTGGTCAGTGCCTGGTGGAACTGCTGTTGAGCGGCCGCGACGACTTGCCGCTCGATTCGAGCGCAGTACGGCATGAGGGGTTCGGGGCAGCAGTTCGGTTTGTCTTCCGGGCAAAGCAGCGAACCACCACGGAGTTGGTCGAGTCGCCGGTGGATGGACTCGTCGAGCTCCAGTTTGGCGACGCCGATGGCGAGGTTCCGGCAGGCCGGCGAGTCGATCTCACAGAGGCTGGGCTGCGGGCTGGGATCCCCAGCCAGAGCGGGGGCGCAGAAAAAGACGAGCGTCACGATCGCGAGAGAAACCGGTTTCATCGTGCCCTCCTGAATTCCGTTTGAGCTGTCCTCGTACTTCAATCGCTGTCCGTTGCTTAGACGGACGCGGACATGGAGTTTCGAGTTGCTCGAGGCCGTGATCAAATGGCAAATCCAACCAAAAGACGTCGCTGGCGCACTGGAACAGGAGGCTCATCATGAGAGCAAGCACAGTTCACCCGTCCACGATTGTCCGGATGCGGCCTATGCTTCTCGGGCTGCTCGCGCTCCTACTGCTGGCGGTTCCCGCCGGCGCGGTGGTCCAGAGCTATACGAGCTCGCCGTCGGCCTTTATCGCCGACGGCAATCCCGGCGCCACGGCCACCGACACGATCATCGTTCCCGACAGCGGCACGATTAACGACGTCAACGTGATCCTGACGGTCCAGCACCCACAAACCGCCGATGTGGTGATCGAGTTGGTGGGGCCCACGGGGGTCCGGGTGCGGCTTTTTGACCGCGAGCTCGGCGTCGGCGACGGTTTTACCGACATGATGATCGATGATGAAGCCGCCGGCCCGCCGCCGGGCTTTACAGTCAACGGCACTTGTCAGGTGAGTAATTCGTTCCAGGCCGACGGTCTGCTGTCGGATTTTGACGGACTCGAGGTCAATGGCGCCTGGACGATCGAAGTCTCGGACCATGCCGCCAGCGACGCGGTGGACTGCGATTGCGATGGTTTTGTGGTCGGGCCCGCGTGTCCCAGAGTCTTGGCAGAGTGGACCCTGGTGGTCGATTTCAACGCGTCCGCGATGGATACCGATGGAGACGGTGTCCTGGACGGCGACGACAACTGCGTCAAGATCCCCAACGTCGACCAGGAAGACAAGGATTGGGACGGTCGTGGCTGCGTCTGCGACCGCGATGAGAAGTGCTGCCCGGTGTCGATCTCGGTGCTTTGCCCATGCTGGGGACCGGGTGGGACCCGGCGGCCGTGGAGGCAGCCGCGCGAGTACTATCTTTGCGTCGAGGAGAAAGTCGAGACGTTTGTCGAGTGGGGCGTTCTCGGCCACAAGCAAGCCAAATGGCTGCTGGAGCGGGCAAAGAAGTCGAACTGTGGTCTGAGGTTGAAGTCGGCGAGCTAGGCCGACCGGCGTTTCCGCTCAAGACAACGACCCGAGCTCGAGAGTGAGCCAGGCCTTGGCTTTCTTCCAATCCAGACGGGCCGTACGGGCCGAGATTCCGAGGCCCTCACCGATCTCGTCGTAGGACATTCCGCCAAAAAATTTGCACTCGACGACGCGGGCCAGACGCTCGTTTTGGCCCTGAAGGCGATCGAGGGCCTCGTCGAGTGCCAGCAGCGTCTCGTCTCGCTGTCCACCAGCCACGCTGTTCTCGTCGAGCTCCAGCGGCGCGATGGGGCCGCCACGCTTCTCCGCCGAACGCCGCCGAAAATAGTCGATCAGAATCTGGCGCATGGCGCGCGCCGAGAGCGCCAGAAAGTGTGCCCGGCTTTGCAGATCAACCCGGTTCTGATCGACCAGCTTCAAGTAGGACTCGTTGATCAAGCCCACGGTGTTGAGGGTTTGCTGTCGATGGCGCTTGAGCTGCGCCCTGGCCACGGCTCGAAGCTCCTGGTAGAGCGTCTCGTACACTTCTCCGAGCGCTTCCCCATCGCCGGTCTTCGCCCTCACCAGGAGCTCGGTTACGTCTTTGCCCTGCATGGGATCGCTCTAGCGAACGGCCTGCAGCTCCCGGCGCGCGCGCCGGACCAATGCCGCCTCGGACCCCAGGGCCTTCTCAAGCGTTTTGGCCGCTCGCGTCAGATGCACACCGGCTTCGGAGTCACCCAGCCGAGACTTGGCGACACCAAGCCAGAGGTGGGTCTCTCCCAACCGGGCGTCGCCTTCCGGAAGCATCGTCTCGTAGGCCTCCGCCGCCGTGGTCAGCAATGGCAATGCCCTGGCTAACCCACCCCGCTCCACCAGGACCGCGCCGGCGGCCATCTGAGCCGCCAGAAGCGCCGGGTGCCCGGCCGGTAGTTGCCTCTCGCAGATCGAAAGACCCTCCATCGAGTGCGTCTCGGCTTCGGCGAGCCGCCCTTCGAGCATCCGAAGCCGGCCCAGGTTCGCCAGCGACATCCCAACCGTGGCGTGCCCATCGCCATGAAGACGACGCCTCATCTCCAGCGCCTCCTCAAAAAAACCTCCCGCCTTGTCGTACGCCCCGAGCTCGCGGTGCATGACCCCCAGGTTGTTCAATCCCGCAGCCACCAGATTGTCGTCCTGATCACCCCAGACCTCCCGCCAGATACCGAGCGCGTCGCTCTGCACTTCGACGGCGCCATCGATGTCACCCAACCGATAGCGCAGCGCCGCCAGATTGGTCAGGATCTCCCCCAAAGCGGGGTTGGCCCGACCAAACCTCTCGTCCCAGGCCTCGACCGCCTGCTCGTAGAGCCGGCCCGCCTCCTCAAACCGACCCTGGCGCTGCACGGCGGCACCGATCTGCCCCAGCGAGCGCGCGATATCGGGGTGCCCGTTGGGATAGATGACCTGCCGGATCTCTAAGATCTCGCGATGGACCTGCTCGGCGTCGGCAAACCGGGCCGTCCGGAGCATCAGCTCGGCGAGGTTCCATCGAATGGTCGCCACATCGACATGATTCCGTCCGAGCGCCTTCTCGCGCGAAGCCAGCACCTCTCGCAGGGTCTGTTCGGCATCTTCCCAACGCTCTTGGTGGATCAGCAGATTGCCCAGCTCCATGCGGGCGGAGCCGTGTGCCGCGCCTCCAGGATCGTGGACCGTCAGATCGATCGCTTGGCGAAGATGCCGTTCGGATTCCTCATAACGACCGCGTTTCATCAGGGCGACGCCGATCGAGGTGTGCGCGGCGGCGGAGTTTTCTCCCGCACCCGCGGCGAGCAGCCCTTGGAGAATCCGTTCCGCCTCCTGGGGGTCTCCGACGACCGCCAAGTGCTCCGCAAGCGCGACCTCGGATTCTCGGGCCGCCGTGCTGCCGGCACCCAACTCACCGGTCGCGAGGGCCACCGCACGGCGCAGAAACGACTCACCCTTCTCGACCTCCCCGAGCTTGCCGTAGAGTGTCCCCAGGATCCGCAGCAGATCGACCTGAGCCCGCGGGCCCGCCTCGAGGTGATCCACCTGCGTCGCACCGGCGTTGACCAGATCCAGCGCGGTAAGCGGCTGGCCGGGGTTGGATTCGGGATCGGCGCCTTCAAAGAGGTCGAACAGAAAATCACCGACCGCCTGGGCGCGGGCCGCTTCCCTCCGAGCCGTCCGGGTTTGCCAGGCGGTGGCAACGACCCCGGCCAGCAACGCGAGAGCCACCAGGGTTGCTGCCGCCACCCCGAACCGGTGGCGTCTCACATACTTTCCGGCCCGGTAGCCAAAGGTCGCGGGACGGGCGGCCACCGGGTGACCGTCCAGAAACCTCCGCACGTCGTCGCTCAGATCCCGTACCGTGACGTAGCGCTCATCCGGCTCCTTGCGCATCGCCTTGAGCACGATGGTGTCCAGATCGCCGCGCAAACGCTTGCGCCAGCTTTCGGTCCTCGGCGGCGGTTTCGCGCCGACTCCGGCTCCCGTAGACGGCTTCTCCGGTTCGCTCTCGCAAACGATGCGCTCGATCTCGCTCGGAGACTTCCCCTGGAGATCGAACGGCCGCTTGCCGGTCAAAAGCTCGAAGAGCAAGACTCCGAGCCCATACACATCGGTCGCCGTAGTGATGGCCTCACCCTGGATCTGCTCCGGAGCCGCGTACTCCGGGGTCATCAGAAAGACACCGGTCCGGGTCATGGGGGCCTCGGCGAGCGCGATCGCCGACGGATCCAGGAGTTTGGCGATCCCAAAGTCCACCAGCTTGACCCGGCCATCCTTGGTCACCAAGATGTTCGACGGTTTGAGGTCGCGGTGAACGATCAAGCGCCGGTGGGCATAGGCGACGGCGTCACAGACCGACAGAAAGAGACGCAAACGATCGTCCAGCCGCAAATCCTCGGCTTGGCAGTACTCGGTAATCTCGGAACCGTCCACATATTCGAGCACCAGGTACGGCGGCATCCCGGGATCGGCACCGGCATCCAGGATCTTGGCGATCCCATCGTGGCGCAGCGCACCCAGGATCTGACGCTCGGAGTGGAACCGCTCGGCAGCCTCGGCTCCGGTCAGCGGGTGAAGAAGCTTGATCGCCACCTTCTGCCGCAGCACCTCGTCGTCCCGCTCGGCGAGCCATACCTCCGCCATCCCGCCCGAGCCCAACCGTTCGAGCAGGCGGTAGGGGCCGAAACGCATCTCTTTTCCGGCATTTCGACGGATTTCTCTCCGCCCCGGATCGGCTGAGGCGTCCCGGTCATCCCGCAGCTCCATCAGAAGCCGCTCGGAGTCCTCGCCACTCAGGTCGAGCGGGCCGCGCTCAAGAAAGGAGTCCTCCGCGTCCATCGCGGCCAGCAGACGCAGCAAGGCTCCATGCAGCTCGGGATCTCGCTCTTCGAGCTCGGCCAGGCGCGATTCGCGCGACTCCGCAGGGAGCTCCTGCATCTGGTCCAGCAAGACCTCGAGCTCAGCCCAACGCCTACGATGCGCCTGTTTGTCCATCCGCGCCCCCCTGTGGGTCCGAGGCGTCCAGCGACGCCGGATGGGGCGATTCTAGCCCGCGTGGGGGCGACGACCGTCCAGTGGAGCGGGCTCGGCTTCGTGAGGCAAGGATCACGATGTCGACGGCGCTATCCGCCAACGCCGCGAAGACGGCCGAATCCCCGCTTCCGTCGAATGATCGGGGCAGCCTACAGCCCGGAGACGATGTGTTTCGCCGCCCGCAGTTGGAGCTCAGGGTCGGTGGGCTGCATGAGATCGAATACCGAGCTTCCGCTACGAAACAGAAGCCGGCGTGCCTTGGCAGAACTTGCCAGAAAGCCACCGTCGCCTACATCCGGCTGCGGTTCGATCGGTGAGATCGTCTCGAGCGCTTCCGCCATCGCTTCGAGAAGCGCCTGCGCCTCGTCATCCGAGTCCATGGCCGTCACCGAAAACATCAGGGTCTTCCGGGGCTCCTTCCGGGAAAAGAACAAGCAGTAGTCTTCTTCCGGATCTCCTTCCGAGACGAGACTGTCCAGATCGACGTCCAGAAACTCGGCAACCGTACTGACCGACAGCCCGCCGCAACTATCGATCGTCGCGCTGCCGCGCCTCGCGACGTCTTGCTGCGCGCGATCGGCCTTTGATCCACAGCCCCCACATCCACTCAACCCTGAAACCACGACCAGCAGCACAATCCCCCGAGGAATCAAGAAACGATTTGCCATGAAAACCCCCGCTATGGACACTTTGGGTTGCAGGCGCGCACCTCGACCTCGGTCCGCACCTTGATCATATTGTCGGGTGTCGCAGCGTCATGCTGGAACGACTCGTTGATCTCCGAGTATTGCTCTTCGCTGTGGACGACAACTTCGAGCTCGGGATCTTCTCTCAGCGCGCGCGTCAAGATGTAGTGGCCCCCCTCGTGGTCGATTTCCTGGACCATCACGTATGGAAAGGGCACGGAGAGGTTGGCGAGGACATAGGCCGCGGTCGAGCTCTTGTCGAAGTCCTGCCTCGCCGCCTCCAAACGGATCCGAGCCTTGTCACCTTCGATGACACCGCGGATCGGAATGTAGAAATAGTTTGGGCTCAGAAGCACCCTGGCGAAAGTTCCTATTCCCCCGGCGTAGTAGCTCGGGAGCGGATTGAACACCATCCGGAGCAGCGTGTCGCGCTTGATCTCGGGTTGAATTCGCCAGAGGTCTTCGTCGAGCTTGAACGACGTCGCGACACCTTCGAACTCACCGGTCACGGGTTGGGCTCCGGCCGTGCCTTTTTCGTAGCGCAACCGCAGCTCGCCTTCGATATTTGTCTCGTAAGCGTAGAAACGGCCCGCGTCGACAAAGACCTCGGCGGTCATCTTCCCCTCAAAGGGCCCGACGTATTTTTCGCAGAAGATTCGAAAAAATATCTCTATATCGAAGGTCACCAGTCCCTTGATGCCGTTCTCCATCACCTTGAAACGGCTCAATGAGCCGGTCGCTGCCGCTTTGGCGGCCGAAGCCAACTGGCTGCGCGCCGCCTCGGCCGGCAGACTGCTGCCGCCGAGATCTCCCAAGGCGGCGCCGGCTGCAGCGCTCGCAGCGTTCTCTTTTGCCAAGTCCGCGGCGACTTTGGCCGCAGAAGACACGGCCGCCTTGGCTAACTTTTTTGCCGCCGTCATCGCGGCGGTCATCGAGTCCCAAGCCTGCTGAACGTAGTGCAGCCCATCGCAGAGCGTATGGTCGTAGTCAAGCTTCTGAAGCTGCTGCTCGAAGGACTCCTGCTGCTTCTCGATCTCATCGGCCGCGCGTCCCATTTCCTCGTGGAGCTGGCGAAGCTCCTCCCGGGCTTCCCCTGCGCCCTCCCCGCCGGAGCCGCCGCCGGCCCCAGACCCCGATGCACCTTCCGATTCCCCACCGGCCGCAGCGCCTCCGCCGCTCCCAGGCTCCGATGAGCCCTCGGGTGCAGAGCTAGGCTCGTCGCCGCCGGGTGGAGTCGGCGCGTCTTCGGGAACGCTCTGGGGCTTCTCGGCGGTGTCACCGGGATTGAGGTTGGGGTCGGTTCCAGGCTTCGTCTCCCCGACACCATCGCTCCCCGGAGGAGTCGGCGCGCCCTCGGGAACGCTCTGGGGCTTCTCGGCGGTGTCGCCGGGGTTGAGGTTGGGGTCGGTTCCGGGCTTGGTCTCGCCGACGCCATCGCTTCCCGGAGGGGTCGGCGCGCCTTCGGGAACGCTCTGGGGCTTCTCAGCGGTGTCACCGGGATTGAGGTTGGGGTCGGTCCCGGGCTTGGTCTCGCCGACGCCATCGCTCCCGGGCAGGGTCGGCGCGCCCTCGGGAACGCTCTGGGGCTTCTCGGCGGTGTCGCCGGGGTTGAGGTTGGGGTCGGTTCCGGGCTTGGTCTCGCCGGCGCCATCGGTTCCGGGTGTTGGCCCGCCTTCGGGAACGCTCTGGGGCTTCTCAGCTGTATCGCCGGGGTTGAGGTTGGGGTCGGTTCCAGGCTTGGCTTCGGACCCGGACCCGCCTCCGCTCCCGTCCTTGTCGGAGTCTTCGTCCTCGATTGCCTCTTCGAGTGCCTCCATGCTCTGGTCGAGAAGCTCGAGAGCCTTGTCGACATCCGCCAGCAATTCCTTGAGACCGTCGACACGCTGGGTCAGCTCTTCGCGCTCCACCGAGGCGGGAGCTCGGCGAATCGTGTCGGAGAACTTCTCGTTCCCGCGTTCGATCGCGGCGAAGGCGGCCGCCATCCGGCGCGTGGCCTCGCGCCGCAGACTCGAGGGCACCTGCACCGTGAAACTCGCACTCGAGCTCGCTCTGCGGTCAGCCGCAAAGACCGTAACGGCGTACTTTCCCGTGGCAGTGGTGTTGGAAAAGGAGTATGTGTACGTCTGATCGGACGAGAGACGGGCCGAGGAGTCCCAGCGTGTGCCGTCCGGGCCGACGATCTCGATCGGGATCGCTTTTTTGTCGCCCAAGGGTACCGAGCGCCCCGATATCACTACGGTGCCCCCTACCACGGATGTAGTAGGAGAGATGTTCAGCTCGAGCGGGGTCTTGCCGCGCTCGAGGCCCGCGGCCGGCCAGGGGGCAGCGACCGTGACGACAGCCAGGACCGTCGAAATCGCTCGGCGAAGACTGTCCTGTCGGAAGGCCACCATGGCTTTCGACCGGCGTTTTTGGGGGTTGATGCGTATTTGCATGGGCTGTCTCGCTTCTCGTTTGGTTTTCAGCACGCGATCCTCTGACACTGCCTGCCACTACCCCTCATTACGCAGGATCACCGACAGAGCGGCATTACTCCCCCTAGCAGCCCGTGGTAGGCCGCCCAATCTATCTCGGATGCCGGTTCTCCTGCCCGGTTTCGTATTGACGGGTAGGAGAAGATCTCTCATGGCAAAAAACAAAGCGACCAACCGAAAATCCCTTGCGATGTTCCTGCTCGCCACGGGCCTTGCGGCCTGCGGAGGGGGCGAGGAGAAGTCGTCCACGAGCGCCCATCATCCAGACTCGACCGTCATATCGGAGCGAGAGGTCCGGAACGGCACTTCCAGCCAGGCGAGTTTCGATCCGGATCACCTCCCACTCGACGCAAAACTCGACCCGGCGACGACCGGCCCTCCCTTTCGTTCGCACGACGAGGGCGTCGAGGCGTTTTTGAAGGCGTACCGAAAGGCCGACCTGGACGAGCTTCAAAAGGTGTGGTCGAGGATGAGCGCGGCGCAGCGGCTCGAGGGGTACGACAGGGGTCAGGAGCTTTCAGATCGAGCATCCATGGATGACTACAAGCGTATGCTCCCGGCCCAGTACCTACTCGACGCCGAGAATCTATCCGAACTGGAAGCGGCTGCCGAGCGCGAGGCCCGGGCCAACGATCCGAGCCTCGGCATCGTGCGCGGAAGGGTGGTCGAGAAGGGAACCAACCAACCGGTTGGCAACCTATATCTGACGGTCGGCAACGCCACGGCCACAAGCTCAAAAGACGGGACCTTCGAGGCGGTCGGGGTGAGGCCGGGCACAGTGTCGATCTCGGGATTTCTGCACAGTTACAAGCCCGTAGCGCAAGAGATCGAGGTTGCCGCCGGCCGGACCGTCGAGATCACGGTCTACCTCGAGCCCAGCAGAACCGAGATACCCGCTTCGGAGCTTGGGATCTTGCGCGGAGTGATCGTGGACAAAGAAACCCAAGAGCCGATCGAAGGGATGGAGGTGCTCGCCTCTTTCTCCCAGAATGCCGCCAAAATCCTCATGGGAGATGCCGCTAAGTGGGGCGCGGTGACCGCAAGCGACGGCTCGTTTGAGATTGCGGATATCCCGGCGGGCCCTGTTGTCCTGATGGGACAAAAGCCCCCGTATTTTGTTCAGGCGCACCAAGTGACGATCACTGGCAGCCAGACCACAGAGGAGAGAATCGAAGTCCAACGGCTCGGTGTGAAGCTAAAGCTCCCCACCGTCGTCACCGGTACGGTGCGCGATGCGCTAACGGGCGAGCCGGTAGCCGGCGTCCACGTGTCGGCCGGGCCCTACTCCGGCGCCACGAGTGATAAGGACGGCCGTTACTTTATTCGGAAGGCCAAGCTCGGCGACCGCGAGCTGATCGCCCGGCACGACGACTACCACGATTGGAGCGAGCCGATTCGAATCGATGAGCCCGGTCGGATCGACCGTGACATCTCGATTCAGCCGATCACCACCGGTTCAATCGTGGGTGTTGCGGTGGACCGGACCACCGGCGAGCCAATTGCCCATGCTGTCGTGGTCGTGGCCGGTCAGACATTGGAGACCGATGCCGAAGGCCGGTTCCGGCTCGATGAACTGGAGGCCGGTGAGATCGCGGTCCAGGCAAGCGGCGAGGGCTACCGGGCCTACGGCCACCAGGTGGTTCTCAAAGCGCGTTCGACCGCCGAGACGCTCTTGGAGCTCGACCCGATCACCGAGGGAACCGTGACCGGGATCGTCACCGACGCAGCGACCGGCAACGCCCTCGAGGCCGTGTGGGTCCAGATCGGGCCACTCACGGCGAAGACCGGGCCCGATGGCCGCTTCGAGCTGACCGACGTCCCCGCGGGTGATACCAGCATCACGGCCGGCAAGGCCGTCTATGAAACGACGCTCGAGACCATCGCGGTCAAGGCGGCCGAGGCCGTCGAGATCGAGCTGAGCCTCGAGCCGGTGACCGTTGGGGTCGTGGAAGGCGTCGTCCTCGCGGCCGGAACCCATCGACCCGTTGCGAACGCCGAGGTGTCGATCGGCAACCGACACACAAGGGCGGGAGCCGACGGCCGGTTCCGGATCGAGGACGTCGAGAGCGGCGACGCCATGTTGACCGCTCAAAAGGCCGTCTTCGAGCCCGGTCACGCAACGGCGCGGGTCGTTGCCGCCGAGACCGTCGCGGTCGAGATCGAGCTCTCGCCGATCACCTACGGTCGGGTCACGGGGCGCGTAATCGACGCCGACAGCGGTAGGCCGATCGCCGGAGCCGACGTAAGTCTCGGAGAGCAACGGCTAACCAGCGGCCCCGACGGTCGTTTTGAAGCCGCGCGCGTTGCCGCCGGGGACGTTGCGGTCAGCGCCCGGAAGGCAGCCTATCGCTCCGGCGGGGTGTCCGTGGAACTCGAGCCCGCGGGCTCGGCCGAGGCCGTCGTCGAGCTCGAGCCGATCAAGGTCGGAACCGTCGTGGGTGTGGTCGTCGATGCCAAGACGGGTCAGCCCATTCCAGGCGCGAGGGTGGCGTGCGGAAGCCGGTCGGTCGAAGCCGATGATCGGGGTCGGTTCCACTGTGACGAGGTCAACGCCGGGGTTGTTGGAGTCAACGCGCGACACGCCGACTACGGCGACGGCGCGGTCAGCGGCGAGCTCACCGGAGCGGGCACGCTCGAGCTCGAGGTCCGTCTAGACCTGCGTCGTGAGGACGTCACACAGCTCGAATCCGCCCTTACGTCCAAGGGCACGATCGACCTGTACGGTATCCACTTTGACTCCGGTAAGGACCAGTTCAAGCCGTCGTCACTCGGTACTTTGAACGCGGTGCTCAAGGTGATTCAGCGGGCGCCTGAGAAAACATTCCAGATCGCGGGGCACACTGACTCGGACGGCTCGGAAGCATCCAATCAGGATCTCTCCGAGCGACGGGCCGGGACGGTCATCCGGTGGCTCGTCGAGCGCGGGATCGACGCCGGCCGGCTACAAAAAATCGGTTTTGGTGAATCGCGGCCGGCGGCCCCCAACGACACCGCTTCGGGCAAGGCGCTCAACCGGCGGGTCGAACTGAGCTACGCAAATTGACCTCGAAGCAAGAATTCTCAAAGGAGGAAGAGCGAATGCAACCCTCAAACGTCAAACGGCTGAGTGCGGGAGGTCGGCTCCTCGCGGTCACAACCATCCTCTCGCTCACGGTAGTCGCCTCGCTGGGTGCCCAAAGCGGCGTCATCCTGGGAAATGGAGACGACTTGCTGCGGCTGCTGGATGACGGCGGCAATGTGGCGGTGGTCTTCGATGTCAACGACGTCAATACGACCCAGGTCGTCCGGTTCGGCCGGGCCGATCCGAGCGGCTTTGACGAGATGAACATCGACATCGAGCTGATCGACGAGGGTTCCACATTGGCCGCAGACGATCGATCGATCTTTCTCGATTCGAGCGCCGCCAACATCACGCTCGGCTCGGGCAGCTCGACCGAACCGGGATCCGACGGCGATCTGTTTCTCGAAGATGGCTTGGGGACCACCAACATCTTGATCGATGGCGCCACCGGAAATTTCACCCAGAACATCGACAACACCGGAACGACCTTCGATTTCGACGGCAACGGCGCCGTCAAGGCATGGGCCATCATCGAAAGCGACGGGACGGTGGCCCGCTGTTGGAAATGCAGCGGCGCGGCCTCCAATACATCGCAAGTGGACACGGGGCAATACCAGGTCGGATTTAATCTGAACGGGATCGAGAACCGGCCCGTTTTGGCCACGGTATCTTGTCCGGTCTCGTCCATTGGCATCTTACCGGCCATCTTTCAATGCGCACAGGCCGGGGCGACGATCAATGTGGCGCCCCGGCTGTTTACGGATAGCGCCTACTTTGTTTTCACTCGGGATTCGGCGGGCACGCCTTCGGACCGCGCCTTCACACTGGTGGTCTTCTGAAGTGAGCAAGAGAACAAAACACTTGGCGAACCCGGCCTGCGTCGTCCTGCTGGCGCTGGCACTCGCGGTCCCGGGATCGTTGATCAGCGAGGTGCAAGGCGAGGTCCCGGCAGACCTCGACGCCGAACAAGCCGAACAGGTGGAGGAGGTCCTTCGCGCACTTGCGTCCGGTCGCATGATCGAGCGGTTGTACGCCGTCAAGATGCTTTTCGCCCTCGCTCGAAGCACCAGGCAATCGGACTGGGCTCGGGACCTACTCGAGATCGCCTCCGCCGACCCGGCCTTGGTGGTTTCGCGGCAGGCGGACGCCGCGATCGCGGAGCTCAACGGGCTCGCTCGACACTCACTCGGAGCTGCCGAGGCCTATAGCACCCACCGCGTAAGGCTGGCCCACGAGGAAGTCGAGGAGCTGGAGAGGGCGCTATCGTCCCACCGGCCGATCGTGCGATTGCGCGCAGTTAAGGCTCTGTCCGCCCTTGCCCTGGAGCGGAGTGGGAATGTTCCGGGCTCCGCCCGAATCCGAGAACTCCTCGAGACGGCGCGTTCGGATCGCGACTCGAGCGTCGCCCGCCAGGCCGAGGCGGCTGTCGCTTGGATGGAGGGCGTTGACTTGGTTCCATCCTCGATCCGCACGGCCCATCGTCTGGCCAAAGAGCGCCAACGGACCGACGAGTGTCTCGGCGACCTTTCCGCTGCCGACGCGAGTACGCGTTTGCGGGCGGCGAAGGCCCTCGCTGCCCTCCTCCCCCATGCCCTCGAGCCCGATCGCATCCTGGCCCTCCTCGACGCCGCGCGGGCGGATCCGGAGCTGACGGTGGCAGCGCAGGCGAGGTCGGCGCTCGAAGACCGGACGACCCGCTTGCCGCGCGACGGGGGCCGGCCCTGAAACACTCCTTCGCCGCGCTCGTTATCGCGGTTTCTCTCATGTCTTTCGGCAGGCCGGCCGCGACCGCGGCGGAATCGACCTCGCCCGCAGTCAGACTGACCTTCGAGACCGCCAAGCTCGCGCTGGAGAGCGGTGAACAGCGGCTTGGGATCAAGATCCTGGAGGAGC
Organism: Candidatus Multivoradales bacterium; assembly: GCA_965224065.1. Lineage (GTDB taxonomy): Bacteria > Acidobacteriota > Thermoanaerobaculia > Multivoradales > JAHEKO01 > JAOTZA01. The sequence continues at coordinate 569,615 of CBDCYF010000005.1, forward strand.
TGGCCACCGGAGCGGGGACCGGGATGGAGCGTGACTTCTTTCTGGCGGTCATCGCAAAGGTCGATGGATCTCCGGAAGGGCATCGGGCCCTGGTCGAAAGAGCGACCGCAAGGCTGGAGGACGAGCGGGAAGAGACGGCCCCCTCCTGGATCGAGAGCGAACTCTTACGGTTGGCGGCGCCAGTTCGGTTGTCGGAGCTCAAGGAATCGTCCGATGCAGCACTCGCCGATGTACTGGCAAGGCACTACGACGCTTTGGGCGGGCTCGATTTCGCCAAAACGCTTGAGTCGGTCATCGCCGTCGGCGCGGTTCTGGTAGAAGGCCGGGAGCTGCAGTTCCGGCTGGCGCGAGCCCAGCCGGCCTACTACCGGCTCGATCTCGCGACTCCCGCGGGGGTACGCGTCGAAGTCTATGACGGCCAGGTCGCGTGGCTCGCGGATCCGGGTGTCCAGGACGGCAAACCCGCCTATGTCGGTGGTCCCAGGGGTGCCGCGCTGCGCCGGGGCGCTCCCCTGGCCGGCCCTCTGGTTCGCCATCGCGCCGCCGGCGACCGGTTGTTTTATCGCGGCCTCGAGCCGTTCCAGGGCCACGACCATCACGTAATCGAAGTTTCCAGCCGGGACGGGTTGCGGGAACGGATCTACCTGGACGCCGAGACCTTTTTGGCGACTCGACGGGTGGTGATCGGCGAAGAAGCCGAGATCGCGACCGAAGCCATCACCGAGTATCGTGAAGTCGACGGTTACTGGCTTCCGGAGCGTCAAAGTGTTCGCACTCGGGAGGGCGCCGAGCTCGTCTACCGGTTCGACGCCTACCAGCTCAATAAGGGCGTGACCTCGTCGCTGTTTGACATCAAGAGCGCGACGCCGGGTCCGTAACGCGTCTCACCGCGTCAACGAAACCTGGTCGATGACCAGACGGCCGATGGCTCCGGCCGGCGCGCCCGCCGGCAATCCGAGCTCGACTTGGGTGACGACACGCGCTCCGGTATCCAGATCGACGGCCCCGGACGGACGGTTTGAGTTCTTGCTCAAGCTCGCCGACCCGTCGGCTACCGTTGCCGAGGACGCTGCCGTCCAGGCGACGTCGAGAAGCACCGTCTTGCGCCGCTTGAATCGAAAACTCCCTATGCGGCGCTCTTCTCCATCCCGCTCCCTGACCCACAGAACCGACCGGAGCCGCTTGTTCGACAGCCGCTCCAGCGTCACGCGCAAATGGACTCCACGACCATCGGCAAAGGTCAGAACATCGACCTCCTCCCCCGGGGCAAGCTCGAGATCTCTGGCGCTCAAATAGGTCCTCAACTCGAGGCTCGACGCGCGATCCGGCGAGCGGGTGAGCACCCTCGCGCTCGTGCTCTCCGGCAGGGCCGACAGGGCAAAGCCCGAGCCCGCCAGGCCCGGTTCGACGACCTCCACCGCACCCTGTCGCTTCCAGCTCGACAGGTCTCCACTCTCGAACCCATCAGCAAAGATCTCCCGGCTGCGGAGGGAGTAAACTGAGCCGCCGGCGAAATCCACCAGATAGAGCTCGCCCCTTTCGTCCTCCCCGAAGGTCACGATGCTCCGTCCAGTATTGCCCAGGACACGCGCCACCCAGACACCGTCGCGGTTGGGTTTTGCGCCCCAAACGGTCCCAGAGCAAAAATCGCCAAAAACGTACTCTCCTTCGAGGGTTGGCGCCCGGCGGCCACGGTACCGGTACCCGCCGGTCACCGCGCAACCGAGATCGTGGTCGTACTCGAGCACCGGGGCGGTCAGCGATCCTTCGTCGCAGCCGCTGGGAGGCTCGAAGCAAAGCGAGCCCTCGGTGCGGCGCCATCCGTAGTTCTCGCCGCCGGTACTCTCGGCCGTCTGAAAGTTGATTTCCTCGCGGCGCTCCTGCCCGACGTCGGCGACAAAGAGATCGCCCGTCTCGCGGTCAAAGCTGATCCGCCAGGGATTTCGAAGCCCCAAGGCCCAGACCTCGGAGCGCGCCTGGGGGTCGTCTACAAAGGGGTTGTCCGCGGGCACCGCGCCGGGGCCGCCGTCCACGTCCAGCCGTAGGATCTTTCCCAGTGGGCTCGCCAGGTTCTGCGCGTTGTCCTCGGGGTCTCCTCCGTTGCTGCCGTCCCCCGAGGCCACATAGAGATACCCGTCGGGTCCAAAGACCAGATGCCCGCCGTTGTGCCCGGGCGTGGGTTGCTCAAAACGCAACATCTCGCGCTCCGAACCGGCGCGGGCGCGGTCGGGATTGGCCGAGACCCGGAATCGAGACAGCACGGAATCTCCGTCGGGGTCGGTGTAGTAAATGAAGAAAAATCCGTTGGATTCGTAGTTCGGATGAAAAGCCAACCCGAGCAGACCCTGCCCGCCGCAACAGGGCAACCGGTCCGACAGATCCAGAAAGGGCCGTTCCAAGATCTCGCCGTCGTCGAGAATCGAGATCACGCCGCGCTGTTCGACCACAAAAAGCCGGCCCGTACCGTCACCGGCGCTCACCAGCCCCAGCGGCCGCTCCAGGCCGGAGGCCAGGAGTCGCAGCTCGACGGCATCGCCGGCCAGCACCGGACTGACTGCGGCCAGCAGGAGGAGCGCGGAGAACCGGAGCGACTTCATCCCGCGACCATCGTACCGCGGTCCTCGGACGGCTCTTTCCGTGTCAGGGCGTCGGTGATTGGGTAGCCAGTGCCGACGCCACCTCGGTGTCGATAAAGGCGCGCAGCCTGTCGGCGTTGTCGTCATCGAGCTCGCCAAACTCGACCGCAAACCCGATCTGCTCGGTCCAGACCACGGTGCCGTCGCCCTCGATCGGCAGGGCGTCGATCTCCTCGGGCAGAAAGAAGCGAAAGCGGACGGCGCTGCCTACCGCGTACCGGTGGGTCGACGAGACAAAGAGACCGGTCTCGCTCAGATCCTCCACACGGCCTTTCTGCTCGGTACCGTCGATCCAGAATTCGATCTCGATCGCGCGCGGCACGCGTACCGCGGCACGACGCTCGGAGCCTTGGGCCGTCTCCGACCCTTCCCGCAGGTCGGAGGCGTCGGCTCCCGAGTCCTCGCTCCAGAAACGGAGACGAATGGGGACCGTAACGCGATCGGTGCCGCGTCCGTCGGGTGGCTTACGCTCACTGTCGCTCATCGTGCGGACTCCCGGGCTAGAGCGGCAACCAGTGTAGGGCTCTTGGACCGGGAGAGCTGCAAAATCCGGCACAAAAGCCCTGCTGTATTCTCGCCGTATGACACGGGAAAGAGCCTACAGTAGAAACCTCGCCGGTGCCTCGGTTGTGGTGCTGTTTTTTTTGTGCACCGGCATCCTGGCGACGACGGGACCGGCCGCCGCTTGGAGCTTCGCCGGCCATCGCAAGATCGCGTTGATCGCCTACGACCGGCTGCCCGAGGCGGTCCGTCAGCGGGCGGCCGAGATTCTGCGGCGTCACAAGCGCTTTCGCCAAGACTTCCGGATGCCATCAAACATCGTGTCCGCCGATGCGGCCGTTCAGGACCGGTGGATTTTCATGACCGCGGGCACCTGGCCCGACATCGTCCGCGATCTGACCGGCGAGGAGCGGCTTCGCTATCATCACTCGCACTGGCACTACATCAACGAGCCTCTGTTTTTGAGCCCCGACGATGAGGTCGCCCTGAGGAGCCGGGACCTCACTAATCTCGAAAAGGAGCCGCCCCCCTTGGACGTCTGCGACGACCCGGCGTCGGACCGCTGCGACGACCTCAACGTTGTGCAGGCGCTCGGGCTGGCGGTGGCAAAGCTCGACCAGCCCTCGACCCCCGACGCCGAAAAGGCCATCTATCTTTCCTGGCTTCTCCACCTGGCGGCCGATCTCCACCAACCGCTCCACTCGACGGCGCTGTTCTCGGCAGTGTTGCTGCCGCGCGGAGATCAGGGCGGCAACCTGATCAAGGTCGGGCGCAAACGGCTTCATGCGTACTGGGACGACTTGCCGGGTACCACGGCACGATCCCTGCGACGACTGGACCGCGAGGTGCAGGGCCTGTTCCGGCGCCGTGGCATCGAGCGGGCCGCGCTCGACAGCACGAGCGATCTATCCTTCGAGTCCTGGGTCGAACAAAGTTATGAGCTCGCCTGGAATCACGTCTATTCGGAGTCGATCCTCGACGCCGTAGCGCTTTATGAGGAACAAGCCGGCCGGCGCCTCAAGTACGAGGAGAGGGTCCCGGCCCGGCGTCCCCCTGCGGCCTATCGAAAGGAAGCTCAGAGAGTTGCCGATCGAAGGGTCGCCGAGGCCGGTTACCGGCTGGCCGCCCTCATCGAGACACTGGATCTCTAGGACGAGCCGTCCTGGCGGTGCGTATCCGGCCGTTAGCCCGACGAGGGTGCCGAGGCGGCTGCCCGATCAAAAAGGCGGAAGAAGTTCTCGCTGGTGATCCGGCCCAGCTCCTCGAGCGAAACGCACCACTCGGTGGCGATCCGCTTCGCGGTCTCGCCGACATAGGCGGGCCGGTTCTTCCGTCCCCTGTACGGAACCGGCGCCAGATACGGCGTATCGGTCTCGATCAACAACCGCTCGCGAGGCATCTCGGGAAGCACCTCGCGCACGTTGTCGGCGCGAGGAAAGGTCACCATGCCCGAGAGGCCGAGAAAAAAGCCATGGGCCAACAGGTCCCGGGCCATCTGCCACCCGCCGGCAAAGGAGTGAAAAACTCCGGTCAACGAAGTGTTCTCCGGATGCAACGCCGCTTCCGACATCTCCGCGTTGCTGTCACGGTTGTGAACGATCACCGGCAGTCCGGTGTCCCGAGCCAGCTCCCACTGCTCGAGCATCACCCGGAGTTGAGTTTCGCGTGGTGAATGGTCGTAGAAGAAATCCAGGCCGCACTCCCCCACCGCCACCACCCCCGGCTCGTCCAGGAGACTCCGCAGACGAACGGCGTCGCCTGCCCGCCAGGAAGAAGCGGAGTGTGGGTGCACGCCGAGCGCACACCAAACGTCGGCGTGACGTGAGGACAGCTCGAGCAGCCGGTCGGTGTCGTCGAGCTGGACGGCAGGGACGAGAAATCCGGTAACACCGGCCTCCCTGGCCTCATCGAGACAACGCTCGATCTCTTCCCCTTCGAAGTACTGGAGGTGGCAGTGGGAGTCGATCAGGGGCTCGTCACCCTTATTTGACCGGAGTGCCGGGCGGCACCTCCGAATCCGGGTGGATCAGGATCGGGCGGCCGTCACCCGAGGCGGCAAGCAGCATCCCGCGTGACTCGACCCCCATCAGCTTGACCGGCTTGAGGTTGGCAACCACGACGATCTGGCGGCCGACCAGTTTCTCTGGCGCGTAGTGCTCGGCGATACCCGCCACTAATTGGCGGTCCTCTTCTTCCCCAAGATCGACCAGCAGCTTGAGCAGCTTGTTGGCCTTGGGAATCGACTCGGCGACGGTCACTGTCCCCACCTTGAGTTGAGTTTCAAAAAACTTGTCGATCGGGATCGTGTCGGGCATGTCGTCCTCACTCGGTGCCGGTTTTGCCGTCCCGGCGGCTTCTTCGGGCCCCGCCGCCAGATAGGCTTGCTTGTCGATCCGTGGGAAGAGACGAGGCGAGGCGGCAAGGGGCACGGAAAGCGGTGTTCCACCCCACTCGAGCGCCGACAGCTCGGTCGGTGGCGTATCAACACCGATGGCTTGCAGAACCCGCGGCGCCAGTTCGGGCATCACCGGCAGCAAACCGGTCGCAACGATGCGCACACCTTCCAGGCCGTTCCAGAGGATGCGAGAAACCCCCGCCCCGGTGTCGCCGTCGCCGATACGTTTCCACGGCTCGCGCGAGACCAGATATTGGTTGACTTCGGAAAGCACGCTCCACAGATGCGACAGTGCCCGGTGGAACGCAAACTCGTCCATGGCTTCGCGGTAAGCGGTAACGGCCTCTGCCGCCACCGTCTTGACCGGGTTGTCTCCACAGGCCTCGGGCGGGGTCCGGCCGTCAAAGGCGGTGCGCGACAGCTTGACCAACCGGCTGACAGTGTTCCCCAGGTCGTTGGCCAGGTCGCTATTGAACCGGTCGACAAACCCTTCGTCCGAAAACGACGCATCCTGACCGAAAACCATGTCCCGGAGCAGAAAGTACCGTACCGGGTCGGGTCCGAAATGCTCGATCAGCGGCTCGAGCTGGACGATGTTGCCGACCGATTTCGAGACCTTCTTCTGATCGCGAAGCCACCAACCGTGGGCCCAAACCGTAGTCGGCAGGGGCAAGCCCGCGGACAGCAGAAACGCCGGCCAGTAGACCGCGTGAAAGCGCAGAATGTCCTTGCCCACCAGATGGATCCGCGGGCCATCGTCCGAGAGCCAGAAGTCGTCCAGAAGCCCGGACTTCCCCTCTGGCCGGCCCAGCCCGAGCGCGGTCAGATAGTTGGTCAACGCATCCAGCCAGACGTAGACCGTCTGGCCTTCGTTCTCCGGAAACGGCACGCCCCAGGGCAGGCCCGCCCGGCTGACCGACAGGTCGCGCAACCCGGATTCGACAAACCGCGTCACCTCGTTGGACCGGGTGGCCGGCTGGACCGGCGCGGGCTGGGATCGGTACCAGTCGAGCAACGGCTGCTGGTACTTGGAGAGCCGAAAGAAGACATTCTCCTCCGATTTCCATTCGGTCGGCCGACCGTGGTCGGGACAGGTCTTGTCCTCCCCCAGCTCCTTTTCGGTATAGAAGGTCTCACACGACGGGCAGTACCAGCCCTCGTGCTTGCCGATGTAGAGATCGCCGGCCGCGGCGATCCTCCGGACCATCTCGGCGACGCCGATGTGGTGACGTTGCTCGGTCGTCCGCACAAAGTCGTCGTGCGAGATCGAGAGGTCCTTCCACAGCTCGTGATAGTGCGAGACGACGCTGTCCGCCTGCTCTTGGGCCGAAATTCCCTTTTCTTCCGCGGTCTGGAGGATGTTCTGACCGTGCTCGTCCGTGCCGGTCAAAAAAAAGACCCGGTCCCCCGCCATGCGACGGTACCGGGCGATGGCGTCACTAACGATCGTGGTGTACGCGTGTCCGATGTGCGGCAGCGCGTTGACGTAGTAGATCGGCGTCGAAAGGTAGAACGTGCCCATGCGAGGGGCGGGAGTCTAGCAGCCCGTGGCACTATCCGGCCGTCTGGACTACGGCTAGAAGGCGCTTGCGGAAAGCCGTCTCTACCAGGCGCCTCTCTGTCTCAAGGAGACCCACCGTCGACCGCTGCCGAGGATCAGATGATCCACCAGGCGAACCCCTACCAGCTCCCCGGCCTCCGCCAGCCGGCGGGTAAACGACAGGTCCTCGGCGCTCGGGGAGGGATCGCCGCTCGGGTGGTTATGGAACAGCACCAGCCCGGCGGCGTCGCGGAGCAGCCCGAATTTGAGGATGGCGCGCGGTTCGACGGCAGCCCGGTTGAGGGTGCCACGGTAGATCTCGTGCTCCGCGACGAGCCGATTGCGAGTGTCCAGATAGAGCGCACCCATGATCTCCTGACCCCGGATCGCGTAGCGAAGCGACAGATACCTGGCCACGGCCGCTGGCCGGGCGAGCAGCTCACCCGGCGGTAGCTCGGCGCGGGCCAGTCTTTGACCGAGCTCGACAGCCGCCAGGACCGAAGCCGTCTTGGCCGGACCGAGCCCGGATCGGCGGAGCTCGGTGGCGTCGGCGCCGCACAGGCCTTCGACCCCGCCGGCGTCGTCCAGCAACTCGCGCGCCAGGTCCAGGGCCGAGCTTCCGGGGCGGCCGGTACGCAGCAACACCGCTACCAGCTCCGCATTCGAAAGAGAGCCGCCGCCATTGCCCAGCAGCCGCTCGCGCGGGCGCTCGTCCACGGGCAGCTCGCGGATCAGGTTGTTCTGGCGTAGGGGTTGTGCGCTCATGGACTCTCCGGCGACATCGTCGGTTCGACCTCTACCTATCCAGACGAAAAATCGCCCGGGCACCTTGCAGAAGCCGTTCGCTTGGCGACACCCCGCGGCGCCCGACGCCGCCGTTGTGTCCGAGCCGGTCAGGCCGCTTCGACGACCATGGCGATCCCCTGACCGCCACCGATGCACGCCGAGGCCACTCCGACACCGCCACCGCGCCGGCGCAGCTCCTTGAGCAGCGTCAAGACGATCCGGCTGCCGGTGGCACCCAGCGGATGACCTAGCGCGATGGCGCCCCCGTTGACGTTGAGCTTGTCGACGTCGAGCTCGAGATCGCGGATCACCGCCAGGATCTGACCGGCAAACGCCTCGTTGATCTCGATCAGGTCAAAGTCGGCGATCTGCATCCCCGCCTTTTCGGCCGCCGCCCGGATGGCCGGCGCCGGTCCGATCCCCATCCGCGAAGGCTCCACCCCGACGACGCTCCAGGAGAGGATCCTCCCCAGGGGCTCCTTGCCGGCCGCCTCGGCGTTCTCCGCGGTCGTCAGCAAGAGCATGGCGGCGCCGTCGACGATGCCGGAGGCGTTGCCGGCGGTGACAAACCCGTCTTCGTCGAACACCGTCGGGAGCTTGGCCAGGATCTCGACCGTGGTCTCCGGGCGCAGGTGCTCGTCGCGCTCGACCCGGCGAGCCCGTTTGCCCTTGCCCACTTCGATCGGCGCGACCTCTTCGGCTAGCCGACCGGATTCCCAGGCCGCCGCCGCACGCTGCTGCGACATCACCGCGAACTCGTCCTGTTCCTGGCGTGAAATCCCGTGATCGCGGGCCAGGTTGTTGCTGGTCTGCGCCATATAGCACCCGCAGTACGGGTCGAGAAGCGAGGCCATCAGAAGATCCTCAAGCTTGCCCTGTCCGAGGCCAAAGCCCTGCCGCGCGCCCCAGAGGACGTGTGGCGCCTGCGACATGTTCTCCATCCCGCCCACCAGACACGTCGTCGCCTCGCCGGTCAGAATCAGGTGAGAGCCCGAGATGATCGACTGGATCCCGGAGCCGCACAGGCGATTCACCGTCACAGCCGGCGATTCCTTGGGGACGCCGGCTTTCAGCGCCACATGCCGGGCCCCGTAGATGGCGTCCCGCGAGGTCTGTAGCGCGTTGCCGACGACCGTATGGTCGACGCTCGCGGGATCGACTCCGCTCTGCTCGAAGAGCGCCCCGGCGGCGTGAGCTCCCAAGTCGATCGCCGAGACTCTCGCGAATGACTGATTGAACTCTCCCATCGGGGTCCTCACCCCGTCCAGCAAGACCAGATCGCGAACTTCCATCGCAGACAACCTCCTTGTGAGTGAACCCCGGCGCTTAGGCCGGGAATTCCAGCCGATGAAACCGCCGCCGCCACGGGTCGAGATCTGGGAGCCGCCGTGTGCGGTGCGCCAGGAGAACCAACACCCTATCGCGGGCCGGATCGACCCAGCAACTGCCACCGGTGAATCCGGCGTGACCAAAGGCCCCGGGCCCCAAAACCGCACCCGGGCCCCGCGACGCGCGGCGACGCTCCCAGCCCAACACGTATCGACCGCGCCCGATCAGCGCTCCCCGAACACTCGACGGCGAGATGAGGTTCCCGGGCGCCAGCCACTCGCGTGCCAGCCTCCACACTGCCTCGGGCGTCGCAAACACGCCGGTGTGGCCACAATACCCCCCGAGAAATCGGGCGTTCCCATCCTGGACAATCCCCGGTTCAGGCGCCGGTTGACGCGCCAGCTTGAGACCCAGCTCGGATGCCAGTCGGACCTCGCGACGGGTGTCGATCTCGCAGCCGAGCGCCTGTTCGGACCCGGCTGTCGTTCGGGCCTCGTCCGGCCCCATGGCCGGCAGAATGTGCTGCGCCAGCAGATTCGCCGATGACTCCCCCAGTACTCGCCTCGCGGCGAGCGCCCACAGCACGTAGCCCAAGTCACTGTAGGTTCCCCGCCTCGCCCCCAAGAGAGACCCGTCCAGCAGGAGGCTCTCGATGTCCTCCGGTCGCTCGCGCAGCGAATACAGCGGCGCCCAGGCTTGCAACCCGGATCGATGCCGCAGCAGATCCTCGAGACGCCGGGGCGCCAGCGCGGAAGCGGCCCGCGGCCAGATGTCGCCGATCGGAGTTGCGAGCGGCAACTTTCCACGCTCATCCAGCCGCAGCGCCAGGGTCGCGGTGACCGGCTTGGTCAGCGAGGCCAGATCGAACAGCCGGCCTGCGACACCGGGAGTCTCCGCTCGCGCGAAAACCCTCCGGCTGTTCCCGACGAGCGCCGCCGCCGCGGTGACCGACCCGCTCCGGACCAGCTCCGCAAGAAACCGATCCAGGGCTCCGCGGTCACTCATAGTTGCCGGGGTGACCGGTCTGGAAGAGCACCACGCGGTCGTCCGGCACGATGCTCCCCTCTCGAGCCAGAGTCTCGTAGGCCACCAGACACGCCAGACCTTCGGGACCGCCGATCCGGCCTTCTTGCCGTGCCAGACGCTGCCGGGCCCCATCGATCGCCTCTTCGTCGACCGCCACGGCCGAGCCGCCGGACTCGCGCAGTGTCCGCAGGATCAAAAAGTCCCCGATCGCCTGGGGCACCCGTAGACCCCAGGCGCGGGTCACAGGGTCCGGCCAGGGCTCGGCGGACTCCCGGCCCTCCCGGAACGCCTTGACGATCGGGGCGCAACCGGCCATCTGCACCGAGACAAAACGCGGCCGCTTGGGGCCCAGGAGACCGAGATCCTCCAGCTCGTCAAAGGCCTTGGCCATGCCGATGATCCCGGTACCGCCACCGGTGGGATAGAAGATCCACTCGGGAAGGTCGAATTCGAACTGCTCGGCGAGCTCGAGCCCCATGGTCTTTTTGCCCTCCAGGCGATAGGGCTCCTTGAGAGTCGAGAGATTCCAATAACGCGGGCCGCCCTCCGCTGCCTTGGCCAACTCGGCACCCGACTCGACCAGCGTACGGCCACCGGTCAGGACCTCCGCCCCGTACAAGCGGCACCGATGGCCGATCGTCGGAGGCGTGTCCTCGGGGAAGGCCACGCGGCACGGCAGACCGGCGGCCGTCGAATAGGCCGCCAGAGCAAGCGCAGCGTTGCCGGCGCTAGCCAGCTCGACCCCGGGAGCTCCCAGCTCCCGCGCACGGTTGACGGCCATCGAGAGACCTCGCGCCTTGAAGGAGCCGGTGGGGTTGCCGCTTTCTTCCTTGAACCAGACGCGGGTACCGGCGGGTACGACCCGCCGCAGCCGAACCAGCGGAGTTCCGCCCTCGCCCAGATCGACCCGAGTATCGAAGTCGGCCAGCGGCAGTAGCTCGCGGTACCGCCACATCGACCACGGACGGCGGGTGAGCCTCTTCAGCAGGCCCTTTCCCCTCTCGGGGTCCAGATCGAAGCTCACCAACCACGGGGCCCCCGCTGGCGACAGAAAGGCCGGCTCGTCGAGCGGCGCCGTTGTACCGCTGCGCGAGCAGGTCAGGCCGGTCGCCCAGCGCTCGCCGGCCCGGGGTGACGGCGCCACGTCCCGGGCGGTCACTGGGCACGCCTCATGGTCGGGACTCGGCGCGGTCCAACGTCTCCTCGTAGGCGGAACGATAACGACCCGCCACTACCGCCCAAGTGAGATCGGCGGTCGCCTTGTGGCGCGATTCCTCTCCCATGCGCCGCCGCAGATCGCCATCCGCCAGAAGGCGGTCGAGGGCCTCCAGCAGCGGACCGGGCTGCTGTTCCGGAACGAGCAGACCGTTGACCTCGGGCTCGACCGCCAGCGGAATACCCGAGATGCCAGACGCGACAACCGGTAGACCCGAGGCCATGGCCTCGAGGATCACGTTGGGCAAGCCGTCGACGTTGCCCTTGGGATCGTGAACCGCCGGCAGAACAAAGACATCCGCGGCCCGATACAGCGCCGGCAGCGTGTCGCGCATCACCACCCCGGGAAAGTGGACCCTGGCCGCCGACTCCGCGGGCATCCCGGCGGCGCGGGCCCGGAACTCGTCGAGACGGTCACCGGTGCCACCGAGAACCAGATGTGCGTCGGGATGGCGGGACAGCAGCTCGGGCAGAACCTCGAGGAGCACATGGTAGCCCTTTTTGGTCACCATCCGGCCCACCGAGAGCAGCACCGGCGATGCGGTCGGGATCCCGAGCCGCTGCCGCCAGTCGCCTGGGTCACCGGGCTCGAAGGTCGCGGTGTCGACCCCGTAGGGGATCACCCGGGATTGCGCCGGATCGAAGCCCAGATCGCACACCCGCGTAACCAGCTCGGGCGAGCATCCGGTGACGAGAGACGCTCGCTTCAAGGCCAGTCCGACCGCGTGGCGCACACCGGGCTTCTCGGCCATAAAGACATCGCTGCCGTGGAGGCCCACGGCCATCGGAACCCGCTTTGCCAGTGGCGCCGCCACCAGCGCGTTGGGCACCACCCAGTGGGCGTGTAGCAGATCGAACGAGCGCTCGGCCAGAAGCCGTCGGACCGCCCGGCGGGCGGCCAGCAAATACAACGGCGTCACTGCGCCCGCTCCCCACCGAATCTTCTCGTCGGCGTTCAGACTGCGGCTGTAGCCCAGAAGCTCCCAGCGTTCCGGCGCGTACCGAAAGCTACGCGCCTCGACCCCTCCCTCGCGCCAGGTCTCGCGCACGCCCTCGGCGTGCGGAGTGAGAACGGTGACCCGGTCCCCCAGCGCCACCAAACCCTTGGCCAGGTCCCGGATAAAGGGGCCCGAGGTATCGTCGCTGAACCGGGGATAGGTCTGGGTGAGAAAAAGAAGATCCACGCGCGCTTACTCGATGCGCTCCTTGACCGAGTAGGAGTCGCTGCGCTCGAAATTCTTGAACGTGATCATCTCCCCCACCAGACCGGTCGTCAGAACCTGGATCCCCAACAGCATCAAGAGAATTCCCAGCAGAAGCAACGGCCGCTGGGAGAGGGGCTGGTCGTTGAGCCAAAGCACGACCAGATAGACATTGATCGCCAATCCGAGAAGAAGCGAGGTGAGGCCGATAAACCCAAACAGATGCAGCGGCCGGCGAGTGTACTTGGTGATGAAGAGCACGGTGATCAGATCCAGGAGGCCCTTGTAAAACCGGTCCCAGCCGTACTTGCTGATGCCATGCTTTCGCGGGTGATGGGTCACCGCCAGCTCGCCGACGGTGAATCCCCGTCGGCTCGCCAGCACTGGAATGTACCGATGCAGCTCGCCGTACAGCGCGATCTGCTCCAGCACTTCCCGACGGTAGGCTTTGAAGCCGCAGTTGAAATCGTGGAGATCCAGACGGGCCAGCTTGCGGGTCGCCCAATTGAACAGCAGCGAGGGATAGCGCTTGGAGATCGGGTCGCGTCTCTTCTTCTTCCAGCCCGAGACCAGATCCAAGTCTTCGTCTTCGAGCTTTTCGAGAAACCGCGGGATCTCGTAGGGATCGTCCTGCAGATCGCCGTCCATGGTGACGACGATGCGCCCGGCGCAGGCGTCGAACCCGGCACAAAGGGCCGCGGCCTTGCCGAAGTTGCGACGCAATCGTACGAGCTTGACCCGTGGGTCGGCCCGGTGCGCCTCGCGGATCCGCTCGCACGTCGAGTCTTCCGAGCCGTCGTCCACAAAGACGATCTCGAAGGAGCGGCCCATGCCGTCGAGCACCTCACCCACCTGGCGCGCCAGCTCCGCGACCGTGCCCTCCTCGTTCAGCACCGGCACCACTACGCTGACGTCGAGCGGTGTCTTCTCGGCGGACACGGAGACCGAGGACCCGGCCGCCGCGTCCGCCGGCGTGGTCCCCGGCCGCGGCGCGGAGCCCCCCGAATTCAACGCGGAGCCTTCCGAATCCGAAACTTCCGGCTCCATGACGGTCATCTTAGCGTCATCTCCTTGAGCCGGTCGCGCACGATCTGCATGTCCTCCCAGGTCGGTCGCTTGAACCCCGTGTTCCGCAGCAGGGCCGCGGGGTGATACGTCACCCGTGTGGGAACCCCGAGCACGTCGTACCAGCTCCCCCTCATCTTGCCCAGCGCCCGATCGCTTCCCAGGAGGGTCTGGGCGGCAACCCGGCCGAGCGCGACGAGAATGCGCGGCCGCACCAGGCCGATCTGGCCTTCGAGATACTCGCGACACGCGGCGGCTTCCTCGGGTAGCGGGTCACGGTTGCCCGGCGGCCGGCACTTGACGATGTTGGCGATATAGACATCCTCACGCCGCAGATCGATCGCCGCGATAATCCGCGTCAACAGCTCGCCGGCCGGCCCCACAAACGGTAGACCTTGCCGGTCCTCCTCCGCTCCCGGCCCCTCACCCACAAACATCAGATCGGCATCCGGGTTCCCTGACCCAAAAACTACTGTCTTGCGCCGGGCCGAGAGGCCGCATCTCTCACAACCCTCGGCCGAAGTAGCTAGGGCCTCCAGAGCCCGGCGCCGCTCTCCGGCCGAAACGGTCTGGGACTCTCGAGCCTCGGCCGGTTCGTGAGCCCCGACCCGCCCGGCGTCCAGCTCCGGGTACCCGATGTCCCGAAGGTAGACCAGGGTCTCGAGCAGCTTCTCCGCGTTCTCGGGATTCGAGTCGCGGGCCGACATGCGGGCTTCTTTTTGCGTGCGCGAGGACGCGGCCGGCCAGGCCGCCTACTCCCCGTCCTCAGACGCTTCTTCGCCCTCCGCTTCGGGCTCCTCGGGGGGGCCATAGGCCCAGTCGACCTTGTCTTCGAGGATCTCCTGCATCCCCACCCGGCTGGGCTTCTCCCCGGTCAGCTCGACCTTGGCCGGCGCTCCGTTCATCAACTGCTCGGCGCGCGTCGCCGAGAGCAGCACATAGCGGAATTTGCTATCGATCTTATCGGGCAGTTTTTCCACTCTTTGCTCCTTGTCTCTCCAACTTGACTGGACCCGGCTCCACCCCAGGCTCCGGAAACGTCCCGAGAACCCGGGACACCGTCTCGTCCATTCGATCGATGCGGTGTCTTTTGTCGAGGATGATTGCGGCCAGCGCGTGCGCGGCGCGCTCCAGGTCGTCGTTGAGAATAACATATCGATAGCGCGAATAACACTTGATCTCGGTTTGAGACACGCGCAGCCGGCGCCGGATCTCTTCGGGATCGTCGAGCCCACGCTGGATCAGCCGCCGCTCCAGATCCTGATAGCTGGGCGGCAGGATGAAGATGCTCACCGCCTCGGGGTAGTCGCGCAGCACCTGCTCGGCCCCCTGGACGTCGATGTCGACCAGAACGTCGACCCCCTGCTCGAGCCGGGGGAGCACTTCGTCATAGGTCGTGCCCTTGTACTGATTGTGGACCTCCGCCCACTCGAGGAACTTGTCCTCCTCGATCATCCGCTCGAAGGTCGCCTGATCGACGAAGTGGTAGTCACCGCCGTCGACCTCGCCGGCGCGCGCCTTGCGGGTGGTGTGGCTGACCGAGAAGACCAGCCCGCCAAACCCGGACAGGATCCCCGACATCATGTTGCGGATAAGGGTGGTCTTGCCGGTTCCCGAGGGCGCCGAGAGGACAAAGAACTCACCCCTGCTCATGAAGGGCGAGATCGTAACACAGGGGGTCGGGATTTCTAGCCCGGGTCGACCCGGCCCACCTTAGATCGGGCCGGGAACGGCGGAGCAGCGAATCAAATGCCTCTGGGACGACTCTGACACTCGGTGGCGTCTAGGTCGCCGGGGACTGACTTTTTTTGGCGGGAGCTAGCCCCTTTACTAAGCGGACACCAGAAGTAACAGGCCCAATATGCCATGGCGCCAAGAGAACTGGACCAGTCGACTAAAGACCTCACGAGGTTACTCAGCTGGCCGACTCCTTGCCATCTCAACCACAAGATAGTCATTTCCTTGGCTCATCTCATGATAGTGAACTGTTTTCGTGTAGGGCTTATAACCCGGTTTTTCCACTTTCAATTTGTGGCTTCCCAGACCGACCTCGAAGATTGCGTTGCCAAACTTCGAGACGTCTTCCACCTGAATATCGTCGACCCAGATCCGTGCTCCCACCAGCTCCGAGTCGGCCACCAAAATAACTTGCACCGTCTTGTCGCCCGAACACACGAAAGTCTTTAGCGACAGCGCCTGGCGGGTGAAACCACTGATCCAGGCGAGTCGGTAGGCAACGAGTTGCTCATCCTCCAACCACAAATAGACCGATGTCCCCTTGATGTTCGCAACGCGCTCGGGCCCTCTTTCAGGTTGAAAAAGCTCAGCATCCCCAAAAACAGCGGCACGCTTTTCGAGTTCGGCGAGTGTCATGCCGCACGTCAGTCCATCTGCGAATCGTGTTGACAACTTGGCCGGCCGCGCCGAGAAACACGCCATGAGAAAAACCAGCATGGCGGGTCCAAAAATCCACACGATCACACGCATTTTCATGAGTATCGGTTTCACTTCGGTGGGGTTGGCAGACATCGAAATGGCTTACGCAACGGCCGACCCTCTCTGCCCCAGCCGGGTGTATTGAAATCAGTACCGGCGATATTAGGCGCTGGGAGAGAGCACGCGTCCGAGACAGTGCTGGCAAAAGAGTTGCTGTTGGGGCCTCGAACCAATTGATAGTCAGACGGATTTGGGTATAAAGCGAACTGGCGCGAAGCACAGCTGTCTGACTCGCAACTCTCGTTCCATTTACCGCAACCGGCTCGGTCGTCCCTTGGTGCGCCGCGGTCGAACGGTGCGTCCTGATACTTGCATCCCCTTCCTCGAACACGATGCACTCCATAGGTTGTGCTCCGCCCTGTTTCATCGTCTTGTACCTCGATGAAACAGTGGAAGAACCTAGACTCAACGCCGCTTTGGCGCACAGGGCGACAACAGACCCGCGCTCTTTCCCCAGTCGGATCGATAAGAAGCAGTGGGGCCGAGGACGCATAGGTGTACGGATGAAAATCGCCCTCAACGCCCAACGGATCAACTCGGCTATACCTCCCGGTCCCCGTCTCGTACCACCTGTGAACGTTGTAGGAGAGCTCGGCCCCCGAGCCGGCCTCGGCCCAGGTGCCGTCGTCCCACTGGCCGGGAAAGCGCAGGTAGATGCCGCTCTCGGTGGCCCCGAAGGCGCTCCCGGCCAGGGTGTCTCTCCCGAAGGGCTCGAAGGGACCCCAGCTCACCTGCACGGGCGTCACCGCAGCGTTCGTGTTAGCGCATGGGCAGCCCTCTGAACTGTAAACCTCAGCAGTGGCTACCCTCACTCCGGCCATTGGACACACGACGATGCCAAAACGGGCTGCGAGACAAAACCACGTGCGGGATGTCCAACCTTCCTTCGGCTGCGGCGCCACGACGGGCGTGCTACTTGGTCTGTTCGGCGCGTTATCATCTGGCCACTACTCCCTCGCCGGAAGTGCGGTGATAGCCGTCTTCGTCGGCATTTTGACTGGCCTGATTACTCTTCGCTATGGGCGCCGCTTCATAGACCGGCTGATTGCTTTCATCAGCTGGTCCAACTGGTAGCCAGCTCGTCTAGGCGCGACTTTTCCAACTATTTGAAAAACGGAAGCCCCCAGCGAGACAGAACGTGAAACCCAAAACTCCGATCCACGTCTCTGTCGCCAAGCCTCCACCCAGCAAGGCCCACGTCAAGGCAAAACTCACACCGGCCATCAGTATGATGGGTACAGAATCTCTGCGACGCGGGAAAGGAACTAGGCCGAGGAGAGAACCCACAATAACCGGAAGCCCGACTTCACGATACCAGTGCGCTTCTCGCAAAGCGGAAACAGCCTGTTCTTCGTTGAACCCCGGTTCATCTTCCAACAGTGCCCTTTCAGTAACCGTCATCGCGTCAGCCACTGGAAAACTAGGCACGTACCGCGACAATCCAAAGCCAACAACCACAAGGCTGAAACCGGCTAAACCGTAAACGACGCCAAAGGCCACGAGTATCAGTCTTGATTTCATACTACGGTTTCGGTTGTGGCCCCGGCGGCACAGCACGTGGATCACGGCGAGGCGGCAACGAAGCCGCGGTTTTGCCACAAAATTCGATGAATTTCTGACAAGACGCCAGTCCCTTGAAGCACGTCAAAAACTGAGGACTTACTCGGTTCCCAAATTGGTCGAAACGAGCCAGGATTTCCTCTTCGTCTCCAGCAATCGGTTTATCTAAGCCTGTTTCTTCAAGGCAGCAAGTCGCATCCCGATTGCATCTAAACGTGTAGTAAAGGCACTTGACGGGCTTAACCAGCGGGAAAAAATCGTACCAAGCTGTGGCTTGCGGATCCTGGCGGAATATCGGATTCCCATCCGTATATGAAAAGAGATTCCCCACTCCGAGATCAAACAACTCTACGCGCCGCAGCGCGTCCAGCCCCAGCGGATCCACCCTCCCATACCTCCCAGTCCCCTTCTCATACCAGCGGTGCACATGTAGGAGTTCTGTTCTGGCACCTCTTGTCTTCCTATCTGAGCCGTGACGGTCTCATTCCTCGTCGCCTTGGACGGTCCGCTCAGAAACGAGTACACCGCGCCTGTAGGTAATAACGCGATAGCCGCCCGTGTCGTCAAACACCCTCCACTCACCATGTTTCCGGTTTTCTGCAAAGGTCCCTTGGATGACCAGTTGACTGCGCTCCCAAGCCTCCCACGGGCCCTCCGTTCGCCCATCTCTTTGACAGAATCGCATCCACCCCAGCTTTCCCCACCGTTCGACAACCGCCTGGGTGCCCTTCGGGCAGCTCAGCTCAGTGCTGCTGAGAGCTAAGTGCGTTGCACTAATACTCCTAGACGTACTACGTGACGCTCGGACCAAAAGCAGGATCCCCACAGTAAGTCCCACGCTGAGCACCAGGACGAACCAAAGCCAGGAAAAACCTCTGGATCCACTCATAAACAAAGCTCTGTCACGACGCTCGAGCAGAATGTCCGATTCAGTATCTCCGGCTGGGAAGGCCGGTCTGAGTTTCCTTCGCTTGAGGCTCGTCGATTCGACATTCTTTGATTACACGAAGAGCAAAACTCCAACAGTCGTTGAACAACGGGACCCACGGGCCATGCTGCTGACCCGGCTTGATGAGCCGATCAACACAGTCTTGGTCGACGTTTCGAACGAGCTTGCAGCTCGAGCCCGGGAGTTCGGACTGACCAGTATGGTCCGTCACTGCTGTCTGTTGGCATCTGCACGCTGGCAGTTCGTCGCCTGGCACACCACCTTGTGCAGGGCCTAGCCCAGCCTCGTTGTTGGGAGTCTTGAACCACATGTGAGGCAGTCCACCAAGGACCGGGATTCCCTCGAATTCCGGAATCTGGTTTGGACGCTCGCATAGCAATACCTCCAGGCCGAATGGATCCAAGCGAATAAGTGGATTCGAATCGACGTAGGCGAATGAATGATATGGGACGAGGCCCAGGAATCTTGCCCGGTCCGCGATGTCCCCGGCCAGCGGATCCACCCTCCCATACCTCCCCGTCCCCCTCTCATACCAGCGGTGAACGTTGTAAGAAAGCTCGGCCCCCGAGCTGGCCTCGGCCCAGGTGCCATCGTCCCACTGGCCGGGAAAGCGCAGGTAGATGCCGCTCTCGGTGGCCCCGAAGGCACTCCCGGCCAGGGTGTCTCTCCCAAAGGGCTCGAACGGGCCGAGCCATGTCTCATCGCCTGAGAGGTCGGTCGCGACGAACGGGGTCCCCAGGTGGTCGGCGGTCAGGAAGGTCCAGGTGGAGGTCGCTCCGACTTGCTCGAGCTGGGCCACGGGCCGGCCCGAGAAGGCAAAGTAGCTCACCTGCTCGGGAGTGGCGGCCGCGTTGGCCTTGCGGGTCAGGGCATGGAGCAGGCCTTCGGAGCTATAGACGGGCTCGGTGGTCCGGAAGTCCCCTCCTCCCAGGGGCTTCTCGACCTTCTCGAGGAAGCTCCGACCGTCGTAAGTATTGGTCACGGTGTTGCCCAGCCGATCCAATCCTCTCAGACGGCCCGCCTCATCCGGTGTGAAGTCGATCACGTTGGCCCCCGAGGCCACCTCTTCCAGGTGCCCGGCCGGCCCGTAGGTGTAGTCCCTCGTTCCGCCGACTCCCAGAGCGATCGAGTCGAGGAGCGGCGTGTTGCCCGAGGCCCCGGCCGTGTAGCCGTAGGTGTCGGTCCCCCCGGCCCGGGTCTCGGTGAGCCGGTTGCCGATCTTGTCGTAGGTGTAGTCGAGCGTCCCCCAGGGACCGGTGCCCTGGGTCAAGAAGTAGTGGTGGTCCTGGTACTGGTAGCTAAAGCTCGTCATGTCCCCGATCCGTGGGTCGAGCACCGCCGTGAACTCGGCCCCGGTCTCGACCCGGAAGTCGTCTTCCAGCACCACCCGGTCCCCGGCCCGGTAGACCACGGCGCCGGGCGACTGGACCGTGGTGTTCTGAGAGGAGACCTCGTCACAGGCCTCGAAGACTTCGGGGGCCGAGAGCGTCTGGTTGTCGACCGCCAGGGTGAGCGGGCACCCCACGGTCTCGTCGATCTGGAGGATGTTGCCAACCTTGTCGGTGGTGTAGCTCCAAGTCCGCTGGAGACCGCCGGTCAAATCGATCGAGGCCGGGAAGTAACGCCCGTCAAAGCCCCGCGTCTCGGTCAGGCCGTTGCCTAGAGCCAGGCTCTCGAGCGGCCCCGAGGGCTTGTACGACGCCGAGGAAACCACCGTCTGCGAAGGATTGACCCCATCGTCCACCATCAGTGTCTCCGGCCGGTCGGCATAGTCGTAGGTATAGGTCGCAGTGATCCCACCCGGGTAGCCCACCGTCGCCCGGTTGCCGTTCTCATCGTAGGTGAAGTTGAGGTCCCCGTCCTGGGTCACCCGGCCAAAGCGGTCGTAGGCGTAGGCGACCGAGCCGCCGTTTCGGGTGATCGAGGACAGCCGGCCCACGCCAAAGGACCCCGAGTCGTACACGAAGGTGGTGTCGAGCGTCGCATCCGTGTAGTCGATCTGTGTCACCCGGTCGAGCTCGTCCACCGTACGGGTCACGACCACCGAACGGGCGTCGATCTCGGTTGAGAGCTCGCCGTGCTCGTTGTAGGTGAAGTCGGTCTGGCCCGAGACCGGAGAGACCTGACGGGTCAACAGATCCCGGTCGCTGTAGACATAGGTCGTCTGGTTACCCTCGGCGTCGGTTACCGACGTCAGGTGGTCCTGGACGTCGTAGCCATAGGTGGTCACTGCGTTCCCGCCTCCCGTTCCCGACCAGGGTTGGGTGATCGAGGTCAGCCGATCGAGGGCGTCATAGGCATACGCTTGCGTCGGCGGGTCGACGGCCGAGTCGTGGTTGGCGTCCCAGACCTTCTCCAAGTTCCCGGAGCAGTCGTAGGCGTATTCGGTCACCGACTCCTCGGGAGTTCCCGGTGCGCGCACGATCTGGTCGAGGCGGCAGCGGGTGGTGTAGACGTAGTCGGTCTCGGACTCGGTCTGCCACACCCCGCCACCCGTGTCGAAGCGCTGGAGCTCTTCGGTGACCCGGTTGCCAAAGCCGTCGAGCGTGTATTTCGTCCGCTCGCGCAAGTCGGTCGCCAGCGGGCCGCGCGAGATCGTCTCGAGCCGCCCGGCCGAATCGTAGCCGTAGACGATCACGTTACCCTCGGGCAGGACCGTCCTCTCGAGGTCCCCAAACACGCTGTAGACGTTCTCGGTGACCAGGTCTTCGGGCGATGTGGCACCTTTCCGGATTGTCCGGGTGACCCGATCGAGAGCATCGTATTCGGTCTCGGTCGCCACCGCGTTGGGGTCGGTCACCAAGGTTCGCCGGTTGAACGCATCGTAGCCAAAGCTCGTCGCCCCGACGAGCGGGTCGGTCCGAGTGAGCGGCAGGAGGTTTCCCCGCAGCGGATCGTAGGTGAAGCTCGTGACGTCGGTCGCTCCGTAGCCCGGCGGGTCGAGGCTCGTCGGCTGCCCCTCTGTGTTGTAGACCGTTGCGGTGTCGTATTGGAACAGACTCCCGCTCTCGACCCCGATGAGCCGTCTGAGGGTCGCGTCCCCGGTCACCGGGTCGATCGTGGTCTCGGTTCTCCGCACCGCCGGGGCCCCCGAGGTCGACTCCACCTCGACCGAGGTCACCAAGGCCGGGAAAGTCGGGTCGTAGGTAAAGGTCGTGGTCCGCTCCTCGGGCTCGAGCACCGCCTCGATCCGGGTCAGCACTCGGCCGTCGGAGTCATACGTCCTCTCGGTGCGGTGGCCCCTCCCATCGGTCACCGCGGTCGGGAGCATCGGGTTCGAGGCGTCGTCGTACTCGAAGACCGAGTTGGGCCCCAGGCCACAGGTCGGGCAGTCGCCCGAGATCTCGGTCACCCGCGGCTTGGTCGAGCCCCCGTTGCCGGGGTCGCGCCCGACCGCGTAGGTCGAAACACCCCCCAGCGGGCCGGTCACGGTCGTCACGGTCGGGGTCACTGCGTTGTCATAGGAGAGTTGCCATTTCTCCACCGCGTCCGGCCCCGTAAAGCTCGCATCGCCCTTCCAGGTCTTCGCCACATTGCCCTGGGCGTCGTACTCCCACGCCCGCTTAACCCGCCGGCTCGTCCCGTCGCTTCCCACCAGCTCCTGGCGGGTCAGATACCCCGGAAACGACGGGTCGGCGTAGAAGAGCTCCCAGGCCGTCCCGTCCGGGCGGTCGATCCGGGTGAGCTCATCGCCCGTCCACGTGTAGCTCCAGGTCCGGGTCGTGGTCCCGTCGATTCCCACCTCGGCGATCGACGTCAGCTTGCCACCCGGAGCCGCGTAGCCGAACGTCTCCTTGCGGCCGTCGGCAAACGCCACCTCGTCCAAATCCCCCGAGATCACGTCATACGTCGCGGTCTTGGCGTTGCCGTTGCGGTCGGTCTCGGAGACCCAGCGCCCGAACCCCTGGCCCGACACTTCCTCGAATACCACCACCGAGCCGTCGAGACCGGAGAGCTCCCAGCCGGTGGCCGTGCGGGTGAGCGTCCTGTACTCGTCCGAGGGCGAGACCGTGCCGTAGACCCCGCCCGAGAGCCCCGAGAACTCCCGAAAGGAGCCGAACTCGGTGAGGAGCCACACATGGGTCTCGTCCGGGTCCATGACGATCCGCTGGGCGTAGTTGTGGGACCAGAAGAGGCCCAGGGTCGGTGTCCAGCCGGTCGAGCCGGGAAGTCCGGGAGCCCCGGCCCCGCCGGCCCGGTAGCGCAGCAGAGCGCCCGGCCCCGACCGGCCGGGCGAGAAGGTCGGACCGCCTCCGCCCACGCTCGTGCCCGAGTCCCCGATCGGGCAGGACTTACAATCGTCGCACTCGTCCTTGGGCGGAATCGGGCACCCGATCCCGGCGGCCATGTTGGTCCCCCCGAGATTGGAAACGCTGGTGCGTTTCTCGCACGTCAGCGGACAGGCGATCGCCCGCATCGATCTCTGGACGCTCATGACGTTCGAGCATTTGACGCCGCTCAATGTCTGCTGGATCTCGTAGGTGTTGCTCTCGATTCTCCCGGTCACGAAGCTCCCGCAGTCCGCAACCCCCATACAGGTGCTGAACGTGCACTCCGGGGGCTCCGAAACGTTGAACAAGAAGACGTGCGGCGTGGGCGCCGGGTCGGGCGCCCAGGACACGATCGTCTCCTCGTTGCCCGGCTGCTCGAAGGTGACGCTGATGAGGACCGAACAGCCCGAGCCCGTCTCGTCGGTCGGGTCGCACAGAGGGTCCGTCAGGCCAGCCGACTGGCTGAGGACCTTGGGCTTGGCGCAGAAGGTGTCGTCGAAGAAACCGAAGCACTCGCAGACATCCGCCCCCGTAAAGCATCCCGGCGCTCCCATGGGAAACGCCGGACCCAACGTCTCGATAAAGACTCCCGGGCCCAGGCAAGCCTGGGGACTCTGGGCGTGCGCGCTGGGGATCGCCAGCACGAACCCCAGGCCGATCGCCCCCCAGACGACCCAACGAACAGATCCCTCCAGCTTTTCCATCGAGCCCCCTTCCCGGGGACCCGCGCGGCCCATCGCAATGACGGTCGGTGACGGCCGGCGCTGGGCGCGCTCGACGCACACCAGGGGCGCGAATCCCCTCTGCTTCTATAGATGCCGCTCGAGCGGGTTTTCTGACGGAAAAAACAGATTTTTTCTGGATTTTATCCAGTTATGAATACTCTTAATCCGCAGCGGCCGCGACAAAGGCGCCGTCTACGGAAACCGTCTACAGTGGACTCACTCGATGTTCTGGATCTGCTCGCGGAGCTGCTCGCACACGACCTTGCCGTCCACGACCCGATCGGCCATCGAGGAGTTGCGACACTTGGATCCCAGCGTATTGAGCTCTCTCAGGATCTCCTGACCCAGAAAATCCATGCGCTTTCCGTGGGGCTCGGTGCCGGCGCTCAGGGAGCGAAACGATTCCAGGTGGGCGCCCAGCCGGTCGAGCTCTTCCTGGACGTCCGCGCGGTCGGCCAGCACGGCCACCTCTTGCGCCAGCCGGTCGGCGTCGACGCCCCGTTCGCCCAAAAGTTCACCGAGACGGCGCTCCAAGCCCTCGGCCAACCGTTTCTTGGCCTCGGGGGCGGCACGCGCCAGATCGCTCCGGACCGCCTCCAACTCGTCGAGCTGGCGCCGGACGATTTCCTCCAGCTTCCGGCCTTCGTCCTCGCGGCTTGCGACGACCGCGGCCAGGGCGGCGCGGGTGGCGTCGGCAAACGGCCCGAGCTGTTCGGGACCTGCCGTCGTCTCGGTAGTCGCCACGGCGATCGCCTCGGGCAGCCGCAGCAGGTCGCCGATCTCGGGGGCGCCCGACAGCCCTTCGGCTGCCGCGATCTTGCGGGCGGCCTCGAGGTACCCGGAGACAACGTCGTGTCGGACCTTCGCCCGCACCGGTGCATCGGCGTCGGCGTCGACCCGATATCGAACCTCGACGCGCCCTCTCGCGAGCGCATTTTTGACCAGGGTGGTGAGCTCGAGCTCGAAAGCCCGGTAACCCTCGGGGAGCCGGATCGAGAGATCCAAGAAGCGATGGTTGACAGTGCGAATCGACGCCGAGACCCGCAGGCCGCCGCTTTCGGCCCGTCCTTCCCCGTAGCCGGTCATGCTCCTCATGGCGCCGTCGCCCCGATCCGGCGGGCCACGGCCTCGGCCGCGCGCCGGCTGGCTCCCGGCTCGCCAAGACGCTCGCGCAGCTCGCCCAAGTGCTCGACGATGCGGCGCGAGCGCTCCGGCGTACGCAGGATCGACTCGGCTTCCGCGGCGACAAGCTCGGGGCGGGCGGCGTCCTGAAGAAGCTCGGGGACCACCCTGTCACCCAGCACCAGGTTGACCAGGCTGTAGTGCGGCACGTCGACCAGAACCCGCGCCGCAATCGACGTCCACCAGCTCAATTCATACACCACGATCATCGGTGTTCGCAGCAATCCTACCTCCAGAGTCGCGGTGCCCGACGCGCACAGCGCCAGATGGGCCGCGTGGATCGCCTCGAACCGGTCGTCGCGGACAATCTCGATGTCGGCGGTCGAAGTCGCCAGCGTCTTTTCCAGCAGGTCGTCGCCGACGGTCGGAGCCTTGACCAGCAGGAACCTCGCCGGAACTCGGGCGTCCAGAAGCTCGGCGGCTCCGCAAAGAATGGGCAGCAGCCGCTCCACCTCGCTGACACGGGAGCCCGGGAGCAAGGCGATCGTGTACACGCCGTTTTCGGGGCTCTCTCCGTCCCAGACCGAGTCGGGCTCGGGTACCCGCTCGACCAGCGGATGGCCGACATGAGTCGCTTCTACGCCGTGACGGCGGTAGAAC
Source organism: Candidatus Multivoradales bacterium (assembly GCA_965224065.1). Classification (GTDB taxonomy): domain Bacteria; phylum Acidobacteriota; class Thermoanaerobaculia; order Multivoradales; family JAHEKO01; genus JAOTZA01. The sequence goes on from CBDCYF010000005.1 coordinate 595,093, forward strand.
TCCGCCTCGAACGGAAACAGGACCAGCATGTCCTTCACCACGCGAGCGACCGTCTTGACCCGCCGACGCCGCCACGCCCAGAGCTGGGGGCTGATGTAGTAGACGACATCGACGCCGCGGTCCGCCAGGCGCCGGGCCAATCGAAGATTGAACTCGGGGAAGTCGATCAGCACCGCGACCCGTGCGGATCTCCGTTCGACTTCGTCCAGGATGGCGCGAAACAGCTCACGGGCTCGAGGCAGTACCCGCAGCGCTTCGGTCAGCCCGACGACCGAGATCTCGGAGGAGCGGCCCAAGAGCTCCACCCCCTGGTCCTCGAGATGGTTCCCACCGAGGCCAAAGTAGCGCTGCTCCGGGACCATGGTCTTCAGCTCATGGATCAGCTCGGCGCCGTGCTGGTCCCCCGACGTTTCTCCGGCCACGACGAGAAGGTCGTTCGGCATGGTCTTGGTTGCCTGCTAGGGAATCGGCGAGGGCGGCGCGGACGGGAACGGGTACATGAGCCAAGCGAGCAGAAGACCGCCGACCATCATGCCGAGAAAGAGCTGCAAAAACAGCTTGATCCGCGGCTTGCGATCCTGCCGCCACAGGAGCGCGAAAAAAACGCTCACCAACAGCGCGTAGAGGGTCATCAAGAGAATATGGCTCTCGGGCACGCGCATCTACCCCTTGCGCCCGATGGCGATGTCCCACACGTCCAACGTCAAGAGCAGGTTCATCAACCCGGCGGTCAAGATAAACGCGCTGCCGTACTCAAACCCCGAGGCCTCGATGTCGCCGATGTAGAGAACCATATAACGCAGGACAAAGTACGCGATACCCATCCCCATCGAGCCCAGCGTGGCGAGGATCGACAGCGGCCGATCGGGAACGATGTGGTGCAAATTGCCGTCGAGGCTGCAACCGATCGCCAGCGCGGCGAACACGATCGCGGCGAACACTGCACCCAGCCGCCGCTTGCCGAGGTAGACGTGGCCGGCCCCCGGGATCGCCCACGCCAGCAGCGCCGCCCGGAGCGCCTTGCCGAGATCGATCTCGTCGGACTCCACGGGGTCGCGCCGGGCCTCTACCGTCTCCTCCGCCGCTCTACTCGCTTCCAAGGTCGCTTTCCTCCTCGTCCGGCCTCTCGTCCGGCAGCGGCAAGCCAACCGCTTCCGGGCCGAAGATGGGCGGAAGGGTCCGCCCACTGCATTCTAGTGGACCGCCACGCGTTGGGGCGAGCCGGCGGGCTCTAGGATCTTCTGAAAATCCTAGTGATGGCCGTCTTCGTTAAGCAGCTCTTTGAGCTCTTTTCCGGGCTTGAAATAGGGGATCCGCTTGGAGGGAACCTGCACCTTGGCCCCGGTCTTGGGGTTACGACCGATCCGCGGGCCGCGCTGCCGAATGCGAAAGCTGCCAAAGCCCCGCAACTCGATCTTGTCTCCGTCCCGGAGAGAGTCCACGATGCTCTCGAACACGGTGTTGACGATCAGCTCGGCGTGCTTTTTCGTCAACTGTGTCGTCCGAGCCACCTCTTCGACCAATTGCGCCTTTGTCATTCCACTCGATTGCACCGTTTCCCCCTCGTATGTCCGCGGGTTCTGGGTTTGCGACTATTCCTCTTCCCCACTCGCGCCCTCTGCCGCGTCGTCGGTCTCCTCAGGATCTCCATCCACGCTCACGCTCTCCGCGCTCTCGGCCGATGGCTCCTCGGCCGGCGTTTCGGTTGTTTCTTCTGCGGCCGACGTCTCCTCGGGCGCCTCATCCGTCGTCTCGACCTCGGCTGCGCTCTCCCCGTGCTCCGCCAGGTAAGCCGTTTCGAGCTCCTCGAGCTCGGCCTCGTCAGGCTGCGCCACACCGCGCATCGTCAGGCCGATCTTGTGGTCCTCTTCCTCGATGCGAAGGATGCGCGCGGACACCCAGCCACCGACCTGATAGAGCTCCTCCAGCTTGCCGTCGTCGACGTCGATCTCACTGACGTGCGCGAGGCCCTCGAGCCCCTGAAAGATGTCGACAAACAGACCAAAGTCCGTGACGTTGACGATGCGACCGGTCACCGTATCGCCCGGCTGGTGATCGCTCGTGAAGTTGTCCCATTCGTTGGGAAGGAACTCCTTGATCGACAGTGACACCCGTTGGTTTTCGACATCGATGCTGGTGATGCGGGCGCTGACCTTGTCACCGACCTTGAGCACTTCGCTCGGGTGTTTGACCCGCTTGGTCCAACTCATGTCGGAGACGTGGATCAAGCCGTCGATCTCGTCGGTGATCTGGAGAAAAGCGCCGAACTCCGTGAGGTTGCGGATCTCGCCCTCGACGACGTGGCCAACGGGATGGCTGACCACCAGCTCTTCCCAGGGGTTGCGCTCGGCTTGACGCAGCGACAGCGAAATGCGCCGCTGACCGAGGTCCAGCTCGGAGACGATGGCTTCGACCTCGTCGCCGACGTCGAGAACCTTCGCCGGGTTGACGATCTTCTTGGTCCACGACATCTCGCTGACGTGGATCAGACCTTCCACACCGTCCTCGAGCTCGACAAACGCGCCGTAGTCGACCAGGCTGACGACCTTGCCCCGCACACGAGCGCCGAGCGGATAGCGCTTGTCGACCACGCTCCACGGGTCCTCGCCACGCTGCTTGTAGCCCAGCGACACGCGCTCGGACTCGGCGTCAAATTTGAGCACCACGACCTCGACCTCGTCGCCGATCGAGAAGTGCTCGGAGGGATGGTTGACGCGGCCCCACGAGATGTCGGTGATGTGGAGCAGCCCGTCGATCCCGCCGAGGTCCACAAAGACGCCGTAGTCGGTGATGTTCTTGACCACACCGTCGAGCAACGCCCCTTGCCGCAGCCGCTGGATGGTCTCGGCCTTCTTCTTCTCGAATTCCTTCTCCAGTACGGCTTTGCGCGACAGCACGACGTTGTTGCGCCGCTTGTCCATGCTAATGACCTTGAACTCGAGCTCTTCGCCCTTGAGCGACTCGAGATTCTTGATCGGCTTGATGTCGACCAACGAGCCGGGGAGAAAGGCGCGCATTCCCACATCGACCGTCAGCCCACCCTTGATCCGGTCCAGGACCCGACCCTTGATGATCTCGCCCGCCTTGTAGCTCTTCTCGATCTCAGCCCACACCCGCAGGCGCTCGGCCTTGCGCTTCGAGAGCATGACGTGGCCCTCGATGTCTTCCGCCTTTTCAAGAAGGACCTCGACGTCGTCGCCTACCTGGACGTTGACCTCCCCGTCGTATCCGGTGAACTCGCGGATGGGGACCAGACCCTCGGATTTGTACCCAACATCGATGACGACGTCGTTCGACGTCAATCCAATGACCTTTCCATGAACGATCTCGCCCTCGCTGAGATGACGGATGCTCTCGTCGTAGAGCTTGACCATCTCGTCATAGCTGTACTCCGTCTGAGTATCGTTCGCGCCGGAAACCGCGGGCTCGGCCGCCGTCTCCTGCTGTTCTTCGGTTGGAACCATGAAAAAAACGTACCTCCTGGTATTGGGATCAGGCTTGCGCCTGTCGCCCGCTTTTCAGCCGGCGAGCCGAGTCACCTATAAGTTCCTGCAAACTCGGGGGTTCAGAGTATAGGGACGGTGTTGGGCAACGTCAACCCAACCGATCACACCCGCGAGCGCAGAGAAAAAGAGACACTTCGCTACGCGGTTTCGGGCGCGCCTGCGATCGCCCCCAGAGCCCCTACGATCTCCCCTCGCGTCTCTGCATCTTGTGTCTCGATCAGCCCCTGGCGAAGAGCGCTCGTCGCCGCTTCTCCCCCGATCCGTCCGAGCGCCCAGGCGGCGTGAGAGCGTACCGTCGCGTCCTCGTCGCGAAGCGCCGTCCGCAGCGCCGGCACGTACTTGCCATCACCGCGGTTGCCCATCGCCACCGCGGCGTTGCGCTTGAGTCCCTCGAGCTTGGCGCGCTTCATGGCGCTGCCACGAAACAACTCGACATAGCGCTCCCGATCGAGAAGCAAGAGGCCGGAAAGGTCGAGCTCGGCCCGGTCGGCGGGCAGACGGAACTCCTGCTCCGGCCACACGGCCGTCGGGTCACTCACCGGACAGACCTCCTGACAGACATCGCATCCGAACACCCAGTCCTCCAGCAGGCCACGGATTTCGGGCGGAATCGAGCCGCGGTGCTCGATCGTCCAATAACTAATGCATCGATTGCTATCCAGTCGATAGGGCTCGGGAAAGGCTCCGGTCGGACAGGCTTCCAGACAGCGAGTGCAGCTTCCGCAGAGGTCCGAAATGGGCGGATCCGGTTCGAGATCGAGGTCCAGAAACAGCTCGCCGAGAAGAAACCACGAGCCGGACTCCGGGTGCAGCAGGTTGGTGTTCTTGCCCGCGATGCCGATTCCGGCGCGTGCCGCCAGCTCCCGCTCGAGCACCGGGCCGGTGTCGACATACGCGCGCGTCGCGGTGCCCGGAAAGGCCTCCCGGATCCGATCCGCCAGCGCCGCCAAGCGCCGCTCCATCACCAGGTGATAGTCGGTACCGCGAGCGTAGCGCGCCACGCGTGGCCACAGGTCGTCTCCCGAGCGTTCCGGCTCGTCCTGCAAGGGATGGTAGTGGAGGGCGACACAGAGCGCCGTGCGGGCTCCCTCGAACAAGAGTCTCGGATCGAGCCGCACCTCGGGTCGTCTTTCGAGATACGCCATCCCCCCGTGCTCTCCCCTCTCGAGCCATCGGGTAAAGACCTCTCCGTGCTCGGACCGACCAAGCCGCGCGACCCCCGCCCGGTCAAACCCCGCCTCGAGTGCCCAACCGCGCAGCAGCTCCGACCTCTCCACCCTGTCCATCAAACAAGATCTTATGCGCGCGCGCAAATCTGACCGAGCCGGAGTGGGCCGGCGGTCCGAGCCATAGGAAAACCTCCCGTGGCGATCCGGCTGAAGACTCCGCCAGGGACGTTTGACCGAGCGCCGTGCACAGATTGCCGGAAGCCGATCCGATCCGGCGCGAGGGAAACCGAGGCGCGGGCTGGACCTCCTCAATTCACGTGGCCCGCGCCGTTCCCTGCGGAGACTCCACCCGGATCGCCACTCCTTCCCTCTTAGATATTCGTTTGCGCTCGGGACACCTGTCGCTATACTGAGCACGTCATGAGCTCGACGCCCAGCTTTCTCTACTTCTTCCCCGAGCAGGAGATCACCGCCGAGGAGCTGCAAGCCATCCTCGCCGGTGACGATCGCGACAAGAGAACCTGGGCGGTGTCGAACCTTCTGCGCTACGCTCAGTGGGAAGACATCTGGCAGTTCGTCACCCGCGACGAGGTACGCGAGCTGTTTGCCGAGCTCGACCTGTCCGAGAATCTGCGGCAGGCCTGGGCACGCAGCCTGGGAATCGAAGCTCCGGTCTCCTGACCGCGAATCACTGGGCCACGAAGACCACTTCGAAGAGCTTGGGCCAGTACTTACCGGTCAAGAGAAAGCTGCGGTTCGGCGGATAGTAGGCGATTCCGTTCAGCACGTTGGCCTCGGCCCCTTCCTCCTCGGATAGCAGGCCTGTGGCGTCGATCACAGCGTCGATCCGGCCGTTCGCGGGATCGATTCGCAGGATCGCCTCCGAGCTCAGTACGTTGGCGTAGACCCAGCCCTCGGCGCACTCGAGCTCGTTGAGACCCGAGATCGATTGCCCTCCCAAGTGAACCGACACGGTGTGCCGGACCTCAAAGGTGTCCGGATCGTGAAAAAAGAGCGTGGAGCTGCCGTCGCTGCGCACCAGCGAGCGGCCGTCGAAACAGAGCCCCCAACCCGGCCCCGCGTAGCCAAAAGGCTCGAGCGGCGTGAACTCGTCGAGCTCGTAGCGCAGGCCGACACCCGAGCGCCAGGTCAGTTGGTAGAGCCTTCGACCGACCCGGGCGAGGCCTTCTGCAAAGTACTGGTCTTCGACCGGTACCCGGAGATCCACCGAACCGTCCTCGAGACGAACCCGTCGCAGGGTGGACTCGCCGTGCAGCCCGGTGCTCTCGTACAACCACCCCTCGTGCCAGAGCAGTCCCTGGGTCCACGCCGTGGGGTCGTGGGGAAAGACCTTCACGACGCGGGCCACCAGACGCTGGGCCGATCGGTTGCTGGCCGGCTCGGCCGCGGTCCCCTGTGAACGACTCGCGCTCTGTTCCTCGTCTCCTGGGTCCCGGTCCGGGGCGAGCCAGACGGCGAGGGCGGCTACTGCGGCCAGCAGGAGCAGGCCGGCCGTCAGCGCCGTCTTGCGGGAGCCCTCAGCCCTGCGCTGTCGAGCCATTGCGTCCACCGGTGGCCAGACGCCAGAAAAGAAACGCCAGCAGGGCGACAAAAGCTGTCGTCAGCCACGGTGCCGCGGCGCCGGCCCACGCCGTCCCAAAGCCCTTCGGAGCCACGCCGGTGGCGCCCGCCACGATGGCGATCAGGACTCCCATCAGGCCTTCGCCGCCGACGAGCCCGGAGCCAAACAGCACGCCGTGCTCTCGCCGCGATGCCGCCTCGTCCTCGTTGGCGGCCCGCCGCTCGGCAACCAGACGCAGCAGACCGCCAAAAAAGACCGGGACCATGGTCGTAACCGGCAGGTAGACCCCAACGGCAAACGGCAGGCTCGGAATCCGCAGCATTTCGGCCACCAGGGCAATGCCGACACCGATCGCCACCAACGCCCAAGGGAGCGAGTTCTGCAGCACCCCTTCGATCACCACCTTCATCAGCGTCGCCTGGGGAGCGGGCAGTTCCTGGGTGCCGAATCCGAACGCCTTGTCCAGGGTCAGGACTGCGAGACAGACAAAGACCGCCGAGGTCAGGACGCCGATGAGCTCGCCGGTTTGCTGCCGGCGAGGCGTTGCGCCGAGCAAGAATCCGGTCTTGAGATCCTGCGAAGTGTCGCCCGCGATCGACGCCGCGATCGCCACCACACAGCCCACGGTGATGGCGCCGGCCTTGCCCGCGTCCCCGGTCCAGCCAAAGGCGAGAAAGATCACCGACGTGGCGATCAACGTCGCGATCGTCATGCCGCTCGTCGGGTTGGAGGTCACGCCGACCAGGCCGACGATTCGCGACGAGACCGTGACAAAGAAAAAGGCCGCCACGGTGACCAGGACCGCCGCGACCAAGCGGGGCACAAAACCGGGCAGCTGGCTGAAGATCGCCGGCACCACTGCCATCAGTGCGATCAGCACCATCAGGCCGGCGCCGATGGTGCCCAGGGGCAGGTCGCGGTCGGTGCGCGGTGTCGAGTCGGCGCCAGCGCTCGAGCCGGTTCCCAGACGGTCCCCGATCTGCCGGGTGCCAATACGAAAACTCTCGATCATCGTCGGAATCGAGCGGATCAGGGTGATCAGACCGCCCGCGGCCACCGCCCCGGCGCCGATGTAGCGCACATAGCGAGTCCAGATGAGCCGGGGAGGCATGTCTCGGATAAGCAGCTCGGTCTCGGGATAGAACGGCGCCGCCAAACCCTCCCCCCACCACGCGATCGCCGGGATGATGACCAGCGAGGACAGGAGTCCGCCGCCCACCATGACCGCGGCGATCTTGGGCCCGAGGATGTACCCGACGCCGAACAAAGCCGCGGAGGCCTCGAACCCGACCTCGCCCTTCTTCAAGAAAGGCACTTTCACCAGCACCTTCTCGGGCAGGGCGTGCAGCCAGGCAAACAACAGCTTGGCGAGTGCCCCGACGCCCAAACCATAAAAGACATTGCGTGCCTTGCTCCCCCCCACCTCGCTCGCCACCAGCACTTCGGCACACGCGGTGCCCTCGGGATACGGCAGCTTGCCGTGCTCGCCCCGGATCAGGAACCGTCGCAGCGGCACCATAAAGAGCACACCCATCAAGCCGCCACAAAGCGCCAACAAGGTCATCTGCAGGATGTCCGGGTCGAGTCCCCAGAGAAACAGGGCCGGGAGCGTGAAGATGATCCCGCTCGCCAGCGAGCTCGAGGCCGAGCCCACGGTCTGGGCCAGGTTGGCTTCGAGCAGCGAGCTGCCGACCCCCACGCCCTTGAGCAATCGGAAGGAAGCGACGGTCATCACGGCGACCGGAATGGAGGTCGAGATCGTCAATCCCACCCGCAAGCCGAGATAGGCGTTGGCGGCGCCAAACGCGATGCCGAACAAGATGCCGGCGATGACGGCCTTGGCGGTGAACTCGACCGGGCTCTCGGTGGGAGGGAAATACGGCTGGTAAGTCTCGCCCTCGGGCACCTCTTCGTAGGCCTGCCGGCTCAGGCCTTGGCGCTTTTCGCTCAGGGCGCCGTCTCCTCTCCCGATCTCATTGGCGCCGATGGTATCGCAGCGCCATCGCCGCGGGGCAGCGAGACGGTCACCTCCAGGCCCCCGGTCGGTCGGTTGCGTGCGTAGACCGAGCCTCCGTGTTCCTCGACGATCCTGCGGGCGATCGGAAGTCCCAGCCCCGTGCCGCTGTCGTCGGTCGAGAAGTAGGGCTCGAAGATGCGCCCGATCTGCGCTGGATCGACTCCCGGCCCGGTGTCGGAAACGCGGATTTCGACCCGCGAATCCCTGCGTTCGACCACCACTTCGACGTCACCGCCGCCGGCGACGGCGCGCACCGCGTTCTCCAAGAGGTTGCGCACCGCTCGCCCCAGAAGCTTCTCGTCGAACCGCACCGAGGCGGCGTCCGCCGGCGCCTGATAGTCGATCCGCACCCCGGCCGGCGCAGGCGATCGATACGCCCCGACGATCCGCGCCACCGCCGGGCCGAGGTCTCCTTCCCGGAGCTCGGCCCGAGGGATGCGGCTGTAGGTCGAGAACTCCGAGGAGATGGACTGCAGCTCGTCGACCTGCCGCAGAATGTTCTCGGTGCAGCGCTCGAAGACACCATCGAGCTCTTCCCTCCGGCTGTTGTAGACCTCTCGCAGATGCTCGGCCGAGAGCCGGATCGGCGTCAGCGGGTTCTTGATCTCATGGGCGATCATGCGGGCCATCTCCGCCCATGCCTCGAGCCTCTGACCGCGGAGCACTTCGGTGACGTCCTCCAGGACTAGGATGGCCGCCGGCTCCTCCGGGCTGCGAAGCGGAACCCAGATGACCGTCCATTCGCGCTCGTCGGGCTCGCCCGCTCCCGCACCATCGCCAGCCGAGGCCACCCGCAGCGTCTTCTGTGCGGTTTTTCCCTTTAGCTCGGACAGGAAATCCACCAGGGCGGTAAATCTCTCTCGGCCCGCGAGCTGCTCGACCAGCGACGCGCCGACCTCGACTCCGAGAAGCTCCCGCGCGTTGCGGTTGAGCAGCAAGACCCGGCCCTCGCGGTCGAGCGAGACCACCCCCGACGTGATGCTGTCGATCACCGTGTCGACGACGTGTTTCTCGTGCAGCAACCGCTGACGTCCCGACGCGATCCGGCCCGCCATCTCGTCGATCGCGCCGGCCAGTGTTCCCAGCTCGGTCTCGGCGGGCACGAACTCGAGCGATGTCGCCCCCGCGGCAATGCGCTCGGTTCCCTCCACGATCTTCATCAGCGGCTCGGTAAATCGACGAGCGAGACGCGTTCCCAACGCCACCAGAAGAAAGCCCAGCGCGCTGGTAGAGAGCACGATCCGTCTGCGGATGGCCGACAACTGCTCCTGCCGCTCGACCTCCTGGGCGAGCAGCGGGGTCGACAGATAGAGCGTCGAGCGGGCACCCTGTGCGCCCGGCACGCGGACCGGCGCGTAGAACTCCTGGTAAACCGCCCCGCCGGCACGGCCGGTCCGTATCGCCAGATCGCCGCCGTCGAGCGCCAGGCGGGAAAACACCTCGCCCGGCACGCGCGTGGGTAGAAGACCGGCGGCAAAGAGCTCCGGCTTGCTCGACGCATACACCTGGCTGTCCCAGTAGAGGTTGACCTCTCGGTGCAGGACGCGTGACAGCCACAACAGCAGCTCGTCGTCGAGCGCGGTGTCGACGCCAAACCCTGGCTCGAGAGTCAACACATACTCCCCGAGGATGCGCTGCGCCGACTCGAGCGCCGCCTGTCCCGCTTCCCGGTCCTCACGCTCCAACCGGTCGCCGATCCCGCGCAGTAGCAACACGTTGGCCACCACCAGCGGAGCGATGAGAATGACGCTGTACAAGATCAGGAGCCGGGTGGAATACGAGCGCCAGGACCGCGCCAGACGGCGCCGCCATCGCTGGCGGCCGATGTTGACGACAAACAGCATCGCGACCGTGGCGGCGACCACCAACAGCGGGCTCATGACGTGGGTCGCTACCCGCTCGAGACCGGCGATCGGCTCGGGGATCGGCAGATAGAGGACCCGGATGCCGCCGTTGTCGCGTTTCTCGAACGCATGCGCGCGTCCCGCAAACTCGGCGGAGACGTCGACCACGGAGGGCAACGCCCGCTCCGCATCGAGGTCACCCAGCCCTTTCCACGGGGCCAGACGAACCGTCCCGTCGGGCTCAAAGAGGGCGAACCGCGCGCCGCCCGGCAAGGTCTTGCCGTCGAGCTCAGCACCCGGCCCCCCCTGCAGCAACCCCTCTGTGACCCGGTCGATCGAGCGGGGAGCCCAGCGAAAACCCGGCCGCAGAAGCGACCAGTAGCGAACTCGTCCGGCCATCGCGCTGCCGGCGCGAAGATCGGATTCGCCGCCCACCAGGGCTTCTTCCCAACCGGGAAGTGCCAGCTCGTCCCACACCGGCGGCCCGTCGTCCAGCCCGCCGCTCTCGGTCAGCGGCAGGCCAAAGGAGAACGTCGAGCTGGGGCCGTCGACGGGGTCCACAAAAACCGCCGACAGGGCCCCGCCTCGGGCCAACGGCGATTCGCGCCAGAGGGCAAAAGCCAAATCCCGCGCTTGATCGCCCGTCGTCGACGTCGGCGACCAGCCACCCAGATCGAATCCCTCGAAGTGTTGCCGGGCCGCCCACTCGATCTCGGCCAGCTCGTCGAGATCGGGCGGCGCCAACTCGGCGAGGACACGCTCCCCCAGATCGCGCTCCAGAACTTGGTGATATGCGATCTCCCAAGAGAGCGCAGCAAGGACCGCGGCGATCACGCAGACCAGCGCCTTGCCGGTCCATTTGTCGAGTGGTGTGCCGCGTCGCAGCCAGCCGATCCCCGAAACCGTCGCAATCACCAGAGCGATCTGCCCCAGAAAGCTCCAGGCGTGAAACGCGGCGCCGAGCCCACCGGCGGCCAAGGCAAGCCAAGCCCAGCGCTGGCGGACCCGGTGCGCGCCCGTCCCACGCGGTACCCACAGCAAGAGCGCCAGGGCGGCGAGAAAAAATCCCAGCCGGAGCGCCAGCCGTGCCGGCGAGTCGATCAGCTCGGAACCCAGGTCGACCGGATGGGTCCAGCGCTGCAACAGATAAGCGCCCGCCACCAGCACCGCGGCGATCGCCAACCCGGCGATGGTCTCGACAACCGGGCTCGACCCCCACCGTCCCTTCCCTCCGCTTTGCATCGGCGACAGCAGAACGGCAATCAGCGAGAGGCCCAACAAAACGATCACACCCCGGGCGGCGCCGGCGGCGGCCGCCAGTAGGACCGCACCGAGCACGAGTGGGCCCAGGATTCGCAGAGTGCGCGCATATCGTTCACCGGTTCGCACAAGTCCCAGGGCCAGAAGCGCCAAGCCCAAAAAGACCATCGCCACGGTTCGGTAGCGACTCACGGGCGGGTTCGGCGGGAGATCGGGGCGAACCACCAAGCGGCCCCCGGATAGCTCCTGCTCCAACCAGCCCGGGGAGGTGTCGCCCCTCCCCTCCTCGAGCAGGCTCCAGCCCCAGACTCCCCGACCGCGAGATTCTCCCGGCAGGCTGTCCTTGGATAGGCTCCTGCCGACGACCAAGTGCCAGTCTCCGTTGGGCGATGGGATCGCCTGGGTCGACAGCAGGGACACGGCTGTGAAGCTGGAGCGAAACGAACGGCCTTCCGGGAGCTCGTCTGCGCGTCGGAGATCGTGCAGCAGACCGGAGCCAGCCCAGGCGAACGCGGAGCCGCCCGGCTCGAACAACAACCAGGTCATGGGCTCCCGCGGAACCGTCTGCGTCCTCTTTTCCAACCGGCGAAACGCCTCACGTCTCGAACGCGCCGGAGTCGCCGAGACGTCCAGCACGCCGCCGTCGAGCAGATCCGCTACGACCGCTTGCGCCTCACGGTCTTGCCGCGACCACAGGAGCTCGAGTTGCTCCGCGGCGGTGCCGGTCCTCTGCTCCAGGCCCGGCGCCCGGTCGGCGGTGTCCAGAGCGAGAGCCACCGCCGCCACGGCAAGCATGGGAGCGACCCACGCCAGCTCCCGGGTCGGCGGGCGGGTGAGACCCCAGGCCACGGCAAGGACCAGTACCAGAATCGCTCCCGCCCACGACGGCACCAGCGGCGCGAAGGCCACCGCCAAGACGATCCCGGTCTCATAGGCAAGGGGCCTCATGAATTTTGCTCCGGCAGCGGCCAGTTGGCGGCCAGCCACTAGCTCCGCATGGGAATGCGAATCCGATGCCGGTCAGCCCATTCACCGGCGCGTCCATAGCCGGCGTCGACATGCCGGGCGACCCCCAGACCCGGATCGCCGGTGAGCACTCTCTCAAGCCGCCGAGCGGCCCGTTCGCTGCCGTCGCAGACGATCACCATCCCGGCGTGCAGCGAGTAGCCGATACCGACCCCCCCGCCGTGGTGGACCGAGACCCAGGTGGCGCCGTTGACGGCGTTGAGTAGTGCGTTGAGGATCGGCCAGTCACCGATAGCGTCGGATCCATCCCGCATCCCCTCGGTCTCACGGTTGGGTGACGCCACCGAGCCGCAATCCAGGTGATCGCGGCCGATGACGATCGGCGCCTTGACCCGCCCCGACGCCACCAGCTCGTTGAACGCCAGACCCGCCTTGGCGCGCTCCCCGTACCCCAGCCAGCAGATGCGGGCCGGCAGACCTTGAAAGGCGACGCGCTCGCGCGCCATCGGAATCCAGCGATTGAGCGCTCGATCCTCTGGGAACAGCTCCAGGATGACCTCGTCGGTGGCTGCGAGATCCTCCTCGTCGCCCGAAAGGACCGCCCAGCGAAACGGACCCTTGCCTTCGCAAAACAGAGGCCGGATAAACAGCGGCACAAACCCCTCGAAGTCAAAGGCGTTCTCCACCCCAGCTTCGAGGGCCTGTCCGCGCAGGTTGTTGCCGTAGTCGAAGGTCACCGCGCCGCGACTCTGGAGAGCGAGCATCGCGCGGACGTGATCCGCCATCGAGGCCACCGATCTCGACACATATTGGTCGGAATCGCTGCCACGGAGCGCCAAGGCGTCGGCATAGGGAATCCCGTGGGGTACATATCCGTTCAGGGCGTCGTGGGCCGAGGTCTGATCGGTGAGCACATCCGGTGTGACCCCGGCCTCGAGCAGATGTTCGAGCAGGTCGACGGCGTTGGCCTCGACCGCGATCGACACCGCGCGCCGCGCTTCGCGCGCCTCCAACGCCTCGGCGACCGCGGCGGGAAGATCGTTGGCCAACCGATCGAGATAGCGGGTCTTCAGCCGCCGCTCGATGCGATGGCGGTCCACTTCCGCCACCAGCGCCACGCCGTCGTTCATGGTGACCGCCAGGGGCTGCGCGCCCCCCATCCCCCCCAGCCCGGCGGTGACGGTGAGCCGGCCCGCCAGCGATCCGCCGAAATGCTGACGGGCACATTCGGCGAGCGTTTCATACGTTCCTTGCAGGATGCCCTGGGTGCCGATATAGATCCAGGAGCCCGCGGTCATCTGACCGTACATGGTCAGGCCGGCGGCCTCCAGACGGCGAAACTCGTCGGCGGTGGCCCAGTGCGGTACCAGCAGCGAGTTGGCGATCAGCACCCGAGGCGCGTCCTGGTGACTGGGAAAGATCGCCACCGGCTTGCCCGACTGAACGAGCAGGGTCTCGTCGTTCTCCAGGCGCCGCAGCGACTCGACGATAGCGTCGAAACACTCCCAGTTGCGCGCCGCCTTGCCGGAGCCTCCATAGACGATGAGCTGCTCGGGCAGTTCGGCAACCTCCGGATCGAGGTTGTTCATCAACATGCGCAGCGCCGCCTCCTGCTGCCACCCCTTGCAGGAGAGCTCGGTGCCGCGCGGCGCGCGCAGGACCCTCGAATTGGCCGTGGAGATGGTCACAAGCCGATTCTAAGCAGGCTAGGCCAGACCGTCCACAAATGGCTCCGCTTCGTGCCGAAGGAACTCGTAGGCATCGTCCAGATCGCGCGCCATCTCATGGCTCTCGTCCCACCGCGGGACCTTCTCGCGAAGCGCTTCGACGACCGCCTCGAGCCGCTTACTCGATCGCAACGGCCGGTGGAACTCGATGGCCTGCACCGCGCACAGCAGCTCGATGGCCAAAACGCGGCGAACGTTGCGCACCACCCGGCCGAGCTTCAACGCGGCCGTCATCCCCATCGAGACATGGTCTTCCTTCTCGGCGGAGGTCGGGATCGAGTCGACGCTAGCCGGATGCGCCAGGCCCTTGTTTTCGCTCGCCAGAGCCGCGGCCGTGACCTGCGCCATCATAAACCCCGACTTGAGACCGGAGTCCTCGATCAGAAACGCCGGCAACCGGGAAAAGTCCGGATCAGTCAACTTGGCGACTCGCCGCTCGCTGATGCCCCCCAGCTCGGAAAGGGCGATTGCCAGCAGATCCGCCGCCATGGCCATGGGCTCGCCGTGAAAGTTGCCGCCGGTGACGACCTGGCCGGTATCGGCAAAGACCAGAGGATTGTCGGTGACCGAGTTCATCTCGATCGCCAGACGGCGCTCGATGTCGGATGCCGCGTCGCGAACCGCTCCGTGCACCTCGGGCATACACCGCAGGCTGTACGGGTCCTGCACCCGCCGATCGCCGGTGCGGTGCGATTCGCGGATCTCCGACCCCTGCAACAGATCCCAGAGGTTGGCGGCGCTGGCGATCTGCCCGGGGTGTGGCCGCAGCCGGTGCAGACGGGAGTCAAAAGGCTCGTCGCTCCCGCGATAGGCGTCGGTCGACAGCGCGCCCACCAAATCCGCCTGCCGGATCAGAACACGAGTCTCGAGGGCCGCGACCCCGAGCAACGACGTCATCGCCTGCGTGCCGTTGACCAGCGCCAGCCCTTCCTTGGATCCCAGGACAAGGGGCTCGAGCTCCAGGTCGCTCAGGGCTCGACGCGCCTCGACGACACGACCGCCTCGCCTCACCCGACCCCGGCCGATCAGCGGCAGCGCCAGATGGGCGAGCGGGGCCAGATCGCCGCTCGCGCCCACCGACCCCCGACTCGGAACCAGGGGCAGGACGTCCTGGTTGAGCAGTTCCAGAAGCCGGTCGATGACGACCGGCCGAACGCCCGAGAACCCACGCGCCAGGGTGTTGGCTCGCAAAACCAGCATCCCACGGACGACCGTGTCCGCGAGCGGCCGGCCGAAGCCGGCGGCATGGCTCAGCAAGAGGCGGAGCTGCAACTCTTCGAGCTGGTCGGAGGGGATCCGTTGGTTCGAAAGCCGGCCAAAGCCGGTGTTGACGCCGTAGACCGGCTCTTCACGCCGAACCACTTCCTCGATCGCCTGCCGGCCCAGCTCCACCTGGCGACGCGCCTCGGCCGCGAGCTCACACTTGGCGCCCCCGGCGACTACCCGGCCGAACACCTCGAGGCTCAGGTCTTTTCCGGTGAGTCGGATCATCGCGCTACGTCACCAGGCCGGCCGCCCGCCGCGGCCCGGGACCGAAGTCACCATGGCCGGGCGTGCCCTTATTGTTCCGAGCCGGCTAGAATTCCACCCGCGGCACCGTCTCGGCACCTTCCTGGGCCGCAAAGTAGCTCTTCTCGGAAAAAGGCCAGCCCAGCCACCGGATAAACCAGGCCGCCGGCACTCGTTTGATCCGGGTGTTGAAGCCCTGCGCGGCCTGGTTGTAGCGGTTGCGCTCCACCGAGATTCGGTTCTCGGTGCCTTCGAGCTGGACTTGCAAGTCCCGGTAGGCTTCCACCGCCTTGAGCTCGGGATAGCGCTCGACCACCACCAACAGCCGCGACAGCGCGGACGAAAGGCCGTCTTGTGCCGCCTGGAAGCGGGCAAAGGCCGCGGGATCGTTGAGCAGCTCGGGGGTCGCTTCGATGCCGACGTTGGTGGCCTGGGCTCGCGCCTCGACAACCTCCTTGAGCGTCTCGCGTTCGAAGTCGGAGGCGCCCTCGACGGTTGCCACCAGGTTCGGAATCAGATCGGCACGCCGTTGATAGGCGGTCTCGACATTGGCCCACGCCTTGCCGACTTCTTCCTCCGCGCTCACCAGGCCGTTGTAGAGACCCAGCCCGTAGAGCACCGCGACGCCGATGACGAGAGCGACGACGGCCAGACATCCGATAGTGGTTTTCATTCGACGGTCCTCCCTCGCCGGGCATTGTACAAGGCATGGTCGAGTGCGCCCACGAGGCCAATACGGTCCTTAGTCCAAATATCCCAGCGCCCGCAGGCGATCGCGCGCCACCTCGTCGAGCTCGGCCTCTTCCCCACCGACCTCGGCACGCACTCCGCCGTCGATCCAGCCTCGCAGACGCGCGCGCAGCCAGGCGAGCTCCAGGTCGGCCGAACCGGCGAGGTTGACCGTTTCTTCCGGGTCGGCTTTGCGGTCGAAAACGTACTCCGGGTCTCGGGTCCGGCCCCCACCGCCCCCCATCCCCCACCCCGCGCCGGTCCGGGGCGCCCAGATCACCTTCCAGCGGTCCGTCCACGCGGCAAAAATTCCTCCGGGAACCGAAGAGGACGAGGCAAACCGGACCGCGGGCTCGGGCCCGGGGTCCTCTGCGCCCGCGAGTTGACGCCAGAATCCCAGCCGGTGCCGCGATGCGTCGGCGTCTACCAAGGCCCTGAGCCCGTCGTGGACATCCAACGTACCGCTCGGGGCGAGGATCTCGACCGGGGAGATCATCCCGGGCCAGAAAAGGAGGAGCGGGATGTGGAGTAGCTCCTCGTAGAGCGTGTACCCATGGAGCACGCCGCCGTGGTCGAAGAGCTCTTCGCCGTGATCGGACGTCACGACGAGAAACACATCCTCGGGGGAAGCCATCCGGTGCAACTGTTCCAGGAACCGGTCGATCTCGCGGTCGTTGTAGAAAACCGAAGCGGCGTAGAGCCGCTGCAGGCGGCGCCGGTCCTCCGCCGTGGGCACCCGGCGTCCGAGGGAGATGTCGCGCAACGTCCGACCGCCTCCGTCGATCTCGGAGTCGATGCCGCGGGTGAACTCACGCGCCAGCTCCGGGGGCGGATCGTAGGGAGTGTGGGGATGGACGGTATGGAGATAGAGAAACGCCCGCTCCCCTTCTCCCAGGCTCGCGAGCCAATCGAGCGAGGTCCGGTGAATCTGCTCGGCGTTGTCGCTGTAAGGCCGGCTCGAGTAGCCGCGCCCGACGAGCACCGATTCCTCCGCGTACTCGAACCCGCGGTCGGTACCGAAGTTGGCCGAGGCGTTGCCGTTGCCGGAGAAGATCGCCGTCCGGTAGCCGGCATCGCGAAACGCCTCGGCCAGCGTGGGGGGGCCGTCGGCGGTCAGCTTCCACCCTCCCCGCAGAAAAAACTCCCGACCGGTGAAGAGGGTCTTGGTCGACGGCAGCGTGTTGGGCGCCGCGCTCGTGTGCTGCAGGAAAGTCGCTCCGGAGGCCGCCAGCCGGTCGAGCGTCGGTGTGAGCCCCGCCTCGCCTCCCATATGGGTCACATGGTCCGCCCGCATGGCGTCCAGCACATAGAGAATCACCAACCGCGGGGGGCTCGGCGGGGGGGACACGGGCTGTGCCGGTCGGCGAGGGCTCGGGCCCGCAGGTGCCGTCCACCGCAGTTTGTGCCAGGTCGCCGGCGGTCCTTCACCCCGGGCTTCGAGGCTGATCCGCAGCCAGCGGCCCTCTGTTTCGGGGCTCACTGTTTCGGAAAGTCGCTCTGCCGGCTCCCTCCCGAGATCCAGATCGAGCCGGCGCCGGCCCCGAAGCCGGGAGAGAAGACCCGGCGACCATGCAAAAAGGACGTGTTCCTCGCCATCCTCGGCTTCGACCAGAACGCGAAAACTCTGCCCGTCGGCCGGCCGGTCCGGCGGCTCGAAGTCCACGCGCAGACGACTCCCCGAGGGAAACCGGCCGACGCTCTCGATTCGCGACCATCCGGTCTGGCGACAGGTCGAACCGTCGCACTCCACTTCACCAGCCGGCAGGGTCGGCTCGACGGCGACGTCGCGGACCGTGTAGCGCGCGGTCTCGCCGATTTTGAGGTCCACGATCCGGCGGCCCGGCTTTGCTGCCTCTGGCACTTCGATGACCAGCCGGTCGGTCAGCGGAACGCTCACCCGGTGGGTGCCGTCCGAGAGCTCGGCTCTCAGATCCCCCCCGCCGGTGGGCACGGCACCGTTCAACACCAATCGTCGCGGCCGCAGCTCGAGCTCGACAAATTCGAGTCTCGCCGTCGAGGTCGCCTCCAGCCAGACCGTGCCGTCCTCGCGGCGGACCGGATACCAACCCCGGACGTACCGATTCGGCCCGGCGTCGGGGGGATGGGGCAAGACACGCGACTCGACCAAGACGGCGGGCGGCCGAGTGTCGTCGAAAAGCATCGACCCGGCGCCTTCGGGCTCGGGGGCTCGACATCCAGCGATCGCCGACATCGCCGATACCGCCAATATCGCCAGAAGGCTGCTCACGGTGCGGCCTAGCTCGAAGGGTGTCAGCTGGGTTCCCACGTGGAAAACATCCTAGCCCGATCTTCTTGGCCGGGCCTACCGAGGCCTCCTAGACGAGCCGTTTTCGGTCCAGCCCACGATATTGAATCGCCTCCGCCACATGAGCCGCTCCGATGGCTTCGGCGCCGGCCAGGTCGGCGATCGTGCGCGCCACCTTGAGAACCCTCTTGAAGCCACGGGCCGAAAGCCCCAGACGCTCGTAGGCCTGGCGCAACAGCCGCGCCCCGGCCTTGTCGAGCGCGCAGAACCGGTCCACCTCGTCGCTCCGCATGTCGGCGTTGGCGTGGACGGGACGGCCCCGGAACCGCTCGCTCTGATGCTTCCGGGCTTTCGCCACGCGGCCGGCCACCACGGCGGTCGGCTCACCCGGCGGCGCCGTGAGCTCTTCCAGGCTGATCGCCGGCAATTCGACTTGGAGATCGATCCGATCCAGCAAGGGGCCCGAGATCCGGCCGCGGTAGTTTTCTACCTGAAGCGGCGTACAGGTGCACTCGTTTCGTGGATCCCCGAGATACCCGCAGCGACACGGGTTGCACGCCGCCACCAGCGAGAAACGCGCCGGATAAGTCAGCCGCGCTCGCGTACGGACGACCGTGACACGGCCGTCTTCGAGCGGTTGACGCAGGGCCTCGAGTGCGTCGCGCCGAAACTCGGGCAGCTCATCCAGGAACAGCACGCCGGTGTGGGCGAGGCTCACCTCCCCGGGGCGCGGGATAGGCCCGCCCCCGATCATCGCCGCCGTCGAGATCCCGGAATGCGGGCTACGGAGCGGTCGCTCGCGCAACAGATCCGAGGGTGGCTGCTCCGAGATCAGAGAATGGATCTTGGTCAGCTCGATCGACTCGGTCAGCGTGAGGGGCGGTAGAAGACCGGGCAAGCGTCGGGCCAGCATGGTCTTGCCACCCCCCGGAGGGCCGACCAGCAGCAGATTGTGTCCGCCTGCCGCGGCGATCTCGAGACATCGCTTGGCGGTCTGTTGACCGCGCACGTCGGCCATGTCGCGGTCTACGGGTAGCGTTCGCCGCGAGAAAGCGCTTGGGCGAGCCGGATCGAGCCGGCGCACCCCCGTCAGATGCTCAATGGCGTCGGCCAGACTGGCGATCCCGATCACCTCGACCCGGCCTAGGGCCGCGGCCTCGCCCGCGTTGGCCATCGGCACCAGAAGCTCCTTGATCTCGAGGCGCCGCCCCAAATCGGCGATCGCCAGACCGCCCCGGATGGGCCGGATCCCGCCGTCGAGCCCCAGCTCTCCGCAGAACAGTCGCCGCTCCAGGCATCCGGCCGGCAGCTCCCCCAGAGCTGCCAGCAACGACATCGCGATCGCCAGATCAAGGTGGTTGCCGGCCTTTCGCAGATCGGCCGGAGCGAGATTGACCACGATCGAGCGCGGCGGCACACGGAACCCACAGTTGCGCACCGCCGCCCGGACCCGCTGGCGGCTTTCCCGCACCGCGGTGTCGGGCAAGCCGACAATCTGCATCTGCGGCAGCCCGTTGCGGATGTCGACCTCGACCTGAACGGGCACGGCGTCGATCCCCCACGGAGTGGCGGCTGTGGCACGAGATAGCATTTCTCCACCCATTGAGACGAAAGACCGTCCAAAAACCTGTCGACAGGACCTATTGAGAGGATATGGGCCCCAAAAAAGCCCTGTCGCAGTTGGAGAAAAAAGATGTCGATCCTCTCTTGACAAGTACTTTACGGTCAGTAAAATGACGCGACCCGTCGAGCAGAAGGGGAACCCGAGCCATCCCCTTGCAAACAGAGAGGATGAGCCTGAAGCAGCACACCATCATCTTTGTGCCCCATGCGCGGGCGCGGTTTCGCAAATTCCGCGTTACCAACCGCCAGCTCGGATTCCTGCTCGGAACTGTGGCTTTGCTCACGGCCGCTTCGCTCTTTACCACCTGGGCCTTTTTCACCAACTCGATCGACCGCAACGAGCTGGCCACGGTTCGCTCGGAAAACGAAGACCTGCGCCAGATCAACCAAGATTTCGAGGCCAGCATCCGCGAGCTCGAAAAACAGCTCGGCGATTTCGAGCAGCGCACGCGCAAGCTGGCGATCGTCGCGGGTCTCGACAACATCACCAGCGACCCGGGGGCCGGAATCGGCGGCGAGAGCCTCTACTCCGAGATCCAGCCACCGCAAAAACTCGAGCTGTTGCGCGACCGCGCCGAGGGGCTCGACTCGGCCCTCGCCGAGGTGGCCGGAGGGCTCGAAAACCGGGAGCATCTTGCCAATTCACGGCCGTCGATCGCGCCGGTCCGCGGGATCTTCACCAGCTCCTTTGGCTGGCGGGTCGACCCGGTCACCCGACAACGAGCCAGCCACACCGGCATCGACATCGCCACCAACCCCGGGCGGCCGGTCCAGGCGACCGCCGACGGACTGGTGATCCACGCTGGGCGGCATGGCGGCCTGGGCAACGCGGTTTTTGTCAAGCACGCGTATGACGTCGTCACGCGGTACGGCCATCTCTCCTCGATCGAGGTCACACCCGGCCAGCGGATCAGCCGGTTCGACACCGTCGGCCGCGTAGGCAACACCGGGAAATCCACCGGGTACCACCTTCACTATGAGGTGCTGGTCGGTGGCAAGCCTGTAAATCCGCTGATTTACATGCTCGACCGCGATCGCCGCAACGGCTGATCGCAGCTTAGGCGTTTGCTAAACTGACGGCCCTGCCGGCCGTAGGTATTTCCATGTTCAATCAGGTCCTCACCAAGGTTTTTGGCAGCCAGCACGAGCGGGACGCCAAGCGGATGCAGCCGCTGGTTGCGGCGATCAACGACCTCGAGCAGGAGATCAAGGCGCTCTCCGACGAGGAGCTGCGCGGCCGCACCGGAGAATTCCGCGAACGACTCGACCAGGGCGCCGAGCTCGACGACCTGCTGATCCCGGCGTTTGCAACGGCGCGCGAGGCCGCGTGGCGGGCGGTCCAGATGCGGCCCTTCGACGTCCAGCTCATGGGTGGCATCGTCCTGCACCAGGGCAAGATCGCCGAGATGAAGACCGGAGAGGGCAAGACGCTGGTCGCCACCATGCCGGTCTATCTGAACGCTCTCCCCGGAAAGGGCGTTCACGTGGTCACCGTCAACGACTACCTCGCCCGGCGGGACTCCGACTGGATGGGCGAGGTCTATCGCTTCCTGGGTCTGACCGCGGGTTGTATCCAAAGCGATATGCCCGAAGCCGACCGTCGGGCGGCCTACGCCTCGGACGTGACCTACGGCACCAACAACGAATTCGGCTTCGACTACCTGCGCGACAACATGAAGTTCAATTTGAGCTCCAAGGTGCAGCGCGGGCACAACTACGCGATCGTCGACGAAGTCGATTCGATCTTGATCGACGAGGCACGAACGCCCCTGATCATCTCCGGTCCATCCGAGGAGTCGGTCGACAAGTACTACCGCATCGACCGCATCATTCCCAAGCTCGAGCGCGGTGAGGAGATCGAGGAAGCCGACGGATCCAAGTACACCACCGGCGACTTTCTGGTCGACGAAAAGGCCCAAACGGTCACCTTGACCGACGACGGCGTCTCAAAGGTCGAAAAGCTCCTGGGTGTCGACAACCTGTACGACCTGGAGAACATGGACCTGATCCACGGCGTCAACCAGGGTCTACGCGCCCACAACCTCTACCGGCGCGACGTCGACTATCTGATCAAGGACGGCAAGGTCGTCATCGTCGACGAGTTCACCGGGCGCATGATGACCGGTCGCCGCTGGTCCGATGGCCTCCACCAGGCGGTCGAGGCCAAGGAAGGGGTCCAGATCGAGCGCGAGAACCAGACGCTCGCCACCATCACGTTCCAAAACTACTTCCGCATGTACGAGAAGTTGAGCGGCATGACCGGAACGGCCGAGACCGAGGAGGCCGAGTTTGGCCAGATCTACAAGCTCGACGTGATCGTGATCCCCACCAACGAGCAGATGATCCGCGACGACGCTGCCGATCTGGTCTATGTGACCGAGCGCGAAAAGTGGCAGGCCGTGGTCGAGGACATCTCCGACGCTCATCACCGTGGGCAGCCTTCGCTGGTCGGCACCATCTCGATCGAGAACAGCGAGAAGCTCTCCAAGCTCCTCAAACGCTCGGGCGTCCCGCACGTCGTGCTCAACGCCAAGTTTCACGAGCGCGAGGCGCCCATCGTTGCCCAGGCCGGCCGCAAGGGCGCGGTCACCATCGCCACCAACATGGCCGGGCGCGGCACCGACATCGTCTTGGGTGGCAACCCGGTCGGGCTGGCGCGTGCCGAGGCCGACCCGGACACCGAGGCCGAGGCCTACGAGAAGGCGGTGGCGCATTACACCGAAATCTGCACGGCCGAGAAGAGCGAGGTCCTCGAGGCCGGTGGACTGCACATCGTCGGCACCGAGCGGCACGAGTCACGCCGTATCGACAACCAGCTCCGCGGGCGATCGGGGCGCCAGGGGGATCCCGGCTCCTCGCGTTTCTACCTGTCCCTCGAAGACGACCTGATGAGGATCTTCGGCGCCAACCGGGTGCAGGGCTTGATCAGCCGGTTGGGGCTCGAAGACGGCGAGCCCATCGAGCACAAGATGGTCACCAAGGCGATCGCGCGCGCGCAAAAGCAGGTCGAGGGACGCAACTTCGAGATCCGCAAAAACCTCCTCGAGTACGACGATGTGATGAACAAGCAGCGCGAGGAGGTCTACCGGCTGCGTCACGGGATCCAGACCGGCGCCGAGGGGCGCGACTATGTATTGCAGGTCGCGGGCGACATTCTCGACTTTGTCCTCGACAACCACTGCCCCGAGAAGGCCGACCCGCTGGACTGGAACCTGGGCGAGGTGTCGACCGACATGCTGGCCTACTTCGATCTGTCGGTGTCGGATCTCGACGCCAAGCTCGAGGAACTCGGGATCGACGAGCTACGAGCGGAGCTGTGGACGGCCATCGAGTCCAAGTATGACGAGAAGGAGGAGCGGCTCGGCTCCGAGCTGATGCGCCTCTTCGAGCGCGAGGTCCTCTTGCGGGTGGTCGACACCTCTTGGAAGGACCACCTCCTGGCGCTGGATCATCTGCGCGAAGGGATCGGGCTGCGGGGTTACGGTCAGCGCGACCCCAAGCAGGAGTACAAGCGCGAGAGCTACGAGCTTTTTCAGGCCATGAAGGAGCGCATCGAGGATGGCGCGATCCGGACGCTGTTTCGCGCCGAGCCGGTATCGGAGGAGCAGATGGCCGAGCAGCGCCAGCGCCGCAAGGCTCCGGCCTCCCGCTTTCAGTTTTCCGCCCCCCGCAAGACCACCGCGCCGGCCCCCAAGACCGTGGTGCGGTCGAGCGAGAAGGTGGGGCGCAACGCGCCGTGTCCGTGCGGCTCGGGCAAGAAGTACAAGAAGTGCCACGGCGCGGCGGCCCGTGCGGCGTCGTAGCCTCCTGATATCGCTGGCGCTCGCCGCGCTGCTGGGACCGGGCGGTTCCCCGCCGGCCGCGGCCAGCGACGGGACACCGATCCGGGGGGCGATCATCTCGTGCCCTCGGTGGGGGCCGATCTGGGGCTCGCCGGCGATGGAGGAAGCCCTCACCGAGCTGACGTCCCTGGGAGTCAACTGGGTCTCGATCCATCCCTATGGCTGGGTCAAGCGCAACGGCGCGATCGAGTTCCCTCCCGCCGACACCACGGATTTTTTGACTCGTGCGGTCGAGATGTCGCGGGACGCCGGAGCCCGCATGTTCTGGAAACCGCACCTGGGCTATTGGGGCCAATTCGAATGGCGCGGGTCGATCTCTTTTGACGACGAAAAGGCCTGGCGACGTTTCTTCGACGACTACCGCTCCTTCATCACCGACCAGGCGGTCTTTGCCGAACGCCATGGCATTCCGCTCTTTGCCGTCGGGGTCGAGACCGAACGGACCACTCAGCGGGAGGCCGAGTG
Organism: Candidatus Multivoradales bacterium; assembly: GCA_965224065.1. Taxonomy (GTDB): domain Bacteria; phylum Acidobacteriota; class Thermoanaerobaculia; order Multivoradales; family JAHEKO01; genus JAOTZA01. The sequence goes on from CBDCYF010000005.1 coordinate 619,598, forward strand.
GCGGAAAATCATCGCCGCGGTTCGCCGGGTCTACTCGGGTCGCATCGTGTACGCCGCCAACTGGGACGCGCTCGACCGCGTGCCGTTCTGGGACGCCGTCGACCTGATCGGTGTTCACGCCTACTTTCCCCTCTCCGACCAGAGCGACCCGGACTACGAAGCCTTGCGCAAAGGCTGGGATGTGCCGCTGGCAGCGCTCAAAGAGCTCTCGAAGAGACACGGCGACAAGCCGGTGCTATTTGCCGAGATCGGCTACAACGTCAACCCGGAGGCCGCGCGCGAGCCCTGGCGCTACCGCACAGAGGACTCGGCCGCGGCGCGAGCGCTCCGGGTCCGACTGATGGAGGTGGCCATGGAGCGCGTCGCCGGGGAGAGCCTGGTCGAAGGAATGTTCTGGTGGAAGTGGATGCCCGGAAGGACGTATTTCCGGCGCAACTTCTCTTTGCGCGATCCCGATGCCAAGCAGGCGCTGCGAAAGCACTGGGGTGCCACCGAAGCTTCTGTTCTCCGCCAGGCCGAGCCCTCACCCGGCAGGCGTTAGACCGGCCGTCGGCTAAAACCGAAGACGGGACTTCAGGGGTTGGCGCAGACAAACTCGGCGCCAGCGCTGACGGTGAACCCGTTGTCCAGCGTGATCGACGGCGCCTGAAACGTGACAAAGCCGGGCGATTCGACTTCATAGGCCGCCGCCGAAAGAGACACGCAGGCCGCGATCATCACAGGATTGCCGTTCTCGGACCCGTCAGGCACGGCCACGACGTCGGGGGCCGCGCACGAGGACCCGCGCCCGGCGAGTGGGACGCTGACCGACGCCGGGTCGCCATTGGTGTTGAGGTCGAGCTGTTCGGCAAAGGTCGCCTCAGTGCCGGGTGAGAAGGTCACCCGAACCGTGCAACTGTCGCCGGCGGCGAGCGTCGGCGCCGCCGAGGCACACGGGTCGGGGCCGCCGTTCGGATCGAGTGAAAAGTCGGTCGCGTTGGAGAGCAGCATCGAGTAGATGTCGAGCGCCGCGGTGCCGGTGGTGTTGTTGGCCAGCGTCAGCACCTGGTTCGCGGCCTCACCCACACCCAATGTTCCGAAATCGACCGCGGCGGGAGTGACCGCCAAAACCGGCGGTGGCCCGACCGACAGGGTGATTTGAAAACCGTTGGTGGTGGCGGCGTCGACCGAGACGCTGATCTCGTTGGCGGCGTCCTCGAACAGCTCCCCTACTTTGAGCATGGAGCCCTCGTTGTCGGAGTAGTCGGCGGCCGGCATGTCCTCGTCGTAGAGCCAGGCGGGTTCTTCCCTCCCGGGGTCGACCTCAAAGACCAGGACCGCATCTCCGGGGAGATTGCCGTCGTACCCGCCCTGCCGTTTGCGGACCTCGACCACATAGAACCGGCTGCTGGCGGGAATCGAAATCTTCGCCATTCGGTAGTTGGGCGTCGTCGCAAGCGAAAGCGGATCCAGCGTAAGCGTGTAGACGCCGTCGATCGCCGGCTCGAACCGCTCCGCCGGGGCGATCCAGCCGAGCATGTCCTTGTGGTACACGATGGTGTGCTTGCCGAGCCTCCCATAGGTAGGATCGTTGACCGCGTAGCCGACGGAGGAGCTCATCACGTCCCACGGGCTGTCGTATGGATAGCCGTCCGCGTCCCAGTTGTTCGAATGCGGCAGGCCAAAACCATGCCCCATCTCGTGGGCGATGACGCCTTCGTCGGCATACCCCCAGGGCGGCTCCCAGGTGACGCGCCAGACCTTGGTCACCCCATCCAGAGTGGCGTACCGTCCTCCGCCCCAGGCGCAGCAATCGAGCACGGCGTTGAACATCATGTTGATGCCCTCGTACCCGCCGGTGCCGCCGTTGGAGAAATCCACACCGGCGGCATCGGCCGCGGCGGTACAGTCCGTGAACAGGCTCGTCAGGTCGGCGTCGGTTCCGCTGCCCGGCGTCGGAGCGTAATACGCCTGCGGCTGCGGCAGATCGACCCAATCCACCGCTTGGCTGCCGGCGACGTCGATCTGCCCATAGGAACTCTCGCGCCAGTAGTGGTCAAGACCGCCGGGAACGTTGGCATACATATTCTGAAAAAACGCCAAGTTCTCGGGCTCGGTGGCGACATCGGAGAACTTGCACAGGATCGAGAGCCACGGTTTGGAGCCGGTGACCATTCGTGTCGCGGGCGCGGCCCGCGCCACGGCCTCGGGCCCGGTACGAGCTGCGCCAGTGGACGGTGCGAGCCGTACCCCGCTTACGGAACGGCCGCGCGCCGGTGGGCCGCTCAAGACGCGGGCCGATGCCGGCGCCAGATCCACCTCCAGCCGCTGGCCGTTCAAGGCCAGCAAGCCCCCGAGGCCCTCCACCGATTCCGTTGCCGACTCGCCGGTCAGATCCAGGCGATGCGAAACGCCCCGGTCGTCCGTCAGCGTGGTGTCCAAGACCGCCGGTAGCTCTCCTCCACCGGGGTCGTCGCGCCGGGGGTCTCCCCAGACCAGGGTCAGCACGCCGTTGAGACGCTCGGGATCCTGGGCCGCGAGCGGCCCCGCCGAGATGCCCAGCAGGATCGCCAGGATCGCTGCCGCCGCCGGCTTCGACCCTTGCTCGAAGAGGCCGGACCGCCGACCGAGATTGCCTGGACGTCTCACCAGGACACCCTACGCAACCTCCCTGCAACTCGCCGTGAAGACGGTCACAGGGGAGCTCCTCGGGTCATCTGATAACCTCCGCCAACCCCGAGGGGCCGCGAATCACGCCGGACCGCAATGACGAACGCCGCCGAGCCACCTCTCGCCCTCACCTTCGACGACGTCCTCATCGTCCCCGCGTTCTCGGCCGTCCATCCCAACAAGGTAGATCTGCGCACGCAGCTGTGCCGCGGCATCGAGATGAACATCCCGGTGCTCTCGGCAGCGATGGACACCGTGACCGAGGCTGCCCTGGCCATCGCCGTGGCGCAAGAAGGGGGCGTCGGCGTGATTCACAAGAACCTGTCGATTGACCGCCAGGCCGCCGAAGTCGACAAGGTCAAGCGCAGCGAAGCGGGAATGATCGTCGATCCGGTGACCATGCGCCCCGAACAGCGCATCCGCGAAGCGCTGGAGGTAATGGCGCGCTACAAGATCTCCGGTGTACCGGTAACCGACAACGCAGGGCGGCTCGTCGGCATCCTCACCAACCGCGATCTGCGCTTCGAGACCGATCTCGAGAAGCGGATCGAGGAGCTGATGACCCGCGAGAACCTGGTCACCGTGCCCGAGGGCACGACCCTGGACGAGGCCAAGGCCCTTCTCCACCAGCACCGAATCGAGAAGCTGCTGGTGGTCGACGACGACAACAACCTCACCGGGTTGATCACCGTCAAGGACATCGAGAAGACGATGCGTTACCCCGATGCGTGCAAGGACGAACTCGGACGGCTCCGGGTCGGTGGCGCGATCGGCGCGGCGGGCGACTATCTCGATCGCGCCGGCGCTCTGGTCGAGGCCCAGGTCGATTTTCTGGTGCTCGATTCCTCGCACGCCCACAGCGAAGGCGTCCTCAGGGCCGCGGACACGCTGCGCGAGCGCTTTCCCGAAACCCGGATCATCGCGGGAAACGTCGCCACCGCAGAGGGCACCCGCGCCCTCATCGAGCGGGGCGCGGACGCGGTGAAAGTCGGCATCGGTCCCGGGTCGATCTGCACCACCCGGGTGGTCACCGGGAGCGGTCTGCCACAGGTGACGGCGGTACAGGATTGCCTGCGTGCCGCCGCCGAAAGCGAGATTCCACTGATCGCCGACGGGGGGGTCAAGTTCTCGGGTGACGTCACCAAGTCGATCGCCGCGGGAGCGCACTCGGTCATGCTCGGATCGCTCTTTGCCGGAACCGAAGAGAGCCCCGGCGAGACGATCCTCTACCAGGGGCGCAGCTACAAGGCCCACCGGGGCATGGGCTCGCTATCGGCCATGGCCCGGGGCTCGGCGGACCGCTATTTTCAGCGTGAGAGCCAGGAGCTGGGCAAGCTGGTGCCGGAGGGCATCGAGGGAATGGTGCCGTACAAGGGCAGCGTCCACACCATGCTGGTGCAGATGGTCGGTGGCCTCCGCTCCGGCATGGGGCTGGCCGGCTGCGACTCGATCGACGCGCTGCGGAGCACGGCGCGATTTGTCCGGGTGACGGCAGCGGGCCTCAAAGAAGGCCACGCCCACGACGTGGTGATCACCAAGGAAGCGCCCAACTACTGGGTCGACCGCTAGCCGGCCATCTACTTCTTGTAGCTCGACGCCTCGGCGGCTCGATCGGGCACACCGACATACAACCCGACGCCGGGGTGTCGCGCTCCAAATCGCGCTCGTCCACTTCGACCGCCACCGCCCCCTCCCAGTCCGCGTCCATCAGGCGTAGCCAAAGCACCAGCGAGATGCCTCGGCATGGACCTCCTTCTTGGTGGTTCGATGGGCACAAGGCGTGTGCGAGATATTGAAATTTGAATTTGCGCTGTGGGAATCTTGTATAATTGTCCAAGTAACTCCGAGACAATGAGCCGAAAACGAGTGGCAAACTGGCCACGGCATAACGTCCAACGCTTGACGTGCTGCGCGATCATGATCGGGGCATGTTGGGCTAAACCTGGCGTTCCCGCCACAGATGACTGGGCATTGCTAGAGGAGCTCAAGACCAGGAAAAGAACCCTCTACCTGGAGCTGCAGGAGGTTGAATCGGAGATCGTTCTCCTTGAGGACCGGCTCTCCGCTCTTGACAATCGGGGAAGTTCACAAGGTGAGCTTGCGATCGAGATCGAGCTGCGAACGAGCACAACCCTGCACGCTGAGCCGAACCAGTTCTCGGAACAGGTGGCTCACTTGAGGGCCGGTAACACCGTTAGGGTTGTTGGCGCGGCCGTGGTGGGCGAATGGTACCCATCGGTTTTCGAAGGGCAGCACGGGTACGTGGATTACTCAGACATCGCTGGAGTTCTGGATGGTCAGAACGCTCTCCGACTCGTCGAGTTCTCAATCCAGTTGGCAAAGCGAAAACAGGAGGCCGAAGAGGCTGCCTACCAGGCGGAACGCGAGAGAGAGCTCGAGGCGGTGAAGGCTGCGGTTCAGGCGACGCGAGCGAAGGTTGCACAGCGTCGGCGAGAGGCAATCAACGCGTCGTTCTCTGGGAACACCGCCAAGCGCCTACTGAACGGGGAGGCCTGGCTGGGAATGACTAAGGAGATGCTGATCCTTAGTCGGGGCTACCCCGATCACGTTTCGAGGACTGTTTCGGGAGCCGGCGTTCGAGAACAGTGGTTCTACCCTTTGTTGGGGGTGGTTTACTTCTTTGAAGAAGGTGTGTTGACCGCATGGCAGGATCAAGCCCTCACAAAATAAGCGGAGGCCGCTAATGAAGAGAAGCTTGTTGCTGGTCATTCTCGCATTGGTACCTGCGGCGGCAACGCCCGAGGACTTGGTTGCTAAAAAGGCCTTTTTGGTTCAGCAGGGCAAGCGGCACGCCGGCGAGCTACGCATCACAAAAGAACTGCTCGAATTCACGCCTGCAGTAGAGAACTGGTGTAGGCCAAACTGTCCGGAATCAGACGGCCCACGGGGGGTTGTGCGGCTTCGCAAGGGTCAGATCAAAACGGTTGAGACCGCCTTCCGAAAGGAGGGGGCCTCTGTAGGGTCGATTTTCATGTTCGGACTACACGCACGAAAGAAAAACTTCACGACAATCGGTATCACGACCCACATCGGAAAGATCTTCGTGTTTTCAATCAAAGGCAAGGAGTCTATGGAGTATGTGATGGCCATCCGCTTGCTCGCGTCGGAAGAGCCTGGTTGAACGAAGGCGGAGCACGGCGCGATTTGTCCGGGTGACGGCAGCGGGCCTCAAAGAAGGCCACGCCCACGACGTGGTGATCACCAAGGAAGCGCCCAACTACTGGGTCGACCGCTAGCCCACCATCCAGGCCAGGGCCACCAGCTTGACGTCCACGTCGGCCCGCCGCGGCCGGAGCGAAGCGGTCTCGAGCTCCTCATTGAGCGGGTCGTAGCGCTCGTCGAGGGCGTCGATCGCGGCCTGGAGCTCCTCGTTGAGTTCTTCGATCTCCTCGATCAGGACGTCGATGTTCTCCTCGGCCCGCTCGATGTCCGCCTTCTCCTTGGCGGAGCGCCCCATCCGGCCCGCGGCGGTGCGCGCCCGGCTCAAGGTCGTGTAGCTGAGCTTTTTGCGTCCGGTCAGGGCACCGAGAAGGGTCGCCCCGATCGATAGGGCGCTTTGGAGCTTTTGGCCCTTGGCCTGCTCTTTCTCGACCTCGAGCCGCTGCCGCGCCTTGCGCAATCGCTCTTCCAGGCGGTCGTTCTTGGTGGCGTATTTCTTGCGCAGCTTTTCCTTCTCGACATCTCGTTTCTCGCGCGCCAGCTCGCCGAGACGAATGCGGAAGTCTCGCTCGCTTTCGAGCGGCTCCGAGGTGAGCTTGTAGACCGTGCTCTTGAACAACTCCAGACCGCGGTCCCGATAGAGAAAATCCGATAGCTCTTTCTCCCATTTTTTGTAGCTCGATGCCTTGGCGGCGCGATCGGGCACACCGACATACGAGCCCGACGCCGGGGCGTCGCGCTCCAAGTCGCGCTCGTCCACTTCGACCGCCACCGCTTCCTCCCAATCCGCGTCGATCAACCCCTCGTCGAGCCGCAGCGCCAGCGAGATGTCCTCGGCATGGACCTCCTTCTTGGTGGTTCGGTGGACATAGCGGACCTTGCCCAGCCCCAGCAGATACGGCTCGAAACGGTCGTCCTCACCAGGACGGACAAAAAACTGCGGGACCTCGGGAGGCAACATCGGGCGCGTCGCCCCCTGGGGCTCGGCGCCGGCCCTGGGCGCCCTTGTCGGCTCCGCCGTGGCCTTCGCGGGCGCCGGCGCGGGCTCCGCGATCTCAGGCTTGCGGTCTCTCATCAGCTTCTTGATCTGCTGGCGGGTCAGCGGGCCGCGCAGATAGGACATCGCCCAGCGGGTGTGAAAGACCACCGGAGCGTCCTCGTGCACGTTGTGGAGGAGAAACACCCGCTTGCCCAGACCGGTGATGATCTTCTCGGCCTGTTTGGGGTCCAGACTCGCCCCGCCGTCGATTCCCTCCAGGCCCTCGAGAACCCGGTCCTTGTCGCGCTCGGTCTGCAGCCGCCCGATAAACCAGGTACCGGTGTTGGAGAGCCCCTTGTAGTCGAGATCGACGGGATTCTGGGTCGCCAGCACGACGCCGACCCCATAGGCGCGCGCCTGTTTGAGCAGCGTCAGCAGGGGTTTTTTGGACGGCGGCTCGGCCACCGGAGGCATATAGCCAAAGATCTCGTCCATATAGAGCAGCGCTCTCAAGCTTGTCGTCCCGGGACGCGAGCGCATCCACGAGAGCGTCTGATTGAGCAGCAGCGACACAAAGAACATCCGCTCGCTCTCCGAGAGATGAGCGATCGAAAAGATGGCCACCCGCGGCTTGCCCTGCGGTGTGTGGAGAATCTCGCCGACGTCGAGCGGTTGCCCGGTCATCCAGCCCTGAAAGCCCGGCGCCGCCAGCAGATTGTTGACCTGCATGGCGAACTTGAAGCGATCTTTCGATGGAAAGAACGAGTCGAGCTCCATCACGCCGATGCGGTCGACCGGCGGGTCCTGGATGGCTTGAATCAGGGAGCCCAGATCGACCTGCGCGCCGCTTCCCCACAGGTGGTCGAGAATGGTGGAGAGCAAGATGTGCTCGCGGCTCTGGATCGGGTCGGCGTCGACGCCCAGAAGACCCAGCAGGCTGGTCGCGGTCGAAGAGATCCGGTCGCGCAGCAAGTCGGGCTCGTCGATCACCGCTTGAGAGGGCGCCGCAAACGAAGACAGAATCGATACCGGCTGACCCGCTTCGCTGCCCGGTGTGTAGACCACAAACTCGGCCGAGTCGCGCAGGCGGCGGATCCGCTCGCCGGTCTGCCCATAGGAGGCGAGGCCGTTTTTCCACAGCTCCGCCTGCTTGGCCGCGTACTCATCGGGCGAGAGCTCCTTGCGCCGAGCGTCGTCTTCGTTGACCCACGGCCGGAAGTCGCCCGGGGCCAGATCCGGGAAGGTGAGCAGCAGGTTGGCCAGGTCTCCCTTGGGGTCGACAACGATGGACGGGATGCCGTCGATCGCCGCCTCTTCCAGAAGGGTGACGCAGAGACCGGTCTTGCCGCTGCCGGTCATCCCCACACAGACCGCGTGGGTGACCAGGTCCTTCGAGTCGTAGAGCAGAAGCGTGTCTTCCTGCTCTTTCTTCTCGAGGTCGTAGTGACGGCCGAGATAGAACGCGCCGAGTTTTTCGTAGTTGTCCATCGACCCTCCCAAAACGCTTGGCAAGAGACTCTGTAAAGAGGTGCCCGGCTGCCGCCGGAGCCGGGTCAAGGTATCAAATCCGTCTACCGATTCGTAGTCGACGGGCTGGCCGCAGGCAGGCCGGCGCTGGGCGCTGCGGGTTCGAATGGAGCGTCGCTAGCCGACGTTCCAATTTTGGGGATCGAGCTCGTATGGGAGCGGGGTCAGGTTCTCCGGGCCGGTCGAGGTGATTGCCACCAAGTCTTCCAACCGCACCCCAAAGCCATCAGAGCCAGCGATTCCATCCGGGTAGTAGAGCCCCGGCTCGAGCGTCAAAAGGTCACCCTCGGCGAGAAGCCCTACCTCCCCGGCCTGGCGCCGGAAGCTGGGGTACTCGTGAATGTCGAACCCGACACCGTGACCCAGACCGTGGACGTACCCGACCGTTGTTCCGGGGCTCGAGAGAGGGGTCGGGTGGCCGGCGCTTTCAAAGAACTCGCACACTTGGCGCTGGAGCTCCCAGCCCGAAACACCCACCGCAGCCGAAGCATGGCTCCGCTCCAACGCTCGGCGGACGGTCTCGTGGGACACCTCGAGTGCGTCCGGGGCCTGGCCAACGCAAAACGTCCGTGTGCAATCTGCGTAGACGTGATTTTTTGGAAACAGGTCGACGAGCACCGCCTCGCCTTGCCGGAGTATCTGACTCGAATCTCCCTGCTCGTGGGGCACGCCGGCGGCCGGACCGCACGAGACGATATTGCCTTCGGGCTGGTCGAGGCCGTACTCGGCCAGGGCGCGGGAGATCTCGGCCCGCAGACGCCCCGCGGTCAGTTCCCGGCCCCGGAGGGTCAGCTCCCCGGTCCGGGACGCCTCGCAGCTTGCCAACAGGCCGGCCACTCGCCGAAAGGCCAGGCCGGTTCCGGCCGCCGCCGCGCGGGCCGCCTCGAGATCCCGCTCCCCCTTTTGCTTGCGGTGGGACAGCAGGAGCTCGCGGCCGTCGGCCAGCTCCCAGCCCGCGGCCGAGAGCTGCTTCGCCACTTCGACAAACGCGCCGGCCGAGGGGTGGCCGGCGATGGCGATCGGTCCCGGACCGATCTCGCAGATCTCGAGTCCGCGCTGCAACACCGCGGCCAGAAACACACCCTCGGACCGGTGTGCCTGCCGGAGCTTCTCGACCCCGAGCCCCTCCGGGGACAGCAGCTCAAGACCCGTGGCGTCGGCCTCGCTCCGCTCCATCGGCGTCAGATAACCGAGCCGCGCCTTGTCCGACGCCGGCAGCACCAGAAACGACGAGCCGAGATGGGCCCGCCCGACAAAGGGGGCGAGGTCCGGGTCTCGGCTCGACTCGGCGATCACCAGCAGGCCACGCAGGCCTTCCCCGCTCAAGCGGTCGGCCAGCAGCCCACGATGGAGGTTCGGGGAGTCGTGCGACAAGGGCTGCCGAGTGCCGCGAAGGGTCAGGCGAGTACGCTGCCGCCGGCCGCCGCCGGCTCACCGGCGTGCTCGGCGATAAAGCTCTCAAAGTTCGCCTTGGGCATCGCGCCGATCATACGGCCGGCGATCTCCCCCTTGCGAAACAGCACAAAGGTGGGGATGCTCTGCACGCCGTACTTCATTGCCAGCTCTTGCTCCGAGTCGACGTTGAGCTTGGCGATCCGCACGTCGGTGTTTTCCTGGGCGATCTCGTCGAGGACCGGCGCCACCATACGGCACGGCCCGCACCATTCCGCCCAAAAATCGACCAGCACCGGCTTGTCGGACTGGATGACCTCGGTCTCGAAATTCTCGCTGGTCAATTCCACGATCGCTTCACTCTCCATGATTTGATTCCCCTGTCGTATTTCCCGTCGGTTTGTCGTAAGTGGGTGAACGGTCGCCGGATCGCGACGCTCATCGTACAAAACGCACGATCCGGAGCTTGTATTCCAGTCCGTCTCTCGCCCCCAATGGGTTCATTCTAAGGGCTCGGCGCCTACGGCTCCCGGTTCGTGGCCTCGACCGATAGGAGCTCCCGCGCGCGGGCCACGTCCCGCCCGATCTGCTCGACCAGCTCATCCACCGATGAAAAGTGCTCTTCGCCGCGCAGCCGACGGCGAAAATCGACCTCGACCCGCCGACCATAGAGATCACCCGAGAAATCCAGGAGGTGGCTTTCGACGGTGATCTCGGGGTCGGCGTGAATCGTCGGCCGGACGCCGACGTTGGTCACCGCCGCCCTGCGCTCGTCCTCATCGCCGATCCGGACCATCGAAACGTACACCCCGGTCGCCGGAAGCAGCTCGTTCTCGGGGGACAAGTTGATCGTCGGCCAACCCAGCTTGTGGCCCTCGCCCGCTCCGCGTGTCACTTCTCCGGCGATCGAGTAGAAACGGCCCAGCATCTCCGTTGCCTGCTCGACCGCTCCCGAACCCACGGCCTCACGGATCCGGGTGCTCGAGATCGCCTCGCCGCGATATCCCTCTTCCGGGACACCCACGACACGCCGCCCCGAACCGGCTCCCAGGTCCTCGAGCAGCGCGAGATCCCCCTCGCGGTCGCGCCCAAACACAAAACGCGAGCCGACATAGAGCTCGCGCAGATCGAGCCGCCCAAACAGAAAGGCCTCGGCAAAGCGGCGCGCGGGGGTGCGCGAAAAGGCTTCGTCAAAGGTGACAACGAGGCACTGATCGACGCCCAGGTCACCCAGCAGGGCCGTTTTCTGCTCGGGCGTCGTCAGGCGCGGTGGAGCTTCGGAGGGCCGCAGCAGCTCCAGCGGATGCGGCTCGAAGGTCACCACCAGCGCCTCGCGGTCGAGGGCGCGGGCGCGGGTGACGACTCGGTCGAGGATTGCCCGCTGTCCGCGGTGGACACCATCGAAATTTCCAATGGTGCCGATCCCTCCGGCCGGCAGGGTCCGTTGCCCGGCCGCGTCGAGAACCACCTTCATGCTCAGCGGCCCGCGGCTGGCCGGACCCCGGCCGCGACTCGGGGCTTCTCCGCGCACTCCACCACGATCCGCCCGACCAGATCGTCGGCGTAGGCCTCGGTGATCTCCACCCGGCGCAAGGCGGGTACTTCGGTCTCCCCTTCGGTCTCGACTTGATTGATCAGCAGCCGGCCGTCGATGTCGGGGGCCATCCCCTGATGGCGTCCCTGCAGCAGATGTTCGGTCTCGTCGCAAACACCTTCGACCAGGACCTCGAGCTCCTTCCCGACGAGCCGCTGGCGGCGTTCGAGAGCGATCGGCCGCTGAGTTTCGAGCAGCTCTTCGTACCGCCGGCGCGCCGTCTGTAATGGGATTCGGCCTTTCAGATCGGCCGACGGTGTGCCTTCCTGAGGGCTGTACACAAACCCGCCGAGATGATCCAAGCGGGCCCGCCGCACAAACGCGAGAAGATGGTCGAAGTGCTCCCGTGTCTCCCCCGGGAAGCCGACGATAAAGGTGGAACGGAGAAAAACATCGGGGGCGTGCTTTCGCGCCCGGTCCAGAAGCTCGAGATAGGTTCTCGCGGTACCCCCTCGTTTCATCCCACGGAGCACTTCGGTATGACTGTGCTGCAGCGGCATGTCGATATAGGAGACGAAGCGCCGCTCCCCTCCCATCAGCCGCAACAGCTCCTCGTCCAGCGTTGTCGGGTAGGCGTAGAGAAAGCGGATCCAGGGAATTGCGGTCTTCTCAAGCAGCGCCTCGACAAGCCGCGTCAATCCGTGCCGCCCGAGACCGATGTCCTCGCCATAGCGCGTCGTGTCCTGGGCCACCAGGCAGAGCTCGTACACACCCAGCGTCTCAAGCCGCCGCGCCTCCTCGACCAGGCTATCGATCGTCCGGCTGCGAAACCGGCCCCGCCACGAGGGGATGGCGCAAAAGGTACACGGGTTGTTGCAGCCCTCGGCGACTTTCAGATACGCATAGCCGCCGGTGGTGAGCAGACGCGGCTCGGTGTGGTCGAAGGTGACGTGCGAGAGAGCCGGGGGCGGTGCCTCCTGGCCCCCCAGCTCCACCACCGTCCCCACCTCGCCGAGCTGGTCGAGCGAGACAAAACCGTCGATCTCCGGGATCTCACGCGCCAGCTCGGGACCGTGGCGATTGACCATGCAACCCGCCACCACCAGCCGGCCACCGGTCTCGCCCTTGCGTGCCGCCAGCTCGAGGATGGTGTCGATCGACTCCTCCTTGGCCTCGTCGATAAACCCACAGGTGTTGACGATCACCGTGTCGGCGTCCGCGACATCGGAGACGATCGAATAGCCGCGACGCTCGAGGACGCCCAGCATAATCTCGCTGTCGACTCGGTTCTTGGGGCAACCGAGACTGATCATACCCACCCGGGCTGGCTTGTCGACTTTCATCGGAGGCTCGCGGAGAGAAAGGTGCCCGTGGGCCTGCGGATTGTAGCAACCCGCGCGGGGTGGACTAAATCCGCCTGATACCATCTGCCGACTCTGCCTCCGGCGACCGAGCGTCGAGGGCCGGAACTCCGGAGCTTCGGACCTTTAGAGACAGGGCCCGCCGATTCGTGACCCAATCGAACATCAGGAGTGCGCTCGGCGTTCTGGCCGTGGTTTTCCCGGTGGGAGTCAATTCCGTGGTCGCGGAGGCTCCGAGCGTCCACGCTCTGACCGGAGCCCGGATCGTGGTCGCCCCCGGCCAGGTGATCGAATCGGGGACGATCGTTCTCCGTGACGGGGTGATCGAGGCCGTGGGCGCCGATGTGAGCCCGCCGCCCGACGCGCGCGTGTGGGAGCTAGAGGGACTGACCGCCTACCCCGGTCTGATCGAGCCCTACTCCACCCGACCCTGGCCCGAGGGGGGCGAAGAACCGGGACAAGACACTCAGGCGGGTCATGAGAACACCATGGTGCGACCGGAGCGCGACATGAGCCTTTATGCCGCGGACGCTGCCGGCGCGGAGAAACTGCGCTCGGCCGGCTTCACCACCGCCCTCGTCGCGCCCGCCGCCGGTGTTTTTCGCGGTCGCAGCGCGCTGGTGGCGCTGGGCGACGGGCCACCGGGCGCGAACCTGCTGCGGCGCAACGTAGCGCAACACATCGGTCTCGACCGCAACCGAGGTGACCGCCGCTACCCGAACTCGCAGATGGGCACGATTGCGCTCATCCGCCAGACCCTGCTCGATACGGCCTGGTATCGAGACGCGCGACGGGCCTACGAAGCGAACCCCCACCAGCGGAGGCCGGCGATCAACACCGCTCTCGAGACGCTTGCAAACAAAACCGGACCGGAGACCTATTTCTTTGAGACCGGCGATCTCAGCGAAACACTGCGCGCCGGAAGCTTGATCGAGGAATTCGGGTTGCGCGCCGTGATCGTCGGCAGCGGCGAAGAGTACAGGCGGCCCCAGAGCATCGCCGCACTCGGCGTACCGCTGCTGGTTCCACTCGACTTCCCCGAGCCGCCAACGGTGAGTGACGAAGACGACTTGACTGTCGACCTCGAAGAGCTCAGACATTGGGACAACGCACCGGAGAACCCTCACATCCTGCTCGGCAACGGCGTCTCCGTGGCCTTGACCACCCACGGAATGGCCGACCCCAAAAAGGCGCTGGCCAATGTGGCGATCGCGATCGAGCGCGGGCTCGCTCCGGACGCGGCGCTGGCGGCCCTGACCACCACGCCCGCCGGGCTGCTGGGGATCGCCGACCGTGTCGGGAGCCTCGAGCCGGGGAAAAACGCCAACTTGGTGATCGTCGAGGGAGAGATTTTTGCCAAAAAGCCCGAGATCCGCGAGGTCTGGATCGATGGCCGGCGCTACGAGGCCAAGAAATCAAAGCCCGCCGAGATCGAGCCGGCCGGCACCTGGGAGCTCGACATCACCACCGGCGACGGGCAAGAGCTGGCCCGTGTTCTCACCGTGACCGGAGTCGTTCCACGACTCGGCGGCACCATCGGCACGGCTTCCGGTACGGGGATCGAGCTGTCGTCGATCTCGGTCTCGGGCAAGACCCTCAGGGTCTCGTTTGACGGCTCGCCGCTCGGGATTCCCGGTGTTATCGGCGCCATCGGCGCCATCGAATTCGAGCTCGAGATCGACGGGGACTCGGTCCGAGGCAGCGGCACGTCCACCATGGGCCCTTTTACCGTGAACGGAAGCCGCACGGAACAACCCGGGCCGCCCGAGGCGTACGAAGCAGAGGCCCGGCGATGACTCTCCGGGTGCGGCACGTCCTCTGTCTGATGGCGCTGATGGCCGCGCTCGCCGGTCTTCCGGCGCCGTCGCGGGCCGGGACGCTCGGGGACCCGGCGGCCTGGAAGAACGATCGGCCCGCACAACCCGAAGCTCTGGTAGTCCGCAACGCGACAGTCTGGACCGGGGGGCCTATCGGCCGTCTCGAAGAAGCCGATCTTCTGGTGCGGCGGGGCCGGATCGCCGCGGTCGGGCAGGACCTGCCGGCTCCGGCCGGTGCGGTCGAGGTCGACGCCGAGGGCAAGCACATCACCCCCGGGCTGATCGACGCCCACTCGCACGCCGCTATCGACGGTGGGGTCAACGAGAGCACCCACAGCACGACGGCCGAGGTACGGATCGCCGACGTCATCGACCCGACCTCGATCAACATCTACTGGCAGCTCGCCGGCGGGCTGACCGTCGCCAACCTGCTCCACGGATCGGCCAACTCGATCGGCGGTCAGAACGCCGTGATCAAGCTGCGCTGGGGCGCGCCAGCCGAGGAGCTCGTGTTCGAGGAAGCCTCACCGGGCATCAAGTTCGCGCTTGGCGAGAACCCCAAGCAGAGCAACTGGAACGTCGAGAAGCGCCGGTATCCACAGACCCGCATGGGTGTCGAGCAATCGATCCGAGAACGGTTCCAGGCCGCCATCGATTACCGGCGTGAGTGGGACGAGTACCGCAAGGCCTCCTCCCGCCGTGAGAAAACGGCACGCGTGCCCCCAAAACGCGATCTGCAGCTCGAGGCGATCGTCGAGATCTTGGAAGGCCGGCGGGACATCCACTCGCACTCCTACCGCGCCGACGAGATCCTCATGCTGATGCGGCTGGCCGAGGAGTTCGGCTTCCGCGTCAAGTGCTTTCAGCACGTCCTCGAGGGATACAAGGTAGCCGACGAGCTCGCCGCGCACGGCGCTACCACCTCCACCTTCAGCGACTGGTGGGCGTACAAGTACGAGGTCATCGACGCCATCCCATACAACGGCGCCATCCTGTGGGACCGGGGCGTGGTGGTCTCCTTCAACTCGGATTCCTCCGAGCTGGCCCGGCGTCTCAACCTCGAAGCGGCCAAGGCGGTCCGCTACGGCGGCGTGCCCGAGGAGGAGGCGCTCAAGTTCGTCACGCTCAACCCCGCGATCCAGCTCGGCGTCGACGAGCACGTCGGCACTCTCGAAGAAGGCAAGCACGCCGACTTTGTGATCTGGTCCGGCCACCCGCTGTCGACGCATTCCATTTGCGAGCAGACGTGGGTCGATGGCCGCAAGTACTTCGACCGTACCGAGGACCTGGCCCGCCGCGAGGCCGTGGCCGCCGAGCGCGCCGCGCTGCTGGAACGGGTACGCTCCTTCCAGCGCAAGCCCGAGGCGACGAACGCCGAGGGCCCGGAAGAAGTGGACGAGAATCCCGAGCCGCCGGAGCCGGTTGACAGGAGCAGGAACCGTTGACGCGAGGACGAGCCCGCTTCCCCCTTCTGGCCCTCGGCGCCCTGACGGCCTGTCTGGCCCTCAGCCCGGAGACGGCCGAGGGCCAGACGTCGATCGAGACCGTCGCCTTGACCGGGGCCACCGTTCACCCCGTAAGCCAGGCCCCCATCGAAAGCGGCGTAGTCCTCATCGAAGCGGGTCGGATTGCCGGGGTCGGCACGGACCTGGAAATCCCCGAAGGGGCCCAGGTAGTCGACTTGGCGGGCCGTCACGTCTACCCCGGTCTGATCCATCCCGGGTCGGTCCTGGGTCTGACCGAGATTTCGAGCGTCCGCGGAACGGTCGACATCGCCGAGACCGGAAATCTCAATCCCGAGGTCCGCGCGGAGGTCGCCTTTCACGGCGATTCCGAGCTGTTGCCGGTCACCGTCTCCGGCGGCATCCTGACCGCGCATGTCGTGCCACGGGGTGAAGGATTTCGTGGCACCTCGGCGGTGATGCGTCTGGACGGCTGGAACTGGGAAGACATGCTCATCCGCGCCGGTGTCGGGATGCACCTCTCGTATCCCCGGCTCCGGCCCGCGCGGCGCTCGTTTGGCCCGCCGGTAACCGACAAAGAGATCGAAGAAAAAAAGGAAAAGGCTTTGGCGGAGATCAACCGGGCTCTCGACCAGGCCGAAGACTACGCTCGGTCGCTGGCGGCCGCGGCCGACGGGACCGCGCCGGCGGTCGCCCACGACCCCAAGCTGGCGGCGTTGACGCGGTTGCTGGCCGGCGAGTTGCCGCTTTTTCTACACGCCGAGGAGAAGACCCAGATCGAAAGCGCCCTGGAGTGGGCCGACGAGCGGGGTCTCGAGAACCTCGTGCTGGTCACCGGCCCGGACGCGGCCTATCTCGGCGACCGCCTGGCGGAAGCCGGAATCCCGGTGGTGCTCAACGGCGTCCTCCGCCGCCCCGGCCGCGACTGGGAACCGTACGACACCGCGTACACTGCGGCGGCGCGGCTGCATGAGGCCGGTGTCTCCTTTGCGATCGGCGACGGCGGCACGGGCTTCGGAGCGGCCAACTCCCGCAATCTTCCGTTTCACGCCGCGATGGCCGTAGCCTTCGGGCTTCCCAAGGATGTCGCCCTGCGGAGCATCACCCTCGACGCCGCACGGGTTCTCGGTATCGAAGAGAGTCTCGGCTCGCTCGAGGCCGGAAAGTCGGCCACCCTGATCGTGACCGACGGCGATCCACTCGAGATTCGCACCCGCGTCGTGGGCGCCTGGATCGACGGGCGCGAGATCGATCTGTCCGCGGACCGTCAGAAACGGCTTTTCTACCGCTACAACCAACGACCGCGGCCGGCCCAGATGACCGTCAAACCCCCGAAAGGATGATCTTGCAGAACACGCTCCACCTCCTCTTACTGACTGCGGTTCTCGTCGCGTGCGCTTGCGCTCCCACCCCACCTCAGAGTACCGATGACACGGTCCTCCCCGCCGACTCCGTCGACCCTCATTCCTTTGCCCGGCCCGGCGAGGTGCGTGTCACCCATCTGGCGCTCGATCTGACGGTCGACTTCGAAACCCGGACGCTCGAGGGCACCGCCGCCCTGCGTCTCGAGGGTGAAGGCTCGGAGCTGGTGCTCGACACGCGGGACCTCGAGGTCGAGGCGGTGCACCTCGCCGACGGCTCGCCCGCGGACTTCTCGCTCGGGGACGAGGTCGAGCTTCTGGGCCGGCCTCTCCACGTCGACCTCCAGGATGGCACCGATTTGGTGACCATTCGCTACCGCACGTCGCCGACGGCGGAAGTGCTGCAGTGGCTGGGGCCGGACCAGACCAGCAGCGGACAACCGTTTCTCTTCACCCAGTCCCAGGCCATCCTGGCCCGCACCTGGGTGCCCTGCCAGGACACCCCGGCGGTGCGGATGACCTATGAGGCCGCGGTGCACGTGCCTCCGGCATTGATGGCGGTGATGAGCGCCGAGAACCCGACCGAGAAGGACCCGGACGGCGTCTACCGGTTCCGCATGGAGCAGCCGATCCCCTCTTACTTGCTGGCCCTCGCGGTGGGCGACCTCGCCTTCCAACCGCTGGGCGATCGGAGCGGCGTCTTCGCCGAGCCTTCGATCGTCGCCAAGGCAGCCTGGGAGTTCGCCGACGTCGAGAAGATGATGGTCGCGGCCGAGAAGCTTTACGGTCCATACCGCTGGGAGCGGTACGACCTGCTGGTATTGCCGCCGAGCTTTCCGTTTGGCGGGATGGAAAACCCCCGGCTCACGTTCGCCACACCGACGATTCTCGCCGGCGACCGCTCGCTGGTCTCCCTGGTGGCCCACGAGTTGGCCCACTCCTGGTCAGGGAATCTGGTCACCAACGCCACCTGGGACGACTTCTGGCTCAATGAGGGCTTCACCAGCTATATCGAGAACCGGATCATGGAAGAGCTCTACGGAGCCGAATACGCGCGGATGCTCGCCTCCCTCAGCCGCCAGGATCTCCTCGGCGAGCTGGAGGAGATGGGGGCGGGTACCCGCGATACACACCTCTTTCTCGACCTCGAAGGTCGCAACCCCGACGACGGCATGACCGCGATCGCCTATGACAAGGGCGCCGCCTTTCTGGCCACCCTCGAGGGTCTCGCCGGACGGGAGGCCTGGGACCGCTTTCTGGCCGCCTACTTCTCGGCTTTTGCCTTCCAATCACTCGACACCGAGACCTTTGTCGAGTACCTGCGCGAGAACTTGCTGGACGCCGATCCGGAGCTCGCACAAGAAGCGCGGGTAGAAGACTGGATCTACGGCCCCGGCCTGCCGGCCAACGCCAACGCCGCCACCTCAGACGCCTTTGCCGCGGTCGAGGGCCGGGTGGCCGCCTGGGTGGACGGAACCGCCGCCGCCGATCTCGACGTCGATGGGTGGACGACCCACCACTGGCTCCACTTTCTGCGCCATCTTCCCGCCCGTCTCGACGGAACTCAGATGAGTGAGCTCGACTCGACCTTTGGCTTCACCCCTTCGGGCAACGCCGAGATCCTGTGCGCCTGGCTGACGGTCGCCATCCGCAACGAGTACCGTCCAGCCGATCCGGCCCTGGAGAAGTTCTTGGTCTCGGTGGGGCGTCGCAAGTTCTTGCGACCGCTCTATGCCGAGCTCGCCAAGACCGAGCGGGGCCTCGAGTGGGCTCGCGACGTCTACGCGCGAGCTCGCAGCGGCTACCACGCGATCTCAAGCGGCACGATCGACGAGATCCTCGGCTGGAATCCGGCCTAGTCTCTGCCGCCTACCGGAGCCGATAGCCGGCGACCAACCGCGCGTTAGTTGTTGGGTGCGCCGTCGTCGATCCAGGCGACAAAGCGGGCGATCTGGGCATCGGTTAGAAACGGCCCCCCTTCGGGCATCCGCTCCCCCATGATGTCGCTGTCGCCTCGCAGTTTCTTGATCAGATAGCTGTTGTCCGGATCGCCGGGCTCGACCCGGTCGAGATCCGAAACCTGCGCGGAAGGCACATTCACCAGGTTGGCGAACGACTGTCCCGCCACCAGCACTAGCTCCCCTCTGGCCGTTCCGGCGTCGTGACAGGCCACCACCGCGCAAGTGGGGGTAAAGAAGTCGGTCTGGAGCGAGGACAAGGTCGCCTCGGCGCCCCCGCCCCCACCACCGGAGTCCACACACGCCGGCAAGGACCCCAGGTCGCGCTTCTTTCGCACCAGATCGACACACACGGTCAGCTCGGCACCGTCCGGGATAGCGGTGGCCGCCGGCTGGACGGTCACCATCATCAGGTCCCCGGCGGCAATGTTCTTTTTGACCTTGCGGCTGGCCTTGAAAAAACCGTCGTCATCGACATTGACGTTGAGCGTGATGCGTTGACCTTTCTTTCCCGATTCGGCCTCGAACTGCGCGCGTACGGTGACCCGCCCGGAGAGTCCCTGGCCGTCCTCGGACAGCAACCGGCCCGAGACTTGGACAAAGTTCTTGCGCACCTCTACGGCGGAAGGGAAAAACCAGCTATGGACCAGGGTCGCCTCCCCCGCCGGAATCGCATTGTCCAGCCGGAACACCAGACGCAGCGTCTGGAAACTGCCGTCGACAAAGAGCGGCACACAGCCGGCGGCGAACAGTGCCAGCGTCGTGGCCAGCGCCGGGGTGAGGAACCGCGCGGTAAACCGTCGAAAAATTGATCTCATGTTCCCTCCCGGGGTTCGGGCTCGCCAGCCATTCTAGCCCGACCTTCGTGCCGGGACCGTAACGGGAAAGCCACCGGTGGCCGCCCGGACGGGCCGTCTATCTCTACGAATCATCCGGGTGTCTGGATGCCGCCGGATGTCGGCGGACACCGTGCCGGCCCGGCCAGCGATCGGCAATCGCCCATCGGCAATCGCCGATCGCAGCGGCCGCTCAGGAAGGAACGGCGGTCGCCGTGGGCTCGGCGGTCGGCGCGACGTCAGCGACATCGGCGACATCGGCAATTAACCGCTCGGCCTCGGCCGCCAACCGGCTCTCGACCGAGACCCCACCCGCCTCCAGCCACCGGTGCTCACCGTCCATGACCGCGACTCCCAGCTTGTACTTGAGGACGTCGTCGTTGCGCCACAGATCCCGGAAGGTCTGCCGCACCGTACGGCGGGACATCCGGCAGAACGCGTCGGCCAGCCAGATGGCGTGATCCGCGTCCGGGTCACCGGCTCGCCGCATCGCCTCGGCGCGCGCCACCGTCGCGGTCACGGCAAAGAGCTCATTGGCGATGTCCACGACGCGAAACAGAAACCCCTGCTTGTACTGCAAACGCCCGCGGTAGACGTTCATGGCGTGAAAGACCTGCCGAGCCAGCTTGCGGGTCGAGCGATCCGCAAACCGCAGGTGGGTCGCCAGCCGGCCAAAAGAACCGTAGCGGGGCCAGCGCCCCCAACCCAGCCAGCGAGTCGGATACCAGAGAGCGTAAAACGCCCCGCTCTTCAAAAAGGCACCAATCCGGCGGCCCAGCGGAGCGTCCGGGTCGATCAGGGCGCCGGCGACCTCGAGATGCTTGTCCACCGCTTCGCGGGCCATCAACAGATGCATGATCTCGCTCGAGCCCTCGAAAATCCGGTTGATCCGGTAGTCGCGCATCAGCCGCTCGACCCCGATCGGCTCTTCGCCACGGTTGGCCAGCGAGTCCTCGGTCTCGTAGCCGCGCCCACCCCGGATCTGCATGGTCTTGTCGATCATTTCCCAGGTGCGCTCGGAGTTCCACAGCTTGCAGGCCGCGGCTTCGAGACGGATATCGTGTTTACCCTCGTCCGCCATCGCCGTCGCCAGCGACGCGATGGACTCCATGGCAAAGGTGTAAGCAGCCACCTCCGCCGTTCGATGGGCGATCGCTTCGTGCTTGCCAATCGGTTTGCCCCACTGGACGCGCTCGCGGGTCCATCGCCGGCAGATCTCGAGACAGACCTTGGCCGAGCCCACCGAGCCGTTGGGGATCGACAGCCGGCCGTCGTTGAGCGTGGTGAGTGCGATCTTGAGGCCACGCCCCTCTTTGCCGATCAGATTCTCGGCCGGAACCCTCACGTCGGTAAACCGAATGACCGCGTTGGCCAGGGCCTTGAGACCCATAAAGTGGCAGCGCGTCACAACCTCCACGCCCGGCCAGTCCGTCTCGACGACAAAGGCCGAGATTTTCCGCGTCTCGGGATCGACGGCCATGACCACCAGCAGCTTGGCGAGCGTGCCGTTGGTGCACCAGAGCTTGACCCCGTTCATCCGGTAGTCGCCCTCGGGTGTCTTGACCACGGTGGTCGCAAGCCGCGCGGGATCGGACCCGACGTCGGGCTCGGTCAACGCAAAGGCTGAGATCTCTCCGGCGGCACACCGCGGCAGATACTTGTCCTTGAGCACCCGGGAGCCGAAGAGCTTGAGCGGCTGCGGCACGCCGATCGATTGATGGGCGGACAGCAGCGCCGAGAGATTGCCGTCGACCCCACCCACCAGCTTCATGACTTCTTGATACTCCCGGTTGGAAAAGCCCAGACCGCCATACTCCTTGGGGATCTTCATCCCAAAGGCGCCGAGCTTGCGGAGAGCGTCCAGAACATTCTCGGGGTACTCGCCGGTCCGGTCGATCTCCCGCGAGTCCACCTGGACCGTCAGCAGTTCCTTCATTGCCAAAAAGAAGGCGTCGAACTCGGGATTGGACGCCGCCGGCTGCGGGTAGGGATGGATGAGATCGAGCCGGAAATTGCCGAGGAACATCTCGCGCATAAAGCTGGGCTGGTTCCACTCGATCTGCCGGGAAGCCTCGGCGACCTCCCTGGCCTCTTTTTCGCCGACCTGGGCGCTCACGGCCCGGCCGTCTGCGGATCTGCTCATCCAGAAACCTCGTTCTTTTCCCAGGAACCTGCTCTCATTCTATTCCTCGACTTGTCCGATCGGTCAATTTTTGCCGCATCGCGACAAGAAGTCAAGACGCGGTGCGGCGAGAGCGACCCGCCGCGATCCCCACCCCGGACAGTACGAGTAGGGCGCCGGCACCCGTCCTAAGCGTCAACGGCTCCCCCAGAAACACCGTCCCCACCAAGACCGCCACCACCGGGATCGCGAGGGTGATCACCGAAAGCCGCGTCGCGGCAATGCGCTCCAGCAACCAATAGTGAACGGTAAAGGTGAAAGCCGACCCGAGAACGGCCAGGTAGAGCAGCATGGCCACGGTTCGGCCGTCGAAGCGGAACGACCGGCCACCTTCCACCAGCCAGGCAACGACACCCATCAAGACACCGGTGGCCAGCATAGGAACCGCCACCAGGTTGATCGGGTGAATGCCGCTCCCCCACTTCTTAACCAGCACGTGGGACACCGCCGCCCCCAACGGCGAGCCCAGCATCACAAAGGCCGCCAGGGCCGATCGCTCACCGGTCAAGGCCAGATCGTCGGAGAAAAGAGTCAGCACGCCGGCGAGCCCAACACCGAGTCCCAGGAGCTGCCAACCATCGAGCGGCTCCGCGGGCAACCACAGGTGAGCGAGCACGGCGACAAACAGCGGGAAGGTCGCAAACAACACCGAGGTCAGCCCGGACGAGATCCACTGTTCGGCCCAGTACACGATGCCGTAGGAAAGACAAAACGAGAACAGGGTCACGATCGCCCACAACCGGTAGAGACGCCCTCCGTGCTGCGGCTCGATTTTCAACAGACGACCGAGGGCCAGGAGCAGGGCACCCGCGATCGCAAAGCGGAGAGCCACACCGGCGAAAGGCGGCAGACCCTCGAGACCGATCCGGATCGCCGCCCAGGTCGTCCCCCAGATGAGGATGAGGGAGACAATCGCCAGCGCGACCCAGAACGAGCTGGTAGCGGGACGCTCGGTTTGACTCAGTTTGCGCGCCTCAGCCTACGGATAGAGGCGCGACAGCATTCGGGGATAGGGGATCGTCTCACGTAGATGCTTGGCGCCACACATCCAGGCGACAAAGCGCTCCAGCCCCATGCCAAAGCCGCTGTGCGGAAAGGTGCCGTAACGGCGGACATCGAGATACCACTCGAATGCCTCCCGCGGCAGTTGGTGGCTCCGCACCCGCTCCTCGAGGAGCTCCAGGTCGTGGATCCTCTGGCTTCCCCCGACGATCTCGCCGTAGCCCTCGGGCGCCAGGATGTCGAGCCCCAATACCAGCCTGTCGTCTTCGGGGTCGGGCTCCATATAAAACGCCTTGATCGCCGCTGGGAAGTGGGTCACCATCACCGGCCGGTCGTGGTCGGCGGCAAGCAGCGTCTCGTGCTCGGCGCCGAAATCGTCGCCCCATTCGATCTCCTGGCCCAGCTCCACCAGCCGATCGACCGCCTGGCTGTAGGTCATCCGGGGAAACGGCGCAAGAACCCGCTCGAGCGATTGGGTGTCGCGCTCGAGCGTCCGGAGCTCCTCGGAGCATCGATCGAGCACCCGGGCGACCAGCGCGCACACAAAGTCCTCAGCCAGCTCGCACAGGCCGTCGAACTCCAGAAACGCCACCTCGGGCTCGACCATCCAGAACTCGGTCAGGTGCCGCCGTGTCTTGGATTTCTCCGCCCGGAAGGTCGGTCCGAAACAGTAGACCTTGCCAAAGGCCGCCGCGGCCGGCTCCAAATACAGTTGCCCCGACTGGCTCAGATACGCCTTGTCGCCAAAATAGTCGGTCTCGAACAGCGTCGACGTGCCCTCGCAGGCCGCCGGTGTGAGGATCGGTGAATCGATCAGAGTAAAACCGCGGTCGTAGAGATCATCACGAATCGCCTGCACCACCTCGCTGCGCACCGCCAGCGCGGCGCGCTGCTTGGAGGACCGCAGCCACAGGTGGCGGTGGTCCATCAGAAACGCGACCCCGTGCTCCTTGGGGCGGATCGGAAAGTCGTCGCTGAGCGCGTCGACGGCAAACTCGGTTGCGTGGATCTCGTAGCCGCCGGGAGCCCGCGCGTCCTCGCTGACCGTGCCCCGCAAGCGCACCGTCGACTCCTGGGTCACCTGCTCGACCGCTTCCCAGGCGTCATCCGAGACTTCCGCCCGGCTGACCACGGCCTGCACCACCCCGGTGCCGTCGCGCACCTGCAGGAACCCGATCTTCCCGCTCGAGCGCTTGCCGGCAAGCCAGCCATGCAGCTCGACCTCCTGGCCGACGTGTTCGGAGAGTTTTTCGATGGTGTGCACGGTGGAAGCTCCTCGCAAGACGCCGGATTCTATCCCTAGCAGCCGTGGCAGGAGCCCCTTCCGGTCGCAACGAGTACACTGGCGGTGTGATCAAGCGTATTCCCCGGATCAAAACGGTGATGACGCCGTTCCCCTACTCGGTGGGGATCGACGAGCCGCTCGAGACGGCCGCCCGCAAGATGAGTGGCCACGGTTTCCGTCACCTGCCGGTGATGGACGGCTCGACCCTGGTCGGCGTGCTGAGCGAGCGGCTGCTGCGCCAGGCCGTGGAGCGGGCCAAGAGCTCGGGGCACGAGGCCACGGTGCGTGACGTGGCGATGAGCGACGCCTATGTCGTCGGACTCGAGGAACGTCTTGACAGTGTCGTCCTCGGGATGGCCGAGCGACACGTGGGCGCGGCCCTGGTGGTCAAGAACGACCGTCTGGCCGGGATCTTCACCTCCACCGACGCCTGCCGCTATCTCGGCGAGCTGCTGCGCTCCGAGTTTCCACTCGGTGGCGGCGACGAGGTCGCCTAGCCTGTCTTTCTCACCCGGTTTCTACTGCGGCGGCGCGTTCATCGGCTGCAACCTCTCCAGCGCTTCCGCGGCGGCACGTCGCTCCGCTTCCTTCTTCGACCGACCGCTGCCCACCCCGGCGACCGCTCCGCGGACCCGGCATTCCACCACGAACTTCTTGCTGTGGTCGGGTCCCTCCTCGGCGACCAGGTCGTAGCGCGGGAGCTCCCAGCCGCGCGCCTGAACCGCTTCCTGGAGTCTCGATTTGGCGTCCGCCAGCCGATCGGCGCCGGTCTCCGGCAGCGCCTCCACGAGCATCGGAACCACCACACGCCGCGCGGCCTCCAGCCCACCATCGAGATAGACCGCGCCGATCGCCGCCTCCATGGCATCCGACAAAATGGAGCGTTTCTCGCAACCCCCGGAGCGAGCCTCCCCCACGCCCAGCTTGATGTGGGCGCCCAGATCGAGCCGCCGAGCGTGCTCGGCCAGCACCGGTTCCGAGACCAGCCATGCGTTGAGCTTGGACAGCTCCCCCTCGGAAACCTCGGGATGGCCCGAATAGAGCCACTCGACCGAGATCACCCCCAGCACGGCGTCACCCAGGAACTCGAGCCGCTCGTTGTTGCGGTCGAGCCCCTTCTCGTTGGCATACGATCGATGGGTCAGGGCTCGCTGGAGAAGCTCCGGCCGGCGGAAGCGGTGGCCGAGGGCTCGCTCGATCCCCGCGCGGGGACGACCCCAGAACAACCTCACGGATCGGCGCCTCTACCGGCGGCCAAAACGCCTCTCCAGATCGCGGTCGGTCATCTCGAGGATGATGGGCCGGCCGTGCGGGCAGGCATAGGGCTGGTCCGAGGCAAAGAGCTCCGCGACCAGCGCCTCCATCTGGTCGACGGACAGCGGATCGTGCATCTTGACCGCGGCCCGGCAGGCAAGGCTCGCGGCCAGAGCGTCGAGCAGACGCTCCCGGAGCCGGCCGGGCTCGGTATCTCCCCCGCCCTGCGCCAGCTCGACAAGCAGCTTCTCGGCCTGCTTGGGCTTGAGGGCCGCGGGGATCGCCGCGACGGCGACACTGTCACCCGACATCGCCGTGAGCTCGAAACCGCTGCCCTCGAGATCCGGGGCCAGCTCGGTCAGCCGCAGGGCCTCCGCCGCGGAGACCCGGAGCAGCACCGGCTCGAGCAGACGCTGGCTCTCCGGTGCGTCGCGCCCGAGGTCGGCCCGAAAACGCTCGTAGAGGATCCTCTCGTGTGCCACGTGCTGGTCGATGAGATAGAGCCCTGCCGGCCCTTCCAGCAGGATGACCGTGCCCTTGTATTGCCCCAGGATCCGGAGCGAGCGCGGGGCGCCAGCCCGACTCGACAGCGGCACGGCGGGCCGATCGGCCGGGGCGTAGGTCACCTCGGCCAGCCGGGAATCGGCGCCGGGCGCCGCGGCGTCGCGGAGCTCACCGGCCGGCTCCCGGTCCGAGGAACCAACGGGTGTTTCGCGATTGCTGCGATCGCCACCATCGCCACCATCACTACGATCGCGACCGCCCTCGCCCTGCCAGGAGAACGGCACCCCCGAAAGATCGTCGACCGAGCGCGCCGGCGCCGGGACCTCGCCAAGACCCACCTCCAGACCGCGGCGTACGGCGAGAAAGAGATCGCTCGCGATCCGCGGCTCGCGGAACCGCACTTCGGACTTTTGCGGGTGGACATTGACGTCGACTTCCGACGCTGGCAGGTCCAGAAACAAGAACAGCGCCGGGAACTCCGAACCGTGCCAGGTCTCCCGAACGGCGCGGTAAAACGAGCTCATCACCGTGCGGTCCTTCAGCAGCCGACGGTTGACAAAGACAAAATACCTCCGGCCCCGAGTCGTGGTGGGATCGCCGACAAATCCCCAGATCGACGTCCCGGCCCGCGGCGAGCGTTCGATCTCGACCAGATGCTCCGCCAGCTCCTGGCCAAAGAGCTGCGCGATTCGAGCATTGAGCCCGGCCGGTCCGTCACCGGCCGGCAGGGTGTCGAGCGCGGTGCCGCGCTCGTTGCGGAGCGTGAAGCGAACGTCGGGCCGGGCGAGCGCATACCCCTGCACCACCTCGACCACCCGGCGGAGCTCGGCCGGTGGGGTTTTGAGAAACTTGCGGCGCGCCGGGACATTGAAGAAAAGCGAAGCGACTTCGACCGAGGTACCCTGCGCGCGCGGTCGCGGCTCGGGTGGCTCGGCGGCGCCTCCGCTGGCCCGCGCCACGACTCCGGCGCCCGGTTCATCGGCGCTGTGAACCTCGACGTGGGCGACCGCGGCGATCGACGAGAGCGCCTCACCCCGGAAGCCCAGTGTTCCCACCTCGACGAGATCCTCGAAGCTTGAGATCTTGCTGGTGGCGTGGCGGTCGAAGACCAGCGCTGCGTCCTCGGCGCCCATACCGGTGCCGTCGTCGCGCACCTTGATCCGCTCGATGCCACCCGCTACCAGATCGATCTCGATCTCGCCGGCCCCGGCGTCGAGCGCGTTCTCCAGCAGCTCCTTGACCACCGAAGCCGGACGCTCGACCACCTCGCCGGCGGCGATCTTGCCGATCAGCATCTCTGGCAGCTTGCGGATCGGCGCCACGGCGCTACCGGTGCCCGAGAGTGGCCCGGGCGGCGGCCAGACGGGCGACCGGCACCCGGTAGGGCGAGCAGGAGACATAGTCGAGCCCGCAGCGGTCGAAAAAGCCGATCGACTCCGGCTCGCCGCCGTGCTCCCCGCACACCCCGAGCTTGAGATCCGCGCGGGCCTGCCGCCCGCGGTCGCAGGCCATCGCGACGAGTTGCCCGACACCGTCCTGGTCGAGCTTTTCGAACGGATCGAACGCCAGGATCCCGTGCTCGACATAGTGGGGCAGAAACCGCCCCGAGTCGTCGCGCGAGTAGCCAAAGGCCATCTGGGTCAGATCGTTGGTTCCAAAGGAAAAGAAATCGGCGTGCCCGGCGATCTCACCGGCGGTCAGCGCGGCCCGCGGGATCTCGATCATCGTGCCGATCGGAATGTCGAGCTCGGTCCCCATCTCCTTCTGGACCCGCTCGACCACCCCGGCGGCGCTTTCGCGCAGCCGCTCCATCTCGCCGGCCGTGCCGACCAGCGGAACCATGATCTCGGGCCGAGGATCGCGGCCCGAGCGGGCCAGCTTCGACGCCGCCCGGGTGATCGCTTCGACCTGCATCTCGTAGAGGCCGGGTGTGGTCAGGCCCAGCCGGCACCCGCGATTTCCCAGCATCGGGTTGAACTCGGCCAGCGAGTCGGCCACCGTCGCCACCTCGGCCGGCTCGGTGCCCATCTCGACCGCCATCTCGGCGAGGGCTTTCTCGCCGTGCGGCAAGAACTCGTGGAGCGGCGGGTCGAGCAGGCGGACCGTCACCGGCAGGCCGTCCATGGCCTCGAAGATGCCCTCGAAGTCCCCCTGTTGCACCGGCAGCAAACGGGCCAGCGCCTCGGCCCGTTCCTCTTCGCCTCTCGCCAGGATCAGCCGGCGGACCCACGGAATCCGCTCCTCCTCGAAAAACATGTGCTCGGTGCGGCACAGACCGATGCCCTCGGCCCCGAGCGCTCGGGAGACGCGCGCGTCGTGCGGTGTGTCGGCGTTGGCCCGCACCTTCATCCGGCGAGCGTCGTCGGCCCAGTTCACGATCCGTCGAAAAGCGGTCACCGCCGGCGAATCGTCGGACTCCTCTTCCAGGATCGACGCTAGGACTTCCGACTCCCTGGGCTCGAGGCGCCCGGCGATCACCTGCCCCTCGGTGCCGTCGATCGACAGCGGGTCGCCCTCGCGGAGCACCCGGCCGTCGACCCGGACTTCTCCGTCCGTCTCGTCGACCACCAGGGCCCCCGCTCCGACGATGCAGGGCTTGCCCAGACCCCGGGCCACCACCGCCGCATGAGAGGTCATGCCCCCCCGCGAGGTTAGGATACCGGCAGAGGCGTGCATCCCCACGATGTCCTCCGGCGACGTCTCCTCTCGGACCAGGAGCACCGGTCCCTGGGCGGCCATCTCGGCGGCGCGCTCGGCGGTCAGCGCGATCCGCCCGGACGCCGCACCAGGCCCTGCCGCGAGGCCCCGCGCCAGCAACCGGCCGTCGTCGTCGATGGCCTCCTGCTTCTCTTTGCGATCAAAGACCGGCGCCAGCATCTGCACGAGCTGATTCGCTTCGACCCGCTTGAGGGCCTCGTCGCGATCGATCAGGCCCTCTTCGACCATGTCGGACCCAATGCGAACCGCCGCCAGCCCGGTCCGCTTGCCGTCGCGGGTCTGGAGCATGTAGAGCCGGCCGTCCTCGATCGTGAACTCGACGTCCTGCATGTCGCCGCGGTGCTGCTCGAGGGTCCGGCACACGGCCTCGAGATCCGAAAACGCCTGGGGAAAGTCCCGACCGAGACCTGGGGTCCCATCGCCGTCCAGGATCGGCAGTGGCGTCCGGATGCCGGCCACGACGTCTTCACCTTGGGCGTTGACCAGGTACTCGCCATAGATCCGCCGCTCCCCGGTGCCGGGATCGCGGGTGAACGCTACCCCGGTGGCGCATTGCTCACCCCGGTTGCCAAAGACCATCGTCTGCACGTTGACCCCGGTGCCGGAGTCCTCGGGGAGGCCGTGGATGCGCCGGTACTCCCTCGCCCGCCGGTTGTTCCAGCTTTCGACCACGGCCCGCACCGCACCCAGGAGCTGCTCCATGGGGTCCTGGGGAAACGCCCTGCCGCTCTCTTCGACGTAGGCGAGCGAGCTCCGGGTCACCGCTCCCAAACCGTCGGCCGAGATCTCCGAGTCGGTCTCCACTCCTTCTGCGGTCCGCTGCTCGGCCAGGATGCGCTCGAAGCCGGCGTGGGGAACGCCCAGCACGACGTCGCCGTACATCGACACCAGACGCCGGTAGCAGTCCCAGACAAAGCGCCCGTCGATCCCTGCGGCCGCCATCCCTCGCGCCGTCTCGTCGTTGAGCCCGAGGTTGAGGACGGTGTCCATCATCCCGGGCATCGAGACCGGGCCACCCGACCGGACCGAGACCAGCAGCGGGTCGCTCGGATCGGCGAACTGTCTCTGTTGCAGCCGCTCGAGACGGGCCAGGTGGTCCTTGAGCTCGTCCTCGAAGCCGTCGGGGAACTCGTGGCCGTTGCGATGATAGGTCTTGCAGACCTCGGTGGTGATGGTGAAGCCGGGCGGCACGGGCAAGCCCAGACCGCTCATCTCCGCCAGCCCGGCGCCCTTTCCCCCCAGCAGCTCCTTCTGGTCGGCGCGGCCTTCCGCTCCGCCGCCGCCAAACGAGTAGATGTACTTAGCCATCCGGTCCCCCTGAAGTCTCCGGTGCGTCCGGCTTTCGATCCACCACCATCTCGGTCAGCGCCGCGGTCCTCGAGAGGGTCCGCTGGATCCCCTGGAGCAGTGCGATCCGGTTGCCGCGCAGCTCCTCGTTCTCATCCATGACGAGCACTTCGACAAAAAAACGGTCCAGAACGTCGGCAAATTTGGCGATCGACCGCAGACACCGCTCGTACCGGCCGGCTTCCTCGGATCTCTCGACGTCCTTTCTCAGGCCCAGATGCGCCTGGTGCAGGATCATCTCGGCCTCCTCGGTGAGCAGCTCTTCTCGCAGCGGCTGCTCCGGCGCGTCGCGCAGGATGTTGGCGATGCGCTTGGCCGCCTGGACCACGCTGAGAAAGCCCGGCTCCTTTCTCGCCTCGTGGAGCGCGGCGACTCGCGACGCCAGATCCGGCAGGTTGCTGCCACCCACCACCCGGGCGGCCTCGATCTCATCGTGGGCGTGTCCCTTGCGCCCCAGGATGTGACGCACCCGGTCAAAGAGAAACGGGCGCCACACTGCCAGGACTTCCTCGCCCGGCAGCTCCAGCCGATCGCCGTAACATTGATAGGCCTTGGCGGCGACTAGGTCGAGGTCCAGCTCCAGCCCGCCTTCGAGGGCAATCCGGACGACACCCTGCGCCGCCCGCCGCAGACCAAAGGGATCCTTGCTGCCGGTGGGCGCGAGCCCCAGCCCGAGGATGCCGACCACGGTATCGACCCGGTCGGCGAGCCCGACGATCTGGCTGACCGGGCTCGCGGGCACCGGGTCGTCGGCCGAAGCCGGCAGGTACTGTTCATAGACCGCCCGCCAAACCGATTCGGGATGGCCGTCGGCACGCGCGTAGACGCCGCCCATCACTCCCTGGAGCGACGTGAACTCCTTGACCATCTCGGTGGTCAAATCGATCTTGAGCAACCGCGCCGCCTCGACCGCGTCCTCGGTCTCCGAACCGAGCCCCAGGCTTTTACCGATCAGGCGGCACAAGTCGCCGACCCGCCGCGTCTTGTCGGCGTAGCTCCCCAGGCGCGCATGAAAGCTCAGATGCTCGAGATCCGGAGCCCGGTCCGCCAACGAGCGCTTGCGGTCCTCGCCGTAAAAGAACTGCGCGTCGGCCAGACGCGCCGCCACCACCCACTCGTTGCCTGCGCGGATCCGCCCCTTGGGGTCGTCGGCGCGGTCCATGACGGTCAGAAAGACCGGTAGCAGCTTTTCGCCCGATTGCACCGTCAGGGCGCTCTGATGGTCGCGCAAGCTGGCGATCAGGACTTCGCGAGGGAGCTCGAGAAAGGACTCGTCAAAACGACCTTCGATCACCCCAGGAGTCGCGCAGATCGAAGCCAGCTTGTCGAGCAGGGTCGGATCCTCGACCAACTCGCCCCCCAGCCTCTCGGCGGCGGCCGTCATCCTGTCGACCAGAGCCGCCCGGCGCCGCTCAAAGGCGATCTCGATCCCGTGCCCGTCGAGCCGGCGCCGATAGTCGTCAAAGCTCGTGACCTCGAAGGTTTCGGGTGAGAGGACGGGATGTCCGCTCGTCGTCCGGCCGCTCGAGACGCCAAAAAGACCGAAGGGAACCACTTCGCCGTCGAAAAGCGCCACGATGCCGTGGATCGGGCGGGCCCAGGGCCCGGTTCCTCCACCCCACCGCATACTCTTGGGCCAGGTCAGGCCGGTGAGCAGCTTGGGGGTCAGCTCGGCCAGGACCTCGCTGGTGGCGCGTCCGCGCAGATTCTGCACGGCAGCCACATACTCCCCCTTGGGGGTCTCCCGGCGCTCGAGCTCGGCCGGATTGACACCACAACGCTTGGCAAAGCCGAGCGCCGCCTGGGTCGGGCTACCGTCCTCCTGGAAGGCGACCGAAGCCGGCGGCCCGGTGACCTCCTCCCGGCGGTCCGGTTCGCGCTCCGGCAGCCCGGTCATCGAAAGCACGAGCCGGCGAGGCGTAAAACCGGTCTCGATCTCGCGGGGCGCGAGCCGCCGCGCCATCAACTCCTCGAACATGCGAGTGCCGAGCTCTTTGAGGGCCGGCGGCAACATCCGCGCCGGCACCTCCTCGCACCGTACCTCGAGCAGAAACTCACCCTTGGACATGGGTTTTTGCCTCAGCGCTCTTTTTCTTTTTTCTCTTTTTCTTCGCGGCCTTTTTCTTGCCGGTCTTCTTCTTGCCCTTCGCCGGTTTGCTCTCGCCACCATCCGGCCCGGCCCCGCCATCATCCGGCTTTTCCCCGCCCTCGAGCAGCGGGTGCCCCAGCTCGTGGCGCGCCTCGACATAGGCCTCGGCGCAGGCCACAGCCAGCCGCCGCACCCGCTTGATCAGGTCGACCCGCTCGGTGACCGACACCGCGCCACGCGCGTCGAGCACGTTGAAGGAATGGGAGCACTTGAGCGCGCACTCGTAGGCCGGAAGCACCAAGCCCGCCTCGAGACAGCGGCCCGACTCGCGCTCGTTACCCTCGAACTGCGCCCGCAACAGCTCGACGTCGGCGACCTCGAAGTAGTACTTGGAGAACTCGACCTCGTCCTGGTGGCGGACCTGGCCGTAGCTGAGACCGGAGGCCACCCAATCGACGTCGTAGACACTGCGGGACAGATCCAGAAACATCGCGATCCGTTCGAGACCGTAGGTCAGCTCGGCGCTGATCGGCTCGAGCTCGATCCCGCCCGCTTGCTGGAAATAGGTGAACTGGGTGATCTCCATGCCGTCGAGCATGACCTGCCAGCCCAGGCCCCAGGCACCGAGCGTCGGCGCTTCCCAGTTGTCCTCCTCGAAACGCAGATCGTGCACCTCGAGGTCGACCCCCATGGCCTCCAGGCTCTGGACATAAAGCCGTTGCACGTCCTCGGGAGCCGGCTTGAGGAGCACCTGAAGCTGGTAGTGCTTGCCCAGCCGAAACGGGTTCTCCCCATAGCGGGCGTCGGCAGGCCGCCGCGACGGCTGAACATACACGGCGTTCCAGGGCTCCGGCCCGAGCACCCGCAGAAAGGTGTCGGGGTGCATCGTCCCGGCTCCGACCTCGAGATCGTAGGGCTGTTGGTAGACACAACCCCGGTCGGCCCAGAACGTCGACAGCTTGAGGGCGAGATCTTGAAAACTGCTCATGCTTCCCGGGGCAACGAGTCCAGAGTCTGCTTGAGGACCCGGTAGCTCTTGAGCTCGTCTTGTAGAAAGGCCCGGCGGACCCGGGCGCTGATTTCCTCGACCTCCGCCAGGACTCGAGCCGGTGGCGGCTTTCTCCCCAGAAGAGCCAGCTTCTGGTGTCCGATCCGCGACAGAAACTCCACCGCGGCAGGTGAGACCTCTCGGGCGCCCGGCCCGGCACACTCGCGGCAGATGAGCGAATCGCCAGCCGCTGTCAGCGCCGCGCCCTTGGTAGCGAGATCTCCACCGCAAGACGGGCACTCTACGGGAGGCGGGAAAACGCCCGCCAGACGCAACACCCAGGCCTCGTAGAACCGCGCCGCCAGGTGCTTGTCGGCCCCTTCGCAAAGCGCCGTGGTGGTCGTGTCCAGCAACCGGTACAACAGCTCGCTCTCTTCGTTTTCCTGCGCGAATTCGAGCGCGTTGCCTGCTAGATAGCTACCCAAGAGAATGCCTTCGAGGTCCCGATACAGTCGATCCGGCGCGCGCAGCAACTCGAGAGAGGAGATGCGGACCAGATCCCGGCCCTCCTTCTCGAACCAGGTAGCCCGCACTTTCGCCAGCGGTTGAAGCTGACCGGCAAAACGACTGTATTTGCGCCTGGCTCCCCGCGCAACCCCTCTTTTCTTCCCCCTTTCGCGGGTGAGAAAGGTGACGATCCGGTCCTGCTCCTGGAGATCCCGGACGTCGAGGAGGATGGCTTCCGCCGTCACCAGACCCATTGCGGAAGTACCGGGGGCCGGCTTACCGGATCAGGTGGTTGATCAGCAACGAGGCCAGTCCGAAGTAGATGATGATCCCGGTGATGTCGTTCGACGTCGTCACCAGCGGTCCCGAGGCGACCGCCGGATCGATTCCCAAGCGGCGGAACAGGAGCGGAATCATGGCTCCGTTGAGCGCTGCCAGCACCATCGCCACAAACAGGGACACACCGACCACGCCGGCATAGGGCAGCAGCTCGACGTGACTGTCGCTTTTGAAGTAGGCCTCGATGACAAACGCGCCGATCGCGGCCAGAACGGCGCACGCCAGCCCGAGGATCGCGCCCACCTTGACCTGCTGCCAGATATAGCTGCGCGAGCGGTCTCGCGTCGGATCGATTCGGCCGGTGGCCAGCCCCCGCACGGTGATCGTCGACGTTTGACTCCCCAGGTTGCCCCCCATTCCCATGACCACGGGCACAAAGGTGAGAAGAAACAAGGCCTCTTGAAGACTGACTTGGAAGCGCTCGATCATCAGACCGCCCAGACCCAGCCCCACCAGGTTGAGCATCAACCATGGCAACCGGATGCCCGCGACCTTGAGCGAGCGGTTCTCGTAGACGATCTCGTCCTCGGTCGTGCCGACCATCTTGAGGAAGTCCTCGGTGGCCTCCTCCTGGAACACGTCGATGATGTCGTCGACGGTGACGATTCCCACCAGCCGGTTGGAGCCGTCGGTGACTGGGATGGCCAACAGGTCGTAACGCGAGGCAAGCTCGGCGACTTCCTCCTGATCGGTGTCGGTGTCCACCTTGATCAGCGAGCGGGTCATGATGTCGGCAAGCCGCACCGCCGGGTCGTTGAGCAGCAGTTGCCGTAGCGAAGTGATCCCCACCAGGTGTCCGCCGGCGTCCACGATATAGACGTAGAAGACATTGGAAGTCGGCTTGGTCTCCCTCGACTCCTGGATCTCGCGGATCGCCTCACCGACCGTCCGGTCCTCGCGCAACGCGAGGTACTCGGTATCCATGATCCGGCCGGCCGAGTCGTCCTCGTAGGTGAGGTGCTCCTGGACCTCCTCGAGCTGGCCCAGCTCGACGATCTCGATGACCTGACGGCGCACTCCTTCCGGCAACGAGTCGACGACAGAAACGGCGTCGTCCACCGGCATACCGTCAAAAAGGGCCGCGATGTCGCCGCGGTCGAGCTCTTCGAGGACATTCGCCTGATAGGGCGAGTCAAGCTCGGTCAGCACCGCTCCCGCGCTGTCGGGATAGTCGGCGATCAGGATCCGAAAAACATTTGCCTGCTCCGCCGGCGTCAACCCGGGAAGCTGCAACGCGACATCCTCCGGACGCGTCTTCGCCAACAGCTTGGAGATATTGGCGCGCGCTCCGCGTCGCACGAGTCGGCGGAACGTAGAGGCCAGCAACTCGGCCTTACGCGGCGAAACGATCGGCTCCATAAGGGGCGGAAGCGTACCACAGGCAAACCTCGCAAGAACCAATAAAACCGGTGATAAATGGCTGATCCGACTCGACTTACACTCCCTGGTGCGACCGTTTCCGAAGCGGTTACAATGAGCCCCCTTTGTCCGGCCCGGACTCGACATGAAGCTCACCCACGCGCTGCTGCTCGCAGCCTCTCTCGCGCCTTCCGCCGCCGCCCAGAACGAGGCGGTAACGCTCAGGATCAGCCAGGCGGTACAAACGCCATCCGTCGAGCCCACGGTTCGCGTCTATCTCGACGTCCTGGACCGCAACGAGCGGGTGTCCGATGCTCCCGCGAGCGGACATCTTTCGGCGACGCTGGGCGGCGACGTCCTGGAGCTCGTCGAGACCCGGCGGCTGTCGGACACGTCGGAAGGCATCGCCTATATTTTTCTCGTCGACACATCGCGGTCGCTCTCGCGAACGGAGTTCGATCACATTCTCGACGCCCTGGACTCGTGGCTGGCCCGTCTGTCGCGCCGAGACCGCGTAGCGGTGTTGAGCTTTGGCGACGAGAGCCGGCAGTTGGTCGATTTCACCAATGACTACACCGCCGTCCAGGCCGCTCTCTACACCCTGGGCCCCACCGACAACCTGACGGTACTCCACCGCGCGCTCGACGACGGACTGTCGCTGGCGCGGCGACGAGACCCCGACCTGCCCGGCCGCCGGGTGATGGTGGTATTGACCGATGGCCGCGATGAGGGCAGCGGGCTGAGCGCCGAGGACATCCTCGACTCGCTTCGCCTGGACCCCATACCGATCTATGCCATCGGGCTGAGCCGGCTAAGGGATTTGGCGCAACGCGAGCGCTATCTGGGACTTCTCCACCGCTTTGCGTCCAACTCGGGTGGCGCCTATGTGGCCGGCCAGAGCGACGATCTCGGGGACGCCTACGCGACGATGCATCAAGCCGCCCGCCGCGTGTGGGTGGCCGACTTCGCATGTCCCGGGTGTGTGGTCGATGGATCCAGCCGCCGGCTCCAAGTCAATCTGACCGAAGACGGACGCGTGCTGAGCGACGGCCGAGAGTTTCGCCTGCTGCCGTCGCTCGGCGAGTTGCCGGCGGACCGGCCGGCGGAGGTGGCCGAGCCGGTCGTCGAGCCGACGACCCCGCCGCAGGCCGCCGTCGAGGCCGCCACCGAGCCCGAGACCGCCGACGTCGACGGCAACGGAAGCGAAGAAAGTCGCCGCCTTTCGCTCTGGCCACTGGTTCTGGTGGCACTTGCCGCGCTCGCCGCGTTTGGTTTCTGGCTCTGGCGACGGCACTCCTCCCAAGAAAGCGAAACAAACCTCAACGCACCGCCTAAATACGAGACCCAGACCGGAATCCCCACGACGCGTCCTCCCCACCCGGTGGCGCTGCGCCTCGTGCGGCTGATCGTGGTCCGCGGCAATCACACCGGCCGCGAATACAGCCTCACGTTGATGGAGAAAGCGGTCATCGGTACCCGTTCGACCTGTGACTCCGTCATCGTGGACGAGCCCGGGGTCGAACCGGAGCAGTTCGAGATCTATCAGTTCGACAACAAGGTGTATATCCGCGACCGTTCCGAGAAACGGCCCACCTTGGTGGATGGTCTGGCAATCGAGAAACGACATTTGCTCAAAAACCAGGCGCTGGTGGGGACGGCGGAGTTTATTGTCCGGGTGCTCTACGATGATCCCCGGCCGGTCACGCTGTAGCCCGGGCCGGCGAGACGCTCACCCGGCCTCGACCAACCGCACATTGACACCCCGCGCGGCGCCGGGGATGATCTCCAGATGAATCGCCGCCTCCTCGATCCCGTCTGCCTTGTCTGTCTTGTAATGGCGCTCGCGGTGGCCGCCAGCGCGCTGGGGCAGGATCCGTCTCCCGATCCCGCTTCCGGCGAAGCGACGGAGGAAACTCTCGAGGAGCCCAACGCGTTCCTGATGCTCGAGACCGATGCCCCCTGCTCGGTGTGGGCGGACAACCTGGCCAAGGGCCGCCTCGAGCCGGGAACCCCGCGGGAGATCGCGGTCGTCTCGGGCTCGGTCCTGGTCCGAGCGGTGTCGGAGGAGGCCACCGAGGCCTCTTGGAAGGAGACCTTCGAGATCGAGGAAGGCGAGCGTCGGGAGATCTCGATCGAGATGGCTTCCGTTCTGGAGGATTTGCGCAAGCTCGAGCGTCGCGAGCGGATCTACAGCGATTTCGACACCCGGCTGATGTGGCCGACGACCGACAACGGCGCCGACCTCACGTGGGAAGCGGCCATCGAGCACTGTGACGAGATGCGGCTCGGCGGTTTCGACGACTGGCGCCTGCCGACGGTCGGCGAGCTCAAACGGCTCCAGGCGATGTGGTCGTTGTCGGCCTACAAGACGATCGGCAACATCCGCCTGAGCGCCTGCTGTCCTTGGACCTCGGACCGCGCCGGCGATCAAAAGGCCGTAAACTTCAGCTTTCGGCACCGCAGGCCTTTTGTCGGGCACGTCGAGTACAGCTACGACCTACGAGCCCTGTGCGTTCGCGACGCCAGCGCGGAGATCCCGTCGGATAAAAAGGAGATCGCGCGGCAGCGCAAGCTGCAGAAACAGCGCCAGAAAGAGCGCGAAGAGAGAAAGGCCGCGCGCGCTGAACGGCGTGACGGTCGATGAGATGGTCGACGGCGACCCCCGCGGAGAAAACCCGATCGAAAAGGCGCTCCCCTGGCTCAAGAGCCATCTCAAACGCCTCCAGGTGGAACGGGATTCGTTGCGGAGTCGCCTCGACGAGGTGACGCGCGAAGTCGAGCGCGTCGAGCGCGAGATCGTTACCGCCGAACGCGCCTCGAACCCCGCCGGCAAGCCATAGGCCCTCCTCGGTCACCGTTCCACCAGGAGGAGATCACCTCGGTGTGGCTTCCGGTCCCCATATAATCGCGGCTAACCCCGTTTTGCCGAAGGAGTAACGCCTTGTCCAAGCACACTCGCCCCGTTCTCGCGCTCGTTCTCTTCTTAGCGCTGGTACCTTCCGGCGCGTCCGCCATGACCTATATACCCGTCGCAGACGGCCCGCTGGCGGATTCGGCGGAGCTGATCGTACGAGCGCGGCTGGATGCCGGTGAGGTCACAGCCAAAAGCGGCCGGGTCACCACCGACTACGACGTTACCGTCCTGAGCGTGGTCAAGGGCAGCTTCCCCGGCTCGCGGCTGGTGGTCCGCATCCCCGGCGGCATCGATCTCGACCGCGGCCACGCGGTCGAGATCTTCGGGACGCCGTCTTTTCGGCCGGAGGCCAACGCACTCCTCTTTTTGCGGACCAACGGCGACGGAACCTACCGCATCCTGCACCTGGCGCAGGGAGCATTCCATGAGGCGCTCCTAGAAGGCCGCCGGTATCTACGCCGTGACCTGACCGAGGCCTCGGAGATGGTCCTGGAAGGCAAGGGGAAAGCCTCTTTCCGGCAAGGCAGCGACCGCGTGCGGGATGCCGAGGCGTTCGAGGGTTGGCTTCAAGACCGCGTCCGGGGAGTCGAGCGACCCGCCGACTACTTCGTCACCGCACCAGAGACCGGAACCGAGTCGACCTCCAAGTTCACGGTTCTGGCCGGATCGAACATCACCATCCGCTGGTTTCGCTTTGACCGCGGCCGGTCCGTCCGCTGGCATCGCCACCGCGATGGGCAAAGCGTGATCGAAAACGGCGGCGCGGCGCAATTTCGACGTGCCCGCAAGGCCTGGAACCGGGCGGGCACTCCGGTCCACCTGGTCAACGCCGGCACCACCGGATCGACCGGCGGGTTTGCCCGACTCGATGGGAAAAACACCATCCTGTTCGAGGATTTCAACGGCACGATCGGGGACCCGTTCGATTGCGACGCCGGCGGAATCCTCGCCATCGGCGGGTTCTCGGACTTCAGCGCTTCCCCACGCTCGTGGAAGCAGCTGGCGCCGTTTCAGGCGTTCGAGGCCGAGATCGTGATGAACAGCGGGCTCGACTGTTTTTTGGCTGGGCAGCCTCGGATCGCGGCGCAGATCTACACCCACGAGCTGGGACACGCCCTCGGCCTGGGGCACTCCTGCGGAGACAGTCGCAGTCCCGACTGTGCGTCGAGCGAGCTGCTCTCCAACGCGATCATGCGCGCCAGCTTGTCGCAGGTCGTCGGAGCGCAGCTCAACGACGACGACCTGGCCGGGATTCGTCTACTCTACGACCTCGAGTTCTTTGCCGCGCCCTGCGACACTGCAGCTCCCGGTCAACGCAAGTTCTGCCGACGGTGTGGCCCCTGCGGCGAGGGTCAGGGGAACTGCCGCAACGACTCCGACTGTTATGACCTGCTCGTTTGCGACAAAAACGTCGGCGAGGATTTCGGATTTTCTCCACAGACCAACGTCTGTGTCGAGAAGGACCCTTAGCGACCCCAACATCATTTTTGTCGTGCGACTTTAGGTGCGCACCGACGACCCGAACCGTCGGCGCGCGACACAGAATCGACCTACAAAAAACGCACTTCGTGCGGAGTTTTCGTTGACAGCCTCGGCGAGCGCACGCTACACTGCCGGCCTTTCGGGGAGTCAATGATCAAAGTCGACATCGTCAATCGGGTTGCCGAAACGTCCGAGGTTTCTCGAGTCAAAGCCGCGCTCGCCGTCGACACGATCTTCAACGCGATGAAGCACGCTTTGTCCAAAGGAAGACGGATCGAGCTGCGCGGTTTTGGCGTGTTCCAAGTCCGCGATCGGAAACGCGGAATCGGCCGCAACCCCAAGACCGGTGTCGAAGTCGCGATTGCTCCCGGCAAGACCGTTCGCTTCAAGCCGGGCAAAGAGCTGCGCAACATCTAGCCGTAAGCCCCTCCAACGACGATCGCGGTGGCGTCGACACCGTGGTCGTACCGGTCGACCCGCGGCCACGCTACTTGCTGGCGTCGGTTCTACTAGCCCTCACCTTTTTTAGCTCCACGACGGTGGGCGCGGTGTTCTGGGTCTCGACCCAGACGGGGGTCTCCACTTCGCTGGCTCCTCTGCTGACCCCGCGGATGATCGCGACCGTGTGGCAGAGCCCCGAGCTCCTTCGCGCCGGCCTTACTTTCTCGATTCCCCTGCTTCTGATCCTGTTCGCCCACGAGATGGGGCATTTCTTGATGTGCCGGCGTTACCGTTTGCCGGCATCGGCGCCCTTTTTTCTGCCGGCGCCCTTCGGACTCGGAACACTGGGCGCGTTTATCCGCATACGTGCGCCGTTGCGGCACAAAAACGAGTTGCTGGACGTGGGCGCGGCCGGACCCATCGCCGGCTTTATCGTGCTGTTGCCGTTGCTTTTTTACGGGATCTGGCGCTCGAGTCCCGGCCGACTGTTGCTGGAGTCTCCGGAGCAGGGCGCGGCGATCCTGTATAGCCCGGGAGACAGCCTGATCGTGCGCTGGGTGACGAGTCTCTTCCACGGTGAGCTGCCGGCCGACGCGGTCCTCAACCTCCATCCGGTGGCGCTCGCCGCGTGGGCCGGCCTGCTCGCCACCTCGATCAACCTGCTGCCGATCGGTCAGCTCGACGGAGGCCATATCCTCTATGCCGCGGCCGGTCGCCGCCAACGGCTGGCCGCGCTCCCGGTATGGCTCCTGATGGTGGCGGGCGGGTTTCGCTGGCCGGGCTGGTGGCTGCTGGCAGTCCTCGTTCTTCTTTTTGGGCTCCGCCACCCACCGGTTCGCGACGAGAGCGTGGGTTTGGATGGCCGACGGATGGCCATTGCGCTGCTCTCTCTGGTGATCTTCTTCGCTTCTTTTATGCCCACACCGCTCGAGATCTTCACCGTCGCGGAGGAACCCCCCGGTTTGACGGTAGACATGAACCCGCCGCGACCACCGGCCTCAAACGTCAACCACAAAGGTCACCGGGCCGTCATTGACCAGGGCGACCTGCATCCGCGCGCCAAACCGCCCGGTCTCGACCGCAAAGCCCCGGCGCCTTAGCTCCGCGAGCAATTCCTCCACGATCGGCTCCGCCTGGTCACGCGGCGCCGCCGCGTCAAAGGACGGCCGGCGTCCGCGACCCAGTTGCGCGGCCAAGGTGAATTGCGACACCACCAGAAATTCCGCACCAACGGTACCGGCGTCCAGATTCATCCGGCCGGCGTCATCTTCAAAGATCCGCAAGCCGGCCAGCTTCTCGGCGGCGGCATGGGCGGATCGCAAGGAGTCGGCTTTCTCCACGCCGGCCAGAACCAGGGCGCCCGGCCCGATTCGCGCCACCGTGCTTTCTGCGACTTCGACGGACGCCGACGTGACCCGCTGCAAGATTAGACGCATGAAATTCGTCCTTTCTGGTGAGCGCGGGGCGATCTCGGGAACCGCCATGAACCCAGCGTATCCGCGCCACCGTGTGATAGTTTAGCGGCCCCTTTTGGACGTATTTCTACAAGATCTGGGCAAGATCTGGAGGTATCCGGCAGATGGTCAACAAAGTCATCCTCATCGGCAATTTGGGGCGCGATCCGGAGGTCCGCACGACTCCATCGGGCCAGCCGGTGGCCAGCTTCAGCATCGCGACCAACCGCCGCTGGCGGGACCGTGACGGCAATCGCCAAGAGCAGACCGAATGGCACAACATCGTCTGCTGGGGACGCCAGGCGGAGATCGCCGGCCAATACCTCACCAAAGGCAAGCAGATCTATGTCGAGGGCCGGTTGCAGACGCGGTCCTGGGACGACC
This sequence comes from Candidatus Multivoradales bacterium, assembly GCA_965224065.1. Classification (GTDB taxonomy): domain Bacteria; phylum Acidobacteriota; class Thermoanaerobaculia; order Multivoradales; family JAHEKO01; genus JAOTZA01. The sequence continues at coordinate 661,904 of CBDCYF010000005.1, forward strand.
GCGAAACCGGTCAAAAACGATACAAGACCGAGATCGTCTGCGACAATTTCCAGATGCTGGGCCAGCGCGGGGACGCCGGGATGACGGACGATTCCTATTCGAGCGGCGCCAGCGCGGCACCGGCGCAAGTGGCCGACGCCGGACCCGAAGACGACGACATCCCGTTCTAGGCCGACCTTCTCATCGGCTGGAGAAAGCTACAGGCAGGCGCCTTCGCCGGCCTCGTATCCTTGGCCCTCGATGGCCTGCTTGCCCTCTGGGAAAAAGACGAATTCGCCGTCCATCCAGACGATGTCGCATTCGGACCGAAACCCCAGGTAGGCACCGCGTTCGTAGATCGGGCCTTCAAAGACGCCAATGGTCCCCGACAATCGGCTGCTGCCGGAGCTTCGGATGCCGAGGACTTGTGGGTCGTCCAGCCGGTCCGAAATGCCAAACTCGAGCGGATCCCCCCAGGCGTCGTCCCGTGGAATGGCCTGAATGTATTGCGGCAAAGGCGCCGCCGGATCCAACCCTCCGACAACCAGGATTTGGACCAGATCTGGGTACGGGACGGGTGTCAACGCCCCGTAGTCGGCCGTCGGGAGGGTCTGGCCGGCGGCGGCCGCGCCCACCATGTCCGTGTACCACATCATCATGGCGTTACCGATCTGGCGTATATCGCTGACGGTTTTCTTTTGCTTGCTCTTGTCGAGCGCCTCGATCATGTTGGGGATCAAGATGGCCGTGGTAATGCCGATGATCGCCACGACCACCAACAGCTCGATCAGCGTAAATCCTCGATTCTTCCGCGGTCGACGTGCCAACTCTCCTGACCTCCTCCGGCGGGAACTCCTAAAAAGACCGGCCGGTCTTCTATCGATCATCCATATCGGCGGGGGGGCCGTCTGTGATCCGCTCCACTCAGCGGCTGTTAATGTTCTTAAACTTACTCCCCCAGGCGAAACTTCAGACTGTGCAGGAGATTGAGCGCGGCGAGCGGCGACAATCGCTCCACGTCGACGTCCCGCAGGATCGCCGCGATGACTTCTTGCGGCGGCGCAAACAGCGCCATCTGGTCCGGACCCTGGCTCTCCGGCCCGTGCCCACGGCCGATACGGGGCTTGCCGGCTACGTCGTACTCATGGGACTCGAGATTGTTCAGGACCTCGCCCGCCCGCTCCACCACCGAGGGCGGGATGCCCGCCAAGCGGGCCACGTGTAGACCGTACGACTTGTCGGCGCTCCCGGGAATGACCCGGCGGAGAAAGACAATCCGATTCTCCCATTCCTTGACCGCCATCGTTCGGTTGACCACTCGCGGCAAGACCGCCGCCAGTTCGGTGAGCTCGTGGTAGTGAGTGGCGAACAGCGTCTTGGGAGCTGGCCCCTCGTGGAGATACTCGACGATCGCCCAAGCCAGAGAGAGACCGTCAAAGGTCGCCGTGCCCCGGCCGACCTCATCCAGAATCACCAGGCTGTCGGCCGTCGCCTGGTGCAGGATGTTGGCGGTCTCGACCATCTCCACCATAAACGTCGATTCGCCTCGCGTGAGATCGTCGCTCGCCCCTACCCGGGTGAAGATCCGGTCGACCGCGGCGATCGACGCGGACCGGGCGGGCACATAGCTCCCGGCCTGCGCCATCAAGACGATCAAGGCCACCTGCCGCAGGTAGGTCGATTTACCCCCCATGTTGGGCCCGGTCAAAAGAACGATGTCCCCAGTGGAGGCGTCGATCTCGAGGTCATTGGGAACAAAGTCCTCCTCTCCGAGTTTCTCCACCACCGGATGGCGTCCGTCGCGGATCTCGAGCGCTCCACCGGCCTCGGTGAGCTCGGGGCGGGTGTAGCGGTTGCGCGCCGCCACCTCCGCCAGACAGGCGACCACGTCAAGCCGCGCCACCGCCTCCGCGATCCGTGAGATCGTCTCGCCGGAAGCGACAACCGTCAGCCGCAGATTCTCGAAGATCTCGCGTTCGAGCGCGATTTGGCGCTCCTCCGCCGTCAGAATCTGCTCCTGGAGCTCGTCGAGCTCGGGAATCGAGTAGCGCTCGGCGTTGACCAGGGTCTGTTTGCGGACGTAGTGCTCCGGAACCAGATTCTGGTTGGCCTTGGTGACCTCCAGGTAGTAGCCAAAGACCTTGTTGAACCGAACCTTGAGGGAAGCAATACCCGTGGCCTCGCGCTCGGCGGTCTCGAGGGCCAGCAGGTGTTTTTTTGAGCCCCCCGCCAGCGAGCGCACCCGATCGAGCTCCGGGTCGACGCCTTCGCGGATCACGCCTCCCCGGTTCAGATTGGCCGCGGGCTCCTCGGCAAGCACCCGCTGCAGCTCGGCACACAGGGCCGGTGCCGGGTCGGTCGCCCCGATCTCGGCCAAAAACGGCGAGCGCGACTCCTGAAGCTCGACAAAGAGCTCCGGCAGCGTCTCGAGTGAGGTCCGGAGTGCCGCGGCCTCCCGGGGGGTGATCGAGCCCAGTACGGCCCGGGTGAGCAATCGAGCCGGATCGCCCACCGAGCGCAAGCTCGAACGAAGCCGCTCTCGCCTCGGCTCGTCGTCCAGCAATTCGTTGACCGCGTCGAGCCGGCGATCGACCGCCGAGGGCGCCCGCCGGGGCCGGCGCAGCCAATCCCGCAGCAGGCGCCCGCCGGGGGGCGTTACCGAGCGGTCGAGCACCGAGAGCAGGGTCCCCCGTTCCCCGCCGTCGCGCTGGTTCTCAAACACCTCCAGATTGCGCAGCGTCGTGGCGTCGAGCGCCATAGCGTCATCGGGCTCCCGCACCGACAAGGACCGTATGTGGGGCAGATCGCTTTGCTGCGTCTCGCGGACATAGGCCAGGGCCATGGCCGCCGCCCGGATCGCCGGTTGGTCGGCCCCGTCTTGACCGTTGAGTCCAAACCCCCGCAGGGTCGCGGTGCCGAAGTGTCGCTCGAGGAGCTCGCCGGCGCGTTTTGGATCGAACCACTGGTCTCGACGGACTCGCGTGTCGCAGACGGAGTTCTTCGCCACCCACGCGACCACCGATTCCGGCGCGGTGTCTTCCTCGAGCAGGGCTTCCGCCGGGCCTGTCAGCCGAAGATCCTGCACGGCGTCCTCCGGACCTTGCCAGCGGCGGACAAAGAACGTTCCCGTCGACACATCCAGAAAAGCCCCGGCCCCGCGATCCCCGTCCCAACTGACACTCGCGAGCAGATTCTCTTCCTTGCTTTTCAGCAAGTCGGGATCGCTCAGGGTTCCGGGCGTCACCACCCGCGTCACTTCCCTGCGAACCAGTCCCTTGGCCTCCGCCGGATCCTCCACCTGGTCGCAGATCGCCGCTTTGATCCCTGCCTTGAGGAGCTTGGCAAGGTAGACTTCGAGTGCGTGATGAGGCACGCCGCACATCGGGGTCTCGCTCTCCTTGCCCTTGTGCCGCGCAGTGAGAGCCACCTCGAGAATCGGCGCCACCCGGACCGCGTCGTCAAAAAACACCTCGTAAAAGTCCCCCATCCGGTAGAGGACGACGGCATCGGGATGCTGCGCTTTCACCTCGGTGTAGTGGCGCAGCATCGGAGTGAGCCGGGCGGACGTGGACATGAGCAAGCAGTATAGCGACTCCCCGACCGTCGGCACGGGCTCCGGACCGGCTCACGGACCGGTCGTCGCGCTCGATACGGCATCGGCGATCACGAGCGTTGCGGTTTGGGTCCCAGCGGACCGAAAGGACGCCGCCGAAGAGGCCTTTGACTCACTCCATGCGCCGGGAGGGCGCGCCTCGCGGAGCGTCCTGTCCCTTCTCGACGAGCTTCTCTCCAAGCGGGGAGTCCCCGCGCAGAGAATCGAAGGGGTCATCGCCAACCGGGGTCCCGGGAGCTTCACCGGGTTGCGGGTCGGCTTGGCGACGGCGCTGGGTCTTGCCGAGAGTCTTGGCGCGCGAGCGACGGCGGTGACGGGCTTGCGCGCGCTGGCCGCGCAGGCAGGGTCTGCAGAATCCGAGGACAATCGGCGCATCCTCGCGGTGGTCGACGCTCTGCGTGACGAGTGGTTCGCGCAGCCCTTCGCGCCGAGCGGGGTCGCGCTGGCGGATCCCGAGGTGATCTCCGGCCAGCGGCTCTCCGAATGGGCGCCGTGCATGATCACCGGTTTTGGTCTCGAGGGCCTGCCGCCAGAGGTTCGAGATCACCCCGAGATCGCAACTGTCGAGGCCGGTCCGCTAGCTCCGACCCTGCTCGAGCTCGCCCGCCGCGGCGGGATCGAGTGGAACGCGAGTCTGCTCACCCAGCCGCTCTACCTCCGCGCCCCCGCCGCCAAGCAAGCCGGTTAGCCCGTCCTTTCTCACCGGGGCCGCGGGCGCTGCGGCAGTGTCAGGGCTAGCCGGGCTTGTACCCCACCAGCCCGAAGTCCTGGAACCCGTAGAGAAGGCCGTCCAGCCGATCGCGCAGCCGGTTGACGCCGTCGGCGAGCCGGAGGAGCTCAGGGGTGAGCTCGGCGGTATCGATCTCAGGCAACCGCTCCGCGGCTGGAAACGGCTGCAGATCGATCCGTTCCACCGGGTCAAAGCCGACGATCTCGAAGACCGACTTGAGGCTGTCCGGATGGACCGGCCGACGATGGGTGGGATCGAGCCAGAAGTTGCTCGCTCCAACCACCAGGGACAGCGGGCTGGGGCTCTCGAGCACCAGCACCCCACCCGGCTTGAGCGCCCCCCAGGCCAAACGGACCAACCGCTCGAGCCGCTCGGCCGGCAAATGCTCGATGACGTGAAACGACACCACTGCGCCCAGCTTTTCGTGCTGACGCGACCCGAGCGCGGAGAAAAGATCCGAGACCTCGGCCGAGAGTCCTTTCTCGCGGCACCGGGCGACCATCTCGACATTGGTGTCCACCCCGGAGCCGGGGATCCCGTGTGAGGCCAGAAACTCGAGCGCCTCCCCGCGGCCACAGCCCAGATCCAGAACCTCGCCGTGGCCACGAAGGATCTCGACATAGGGCTCCAGCCGCGGGCCGATCTCCTCCTCCCGGCCGCGAAAGAACGATTCGAACTCGACATAGGTTTCGTCCGCCACGGCTTGGGCCAGCTCCGCCGGCCCACCGGACTCGGCCACTTCGAGCAGCGCCCCCAGCCGGCTCCAGCGCTCGCGACTCAACTCCCGGTAGCGATCCAGCTTCTGGTCGAGACGCGAAAAGAGCGCCGCTGTGTGCTCCATGACTTCCTGATAGCCCCGGTTGTGGAACCCTTCCAGGTGATCGAGACGGCGGGCGTGCGAATCAAGAAACTTCAGGTGATTGTCCCGGAGCTGGTACACCTCTTCCCGCAAGCTCACGGCCATCTCTTCGTGCTCGCGCTCCTCCGCCTCGCGCAGCAGGCGTAGATCGCGGGTCAGCTCGGATTGCACCGTCTGGAGGTCCTTTCCCAGACCGCCCAGGCTGTTCTCGATCCGCCCGACCGCCCCCTCCATCGACTCGATCGCACGGACCGAGCTCGCCAGGGTCGCGGCGTGGTCAACGGCTCGCTCGAGCTCCGCCTGGACTTTCAAGTTGTAGGCGCGCTGGCGTTCCCACAGGTCCGCTTGCGGCTTCCGGACGGCGCCTCGAAAGAGTTTTTTGAGCCAGACGATGGGCTGGCCCAGCCAGCCCCGATGACTGCGGATGGGAAAGGTCCGATCCGCCTCCCAGACCCCGCGCCAGCCCGACAGATCGGCCTCCCGGCCGACCTGGAAGGAGTCGATATCGGGCGGGTCGCCGTGTGGCGGATCGGCAGTCACCTTGGGCTCCGGGGAGATGTCATTCGGGCGCGGCAATTTACCACGCACCCGACCGTCAACCGGGACCCTCCGCCGCCTCGATGGCTTCGGGCTCGACCAATCTGACGGTTGATCGAGCCAGCGGGATCCCCGTCCATTCCTCGAACCAGCGATGGCCGCCGATCACCAAGTCGACGGTCATCTCGTAGCGGCCCACCCGCCGAGGCCACCGAACCGCCATCTCCAGCTCGGCCACACCCCCCGGCTCCACCCGCTCGAGTGGTGTTATCGGGCCCCGAAACGGCTTCCGGGTTTCGTCTCGAGGCAGCGGCCACAGCCGGTAGCCGAGGTGGATCGGGACCGAGTCGCGGCTCGCCCAATGCCGCCAGCCGGCGTTGCGTAAGCGGATCGGAATCCTCTGGCGCCGCCCGGCCTTGCCCCGCCGGGGCAGCGCCATCTCGACTGCCTCGCCTGCGTAGAACTTGCGGGCAAGACGGTAGGGGCCAAAGTAGCGGATCTCGGCACCGGCCTCGGTGCCGTCTGCGGTCTCGAGCGACAGGCGAGCCACCCAGGCCTCCAGGCTCGTCGACAGATCCCACCAGTAGGGGTGCCGGCGTAGCGGCGGCGACGCCTTTGCTTCCACAAAGGCCCACGAGCCGCCCTGCCCGTCGGGCGTGAGTGGAAAATGCTCGAGGCGCAACCAATCTCGAACCACCAGGGTCGCGTCGGGATGATCCGCCTGCACCAGAAACCTGAGAGTTCGATCCGTGCGGCCGCTGGCCACTACCAGCTCGGTCGGGGACGCGTCCGAGCGCAGTCGAAACCCGTGCTCTTCGACGCGCGCGTGCGGATCCACAAACCGGACGAGCTCATCCGACCAGTAGCGGTCACGGCGGCCATCCAGCGCCGGCGCGGTCGATTCGTAGGGCAACAGGCGGAAGACACCTGCGTACGCGTGGCTCTGGCTCGGTTCCTCGAGGCCCCGGTTGCGACTGGCCGAGGCGATCGCGGACACAAAGACGACCGCGGCCACCGACCAAGCGACGGCCATGGCCCTGCGCGACGGCAGCGAGCGCGGTGCCAGAAGCAGCAACGCGTAGGTGGTCAGGAAATAACGGTTGCCGACAAAGGTCGCACCACCGAAGTAGTTTCGCGGCATCCAGACAAGGTGGAAGAAAATCAGCCCCGCGGCTCCCAGCAAGAGGATCCATCCGACGGCGTCCGGTTTGCGAAGCGCTGCCCAGAGCAGCAGAAACGCCACGGGAAAATAGATCAACACGCCGGTATGCCTCCCGATCAGAAAGTAGAGCGCAGCATAGGCGCTCACCCGCGGCTCGAGTTGCGGCACCAGCCCCATCCGCTCGGTCGCCTGGCCGGCCTCGAAGTGCGCCAGCGCATCCTCGGCGCCCTCACCCACCGGGTACCCGATCGCCGGATTGAACGTTGCCCGTAGCGCTTTATGCGGAATCGGGGCGCCCTCGAGCCGTTGATTGGCGAGGACGACCAGGAAAAGAGCCGCCCCGAGCGCCGCGGCTGTGATCGCTGCACGGGCGAACCGCCGTCTCGCAGCCAGAACCGTCACCGGCAACACTCCGATCAGGACATTCGGGTAGCGCATCCCGGCCGCGCAGGCGAGAAAGAACACACCGGCCACCGGTGCCCAGCTCGAATCCAGAAACCGATGGATGGCCGCCGGCTGGCTGCCACCCGACCCGCTGCGACGCGGGCCGCGCTCAGAGGCGAGACAGAGGACCAGACCGGCCACGACCAGCGAGGCCTGCAACGAATCGCTCATTGTCCACACGACGTAGGAGAGGATCACGCTGGTGCCGGCAAAGGTCACCAGCACCCACCGCACTCGGTCCAGATCCGGCTCAGAGCGACCCAGGTAGACGGCTGCGAGCCAAAGCGCTGCTGCAAGCGCCATAACGTTGAGCGCCACGAGACCCGCCTGCCCGGCGATCCCGAAGGGAAGCGCTCCGAGAAGCGGGTAGACCGCCGGTTTGGAGTAGGCGATCTTCGAACCGACACGCTGCAGGATCACCGCGCGCCGCCCACCGGGCGGATGCGCCTCGACGCGGGCACGATCCTCCACCCCGAACTCGAGATCGCCGTCCTTGGCCAGGCTCTCCGCCATGGCCAGGAAGGTGCCCTCGTCCCCGCTGACGGTCGTGGCGGTTTGCCGGGCGGCCAGAAGCGCCACATGCGCGCCTGCCGCAAGCGCCAGCGCCAACCACGGCAGCCAGCGTCTTGCCCGGATGTCTTCGCGACGACTCAAGGGGATCCGCCCGGCGGCGAGGGGGCCACCGTCCATCGAAAGGATACCGGACGGCGCGAGCTTCCCACCTCGATGGTCGCGGTCAGGCGGATCCCAACATCTGCACCCACAGAATCCGGAAGCCCTGTTGATTGCGACCCACCGAGACCCCAAAACCCACCCTCGAAGATCGGCGATCGAGCAGGTTCTGGCGGTGCCCGGCGCTTTCCATCCACCCGTCGATCACCTCGGCCGCGCTCTCCTGCCCATGCGCCAGATTCTCGGCAATGCGACGGTTGAAGCAATTCCCGGCGCGCGCCCGGTACATGGCGTCCCGACGATCCGGCGAGACATGGCCATAGAAGGACTCCTCCAACATGCGTTCCGCGTAGGCCTGGGCCACCCTCTCGAGGCAAGCGTCGGACGAGAGCGGGGAGCGCCCACGGGCGGCACGGGCTTCATTCGACAGCGCGAGGAGCTCGGCCCGCACCCGGTTCAGGTCACCCAGGCCGGCGGTCCGAATCGCAAAGTCGCCCGCCATCGAGAGTGCCGGCACCAGAACCACCACCTGCAGGCTTCCCCACCCTCCCACACCGACGCCCAACTCGCGGAGCCCGGGGTCGAGAAGCCCTCGGGGCGCTTGCGGGCCAGGCGGGCCGAAAAGCAAGTCATCGAGCGCGGTCTCGGCCGCCGCTTCGGTCACGACGGCGTGAACCGTCGCCCGTCGCGGTTCATAGCCCTCCTCGCGCAACCATCCGGTCAGGTCCCCGGTGGTGATCGTGGCCTCGGGAAGCCGCCCGTCACGGCCGCTCTGGCCGGCGGTCTGCTCGAGCGCCAGCCGAACACCGGCCTGCGCCGCTCGATCGAGCGCCGGATGCCGCGCAAGGGACACCAGCCCGGCGCCCGCGCGTTCCCGGTTGACCCTAGCCACCAAATCGGCGCGGATCAGCTCCAAGACCGAAGATTCGCCCGGTGACGACTGGGGCCACCCGACGGCCGCGAAAATAAGTGGCAGAAAAATCAGGATTCGGATCGAGCGCAGCACGCCTTCAGCCTAGCAGCCCGAGTCAGCGGGGTTGCCCACCGCCACGCCCCTTGCTATCCTCTAACCGTCAAGCGCTCAATGAGTTCGACCAGCCGAGAGATACGCCCGACCGCCCCACCTCGCGGTGGCCCCGGCGCGATCTCAACCACTTCCAACCAAGGATCCCAAAGGATCGCAGGGAGGCCGAAGTACATGCCGAACATCAATGACGGACTGCGAGAGGAGCTGCTCGAAACGGACGATGAGTTCCGCCGTCTCCACGAGGAACACCAGGACTACAAGAGACGGCTGGATGAATTGAAGCAGAAGTCCTTTCTCTCCCAGGCCGACGAGTTCGACGCAAAAAAGATCAAGCTTCACAAGCTCAAGCTAAAAGACCGGATGGCGGCGATCATCCGGACGCACCGGGAAACCCGCGTCTCCGCCTGAGCCGAATCGCATCGTCTTGATTCGAAAGGGAGGGGCGACGCGCCCCTCTCTTTTTGTTGTCTCCACCTCCATAATGTCGATTGCCAGGGAAGCGTGGCCTTTCGCCGCGCCGGTTCTGTTGGCTGCCGGCGTGGCGCTGGCGCTGCGGCTTCCCAAGACCGGGCTCGTTCTCGCGCTCGCCGGCCTGCTGCTTCTGGCCTTCTTCCGCATCCCCGACCGGCGGTTCACGGGACCCGCCAACACCGTCATCGCCCCTGCCAACGGAGTGGTAACACGGATCGATCAAGTGGAACCGGCCGAGATCGGGCCAGGCCGAATGCACCGCATCGTGACCTTTCTGTCGGTGTTCAACGTCCACGCCCAGCGCGCGCCGGTCTCGGGCGAGGTCGTCGCCAGCCGCTTTCGCGAGGGCCGCAAGGTCGCGGCGTTTCGCGACGACGCCGGAGATCTCAACCAGAGCCATCTGACCGTCTTGCGACGGCCAAACGGCGATCAAGTCGGTGTGCGGCAGATCGCCGGGCTCCTCGCCCGGAGAGTCGTCGGCTATCTCGAGACCAGTGACTCGGTCGAGCGTGGCGAGCTCATCGGTCTCATCAAATTCGGTTCGCGAGTCGACCTGTACCTTCCGGAGGAATATCGGGTGGAAGTGACCAAGGGGCAAAAGCTGGTCGAGGGCCTTACTGTGGTCGCAACGGCACCGGCCACCGAGAGCACGGGCCTGGACAGCCAACAGATTCCCAACGGGGAAGGACCGTGACGCGGGTCGCCGTCCTCGAACCGGCCACGCTGACCGGCCAGGAGATCAAGGAAGCGCTCGAGCAACGCCGAGAGCTCTGGAGCGACCTTCGTCTGTTGACCGTCGACCCCGACGACCATGGCGTGCTCTCCGAGGTCTCGGGCGAGGCGACCCTGGTTCAGGAGCTGAGTGGGGACAGTTTGGAGGGCGTCGATCTGCTCTTCGTCTGCGCCGAGCGCTCGACCGACCCGGCCGAAATCTTGGCGCGGACCTCGGCGGTCCCCAGGACCGTGCTCGTATCGCCCGGGCTGCTGCCCCCGGGACTAACCACTGTGATCGCCGGAGTCAATCTGGCCGCCGTCGACACCGGCCGCGAACCCCTTCAACTCGTCAGCCCCGCACCCACGGCGGTGGCGCTGGCCCATCTCCTCCACCCCCTGATGCCACTCGGCCCCACCGAGGCCGTCGGCTGGCTGGTTCAGCCTGCCTCGGTCCACGGCCAAGCAGGCGTCGACGAGCTACTCGACCAGACCCGGGCCATCCTGGCCTTCCAGTCGGACTTTCCCCGCGCCGTCTTTGGCGGCCAACTGGCGCTCAACCTGATGCCGGCCCGTGGCAGCCAGCAGATCATAGAAGCCGTTCGCAAAGCGCTGGGCGACGACCTCAAACTCTCGGCACAGGTGATCCAGGGGCCGATCTTTCACTCGGTCGCCGCCGCCGCCTTGGTCCGTCTCCCGCAGAGCACCACCGAGGACGATGTACGCCAAGCGCTCTCCGGCTCGCCGTACGTTGAAGTCACAGCGGAACCGGGCGCGCTGGGCCCGATCGACGCCTCGGGCAAGGATTCCCTGTTGGTGGGCGATGTCTCGGCTCACCCCGAAGAGGCCGGTGCCTTCTGGCTCTGGGGCGTCATGGACAACCTCACGTTGGGGGGCGCGGGCAATGCCCTCGCCATCGCGGAGGCCCTGCTGGGCGCGGCCCACTGAACCGCCGTCTCAGTCACTGCCTTCAGGCTGCGGCGGTGCCTTGCCTTCGCGGGCGAGAAATTCCTCCACCGCCAAGAGATTCTGCTCGCCCGCTCGTTCCACCACATCGAGCATCTCGCTCATGGTCGTGACCTCTTCGAACTGCTCATCCACAAACCAGTCGAGGAAGCGCTGGGCGATCAGATTGTTGTCCTTGCGGGCAATGCCCACCAGATCGTAGATCTGCTGCGTGACTTCCTTTTCCCAGGCCAGCGCGGCCTCCGCGGCCTCCTTGGCCGAGGCAAAACTCGCCTTGGGGGCGGGAATCTCGGGAATGGCGAGCTGGCCATCCGCGTCGACGATGAACTTGACGAATTTCATGGCGTGCTCGCGCTCTTCTTCCGACTGGGCATAAAAAAAGCGCGACAGCCCGGTCAGGCTCTGGCGGTCGAAATGGGATGCGATCTGGATGTACTGCATCGAAGCACCCATTTCGTTTCCCACCTGTTGGTTGAGGGCGGCAATCAGTTCGTCGCTGGCTAGCATTTCGGTCACTCCTTCGTGTCTTTTTCTGACGGCCTCTTACCTACCACAGCCCATCCGCCATGAGAACCCCACGACAGAAGAAGTCTCGCGCCGGAGTCGTCCCTTCGCGAGCGAAGAGAGGCTCGCTCCGGGACGCTCTCGGCGCTCCTCACGGGCTGCGTGTTGGGCAGCCACCAACTCTTGGTCATCGACGGCCGGGTCGCGGGTAACTGTTCCTAGCGCTAGACTTCCATCGATGCCGAAGCCCGGGGGCCGCGACCGTCTCGATGCATACCGCGCCAAGCGTTCGGCCTCGGCGACACCCGAGCCCTTTGGAGAGGGCGGCTCCGAGCGGCCGGGGCTCTTTGTCGTCCAGAAACACGCCGCCAGCCACACCCACTACGATTTTCGGCTGGAGATGGGCGGCGTGCTGGTCTCGTGGGCGGTTCCCAAGGGGCCGTCGCTCGATCCGGCCGACAAGCGCCTAGCGGTGGCTACCGAGGACCATCCGCTCGAGTACGCCGATTTCGAAGGCGTGATTCCCGAGGGCAACTACGGGGCCGGCTCGGTGATCGTCTGGGACCAGGGGCAGGCATTGCACCACCTCGACCCGCGCGAGGGGCTCGAGACCGGCAAACTTCTCTTTGAGCTCGGCGGACACAAGCTGCGTGGCCTTTTTACGCTGGTGCGCACCACCCGCAGCCCCAAGGAGTGGCTGCTGATCAAGAAACCCGACGCCGGCGCCACCGGCCAGACCGTAGAGGAGATCAACGACGCCTCGATCTTCTCCGGCCTGACCGTCGAGGAGCTGCGCGATGGTGGTGGCCGGGCGGAAGAGCTGCGCAGGGAGCTCCCCACTTTGGGAGCAAAACGACGCCAGCTCCGACCCGAGCAGGTCAAGGTGATGCTCGCCCAGCTCCAGCCCCGGCCCTTCTCGAAGAAGGGATGGATCTTCGAGCTCAAATACGACGGCTACCGGGTGGTGGCCGGCCGCTTCCAGCCGGGGACGGGGGCCCGACCGGAGGCCAGGCTCTACTATCGCTCGGGCCGCGAGGCGACGCCCTCTTACCCCGACCTCGTCCGGAGCTTGCGCGCGCTCCCCTACGACGGCCTGGTGCTCGATGGTGAGGTCGTGGTGCTGGACGAGACCGGCAAGCCGAGCTTTCAGCTTCTTCAGAAACGCGCCCAACTCACCCGGCGCCGCGATATCGAACGGGCCACGGTGCCCCTACCAGCGGTGCTGTTTGTTTTCGACCTGCTTGGCCTCGAAGGCTTTGACCTCCGCGGGCTTCCTCTCGTCGAACGGAAGCGGATCTTGCGGCGAGTGCTGCCGGGCGCCGGCGCGCTTCGCTACTGCGACCACATCGAGGAGCGGGGTGAAGAGATGTACGCCGGGATCCAGCAGATGGGGCTCGAAGGCCTGGTCGCCAAACAGGCCGACACCCCCTATCGAGGGGGTCGGTCCGCCAAGTGGATCAAGGTCCGGGCGGAGCGCGTCGGCGACTTCGTCGTCGTGGGGTTTACCGAGCCCAAGGGCTCCCGGGCCGGACTCGGAGCGCTCCACTTGGCCGTCCACCACGATGACGAGCTGCGGTACGCCGGCCGGGTGGGCACCGGCTTTACCGACGCCCAGCTCGTCTCGCTCCGGGAACAGCTCGAGCCCAAGCATCGGCCGTCGCCGGCTTTCTCCGGCCCGGAACCGGCGGGCAAGGACCACATCTGGGTCGAGCCCGAGCTGGTCGTCGAAGCACGTTACATCCAGTACACCGAGGAAGGTCACTTACGTCACCCGGTCTTCTCCCGGCTGCGCGACGACAAGCCGATCGAAGACTGCGTGCGGGACGACCTGCCACCGGCTCACGAAGACGCGCCGAAAGAGCCGGTGGCCAACGTCGACGAGCGGCCGACGGTCGATGTCACGCGTCCCAAAAAGATCTTCTGGCCCGACGAGGGCTACACCAAGGCCGACCTCGACGCGTTCTATCAAGCCGCCGCCCCCTGGCTCCTGCCGCTGATCGCCGACCGACCCGTAGTGCTCGACCGCTACCCCGACGGCATCGAGGGCAAGAACTTCTTCCAGAAAAACGCTCCCGAGTTCGTGCCCGACTGGGTGCGCACCGAGCCGGTGTGGACCGAGGACGACGACAGCGAGAAAAACTACTTTATCTGCAACGACTCGCAGTCCCTGCGCTATCTGGTCAACTTGGGGGCGATTCCACTGCACGTCTGGTCCAGCCGGCTCGGCGCTCTGCAGGCGCCCGACTGGTGTGTGCTGGACCTGGATGCCAAGTCGGCGACCTTCCCCGATGTCGTCAAGACGGCGCGGGCCATCCAGAAGCTCTGCAACGCGATCGGCCTCCCCTGCTTTGTCAAGACCTCGGGCGCGACCGGGCTCCACGTCCTGGTGCCGCTGGCCGGCGCGTTCACCCACGATCAGTCCAAACAGCTCGCGCAGCTCCTGGCGCGGGTGACGGCCGACACCTTGCCGGAGATCACCTCGATCGCACGGTTGCCGGCCTCCCGCGAGGGCAAGGTCTACGTCGATTTTGGCCAGAACGGGTCCGGCAAGCTGGTGGTGGCGCCCTACAGCGTGCGGCCACTTCCCGGCGCCCCGGTCTCGACCCCCCTCCGCTGGTCGGAAGTCAACACCAAGCTCGATCCCAAGAAGTTCACCATCAAGACCGTGCCCACCCGGTTGCGGCGAATGAAAACCGACCCCTGGGGGGAGATTCTGACCATCGAGCCCGATCTGATGGGCGCGTTGGCCCGGCTGGCGGATCGAGTCGAGGGCTGAAGCCCCCTTCTCGGTCAGAGAACTACTTGAAGGCTCCGTCCGGTCAAATCAGCGAGCTTCCCACACCAGCGACCGGAGCTCGGAGACGGCCATCTCTCCGGTCATATCGGTGTCTTGCATGAGGCCGATGGCCGTGATGGGAGGAAAGCCGTCGCCCCAGAAGCGCCGATAGTCCTCGAAAGGTTCGACTTCCTGTTCGCGCCATTCGCGGCCTACTTCCATGGATCCTGCTACGCGGACTATCCGGAACTTCGGCGACACTGTGCTCTGAAGCGACAGTCCCCTGGGCTCCGTGTTGCCCCAGGTGTAGAAGATGATCCGGCTGCGAGCGCCAAAAACGCCGGGCCTTCCGAAAACCACGTACAGGCGCAAAGCCGCATCATCCTTGGCCGGAACGCGGAGGTCCGCCCCGCTCGGTAGATCGAGGACTCGCCAAGACCAGCGAAGGATGCCGTTGCCGCCTCTAATCGGCGAATCCAGGACCCGATAAGCCCAGGCTGCAGCGCCTGTACCCTCCACGTGTAGCACCGCCCGGCCGGCGCTCTCAATGACCGAAAAGCGCGGAGACGGAACACCGGACACGGGTCTTATCTTCCACCCGGCCGGCAGCTCTTCGCCGACCGGGGTCTCATCGAGCCGAAGAAGATCGGTCGCAGAGAAAGCCAAGAGAGCTCCGGCTATGAGAGCCGCCAGATTCATGAATAAATCCTGTGCCCCGCCAACAGGTTTCGCCAAGGGTCCGCCGAATGATCCACTCCGTACCCCCGGATATTTTCGTCAACGATCATATCTACGAAGTTTGGCGACTGGTAGGTTCTTTGGAGGGTGCAATCCGCCCCCCGGGGGTACTTCGTACCAGAAACAAACCGCCAGCCCAAGAGCTAAAAAAGGGGGCTAGCCAACCAAAGGAGTCACGACGTGTCGAGCGATCTCAACGCCATCGCCGTTCAACGAATCGAGGTCTCTCCGGGACTGATGATCCTTCGGGTAGTACCCGACGGGGACTGGGAGCTGCCGGACTTCGAGCCCGGCCAGTTCGCAGTTTTGGGCCTCCCCAGGGCCGCACCTCGTACCCCAATCTCAGATCCCGAGGAGGACGATCCAACCGACGGAAAACTCATCAAGCGTGCCTACTCGATCGCCTCGTCCTCGAAAGCAAAGGAGTTCATGGAGTTCTACGTGTCGCTCGTGCCTTCCGGCGAGCTGACTCCCAGGCTCTTTGCTCTCGAAGCTGGCGAGCGTGTTTGGCTATCGCCCAAAACTCACGGCCTCTTCACACTGGATGACGTAGACAAAGACAGGCACGTGGCATTTCTCGCCACCGGTACCGGGCTCGCGCCCTACATGAGCATGCTGCGTACCGAGCTGACCTGTGGCATAGGTCGACATTTCGCCGTGCTCCACGGCGCGCGCCACTCATGGGACCTCGGTTACCGGTCCGAGCTGATGACTTTGCGACGCATGTGTTCGAACTTCACCTACCTGCCCACGATCAGTCGTCCACGGGAAGAAGTGGCCAAATGGTCGGGAGACTCCGGCTACCTGCAGGACCTCTGGCGTTCGCCACGACTCGCCGAGGCCTGGGGCTTCGAGCCCCGGCCCGAGACCACCGACGTCTTCATCTGCGGGAACCCAGGAATGATCGATCAAATGGTCGAGATCCTCGAAAAGGACGGTTACGTCGAACATACCCGGCGCCAGACCGGCCAGGTTCACGTCGAACGGTACTGGTAGAGGCCATCTACCCCTCCGCGGGCAAAAAATTTCTTCTTGCCTCGCTGACGTCGACCTCGATCATCACAGGGCGTCCATCTCGAAGGAGTGTCAGCAGGACTCGCTTGGCTCCGACAATATGGTCGTGCGCACGAACCAGACAAGCCTCATGGCAAGTTTCTTGGTCGCCGATCGCGACGATGAGATCACCACCAAGTAACATCTCCCGGCCGGCGATTACCGCTGGGATACGACCCCGCACCAGACCCGCCTGGCCTGCCGGTCCGGAAGGAATCACATTCTGGACCAGTAAGGCGCCCTCGAGATCTCGATTGAACAGAGCTCGCAAAGCACCTCGGCCGAGATAGATCGCGTCAAAGCCCAGCCACGCCCGCTTTTCTAGAGCCAGCAGCTGCTTGGCCGTGTTGATCGTTACCGCGAGTCCGAGCCCTTGAGATCCCCCCGAGACGGTCAAGATCCTCGAGGCGATACCGATCACCCGGCCGTGCGAGTCGAAGAGCGGTCCTCCGCTGTTGCCCGAGTTGATCGCCGCATCGGTCTGGATAAACTCGGCCAGGATCGAACCGTCGTAAAGTCGATCGAACTCTCGAAATGCGCTGATCCGGCCAACGGTAAGACTATTCTCCAGCCCGAAGGGGTTGCCGATCGCATAAACCGTCTGCCCGACCGCCAGTCGATCCGAGTCGCCCAGTACGGAATGAGGGAGTTCGTCGTCGGGCTCGACCAGGCGCAACAAGGCAAGATCTGCGCTCGGCTCACTGAACAGATGGATCGCCGCGCGCTCCTCCCCGTCCTGCGTCCGGACCGTGATCTTGTGCGCATCGTCGACAACATGGGCCGCCGTCAGCACATGGCAGTCGGGGCTGATCAAGATCCCGCTACCAAGCGCGGATCCAGCGCCCTCGCCCCCCTGGCCCGCAGCCGGCACCCCCTCGGTGAGAATCGTCACGACCGCGGGAAGAACTCTGCGATAGAGCTCGGCCGCCTCCTTTTCGGTCGGCGTGAGATCGTCCGGAGGTGTCCGGACTTTGGGCGAAACGTGCTCGATCTGTGCCGTACTCGCGGAGGTTTGGGCGATCAGAGCGAGGAGCACCAGAAATGTGCTCCGAATCATAGGATTGCTCATACCGACTCCGTCATTTGGCGTTAAGGCATGTCAGGGTCGAGCGTTTCTGCCCACCAAGACACGCAGCCGCTAGGGTAAATACGGCGGCGTCCCAGTTAGCGATTGGTCTGTCGCGCTCGCAGGCTTCGTTTTTGCTCGGCAGTGAGGACATCCGGCATGGGTCCGCCAAAGTAGCTCCAACTGTTGAGCAGGATTGCCTGGCGCTCGCTCAGATCCAGCTTGTAGAGCTTTGGGTGGCGGGTCCGCAAGCTGTGCTTTGGATCTATAAACCGGGCCTTGCCGGTTCGCACCGTGACCTCACCGCCGCCGAGGCGACGCTCCGCTTCGGCTTTTTCGTTTTTGCTTTTCACAATCACTGAGTAAAAGGAACGTTGTCGTTTAAGAGCCCGTGCCAGCTCTCCCAGATCGGTGAGCCGGGGGTCGTAGTCGACTTGGACGATCTCGCTGCCGCCCCAATGTCCGATTCGGGACGCCACCACACCATCAACGCGACCGACGGTCGCTTCTCCGGTCCAGTAGCAGTACATCGAGAACGTGGCCGTCTCGACCGGCGGAGCCGCTGTGACTTCGGGTCGGACGGGTGCGGCAATCAGGGCGAGGGCCAGCGGCGCGAGTCGCCAGACTCGCGCGCTGGCTCGGGCTGGACGGTTTGCTTGCATAGGTGACTCCCTGAGATGTCGGCTAGGCGCCTGCGGTCGGTGTGTATACGCCATCGGGCTCCTCGGGCGGAACCCCGGTCTTGTCAAAAGAAAGCGTGTCCATCGGGCAGGCGCTGACACAGACTCCACAGCCGATGCACGACGAGGTAGCGTTGTCGAGCGTCTCCTGCTTGAGCGCGTACTGCATGACGTCGATCCCCACTTGGCAGTTGCGGGAGCACTCATTGCAGGCGATGCACTTGTCGTTGGCCACGATGTGAAACCGGGACAGGCCAAGCTTGGTGAAGCCTTGCGAAAAGAGGTGCATCAACTTGGCCAGTGGGCACCAGTAGCGGCACCATACTTTGCCGCCCATAAACGGATAGACGGTTACGGGCAGGATGCCGACCAGCCACACATCGACCAGGATCCGGTAGAGATAGATGCTCCGGTCGGCCGTCTTGATGAATCCCAAAGTGTCTTTCGCCAGCATGACCAAGGTCACAAATGTGGCCGCGACCAGCACAACCATGCCCATCCACTCGAGCTTGATCGCCAGACGGCCCTTGGGCGCCAGGTGCCGCCAGCGATCGCCAAAGGTCTCGGCCAGGCCGCCGCAGCCGCAGATCCAAGAGCAATAGCGTTTGCCGTGAAAAAGAACGAAAAGCGGGATGATGGCGAAAGTGAGGATCACACCCCAGACCACCCAGACCAAGTGCGGGTCATAGAACCAGGTGTAGATAAAAAGAGGCCACGCGTAAACGATGCCGTATGAGCGCCAGGCCTGGTCGACAAACTGTGGGTCACTCGCCAGGGCCTCGCCGACCCACTGGTACTTGACCGCCCATTGGAAGAGAAACTCGGGGATGATGAAAAAGAAGATCCACTGGAACGAGAGCAAGCTGGTGTAGCGCCAGATCTGGAACTTGTCCTTGCGATCGATCCCCCAGCGTTTGAGCGCGCCGAGACCGAAGACCGTCATCAGAACGGTGTACACAACCGTGTACCAGAACGCCCAGGGGCGGGAGAAGAACGACAGCGAGTCGTACCCCCAGCCTTTGTACGGCCAGAACTCGGAGCCCGGCCCGACCTTGATGCCGTAGATCGAGTACCAGGCAAGGAAAGAGATCCCCAGCCACGACCAACGATTGCCCCGAGCGCCACTGAGGACGAGCCATGCGATCGCCGTCAACGCCACCAGCCCACCGACGAGTGGAACACCGCCGGCCGGCTCGGCTTCAATCGGCATCGACCCTCCCAGCCGGCCACCAAAGAAGGCCAGACCGAGGAGGGTTGCCGCGGTCAGGAGAGTCGAAAGCCACAGGGACCCCTCCCACTCGTTCTCCAGCTTGATCCCGAGGCTCTTCAGGAACTTGACCGGCAGCTCGGCGCCGATCAGACAAAAGGCGTACCGGGCGGTCACCAAGCGCTCTTCTTTGTGACCTCCGTGGTCCACCGAGAGGACCGCATCATGGCCGCGGAATTCTTCGACCGTCGAGTTGAAGATCACTTCGATCCGGCCGTTCGCTATCGCCTCATCGAGCCGCTGGCGGTTGTCCTTGAACAAACGCGTGAACTCGCCTTTCCGATAGGAGAGGCGAACTTGGTTCCTCTGCGCCAGCGTGAGCGCGGCTTCGACGGCGCTGTTGCCGCCGCCGATCACCAAGATCTCCTCGTCGCGGTATTTGGTTGGAGAGTAGAGGCGGTGGTAGACGTGCTCCTGACCCTCACCCGGGACGCCCAGTTTGCGGGGGTTGCCACGCTGGCCGGTAGCCAGCACGATCTTCCGGGCGCGGTACTCGCCCTTCGGGGTCTCCGCTCTAAAGGTGCCGTCCTTCAGCCGAACGAGCCCTACCAGCGGCTCTTCGGTCCGGACGTCAAGCCGGTTCTCGCGCACGATCCGGTTCCAGCGCTCGACCAGATCCTCCTTGCGAGCGCCATCGAGCCAGAGTTTGCCCCTGGGTGGTGTCTCGTCCGGCTCGGCATAGACCCACTTTCCTTCCGGAAAATTCTCGATCGTGTTGGCGATCTTCCCCTTTTCGAGGACGATCGCCCGAAGACCCTGGCCCTGAGCGGCCAGCGCTGCGTTGAGCCCAGCCGCCCCCGCGCCGACGATCAGCAGATCCAGACCGTCACGCTCTTTCGGGCCGCGCAGGTCCGGTAAGGCAGCAAGGTGATCGACCAGATCCACGGCCTGCGCCATCGCAAGCTTGATAACGGGCGCCCCGGCCAGATCGCCGATAATGTAGAGGCCCTTGACGTTGGACTCGTTTGTTTTGCTGAGCTGTGGCCGGCGCTGATCCGTGCTGCCGCTAGAGAGCAGACCTCCCAAATAGCCGCGAATTGCCGACAAGCAAGCCTCCGTTCTCAGGCCCTGGCAGTCTCGGGCTCGACCGCTGGCTTCAGGGACCTCTTACATGCTGTGCAGTGCGACGCCGACGGGTGGTTCGTGCCGCCGCAGTGCGGGCAGGCCCGAGGAGCGAGGGTGGCCGGAACCTTGACCAGGCCGCGCGGGGGAGGCGCAAAGCTGCTACCGGCAAGGGGCTTCTTCACCAGAACGGCCGCCAGAGCCACAACATTGATTAGCAGCCCGGCTACAAACCAGCCTCGCGCGGAAAACCCACGATTTAGCGCCAGGTAAGCGCATCCAGCGCCGCAGACCAGCCCAAGAAGCACATAAAAGCCGAACATCAGCCAGCCGACTCTCATCGGCGGCGTCTCCATTGCTGCCTCGTCGAACAACGCGGCGCGAGCCTGCAACGAGTGAAAATACCGTTCGGGATCCGCCTCGAACTCCTCGAGCATGCCCGCCGCCACATAAAACGTCCGCCCCTTGTAGCGCACCTCCGCGATTCCACCCTCGTGGATCGCCTGGAGGCAGACGATGCACTGCTCGCCGTCGGCGTCTCTTTCCTCCAGCACTTCCCAGCGCCCCGGGTCGCCGGGCGCCGGCTCGGAGGAGACAGCCTGGCCGTTCACCTCGCCGGCGAGTCCTACCTGCAGGACGACGGCGAACAGAAGACTCGCGACCCGCAGAATCACCAACCGCCGGCTGCCGCTCGAGTTTGGCCGACTCCCTAGCAGGATTCTGCCCAACTGTCGGAAAATCTAGTTCGCTTCACGGTGAGATGGTGGCGTCGAGCCACCGCTCCATCTGATTTTACCAACACAATCCCCCCCTTCGGCCAGCCCGTCACCGATCGAGGTACGGCCAGCCACAGAGAATGGTTCTAACCGTCCACAAGGCCAGACTCAGAGTGATCGCCGGCAAGCGCGGGGTCTTTTGACACCGAGGCCCCGCCAGCCTACACTCGCCGTCAAATCCGTTCACACGAATGACTTGCGCGGCACCGAAAGGAGGCGGCGAGATGGCGCGAGGGTTCACCAAGGCCGAGTGGGGCAAGATCCGCAAGGAGCTCAGGGGGAATCCACAGAGATACGGCTTGCCCAAGCGGGTTTACGGGTCGGTTGTCATCGGCTCGTTCAACATCCGCAAGTTGGGCAAGATCCAATCTGCCAAGTCAAAGACCGGGCGGGACGCACAGACGATGAATTTTCTTGCAGACGTCTGCCGCCATTTCGATCTGGTGGCAATCCAGGAAGTCTTGCCCGAGATGACCGGGATTCGCGAGCTGAAGAAGCTCATGGGACCGGATTTCGGTCTGATCGTGTCCGACGTCGTCGGGACCTTCCCGGGCGAAAGCGGCAACGAGGAACGACTCGCGTACATCTACAACCGATCGATCGTCGAGCGTACCGAGTTGGTGACCGAAGTCACCACCAGCCGCACAAAAGTCATCAAGGCCGTCGCCCGGCATCACCAGGAGTTCTTCGATTTGATGGAGCGGCGGGCACCTGCCAAGGCCCTGCGCAAGTATTACAACGAGACACTCCCCAAGTGGCGCCGCGCGGTCAAGGAGGGCAAAAACCCCAAGCGCCCCAAGGAGCCGGCCTTCGGGGTGGACGTCAACCGCTTTGTTCAGTTCATCCGCACCCCGTTCGCGGCGAGTTTCCGCGTCCACGGCCACCCCGGTCTCGAAAGTTACCCATTTCTCGCCGTCAACGCGCACCTGCACTTTGGCCGCCCGATCGACCGGCGGCTGGAGGCCCGCGCTCTGGTCGAGTGGATCCTGGGCAAGGTCCGCTCGGGCGAGGCCGCCAGCGTCGTCTTGCTGGGCGACCTCAATTTCAGCTTTGATCGGCCCAAGAGAGACCTCAAGCGAATCGCCGACGTGTTTGACGAGCTGGGTGGCTTTGCCAAGACTCGGGGCAAGCGGGTCCACGTCAGCTTTCCATTTATCTTCCCGCACCCACGGCCGACCCAGGAGCCGCCGTCCGATCCGGACGGGATCCTGCGCTCCAACATCCGGCTGACCCAGACATACGACCAGATCGGAGTGTTCTCCACCGATCAGCGAATCGGCGGTCGGATGTCGACCTCGGTTCAGGGTCACTCCCAAGAAGAAGTCTGGGCGGTGGACGAAGCCGGTCCCGACTACGGTGTCTTCGACTTCTCCAACCTCTTTTGCCGGGCGCTCAAGCGGGGCAAAAACCTCGACGAGCTCGCCACGGCCGAGGGCAAGGCGGCGCGCTCGACCTTTCTGCGCCGCTTCGAGCACAAAGTGAGCGATCACATGCCGATCTGGATCCGGGTGCCGTTGCCGCGCGAGGGCGAGTTTCCGACGGAGGTCTGATCTGCCGCCGGCAAACCGGAACAACCCGTGGGGCCCGCTGGCCGCCAGATACGGAACCGACAAACAGCCGCCCCGCAAACTCCTGGCCCTCGACGGTGGTGGGATCCGGGGAATCCTGACACTCGAGGTTTTAGCGCGGATCGAGCAGGTCCTTCGCGAACGATCCGGCAAGGGTGACGATTTCCGGCTGTGCGATTTCTTCGACTATGTCGGAGGAACCAGTACCGGAGCCATCATCGCCACCGGGATCGCGCGCGGCATGTCGGTGACCGAGTTGCTCGAGTTCTATCAGCAAACCGGACCGGCGATGTTCGACAAACAGGTCATCCGTAAGCGTTGGAAGAGCCGCTACAAGGCCGAGCCGTTGCGGCGCGAGCTGACCAACACATTCGGCGAGGACACGACGCTCTTCCCGGAGCATTTGCGCTGTCTGCTGCTCGCGGTGACGCGAAACGCGTCGACCGATTCGCCCTGGCCCATCAGCTCCAACCCACTCGCCAAGTTCAACGACCCGTCGCTGCCCTTCTGCAACCTCCAGATCCCTCTCTGGAAGCTGGTGCGCGCCAGCACCGCGGCGCCCATCTATTTTCCGCCCGAGGTCATCCCGTGGAACCCCGACGATCCGGAGGACCCGGAACAGACCTTTGTCTTTGTGGACGGAGGCATGACGCCGTACAACAATCCGTCGTTCCTGCTCTACAAAATGGCCACCGAGCCAGCCTACCGCCTGGGTTGGCGGCGCGGCGAAAAGAACCTGCTGGTGATCTCGATCGGCACCGGGGCCGCCCCCGATCAACAAGAGTCCAGTACCCAAAGTACGGTCAAACAGCTCGCGGGCATTCCCGGGGCGCTCATGTACGGCTCGCTGGTCGACCAGGACATCAACTGCCGCGTCGTCGGGCGATGCACCCACGGCGGCGTCCTCGACAGCGAGATCGGCGATCTGATTCCGCGGCGTGACGACGGCCAGCCGATTCCACTGAACCAGGATCTCGGTCGCGCCTTCCTCTACGCCCGCTACAACGCCGACTTGACCGCCGAGGGCCTGGCGGACCTGGGCCTCGAGGACATCCGGCCCCAAGACGTTGCCAAACTGGACTCGACGAAGTTCATCCCGGAGCTACAGCGCGTCGGCCGAGCCGTGGCGGAGCGGGTAAAGGCCGAGCACCTCGGCCCGTTTGTCCGGTTGATCTGACGAAAAAGGGACTCGTTTCCCATTTTCTCGGGCGTACTAAGGCATTCCACTTTCTGGATTGAGTCGACTGTTAACAAATTCTCCTTAAGCGGGTCTCCGGTTAATTAACAGACCAATGGTCTCAACTACGAATATGAAAAATAAGTGAGATACAGATAGTCCGCTGTCTGTCCGTATGTAACGAAAGGAGCGGATTGTGAGGAAGAAAAAGACAGATGGGCCGATAGTTCGGAAAGAAACTACGCGTTTTGGTCGCCCCAAAGCCCCCGCGGCGCGGTGGGTCTCGCTTATGGTCTTTCTCGCGATCGGAATGGTGGGGCCGTCGGAGTCCCTGAACGCAACGCCTACACAGGGATTGGTTGGGCATTGGGCATTCGATGACCCCGACGAAATAGAGAACCAGGGCATCGTGAGCGATCTCTCGGGAAACGGAAACACCGGAACGGTTCACGGCGCGACGGTGGCGGCGGGCAACGGCGGGCCGCAGGACGGGGCTCTCTCCTTTGACGGGGTAGACGACTATGTCGACGTGGGCAACGACACGACACTGCAGTCGTCGGTGCTGACCTACGCCGCCTGGATCTACCCGACCGGTTCGGGAAACCGGACGATCATCGGGGGAAGCGGCGGCATCGGCCCACCGCATTTCCGCCTGACCAACGCAAACAAGGTGCAGTTCAAGAAACAGAACGGCACCTGGATCGGACTGTCAGCGAGCACCATTGCAAATGGCGCTTGGACCCACGTTGCCGTCTCCTACGACGTCGCGGGAAACTGGGTGATCTACGTCGACGGCCAGCCCAACGCGAACGGCACCAACCTGGCGACCTTCACACACACCGACAAACACATCGGTGCGCGGAATACCTCCCTGGAACTCTTCAGCGGCTCGATCGACGACGTCGTCCTCTACGACCGGGTGCTCTCTGCCGCGGAGATCTTCAACCTGTACAACGACGTATCCGACACGACGCCCCCGGTGAGATCGAACGGTGCTCCTTCGGGCACGCTGCCATCCGGAACCACCCAGGCGACGCTGTCGCTGGACACCGACGAACCAGCAACGTGCAAGTACGACACCTGCCCAGGCGTTGATTTCGATGCCATGGCGAACACGTTCTCGACGACAGGAAACCTGACGCACTCCGACACGGTGACCGGTCTTACCGACGGCAGCTCGTACACCTACTATGTGCGGTGCGAGGATCAGGCATCCAACCAAAACACCACCGACTACGAGATCAGCTTCTCGGTGGCCAGCGGCGCGTTGACGCTCCAGTACCGGGGCGTGTTCGCACCGCCCTTTCTGCCCGGCAAAACCGGGTTTGCGTATGGCCTCAAGGCAATGGGCTATGACCCGGACTGTGCCGGACAAGCGGACCCCAGCCCTGCCGATGGATATCCCGGCTGCCTGATCGCGACCGGCCATCCGACGGCCGATCCCGACAAGGTCGGGATGTTCGACATCCAGCCTCCGCAGACGGTCGCCGTCAACGACCGGACCGACGCCACCTGGAACAACGTTCTCGCCCACGGCCAATTCGTGGTCGAGATGCTCGACCCGTCGCTGCGCGCGGATGGTATGAGCATCAAGGACGATATTTTGAACCCCCAGCCCAATTGGGTGGCGAGAGAGTTCGGCGGCATCGCGATGCTTCCGGGTGGCAACGGGATCACGAGCTGCGGGCACGACTGGTACAACGTCTCCAACACCGACCACGACTGGCTCTGCTGGTTTGACGGAACGCTGCCGGCCGCCCCGACGGCCCAGGACATCGATGCAGTCGGCGCCTACACCTTCGGCCCAGCCAACGACCCCGACCACATCTTCCACGCCAAGCGGATGGCCGGCTATGTGGGACCGATGGGACAGACGTTTGCCGACACCTGGCTGGGAGCCGGCGGGAAACAATGGTGCTTCGCGGCCACTCAGCGAGGAGGCGGTGGCGGAGCCTACGGCTCTTCGGGACCGCCGCTGCAGATCTTTGAATGCGACGGGCGACCGGCGGCTCCAGCGCCCGGTCCCCTCGCATCAATGCCGTTGATTCAGTACGACTCCATCTACCCCCTCACCGTATACGGCACGGCTTTCCCCGACTGGACGCCCAGCGACCGCTGCTCCGATGCGACCTGGATCGACCACGGCGGCGCCAAGGGAATTCTGTTCGGCTGTCAGAAGGGAGGCCCGGTGTGGTGGTACGGCAAGCCCGACCCTTGGGACAACACCGGTCTGATCCACCGCAACCAGTGCGATTTCAACGCCGGCAACCCGATCTGGAACAGCGGGCAGAACCAGGGACAATCCTGTCTCGCGGAATTCAACTCCTGGGGAGAGTGGCCACCACAAGGACTCATCGACAGCGGATCCACCGGCAAGGGACACCATTCAGTCTTTGCAACCGGACCGCAATATCGCGCTCAGGCTTATTTCTTTCCCGAATCGGAGCTGGTCAAATCGCTCGCCGATCCGAGCCAGCAGTCCCTTCTGGCCTTCGAGACCGTGCTCGACCACCCCGCGGAGCTGTGGCCCGTGCCGGGAATGGTCGGGGTCGAGCCCCCCAACCACGGCTACTACGGAGGAATCGCCGTCGACAACACAAACGGTCTGCTCTACATCGCGCAGCGTGATCTCAAAGCGCGACCGGTCATCCACGTCTATGAGATCGAGGGGAACTAGCGGTGTCGGCGCAGACGCGCCGGTCGAGGTTTAGAGCCAGTCGCGATACAGCTCGCGGCGCCGGTCGCGTAGAAACAACTTGCGGGCGTGGGAGTCGGCGACTTCGGCAAGATCCAGGTCCGCGTAGAGGATCTCTTCCTTCCCCCGAGCCGCTCGCGCCACCACCCGGCCCGCGGGGTCGCAGACAAAGGACTCGCCCGCAAAGGTCAGGCACTCCTCCTCGCCCACCCGGTTGCACAACGCCGTGAAGTAGCCGTTCTGGAACGCCGCCACCCGTAGCTCGGCCTCGAAGAGCCCTTCGGGCCACTCGTCAACGGCCCCCGCCTGAGGGACGATGACCAGCTCGGCTCCCGCCAGCGCCAGCGCCCGCATGTACTCGGGGTAGTGCCGGTCGTAGCAGATGGCGACACCGATCTTGCCGGCCCGGGTGTCATAGACCGGGGCGCCGGTATCGCCCGGCGCGTAGTAGCCCTTTTCGTGAAAGCAGGGGTAGTCGGTGATGTGGATCATCCGGGTTCGTCCCAGTAGCTCGCCATCGGCATCGAGCACCGGAGAGCAATCGAAGGTGCGCTCGCCGTCGCGCTCGAAAAGGTTGAGGACAACGACCAGCCCATGCTCGGCGGCCTTGGCCGAAAACGCCTCCGTGACCGGCCCCGGAACGGTTTGGGCCAGGTCTCGTGGGTCCCGACCGGGGTTGGCTTCCGCCGGCTTCTGCGGATAGAAAGGCTCAAAGGCCAGCTCGGCAAAGGCCACCAAATCGGCTCCCCGTCGAGCGGCCTCATCGACGGCCGCCAACCCCTTCTCGAGATTGGCCAGTAGATCCTCCGAGGCCTTCTGCTGCACCAGGGCGATTCGCACGGTACCTCCGGTCACGCCGGGGCGACGCGGCCGAGTCTCTCGCCGAGCGCGCTCGACAGGCCCGCCTCGGCTCTCAAGATGGTCTCCTCGCGGCGCGGCCCGGACGAGACGACGCTGACGCCGGCTCCCACGGCCTTCTCCACAAACGCCACATAGTCGCGCGCCGCCTTGGGCAACGAATCGAACTCCAACACTCCGACCGTGTCGCTCCGCCAGCCGGGGAGGACCTGGTAGACCGGCTCGGCCTGCTCGAGCTCATCGACCGTCGAGGGGAAATCGTTTCGCACCTCACCACGGATCCGGTATCCGGTGCAGACCGGAATCTCGTCGAACTTGTCGAGCACGTCGAGCTTGGTCAGGGCGATCGAATCGACCCCGTTGATCCGGCGGGTGTAGCTCGCCGCCACAGTGTCGAGCCAGCCACACCGCCGCGGCCGGCCGGTCGTGGTGCCGTACTCGTTGCCCCGCTCGCGCAGATAGTCGGCCGACTCGTCGTGGAGCTCGCCGACAAACGGTCCCTCGCCCACCCGGGTGGCGTAGGCCTTGAGCACGCCGAGGACGGCGCCGAGCCGCGACGGCGGCACGCCGGTGCCGGTGGCCGCCCCACCGGCGCTCGGGTTCGAGCTGGTGACAAACGGATAGGTGCCGTGGTCGACGTCCAGGAGGGTCCCCTGCGCTCCCTCAAAGAGGACGGTCTTGCCTTGGTCGATCCAGGTGTTGAGCAGCAGACCAGTGTCGCGCACCAACGGTGCCAGGCGCTCGGCCCATTCGAGCATCTGGTGGGACATCTCTTCGAGCGGCAGCTCGGGATCCACCGAGCGAGACAACCGGGCCAGACGGCTCATCAGCCGCTCGCGGCGCTGCCAGGGCTCGCCGTGTGTCTGGATCAGCAACTCTCCGGCCCGGATGCCGGCGCGGGAGGCCTTGGCCTCGTAGGCCGGGCCGATGCCGCGGCCGGTGGTGCCGATCTTGTCCCGCCCGCGCCCCTCCTCCCGCTTGCGGTCCCGGTCCACGTGGACCGGCAGGATCAACTGAATCCGGTCGGAGACAAACAGACGGTCCTCGACGTCGATCCCCGACTCGACCAGGCCGTCGAGCTCCTCGAAAAAAGCCCCCGGATCGAGCACCAGCCCATTGCCGAGGACGCAGACCACCCCCGGCCGCACGATCCCCGAGGGAATCAAGTGGAGGGCGAAGTGCTCCTCGCCAAACTTGACGGTATGCCCCGCGTTGTTGCCCCCCTGAAAGCGGCACACGGCGTCAAAAGCGGGACACAGCAGATCGACGATCTTCCCCTTCCCCTCATCGCCCCACTGCATCCCCAGAACCACCAGATTCCCCATGGGGGTGTGTTGTAACAGACCGGTCCGTGCCCGGCAAGCCGGCCAGTCCGGCGCTCCCACGCAGCGGGCAACCGAGCTGCCATACAGGCGCACTAGAATGCGCCCGATGCCGACCCTCTCGCCCCGGACCCGAAAACTGGGGATCCTCTGGACCCTCTACTTTGTCCAGGGTCTGCCGTTCGGCTTTCAGGCAACTGCCCTGCCTGTTCATCTCCGCCACGCCGGGATCTCGCTGGCGGTGATCGGTTTTGCCACCGCGCTGTCGCTACCGTGGATGCTCAAGGTTTTCTGGGCGCCGCTGGTGGACCGGTTTGGCTCGATCGAGAAGGGCAAACGGCGCTCCTGGATCCTCCCGCTTCAGGGCTGTCTGATCGCCACCTGCGCCGCGGCCGCCTGGGCCCCGCCCGGCGAACGGCTGGGTCTCCTGCTGGGGCTGGTTTTCTTGATGAACCTTTTCGCCGCGACCCTCGACGTGGCGGTGGACGGCTTGGCCGTCGATCTGCTCGATCCCAGCGAGCTGGGCAAGGGCAATATCGCCCAGGTGGTCGGCTACAAGGTGGGAATGCTGGTCGGCGGCGGGCTGCTGCTGTGGGCGAGCGACATCATCGGCTGGGGCGGGCTGTTTCTGGCGATGGCCGCCCTGATCGCCGCGACCCTCCCGGTGAGCTTTCTCTTCCAGGAGAACCGGTGGATGAAGGGCACCGGAGCCGGCTCGATCCACCAGCACGCGTCCATCGGGGCGGTGCTGGGAAACCTGAGGCGTGCGCTCAGCCATCGGGGCGCCGGCTGGCTGCTGCTCTTTATCGCCACCTACAAGCTCGGCGAGTCGATGGCCGACACCATGTTTAAGCCCTTTTTGGTCGACGCCGGCTACACCGCGCAGCAGATCGGTCTCTGGGTCGGGACCTGGGGGATGCTGTTCTCGATCCTGGGCTCGTATTGCGGCGGTTGGCTGGCCAGCCGCATCCGGCTGCTCGACGCGCTGGCCGCTACCGCCGCTCTGCGCGCCATTCCGGTGGCCGGTGAATGGTGGCTGTCGGTGGTCACCCCGACCGAGGCCAAGGTCGTCGCGGTGACCTGCGCCGAGCACTTCTTTGGTGGCGCCCTCACCACCGCGCTCTTTGCCTTTATGATGAGCCGAGTCAACAAAAAGATCGGCGCGACTCACTACACGCTGCTCGCCGCCATCGAAGTGTGGGGCAAACAGCCGGCGGCGTGGATCTCCGGGGTGATCACCCAACACACTTCCTACGTGTTCCTCTTCGCGCTGGCCACGGCCCTGTCGGTGGCCTTTCTCGCGCTCCTCATCCCGGTCCGCAAGGCCGGCGCCCCGGAATCCCAACCGGCCCGATCCGCGGAAACAAACCGGCCTCCCCGGCCGTAGTCTCCGTTGGACAGCCTAAGGCAAAGGAGCACACGATGAAATATTTCCGACGGATGGTGCTCGGTCTGCTGCTGGCGGCGGCGCCGTCGCTGGCCGGCGAGGAGCGACAGATCGAGGCCACCTTCCCCATCGATTCGGTCGAAGGAATCCACCTGGATTTCGCGGTCGCCGAGCTGAAGATCGAAGGCACCTCCGGCAAGCAGATCGAGGTCGAGCTACTCGCCGATTGCCGGCTGGAGACGTCCGACTGCGAGAAGACCCTCGCGGACCTTTTTCTGGACCACCGCCGGCACGGCAAGAGCTTCTATCTCGAGCTCGACGGCTATCCGCGCTGGGGCAAGAGCAAGATCGACCTCGACGGGACGATCCGGGTTCCCCGCAAGCTCGAAGTGGATGTCGAGTTGGGAGTGGGAGAGCTCGACATTGAAGGGCTCGCGCGAGATCTCCACGTCGAGCTCGGGGTCGGCGAGGTCAATTTGTGGCTGGATAAAAAGACGCTTCGGTCGATCGATCTCGATGCCGGGGTCGGCGAAGTGGAGCTCCACGGCACCGACGACACCCACAAGGCGCGGCGCTCGATGCTGGTCGGAGCCGAGATCCACTGGGGCGAGGGCTCCGGCGAGTCGCGGGTTTTTGTCGAGGTCGGGGTCGGCGAAGTGTCGGCCTGGCTGGACTGAACAACGGCCGCCAGAGGCGGCCGCTTCAAGGACGGGGCGCTGCCCCCACCCGGGAGGGCGCAAGGCCCTCCCCTACACGAAAAGAGCAAACCGAACGAGGTTGCCGCAGGGGCGATGAGGGCGACCGAACAGAACCGTTGTGGCCCCCTGCCTGCTTCAATCGTTGTAGGGGCGGGGCTTGCCCCCGCCCGGAAAGTTGAAGCGGCTGGCGTCTCTGCCTGCCGTTTGGTCCCGAAGTGAACCTCATCGGCCGCCAGAGGCGGCGGCCGCTTCAGGTGGCCTTTTTCGCCACCGCGATGATTCCGAGCCCCTTCCAGGGCCAGAGCCGGTCGATGCGGCGCAGAATCGGGACCAGCAGATCGAACAGCTTGAGCTGAAACCGGCCAAAGGTCCGGCGGCGGAGCACCTTTCCGTTCCACCACCAACCCGGTACCGAACCGCGGTTGAAATGCTCCATGTGCTCGACCTCGAAGCCGGCTCGTTCGAGCTCGGTGCGGAGTTCGGCTTCTTCGTAGCGACATCGGTGTTCGAGCGCTACGTCGAGCGATGAGAACAGACGGCGTCCCCGCGGCACATAGACGACTGCCCGGCCGCCCGGTTCCAGGCTCGAGGCGATGTTGGCAAGGGCCCGGTCCGGGTCCTTGACGTGCTCGAGAACGTTGAGACAGATCACGGTGTCGAAGCGATTCTCTTGGCCGGAAAATGTGGCCGGGTCCTCGAGGTCGATCTTGGCAACCTCCAGATAGGGGCGCCCGGCGGACATGTTGCGGATGTAACGCAGATAGTCCCGGTTGACGTCGCTCGCGACGTACAGGGTGCGGGGCACGAGGCAGGTGGTGATGTTGCCGATCCCAGCGCCGATCTCCAGGACTCTGTCGCCGATCCAGGGCCGGATCGCGTCCGTCATCCAGGTGTTGAAGCGCCGGGCCTTCTCCAGCCGGTGGAGGATCTCCCCTCCATAGGCGTCTTCGCGGTAGAGATCGTCGACCAGCCAGTAGCGCACCACCGCCCAGATCGCCTTGACTCCATCGGTCCAGCGGATCTTCTTGCCCTCGCGGTAGGTACGGCCGCGGTAGCTGATCGGCACCTCGTAGACCACGCAACGCCGCTTGGCGATCTTGGCGGTGAGCTCGATCTCCATGCCGAAATCGTTTGAGCGCAGCGGGATCGACTGCAGCAGCGGGCCGCGGAACATCTTGTAGCAGGTCTCGACGTCGGTGAGATTGAGATCGGTAGTCAGATTGCTGAGGAAGGTGAGAAACCGGTTGCCGAGACTGTGCCGGTAGTAGACGACCCGGCGGCGGTCGCTGGCGGCGAACCGCGAGCCGTAGACGACGTCGGCGCCGTCCTCGAGAAACGGTCGCACCAACCGTTCGAGATCCCGTGGGTCGTACTCGAGATCGGCGTCCTGGAAGACGATCAGGTCGCCGGTGGCGCGCTCGATTCCGGCCCGCACCGCCGCTCCCTTGCCCTCGTTTTTTGGCTTTGGCAGGTAATCGATGCGGTCGCCGTGCACGCGAGCATATTGCTCCAGGATGTCGCGCGTGCCATCGGTCGAGCCGTCGTCGACCACGAGGATCTCGAGCTCGGAAACTCCTTCGAGCGACAACCTCAGGAGCCGATCGAGCATCTCGCCGACCAGATAGCGCTCGTTGTAGACCGGCACCACGACGCTCAGCCGCGCGCCGCGGTGGGACAACTCGTCCCAGGAATTCGCGAAATCTCTTTCCGCTATCGGTTCCTCACTCAAACCGCGCGGAGTCTAACGCGGATAAGTCCCGCCGGCTTCACCCCAACGAGGTTTAGGCGGGGACGGCGTCCAGATAGTCGTCGAGTCGGTCGAGCAACCGATCCAGGTCGCCCAGCGTGTCGTCCGGCGCGCCCGATCGCGGCCCGCCCGGCGGATACACGCCGCTCCACAAATCGCGTTCTTCTTCGAGCACATCCCGCCGCAGGCCGATGCCGTGGCGCTCCAGAATCGGCGTCAGCTCGTCGTAGCGGGCCAGTAGCTCCCGCCGGGTCTCCAGGTAGGCGTGCTCGCATCCCGCCCGCCGGGAGGCGAAACTGAAGATGTTGGTGAAGAACATCCGGTAGTCCTCGCGCCGAGGCTCGAGCAGCACGATATCGGTGTCGAACCGGCCGGCGTAGGAATCCAGTCCCGCGCGCAGCCGCGACCGGATCAAAGTACGCAGGGTCTGCGAGATGACCGTCGGCCAGCCACGATCCACCAGGTTGCCGCGCCGCATCACGCCCTCCTCCACCGCGGCTCGGGTGTCGACCGGAACCAACGGGTTGAGGCAAAGCAGCAGGTCGATGTCCTGCTCGAGCGCCACCGAGGCGTGCAGTGTCTTTCGCAGGATACCGTCGACATAGTAGCGGCCGTCGATCTCGACCGGCGGGTAGAGACCCGGAAGCGCGGTCGACGCCTGGACCGCCGTCGAGATCGGAACGTGGTCGGCCCCCCGGTCGCCAAAGCGCACCGCTTCGCCGGTGTCCAGATCGACTGCGACGATAAAGAGTTTCTTTTCCAGTTTTCGAAAATCGTCGGTCCGTCCCTTGAGATGGTAGATCTTCTCGAGATAGGCGCGGATCGGCTCGTTCTGGAAGACCCCGACGGGGATGGCGCGGCCGAGCCGGGTCAACGAGTCCAGCAGCCGGTTGTCTGCCGGACTGGCCAGATACTCGCCGATCCCCTCCCACAGCAGACGCGGCACCCTCGTGCCACGGCGTAGAAACTCACGTCCTGCGGGCTGCAGAAACGTCTTGGAGTGAAAGGGATGCTCGCCGGGCCCGTGCTTGACGATCGCCCGGCACATCTGCGCCGGCGTCAGGTGATTGACCAGGTTGGCGGCGAGAAACGCCCCGGCGCTGACGCCGACATAGACATCGAGATCGTTGAGGCTCAGGCCGTCCAGGGCCTCGTCAAGGGCCCTGAGGGCACCGATCTCGTAGATGGCGCCGCCAGGGCCCCCTCCTGCGAGCGCGATCCCGACCCGACCCGCCCGCTCCCCATCGGGTGTAGCGCGAAGCTCCAAGCTTGGGACCTCGACCGTTAAGCGGTCTTGCGGGTGCGCGTCGTCTTGCGCGTCGTGGTCTTTTTCTGGCTTTTGAGGCCGTCGACCTTGCGAGTGAGCTGCTCGACCTTGCGGGTCAGCTTCTGGATCTCCATCCGGCTGGGAACGCCGAGGCGCCCGAGGGCGTCCGAGACCTTCTCGTCGAACGACTTGCCGAGCTTGCTCCACGCGCCCTCGGCCTTTTCGCGAGCGCTTTCCACCCGACCCTCGACGTCGCTCTGCACCTTCTCGAGCTGCTTCTTGCCACGGCGCTCGAAGCGCTCGCCCTTCTTGACCAGGTTCTTGAAGACCTTCGAGCCCTCCTCTTCGGCAACGGCAAACGCGCCGAGCCCGGCGAGCCAGATCTTGTTGGCGGATTCCGCCAGTTCACCTTGACGTGTCTTTTTCTTGGCCATTTTTCTTCTCTCCTTTGTCGCCGCCTCGGATGGCGGCGTGTAAGTGCGTTATCTGCTCCCGGCTTTCGAGGCCGGCTTCTTGCGTCGCTTGCGCTGCTTGCGCTGATTACTCCGAGAGGTCGATTTCTTGGTTCGAGGCTTCTTTGTCGCGCGAGCGCGCCCAGCCGCCGGGTTCTTTGCCTCCAGCCGTGCCAGCGAGCCCTCGAGATCTTCCAGCCGCGTGCGCAGCCGGTCCATCTCGTCGCGGGCGCGGCGGATGGGGCCCACCCGGTCGATGGAGGCTTCGAGAAAACGGTCCACGCCCTGCTGCACCTGCTCGACGCCGGTGGAGATCGACCTCCTGCCCATCCGCACCAGGTCATGGAGCAGCTCGGTCGGGACGTGCGAGCGGCCGTTGCGGCCCTCTTCCAGCATGATCTGGGTCAGGGTCTGCGCCGTCACGTCGTCCTCGGTGGAGTTGTCCACCACCCGGACCTCCTGGCCCTGCCGGACAAACCCGGCGATCTCGTCGAGCGAGACATAACGGCTTTCCTCGGTGTCGTAGAGCTTCCGGCTCTCATACCTCTTGATCAATCGGACCATGTTGCTTCCTTTCCGGCCGGTCTGCCGTGTTGCCGTGTCGCTGAAATGCCGCCCCGCGGCAGACCGTGACTATTTATACCGCAGTGCGGCATAAACGTCAAGTCCTTTTCCGCAACGCGGCAAAAAGACCCCTGCACCGGCCTCAAACGGCCCCGAGACGCTCTTCGAGCAGGCTTCCCAACCGGCCCAGACCGTCCAGCCCCGTGGGCGCGTCGGGCAAGAGGGGCAGCGCCAGGAGCACCTGGTCCGGTGTGAGGAGATCGGCCAGGTGCCCGAGCGCCTTGCGCTCGCGCCGGGCCAGTCGTGCCAGCAACGCGCGCCCGTCGTCACGCAGTCCGGCGCCGGTACCGTCCTCGCCGGCTTCCGGCATGGCCTCTTCGCCCGGGTCCGGGTGCAGCCGGTTGACCACGATCGGGCCGAGGTGATGCCCGGCTTCCCGGAGCCTGCGGGCAAAGAACAGGGTATCGGGAATGCGGTCCTCTCCGGCGCCGCTCGCCAGCAGAAAAAGGCACTCCGGAGAGACCAGCAACCGCGTCACTTCCTGCGCTCGCGCGCGGAAACCGTCGAAGAGAGGGGCGAATGCCTGGAAGAACTCTGCCATGTCGCGCAACAGATCGAGACCGACGATGTCGTCCAGATAGCGGTCCAAGCGCCGCCCCACCCCGCCCAGACGCGCGGTCGGCCGGAAGCGGCCCCGCCGGTCGAACCACTTGCGAGTGGCGAGGTCGACCGCTCCGCTGTCCAGGAAATCGACAATACGGCTCGGAGCCTCCAGGAAATCGATCGCCTGCCGCGTCGGCGGCGTGTCGAGCACGATCCGGTCAAAGCGTTTCTCGGCGGCGACCTCGAAGAGCCGCTCGACCGCCATGTACTCGAGGATCCCGGCCAGCGATCCCGCCAGATGCCGGTAGTACCGGTTGTTCAGGATGCGCTCACGCGACTCGCGGTCTGCCGAATACGCCTCGATCAGACGGTCGAACGTGCTCCGCGCGTCCAGCAGACTCACCGCCAGCCGCCCGGGCGTCCCGGCCGCAACCTCGACCT
This sequence comes from Candidatus Multivoradales bacterium, assembly GCA_965224065.1. GTDB lineage: Bacteria > Acidobacteriota > Thermoanaerobaculia > Multivoradales > JAHEKO01 > JAOTZA01. The sequence continues at coordinate 697,776 of CBDCYF010000005.1, forward strand.
CCTCCTCCCCGGCTTCGCGTCCCACACCCAGGGCCTCACGCAACCGCCACGAGGGATCAAAGGTCATCACCAGCGTGTCGGCACCCGCCGCCGCGGATCGCAGACCGAGGGCCGCAGCCAGAGTCGTCTTGCCGACCCCGCCGGACCCGACGACCACGACCAGCGGAGGCAAGCGGTCAATCGCGCTCATGCCACAGGCTCCGAATCGAGCCGGGCCAGTTCGGCCATCAGACCGGTCACCAGGTCCGGACCCGGCTCGTGCGCCAGGAGCGGCAGCTCGAGGCACGGCCGCCGCCAGATGCGCTCGAGGCGCTCCAGTTCGAGCTCGTTGAGACGCCGGCGCCGGCGCCACAGCCGGGTCAGCTCGTCCCGGGTCTCCTTGGCGGCCTCATCACTGGGGACTTCGGGGTACACACCGTTGACCACCAGCCCTGCCGCGTCGCGGCCAAACTTCTCCCGCAACTCATCCCGCAGCTCCAAGGCTTCGCTCACCGGCATCTCTTCAGCCAGCGCGACGACCACTACGCCGACCCGTCGCGGCTCGGCGATCCAGGCGGCTACTTCCGAGGTCGCCTCGCCCACCGGCCCCCCGACGATGGCATCGGATACCAGCCGTGGCGCGATCAGCAGCGACAGACCGTGCCCGGTCGCCGGCGCGTCGAGCAGGACGCGCCCGATGCGCGGCGCCTCGGCGATCTCACCCCGCAGGAGGCGCAGCGCGTGCCACAAAACCGCCAGGGGCTCGAGGCCGGGTGCACCGGCGACAAACTGGCCATAGATTGGGCTCGCGAGGACTCTCCGCGCCACTGCCGCCACCCGAACCCGCTCGCGGACGATTCGGTCGATCACCTGCCGCGGCTGCAGGTTCTGAAGATACAGCCCGTTCCCGGCGGGCACGATCTCCCCACCCGAGGGCGCCACCCCGAGCAGACGGTGGACGCTCTCCCGGGGGTCGATCTCCAAAACCAGGGTCGCGTCGCCGTCCCGTGGCGGCCGCTCGGCGAGATGGCGCCCCAGGGCGGCGGCCACGGTGCTCTTGCCCACCCCGCCCTTGCCGGTCACGACCAGGAGCTCTTGGTGGGCCGGAACCATGGACATTGCGGGACATCGCGTCGGGGAAGGCGTGAAACTATACCGTTGCAGCGTTCAGTGGGAATGAACCCGGCCCGCTCGGTGGTTCTACAGAATGTGAGGGGCGCAGACTAAGATCTGCCCGCCTCGCGATTGTTATCTCTACGAGGGGTGAGCACATTGGACTATCAGGACTATTACGCCGCGCTGGGTGTTGGCAAAAAGGCCTCACAGGACGAGATCCAGAAGGCCTTCCGCAAGCTGGCGCGTAAGCATCACCCCGACATCAGCAAGAGCTCCGAGTCCGAGAACCGGTTCAAGGAGATCAACGAGGCCTACGAGGTGCTCAAGGACCCGGACAAGCGGGCTCGCTACGACCAGTTCGGCTCGGCTTGGAAGCAGGCCCAGCGCACCGGCTCGCCGCCACCCGGCTTTGAAGAGATCTTCTCGCAGTTCGGATTCGGGGGGCCCGGCGGATTCGGCGGCGGCGGCACGCGGGTCGAGTTCGATATCCGCGACTTGGGGAACATGGGAGCCGGGGGGGGCGCCGGACGGGGCGACTTCAGCTCGTTTTTTGAGGCCCTGTTTGGCTCGCCGGCTGCCGGCCGCCCCCGCACGAGCGGTGGCTGGCCCGGTTTCGGCGGGCAGGCCTCGCAGTCGGCCCAGCCGGCGGGTCGGGGCCTCGACCGGGAAGCCCGCATCGCGATCTCGCTCGAAGAAGCCGGACGGGGCGGCAAGAAGGAAATCACCCTCGGGGACCACGGTGGAGGCAAAAAGAGGCGGTTGCGGGTCAACCTCCCCAAGGGGATCCGGCCGGGACAGAAGATCCGGCTGGCCGGACAGGGCGGCAAGGGACCCCGCGGAAACCGGGGAGACTTGTATCTCACGGTCGACCTCCTCCCCCATCCGTCGTTTCGTCTCGAAGGACCCGATCTCCACACCCGGCTGGCGGTCGCTCCCTGGGAGGCCGCGCTCGGCAGCACCGCCGCCATCCAGACACTCGATGGCGAAGTCACCGTGCGGATCCCGCCGGGCTCTTCCTCGGGACGCCGGATCCGTCTCCGCGGCCGCGGGTTTCCGGCCGGCGAGGGCGTCAACGGAGACCTCCTCGCCGAGATCCGGGTGATGGTGCCGGAAGAGCTTTCCGAAAACGACCGACGTCTGTTCGAAGAGCTGGCGGCCACTTCCGATTTTGAGCCCCGGCCCGGACAGGCGCGCGAGAAGGGCTAAGAGAGAACCATGGACACACAGAAACTGACCCAAAAATCGCAAGAGGCCCTCCAGGCGGCCCAGGACCATGCCACCCGGCTGGGTCACCAGGAGGTGGACGGCGAACATCTGCTGCTGGCCTTGCTGGACCAGGGCGACGGTCTGGTTCCGCGACTGCTGGAGAAGATGCAGATCGACGCTGCCGCGCTGCGCGAAGCGATCGCCGGGGAGCTCGGCCGGCGACCTTCGGTCCAGGGCGGCGCCACCGAGGCCGGCAAGGTCTACGTGACACAGCGCCTGCAGCAGCTTCTGCTCTCGGCACAGGAAGAGGCCCGCCGGCTCAAGGACGAGTACGTCTCGGTCGAGCACCTGCTACTCGCCTTGCTGGCCGAGCCTAAGAAGACCGCGGCAGGGAAAGCCCTGGCTGAGCATGGAGTGGATCGCGACCACCTGCTGGCCATTCTCCAAGAAGTCCGCGGCAGCCAGCGAGTCACCAGCGCGACCCCCGAGCAGGCCTACGAGGCGCTCGAAAAATACGGCGTCGACCTGGTGGCCCAGGCGCGCTCCGGCCGGCTCGACCCGGTGATCGGGCGGGACTCCGAGATCCGGCGGGCGATTCGGATCCTCTCTCGCAAAACCAAGAACAACCCAGTGCTGATCGGCGAGCCGGGCGTCGGGAAGACGGCGATCGTCGAAGGGCTCGCACAGCGCATCGTCCGGGGCGACGTTCCGGAGTGGCTCAAAGACCGCTCGATCTTCTCGCTCGACATGGGCTCGCTGCTCGCCGGAGCCAAGTACCGCGGCGAGTTCGAGGAACGGCTCAAGGCCGTCCTGGGCGAGGTCAAGGACAGCGACGGGCGGATCCTGCTCTTTATCGACGAGATCCACAACATCGTCGGCGCCGGGCGCACCGAGGGATCGACCGACGCCGGCAACCTGCTCAAGCCCATGCTCGCCCGCGGCGAGCTGCACTGTCTCGGGGCGACGACACTCGACGAATACCGCAAATACATCGAGAAAGATGCCGCGCTCGAGCGCCGCTTCCAACCCGTGATGGTCGACCCCTCGACCGTCGAGGACACGATCTCGATCCTCAGGGGGCTACGCGAGCGGTTCGAGGTCCACCACGGCGTCAAGATCCAGGACAATGCCCTGGTGGCCTCCGCGGTGCTCTCCAACCGCTACATCACCGACCGCTTTCTGCCCGACAAGGCGATCGACCTGGTAGACGAGGCCAGCGCCATGATCCGCACCGAGATCGACTCGCTGCCCGCCGAGCTGGACGAGGCGGCACGGCGCGTCATGCAGCTCGAGATCGAAGAGGCGGCGCTCAAAAAGGAAAAAGACAAGGGCAGCCGGGAGCGGCTCGTGACTCTACGCCGCGAGCTGGCCGATCTGCGCGAGTCCACCGACGCGATGAAGGCGCAGTGGCAAGCGGAAAAGGACGCCATCGGCGAGGTCCGGCAACTGCGCGAGCAGATCGAGCGTTTGCACCGTGAGGCCGAAGAGGCCGAGCGCGACTACGACCTGGACCGCGCCGCCCAGCTCCGCCACGGTCAGCTTCCCGAGCTCGAGCAACGTCTCGACGAGCACGAAAAGGGCCTGGCGGAGAGAGCCGGGTCGACCCGGCTGCTGCGCGAGGAGGTCACCGAGGACGAGGTGGCCGAGATCGTCTCGCGCTGGACCGGTATCCCGGTCACCCGGCTGGTGGAAGGCGAGCGCGAGAAGCTGTTGCGGCTCGACGAGATTCTCCACCAGCGCGTGATCGGCCAGGACGAAGCGGTGCAACTGGTCGCCGACGCGGTGATCCGCGCCCGTTCGGGGATCAAGGATCCGCGGCGGCCCATCGGCTCGTTCATCTTCCTGGGCCCCACGGGAGTCGGCAAGACCGAGCTGGCCAAGTCGCTTGCCGAGGCGCTGTTCGACAGCGAGGAGAACATGGTGCGCATCGACATGAGCGAGTATATGGAGCGCCACGCGGTCTCGCGCCTGATCGGCGCGCCCCCGGGATATGTCGGCTACGAAGAAGGCGGACAGTTGACCGAGGCCGTACGCCGCAAGCCCTACTCGGTGATCCTCTTCGACGAGATCGAGAAGGCTCACCACGACGTTTTCAACGTGCTGCTGCAAATCCTCGACGACGGCCGCGCCACCGACGCCCAGGGACACACGGTCGACTTCAAGAACACCGTTATCATCATGACCTCCAACATCGGCTCGCAGCACCTGATCGACGGCGTCGATCCGGGCGGCGAGATTTCAGAAGCTGCGCGAGAGGCGGTCCAGCGGGAGATGCGGGGGCACTTCCGGCCCGAATTCCTGAACCGCGTCGACGACGTGGTCCTGTTCAAGGCCCTGACGCTCCAGGAGATCGAGCAGATCGTCGACCTGCAGACCGCCGACCTCGGCCGGCGGCTCGCCGAGCAGGGCGCGCGGCTCGAGCTCACTCCGGCCGCCCGTGAGCACGTAGCGCGGGCCGGTTACGACCCGGTCTATGGCGCGCGCCCCCTCAAGCGATACCTGCAGCACGAGCTGGAAACCCGCATCGGGCGGGCGATCATCGCCGGCGAGCTGGTGGACGGCGCCCGCATCCGGGTCGATGCGCAAGACGGCAAGCTCGCCGTCGAAATCGCCAGCTCCGAGCGCGAGCTCCAAGCCAGTACCTGAGATTGCTGCGCCGACCCCCGGCCCAGGGTGGGTTTTGGCGGTGTCGAGTCATCAAAATCTTAGTCTTACTAACTAAGATTTAGTCCATTTTCTCGAAAAATCTGGAATAGTCCGATAAATCTTAGCGTTATGGGCTAATGAGTAGCCGAAAAAGCTGCTCGCATCTCTGGATTCACACCAAGGAGGTATCAAATGACACGAGCCCTACTGACCCGTCACCCCCGCAAGCCCGCGCCGCTCTTCTCGGACCCATTCTTCCGTGGCCTCGAGCGGTTCTTCGACGGCGACCTCTTCCCCGCCCGGCTGGTCTCCGACCACGAAGGCCTGGGCGAGAGCCGCTGGGTCCCGGCCGTCGACGTCCGCGAGACCGAGGAGTCCTTCGAGTTCTCCGCCGAGCTGCCCGGATTGGGCAAAGACGACGTCGAGATCACCATCGAGGACAAGGTCCTGACCCTCTCCGGCGAGCGCAAGTTCGAAGAGACCGAGGAGAGCAACGGCTACCACCGGATCGAGCGCACCTACGGCTCCTTCGCCCGCTCCTTCACCCTCCCCAACGAGGTCGAGCAGGACAAGGTCAAGGCCAACTTCGACAGCGGCATCCTGTCGATCTCGATCCCCAAGGCCGAGCAGGTCAAGCCCCGCAAGATCGAGATCGCCTAACCGATCCCCGATCGAACGCTAAAAGCCCCGCCGGAAGGCGGGGCTTTTCCTTAGGGCGAACGTTTCGCCTTGGTTCAAAAACAGGCCACATGTATCTGGACTCGGTCAGGCCGAACCCAGCCCGCCAGGTTCAGGCCGTTAGCTGAAGACGAATCAGATCAGCTCTTCTCTTGGCGAGAAGTAATCGCCGGTCTACATCACTCGCTTGGCCGGTAAAGAAACCAGAATAGCTGTCCAGATGTTGACCCAGCTCTTTCCAGTGCGTCTTCCACTCACCGACCGATCGAACAGCTTCCACATAAGCAGCCGGGGTAGATCTCGGATAGCCGGTGGCCTTTTCCACCGCAGTGACCCATTCTGTTAGAAAAGCCTCGATTTCGCGTTCCTGAGTTCTTCGCGCGGCATCGAAGTAGGCTTTCGCAGTCGCAGCTGCATCGAAATAGTGCTCTGCCCGCAATTCGAGTTGCATCTTCGCTTGATACGGCTGGGCCAGCATCGGCTCGACTTCGCTGGCACGGCCAAGAGCCTCCACTGCAAAGTCGTGGTAGGTCTTGCCCGGCTGAATCTCCGAAAGGAGACCTGTGTAAGTCGCAGCCGCGTGCCCCGTGGCAAGGAGAACCTTGAAGCGGACCGAATCGGATGCTTCGAGGAACGCCGACCCGCGACTCAGCTCTTCTAACTCAACAAGTAAGGCCGTTCGGTCCGATTGCTCTGCAGCCATGATTATTCTCGGCAGAGCGTCAAGATAGCGGTCCTTCGGTACAAGGTGCCAAGCCTTGACGTGGAGCCTCCAGGAATCGAGGAGCTGGCCTCGCGCCGATAGGTTCTTAGCTTGCTCAAAGAGACGTTCTGCTCGAGTCGTCCTTCGCTGCATCCGTACGGCGACCGGGTACTCAGTGACCGTCCAAGGTCCTTTGAGTGGCTCGGGATCTACGTGGACATAACCGCCCATCTGAGCATCGACATGGACCGTTTCGTCCTCTTCAACTAAGAGCGTTGCAGAGTAGTAACGGTCGCCGTAGTCTGCTTGCACCTGCCGGTCGATTGGGCCAACCATTATGTCCACCTCTCCCAGTTTGTTCCAGCGATTCTCAACGTCGAAGACGCCTCCGTGAACAATAATCCTGGTCGGCGTCGGCACTGGCGGAACGCCGACCGCCGTTGTGTCAAGAACATCCCCTGGCACAAGTACGGAGGGAGAGCTTCCATCCCCAGCCGGTTGGTCTTCCGCATTCCATTCCCTCAGCGCGGCGGCGGCCCAAGTTGCAGCGGAGGCGAGTTGGGATCGCCCGGCGAAGGCCAAAGCGATAACGACGACAATAAAGACGGTAACGAAGGCCGAGGCCGCCGGTAACTTCCCCAGCCAGCTGATCCATGGCGGATTCGGCGGCCTTTTGCCTCCGGGTGTTCGCACGTCGGACTCTCCTCGCGTGCGGATGATCGGCTGCCAGTGGTCTCGAACGAACTTCTCCTTGAAGAAGTCGCTGTGTCGGAACGGGAAAAACCGATCTGGCGCAGTCACCGTGCCGAACCCAAAAGTCCCGGAAGCGCCATAACCCACGGAAGCTAGCCGAGCTACAACTGGCCAAACATCTCTTACGCCGACATCATTGGCGATCGTTCGCGTTACCTTTCCGCGAAGCTTGCTCCAGTCGTAGTTTCCCGGAAGGACTGCCCCGCAGAGCACCAAGTGGCGAAGTTGGATTCCAACTGCGTTCTCTAGCACTCTGCAAACTGCATATGTGCCAAAGCTATGGCATATCACCGAGATACCAGCGGTTGGATAGTGCTCACGAGCCGACCTGAGTTCACGTTCTATCCGGCGAGCTGGCCGGCGCCTCCACGGTCCAGGCAATAGGAACCGCAACAGAGGAAAGTAGCCATACTTGATGGGTACAGCGCGAACCCCCGAGATCTCTTCGAAGACCTCTTTGACCGTGTCCTGCCAAAAGGCCCTTGTTCGGATGCCATGTACGAGAAGGACCACGTGGTCGATCGGGACCTCCGCCGAACTCATCTCCTGGTTCATCTACGATGCCACTGAGAGTGCGATTTGGGCAGAATCGTAGCGTGACCGACAGACGATGGCAAGGACGCCCCGTCGCCTACGGTTGTTGCGCCCTTTGCCCGCAAGGGGATAAAGGTACAAACATGGCCTTGCCATGAGGCAGCCAGCCGCTAGAACACCGCCCCACCCGTATCACCCACCATCTCCTCTCTGACCATCACTAACGGCGGCGCTCCATAGGACAACAGCTTCTGGTGGAAGGCCGCGAGGGACCCGGCTTCTCCCTGCTCGAAGAGCCAGTCTTCCCGGAGCCGCAGGATGAGCAGGCGACCGAGCGTGCCATGGAGGAGCCGGGGGTCAGTGGCGGCCCGGGCGCCTTCGAGCCGCGCCTGACGGTCGCTCAGGCGCGCCTGTTGGCGAAACATCCGCTCGGCCTCGGTGAGGTCCACGCCTTCGGCATGGAGTGCGAGGACCGCCAGCACACGGACGACGCTAGTCAAGGCGCTCAATCGATAGGCGATCTCGTTTGCGGGGTCGGCCCCGAGCAGATCCTGTTCGTGCGCGAGTTCCACAGCGTAGTGCGCCCAGCCGTCGGAGAAGCCCCGGCAGCGGAAGACTCTCGCTACTTCGCGCGCCGCGCGGTGAGCGGTCAAGCGCTGTACGTGCCGGCCCGGCGCGACCTCGCGCGCCACGAGCACGGGCAAGTCGGAAGGGGCCAGAACGTCGTCCTCGCTCAATTCGTCACCCGTCACGGGCAGCGCGATTCGAAAGACGGCGTCGAGACCGGTCTCGTAGGGCCCGGGCATTTCGAGTGAGGCCGCGGATTCGGTTCGATAGGGCAAAGCCTGGCGCACGATGACGGCTTCGAGTGGGAGAGCGGTTGCCCAATGGTCTGCCCCACCGTCCGAACGCGGTAATCGGATGCCTTCGCGGACGGCCTCGCCGACGATCTCGCGCGCGTGACGACGCGCGGCGGGGAGCGGTTGCCAGCCGTCGGGCCGGACACGCGCCGCTTCGATGCACTCTTCGATGGTGGCGTCGGGCGCAAGCTCGCCACACGCCTGATGAAGGGCCTCTGAATGCTGTGCCAGCTCTTGGTTCGCGGCCGCCTTTAGCTCGGTCAGGCCAACGTTCAAACGCTCGGACTTCCAGAGCATCTCGAGCAGCCGGTCGGCCCCGAGGGCGAATCCCGTTTCCGGCGCCGTGGCTCGCCGCGCTTCGAGGGTCTCGACCAGTGCCCGCAGAGCGACCACTGCCCCACCGTTGGCCTCGGCGAATGAGTCTTGAAGCGACTCATCCCCCACACCGGAGAAGGTATGTGGCACGTCGCGCTCCAGAAACTCTCCCAAGCGCGAGAAGGTCGCGACCGCCTGTTCGATCTCCAGCCGCGAGAGCTCGTCTCCGAAATTGGCTCCAATCTGAGAGACGACCTCCGGCAAGCTCTCGGCATAGCGCACGTAGGCCCGCAGCCGCTCGACCGCGGGCGCGTATTGCCGGTCCACATAGACGGCCGGATCGAGCTCGTCCAGGTAGTAGCGGCCGCTTCTCCACGGCGCCCTTTCTTTTTCGACCCGGAAGAGCTCCTGGTCGATCCGGGCCAACAGATGACTTCGTTCGAACTCCTGTTCGGGCGAGAGCAGCGAGCGGTCGAAGTCGACCACTTGCCGGCGCTCTTCCTGAAGAACCCCGACCCAGCGCCGCAGTCCAGGCTCGGAGTAGTCGGCCAGCCGGCCGTCGTACTCATGTCGGCCCTGGATCACGCCAAAGTGCGGCCGCAGCTCGAAGAACAGATCGACAAACGAGCGCACATAGCGGTCCCAGGCTCCCAGCCCGTCGGGGCTCGTGGCCGCACTCTCCGCCGGCCGCCCTGATTCCGGGGAGCAGGACGCGAGGAGAGCTGCGGCCGAGATGGCGACCAACAGAACCGTTCCGGCGAGCGCCCCTCCCCCGCGCCGGAGCATCTACCAGCGCGGATCGCGGTGGATCAGGTCACGCGCCGCCGCGGGCTCGAGCGGCTCAGAGAAGAAAAAGCCCTGGCCGAGCTCGCACTGGAGCGCGCGCGCCCGAGCCAGTTGATCGGCGGTCTCCAGACCCTCGGCCGCCACTTGCATCCCCAGGTTGCGGGCCAGGGACACGATGGTCTCGACGATCTCGGCGTGGTTCGAGCGCTCGCTCATCCGGCTGACAAAGGAGCGATCGATCTTGATCGTATGGGTCGGCAGACGATGGAGATAAGACAGCGACGAGTAGCCGGTGCCGAAATCGTCGATGTGGAGCTGGATACCGATCTCGCGCAGCCGCTTGAGCTTGGTCACGGCGCCCTCGGCGTCGTCCATGATCAGGCTCTCGGTGAACTCGATACGCAATGTCATGGGGTCGAGCCCGGTGGAGTCGAGGATCTGTTCGATTCGGTCGAGGAGATCGGGCTGCGCAAATTGCTTCCCCGACAGGTTGACCGACAGGGCCAGCGGCCGCACGTGGGGAAACTCCGCCTTCCAGGTCGCCATCTGGGCGCAGGCCTCCTGCAGGACGTCCCAGCCGATGGGCACGATCAGCCCGGTCTCCTCGGCCACCGGGATGAACTCCTGCGGCTCAACCAGTCCACGTTCCGGGTGACGCCAGCGAACCAGGGCCTCAAACCCCTCGATCCGGCCACGATCGAGGGCGACGATCGGCTGGTAGAACATCTCGAACTCTTTGCGATCCACGGCGCGCCGCAGATCGGTCTCGAGCTTGAGCAGCTCGACTGCGTGATGGTGCATCGCCTCGTCGAAGATCGCGTGCTGGTTTTTTCCCAGTGACTTGGCGCGGTACATGGCGATGTCGGCGTCGCGCAGCAGATCCTGGGCGCGCCGGTAGCCGGTGGAGCTCAGGGCGATGCCGATCGAGGCCGTAGTGAAGACCTCATAGCCGTCCAGATCGAACGGACGGCTGAGCTCTTCGTGGACCCGCTCGGCGATCCGGGTGACGTCGCTTGGGTCCTCGATGTCGTTGGCGAGAATGGCGAACTCGTCGCCCCCCAGACGGGCCACGGTGTCGCCGGGCCGCAGAAAGCTCAGAAGGCGTCGGGCGATGGCGATCAGAAGCCGGTCTCCGACCGAGTGCCCCAGACTGTCGTTGATGACCTTGAAGCGATCGAGATCGAAGAAAAGCACGCCAAACAAGTAGCCCGGCCTCCGTTCGGCGTGGGCGATCGCCATCCCCAGCCGATCCAGAAAAAGGGCCGAGTTGGGAAGCTGCGTCAGGGCGTCGTGCAGGGCGTCGTGGAGAAGCTGTTCTTCGGTCTTTTTGCGCCCGTCGATGTCACTCAGGGAGCCGGCGATCCGGGTCGGCTCCCCGTCCTCGCCGCGCACCGCCAGGCCGCGTGCCAGGACCCACCGATAGGTCCCGTCGCGATGCCGCAGACGGTGTTCGTTCTCGAGGTGCGCGGTCTCCCCCGCCAGGTGGCTTTCCAGATCGCGCTCGAGCTGGGGAAGGTCGTCCGGATGCACTCGCCCCATCCATTCGTCGGAATGGTCGTGAACAGACTCACCATCCCAGCCGAGCATACTTTTCCAGCGCTCCGAGTAGTACGTGGACTGGTCCTTGAGATTCCAGTCCCACACACCGTCGTTGGCCCCGGTGACCGCCAGCGCATAGCGCTCCTCGCTGTCACGCAAGGCCGCCTGAATCCGCTTGCGCTCGATCGAGTAGTGAATGGACCGCGCCAGGGCCGGTGGCGTGACCACATCCTTGATCAGGTAATCCTGCGCTCCGGCGCGCACCGCTTCGAGGGCCAGCGAGTCGTCGTTCTGGCCGGTCATCACCACGATCGGCGCGCCCTGGGCGACCTCGAGCACGCGCTCGACCGTGGCCAATCCATCGCTGTCCGGCAGCGACAAGTCGAGCAACACGATGTCGGGGACCTTCTCGGTCAACCATTCGCGCGCGGCGCTCACCCGTTTGGCATGGTTGATCTCGAACTCTTCGTCGCCCGGACTGTCCCGCAGATAGCGCTCGACCAGGTGCGCATCGGCCGGATTGTCCTCCACCAGGAGAATGCGAATTTTCTCTGCGCTCATCTCGGCTGGCTCTCCGGTCCTCGGCCCGACTCGACGGCCACGTCAACCGCCTCGCGTTCCTGAACCGGGATGGAAAAACTGAAAACCGAGCCCTTTCCCGGCTCGGATTCTACCCAGATCCTGCCCCCGTGGCGCTCGACCACCCGTTTGCAGATCACCAGCCCGATGCCGGTCCCGGCCCGGTCGGTGTCGAGGCGGCCAAAGAGCTTGAAAATCCGCGCGGTATCCCCCGGCTTCATACCGATGCCGTTGTCGGAGACCGAGAACACCCAGTCACCGTCCGACCGTTGGGCACGGATGGCGATTTTTGGGACCCGTCGAGGGGCCCGGAAGCGAATGGCGTTGGCGATCAAATTCTGGAAGACCAGTTGCAGCTCCGTGAAGTCCGCGAGCACGGTCGGGAGCCCGTCCCGCTCGATCCGGGCCCGGCTTTCCTCGATGGGAGACTGCAGGTTGCGAATGGCCTCGTCGACCACGGTGTTGGAGTCGCAGGCCTCGAAGGCCCGACCGCCGGCACCCAGGCGGGAAAAACGGAGCAAGCCGTCGACCATCGACTGCATCTTGGCGGTAGCGCCCAAAATATAGTCGAGCGCAAGCTGCTGCTCATCGCCCAAGTCGTCACCGAGGTCGTCGGCCAGGATCTCGCTGTAGCGGCGCACGGCTCGGAGCGGCTCCTTGAGCTCGTGGGAGGCGATCGAGGCGAACTCGGAAAGGTCCACATTGGAGCGCTGGAGGTCCTCGGTGCGCTGGCGGAGCGCTTGCTCCTTGCGCATCACGTGGCTGACGTCGTTGAGAATGACGTCGACCACGATGTCGCCGTCGACGTCCAGAAGCAACACCTCGGTGAGGTTGAGCCAGACCTTGGTCCCGTCGGGCCGCGCGACTTCGACCACCCGCGCCTGCAACTCGCCCCGCTCGGTCAACTGGTGCTCGAGCTCGCCGCGGTTCTCCGAGTGAAAAAAATGGGTCGGTAGATCGACCCGGAGCGCTTCTTCTAGGGTCTTGACCCCGAGAAGGCGCAGCACCGCGGCGTTGGCCTCGATGAGCCGTTCGTCGAGCGTCGACCGGAAGACGCCGATATTGGCCCGTTCGAGCAGGGTCTGGAGCCACGGCTCGCTGCGGGCGACCTGCTGGTCCTGTTCGGCCCGGTCGAGCGCCTCGCGGGCGGCGGCGGCGAGGCGCAAGTAGCCTTTGGACGATTTGCCGACATAGTCCGCCAGCCCCGCCTTCATCGCCCGGACCGCGACCTCTTCGTCACGGGCCCGGGTGAACATCATCACCGGTACGTCCGGATGGCTTTCCTTGACCGCCGCAAGGACCGCCAACCCGTCCGACCAGGCGAGCTCGTACTCGGTGATCACCAAGTCGAGACGCTGCCCGCCGAGGGCGAGAGCGAAGCCGGCCGCGTCATGGACCTCGCGCAGACGGGCGTTCGGGAAGTCGCGCGACAGCACGACTGACGCCAGCGCGCGATCCTGCGGATCGTCGTCGACCAGGAGGATCCTCGGGTCGCTATGGGTGGTCAGGTCCGGCCACCTCCCGCGACCCATGGCGCGGATTCCGCGGATCGCTTCGGCCTCCTGGTGCAGCTTGCGACCATGGCTTGTTGTCCCCCCGCCAGCAGCCGTTGGAACGCGAGCGTCGAGACGCACCATTGTAGCCAAAAAGGCCGCCACGAAAAGGAATAAGAGGGTTTTGAACATTGATATTCGTCGATATCTTAAGCGCGCCGTGCTCCTACCTGTACCGCTACACGTCACTCGCGCCAGCCCGACGGAAGGCCCGGCTGGAAACGGCGCTCGCTACTCGGACTTGGCTGTGCTCGCTCGCGCCTCGTTGTCCGCCCGCGCGGACCGGTCGAGAGCCTTCACGCTCTTCGTACGCGCGCGGGCTCCCAGCGTTCCCGCCGGGCCTTCCGTCGGGCTGGCGGAACAGCGACTACGCGCCCTTGCATCCGTGCCGGGAATCCGCTTAACCTCGCCCATGCTCTTCACCCGCGAGATCGCCACCAACGGCAAGGGCCTCGTCGAGATCACCGACGAGATCGCCTCGGCGGTCTCGGAATCCGGTCTCACCCAGGGGCTTTGCACGCTCTTTATCCAGCACACCTCCGCCAGTCTGACCATCCAGGAGAACGCGGATCCGTCGGCGCGGAGGGACCTCGAGAACTGGCTCGAGCGATTGGTGCCCGAGAATGACCCCGACTTCACCCACACGGACGAGGGGCCGGACGACATGCCGTCGCACATCAAGGCGGCGCTGACATCAACGACCCTGGGGATCCCGGTGCGGGACGGCCACATGGCGCTGGGTACCTGGCAGGGGATCTTTCTCTGGGAGCACCGGTCGAGTCCCAAACGGCGCCGCGTGCTGGTGCACCTGAGCGGCTGATCGTCGAACGTGCCCAAGGTACCGGCCAGCCATCTGGAAGCTCGCCGCCGCGGCATCCTGGCGGCGGCCCAGCGCTGCGTCAGCCGGAAGGGCGTCCGCGGCACCACCATGCGCGACATCTGCCGCGCCGCCAACTTGAGCCCCGGGGCGGTCTACCGCTACTTCGACGGCAAGGACGCCATCCTGGCGGCGCTCGCCGAGGGGCGCCAGAAGCAGATCGCCTCGTTTTTTCGTCGTCTCGCTCGCCGCGCGGGCGAGAACCCCGACGGTCCCGAGCTGGCCGCAGCGCTCGCCGAGCTCGTCAAAAGCCTGGGGGGAGACGCGGCCGAGGAGGGACTGCGGCTCGATCTGCGCCTGTGGAGCGAGGCCCTGGATTTGCCAAGAGTGCAGCGGACCCTCTCGCAGGGACTCGCCGCGGCGGCCGACGATCTATCCCAGACCACCCGGCAACCGCTGGGAGCCGACGCCGTGACCGGACCGAGACTTCTGATCGCGCTGCTCCAGGGACTGGCGCTGCAGAAGGCTCTCGACCCAAAAATCGATCTCGACGAAATCGCCGACGGCTTGATCGCCTGGGCCGGCCAAGGCCGCTAGCCGGAGTCGTCCTTCTTCTCCAGCTCGGCGATCCGGGCCTCCAGCTTGCGCACGCGGCGCAACAGCGCCGGCAGGTCGGCGAAGGCGGTCGCCGCCCGCAGCCATTGCCGCAGCTCTACGGCCGGAGAGCCGCCGAGCCGGGCTCCCTCCGGTTGATCGGCCAGCACCCGCGCGCCGGCCGCGATCTGGACGCCGTCGCCGATCTCGAGATGGTCCGCCACCCCGGACTTGCCGGCCATGACCACGCCTTTGCCCAGCTTGGCGCTGCCGGCGGCCGCGGCGTACGCCGCCAACAAGGAACGCTCTCCGATCTCGACGCCGTGGGCCACCTGCGTCAGGTTGTCGAGCTTGGCGCCGCGGCGCACCGCAGTCTCGCCCATAGTGGCTCGATCGACGCAACTGTTGGCGCCCATCTCGACGTCGTCCTCGAGAACCGCCACCCCCACCTGGGGGATCTTGACGTGTCCGTCCGCGGACTGCGCGAAGCCGAACCCTTCGCCCCCCACGACCGCTCCCGGGTTGAGCCAGACCCGGTTCCCCAGCCGGCAGCCCGCCGCGACGACGCTGTTGGGCATCAACCGGCAGTCTCGCCCGACCACCGCCCCGGCGCCCACGTAGGCTCCGGGCTCGAGCCAGGAGCCGGCCCCAACCCGCGCTCCGGGTCCCACCCAGGCGAAGGCCTCGACGGTTGCGCCCTCGACGACTGCATCGTCCGCCACCGCGGCCCGCGGATCCACCCCCGGATCCGGCTGCTCCCGTGGGTAATAGAGGGCCAGGCTGCGAGCAAATGCCTGATAGGGGTCGTCACAACGGATCGCCGTGTGACTGTGGGGCTCGGTCTCGCGATCCATCAGGACGGCTCCGGCCCGGGTGGTCTCCAGCAGTCCGTAGTACCGGCGGTTGGAGAGAAAGGAGAGGTGCTCCGGCCCGGCTTCCGCCAGCGGCCGAACATCGACCAGCTCGATCTCGGAGTCTCCCTCCACCACGCCGCCCACGTGCTCGGCGATCCGCGCGGCGGTGAACGGTCCAGACGCGGCTCGGCTCATGCCCCGGAGTGTATCGGTGCGCCCGCCCCCGAGCGCAACCTCTGTGGCGGCAGGCCGCTAAGACACCGGCCAGAGCCTCACGGCGGTGGTTCGAGAAAAGCGCCCACGATCGCCAGACGATCGATAAATGAGCCGTCGCTCAATCCGCGCGTCCCCTCCCACGCCGTCAGACAGTTCGAGGCCGCGCAGGCCAGGTAGTCGCCGTCGACAAACTGGTCGAATTGGATGAAGTCCAGCCGGTCCGCTTTTCCGAGGGACTCGACCTTCGGGCCGAACCAACGCGCATAGATCGCCGATCTGCCGAACCAAGTGACGAGGTAGCTTTGGCTATCCGCGTGAAAGGCGACCTGGACATCTCGAGCGCCCCCGTCCGCCCGGCCCAACCTGAAGCGTTCCGAAAGTTGCCGTCCTTTCAACACCCGCCCTCGGACGACGCCGCGCTCGCTCCACGCGATCAGAAAACGCTCGCGCTGAGGATCGTGCGCAACCGCAGGGCTCCTGCCGGCGCGGCTGAGCTCGAAAGGGGGGCCGACAAACCGGCCGGAAAGCCTGACGTACTGTGCGTGCCGGCTCCAGACGATCAAAAGACGCCGCTGCGCATGATCGACCGCCAACGCCCTGAGAAACGCCGTGTCCACCGACCCGTCCGCCTCGACGCAAGCGCGTCTGCCGAGGCGTCCGCTTCGCCGCACGAGTTGGAGCACCACGTCGCACTCTCCAGACCACACCACCAGCCAGGACCTCTTCCACGGCAGATAGAGAACTCTCAAGCCGTCGTAGCGCCCGTCGTCGTCCAATAAGAGAGGTCCATCCAGCTTTCGGCCCGTCGGGCTGAGTCGTTGAGCGACCAGCGGCGCATGCTCCCCACCTATCAACCTCTGCTCCTCCCAGGCCACCAAAGCCCGGCCTCGAGTCGGTTCGACCGATGCGGAGAAAACACGACTGGGCCAGGCGCTGAGCGAACGGAGCGGTCCCAGGCTGGGTTGTATCCCATTGTCGGCGACCCGAACGGCCAGTCGGTCTTGCGAGTGCCCGACGATGAAGAACCTGTCCCGTTCCGGATCGGCGGCAACGGCGGGAGTCCACTGGAAGCGCCATTCGGAGAAAAGCTCAGTGGGCGGTTCCCGCGCTTCTGTCGCGTCCGTCGCAGCCGAGAGCAAGACCAGGGCGGCCGCGGACAACACCCCGGCCCTCGGCTTCTTCATGGTCGCTCCAAAAATCGGCCCCGGATCGAGGTCGCCGGCCGTCCCGGCTCTCCGTGGTTCCAGGCCACGAGACACTCAGCGGTGTCGGACGAGCATGCCAAGGCGTTATGGTCAAAAGTGAGCTGGTGGCCCACGCCCGAAGCCACGGCAAAGCTCGGGCCGGTCGGACGACCAGAGCCATCCAACCAGCGGGCCATCAAATCCTCGTCGAAATCGCGCTGAGTCCAAACCACGAGGAACGAGTCCTCGGTAGGCAAGTAGGCCAGCACGGGGGCAAAAGCCTCCCCCGGGCCGTCGGTGATCTCATGAACAGGGCCAAGCACCTCACCGTCGACTCTGCGAGCCCAAATCCGTTGCGATCGTTCCCAAACGGCCAGATACCCTCGGTCCCTGGCCCGTCCAATCGTGACGTTGCGGTTGGCGGCACCGTCAGCAAGCACCATCCTCGGCCCGACGGTGTTGGTGTCGAGCGCGATGCGTTGACCGAAAAGCCGCCCGGCACGCCCCCATGCCAAGAAGAAGCCGGCGTCATCGGGGTGGGAGGCGACGTCGAAATCACCAATGTCGCCGAACTCGACGTCATGGAAAAGCTCCCGGCCCATCACTTCGACGACGCCGTCAGTCGACATCATCGCGCCATCGATTCGCGCATCGTCCACCGACGCGAGGACGACCCAACGCTCGAGCGGCTCCGAAAAAAGCACTCGCACCGCTCGTGTGTCGCAGCCCGGCCGGCCAATCCTCAAATCGAGGCCCGAACGTTGCAGAATCACCGGAGCACCGTCCGGACGCACGACAGTCCCGAAACTGCGACATTGAATCGCCGACACGAAGTAGAGATCGGCGGCTGCGGCAAACGCAACTGCCGGATCCGAGCCCGAGCTTCTGACCAGGAGCTCGACGTCACCGAGGGCGATCGTGTCGCCGATTCGGCTCACGGTACGGCCAGCTGGCCGATCGTTGTGGAGCCCGACCACCAGAAATCGGCCCGAGTTCTCGTCGTGCGCGACCGCCGGGCCGGATTGCATCACGGAAGAGAACAGGTCAAAGCTCTGCCCATGTGCCGCGGAACCTGCAACGACACACAACGCGACGACCATGCGCACGGTGCGACCGGGGCTTACCGACAAGATACCTTCAGTTTAACCAACAAACCGGCGGGCATCAATGCAGTCCGCACCGCTCTTGACGGGCACCTTTTGGTTGAGACAAAATTTGAACGATGGTTCAAATCGCGCCGGCCCAACCCGATCTCCCGTCCAAAACCCCGGACACGGTCCGCGCGGGCGAACAAAAGCGACGCATCCTGGAGGCCGCATCGTGTGTCTTCCGGCGTCAGGGGCTTCACGCCACCGGAATGCGCGACATCGCCGCCGAGTTGGACATGCACGCCGGCAATCTCTACTACTACTTCCGCAACAAAAACGAGCTGCTGGCCTATTGCCAGGAGGAGGCCCTCAACGGGCTGCTCGAGGCCGCCAGGGAAATCGAAGCCGCGGACTCGGCGACGCCGCGGAAGCTGCGACGACTGATCGAAGCTCACGTCGAGCACGTCAACGAGCGCACCCCCGGCTCGCTGGCCCACCTCGAGGTCGAGGCCTTGGACGAGCCCTGGCGGCGACCGATCCAGAAGCGCCGCGACGCCTATGAGCGTGTCTACCGCCGGTTGATCGAGCGCGGAATCGAAGAAGGGGTTTTCCGAACGACTGACCCACGCGTCGCAGCGATGGCCATCCTGGGTGCGCTCAATTGGACGGTCAAGTGGTATTGCCCCGGCGGACCAAAAAAGGCGGCCGAGATCGGCACCGAGTTCGCCGAGCTGCTGGTGACCGGGCTCACCGGACGAGGCACGGAATGAGTGAATCCATCACCACTGCGCGGCTCGAGATCAACGGCGAGGAACGGTCGGTGGCCTTCCCCACCCATCACACCCTGCTGGAAGTCCTGCGCGAAGAGTGCGGGCTCACCGGCACCAAGCACGGCTGCGAGCTGGGCGAGTGCGGTACCTGCGCGGTGCTGGTCGACGGGCGCCCGGTGCTCTCGTGCCTGGTGCTGGCGGCCGAGATGGAGGGACGGGCCATCGAAACGGTGGAAGGTCTCCAGCAGGGCAACACGCTGGTGCCACTCCAGACCGCTTTTGCCGACCTCGGGGCGGCTCAGTGCGGCTATTGCACGCCGGGAATCCTGATGACCGCTAAGGCCTTGCTCGCGGCCAACCCCGAGCCGAGCCGCGAGGAGATCTCGCAGGCACTGGCCGGAAATCTGTGCCGCTGCACCGGGTACCACAAGATCGTGGAGGCGGTGGAATGGGCCGCCGCCGTCGAACGCGGCGAGGAGCGCGACTACGATCCCCAGACGCTCTGGGGCGCACCCGAACCGGCTGGCGAGACTCACGGGGAAGGCTGATGGCAGAGCCAGCAAAAAGACCCGCTCCGGCGCGACCCGACCAGGAGAACAAGATCATCGGCCACCCCTTCCGGCGGGTGGACGGCCGGCCCAAGGTCACCGGGGCCGCCCGTTTTGCCGACGACCTCGAGTTTCCCAGGATGTGCTTTCTAAAGCTCACCCGGTCGACGGTGCCGCACGCGCGAATCGTCGCGATCGATCTGGAAGAAGCGCGCCGGGTTCCCGGGGTGTTGGGCTTTCTCACCGGCGACGAGATGCCCGAGACCTTTGGCATCTTGCCGGTTTCGCAAGACGAGCATGCGCTGTGCCCGGACAAGGTGCGCATGGTGGGCGACCCGGTGGTGGCGGTCGCCGCGTTGACCGAGGACGCCGCGCACGAGGCCTCGCTGCGAGTGCGGATCGACTACGAGCCGCTTGACACCATCTCGTCGCTCGACCAGGCGCTGACCCAGGCGGAGCCGAGGATTCACCCGGACGCGCGGGGCAAGGGCAACGTGCACAAGGCGGTCTCGATGGAGTTCGGCGATCTCGAAGGCGCCTTTGCCGACGCCGATCTCGTCCTCGAAGACACGGTCTTTTACCAAGGCAACACTCACCTGGCGATGGAGCAACACGCGGCCGTGGCGGTGCCCGAGGACGAGGACCGCATCACGCTCTATTCCTCGACCCAGACGCCACACTATGTCCACCGGGCGCTGGCGCGGGTGCTGGAGATTCCGGCGGCGCGGATCCGGGTTGTGGCGACTCCGAACGGCGGCGGTTTTGGCGGCAAGAGCGATCCGTTCAACCACGAGATCGCCGCCGCCAAGATGGCCTTGAAGCTCGGGCGCCCGGTCAAGATCACGCTCACCCGGGAGGAGGTCTTCTACTGCCACCGCGGCCGGCACCCGGTGTTGATGGCGCTCAAGACCGGCTTCAAAAGGGACGGCACACTCACCGGTCAGCACCTCAAAAGCGCGCTCGACGGCGGCGCGTACGGCTCCTACGGTGTTGCGTCTACTTATTACACCGGCGCGCTCCAAACCGTTACCTACAAGCTGCCCGCCTATCGCTTCGACGGTGTACGTGTCTTCACCAACAAGCCACCCTGCGGCCCCAAACGCGGCCACGGCACACCCCAGCCGCGCTTCGCCTGGGAGATCCACCTCGACAAGGCGGCGCACGCCCTGGGGATCGATCCGGCCGAGCTCCGGC
This sequence comes from Candidatus Multivoradales bacterium, assembly GCA_965224065.1. GTDB lineage: Bacteria > Acidobacteriota > Thermoanaerobaculia > Multivoradales > JAHEKO01 > JAOTZA01. The sequence goes on from CBDCYF010000005.1 coordinate 718,288, forward strand.
TGCGCAACCTGGAGACCGAGGGCGCGGTGACCGCCAACTGGCTCCAGCTCGGGACGATCGAGCTCCGCCGCTGTATCGAAGCGGTGGTCGAGGGCTCGGGCTGGCGCGAACGCTACGGCAAGCTCCCGGAGGGCAGGGGGCTGGGACTGGCCTGCGGATCGTATCTGTGCGGCGCCGGTCTGCCGATCTACTGGAACCACATGCCCCAGTCGGGCGTCCAGTTGCTGCTCGACCGCTCGGGCGGCGTCGCCGTCTTTTGCGGCGAGACCGAGATCGGACAGGGATCGGATTCGGTGCTGGCCGCGATCGTCGCCGAGATCCTGGGCATCGAGCTCGCCGACATCCGGCTGTGTGTGGCCGACACCGATCTCACCCCGGTGGATCTCGGCAGCTACTCCTCGCGTGTGACTCTCATGATGGGCAACGCGGCGATCGAGGCGGCCGAGCGCGCCAAGGACCTGCTGGCCCGAGCGGCGGCCGAAGAGCTGGAAGTTCCGGCCGAGCATCTTGTCTTTGCAGCGGGCAAGGTCTTCGACTCGGCCGATCCGAGCCGCGCGATGGGCTTTCGGGAAGCCTGTGTCGCCGCCGAGGCGCGGTTTGGGACGCTCGGCACGGTGGGCTCGTACACCCCGCCGCGCTCTCCCGGCCGCTACCGCGGCGCCGGAGTCGGCCCCTCCCCCACCTACTCCTACACCGCCAGCGTAGTCGAGGCCGAAGTGGATCCCGAGACCGGCCTCTACCGGCCGCTTCACGTGTGGATCGCCCACGACATCGGCCGCTCGCTCAACCCCGTCCTGGTGTTGGGCCAGGTGGAGGGCTCGGTGTACATGGCCTTGGGCGAGGCGATGATGGAAGAGCAGGCGTTCCGCCGCCTGCCACCCAAAATGTCCGGCGCCCTGGTGCACAAGATGCCGTCGATGCTCGAGTACAAGAGCCCGACGTTCTGCGAGATGCCCCCGGTGACGACCTATCTGATCGAGGAAGAGGACGCGCGCGGCCCGTTTGGCGCCAAAGAAGTCGGACAGGGTCCGCTTCTTCCGGTGCTGCCGGCTCTCGCCAACTCGATCTTCGACGCCGTCGGGGTACGCGTCGACCAGGTGCCGATCCAGCCGCACATGGTCCTCTCGGCGCTGGGCGCAAAGGACCGCCGGTATGGTCCCGACCGGTTTCCGCAGGTGGACTTTGGCGAGACGCTCATCGTGCCCACACCCGCTGAGGGTGGCGACGGCAAGGCGATCGACGATCTCGAAGCCCGGCGACGCTCGGGGATGGCTTCGACGACCGGCACCATGACCACGCGCGACGAAGCGCTGCGCGGACACAAGAGACTGACCACCGACTGACGAGATGCTTCGCCTGCCGCCATTTCGTTTTGTGATCCCCGACCGGCTCGAGGAGGCGCTGCGGGTTCTGGCCGGGGAGGGACCGGCAGCCCGCGCCGTCGCCGGCGGCACTGACCTGTGGCCAAATATGAAGCGGCGCCACCAGAGCGCCGACACTGTGGTCTCGCTGATGCGAGTCCCCGGCCTGGCGGGTGTTTCGAACGGCCGCGCGCACCAAAACGAGCTCTCCATTGGGGCCACCACCCTGCTGGCCGACATCGAGAACGACAAAATCGTGCGAGCCCGCTACCCGGCGCTCGCCCGCGCGGTGGCGTCGATCTCGTCGCCGCCGCTCCGCAACATGGGGACACTCGGGGGCAACTTGTGCCTGGATACCCGATGCACCTACTACAACCAGACCGAGGAATGGCGCCGCTCGATCGATTACTGCATGAAGGAGGAAGGGACGATCTGCTGGGTGGCGCCGTCGTCGCCCCGTTGCTGGGCCCACGCCGCCTCCGACGCCGCGCCGATGCTGTGCGCGCTAGGCGCGCGGGTGGCTCTGGCCTCGGATGCCGGCGAGCGGGAGATCCCGCTCGAGGAGCTCTACCGCGACGACGGCATCGACTATCTGACCAAGCGACCGGACGAGCTGCTGACCCGGGTTCTGCTCCCGGCGGAGAGCGCCGCGGGCGCTTGTTCGAGCGCGTTCTGGAAGCTCCGGCGCCGCGGCTCGATCGATTTTGCGGTGCTTTCTTCGGCGGTCGCGCTGTGGCTCGACGCCGACGGCTCCGTCCGCGATGCGCGGGTCTTTCTGGGGGCGGTCTCCTCGGCGCCGGTGGAGGTCCCAGAGGCCGCCGGGATCCTGCGGGGCGGCCGGCCGGCCGACGAGCCGATCCGCCAAGTGGCCCGGGCGGCTCGCAAGGCGGCGACGCCGCTCGACAACACCGACTTTCGCACCCAGTGGCGCGGTGTGATGGTCGAGCGCTACACCGAGGCGGCGTTGCGCGAGGCGGCCGGCCAGCCCTCGGTCCGTCTGCCCCCACCTCACCCCGAGATCCAAATATAATGGGGGTTTCGGAGGCCGGATGTCCGCATCGACCCAAAAAGGAAACAGCTCCAAAAGAGCTCTGATCACCGGGATCACCGGCCAGGACGGCTCGTATCTCGCCGAGCTGCTGCTCGACAAGGGCTACGACGTCTGGGGCGTGATCCGCCGGGCGTCGACGTTCAACATCGACCGGATCGAGCACCTGCGCCGCCGGCCGGAGGGGGGAGAACCCAGACTCCGCCTGATCTACGGCGACTTGGGGGACGCCTCGGCGGTCAACCGGATCGTCGAGGACGTGCGACCGCACGAGGTCTACAACCTGGCGGCGCAGTCACACGTCAAGACCTCGTTTGACGTCCCCGAGTACACCAGCGACGTCACCGGGCTGGGAGCGTTGCGGCTGCTGGAAGCGGTCCGCCGCACCGACCCGTCGGCTCGGGTCTATCAGGCGTCGTCGTCCGAGATGTTCGGCAAGGTGGTCGAATCGCCGCAGAGCGAGACGACGCCGTTCTATCCGCGCAGCCCCTATGCCGTGTCCAAGGTCTATGCGTTCTACATCACGGTCAACTACCGCGAGGCCTACGGCATGTTTGCGGTCAACGGCATCCTCTTCAACCACGAGTCGCCCCGCCGGGGCGAAAACTTCGTCACTCGCAAGATCACCCGCGCGGTGGCGCGGATCTTCGCCGAGCGCCAGGAGTGCCTCCGTTTGGGCAACCTCGACGCGCGACGCGACTGGGGGTTTGCCGGTGACTATGTCGACGCCATGTGGCGGATGCTGCAGGCCGACCGCCCCGACGACTATGTGATCGCCACCGGTGACACCCGTTCGGTTCGCGAGTTCTGCGAGCTGGCCTTTGCCCGCGTCGGTATGCCCGTCACCTGGCAGGGGTCCGGTATCGACGAACAAGGCCTCGCCCCCGACGGGCGGACCATCATCCGGGTGGATCCCGAGCATTTCCGGCCCACCGAGGTCGAGTATCTCGAAGGCGATGCCAGCAAGGCCCGCCGGGAGCTGGGCTGGGAGCCCAAGGTGGGCTTCGAGGACCTCGTCCACCTGATGGTCGACTCGGACCTCGCCGAGATCGGCGTCACCGTTCCCGCGCCGGCCTAGCCCGAACCTTTTTAGGTTCCGACCGAGATCACCAGCTCGCCGTCGGCGACCGCGACCGCGGTGGCGACCAGCGGGCTCAGATCGATCGCGAGACGCTCCCGAAGCTCGGCGGGGTCAAAGCCCAGCGTCTCCCCGAACTCGCCCACCGGCAGCGAGAGAAACGCCAGCTTGACCTTGAGGTCCTCTTCGACGGTCACCTTGCCGTCTTCGACCGCCGGAGCGCCGTTGACCGCCAGATACAGGTCCTTGTCTTCGAGAAACGGCAGGTAGCGCAGGATTTTCTCGACCGTCTCGCGCTCGTCTGCGCTCAAATCGGCATGGCGCAGGTCTTCCAGGTTGACCAACACTCCGATCTCGACCCGGCCATCGTCGAGCGAGACGCGAACGTCCTTGGCCGCATCGAGCAGTCGTTCACCGTCCGGGTGGTCGCGCAGTCCGTTGACCACCAACCGCCCGACGTCCTCTTCGCGCAGGCGGATCTGGGAGGACTCGCCGGGCGTCAGATTGGGCGCCTCGACTCGATTCCACGACCCGGGCGACAGGCTGCTCCCGGCGGCTCGATCCTGCCGGGCCAGGTACCACAGCGTCGCCGCCAAGCCGAGCAGAAAAATCAGAGCCAGCGCCAGGACCCGCTTGAGCATCGCGGCGCAGGATATCAATGGACGCCCAAAGCCGAAGCAGTGAAACGCGCCACGGAAAGGGGACTTGTGGACCCGGTAAACTCCCGCCGATGCCGAACGAACAGAAAGCCCCCGCCCCGGACGGACCGCTGCGCAGACTGGCCGCGTGTCCCGAGTGCGCGGCGCAGTTCGACGTCGGCCGGCTGGAGGCCGGGGAACGTTTCCACTGCTCGTGCAGCCACCTCATCACCGTTCCCGAGCCTCAAAGCCACGAGGCGGACGTCGTGCGCTGTTCATCGTGCGGCGGTCCCCGCCAAGGACGCCAACCGGCGTGTGGCTTCTGTGGCGCCGACTTCACTCTGCACGAGCGGGATCTGCACACGATCTGTCCCGGCTGCGCCAGCCGCATCAGTGACAAGGCCCGCTTCTGCCACTCTTGCGCCATCGCCATCGCGCCGCAGGGAATCGCGGGGGTCGAGACCTCGCACAAGTGCCCGGCGTGCGAGGAATCGAACCCACCGAGCCGGTTGTCGAGCCGCAGGCTGGGTGGCGAAGAGCTCGCGGTTCTGGAGTGCAACCACTGCGCCGGTCTGTGGCTCGGCAAGGGAGTGTTTCGGCTGCTCGAGGAGCGGGCGCGGGAGAAGCAGACCGCCTGGGAGAGCTCTTCGGCCGACACGGAGCCCAAGCTACAGCGTCATGACCTCACGAGCCGGATGTACCGGCCCTGTCCCGAATGCGGCAAGCTGATGAACCGCGTCAACTACGGCCGCCGCAGCGGCGTCATTCTGGACGTCTGCGGCGAGCACGGCCTCTGGTTCGACCAGGACGAGCTCGAGACGATCCTGCGCTGGATCCGCGAGGGCGGCCTGTCCCGGGCGGACCGGATCGAGCACGAGAAGCGGCGCGATGAGCAGCGCGCCGACCGGGCCGCCCGGACCGGTAGTTCGTCGGGACCGTTGTTCGAGACCTCGTCCCCCACGAGCGCGGGCGGCGCCGGCTTCGCTTTTGCTTGGCTGATCGAGCTCCTGCTGAATTTTCTGCGCGATTATCGGCGATAGGGGCGATAAGGACGATCGCGTCGATACCACCGAAAACCCAAAAAATCCTTCAAAGATCGCACTTTCTGCGGTTAAACTAAGGGTTGCTCGGGGACGGGCTCGCGGCAGGGGTCCGCGGGCGGAGCTCATGGCCACGGCGACGACTCAGACCACAGACCAAGCCTCGTCTCTCCGTCTTCCCCGTGGCCGCGCTCTCGAATGGCGCTCGCGGCCGCTGGTGATGGGCGTCCTCAACCTGACTCCCGACTCCTTTAGCGATGGTGGCCAGTTCCCCGACGCCGACAGTGCGGTAGAGCGCGGCCTCGAAATGCTCGCCGAGGGAGCCGATCTGCTTGACTTGGGCGCCGAGTCGACCCGGCCGGGCGGTGGCGTCTACGGCGCCGGCGCCGCGACCGTCGGCGAGGGCGAGGAGATCGGCCGCTTGCTGCCGGTCCTCGAGAAGCTGCGCGAACACACGGACGGCCCGCTGTCGATCGACACCCGCAAGGCAGCGGTCGCGCGGCGGGCGCTCGCCGCGGGGGGCGACCTGGTCAACGACATCAGCGGGCTGGGTGACGCGGAGATGGCCGACGCGGTGGCGGCAGCGGGGACGCCGCTCGTGCTCATGCACAGCCGTGGCGATCTGCGCACGATGCAAAGGCGCATCCGGTATGACGATCTGCTGGGCGAGGTTCGGACGGAGCTCGAGGCAGCGGTCGAGCAGGCCGTGGAGCGCGGCGTCGACCGCGGGCAGATCGTCATCGATCCGGGAATCGGTTTTGGCAAGACGGCGGCGCAGAATCTGGAGCTTCTGGCACGACTCGACGAGCTCGCCACCCTGGGCGCCCCGGTTCTCATCGGCGCCAGCCGCAAGAGCTTTATCGGCGACGTGACCGGCGCTCGGGTCGACCGGCGCCTCGCTGGAAGTCTGGCGGCGGTCGCATGGGCCGCGCGTCACCGCACCGCGATCGTCCGGGTGCACGATGTCGCCGAGACGGTGCAGTTTTTGGAGATCTGGCAGGCGATTCGGCGGGAAGGGCAAGAGCCATGAGCGCCGATTGGCTGGAGCTCATTACCTGGCGGGATTTTGTCGACGTTTTTCTGGTCGCGGTCATCGCCTACAACCTGCTGCTGCTCATACGCGGCACCCGCACGGTCCAGGTGTTGCTCGGTCTGGTTTTTCTGGCGGCGATCTGGTGGGCGGCGCGCGAGACCCGGCTCACCGTGCTCGAGACCCTGCTGCTCAACTTCATCAAGTTTTTCCCGTTCGCCGTGATCGTTCTGTTCCGCCGGGAGATCCGCCGGGGGCTGGCCCGGTTTGGGCGCAACCCGCTGCTCGGGTTCGGCTCGCACGAGAAGGTCGAGACCACGATCCACGAGATCGTTCTGGCCTCGGGAGCCCTGGCCGCCAAGAGAATCGGCGCCCTGATCGTCATTCAGCGCACCGAGGGCCTGAGAAATTTCATCGAGAACGGCATCCAGCTCGACGCCAAGGTCTCCTATGACCTGCTGGTCAACATCTTCAGCCCCGACACCCCGCTTCACGACGGAGCGGTCATCGTGAACCAGGACCGCATCGCCGCCGCCGCGTGCTTTCTGCCGTTGACGCTCGACTCGGAGCTGTCGACCGAGTTCGGCACCCGCCACCGGGCGGCGCTGGGAATCACCGAAGAGACCGACGCTATGGCCGTGGTGGTCTCCGAGGAGACCGGCACCATCTCGGTGGCGATCGGCGGCAAGCTGACCCGCGGCCTCGAGTCCAAACGGCTGCGTAACATCCTGTATCAGTATCTGGTCGCCGATCTAACGGCGGCCGAAGGAGCGGCGTGAGCGAGGAGCGGACGCTGTGGGGCCTGCGCGCGCTGGCGCTAGCCCTGGCCCTGATGGCCTGGATCCTGATCTCTTTTGGGGAGCGGGAGCGCTTTAGCGAGACCCAGGTCGAGCCGCTGGTGCAGTTCACCAACCGTCCATCCAATCTGGTTCTTCTCAACACCGATCAGCAGGTCACGCTCCGGCTGCGCGGACCGGTCAGCCGGATGGCGACGATCAACCCGGCCCAGATCAATGTGCTGGTCGACCTGCGCGGCTATACCCCCGGCACCCACGTCGTCGAGCTGACCTCCGATATCGTCACCCGGCCGCCGGAGATCGACGTGGTGGCGATCGAGCCCGGAACCCTCTCCATCGATCTGGACCAACAGAAGACCGAGCTGCGCCCCGTCGACCCGGTACTCATCGGCGAGCCCGCCGCGGGCGCGGTGGTCAAGACCACCGACGTCGTCCCACGGCAGGTCGCCCTGCGGGGCCCCGAATCGGTACTCCGAAACCTCGATCGGTTACGCACCCGACCGGTGCTCCTCGACGGGCACGCCATCGATTTCGCCGAGGAGACGGTCGTCCCCAGCCCGGATCCGCTGGTCCAGGTGCTACAACAGGTCGTCACCGTTCGTATCTCGCTGGAAGTTCCCGGAACCGAGTCAGCCGACGAGGCTAGCGGAGAAAACTAGACCTTATGGCTTCGCGTCTCTTTGGCACCGACGGAATCCGCGGCGTCTTTGGCCGGGCACCGCTCGACCGCTCGACCGTCACCACCGTCGGCGCCGTCCTCGGAGAACGGCTCGGGCGCGGTGCCTCAGTCGTCCTCGGCGGCGACACCCGCGATTCGACTCCGACCCTGTGCGGCTGGCTGACCGAGGGGCTCTCACGAGCCGGCGCCAGCGCCACGGCGATCGGCACCGCGCCCACGCCGACGGTCGCCCACTTGACTCGGACGCTCCCCGCCTCCGCCGGGGTCGCCGTCTCGGCCAGCCACAACCCGCATCCGGACAACGGCATCAAGCTCTTTGACTCCGGAGGATCCAAATGGACGGTCGAGGACGAGCACGCGCTCGAGGAGGCCATCCTGGTGGCCCTGGAGGCCGGCGCGCCCGTGCTGGAAGCCACTTCCGGGAACCTCCAGGTCCGGGAGGGTCTGATCGAGGGCTATCTCGAGGCGTTGCGCTCCGCCGTGCCCAACGGAGCTCTGGCGGGGATGCGAGTGACCCTCGACACCGCCCACGGTGCCGCGACCCCGGTGGCGCAAAGGCTCTTCTCCGAGCTTGGGGCGGAGCCGACGTTACTGGGAGACAGACCCGACGGCCGCAACATCAATCAGGACTGTGGCTCCACCCACCCCGAGGCCATGGCCCGCCGCACCGTCGAATCCGGGAGCCGGTTGGGGTTCGCTTTCGACGGCGACGCCGACCGGGTGATCGTGGCGGACGAACAGGGGACCGTCCGCGACGGCGACGCCCTGCTCTATCTGCTGGCGCGGGATCTGCTGGAGCGCGGCCGGCTCGATCCACCGCGCATCGTGGCGACCTCGATGAGCAATCTGGGGCTCGAGGTCGCCCTCGAGCGGTGCGGGATCGGGATGGTGCGCTGCGACGTCGGCGACCGCGTGGTCGTCCAGGTCCTGCGGAGCGAGGGACTGGTTTTGGGCGGCGAGCAATCCGGGCACATCATCCACCTCGAACGCGCCACCACCGGCGATGGCCTGCTGACCGCCCTGATGACCGCCGAGATCGTAGCGCGCTCCGGGAGGCCGCTCTCCGAGCTGCTGGCGGACTTCGAGCGCTATCCGCAGATCCTCGTCAATGTGAGGGTGCGGGAGAAACCCGATCTGATGTCGCTGCCCGCAGTCGCCGAAGCCGTCCGTGGTGTCGAGGACGACCTCGGGGCGCGTGGGCGTCTGGTGTTGCGGTACAGCGGCACCGAGCCACTGGCGCGGGTCATGATCGAGGGGCCCGAGCTCTCCGAGATCGAGCGTCTCGGCACCGTTCTGACCGACGCCATCGCCGCCGAGATCGGGGCGACTTCATGAGCGTCCGGCTGTCGGTCAACATCGACCATGTGGCGACTCTCCGCCAGGCTCGCCGGGCAGCGTACCCGAGCCCGCTCGAGGCCGCTCGGCTCGCCGAAGGGGCGGGAGCGCACGGGATCACCGTTCACCTGCGAAGCGACCGGCGTCATATTCAGGATGACGACGTGAGAGCGCTTCGCCAGGCCATAACCGGCAAGCTCAACCTCGAGATGGCGGTGACCGAGGAGATGATCGGTCTGGCGCTCGAGACCCGCCCCGACCAGGTGAGCCTGGTTCCGGAGCGGCCGGAGGAGGTCACCACCGAAGGCGGGCTGGACCTGACCGGAGACCACGGCGTCGCCACGGCGGCCGAGCGACTGACCTCGGCGGGCATCTCGGTCTCGGCGTTTGTCGACCCCGAGCCGCGCCAGATCGCCCTACTCGAGGAGCTCAAGCCTCGCGGAGTCGTCGGCTTCGAGCTCAACACCGACCGCTACACCAAGACGGGCTCGGACGCGGCGGCCGAGCTCGAGCGGATCGTCCGCTGTGCCGAGCTCGGCGCCCGGGCGGACCTGGCGGTCTACGCGGGCCACGGCCTGACCGTCGAAAACGTCGGTCCAATCGCCGACGTGCCCGAGATCGAGGAGCTCAACATCGGCCACTCGATCGTCTCGCGAGCGGTCCTCGTCGGGATGGACGCCGCGGTCCGGGAGATGCTCGCGGCTGTCAGATAGAGGCTACCGTTCGAGCTCGATCGGCTCGCCGCCGGTCTCCTCCGCCTCGCTGGCGATGACCACGGTCGATGAGACCGGCAACAGCACCCGGTGCTGGCTGTCACCAAACTTGAGGTTGACCTCGTAGTAGCCGTGGGGGCTGACGCTCAAAAGCGTCCCCTTGGCCCCCTTGACGCCCAGGATCTGATTGTGGACGAGAACCTGTGTCGGCAGCTCCATGCTATTCCTCCCACATCCCTTGATCGCGGTATTCCTTGAGTTTTCTCTGTAGCGTGCGCAGACCGATCTCCAGGATCCGGGCGGCCTCCGCGCGGTGACCGTTGGTCAGATCCAGCGTCTCGAGGATCGCCTGCCGCTCGATCTCGGCCATGGTCCGGGGGTCACCGCCCAGATTCTGCACCGGTCCGCCGACGGCGACAACGCTGCGTCCCTGCCGGACCTCGCGCGGCAAGTCGTCGACACCGATCTCCTCGCCTTCGTGAAAGACCACGATCGACTCGAGCACATTCTTGAGCTCGCGGACGTTTCCGGGCCACGGGTACTCGCTGAGCGCGCTCAGGGCCTCGGCCGAAAGACGCTTGGGCGAGCGCCCGTGCTCGTCGCAGAACCGCTTCAAGAAAGCCTCGGCGAGGATGGCGAGGTCCCCTTGCCGGGATCTGAGCGGTGGCACCGTCAGCGTAACCACCTTGAGGCGATAGTAGAGATCTTCGCGGAACCGCTCCTCGGTGACCTCGTTCTCGAGGTCCTTGTTGGTGGCCGCGATGAGACGAAAATCGACATCGATCAGCTCGCTGCCGCCGACCCGCATGATCTGTCGCTCTTCGAGCACTCGCAGCAGCTTGACCTGAAGCTCGGGGTAGAGCTCGCTGATCTCGTCGAGAAAGAGGGTCCCTTGGTGCGCGACCTCGAACTTACCGATCTTGCGCGCCACGGCGCCGGTAAAGGCGCCCTTCTCGTGTCCAAAAAGCTCGCTTTCCAGGATGTCGGACGGGATCGCGCCGCAGTTGATGGCCAGAAAACGCTCGTCGCTGCGCGGGCTGGCGTGGTGGATGGCGTTGGCCACCAGCTCCTTGCCGGTACCGCTCTCGCCGACGATCAGAACGCTTGAACGGGTCGGCGCGACCAGCCGCATCTGCTCGAAGAGGCGCTCCATCGGCCCGGACTTGCCGAGGATGCTCTCGAATCCATAGCGCTTGTCGAGCATCTCGCGCAGATTCGAGACTTCCTGCTTGAGATCGCGGTTCTCGAGCAGGGTCGTAACCCGCTGACGCAGCTCGTAGAGATCGACCGGCTTGGTGAGATAGTCGTCGGCCCCTACTCGCATGGCCTCGACCGCCGATTCGATCGAGCCGTAACCGGTCACCAGCACCACCCGCAGATCGAGACCGCGGCCACGGATTTCCTGGAGAAAGGCCAGACCGTCCATCTCCGGCATCCGAAGATCGCACACCGCCAGCGAGACGCCGTCACTCTCCTCGAGATAGCCGAGCGCCTTGCGCGCGTCGTCAAACGTCTTGACGTCCCAACCGGCTTTTTCGAGCGCGATCGCCATCGATTCGCGCGAGCCGGTCTCGTCGTCGATCACCAGCACGCGGCTGCTCATGAACGCTCCTTCATGACCGCGCCATTGTGGCATAGTCGCCTGCGGTCAGTATGCGGATTCCAGGGCTTCAGAACGAGGACTCGACCACCCTCGAGGGGACGGTCGAACGGGTGACTTACGAAAATCCCGAAAACGGCTGGAGCGTCCTGAGACTGACGACCGCCAAGGGTGGCTCTACGGTGGTCGTGGGGCGGTTGCCCGGGATTTCCGTGGGCGAGAACCTCCGGCTCACCGGCGCCTGGGTCACCGACCGCAAGTACGGGCGCCAGTTTCAGGCCGATTCGTTTCTGCCGATCGAGCCCAAGACGATCGAGGGAATCCAACGCTATCTGGGCTCGGGGCTTTTACCCGGGATCGGCAAGGTCATGGCCAAGCGCCTGGTGGCCCGCTTTGGCGACGACACGCTGCGGATCCTCGATCGCGAGCCGGAGCGGCTGTCGGAGATCCCCGGCATCGGACCCAAACGGCGCGCGCGGATCGCCGAGGCCTGGCGGACACAGCGCGCGGTGCGCGACGTCATGGTCTTTCTCCAGAGTCACGGGATCTCGACGCGGTTCGCTACCAAGATCCTCAAGAAATACGACGACCGAGCCGTTGCCGTGGTCAAAAAAGACCCCTTTCGGCTGGCCGAAGACATCTCGGGGATCGGGTTCGCGGCCGCCGATCGGATCGCCGAGAGCCTTGGCCTGGCAAACGACTCCGAGGAGCGTGCCGCCGCCGGGGTCCTGTACGCCATGCGCCAGGCGGCCACCCGCGGGCACCTGTTTCAGTACCAGCAGACCTTGGTGGACGCCGCGGCCGAGATCCTGACCCTGGAGCCGGCGCGGATCGAAAAGGCGATCGGCGCGCTGACCGAGCGTGGCCGGTTGCGTCGCGAGACCGGAGACCCGCGCGGCAGCCGGCTCTATCTCGCCGACCTCCACGCCGCCGAGGTCTCGATCGCCAGCGATATCGGCCGGCTCCGGACCGCTCGCGGGCATTCTGTAGAGATCGATGTCGAGAAGGCCCTGGCCTGGTTCGAACAGCGCGAACGGGTCCGACTGGCCCCCGTTCAGCGGCACGCTATCGAACTCGCCCTGTCGCACAATCTGCTCGTCATCACCGGCGGGCCGGGGACCGGCAAAACGACTCTGGTCGACGGAGTCGTGGCGATCCTGGCGCGCAAACGGCAGCGGGTCCTGCTCGCCGCGCCGACCGGGCGGGCCGCCAAGCGCCTGCAGGAATCGACCGGCGCCGAGGTCAAGACCGTCCACCGCCTACTGGAATACGACCCGCGCCTGGGAGGCTTCCGCCGTCACCGCGGCCGTCCGTTGGAAGCCGACTTGGTGGTCATCGACGAGGCATCGATGCTCGACGTCGAGCTCGCCCGATCGCTTTTCGAGGCCCTGGCGGATGGCAGCCGGCTGGTCCTGGTGGGGGACGTAGATCAGCTTCCGTCGGTCGGTCCCGGCCAGGTGCTGGGCGACCTGATCGACTCCGGGGCGGTCAGCGTCGTGCGGCTCGAAGAGGTTTTTCGCCAGGCCGAGGCCAGCCGTATCGTATTGAACGCCCACCGTATCCACCGCGGCGAGCGGCCCCTGACGGCAGACGCCCGCGATTCGGATTTCTTCTTTATTCGCCGCGGCGAGCCGCAGGAGATCCTGGACACTCTGCTCCATCTCGTCGGCGAGCGAATTCCCAACAGCTTCGAGCTGGATCCCGCCAACGACATCCAGGTGTTGACCCCGATGCGGCGCGGGCTGCTGGGCACCGAGAACCTCAACCGGGAGCTGCAGGCGCTGCTCAACCCCGACGGACGTCCGACCAGCGAGAGCGGCCGGCTGCGCACCGGTGACCGGGTGATGCAGGTGCGCAACAACTACGACCTGGAGGTCTTCAACGGCGACATCGGCCGGGTTCGCTCGAGCCACCGGGAGGACCGCAGGCTGATCGTCTCCTTTGACGATCGGTTGGTCGAATACCGAACCTCCGATGTCGACGAGCTCACCCTGGCCTATGCCACCACAGTGCACAAGTCGCAGGGCTCCGAGTACCGCTGTGTCGTGCTGCCGCTGCACACCCAGCACTTTGTGATGCTGCAGCGCAACCTGCTCTACACCGCCGTGACCCGCGCCCGCGACCTGATGATTTTGCTCGGGGATTCCCGCGCGCTGGACCTGGCACTGAGAAACCAGGAGCAGCGGGAGAGGCTCAGCGGGCTCAAGGACCGGCTGAGGGAACTCAAGTGACCGGACGGCCGGCAGGGGCGCGGGCCGCTTCAGTACGGGTAGGGACGGGTGTGGCCGGGTGGCACGTGTAGGGGCGGGGCTTGCCTCCGCCCGGGAGGGCGCAAGGGCCTCCCCCACAAGAAGAAGACGAACCGGTTCGTGAGCCGTAGGGCCGGGACAAGCCCGGCCCCCACGACGGGAGTGGCAAGGCACGGTAAAACCGACCGCTTCAGTGCACATAGGGGCGGGTGTGGCCGGCTGGCACATGTAGGGGCGGGGCTTGCCCCCGCCCGCGACGGTCAGGAGTCGGAATCCGGCTCGTCCGGCGCTTCCGCGGGTTCTACCACCTCCGGCTCCGAGCCGAAATCCGCTTCCCAATCGGCCGGCGCAACTCCACCGGCCGGCGCGTCTCCGCCAGGAGGTGGCGGCGGCGTCCCCGCGGCCAGCGCTGCCGCCGGCTCGCCGCCGGGGCGGGTCCCAAACCGGCTGAGGATCGCCGCTCCGAGGCCCACCGTCCACGCCAGGTAGCCGAGCAGGCACCCGAAGAGCGCGAACATCGCGGCGAAGAACGACAGCGGACCCCACCCGAAGTCGAGCACCTCGGCGATCAGCGACCAAATATGCAGCAGTCCGATGCCGAGCAAAAGAACCAGGTAGGGGCTGCCCAGGCTCCACCCAAAGCGCTCCTCCAGCCAGTTGCCCAAGCGGTACGCCACCGCGGTATATCCGAGAAAAGCCGCCAGAACGACTCCCAGAACAAAGAACGGAACCAGAATCAGCAGCGGGATCCCGATCACCGAGATCAGCAGAATCAAGCAGACCATCACCAGCAAAGGCACGAACAGGATCTGTGCCAGCAGACCGACGAGTCCCGACTTCCAGGGTTCGGCAACGGCTTTTGCGCCGACTCGTTCGACCGGGTTGCGCGCCAGCAACAGCACCAGGCAAGCCAGCAGCGCGAAAAGCCCGAGCGCCAGGAGGCTCCAACCCACCTCCAAGGCGTGCCCAAACGGGGAGTGCTGCGCCCAGGGCTTGCGAATGCGAAAGCTATGCGTTTGATCGGTCTCATCGTCGCTGTCCCAATCCCAGTCCCAGCTCCCAAAGCTGATCCCGGCGTCGAACGGAACCTGCACCACCTGACCCAGCACCTCGGCGCCGTCGGCCCGGTCCACCGAGCCGCCGACGCTCACCACGTCGCCTTGCACCTCCGCGCCGTCTTCGAGCTCGACCGATCCGCCGATCACCGCCAGATCGCCACCGATCTCACCGCTGATCTCCGCCGATCCGCCGATAACCGCGGCGTCGCCGATCACACGTCCGCGCACTTCCAGACGGCCTCCAAAGACCACCGCGTCGCGCGAGACCTCGTCTTCTTCGACGATCAGCGACGAGGCCACGACCACGCGGTTGTCGGCGCGTTCGCGACGCGAACGCGATCGCTCTCTCCGCTCGGATCGCTCCGCCTCTTCGAGCTCCTCGGCATCGGCACCGGACTCGGGTTCGGTCGTCCCCTGCTCGGATTGCTCGGATTGCTCGGCGTCTCCGTCGAGCAGAGCGCGCAGCTCCGCCATTTCCAGCTCCGCCAGGGCGCGAACGGACGAACTGGAGTCGCCCAAACGAGCCTCCAGTTCGTCACCCGAGACCGCGACCCCGTCGAGAAAGATCTCGCCACCGTTCAACTCGATCGTAGACACTTCGCCCTCGCCCGCCAGCGGCTCGAGCACCACGGTGTCGCGGAGCACCAGCACCCGGAAGTCGTCGGAGATCCCGGCTAGCAGGGTCTCGATCGACTCGTCCTGGGCACGGGCCGCTGTCGCCGACACCAGCGCGGCGAGAACCAATGCGGAACAGACGGCCACTCGCCAACGGCCGCGGTATCGATGGGATTTGCTCGAGTCGCTATACATGATTCACGCTCCCCTCAGAAGCTACGAGTCGGGTTAACAGGCCAAAGGCCGTGAGGCTCACCAACAACCCCGCCACCAACGCGGTCAAGGACGACGGATTGACCAATGCCGAGGCGACGGCGCCGGCCACCCGGTTGACACCGTCCCAAAAAGCGAGGCTGCGGGCGACCTGTTGGGAAGCCGCGGTCAGCAGACCGATCCCCCAGCCCACCGCGTGCTCGCCGCCGCCGCTGCGGACAAACGCGCTCGCCATGCCCCCCAGAAGAAAGACCGAGATCGCCGCCAGCAGGAGCGCCGCGGCTGCGCCCACCTTGAAAGCCCATTCCAGAAAGGGCGATACCGGCGCCTCGGTCTGACGGACCGCCGACCAGGCGGGGGAGAGCCGGGCCATCGTCCGGGCGACAAAATCGGGCGCCGGTGATTCGGCGGAGCGGGCACGAAAGGCGGCGGTCAGACGCCGCTCGGCCTCTTGCGTTCGGCCTTCGGCCTCCGCAGCGAGCCAGCCTTTCAGGGCCTTTTTGAGTCTCCAGTTCACCCGATCTCTCCTCTCAAAAAGCGTTACGAGCCGTTCCTGACCATTGTTTCGCAGCCGGCTTCTCTTACGGCAGCGGTTACTTCAGTCAATTTTCCCCTGTGGGCCAAACCCCATCGCCCGCAGGCGGGTGGCCAACTGCCGCCGGGCGCGGTAAATGTGGGTCTTGACGGTCCCGAGGGGCAGGCCGATGACCTCGGCGATCTCTTCGTACGCCAGGCCCTCCTGGAACCTGAGCGTCAGCACTTCTGCGTACTCAGGGCGCAGCTCCGCAAGCGCCTCCTCGAAACACCGGGTGAGGTCGCGTCGCAAGGCCGCTCCCTCCGGGTTGTCCAGCGGTGCCGCCGCCAGGATGTCGATCGGGTCTTGCCGGTCGTCGTCGACCTCCAGCGGCACGGTATCGACCACACGCTTCCGCAAATGATCGATGGCGGTGTTGTGCGCGATGCTGAAAAGCCAGCTCGAGAACTTGCGGTTGCGGTCAAAAGTCGCCAGCGCGCGGAAGGCCTTGATAAAGGACTCCTGCGCCAGATCCTCCGCCGTCGCCCGATCGCGTACCAGGCGGAGAATGACGGAGAACACCGGTCTCTGATAGCGCTCGACAAGCGCGCGAAACCCGTCCGGATCCCCCTCGAGCGCGCGCTCGACGAACCCACGGTCTTGCTCAACTTGGTCGCGCACCGATCATGACCAGCACCAGTATGGCGATTCCCAAGAGAATCCGGTAGATCGCAAAGGGCACCAGGCTCTGGCGCCGGACCCACGAGAGAAGCCAACCGATGGTCAGATAAGAGGAGACCGCCGACGTCACAAACCCGACGGCCAGCATCAGATAACCGTTTTCGAGCGCCGCCTCGCCCAGATCCAAAAGCTGCTTGACCGCGACCACGAGTCCCAGTGGGATGGCGAGAAGAAAAGAAAATCTCGCCGCGGGCACGCGCGCAAAGCCCAGGGCCAGGGCCGCGGTGAGCGTGACACCCGAGCGCGACACACCGGGAATCAGCGCCAGCGCCTGCGCCAGACCGATCAGCAGCCCGGCGCGCCAGCCGAGATCGGCCAGGCCGAGCCCGTCCGGCGAGCGGCGGTCCGCCCACCACAGCAACAACCCGAACACGATCGAGGTCCAGGCGATGAGAACGGGCCAGCGAGCCGTGGTGGCGATCTGCGGCTCGAACCACCAGCCGGCCGCGGCGACCGGCACCGTGGCGGCCAGCAGGATCCAACCGAGATCCGACCGATCTCCGGGCTCGCCCCGCCCCATGAGCCCGCGGGCCACCCCGCGCAAGTCGTCGCGAAAAAAGAGCATCAGCGAGACCAGGGTACCGATGTGGGCCACGGTATCGAAGGCCAGGCCCTCGTCCCGCCAGCCCAGGACATAGGAGGTCAACACCAGATGCGCCGATGAGCTGATCGGCAAAAACTCCGTGATCCCCTGAATGCAACCCAGGATCGCGGCCTGCAAGACACTCATAGGGCGAAGCTCGCGCTCCTGCGGCCGCAACCGGGGACAGGGGGACCCGGCCCGGTGACGTGTGAACGGCGACCCTTCATCCCGCCGCGGATTGTAGCCGGATGACGCCGTTCGCGCCGATATACTCGCCCCGCGCTGACGCGCGTCGCCCCGCCGGCCCCACGACCAACGTGTCCGAGTTCCCGACAGCCGCCGACCGCGCCGAGATCGCCGGCCGGGGCATCGCGATGGCGGAGATCGAGCGCCAGCTCTCCCTGCTCGCCAAGGGAGTGGCATCGGCCCGGCTTGACCGTCCCTGCCGGCTGGAAGACGGGGTCGTTCGGCTTGCGCCCGAGGATTGGAACGATTTGGAGCGCGAGTGGGAGCAGGCGGCCAAAGCCGGCAGGCTGCTCAAATTTGTGCCGGCTTCCGGCGCCGCGACCCGAATGTTCGCGTTTCTACAACCGTTGCTGGACGCTCGGGGAGTCACCCCGACCACGGAGATCCGCCGGTTTCTCGACCATCTCGATCGGATGCCTTTCGTAGACGATCCGTCTTCCGGGGCCTACCCGGAGACAGGCCAACGCGACCCGCGCGAGGTCGCTCGCTTCCTGCTGACCTCCGCCGGAGCCGATCTGGGAAACCGTCCCAAGGGGCTATTGCCCTTTCACGCCTACGCCGACGGGTGTAGGACGGCTCTGGCCGAGCATTTCTACGAAGCCACCCACCATCTCGGGCCGTCCGGCGGGCCGCATCGGATGCACTTCACGGTGTCACCCGCGCATCGGGCGGCGTTCGAGGCGGCGGCGCGCGAGCTGACGGCGCGGCTGGCGGGCGAGGGCGAGGGCTTCGAAGTCGACTTCTCCACCCAGGGGTCCTCGACCGACACGCTGGCCCTCGGCGGTGACGGCGCGCCCGCCCGGACGGCCGACGGCCGCCTGGTGTTCCGTCCCGCCGGGCACGGCGCCTTGATCGGCAACCTCGAGCAGACCGGGGACGACGTGGTCTTCGTCAAGAACATCGACAACATCGCCCGCCACGAGCGGCACGGCGAGAACGGAGCTTGGAAGCGGCGACTGGCAGGTTACCTCCTTCGACTGCAGAAAACGAGTTGGGAGCTCTTGAAGGCGCTCGAACGGAACGGCACCGAAGACGAGACCGTCGAGCGCGCGGCTGCGTTCGTCGGCGGCACGCTCGGGGCCACCGAGCCGGCCACCGGCAACCGGAGTGCGGAGGCGCACAGACGTTGGCTCATCGAACGCCTGGATCGGCCGCTGCGGGTCGTCGGAGTGGTGAGAAATCAGGGCGAGCCCGGCGGCGGACCGTTTTGGGTCGCCGGCCCGGAAAACATGGTAATGCCCCAGATCGTCGAAGCGTCCCAGGTCGACACCTCCGATCCGGAGCAGCGCCGGATCTGGGAAGCGGCCACGCACTTCAACCCGGTCGATTTGGTCTGCGCCTTGCGCGACCGCCACGGCAACGCCTATTCACTCGACCGCTATGTCGACCCCGAGGCCTCGATGATCTCGGTCAAGCGGGAGGGCGACCGCGAGATCCGAGTGCTCGAGCGCCCGGGCCTCTGGAACGGCGCCATGGCCGGATGGAGCACCGTATTTGTGGAAGTGCCCGCGGAGACCTTCACCCCGGTCAAGACCGCACTCGACCTGTTGAGACCCGAGCACCAACCCGGCTAGGCGAGGGAGCGTCCGCGCCTTGGGAGCAACACCCAGCGAGTAGATCGTGGAAAGCGGCCGGCAGGTCGGGCGACCCGCAGCGAGGCGCGCCGCAAGCGTACTCGAGTACGTTGAGGACGCGCTAAGCGAGGATCGCTCGAGATGCCGGCCGATCTCCGCGAGATACCGCTGGGCCACCTAATAAGCGCTCAGATATCGCTCCTGCTCCCACGGATGCACATGGCTCTGGTACTCGGCCCATTCGGCCCGTTTGGCGAGCAGAAAGTGCTCGGTGATGTGCTTGCCCAGGGCGTCGCAAATCACCTTGTCTTTTTCCAGATTGTCGAGGGCGGCGGAGAGACTGCCCGGTAGCTCCTCGATCTTGCGGCGTTTCTTTTCGCGCTGGCTCATGGCAAAGATGTTCTTGTCCACCGGCGGCCCGGGATCGATCTTGTTCCGGACGCCGTCCAAACCGGCGGCCAGCATCACGGCGTAGGCGAGATAGGGATTGCAAGCCGGGTCCGGCATCCGGACCTCGCAGCGGGTCGACATGCCTCGTTTCGCCGGCACGCGCACCAGGGGGCTGCGGTTCTTCTCCGACCAGGCGATGTTGGTGGGCGCCTCATAGCCGGGGACCAGCCGTTTGTAGGAGTTGACCAGCGGGTTGGTGACCGCGACAAAGGCCTTGGCGTGCTTGAGAACGCCGCCGATATAGCCCAGCGCGACCTTGCTGAGCTGCCACTCGGCGGTCTTGGCGAAAAACGCGTTCTTTCCCTGACGGGAGAACAGGCTCTGATTGCAGTGCATCCCGGAGCCGTTGACCCCGACCAGCGGCTTGGGCATAAACGTCGCGTGCAGCCCTTCGTCAAGCGCCACTTTCTTGACCACAAAGCGGAACGTCGCCACATTGTCGGCGCAAGCCACCGCCTCGGCGTACTTGAAGTCGATCTCGTGCTGGCCCGGGGCGACCTCGTGGTGCGCCGCCTCGACCTCGAAGCCCATCGACTCGAGCACCATCACGATGTCACGGCGACATTTCTCACCCTTGTCGACCGGGGTCAAGTCGAAATATCCGCCGACGTCGTGGGTGTCGAGAAGCGTCTCCCCGCCGGCGTCCTTCTGAAAAAGGAAGAACTCGGCCTCGGGGCCGACCACCATGCTGTATCCCTTTTCGGCGGCCTTCTCGACCTGGCGTTTGAGAGCCAAGCGCGGACAACCGGCAAAGGGCGAGCCATCCGGCCGGTAGATGTCGCAGATCAGCCGCGCCACCCGCGAGCCGTCGCTGCTGGTCCAGGGGTTGACCTGGAACGTGTCGAGGTCCGGGACCAACAGCATGTCCGACTCCTCGATGCGAACAAACCCCTCGATCGACGAGCCGTCAAAGGCGATCTGGCCGTCGAGCGCCTTGCCGAACTGGCTCTTGGGCACCTCGACGTTCTTGAGCGTCCCCAGCAGGTCGGTGAACTGGAGGCGCAGAAAGCGGACCTTCTCGCGGTTGACGATCTTCTGTATCTCGGCTCGGCTTGGCAAAGTGTTCTCCTTTTCTTGTCGATTTGGCGAAAATTAGCGAACACTCGGACAAAAATCAAGCGATTTTTGGCAAAATGAGCCGTAAAAAGTGTCTAACCGTCAAAATTCATGGATCACTGGAAGCGACGCGCAAGCAGCCGATATGGCCCGATCCGCCGCCGCGATGTGCTACTCTTCTCGGGTTCCGAATCCCGTTTCGAGTCGCTCCCGGATCGATTCGAAGTCTTTCGCAGGAGAACACGCCGTGGCCGAAGATGTCTTTCGCTTGCCCTTTCTCAAGCTCGAGATCAAGAAGCCGAGATCGTGGGATTTCGCGGCGCTCGCCGCGCTCGTCGCCGCCCTGGTGCTGGCCGGGGTCAACCTGGCGGCCGCCGGCTCCAAGCAGCCCGGCACCTCGCTATCGGGGGGGTTCACGCTGGCCCTGGTTCTCGCCCAGCTCGCGGTCGCCAGCGCCAGCCTGTTGATCCTCGGCAAGACAGCCAAATACGGCACGATCTGGGGCAACCTGGGGGCGGTCGCAGGTATGCTGATCGGGGTCAGCGGCGTGCTGCTGGCCGCCGCACTGTGGACCGCCGCCTAGCCGCGTTAGCCGCGGCAGCCGCGGCAGCCACCGACACAGAACCACAAGACCGGCAGGCTCGTAAGTTGGCGTGGTGACAGCCGGGCTATTCCGGCTCGATTGCCGATCCGTATGAGCTCCGATCGCAAGACAACTGCTACGGGCAAAATTCTCCGGGCGGTGGCGCTGCTCGTGGCCCTCGGGCTCCTGGTCTGGGCGGGACGAGCGCTGGGCGGATATGTCCCGCGGTTCGCCGAGTGGGTCGAGGGCCTGGGCTTCTGGGGACCGGTGGTCTTTGTCCTCGGATACGCGGCTGCCACGGTGGCGTTTGCCCCGGGATCGCTGCTGACCCTGGCCGCCGGTGCCATCTTCGGGTTGGTGCGGGGCACGGTCTACGTCTTCTTCGGCTCCTCGATCGGCGCCATCGCCGCCTTTCTGATCGCCCGCTATCTGGCCCGTGGGGCGATCGAGCGGCGTCTGGCGAACCGGCCCCGTTTTGCCTCGATCGACCGCGCCGTCGCCGCCCAGGGGCGCAAGATCGTCTTTCTGCTGAGGCTGTCGCCGGTCTTTCCGTTCAACTTGCTCAACTATGCGCTGGGGCTGACCCGCGTGCGCCTGGCGGACTATGCCGTGGCCTGCCTGGGAATGATCCCCGGGACGTTTCTATACGTGTACTACGGCAAGGCGCTGGGCAGCCTGGCGGCGGTCGCCGGGGGCGCCGCAATCGAGCGCGACACCGGCTATTGGGTCGTCCTGGGGCTCGGTCTCGCCGCCACTCTGGCGGTGACCACCATCGTCGCCCGGATCGCCCGGCGCGCCCTGGGCGGCGAGGTACCGGCCGCGGACACTCCCCCAAAGCAAGAAATTGCCCAAGAAATCACCCAGGAAATCTCCGAGGAGAGCTCCGATGTCTGAAACCGACGACCTCGATCCGGTCCCGAATCTGGACGGCGAGTTGGCCGAGCTGCTGGAGCCCCTCGACCGACACAACCGCGAGCTGCTCGGGCAAGTCCACCCCACCGATTGGGTCAATCCCCGGCCGGCGGACCGCTACCATCTCGTGGTCGTCGGGGGCGGAACGGCGGGGCTGGTGAGCGCCGCAGGAGCCGCAGGACTCGGGGCCCGGGTCGCTCTCGTCGAGCGGCGGTTCCTCGGTGGCGACTGCCTCAACTACGGCTGCGTGCCCTCCAAGGCCCTGATCAGCGCGTCCCGGGCCTGGCATGGCGCCCGCCGCGCCGCCGAGGCGTTCTCCGGACCGCGGGTTGATAGCGATGGCGATGGCGACTTTGCAAAGGTCATGGAGCGGATGCGCCGTTTGCGGGCCAAGATCAGCCACCACGACGGCGCGCACAGGTTTCGCGACCTGGGTGTCGACGTCTTTATCGGCGAAGGAAAATTCGTCGCCGCCGACGCGGTCGAGGTGGCCGGCGCAAGGCTCACCTTTCGGCGTGCGGTCATCGCCACCGGCGCCCGGCCGATGATGCTGCCGATTCCCGGCCTTGCCGAGTCCGAGCCGCTCACCAACGAGACCGTATTCACCCTGACCGAGCTACCGGGCCGGTTGGGGATCATCGGGGCCGGCCCCATCGGCTGCGAGCTGGCGCAGTCCTTTGCGCGGTTTGGCAGCCGGGTGTCGCTCTTCGACATCGCCCCGCAGGTGCTGATCCGTGAGGACACCGACGCAGCACGGATCATCCAGCAGGCACTCGTCGAGGACGGCGTCGATCTCCAGCTCGCGGTCAACATCGGCAACGTCGAACGACGCGGCGCCGAGACCGTGCTCGAGCTCGAAAAGGACGGTGAAGCGAGCCGGATCACCGTCGACCATCTGCTGCTCGCGGTCGGCCGGGTGCCCAACACCGAGGGCCTGGGGCTCGAAGCCGCCGGCGTCACCGCGACCCGGCATGGCATCGAGGTCGACGACCGTCTCCGCACCAGCAATTCGAGAATCTACGCGGTAGGGGACGTCGCCTCGCGCTACAAGTTCACCCACATGGCGGACGCGCTGGCGCGGATCGCCATCCAGAACTCGCTGTTCTTCGGCCGCAAAAAGGCCAGCGATCTGGTGGTGCCGTGGTGCACCTACACCGACCCGGAGATCGCCCACGTCGGTCTGTACGCCGAAGACGCCGAGAAGGCGGGGATCGAGGTCGAGACGTTGACCCTGCCGCTCGAGGACGTCGACCGCTCGCTGCTCGAGGGATCGACCGACGGCTTCTTACGAGTCCATGTTCGCAAGGGCAAGGACGAGATCGTCGGCGCCACCCTGGTCGCCGACCACGCCGGCGACATGATCGGCGAGCTCGCCCTGGCGGTGACCCACAAACTGGGCCTGGGCAAGCTGGCCTCGACCATCCATCCCTACCCTACCCAGGCCGAGGTGATCAAAAAGGCCGGCGACGCCTGGCAGCGGCGCAAGCTGACTCCCACCGCCAAAAAACTGTTCGCGCGGTACTTTCGATTCTTTCGCTAGCGGATTTTCCGCTGGTGGATCTCCCGCTAGCGCGAGAATCTGGACCGGAGGTAGTCGCGGTTCATCTGCGCGATGAAATCGACCGAGATCCCCTTGGGGCAGACCGCCTCGCACTCGGTGAAGTTGCTACAGCTCCCAAAGGCACTCTCCATGGCCTCGACCATGCGAGCGGCGCGCCGGGAGCGCTCCGGTTGCCCCTGAGGCAGGCTGCCGAGGTGGGAGATCTTGGCCGACGTAAAGAGCTGCGCCGCCCCGTTGGGGCACTGAGCGACACAGGCCCCGCAGCCGATGCACTCGGCGGCGTCCATCGCCCGGTCGGACTGCGGCTTGGGCACCGCGATCAAATTCGCCTCGGGGGCGCTGCCTGTGTTGACCGAGATAAAACCGCCGGCCTCGATGATGCGATCGAAGGCGCCCCGGTTGACCACCAGATCGCGGATCACCGGGAAGGCGGCGGCGCGAAAGGGCTCGATCCACAGCTCGTCGCCCTCCTTGAACTTGCGCATGTGGAGCTGACAGGTGGCGGTGCCGGGAAAGGGCCCGTGAGCGGCGCCGTTGATCATCATCCCGCAGGAGCCGCAGATCCCTTCCCGGCAGTCATGGTCGAACGCCACCGGCTCCTCGCCGTTCTCGATCAGGGACTCGTTGAGCACGTCCAGCATCTCGAGAAACGACATGTGCTCCGACACTTCGTCCATCACATAGCGCCGGAACGCCCCTTCGGCGTCGGCCGCGCTCTGTCGCCAGATGTGAAGTGTGAGTCTCACGATTCGCGCTCCTCTACTTGTAGCTTCGTTGGGCGAGGTGGACGTTCTCGAATTCGAGCTCTTCCTTGTGCATCACCGGAGCGCTCTCCTCGCCGGCGAACTCCCAGGCCGCCACATAGGTGAAGTCCTCGTCGTTGCGCAGCGCCTCGCCTTCGGGGGTCTGGTGCTCGAGGCGGAAATGCGTGCCGCAGGATTCCCGGCGCTCGACCGCGTCCAGACACATCAGCTCGGCGAGTTCGAAGAAGTCCGCCACCCGCCCGGCCTTTTCGAGCGACTGGTTGAGCTCCTGTCCCGTGCCCGGCACCCGAACGTTCTGCCAGTAGCTCTCACGCAACGCCCGAATCTTGCCGATGGCGTCGCGCAAGCCGTCCTCCTGCCGCGACATGCCGCAGAAGTCCCAGCAGATCGACCCCAGCTCGCGGTGAAACGAATCGACCGTGCGATTGCCCCCGACCGACAGCAGTCGCTCGATCCGCTCGCCGACCTCGGACTCAACGGATCGAAAAACCGACGATTCGGGGTCGGGCTTTTTCTCACCCATGTGCCGCGACAGGTAGTCGCCGATGGTGTAAGGCAGCACAAAATAGCCGTCCGCCAGACCCTGCATCAGCGCGCTCGCTCCCAGCCGATTGGCGCCGTGGTCCGAGAAGTTGGCCTCACCGACGACAAACAGACCGTCGAGGGTGCTCATCAGGTGATAGTCCACCCATAGCCCGCCCATGGTGTAGTGGGGAGCGGGATAGATCTGCATCGGGACTTCGTAGGGAACTTCTCCGGTGATGCGCTCGTACATCTCGAACAGGTTGCCGTAGCGGTCGGCGATGGTATCGCGCCCCAGCCGTTCGATCGCGTCGGCGAAGTCGAGATAGACGCCACGCCCGGTAGACGCCACGCCGTAACCGGCGTCGCACACCTCTTTGGCGGCGCGCGAGGCGATGTCACGCGGCACCAGGTTTCCAAACGCCGGATACTTGCGCTCCAGGTAGTAGTCGCGCTCCTCGTCGGGGATCTCCTGCGGGCGGCGCTGGTCTCCCGACTGTTTGGGAACCCAGATCCTGCCGTCGTTACGCAGCGACTCGCTCATCAGCGTCAGCTTGGATTGATAGTCCCCGGCTTGGGGGATGCACGTCGGGTGGATCTGCGTATAGCAGGGGTTGGCGAACAGGGCGCCCCGCCGGTGGGCGCGCCAGATCGCGGTGGTGTTGCACCCCTTGGCGTTGGTCGACAGATAAAAAACGTTGGAGTAGCCACCCGTCGCCAGAACCACCGCATCGGCCGAGTGCGAGCGGATCTCGCCGGTGACCATGTCGCGGGCGACGATGCCGCGGGCGCGCCCGTCCTCGACCACCAGATCGAGCATCTCGGTGCGGGGAAACATCTCCACCTTGCCGGCCGCGATCTGCCGCGCCAGCGCCTGGTAGGCGCCCAGCAGAAGCTGCTGGCCGGTCTGGCCCCGTGCGTAGAACGTCCGCGAGACCTGGGCGCCGCCAAACGAGCGGTTGGCGAGCTGGCCGCCGTATTCGCGGGCAAACGGGACCCCCTGCGCGACACACTGATCGATGATGTTGACGCTGACCTCGGCCAGCCGGTAGACGTTGGCCTCCCGGGAGCGAAAGTCGCCGCCCTTGACCGTGTCGTAAAACAGCCGCCAGACGCTGTCGCCGTCGTTCTGGTAGTTCTTTGCCGCGTTGATGCCGCCCTGGGCGGCGATCGAGTGGGCTCGGCGCGGGCTGTCCTGATAGCAGAAGCACCGGACGTGGTACCCGAGCTCGGCAAGGCTCGCCGCGGCCGAGCCGCCGGCCAGCCCCGACCCCACGACGATGACGTCGAAACGCCGCTTGTTGGCCGGGTTGACCAGTTGCAGATCAAAGCGGTGGCGCCGCCACTTGTCGCGCAACGGCCCGGAGGGAATCTTGGCATCCAGTTGCATGAGCTAGCTCACGATCCCGCTCAACACCGCGAGAGGAAATGACAGGTTGCCCGCGGTGACGACGAGGGCAAAAAGAAGCGCCAGACGCCGCCGCCACGAGTTAAACCGGGGGTGATTCCAGCCCAGCGACTGAAACAGGCTCCAGACTCCATGGTAGAGGTGCAGACCCAACGCGAGCTGCGCCACCATATAGAGACCCGCGACCCACCAGACGCCAAAGCCGGCCACCAGGTTGTGGTACGGGTCACCGGCCACAAAATCGGGGTGAGCCCAACTCCAACCAAAGGTGAAATGCGCCAGGTGATAGAGGATAAAAAGCGCCAGGATGACGCCCCCCCACCGCATGGTGCGCGAGGAATAGGTGGCGCTCTGCGTCGCCAGCGAGCGGTAGCGGTGCGGGCGTGCGGCGCGGCTCAGCCGGGTGAGCTGCCAGGCGGAGACGATGTGCAGCACGACCGCAGCCAGCAACCCCAGCCGCGCGATCCACAGGGCGCCGCCGTGCGGCAGGGCCGGGGTGCCCACCTCGCGCAGCCATTCGGCGTAGTGATTGAAGGCCTCGGGGCCCAGATAGACCTTGAGGTTGCCGACCATGTGGCCGAGGACAAACCCGGCGAGCGCCACGCCGGTCAGCGCCATGATCGCTTTCTTGCCGATCGCGGAACGAAAAAAACTCACCAGCCAGGACAAATCTCGACCTCTCCCGTCTTGCTCAACCCGTCAAACCTATCTCACCGCCGGTTCGGTCCTCAAGGCTTCAACGCACCGCGCCGACGGCGGCCCCGGCGGCGGCGCGGCCGGCGCTTGGCCGGTCCCTTCTCACGTCTGGGACGCGCCCGGGCGACCTTCCGCCACAGACCCAGCTCGGCGCGCCCTTGGCCGGTGGCTTCGACGGTGGTCTCGAAGAGAAAAAGCGCGTCGTCGAAATAGGGCCGGTGGCTGAAACGCACCCGCTCGGCGGTCTTCCACCTCCTCCGCCGCATCTGGTGGAGGCCCAGGATCGTCTGCGCCACCTGCTCGGCCTTTTGGCGCGCGAGCACAAAGCGGCGAAAAAACGGATCGATCGCCGCTCCGATCTTATCGCGTGCCCCGCGGACCCCGAGCGGGTCGCTACCCGGTTTGGAGTCGTTTGCCAGGGCCAGAAGGACGGTCGGCAGCAACAGCGCCGAGAACAGACCGATCTCGGAGAGAGGGTTTTTCTGGCGCACTCGCCGGTCGAGCAGCTCGAGCGTCTTGGAGTAATCCCCCAGGTCTTCGGTGGCGGTCTCGAGCAGCGCCTTGGCCTCGGGCAGGACCACGTCGAGGAGTCCGAGCTCGAGCATCCACTGGATGGCGGTACCGGAATGTCCACAGCGCAATAGTTGCCCGATCTCCTCGGTCAGGCGGGCGGTCGAGGCCTTGACGATCTCCCCGGCCTGCCGCCGGATTCCTTCCTGGGTGTCCGCCTCGATGGTGAACCCGAGCCGGGCCGCCAGCTCGCACGCTCGCGTCATGCGGATCGGGTCCTCGCGGAAGCGCAGGTCGGGATCTCCGATCACCCGAATGATCCGTCGCTCGAGATCCTCGATCCCGCCGACGTAGTCGATGACCGAATAGTCCCCGATGTTGTAAAAGAGAGCGTTGACGGTCAGGTCGCGGCGAAACGCGTCCTCCTCGGGGCTGCCAAAGACGTTGTCGTCGGTGATCAGCAGCTCATCGGTGCCCGATTGCTGAGCCTCGGGATCCGGGTTGCGGCGAAACGTCGAGACCTCGACGATGCCGCCGCGGAAGTACACATGGGCCAGCCGAAAGCGGCGCCCGATGATCCGGGAGTTGCGGAACAGCCGCCGGATCTCCTGCGGCCGAGCGCTGGTGGCTACGTCGTAGTCTTTGGGCCGGCGACCGAGCAGCACGTCCCGCACGCCGCCGCCGACCAGATAAGCCTTGTGTCCCGAACGGTGAAGACGATACAGGACCTTGACGGCGTTCTCGTCAAGCTTCTTCCGCGACAGGTTGTGTTCGGATCGGCTGAGAACACGAGGCCCCGTTGAGCTCGACGAACTCACGGGGCCTCATTATACGCACCGCCGATCTCGCCCGAATTCGGACGCCCGTCTAGGGACGTCGGCGCGAACGATAGTCGTCCCGTCGGGAGCCCCGCCGGCCCCGACGGTAGCTGTCGCTATCGCCATCGCCATCGCCATCACCGTCTCCACCCCGGTACCGCCGGTTCTGATGGCGCCGGTTCCGGTACCGGCGATCACTATCGCTATCGCTATCGCTATCGCTATCGCTGTCATCGTCATAGCTGTAGTGGCGGCGGCCCCGATACTGGTGACCACGATGGTCGTAGCGATACCGGTCGTCATGGCGGTAATGGCGTCCCCGGCGATGGTAGTGCCGATCGTTCCGGTAGTGACGGTGGCCATCGCGATATCGATAACCACGGTAGCCCGGGTAGCTGTAGTCCCAATAGATCCGGGGGTCGAAGCGGTGCCGGCTGAAGTGATAGCGGATCAGCGGGCACGACGCATGGTGATAGTCGAATCCTCGATCGCGATAGCACAAATCGTTGCAACGATGGCCACGGTAGCGCGGCGACCGGGCGGTCCGATAGTAGTGGCCGTAAGCGTGGGCTCGATGGCGATGGCCACCGTCCCAGTAGTAGCCGGGATGGTAGAAGATCCCAAAGTCGAACCCACCGACCGAGAAGGTCCCGCCGACACTCCAGCCCCGAGAGGCCTCGGCGGGCTCCGCCCCCGCGCAGAAAACCGCCGTCAGGACCGCGGCGGGGATCCACATCCTTCTATGGGTAAGCTTCCGGGTGAACTCTCTGATGTGTTTCATAGCGCCTCCTCGGGATTCGGGGTGTCGCAGGATCGGTGCCAGCGGAAAAAACTCAACCCGCACCGCGCTGAAAGCCACAAAAGTCCACTCAAACGACCCCGAGCGTCCGCCGGTGGGGACGCTCGACGCCTTGCGATAGAATGAGCCCAGAAAGCCCATGCACAGTCGTCTCTGTCGCGCCGCAGTGGTGCTTCCGCTGCTCGCACTCCTGCCCGTGCCACCGGGAGAGGCCGCCGAGCCGGTGGCTTTGCGGATCATGGCCGCCAATATCTCGAGTGGCCGGTTTCAGTCCTATCCGGAGCCCGGACCGGGCACCCGGATCTTTCGCGCGCTGCGACCGGACATCGTCCTGATCCAGGAGTTCAACGTCAACGCGACCCGCAATGGGCCCAACGACTTCGATGCGGTCGATCGCTGGGTGTCGGCGGTCTTTGGTCCCGACTACCATTGGGTGCGCGAGCCGGGCAACGACTCCATTCCCAACGGGGTCATCAGCCGGTGGCCGATCCTCGAGTCTGGCGAGTGGCGCGACGAGAAGGCCTCCAACCGCGATTTTGCCTTTGCGCGGATCGACCTGCCGGGAGATACCGACCTCTGGGCGGTCAGCCTGCACCTGCTCACCCGGCGGGCCTCGGTGCGCGGCCGCGAAGCCCGGGCCCTGGTCGAGGCCATCAAAAGGCACCCCGTGCCGGACGAGGACTATCTGGTCATCGGTGGAGACTTCAACACCAACCACCGTCGCGAGCCGGCGGTGACGACCCTGGGTGAGCTGGTGGACATCCTGGGTCCGTTTCCCCACGACGGGGCGGACCCCCCGGACGGGGACACCAACAGCCGTAGACGGAAGCCCTATGACTGGGTGCTGGCCGACGCCGAGCTCGAGGCGCTCGCCGTGTCCACCGAGATCGACGATTTCCTCTTTCCCCTCGGTCTGGTCTTTGACTCGCGGCTCTTCACCCGCGACGAGTTGGCGGAGAGCTTCCCGCCGGTGCTGCCCGGTGACAGCGGGGCGCCCCAGATGCAGCACATGGCGGTGGTGCGGGACTTTCTCCTGCGTTTGGCTGAACCGACCGATCTGCCGGACCTCGAGATCGAGCCGTCCTCGATCGACTTCGGTCTGGTGGCCGCGCGAAACGGCCCCCTGGATGTCGTCCTGGACGGAACCCACGCGAGTGAATTTCGTCTGCTCGCTCCCGACCTCGCGACGGCCCCGGACCCCGGCGCACCGCTCGACGACGGCTCGAAGCTCGAGTTCTCGTGGACCCCTTCGGCCAACGACGGCGAGCCGAGGCGCGTCACCGCCACCCTCATCACCGATGGAGAGCCGGGCGCGGTGGAGATCGTGCTCTTCGGCAGGGTCCAGGGCCCTGGAACGGCCGCTCCGCTCGAGATCGCGGGTTTCCGCGTCGAGCAAACCGGGGGCGAGGCCGCGATCGCCTTCCCCGCCGGTACCGCGCTCGAACCGGGCGCGATCGTAGTCGTCGGGCGTCAGGCCACGCGATCCGAGTTCGAGGCCTTTTGGGGACAGCTCCCCAGCCGGGTCCTGTACGTCAACGGCTCAGAGCTCTCAGGGCCGCCGGGGTTCCCAATCGTCAACGGGGGCGAGCGTTTCCGCTTGGTGGATCCCGCGGGGGTCGCGGTCGATCCGCTTGGCACGCGCGTGCCATCCGACGGCCGGACCCGTGGCGTCGCTCGGCAACGCCGGTCCACGGATTCGACCGACTTCTCGGTGGTCCAGGACCCGCTGCGCGATGCCACCCCGGGCCGGTTTCTGGGTACCCGAGCCGGGACCGGACGGCTCGTTTTGACGGAGGTCTCGGACGCGCTCGGGCCCGGCAGTTTTCGGTTCGAGTTCGTGGAGCTGCTCTTCGACGCCCGCTGAACGGTCCACCGAGAAGGGCATGGTAACCTGGTTACACATCTCGGATAGATAGTGGACGCCCGGCGGATGGCCGCTGAGGGGAGAGCAGACGGGAGGCATGATGGATCGCATCAACGTAGAGCTCGGACGTTTCCCCTTTCCGCTCATCGAAGGCCCGGACGAGTCCCGCTATCTCACCTGGGTCCGGAATCACTCCAACTACCTGGCCGAGCGGGGTTTTCTGGACTACATGCGCATCGTCGCCATTCTGGTGCGCGGGATCCTGGTCAACCTGCTAACCATTCTGCCGCTGCTCCTCATCCTGTCGCTGCTCCTCGGACTGTTTTACAACCAGATGCTCGACAATTGGAAAGCTCAGCTCGAAGCGGGACGCCATCAAAGTGAAGAGACGGCTCAGATCGCACCCGGGCCGGAGCAAGCACCCGAGGCCGCCGGGGGCGAGCGCCCCGACTGGGTCCACCTGACCCGCGGGCTCGTTCCCACCAACACCTCCGAGACCCAGGCCCAGCAGTACCATCTCAACCCGCCGATCCGCCCGGTGCTGGAGAAACCAACGGTCTGGCGGCGGATCGGCAGTTGGGTGTGGGCCGCCCAGGACCGGCTGGGGACCAAGGGCCCCTACTACCTGACAC
Organism: Candidatus Multivoradales bacterium; assembly: GCA_965224065.1. GTDB lineage: Bacteria > Acidobacteriota > Thermoanaerobaculia > Multivoradales > JAHEKO01 > JAOTZA01. The sequence goes on from CBDCYF010000005.1 coordinate 749,975, forward strand.
CCTGGGTCGCGGCCCTGGCTCTTTTCTACTACTTGCTGTTTCCGATCGTCACCCGGCTCTTCAAGGTCGCCAGCCACAAAAAGAGCCTGGAGACCGGCAGTGGGAGCTCGGTGCGCTTGCGCGATTCCTACGAGCGCAGTTTTGGAGGCCTGCTGATCGCCGTTCTGGGGATGGCCGTCCTGGAAACGATACCCCTGCTGCTCCACCTGTTCCACGCCGCGCGAGAGGATCCCTGGAGAGGAGTGGTGGCTTCGATCGCCGGAGGCTCCTCGGTGGTCGCGCTATCGAGCGCCGGTAAGCTCCTGTCGATTTTTGGCGACAAGGCCAGCTTGATCAAGCGCAAGCTGGTGATGGCCCTCATCGGGCTGGTCGGACTGCTCCTGCCGCTCCTGATCGTCCTCTATGCCAGCGAGTTCATCGTGTACAAGGGCGACGGGTTCGAGGTGCCCTGGGCCAAGCTTCATATCGTGCCGGCGCTTCTCGCTCTGGGAGTCCTGGTCGCTTTTTTCCTCGGCTTGAAGAAGGGACCGTCCAAGACGCTCTTCAAGCTACTGACTCTGCTGGCGATCCCGCTGGCGCTCGTCGCGGTTCTGCATTTTCTCCGAGTCGGCGATCATGGCATCGGACCGGCCTGGCTGTTTCTGATCGCCATCGCGATCGAAGTCTGGGTCTTCAGTTGGCTGTCCGTCGACATCAACCAGACTTCGGTCCACGGCCTGTACCGCGACCGGCTGGCATCGGCCTATCTGGTGGGCCGAAACACCCACGGTGACGTCGACATCGAGGAAGACATCGACCTCCAGGACATCTGCCTCTACGAGGCCTTCTCCACCGCGCCCTACCACCTGATCAACGTCGCCCACAATCTCCAGCACAGCAAGGACATCTCGATCCGTGAACGCGACAGCGACTTCTTTGTCTTCAGCAAGCGGTTTACCGGCGGCGCACGAACGGGCTATTGCCTGAGCGAGAACCTCGAGAAGGTCTTCCCGCAGATGGATCTGGCGACGGCGATGGCGATCTCGGCGGCCGCGGCGGCGCCCAACATGGGCAAGGGCACCTCCCGCGCCATGGTGGCCCTGCTGACCCTGCTCAACGTGCGTCTAGGCTACTGGATCCCCAACCCGGGTCGGCTGGAAGCCGCCCAGGCCAAACGTACCCTGGGACTCTCGGGCGAAAGGCGAGACGAAGCGCTCCGGGCCTGGTCACTGACCGCGCTGGGTAGTGAAAAGCCCGCCCCGGAGATCGCCGAACGGCTCCAAAAGATCGTCGATGCTCAGAAGCAGAAGGTCAGAGCGCGTTTGCGCAACAAGAACCTCGGCCTGTCCTTCCCGGAAGTCTTCAGCCGAGAGCTCCTCGACATCCGGCGACGCTGGGAAAACACCTACGAAGACATCTCGGTGCGGCGGCCGCATCCGTCGCCCGGTCCCACACCAGACCATGGACTCGTCGGTCTCGGTCTCTCGGGGGGCGGGATCCGCTCGGCCACCCTCAACCTGGGGATCCTCCAGGCACTCGATCGAGCCGGGGTCTTCGATCACGTCGACTACCTGTCGACGGTCTCCGGTGGCGGCTATCTGGGATCGAGTATCAGCACCCTGATGCGAACACGCGAGCGGCTGCACAGCGAGGTCACCGGCCGCGCCGAGACCACGGTGGACGAGGACTTTCGGCAGATCCATGTCGAGTCGAACTCGGGCCAGAAGCATCACACCTACCGCTTTCACCCCGACGCCGAGATCACCGACGCGGTAGAGAGCGGCGAGGTCGCTCTGGGAACGCCGCTCATCCGTCCCCGGCTGGAGCGCGGCGGGCTGTGGGACCGTTTTCTGTGGCGCGTCCAACCCCGTAAATTCATCGCCGAAATGTTTAGCCTGCTCGACGAAAAAGCCAAATGGGTCAACCTCTCGGACGGCGGCCACATTGAGAATCTGGCGACGATCGAGCTGCTGCGGCGTCGGTGCCGGTTCATCATCACGGGCGACGGCGAGGCCGATCCCAGGCTCTACTTTGGGAGTCTGGCCACCTTGATCCGGTACGCACGGATCGATCTCGGGATCCAGATCGACATCGACCCTGCGGCTATTCGGCTGCGCGACCCGGTCAACGACCGGCGCAGCCGCGACCACTTCGCTCTCGGCACGATCCGCTATCCCAAAACCGGCAAGGGGGGTGGTTACGAGCCCACGACCGGATATCTGCTGTATCTCAAGTCATCCTTCTCCGGGGACGAGGAGGAGATCATCCAGCAGTACCGTGCCGACAACCCGGAGTTCCCCCACGAATCCACCGCCGACCAGTTTTTTGACGAGGGGCAGTTCGAGGCCTATCGCGCTCTCGGACAACACATCGGTGAGCGGGCGCTCGAGTACGCGCCCGGCGGTAAGAAGGGCGCCGAGTTCTCGGACTGGAACAACTGGTACGTCCAGGGCAAGGGGGTCGCGGACTACTTCGAGCGCTGGTTTGCGGACCTCGGCGGCAACAAACCGGAGGAAACCGTAGCCGGGGACGCTGCGACCGCCTAGCGCCCTTCTCTACCGCGTCTGACTCACAGATCCGACGAAGCCGCGCGGTTCTTCAACGCGGTGTGGATGACGGTCTCCGAGGTCAAGGTCCGGTGGACCGGGCAACGGTCGGCTATCTCGAGGAGCCGTTCGACCTGTTCATCCGAGAGCGGGCCCTCGACCTCCAACTCGGCATCGATATGGTCCACCTTGCCCTCGGTGGAGGTGCACTCTTCGCAGTCCCGGGCGTGGATCTTCTCGTGGCGCAGTGTCACCGTGACGCGCTCGAGCGGCCACTTCTTGCGGTTGGCGTACATCCGCAGTGTCATCGACTTGCAAGCTCCGAGCGCGGCCAGCAGGAAGTCGTAGGGGTTGGGACCGGTGTCGGTGCCGCCGACGCGCACCGGCTCGTCGGCGGGAAGACGGTGGCGGCCGGCCTCGACCAGGTTGGCAAAGCCCGTCGGGCCCGAAGAGACTCGGACCTCACCCGGCTCCAGATCAGTTTCCGCGGCCGTCACCGACGTCTCCGTTGTCTTCGGCAGGTAGCGGCTCGCCCACGCGGCCAGCAACCGGCCGACAAAACGCCCGTCCTCCTCGCGCTCGAGCAGCAGATGGTCTGCGCCGTCGAGCGAGACAAAGCTCTTGGGGTGGTGGGCCGCGTCGTAGATCTTGCGCGCATGGTCGATGCCGACGACTCGATCCTGGGGCGAATGCAGGATCAACAACGGCCGTCCCATGGTGGCGACGCGCGCGAGCAACCTCTGGCTGCCGAGGTCTTCGAGCAGCCGCTGCCGCACCCGGAACGGCCGTCCCGCGAGACGCACCTCGGCCTCTCCTTCCGACTCGAGCTCCGGCGCCCGCTCCAGGATCTGCTCTCGCAGATGACCGGTATCGCTCGGCGCCCCCAGCGTCGCCACCGCCGCGACTTCGGGGATCTCCGCCGCTACCGACAGGACGGCGGCTCCCCCCAGGCTGTGGCCGATCAGCAGGTCGGGCGCCCGATGCTCGCGGCGCAGGTAGTCCGCTGCCGCCAGCAGGTCATCGAGGTTCGATGAGAAATCGGTATCGGCGAAATCCCCTTCGCTCTCCCCCAACCCGGTGAAGTCGAACCGCAGCACCGCAAACCCTTCGCCGACCAACGCGCGGGTGATCCGCACTACCGCCTTGAGATCCTTCGAACAGGTAAAGCAATGCGCGAACAGGGCCATGCCCCGGACTGTGGCCTCGGGTCCTTCCAGACGAGCCGCCAGCAGGCCGCCGCTTCCTTCGAATCGAACTCTCTGTGCCGGCAGCTTCTCCTCCCTTGCCAGTGTTCTCCGCCGGTTTTCTCATCGTAGACTAGCAGCCCATGGCGAATGTCGAGACGGCCGCGCGACGAGATCCGGCGAGGAGAGGTCGAGTTTGAGCTCGGCCATCCTGTTCACCGGCTTCCCCGGGTTTCTGGGATCGGAGCTTCTGCCCCGCGTGCTCGGAAGAGCCGAGGGGGCCCGAGCGGTGTGTATCGTGCAAGACAAATTCTCAGGCCTCGCGCAGGCACGCCTCGAGCAACTCGAAAACCAACACCCGGAGGTAACCGGGCGGATCGAGCTGGTCTCGGGCGACATCACGCTGCCCGATCTGGGGCTCGAGGCCCCCGGCGACCTGCTGGCCGACACTGTGGAGATCTTTCACCTCGCGGCGGTCTACGACCTGATGGTGAAGCGCGACGTCGGCGTTGCGGTCAACCTGGAAGGCACCCAGAATGTGCTCGACTTTGCGCAGGAGTGCCCGGCGCTCGAGCGCCTCCACTATGTGAGCACCTGTTATGTCAGCGGCCGCTACGCCGGCATCTACACCGAGGACGATCTCGACAAGGGCCAGGAGTTCAACAACTACTACGAAGAGACCAAGTTCCTCGCCGAGGTCGAAGTGCAGGCGCGGATGGCGGAAGGACTGCCGGCAACGATCTACCGGCCGCCCATCGTGGTCGGCGACAGCTCGACCGGGGCAACTCAGAAATATGACGGCCCCTACTTCATCATCCGCTGGCTTCTGCGCCAGCCCGGTGTCGCGGTGCTGCCGACCGTCGGTGACCCCGAGACCGTGCGGGTCAACCTGGTGCCGCGCGATTTCGTCGTCGACGCCATCGCCTACTTGAGCGGTATCGAGGCGTCACTCGGTTGCGTCTACCAGCTCGCCGATCCGCGGCCGTTGACCGTCGCCGCCCTGGTGGACGCGGTCGCCCGCGAGACCGGGCGCAAGGTCGTGCGGGTGCCCCTGCCGCGGCTCGCCGCCAAGGCGGCACTGGACCACGTACCGGGGGTCTACCGGACGATGCAGATCCCCTCGGCGGCGATCGACTACTTTGTCCACCCCACCCACTACACCAACACCAACACCGCTCGCGATCTCGCGGGCTCCGGCATCTCGGCGCCCCCCTTGGAGAGCTACCTGGACCGGCTGGTGGACTTTGTACGCCAAAACCCCGAGATCAGCTCGGCGGCGATGGTGTAGCAACCCCTGCTCAGGCTAGAGGCCGAACCTCCACCGCCGGTTCCCACCAGGGCTGGCCTGCGGCGAAACGGTCTCCCTCGTGGCTGCAGGGAGACGGCACGTGGTCGCGGCCAAACATCGGCTTGCCGGCGTGGCGGGTGGCGTGCAGCGGGTAGATCCCGCAGCAGACCTTGCAGAACCGCCCGCCGATCCGGCCACGTCGATCCTCGGCCAGGCGGCTCAGTGGGGCGAGCTGTCGCTGCCGGTAGGCCACGGTGCCTCAGCCGATGCGGTCGGCGCGGGAGAAAAAGAAGGCCAGCTCGATGGCCGCGTTCTCGGGCGAGTCGCTGCCGTGGATGGCGTTGCGCTCGATGGATGAGCCGTAGAGCGCCCGCACCGTCCCCGGCGCTGCCTCCTCGGGATTGGTGGCACCCATGACTTCCCGCAGGTAGGTCACGGCGTCGTCCCGCTCGAGTGCCACGGGCACCACGGGGCCTTCGGTCATAAACGCCACCAGGCTCGAATAGAAAGGCTTGTCCCGGTGCACTTCATAAAACGCTTGGGCCTGGGCTTCGCTCAGGTGGAGCTTGCGGATCGCCACCACCCGGAATCCCTCGGCTTCGAGATGGGCCAGCACCTTGCCACTGTTGCCCGCGGCAACGGTGTCGGGCTTGAGAATCGCCAGGGTCTGTTGCATGAATCGGTGTCTCCTTGTCTCTTTTGCTGAGAATCTTAATCGCTGTCGGTCGCCGCCGAAACGGATCCCGGCGTGTCGGTACTCGTGGTCTCGGACATTTCGACGGTTGCCTGTGGGATGTCTCGGGCGAGTGTCAGGTCGGCTTCCGGTCCTTGTAGCTCAAGGACCGGCCCCACCGCCGACGGGTCTCCACCGGGCCGGAAGAACAGTGCCGAGCCCGCGGGCAGGCCCAGCCCCCGGTCGATGCCGGGCTCCTCTAGGAGCCGCCGCAGCCGGCGGTCGTGAGCGGGATCGAAGTTGGCTTCGATCGCCGTTTTGTCGAGCCAGCCAAAGCCCTCGATCATCCGGTCTCCACGCAGGCTCCGGGTGACCGCGCCAAAGGCCTGGGCGGCTGCGGCGATCGCGACGATGACTCCACCCGTGCGCAACCGATCTTCGAGCGCGGCAAGAGCCGGCGAGCCGGTAAAGGCTTCGATGAGCTGGTCGGCGATCCCGCCGCCGATGTAGACCGCCGCGCACTCGCCGATCCTGGCCGCGTTCTTGCCGCGTCGCGCGTCTCGTTGGCGGTAGATCGGCAGCATCTCGACCCGCCGCTCGAAGGCCGCGTCGAGATAGGTGGCGAAGTGCTCGGCGTATTCGCTCGAGCCGCTGGCGGCGGGAACAAACCCGACCGGGCCCTCCTCGGCCCGCTCCTCCCACAGCCCATCGACCAGCGCGGTGTCACCAAAGCTGAACTCGCCACCGCCGATCAGCGCCAGCGTACCCTCCCCGGGCAGCCCGTTCTTCAACATGGAGCTACAGCAGTTTGGCGACCGTCGAGCCGATCTCCGCGGGAGACTCGGCCACCCGGATCCCAGTCGCGGTGAGGGCCTCGATCTTGGCCTCGGCGGTGCCCTTGCCCCCGGAGACGATGGCGCCGGCATGGCCCATGCGGCGGCCCGGCGGGGCGGTGCGACCGGCGATAAAGCCCACCACCGGCCGGTCGAAGTGCTCCGCCACCCAGGCCGCCGCCTCCTCCTCTGCGATGCCGCCGATCTCGCCGATCAGCACCACCGCCTCGGTCGCGGGATCTTCCTTGAAGGCGCTCAGCACATCGATAAAGCTGGTGCCATTGATGGGGTCACCGCCGATACCGACGCAAGTCGTCTGCCCCAGCTCCAGGTTGGTCAGTTGCCACACCGCTTCATAGGTCAGGGTCCCCGAGCGGCTGATCACCCCGACCCGCCCCTGCCGGTGGATGTGACCGGGCATGATCCCGATCTTGGCCAGCCCCGGTGAGATGACACCAGGACAGTTGGGACCGATCAGGCGCGTGGGGTGATCGCGCAGAAATGTCTTCACCCGCATCATGTCGGCCACCGGGACGCCTTCGGTGATGCACACCACAAGCTCGATCCCGGCGGCCGCAGCCTCCATCACGGCGTCGGCGGCAAAGGGCGGTGGTACAAAGATCATCGAGGCGTTGCACCCGGTCTCGGCCCGGGCCTCCTCGACGCTGTCGAAGACCGGGATGCCGTCGACCGACTGGCCGCCCTTGCCCGGGGTTACGCCGGCCACCACGCGGGTCCCGTACTCGCGGCAGCCCCGCGCGTGAAACTCACCCTCATTGCCCGTGATGCCCTGCACCAGAAGACGCGTGTCGTCGTTGACCCAGATCGCCATGAGTTTGTCTCCGCCGTTTGCTTCGGTCGCTCAGGCCGCCTCGCGCGCCGCCGCCACCACCTTCTCCGCCGCGTCGGCCATGTGGGTGGCGACGAGGAAATCAAAGTCCGCGTCGTGGAGGATCTGACGGCCCAGCTCGACGTTGGTTCCCTCCAGCCGCACCACGACCGGCACCCGGACCTCGCCCAGCTCCTCGATCGCCGCGACCACGCCCCCGGCGATCCGGTCGGTGCGGGCGATGCCGCCAAAGATGTTGATAAGCACCGCCCTGACATTGGGATCCGAGACCAGAAGGCGGAACGCGTTCTTGACCGCCTCTTGGCTGGCCGAGCCGCCGACGTCGAGAAAATTGGCCGGCTCGGAGCCAAAGAGCTTGATGATGTCCATGGTCGACATGGCGAGGCCGGCCCCGTTGACCATGCAGCCGATCTCGCCGTCGAGCTTGATGTAGTTGAGACCGAATTCGGACGCTTCGACTTCGAGCGGGTCCTCTTCATCGCGGTCCCGCATCTCGCCGATGTCAGCGTGACGAAAGAGCGCGTTGTCGTCGAATGACATCTTGGCGTCGAGTGCCAGCACATCCCCTTCACCGGTCACCAGGAGCGGGTTGATCTCCACCAGCGAGGCGTCGGTATCGAGATAGGCCCTGACCAAGGCGGTCACCAGTTTGGCCGCCTGTTTGGCGGTTCCTCCCTTGAGACCGAGGCGGCGTGCCACCCGCCGGGCCTCAAACGGCTGGATTCCCAGGTGCGGGTCGATCCACTGTTTGACGATCGCCTCCGGGGTCTTCTCGGCCACCTCCTCGATGTCCATGCCGCCGGCCGCCGAGCCCATCACCAGCGGCCGTCCGACCTCGCGGTCGAGCAGGACGCTCAGATAGAGCTCCGAAGCGATGTCGAGCGCCTCTTCAATCAACACCCGGCGAACCTGCTGACCCTCCGGCCCGGTCTGTTTGGTCACCAGCTGCATTCCCAGGATCGCCCCGGCCGCGGCCACCGCCTCTTGTGACGAGCCGGCGAGCTTGACGCCGCCCCCCTTGCCGCGCCCACCGGCGTGGATCTGCGCCTTGACCACACAACGCCCGCCCCACTCTTCGCAGATAGCGGCGGCCTCGGAGGCCTCCGAAGTCACCCGGCCGCGGGGTGTCGCGACCCCGTATCGACGCAGGATCTCCTTGGCCTGATACTCGTGAATCTTCACCGGCTGCCTCCTGGATGGGCGAGCGGCGGACGGGGCCGCTCGGAAGAAGGCGCAGTGTATCAGGGCAGCCGAAGCACGAGGAGCGTTAGATCGTCCTCGCGTGGCACCGGGCCGGTGAACTCGTCGAGGTCGTCGAGCACTCCCTGCCGGAGCGCCCCAACCGAGCTCCGCCCGTGGCGCCACAGGCTCGTTTCCAGGCGCTCGAAGCCGTAGAGATCATCGCTCCCCTGCCTGCGGGCCTCGACCACTCCGTCGCTGAACAAAAACAGCGAGTCGCCCGGCGCGAGCTGCGAGCTCCGAACACGGACGCTCAAGTTCTCTCGCACGCCGAGCGGGTAAGAGATCGACTCCAGTGCCTCGACCTCTCCACTCGAGTCGATCCGGTAGGGAAACAGATGGCCCGCGCTGGCGTACGCCAGCCGTCGCTCTCGCGGGTCGACGAGCGCGTAGCAAAGGGTCGCCAGCAACCTCTTGCGGGCGCTCTGGTAGACCATCCGGTTGAGGGTCGCGAACACCGCCTCGACCTCGGGGTCAAAGGTCACCTGGACCGCCAGGGCGGACTTGGCCATCGACATCACCAGCCCGCTCGAGACCCCGTGGCCCGCCACGTCCCCGACCGCCACCGCCAGCCGTCCGTCCTCGAGCGCCAGGACGTCATAGAAGTCCCCGCCGACCTCGGTGGCCGGCAGATAGGCGTGGGCCATCTCGACCCCGTTGAGCTCGGGCGGAAGCTCCGGCAAAATCGAGCTCTGGATCCGGCGGGCCGTTTCCAGCTCGACTTTCTGGCGCTCGCGCTCTGCGATCCGGCGGACGTGCGGAGGGACGTCCTCGTAGCGGTAGAAAAACTCGCGCTCGCTCCAAAGGTAGCGCGCGCTGACGAGCAGCGGGGAAAGCACGGCCAGGAAGGCCAGCCCGGCCTGGAACTGGAGCCAGGGCTCGGCGGCGGCGAGAAATGGACCGGCCCCGGTCACGACCGAGGCAGTGACGCCCGCTAGCACGGAGCTCCAGATCCCGTAACGCAGAAAGAGGGTGACCAAGACGATCGGCCCAATCAGCCAAAAGAGCGGTGCCCAAGTCATCGGAAAAACCTGGATCAACGGGAAGAAAAGTGCCGCCGAAGCCAGCACTCCCGTTGCGCCGCCCGCCCAGGTACCCAGCCGGCGGACCGCCGACGAGGTCAAAAACAGCCTCGCGAAAAGACCCGTGTAGAGGCCGTAGGAGATTGCCGCGGCGAGCAGCGGGACGGCAAACCACGAGGCGCTCTCCCACCAAGGCCCAAACAGCAACGACGTCGACGCCCAGATGCCCCAGCGACGCGCCACAAACGCGCCCGACCACAGTATGGCGACCGCGATCAAGCCCCCCGAGACGCCGCGGAGCGACGCGCGGGCAAAGGTCGAGTTGAGCCAGTCGCCCTGGAACAAGGCGTCGAATGCCGCCAGTTTCGAGCTCCACTTCCCGCGGCACAGAGACTCCCCGACCGACCAGCTCAGAAAGGACAGCAAGGCCATCGGCACAAAATAAAGGACCACCAGTTGGCTGCGCACCACCCAGGTGACCTGCGGCCGGGTCAACAGCCCAAACGACCATCCCGCACTCGCCGCCCGTCCGCAAATGGCGACCAGCAACAAACCGCAAAAGAGCACCAGCGCCAGAATCCGTAGCCCTCTTCCGATTCCGATCTCACCCCGGTGATAGCGGCGCACAAAAGGCACCGCCACAAAGGGCACCAGCAGCACGGCGACAAAGATCCAAAGCTGCTGCAACAGGACAACCGGTTGATAGGCGGCTTGCAACGCCGCCGGATCGGGGTCGTCGAAGAACAGCTCGTAGCCGGCGATCTGGTCGCCGGCAAACCGCACCGTCACTCCGTGCGACGTGGTCTCCCCCATCGGCGAGTCCGAGCGACGGTAGCGCAGGGACAGATCGGTTCGGGCCTGGAGCTGGCGACGCCGAATCTCCGGGTCTTGGAAGCTCTCCAGATCGAAACCGGCCCGCTTCAGAAAACGGTCGGCCAGCTCTCGCGCGCGGTCGTCTTCCAGCTCTTCCCGCTCGGCATCGGGCGGCACGCGCATCAGGAGCTCGGTGACCTCCCGATTGACCCCCACCCGGGCCCGGTGGGTCCATTCGGTGGACGGCTTCCCGCGCTCGTAGACCCGAACCTCCCACGCCAGCAGGTCCCGCCCGAGCGAGGTCCCGCGTACGCGATCCGGGCCGGCGATATCGGAGGCCTGTTGAAGCCGTGCCTCGCGAACCATCGAACCGTCGAGAACCGAGAGAACGTACGGACGGGCCGGCAGGTCCCCCAGGTCCGAGAGACGCTCGAGGGCGATCGCCTCCGCCTCGACCTTGTCCACCTGCCAATCGCGGGGGAACAGAGGATACGCTCGAGGGAACGCCCACGCCGCGACGACCGCCGCGACAACGCCGGCGGCCATCCAGCCAAAATCACGGCGTCGGTTTCCTGCGAGTCGCCGATCCATCACACGCTGCACTGGATACGGCGCCTGTGAAGCGATGTTGCGCTATTTGCCGAGGCTGCTGGGGGCTGCCGGGGCCTACTAGAGATTGTCGACGATCGCTTCGGCAAACTCCGAGGTCTTGACTTCGGTGGCGCCTTTCATCTGCCGCGCCAGGTCGTAGGTGACCCGCTTTTGCACGATCGTCGCCTGCAGCGCGCTTTCCACCGCCTCGCCGGCCTCGCGCCACCCGAGCCAGCGGAGCAACATGGCCGCCGACAGGATCAGTGAACCGGGGTTGACCTTGTCCTGGCCGGCGTACTTGGGTGCCGTTCCGTGGGTCGCTTCGAAAAGCGCCAGGCCGTCGCCTTCGTTGGAGCCCGGCGCCATCCCCAGCCCTCCCACCTGCGCCGCCAGCGCGTCCGAAAGATAGTCCCCGTTGAGGTTTGTGGTGGCGATCACCTGATACTCGGACGGCCGCAGCAGGACCTGCTGGAACATCGCGTCGGCGATGCGATCCTTGACCAGGATCTTGCCCTCCGGAAGTTGGCCGTCGTGCGACTCCCAGAGCTCGGCTTCGCTGAGCGTCACCTCACCAAATTCCTCGGCCGCCAATTCGTAGCCCCATTCTTTGAAGGCGCCCTCGGTGTACTTCATGATGTTGCCCTTGTGCACCAAGGTCACGTCCGTGCGCCCTTCCGCCACCGCATACTGGAGCGCCTTGCGCACCAGCCGCTTGCTGCCGGTGACCGAGACCGGTTTGACTCCGATGCCGCTGTCCTCGCGCACCCGTTTTCCCAGCTTGTCCTGCAGAAAGTGGATGAGCTTTTGCGCCCCTCCCGAGCCCTCTTCCCATTCGATCCCGGCATAGACGTCTTCGGTGTTCTCGCGGAAGATCACCATGTCGACCAGCTTGGCGTTTTTGACCGGTGACGGGACCCCCTTGAAATGACGCACCGGGCGGACACACGCGTAGAGGTCCAGCACCTGACGCAGCGTGACGTTCAAACTGCGAAAGCCACCCCCCACCGGTGTCGTCAGCGGCCCCTTGATGGCGCCGCGGAAATGGCGGATGGCGTCGACGGTCTCCTGCGGCAGCCAGTCGTCGAACTTCTCCTTCGCCTTTTCACCGGCAAAGACCTCGAACCAGGCGATCGAACGGCCGCCGCCGTAGGACTTGGCGATCGCCGCGTCGACGACGCTGCGCGTCGCTTTCCAGATGTCCGGCCCGATTCCGTCGCCCTCGATAAACGGCACGATCGGGCGATCGGGAATTTCCAACTGGCCGCCGGTCCAGGTGATTTCCTGACCGTCGGCCGGGGGAGTGAGTTTTCCGAACGACTTGCTCACGCGTGGTTCTCCTCCTCCAGTGCAGCCTCGCCCAGGGCTTTTTTGATGGGGCACTTGGAAGAAACGGATCGGTACGTTACCACAGCAAAAGCGTGCTAGATTGCGTCCCCCAAGTAACTCAGATGCCGACTCAAAAACCGACCCAGAGCCCGGATTGGGAGCCGTTGATCGAAGCGGCGAGCGCGGCGCGCGAGCGCGCCTATGCGCCCTATAGCAAGTTTCTGGTAGGTGCGGCGATCGCGACCGACGACGGGACAATCTACTCCGGCTGCAACGTCGAAAACCGGACCTTTGGCCTGACGGTCTGCGCCGAGCGGGTCGCGATGGGCACCGCGGTGGCCGACGGCCGGACCGACATCCGCGCGGTGGTAGTCGTGGCCGACGCCGCCCCACCGGCGCCCCCGTGCGGTCTGTGCCGCGAGACGCTAACCGAGTTCGGGAGCCCCGACCTGCCGGTCTTGCTGGTCAACACCTCGGGCGAGCGGGTGGAATACCGGCTCGGGGACCTGCTGCCCCACCCGTTCGAGTTCTCGCCCGAGTAGAGCTACGCGTCTAGCCCGCGCTCGACGGCCGCCAGGGGCGACGGCCGCTTCAGGGCGCGGCAAGGCGGTGAACAGGGTTGAAGCGGCTGGCGACTCTGCCAGCCGTCGGGCCGCAGCTCAACGGCCGCCAGGGGCATCGGCCGCTTCAGGCCTCGACGAACTCGGCTTCGACCCGGTGGTCGATCACCCCGGCTTCGAACCCGCGATCCAGCAATTCCTGAACCGCCCGGCGCCCACGCTCTCCGTAGTCGCGGGTCCAATCGTTGACATACATGCCGACAAACCGGTCGGAACGCTCGGGATCCTCTTCCAGATCGCGGGCGTAGCGGATCGCGTAGTCGAGCGCCTCACCCCGGTGGTCGAGGGCGAAATTGATGCTGTCGGTCAACAGGCGGCACAGGCGCGACTGCAACTCCGGATCGAGATCCTTGCGGATGGCGTTGGCACCCAGCGGTAGGGGCCCGCCGGTCTCCTCGCGCCACCACTCCCCGAGGTCCACCACCGCGTGGAGGCCGCGATCGCCAAAGGTCAACTGCCCTTCGTGGATCACCACACCGGCGTCGGCTTCGCCGCCCTCAACGGCTTCGAAGATCTTGTCAAACGGCACGACCGTGGTCTCGATTCGAGGGTTCCACAGTTTGAGCGCCAGATGGGCTGTGGTCAACTGGCCGGGAATGGCCACCCGCCGGCCGGTGAGGTCCTCGCGCCCCAGATCGCGGGTCGCAACGACCACCGGTCCGTAGCCGTCGCCAAAGCTCGCGCCCGAGGGCATCAGAGCGTAGCGGTCGGTCAGATATGCATAGCCATGGACCGAGACCGCGGTGATCTCATAGGTGCCCGCGAAGGCCGCCTGGTTGAGCGTCTCGATGTCCTCCAGCCGGTGCTCGATCTCCAGTCCATCGGTGTCGAGCAGCCCCTGGGTGAGGGCGTAGAACATAAACGCGTCGTCGGAGTCGGGGCTGTGGGCGATACGGATTTTTTTTGCCGTCAATCGAGACCTCGAAAATCGTGGACACAGGAAAACGAGCCTACGGACGCGCGGAGTGTATACCGGTACGGCGGCTCGGTATTCATGTCGAGAGCAGCGCCAGGTCCATCCCCGTCCAGGTGATGGGACCGCCGTGCGGGACGATCTCGAGCACCAGCTCATCGATCGAAGGGAGATCACCAAGACCCTCGGAGACCACCGAGCTCACGCTCGCGCCGCGGCTTTCCGTCGGCCGAACGCGCAGGGAGAACGGCATCCGTGGTCCGGCGGCTCCGTCTGTGACGCGCCTCAGGTAGACCGTGAAGTCGATGGCGGCTGCCTCAGCGTCATCCGTACTGCCGGAGCCAAGCCCCCTGGTTCTCAATCGAACCTCCCGGATGCCGCCGATGCCGCCGATATCGCCGACACCGCTGATGCCCCCGAAAGGACGGGGGGCCTCGCGGCTGGGCTCGACGAACACAGGGTCCGCGCCGGCGCTCCCGGCTGGAAACCTCACACGCTCGACACTCACACTCTGCTCACCGCGCAGGTTCAACTCCATCAGGTCCGCGGCCCGGGTGGGATCGCCGTGCTCGCCAAGGACGACCGCGAGCTTGGTGAGAGCCGCTTCGGCTGTCATGTCATGCCCCGACACGGCGCCGGTGCCCAAAAGGAGCTCACTCGACTCGTATTTTCCGAGATGAACCCCTCCGGCGCCGCACTGTGTGACCACGACCACCACCACGCCGGAATCCACCGCCTTGCGAATGGCTCCCAGGAACTGGGAATCCGACGGGACGTTTCCGGTCCCAAAGGCTCGCAAGACGACCCCGCGCAGGCCCTCGGTCTCCAACATCCGACCGATCAACTCGGCACTGACGCCGGGGAAGATCGTCAGCGAAGCGATGCCGGCTTCCAGCTTCCGCGCAACGGACAGCCCCCCCGGTGTAGGGGTCAAAACGTTACCGCGGTCGACCTGTACCCGCTCCCCGACTAGGGCGAGAGGCGGGCAATCGGGTGAATCAAAACATGAATAGCTGGAGGAATTGATCTTTGTTGTCCGACAGCCCCGGTACAGCCGGTCGCCGAAGAAAACGACCACCTCGGGGATCACTTCCTTGTCGAGACTGTGAGCCGCGGCAAACTCGATCGCGGCGACGACGTTGAGGGGGGCGTCGGAGCGGTGAGCGCGAATGGGCCTCTGCGAGCCGGTGAGAACGACCGGCTTCGACAGCCCGTCGAGCATAAAGGCCAGGGCCGAGGCGGTGTACGCGAGTGTGTCGGTCCCATGCAGAATGACAAAGCCTTCGTACTCGTCGTAGTTGTCGGCAATGGCGTCGGCCAGCTCGACCCAGTCCCGAAACTCCATGTCGGATGAGTCCTTGGGGCGGTTCCAAGAGTACGTCCCGAGCCGGACGGAGCGAGCACCAATGCGGATCGACGCCGTCTCCGGATCGAAATCGGGCATTCGGGACAGCAGGTCGGTCAGCGACGCGGGCCGGAGAGGAGCCTCCATGCCACCGGAGTCGGGGACCATCCCGATCGTACCCCCAGTATAGATCAGAAGAACGCCTTGAGGATCCTGCTGCGACACCTGCGCCCCGCGCCAGTCAGTCCAGTTGTTAGGTCGGAACCGCCAGCTCGCGGAACATCCCGGGCGTGTACGCCGAGATGCGTCCGGTAAAGGCCGAGGCGGCAACTGTGAGCGGTGACGCAAGATAGAGGCGTCCCGGCCCCGAGCGGCCCTTGTAGTTCCGGTTGATCGCCGAGACCGTGACCTGCTCGGGGCTCTCCGATACGCCGGGGCCGCACCCGATGCAGGCGCCACACCCGGGCTGGATCACGCGAACCCCCGCCTGCTCGAAGGTCTCCACATAGCCGAGCCGGTGGCAGTGCGCGGCAACTTCGGCGGAGCCGAATTGGATCAGAAACTCGACGCCGGGCGCGACCGCGAGCCCCGCGTCTACAGCCTCCCGGATGACGCGGTGATAGAACTCGAGGTCGTCGATCTTGCCGGCCGTGCAACTGCCGCCATAGGCGATCTGGATGGCGACCTCTCCCAGGTCCTCCACCAGCGCCCCGTTGGTCGGATCCGACGGAATTCCCCGATCGGGATCGCCGGGATGGGCCACCATCGGCCGGATGGCGGAGAGATCGATCGAATGAACACCGCCGTCGTAGTGGGCCCCTGGATCGGCCGCCACGGCACCACGTTCCAGCTCCCGCCGGTCGACTCCGGAACGGCGGGCGCAAATCCAGTCGAGTGTCTTTTGGTCGGCCTCCACGATGGCCCCTCGGGCCGAACACTCGGTGGCCATGTTGGTGAGCGTCGCGCGCTCGTCCATCGACAGGGTGGCGATCCCTTCACCACCGAACTCCATGACCCGATTGAGGGTCAACTGCGGCCGAGCGTGGTGGAGCAGGATGTGCAGCATCAGGTCCTTGGCCGTTACGCCGTCGACCAGGCTCCCATGCAGCTCGAACCGGATCGACTCGGGGACTTCCACCGTGGTGAAACCGGAGTGGATCAAATTGGCGTACTCGGTGGTACCAACGCCCCAGGTGAGCGCGTTGTTGCAGCCCCCCATACAGGTATGGCTGTCGGTGGCCAACACAAACTGGCCCGGTGAGATCAGCAGCTCGCGCGCGATTTCGTGGCAGATCCCTGGAGAGACACCGTCGCGGGCGGAGAAATCCTGTACGCCGGTGTGCCGTTGAAACTCTCGTTGGAGCTCGCGCAGCACCTCGATCTTGTCGAGAAAGGCGCGCATCTTGGGAACTTCGTCGGCATAGATCAGGTGGTCCTCGAAGACGGCGAACGCCGAGGGGTCAACGACCGAATAGTCCTCGCCGTACTCGCGGGCCAGAAATTCGTGGACCTGGGCGGTCGTGAACTCGTGGGAGTAGCCCGCGTCCACGTCGACGACGACGGCGTCGCCCGGCCGAACATAGGCCGGCCCCCGCTCTTGTTCGTCACCCCGAAGATGTCTCGCCAGGATCTTCTCGGCCATCGTCATCGGACGTTCTTCGGTCTCCGAGGTAGGCAGCTCGAGCTCCCCCGCCGCCAGGGCCTTGGCAAAAGGAAACAAACCGCCCGATCGGATCTTGAGCTGCGTGATCCGGTCGTAGCCGGCGGCGAACTCTTCGAGCGGCACCGCCTCGCCCGCTTCCAGCCGCTCGAGCATCGCGTGGTCGGCCATCAACACACCCTGGTTGATGTTGTTGGCGGCGTGGATCGGCGCAAAGGAGGCCGCCACCGCGATCCGCACACCACACCACTTCTCCGCCTGGACCGCGGTCTCGCGCGAGCTGCCCACCCCCTTGCGGTACCCGGAGACGATGACCTCAAAGCCGCCGTCGCGCAACGCGTCGCGCTCGAAAAGCCGCTCGCCGCCCACGATCAAGCCGGCGTAGGCGTCGCGCGCGATGTCTTCGGGCCGGTGAGAAAAACACACCCAGGCCGGGGTCATGGCATCGGTGTTGATGTCATCCAGCAGGTCGTCAACCCGCAGATGAGCCATCTCCAGGGTGAGATCCCCGGCCAGTTGGCGGCGGATCAGCTCGGGGTCCTTGGTCAGATAGAGAACGCGCTTGCCGGGCGTAAGACGAATGAGATCGGGAGGGTTCATCGAAGCGGTGGGCGGCGGTGCGCCGGGCCCGTTGGGGCGGCCATTCTATCGCGCCGCCGGGATGCCCGGAGGCTGTCCGGACCGCTGGCACCGGCGGCGCTTGCCTCGCCGTCCGGCCGCAGACTAAGTTACCAACATGGCCGGCCCGGCACCCGAGCAGATCCTCGAGAATCTCGTCGGCTTTGACACCACCAGTCACCGCTCCACCGCCGAGATCGTCGAGTTCATCTGCAACTTGACGGACCGATCGGGGATCCGGATCGCTCGCTACTCCGACGCGGACGGATCGAAGGAGAATCTGGTGATCGCCGCCGGTCCACCGGTCGACCCCAAAACCCGTTCCGGGCTCATCCTAGCCGGTCACCTGGATGTGGTGCCGGCCGTCGAGCCCGGATGGAGCTCGGACCCGTTTCGGATCGTCGACCGGGGCGATCGCTGGGTGGGGCGCGGCACGGCCGACATGAAGGGGTTTCTGGCCTTGGCGATTCACCGCCTGCTCGAGCTCGACCCCGAGCAGTTGGCGCACCCGCTCGTCCTGTTGTTGACGAGGGACGAGGAAATCGGGTCACTCGGCGCCGCCGATCTGGTCCATACCACCGACGCCAAAGACTGGCCACGGGCGGCGGTCGTCGGGGAGCCGACGTCCTTGCGAGCCGTTCGTCTGCACAAGGGGCACCTGCGGCTCGAAGCCGTCTTTCACGGCCAGGCCGCCCACAGCGGCTATCCGCAGCGGGGGCGTAACGCCATCGAGATCGCCGGGCGGGCCATCGGCGCCCTCTCCCGGCTCGCAGCCGAGCTCGCCAAAGAGCGAGGCCCCCATTCACGGCACTTCCCCGAGACCCCCTTTGTGGCCCTCAACCTGGGGGTCATCGAGGGCGGTACCGCGGTCAATGTGATCCCCGAGTACTGCTCGCTGCAAATCGGGATGCGTCCGCTTCCCGGGGACGATTCCGGAGAGCTTGCGACCAGGGTCGAAGCCCGCCTGGCGGAGGCCCTCGGGCCGGAAGACTGGAGCCTCCGGGTCGACAACGACAGTCCCCCGCTCGAGACCGGCGAAGAAGCCGCGATCCACCGTAGCCTGTGCCGTATCCTCGGCCAGACCGAGAGCCACGGCGTCTCGTTCGCGAGCGACGCCGGCTTTCTGGCCGCGCTGGGGATCGAGGCAGTGCTTTTCGGGCCGGGCTCGATCGAGGTCGCTCACCGGGCCAACGAATTCCTGCCCAAGGAGGAGATGGACCGAGCGGGATCCGTTCTGGGCCGGCTCATCTTCGAGTACTGTGGAGGGCCACAGCCGGCATGACGACGCGTACGATCGAGGCGGCCTGGACCTGGACCGGCCGCCGGTTCGAGAGCGGGGTTCAGATCGCAATCGACCGCCACGGCCGGATTACCGAGGTCGGGAAACTCGGCCGCACCCCGGACGAGCGCCTTCCCCGGAGCGCCCTGCTGCCGGGGTTTGTCAACGCCCACTCGCACGCTTTTCAGCGGGCGCTGCGCGGGCAAGGCGAAGGGGCCGCTACAGTCGGGGCCGATTTTTGGGGCTGGCGGGATGCCATGTACGCCCTGGTCGATGGGATCGACGCCGAGCGCTTCTACGACGCGACCCTGGCCGCGTTTCGCGAGATGCGGGCCGCCGGGATCACCACCGTCGGCGAGTTCCACTATCTGCATCACGCGCGGCCGGACGGCGGCTTCGAGCTCGACGAGAAAGTGCTGGAGGCCGCAAGCGCCGCGGGGATCCGGCTCGTCCTGCTCCAGACCTTTTACCGCCACGGCGGCATCGGCCGCCCGCTCGACGGGGCTCAACAGCGCTTCGCCGTCCGGTCGATCGACGAATACTGGGAGCAGTTCGATCGGCTTCAGGGGCTGCTCGAACCGGCCACCCAGAGCCTCGGGGTCGTGGCACACTCGATCCGAGCCGCCACCCCCGATGAGATCGCGGAGCTCTACACCGAGGCCCGGACGCGGCAACGAGTCTTCCACCTCCACGTCGAGGAACAGCCGCGGGAAATCGAGGAGGCCACCGCCGCCTACGGCCGGGGGCCCCTAGCGCTCCTGCACGACCGGCTGGGGACCGCGGAAGGGCTGACCGCGGTCCACTGCACGCATTCGACCCCGGCGGATCTCGCGAGATTGGCGGCCCACGGCGGCATGGTGTGCGTCTGCCCCACCACCGAGGCCAACCTGGCCGACGGGATCCCGGACCTACCCGCCTTTCTGGGACCCGGCGGCCGGGTCTGTCTGGGCACCGATTCGAACCTGAGGATCTCGATGAGCGAGGAGATGAGATGGCTCGAGCACGGCCAGCGGCTGGCTCTCGGCAAGAGGGGCGTTGTGCGTGGCAGGGACGGCGCGACGGGTGCCGCCGACGTCGCCGGGGCCTTGCTGGACGCGGCCACCGCGGGAGGAGCCACGAGCCTCGGGCTCGACACCGGCCGGATCGGGGTCGGAGCCCCCGCGGATCTGGTCGAAATCGACCTCGAACACCCGGGCCTCGAGGGATGGACGCCCGAGACCCTGCTCGCGGCGCTGGTGTTCGGCGGGCTCGACGAGGCGGTGCTCTCCACGTGTGTCGGCGGCAAGTGGGATCGGCATCGGGCGAGAACTTCCAACTAGAGCTTCGAGATGTGTGGCCGGTACACCCTCGCGACACCCGTGGACGTGTTGGTAGACGAGCTGGAGCTGCAAGCCGCACCGGAGGTCACTCCCCGCTACAACATCGCGCCGACTCAGGAATCGCTGATCGTGGTCCGGTCCGGCGACGCGCGCTCGGCCCGAAAAGCCCGTTGGGGATTTGGCACCGAAGGGGGGCGACCGATGTTCAACGCGCGCTCGGAGACGGTCTCCGCCAAGCCCACATTCCGGGATTCCTTCGAGCGCCGGCGCTGTCTGGTTCCGGCCGACGGATTCTACGAGTGGCGGGGCCGGCGCGGCGAGCGGCGGCCGAGCTACTTCAACCGGGCCGATGGACGGCCCATGATGTTTGCCGGTCTCTGGGAGCGGTGGTCGCCGGACACCCTAGGCAGCGACCGGCCGACGTGCGCCTTTACCATCCTGACCACCGCGGCCAACGAGCTGGTGGCCGGGGTTCACGACCGTATGCCCGTGATCCTCGAAGAGACGAGCTTCGCCCTTTGGCTCGATCCTCGCACCCCGACTTCCGCCCTCTCTTCGCCCCTGGCGTCCTATCCCGCCGATCTCATGTCCCTGCGGCGGGTTGGCCGGACGGTCAACAATGTCCGGATCGACTCGCCCGCCTGCCTGCAGGCACCGCGTCAAACCGAGCTGGATCTGTTGACCGACTCGCCCAGATGAGTTATAAAATTACGACTCGCCGTAAGGGACGTTGAAAGAAGACGATCCAAGGGCTCAGGAAGGGGCACCCGATGACGATTGACAGCGTGACGACCGATCCCGCCGACCAGAAGCTGACGGTTCTGGCCGTCGACGACGATCCCGAGGTTCTTCACGTTATTTCGGCGACGCTCGGTAGCGCCGGTTACGAGCTCTGGACCGCAGAGAACGCCGAAGACGCGCTGGGTCTGCTCGACGAGCACGGGCTGCCGCATCTGGCTGTCATCGACATCAACCTGCCCAAGATGGACGGGCTCAGCCTGACCAAGAAGATCCAGGACATCTCCGACGTCCCGGTGATCATGCTCACCGTCGTCGACGACCGCGCCACCGTCGTCGACACCATCCAGAACCTGGCCGAGGACTACATCATCAAGCCCTTCAACCCCGCGGAGCTGGCAGCGCGGGTCGGAAGAATCCTCAAGCGAATCGGCGACTTCTCCTACACCCATCAGCCCCTGATTCAGGTGGACGAGCATCTGGCGGTGGACTTCGTCCACCAACGGGTCATCATCAACGAACGGCCGCTCGCCTTGACACCGACCGAGACCAAGCTTCTCTACATCCTCATGCGGGATGCCGGCAAGACCATCGTCACCAAGCAGATTCTCAAGCGCGTGTGGCCCGACGAGGACGCCGACGAGAACACCTTGCGCGTCCACATCCACCGGCTGCGCCAGAAGATAGAGATCTCTCCCAGCCGGCCGCGCTACGTCGTCACCGAGCGCGGAGCCGGATACAGCTTCGCGACCCTCCCCGGCGGCCAGCAGGCCTAGCGCCTAGCGGCGCCTATCTCTCCAGCAAACGCTCGATCTGCTGGATAAAGCCCTGCGGATCCAGGATCGGCTTGGCCACATAGTCGTCAAATCCCATCGCCAGCAATCTCTCGCGATCACCCGCCATGGCGTGCGCGGTCAGCGCGATGGCCGGGATCTTCGCCCACCGGGGCTCCTGCTTGAGCTGGCGCAGGATGTCGGTGCCATCGATGCCCGGCAAAGAGATGTCGAGGAGAACCAGGTCGGGAATCTCCTCTTTTAGGCCTTCGAGCGCGGCATCGCCGGTCTCGTATTCGGTGAGCTCAAAGCGATCCCGAAGGATCGCCCTCACCAGCAAACGGTTGTCGGGATTGTCTTCAACTACCGCAATCCTCTTCACGATCGACTCCCCTCTCCCTCCGTTGTAGTCGGTCGAGCGAATCCAACAACTGCAACATCTGCTGCTCTGCCGCCGGCCAGCTCGCCGCTACTTTCGCGATATCACCGTTCGAAGCGGTGTGTTCCAAATCTTTCAAGGTCTCAACCAGGGCCGTGGCTCCGAGCATCGCGCTGGATGAGCGAAGCGAATGGAAGGCCTTGGCCGCCGACTCGGCATCCTCTGCGTCGAGCGCCCGCTGGATCCTCTCGCGTCGCGCCGGCGCGTGGGTCACGTAGAGCGCAAACAGCTCGTCGATGAGCTTCCGCCCTCCAACCGTTTCCAGTTGCGCAAGGATCTCGGTGTCCAGCTCCATTCCACCGTCTCCTGAGGGAAATTGACGCTCAGCGGCGTTTTGCGCTCATTGCAACGCCGCCAGCATCTCCTTCGCCGCCGCAGCATCGGGGTTTTCCGGATCGAGCTCCAGAAACTTCGACAGCAACGCCTTGGCCTGTTCGATCTCGCCCGAGCCGGCCATGCAAAGCCCCAGCATGTAGTGCGCGTGCGGGTGATTGGGTTGAATCTCGAGGGCACTGCGGAACGATTGCAACGCCAGGTCTCTTTCGTTGGCGTTGAACAGACGAACTCCCTGCTCGTGGAAAACCTCGGCGGCCTCCTCGGGGCTGACCTCGCGCAGCAGGGCGAGCGCCGCGGTCGCGTCCTCTTGCCGATCCAGCTCACGCAGGACCTCGTACCGCAGTGCCAGGGCGCGGACGTGCTCGGGATCCCGCTCGAGAAAGGCGTCGACCGCGGTGAGCGCCGCGCTCCAATCCTCGAACGCACGATGGATGTGCGCGAGGTTGACGTGTGCCTGGTAGAGATCGGGGTTGAGCTCCAGGGCCAGGCCGAAGCGCTCGCGCGCCCGCGGCAGATCGGAAGCGCCGACCGCCGCCACGCCCTGGTTGAACACCCGGGCGGCGGCCTGCGGCCCGGGGTGCTCGGCAACCAAGCGGTCGACCACGGCGGATGCCTTCTCCACCTGCCCGGCGCCTTCGTAGGCATCGTTGAGCATCAGCAAGATAGGCAGCCGGCCGGGTTCCAGCTCTTCGAACCGCTCCAGTGACTCGATCGCCAGATCGTACCGCTCGGCTTCCAGGTCGATACGCCCGATTCCAGCCAAGGCGATGGCCAATCCCTCGTCCTCGGCCAAGGCCTCGCGGAATTTCCCGGCCGCGCTCTCGGCGTCGCCGCCGTTGTAGAGCTCTACGCCCTCGTTGTAGAGACGCGAAGCCTTGTTGCGTGTCTGGATGGCCTCGAGCGCGGCACGATGCTGTTCGCCCTCGACGACGCTCAAAAGCTTGAACTCCGCGGTCAGCGTTTCGCGCTCGGTGATCTCGATCGGCCCTTCATATGGGTCGTAGCCTTCTCGCTGCAAGCGGACCGTGTAGGTCTTCGACGGATCCTTGATCGTCATCGTGAACTTGCCGCGCTTGTTGGATTTGGCGCGCTCGCTGACCGTTCCGTCGGCAGAGCTGACGGTGACCTCGACACCGTCGAGCGGATTGCCGTCCTTGTCGGTCACCACCCCGGCGATCTTGCCGGACGCGGCGAGCAGCACTGCGGAACCCGACAACGCCAGAAACATCACCATCAACAGGAGCTTTTTCATCGACCCGGGCCTCCTCACCTCTTGGTCCATCGCGCGCCTTTTCCTACCAACCGCACTCGAGCCCGTCCGTCTGCTCCCCGAGCCATTCGTCGAGCGGAGCAAAGTAGTCGAGAATCGCGGTGGCGTCCATTTCTTTCTCACCGGTGACCACTTCGAGCGCCTCCGGCCAGGGACGGCTGGCGCCCATTTCGAGCAGCCGAATCAGGCGGTCGCCGGCATCCTTGTTCTCGTAAATCGAGCACCGGTGCAGTGGCCCCTCGTAACCGGCCGCCTCGCACAGCGAGCGTTGAAATTGAAACTGCAGAATGTGCGCCAGGAAATAGCGGGTGTAGGGCGTATTCGCCGGCACGTGGTACTTGGCGCCGGGGTCGAAGTTCTCTTCAGAACGCTCGACCGGAGGCCGAACACCCTGGTATTTCTCCCGCAGCTCCCACCACGCCGCATTGTACTCATCGGGGCCGGCCTCTCCCGAGAAGACCCGCCAGCGCCAGGCGTCGACCACCAGCCCAAAAGGCACAAAGGCGATCTTGTCGAGCGCCATCCGGAGCAGAACACCGATGTCTTTGGAGGCATCGGGCTCCTTGTCGAGCAACCCCAGTTTCACCAGGTACGACGGCGTGACCGACAGAGCGATGGTGTCCCCAATGCCCTCATGAAAACCGTCGTTGGCGCTCTCTCGAAAGAGAACTGGTTGGACGCTGTAGGCGCGTTGATAGAAGTTGTGGCCCAGCTCGTGGTGAATGGTTGAGAAATCCTCGGCGTTGATCTCGATGCACATCTTGATGCGGATGTCGTCCATCATGTCGATGTCCCAAGCACTGGCGTGACACACCACATCCCGGTCGGCGGGCTTGGAGAACTGCGAGCGCTGCCAGAAGGTCTCGGGCAGGGGCTCGAAGCCGAGCGAAGTAAAGAACCTCTCTCCATAGCGGACCATCTCGCGTTCGTCGAGCTCTCGCTCGCGCAACAGATCGGTCAGGTCGAAGCCGGGGTCGGCCCCCTCCGGGGCGACCAGATCGTAGACGTTCGCCCATGTCTGCGCCCACATATTGCCCAAGACGTGCGCCGGGATCGCCTCATCCAGGGGCACGACCGCATCCCCGTAGCGCTGATTGAGCCGCGCGCGGACATAGCAGTGAAGACGCTCGTACAGGGGTCGTACTTGGTCCCACAATCGGTCCAGCTCGGCCCGGAAGTCATCCGCCGGCATGTCGTAGCCGGAGCGCCACAACGCGCCGAGATCCGCAAACCCGAGCTCTCGTGCGCCCTGGTTACCGAGCTCAGCGAACCGCCGGTAATCGTCCCGCATCGGCGGCGAGATCGTTCTCCAACCCTGCCACGCTTCCAGAAGCTCGTCCGGATCGCGGCTCTCGCCCATGGTACGCGACAGCGCGCCCAGGTCGCGGCATTCGCCGTCGTCCGGGCAGTACTGCCCCTTCCCATAGGCGCTCTCGAGCCCGGCGGCGATGGCGGTCAGCTCCTGCCGCAGCTCGGCATCGCTGGGTGCCGGCAGGGTGATGGCCGTTTTCAGAAGCGCCAGCTTGCGGGCGATTTCGCCGGACAGCTCGAGACCGTCGAATTGTGTGGCCTGCTTGGCAAAGGCCATCTGGGCCTCGATAAAGCGCTCGTAGGCCTGCGCCGCCAGCGTTTCGGTGTCCTCGGTGATGTACGTCTGTTGGACCCACTGGGCGCGCCCGAGCTCGATGACCAAGCTCTCAAAACGGCTCTCGGCCTCCGCCAGGAACTGCTCGGCGCCGGCGGCCGATGCCTCATAGGCACCGGGCGCCGAGGAGCCAGCTGGCCCGCAAGCGGCGGCAAAGGTCAAAGCCACGACCGCGACAAGGGTCAGACGGGGGGATCTGTCCATTCCAAGAATCTCCTTATTTGCTCGCCGGGCCGAATGCCGGCCCCGGCGGCGGGCCGGTATGTTACCGCGAACCGACTCTGGCGGTTTGCTCGACTGCAGCCGCAATCCGCTCCAGGCCGCGCCGCAGCTCGTCCCGCGAGCAGGCGAACGAGATGCGCAGAAACTCGTCGGCACCAAACGCCGCGCCCGGTACGGTCGCGACTCGGGCGTGGTCCAGCAGATCGCGGCAGAAGGCCACCGAGCCGGTGGCCCGGCCGTCCTTGCCGTCGCCATAGCAACGCGAGACCCGGGGAAACGCGTAAAAGGCCCCCGCCGGCGGCAAGCACTCGAAGCCATCGACGGCCGCGAGCCCCTCTACGACCAGATCGCGCCGGGCCTGGTACTCGGCGGTCATCCGGGGGATCGACTCCCCCGCCTCGCGCAGAGCGGTCAGCGCTCCGACCATCGCAAACGTGGTCGGGTTGGAGGTCACGTGGCTCTGGATAGCCGCGACCGCAGCGGCCAGGCGCGGCGGAGCGAACACAAAGCCCACTCGCCAACCGGTCATCGCATAGGTCTTCGAAAACGACCCGGCCAGTACCACGGTGTCCGGGAACTCGCTCGCCAGCCGTGCGACGCTGGCGTACTCGGCGCCGTCATAGAGAAACCGCTCGTAGGTCTCGTCCGCCAGAACGACGATCTCACGCTCGGCGCAGGTCTCCACGATGGCTCGCAGATCCTCCGCCGAGATCACCGCCCCGGTCGGGTTACAGGGGCTGTTGAGAATCACCAGCCGGGTGGTGGCATCGAGCGCCGCCTCCACGTCGTCGGGACGCAGCCGGAACCCCTCGGTCGACCGAGTCGGGATGACGACCGGATCGGCGCCGGCCAAGCGAATCTGCTCCGGAAACGTCACCCAGTAAGGGCTCGGGAGAATCGCCTTGTCGCCCCGATCGAGCAGGGCCAAAGCCAGCTCGGCGAGCCCCGTCTTGCCGCCCACGGTGACCACGACCTGATCGGCGGCCCAGGGCGCCGCGTAGCGCTCCGCGTAGTCTTGCGCGATCGCCTCGCGCAGCTCGGGCAGGCCGGCAGCGGGGGTGTACCTCGTCCTACCCTGGCGCAGAGCTTCGATCGCCGCCTCCACCGCTTCGGGCGGAGAATCGAAATCGGGCTCCCCGGCGCTCAGGTCGATCACATCCACACCACGCGCACGGAGCTCTTTCGAACGCCGCGACACCTCGAGGGTCGCGGACTCCCCCAGACGAGCGAGGCGAGGGGAAAACTTCATCGGCGGAGGATACAGCAGCGGACAGCAGGCAGTCCGACCTTGCGACGATGGCCTACGTATAATAGCTGCCCGCGGCCCTTGCTCGTCCTTACTTCGCGACTTCAAGTGCAGACCAAGACACCGATCGCCCGCTCTGTATGGGCGGCCCTATTATTGGCCGCGCTTCCCACGGTGCCGCTGTCGGCCCAACTGTCCTGGCAGGAAAAAGCTGCGGTGTCGTTGGTGGCGGACCGGACCGCCTACGAGCCGGGGGAGAGCGCGCGGCTGGCGGTATTGCTGGCGGTCGAGCCCGGCTGGCACGTCAACTCCAACCAGCCGACGTTCGACTACCTGATCCCGACCGTCGTTACATTTACCCCGCCACAGGGTTGGACGGCCCCGTCGGTGACTTATCCCCAGGGGGTGCTCAAGACCTTCGCGTTTGAAGAGCAGCCGCTATCGGTCTACGACGATCAGGTGGTTATCGACGCGACGCTGGTGATTCCATCCGACACCGAGCTGGCCGAGGCACCGGTCTCGGTGGCGGTGCGGTACCAAGCCTGTGACGACAGCAAGTGTCTGCCGCCGGTCACGGCCCAGGCCCAAA
Organism: Candidatus Multivoradales bacterium; assembly: GCA_965224065.1. GTDB lineage: Bacteria > Acidobacteriota > Thermoanaerobaculia > Multivoradales > JAHEKO01 > JAOTZA01. The sequence goes on from CBDCYF010000005.1 coordinate 777,331, forward strand.
TCGACCTGACGATCGGGACCGGGGGTGAGCCCGTCGCAGCCATGCCATCCGGGAGCGCCGTCGACGATCCGTCCGGCACACCACCGCGCAAGCTGTGGGCGTTTGTGCTTTTCGGGATCCTGGGCGGCTTGCTTCTCAACGCGATGCCCTGCGTGTTGCCGGTGCTCTCGCTCAAGGTTCTCGGTCTGATCAAGAGCTCGACCCACGGCCGGCGCGGAGTGTCGATAGGTGCCCTCGCCACGCTCGCCGGGATCCTGTTCTCCTTCTGGCTGCTGGCGGGAGCGGCGGTCGGCGCCAAATGGCTGGGGGCGACGGTGGGCTGGGGCGTCCAATTCCAGCAACCGGCCTTTGTGGTCTTTCTGACCCTGGTGGTCGTGTTGTTCTGCCTCAACCTGTGGGGGCTGTTCGAAGTTCCGTTGCCGGCTTCGCTGGCGAACTGGGCCGGCTCGGCGGGCGGCGAGGGTCTGGCGGCGCATTTCACCTCGGGACTCTTCGCCACCTTGCTCGCCACACCCTGCTCGGCGCCGTTTCTCGGCACGGCGGTCGGATTCGCGCTGAGCCAGAGCGCGGCGACCATTTTCATGATCTTTACCGCCGTGGGTCTGGGGATGGCCCTGCCCTACCTGGCGATCGCGGTCGCGCCGGGCAGCGTGCGCATCTTGCCCAAGCCCGGGCCATGGATGAACACCTTCCGGGTCTTGATGGGCTTTCTGCTCGCCGGCGCCGCGGTGTGGCTGCTCTACGTGCTCTCCGCTCAAGTGAGCCCCGAACGGCTGGCCTTTATCGAGCTGGCATTGCTGGGATTGGCCTTCTGTGTCTGGCTTCGCCACGCAAAAGGCCCTGGTGGCTCCCGTCTTGCGGCGCTGGGTGTCGGAGCCTGCGCGGCGGCGGCGCTCGCGCTGGCCGTGACCGCGGGGACCGCGCCGAATCCGGCGCTCGAGGAGGAGACCGTGCAGCGGATCGGATGGGTCCGCTTCGATCGGCGGGAAGCCGAGAACCTGGCGGCGGAGGGCCGCCTCGTCTTTGTGGACGTGACGGCCGACTGGTGCTTTACCTGCAAGGTCAACGAGAGACTGGCCCTCGAGACACCCGAGGTCGCCTCCGCGTTCGAACGCCACGGCGTGGTGCCCATGAAGGCCGACTGGACCAACCGCGACGACGAGATCTCGCGGTTTCTGAACGACCACGGGCGATACGGTATTCCTTTCTACCTGCTCTACCGCCCCGATCGAGAGCCGCATCTCTTTGGCGAGCTCATCACCAAGGAAACCGTGGTCGCGGCGGTCGAGACGGCGGCGAGCCGTACCGCTTCGCTCAGTCCCTAGGGAACCGATCGGCCCAAATCCGGGGCTCTTAAGCTAAGGCCGAGACCAGTTCCTCGGTGAACCGGTCGGTCGAGGCTTCTCCGCCGATGTCTCGAGTGCGCACACCACGCACGCCGACCACCTCCCGCAACGCGTGGCGGATCCGATCGGCCGCCTCCCTCAGCTCCAGATGATCGAGCATGAGGATCGCCGAGCGTAACAAGGCCATGGGGTTGGCAAGATTCTGCCCCGCGATGTCCGGTGCGCTTCCGTGGACGGCTTCAAAGACCGCCATGTCCACCCCGAGGTTGGCTCCCGGAACCACTCCCAGACCACCTGCAAGACCCGCGGCCAGATCCGAGAGAATGTCTCCATAGAGGTTGGGCAGCACCAGCACGTCGAATCGCTCCGGACGTACCACGAGCTGCATTGCCATCGCGTCTACGATCCGGTCGTCGGACTCGATCTCCGGGTATTCCTCGGCGACCTTGCGGACACACTCCAGAAACAGGCCGTCGGACTGCTTCATGATGTTGGCCTTGTGGACCGCGGTCACCAGCTTGCGGCCGTTTTTGCGGGCGTATTCAAAGGCGAAGCGAGCGATCCGCGTCGAGGCCTTCTCGGTGATGATCTTCAGGCTCTCGACCACGCCCGGAACGACCTGGTGCTCGATCCCGCTGTAGAGCCCCTCGGTGTTTTCCCGCACCACCACGAGATCGACGCCCTCGTAACGGCTCGGCACGTTGGCCAGCGACTCGACCGGTCGCAGGTTGGCGAACAGATCCAGGGTGCGCCGCAACCTCACGTTGACCGACTGGAAGCCACCGCCGACCGGGGTGGTCACAGGTCCCTTGAGAGCAACTTTGTTGCCGCGAATCGACTCCAGCACATTCTCGGGGAGTGGGTCACCGTACTCCTCGACCACCGCGGCTCCCGCGTGGCGTGTCTCCCACTCCAGATCGGCTCCCGCCGTTTCCAGCACTCGCACCACCGACTCGGTCACCTCGGGGCCGATGCCGTCGCCGGGGATCAGGGTCACCCGCTTGCTCATCTCTGTCCTTCCTCTTGTTCCACTGCCGCCCGCTCGACCAGACCGCTGCCGGTGAAGACCTCACCCAGTGTCAGGACGCGCGCGCCGCGCTCAAAATCCAAGCAAAGGTCGTCGTACTCGAGAACGCCTTGGCGCCCCCGATCCTCGAGCACCCACACGAGGCGCTCGCCGGCACGAAGCAGATCGCCCGGTCCGCCGGCTTCCGCCGCGGACGCCAGATCCGCCGTGCGCCAGGCCAGATCCTCCCACGCGACAGCCGTCGAATCCAGCCAGGCCCGGAGCAAGGTCACCCGGGAAAACGCCAGGCGCTCGGTTTGCCAGCCGGTCAGCAGCCTGAGGGTCTCCTGAGAACCAGTGGCTGCCGGCTCGCGCTGCGGCAAGCCAAAGACCGCCGACGGCTCGGCGAGTCGTCCCGGAAGAACCGACACGACTCCTGGAAAGTGATCGCCTTTTTCGGCCACCTGTGCCGGCGGCCAGGATTCTAGAGCCTGACGCGGCAGAATCTCGTCTTGCGCCCCGCGGATCTCCACCCGTACCTGAAATCGCTGCGTACCAAACCGGACACCGCGGCGCGCTTGGTCTCGATCCGGCAGGTAGTTCTCGACACTCGGTTGGACCGAGCCGGGAACCGACCAGGTGAGCGGCCAATCCGGCTGAAACACCGCCTTGTACTCCAAATTCCGGCCGTCGTTGCCGGAGGCCAGCTCCCCGTAGGGTGGAAAGGCCTCGACCGTGAACCAGAGCACACGGGTCACGCCTCCGCCCCGCCACGGACCGAGCTCCGACGCGGGAATCTCTCGGCCGTCCAGCCGCAGCTTTGGCGCCGTAGTGTAGTAGAACTTCCGACCGTCGCGATCTTCCGCCTCGACCACCGCGTGGAGATCGAAGGCCGTACCCGCCGCGATCTCGACCCTGCCGACGGTCGCCACGTCACTACCGGCCGGCTGCACGGCGACAAAGGCGGCGACCGGATCGGGGGCGAATGCCTCTCGCGCGCGGCCCAGCAACAGAAACCCGACCACCACGGCGACCGCCAGAGCGACAATCCACCGGACGACTCGGCGCTTACGCACTTCGCGATCCACCGAACGACCGTAACGCCGGCTCACCGCGGCGCCACTCAGTCAGCTTGTTTGAGCTCCTCCAACCGCGCCACCACGTCGCGGTAGTTGGAGTTGATGCCATAGATCTCGGTAAAGGTCTCGAGCGCGGCCTCCTTCTCACCCGTCGAGACACGGAGATTGCCCAGCTCGTACAGCAGGCCCAGGGTCTCCTTCTCGGTCACGTGGGGCGACTGCAGCCCACGCTCGAACCACTTGGATGCGAGGTCGGGAAACCCCTTCTCCAGAAAACAAGCGCCCAGCAACGAGCAGCACTCGACCAGGTACCGCGGATCTTTGGCCGACAACTGAAACTCGCCGATGGCCTCGTCCAGCAGACCCATCTCGCGATAGGCGATACCCAGGTTGTAGTGGGTGTCGTAGTCCTCGCCCGAGAGCGTTTCGGCGACCCCCTTGCGAAACCCCTCCACGATCTCTTCGAGCGACTGTTCGGGCGGTCCCGGCTGGAACTCGGCATCCAGAAAATCCTCTCCCTTGAGCTCCTGCTCGAGCTCGGCGGCCAGGTCGAAGAACTCCGCTTCGTCCCCAAACAGCTCGTCGGCGCTGGTGTCGGGGGCCGGTGATGCCTCCGAGCGCAACCAATCGAGGCGTTCGTCGGCAGCGTCTTCGGCGATCTCGGGCCCGTCGGCGGAATCCGGGACCGAGGGTGTCTCGATCGGTGGTTCCTGCTCTGTTTCCGGAGCCGAGACAGCCTTGGAGTCGATCGCGTAGCCCTCTGCCTCGAGAAAGGCCCGAAGCTCGAGCCAGATCTCCTCGCGATCCTCGCGCCCGGCCAGCTCGCGAGCTTGCTCCGCCAGCGCCGTTGTCCGCTCCGGCCGCGAAGAAACGTACAAACGGGCGGCCAGCGCGCTGGCCTCCAGGTGGTCGGCGTCGAGCTCGAGGAGCTCTTCGCAGAGATCGATTGCCTTGGACTCCAGGCCGTAGTTGGAGAGGATCCGCGCTTCGGTGAACAGCTCGGCGACCCGAGCGGCTTCGCTCGCCACCGCGTCCTCCGCCTCGATCGCCTCGGAGAGGTTTTTTGGCGGTGCCTCGAGGGTCGACAGATCCAACTCGATCTCGGCGGTATCCGTCGCCGGTTCCGGCCTCTGCGGCTCGAGGGGACCCAGAGCCGGTGTTTCTTCGACATCCAGTTCGACCAGGATCTCCTCCCGATCCCGGTCGTCGATCTCCACCGGCTCGTCGACCCCCTCCTCGGGCGGCTCTTCGGGCTCACCCGGCTCCGCCGGCGTTTCCGCCTCTTCCTCGATCGCAGGGGGGGCTGTGGCGACCGGCTCGGCGGGAGCCGCGTCGCTCAACGGACCCGCCGGACCTTCGGACTCGGTGACTCCACGCGCCTCGGCCAGCCCGGCCATCGACCCGGCCCGTGTGGCCTCCGGATTTCGCTCGACGGCGTAGTCGAGCAGCTTGAGCGCCGCTTCGGGGTACCCCGCGTCTTTGAGGTGAAACAGCGAGTCGGTGAGGTACTCGAGGTCCGTCGTGTCGAGCTCGAAGGCGCCGCTATAGACCTTGACGGCTTCGGGCACCTTGTCGCGCGAGATCATGAAATCGGCGATCTCGCGATACTGGGCCATCGCGTCTTGAAGACGACCGGCCTCGCAGTAGAGCTCGGCGAGCCTGACCCGCGCGGTCGGGTCGGCCGCTTCCAGCTCGACCAACCGCTCCTGGATGTTGATGACCTTGCCCCGATCGCCGCTCTGACCGTAGTAGTCTGAAACCACCTGATACTGGGCGCGCGCCTCGGTCACCAACCCCTGGCGATGGTAGAGATCGGCCAGGGTCTCGTAGACGTCGATACGGGTCGGCTCGAGCCGGATGATCTTCTTGTAGATGGCGATCGCCTTGACATAGAGCTCCTCGCGGGCGAAATGCTCCGCCGCCCGGCGAAAGAGATCGATCGCCTCGTCTAGGCGCTTGAGCCTGACGTAGAGATCGCCGACCTTGTTGAGCGTCGAAGTATCGCTCGGGTTGTCCTTGAGGACCTTGCTGTACTCCTTGATGGCCGGCTCGAGCTTGCCGCGCGCCACCAGCTTCTCGGCCACCTGGATCGAGTCACGGCGCCGGGCCATCTACCCTCCTACCCCGGAAGCCCGGACGTCACTGTGGGGCAACACCGAGCGGAAGGTCAACCGATGGGCCGGGCAGGGGCCAAAATCCCGCAGAGCGTCGAGGTGCTCGCGGGCGCCGTAGCCTTTGTGCGAGGCAAACCCGTAGTGGGGATACTTGCGGTCCAACTCGCGCATCATCCCGTCCCGCTCGACCTTGGCCAGGATCGAGGCACAGGCCACCGCATAGCTCAAGCTGTCGCCGCGCACGAGCGAGAAACAAGGCATCGATGTTCCATCGAGCGCCATCGCATCGATCAGCACCGCGTCGGGAGAAGGACGCAGCTTCTCGATGGCCTGGAGCATGGCCCTCCGGGTGGCCTGGAGAATGTTGATCCGGTCGATCGCGTCGGCCGGGACCGGAATCACTGCGGCGGCGATTGACGACGATCGAATCATCGCCGCCAGCCGCTCGCGCTGCCCCGCCGTCAGATGCTTGCTGTCATCGACCCCGGGGACCAGGGTCCGCGGGTTTGGGATCACCGCCGCCGCCACGACGGGTCCGGCCAGAGAGCCCCGGCCGACCTCGTCCACCCCGGCGACCGCTTCATAACCGGCGTCCGCCAACCGGCGCTCGATCCGACCCATCAGATGGAGACGATAGGCCTCGGCTCCGACATGTGCCAGCGTCACCGGTTTGGTCCTCGCATCTCGGAAATCCCCACCCTTCGCCCACAAGACGAGGTCGCTGTGAAGTCGACTAGGTTGCGGCGCCGGCCGCCTTGCCCCGCAGCCGGTCTTCGCGGCGCTCCTCGATCCTCGCCGCTTTTCCACGGAGTTGGCGAAGATAGTAGAGCTTGGCGCGTCGAACCCTGCCCCGTCTCACGACCTCGATCTTGTCGATAACCGGCGAATGGAGCGGCAGCACTCGCTCGACCCCAATTCCACCGGAGATCTTGCGCACCGTAAACGTCTCGCGGGTGCCGCTGCCGCGGCGCCCGATGACGACGCCCTGAAAGACCTGGACCCGTTCCTTGTCGCCCTCGGCGACCTTGACGTGTACCTTGAGCGTATCGCCGGCCCGGAACTCCGGGATATCCGAACGCAGATAAGCACTCTCGACTTCTAGCAACTCGTTCATCGTTTTCTCCTGAACCGACGTGGGACTCCACCCACGTCGCACCTCGTGCATGATGGGCCACCCCAGCAGGAGCTCCCTGCGGCTATCTTACCATGGCGACTCGGCTCTTGCCCCCGATGGCGGCGTCTGTTCGCGGGGTTTCCGTGGAGTTTCAGTCCTCGTCGTCGGAGGAGCCCGTGGCCGGCTGGTCCGCCAGCAGATCGGGACGCCTTTCGCGGGTCGCCCGCCGCGCCTGCCGCCGCCGCCAGCGGTCGATCGCCGCATGGTCCCCGGAGAGGAGCACGGGGGGGACCTCCAGCCCGTCCACCCGGGCCGGTCGAGTGTATTGAGGGTAATCCAGCAGCCCCGTCCGGAAGCTGTCGTTCTCGACCGAAGCGGGGTCCCCGACGACCCCGGGAATCTGGCGCGAGATGGCCTCGATCACCACCATCGCCGCCGTCTCCCCGCCCGAGAGAACATAGTCGCCGATCGAGACCTCCTCATCGACCACCAACTCGCGCACGCGCTCATCGATCCCCTCATACCGGCCGCAGAGCAGGATCAGCTCCTTTCGCTCCGCCAGCTCGCGGACCTTGGGATCGTCGAGCCGCGCCCCCCGCGGCGACAGCATCACCCGCCACGGCGAGCCCTCTGCGGACAAGTGGCGCACCGCGCGAATCCAAGGCTCGGCCTTCATCACCATCCCACCACCGCCGCCGTAGGGCGCGTCGTCCACCACCCGATGTGAGTCATCGGTGAAATCCCGGAGCTGCTGCACTTCGACCTCGATCAGTCCTTTTTCGATCGCGCGGCCCAGCAGACTCGTGGCCAGAAACGGCTCGAAGAGCTCCGGGAAGATGGTTACGACGACGATCCGCACGCTTCGATCAATCCTTCCGGCAGGTCCAGCTCGATCGAGCGGCGGGGCTCGATCTCGACGATGTAGCTCGACACAAACGGGACCAACAACGTGCGCTGGCCGTCGGTGACCTCGAGCAGCACTCCGCCCCCGTCCTCGATCACCTCGACGACCTCGCCCAGCTCTCCGCCGACGCGATCCACACACCGGCAACCGATGAGCTCGTGGTGGTAGAACGAGCCCGGTTCGGTCTCGGGAGCGTGAGAGACCTCGACCTCGAGCGTGGCCCCTCGCAAAAGCTCGGCGGCGTCGCGGTCGGTGACGCCGTCAAATCGCACCAGCATCAGGTTTCGGTGCGGCCGCGCATCGGCGACCTCTACCGGTCGCCGAACTCCGCTCTGGCAGAGGACGAGCTCCGCCCCCGGCGCAAAACGGGCGGCCACCTCGGTGAGCGCTTCCACAGCGACCTCACCCCTCACTCCATGGGCGCGGCGAACCCGCCCCACCAAGAGATACTCCGGCTCGACGTGGCGGGCCATGTCGGGATCACCGTCGTGTGGCGCCCGGCCGGGGCCGGGACTAGTCGAGGATCTTGAGCTCGTAGGCGTAGCCGTCTTTGATCCCGCGGCCACCCAGAAGCGAGCGCAGCGCGCGGGCCGTCCGCCCCTGGCGCCCGATCACCTTCCCCAAGTCCTCCTCCGCCACGCGCAGCTCGAAGGCCGTCGTTCCGGCATACGTGCTCTCGTCGATCTCGACCTCGCGGGGGTGGTCGACCAGCAGGCGGACGACGTTGCGGAGCTCATCCATGGCCATGATCTAGGGCCCCTAAGCGGCTGATCGCTGCTGCCCCTTGAGCAGGCGCTTGACGGTCGGTGAAAGCTGGGCGCCCTGGGCGACCCAGTAGTCGATGCGCTCGACGTTGAGGCGGGAAGCGTCGTTCGGTTTGGTGGGCTCGTAGTAGCCCACCTCTTCGAGTGCGGCCGCGGTGGGCGCACGGCGCGAGTCGGAAACAACGACCCGGTAAAAAGGCCGATTGCGGTTGCCCATGCGGCGGAGACGGATCTTCAACATGCTAACGGGTCCTCTAAGCGATTTTCGCGAAGCGATGGGGTCTTTTGGAAGATAACCGGGAATCAACCCGGCGCCGGGAGCCCGGCGCGGAACGCGGGATGATAACACGAACCCGGGTCAACCAGCAGACCCCAGCAAGGAAGAAGCAGGAGCAGCGGTGTCGACGTCGAGCCGGTGAGCCGCGCGATGAGCGTGGAAGAAGGGCGGGTAATCGAGGTGAGTTTGTGATAGAGATCGCCGCTCGGAGGTAAGGCCCAGTGACGGCTCAGAGACCATCGGACGGGATCGAGGTTCAGGCGAAGACCCCACGGGCGGCCGCGTCGTTCTTGATGCGGCTGGCGCGGTCCCTCCATCTCTATGGAACCCCGGCCCACCGCCTCGAGCAGGCACTCGAAGCCGTCAGCGAGCGACTGGGGATCGAGGGTCAATATCTGGTCACACCGACCTCGATCGTCGCCTCCATCGGTCCGGCCGAGAGTCCTCAGACGCTCCTCGAACGGGTCGAGCCCGGTGGCGTCGACCTCGGAAAGCTCACCGAGCTTCATGCGCTGATTCGCGACGTCACCGAACAGCGGGTGGACCTCGAGACCGCCCGGCTCCGCCTCGATGAAGTCCGAAACCGACCCCGTACCCACGGCCCGCTGGCGACCGTCATCAGCTTTGGCCTAACCTCGGCGGCGGCGGCCGTGTTCTTCGACGGTGGCCGGGCCGAGGTTCTGGCGGCCGGAGCGATCGGCCTCGTCGTCGGCCTCCTGGTCGAATTCGCGACCCGGACGGGGCGCCTGGCCTTGGTGCTACCGGCGATCGCCGCGTTGGCCGCGTCGATTCTGGCCGGTCTCCTGGGTTACGGTCTGGACGGGCTCTTCCCGTTCATCCCGACCCTCGCCGGCCTCATCATTCTGATCCCGGGTCTGACCTTGACCATCGCCGTCAACGAGCTCGCCTACGGTCACCTGGTGAGCGGCACCGCGCGGCTCACCGGCGCTCTGATGGCCTTTCTCCAGATCGGGTTTGGGGTGGCCCTGGGTAACAAGATCGTCCAGGCAGCGGTCGGGACCACCACCAGCTCCCCACCCCAGCCGCTTTCGCTGTGGACGCTGCCCCTGGCCATCGCGGTCACGGCGGTCGGACTCACCGTGCTGTTCCGCGCCCGGACAAAAGACTTGGGCGTGCTCCTCGTTGTCGTGGCCACGTCCTTTACCGCCAGCCGGCTGGGGACCCACTACCTCGGTCCCGAGCTGGGCGTCCTGGTGGGGGCCTGGATCGTCGGCACCCTGGGCTACCTGCTGGCTCACTGGCGCGGCGTCCCTTCGGCCGTGGGAATCCTGCCTGGGATCCTGCCCCTGGTACCGGGAAGCCTCGGATTTCGCAGCCTGTCGGCGCTGCTGGCGAACGATGTCGTCTCGGGGATCCAGGCCGGTTTCACCATGATTCTCATGGCGCTGTCGCTGGTCGCGGGTCTACTGCTGGCGAGCCTGGCGCGGCGAAGAGACGATCACCTGTAGGGGCACCAACTCGAGCCGGACGGGGACGTGTTCCGGGCCCCCGCCCCTAGTCCACCGGCAGTCCGAGATCGGGCAAGCTCTTGACGATCTCGACCGTCTCGAGGCTGACGGTGATGACCTGGCCGATGAGGCGCAGGATGGCCCTGGGGTCGTCGTCGCGGTTGGGATCGTTGACGATGCCGCTCCGCTTGTCGGTCTTGACCCGGTACTGATCGACTACCCAGCCCAGAGCCGAGCGGTGCCCGAGCCGGTACTCCTCGACTTCTTTGGGGATGCCTTCGAGGGTGAGCGCGTCGTTGTAGACGACGCGGCCCTGCGCCGGGTCGTACTTCATCCGCTCGACCCTGAGATCCACCGCTGCCCCGGGCGTGCGTTTTTCTTCCAGATCGTACTCTTCCTGCGACTCATACTCGACGTGGAGCTCGGCCAGGCGCTTCCCCGCCTCGGCGAAAGGACTGAACTTCGGCGCGAACGGGATCCGCGGCAGAGACTTCTTCAAGTTCACGGCGTAGCGCTCGCGGTAGGCCGGATGGTGCAAGACCGCGTAGAGGTAGTAGAAGATCTCCCACTTGGCGATCGAGTCGTCGCCGTAGCGCTCCCGGTACGTGGCCAACGCCCAGTCGGTCAAATTCTCGCAGCGGTTTGAGCCGTCGGGGTCGTAGGTGTAGAAGGGGAAGCACTGGTGCGGGTCCCCGTAGAAGTTGAGGTCAAAGATGTTTCTACCGACAAGAACTGCGAAGTCCTTCCGCCCGTAGCCACCAATGGACAACATGCTGTTCTCGTTCTCGGAATGAGTTGTCGGAAGAAACTCCTGGAATCGGCCAGGCCGATGAACAAGAACGGCATCGTAGTAGAGAAATCGAGCAGAGTACGGACGGAATAGACAAGTTCGAATCTTGCCATTATCGAAAGCAACGGGCCGGCCCCGGACCATGTGGTCCTTTAGAGCCTCGCTCCAAGAAATTTGGGTATCGTCGTTGTCGACGAACCCGTCCACCAGCGACCGGTCGCGTTCTTTCTTCCTCCTCGCGCGCCAGCGAACGACGTGATCATTGTAGGTCTCTGTAGTGCGCAGCACTTCCTTTGACAAACGGTTTCGATCGAAGTTGTACACCCAAGCGTCCCGATTCGAATTGACACCCAGACTGTACTTGCGAAAGAAAACGCCCTCCGGGGCCTCTTCTCTCTGTGCCTCTTTGGAGCCCAAGCCGGGTAGCTCCTCGAACTCCGGTGCCATCCCCTCGGTGAGCCAGGTGTGCCTGGCGTCGGGCTGGAGTAGCTTCCAGTCGACGCCGGACGCCTTCTCCGTCTCTTCCAGATAGTTGTACTTCTCCTCTTTGCGCCAGAGCTCTTCGCTCCGGTGGTAGTGCAGCTTCGCCGGGCCCGGGCCCTTGCCGGTCTTGACCAGCAAGTTGACCGACACTCCGACCTGGATACCGAAGACGTTGTGGGTGGTGCCCGAGAGCTTGGGGTTCTTGCGCACGTTGCCACCCAGATCCAGAATGTAGATGGCGTCAAAATCTTCTGCCAGGTGCTTTCTCATGCCGTCGGTGGCGATGCCGTCCAGAAAGCCGTTGTTCGAAACAAACGCCACGATGCCTTGGGTCTCGATCCGGTCCGAGGCCCAGCGGATCGCCTTGATGTAGGGATCGTCAAGCTTCGACTTGCTCGAAGCTTTGGAGTCCTTCGAATACGTCTCCCGCACTCGCCGGTCGATCGCCGGGTACTTGCGGTTTTTGTTGTCGTCGTTCTCGTTAACCTGGCCGACGTTGTAAGGCGGGTTGCCGATCACCACCCGGATGGGCGCGCGTTTCTGGCGCTCGACCCGCTCAGTGTTCTGCTCGGTAAAGAGCCCCATCTGCTTGTCTTCGGCCAGCTCGAAGGTGTCGACCAGGCAGATCCCCGGAAACGGCCGGTACTCGCCGGCCAGCTCCAGGTACTCGTGCTCGATGTTCATCGAGGCGATGTAGTAGGGCAGCAGCATGACCTCGTTGGCGTGCAGCTCGTTCGAGTACTTGTCCGGCAGGAAGGACCCCTTGGTGTCGGCGATCTGACGCAGCACCCGGATCAGAAAGTTGCCGGTGCCGACAAAGGGGTCCAGGATGTGAACTCCCCGCGACGCCAGACCGTGTTTCTGGTCGAACTCCGTCTTCAAAAGCTCGTCCACGCTCCGGACCATGAAGTCCACGATCGGTTGAGGCGTGTAGACGATGCCGTGGGTATCGGCCACCTTGACCGAGAAGCCCTGAAAGAACTGCTCGTAGACCGTGTTCAAGAAACTCTGTTTCTGTGAATAGTCGTCGATCGCGGCGGCGGTGTTCTCGATCGCGGCGTAGAAGCGGTCGAGCGATTTCAAAAAATCGTGGCGCGAGAAGCTCTTGGAGGTCAGCGCTTCAATCACGATCTCGATCTCGGCGGCGATGACGTTCTTGCTCCGGAAGTCGTCGTTGTCGAAGACCTTCCGGAAGATCCGCTCGGTCAGGAGGTGCTGGATCAACATCTCCTCGACCGCGGCCTCGGAGAGGTTGGGGTTCAAGGAGGTCTTGCAGAGGTCGAAGAAGCGGTCGAAAGCGACTTGGAACTTCTTGTTTTTGGGCCGCTCTTTGCGGATCAGCCCGAGAAGCGAATCCGCTAGCTCGGGGATTCGCTCCTTGAACTCCTCGACCGCTTGTTCCCACTGGTCGATGTCCGGCTCCTGGTGCTCGAAGAACTCTTTGAGGACATCCACCAGAGCCTGTGCCTGGGAAACTTCGGCGTCCATCGCCAGATGGCCGCCCTGGTAAAGCAGCACCCGACCCGGCTGCAGAACAAGATGTTGGTTTTGGGGTAGCCGGCCTCGAACTTGGCCTTGGCTTCCTTGAGGAGATCGTCGTTGGTGTCCTTGGCCTCGTACCAGCCGCGGGTGAGGCCAAAGGAATCCACGATCTCCCCGTCCGGGTAACGGTGCCGGGCGCCGACCCGGATGCGGCGCTCGCGGGCCAAGCTCCAGCCAAAGAACTTTCGGGCGCACTTGGCGAGCAAGTCGTCCATGGCGTAGCGCACACCCCGCTCGCCCTCGATATGGAGCTGCTCGGTCTCTTCGAGCGCCCGGTAGTAGTCCTTGACCGCCTTGTGGGTCGGCTTCAACCCGAATGTGCCGGGTGGCATGGCGGAAGGGTAGCCGAGGCTCGGGTCGCGATCAAACCCGGGGAGCTCGGTTCAACCGGCCGTCAACCGCCCATGGCCCGCTGCAGCCAACCGCCCTTGACCTTTTTCATCATCTTCCGCATGGCGCGGAATTGCTTGACGAGCTGGTTGACTTCCTGGACGCTGGTGCCGGACCCGCGCGCGATGCGGCGCTTGCGGCTGGCGTTGAGCAGCAGCGGTTTCTCGCGCTCGCGCGGGGTCATCGAGTCGATCACCGCCTCGACCCGCCGGAGCTTGCTCTCGTCGATCATCGACGGATCGAGGCCTCGAAACGGGCCGCCGCGCGGCAGCGCCTCGAGCACCTGGGCGAGCGGGCCCAGCCGCCGCATCTGGCGAAGCTGATCGCGCAGGTCTTCGAGGGTAAACTCGCGGCGCGCCATCCGCCTGGCGAGGCGCTCGGTCTCGGCGGAGTCGAGACCCTTCTCGGCCTTCTCGATCAAGCTCAGGACATCGCCCATCCCGAGGATTCGCGATGCCATCCGCTCGGGGTCGAACACTTCCAGGTCGTCGGCCTTCTCCCCCACGCCGACAAACCGGATGGGCACTTCGGCGACGCTGCGGATCGACAGCGCCGCGCCTCCACGGCTGTCGCCGTCGAGCTTGGTCAGGATCACGCCGGTGAGCGGCAGGCGCCGCCCGAACTCGCCGGCGCTCTTGACCGCGTCCTGGCCGGTCATGGCGTCGGCGACAAAGAGCAGCTCGCTGGGCTCGAGCTTTCCCGCCAGCACGCCGATCTCGTTCATCAGGTCCTGGTCGACGTGCAGCCGGCCGGCGGTGTCCACCAGCACCACATCGTGGCCCCGCTCGCGCGCCTCGCGCGCGGCCCGGCCCGCCAGATCGATCGCCGTCTCGCCTTCATCGGGTCCCAGCACCGGCACGCCGACCCCGGCACCGACCTGACGAAGCTGTTCCACGGCGGCGGCGCGCTGAAGGTCGGCGGCCACCAGCAACGGTTGTTTGCCGGCCTCGCGCAGGCGTTTGGCGAGCTTGCCCGAGGTGGTGGTCTTGCCCGAGCCCTGAAGACCGCACAGGAGCACGACGCCCGGGTGCCCGGAGAGGCGCAGATCGCCGCCGGGCTCACCCAGAATGTCGATCAGCTCGTCCTTGACGATCTTGATGACCTGCTGCGCGGGACTCAGGCTCTCGAGCACGTCGCTACCGAGAGCGCGCTCGCGCACCTTCGCCACAAAGCTCTTGACCACCTTGAAGTTGACGTCGGCCTCCAGAAGCGCGAGGCGGATCTCGCGCAGAGCGCCCTGCATCACCTCCTCGCTGACTCGGCCCTCGCCCTTGAGGCGGCGGAAGACCCCCTGCAGACGATCTTGAAGCCCATCAAACATGCGGCGGCGATGGTATCCCATGAGCGCCGCCATCCCTGTCAGATGGAAGTCACAAAAGCGCCTCGTTGCTGTGGCTATACTGCGCTGCGATGAAGCGCCGGGCCAAGATCGTCGCGACCCTGGGGCCGAGCTCGATCAGTATCTCGATTCTGAGACAACTGCTCAGGGCCGGAGTGGACGTCGTTCGCCTGAATCTCTCGCACGGCGATCACGACTGGCATCGAAACGCCATTCGCAGGGTGCGCGAGCTGGCCGCCGAGGAGGGCCGCCAGACCGCGGTTCTGATGGACCTGATGGGACCACGATACCGCCTGGGAGAGCTGGCAGAGCCCCGGGTCCTCCGTAAAGGAGAGACGGTCGTGCTCGGAGAGCCGTCCGGGCGAGTGGACCTGCCGGTGGACGACGTCACCGTCCTGTCTCGCCTGCGGCCGCGCGAGCGGGTGCTGGTCGACAACGGCCTCGTCGAGCTGCGGGTGGTCCGGAGGCGGGCGGGCCGGGTCACCGCCCGGGTTGTTGGCGGCGGGCCGGTGGCCAGCCGCAAAGGGCTCAATTTGCCCGACTCGGCGGTGCCCTTCACCATTTCTCCCAAGGACCGAGCCGACATCCGGTTGGCCGTCGCCGAATCCGCGGATTACCTGGCCGCCAGCTATGTCGGCCGCGCCCGGGATGTCACGGCGCTACGCAAGGCGATCGGCAAGTCGGGCGCCGAGATCCCGATCGTCGCCAAACTCGAGCGGGGGCAGGCAGTCGAGCACGTCGATGAGATCGTGGTGGCCGCCGACGCGGTGATGGTCGCCCGCGGCGACCTGGGTGTCGAGGTCCCGTTGCACCGGGTCCCGGTGTTGCAAAAGCGCATCATCGACTCGGGCCGCCGCCACGGCAAGCCGGTGATCGTGGCCACCCAGATGCTCGAGTCGATGATGGAGCGAACCCGGCCCACCAGGGCGGAATCCTCGGATGTCGCCAACGCGGTCTTCGACGGCGCCGACGCGCTGATGCTCTCCGGAGAGACGGCCGCCGGCGCCCACCCCGTGGCGGCCGTGCGCACCATGGCGCGGATCGTCGAGGAGGCCGAGAAATACGCGCGGCAAGCGCCCCGCAAGGACCGCGCGCTGGCGACTCTGGCGCGCTCCGATCTACCCCGGCCGATGGGCTCGACCGGCGACCCCAAGCGGCGCGCGGCCGCGTCGGAAAGCCAGCCGGCGGAAGACCGCGCCCACGAGATCGCCGACGTCGTGGCGGCGTCCGCGGTGTTTGCCGCCCGCAACATGTCGGTCCGTCAGATCGTGGCCTTCAGCCAGGGAGGATTCACCGCCCGCGTCATCGCCCGATACCGGCCGAGCGCTCCGATCGTGGTCTTCACCACCGACCCCGCGGTGACCCGGCGGATGCAGCTCGTTTGGGGGGTTCTCCCCCGGGTCCTCGCCGATGAAGTCAAAAACCACGAGGAGGTCGTGCGATTGATCGACCGCGAGCTGATCGCGGCCCGGCTGGCGCGACCCGGCGAGACCATCCTGATCCTGATGGGCCATCCGATCGCCGAGCGTCCGCTGACCAACCTGATGCGGATCCACCGCGTCCGCAAGTAGAAAGAAGGGACTGTCCCCTCTTCTAGCGCCGGCGCCAGGTCAGATACGCCGGCAGCACGGTGATGGCGACCAGGCAGGTCGAGACCGCCCCCAGGATCGCCACGATTCCCATCGACGCGAGTCCGGGGTACGACGAGCGAGCCAACGAGCCAAACCCGACGATCGTCGAGAGCGCGGCGATGGTGATCGCCTTGCCGGTCTCCACCAGCCCCGCCGAAAGCCGCTCGGGCGCCCGGCGGGAGAACTCGCGGTGGCGGTGGATCATGTGCACTCCGTAATCGACGCCGATACCGATGATCATGGTGGAGACAAAGATATTCATGAAGTTCATCGGCATGTCCAGGGCCGCCATCCCGCCCAGCATCCAGACGATTCCCATCACCAGGGGCGCCAGGGAGAGGAGCGTCGAATCGAGCCGGCGAAAATCGAGCCACAACAGGAATCCGACGATCACAAAACCCAGTAGCGCGGCGACCAGGGCATCCTCCAGCACCCGCTCGCGCAGGAACCGACTGATGACGTTGGCGCCGGTGAGCTGGGCGGACTCACCGAGCCGGTCGGCCATCTCGACGGTTTCCGGTGGCGGCTCGCGGCGCCATTCCTTGGGCGGCGGGTAGAGATAGACCGCGCTTCGCCAGCCGCTGTCGTCCTGGTGCAGATAGCGCTCGATCAGCCGTTCGCCGTGGACGGTCGCGGCGATCTCCTCGATCGATACCGGCTCGGACCGTGACGCCGCCTGGCGGAACAGATCCATCCCGCGCGCAAAGGCGGACGCCCGCACGCCTTCCTCGGTCAGACGGGCCGTAAAGGTCGACTCGATGCGTTCGAAATCGAGCTCACCCCCCGAGCGGCGGTCGGCGAGAAAATCGAGTGCCCGCGCCTGGACCTCCGGCGGCGGCAGGATGGAACTGACCGTGTCGACGTCGGTGAGGACGCCACGGGCGACGAGCTCGGTCGCGGCCCGACTGGCCCGTTCGGCTCGGGTCAGGACTTCGTCCGAAGTCGAAGCGCTTACGATGAGCATCATCTGATCGAACCCCACGCCGTAGCGCTCCGCCACCTCGTCTCGGACCTCGACGCCGGGGTTCCCCTTCGGCCGCATCGCGCTGACGCTGTCTTCAAACTCCAATCGCAATGCCGAGAGCCCGGCCAGCAGGGTCACACCCAGGCCCAATGCCAGCACGGCCCGGGGGCTCGCCAGGGACCACTTGATCAGCCGGCCGCTGCCGAACGCGTGCAGAAAGTGCCGCGGCACGCGCTGGCGCCGCTCGTGGTGGTCTTCGCTCCAGGCGAGCATCGCGGGAAGCAGAAAAAGAACCGCCGCCATACAGAGCAGGATCCCCGTCCCGGTGAGAAAGCCCATCTGATAGAGGCCGGTGAAGTCGGTGACGCCAAAGGCGTAAAAGGTCGCCGCGCTGGTCACGCCGCCCACCAGCACCGCCCGCCCCGAGGAGCCGCTCATCTGGCCCAGGGCCTCCAGGAGCCCGGCGCCGCGTTGGCGCTCCTCGACAAACCGGCCGTAGGAGACGATGACAAAGTCGATTCCCAGACCGATCAGCAGGGCCGCTACCCCACTGGTTGCGGAGCTGAGAACCCCGTACGAGAGCGAGGCGACGCCAAAGGTCAGGATCAGGCCGCAGGACAGCGGCACCAACGCGTAGAGCAACGGTCCGAAGCGCCGGAAAGCGAGCAGAAAAAGAAGCAGGACCCCGACCATCGAGGTCACCACGTTGGCGATCACGTCGCCCTTGATGAGCTCGGCGTCCCCCAGCCCCACGACGTGCCGGCCGCCGAGGGCGACTTCCGGCGGCGGGGGCACGACAACGGGATCGGCGCCCAGAAAGGACACCCACTCCCCCCGGGTCTCCTCGACCGCGGCTTCCACCTCGGCGATCAACTTGCGGGAGAAATCCACATCCTGGGGTGGCTCGGTGGGCCGGCCCAGAAGCAACAGCATCCGATGGTCGCGCGAGAGCAGGTAACCGCTTGCCCAGTCGATTTCCAGACCCGAGCGCGAGGTGTCGGCGCGCGCGAGCAACAGCTCGGCGATCCCAAAGGGGTCGAGACGCAAGAGGTCCTCGAGTAAAAAGGACTGCGGTGTCGCGATCGAGCGGCGGATCTCCTTCGCACGCGCGGCCAGCCCCTCCTCGCTGACCTTGGCAACGACTCCCTCGAGCTCGGAATCGTCCAGAAAGACAAACGCGGTCGGCAGGTAGGAGACCACCAGTTCCTCGAGGTCGCCAATCCGGTATTCGACCTCTTCGAGCAGCGGCAGCGTCTCGAGACGCCGGCCGAGGGCGTCGACAAACTCTTCATAGGGGTCCAGGACCGACTCCTCGGGCACTCGCACCGCGACCAGCAACCGGTCAACACTGCCAAACTGCTCCAACGCCAGCCGAAAATCGTCCACCACCGGCTCCTCTTGCGGCAGCAGGCTCAAAATGTCGGTGTCGAACCGCAGCCGGCTGGCAAGCGCCAGCGAGGCGGCGATCAGCACCGCCGCGGCGGCAAACACCCAGCGGTAGTGGCGCCGCGAGAACAGCGCCAGACGGGCGAGCGACGCGTGCATGTGTGTGGAATCGAAGCGCGCCGCGTCAGGAGGCGGTCGACGACTCCGATCCGGCTCCGCGCCGGCCAAAAAGCGGCGGCCCGTAGCGGAAGAAATACTCCAGCCCCGAGACCAGGCTCGCGATCAGGGCGGCCCACAAGGTCACGACCGCGATCTGTTCGAGACTCCCCAGTTTCTCGTAGATGATCAGAAAGGAGATCGCTACCACCTGGAGCACCGTCTTGGCCTTGGCGGAGGCGATCGCGCCCAGGACCAGATGCTGCGAAGCGGCAACGCTGCGCAGCGCCGAGACGGCGAACTCCCGCGCGATGATTACCACCACCATCCAGGCGGGCGCCAGCCCCAGCTCTACCAGCGAGATAAAGGCGGCCGAGGTCAGGATCTTGTCGGCCGCCGGGTCCAGGAGCATCCCGAGCCGGGTCACCTTCTTCTGGCGCCGGGCAATAAAGCCGTCCAGAAAATCGGTCGCCGAGGCGAGCAGAAACACCGCCAGTCCGACGAGCTCCTTGCCCTCGAACTTGGTGAGCAGCACCGCGACCAGCAGCGGCACCAAAAGGATGCGGCTGAGCGACAACAGGTTGGGGAGGTTGAAGAGCATCGATGGACGGGGTCGTGCGCGAGAAGGCCGGTGGCGTCGTGAGCCGAGTCTAGCCTGATCCTGGCGAAGAAGGTCAGGCTGGGGTTTCAGCGCCCTATCGGTGGCGACGTGCTCATCCGCAGCCGGCCCTGGGCGTCGCGGAACAGATACGTCTTGCGGCCTTTTCGCAGGAGGGGCGAGCCGCTCAGGCGATAGCCGGGATCGCCACGATAGATCCGCATCACCTTCTCCACGTATGCCTGGGTCTCGGGAAACGGCGGGACCCCGTCAAAACGTTGAACCGCCCGTGGCCCGGCGTTGTAAGCCGCCAAAGCCAGCTCCAACCGGCCGTCGAACGTGTCGAGCATCCGGCGCAGATAGAGGGTCCCGCCGTCGACGTTCTGCTCCGGGTCGTACGGGTCGGCTACCGCCAACTCGGCGGCGGTGCCCGGCATCAGTTGCATGAGGCCCATCGCCCCCTTGTGAGACAGGGCCGCCGGATCAAAGTCCGATTCGACACGGATCACCGCCCGCACCAGCTTTGGGTCCAGATTCCGCGACTTGGCGTAGCGGTCGGCCAGCGTCTCGAGCTCGCGGGCAGAGGGCCGATCGGCCGGAACCCGTGTGGGCCGGGGACGTACTTTTCCGCCTCCCCGGCCGCTGTTGTAGATGTAGGTCGTGCCGTCGGGGCGCTTCACCATACGGACCCCGGCCTCGACCGCGGCCGTGCCGGCAAAGAGCGCCACCGCCGCCAGCAGGCCCCTCCATTCTCGCCACCGGACGCTCACGCCGCCCCCAATTGTTGGCGCACCAGACGCGGAACGGCGTCGAGCGCGGCGTGGAGCCTGGCCGGCTGGCGACCGCCGGCCTGGGCGAAATCCGGCCGTCCACCGCCCTTGCCGTCCACCAGGGCCCCGATGTCGCGCGCCAGATGCCCGGCGTGGACCCGCTCGGTCAAATCGGCCGAGACCGCGGTCACCAGGCTGACCCGCTCTTCGTCGCGGCTCCCCAGGACGACCACACCGGAGCCCAGCTTGCCGCGCAGGGTGTCCGCCATGGTGCGAATCTCGTTTGCAGGCGCCGCCGGCACTTCGCGCGCCACCACCCGGACACCGTCGACCACCGTCTCGTCGCCACCGTCTTCGGACCCGGAGACCAATTCGAGACGCAACTTCTTGAGCTCTCCCTCGAGCTCCCGGCGGCGCGCCGCCAGACCCGCGACCTCGCGCGGAAGGTGCTCCTCGCCCACCCCCAGCTCACCGGCAAGGCGGCCCAGAAGCGCCAACCGCTCGCCGACGTACTCTCTCGCCCCCTCGCCGGTGCGCGCTTCGATCCGCCGCACTCCCGAGGCCACGCCACGCTCCGAAACGATGACAAAGAGACCGATCTCGCCGGTGTTGCCGACGTGGCAGCCCCCACACAGCTCGAGGCTGCGGAGCTTCTCGTCGGCACCTTCGATGTCTTTCTCGAGTGGCAGCGCGGGCACCTCGACCGTCCGCACCCGGTCTCCGTATTTCTCGCCAAAGAGTGCCATCGCACCCGCCCGCAGGGCTTCATCATAGTCCCGTTCCGGCGTGATGACGGTACCCGAGGCCTCCAGCACCCAGCGGTTGACCAGCTCTTCGATCTTGGCGATCTCTCCCGCGGTGAGGGGCTCGCCATAGGTGAAATCGAAACGCAGCCGATCGGGCGCCACCAGCGAGCCGGCTTGCCGTACCCCGTCCCCCAGAACGTGTCTCAGGGCGGCGTGCAAGAGATGAGTGGCCGTATGGTTGCGTTGGGTGGGTCGTCGCCAGCGGGGGTCGACTACGGCGCGGACGGCTTGCCCCGGCTCCAGGCTGCCGCTGCCAACTTCGACAAAATGAAAATGCCAGTTGTCCTTCTTGCGCGTGTCGACCACTTCGGCCTCGCCGCCGGGCCAGGAGAGACGGCCACGGTCGCCGAGCTGCCCGCCTGCTTCGGCGTAAAACGGCGTGCGGTCGAGCAAGATCACCCCCCGGTCACCGGCCGCCAGCCCCGGGAGCGGCTCCGGGGTACCCTCGGCCCCGTCGCCCGCCCCACCTCCCGGCAGAATGGCCCGTACGGTCGCCTCTTCCAGATCCCACTCAGTGTACCCGATGAACTCGGTTTCGGACTCGAGCCCCGCGTCGTGGGCGGCAGCGGCCAGGCCTCCGAGCTTTCGACCGGCGCCCCCCATGGCCGCGCGCGAACGGGACCGCTGAGTCTCGAGCTCACGCTCAAAACCGGCGCGGTCGATCCCGAAGCGTTCCTCTTCCGCGATCTCCTCGATCACCTCGAGCGGCAGCCCGAAGGTGTCGTAGAACCGAAACACGGCTTCTCCACCGAGGACCTCCAGGCCGCTCTCGCGGGCCGCGCCGATCGCCTCCTGGACCTGGCGCGAGCCGGTTGCCAGTGTCTCGAGAAACTTGCGCTCCTCGGTCTCGACCGTCACCGCCGACGCGCGCTCGGTCTTCTCCAGCTCTGGGTAGGCCGTGCCCATCACCTCTCGCACCACCGGCAGCAGCCGGTGGAGAAACGGCTCGTCAAAGCCCAAGCTCATCCCGTGCCGCACCGCCCGGCGCAGAATTCGCCGTAGCACATAGCCCCGGCCTTCGTTGGACGGGATCACCCCGTCGGCCAGCAGAAAGGCCGTCGCGCGCAGGTGATCCGCGATGACGCGCAGCGCGACCTGAGTGGAGTCAGGGCCCGACGAGTTCCCGGGCTCGAGCCCCGCCAGCGCTCCCGCAGCGGAGATCAGCGGCTCGAAGAGATCGGAGGCGTAGTTCGAATCCTTCCCTTGCAGCACCGCCGCCAGACGCTCGAGCCCCGCTCCGGTGTCGATCGAGGGGTTGGGCAATGGCTCGAGCTTACCGTTCTCGTCACGCGCAAACTGCATAAAGACCAGGTTCCAGATCTCGAGGTAACGGCCGCTCCGGTCGCCTTCGGCAAACGGAACCTCAGGGCGCTCGGGCTCGAGGTCCACAAAGATCTCGCTGCAGGGACCGCATGGACCGGTGTCGCCCATCGCCCAGAAATTGTCGGCGGCACCGCAGCGCCGGACCTTCTCCGCCGGCAGCCCGGTCAGACGCGGCCACAGCTCGGCGGCCTCGTCGTCTTCCTCGAACACCGTCGCCCACAGCCGGCTGCCGGGGATCCCCCACACCTCGGTCACCAGCTCCCAACCAAACCGGATGGCGTCCTCCTTGAAGTAGTCGCCAAAGGAGAAATTGCCCAGCATCTCGAAAAAAGTGTGATGCCGATGGCTCGGACCGACATTTTCGAGGTCGTTGTGTTTGCCCGAGACCCGCATACATTTCTGCACGCTGACCGCCCGTGGTGACGGCGGCGTCTCGGCGCCGAGAAAGAAATTCTTGAACGGGACCATGCCGGCGTTGGTAAAAAGCAACGTCGGGTCGTCGTGCGGCACCAGTGAACCACTGCGCACCTCGCGATGGCCGCGCTCGGCAAAGAACTCCACAAACGAGTCGCGGATGGCCGCGCTCTTCATCGGCTCACCTCGGGCGCGGCCTCTCGGGGGCGCAGGGCCGACAGCGCCCGCCGGATCGGCGCGCCGTTGTATCCCTTGCGCTCCAGATGGCGTGCCAGTGCTGCCGGATCCCAGTCGCGGCGCGCCAGCCAGGTGTTCGCGGCTTCGAGGGCCCGCTCTTCCTCACCGCCGTCCCATTCCTCGGCGAGCACGCGGGAGACCGCATCTGAGTCGACGCCCCGGCGCTGGAGCTCGGCCCGCATCCGCCGCGGCCCAAAGCCCTTGCGCCGGGCAGCG
Source organism: Candidatus Multivoradales bacterium (assembly GCA_965224065.1). Classification (GTDB taxonomy): domain Bacteria; phylum Acidobacteriota; class Thermoanaerobaculia; order Multivoradales; family JAHEKO01; genus JAOTZA01. The sequence goes on from CBDCYF010000005.1 coordinate 800,449, forward strand.
CCGGCGGCCCATCGGCGCGCCGTTTCGAGGTCGTCCACAAAGCCCTGTTCCTCGAGCCAGCGAAGCGTCGGTCCAACCGTGTCCGCCGGGAACCGACGCGCCGCGAGCTTGGATTCGAGCTCGCGCGAAAAGTGCGGTCGCCGGGCCAGCAGGTCTAGCGCCTTGCGGCGGCACTCCTGCGACAGGCTGGAGCTTTCGTCTCCACTCACCGTCCCTCGATCTCGAACGGGCTGTCGTCGGGGAGGGGGTGCGGTTCGCTGGGCAGGTCGAGGGCCGACTCCATCTGCTCGCGCGCGATGTCGGCGGTGAACTGCACGCCCTGGATCTTGAGCTTGAACTCGTCGGGGTTGGACGCGCGCCGCAAGGCCTCGTCGAGAGTGATCAGGCCACCCTGGTAGAGACCGTAGAGCGATTGATCAAACGTCTGCATCCCGTACTGGCTGGTTCCGAGTGCGATCTGCTCGCGGATGAACTTGGTCTTCTCTTTGTTCTCGATGCAGTCGCGGATGTAAGCAGTCGCGATCATCACTTCGGCGGCGGGAACACGCCCGGTGCCGTCGGCCCGTGGCACGAGCCGCAACGAGATCACCGCCTTGAGCACCTGCGCAAGCTGGATGCGGATCTGTTTTTGCTGGTGTGGCGGGAAGACCGAAATGATGCGGTTGATCGTCTCGGTCGCATCCAGCGTGTGCAACGTCGAGAACACCAGATGCCCGGTCTCGGCCGCCAGCAAGGCCGTCTCGATGGTCTCGTGGTCGCGCATCTCCCCGACCAGCACCACATCGGGGTCCTGGCGCATGGCCGCACGCAGGGCCTGGGCAAAGCTCTTGGTGTCGACGTCGACCTCGCGCTGGTTGACCAGCGATTTCTTGTCGCGGTGGAGAAACTCGATCGGATCCTCGACCGTAATGATGTGCTCGTTGCGGTTGGCGTTGATGTGATCGACCATCGAGGCCAGGGTGGTCGATTTACCCGAGCCCGTGGTTCCGGTGCACAGAACCAGCCCGCGACGTTCCTCGCAGATCGACTCGAGGATCTTGGGCAGCATCAGCTCTCGCAGGGTCGACACGCCGGCCGGGATGACGCGCAGCACCATGCCGGCGGAGCCTCGCTGCTGGAACACATTGCAACGGAAGCGTCCCAGACCGGGGACCGAGTAGGCGATGTCGATCTCCATGTCCTCTTTGAAGCGCTGTTTTTGACGGCCGTTCATGATCGAGAAGGCCATCGCCACGGTGTCTTCCTGCATCAGCCGCTTGACCTCGATCAGCGACTGGAGCTCGCCGTCGACCCGTATCACGGGGTGACTGCCGACCTTGAGATGCAGATCCGACGCGCGGCGCTCGACCGCCAGTTTGAGCAGGTCGTTGATGTTCATTTCGGCGCTCCTCGCCCGTCCCGGCGCGCCGGCGGCCGCCCGGTGGGCTTTTCCCGCCCGGATCCAGCCCAGCCGACGCAAATGACGCGCACTGTAAGACTACAGATCGCCGCTAGAGAGTGTCAACGGAAGAGGACACAGGGGCGGCGAGGAGGCGTGACAGGCCGGCCACAGCAGCGGTTTCGACCCGCAGAGTGCGCGCTCCCAGCCCCACCGCCCGGCAGCGCGACTCGGCCAACGTGGCTTTCTCGTCCTCTGTGAATCCACCTTCGGGACCGACCACCAGGACGACGGGATCGGAGTTCCCGCCGGGGCCGGCCGGCGTCTCGCGCAGAGCCCGCGGGTGGCCCGGCTCGAGAATCCACCGCGCCTTGGACGCCTCCACCAGACCGCCGATCTCCCCCCAGGGGTGGACCCCGGTGATCTCGGGGAGGCGCGATCTTCCCGACTGCTCGACCGCCGAGCGCGCCATCCGGGTCAGCCGTGCCAGAGTCCGGCCGCCAAACCGGCGTGGAGCCCGCTCGGTCGAGACAAAGCGCACCGCCGCCACACCCAGCTCGGTCGCCTTCTCCACCATCCACGACGCCCGCTGTGGACGCAAGGCGCCCACCACCAGCTCGACCCGTCGATCCGGCTCGCGGCTGGCGGCCTCCCGTCCCACCTCCAGAACCGCTTCGCTACGCGCCACCCGGGACACACGCGAGCGGCGCGCGCGTCCGCGGCCGTCGACCAGACGCACCGGCTCCCCCACCTCCAGGCGCCGCGCGCGGAACAGATGGCGGAAGGCGTCGCCGATGACCCGGATCTCGTCTCGGTCGAGATCCGCGGGCTCGACCAGAAGCGTCGCGGTCACGACCGGATCCCTTTGCGCACGACGACCGCCCTCCATTCCCCCTCTCCCCGTTCCACTACCGACTCGAACCCCACCTCCCGGAGATTATCGAGCACCCGGTCCGCCTGCCGGTCGAGAAAGCCCGAAAAGATCGCCTCTCCACCAGCGCGAACCAGATCGGCGATCGTCCGCAGATGCGGTCGCACAGCCTCCGGGATGACGTTGACCAGTGCCAGATCGAAGTTCGGGCTGGTTCGAAGACAGGCCGGGCTGCCGGCCGCCAAACCAAAGGACAGGCCATTGAGACGCTGGTTGCCGCGGGCGACGAGGGCCGCCTGTACGTCGATCTCTACCGCGGCCACCGATCGGGCGCCGCCGAGAACCGCCGCAAACGCCAGAATGCCGCTGCCGCAACCGACGTCCAGCACCCGGCGCCCTTTCAACTCTCTCTCTTCCAGGAGCTCGACCGCCAGCCGGGTGGACTCGTGGCTGCCGGTTCCAAAGGCAGTCCGCGCGGGCAGCAACAGTCGATACCGGCCGTGGATGTCGTTTGACGTCTCTCCCACGGCCGCGGCGAGACCGGGCTCTCGTGGGTCGACGAGCAGACGGCGACCCACGGCGAGCGGGACCGCGTTCTTCCGATACTCCGACAGCCAATCGGTCTCCTCGACCCGCACGGCCGAAATCAGCCGGCAGTCGTCGATCGGCCAGTGCGTGGAGCCCGGTCGAAGTGCGTCGGGAGGCAACGCCGCAGGCGCCGGGAAAAAGGCGTCCACCTCCAGGCGTCCCGCTTGGGTGTCGCGGACCTCGACACCGCTGGTGCCGGCGTCCCACAGGGCGGCGACCAGCGGCTCCTCGGCGGCGCGGCCGAGGTCAAACCGGAGCCGGCAATGTGCGTTCATGGTGCGCCTTCACGGTCCGCCCTCGTCGTCCGCCCGCGTCGTCCGAGGAATTCCGCTCCGCGGGGGGCTACCCGAAGAGGTCCCGTACCTTGTCGAAAACCCCGCGGTCCTCACGCACCTCGTCGCCGGTGAGCTCGGCCAGCTCCCGCAGCTTTTCGACCGCCTCTTCGCTCAGATCGCGCGGATGGGGCACGCCGAGCTCCACGACTACCACGTGGTCGCCGCGGCCACCCCGCCCAAGCCGCTCGATCCCCTTGCCCCGTAGCCGGAACTGCGCGCCTTGCGAGGTCCCCGCCGGGATGTCGAGTTCCTCGTCACCATGCAGTGTGGCCACGGTGACCGCGGTCCCCAGGACCGCCTGAGGATATGTGATGCGGACGACGGTCGAGACGTGCTCACCCTCGCGGTGGAACCGCTCGTGTGGCTGGACGGCAACGTCCACAAAGAGATCCCCCGGCGGCGCGGCGCGGCGTCCGTGCTCCCCCTCTCCGGCGAGCCGCAACCGCACGCCGGTGTCGACGCCGGCAGGGATCTTGACTTCGATCTTGCGCCGTCGCTCGACCCTCCCGGCTCCGCTGCAATCCGTGCACGGGTCGCTGATGACACGACCCTCGCCGCGGCACTGGGGACAGGTGCGGGCGACGGTGAAAAAACCCTGGGAAAAACGGACCTGTCCCTGTCCACCACACGCCTGACAGGGACTGGGCTCGCTCCCCGGGGCCGAGCCGGCCCCGGAGCAGGTCTCGCAGCGCTCCAGCCGCGGGATCTCGAGGGTCTTCTCCACCCCAAAGGCCGCTTCCTCGAGGGTGACGTCCAACCGGTAACGAAGGTCGGCGCCGGGTTGGGCGGCGGAGCGGCCACGGCGGCGTCCAAAGAGATCGCCGAATCCAAAAAAATCCCCCAGGATGTCGGAGAAATCGCCAAAGATGTCCGGGTCGAAGCCCGAGAACCCGCCCCCCGAGACGCCCTGGTGACCAAACCGGTCGTAGCGCGCCCGCTTGTCGGCGTCGGAGAGGACCGCGTAGGCTTCCGCGGCCTCCTTGAACTTCTCCTCGGCGACCTTGTCCCCGGTGTTGCGGTCGGGATGGTACTTGACCGCCAGCTTGCGATAGGCGGATTTGATCTCCTGGGTCGTGGCCTCGCGGGAGACGCTCAGGATCTCGTAGTAGTCACGCTTCGACATGGTTCTGGGGGTCTGGCGGCGGTCCCGCCGGCAAGCGGATCAGGAGGCGGGCTCTTCGATGTTGCCGAGCATCAGCTCGGAAAGCTGCCGCGACACGCTGTTGAGATCGAACATGGCGGCCTCCAGGTCGGCGCGGTCGTCGTTCGCCAAGGCCATCCGCGCCTTGATCAAGGTATCGCGCACCTTCTTTCGTTCGTCCTCGGCAAGATGCTCCTGAAACTGCTCGAAGACCCGGTCGTTGGTGTAGATCAGACCTTCCAACCGGTTCTTGATCCGCCGGATCTCGCGCCGCTGGATGTCTTCGCGCGAGTGCTCCTCCGCCTCTTGTACCAGCCGCTCGATCTCGTCCTTGGTCAGACCGCCCGCCGGATTGATCTGAATGCCCTGAGATTTGTTGGTGGCGAGGTCGCGCGCCGAGACGCTGACGATGCCACTCGAATCGATGGCGAAGTTGACTTCGATCTGCGGCACGCCCCGCGGCGCCGGCGGAACGCCGACGAGCTCGAACCGCCCCAGCGACTTGTTCTCCGCCGCCAGCTCGCGCTCGCCCTGCAACGTGTGGATCTCGACCGCGTCCTGGTTGTCGACCACAGTGGTAAAGATCTGGGTCGCCTTGGTCGGGATCGTCGAGTTGCGCTCGATGAGCTTGGTAAAGAGACCGCCGTGGGTCTCGACACCAAGCGACAGCGGCGTCACGTCGAGCAGCACGATGTCCTTGATATCGCCACGCAGGATGCCGCCCTGGATGGCTGCGCCCATCGCCACCACTTCGTCGGGGTTGATCTCCCGGTTGGGGGGGCGGCCAAAGATCCGCTCGACCGTCTGGCCGACCAGTGGTGTGCGGGTCTGGCCGCCAACCAGCAGCACTTCCTGGATCTGGTCGGGTCGGAGACCGGCGGCCTCGATCGCCTCGCGGCACGGCTCCTCGGTCTTGCCCACCAGATCCGCGACCAGGTCTTCGAACGCCTCCCGGGTGAGCGTGCGCGACAGGTGGCGCGGCCCTTTTTCGTCCGCCGAGATAAACGGCAGATTGATCGGCGCCTCGTCGGCCGAGGACAACTCGCACTTGGCGCGCTCGGCCGCTTCCTTCAATCGCTGAAGCGCCATGCGGTCTCGGCGCAGATCGATACCGGTCTCGCGCTCGAACTCGCCGATCAGCCAATCCATGATTCGCTGATCGAAGTCCTCCCCGCCGAGAAATGTGTGGCCCGTCGTCGAGCGGACCTCGAAGATGCCCTGCGAGAGCTGCAGGATGGAGATGTCGAAGGTTCCCCCGCCGAGGTCGTAGACAGCGATCGTGTCGGCCTCGCCCTCGCTGTCCAGCCCGTAGGACAGGGCCGCCGCGGTGGGCTCGTTGAGAATCCGCAGGACCTCGAGCCCGGCGATCTTGCTCGCGTCGCGGGTCGCTTGCCGCTGGGAGTCGTTGAAGTAGGCCGGCACGGTGACGATCGCCTCGGTGACCTCCTCGCCGAGCACTTCTTCGGCAAAACGCTTGATCTCGAGCAGGATGAACGCCGAGATCTCTTCGGGGCTGTACTGGCGGTCGCGAATCTGGATCTTGACGTCGCCGTTGGCCGCCTCGACCAGCGGGTACGGCAAGATCTCGCGCGCCCGCTGGACCTCGGGGTCGTCGAACTTGCGCCCGATCAGCCGCTTGACCGCAAAGACGGTGTTTTGCGGGTTGGTGATCGCCTGGCGTTTGGCGATCTGTCCCACCAGACGGTCACCTTCCTCGGTGAACGCAACGATCGACGCGGTCGTCCGGCTGCCCTCGCGGTTGGCCAACACACGGGGCGCAGCCACGTCGACCACCGCGCCACAACAATTTGTCGTCCCGAGGTCGATGCCGAGAATCTTCCCCATTTATTCTCGATCCGGGTCTTCCGCCCCGGCCGGGTCACCCGCGGGCTGGCGTGGCTCCTGCGCCGGCACGGACACGGTCACTTTTGCCGGCCGCAACAGACGCTCGCGCATCAAGTAGCCCTCCTGGTGAACGCTGTCTACGGCGGGCTCGCCGATCCCGGCCCCCTCGTTGCGCGACACCGCCTCGTGTACGGCGGGATCGAAAAGCTGGCCGGACGCCTCGACTCTTTCGACTCCGTGACGGCGCATCAGGTCTTCGACCTGGCGCAGGATCATCTCGACACCCGACTTGAGGTCCTCCAGCCGGCCCTCGGAGCTCACCGCCCGCTCCAGGTTGTCGACCACGTCGAGCAGCTCGCGGAGCACCTCAAAACCGTCGTAGCGGCTCAGTTGCTCGCGCTCTCGCTCGACTCGCTTGCGGTAGTTCTCGAAATCGGCCAGCGTGCGAATCGAGCGCTCGCGAAACTCGGCGGCCTGCTGCCGCAACCGCACCGCCTCGTCCGCCGCCCCCGCCACGGCGGTCACCTCGATGCCTCGCTCATCGGTTCCTTCCTCGGCGGCGGGCCCGGCGGTCGACTCGCCGTCGTGTGGCTCCGGCTTGACCGTCGCCTCGACCGCGTGGAGGGCCTCCTGGATCGCCTCCTCCAGGTTCTCATCGACATCGGAGTCGAGCTCGAAACCGTCTTCCTCGCTTGGCGCCTGGGGAGTTGCCTTTTGATCGTCGTTCATCATTTTTAGGCGTCCGAAATCCCTACAAATGCCTGCTCCAGGGCATAACTCAATCGCTCGCCAAAATAATCCACCAGCGGGATGACTTTCTGATACTCCATCCTCGACGGCCCCACGATCGCCAGCGAGCCCGTGGTGCGCTCATCCACGCCGTAGGTCGTACCCACCATGCTGAAATCGAGATTCGAGGTCAGGTCGCACTCCTTACCGATCAGGACGCGAACACCGGTTCCCTCGATCACCCGGTTGAGCATCTGGACCAACGAGGCGTGATCGGAAAACGCCCCCAGCATGAGCCGCACACGCTCCAGATCGGAGAGCTCGGGCTGACCCAAAACGGTGGTCGTGCCCTCGACGAACACGCCCGGATCGTCTCCGTCGCGCAGCACCTCCTGCGCCAGCTGGATCGCGTCGCCCAGGAGTCGATCGACCTTGGCCCGCTCCTCCGACATGGCCTCGATGAGACGGTTGCGGATTTGCCGCAACGTCAAGCCGCCGTAGTTGTCGGTCAGATAGTTGGAGATCCTTACCAGCTCTTCGCGCTCGAGCGGTTGACTGGTCTCGATCACCTTGTTGTCGGTGAATCCGCCGGTCGACACCAGGATGCACAGCACTTTCCTGCCGGTCAGGTTGACAAAGGTGATCGACCGCAGCCTGGTCTCGCCCAGATCGGGCGTGACGACGATTGCGATCTGGTGGGTCATGTCCGACAGGAGCTGGCTGGTGGAGGACAGCAGCCGATCGAAATCGCCGCTCTCGCCACTGACCGTTTCGTCGATCTGGAGACGCTCGCGCTTCGACACCCGCCGCGCCGACATCAGCGAGTCGATATAGAGATGGTAGCCGGCCCGTGTCGGCACCCGCCCGGCCGATGTGTGGGGCTGGGCGAGGTAGCCCATTTCCTCGAGATCGGCCATGACGTTGCGCACTGTGGCGGGGGATAGCTTGCTGCGCCCCGCTTTTGCGACCGATCGCGAGCTCACCGGCTCGCCACGCAGAATAAAGGCGCGTATGGTGTCTTTCAGGATCTCGCGGTCGCGCCCGTTGAGTTCCGGGCCTTCCATGCTGGCTCTCTTGCTACCCATCAAATCCTCAACCAACGTTCGGCTGATACACCTCGACTCCGCCGGAGAGCCCGACGTGATTTCCGGCCGCCCGTTCTTGCGGGTCTCCCTCCCGGAAGCTATTCTAACCCAGAGGCGGTTGCCACCGGCCGCCGAGCGGCCGCTGCCGAACGCTCGGTGTCAACGGTTCCGAGGGGCGACGGGAAGGAAATCCTGCGCTCCGATCCCCAAGAAGAGTCATGGCCTTTTTTAACTACAGCACGATGCAGATGACCGCCAAGATCGTCTATTACGGTCCCGGTCTCGGCGGCAAGACGACCAATCTAGAGTACATCTACGGCCATACCACCAACGATTCCCGCGGCGAGATGGTCTCGCTCGAGACCCAGACCGATCGCACGCTGTTTTTCGACCTGCTACCGATGGAGGTCGGGACGATCGCCGGCTTCAAGGCCCGCATCCAGCTCTATACGGTCCCCGGGCAGGTGTTCTACAACTCCACGCGCAAGTTGGTGCTCAAAGGAGTCGACGGTGTGGTCTTTGTGGCGGACTCGCAAAAGCCGATGATGCACTCGAATGTCGAGTCGCTGGCGAATCTAGAGGAGAACCTCACCGAGTTGGGGCTGTCGAGCTCGAGCCTTCCCATCGTTCTGCAATACAACAAACGCGACCTCCCCGACATCGCCCCGGTCGACGAGCTCGAGAAAAAGCTCAACACCAACAGTTGGACGTCCTTCGAAGCCTCGGCCCTGACCGGACTCGGTGTCTTCGAGACCTTGCGGGCGATCTCCAAGCTCACCCTGATCTCCTTGCGTGGCCAGCTCGAAGCGGCCGCCGCCGGCGAGATGGAACCCAGCGTCTCTTTCGATCGAACCGAGGCCGCTACCCGGCCGGCTTCCGACGGCGAGGGGGCGGCGAGTCAAACCGCGACGGAGCCGGCGGACACCGAGACAGCGCGCCGTGTCGTCGACCAGAAACTCCGCCGCGATTTCATTCTCCGCCTGCCGGAGGACGAGTTCGGCCGCGCCGCGACGATCAACGCTCAGCTCAAAGTCCTCGACGAAGAGGGGAAAACGCTAAGAGCCTCGCAGGCCCTCTCGTTCGAGATCGACCGGCACCCCGACCTCGAGGAGGTCATGGTCCGACTGAGCCTGAAGATGAAGTCGGAAGGCTGATCCCGGCGGAGCCCGCGGCCACCGAGGGTGGCGGCGGGGTCGTGCGAGAATCGCCGGCAGCACTCAAAACATGAAATGTCCCTTCTGCAACGAGCTCAAAGACCGGGTGGTCGACTCGAGAGAAAGTCGCGACGGCATGACCATCCGGCGGCGACGCGAATGCCTGAGCTGCAGCCGCCGTTTTACCTCCTACGAGCAGATCGAGGACATCCCCTACATGGTGGTCAAGAACGACGGTACCCGCGAGGAATTCGACCGTCAGAAGCTGCTGGCCGGGCTGCACAAGGCCTGCGAGAAACGCCCGGTGCCGGCCAAGGCCCTGCAGGAGGTCGTCGACGTCGTCGAACAGGCCCTCCACGAGCGAGAAGAGCGCGAGATGTCCACGCGTGACATCGGGGCGCTGATCATGGAGGGGCTCAAGGCCCTGGATCAGGTGGCCTATGTTCGTTTTGCGTCGGTCTACCGCCGCTTTGAGGATCTCGACGCGTTTATGGAGGAGCTCAACCGGCTGGTCCGCCAGCGGGGTTGAGATTCGCCGGTTCCACCGATGACGGTCCACTACAGCACCCTTCTTCTGGTCTCGCAGCTCCAGGGTGAGCTGGAGCGCGTGTTGAGCGAGGCCGCTGGCGCCCGCGAGCCCGCCGAGCCCCGTTGGCCGGCCACGGAGGCGCCGCCGCCCCTCGATATCCAGGAGACCGAGAACCGACTCATGATCACCGTCGAGGTGCCGGGTCTCGAGGCCGAGGAGCTGGCGATCGAGATCAACGGCAAGGATCTAGTGGTGCGTGGAAACCGCCGCTCTTCCCAGGGCGCGGAGACCGCCCGCCGGTTCCACTGTATGGAGCGCGCCCGCGGCTCCTTCGAGAGATTGCTGCGGATCGACGACAGGATCGACCCACGGCGCGCGACGGCGAGACTCGAGCGCGGTGTGCTCTCCATCGACCTTCCCAAGCTGCGCGATGACCGCCGTGGCGGCTTCCGAGTACCGATCGATGGCGCAGACTGAAGATCTCACGCTGCAGGGCGACCCCGCCGCTCAGGAACCGCTGCGGCTGCCCGACGTCCTCCCCGTGCTCCCGCTCAAGGACACGGTCGTCTTTCCCTACATCATGCTGCCGCTCTCGATCGGCCGCGATCGAAGTGTGCTGGCGGTGGACCAAGCGCTCTCGGAGCACCGCATCATCATGCTGCTCACGCAGAAGGATGCCTCGGTCGACCACCCGGGTGAGGACGATCTCCATACCCTCGGTACGGCCGCGGTCATCATGCGGATGCTCAAGCTTCCCGACGGCCGGATCCGCATTCTCGTCCAGGGCCTGACACGCGCGCGCGTCGAGTACATCAGCCAGACCGAGCCCTTTCTCCAGGCTCGTGTCACCCAGGTGGACGACGAGGTTTCGGAGACCACCTCGCTAGAGGGCGAGGCCCTGGTGCGGGCGGTCAAGGACGGCCTCGAACGAGTCGTTCAACTGGGCAAGACCATCTCGCCCGAAGTCGCCGTGATCGCGGCCAACCTGGATGACGCGGCGCGTCTCGCCGATCTGGTCGCCAGCAACCTGGAGCTCAAGCCCGAAGAGGCACAAGAGGTTCTGCGGACGCAGAACCCGGTGGAGAGGCTGGCCAAGGTGAACGTCATCTTGGCCCGCGAGGTCCAGCTTCTGACCATGCAGCAGGAGATCTCCTCCCAGGCCCGGGGCGAGATGGACAAGAGCCAGCGGGAGTATTTTCTGCGCCAGCAGCTCAAGGCGATCCGCGACGAGCTCGGCGAGGGCGAGGACCTTGCGGACGACATCGCCAACTACCGCCGCATCGCGGAAGAGAAAGGGTTTCCCGACGAGGCCCTCGAGGAGCTCGAGCGCCAGATCAAAAAGCTCGAGCGCACCCACCCGGACAGCGCCGAGACCGCCGTTCTGCGCAACTACCTCGACTGGCTGACCTCGCTGCCGTGGAAGAGCTACAGCGAAGACCGGCTGGATCTCGACAACGCCCGCGAGGTCCTGGACGAGGACCACTACGGCCTGGACAAGATCAAGGAGCGCATCATCGAGTACCTGGCGGTGCGCAAGCTCAACCCCGAGACCAAGGGACCGATCCTCTGCTTTGTCGGCCCCCCGGGGGTCGGCAAGACCTCACTGGGCCGCTCGGTGGCCCGCGCGCTCGGCCGCGAGTTCGTGCGCCTGTCGCTCGGTGGTGTGCGCGACGAAGCCGAGATCCGCGGTCACCGCCGGACCTATGTGGGAGCGCTTCCCGGACGCATCCTGCAGGGGCTCCACCAGGCCGGGACCAGCAACCCTGTTTTTATGCTCGACGAGATCGACAAGCTCGGTACCGACTTCCGCGGCGACCCTTCATCGGCGCTGCTGGAAGTCCTCGACCCGGAGCAGAACTTCAGCTTTCGCGACCACTACCTCGGTGTGGCCTACGATCTCTCCAAGGTGATGTTCATCACCACCGCCAACCAGCTCCTGCCCATTCAGCCCGCCTTTCTCGACCGCATGGAAGTCATCCGTCTCTCGGGCTATGTCGAGGCCGAGAAAATCGAGATCGCGCGCCGCCATCTGGTGCCAAAACAAATCGCCGAGCACGGCTTGACGCCGCGCGAGCTGCGGATCACCGACGCGGCGCTGCGCAGGATCATCCGCGGCTACACCAAGGAAGCCGGGCTACGGAACCTGGAGCGCGAGCTGGCGGCGCTGTGCCGCAAAGTGGCGGTCAAGGTGGCACGGAACCCCAAAGCCCCACAGACAAGACTCTCGGCGCGCAACATCGGCGAGTTTCTCGGCCCCGAAAAGCACTTCAGCGAAGAGCTCCTCAGCCACAATCGCGTCGGTGTGGCCACCGGCCTGGCTTGGACGCCGTCGGGCGGCGACCTGCTCTTTATCGAGGCGGTGGCGGTTCCGGGAAGTGGCAAGTCCATGCTGACCGGCCAGCTCGGCGAGGTCATGAAGGAGTCGGCGCAAGCCGCGATGACCTTTGCCCGCGGCCTGCTGCCGTCCGGCCAGGATCAAAACGGTTTCTTCTCCGACCACGATCTTCATATCCACGTGCCGGCCGGCTCGATCCCAAAAGACGGGCCGTCGGCCGGCATCACCATCGCTACCGCCATCGTGTCGTTGCTGTGCGGGATCCCCGTAGACCGGCGGGTGGCGATGACCGGCGAGATCACCCTGCGCGGCGACATCCTCCCCATCGGCGGTCTCAAGGAGAAGGTCATCGCCGCCAAGGGGGCCGGCATTCGAACGTTGGTTCTCCCCAAGCTCAACGACCGCGATCTCGAAGAGATCCCCCCGGAGCTCAAGGAAGGGCTCGAGTTTCACCTCGTCGAGCACCTGGACGAGGTCCTGGCGATCGCCGTACCCGGTTACAAGGGCGGATCCAAAAAGGGCCGCCGCTCCCCGCGCACACGGCGCGCCCAGCCGCCTGGATGACCTCGGGTGGATGAGCCTGGACAGATGAGCTCGGGCGGGTGAGCTCGGTTCGAAAAGGCGGCGCCGGCCGGCCCGTCCCGGTCGAAGAAGATCGACTCATCTCCTGGCTGCGTCAACGGGCCGCGCAGCAAGGCGCGGACCGGCTGGGGGACGATGCCGCGCTGGTCCCGGCGCCCGGCTGGGCGGTCACGGTCGATCAACAGATCGAGGAGGTTCACTTTCTCCGCGGTACGCCGCCCGAGATCGTGGCGCGGCGGCTGCTGGCGGTCAACCTCTCCGATCTGGCCGCGATGGGGGCTCGACCGGTCTTTGCGCTGCTGACCGTCGCGGCACCCCCCGACTTCCCTTTCCGCCGCTTTCACAACGCCCTCCTCCGAGCTTGCCGGCGCCACGGTGTCGAGCTGGCCGGGGGGGACCACTCCCGTTCGGGCCGGCTGCACACCACTCTGACCCTGCTGGGCCGCAAACCATCCGGCGGCCGGTGGCTTCGCCGCGCCAACGGGCGCGCGGGTGACCGGCTGTGGGTCGGCGGCTCCCTGGGAGAGGCGGCGATCGGGCGCCTGCTGCTGGCGGCGGGTGCGAGGTCGGAAAGCCGTCGGATCGTTCTCCCGCGGCAGTTTACGGCGCCACAACCACTCGCCGCCGCCGCGCGGCGGGCCGTTCGCCGTCACCTCGCCCCCGAGCCGCAACTCGATCTGGCCTCATGGCTCACCCGGCGGCGGCGTGCCGCGGCCATCGACGTCTCCGACGGCCTGCTGCTCGATCTTCGCCGGCTATGCCGCGAGAGCGGGGTCTCGGCCACCATCGACGCCACCGAGCTCCCACTCGCCCCCCGCGCAGACGACCTCGCCACGCGTCTGGGGCACGAGGCCGTCGAGCTGGCGCTCACCGGGGGTGAGGACTACACGCTGCTCTTCTCGCTACCTCGGCGTGCGGTGCCGCCGCCGCGCTTCCGCTGCACCGCCATCGGCGAGCTCCGCCCGGGAGCGGGAGTCCGGGCGGAAGGAGCTCCCGGCGGAGCGCCCTCCAGGCCGGGCTGGGACCATTTCGGCTCCTAATCGGGCCGGATGGTGATCCGGAGCGGCTTTTTCAGCAGCCGAGTGATCGCGTTGAGCTGTTTGGTGACCTCACGGTTCGCCTTCTCCAGCTCACGGACCCGGCGCGCGAGCGCCGCGCTGGCCACGGTCCCCGAACGCCCACCGCTCATCAGGCTCTGCGGCCCCCGACGGCTCTGCGAGCGGATCTTGCGGAAGACCTCCACGGCCGCCGGCGGGTAGCGACGCTTACGCCCACTCCCCACGTGGGGAATCTTGTCCGAGTGCAGCTTTACGTACCTCAAGAGCGTCGGGTAGGAGATCCCGGTTCGGCGGCGGATCTCGAGAAGCGTCAGCAAGTCGCCCTTCGCGGCCGTGGTGCGCCGTGAGGCGGCCTTGCTCCGGGTGGTTTTCTTGCGTGTGCTGGACGCCTTCCGGCCCCGCTTCTTGAGATTCTCTTTTTTGATCGCCGAGATGACCGCGAAGGCCTCTTTGGGATAGCGCTGTTTGCGCCCCTTGCCGACCGACGGAATCCGCCGCTGGTACTTCTTCTTGTACCTCTGGAGCGTCGGCATCGAGATGCCGGTCTTCTGGCTCACCTCGGTGAGCGTATAGAGCTTTCTCTTCGCTGGTGCCATCAGCGGCCCTCCTTCAACCTACACAAACTGGCAGCAGTTGTCCCCCTGCTGGCCGAATACTGATGGTTGAGCCGCCGCGTGTCAAATCCAAGCGCTTCAACGACGTAAACAAAACCTTCACACTACTCGCTTGGCAACACGGACTGTCGACGTCCTCGTCTCTGCGGGTCGAGTAGATCGATCAGACCGTCACCAAGAAAATTGAGCCCCATCACCGTCATAAAAATCGCCAGCCCGGGGAAGAAGGCGAGATGGGGCGCGTCGATCAGATGGCCGCGGCCGGCGTTGATCATCGCGCCCCAGGACGGCGTCGGTGGCTGGATGCCGAGGCCCAGAAACGAAAGGCTGGCCTCCGCCAGGATGGCGCCCGCCATGCCGAGGCTCGCCTGCACCAGAAGCGCGGGCAACACGTTGGGTAATAGATGGCGTAAAAAGATGCGCTTCCCAGCGGCGCCCGAAGAGCGCGCGGCCAGCACGAACTCACGCTCTCGAAACTGCAACACCTGGCCGCGCACCAGGCGCGCGTACCCGACCCAGCCGATGACCACCAACGCCAGCACCACGTGCCGCAGCGCGGGCCCCAGCACCGCGACCAGGGCGATCGCCAGCAGGATTCCGGGAAAGGCCAAAAAGACGTCGCTCATCCGCATCAGAAAGGAGTCCACCCGGCCACCGAGATACCCCGACAGGGCTCCGATCGCGGTCCCCACCGCGCCGGCGAGCAAGACCACCGCCAGACCCACTCCCACCGAGATCCGGGCGCCGTCGAGCAGGCGCGACAGGACATCCCGCCCCAGTTCGTCGCGCCCTAACGGATGGGTCGTGGAAGGCCCTTCGAGCCGGCTTTCGAGTGCCTGCTCGGCCGGCGGAAACGGCGCCACAAATGGTCCGAAGACCGCCGTCAAGAGCACGAGCGCCACCAGGACGGCCCCGGCCAGAAGCGCGCCCCGTCCCTTGCCCGAAGCCGAGACCGAGTCAGCCGACATATGTCGCTCCGGCTCCGGTTAGACTTCTCGACGACGCCCGCAGGGCCGCCAAAGGACTCACGCGGGCTTCCGGGCGTGCACACCCGCCATGACCGACGAGAAAGCATCCCTCTACGCACAATTGGAGACCGAGCTGAGGGGCCTTCTGGATGGCCTCTCCGATCCGGTCGCGGTCATGGCGAGCGCCGCGGCGGCGATCTACCAGGCCCTCCCCTACGCCAGTTGGACCGGCTTCTATCGCGTCGTCGAGCAGCCCGATGGACCCGGCCTGCTCCGCATCGGTCCCTACCAGGGCCCGGTCGGGTGCGTCGAGATCGAGTTCGGGAAGGGAGTGTGCGGCATCGCCGCCCGAGACCGCGCCACCCAAGTCGTGCCCGACGTCCACGCCTTTCCGGGACACATCGCCTGCGATGCCACGGCGCGCTCGGAGATCGTGGTGCCGGTGTTCTCCCAGGCCGGCGAGCTGTCCGCCGTGCTCGATCTCGACTCGCGACAGCCGGCGGCGTTCGACGAGGACGATCGCGCCGGGCTGGAAACGGTGGCCGGGATCGTCGGCGGACATCTTCCTTCCTAGCAAAGTCGGCATCTTCCGGCTCCGGCTACTCGAGCCGGATGCGCGGATCCACCGCCGCATACACCACGTCGGTGATCAAGTTGAGCAGGATGTAGGTCAGGGCAATCGCCAGGATCGAGCCCTGGACCAGCGGATAGTCACGCAGCCGGATGGCCTGAATGACCAGCCGGCCGAGACCCGGCCAGGAGAAGATCGTCTCGGTGATGATGGCGCCGGTCAGCAGCGCTCCGAATTGAAGACCCACTACCGTCACTACCGGGATCGCAGCGTTGCGAAACGCGTGGCGCGACACCACCTGCTTGCGCACCACGCCCTTGGCAGCGGCGGTCACCAGATACGGACGGTGCAGCTCCTCGGCCAGCGACCCCCGCACCATGCGGGTCAGAAGACCCGCCAGGGCCGTTCCCAGTGTCACCGCCGGTAGCACCAGGGACAGCCATCCCGACCGTCCCGACACCGGGAAGAGATCGAGCTGAATCGAGAACAGCAGGATGAGCATCGGCCCCAACCAGAAGTTGGGGATCGACACCCCAGCGAGCGAGAAAAACCGTGACGCATGGTCCACCGGGCCGTCCCGCTTTCGCGCCGCCACCACGCCCAGGGGCAGCGAGATCAAAAGCGCAACCACCATGCTGGCCAACGCCAGCTCCAGCGTCGCCGGGTAGTGACGCATCAGCAGCCGCGTCACCGGCTCGCCAAAGTGGAGCGAGCGCCCGAGATCCCCCACCACGAGGCCCTTCAAAAACGAGCCGTACTGGACCAGCAGCGGCCGCTCGAGCCCGAGATCGCGCCGGAGCTTGTCGATATCGGCCGCACGCGCCCCGTCGCCCAGCATCATCTCGACCGGGTCGCCCGGGATCAGATGGATGAGCGAGAAAACCAGCGTGGCGACCAGCAGCGCGATCGGCAGGGCTTGAGCGAGCCGCCGCAGGATGAAGGCCGTCACCCGCCGATTCTAAGCCGCCCGGCCTCAGCGGAGTCACGGGAAACGGTCGCCCTCGTCCGTCTAAGCCCTTGCGAGGCAGCAAGGGCGAAAACCCAAACGACCACCCGCCTACTCCGCACCCTTCCCACTATAGTGACCGCGGGCGCCCTCTCCGCGCTGAGTTCAACGCTGGCCTGCGTCGCCCTCTGGAAGGCTCAGCAACTGGACCAACTGACGTCTGAATTCCTTGAAGTCCCGTCCTTCTGTTGCCAGGAGTTGGCTAATCTCAAAAAAGCGAGTTGTATGGGGAGAAGATTCCTTGATGGCGGACTCCTGGACGCCCATCAACGACATGATCGTCCACCTATGTTGGAAGCCCTCCGAGGCAGCCCTAATGTGACTCTTTTCCGCCTCTCCGGCGCGATTGTGCGCGTTTGATCGATCCGTGCCGCCCTTGATCTCCATAGCGACAACGGGTTCATCCCTCCCCTCCACCTCTTCTTGAACACCGACATCCGGGTCGGAGCCGAAACGAACGGTCAGAGTCCGACCTGGCGCGTTCCTAATGCTGATTAGGTTCTTTTCAAGAGCAAGTATATGGGGGGCGATTAAATCCTGTATGACTTTGAACACTGCGGCGGTTGCTGCCTGACCAAGTCTGACATTGCGTCCACCCTGCAACGTGCCACCGAGCGTCAATAGCGTGAGTTCATGGAGCTCTACATCGCTGAAATCATCCAATCTCTGTACTAACTCGGAGAGCCCCGCGGCAAATGCCGCGCAAAGGTTGTCAACGTCGGCATCAAGCCGCGGCGTGAGTCGGCCGGTCTTTTCAGCAGTGATGAAACGACCCCAGCCGTATTCAGCGCTAAAAGCTTTCTGAGGTAACCCAAGTAGCATCCGGTAGTAGGCAACTAGAGTGGGCTTTTCTCGCAACATGGACGGAGTCGGAAATACCCGCTCACCTCGAATACCCAGTGACGCCAATTTGTTTAGCGCGGCAGCCGGCGCGACCTTTTCCAATTCTCTATCTACTACGCGCACGCCGACTTTCGAAACGGCGCGGGATAGCGCGGGTTGCAGATGGAGCTGCTTTGCTTCCGAAAGCCGCGCAAAAAGGTCAACTGCACGGTCGGGTTTCATGGGCCTCATCCGCTCATTTTCCTGCTCGCTCCACCAAGTGGCAGGAACTCCTGCTTGGGCTCGGCCATCGCGCGCTCAAGGCGAGTGTCAGCTATGTCTAGGTAGCGAGGGTTCAACTCTATCCCCACAAAATTGCGACATCCTGTGGTTGCCACAATACCGGTCGTCCCGGAACCCACGAAAGGATCTAGGACAACCGAACCGGGTTTGGAAGCGAGCGCTACACACGGCTCAACTAGGCGAGTGGGGAACGTGGCGGAGTGAGCTTCCGCAAACGGTTTTGTGTTTATACTCCAGACACTTCGCAGATTTCGATCACCGTCGCCCAAATATGCCGCGCGGTCGTAGTAGTAGCGCTTTTCTTTGGAGAAAAGGAAGACGTACTCGTGAGCGATCGTCGGCCTGTCCTTAACTGATTCGGGCATTGCATTCGGTTTATGCCAAATAAGGTCGGCCCTGAGGTACCAACCCGCTTTCTGCATTTCGAGTGCCAAGCGCCAAGGCACTCCTATTAGATCTTTGGGTTTTAATCCCTCCGGCGTAGGAGGTCGCACATCCATGGCTCTGGCGGGTTGCTTTTTGTCAGGCGCGCGCCAAGTACGACCGCCCGAAGTGAAGGAATCGCCAATGTTCAACCAGAGAGTCCCGTCGAGGCGCGTGACACGCCGGACCTCCTCAAAAACCTCAACTAGAGCCGCAATGTACGCCTCCAGAGTATGTTCCAAGCCTATTTGGCCTGGAATGCCGTAGTCCCGCAGGGACCAGTACGGCGGGGAAGTAACGGTCGTTTGAACGGCCTCCTGGGGCAGTTCTTTGAGTACTGCCAAGGCATCGCCTTCCAGGAGCAACGCTTCGGATGGACGATCTTTGTTCGCCGAGAGTAGTTTTCCGAAGGCGGTATTGGCGGTATTGAGGTCCGCTCGATGTAGTCGGGATCGCATTCCTGGAAACGGATTATAGATGCCCTCTTTCACCCCGTAGGTCCGTTTGACTCCCTTACGTCTCGATCCCGAGCTTTTTGACCAAGTAGGACAGCGCCTGGCGTGTCATGCCGAGCCGGCGGGCGGCCTCGGCCTGGTTGCCGGCGCTCGACGCGAGAGCGTCGCGAACCAGGCGCCGTCGGTAGTTGAAAACCAGTTCGTGATAGCCGAGTTCGCCCGCGGCCCGCGCGGTTTCGGGTAGCTCCAGATGTGAACGGCGGATCAAGGCACTCTCGCTCAAAGCAACCGCCAACACGAGGACGTTCCGAAGCTCGCGGACGTTGCCGGGCCACGCATGGCTCGAGAGTGCCGAACGGGCCGACGCGCTCAACCCGATCTCCTCCCCTGGCCGCGCCTGGCGCAGAAAATGGCGCGCCAGCAGCAAGACATCCCCGTCGCGCCGTCGCAAGGGTGGCAGCTCGACGGACGCGACCTTGAGTCGAAAAAAGAGATCCTCGCGAAACGAGCCCTCGCTCACCATTTCGGCCAGATCCCGGTGCGTCGCCGCCACCACCCGCACGTCCACCGTGCGTGGCAAGCTCTCCCCCACCCGCCGCACTTCGCCCTCTTGCAAGACACGCAACAGAAAGCCCTGTGCCCCGAGCGGCAGGTCACCGATCTCATCCAGAAAAACCGTGCCCCGCCGCGCCGCCTCGAACACGCCGTGACGATCCCGGTCGGCGCCGGTAAAGGCACCCCGCACGTGTCCAAAAAGATCGGACATCAGTAGTTGCTCCGACACCGCGGCGCAATTGAACGGCACAAAAGGACCACCCGAGCGGTCGCTCGTGGCGTGGATCCGTTTGGCGATCAGTTCCTTGCCC
Organism: Candidatus Multivoradales bacterium; assembly: GCA_965224065.1. Classification (GTDB taxonomy): domain Bacteria; phylum Acidobacteriota; class Thermoanaerobaculia; order Multivoradales; family JAHEKO01; genus JAOTZA01. Next base: position 820,107 of record CBDCYF010000005.1, read on the forward strand.
GTACCGGTCTCCCCCAGGATCAGGATCGGCATGTCCGCGTGGGCCAACTTGGTAGCGCGATCGAGCGCCTCGACAAGGACCTGTGACTCACCCACGATTCCATCGGCGGCCGCCGGACGCTTCTGTGACCGCGTCTGTTTCGCGAGCGGTGGAATGGCCCAGTGGTTCGAGACCACGCGCAGGAGCGCGTGCAGAATTGGATCGGCCTGGGTGTCGATGCGCGGCGAGTAGGCGATCAAACGTCCGTCCGCGTGCCGGACTGAAATCGATTCGCCGCCATCCGAGTTCCCGAGGATCTCGACTTCGCGGCCCTCCGACGCCCACCGCAGCCCCACGTCGCCGAGACCCGCCGTCGAAAAAAGCGCCTCGATGTCTTCGACTCCGGGCGCGCGAAGACGGAGAAACCGCTCGACCGCGCGCCATGGCCCCGAATCCGCCGTCTCCAGCCGTTCGGCAAACGCGCTCGCGCCCAAGCCGCGCAGGACGCGGGCGGCCCAGCGAATCCGGCCGGGCGGCGCCGAGCCGGGAGCGATGAGCTCCGCGTCGAAGACGAGCCGTGCCGCCCGGTAGTCCTCCAGTTGATCGAGGCAGCGCCACAGTTTCTCTACCGGTCTTCGTCCGGTGAGCAGAGCACGCCACAACCGGGCCGCAGCGCCTTCGACGACCTCCTCGAGAGCTCGCTCGCGGTCGCCGGCAAGCGCCCACAGCGCCGGCCTCTCTTCGGGCTCGAACTGTGCCCGCGTTTCTTCCGACGTCTGTTCGAGCTCAATAAACGCCCCCGCGGGACGCTCCAACCATCCGAGGGCTCGACCCGCAATCGCTCGCAGCTCACTCACCTGCCACTCGAGGCCCTTTTCGTCGAGCTCGTCGAGCACGGCTCGTACTCGCGCAAGCGCGGCAGCGGGTCGGCCGCGGACCAGCTCGAAACGCGCCCACAGCGCCGCGTCATGGACCCCTCCGCGACGGTTGCCGGCGCGCAGGTTTTCGGTCGTGGCGCGCTCGAGAATGTCCCGCACGCCGGTGAGTCTTCCGCGGCGCAACCGAATCTCCGCCAGGTTGAAGTGCGCCAGGGTCGTCTGTCTCGGACCCTGGGTCTCTCCGTGGAGCCTCGCGGCGTGCACCAGGGCCCGCTCCGCCCCGGCGAGATCTCCCACCATCGAACGTCCGATCGCCAACTCGTTCCATAGGCCCGCCGCCTCGAACGGGAGAAGCTGTCTCCGGCGACTGGCCAGCGCGGCCCGAAAGTGCTCGACCACGGCCGGGCCGTCGGCCTGTCTCATGGCCCGCCACCCGGCGACCCGGTGCCACCGCCATGCCAGGTCGGGCACATCGAGGGCGGGCCTCGCCCGATGCAACCGGCGATCGACCTCTGCGTCATCGTGCCGATCCCAGGCCGCGGAGGCGGCCAGCAGCTCCGCCTCGAAACGTCTCTCGCCCCGCAAACGCTCGAGCGTACGGGCCACCCACTCTTCGGCCGCGGCTCCGTCGCCGGTATTGGCCAAGACACGAACCGCCACGCGGGCGGTCTCGATCAGATGGCCACTTTCGAGCCGCCGTTCGCCCAACGCTCGGATCCCCCGGCGGGCAGGCCCCAGACGCCCCAGCCAATAGTCGCACCACGCCCGCAGAATCCGGGCGTCGGTGTTGCGAAGTCGGTGGAGCGCGAGGCGGGCGTCCTCGAACCGGCCCAGAGCGTAGAGGGCTCTCGCCATCTGGAGTTTCTCGTCCGCGCTTTGCGGTGGCGAATCCTCCCAGGCCTGAACCGCGGCCCGCCATCGGCCGGCGACCGAGAGCCGGCGGGGATCGGGTCGGTCATCGAGCCTGTGCCAGAGCTGCTGCAGATCGTTCGACGCCAGGAGGTCCTCAATCTCCTGGCGCGATCGTCCCTTGCCTAGGAGTGCGCGGCGAAACCACCCTGGTCCCGCAACCCACAGACGTTGCCGCGTCGATCCCCGAAGCTCAGCCACGAGCGTCGTCCGCGCGTCGGCAAACTCAGCTTTCCAGAGAAAGTCCGCTTCATCGAGGACATGGCGAACGGCTTGGTCCGGCGCGATCCGTGTCAGCGCCTGACGCCAGCGTCTGAGGAGAGCGCGCACGACTCGCCTCGCCTGACCTCGGCCCGCAATCCGGCGCTCGGCGCGAAACAACAAGATCCCCAGCTCGGAGAGACGTTCTTGCGGCAAGCTCCGGTCGCGACCGTTCTCCCCCGCCACGTCGCGCAAGAGTCCTCGCGCGTCCACACGAGCACTGTCCCAACCGGAGGCGAGACGACAGCCGGCGACCTCCAAATGGGACAGCAGCGAAGCGGCCTGGAGAACGACCGCGACCCGTTGGCGATCGGACAGGCGGGCCTCTGCCACCGGCAAGCCGGGGCCGTCCCCGGGCGCCGAATCGAGCGCGGCATGAAACAGTCGTTCCCGGCCAGCGGTGGCCACCAGTCCCCCCTTTTGCACCCGGCGGTTCCCCCATAGCGACTCCCGCCTGCATCTTCGGGGAGCAGCTTTCGAACGCGCCGGTCGCGTTGTTGCGTTGGCTGGCGCGGATCATACACGATCCGACCTTTCCGAAGGGATCCGTCGCGCCATCAGGGCGCGAACACCGCCCCAAAATCCCCCCAGAATCCCGGATAGGACTTGGCCACTACGTCGGGGGTGCCGACCGTAACTCCCTCCCGGCCGAGGCCGAGCACGGCAAAGCTCATCGCCAACCGGTGGTCGTCGCGCGGATCGAGGGTGACTTCGGTCGTGGGCACGCCTCCCGGTCGCTCGGCCCACACACCCGGGATCACCAGCCCGTCGGGCTCCTCGGTGACCTCGGCGCCGGCCTGGCGCAGGGCCGCCGCCATCCCGGCAAGCCGGTCGCTTTCTTTGAGCCGCAGGTGGGGCACGCCGGTAATGCGGGTGGTTCCGTGGGCAAACGGGGCCAGCGCCGCCAGGGTGGGGACCTGATCCGGAAGATCCGACAGATCTCGTTCGATCGCGGTCAACCGGACACCACGGGCGCCTTCGACTTCCAAAACGTCTCCACGCCACCCCACTCTCGCTCCCATCTCGGAAAGCAGCCCCAGAAAGCCTCGATCGCCCTGGCGGGAATCCTGGCCGAGACCGTGTAACTCGACTCGCCCGCCCGCCACCGCCGCTCCGGCGGCAAAGTAGCAGGCGCTCGAAAAGTCGCCTTCCACCCGAAGATGACGAGGGCCGTCGGCGCCTGAAATTCCTGGCTCGACACGACAGCGCCGAGTGCCATCCCACTCGGCCCGGCCGCCGACGTCGGCGATGGCCTGTACGGTGAGGTCGAGATACGGCGAGGAAACCAGGTCGGACAGCTCGATCTCGATCGGCTCCACGGCCCGCAGACCGGCCATCAGCAGCGCCGAGGCGTACTGGCTCGAATCTCCGGCATCGAGCGAGACCACGCCGCCGTCCAGGGAGCCTCCGACCACTTCGAGAGGCGCGGCGCCCTTCTCACCCAGGTACTCGATCTCAGCACCCAGCGACCGCAAGGCTTCCACCAACGCGCCCACCGGGCGCTCGCGGAGCCGCGGCGTGCCGTCGATGTGCCAGCGACCTGGACGCGCGGCGAGCGCGGCGAGCACAAAGCGCAACATCGTTCCGGAAGCCCCGCACCAGATCTCGGCTTCCCGACCCGGGTCCGGCGGGGCCTCGGGTCCGATTCGGACCGACACTTCATCGCCGACGCCGGCGGCGACCCCGCTGAGATCGCCGAGTTCGCTCGGCTCGCCGAACGACACGTCACGGCCGGCGCGGCCGATCGCCTGCAGAAAAACCTGGGTGTCGTCGGCCACCAGCAGCCGCTCGATGCGCGTCTCCCCAGCCGACAGGAGTGCCAGGTTGAGGTAGCGGTTGCTGAGGCTCTTGGACGGCGGGACCGCGACGCTTCCGCGCGCCGGGCCCCCTCGCACGCGGCGCGCGGCACTCATCCGTCGTTCCCGGGCGCCCCTTGCTCCGATCCTTCCAGCCACTCGATCCGGCGAGTCCGAAACCAGGCGTCGAGCATCCGGACCTCGCCCCCTGAGACCGGCCAAGTCCGTGGCTCGTGGAAGTGCCCGAGCAGCAGGACGTCGTGCTCTTTCCCGAGCCGGCGCTCACCGTACTCGATGAGGACTTTTTCCGGGATCGCCATCTTGTGTTTGAAGTTGGTCTTGGCGAGCCGGCTTTCGGTGCGGTAGACGATCCGGCGGCCGAGCGCCGCCGGGAGCAAGCGGGCGGCCAGCCGGCTCACCGGGTTTTTGGACAGAAAACGCCAGAAAAGATACTGGACGTCGCTCTTGTCGAGCCCGTCCCCGTGGACCGCGAGATACCGGCGGCCGCCGGCTTCGAACGCGACCTCGTTCCCGACGCGATCGAAGGCGGCCGCATACCGGCCGCCGGCGACAAAGAAGTCACGGTTGCCCTCTACATAGTCGACGTGGACGCCCCGCGATTGGACTCGCGCCAGGGCTTCGGTAACCTGCCGCACCTCGGGGGTCTCAAAGCCCGGCAGCGCCACCCAGATGTGAAAGAGGTCGCCCAGCAGCAGCAGCCGCTCGCACTCGGGGGCGGCGAGGCTGTCGAGCTGTTCGACCAGCGGCCCGGCAGCGCCTCCCGGGCCGCCGAGGTGGGCATCGGCAATGACGGCTACTGCCATCCGCTCTAAAAAATAGACAGTTTGGGCCGCTGCTGCTTAGCCGTCTCCGAGACCACTCTCTCGGCGAGCGTCTTGAACGACTCCGCATGGGGACCGTCGTCCTGCCCCGCCACGATCGGCAGCCCACTGTCGCCACCCTCCATGATCGCGGGATCGAGCGGCACGCGGCCCAGAAAGGGAGCGCCCAGCAGCTCGGCGGTCTTCTCTCCTCCACCGCGCTTGAAGACATCGGTGCCCTCACCGCAATGCGGGCACACAAAGGTGGACATATTTTCGATGATGCCGAGTACCGGCACGTTGACCTTGGTAAACATCGCCAGCCCCTTGCGGGCGTCGATCAACGCGATGTCCTGTGGTGTGGTAACGATCACGGCGCCCGAAAGCGGGACCTTTTGCGAGATCGTGAGCTGGGCGTCGCCGGTGCCGGGAGGCAGGTCCACCACCAGGTAGTCGAGCGCCCCCCACTCGACGTCGCCCAGCATCTGCTCGATCGCCTTCATCACCATCGGGCCGCGCCAGATGACCGGGGTATCGGTGTCCAGGATGAAGCCCAGCGACATCACCCTGACGCCGTGACGGTCAAATGGGATCATCCGGTTGCCCTCGACCAGCGGCCGCTCGGTGATGCCGAACATCATCGGCATCGACGGCCCGTAGATGTCGGCGTCCAGCAGACCGACCCGGAAGCCGAGCTTGCCCAGGCTGACCGCCAGGTTGGCGGCGACGGTGGACTTGCCCACGCCCCCCTTGCCGCTCGCCACCGCCACCACGTGCTGCACCTCGGGGATCAGGTCGACGTCCTGGGCGACCGCCTGCTGCGCCGGAGCGGGAGGCGCCATGACCTTGACCTGCACTTCCGCCGGCGGCAGACCGTCGACCGCGGCCAGAGCCGACTCGACGTCTTCTTTGAGCGCGGAGGCGGCATCGGGGCGCGCGGTCGAGAGCACTAGGTCCACCTGGGTGCGATCGCCGGCCACCGCCACCCGGTCCACAAACCCAAAGGAGACGATGTCGCGGCTCATGCCGGCGAAGCGCACCCCGCGCAGGGCGTCCCAGACTCTGTTCTCGACTTCCTGACTCATTCGCTACTGTCTCCTTGCGCCACCAGCTCCTCGATGCGCCGGCGCACCTCGCCCATCAACTCGTTTTTTTGACGCACCGTGTACCGGTCCACCGCGATCGGGCGGCCGTAGTGTACCCGCACCACACCCGGCCGGATGGCGAGGCTGCGCTTTCTCTGGACCGCGGCGCTGCCGGCGACCCCCACCGGCACGATCGGCAGCCCACTCTTCAGGGCCAACAGGAACCCACCCCGCTTGAACGGCAACAAACCCTTCTCGAGCGAGCGGGTTCCCTCGGGGAATACCAGCAGCGAGACGCCGGCGTCGATCCGGTCGATGGCGGCCGAAAAGCTATCGCGCGCGGTGCCCAGGTTTTTTCGATCGATGTTGATAAAACCACCCAGGGTCAGCGCCCACCCAAAAACGGGGATCTGGAACAGGCTTCGTTTGGCCAGAAAGCGCGTCTGCGACGGCAGAGTCTTGATCAGCACCGGGATGTCGAACAAGCTGGTGTGGTTGGCCATAAACACATAGCTTGCACTGCGGTCGAGCTCGGTCTCGAAAAATGTCCGGGTGCGCACGCCGCTGGCTAGGAGAAGACCGCGACTCCACCACCGGGCAACCCGAAAGACCAGATGTCCCCGCGGCGGGATCCAGCCGATCAATAGCGCCAGGGTCGCCATCACCAGGGTGCCGGCGAGCAAGAAGGCGTTGCCGGTCAGGGTGGCGACGACGGCTTTCATCGAAAAGGCTACAATGCCGGCTCATGCTCCGAGGTCGGCGAGGTTCGAGCGCGGCCGGGAACTCTCGCCGGCATTCTAACGCCGGCGCGTCCCGCTGTGGACCGTCGACAGGCCGCCGATGAGCGAAGCAGGATTGATCGAGCGCTGGATCGTCAAGGCCGGAGAGCTGGCGATCCTCGCCTGGCACGGCTTCTGGGCTCTCGTGCGGCCGCCCTACGAGATCCGGGTGTGGATCCAGGAGATGGAGCAGGTTGGCTGGCGCTCGCTGGGCGTCGCGGCGATCACCACGGTCTTTACCGGCATGGTGTTGGCTCTCCAGACCGCTTACAGCCTGCCGACGATCGGGGTCAAGTACTACATCGGCACGGTGGTGTCGAAGTCGATCGTGCGCGAGCTCGGGCCGGTGCTGACGGCTCTGATCGTCGGCGGCCGGATCGCCTCCGGGATGACCGCGGAGCTGGGCACGATGAAGGTCACCGAGCAGATCGACGCTCTGCGCTCGATGGGCACCGACCCGGTCAAACGGCTGGTGGCCCCCAAGCTCGCCGCCAGCCTGGTGATGTTGCCGGCCCTGACGGTCATCGGCGACCTCCTCGGCATCCTGGGAGGGCTCCTCATCGGCGTCTTTCAGCTCAACCTGACCCCGGGGTTCTACATCAACGACGTGCTCGACGCGGTCACCCTCGACGACGTGTGCAGCGGTATCGGCAAGTCGTTTTTCTTTGCTTACTTCATCACCATCATCGCCTGTCACAACGGACTCACCGCTCGCGGCGGCGCCGACGGCGTCGGCCGCGCCACCACCGACACGGTGGTGCTGGCCTCGATCATGGTGCTGGTATCGGATTTCTTTTTGACCAAGTTTTTCTACATCGTATTTTGAACACCCAACCGATCATTACGGTCGACAAGGTCTGCAAGCGCTACGGCGCCAAGACCATCCTCGACGGGCTCTCTTTCGAGGTGCTGCGCGGCGAGTGCTTTGTGATCATGGGGCGCTCGGGGAGCGGCAAAAGCGTCACCCTCCGCCAGATCAACGGTCTCGAAAAACCCGATTCGGGGCGGGTGATCTTCGATGGCGTCGAGATCTCGGCCCTCGAAGAGCGCCAGCTCTACGAGACTCGCAAGCGCATCGCCATGCTCTTCCAGGGCGGCGCCCTCTTCGATTCGATGACCGTGTTCGAGAACATCGCTTTCCCGATGCGCCAGCACACCGAGTGGAACGAGGAGCAGATCGGGCGGCGGGTCAGCGACCGGCTCTCCCGGGTGCGGTTGGAAGCGGTCGAGGAAAAGATGCCGTCGGCGCTCTCGGGCGGGATGAGAAAGCGCGTGGCGCTGGCGCGCTCGCTGGCGCTCGAGCCCGACGTGGTGCTCTTTGACGAGCCGACCACCGGGCTCGACCCGATGACCTCGGCCTCGATCGGCCACCTGATTCGCTCGATCCAGAGCGAGATGGGGGTGACCGCGATCGTCGTAACCCACGATCTGGCCCTGGCGCGGCGGGTGGGTGACCGGATAGCCTTCCTCCAGGACGGCCGCTTCAGCTTCCAGGGCAATTGGGAGGAAGCGGACCGCACCGACAACTCCCTTCTTGCGGCGTTTCTAGCGGGACGGGAGGAGGACACATGACTCGGGAATTCAAAGTCGGAATCGTGATCCTCACCGCTCTGGCGGTGTTTGCCGGGGGCGTCTTCCTGCTCGGCGGCCGCAGCAACCTCTTTGCGCGCAAGAACCGCTACTCGGTGCGCTTTGAGGCCGTCGGCGGTCTGGCGGCCGACAGCCCGGTGCAGCTCAACGGCGTCACCGTGGGCAAGGTACAGAAGGTCGTCCTGCCGGAGCACATCGAGGAGAAGCTGCTCAAGGTGTGGGTCACGGTCGATCGGCGGTTCGCCGAGCGAGTGCGCGAGGACTCGGTGGCCAGGATCAAGACCCTGGGGCTCTTGGGAGACAAGTACATCGAGGTCGTGTCGGGGTCGCCCGACGCAGCGATCATCCCGTCCGGCGGAGAGATTCCCGCCGCAGCCCCAACCGACGTGGACCGGTTGATCGCCACCGGTGAAGACATGGTGGACAACATCGTGGCGATCTCCAGCTCGCTGCGCTCGATCCTCGGGCGCATGGAGGCCGGTGAAGGCCTGCTGGGCGATCTGCTGCGCGAGAGCGAGACCGGGAGCCGCGCGCGCGACTCGATCCTCGGGACCATCGAGTCGGTGCGCAGGATCAGTGGCAAGCTGGAGCGCGGCGAGGGATCGCTCGGCACGCTGATCAACGACCGCACGCTGGCGGACCGCATCGAGCGTCTGGTGGTCCAGTTCGAGGCGGTCTCCGCCAGCCTCGAGCGAGGAGACGGCACGCTCGCCGCCCTGCTCCACGACCCCGGGCTCAGACAACAGGTCGAGGAGTCGATCACCGGGTTCTCCGACGCGGCGCGGGAGATGTCGGTCTTTGCCGCCGATCTACGGGAAGGCACGGGGCTGATCAACAAGCTGTTGACCGACGATGAGTATGCCGATTCGGTGACCCAGAATCTCGAAGCGCTGCTCGAGAACCTCGAGAAGATCTCGGCCAAGCTCGAGCGCGGCGACGGCACGCTGGGGCAGATGATCAACGACCCGGCCCTTTACCAGGCGATGGACGACGTGGTCGTGGGAATCAACGAGTCGAAGTTCCTGCGCTGGCTGGTGCGAAACCGGCAAAAGAAGGGGATCAAGAAGCGCTACAAGGAAGAGCTCGAAGCGCAACAGGAAGCGGGGCTGGAACCGGTGCCCGTAGACGAGGCCGTCGAAGCGGAGGCCACCGGCACGGACGGCAGACGCTGACTTAGCAGCCCGTGCTCGAACTGGTCAAACTCGCCCTTCGAGCCATCACCAGCCACCGTCTCCGGTCGCTGCTGTCGGTCGTCGGGATCGCCATCGGAATCGCCTCAGTCATCCTCCTGACCTCGCTGGGCGAGGGCACCCGCCGCTACATTCTCAACGAGTTCTCGCAATTCGGCACCAACCTGATCGCCATCAACCCGGGCAAGGCCGAGACGGTCGGAGTGCCCGGGATCTTTGGCGGCAGCACCCACAAGCTCACCATCGACGACGCCGAGGCGCTGCTCCGTCTTCCGGAGATCGAGGAGATGGTGCCGCTGGCGTTCGGTATGGCGCGCGTCGAAGCCGAGGGCCGTGGGCGCAGCGTCATCATCTACGGCGCCACGCCCGACATCGCGAAAGTCTGGATGTGGGACGTGCGCGTCGGCTCGTTCTGGCCGAGCGGAGACCCGCGGCGCGGCTCGCAGGACGCGGTCCTGGGAGCCAAGGTCAAACGCGAGCTTTTTGGCGAGACGAACGCGTTGGGACGGTTTGTCCGCGTCGGCGGATCTCGTTTTCGCGTCCGTGGCGTGATGGCTCCCAAGGGCCAGATGCTGGGGTTCGACCTCGACGACGCGGTCTTTGTCCCAGTGACCAGCGCCATGCGGATCTTCAACCTGGACGAGCTCAATGAGATCGACGTGGTGTTCCAGGCCGGCCGTTCGGCCGACTCGGCGGTCGAGTCGATCACCCGCTTGCTGACCGAGCGCCACGGCGGCAAGGAGGATTTCACTATCACCACCCAGGCGGCCATGCTCGACGTCTTTGGCAACATCATGAACATGATCACGGCTGCGGTGGGGGCGATCGCCGGGGTGTCGCTGGTCGTCGGGTCGATCGGGATCCTCACTATGATGTGGATCGCCGTCGGCGAGCGAACCGGCGAGATCGGTCTGGTGCGCTCGATCGGCGCGACCCGCCGACAGGTCCAACTCGTGTTCCTGACCGAAGCCGCCGCGCTCGCGGTGCTCGGGGGTCTCGTGGGGATCGGCGCCGGCCTGGGAATCTGCGGTTTGCTGCGGGCCGCGATCCCCGGCCTGCCCGTGCATACACCCATTCTGTTCCTGGTTCTCGCGCTGGCGGTCTCGATCGCCACAGGGCTTCTTTCGGGCGTCCTGCCGGCGCGACGGGCGGCCGCCCTGGATCCGGTTCGGGCCCTGCGGGCCGAGTGAGGTTGACGGATTGAGCGTACTTTGGTACATTGGTACCAATGACAGCGCCCCTGACGACCGCAAAAGACTTGGCCCTGGTGCGCGATCTCGAGACCTGCGCCATCCCGGCGGGCGGATTCGGTCATGCCGACCACGTGCGCGCGGCCTGGACCATGCTCCAGCGACAGAGCCTGGATGAAGTCATTCCGCGATTCCGGCGGGCCCTGCAGACCTTTGCGGCGCATCACGACGCGCCCGACCTCTACCACGAGACGGTGACCCGCGCGTACCTGCTCGCCATTGACGAGCGGATCCGGCGCTCGCCGCGTCCGCTCCGATGGCCGGAGTTCCACCGCCGCTACCCCGAGCTCTTTGAGGACTACCGTGTTTTTCTGGAGCGTCACTACTCGCCGGCGGTGCTCGACTCGGATCTCGCGAAACACACCTTTGTGCCGCCGGACCGGCTGCCGATCGTCCGATCCGAAGAGCCGCAACCCGTCGCCTGAGGAGGTCCTTCATGTGCGCCAAGCCAACCGACCCAAAACGTGTCGTCGAACGAGTTCAGACCGGGGTCCGCATCGAGAAGAGAATCCTCAAGGTCCTAAAAGGCCTGGCCGACTACCACGACATCACGCTCGGCGACCTGCTCGAGGGCATCGTGCTGCACGCCTTTGAGGGCAAGGTCCCGTTTCGCGACGAATCGCTCGGGGTGATCGCCCAGTTCAAGAAGATCCACGGGCTGGATCTTGGGGCCGAGGACAGCCACCTGCTGGAAGAGCGCGACTAGCCTGATCTTCTCACCGGCGTTCGAGTCAGAAGGGCGCAAATGCCTGGAGATACAAGGCTTGCGACTGAGGGCGACGCTGGCGTAGCCGTAGCTACGTCGAGGAGCCCGACGGGAGCGCAACGCAGTAGATTCAGGCATTTCCGGCCTTCGGGCCGAACGCTGGTGAGAAGTTCAGGCTAGCCTTCGTTCACCGATCCTCGGCCCAGGACTCCACCGTGTAGCGCTGGAAACTCACCTCCCGCGGCGTGGCGTCGACGGGCAGACCGGCTTTACGGAGGAGCTCGCGCACAAAATCCACCGGCCGGCTCAAGCTACTCCACACTTGCGGCAGAAATGTCGCCCGCTTGGGGCCGCCTTCGACCATCACGCCATCGACGCCGGGGCGCAGGACTCGGAGCAGCTCGTCCCGGTCGCGAGCGAGGATCGGCTCGAGCGGCGAGAGCACCGAAATCTCGATCCGCAGGTTTGGGAGATCCGCTGCGGTCAATCTCGGGAACCTCGGATCGTCGAATGCCGCCGCCCGGGCATTGGCCTCGACATCTTCCACCAACGGCCGGCGCGCTTCCAGGCTCCCCATACAGCCGTGGAGAGAGTTCTCCACCTGGAGCGTGACAAACGACGCCGCAACCCGTCGGAGCGCGGGCTCGTCCACCCCAGACGGAGACGCCGGGGAAAAACCGAGGAAGCCCGACGCGATGGCCTCGCGGGCCGCTGCAAGCAACACCCGCCCCTGCGCCTCGGTCAGCACGCCTCGTGAGCCGACCGGAAGCAAAAGGCACCGTAGCCGACGACCTCATCCCGGCCGCCCGCCGTGTCACCGGAGTTGCGCAGATCGACCGTCTGCGCCGTGAGGCCTCGCCGCGCGCCGGCGGTCAGCAGCCCGTTCACCGCTCGCGCGCCGCAGGCGTCGTACGGCGAGAGCGACGGCTCGAGCACGACGATCTTGTCCGCGGTCGCCGCGTCACGGTGTCGCGCATCGTCATAGGGCAGGTAATGCGACAGGTCCGAGCTGACCACGACCAGGGTCTCCTCCCCTCCCCACACCCGCTCGAACACTTCGGCCACCTCGCCGGGCGCCGCCTCACCGACCACCAGGGCCAACAGTGCGAACCGCTCGAGCATGACCTGTAAGAACGGCAGCTCGACTTCCAGAGAGTGCTCGGCCGCGTGCGCGGCTGGATGAACCGAGACCTGCGGAAGGGCGGCGACTTCTGCTTCCGCTTCCCCATCCACCGGCACCTCTCCGAGCGGCGTCTCGAAGCCATCGGCCCCCGCAAGCGCCAACCCGCGGAGCGCCACGCGATGCGCCGGCCCCACCAGGACCACCCGTTCGATCTGCCAGGCACGGGGAACGATCTGTCGAAACGCCGAGCCCGCAATCGGCCCGGAATAGACATAGCCCGCATGGGGCGCGATCACCGCCTTGACCGGCGCCTCCGCCTCGATGGCCACCGCCGACTCCAGATGGTCCTCGACCTCCCGGCGAAGAACGTCGGCCTCGGAGGGATAAAACCTCCCCGCCACGGCAGGCGGTCGGATGGATAGTGCGGGCACGCGCGTGAGCCCTCCCGGGACCCCATGCTAACCCGCGTCGCTGTGACCGGGCTTCCGCAGTCCGGCAGACGCACCGCAGGAACGCTGCGAGGCCGCGCGCACAGTAAAAAACTGCGCAGTGCACCGGAGGACCGCGCGGCCGAGCAACGAAGCGCGAGCGAGCTCAGCCAAGTCCGAGTAGCGAGCGCTGTTTCCAGCCGGTGCGTCTGCCGGACTGCGAGATCGTCGGCCTCCAGCGGGCGGTCGACCAGGCCCGCGAGGACCTCTCTACTCGGGCTGGGGGACGATCCGGATGTACGGCAGCGGTTGTTCCCAGCCGTCGGGGTACTTCTCTTTTGCGTCCTCGTCCGAGACCGCGGGGAGGATGATCACGTCGTCCCCCTGGTTCCAGTTGGCGGGCGTCGCCACCTGCCGGCTGGCGGTGAGCTGACAGGAATCGAGCAGCCGTAAGATCTCCGGGAAGCTCCGGCCGGTGCTCATCGGATAGGTCAAGGACGCCTTGATCTTTTTGTCGGGACCGATGACGAAGACCGAGCGCGCGGTGGCGTTGTCCATCGGCGTGCGACCCTCGGAGGTGTCCCCGGCGTCGGCCGGCAGCATGTCGTAGAGCTTGACGATCGCGAGCTCGGGATCGCCGATCAACGGGTAGTTGAGCGCCGTGCCCTGCGATTTTTCGATGTCCTTCGACCAGGCATGGTGATCGCCGACGCCGTCGACGCTGATGCCGATCACCTTGCAGTTGCGCTTGTCGAACTCGGGCTTGAGGCTGGCGACCGACCCGAGCTCGGTGGTGCACACCGGGGTGAAGTCCTTGGGGTGCGAGAAGAGGACCGCCCAGCCGTCGCCGATCCAGTCGTGGAACCGGATCGGCCCTTCTGTCGTCTCGGCGGTGAAATCCGGCGCTTCGTCGTTGATACGCAAGCCCATGGAGCGCGCCTCCTTTCGATGTCTTTCGATGTCTTTCGACGTCTTTGTGGCTACCGGATCCCCACCGCCAGTTTGCCGATCGGTTTGGCCAACACCAGAAACGCCAGCCCGGCGATCCCGACGATGGTGGCGACGGTGCCAAAAAGCTGGGTGAGCGGCATCGCTTCGATGTAGCCCGCCACCAGCCCGGCGATCAGGTTGCCAAGCGCGGCGCCCATAAACCAGGTGCCCATCATTTGCCCCACCAGACGATCGGGAGCCAGCTTGGTGGTGCTCGACAGCCCGACCGGCGACAGACACAACTCCCCGACCGTGTGGAGGAAGTAGGTAGCGACCAGCCACTGCATCCCGACCTTGCCTTGGTCGAGATAGCTCGAGCCCCAGGACATCACAAAAAAGCCCAGACCCAGCAGTACCAGCCCGAGACCAAACTTGACCGGGATCGAGGGGTTGTACTTGCCCAGCCACACCCACGCCATGCCCACGATCGGGGCCAACAGGATGATGAAGATCGGGTTGACCGCCTGAAGAATGCCGGCTCCGATCTCGGTGCCGCCGATAAAGCGGTCGGTGAAATCGCGGGCGAATAGGTTCATCGACGATCCCGCCTGCTCGAAACCGGACCAGAACATGGCCGCCCCGACAAAGAGCAGCGCGCACAGCCCTATTCGCTTGCGCTCGGTGGTATCGCGGCACACAAAGGCGATCACATAGGTGAAATACAAGGCCGCCAGGATCACCACGATGACCCCCGTGGTTTGAGCGAACGTCAACAGGGTCAGGGGCAGGATCCCCGCCGAGCTCAGTCCCCACACCGCCGCCACGGTGGCCACCAGCACCGCCAGGCCGATCGAGAACTTCTTGCGCGCATCGGCCAGCTTCGCGGGCTCGGCCGAGTCGTCCTTCAACTCACCCGCGCCTTTGAGGTACTTGCCACCGGCGACGTACTGAATCAGCGCCAGGGTCATCCCGATACCGGCGGCGCCAAAGCCATAGTGCCAACTTGTCCAATCGGCGCCCTGTCGCGGCTCGCCGACCAGCGAGCAGATAATCGGTCCCAGAAACGCGCCGATGTTGATGCCCATGTAGAAGATCGAAAAGCCGGCGTCTCGGCGCGCGCCCTTGGTCTGGTAGAGGTCTCCGACAATGGCGCTGACATTGGGCTTGAGCAAACCGGTCCCGATGACGATCAACAGCAGACCGAGATAGAAGGTCAACGTCGAGGGGATCGCCATCGAGTAGTGTCCCGCGGCGATAAAGACGCCCCCGTAGAGCACCGCCTTGCGCTGGCCGATCAACCGGTCGGCGATCCACCCGCCGGGCAGCGCCAGCGCGTAGACCCCAAAGGTGTAAAGGCCGTAGATCGCGCCGGCCTGGTCGGGTTTCATCCCCATGCCGCCCGCCACCGCATCCGTCATGAACAGGATAAGGAGCGTCCTCATGCCGTAGTAGCTGAAACGCTCCCACAGCTCGGTAAAAAACAGCGTCGAGAGACCGCGCGGGTGGCCGAACCACTGCTTGTCGGCCGGTCCGGTGCTCATCACGTCGGCGGAAGTCGGTTCAGCCATCAGGGCGCCCCCTTGTCACGATGTTTTTGTCCAGTCGCCATCCGTTTGTCGTCTCCGAAGACTCCAAAGGTAATGCCGCGCGCAAGGATAGGGGATCGGCGCGGCGCGAGCAAGCGACGCTCGTCTTGACCGCCCCATCCGGCGCGGGTATTCTGCGCCCCCGTCGGGGCGTAGCTCAGCCTGGTAGAGTGCACGGTTCGGGACCGTGAGGTCGGAGGTTCAAATCCTCTCGCCCCGACCATTTCCGGTTGTACAAGCGGCCGTGAGCAAACCGATCCAAACCATCAACGACATCTTTCGCAAGGTCGTCGAGCACGACCTCGAGCGATGTCTGATGCACAAGGTAGACGGCCGCTACGTCGCGGTCTCGACCGCCGAGCTGGCCGACGGGGTCCGGCGCATGGCAACCGCGTTGTCGGAGCTGGGGGTAAAGCGCGGCGACCGCGTGGCCCTGATGGCGGAGAACGGCCCCCACTGGCCGACCGTCGATTTCGCGACGCTCGGTCTCGGCGCCGTGCTGGTGCCGGTCTATCCCACCCTGACGCCGGATCAGGCAGCCTATGTCGTCAACGATTGCGGCGCCGAGGTCGTGATCGTCCAGGGCGAGGAACGGCTCACGGGCCTCTTGGGTGAGCGCGGCGACATGCCGACGGCCAGAACCTTCATCCTGGTCGGTGACAAACCGCCCGAGCCGGGGATCGCGGTCTTTGGCGAGCTCATGACCCAGAAAGAGCCGATGAACGCGGCCGAGTTCGAGAGGCGAAGCCGCGAGGTGGGCCCGGACGAGCTGGCGACCTTTATCTACACCAGCGGAACCACCGGCAACCCCAAGGGAGTGATGCTGTCGCACGGCAACATCGGTTCGAACGTGGCGGCGGCACTCCCCTGTCTGGATATCCGCAAGGGCCAGACCGCGCTGTCTTTTCTACCGCTATCGCACTCGTTCGAGCGCACCGTCGACTACACCTATTTCTACGTCGGGCTGACGATCGCCTACGCCGAGTCGGTGCAGACCGTCGCCCAGGACATGGCCGAGGTGAAGCCCCACGTTTTCGTGTCGGTGCCGAGAGTCTACGAGAAGGTGCTGGCGCGGGTGCGCGAGAACGTCTCCAAGGGGCCGACACTCAAGAGAAAGCTCTTCGAGTGGGCCGAAAGAACCGGCCGTCAGGCTCTCCCCTACCGTCTCGAGCAGAAGAGCCCACCGGGCCTGTTGGGGCTCAAGCTCAAGCTCGCCGACAAGCTGGTGTTCTCGAAACTGCGAGACGCGCTCGGCGGGCGCTTCGAGGCGGCCACTTCGGGCGGCGCTCCGCTGGCCCCCGACGTGGCCCGGTTCTTCTGGTCGGCCGGCATCGAGATCTATGAGGGCTATGGGCTCTCGGAGACCTCGCCGGTGCTCACCGTCAACCGCATCGGCGCGGTCAAGCTCGGAACGGTCGGCAAGGCGATCGATGGAATCGAGCTGCGAATCGCGGAAGACGGCGAGATCCTGGCCCGGGGTCCCAACATCATGCAGGGGTATCACAACCTGCCCGAGAAGACCGCCGAGGTGATCGACTCCGACGGTTGGTTTCACACCGGCGACATCGGCGAGATCGACGAGGAGGGATTTCTCAAGATCACCGATCGCAAAAAAGAGATCATCGTCAACGCCTACGGCAAGAACATCGCACCGGCACCGATCGAGAACGCGCTCAAAGCGAGCCGGTTTATCGAGCAGGCGATGGTCATCGGCGACAAGCGCAAGTTTCTGTCGGCGCTCCTGGTACCGGACTTCGCCAACCTCGACGTATGGGCATCCAGCCAAGGCCTCGACCCGGCGGACCACCAGCGGCTCATCGCCGACCCCCAGGTCCAGGCACTCTTCGACGCCGAGGTGGCCGACGTCAACAAGGAGCTGGGCAAATACCAGTTGATCCACGCGTTCGACCTGCTGCCCGCAGAGTGGACGATCGAGACCGGGGAGCTGACCCCGACGCAGAAGATCAAGCGCCGGATCATCGTCAAGAAATTCGCCGACAGAATCGATCGCGTCTACGAGCGGGCGGAAGCACGGCGATCCGCCTAAGAGGAGCGCCACATGGCCCAGGCCTTCCATCTCCACGTCGAGCCCGGCGGGCTCGCCACGCTGACGTTCGATCTCCCCGGTCGAAGCGTCAACGTGTTCAACCGCGAGACCACCGACGAGCTCGCCGCCACCATCGAGGAGCTATCCCGGCGCGAGGACATCGAATGCCTGGTCTTGCTGTCCGGCAAGCGCAAGAACTTCATCGCAGGTGCCGATATCGAGGCGATTGCGGCGGCCACCGACGCGGCTGACATCGAAGAGGCCTCGCGCGCCGGCCACCGGCTCTTTGGGGCCTGGGAGGATCTTCCCTTTTCCACCATCGCCGCGGTACGGGGGAGCTGCATGGGCGGCGGCACCGAGATCTCGTTGGCCTCGGACTACATCCTGCTCTCGGATCGCGACGACATCCGGATCGGATTGCCCGAGACCAAGCTCGGGATCCTCCCGGGCTGGGGTGGCAGCACCCGGCTCCCGATGCGAATCGGCATTGCGGCGGCGCTCGACATCATCCTCGGGGGCAAGGCGCTGCGGCCCAAAAAGGCGCTCAAGGTCGGACTGGTGGACGCCCTGCTGCCCGACGCCAGCTTTCTGGAAGAAGTGCGCCGCTTCGCCGAGGCGGTTCAATCGGGCAAAAAACGCGCCCGGCGGGGATCGGATCTGCGGGAGATGTTGCTGGAGAAAAACCCGCTGGGGCGCAAGATCGTCTTCGATCAGGCCCGCAAACAGGTCCTGGCGAAGACCGCCGGCCACTACCCGGCGCCGCTGCGCGCGATCGAGGTGGTCAAGCACGGTGTCGAGAACGGGCTGAAGGCGGGTCTCGACGCCGAGGCCAGGGCGATCGGCGAACTGGCGGTTGCGCCGGTGGCCAAGAACCTCATCCATCTGTTCGGACTGATGGAGGCCTCCAAATCCGACGGGCTCCTCCCGGACGCCGAGCCATTGCCGGTGGACTCCACGGCGGTCCTGGGTGCCGGGGTCATGGGGGGCGGCATCGCGCAGTTGATCGCCGACAAGGGAATCCCGGTGCGGATGAAGGATCTGGGCCCGGAGCCCCTGGGCAAAGGGATGGCGCACGCCGCGGGTTTGTTCCAACGCGCCGCCAAGAAACGGTGGATCTCGCGCTCCGAGGCCGCTCGCCGCCTGGGTCTGGTGCATCCGACGCTCGACTACAGCGGCTTTGGCGGCGTCGATCTGGTGGTCGAAGCGATCGTCGAGAATCTCGAGATCAAGCAAAAGGTGTTCGCCGAGCTCGCCACCCAGGTGCGCGAAGACACCGTTCTGGCCTCCAACACGTCATCGCTGTCGATCGACCTGATCGGACGCGACACGCCACATCCCGAACGGGTGGTGGGTATGCACTTCTTCAACCCGGTACACCGGATGCCGCTGGTCGAAGTCGTCGTTGGGGAAAAAACGTCCGCCCAGGCCGCCAACACCGTCGTCGCACTGACCCGCCGGCTGGGCAAGACGCCGGTGGTGGTCAAGAACGGCCCCGGCTTCCTGGTCAACCGCCTGCTCGCCTTCACCCTCGCCGAAGCCATGTGGCTGCTGGACGAAGGGATGTCCATCGAGGATCTGGACAGCGCGGCCACGGCCTGGGGGATGCCCATGGGGCCCTGCACGCTGACCGACGAGGTGGGCATCGACGTCGGGGTCAAGGTGTCCCACATCATGGGTGAGGCGTTTGGCGACCGCCTGATCTACCCCGGTTGGATGGACACGCTGGTCGAGGACGGGCGCCTCGGCGCCAAGGTCGGAAAAGGGTTCTATCGCTACGAGAAGGGCAAGCGGACCGAGCCCGATCCGGCAATCTACGAGCTCCTGGGGCTCCATCCGAACGGTCAGGGCGCCGACGCCGGCCGCACCGTAGACCGCATTGTGCTGCCGATGGTCAACGAAGCCGCCCGCTGTCTCGACGAGGGCATCGTAGCCTCGGCGGGTCAGTTGGATCTGGCGATGATCCTCGGCACCGGCTTTCCGCCCTTTCGCGGCGGACTCTGCCGCTGGGCCGATCTCCAGGGCCTCGACAAGCTAGCGACCGAGATGGAACGCTGGGCCGCCAAAGTGGGCGAACGCTTCCTGCCGTCGGAGGCCCTTGGCCAGGCGGTCGAAGCGGGCGGTTTTTACCGGCTCTGGGGCTAGCAGCCTCTAGTCGTCTTCGATCGCGATCAGCACGACCGTGATGTTGTCGGGGCCACCCCGCTCGTTGGCGCCGTCGATCAGCCGGGTGCACAAGGTCGCCAAAGGCAATCCCGGCTCGAGGCTCGCGCGGATCTCCCGATCCGAGAGCACCGCGGTGAGCCCGTCCGAGCACAACAGGTAAAGGTCTCCGGGGCGCGGATCGAGCTCGCGAAGATCGACCTCGATCGTCTCGTCTCCTCCGAGCGCCCGGGTCACGACGCTGCGAAACGGATGTCTTCTGGCCTGTGCTTCAGACAGCCGGCCGGCCGAGATCTGCTCCCTCACCCAGGTGTGATCGTCGGTGAGCTGAGTGAGCCTCCCCGAGCGCAGCAGATAGGCCCGGCTGTCGCCTACGCTGGCCAGATATCCCTCGCTTTCGGCCAGTGCGATGGCGACGGCCGTCGCGCCCATACCGGCCAAGTCGGGGCTGCCGCTCGCGGCCTCGTACACCTCCCGATTGGCTTCCTCGAGCGCGCGTCTCAGACGCTCGGCCAGCCGGCGAGGACGGGAACGGCGCCCGCCCGAATCGGCGAAGACGCGTTTGATCGTGTCGGTCGCCAGCCGCGACGCCACGTCCCCGTTGCCGTGGCCGCCCATGCCGTCGGCAACGGCAAAGCAACCGCGATCGGCGTCCACGACGAAGAAATCCTCGTTGTGCGCCCGGCCCCGTCCGACATCGGAGCGAGCACTACTCGTGATTCGCATCGGGTCGCAACTGTCCGGATCCGGCTACCGGGCTCAGCCCTGCGTCTTGGCGGCCGCCAAGGACTCCTGGAACGCCCGCTCCAGTTCCGGATCGGGCTCACCCCAATCGATGGCGCCACGAAAATACTTCGCGGCCTGGGCGTGAAGTCCCTGCTCGGCGCACAGCCGGGCGGCAAGCTTGAGGTAGGCTGCGTTCATTGGCTCGAGCTCGCAGGCCTTGACCGCGGCCTCCCGGGCGCGCGGCCGGCGGCTCGGGACCTGGTCCCCGGCCCGGGCCAGATAGTGCCACGCCTGCGCCAGCGAAGGATCTTCGGTCACCGCCCGCTCTAGATTTTCGAGCGCATCGGAATAGCCGCCGGCTCGAAACGCCTTGACGCCCCGCTGTAGGTAGACCTTGGCCGCCTCCGAGGAGCCGGTCGACGAGGACGAAAAGTCGGGCCTCGCCAACTCGGAGTCGAGCTCCCGCCGGCGGTTTGGATCGCTCAAGACATTGAACGCCTGGGTGATCGCCTGGAACTCCGATTCCGCCTTTTGCTTCTCGCCATCGCGAAAACGGTCGGGATGCCGTTCGCGCGCCAGCTCGAGAAAGCGCTCGCGGATCTGCCGGCTGGTGGCGTTCTGCGGTAGACCCAGGATCTCGTAGTGATTTGTCGTCATGATCGACTAATGTCGCTTCATCTTATACAACTTCTGCGCCGAAGCCCGCACCGCATTGGCTACATTGCGGTCGCGGGTGAAGGCCTGAAGGTCGCGCACCGCGAGCCTTGGCAACAACCTCAGAGCTACCCCCACGGGTGTGCGTGGATTGCGTGCCAGCGCGACCACGATCGTGTACTTGCGGGTCCACTGCCGGTTACGCGAGATCGTTTCGAGCACCTCCGGCACCACCGCGCGGTTGCCGGCGACTCGCTCGATCTCCGAGTCGGGCATCGGGTTGTTGCGCAGGACGGAAGTGGCCACCATCGGGTTGGGATCGCGGAGAAGGATCGACCGCGTCGACGGCGAGCCTCCGCGCGACAGCTTGAGCCGCACCGGCACCGGCAAGCTGCGGATCTGGGTCTCATTGAGATCGGTGGCCTCGTCGACCTCCCCCTTCTCTCCCCCCTCGACCTCCCGCGCTCTGTCGATGGCGAGCTCGACCTCGGCGTCGGTCAGCTCGTCGGCTTCCCGCTCGAGTTCCTCACGGCTTTTGGGCTCGCTGCGCTCGCGCGGCAGCAGGTGATCGCGGTATTCGCGAATCCGGCGTTTGGCATACGAGCTGAGCGCGTCGTTGGTCTCGAGAGCATCGAGAATCGCCGGCTGCTCGACGATCGCATCTTGGCGCAGTAGGAGAATCTCCTGGAGATCGGCGTCGAGACGCGGCGCCAGCTCGATGAGCAGGTCGCCCGAGACCCCTCTGCGCCGCAGCACGGCCTGCAAGACCGCCGTGTGGTGGAGGTTGCGGGCACAGTAGCGGACGACCTCATCCGGTGCGTCCTCATCGATCAGCCTCGCGACGACCTCGGGGTCGGTGTCGGCCACCGTTTGACTCGCCGTCTTCGCGATCTCGGGATCGGCCGACGCTGCCAGCGAGACCTGGAGCGGAATCAGCTCGGCGCGGGCCAGAGGCAACAGGCCTTGCGCCGCCAGCAATTGCAGACGGCGGTTCCCGCCCGCGAGAACCTTCTCGACGAGCGCGCTCGAGCCGTCGGGCTCGTTCACCCTGACCCGTTCTCCAGTGTCCGAACGAGATCCAGATCGATCAGCACGTCGCGCGCGACGCGTCCCTGCGCGAAGTCGAGCCCGTGAACCTTGCCATTGACCTCCAGATGCACGCCACCGGGATTGCCTAACGTCAACCGGATCGCCTCTTGCCCCTCGAGCTTCATCGACTCCCCCTGGACGTGCAGCTCGCTCAACCGCCGCTCGCCATCGACCTCGACCTCGACCCAGCAATCCTCGGTGAAGTCCATCGTCACGACGATCGGCGCAACCGCTTCGGGCTCGGCCGGTGGCTCGGAGACGGAGGGCGCCTCCGGCCCCGGCTCCGGATTGGGCTCGGCGATGACCGGCGCCGCCATCGGTGGCGGCGTTCGCTGCTCACCCTCGCGGGGCCAATACTTCGCAAAGGCATAGATCAACCCCAACAGCACAACCAGCGAGATCACCGCGGCGATCAACGGCTGCCGCGAGGACGTGGTCTTGCTCTCGACGGTCCGCTCGGAGTCGGACCAGGCTTCGTCATCGACCCCTTCGCGGTCGGCGGTCAGATACGAGTTGACCACCTCATCGGGGTCCAGACCGACATACTTCGAATACTCGCGAAGAAAGCCGCGGGCGAACACCGGGGCCGGCAGAACGTCAAAACGATCCTGTTCCAGGGCCTCCAGATACCGCAGGCTGATCTTGGTGACATCCGCAATCTCGCGCAGCGGGATCTCGCGGATCTCACGCTGCCGACGCAACCAGGTGCCAAAGCTGGCCTGTTCGCGCTCGGACCCGTCTTCCCAAGGAGGCTGGCGGTTTCGCTGCTGATCGGGCGCCGACATGGGCTTGAAGGGCGGATCGAAGAACTCTAGCAGGGGCCGCCACAATTTCGCCAGACGGCGAGGATCGTTATCTCCGCCCTCCAAGCAGGTCGGCTCGCCTCCGGACCGCGCCGGCGATCCGTCGATCCCGCGATATTTCGGACAGATCCGTTTTTTTGAGTGTCGGCAACACGTCGAGCGCCACCGCCACCGGCGTGCGCGGGTTCTTTGCCGCGGCGGCACGCAGAAAATACCGCTGACCCCACTTTCGATCGCGCAGGATGAGCTCGATCACGGCGGGTTTTGCGCTCTCGCTGACGACCAGTGGTCCGAGCTGGCCCTCGGTCAAACGGGGATTCTCGAGCAGTGCCCGGATGACCCGCGGGCTCGGGTCGTGGCGTAGCCGTTCGATTAATCCCGGACCGGCCGCGCGGGCGATGGCGATTTTCTCTCCCACCGCGAGACCGGCGAGCCGTTCGGCCAGCCGTTGGTCGGCAAACCGCCTCACCCGCGCCGGGACCCTAGTGTCGGCGCCCATCTGGAGTAAATCCTTCCAGTACAGGGTCGCAAGAAGATTCACCGAGCGGGCGGTAGGGGTCCGGGGATGAGCCGCCATCTCCCGGCGCACCTCGCTGGAGGTCAGCAGACGACGTTCGGCCAGCAGCATCTCGATCACCCGCCGGCTGACATACGGGTTCCGCAGCACTTTGCGAACCGCCATCGGGGCCAGCTCTTCGGCGTGCTCTCGGACCAATTCGAAGAGCTCGGCTTCGGCCGCCTCGGCCAGGCGGCGTTCGAGACCTTCCGTGTCTGCGGGCTCCGACACTGCGATACTCTACCCCGGCGAAAATGGCGGTTTCTCGACAATCCCGAAAGCAGATCGAAAGCGGTGACTTCGCAGGCCTGGAGGATCAGTGGCTGGCGAAGCTCAGCGAGAATCCTCTGGATCTACCCTACTTCGTCGGCGTGGCGCGAGCGCTCGGCGGCAACGGCCAGGACGGCCGCGCCCGGGATTTGCTCGAGATTCTCGACGACCACCTGGTGGGCGAGAACGCGTGGGAGCCTCGATTGGTGGTGCTTCAAGACGCCGGACCGCTGCTTTTCCCCGACGACGGGCTTCATCCCGCGATCCTGGACACCCTCCGCAAGCTCCACCCGGAAAGCCCGAGCCGCGACGGGCTGATGGAGTTGGTGGGGCTGCACCGCGCGGTCGACGACATCCCCAAGACCTGGGAGAAAGTCGATCGATTCCGCACTTTGATGGGCTTCGAGGTCGGTTCGGTGGTCTGGATGAAAGACAAGGGCGCCGGCCGCGTGGTCGAGGTCAACCTCGGGCTGCAGAAACTCAAAATCGACTTTGAAGAGCACCCATCGCTCGCGGTGGGGCTCAAGGCGGCGGGCAAGCTGCTGCGCCCGGTCCCCACGGACCACTTTTTGCGCCGCAAGCTCGAGCAACCCGAAGAGCTCCGGGAACTGGCAAAGAAGGAACCGTCTCGCCTTCTCCAGTTGGTGCTCGAAAGTCAGGAAGAACCGATGAACGCAACCGCCGTCCGCAAGTCCGTTGCCGGGCTGGTCCCCGATGGCGGTTGGAGCTCGTGGTGGTCCGCGGCCAAGAGCCACCCGCAATTAGTCGCTGCCGGCAAAGGTGCCCGTCAGACCTACCGCCTGGCCGCCAGCGAGACCGAGGCAACCGATCAGATCCTCGACACCTTTCGCTCGCGCGATCTCAAAGCGCAGATCGACATTTTCCGGCGCGAGGCCAAACGGGACGCGAGCTTGCGCCAAGCCATGTCGGATGAGCTAGCCGAGCACGGCCGGGCGATCGCCGGCTCGGATCCCGCGACGGCGATCTCGATCTGGCTTGCGCTGGAGAAATCCGGGACGGCGCCCAAAGATGAAGACTGGAGCCCACAGACACTCATCCGAGAGGCCAAGGACCCCGCCGGTTGGATCGCTGTGGCCGCGGACCGAGCGCTGCGCGTCTACGCGGGGCGAGTGGTGAAAGAAGTGCGGCCCGACCGTTTGGCGGTTTTTGGGCGATGGCTGCGCAGAGAGACCGACCCCCGTGTGCTGGCGCAGCTCACCGCCGAGATCGGTAAAGAGGGTCCCGGGGCGCTGGAGAGCTTCTTTGACGATGTCCTGGCCAAACCACGAAAACACCCGGAGGTCTTTGTCTGGCTGCTCGAGAGCATCGACCAGAACTCCCACCTCGAAGGCCGCAACCCGTTGCGGCTGCTCCAACAGACGCTCGAGGCCCCCGGCCAGTCCGAGTTCTCGGGTCTGCGGGCGCGGCTCAAAAACCTGATCGAGAGCGGCGAGAGCCTGGCGGCGCACATCGCCAGCCTCGAGGCCTATCAGGCGGAACAGGCGGAAGAGCTCTTCCGGCGCGCGCCGCTCGAGGACTACGTTCGCGAGCGGCTGGTCACCGCGATCGAGCTGCGTTTTCCCGATCTGCGGAGCTCCGAGTCCGACGCGCTCTACGCCACGGCCCAGTCGATCGGCGAGCGGCGCAAGGAGCTCAAACGGCTACTCGAAGAGGAGATTCCCGCCAACCGCCGGGCGATCGAGGAAGCTCGTGCCCTCGGTGACCTGCGCGAGAACTTCGAGTACAAGTCGGCACGCCAGCGCCACGAGTATCTTTCGGCACGCGTCAGCGCCCTCGAGGCGGACCTGCACCGCGTCCAGCCCATCGATCTCGCCAGCGTCGACACCGGCTCGGTGCGGGTCGGTACGGTCGTCTCTCTGTCCGGTTCCAACGGCACTACCCGAAGCCTCACGCTCCTGGGGCCGTGGGAAAGCGACCCCGAGCGCGGTGT
This sequence comes from Candidatus Multivoradales bacterium, assembly GCA_965224065.1. Lineage (GTDB taxonomy): Bacteria > Acidobacteriota > Thermoanaerobaculia > Multivoradales > JAHEKO01 > JAOTZA01. Next base: position 845,674 of record CBDCYF010000005.1, read on the forward strand.
TATCTCCTACCAATCGGAGACGGCGCAAAAGATGCTGGGGAAGAAAGTCGGCGATGCGATCGATCTCGATGACGACACCTGGACCGTCGCCGCGATCGAGCCGGCCTGAGCGCCGGTCGGGCCGGCGACCGTCTCGCTCTCTACCGCGAGCTGCGAGGGAAAACGACCTCGACGACCTCTCCGCCGAGGCGCATCCGGACAGGACCCGCCAGGGGCCCGGTGACCAACGGATCCAACTCGATGCCGGATACCACCGCGAGATCGAGTACCGTCACCGGCTCGATCTCGGGTAGGCCGCTCTCGCGCCAGCCGTTCCCTCGACGGAGAAAGACACGGTCCGCCCAATAGACCACGCCGGGCTGGAGCTCTCCGGACCCCGTTGGCGGTTCAGCCGCCGCAGACCCCTCGACGCTCGGAGGGATCACCAGGCGGGTGCCGCGAGCGTTCTGGCGCGCACCGTACACGGATGCCAGGTAGACCAGGACGGCCAGAGCCAGGACCACGCCAAAGAGCGGCGCGACGGTGGGCGGCCGAAGCCAGGAGCTCGCCCATGTCTCCCCGTTCTCCCACCAGCGGCTGGCGCTGGACGGGAAATGGACCGCGCGCTCCACTCGATGGCCCAACTCGGAGGGAGGCGTTGCCCGCTCCAGCCGCCGCAGCTCGCCCACCAACTTCCCCAATCCCTCCAATCGGTCGCGGCAGCTTTCGCAATCCACCAGATGGAGCTCGACGCGCTGGAGCTCGGAAGATCGGAGCTCGGCGTCCACATACATCGACAGTTGGCTGGCGGTGCAGTGGCTCATCGATCCGAGCCCTCCGTCCGGCGCGCGGGTTGGCCGGCTTCGAGGTGCCGGCGCAATGCCTCGCGTCCGCGGGCGATGCGGGACCGCACGGTTCCGGGCCGCACCCCGAGAACGGTTCCGATCTGACGATAGCTCAAGCCTTCGATGTCTCTCAGAATGACCGCCTCTCGATAGTGCGGCTCGAGCTCCGGGAGCAAAGCGATCAGCCGGGCGGCGAGGTCACGATCCACCGTTCTCTCCTCAGGATTCCGGCGGGCGTCGACCTCGCGCTCGAACCTCTCGGGGTCGCTCGGTTGAAAGCGGCTCAAACGGCGACTCCGCCGGCGCAGTCTGCTGCGACCACAGTTGACCGCGATCCGGAAGATCCAGGTCTTGAGACCGGAGTCGCCGCGGAACTTGGCGAGATGACGATGCACCCGCACAAACGTCTCCTGGGTGCACTCCTCGGCCACGTCGGGGTCGGCGCTCATTCTCAGGGCCAGGTTATAGACCATGCGCTCAAACCGGGAATAGATCTGTGGAAAAGCCTCCGGATCGCCGTAGCGGTGGAGCTCGACCAGACGCTCATCGTCCAGACCGTCGCTTTCCGGGCTCGTCACGGGGGGCAGCGCTGTGGTCGTCTCTGCCGTCACACCATCGTCGCCCCTCGAGCGGCTCATCGACTCCGCCTGTCCCCTTTGACTCTCCTTCCGACCCGCCGGTTCCCGCCGAGCCACGATCCGGCAGACCTTTCAGCGGGCCGCGCGGGGGGCCGCATCGGCCGCCACTGCGACGACACGCGATGGCGAGCCCGGGTCGCGATCCCCGTAGTAGCTGACGATCCCGCCCACGATGGCCTCGGCGAGCCGCTGCCGGTACGCCCGCGTCTGCAGCAGGCCACGATCCTGTTCGTTGGCCAGGTTGCAGACCTCGAGAAGCACCTGTGCCGGCACGGCGTTGTAGCGCAGCACCGCCGGGACCCACTCGCGTCGTTTGCGGATGACTTTGTCGCGAATCGGTTTCTCGGGGTGGACCGCCAGCCCTCGCTGCTCGAAGGAGGCGAGAAACCGGTTGGCCAACTGGCGCGAGAGTCCTTCGCTTTTCTCCCGCTCGGAGCGCGAGAAGCTGACCGTCGGCGCCTCTCGGTACTCCCGGCGGGCGGCGTAGACCGGCCCCTTCTTGGCAAAGCTGCCGGCACGATGCCGCGCGCCCGGAATGTAGACCATGGCACCCCGCAAGGAAGGATGCAAAGAGTCGGCGTGAATCGAGACAAACACCGTCTTGTGAGGATCCGCGCCCGAAGCCAACGCCCGGCGATAGACGCTGTTGGCCAAATACCAGCGCAGGTGCAGCCCGACGGTCGAATCTTCGATCTGGTATTGCGGATCGGTCAGGATCCGGTGCCCACGCGAGGCCGGCAATACGTCCCGATTGGTACCGGGGCTGCGAATGCCATCGGCGATCGTCGGCACGACTCTGGCGGCGGTCGTCGATTCGAGCAGCTCCTGGACCCGCACCAGGATGTCGTAGACATAGACGCTCTCCCAGACGCCGTCCACCGACGCTCCCACGTCACTTCCCCCGTGCCCCGCATCGAGAATCACCGTGATGCCCTGAAGCTGTTTTGCGGTGACGCGGTTGGAGTAGCGCGAGCTGGCGAGCAGACCAGCCTCGTATTCCCGTCGCCGGGGATGCGACGCCGGAAGAAACTCGGGCTCCAAGAGATCAAATGGGATTTTGACCCGGTACCCCACCGGAATCTCGGTGACGTCGCGGATCCCGTTGTGAGCGGCGACCTCCTCGGCGACCGCATTGACGTCGTCGGCGTACAACGTTCCGGTGAACCGGATCACCACGCTCGAGTAGAGGGCCTCCCCGGACTTGAGCCGATACGCGGCAAAATCGCCGTCGTCGTCTGTACCGTATTCGAGATAGTAGGGAGAGTCCGGTGGTAGCACCGCCCGTAGCGCCGGGCGTAGCAACCGCGCCGGAACCAGCACAAGCTGGTCGGGCTCGAGGCTGGTGTCTTCGAGACTGTTGGCCGCACGGATGGCGCCATAGTTCTCTCCCCGCCCGGTAAACCACTCGGCGATATGCCAAAGACTCTCGCTGCCGGCGCGGCTGCCCGCGCCGACTCGGTGATACCAGCCGGCGGTCGAAACAAAATCCTGCTCGAAGATCGCCTGGATCACATCCTGCTGGTGTTCGGGATCGAGGGCCGCAAAGGGAACGCGGTAACGCACACCAGCGAGCAGGTTGCGAGTCCCTCCGTTCGAGGAGGCGATGACCGCCGCCGACTCCGAGGTGCCGCAAAACCGCCGTGAAAAGCTCAACAGCCCCTCTCCCCGCTGCGGCACAGCCTCCAGGTACAGTTGCCGGTCGCGATCGAGGGCCGCGACGATTCCGTCGTCGATCGAGGCACGATGGGTTCCCCTGGCGGCTGCCGGCGACGCGCCCGTCCCAACGAGAACTGCGACGGCCATAGCCCAGCCGGCCAGCCCAAACCTCCAAGGCGGGATTCTGCTTTGACCGTCGATAGTTACCCCCATCCTCTTGGACCGAATTCTAGAGGTTCGTAGTCCACCGTGGCAAATCGCCGCAGAGGGACTGGGGCGCCGACTGTAAGAATCGAGCCATGACCGGAGACCGCCAGCGGCTCCCGCAACCGCTGATCGACCTCTTGCAAACCCCCGTCGTACAAGTGGTGCGAGAGGTTTGCGGTCTCTCGGCGTGCGTGGTGGGGGGAAGCGTGCGAGACGCCCTGCTCGGCCGCCGACGAGCCGACATCGACGTGGTGGTCGCGGGGCGAGGCCGGCACCTCGCCCAGCAACTGGCCGCGGCGCTCGACGCGCGACCGATAGATCTCGGGGGGGAACGCTTTGCGTCCTATCGGCTGGTCGGCAAAAGCGCAACCGTGGACCTGTGGGACCGCGAGGAGCAGAGCCTCGAAGAGGACCTGAGGCGGCGCGACTTCACCGTCAACTCGATGGCGCTCGAGCTCGCAACCGAGCGGCTGGCCGACCCCTTTGGCGGACTTCAGGATCTCGGCCGGCGGCGGCTACGCGCGACCAACCCAAAGAGCTTTGCCGACGACCCGCTGCGGGTTCTGCGTCTGGCGCGCTTCGCGATCGATCTGGATCTGGTGCCCGTGCCCGAGACGCTCGAGCTGGCGCGCGCCTCGGCCGCCGCCGTCCCCACCGTAGCGATCGAGAGAACGCGCGGCGAGATCGAGCGACTTCTCCGCCGCCCCGATGGCCTTGAAGCCGTAAGGCTACTCGCCCGCCTCGACCTCTACCCTCTTCTCTGGGAGGCCCAGCCCGCCGGCGACGCCGTCGAGCGAGCCGTCTCGACGCTGGCCGATCTCGAGGTCTGGTCCGAGATCTTGGACCAGGTAACCGGCGGCCTGCCGGTGCGGGTCGACCCCTACCGAACTTCGATGGCCGTGCTCTACCTCAGCGCGACCGGAGCGTCGGCCGAGGCCTCCGCGGCCCCGCGCGCCTCCATGGAGAGCAGCCGGCTGCTCACCCGGCGCGACCGGCGGCACCTCGGGCTTCTGGTCGAGCCGCCCCACTTGCCGTCATCGGTCCGGGAGGCGCGTTGGTTTCTCCATCGCTGGGGCCGGGACTGGCTCGACGCCGCCGCAGTGTGGGGTAGCGCGGGCGCGGGAGGAGAGCTGAGCCCGGCCGAGCGCCTGCGGCGGGTCCAGCGGCTGGCAGATCTCGCCCGCCGTCACGCCCGGGAGATTTTTGACCCCGAAACCCTGGTCGACGGCGGTGAAATCGGGCGGCGTCTGGGGACCGGTCCAGGACCCGAGGTGGGTCGCTGTCTCGAAGCGATCCGGCGGCGTCAGGTCGAGGGCCGCCTTACCACACGCCGCCAGGCGCTGGAGTTTGTCGACGCCTGGGCGGACGACGCCCGGCGCTGAGAGAACTCGTCTCCCGTCTTACTTGGCTTCCAGCAACCGCTGATTGAGCTCTTTGATCCGCTCGGCCAGCTTGTCGATCTTTTCCTGGGCCTCGGTGCGCAACCGGTTGTACTCGCCGCGCATCTTCTCCTGCTGCTCCTGCAGCTCTTGAATCTTGGCCTGCGCCACATGGATCTGCTGTTCGCGCTCCGAAACGGTCTGCTCCAGCTCGCCGATGCTGCCGTCTTTTTCCGCCAACTGCAGCTTTTGTTTCTCCTCCTGCTCCTCATAGAGCTTGCGGTACTGCTGCAGTTCGAGAATTTGAGAAAAGTCAGAAGTCGTCGGGCTCATGTCGCCTCCGCGTTCTTCAATCGAGGGAAACATCTTTCGTAGCTTGAGAGAGAGATCTTCCGGGTCGCGCGACTGGTGCATCGCCTCTTCATAGGAGATCGTCCCGTGGACGAGAAGCGCCAGCAGACACTGGTTCATCGACTGCATCCGGTAGTAGGAAACCGACGACTCGACCTCCTCGAGCAGGGCGTCGGTGTCGCCCTTCTCGATGAGCTCCGAGATGCGCGGGCTCAACCGCAGGATCTCGAGCGCCGGGACCAATCCCGTCCCGTCTTGACGCTCCACCAGCTTCATCGAGATCACGGCCTTGAGGACCTGGGAAAGCTGCGTCCGCACTTGGCGCTGCTGGTCTCCCGGGAACGTGTCGAGGATCCGGTCGACGGTCTGGGTGGCGCTGTTGGTATGCAGGGTCGAGAAAACCAGGTGTCCGGTCTCGGCGGCCGAGATCACCGTGGCCACCGTTTCAGGATCGCGCATCTCACCAACCATGATGACGTCCGGATCCTGACGCACGGCGCTGCGCAGCGCGTCCGTGAAGCTGATCGCGTCGTTTCCGATCTCGCGCTGCGAAACCGTCGCAACGTCATCGGTGAACAGAAACTCGATCGGATCCTCGATCGTGATCACGTGAAAGGGCCGGCGCTTGATGACGTACTTCATCATCGCGGCCAACGTCGTCGATTTGCCGCTCCCCGTAGGGCCGGTCACCAGAACCAGACCGACTTTGAGCTTGGCCAGCTCTTCCAGAACCGGCGGCAGCTCGAGCTCCTCGAAGTTTTGCACCTCGAACGGCACGCGCCGGAACACCGCTGCCAGGGTGCCGCGCTGGCGAAAGATGTTGCCGCGAAAACGCGCCAGACCCGGTACTCCGTAGCCCAGGTCGAGCGCCATGCGCTCCTTGAGCTGCTCCTTCTGGCCGGGCGCCAGAATCTGGTCGACCATGCGCTCGATGTCGCTGGGCTTGAGCGGTTCGGTCTCCACCGGAATCAGCCGCCCGTGCAGTCGCAGCAGCGGCGGGCGCGCGGGGCGAAGATGGAGATCCGACGCCCCCTTTTCGGTCATCAATCGCAGCAGCTCGTCGAGTTGGAGCTGCGCCGGGGACTCCGCCTCGCGCAGCTCCGGAACCGATCGCTTCTGCCCCCGCAAACCCGGGAACAGCGACGATTCCTCCTGCTTCGCTTCTTTGGCGGGCTCGGCCGCGGCGGATTGGCGATCGTCGGCTATCACGGGAAGTCCCTTCTCATCGTTCAAACTCGCTCCTTCGCCCCTCTGCCCCAGAGCGGGCATCCAGGTTCCCCCAAAAGCCCCGTTCCGCCTATGACCTATTTCATAAGCCTATCGGGATACGCGCAAGCACGGTATCACCCCACGGCGCCCCAGGCACCCGATCCGGCGTCAAAACCGCCGCATCAAACCGACTGCAACGCCCTGGATCTGGAGGTCTCGGGCCGGCACCTGGAGCGGCTCCATGGTGTGATTTGCCGGCTGCAGCCGGATGGTCTCCCCCTCGGGGAAAAACCGCTTCAGGGTCACCTCGTCCCCCACCAGCGCTACCACCATCTCACCGGATCCGGCCTCTTCGCGACTCTCGACGACCACCAGGTCGCCGTCATGGATCCCTTCCTCGATCATCGAATCTCCCTGGACCCGAAGCACAAAATGATCGCCCGGCCGGGTCCCCACCAGGTGGGGCGGCACGGCGACGTGTTCGTGCCCCGCCACCGCCTCGATCGGCCGGCCGGCGGCGATCAAGCCAAAGAACGGCAGCTCGGTGACCTGCCGGTCGCCGGCGGGCTCGGTCAGCTCGACGCCGCGTTTTTGGTTCCAATGCCGGCGCAAATAGCCCTTGCTCTCCAGGAGCTTGAGGTGTTTGTGCGCGGTGCCGTAGGACGAAAAGCCGAAGTGCTCGCAGATCTCGCGATGGGTCGGCGCCACGCCGCGGCGATCGACGCTTGCCCGAATGAATTCCAGGATCTCTTTCTGCCGCTCGGTCAGGTAAGTGCCCATGGGCGCGACTCTATGGCGCAAACAGAGCGTAAGTCAAGCGGGCGGCCGGAGGGCGGCTCGGGTCGGAGTCTCCGCAGGGCACGGCGCGCGCTACTCGAACTCCGTTGACCTGAGGCGCGCGCCTCGGTTTCCCTCGCGCCGGAACGAGTTCGGACTACGAGGCGTTTACGGTGCGCTCGGTCAAACGGCCCTGTTGGAGCCTCCGACCTCGAGCCGCAAGCCGACCTGTTTCGCGCACCAGAGTGCACGGGAATCTAGCGCGCGGGCTCCCAACGTTCCCGCCGGCCGTTGCCACCCTGCGCAGGGGACGGCGGGCCGTCAGTCCTTACGGTCCACCGGATCAAGAGGCGGCGAATGACCCTCGCTAACGTCCCGATAGACCACAGAAGCGAGCTTGTCGCGTGGTATCGTGAACCTATGAGCCCCAAGGCGCACGAGCTGCTCGAAGATGCCCTTTCTCTTTCGGAGTCCGAGCGGGCCGAACTAGCGGGCCTGCTCCTTCAAAGCCTCGAGCCCGCTCCCGATACCGACGTTGAGGAAGCCTGGCGTCGAGAGGTTAGGCAGCGAGTCGCTGCAGTGGATGCGGGCGAGGTTGAGATGATCCCGTGGTCGGTTGTGCGTGATCGGCTCTTTGCGAAGTTGAGTGACCGTCGTCAGGGTTGAGTACGTTGCCGAGGCCAGTCGGGAGCTTGATGAGGCGTTCGACTGGTACCTTGAGCACAGCTTGGCGGCCGCGGAAGCCTTCCTGGCTGAGATCGATCATGGCATCCGCCTGATTCGACGGACGCCACGGTTGTGGCCACAGTTCGAAAGCCGTACGCGTCGCTACGTCCTGCGGAAGTTCCCTTACAGCATCATCTTTCGAGAAGCTGACGATCTCATCGAGGTCGTGGGCGTTGCCCATCAGAAGCGCAAGCCCGGCTACTGGTCTAAGAGGTAGCCGTCAAAACAAGGCACCGGCAGCTCTAGCTAGAGAACCCGGCGCCTAAGGCTCGATATCGATCGAGCTCGAGAACACCTTGCCGCTCACCGGCTCGTACACCGCGACCACTGCACGGTGGTCCTGGCGCCGCAGCTTGAGGTTTGATTCGTACTTGACGTACTTGCCCTCTTCGAGCGGCTCGCCGGCCCCAAAGCTCATCGGAATCGGCGGGATGTCGGTGTTCTGTCCGGTCTCGTCGCTCAAAGCGATCCTCAATTCGAGATCGGTCACATGACGCTCGTCTCCACCTTGGAGAAAGGTCATCTCGGCGAGTGGAATCCACACGATGAGCGGCACTTCGACTCGACCACGGCCGGCCCTGCGGATGTCCCCGAGCTCCAGACGGATGCCCTCCGGAGCCGCCGAGTTGCCGAACAGCAACTGGCTTTCGAGCGACATCGCCACTTCGCTCGAGCGCGAGGCGTCGAGAAAGCCGGTGCGCGAGCGGGCTCGGAAACCCGGAGATCGCATCTCCACGACCACGCGATGCTGGCTCTCGTCTCGCGCCCGCTCGGGGGTGAAACCGAGCCAGTAGTACGACCGGGTGTCGGCTACCACCGAGCCCAGCGCGGTAGCTCGCGCTTCGTCGAGCAGTGCGCGGCCGCCGGTCTTCTCGGCCACGAACCGCAACCCGGCGTGCACCTGGTTCTCGCGGAGCTGGCTCCGCCGGCCGATCGCGCCGAGGGTCCCCAACGGCGGCGACTGCAGAAAGATCGTCGAGTCATCCCCATCCGAGACGTCGAGCGCCTGGAACGCTGGGCCCGCCACGTCGATCGTATAGAGCGTGTAGCCGAGGAGATTGGCGACGTCGGTCAACCGCTCGAACATCTCCGGGCCCTCGGCCAGATCCTCCTCGAGGATCTGGCGCTCGGGGTTGCTGATCAAATACGACATCGGGGACAGCGGCCAACCCCCGGAGAGAACCAGCATGATCTTGCGCCCGGGGGGCTGGGCGAAGCCTCGCAATGTGGCGACGGCGGCCGAAACCGACTTCTGCAGCGTTTCGGTGAGCTTGCGAACATACGTCCGCTCCAACCCGTCCAGCTCGGTGGCGAGGCTGGGCTGCAATGTCTCGACGCTGTCGCGGTCGTAGCGCCGCAGATCGGCGACTTGTTGCAAACCGAGGGTCGGGCGAAACGCGGCGCGCTTGAACGTTCGAATCAAATCGTCCGACGACTGGCTCCAGTTGGACAGCATCTTGAGCTTGGTGCCGTCAAACGCCACCACCGCCATGCGGTCCTCGAGACCGAGCCCCGGTAACTTCGAGACGATCTCGTCGAAAACCACCTCGCGGTCCTTGGGCAAGGTGAAGACCTCGTCGATAAAAACCAGATAGCTGGTGCCGACCGGGCTGCCCGGCTGGATCCCCGGGATGCCGGCCACTATCTCGGTTTCGGCGTCGGCCCGTACCCCGGTGCCCCCTCGCACCTCGGTAAAGTAATCGATCGGGACTTCGACGCCGTCGACCGTAAGTTTGAAATCGGATGGGCCCAAGCCAAAGATCGGCACACCCTTTTTGTCGGTGACCACCACTTCGATGTTGACCACCCGGACATCCAGTGTTTCGCCAAAAACGGAGGATCGTTCTCCGTCCGTCTGCGCGGCGCCGGTCCCGGATCCGGTGAGAGTGAGAAGAACGATCAGGATCGGAATACGTAGTAGTTTCACTGTGGGTGTCGTCTCCGGTTGTTTACAAGGGTTCTTGAAAGCATTGGGCGCACATTCTAGCGCCTGCCGCTTTCGCATGCCCTTCCTGGCGACTCTGGCGTGTGTGCTCGCTTTTGCGGCCTCGACGCCGTCGGCCGGGCGCAAGACACCCGACGTTCTGACCGCCGAAGAATGGCGGCTCGCACTCGAGGAGCGCGGGGTCGAACGGCCGGAGCTTCAGAGCCCCATCGAGCCCGACGATGCGGTGCGGGCCGCCGCGCAAACCATCCGGGATTCCACTTCGGGCTCGATGGCCTCGCTGCGGAAGATCCAGGATCTGCTGTTCGATCCCGACCGGTTCGGATACGACTACTACGCCCGGAGGACTCTCTCCGCGGCCGAGACCTTCGCGGAGGCCCGAGGCAACTGTGTCTCGTTCACCAACCTCTTTATCGCCATGGGCCGCGCGCTCGGAGTCCCGGTCCAAGCGGCGATGGCGAGGATCCCACGCGAGACCGAGACGATCCGTGACTTGGTGATCGTCAACTCCCATGTGGTCGCTGTGGTCCCGTACGCAACCGGACGCGCGGTGTTTGATTTCGATCTCAACCGCGAGATTCAGCCGATCTCCTACCGCATCATCAGTGATCTCGAGCTCACCGCCATCTATCTCAACAACCTGGGCGCCGAGCGGTTGATCGCGGATGACCCGGAGGAAGCGATCTCCTATTTCCAGGACGCCACCCGGCTGGCGCCAGAGTTTGCCGCCTCGCACCGCAACCTCGGCGTCGCGCTCCAGCGGGCCGGCGAACTCGGCGCCGCTCTGGACGCCACCCTGCTGTCGCTGTACTACGAGCCGCGCAACCTCTCTACCCGGCGCAATCTGCTGTCCTTGTTCGCAACGACACCACACGACGGCACCCCAGCCGATGGCGAGACCGAGCCGTCTCCGGTCATCGAGCTGTTGAAAGAAGGGGACCAGGCGCTCTCCGACGGGCAGATCGACGCCGCCTCGAAGCTTTACCGCAAAGCCCAAAAACTCGACCCACGGAAGCCCGAAGTGCGTGTAGCGCTCGCTCGGGTGGAGCTCTTTCGAGGCCGGCTACGCGGCGCGATCCGGCATTTGGAGGCGGCGCTGCGGCTCGATGAGGATCAACCAGAAGCGCTTCGCCTGCTGCGGGGGTTGGGACGCAGATGAGCTCCGACTGCCGGCCGACCGAGCCAAGCGGGTTGGAGAGGTGGGCCGGCCGAGTGCGCATCGCAGTCGTGCTGGCGATCTGCATATCCGCCATGGGCCAGGCGGCCAAATCGACTCAAGACGGCGCCGAGGAGGAGGCCCTGTCTTCCCGACATCGGGCCTGGCTGCTCGAAGTCGATGTTTTGCTGCTGGACCACGAGCGAGAAGCCTTTGCAGCGCTCGAGCGTGACTACGAGCGCGATGCCTTCATCCGCCGGTTCTGGCAGGCCCGCGACCCCGACCGGAGCACGCAGGAAAACGAGTTTCGAGATGCCTGGGCCCTCCGGCTCGATGAGGCGCGGCGGCGCTACGCCGACCTGGCCGAAGACCGCGCCCGTACGTTGCTGGTTTTTGGTCCGCCGACTCAGACTCAGCCCCTGCTCTGTCTTCGGGCTCTCTACCCGCTCGAGATCTGGTCGTACTCCCCGACCCCGCAGGCGCCGCGGAGCTATCACTTTGTCTTTGTCAACGCGCCCGAGAGCGGCGTCGACACGCCCCGTCTGTGGAGTCCCGACCAAGGGCTGGGGCGTCTCCTCAACACGCGCGCGGGGCCGGGTGTCGAGGCGGTAGAAGTGATCCGGAGCGTCTGCGCCAACGGCGGCGAGATCCTGGCCTGGCTCACCGGAGCGGCGGTATCGGGAGAGCTGACACAGGAGCTCTCGCTTCTCCCCGACCCCGGTAAAGAATGGACTCTCGATTTCGCCGCGCGCTCGACCGAGCTCGCTGCCGACGCCAAGCCGCTCCCCGCGCGGCTTTCCGTCGCCTACCCGGCGCGGCGCGGCCAGCGCACCGCGGTGCAGGGTCTGATCCAGCTCGCCAAGGAAGACGCCGTTGCAGGCTCCAGGAAGGGCCAGAGAACTTACAGCTTTCTGCTCGACGGCCGGGTGCTGCGTGAAGACGAGCTGTTTGAGGATTTCCGCTACCGCTTCGACATCCCGGACGACGAGCTGCCGGGCTCCGAGATCGCGCTGGTTCTCGAACGCCTTCTGCGGCCCGGAGACTACCGGCTGATCCTGCGGGTCGAGGACACCCGCGGCGGTGGGGCGTTTCGGCAGGAGCTGGACCTCGCCGTGCCGCGGGTCGAGAACACCGCAGCACCGAATCGCTTGCCGACCGACTCGTCGCCGCCCCGCCAACCCGAACGCGCGGCGGCAGTGCCGGAACCGAGAGCGGCCCCGTTCGAGCTCCTGGAGGAGGCCAACCGGAGTCTGGGGTCCAGTCTGGAGTCTGATACGGAGCATCGAATCCGGCTGAGGCCACCGGGGCGTGGGCTCCATCTGGGAGTGCTTCGGGTGATCGCGGAGGTAGCCGGAGACCAAGTCGCCAAGGTGCGTTTTTTACTCGACGGCCGGCCGGTGGTGAGCAAGAGCCGGCCTCCGTACTCGGTCGATCTGGACCTGGGCGACGTGCCACGGGTCCATCTCCTCGAAGCCGTGGCCATCAATGGCGAAGGCCGCGAACTGGCCCGCGACCGTGTCACCGTAAACGCCGGGCCGCACCGCTTTGCGGTGCGGCTGGTCGAGCCGCGCCCGGGGGGGCGTTTTCGACACAGCCTGAGGGCGCACGCGGAGGTCGAGGCCCCCGAAGGCCGCCGGATCGACCGGGTCGAGCTCTATCTCGGCGACACCCTGCTCGCTACCCTCTATCAACCGCCGTATGTTCATCCGCTGTTGATTCCAAAACTCGAGGAGATAGCGTACCTGCGCGCGGTCGCCTACCTGAGCGACGGCCTGTTTGCCGAGGACGTGGTTTTTCTCAACGCCCCAGCGGGTCTCGACCGTGTCGAGGTCGACTTTGTGGAGCTTTTTACCTCGGTGGTCAACCGCCGTCGCCAGCCGGTGCTCGACTTGTCGCAAGAAGAGCTCCGCGTGCTCGAAGAAGGCGTTCCACAGGCAATCCGGCGCTTTGAGAAAGTGACCGAGCTCCCCATCCACGCCACCGTCGCGCTCGACACCTCCATCTCGATGCGGTCCAAAATCCATGCCGTCGAAACCGCGGCGCGAGATTTCCTGGTCCGGTTGATCGGCCCAAAAGACCGCGCGGCAGTCGTAGCCTTCAACGATCGGGCCGAACTGCTGGTTCCGTTCACAAACGGAAGAGAGACGCTCATCTCGGGTCTTGACGGCCTGTCCGCCGAGGGCGAGACCGCGCTGTTCGACGCCGTGGTCTTTGGCCTCTTCAACCTCGGCGGCATCACCGGCAAGCGCGTTTTGGTGCTTTTCTCCGACGGAGCCGACACCGCCAGCGAGTTCGATTTCGAGACCGCGCTCGAGTACGCGCGGCATTCGGGCGCGGCAATCTACACCATCGCCCTGGACGTCAAGACAAGCGATCTACGCTCCCGTCTTCATCTCGAACATCTCGCGAGAGAGACCGGCGGGCGGTCGTTTTTTATCGACGACCTGAACGAGCTCGAGCGCGTCTACTCCGACATCGAGACCGAGCTGCGCTCTCAGTACCTCGTCGCCTATCAGTCATCGGCCGAGTCGGGCTCGGAGTTTCGCCGCGTCAAGGTCGAGATCGACCGACCGGGCCTGACCGCCAGGACCATCCCTGGGTACTACCCCTAGCAGCCCGTACTCGACTAACCGATGTGGAGCGTTCGGTTGAGCAGTGAGCCCTTGGCGCCCTTGAGCCGCACCGAGACCGTATGGTCCCCCGACGGCAACTCGCCGGCCTCGAGGTAGAGGACGTAGTAGCCCGAGATGGTTCGCGCCAGTTTTTCGACCGCCATCCCGGCCAGCGGGTACGTTTTGAAGTACGTTCCACCGGTGTCGTCCGCGACCCGCTTCAACCCCGTCTCCAGGCTGTGAAAATCGGCCTCGGTCACGTCGAGGACAAACACCGACGCCCGCGCCCTTCCCAGGGCGGTGATCGCGGCACCGTAGTCGGACGTCGAGGCCACCGGATTGCCGGCGGACGCGGGCAATCCCCAACCGATGTACACCAGCACTTTTTCGCCTGGGAACTTCGCGAGCGCGTCACCGACCAGCACCAGCGCCTGCTCCGCCGACGCCGCGGCTTGTGCGGCGGCCGGGTCGAGATGTTTCGCCAGTGACGGAAAGGTCGTGGAGATCACCGGCGGCCCTCCGCCCCGCAGATGGGCTCGATTGGTCGCCGCCGCCAGCAGGTGCGGATCGTGGCTGAAATCCTGGACAAGACGCAGATGGCTGTCGAACGAGACCACCGCGGTGAGGTCCCCGGGATCCAGCATGTCGAGAAAACGGCGCACCTGAGGGCGGACCAAGAGCTGTCCCTTGAGCCTCGCTCGCTGCAGATCGGGTTGGTAAAAAAGCACCACCAGTTTGCCCGGCAGCTCCTCGGGTAGTCTCCGCAGCTTGCCGGGCGTCCGAAGCTCGCGGAGCGTCTCCGGGGGCGGCGCCCCGGACTCGACCCAATCCACAAAACGCACCGGTCGCCTCTTGCCCGCCACCCGCGCGGAGAAGTTCTCACGCCCCAGACCCAGGACCGGGCGGCCGCGCTTGTCGACCACCCGCACCACGACGGGCACCAGCCGCACATCGATCCGGTCGCCAAACCGTGGAACTTCCGGGGTTCCTTGCTGGGATGGCTGGGATGGCTGGGATGGCTGAGATGGCTGGGGCGGCTGCACCGCGCCCCGCGAGACCGGCACCGCGGCCAATGTCAAGCAGAACAGAACCACAAACGCCACCCGAAAGCGGCTCATGGATCGAGTGTAGCAGTCGGAAGAGTCGGTCGGACGCAGCGTGTCCCCCGTGCGGGACGGCGCAGATCACCCCAACGAGTCGTCTCCCGGGAAAAGACCCTCCGCTGGCCCACCGGCGTGAGCTGGCACAGTGGTTGCTGGACACGATAATCACCTGACGCGATGCTTCGACGCGCAAAAAATTGTTTGCAGCCGGCAGCCGGGGTGCTCGTCCTGGGCGCGCTCCTCCAGACCGGTCCGCTGGTTTCACAGCAGACCGACCGGCAGCATGGGATCTTCTCCGAGACGATCGACGTCACGCTGGTCAACCTCGAGATCGTGGCGACCGACCCCAGAGGCAACCCGGTCAACGACCTGACCCAAGACGAGTTTCGTGTCTTCGAAGACGGCGAGCCGGTCGAGCTGAGCTATTTCACCGGAATCGAGACTGAGGATTCCGAGTTACTCGGCGGCGAGCTCGAGCTGGAGACAGGCTCCGGCCGGGCGCCCACACCGGCCGAGGGACCGGCCGAGCGCAAACACGCCATCATCCTGGTCGACAACGCCCACCTTTCGCCCGCCAACCGCAACGTCCTTCTCGCCCGGATGCGAGACGAGCTGAGCCGGCTTATGGACGGCAACACCTGGGCGATGGTGGTCAGCAAGGACCGGGATATCCGCATCGCGCAACGGTCGACCAACGACCACGAGCTGGTCGACGCCGCCCTGGAGAGGATCCAGACAACCGGGGCCAAGGGCGGCATGTTGACCGCTTCTTCGGAGAAACTTCTGCAGGGCCTGATCTCCCGAGGTGATGCTCCGGGTGTCCCCGGCGCCCAGGACGACGCCACCGACTTGCTGACCAGCATCGACCTGCACGCCAGGTCGGTCGCACAAGCGGTCTTGGGTACTTGCGAAGTCTTGGGGTACTTCGTGAAATCGTTATCGGGGGTACCGGGCCGGAAGGCTCTCTTCTACATCTCCGACGGGATGCCGATCGCGCCCGGTCTGGCGTTGTTCCAGCAGTGGTGGAACAAGTGGGGGTTCGCCTTTGGGCCTGGGCTCGGCGTGCTTTCGCCCCAAAACCGGGCGGAGGAGTACGGGACACAGGAGAAGATCCTGGAACTGATCGCCGAGGCCGCCGCCAGCCGGGTCTCGTTCTACCCCATCGACTCCAGCAGAGGAGGCCCGTCACGCGCAGTGTCCGCGGCAAACACCGACCTAGCACTGGCCGGACAGATCTTGAGCTCCAGCGACACCCATCAGACAGCGCTCGGTCTTCTGGCGCAAAGCACGGGTGGACGAGCGATCCTCGACTCCAGTGGTCTCGGCGACCTGATCGGTAGAGCACAGCAAGACTTCGGGACTACCTATGAACTCGGATTTGTCTCTCGTTTCCGAGGCGACGGCGAGATCCACAAGATCAAGGTCGAGACGACCCGCAAGGGAGTCAAGCTTCGCTATCTCGACCGCTACCGATCGAAGAATCGTGACCAACTGGCATCCGACCGCACCCTGGCCGCCCTCTATCTCGACGACGCGGCCAATCCCCTCGATGTGCGCGTCGAGATCGGGCAGCCCATCGAGGCCGAGGCGGAAAAACGTAAAAAAAGGAAGCGCAAAAAGCGGGCAAAGAGCTACGTAGTTCCGTTGATTGTTCGGTTGCCTCTGGCCAACCTGTCGCTGTTGCCCGAAGGCACCACACAGACCGGCGCCGTGACCTTGTTTCTCGTCGTGCAGGACAGTGACGGCCGGACCGGGCCTCCGATCAAGGTGGTGGTGCCGATCAAGATCCAAAACGACAAGCTCGTACCCTCGATGAACCAACTGGTGGGCTACAAGACCAAAATCCAAATGCGGAGTGGTGAACAGCGAATCGCCCTGGGCGTGCGGGATGAGGTCAGCCAGGTCGTCTCGACCCTGAATCTACAAATCAACGTCGGCGAAACCTAACGGCACGGCGGGACCGGCGAGCATCGATTGTCGCTCGTTGCGGTCGTCTCTTCGCCGCGACCCAGGGCGAGAGAGTTTTGCGCGCCAAGGTCATCGTATATCGTGTGTCTATGCGCGATGTACGATTCACCCTTTTTCTTTTGCCGTTGCTGCTGGTCGACCCGCTCGCCTCACAGCGGGCCGAAGAACACCATGGAATCTTCTCGGACGCGATCGACGTCACCCTGGTCAACCTGGAGATCGTCGCCACCGACAGTCGAGGTGACTTGGTCACCGACCTCACACAGGACGAGATTCTCGTTTTCGAAGATGACGAGCCGGTCGAGATCAGCTACTTCACCCCGGTCGTGATGCCTTTGTCGGAGGCCACCGGCGAGATCACGCTGGAGTCGAGCATGGCGGCCCCGCCAGAGGAGGTGGCCGGATTCGTCGAGCGCAAACACGCCATCATTCTGATCGACAACGATCATCTTTCTCCCGCGAGCCGCAACAGCCTGCTGACCCGTATGCGGAAGGAGTTGAGCGGCTTTATGGACGACGACACCTGGGTGATGGTGGTCAACAAGAACCGCAGCGTAGAGATCGAACGGCGCTTCACCAACGACTACGGCCTGGTCGACCGCGCCTTGGAGCGTATTCAGGAAAGCGCCCAAGGCGCTGCTCTTACCTATGCCGAGGAGAGAATCATTCGGATCAAGATCGAGAGCGGGTCCACCCGCAACCCGGAGGAAGCCCTCCTCACGGCGCTAGAGACCCACAGCGGCGCGCACCTGTTTGCCCAAACGGTCGCCGAGCAGGTGCATCACACCTGCGAGATCTTGGGCTACTTTGTCGATTCGCTGTCCGGCGTGCCGGGTCGCAAGGCGCTGTTCTATGTCTCCGACGGGATGCCGATCGTTCCCGGGAACCTGTTATTTCGGCAGTGGTGGCAGAAATACGGAGCCGAGTTCGCGGACGAGGCGGGAATGCTCTCCCCCCAGGACACCGCCCAGGAGTACGACACCTCGGACGCGGTCCTCGGCCTGATCGCCGACGCGGCCGCCAACCGGGTCGCCTTCTACCCCATCGACACGAGCCAGGATGCCGGATCGCGGTCGGTCTCCGCCGCCTACACCAGTGTCAATGCCGCCGAACAGACACTTGCCCTCGGCAACGCCGACCAGGCCGCGATGGGACTGTTGGCCAAAGGCACCGGCGGCCGATCGATCCTCGACCCCGTCGACGTCGTCGAATTGATGGACCAAGTGCAACAGGACTTCCAGAGCTCATACGAGCTCGGCTTTGTGTCGCGCTTTCGCGGCGACGGCGAGATCCACAAGGTCAAAATCGAGACGACGCGCAAGGGTGTCCAATTGCGGTACCTGGACCGCTACCGGTCCAAAAACAGCGACCAGTTGATGGCCGACCGCACGCTCGCAGCGCTTCTGCTCGACGACGCGACCAACCCGCTCGACGTAAAGCTCGAGCTCGGCCAGCCGACCCTGGCCGAAGACAAAAAGGCCCGGAAGAAAAAAAAACAGAACAACCCGGACGCCTTTGTGGTGCCGGTGATCGTCCGGCTTCCCCTGTCGAATCTTTCGCTGGTCCCCGAGGCCACGGCCCATACTGGCAATCTGTCGCTGTTTCTGGTGATCCAGGATGAGAGCGGCCACACCAGCCCGCCGATCAAGATCGCGGTGCCCATCAAGATCCCGCACGAAAAACTAGTCCCCTCGGTCAATCAAATGGTGGGCTACAAGACCAAGGTCCGGATGCGGGCCGGTGAGCAAAAGATCGCCGTCGGTGTCCGGGATGACGTCAGCCAGGTCGCTTCCACTCTCAACCTCAACGTCAACATCGGCGACACCTGAGCAACCGGTAGCAACGGCAGCAAGGGCAGCGACGGCAGCAACCTGCGCCGAGCCCCACCCGACACGACACGACGCCGCACGCTGCCGCCGTTGTGCTCGCGGGCTTCATTTTGTAAGGTGCCGTCTATGCGCGTTTTGCTGAAGTCTGCTTTCCTTCTCTCGCTGCTGCTCGCAGCCCCGATCGCTTCGCAACAGACCGGGGAACACCATGGGATCTTCTCCGACACCATCGACGTCACTCTGGTCAACCTCGAGATCATCGCTACCGACGGCCAGGGCAACGTAGTCACCGATCTGACCCAAGACGAATTTCAGGTTTTCGAAGACGGCGAGCCGGTCGAGCTGAACTACTTCACCGGAATCGACACCGAAACTCCCGAACTGATGGGCGGCGAGCTCGAGCTGGAGTCGAGCCCGATCCCGGCCTCTCCGGCCGCGGTCCCGGCCGAGCGCAAACACGCCGTCATCCTGGTCGACAACGCCCACCTCTCGCCCGCCAACCGCAACATCCTTCTCGCCAGGATGCGAGACGAGCTGAGCCGCTTTATGGATGGGGACACCTGGGTGATGGTGGTCGCCAAGGACCGGGACATCCGGATCGAACGACGGTTGACCAACGACCACGGGCTGGTCGACGCCGCCCTCGAACGCATCCAAGCGACCGCCACCAGCGGACCGCTGGACAACGCCACCGCGAAGCTGCTGCAGCGCGAGATCTCCCGCGCCCGATCTCCAGGCGCGGGCCTCGGGGCCGGCGCCTTGTCCGAAGACGAAGGTCGGCAGGATGCGAGAGACACCCTGAGCGGCATCGAGATGCACGCCCAGTCGGTGGCGCAGCGGGTATTCCACACCTGCGAGGTTCTCAACTATTTCGTCAACTCGCTGTCGGGCGTGCCCGGCCGCAAGGCGCTCTTTTATATCTCCGACGGGATGCCGATCGCGCCCGGCGAGCTGCTGTTTCGCCAGTGGTGGAACAAATATGGGACCGCCTATGGTGCCGAGTTCGGGATGGTCGCGCCCCAGACGAGCGCCCTGGAGTACGACACGCAAGAGGCGATCATCGAGCTCTCCGCGGAGGCCGCGGCCAACCGCGTGGCGTTCTACCCGATCGACACCAGCCAGGATCCCGGATCGCGCTCGGTCTCGGCGGCGAGCAGCAATGTGGAGCTGGCCGAACAGATCCTCGGCTACGGCAACGCCGACCAGGTCGCCCTCGGCCTCCTGGCCAAGACCACCGGTGGCGAATCGCTGATCGACCCGAGTGGCCTCGAGGAACTGGTCGACCAGGTCCAGCAGGACTTCGACAGCGCCTACGAGTTGGGGTTCGTCTCGCGCTTTCGCGGCGACGGCAAGATCCACAAGGTCAAGATCACGTCGACGCGTCCGGGGGTTAAGCTGCGGTATCTCGACCGGTACCGCTCGAAGAACAGCGACCAGTTGATGGCGGATCGCACCATGGCCGCGCTCTATCTCGACGACGCCACCAACCCGCTGGACGTGCGTCTCGAGCTGGGCGAGCCAACCGAGGCCAAAGCCGAAGGAAAACGCAAAGGCAAAAAGAAAAAGCAGGCCGCCAGCTATGTCGTCCCGGTCGTCGTCCAGCTTCCGCTGGCCAATCTGTCGCTGGTCCCGCAGGATGCCGCGCACACCGGCAACCTGTCGCTGTTTCTCATCATCCAAGACGAGACGGGCAGGACCAGCCCGCCGATCAAGATCGCGGTGCCGGTCAAAATCCCACACGAGAAGCTCGTGCCCGCCATGAATCAGCTCGTGGGGTACAAGACCAAAGTTCGGATGAGGAGCGGCGAACAGAAGATCGCTCTCGGCGTGCGGGACGACGTCAGCCAGATCGCCTCGACCCTGAACCTCAACGTCAACATCGGTGGCACCTAGCGGATCGTGGCAGAACTCGGCGTGATCTCTAGACGAGGTCGGCCCGGGCCCGCGCTCCGTTTGGCACTTCTGTCGCTTCTCCTCGCCCCAGGTGCCGGCGCCCAGACCGACGCTCCGGTCGAAGCTCAAGCGGAACTGCTGTCGCGACCCATGCGGGGTGTGCCTTCCGCCCTGGCAGCGCTTGCTTTTGGTGGTCGCGACGGCGGCAACCTGACGGCCTTTGCGGCGGCCCTTCCTCTGCCCTCGGACACGTCTCCATCGCCCGTCGCGTTTGTCATCGAAGTGGATGCGGCGAGTCTGTTGTCGTCGCGGGCGGACGGTCTCGAGTTGCAGTTCTTTGCCTACGCGATCGACCGCGACCATCGGGTGCGTGGGCACTTCAGCCAACGGCTGCCGATCGCGCTCGAGGATCTGGAGACCGCGTCGATCGACGGTGGCCTTCGTTACCAAGGACATCTCGAGCTGCCACCGGGAGAATTCGTGGTGCGTTTTCTGGTTCGCGAGCCCGAGAGCGGGCGATACGGCTTGCGCACCGTGCAACTCCAGGTGCCGGCTCCCGCAACCCAGGCACAGCTTGGTCAAGCACGGGTCAACGCGCTCGGTCAAGCGCGGGGCAGCGCACCGGTAGGCCTGCGCTTTCCCCGGCAGGACGACGGCTGGCTGGAAGCCCGCGAGCGCCCCGAGACGATCACGGAAAGCGATTCGCCCACCCGGCCGGCAATCGACCTGCCCCCGGCGCTCCCCGTCCTCGCTCCCGGAGAAGAGCAGGAGCTGGAGGTGGTTTTTTATGGGCCCCCTCCGCGTGAACGGCTGCTGAACCTCTCGATCCTCGATGCGACCGGCGCCAAGGTCGGCAAGGTCGAGCTCAAGACGAACGCCGAGCCGACGACTCTGACTACACGCCTCCATCTGCTGCCGATGAGCTTTACCGTCCCCGCGCTCGAAGACGGCAGCTACGGTCTGGAGCTCGAATCCGCGTCCACGGCCGAGCTCGAGCACCCACCGCAGGCGGCCGTCCTGGTCCTCGCGGCCGCCGCCGGGAGAAGCCTCCGCTGGACCGACATGACCGCCGCCGCACTGGCTGGCCCACGGCCCGATCGCCCGGCGCGCGCGGGCGCCGGACCCGGGAGCAAGGCTGCCAGAGCCATTGCAACGGCCTACCGCACCGCTCTGTCCCGATACGCGCTCGGTGAGGACCAAGTGGCCATCGAGGAGATCGCTCAGCTCGAGGCCAAGGCGGTCGAGCGCGGCGGCGACGAGCCCATGCGCGAGCTGATCCGGGGGGAATGGTATGTCGCGACCTCGCTCGGCGAGCAGGATCCCGAAGCCCTTCTGCCCCTCATGGCTTTGCACCTGGAGCTCGACAACTTCTACCGCGACAAGCGCGACTTTTTGCTGGCGTCGCATTCCCGGCGCATGGCGGTGAGTCTGGCGACCGAATACGCCCAGGGCGTCGATACCCCGGAAGCGGGAACGATCGTGGCGCAGGCCTTGACCGTCCTGGGCACGGATCTCCAGGAGCTGCAACTGTGGTCGGCCGCTCAGCGGCTGCTCGAGAAGGCGCTCGAGTTTGACCCGGACAACTCACTCGCCGTGCTCAGTCTGGCGCTGGGTTTCGAAAAGCGCGGCTTCTACCGCGAGGCGGTCGGCTACCTCGAGCGGCTGGTCGACCACAATCCGAAATCCGCCGAAGGTCGCCTACGCCTGGCCCTCAACCTGCGCCGCATCGGTCAAGGCAGAAGGGCGGCCGGTCTGCTGCGGCGGATCATCGGCGAGGCCAACCCGGCGTGGACCCTGACCATCGCCTACCAGGAGCTGGCGCGGATGGCGCTCGGCGCGGGACGCGCGGCCGACGCCGTGCGTCTACTCGAGGATGGAGTCGCCCGGTTGCCTCGAGAACGGCGCCTCCGGCTGCTGCGCGCGTATGCGCTCGATCGCGCCGGGGACACCCGTGCCGGCGACCAGGTGATCGCCGAACTGGCCCGCGTCGCGCCGCGGCGGGAGCCGACCCCTCGCTATCTCTACAACCGTCGCATCCAGGGTGATCGGGAGGAGATCCGGCGCTCGCTGACGCGTAACTCCACGCTCCGACTAGCGGCGCTGGCCGACAGCCTAGCGTCCGGAGGGGGCGGGTGACGCGGCGCACAACGTCGGCTGGGCGGGGCCGCGTACTCTGGCTGGCGGCGGCGCTCGTGTGCGCGTTGCAGGCGGGGCCCGCCGGAGCCATCGATGTCTTTGTCCTCACGCCGCCCCCGGGTCAACCGGTTGCCGGTCTGGTCGAGTTCGAAGTCGACGTGATCTCGGGCGGCGCGATCGAAGAGGTCGTCTTTCGGGTAGACGGCCGGGAAGTGGCGAGACGCACCGAGCCGCCGTTTCGCGCCACGGTCGACGTAGGGCCGGAAAACGTCGAGCATCTCTTTGAGGTCACCGCTCGCGACGACCTCGGCGAGGAAGCCAGCGTCGTGCGGCGCACCCCGGCGCTGCGCATCGACGAAGCCTTGGAGCTCGAGCTGCAGCAGCTCTATGTGACCGTGAGCCGGGGCGGCGTCCGGGTGCTGAACCTGAACCGCGATGTTTTCGAGATCTCCGACGACGGCGAGACTCAGGACATCGTGACCTTTGAGCGGGGCGACGTGCCCATCACCGCCGCGCTCGTTCTCGACACCAGCCTGTCGATGAAGGGCCGGCGGCTGCGCCAGGCCCTGAGCGGCGCACGGAGCTTTGTCGACGCGATCCGGGAGCTCGACGAGGCCACCCTTCTGCTGTTTTCGGACCGCCTGCTGCACATGACCCCCTTCACCAATGACTCGAGCTCGCTGGCCGCCGGTCTCGCCGAGGTCGAGGCAGCCGGGGGAAGCGCCATCAACGATCATCTGTATCTGGCGCTCAAACTGCTCGAATCCCGCCAGGGCCGGCGGGTGGTCGTCCTGCTGAGCGACGGCGGGGACATCGAGAGCGGACTCGACATCGAGGCCGTCAAATGGTTCGCGGCTCGCAGCCGCGCGCTCGTCTACTGGATCCGCGAAAGCCATGGAGATTCCGATCTGTTGCTCTCCTGGTCGTCAGCTTGGCGCAACGCCGACGAGCACCGGAGCCAGTTTCGCGGGCTCGAGAAGATCGTGTCCGACAGCGGAGGCCGTATCGTCGAGATCCAGCAGATCGAAGAGGCGCCGGCTGCGTTTGCCGAGATTCTGGCGGAGCTTCGCGACCAGTATGTGATCGGCTACTATCCCAGTAACCGGCGTGACGACGGGAGCTGGCATCGGACTCGAGTCCGACTCCGCGGCACCATCGGCAACGTCAGGGTTCGCGAAGGCTACATCGACGACTAGATTCGGCTGGCCGGCACGGGCTTCGCAGGACCGGTCGGATAGTCTCACGGCAAAGGAGAAATCGTGATGGTCCACAATCGATTCACAAGAACCGTACCCGCCATTCTGGCCTTTTTCGCGCTCCTGGCGGCTGCCGAGACCGCGCACGCCCAGCGAGGAGCCCTGGAAGGGACCCTCGTCGACACCGAGGGCAACCCCGTCGGCAAGCACCAGCTGGTGCTGACCCCGCTGGCCGGTGGCAGCAAGGTCAAGCTCAAGACCAAGGCCAATGGGAAATTTGCCCATGGCTTTCTGCAGTTTGGCGCCTACCGTATCGAGAGCGCCGATCCCGAGACCTATCTGAGTCACTTCGACATCGTGGTCAGCCGCAACCCCGGCGGCTCGGAGGCCAACCGCTGGTCGAGCGACGCCCACCCAGACACCGGGCTGCCGTCGTTTCGAGTCGACTCCGGATTCAAGACCGCGATGACGCTCGTGGCCTCGGACGCCGCCCACCGCAACCGCATCCGCCAGGCCATCGCCTCCGCCGCGGTCGCGGGCCCGATGCAGGTGGCGCTCGACCGCTACAACGCCGGTGACATGGAGGGGACCCTCGCCGAAGCCCAGCGGGTCCTCAGCGAGCAGCCCGACCTGGCCTACGGACACTTTCTACGCGGCATCGCACTGACCGCGCTCGACCGCAGCGAGGAGGCCGAGGCGGCCTTGCGCACCGCGATCGAGCTGGACCCCGAGCTGCCCGACGCCGCCGGGGCGCTCGGCTCGCTGCTGTTGCGGCGATCCAACGAGCTGGAGGCCACGGATGCCGAGAAAGCCCAGGCCACCTTGGCGGAGGCGGCGACGTTGCTCGGCCGCCAGGTCGAGGAATCCGAGGAGCCGCCCGCGGCCATTCTCACCAATCTGGCGATGGCGCTCGACAAAACCGGACAGAACGAGGAGGCGATGGCCGTCCTCGAACGGCTCATCGAGGTGGATCCCACCAATCAGGCGCCGTACTACCACCTGGCTGAGCTACACCGGAAAGGCGGCGACGAAGACAAGGCCCTGGCCGTGCTCGAGAAGGTACCTACCGCTGAAGATGGCGACGAGGGCTCGTCGGCCGATGTGATCTACAACATGGCGGTCCAGGACTTCAATGCCGGCAACTACGACAAAGCCCTCGAGGTGCTCGAGCGGGCCGCCCGGCTGGATCCCGATTTCGCGCTGGCGTACCACCTTCGGGGCCGAATCCTGCTGGCACAGGAAGATTACGAAGGGGCGGCCCGGGAGCTCAGCCGCTTTGTCGAGCTGGCCCCCGAGCACCCCAGTTCGGCCGAAGATCGGGCGATCCTGGAGTCGCTGGCCTCGTTGAGCGGTGGATAGCTCGAATTCAGTCATCTGAATTCATCATTCAGCCAGCTGAACTCTGGCTGACCCGACCCAAAAAATCGCCTGTTTTATTGGCCTTTTTGGCGGTTCAGAAAGTGGCACCGGACTTGCTCCTCGGGAGGAGTTGATGGCCCGCAGCACGCTCGTTCGTCACCCGGCTCTTCCGGGAGCCGAAAGCCGGGCGAAAATGTTGCGGAAATGTTAATCCACTGAGGAGGACACGAATGAAAAGGTTTGTCCTAGCACTCGCCCTGGTCGGCCTGGTGATCGCTCCGGCGGTCGTCAACGCCCAGGCCCGTACCACGGGTGGAGTCAACGTCTCGGTCGTGCAGCAGGAAGACGGCAGTGCCGTCTCCGGCGCCACCGTGACCGTGAGCTCGACCGACCTGGGTCTGGAGTGGGAAGGCGACACCAACAACGCGGGCGTATACCGTCTGACCGGTCTTCAGGTCGGCGACTACACCGTCGCGGTGGTTGCGGTCGGCTTCCAGCCGCAGGTCCTGAGCTTTCGTCTGGGCGTAGGTGAGACCTACCCGCTCAAGGTAGAGCTCGCCCCCGGCGAAGCCGTAACCCAGGAAATCACCGTTTTCTCGGCGCCGACGGCGCTCGAGACCACCCACGTGGGCGGATCGCTCGACTACGAGAAAGAGGTCGAGGAGCTTCCGATCAACAACCGGACGCTCAACACCATCGCCTTCTTTGCGCCCAACGTGGCGTCGAACCCCAACGCCAACCCGTCGATCTCCGGCGCCCCCGGCACCGACACCGTCGTGATGCTGGACGGAGCCGAGGTCTCGGATCCGTATTTCGGTAGCGCCCCGACCCTGTTCCTCGAGGACGCGGTCGAGGAGGTCCAGGTTCTGACTTCGGGCATCAGCGCCCGCTACGGCCGGTTTCAGGGCGGCGTCATCAACGCGGTGACCAAGTCCGGCTCGAACCAGTACGAGGCGACGCTGCGCTCCGAGTTCCGGCGTGAGAGCTGGGACGGTCAGACGCCGGCTGAGGAAGCCCGCTCCGAGGATCTGCGCAAAGTGCGTCAGTTGACCGGCGGCGGCTTCGTCCTGAAAGACCGCGTGTGGTGGTTTGGCGGCGTCCGTGACGTGCCAGACAGCTCGGTCTCGTACCAGACCGTCGTCACGAATGAGACGCAGAACCGCGTCACCGCCGAGGACCGCTGGCAGGGCAAGCTGCGTGCTGCGCCCTCGGCCAACCACATCTTCGACATCAGCCACCTGGAGTTCGAGTCCTCGCAGTCGAACCGTGCCGCGCTGCCCGCGGGTGACATCAAGTTCACCAACGGCATCCGTGCCGACCCGCGTGAGACCGACACCCTGGCCTACCAGGGCGTTCTGAGCCCGACACTGTTTGCCGACGTCCAGGCGACCGAAAAGGCCGTCTCGATCAAGTCGGGCGGCGACCCCACGGGTCCCTCGCCGCTCTGGACCAGCACGCCGTTTGCGTTCTGGAACAACCACTGGTGGGATTTCTCCGACGCCAGTCTGCGTGACAACGAGACCCAGTCGGGCAACATCAGCTACGCCTTCGAGACCGGTGACAACAGTCACTTCCTCGAGGCCGGCATCCAGAATGTCAACTCGATCACCGGCGGTGAGAACAAGCAGACGCCGACCAACTACTACATGCGTCTGCTCAACACCGACGCCTATGCCGGCCAATCGGGTCCCGATGCGACTTTCAACATTTACGCACCGGACGACCCGGCTTGCCCGAACTTCAGCGCGACCACCGGTTGTATCGGACGCGCGCGCCGCTCCGAGGCGATCCGCCTGGGTGGCGACAACGAGATCGAGAACCTGGCGGTCTACGTCCAGGACACGGTCACGTTCAAGAACGGCAAGTTCCGCGCCGACGTGGGTCTGCGCTACGACGACGTCACCAGCACCAGCCCGCTGGCCTTCCAGAACTTCGCGTTCGACGAGGTCTCGCCGCGGCTGGCCTTTGCCTGGAACGTCGATCCGTCGCTCCAGATCCTGGTCACCGGCGGTCAGTATCTCGGCCGTCTGAACGACAACATCTTTGGTGAGGCCACCGGCGTCGGTAGCGCTCCGGGGATCACGTCGTTCTACACCGGTCCGACCATGCTTGGCTTCACCGGTGCGCAAATCGACTCGATCTTGAGCAACGACGCCTACTGGCAGGACATTCGGGCGCTGACCGATCCCAACCAGCCCACGACCTTTATCGTGGACAACGTCACGGGGCCGAGCGCCCAGGATCTGTCTCTCGGTTTCCGCAAGGCGTTTGCGAACAACACCGGTTCGGTCACTGTGACCGCCCACCGGCGCAAGTTCGATGACCTCATGGAGGACTTCATCGGCAACGTCTGCACCGACCAGGGACTGAGCTTCGACACCGGCGGTCGTCCGGGCTGCGACACCATCGCGGCCGAGACGGCACCGGGCGTCTTCACCGACTTCGATACCACCGTCTGGGGCAACAGCGACCTCGCCCAGCGCGACTATCAGGCCATTACCACCACGTGGGACTGGCGCCCGTCGCGCAACCTGGTGTGGTTCGGAAACCTGACGGTCGGCAAGATCGACGGCAACTTCGAGGGCGAAGGGCAGAACACCCCCGCCTCCGGCGGCAATCTGCACGACTACCCGAACTCGCGTCCGGAAGAGGGCGCGGCTCCGGTGGGTCTCCTCGACGAGGACGTCTCGCAGCGTCTGAGGACGGGTGCCACCTACACCCACTCGATGGGTCGGGCCGGCAGCCTCGCCTTTGGCGCGGTGCTCACCAAGCAGTCGGGACGCGTCTACAGCGCGACCGCCAGCAACACGCTCACCGCAGCGCCGGGTTACCTCCAAGCAGCGGGCTCGACGTACACGCACTACTTCGGCGGCCGGGGCATCAAGCGTCTCGACAGCTGGATGCGTGGCGACCTGAGCGTCCGCTACAACGTCAAGGTCTGGAACCGTGTCGGTTTCTGGACCAAGCTGAGCGCCCTCAACGTGACCAACGAGTCGGAGATCACCGACTTCAACGGTCGCAACGAGAACGCCGGCAGCGCGCAGGTGATCAACGGCGTGCTGACGTTTGTGCCCAGCGGCAACTGCACGTTCGACGACAAGCCGTCGCCGGACTGCACCGGTTTTGGCCGGGTCCGCAGCGACGCCGACTACCAGGCGCCGCGTTCGGTCCTGGTGACCGCCGGTTTCACCTGGAGGTAGCTTCCTCCTAGCTTCTCTTCGAGCCGCCGGCTTCGGCCGGCGGCTCTTTTTTTTTGTCCGGACCGACGGTAGGCTTCCGTCGTGAAGTCCCTCGGCCCGATACTTTTCGTCGCCATCGCCCTGGCCTGCCCGCCGCCAGCAGTGGCGGCCGACGTCGGGGGTTTGGAGGAGTTCCCCGAGATCAAACGCGAATATCTCGGGCAGGGCGTCTGGGAGGAGATCGAGGGGCATCTCGACGTCCTGGAGACGGCCCGCGCCCAAGACGCCAGACCACGCCGCCTCGCCGGCTCCTACGGCCAGCTGGGCAAGGTCTTCCACGCCTACAAGCTCCACGACGCCGCCGGCGTCGGCTACCGAAATGCGGAGAGATTCGAGCCGGAGTCCTACCGCTGGCCTTATTTTCAAGCCCTGCTCGCCTTCGACGACGGTGATCCCACTCTGGCCGCCAACCGGCTGAAGCGAGCCCTCGAGCTCGAGCCCAATGACATTCCCGCCCGCCTCCGGCTCGGCGAAGCGTTCCTCCAGCTCGGCCGCTGGGAGGAGGCACAGTCCACTTTCGAGCAGGCTCTCGACGGTGGCGCAGCCTCATCCGCCGCAGCCGCTCACTACGGGCTCGGGCGGGCGGCCAGCTCTCTCGGCGACTTCCCGAGCGCCGTAGAGCATTTCGAGCGCGCCCTCGAGCTCCAGCCGGACGCCGATCTGATCCACTACCCCCTGGCACAGGCTTTTCGCAACCTCGGCGACATCGAACGCGCCCGCCATCACGCTGCGAGTTACGGACGCGTGGGAGTCGTCTTTCCCGAACCGCTCTCTCGCGAGCTTCGCGAGACGGCCCAGAGCACTCATTTCTTCACCGTCTTCGCCGACCTGGCGCTCGACATCGGCCAGTTCCAAGCGGCCGAAAAGGGCTTCCGGAGGGCACTCGAGGCGGACCCCGACAACCCCAGCGCCCATCGCGGCCTCGGCTTGGTGGCCCAGAGCCGCGGAGATCTCACGACGGCCCGAAAACACTTCCTGGAAGCCCGCCGGATCGCCCCCCAGAGCGCCGACTATCCCTACTATCTGGCCGAGATCGCCTCGCGCGAAGGCGACACAGGATCCGCCATCGAGTATCTAAGGGAGGCTCTCGAGGCCGACCCGGGGCTCCACTACGCGCGGTTCCGGCTGGCCGAGGCGCATCAGTTCGAGGGCCGACACGAAGAAGCGCTGCGGCTCTATGAAGAGATCCTAGCCAGCGAGCCACAGAATCGCCCGGCGTTGCTCAACCGGGTCCGCGTGTTGCACCGGCTGGGTCGCCTCGCCGACGCCCGCAGTCGGGCCGAGGAGCTCGTCGAGTGGCTTCCGCAGGAGCCACCGGTCCGGATCGCGCTGGCGCTGATCCTCAAGGACCTCGGCGAGCCCACGGCGGCCGAAAGGGAGCTCGAGACGGCGGTGGCCATCGAGCCCACCGCCGACAACTCCCGCGACATCGCTCTCGCCCACTACAACCTGGGGGCGCTGTGCGATCGGCGGGGCGCGGGAGAGAAGGCGGCGCGCCACTACGCCATGGCACTCGACCTCGACCCCGATCTGATCGAAGCCAGATTTCACCTGGGCGTCGGACTGGCGCGGACGCGGCGCATGGCAGACGCTGCGAAACTCTTTTCCGAAGTCCTCGAGCGACGGCCCGATCACCTCGAGGCGCGGCTCAGCCTGGCGACCGCGCAGGTCCTCGAGAGTCAGTTCACCGCCGCGCGCGAGGTGCTCGAACAGGGAGTTCAGATGTCGCCGGGCAACGTCCCCCTGATGCACACCCTGGCTCTGCTGCTCGCCGTCTGTCCGGAGAACGAAGTCCGGGACGGCGCGCGGGCCGCCAAGCTGGCGCTCAACGCCTTCGAAGCCGAGCCCACGCTCCGGCACGCCGAGACCGTGGCCATGTCGTTCGCCGAAGCCGGTGACTTTGCGGCCGCCGTCGACTGGCAGACGCGGCTGCTCGAGGAAGCCGGCCGGGCCCAGGATCAGGCGCTGGCAGCTCGATTGCAAAACAACCTCGAACGGTACCGCCAGGGGCTGCCGGCGATCTCACCGTGGTCCGGCCCCGAGCGCGGTTGACGCTCCAACGCGCCGAATCGGCTTTCTTTTCGAGATGAACCTCGCAAATCGACAGGATCCCCCGGCCGTGGCAGGTGTAGGGGCGGGGCTTGCCCCCGCCCGACCCCGGCCGGCAGAGACGCCGGCCGCTTCAGGGCATTCGGACGGAGCCTTGCTTCACGGTGTAGGGGCGGGGCTGGCCCCCGCCCGAGACCGGCCGGCAGGGGCGCCGGCCGCTTCAATTCAGCGGCCCAGACTTCCGTCCGCTTCGCGAGCGACAGCCGCCGTGCTGGTCGTACTGGCCACCACGGCGTCGGCCGCCGCGGCCGCCATCTTCACCGACCAAGCCCGAGAGCTGGGAGTCGATTTCCAGCACTTCAGCGGCGCCACCGGCGAATACCACTTCCCGGAGATCAACGGCGCCGGCGCCGCGCTGGTCGACTACGACAACGACGGCGACCTGGACCTCTTTGTCGTCCAGGGAGCCCTGGTGGATCCGGCGGCCTCGCTCGACCAAGCCCTCTTTCCGCCAGCCGGCGGTCAGCCGATCTGCGACCGCCTGTACCGCAACGACCTGGCCTCGGGCCCTTCGGGCAAGCGACAACCCCGCTTTGTAGAGGTCACCGCCGCCAGCGGGATCGAAGGCTGCGGCTATGGCACCGGTGTCACGGTCGGTGACTACGACGCCGATGGCTGGGACGATCTCTATGTCTCGCACTTCGGGTCCAACCGTCTATGGAGAAACCGTGGTGACGGCACCTTTGAGGACACGACCCGGGCCGCCAGGGCCGACGACGAGCGCTGGAGCACCGCCGCGGCCTTCTTCGACTACGATCGCGACGGCCTGCTCGACCTCTATATCGGCAACTACGCGGACTTTCGCATCGCCAATCGCCGCAAGTGCTTCGCCCAGGCCGGCTACCCCGACTACTGCGGTCCCAAAAGCTACAAGCCCGAGCCCGACCGGCTGCTGCGCAACCGGGGCGACGGAACGTTCGAGGAAACGACCCTCAAGGCATGGACCAGCGAAGAATACGGCTACGCGCTCGGCGCGATCCCGGCCGATTTCGACGGGGACGGCTGGCTCGACCTCTATGTCGCCAACGACCAGCTCCCCAACCAGCTATGGCTCAACCAGCGCGACGGCACTTTCCGCAACGACGCCTTGCTGGGGGGTTGCGCGGTCAACTCTCAGGGTCAGCCCGAGGCCAGCATGGGTGTCGACGCGGGGGATTTCGACGGCGACGGCGACCTGGATCTCTTTATGACCCACGTGGTCAACGAGACCAACACGCTGTTTGTCAACGACGGCTCGGGTCTTTTTGAGGACCGTTCGGTGGCGTCCGGTCTGGGCGCCCCGAGCTGGCGGGCCACCGGCTTTGGCACGGCCTTCCTGGACTACGACAACGATGGTTGGCTCGATGTGCTGGCGGTCAACGGCGGTGTCACCATCCAGGAGGAGCTGGTGCGCCGCGGCGACCCGTTTCCGTTTGGCCAGCGCGACCTGCTGTTTCGCAACCTTGGCGGCGGCCGCTTTGCCAATGTCAGCGGCAAAGGCGGTCGGGCGTTCGAAGTCGAATACGTCGGCCGGGGCGCGGCGTTTGGCGACATCGACAACGACGGGGACGCCGACGTGGTGATCCACAACAACTCCGGCCCGCTCGAGATCTTGATCAACGAGGTGGGCAGCCGCGGCGCCTGGACCGGACTGCGTCTGCTGGGGCGCGATGGTGGCCGGGACCAGCTCGGCGCGCTGGCCGGGGTGATCCCCACCGGCGGGACCGGGCCGCAGATCTGGCGACCGGCGCGCACCGCGGGAAGCTACGCCTCGAGCAACGATCCGCGGGTGCTCGTCGGACATGGCCAGTATGGCGAAGACGACCGCGATGGCGATAGCGATAGCGATGGCGATGCACGCTACGAGGTCCGCTGGCTGGATGGCCGGGTCTCGTCCTGGACCACCCTCCCCGACCGCCGCTATGTCATCCTTCGGCAGCGAGCTCGATGAGCGGCGGAATCAAAGAAGGACTTACCGAGGATTCGTCATGAAACGGACAACAACCGTCGCCGCGCTGTGCCTGGTCGTGGCAATGGCTGTGGCGGCCGCACCCTGGGTCGCGCGCGCCAGTGCAAGCGCTCAGGAGGCCGAGGCAACCGATCCGACCCAAACCCCTGCCGGCGAGAGCGAGGGCCCTGCCTCCGAAGAGGTCTTCACCGAAGAGATCGAGGTCCGGCTGGTCCGGATGCCGATCCTGGCCAAAGACCGGCACAATCGGCCGATCAGCGACTTGACGATCGACGAGCTGACCGTCAAGGAAGGGCGGCGTGAGCTCGACATCGCGTTTCTCGACCCGTTCACCCCGCCACCGGAGGAGGACCCGGAGCCGCTCCCCAGGGTCAAGCTGAGTGTCGATCTTCCCGGGGGCGGTGACCCCGTGGTCAGCTCGCAGCGCCAGGAATCTCGCAACATCGTCTTCTTTATCGACGTCGAGAACGACCAGAAGATCGCCAAGGCCCGGGCCTCGGCCGATCTGGTCCGGTTTATCAACGCCGGGTTGGACGACGCGTTTCGTATTGCCGTCCTGTCGTTCAACGGCAAGGTCAACGTCGAGCAGGGCTTTACCAGCGACCGGGCGGCCGCCGCGCGCGCCATCCGGCTGGCATTCGACCGGCCGCCGAGACCCGGAATCACCGAGGATCTCCGCATCCGCCAGCTCATCGACCGGGTCGAGGACTGCATCATCGACAGCACCCAATTCACCAACACCCCCGACGAAACCTGTCTGAGATCGGTGGCCTACGAGTACACCGACGAGAACCGGCCGCGATCGATCGATTTTCTCGGTGCTCTGGAAGGCGTCGTTCAGTATGTCGGCGGTCTGGAGGGCCACAAGTCGGTTGTCGCGGTGAGCCACGGCGTCCCGGCCAACCACGGTCAGGTCGTCACCGAGGCGATCAAGGCGGTCTTTGGCCACCTGGAGACGCTTGCCTTTCTCGAGATCGATTTGCGCACCGGGGAGGGAGCGACCGATGAGCTGGTCGACATCATGAACCTGGCGCTCGAGAGCCAGGTCACGTTGCACTTCATCGACCGCACGTTGGCCCCGTCCGGCGACTTTGGCGCCCGATTGAACAACCCGATGCAATTCGGCTCGCGGCCGTTCCAGATCGCCTATCTGGCGCCGCACCAGGACCTCGGCCAGATCTCCTCCAACACGGGCGGCGTCTTTATCACCATGACCGATCTCTATGAGGGCGCCAAACAGGTCCTGGATCTCGAGCGCGGAGGCTACGTCCTGGGTTTCTACACCGAGAGGTACCTGACTCCCGACCGCCTCTCCAAGGTCTCGGTCAAGACCAGCCGCAAGGGTGTCAACATCGTGCACCGGCGGGGCACTTATGGCCGGCGTCTGGAAAACCACCCCGAGTTGGGTATCCGCAGCCGTATCGCGCTGGGACAGCCGGTCAAGAGCCGGGACGATCTGGGCAAGCTGGTCCTCAAGGTCCCGTTTCAGCTCGAGATCGAGCCGGAGGATCTCGGCTATCGAGTGGGACGGGACATCTCCGAAGTGACCTTCACCCTCCACCTGACCTTGACCGACGCCAAGGGACGCAGGCTCGCCGATACCTACCATCTGGTGAACCATCAGTACCCGGCGTCGATGTGGTTGACCGAGGAGATGGAGCCGGTCACCATCACCGGCTGGAGCGAGCTACCCGAGGGTGAGTTTCGCCTGACCTCGCGGGTGCGTAACCCCAAGCTCAACCTGGAGGGCCGCGCCGAGCAGCCGCTGCGAATCCGCAGCGGTAGCGCCCGCCAGGCCCCGGCCCCGGCGGCCGAATCCGGCTCTCGCTAGCTGCTACACTAGCCCCTCACGATTTCCGGAGTTCACCAGGAGGATCCCAACGTGTGGAAGAAAAACGACGACGAACCCGTCATGTCCACCCCCCCAAGACAGCCGGCGCGCTCGGCTGACCCCCCCTCTCGCAATGTCGCGGCTCTCGGGCCGAGCATCTTCATCAAGGGCGATCTGACCGGCGAGGAGGATCTCGTGCTCCGTGGACGGCTGGAAGGCGAGGTCCGGCTCACGGATAACAACGTCACGGTGGGCGAAAGCGGCAAGATCAAGGCGGACATCTACGGCAAGAGCATCCGGGTTGAAGGCCAGGTCAAGGGCAACCTCTATGGCGGCCAGGAAGTGATCATTCGCGCCTCCGGCCGCGTACAGGGCAACATCGTGGCGCCTCGAGTCACACTCGAGAACGGCTCGAAGTTCAAGGGGGCGATCGACATGGAGCCCGACGGGGCCAAATCGGAGACGCCCACCAAGACGAAGGCGCCGGCACCAACGGCCAAGCCCAGCGCCGCAGCCGCCGGGGCCAGCCCGGCGAGCGTTTCTACCGCGTCTTGACGGCAGGGCCGCCTGCGACCGCCGAAGAGATCCCGGACCAGCACCAATCCCTGGCACTGGGGCTGCTGGTTCGCCGGCTCGGCGACGGCCGCCGGAGGCGCGTGCTCGATCTCGGCCCGGCCATCGGCGGCAACGTCGCCTTTTTTGCCGGGCTCTCCTGCCAAGTACACATCGCCGACCTGCATCAATCGCTGTTTCCACCGGGGGGGCCGCGCGTCCGTCCCGAGCCGCGAGCCTTCGAAGAGCTGCTGGCGCGTGATCTCCCACCGCCCGAGCACTTCGAGCTGATTCTGGCCTGGGACCTCCTCAATTATCTCGAGCCGACGCACATCGTGCTGCTCGCCCGCCGTCTCGAGGCGTTTAGCCGGCCGGGGACGACCCTTCTCGCCATGGTCTCGACCCGCAAGGAGATTCCCGACCGGCCGACGCGGTTCGAGGTCCACGATCCCCAGCACCTCCGCTATGGCACAGACTCCTCGCTGCTCCGCCCCTGTCCCCAGTACAAGGAGCCCGAGCTCAGCCGGTCGATGACGGCCTTTGAGGTCGAGTCGACTTTTTTGCTCCGCAACGGCGTCCAGGAGTATCTGTTCTCCTACAAGGGACGGCCCCAACAAGCTACTCCGTGAGCCCGCGGGGATCGGAAGGTCGGGCTGCGGCGCTCGAGTGCCGCGAGCTGTCCAACGGTTTGAGGGTCAACCTCCTGCCGGACCCCTCGCTGCCCCTGGTCACGGTCAACCTCTGGTACCACGTCGGATCCAAGAACGAACGGCCGGGCCGTACCGGGCTGGCGCACCTCTTCGAGCACATGCTCTTCCAGGGGAGCGAAAACGTCGGGACCAACGAGCACTTTCGCTGGGTGCAGCAGGCCGGTGGAGTAGCAAACGGTTCCACCTGGTACGACCGCACCAACTACTTCGAGACTCTCCCCGCCCACCAGATGGAGCTCGGGTTGTGGCTCGAATCGGACCGCATGGGGTTCTTGCTCCCGGCGCTGGATGAGAAAAAGCTCGAAACCCAGCGACAGGTGGTGATAAACGAGCGGCGGGAGCGGGTCGACAACCAGCCCTACGGCGCCGCCATGGAGAAACTCCACGAGCTTCTGTATCGCGAGGGGCATCCCTATCGATGGCCGGTGATCGGATACATGGAGGACATCGCCGCGGTCACGTTGGACGAGGTTCAGGAGTTCTTCTCGGCGCACTACACACCCGGGAACGCCGTACTGAGCCTGGTGGGCGACTTCTCGATCGAATCGGCATGCGACTCGGTCGAGAAGTACTTTGGCGATCTCTCCGGTCTGGCCGAGCCGCCGCCGGTCACACTGGACGAATCCCCGAGCCCCGCCGAGACGCGCTGCATGCTGGAAGACCGGGTGGCTCTGGCGCGTCTCTATACCGGGTACCGTGTGCCGGCCTTCGGGTCGCCCGCCTGGTACGCCGCCGACCTGCTGGCGGAGCTCCTCGCCGGCGGCAAGGCGAGTCCACTCTACCGGGACCTGGTTCAGGACCGCCAACTGGCGCAGGACGTCTCCGCCTATGTCCTGCCGACCGAGCTCGAGGCGACCTTTCTGGTCATCGCCACGGCCCGGCCGGGGATCGACCTAGCCGAGATCGAGCGACGGATCGAAGAGCATCTCACCCGGCTGCGCGAGGGCGGCCCCGATCCGGCCGATCTCGAACGCGCGGTCAACGCGATCCTGACCTCTTTTGCCGGCGGGCTACAGTCTTTTGATCGAACGGCGGATCTGCTGTCGCAGTCGACGGTGTTTTTTGACGATCCGGCCCGCATCGATACTGAGCCGGATCGTTACCGGTCGGTGACGTCCGAGAGCCTGCGGACGATTGCCGGCGAGTTCCTCCTCCCCGAGCACGGAGCCATCGTGACCGTCGTCCCGGCCGAGGCTGCCCCGGACGGGGCCGCCCCGGGCGGAGCCGCCCCGCACGAGTCCGAGTAATGCCGATAATGCCGGGACGACTCGACAGAAGCCAACCGCCGCGGCCCGAAGCCGTCCGCCAATTTGTCTTCCCCCGTTTCGAGCGCCATCGATTGGCCAGCGGCCTGAGCGTGCTTCTGGCGCCGATCGACCGGACGCCGCTGGTAGACCTTCGGCTGCTGACCCCGGCCGGCGCCCACTTCGACCCTCCCGGCCAGTCCGGGCTGGCCCACCTCGCCTCGGCCGTCCAGGACGAGGGAACCGCCACCCGCACCGGTGTCGAGATCGCCCAGTCGATCGAACAGGTCGGAGGCTACCTCTCCACCGGCGTCGACTGGGAGACCGGCTCGGTCAACTGCGGCGTCCTGGCTTCGCACCTGGACACCGCGCTGGAATTGATGGCGGACGTGGCCTCGGCCCCGTCCTTCCCCGAAGCGGAGGTCACCCGACTCAAGGCCCAGGTCGCCGCCGAGATCGACCGGCGGCGCACCCAGCCTGCGGCGATCGCCAACAAGCACCTCGTGCGCCGCGTCTTTGGCGACGGGGTGTACGGGCGCAGGATCATCGGTGAGAAGACCGCGGTGGAAAGCCTGGACGGCGACCGGCTGCGGAGCTTCTACCGGGAGCACTTTACGGCCGACGCGTCGGTTCTCATTATCACGGGATCGATCGATCCCTCGGAACTACTGCCCCGACTGGAGGCGCTCGCCGCCGACTGGCCCGCTTTCCCGCCTCCGGACCGTCCCCGTTTCGACGCGCGTGACCTCGACGGCCTGGAGGTCACCATCGTCGATCGGCCCGACGCCCCCCAGACCGAGCTACGTATGGGTCACGTGGGGCTGCCGCGGCGCCACCCCGACTACATCGCCACCGCGGTGATGAACTGCTTGCTGGGCGGCCGGTTTATGAGTCGCATCAACATCAATCTCCGCGAGCGCCATGGCTACACCTACGGCGCGTCCAGCTCCTTTGCCCGACGGTCCGGCGCCGGGCCCTTTGTGGTCTCGACCGCGGTGACCACCGAGCACACGCGGGCGGCGGCCCAGGAGATCCTCGACGAGATGACCCGACTCCAGAACGAACCGGTGGGAACCGAGGAGCTCGCCGAGACCAAGAGCTATCTTCTCGGCACCTTCCCCTACACCACCCAGACCCTCGAGGGAGTCACCGCGCGGCTCTACAGTCTGGCGGTTTTCGATTTGGGCGACGACTACTACGATACCTTTCCGAATGCCATCTCAGCGGTCGAGCCGGCGGACATACTGCGCTCCGCCCGCGGCCATCTGAGCCCCGACCGGATCGCCCTCGTCGCGGTCGGCCCCCGGGCCCAGCTCGAGCCGGAGCTCCAAAAGCTGGGCCCGGTCCGGATCGGCGACTAGCGCGACTTTCTCACCGGCGTTCGTAGCGAGCCGCCGTCACGCCAGCCTTTACGACTGACCGGCGGCAAGCCGGTCGAGAACCTGGCGGGTGATCTCCACCCGCGGGCCGACCATCACCACCACACCGGGAACGTTGTTGAGAATCAGGTCGTAGCCGCCCTCGTCACGGATCTGCTCGAACACCGGCTGGAGCTGCCTTTCGATCTCCGCCAGCCCCTCGTTCTGCATCTTTTCGCCCTCGCGCTGCTTGTCGTCGCGGAACCGGCGGATGTCGATCTGTGCGTCCTCGAACTGCTTTTGCAGCTCGGCGAGCCGGTCCTCGGACAGGCTGTTGGCGCCGTTGACCAGTTGTTTCTGGATATCGCGGGCCGCCGTGGCCTTGGCCTCGCCCTGCGCCTGTGTGTCCTGCTGGAACTTCTCCAGCTTGGCCTGAAGGGCCTTGCCCGCGGGCGACTGCGCGACCACAGCGTCCAGATTCACCACGGCGATGCGAAGGGGCGGCTCCTGCGCTCCGGCAGGATGCGCCAGGAGCGCAAAGACGGCCAATACAGAAAGAACGGTCCAACTCCGTTTTGTGTTCAAAAATCGAATCGACATTTGTTTCCTCCCTAGTCTCGCCTGGTTTCACCTAGGCTTCGCGACGCTCTGCCTTTACGGGTCTCATGCATTTGCCGTGCCCACGAGCGGCGCACCGCGAGGTCTTCATTCTATTACTCCCGTGCCCCTTCGAGGAGGGCCGTGGTGCCGGAAAAAAAGAATCCTTCGGCGGCCTTCCGGGACTCTTCGCGAGCCCAGAGGCCGGTTTTCTCTATGGTAGGATTTGCCGCTCGGAATGCCGTTTTTCACCGCGAATCCCTGACCCTCTGGCTCGCCGAGCCCACCGGAAGCACTCAACAGGATTCGCGTCAGGAGGTCCCGTCGACATGCAGGTGGAGAGTCCCGAAAAGATCCGGAATCTGGCCCTGGTCGGTCACAATGACACCGGCAAGACCACGCTGGCCAGCGCGCTGCTCTATACCGGAGGAGTCGTCAACCGACTCAACCGCGTCGAGGACGGCAACACGACCACCGATTTCGACTCCCAGGAAATCGAGCGCAAGATCTCGATCGGGCTCGCGCCGTGCTTTGTCCCCTGGCAGGGGCACAAGATCAACCTGATCGACTGTCCCGGATACGCGATCTTCTTCTCGGAGACCCGCGCCGGAGTCCGGGCCACCGACGCGGCGCTGCTGTGCGTCAACGCGGCGGCCGGCATCCAGGTGACCACCGAAAAGGCATGGACGCTGGCCGCCGATGCCGGCGCCCCGGTCATGATTCACTTGACCAAGATGGATCGGGAGCGGGCCGAGCTCGAAGCGGTGGTCGAGAAGCTCAAGTCTTCGTTTGATCGGGCCGTTGTGCCGCTGCAGATCCCGATCGGCGCGGAGCACGACTTCGAGGGTGTGGTGGATCTGCTCGAAGGCAAGGCCTATAGCTTCAAGAAGGACGGCAACGGCAAGGCCACGGTGGGCGAGGTGCCCGAGGCACAGAAAGAAGCCTTCGAGACCCGGCGCACGGAGCTGATCGAAGCGGTCGCTGAGACCAACGACAAGCTGCTCGAGAAGTTTTTCGAGGAGGGCTCACTGGGTCAGGACGAACTCGTCTCCGGTTTGCGAGAGGCCATTCGCAAGCGCAAGATTTTTCCCGTCACCATGAGCTCAGCCGCTCACGGGATCGCCAACTCAGCGCTTCTCGACAGTCTGGTGGCCCTGATGCCGTCGCCGGTGGACCGGGAACCGTTTCCCGCGTCCAATGTCGGCGGCGAGGCGCTCGAAGTAGAGCCGGCGACCGACGGCGCGACGGCGGCTCTGGTCTTCAAGACCCTGAGCGATCCGTTCACCGGCAAGGTCTCGCTGCTGCGAGTCGTCCGCGGCGAACTGTCGTCCGACACCACCTACTGGAACACCGCCGAGGAGACCGACGAAAGGGTCGGCCACCTGCTGGCGATCCAGGGCAAGCAGGGTCAAGAGGTCCCCAAACTGGTGACCGGCGACATCGGCGCGGTCGCCAAGCTCAAAAGCTCGGCGTCCGGCCACACGCTCTGCGACAAGAGCGCGCCGGTCAACCTCGGCTGGATCCAGATTCGCGACGCCGCGATCTCCTACGCCATCGAGCCCAAGGCTAAGGGCGATGAGGAGAAGATCGGTGAGGCCCTGGCCCGGCTGATGGAGGAAGACCCGACCCTGCGCGGTCACCGCGACGCCGAGACCGGCGAGTATCTGCTCGCCGGAACCGGGGCCCTACACGTCGAGATCGCGGTCGCCAAGCTCAAGCAGCGCTTTGGGGTCGAAGTCGTGCTTCATGCCCCCAAGGTCCCCTACCGCGAGACCATCCGGAAGCCCGCCGACGGCCACGGCCGCCACAAGAAACAATCCGGTGGCCGCGGTCAGTTCGCCGACTGCTCGATCAAGATCGAGCCCTTGCCCAAGGGCGAGGATTTCGAGTTCGTGGACGAGATCTTTGGCGGCTCGATCCCGCAACAGTACCGGCCCGCGGTTCACAAGGGCATCGAGGAGGCGCGAGCCCGTGGCTATCTGGCCGGATACCCGGTCGTCGATTTTCGCGTCCGGCTGCAAGACGGCAAGTACCACGATGTTGACTCCTCCGAGATGGCCTTCAAGGTCGCCGGCTCGCTGGCGTTCAAAGACGCCATGGCCAAGGCCGGGGCGCAGCTCATCGAGCCCGTGATGAGTGTCGAAATCTCCACCAGCGATGACTTTATGGGTGAGATCATGAGCGATCTCTCCCAGCGCCGCGGCAAGCCACAGGGCATGGAAACCAAGGCGGACGCCCAGGTCGTCAAGGCCCTAGTGCCCATGGCCGAGATGCTCAACTACGAGCCGGCGCTGCGCTCGATGACCCAGGGACGCTCCAACTTCCACATGGAGTTCTCCCACTACGAAGAAGTGCCGAAGTCGATCCAGGACAAGATCATCGCCGAGGCGGCGAAGGCCAAGGAGGCCGAAGGGTAGAGAGAGGGGATAATCCCTTCTTTTCCAAAAAGAAAAGCGAGCCGGCAGACACCGGCTCGCTTGATTTCGGCCCAGGTCCAGGCCGTCGCCTATTTCTTAACCTGTCTTTCTCACCGGGATTCGTAGCGAGGAGGCGCAAATGGCTGGAGATACGAGGCTTGCGACCGAGGGCTCCGCAGGCGTAGCTGTAGCTACGTCGAGGAGCCCGGCCGAGCGTAACGACGTAGATTCAGTCAGTTGCGCCGCCGCAGTAGAAACCGGGTGAGAAAGACAGGTTAACTCTTTGAATCGCCCGACTCGTCGCCGCGCTCGACAAACTCCAGCAGCGCCATCTCGGCGCCGTCGCCCTTGCGGGGTCCGAGCTTGACGATGCGGGTGTAGCCACCCGGGCGCTCGGCGAATCGCGGCGCGATCTCGTCGAAGAGCTTGCTGACGTGGTCGCGCTTGGGGATCCAGCGCCGGACCAGCCGGCGGGCGTGAACGGTGCCCCGCTTGCCCTGGGTCACCATGCGATCGGCCAGCGGACGCAGCGCCTTGGCCTTTGCCAGGGTCGTCCGGATCTGACCGCTCTCGACCAGTGACGAGAGCTGGTTGCGAAACATCGCCTTGCGATGGGCCGTGGTTCGGCCGAGCTTTCTTCCGTGGACGTTGTGTCTCATGAGCTCACTCCTGCGAAACCGTGTCGCTAGACCGCGGCCTCCGGCCCGGGACCGACATCCATGCCAAACGACAGACCCAGCCCGGCGAGCAGCTCCTGGACCTCTTCCAGCGACTTGCGACCAAAGTTCTTGGTCTCCATCATGTCCCGCTCGCTCTTGCGCACCAGGTCACGCAGCGTCAAGATGTTCGCGTTCTTGAGGCAATTCGTGGACCGGACCGAAAGATCCAGATCGTCGATCCGCCGCTCCAGAACCGCATCCACCGCCGAGGATTGCTCGGTCTCATCGCCCGCGGGGATCTCCGCCAGGCTCTCTTCGGACTCGATAAAAATCGTCAGGTGGTCCTTGAGCAGGGTCGCCGCGCGGGAGACCGCCTCTTCCGGCGTCACCGTACCGTTGGTCCAGACGTCCAGGACCAGCCGCTCGTAGTCGGTGGCGCGACCCACCCGGGCCGCCTCGATGCGATAGTTGACTCTCTTGATCGGGCTGTGGATCGAATCGATCGGAACCCAGCCCAGACCCATGGTCTCGTCGAAGTTCTTCTCGGCGCTGACATAGCCGCGCCCCGGCCCGACCTGGGCCTCGAGCTTCAACGTGCCACCCTCATTCAGAGTGGCGATATGAACCGACGGGTCACAGATCTCGACCGTGGGGTCGGTGTTGAAGTGCTCCGCCAGCACGACACCCGGGCCGTCGACGTCGATGGTGACGGTCTTGGGCTCATCGGAGAAGAGACGCAGCGGAATCTCCTTGAGGTTCAGGACCACGTCGGTCACGTCTTCGACGCAACCCGGGATGGACGAAAACTCGTGCAGGACGCCCTCGATGCGGACCGCGGTGATCGCCGCGCCCTCGATGGACGACAGCAGGCACCGGCGCATGGCGTTGCCGACGGTGGTCGCAAAGCCGCGCTCGAACGGTTGCGCAAAGAACTTCCCGTACGACGAGGACAGGGTGTCCCGGTCGGCTTCAATTCGTTTGGGGCGCTGAAATCCCTTCCAAAGCATTGCGTTACTCCTTATTTCCAACCGGTCTCGCGAACCGGACTCGGGTCTATCGGCTATAGAGCTCGACGATGAGCTGCTCCTCGACCGGCAGTTTGATCTCGTCGCGCGCGGGAAGCGCGACCACCTTGCCGGTGAAATTGTCGGGGTCCAGCTCGAGCCAGGTCGGGATCCCGCGACCCCGCGCCGTTTCGACGCTCGAGCGGATGAAGTCGTTCTTGCGGCTGGCTTCCTTGACCGCCACCTCTTGGTCGACACGCACCTGATACGAGGGAATCGTGTTCTTGCGACCGTCGAGCAGGATGTGGCCGTGCCGGATGAGCTGGCGGGCCTGCGCACGCGAGGAGGCGAACCCGAGGCTGTAGACGACATTGTCGAGACGCCGCTCGAGCATCGACAGCAGGGTCTCACCGGTGATGCCCTTGTTTTGCTCCGCGCGCTTGAAGTAGCTGCGGAACTGCTTCTCGAGCACCCCATAGATGCGCTTGACCTTCTGCTTCTCGCGCAGTTGGATGCCATAGCCCATCTGCCGGCGGCCGCGCCGCTGACCGTGCTGACCCGGCGGATAACCGCGCCGCTCGATAGCGCACTTTTCCTTGAAACAGCGATCGCCCTTGAGAAAGAGCTTCATCCGCTCGCGGCGGCAAAGCCTACAGACAGGTCCCGTATATCGTGCCACTTTGGTTTCTCCTTCTCAGACTCTGCGGCGTTTGGGCGGCCGGCAGCCGTTGTGCGGGATCGGCGTGACGTCGCGCAGCGACTTGACGTCGAGACCCGCCGCGGCCAGCGCCCGGATGGCCGATTCGCGCCCGGCGCCCGGACCGCGGACCTCGACCTCTATGGTTCTCATCCCCATGTCGCGCGCCTGCGAGCCGGCATTCTTGCCCGCCACCTGGGCCGCGAACGGCGTGCCCTTGCGCGAGCCCTTGAAGCCGATGCGACCGGCCGACGACCAGGTCACCACGTTGCCTTCGGGGTCCGAGATCGTGATCAACGTGTTGTTGAAGGTCGCCTTGATGTGGGCCACCCCGTGGGGCACGATCCGTTTTTCCCTTTTTCGGCGGTCTTTGCCGCCCGAGCCTGACTTTGCCATAGTCTCGAGACCTCTCTACTTTTTGACTTTCTTCTTTCCGGCAATCGCCATCCGGCGTGGCCCCTTGCGAGTACGGGCGTTGGTGGACGTGCGCTGACCGCGTGTCGGCAGCCCACGGCGGTGGCGGATGCCCCGGTAGGAGCCGATCTCGATCAACCGCTTGACGTCCTGGGTGACCTCCTTGCGCAGGTCTCCCTCCACCCGGCCCTCGTCCTGGATGACGTCGCGGATCGAGCGCGCCTCGTCCTCGGTCAGGTCCTTGACGAGGGTGGCCTCGCCGACCTTGGCCTTGTCCAGGATCTTGAGCGCCCGCGCGGAACCGATCCCATAGATGTAGGTCAGACCGACCCGGACCTGCTTGTTCGGGGGCAGATCAACCCCGGCAATTCGCGCCATGCCGTATACCTATCCTTGCCTTTGTTTGTGCTTTGGGTTCTCGCAAATCACCCGCACGACACCACGGCGCCGTACGATCTTGCACTTCGAGCACATCCGTTTGACCGATGCACGGACCTTCATTCTTCCAACTTCCTTCCGTTACGTACGCATCCGGTAGGTGATGCGCCCCCTCTTCAAATCGTAGGGCGAGAGCTCGACCTTGACACGATCCCCGGGCAGGACGCGGATGAAATGCCGCCGCATCTTGCCGGACATGTGAGCCAGGACGATGACTCCGTTGTCCAACTCGACGTTGAACATTGCGTTGGGCAACGGCTCCTTGACCGTCGCTTCGACTTCGATCGCCTCTTCTTTTGGCAAAACCTGCTTCTTCCTTTCGCTACTGACTACGCCGCCCGGGGGAGCCGCCCGAGCACCCTGGGACCGTCCTCGGTCACCGCCACCGAATATTCAAAGTGCGCGGAGAGCGAGCCGTCCTCGGTCCGCGCCGTCCAACCGTCGGGATCCAGCTTGACCCCCGCTCCGCCCAGGTTGACCATCGGCTCGATTGCCAGCACCAACCCGGGCTTGAGCCGCGGACCCCGGCCGGGAGCGCCAAAGTTGGGAACTTGCGGCTCCTCGTGCAGCGCCGTGCCGATCCCGTGACCGACAAACTCGCGCACCACGGAAAACCCCTGCGGCTCGACATGGCCCTCGACCGCGGCGCCGATGTCCGAGAGACGGCCACCGGGCCGCACCGCCTGGACCGCGCGTTCGAGCGACTCGCGGGTGACCTCGAGAAGCCGCCGGGCATCGTCATCGACCGAGTCGCCGACTTCGTAGGTCCGCGCAGCGTCTCCGTAGTAGCCCTTG
Organism: Candidatus Multivoradales bacterium; assembly: GCA_965224065.1. Classification (GTDB taxonomy): domain Bacteria; phylum Acidobacteriota; class Thermoanaerobaculia; order Multivoradales; family JAHEKO01; genus JAOTZA01. The sequence continues at coordinate 890,650 of CBDCYF010000005.1, forward strand.
TAGACGACCCCGCAGTCGATCCCTACGATGTCCCCCGCCTCGAGCACCCGTTCTCCCGGGATCCCATGAACGATGACGTCGTTGATCGACGTACACAACGTCGCCGGGAACCCTCTGTAGTTGAGAAACGCCGGCACGCCACCGACCCCTCGGATCAAGCTCACGGCCTCGGCGTCGAGCGCCGCGGTCGTGATACCGGGCTCGATCAACTCGGCCATGCGGTCGAGCACGCGATGAACGATCCGGTTGGCCTCGTCCATGAGGTCGATTTCTTCGGGGGTCTTGTAGACCATCAGGCGTCTCCCCCGGTGATCAGCTCTACGATGCTGTCCGCCACCTCCCGGATCGGCCGGTCGCCGTCGATCGACTCCAGTAGCCCCTGCTCCCGGTAGTGCTCGACCAGTGGCTGGGTCTTCTCTCGGTACACCGCCAGGCGGTGCTGGATGACGTCCTCGGTGTCGTCCGCGCGCTGCCGGTCGAGCGCCCGGCGTACCAGCTCTTCCTCCGGCACATCGACAAAGACCACCGTGTCGACCGTGACGTCGAGCTCTTCCAGGATCCCGTCCAGCGCCCTCACCTGCTCCATTGTCCGTGGGTAGCCATCCAGAAGAAAACCGGCCTCCGCGTCCTCCTGGCTCAACCGGTCCCGCACCACCTCTGCCATGGTCTCGTCATCGACCAACCCACCGGATTGGACGATCTCGGCCACCTTGAGACCCAGCTCGCTGCCGGTGTCCATGGCCTGGCGGAGCATCGCACCCGTCGAGATCGCGGGCACGCCGAGCACGCTCGACAGCAACCCCGCCTGGGTGCCCTTGCCGCTGCCGGGAGGGCCCAGCATCACGATCCGTGTCCTTGCACTCGCCATCATCCCCGCCGGCCGCGTATCCTGCCGCGCTTCATAAAGCCTTCGTAGTTGCGCATCACCAGCTGGCTCTCCACCTGCTGGACAAAGTCCATGGCCACGCCCACGACGATCAACAGCGAGGTTCCGCCAAAGTAGAAGTTCACACCGACGCCGCGGGTGATCCAGTCAGGGAGCGCCGAATCGAGGGCCTCTCCCACAAAGGGCAGCCCCCCCACGCGGAAGCCGCTGATCAGGAACTCCGGCAGTACCGAGACGGCCGAAAGATACACCGCCCCGACCAGCGTCAGCCGCGTCAGGATGCGGTCGATGTACTCGGCGGTCCGCTTGCCGGAGCGGATGCCCGGGATAAAACCGCCGTACTTGCGCATGTTCTCGGCGGTGTCGGCCGGGTTGAAGATGATCGAGACGTAGAAATAGCTGAAAAAGATGATCGCAACGACATAGAGCAAATAGTGGAGCGGCTGCCCCCATTCCAACGCTTGCGCGATGTCCTGAAGCCACTCGTTGCCGACCATCTGAGCGATGGTCGTCGGGATCATCACCACCGAACTGGCGAAGATCACTGGGATGACGCCGCCGGTGTTGACCCGCAGCGGCAGATAGGTGTTCTGGCCGCCGTAGATCTTGCGCCCGACCACCCTTTTGGCGTACTGGACCGGGATGCGGCGCTGCGCCCGCTCCATATAGACGATAAAGGCGGTCGTCGCCACCATAAAGACCATCAGAAAGAGCACCCGAATCAGGCTCAGGGCGCCGCTCTGCATACTCTGGACCGTGGTCACGATGGCGCCCGGCAGCCCGACGATGATGCCGGCAAAAATGATCAGCGAGATGCCGTTGCCGATTCCCCGCTCGGTGATCTGCTCGCCGAGCCACATGACAAACGCCGTCCCGGTGGTCAGCGTCAGGACGGTCATGAACTTGAAGCCGAGCCCCGGGTTGGGCACCAGAGCCGCCCCGCCCGGAGTCGTCATCCGTTCCAGCCAGATGGCGATCCCGAGCGACTGCACGATCGAGATGACCATGGTGCCGTAGCGGGTGTACTGGGTGATCTTGCGCCGGCCGAGCTCGCCTTCCTTGGACAGCTTCTCGAGATACGGCCACACCACGGTCAAAAGCTGCAAGACGATCGACGCCGTGATGTACGGCATGATGCCGAGCGCAAAGACCGCGATCCGCTCCAGGCTGCCGCCGGTAAAGGTGTTCACCATGCCCAGCAGCGTGCCGCGCACCGAGTCCATAAACTCGAGCAGCGCCTGAGGATCAATCCCCGGCGTCGGAATGTTGCATCCGATGCGGTAGACCGCCAGCAGCGCAAAGGTGAAGATCAACCGCTTGCGCAGATCCGGAATCGCAAAAATATTGCGGAAGCTGCCGCTCACCGGGCGATCACCTCGCATTTCCCGCCGGCCTTCTCGATCTTCTCCTGCGCCGAACGGCTGAACTTGTGGGCCTGGACGGTGAGGGCCTTGGTGACCTCGCCGTCGCCGAGGATCTTGACGGGTAGCCCCGCCCGCACCAATCCCCGCTCCTCGAGCGTCTCGGGCGTCACGTCACCCTCGAAATCGGCCAGGCGGTCGACGTTGACGATCGCCCACTGCTTGCGGAAGATGTTGGTGAAGCCGCGTTTTGGGACGCGCCGGATGAGCGGCATCTGGCCGCCTTCGAATCCTCGCCGGCGGCTGAACCCCGAGCGCGACCGCTGCCCCTTGTGGCCACGGCCGGCGGTCTTGCCGGTGCCCGAGCCCGGACCGCGGCCGATCCGCTTGCGCGCCCGGCGGCTGCCCTTGGCGGGGGAAAGCTCATGCAGTTTCATCTCGACTCCTCCTCCACGATCTCGACCAGGTGGGGAATCTTCGCCACCATGCCACGGACCGCGGGCGTGTCCTCACGCTCGACCACTTGACGGATCCGGCGCAGACCGAGGCTGTCCAGCACGTGGCGCTGCGGCCTCGGTCGCCCGATCGGGCTCCGCACCTGCCGGATCCGGATCGTCTTTGTCTTCTTCTTCGCCATCACGAGGTCTCCGCGGCCGCCGCTTCGGGCTCGGCCTCCGCGTCGGCCGGCACGTCCTCGGTCGACGCCTCCTGGGCCGCCGGCAGCTCGAGACCGCGCTCTCGCATCACCTGCTTGTGGCCGCGCAGCTCTTTGAGCGCCGTCATCGTGGCCTTGACCACGTTCTGTGGGTTCTTCGAGCCGAGTGACTTGGTCAGAATATCTTGAATCCCGGCGCCCTCGATCACCGCCCGGACCGCGCCGCCGGCGATCACGCCGGTACCCTCGGAAGCCGGCTTGAGAAGCACCCGGCCCGAGCCGAAGATACCCAGCGACTCATGAGGGATCGTGGTCCCCGCCAGAGGAACCTTGAGCAGGCTCTTCTTGGCGATCTCGATCCCCTTGCGGATGGCGCTCGGAACCTCCTTCGCCTTGCCCGAGCCGTAGCCCACGCGCCCGTTGCCGTCGCCGATGACCACCAGCGCCGTAAAGGAGAAGTTCTTGCCGCCCTTGACCACCTTGGTCACGCGGTTGATGTGAACCACCTGCTCGAAGAACTCGCTCTCGTTACCAAAATCTCTGGCCACTACTCTTCTCCTGTCAAAGCTCGAGGCCCTTGGCCCGAGCTCCTTCTGCGACCTGCCGGACGCGGCCGTGGTAGACGTACCCACCGCGATCGAACACCACCCGGTCGATACCTTTCTTCTTTGCCCGCTCCGCCACGGTCTCGCCGACCGCCCGTGCCGCCTTGGCGTCCTTGCCGCTGGTGCCCTCGAGTGCCTTGCGGACCCCGGCCTCCTGCGAGCTGGCCTGCGCCAGCGTCACGCCTTTTGAGTCGTCGATGACCTGCGCGTAGATGTAGCGCAGACTCTTGAACACCGCCAAACGCGGTCTTGCAGCGGTCCCCGCGACGTTCTTGCGCACCCGCCGGTGGGCCCGGTCGCGGCGTTGTCTCTTTTGCTGTGCTCTGTCCACGATTTGCTCCGTTCTCGCTCGCCCTAGGCAGCAGCTCCCGCCTTGCCGGCCTTGCGCCGGATGATCTCGTCGGCGTACTTGATCCCCTTGCCCTTGTAGGGCTCGGGTTTGCGCAGCGCTCGAATCTCGGCGGCCACCTGACCGACCTGCTGCTTGCTGGCACCGCGCACGCTGATCGTGTTGTTTTTGTCGATCTCGATCTCGACCCCCTCGGGGATGGCGTAGACAACCGGATGGGAGTAGCCGAGCGAGAAGTTCACCTTCTTGCCTTGCACCTCGGCCCGATACCCAACACCGTGGATCTCGAGCTTCTTCTCGAAACCCTCGCTGACCCCGAGCACGGCGTTGGCCAACAACGACCGCATCAAGCCGTGGCGAGATCTCTGCGGACCGCTGTCGTTTTTGCGTGTCACCTTGACGGTGCCGTCTTCGATCTCGACGCCGATTCCGGGCACCAACGGTTGCGAGACCTTGCCCTTCGGGCCCTCGGCCACAAAGACACCGTCGGCCAACGCGACCTTGATTCCGGACGGCACCGGGATGGGTTCATTTCCTATGCGAGACATCTCGTTTCTCCTCGATCGCCGGGCGTGGGGACTACCAAACCTCGCACAAGACTTCGCCTCCGACCCGCTTCTCGCGCGCCTCGGCGTCGGTGAGCAATCCCTGCGACGTCGACACGATACCGATGCCCAGGCCGTTGAGAACGGGTTTGAGGTCGTCGGTACCGCCGTAGACCCGCCGGCCCGGCTTCGAGACGCGGCGCATGTGCCGGATCGCCGGATCGCCGTCGTGGTTGTACTTCAAAAACACTCTCACGGACTTCTTGACCGGGTCCTCTTCGTTGACGGCCTCGAAACCCTCGATATATCCCTGCTCCTGGAGGATGCGGCAAATCTCCACCTTCACCTTGGAGGCGGGAAACTCCAACTGGTCGTGTTTGGCCACATGGGCGTTGTGGATCCGGCTCAACAGATCGGCGATCGGGTCGGTCATCGTCATCTCGAAAAACTCCCTGACGGCAAATATGCCTTTACCAGCTCGCCTTGGTGACGCCGGGTAGATACCCCTGAAGCGCCAGGTTGCGGAAGCAAATCCGGCAGAGACCGAACTTGCGCATATAACCGCGCGGCCGGCCACAGCGGCGGCAGCGATTGCGAAACCGGATCGCAAACTTGGGCTTTCTCTTCAATTGAGCCATCTTGGCTTTGGTCGCCATCTCTTCTCTCCTTGGTTCCGTCAGCTCGCCTGCTGCTGCGGCTCCTGCCGCCGGCGAAAGGGCATCCCCAGCTCCCGCAGCAGATGGAGAGCCAGCTCGTCCCGCTCGGCCGAGGTCACGATGGTCACATTGAGCCCCTTGGACTGGTCCACCTCGTTGTAGTTGAGATCGGGAAAGATCAGGTGATCCTGGACCCCCATGGTGTAGTTGCCACGGCCGTCAAAGCTGCCCTCGGGCAGACCCCGGAAATCGCGCACACGCGGGATGGCGGTGGCGATCAAACGATCCAGAAAATCCCACATCCGCCGGCCGCGCAGGGTCACGCGGCATCCGATCGGCATCCCCTCGCGAACCTTGAAGTTGGCGATCGACTTGCGGGCGCGGGTCACGGTCGCCCGCTGCCCGGCTATCTGGCTGAGCTCTTCGGCGGCCTGGTCGAGCAACTTGATGTTCTGGGTCGCCTCTCCCAAGCCCACGTTGAGCACGACTTTCTCGATCCTCGGAATCGCCATGACGTTGTCGATCCCGAACTCCTTCTGCAGGCTGGGGACGATCTCGTCGTGGTAACGCTTTCGGAGCCGCGGGACGTAGCTCGCTTCGCGCTCCTGGGCGTGAGTCTTCTTGTCGGCTTTCTTGGCCATTGTCTTCCGATGCCTCAGATCCTTAGTTGAAGGTCGCCTCGCACAGCTTGCACACCCTCACCCCCGAGCCGTTCTCGAGACGCTTGCGCCCCACCCGCGTCGCCTTGCCGCACTCGGGGCAGATCAGCTTGAGGTTGGAGAGCCGAATCGGCGCTTCGCGCTCGAGGATCCCCCCCTTGACCTGCTTTTGCGGATTGGGTCGCGTGTGACGCTTGACCATGTTGACGCGCTCGACGATCGCGGTGCCGTTGGCCGGCTGCACACGCAGCACCTTGCCCTTGGCGCCACGATCGCGCCCACGGGTCACAACGACGTCGTCGTTTTTCTTGATTCTCAGCTTCTCCATGACATTCCCCGTTCAACGACTCAGCCTAGAGGACCTCCGGTGCGAGGGAGACGATCTTCATAAACCGGCGTTCGCGCAGCTCGCGCGCCACGGGACCAAAAACACGCGTGCCGATCGGCTCTCCCGCTTCGTTGACCAGCACCGCCGAGTTGTTGTCAAAACGAATGTAGCTGCCGTCCCGCCGGCGGGTCGCACGGCGGGTGCGGACCACGACGGCCCGGACCACCTGGCCCTTCTTGACCGTGCCCTCGGGAGTCGCCTCCTTGACCGAGGCGGTGATCAAATCGCCGAGGCCGCCGGTCTTGCCGGCCGAGCCGCCGCGCATGTGAATGCACGCGATCTTGCGGGCCCCCGAGTTGTCCGCCACGTCGAGCACTGTTCCCATCTGGATCATCGGCGCTAACCTCCCGCGGCTTTCTGGATCACCCGCTGGACGCGCCAGCGCTTGAGCTTGGACACCGGCCGGGTGGCCACGATCGCGACGCGGTCGCCGACCCCGCACTCGTTGGCGGCGTCGTGGGCGTAGTACCGCGAGCTCTTCCTCATATACCGGTGGTAGAGACGATGCACCACCGTCTTCTCCACCTTGACCACCACGGTCTTGTCCATTTTTGTACTCACGATGGTGCCCACCAGCTCCTGGCGGCGGCCTCGTGTCTTCTCGGTGTTCTGCTCCGTCATCATGTCCCCGCCGTCAGGCCGAAGCGGCCTGTTTTTCCTGAAGCACAGTCAACACCCTGGCCAGATCGCGCTTGACGGCGCCGATCTTGGCCGGGTTTTCGAGCTGACCCGTGACTTTCTGCAGACGCAGCGCAAAGAGCTGCTCGGCCAACTCGGTCTCCCGGTCGCGGAGCTCGTCCAGCGTCTGTTCTCTTAGCTCTTCGGCTTTCATCTATCCACTCCACTCGGTCTCGCGCGAGATGTAACGGGTACGAATGCCAAGCTTGTGAGAGGCCAGCTCCATGGCGCGCTTGGCCACCTGGGGCTCGACACCTTCGAGCTCGAAGAGCACCCGCCCCGGCTTGACCACGGCGACCCACTCTTCCGGGTTGCCCTTGCCCTTGCCCATACGGGTCTCGAGCGGTTTCTTGGTGATCGGCTTGTCGGGGAAAATCCGGATCCAGATCTTGCCCCCACGCTTGACACCGCGGGCGATGGCGATACGGGCGGCCTCGATCTGGCGCGCGGTGATCCACCCGGCGTCGAGTGCCTGTAGCGCGTACTCGCCAAAGGCGAGGTAGTCGCCGCCCTTGGCGCGCCCGGCGCGACGCCCGCGCTGCTGCTTGCGATGCTTGACCTTTTTGGGCATCAACATGGCGAATTCTCCTCAGACGGACGCGTCTCAGACGGCGATCCGACGCGCCTTCTCGCGCAACAAGTCTCCCTTGTAGATCCACACCTTGACCCCCACCACCCCGTACGCGGTGTGCGACTCGGCCAGCCCGTAGTCGATGTCCGCTTTGAGCGTGTGGAGCGGCAGCCGGCCGTCCTGATACCACTCCGAGCGGGCGATCTCCGAGCCACCCAGGCGGCCCGAGACCATAATCTTGAAGCCCTTGGCGCCAAACCGGAAGGCCGACTCCATGGCCTTTTTCATCGCCCGGCGAAACGCCACCCGGCGCAGCAGTTGATAGGCGACCGATTCGGCTACCAGTTGCGCCTCGAGCTCCGGCCGAGTGATCTCCTGGATGTTGATGTGGACGGGACGTCCCATCTTCTTCATCAGGTCGTCGCGCAGCTTGTCGACCTCGGCCCCCTTGCGGCCGATGATGATCCCCGGACGCGAGGTGTAGATGGTCACCCGCAGCTTGTCGGCCGCCCGCTCGATGTCGATCTCGCTCACCCCGGCGTGCCCGAGCCGGCGTTTGAGCGCCGAGCGCAGCGACAGATCCTCGTGCAGCAGATCGGCATAGTCCTGATCCGCGTACCACCGCGAATGCCACGGCTTGTTGTAGACCAGACGAAAACCGTAAGGGTTGGTTTTTTGACCCACTTCCGAGCTCCTTAGCCTTCTTCCTCGACCTTGCGGGTGTCGAGGGTGATCGTGACGTGGCTCTGCCGCTTGAGGATCCGAAAGGCCCGGCCCATCGGCTGCGCCCGGATCCGCTTGAGCGTCGGCCCACCGTCCACAAACGCCGACTTGACGTAGAGACGATCGATGTCGACGTTTTCGTCGCGGCTCTCGACGTTGGCGATCGCCGACTGCAGGAGCTTCCTCACCGGACGCGCGGCCGATTTCTTGCTCAGCTCCAACAGATTGGCGGCGGCCTGCACGTCCTTGCCGCGGATCTGATCGATCAGCAAGCGGACCTTTTGCGGCGACGCCTGCAGATAACGAAGTTTGGCGGTTGCTTCCATCTTCTACCTCGGTCTGGCGGTCTTTTCCCGTCTGCCACCGTGACCGCGATACGTCCGGGTCATGGCGAACTCGCCGAGCTTGTGGCCCACCATGTTCTCGGTCACGTAGACGGGGATGAACTTCATGCCGTTGTGGACTGCGATGGTCAGCCCCACCATGTCCGGGATGATGGTCGATCGACGAGACCAGGTCTTGATGACCTTGCGGTCCCCACCGGCAACGGCCCTCTGCACCTTGCCGAGCAGGTGGTCGTCGATAAAAAACCCTTTTTTGAGCGAACGTGCCATCTCTTCCCCTTAGCTGATCTCTGGCTCCGGCTACTTGCGCCGCCGATCGCGAACGATCATCTTGTCGGTCCGCCGGTTTCTCCTCGTCTTGTACCCCTTGGCGGGCTGACCCCAGGGCGAACAGGGGTGCCGGCCGCCCGAGCTGCGGCCCTCGCCGCCACCCATCGGGTGGTCCACCGGGTTCATCACGACCCCACGGTTGTGGGGACGCCGGCCGCGCCAGCGCTTGCGCCCAGCCTTGCCAAGCGTGCGGTTCTCGTGGTCCAGATTGCCGACCTGGCCGATCGTTGCCATACAGCGGACGTGAACCTTGCGCACCTCTCCCGACGGTAGGCGGAGCAAGGCGTCGTGGCCCTCCTTGGCCATGAGCTGGGCGCCGCCGCCGGCGCTGCGCACCATCTGCCCGCCCTTGCCGATCTTCATCTCGATGTTGTGGACGATCGTGCCGACGGGGATCTTGGACAGGGGCAGCGCGTTGCCCGGGTTGATCGGCGCGTCCTCACCGGACAACACCTCAGCGCCGATCTCCAGACCCTTGGGCCACAGGATGTAGCGCTTCTCGCCATCGGCATAGTGCAGCAGGGCGATGCGCGCGGACCGGTTGGGGTCGTAGTGAACGGCCTTGACGGTCGCCGGAACACCGCTCTTCTCGCGGCGAAAATCCACCACGCGGTAGCGGCGCTTGTGGGACCCGCCGCGGAAGCGAACCGTGATCCGCCCGCGGTTGTTGCGGCCACCGCTGCGCTTCTTGCCCTCGAGCAGCGACTTCTCGGGCTTGCCCGGGGTCAGCTCCTCGAAGGTCGGAACCGTCGAAAAGCGGCTGGCGGGATTCGTGGGCTTGATCTTTCTGCTGGGCATACCGGTTTCTCCCTACACTCCCTCGAAGAACTCGATCGGCTTCTCGCCGGCCTTGAGCCGGACATAGGCCTTTTTCCAATCCGGCTGACGACCGACAAAACGCCCCTGGCGGCGCACCTTGCCGTGCATGTTGGCGACTCTCACTTCGGCCACCCGGACCTTGAACTGTGCCTCGACGGCCCGCTTGATCTCGATCTTGTTGGCCCGCGCGTCCACCTCGAAGGCGACGATTCCCTTCTCGTCCTTGAGCAGGGTGGACTTCTCCGTGATCAGCGGCCGGCGGATGATTTCCTGCACCCTCATCGCGACAGCACCTCCATCAGGCGGCCGAGCGCCTCCTCGCTGCACACCACGGTCGGCCGGTCCACGACGTCGTAGACAGTCACCGCCAGGGCGTCGACCGTCTTGAGACTCGGGTGGTTGCGCGATGCCAGGTTCAGGTTCTCGTTGTCATGGCGGTCGACCAGGAGAATCTTGCCGTCCACCCCGAGCTTGGCCAAGCGCTCACCGAGCGCCCCAGTCTTGTGGCTTTCGAGCGCCAGGCTGTCCACTACCACGATCCCCTTGTCGGCCAGCTTGCGAGACAGCGCCGACTTCAGGGCGTTTCGTTTCTCGCGCGGCGTGAGACCGAGGTCGTACTTGCGCGGCCGCGGGCCGTGCACGATGCCGCCGCTTCGCCACAGGGGCGAGCGCACGTCACCGGCCCGGGCCCGGCCCGTTCCCTTCTGACGGTAAGGCTTGCGGGTCGAACCCCTCACTTCACGGCGGGTCTTGGTCTTGTGAGTCCCGGCGCGCTGGGCCGCCAGGTGGGCACGCACCGCCGCGTGGATGAGCGGCTCCCGGTAGGGGTAGCCGAACACCGCTTCGGGGAGCTCGATCTCCTTGACCTTCTTGTTGTCGAGATCTTTGACTGGGATCTTCATTGCCTTCGCCTTCGCCATCGCCATCACTACTACCCCGGTCAGGCCTTCTTCGCCCGGCGGATCGAGAGGTAGCCGTTGCGCGGCCCGGGCACCGAGCCCCGCAGATAAAGCAGGTTGCGCTCCTCGTCGACCTTGACCACCTTGAGATTTTTGACCGTCACCTGTTTGCCGCCCATGCGACCGGGGAGCTTCACCCCGGGGAAGACGCGGGAGGGGTAGGACGCCTGCCCCACCGAGCCCGGCGCGCGGTGGAACATCGAGCCGTGGGTGGCCCGGCCACCGCCGTGACCGTGTCGCTTCATGACGCCCTGAAACCCCTTGCCCTTGGAGGTTCCGATGACGTCCACATATTCCTCTTCCGCGAAGATAGAAGCCTTGACCTGATCTCCGGCCTTCCATTCGGTCTCGCGGTCGACCGCGAACTCCTCGAGCTTGCGCATCGGAGCTACTCCGGCCTTCTCGAAGTGCCCACGCATCGGCTGCGGCACATGTCGCGGCGCGCGGTCTTCGACCAGCCCGAGTTGGACCGCGTCGTAGCCGTTGTTCCCGGACTCGCGGCGTTGGACCACCAGACAGGGACCGGCCTTGATCACCGTGACCGGGATCACCCGTCCCTCGTCCGAATAGACCTGGGTCATCCCCAGTTTCTTGCCGAGTAAGCCTTCCATTTGAAACTCCATACCAAAAACTGCCGATCGAGAACCTATTTGCCGAACGCCTTGATCTCGACATCCACCCCGGCGGGCAGCTCGAGCTTCATCAGCGCATCGACTGTCTGGCTGGTGGGCTCGAAGATGTCGAGCAGCCGCTTGTGCGTCCGGATCTCGAACTGCTCGCGCGACTTCTTGTCGACATGGGGGCCACGGTTGACCGTGTAGCGCTCGATGTTGGTCGGCAACGGGATCGGCCCCACGCATCGAGCCCCGGTACGACGGGCGGTATCGACGATCTCGGTCGTCGACGCGTCCAGAATCCGGTAGTCGAACGCCTTGAGGCGGATACGAATCTTTTCGTTGACCATCTTTGTCTCTCGCGATCTCGCTACGACCAATCAGCAGATTGATTCTTTGATTAATCGATGATCTCGGTGACGGTGCCGGCTCCGACGGTGCGGCCGCCCTCGCGGATCGCAAACCGAACACCCTTCTCCATCGCGATCGGCGCGATCAGATCCACCGACAGCGCCACGTTGTCGCCCGGCATCACCATCTCCGTGCCCTCGGGCAGCGTCGCCGCACCCGTCACGTCCGTCGTCCGAAAGTAGAACTGAGGACGGTAGTTGTTGAAAAACGGCGTGTGGCGGCCTCCCTCATCCTTCGACAAGACGTACACCTCGCCCTTGAACTTCGTGTGCGGTGTGATCGAGCCCGGCTTGGCCAGACACTGACCCCGCTCCACCTCGTCCTTCTTCGTCCCGCGAAGCAGGATCCCCACGTTGTCCCCCGCCTGGCCCTGGTCCAGGAGCTTGCGGAACATCTCCACTCCCGTCACCACCGTCTTCGACGTGTCCCGGATCCCAACGATCTCCACCTCTTCACTCACCTTCACCACCCCACGCTCGATCCGGCCCGTCACCACCGTCCCACGACCCTGGATCGAGAAAATGTCCTCGATCGGCATCAGGAAATCCTTGTCGATGTCCCGCTCCGGCTCCGGAATCGTCGCATCCACCGCTGCCATCAGCTCGAAAATCGCCGCCGCCTCCGAAGAGTCCGGATCGTCCGACTCCAACGCCTTCAGCGCCGAGCCCCGGATGATCGAGATGTCGTCGCCCGGAAACTCGTACGACGACAACAGCTCCCGCACCTCGAGCTCCACTAAGTCCAGCAGCTCCTCGTCGTCCACCATGTCGCACTTGTTCAAAAACACCACGATGTGCGGCACGTTCACCTGACGGGCCAGCAGCACGTGCTCGCGCGTCTGAGGCATCGGACCGTCCGCGGCCGACACCACCAGGATGGCTCCATCCATCTGGGCCGCGCCCGTGATCATGTTCTTGACGTAGTCGGCGTGACCCGGACAGTCCACGTGCGCGTAGTGACGGTTCTCCGTCTCGTACTCCACGTGAGCCGTCGCGATCGTGATCCCACGCTCGCGCTCCTCCGGAGCCTTGTCGATGTCGTCAAAAGCGGTGAACTCCGCCAGGTTCTTCGCCGCAAGCTGCTTCGTGATCGCTGCCGTCAACGTCGTCTTGCCGTGATCCACGTGACCGATCGTCCCGATGTTCACGTGCGGCTTCGTACGCTCAAACTTCTCCTTCGCCATGATTCCTCCTCGGCCCGGTGTTTAACCCGCGGCGCGTGCCACAACTTCCTCACTGACGGTCTTGGGCGCCGGCTCGTAGCTGGCGAACTGCATCGTGTAGTTCGCCCGTCCCTGGCTGGCCGACCTCAGATCCGTCGCGTACCCAAACATCTCCGCCAACGGCACAAAACAGGAAATCACCTGCGCGTTGCCGCGGGCCTCCATACTCTGGACCCGTCCGCGCCGCGAGGTGATGTCGCCGATGACGTCCCCCATGTACTCCTCCGGGGTGACCACCTCGACCGCCATGACGGGCTCCAGCAGCACCGGCTGGGCGCTTTTGGAGGCGTCCTGAAACGCCATCGAACCGGCGATCTTGAACGCCACCTCTGAGGAATCGACCTCGTGGAACGAGCCGTCGTAGAGATCGATCTCGATCCCGGTGATGGGGTAACCCGCCAGCGGGCCGGTCTCCATCGCCTCGCGGATCCCCTGTTCCACCGGCTTGATGAACTCACGCGGGATGACGCCACCCTTGATCTCGTTGTTGAAGACGAAATCACCTTCGTCGGTCGGCCGGACCCGGATCTTGCAGTGCCCAAACTGGCCGCGCCCACCGCTCTGGCGGACAAAACGGCCCTCTCCCTTGGCCTCGGCCGTCAGGCTTTCCTTGTAGGCCACCTGCGGCCGTCCGACGTTCGCGCCCACCTTGAACTCGCGCAACAGGCGGTCGGTGATGATCTCCAGGTGCAGCTCGCCCATCCCGGAGATGAGCGTCTGCCCGGTGTCCGGATCGGTGTGGACCCGGAAAGTCGGATCTTCCTGTTGCAACTTCTCGAGCGACAGCGCCAGCTTTTCCTGGTCCGCCTTGGTCTTGGGCTCGATCGAGACCGAAATCACCGGCTCGGGGAAGCTCATCGCCTCCAGCACCACGGGCGCCTTGAGATCGGTGATGGTGTCGCCGGTCTTGACCGCCTTGAGACCCACCGCCGCGGCGATGTCTCCGGCCCACACCGTTTTGAGCTCTTCCCGCTTGTTGGCGTGCATCCGCAGCAGACGCCCCACCCGCTCCTTGCGCGACGAGCGCGCGTTGAGCACCGAGTCACCCGAGGCCACATTGCCCGAGTAGACCCGGAAGTAGGCCAACTGCCCGACAAACGGGTCGGTCATGATCTTGAAAACCAGGGCCGAGAACGGCTCGTCGTCGCTCGATTTGCGGATCACCACCGCCTCGCCGCCGGGGTCCCGGCCTTCGATCGGGGGAATGTCGAGCGGCGACGGCAGGTAAGCGACCACGGCATCGAGCAGCGGCTGAACACCCTTGTTCTTGAAAGCGCTGCCGCAGAGGACCGGCTGCAGCGCGTTCGACACGGTCGCCCGCCGGAGGGCCTCCTTGAGCTCCTCGTTGGTGACTTCTTCTCCGGAGAGGTACTTCTCGAGCAGCGTGTCGTCGGTCTCGGCGATCGCCTCGACCATCTTCTCCCGCAGCTCGTGCGCGCGGTCGGCGAGCTCGGCCGGTACGTCGACCAGCTCGTACTGGGCGCCCAGCGCCTCGTCCTTGTAGCGCACGCCCTTCATCTGGATGAGATCGACGACGCCCAGAAACGAGTCCTCGGCTCCCCAGGGGATCTGGATGACCACCGGCGAAGCGCCCAGACGTGAGCGCATCATCTCGACACAGCGGTCGAAATCGGCGCCCACCCGATCCATCTTGTTGACAAAGGCGATCCGCGGCACGCGATAGCGATCGGCCTGCCTCCAAACGGTCTCGGACTGCGGCTCTACCCCGGCGACCGCGTCGAAGACCGCCACCGCGCCGTCGAGCACGCGCAGCGATCTCTCGACCTCGGCGGTGAAATCCACATGCCCCGGCGTGTCGATGATGTTGATCCGGTGATCGTCCCAGGTGCAGGTCGTCGCCGCGGCGGTGATGGTGATGCCGCGCTCCTGCTCCTGGACCATCCAGTCCATCGTCGCGGTGCCGTCGTGGACTTCGCCGATCTTGTAGTTGACGCCGGTGTAGTACAGGACCCGTTCGGTAGTCGTCGTCTTACCGGCATCGATGTGAGCCATGATGCCGATATTGCGAATGCGCTCGAGTTGTACCTGCCTAGCCATTTGAATTGCCTGGTTGAATTTCCGTCGTCTACAAAGCGACGACGGCAGTTGCCTGCCGCCGCCGATCTCTTTCTCTTATCGAGGAATGCCGCGTCGTTTACCAGCGATAGTGGGCAAACGCCTTGTTGGCGTCGGCCATCCGGTGCGTATCCTCTTTCTTTTTCATCGCCACGCCGCGGTTGGCGGCCGCGTCCATCAGCTCGCCCGCCAGCCGCTGCTTCATCGTCTTCTCGCCGCGGCTCTGCGCGCCCTGCAGAATCCAGCGCAATGACAGCGCCAGCCGCCGGTTGGGACGCACTTCGATCGGCACCTGGTAGGTCGAGCCGCCGACCCGGCGGGACTTGACCTCGACCGCCGGCTTGACGTTCTCGATCGCCTTTTTGAAGACCTTCATCGGGTCGTCGTCGGTTCGCTCGCGGATGGTCTCAAGCGCGTCGTAGAGAATCCGCTCGGCGGTGGACTTTTTGCCGTCTTTCATCAGCACGTTGACGAACTTGGTCAACAACTGGGAGTTGTAGAGCGGATCGGGAAGGATCTCCCGCTTGGGTACCGCGCCGCGTCTGGACATTCTCTCGAGCTCCTCGATCCTCAGAGTTATTTCGGTCGCTTGGCCCCGTATTTGGAGCGGCTCTGGCGGCGGTCCTCGACGCCGACCGCGTCGAGCGTTCCGCGCAGAACGTGGTACCGAACACCGGGAAGATCCTTGACGCGCCCACCGCGGATGAGCACGATCGAGTGCTCCTGCAGGTTGTGGCCGACGCCCGGGATGTAGGTCGTCACCTCGATACCGTTGGTCAGCCGCACCCGCGCCACCTTGCGCAGCGCCGAGTTGGGCTTCTTGGGCGTCTGGGTATACACGCGGACACACACGCCGCGCTTCTGCGGCGACTTCTGCAAGGCCGGGCTCTTGGTGTTCGAGACCTGACGCTTGCGTCCCTTGCGAACCAGTTGATGAATCGTCGGCATACCTTTTAAACGCTCCTACTAAACACTCCTACGCTGTCCGCTTCGTCACCGAAGCGATTCCGCGGCCGTCAACCCGCCCGGAGGCGGGGATTCCGAACCAATCTTTCAGGGGGGCTGCTGAGACAACTACCCTGGCGGGTCGCCCGTCTGGCGAACGACCACAGAGCGGAACCGAAAGAGAATACCCAATAGGAATGGGGCTCGTCAACCCCTAGCCGACACGGAGGCGGCCCCTTCCCAGCCCCCCGCATACGGGACCGATCCCGTAGCGTCTAGCTGCTGGTCCCCTCGACGGCCTCTTGGGGCAGCGCCCGGATGTCCTCCTCGGAAAAGCCCATAAACAGGCCGTCTTCGTCCTCCACCTCGGCGGGCTGGATCTCCTCGGCGATGTGGAAGTCGTGGTAGTACTCCATGCCGGTACCGGCCGGGATGAGGCGCCCCACGATGACGTTCTCTTTCAGGCCTCTCAGATGGTCCACCTTGCCGTTGATCGCCGCCTCGGTGAGCACCCGGGTGGTCTCCTGGAAGCTCGCCGCCGAGACAAAGCTCTCGGTCGACAGCGACGCCTTGGTGATGCCCTGGAGCATCGGCCGGCCCACCGCCGGCGTGCCGCCGGCGTCGAGCACCCGCTGGTTTTCCTCATGGAACCTCCAGCGGTCGACCTGCTCGTCGATCAGGAACTCGGTGTCACCGACCTCTTCGATCTTCACCGAGCGCATCATCTGACGGACGATGATCTCGATGTGCTTGTCGTTGATCGCCACGCTCTGCGAACGGTAGACCTCCTGGATCTTGGCCACCAGGTAGCGCTGCAGCTCGGTCTCGCCCAGCACCTGGAGGATGTCGTGCGGGTTGATGGCGCCGTCGATCAGGGGATCCCCGGCGGCCACCCGCTCGCCCTCCTGGACGTTGACGTGGATGGTACGCGGCACCAGGTACTCGCGAGTGTCGCCCGAATCGCTGGCTACCTCGACTTTCCTCATGCCCTTGACGATCTCGCCCAGGCTCACCGTGCCGTCGATCTCACTGATGATCGCGGGCTCCTTGGGGCTACGCGCCTCAAAGAGCTCGACCACCCGCGGCAGACCGCCGGTGATGTCCTTGGTCTTGGTGGTTTCGCGCGGGATCTTGACCAGCGTATCGCCGGGGTGGACGCTGTCGTTGTCGCCGACCACCAGGTGGGAGCCGGTGGGCAGCAGGTACTTGCGCTCCTCCTTGCCCCGTCCGGTGACGATGATGGCGGGCGCCCGCTTCTCGCTCTGCGGCGCGTCGACGACGATGCGCTGCGAGAGCCCGGTGACCTTGTCGGTCTCCTCGCGGACGTTCTCACCCTCGATGATGTCCTGATAGGACACCTTGCCCGCGATCTCGGTGAGAAGCGCCGACGTAAAGGGGTCCCACTCCACGACCGCCTGGCCCGGCTCGACTTCGTCTCCCTCGCGGGCCAGCAGGTGCGAGCCATAGGTCAGCGCATAACGCTCTAGCTCGCGGCCTTTGCTGTCGACGATGACCAGCTTGCCGTTGCGGTTGATGACCACCAGGTCCCCGGCCTTGGAATCGACCGTCTTGACGTTCAAGAGCTTGACCCGGCCGGGGTTCTTGACGTGGTGCTGCGACTGCTCGGAGACCCGGCTGGCGGTACCGCCGTAGTGGAAGGTCCGCATGGTGAGCTGGGTCCCGGGCTCGCCGATCGACTGGGCCGCGATGACTCCGACCGCCTCGCCGATGTCGACCACCCGGCCGGTCGCGAGGTTGCGGCCGTAGCAGGACCGGCAGACGCCCCGCCGGGTCTCGCAGGTCAGCGCCGAGCGGATCTTGACCCGCTCGATGCCGGCGGCCTGGATCTGGCTCGCCACCTCGTCGCTGATCAACTGACCGAGCTCGACCAGCAGCTCGCCGGAGGTCGGATCGTAGATCGACTCCTGCGAGGTTCGGCCGACGACCCGGTCGCGCAGCGGCTCGAGGATGTCTCCGCCCTCCATGATGGCGCTCACCACGATGCCGTCGATGGTGCCGCAGTCCTCCTCGGTGACGATGACGTCCTGGGCCACGTCCACCAGCCGGCGGGTCAGATAGCCCGAATCGGCGGTCTTCAGGGCGGTGTCAGCCAGCCCCTTGCGCGCGCCGTGGGTGGAGATGAAGTACTGCAACACCGACAGGCCTTCGCGGAAGTTGGCGGTGATGGGAGTTTCGATGATCTCACCCGAGGGCTTGGACATCAGACCGCGCATCCCGGCGAGCTGGCGCACCTGTTCGCGCGAGCCGCGGGCGCCGGAATCGGCCATCATGCGGATGGGATTGAACAGGCCCTGGTTCCTCTCCAGGTCACTCATCTCGCGGAACATCTCCTCGGAGACCTTCTCGGTGACACGATGCCAGATGTCGATGATCTTGTTGTGCCGCTCACCCGCGGTAATGACACCGCCCGAGCGCTGGCGCTCGATCTGGAGCACTTCCTTGCCGGCCGAATCGAGCAGATTGGTCTTGGTCGCCGGGATGAGCATGTCGTCGATCCCAAACGACACCCCGGCTCGGGTGGCGTAGTTGAAGCTGACCTCTTTGAGCTCGTCGAGCATCTTGACGGTCAGCGTCCGGCCGTGGTTGGTGTAGCAATAGCCGACCAGCTCCTGCAGACCCCGCTTCTTGAGCAGTCCGTTGACAAACGGGATTTCCTCGGGCAGATGCAGGTTCAGGATCACCCGGCCGACGGTGGTGTCGATGAGCTGATTCTCGACCTCCTGGACCTCGGCGTGGAGCAGATCCTGGTCCGCGTACTGAATCTCCAGGTTGACGTAGGCGCCGGTATAGCGCACCTGGACCTGGGTCTGGGTCTCGACGATGCCCTGCTCCAGCGCCAGCAGCACCGAGTCGAAGTCGTGAAAGACACGGCCTTCTCCCTTGGCGCCCTGCCTGCGCATGGTCAGGTAATAGCCGCCCAGGACCATGTCCTGGCTGGGGACCGCGAGCGGGCGCCCATGCGCCGGGCTCAGGATGTTGTTGGCCGAGAGCATCAGCACCTGGCTCTCCACCTGGGCCTTGGGCGAGAGCGGCACATGGACCGCCATCTGGTCGCCGTCGAAGTCGGCGTTGAACGCCGAGCACACCAGGGGATGGATCTGGATCGCCTTGCCCTCGATCAGCACCGGCTCGAACGCCTGGATGCCGAGGCGGTGGAGGGTCGGCGCGCGGTTGAGGAGCACCGGATGGTCCCGAATGACCTCCTCGAGCGCGTCCCACACGGCGTCCTCCTCACGCTCCACCATCTCCTTGGCGGCCTTGATCGTGCCGACCAGCTCCTTCTCCTCCAGCCGGTTGTAGATAAACGGCTTGAAGAGCTCGAGCGCCATTTTCTTGGGCAGACCACACTGGTTGAGCTTGAGCTCGGGGCCCACTACGATGACCGAGCGGCCGGAGTAGTCGACCCGCTTGCCCAGCAGGTTCTGGCGGAACCGGCCCTGCTTGCCCTTGAGCGTGTCGGAGAGCGACTTCAGGGGCCGGTTGTTCGAGCCCTTGAGCACCCGGCCGCGGCGGCCGTTGTCGAACAGGGCGTCGACGGCCTCCTGGAGCATCCGCTTCTCGTTGCGCACGATGACGTCGGGAGCGCGCAGCTCGAGCAGCTTGCGTAGACGGTTGTTGCGGTTGATCACCCGGCGATAGAGATCGTTCAAGTCACTGGTGGCGAAACGCCCGCCGTCGAGCGGCACCAGCGGCCGGAGCTCGGGCGGAATCACCGGGATGACCTCGAGAATCATCCACTCGGGCCGGTGCCCGCTGCGGCGGAAGGCGTCGACCACCTTGAGCCGCTTGGCGGCCTTGAGCCGGCGAATCTGGCTGGTCTCGGTCTTCATGACGATGCGCAGCTCTTCGGCCAGCTCATCGGGGTCGATCCGGCTCAGAAGGTCCTTGATCGACTCGGCGCCCATGCGGGCATCAAAGGCGTCGTCGCCGTACTCGTCGCGTACTTCGCGGTAACGCTCCTCGGTCAGCAGCTCGCCGGCCTCGAGCTCGGTGTCGCCGGGGTCGACGACCACATAGCTCTCGAAATAGAGGATGCGCTCGAGATCGCGGAGCGAAAGGTCCAGGAGCTGGCCGATGCGGCTCGGGAGGCCCTTGAAGAACCAAACGTGGCTCACCGGCGCGGCCAGCTCGATGTGCCCCATGCGCTCGCGGCGAACCCGCGACCGGGTCACCTCGACGCCACACTTGTCGCAGATGACGCCGCGGTGCTTCATCCGCTTGTACTTTCCGCACAAGCACTCCCAGTCGGTCACCGGGCCAAAGATCTTGGCGCAGAAAAGCCCATCGCGCTCCGGCTTGAACGTCCGGTAGTTGATGGTCTCCGCCTTGGTGACCTCACCGTGACTCCACGAGTGGATCTTCTCCGGCGAAGCGATCGAGATCTTGATGGCGTTGAAATCTCGCTGCGTCTGCGGTCGGTCAAAGCTGCGAAGAGATTGCATCGATCCTCCTCTACACCTTCATCAGTTCGATATCGAGGCAGAGACTCTGGAGCTCACGCACCAGAACGTTGAACGACTCGGGCAGCCCCGGATCGTCCGGGACATCGCCCTTGACGATGGCTTCATAGACCCGGCTGCGGCCTTCGACGTCGTCGCTCTTGACGGTCAAAAGCTCCTGCAGGGTGTAGGCGGCGCCGTAGGCTTCGAGCGCCCAGACTTCCATCTCGCCAAAGCGCTGGCCGCCAAACTGCGCCTTGCCGCCCAGCGGCTGCTGGGTGATCAGTGAGTACGGGCCGATCGAGCGGGCGTGAATCTTGTCGTCCACCAGGTGGGAGAGCTTGAGCATGTAGATATAGCCCACCGTCACGTCCTGCTCGAAGGGCTCGCCGGTCATACCGTCGTAGAGCGTGGTCTTGCCCGAGCCCGGAAGCTCGGCGTCGGCCAGCATGGTCTTGAGATCCTCCTCGCTCGCCCCATCGAAGACTGGGGTGGCGAACTTGAGGCCAAGGACCTTGCCGGCCCAGCCCAGGTGGGTCTCGAGAATCTGGCCGACGTTCATGCGGCTGGGGACGCCCAGCGGGTTGAGCACGATGTCGACCGGGGTGCCATCCGGCAGATAGGGCAAATCCTCGACCGGGAGGATCCGTGAGATCACACCTTTGTTGCCGTGGCGGCCGGCCATCTTGTCGCCCACCTGCAGCTTGCGCTTCATGGCGACAAAGACCTTGACCAGCTTGATCACGCCCGGCGGCAGCTCGTCGCCCTTCTGCAGCAACTGCACCCGCTCCTCGTTGACCTTGTGCAGGACGTCGATGTACGAATCGGTCTTGCGGTAGATCGTGGCGACGTTCTTGAGCGCGGCCTTGTCCGAGATCGGCAGTTTCAAGATTTCCTGCCGGGTGAGCTTCTCGAGCACCGGCCGGCTGATCTTCTCGCCCCGCTTGACCAGAGTTTCTCCGTCCTGGTCCTTGACCGCGGCGGTCGCCTTCTTGCCCGCCAGCGAGTCGGTGATCTTTTTGTTGCGCTCTTCGTGCAGAATCCGCACCTGGTCCTTGATGTTCTTCTCCAGACGCGCCACCTCATCGGCTTCGATCTGCTTGGCACGGTTGTCCTTCTCGACGCCCTTGCGCGAGAAGATCTTGACGTCGACGACGGTTCCCTCGATCCCCGACGGGACCTTGAGGCTGGCGTCACGAACGTCCCCGGCCTTCTCTCCAAAGATGGCCCGGAGCAGCTTCTCCTCCGGGGTGAGCTGAGTCTCACCCTTGGGCGTCACCTTGCCGACCAGGATGTCCCCGGGCTTGACCTTGGCGCCGATGCGCACGATGCCCGACTCGTCCAGGTCCTTGAGCGCCGCTTCGGAGACGTTGGGGATGTCCCGGGTGACCTCCTCGGGACCCAGCTTGGTGTCGCGGGCCTCGACCTCCGACTCCTCGATGTGGATCGAGGTGTAGAGGTCTTCCTTGACCAGCCGTTCGGAGACCAGGATGGCGTCCTCGAAGTTGTAACCGCGCCAGGGCATAAAGGCCACCAGCACGTTTTTGCCCAGCGCCAGCTCGCCCTTTTCGGTCGAGGGGCCGTCGGCGAGCACGTCGCCCTTCTTGACCCTCGTCCCTTCGGGAACAATCGGCTTCTGGTTGACACAGGTGTTCTGGTTCGAACGGCGAAACTTGGTGAGCTGGTAGATGTCGGCTCCAAAGTCCTTCGACTCTCCGGTCTCGGCGTCTTCACCCTCCACCCTCACGATCACCCGCTCGGCGTCGACCGAATCGACGATGCCGCTGCGGATGCACTGCACGGTGGCGCCCGAATCCTGGGCCACCAGCTCCTCAAGACCGGTGCCGACGATGGGCGACTCGCTGCGCAGGAGTGGCACCGCCTGGCGCTGCATGTTGGATCCCATGAGCGCGCGGTTGGCGTCGTCGTGCTCGAGAAACGGGATCAAGGCCGCGGCGACCGAGACCAACTGCTTGGGGCTGATATCGATGTAATCGACGCGGTCGCGCTCGACGGTTATGAAATCCCCGCCGGAGCGCGCGATCACGCGCTCCTCGACAAACCGGCCGCGGCCGTCGATCTCGGCATTGGCCTGGGCGATGATGTAGCGTTCTTCCTCCCAGGCGGTCAGGTACCAGGCGTGGGGCTCGGCGTCGACCCGCGCCTTGCGGGCCTTCTTGAGCGAGCGGTTGG
Source organism: Candidatus Multivoradales bacterium (assembly GCA_965224065.1). GTDB lineage: Bacteria > Acidobacteriota > Thermoanaerobaculia > Multivoradales > JAHEKO01 > JAOTZA01. Next base: position 913,099 of record CBDCYF010000005.1, read on the forward strand.
CCGCCGCGAGCTCGTCGCCGGTGACGATCTGGCCGAGCTTGAACGGGCCACCGCCCACCCGTGACACACGGTAGTGGTCGATCACCCGGCCCTTCTCCACCTTCTTGTACGGGCTCTCGATAAAGCCGTACTCGTTGATGCGGGCAAAGGTCGCCAGCGAAGAAATCAGACCGATGTTGGGACCCTCGGGGGTCTCGATCGGGCAGATGCGGCCGTAGTGCGAGGCGTGGACGTCCCGCACCTCGAACCCGGCGCGCTCGCGGGACAGGCCGCCCGGGCCGAGCGCCGAGAGACGGCGCTTGTGGGTGACCTCGGAGAGCGGGTTGGTCTGGTCCATGAACTGCGATAGCTGCGAGGAGCCGAAGAACTCCTTGATCGCCGCGATCACCGGCTTGGAGTTGATCAGGTCGTGCGGCATCGCCGAATCGATGTCCTGGTGGACCGACATCTTCTCCTTGATCGCGCGCTCCATCCGCACCAGCCCCACCCGGAACTGGTTCTCCAGCAATTCGCCGACGGTACGCACCCGGCGGTTGCCCAGGTTGTCGATGTCGTCCACCCGGCCGACGTCCTTGTGGAGCCGCATGAGGTACTCGACGACGCCAAAAAAGTCGTCGGCCGACAGAGTCTTCTGGTCGATCGGCACGTCGGTGTCGAGCTTGATGTTGAACTTGAACCGGCCGACCCGCGAGAAGTCGTAGCGCTTGGCGTCGAAGAACATGCCGTAGAAGAGCGAGCGGGCGCTCTCCAGGGTCGGGGGATCCCCCGGCCGCATCCGGCGGTAGATCTCGATCAGCGCTTCCTTGGCGTCGGTGGTGGTGTCCTTGGCCAGGGTGGTCGTGAGAATCGCGCCGCACAGGTCCCAATCGGGGAAAAAGACCTCGATCGGTGTGTGGTTGCGGTCCTTGAGCCGGCTCTCGATGTCCTCGGGGACCTGGTCGTTGGCCTCGAAGATCACCTCTCCGGTATCCAGGTCCACGACGTCGGCGACGAAGAACGTGCGATCCAGATGGGCGATCCGCACGTTGGTCTCGTAGTCCTTGCCCTTGCCGAGCTGCTTGCGCATCGCGTCGTCGAGCTTGAGACCCGCAAAGATCCGGTAGGTCTCGCGGTGGCCGCGGCTGTGACGATCGCGCAGGTCTTCATACTCGAGAACCTTGGGGGGGATCTTGAGGCTCGCCTGACCGCGACCCTTGAGCTCGAGCGGCACCGGCACATAGAACTTGCGCAGGATCGATTCGTCGGTCTCGAGGCCGAGGGCGCGCAGAAAGACCGTGCCGTGGAACTTGCGCTTGCGGTCGATGCGGACGTTCAGAACCTCTTTGTGGTCGTACTCGAACTCGACCCAGGAGCCACGGTAGGGAATGATCTTGGCGAGATACCCACGCGCGCTCTGCTTGGTGAAGAAGACGCCGGGGCTGCGGTGAAGCTGCGAGACGATGACCCGCTCGGTGCCGTTGATCACAAAGGTGCCGTTGTCGGTCATCAGCGGGATGTCGCCGAAATAGACCTCTTCCTCTTTGGCGTCCCGCATCATCCGGGCACCGGTCTCGGGGTCCTTGTCGTAGACAAACAACCGGAAGGTCACCCTGAGCGGTACCGCGTGGGTCATTCCGCGCTCCTGGCACTCGGCGATCGAGTACTTGAGCTCCAAGTCCACCGGATTGCCGCAGACGTCGCAGCGGGTTACCCGGTTCTTGTTGACCACCCCACACTCGCCGCAGGTCACGGTCTCCTCGTGAGGATGATCGGTCATGATCTTGGCGCTGCAGTTGGTGCAGGTCATGCGCAGGTACTCGAGGCCGGTCAGGGTGCCGCAGCGGCACTGCCAATCGCCGATCGAGTACTTGACGAAGTCGAGCGAGCAGGTCTCGCGAAAATCGGAGAAGGGGAAGATCCCCTTGAACACGGCGTGAAGGCCGTGGTTGCCGCGCTCTTCGGGCAGCAAGTTCATCTGCAGAAAGCGCTCATACGAGCGCCGCTGCACCTCGATCAGGTTGGGTATGGGAAGGGTGCTACCGATGCGCGAGAAATTCTTGCGCCCGTTGCCGTTGGTCGAGTCCTGGATCACCTTGGCCATCGATCTCCTCAGGTTCCGTAATGGAGAATTGCTTTCGAGATGTTCAGGGACACCTCCCCCCAGCCGGCCCCACCTGCGGCGGACAACCGGCCTGGGAGGTCGTGTCTTCCCAAGAAGCCACTATTTGAGCTCGACTTGCGCTCCCGCTTCGTCGAACTTTTTCTTGATCTCTTCCGCCTCGTCTTTCGAAACGGCCTCTTTGACGGTGGCCGGCGCCGACTCGACGAGATCCTTGGCGTCCTTGAGACCCAAGCTGGTGACCTCGCGGACGGTCTTGATGACGTTGATCTTCTTGTCGCCGACCGCGGTCAGCACGACATCGAACTCGGTCTTCTCCTCGGCTTCCGCGGCACCACCGGCGGCGGCACCGGCCGCCGCCACGGGCACCGCCGCGGCCGCCGCCGAGACCCCGTAGTGGTCCTCGAGGGACTTGACGAGATTGTTGAGCTCGAGCACGGTCATCTCGTCGATCTGCTTGATGAAGTCTTCGGTTGCAATACCCATCTTTCCTCTCCTTGAAGGTCGAAACGCGATCGTTCGCGCGGTCTTCGTCTTTCCGGTCTAGCTGCCGGCGCTCTCCTTGGCCTGGCGAATCTGGTCGAGGACCGAGACCGCTCGCCTGGGCATCTCCGCCAGCGTGCGGACAAATCGCGTCACCGGCGACTGGAGCAAAAACAGCAGTTTGGCAATGAGCTCCTCGCGGCTGGGGAGCGAGGCTATTTCCTTGATGTCTTCGGCGGCAACTGCCTGGCCGTCGACCAGCCCGGCCTTGAAGGACACGGCCGGCACTTCCTTGGCAAACTCGGTCAGCGCCTTGGCGATCGAAACCGCGTCCTCGCCACCGAACGCCGCCGCCGTCGGTCCCTGGAAATGCTCTTCCAGGCCGCCGAGAGCCGCGCCCTCGATGGCGCGGCGCGCCAGGCGATTCTTGACCACCACGTAGCTTCCGCCGACCTCACGCACCTTATCGCGCAGCTCGGTAGCCTGCGGCACCGACAGCCCCTCAAAATCGAGGAGAAAGACGTTCGGCGCCTGCGCCAGCTCGTTCTTGTAGATGTCGACGAGGCTTTCCTTTTGTTCCCTGGTGAGAGCCATCGTTAAGCCTCCAGCCCCGTCAAAACGCTTTCGTCGACCCGGATCCCCGGGCCCATCGTCGAGGAGACACTGATCGATTTGACGTACTTGCCCTTGGCCGAAGCCGGCCTGGCCTTGGAGATCGCCGCCAGCAGCGCCGCGGCGTTGGCTTCGAGCTGCTCGGCCGAAAAGGACGACTTGCCAAAGGGCGCGTGGACGATTCCGGTCTTGTCTACGCGGAACTCGATTTTGCCCGCCTTGATCGCCTCGACCGCCGGCCCAACGTCGAAAGTCACCGTCCCCACCTTGGGGTTGGGCATCAGACCGCGCGGGCCCAGCACCCGGCCGAGCTTGCCGGCGACCTTCATCATGTCGGGGGTCGAGACCACGGCGTCGAACTCGAGCCAGCCGTCTTCGATCTTCTTGGCCAGATCCTCTCCGCCGACAAAATCGGCCCCGGCCTCCTCGGCCTCCTTGATCTTCTCGCCCGAGGCAAACACCAGGACTGTCATGGATTTGCCGGTGCCATGCGGTAGTGCGACGGTGCCTCGCACCATCTGGTCGGCATGACGCGGGTCCACGCCGAGACGGATCGCCATGTCGACGGTCTCGTCGAACTTGGCAAAGGAGGAGTCCTTCAGCCTGGCCATCGCCTCGGCGAGCTCGTACCGGCGAGCCTCCAGGGCGTCCTTGGCGCCGCGATATTTCTTTCCGTGTCTGGGCATTTCCGTCCTGCGCTTTCTCCGATTCAAGCCCGCTTCAAGCCGGCGGCCATCAAGCCTCGGCCACCTCGATTCCCATCGAGCGGGCGGTCCCCTCGACGATCCGCATCGCGGCCTCGACGCTGGCGGCATTCAAATCCGGCATCTTGATCTTGGCGATCTCTTCCACCTGGGCGCGGGTCACCGAGCCGACCTTCTCGCGGTTGGGCTCGCCGGAGGCCTTGTCGACCCCGGCGGCCTTCTTGAGCAGCACCGCTGCGGGGGGCGTCTTGGTGATGAAGGTGTAGCTGCGGTCCGCGTACACGGTGATCACCACCGGAATGATCATTCCGGTCTCGCTCTGTGTGCGGGCGTTGAAGGCCTTGCAGAAGTCCATGATGTTGACGCCCGCCTGTCCCAAGGCCGGTCCCACGGGCGGAGCCGGCGAGGCCTGGCCCGCGGGGATCTGCAGCTTGATCTGACCGACTTCTTTCTTTGCCATTTTGTGTACTCAACGACCGCCAGAGCTGGCGGCTTCGGCCGGCAGAGGCGCCGGCCGCTTCATTCCTCTCACAGTTTTTGCACCTGGCTGAAATCGAGCTCCACCGGCGTCTGGCGGCCGAAGATGGTCACCATTACCTTGAGGGTGTTGCGGTCCAGGTTCACCTCGTCGACCACGCCGGTGAAGTTGTTGAAGGGACCGTCGATGATCTTGACCGGCTCGCTCTTGTCGAAAATGTATTTGGGCTTGGGCTTTTCCTTGGCGCTGACGACCTTCTCGAGGATCTTGTCGACTTCTTCCTGGGACAGCGGCGTGGGCTTTTTGCCGCTGCCGACAAAGCCGGTGACCTTGGGCGTGTTCTTGACCACATGCCAGGCGGCGTCCGACATCTCCATCTCCACCAGGATGTAGCCCGGGAAGAATTTGCGCTCGGTCTCCTTTTTCTTGCCACCGCGGTACTCGACGATGGTCTCGGTGGGGATCTTGATTTCGCCGACGGCGTCTCCCATGCCGAGCGCCTCGGCGCGCTGCCGCAGCGTCTCCTTGACCCGGTCCTCGAAACCCGAGTAGGTGTGGACGATGTACCACTGCTTGGAGCTTTTTTCGGTTGTCGTCATCGTCCAAAAAATCCCAATACGGTCTGATAGACCTTGATGATCACCATGTCCGAGACCCACAGAAAGAAGGCAAATACCACGCTGGCGATGATCACCACCACGGTCGTCGAGACGACCTCGGCGCGGGAGGGAAACGTCACCTTGGACATCTCCGACCGGGTCTCGGAGAAAAACCGCGTCATGCGCTTCCAGTTCTCGGCTATCGATGCCACTTGCTTACCTGCTGTTTCTGCTCTTCTGCGTTTTTGCGGTTACCGTTCGATTCTCCAGGCGCTGGATTGGCAGGCCAGGAGGGATTCGAACCCCCAACATTCGGTTTTGGAGACCGACGCTCTACCAATTGGAGCTACTGGCCTATTGTTCTCCCGCGATTCCTTTGTTGGCTTTCGACTCTTTGATTAATCGATGATCTCGGTGACGGTGCCGGCTCCGACGGTGCGGCCGCCCTCGCGGATCGCAAACCGAACACCCTTCTCCATCGCGATCGGCGCAATCAGATCCACCGACAGCGCCACGTTGTCGCCCGGCATCACCATCTCCGTGCCCTCGGGCAGCGCCGCCGCACCCGTCACGTCCGTCGTCCGAAAGTAGAACTGAGGACGGTAGTTGTTGAAAAACGGCGTGTGGCGGCCTCCCTCATCCTTCGACAAGACGTACACCTCGCCCTTGAACTTCGTGTGCGGCGTGATCGAGCCCGGCTTGGCCAGACACTGACCCCGCTCCACCTCGTCCTTCTTCGTCCCGCGAAGCAGGATCCCCACGTTGTCCCCCGCCTGGCCCTGGTCCAGGAGCTTGCGGAACATCTCCACACCCGTCACCACCGTCTTCGACGTGTCCCGGATCCCAACGATCTCCACCTCTTCACTCACCTTCACCACCCCACGCTCGATCCGGCCCGTCACCACCGTCCCACGACCCTGGATCGAGAAAATGTCCTCGATCGGCATCAGGAAATCCTTGTCGATGTCCCGCTCCGGCTCCGGAATCGTCGCGTCCACCGCTGCCATCAGCTCGAAAATCGCCGCCGCCTCCGAAGAGTCCGGATCGTCCGACTCCAACGCCTTCAGCGCCGAGCCCCGGATGATCGAGATGTCGTCGCCCGGAAACTCGTACGACGACAACAGCTCCCGCACCTCGAGCTCCACTAAGTCCAGCAGCTCCTCGTCGTCCACCATGTCGCACTTGTTCAAAAACACCACGATGTGCGGCACGTTCACCTGACGGGCCAGCAGCACGTGCTCGCGCGTCTGAGGCATCGGACCGTCCGCGGCCGACACCACCAGGATCGCTCCATCCATCTGGGCCGCGCCCGTGATCATGTTCTTGACGTAGTCGGCGTGACCCGGACAGTCCACGTGCGCGTAGTGACGGTTCTCCGTCTCGTACTCCACGTGAGCCGTCGCGATCGTGATCCCACGCTCGCGCTCCTCCGGAGCCTTGTCGATGTCGTCAAAAGCGGTGAACTCCGCCAGGTTCTTCGCCGCAAGCTGCTTCGTGATCGCTGCCGTCAACGTCGTCTTGCCGTGATCCACGTGACCGATCGTCCCGATGTTCACGTGCGGCTTCGTACGCTCAAACTTCTCCTTCGCCATGATGGACGCGCTGCCTCCTGCAAGAATTGGACCCCCGGCCGGGGGCGTTAGGACTCTGTCTGGGAACCTACCGTCGCTCCTCTGGAGCCCACGACCGGATTTGAACCGGTGACCCCTTCCTTACCAAGGAAGTGCTCTACCACTGAGCTACGTGGACCGCTTCGAACTCGCTTGCTGCTCGTAAACGATCCCCGACCGGCCCTCTGCCCTAGGCCGGCTGGGGAATTGTGGAGTATATGCCCTCTTCGGGGGCCTGTAAAGACCTCCGGCCGCCTTTTTGACGGCTAGCTTCACCCCTGTTCTGCCGAGACACTCTACCCCATGCCCGGCGGGGGCGCCAGTTCCGTAATGTCGCGAGCGGTTACGGGCAGGTGGCGAAGGCCGAGGTGTCGGTGATGGCCTCTGCCGGCTGCCCCAACGGGTTGAAATAGCTCCGGCTCTGGCCGCTCTGGGTGTCGGTGACCGTCAGCGTGTACTCGATGTTGGTGGTTGCCGCGGCAAAGACCCAGAAGTTGTTGAATCCCTGGAGGTTGCAAGCATCCAGGATGTTGATCGTCATCAAGGTATTCGTCTCGTTGAAGAAAAAGAACAGGCCGTCGTCGAAGCCCGTGGCGATGGGGGTCGCGAAGCCATCGCTTCCGTCCGAGCGCCAGTCGACCTCGGCCTTGAACCTCCCGTCCAAAAGGCACAGGGTGTCGATGTCGTAGCAGTCAGAATCGACATCGGGGGGGAGCCTCTGGACGCCGTTGAGGACGTGCACCGAGGAGCCGGCCGCCTGCTTCTGGCTACCCTTGAACGAGGTCTCGGCCCGGAAGAAGTCGCAGTTCCGGCTCGCCGGCACCAATCGGGTGGTCGCCGCGTTGCCAAACGCGTCGAATTTGTCCTTGCCACGGCCCAGGTTCCGGCTGCCCCCGCCCTGAACCCCCAAACAGGTGTACTCGTTCATCACCGTGCCTTTCGCCTTCTTCATCCCCAGTTGGCGGGGATCGACCGGATAGCGTTGAGTGATGGTGGTGACCTTGGCATTGTCACCAAAGCTGGGGAAAAACGAGCTCTGGAAGAGCAGGCTGTCGAGGTCCTTGAGCCGCGTCGTGCCGTGGATGTAGTTACTCTGTTTTGCGACGCTGGCGTAGTTCCAGCCCGCGCCAACGGGAACCGAGATCGTAACGACCAGGAGAAACAACAGAATGGCAAGGCGGCTTTTTGGCATCACGGCCCCTCCTCAGAATTCGCAGGTCGGTGGACTCAACTTACGTGTTTTCTTACCACAGCAACGCCACCCCAAACAACCGGCCAAGAGACGGATGCTATTCTTTACCGGCCCGCAGGTGACATCGAAATGGTCGCGCAATCCACAGGCGGAACCGCGACCCGGCGGCGACGAAGCCGGCTCAAGAGGCTTCTCCACCGACCCGAGGCCCTGTTCCTGGCAGCCGCCACCCTCGCCCTCCGGCCGCTGCCGGTGAAGGGGCAACTCCGGGTCGGTGAGCTCCTAGGAAGACTCGCCTGGGCCCTCTCGCCTCGCCGACGGATGAGCATTGACAACGCTCGTCAGGCACTTGCGGTAGACGATCCCGAGGCCTGGCGAATCGCCCGGGCCTCACACCTCCATCTGGGGCGCTCGATGGTCGAGTTTCTGACCTCGACCTCCTACCTCGAGCCGCCACGCTCCGAACTGCTCGAGGTCGAGAATTTCGAGCCGGTTCGGGCGGCACACGCGGAGGGTCGCGGTCTGGTGCTCGTCACCGCCCACCTGGGCAATTGGGAGCTGGGAGCCATCAAGCAGGCGCTCGCGGGAATCCCGCTTCTCGCCCTGGGACGCGAGCCCAAGAACCCCTATGTGGCCCGCCGGCTCCAGGCCAATCGCAAACTGTGCGGCAACGAGTGGCTGCCGCGCAAAAAGACCTTGCTGTACGCGGCAAAAGGGCTCAAAAGCGGCCGCTGTGTGGCCATGGCGATCGACCAGCACACCCGCTCGGATCCCAGGATCCGTACCGAGTTTCTCGGCCGGCCGGCAATGCTCTCAACCGCGGTCTTCGAGCTGGCCGTACGGCTCGGCTGCCCGGTGGTGGCGGTCGAGACGATACCCAAGGCCCGCGGCGGTTACCGGGTCGTCTACTCCCCCGTTCTGCGCGCCGCCGAAAGCGGCGACCGCGAGGAGCGCGTCCGCGAGCTCGCGGGCCGTTGTCACCGCCGGGTCGAAGAATGGGTCCGAGCGCGGCCCGACACCTGGTTCTGGTTTCACGACCTGTGGAAGGGCGACGACGGAGAGAGCGCAAGGGAGCCGATCGACACGCCTTCCGGCTCGGGTGCTACGGTCCGCACGTGATGGGCAGCAACTGATGGGCAAGAGGGGACTCGCAGGCAGACTCCGGCGCAAGCGGCGTCGCCTGGTCAAGACCAACACGATGCTGCGTTTTCTTCACGAGGTTCTAGGACTCGAGCACCTGCACTATGGGCTGTGGGAAGACGAGCCGCGCGACATCACGGGCCTCGCCCGGGCCCAGCAGCGCTACGCCGACGAGCTGATCTCTTGGATCCCCAAGGGAGTCCACTCGATCCTCGACGTGGGCGCGGGAGTCGGCACCACCAGCCGGGCACTGGCGGAAAAGGGCTTTGAGGTCGAAGGGCTCTCCCCAGACCCGTATCAACGCGAGGTCTTCACACAGCGCACCGGGCTGCCCTTCCATCTCACTCGGTTTCAGGAGTTCCGGCCCGAGCGGCCGTACGACTTGATCCTGATGAGCGAATCGGCGCAGTACATCTGGCTGCCGAGGTACTTTCCGTGTGTCACACGGGTTGCCCCGTCCGGTCACCTGCTGCTAGCGGACTACTTTGTGGTCGCAGACGGTGACGAGCACAACGGCCCTGCCGCCAAAAGCGGTCATCCGCTCGAGGAATTCGACCGCAGGGCCGTCGAGGCCGAGTTCGAGCTCTTGCGAGAAAAAGACGTCACCGAGGCCACCGTACCGACCCTGGAGCTCGCAGCGGATTGGGTCGAGCGCTATGTCGAGCCCTCGCTCGACATCCTTGGCGACTCGCTCGGGGGGCGCTACCCTCGCGCCGGCAGGCTGGCGCGCAAAAAGGCGGAGACGGAGCTGGAGAAAAGCCGCGGAATCGTCGATCCCGATCTCTTCCGCAGCCTGAAACGTTACCTGATTCGGCTCTACCGGGTTCCGTAGGCGGGGCTAGCGGTCGCCGAGAGCGGGCTCGGACCCGCGTCGGGCGGGGGCAAGCCCCGCCCCTACACCGGAGCATATCCCTGAGCACTGTAGGGGCGGGGCTTGTCCCCGCCCGGATCCCGTACCACCGCAAACCGCCTCCCTTGTAGGGGCGGGGCTTGCCCCCGCCCGGTTCCGCCGCTTCAGATCTTGAACTGGATGTCGTAGAAACGCCGGTACGTCCCGCCGCGCTCGAGCAGCTCCTCGTGGGTGCCGACCTCGCTGACCCGGCCGTTCTCCATCACCACGATCCGATCGGCCGAGACCACGGTCGAGAGTCGGTGCGCGATCACCAGGGTCGTCCTGCCGGCCATCAGATTGGTCAGCGCCTTTTGCACCAGCAGCTCGGACTCGGTATCGAGATGCGAAGTGGCCTCATCCAGGATCAGGATCGGAGCGTTTTTGAGCAGGGCCCGGGCGATCGCCAGCCGCTGGCGCTGGCCACCCGAGAGCTGGGAGCCGCCTTCGCCGATCCGGGTGTCATACCCGTCGGGTAGCTCCATGATGAAGTCGTCCGCATAGGCCGCGGAAGCCGCGTCCCGCACCGTGTCGAGAGGCAGATCCGAGCGCCCGTAGGCGATGTTGTTGCGCACGCTGTCGTTGAACAGCACCGTGTCCTGACCGACGATTCCCACCAGCGCGCGCAGGCTCTTGAGCGACAGCTCGCGGATATCGATACCGTCGACCGTGACCCGACCCGAGCCCGGGTCAAAGAACCGTGGCAGCAGATTGACCAAGGTGGACTTACCGGCCCCCGACGGGCCGACCAGCGCCACGGTCTCGCCGCGCGGGATCACCAGGTCCACCTCGTTGAGCACCGGCTGGTCGCGGTAGGAGAACGTCACCCCCTCGAAGGCGATCGAGTCGCCGAGGGTCCCGTGCTCCAGGCCCCCGACGGCTTCCCGGATGGCGTTGGGCTCGAGCAGCAGGTCGCGCACCCTCCGCACCGCGGCGAGCGCTTCCTGGACGATCAGGTTGACCTTGTTGAGCTTGCGCAGTGGGTCATAGAGCACCACCAGATTGAACAAAAAGGCTACCATCGTGGCCGGGTCGATGGCGCTGGCGCGGATGGCGCGTCCCGCGTAGACCAGGAAAGCGGCCAACCCGAGGGCGGCCAGCGTCTCGACGACCGGGCCCGAGGCGTGGTTCAACACCTGGGCGCGCAGGCGCACGCTCAAGTGGCGCCGCGTGGCCTGCTTGAAGCGCTGGTACTCGAAATCCTCCATGTCAAAGGCCTGCACCACCTGGTGCCCACGGGTGGCCTCGGAGAGCAGCATCGTCAGATCGGCCATCCGTTCCTGGCTGCGCAAGCTGGTCGAGCGCATTCCCTTGCCAAACCGAAACAGCAAGTACGCAAACGCCGGTGCGATGACCAGGCAGGTAAGCCCCAGCTTGAGGTCGGTCGAGAGCAGCATGTAAATCAGGAAAAAGAGCGTCACCGACTCTCGGAACAAATCCAGGATCCGCGTGGAGACGGCGTTCTGCATCACCGACACATCGTTGACCACCCGGCTGATCAGCTCGGCCGACGTGTGGCGGGCGTGAAACCGGCTGGACTGTCCGACGATCCTCTGGAACAGTCGGTTGCGCATGTCGGTCGTCATGCCCAGCCCGATACGTTGGAAGGCGTAGCCACTGACAAAGGCCGCCAGACTGCGGATCAGCAGCACGATCACAAACAGGATCGGGACAAAGTAGACGACCGAGTTCGAATCGATCTCAAACCGGGTCTTGAGGCTCTCGTAGCCGTCGCTCAGGAGCCGCTTGAGGTTGACCGCCGAGAACGTTCCGCCGTCAGAGTCCGCAGGTGCCGAAAGACTCGGGGCCGCGTCCGGCCGCTGGAGCACGTCGCCAAACATCGGCTCGAGCAGCGACACCGCGCCGGCGAACGCCAGCGCGTAGATCACGATCGCGACCAGAGCGATCCCGCCCCAGACCGAGTAGCGGCGGAAATAGCTCCATAGAAAGGAGGAGGTTCTCACCGGGGAAGCTTATCTCTTGTGGGTGTTTTTTGACCGATCGCCACGAGTCGAGGCGGGATATCAGCCGAGACGTCAGCCAGGACATCAGATCGCCCGGCCGCAGAAAGTTTGGCGTCTTCTCCGTTCCCTTTTCGTTCAACCAAGTAGAGAGGCAAGAAACGCTCTGGCACTGGGCTCGGTCTTGCCTGCGACAAAGGGACATGAGGATCGGACACAACACCAACACCCTCACCGTCTTCTAGAGGTGCCCCAATGCTGCAGATGACCCGATCTCGACGACACGCTGCAATCGCCGCCTTACTTGGTGTGGTGGCGGCTTTAGCCGCCGCCCCGTCACGCGCCTCGGTCTACCCGGAGACCCCCGATAGCCGCCGGGCCGCCGAGGCCAACCGGCTGGAGGCCGAACAGCGGGCGGCGCGCCGGGCCGAAACGGTGGCGCGCATCGCGGCCCACTTAGAGGTGGATAATGCCCCGGCAGGACTGGTTCTCCCGCTGCTCGACATCGCCGCCGACCCCACGGTGAGCGAGGACCAGCGCCGGCAGGCCAGGCGCCTGCTGGCGCGGGCGGCGTCTCATACCGACTCCGCGACTGCCCAGCAAGCGGAGCGCGCGCTCGAGACACTCCGGCGAATAGCCGAGCGACCTCTCCGGGTCGAGACCCAGGCCGAAGAAGACGCACGCCGCCATACGCGGCGCCAAGAAGAACTTCAAAAGCTGATGGAGCGCCTGAGCGATCCGGAATCGCCCCATCGCGGCCTTGCGGCCCAGAGCTTGTTCACCTTCGCCACGACCACGCGGGAAGTCGAGGCCAACGTATATGCCTTTGCCGGTTGGATGCGACGCGACGACGACTCTGAAGTGGCGCGCTGGGGCGAGATTCTGACCGCGCGCGTCGAGGGCCGCGAGCCCGACCCGTCGCTGGCACCGCCCCACCGCCTCTCGGCAGAAGAACTGCGCCGGGCCGCGGATCGCGAGCAAGGCCTGGTCGAGCAGGCGTCCGATCCCAGTCCGCATCGACGGCGCGACGCTCTTCGCCAACTCGCCGAGATCGCCCAGTCCGAAAACCGAACCCACAACCCCAAAATCCTGCGTGTCTTCGAGTACGCCCTCGAAGATCCCGACTCGGCCGTAAGCGGCTACGCCCGCTTCATGCTCAAGGCCTTTGCCGGCGACCGCCACGCTCTCGGAATGGTCTACGTGCGAGGAGAGTCCTTGCCATAAGGCTGGAGGAGAACCACATGAACGCAAAGACAAAACACCTCCCACCCATACTCTCGCTGGTGGCCCTTGTCGTCACCGCGGCGCTCCCCGCGAGCGCCCAATCCGTGGCGATCGCATCGGACGAGGTCCGGATCGAGGACGAGCCGGGCAGCGAGGACACCCTCTTGGGACCCGGCAGCCTGGTTCTTGGGCGGCCTTCCACAGCTTCGGGAGTCTTTACCGGCGGAGTCCTCCAGCTCAAAGACTTCGTGGGGAACACCTCGTTCCAAGTCACTGCGGACGCAGACAGTGCGCACTTCTCGGGGACTTGGCACATCAACAACTCAATTAACTTCAGCACCGTCCGGCTCATGGGCCAGACCGGTACGGTCGACATCGGAACCAGCGGTACGGCCGGAGATCTAACCCTCAGAGACTCGAGCGCCGACACGAATATCACCCTCGACGGCGAGACCGGCACGGCGACCAACTGGCTCAACGGCAACGGCTTCGTCAAGGGCTGGGCACGAATGAAGGCGGACGGAACGCTGTTGAGCTGTTACAACTGCGATTCTGATCCGCTCAAGACCCTGCGCACCGCGCTCGGCACCTACTACGTCGACTTCAGCCCGATCGCCTCGGACATCTCCACCCGCCCGCGCATGGCGGTGCTGGACAAGTTCGACCTGACCGTTTCCGGCGTGGACACGATCACTCTCACCGACGACAACACGGGAGATCCCTCGCGGATTCGAATCTTCACCGGACCGGCGCAAGATCACTCCTTCACCATCATGGTGTATTGACGAGCGGAGAGGAGAGCTACATGAGCGCAAAGGCAAAGCAAGTACTGCCCATATTCCTGCTCGCCATCGCTGGCGGAGCGGCACCGCCGGCCGGCTCCCAGACCGTGGCCATCGACTCGGACGAGATCCGGATCGAGGATGAGTTCGGTAACGTGGACACCGAGCTTGGGTCCGCCAGCCTGACGCTCGGCCGCTTTCTCGTTGGCGCGTCCTTGGAGGTCAAGAACGCCAATGGCGTCCCGGCGTTCTCCGTCGACGCCGGCGGTTCGCAGACTACGGCTATCGGGACCCTCCGTCTAATCGACCTGGGCAGCTCTCTCAGCGTGGAGCTCAACGGCTTCGACGGGAACGCCATCTTGGGGGGCAGCGGGGCCGACGGCGACGTCATTCTCTTGGACTCTACCGGCTTGAACACCACCGTCCACATCGACGGAACCACCGCCACCGCCACGAACGCTTTGGCCGGCAACGGCTTCGTCAAGGGCTGGGCACGAATGAAGGCGGACGGAACGCTGTTGAGCTGTTACAACTGCGATTCTGATCCGCTCAAGACCCTGCGCACCGCGCTCGGTACCTACTACGTCGACTTCAGCCCGATCGCCTCGGACATCTCCACCCGCCCACGCATGGCGGTGCTGGACAAGTTCGACCTGACCGTTTCCGGTGTGGACACGATCACTCTCACCGACGACAACACCGGCGATCCCTCGCGGATTCGAATCTTCACCGGACCGGCGCAGGATCACTCCTTCACCATCATGGTGTATTGACGCGCGCCGAGGAACGAACCATGCGACTCCAAACGACTACGTTACTCATTGTCTCGACGTTTATGATTTGTGCGTTCTCAATCGTTCGTCCGGTCCCGGCCCAGTCGTTGTCGCTGGTACCCCACGAGCTCCGATTGAAGGATTCTCTTGGCAACGACACCACCGCGATCACCCGTGCGCGAATCGTCCTGGGTCGGGCGTCCGGCTCGGACGGCCTGATCCGCATCTACGGGATCGACGGCGACGAGGTCTTGCGGGCCGATGCCGGACGGGACGAAGTCACGATGACCGGGGATATCTTTATCCTGCCAAACGGGAGTGTCGGCAGCTCGATCCGATTGGAAGGCGACAGCGCGAACATCGAGTTGGGAGGCCAGGGCCAGGACGGCGACCTCGTGCTCACCACCAGCGCCGGTGTCGATTCGATCGAACTGGACGGCGAGACAGGGACCGCCCAGAACTCGCTGGCCGGCGACGGCTATGTCAAAGCCTGGGCGCGGGTCGATACGGACGGCACCGTGCTGAGCTGTTACCGGTGCGATCCCTCAAAGACCTCCCGGACAGCGACAGGCGTCTACGAGGTGGACTTCAGCCTCCTCGCCGCCGATATCACCAGCCGTCCCAGAATGGCGGTCGGCGACGGGTTCAGCGCTGGTGCCGGTTCTCTGCACGTAGTCCGTATGGCCGACCACGCGAGCGATACCGCCAAGATTCAGATCCTGACGTTTCGGCTGTTCACCACAGGCCCCGCCGCGGACGACGACTCGTTTACTGTCACGGTTTTTTAGAGAACCGCGCCAAACCCGGCATCGGACTCGCCTACCGGTAGCGAGCGCCCTGCTCGGGCCGGTTCTGGCGCGCGTAGAGATCCACGAGAGCAGCCCGGGTTGACGCGATCTGCGGATGCTCGGGCCGCAGCTTCTCGGTCTGGGCTTCTAGGGCTTCGAGAAGCAGGGGCTCCGCGGCGCTCAGGTCGCCAGCCTCGATCAACGCCTCGGCCAAGTGGCGCCGAACCCGGGCCGTATCCGGGTGGGTCTCCCCGCGGGTGGCGATTCGGATCGCAAGCGAACCGCGGAGAGCTTCTACGGACTCGGTTACGTTACCGGACCGCAACCAGACCAGGCCGAGCGCTTCGAGGGTGTCGGCGACGGCCGCATGGCTTTCTCCGTAGATCCGGCGCTCACCCGTCAGCGTGGCCTTCAGCACGGTCACGGCTTCGGCGTGGTTTTCGCGCGCGCCGAGAACCCTGCCCAGACCTCTCTGGGCAACAAAATACTGAGGGTGGTCGGTCCGCTCGGTGCGCTCGAAGATCTCCGTGCTTTCGTGAAACAGCGCCTCGGCTTGATCCAGATCCCCGGTCGCGATCTTCACGCGGCCGAGCGAATTGATCCGACGCGCCAAGCGCGGGTGATCGGAACCAAACTTCTCACGCATCAAGGCGATGGTCTCGCGCAGGATCGGCTCGGCCTCGGCATACAGCTCCCGGGCCAGGACGACGGCCCCGAGGTTCCCCAGCGTGTTCCCCATGTAAGCGCCGGCCGGCATGACTGCCCGCCGGGACTCGAGAAGCCGTCTCATGATCTCTTCCGCCTCGGGATACTCGCCTTGCATGGCGAGAACCACCGCCAGGTTGTTCCACTGCGTCATGACGTTTGGGTGGTCTTCCCCGAACACCGGAAGATAACGAGCAAGAATCTCCCGGGTCATGGTCTCGGCTTCCTCGAGCTTCCCCTGTGTCGTAAAACAGACCGACAGGTTGGCCATGGGGTCGGCGGCCCTCAGATCCCCACCAACCTCCAGAGCCTCAAATATTTCCATCGCTCGCCGCAACAGGGGAATCGCTCGATCGCATTGATTAACTGAGTGGAAGAAGCGTCCAAGCTCGTTGAGACTGTCTCCGGTCTTGGGGTGGGTTGGACCCAGCAGGCGTTCGCGCGAGGCTAGGGCCTCGCTCAGCACAGCCTCCGCCTCGGGGTCCTCCTTCTCCAGCAAAGTCTTACCGAGCTCGTGCACAGCCGCGGCGATCTCCTCGTGTCGCCGTGGCCGGGCGCGCCGCTGCGCAGCGAGTGCCTCGCGATGGAATCGCTCGGCTTCTTCGAGCTCACCACGCACGTAAAGCAAGTCGCCCAGTGCGGAGAGCGCCCGTGCCCGCTCGCCACTGCCATGCGCGGTCTCGATCGCCCGCCGCAGAAGCGGCTCTGCACGATCGAAACTGCCCAGTTTTGAGTAGACCCGCCCCACTACGCTCAGTAGCCGCGCCTGGACATCGCGCTCCTGGTCGAGCCGCCCGATGCTCTCCTCGCCGCGCTCGAGGATTTGGCGGGCGGTCAGCTCTTCACCGAGGTTCTCGGTGGGCTCGTTGGTTTTGAACAGGTCGACCAGAAACTCGGTCACTTGTTGCGCCTTGAGAGCCTCGGTCTCGGCGCGATTGCGTTGTACCACGACTGTGGCAAGCCCTACCGCCGCCGCCGTCAGAATCCCAGCCACCGCCAGCCGCCGTATCCGCCGGCGGCGGCGCAACCGCGGCCGGTCGAGCAGCGCCTCGATCCGGCCCACCGCTCCGGCAGCAGTCGGCCGGGCTGCCGGGCTCAGCCGCAATAGCTCCTCGACCAGGGCCGTCAGCTCGCGGTCGGTGTGCACCAAGGGCTCCGTCTCGCCATTCTTGACCCGGGCCAGGAGACGGTCCGGGTCCCCATCCCGGTAGACCGGTGCACCCCCGAAGAGCTCGTGTAGCAGGAGGCCGAACGCAAAAAGATCGGAAGCCGTGGTCAGGTTCTCCCCGCGCGCCTGTTCCGGACTCATATAGGAGATCGTTCCCAACCGCGAACCGAGACGGGTGAGCTGGGACACTGCTCCGGCTTCCGACGCCTCGCTCGTCCCGAGCCGAAGCCCGCTGTCCAGCTCTCCTTCGATCCGCGCCACCCCCAGGTCCAGCACCTTGACCACCCCGTCCGCAGTCACCAGGATGTTGTCCGGCTTCAGATCGCGATGGATGATCCCTACATCGTGAGCGGCGGCCAGCGCCTCGGCGATCTGGCGGGCAAGGTTCAACTTGGCCGCCAAATCGATGTCGCGCGCAGCATCGGTCAACGGCTCGCCGTCAACGTACTCGAGCAGCAGGTAGTCGCCGTCGTCTTCCTCCGCCAGCCCGTAAATCCGGCAAATATTGGGATGATCGAGCTTCGACAGCAGCCGGGCCTCGCGGCGCAACCGCTCGCGCGCTTCGGTCCGGAACCTCTGGGTGGCCCGCAGGGCCTTGACCGCAACCTGCCGATCTAACCGATCGTCCCGGCCGAGATAGACCCGGCCAAAGCCGCCTCCCCCGATGACGCGCTCCACCTGGACGTGCCCGATCCGGCGACCGACCAGGCCCCTGGAGCGCTCGGCTTCCTCGACCGTAGCGGCGAGACGAGCGCCCAGTGGCCCGCCGAGCGGCCCCCCCGGGCTCAGAAAACTGTCGTCACTTCCGGCTTCGAGCAGCGTCTCGATTCGATCGATCGTCTGCCGGTCGTGGTTCGCGGCGCGCTCGATGATCTCGGAGCGCTCCTCCGTTCCCATCCGCCGGAGCCTCCGGACCGCATCGGCTGCATCTCCCGCATCCTTCAACGGCCGAGCTCCTTCCGCAGCCAACTACGTGCCTTACGCCACAATCGCTGCGCTGTTCGGTGGGAGACACCCAGCGCCTCCGCGGCTTCCTTTTCGGTGAGCCCGGAAAAGTACCGGTGCTCGACGATCCGCACGAGCCGCGAATCGATCTCTTCGAGCCGGTGGAGTGCCTCGTGGACGGCCAGGACCTCATCGACCTGTTGGCCCAGCTCGGCCAGATCGGCGCTGGCGGTCACACGGACCTGGTCACCGCCGCGCTTTGCGCTTTGCAACCGGCGCGCGTGGTCGACCACCACCGAGCGCATCGACAGCGAGGCGACCGCAAAGAAGTGGCCGCGGTCGCTCCAGGCAGACTCGGGCTGACCGACGAGCCTGAGATAGGCCTCGTGGACCAGACCGGTGGTATCGATGCTGCCGGGACGGCCCTTGACCAGGCGCCGCCGCGCCATCTCTCGCAGATCCTCGTAGATCCGGCTAAACAGGCGATCGAAAGCGCGCTCATCACCTGCCGCGTGCGCGCCCAGGAGTACTGTGATTTCGTTGGCCACGCCGGAGCCGCCCCTCTTGCGTATCCACCCAGGGATACTGCAAACAGCCCTAGTGGCTCATCTTAATGGAGCGGGAGACGGGAATCGAACCCGCGACCAACGGCTTGGAAGGCCGAGACTCTACCACTGAGTTACTCCCGCTGAAAACGTGTGCTAATTTTTACTGGCGGAAACTGCTTGAAAAGAAAGGACTTATCTGGAAGGTCTACTGAGGAAGAATCTGTGCAGTACCGTCACAGTACCGCAAAAGCCTAGCATGAGCGCAGAAGTACCCCAATCACGGTACCGAGGAGCATGCCGAAAAGGATCCAAGCGGGTAACCTCGCTATTTTAGTCAACCATGGCCCAGCCGAGAGTTTTTTCGTCAATCCACGCTAGTCCAAGAAGACCGTTAGCCAGGGCAGAGCGCGCCCCAATGGTGTACGCATTCGCAGCAACGTTTGTACCTATGTGCTTTCTAAAATGGTCTAATCCCCGACACGCCAAAACTGCTCCAAAATACGAAACTTGCGGAACACGTCTCTTGTTATTTGAATGTGGGTACCAGGGTCCACCGACTACACAAGTCCCGCACGGTTTCTATGATTCGTCTACGTAGTTTCTTTGCGGAAGAAAATCGCCGCAATTTACAAGGAAAGCGCCTGACGTTTTAGCATAGTTCGCAACGCATACGCTACTCGATCCGGCCGGCGGAGGGCGCAACATCACCCCACCGGGGCCCCATCGGGCGAGCATTGCCGAGCGGCTGCAAGGAACTCAGGCGCCATCAAGGAGACCACCGCCAAACAGCTACCTCAGGCGGCGGGCGGAGCGTCCGCACACGCCCACAGCGCATCGCGACGCGGCCACCGGGCCTCTCGAGCACAGTCCGTCCAGTCATCGCCGAGACCGTCTGGCCCCTCCAGTGATACTGGTAAAAGGAAAGCTCCGTCTTGTGGAGCCACAACTTGCAGTCACCTGCCTGAATCGCCGAAAGCTCGAGGTTCAACGAGATCACCTCCCCTCGCCGGAGGCCGGGTGGCAACTGCCCGCGTCTCCAGCGTGATCTAGGTCTCGCCGGGGGCTCCCAGGTGACCTGAAGCGCCGAACCGGACGGGTTCCACGGATGAGCCACCACCACTTGCCGCGAGCCGCGTGTCCGCAGCAACCTCGGTTCAACGATCCAAGACCCCCGGGAGTTGGCCTGTAGAAGTCGATCAAGATAGAAACCGCGATCCGGCCCGTGCAGCCTCTCTTCCCGGAAGACCTCGAAGTCAGCCAGGTCGAGGATCCGCTCGTCGGCTTCGGCCAGGCTGGCTTCGGGCCGAGAGAAAAAGCTGGCCCGGTGCGCCACGAGCGAGTCGCCCTGGCCTTCGGTCCAGATCCTCGTCGCCTCCAAGCGGCCGACGTCGCGCTCATAGACGACGGTGCGCTGGTCCATAAATGGCACATTCGCCGCGATCGTGTCGGCGACCGTGTCCAGCGTCGTCTCGGGAACCGCTTCGGCATAGGTGAACGCCGCCCACGGGGGCACAAGGAGTGCCAGAATCGCGATCAATCCCAGCCAAGACAGCCATCGGCTGCGTTCGGGCGACAGGCGGCTCGCAGAGGCGTCCCAGACCTTGTTGACGGACCAGCCGGCGGCGATCGAGGTGAACGGCAGGGTGGGAAGAAAGACGTTGGCTTTCGGGTAAGAACTAACCGCGGCGCACACCAGCACAAACCCAACGGGAAAGCTCAGGAACATCGCGAGTTTTGTTGCCCCCTGCTGCCGCCATCGTCGGTACAGCACCCCGACCAGGGCGCCGACGCCAGCGAGGGCTGCGACCCCAATTACCGGGCCGTGCCAAACAGAGCTGACGACTAGCACGGGAAAATACAACAACGTCGGCAGTTCTTCAGAGGCCTGGTGGGCCGCCCAACCCACATATTGCTTTCCCATGCTGAGATAACGCGGCAGGAGGTCCGGGTAGGGGTTGAGCAGCAGAAAGAACGTGCAGGAGGCCAGACCGGCCACTACCAGGCCAGACCAGCGACGTGGGTTTCGAAAATGCAGCACGGTCGCGGTCACCAAGGGTATGGCTGCGAGGGCGCCTGTTTGTTTGGCGGAAGATGCCAGCCCGACCGCGGCGCCAGCTAGCACATAGCGTCTGATTCCGCCGTCGTCGGCAACGCGCAACGCGCACAAGAACGCCGCAAGCGTGAGCAAAACCAGTAACGTGTCAGGCTTGGCATGGCTTGCGGCCTCGATCTGCCATGGGCTCATCGCCTGAAACCATGCGGCGAGCAGCCCGACCTCTCGCGAGAAGAGCCGACAGCCGAGGTGAAAGGTCAAAAGGATGCTGGCGACTCCGAACAAAACGCTTGTCCATCGGCTCACAAGAAACGTCGCCGGCGTGAGGGCACCAAGCCAGTAGCGTGGCCTGGGTGTCGGCGGCTGGGCGTCGCTGAAGACCGCCAACGCCTCGGCTCCCGTCGCGTCGTGGACCGCTCGGGTGGCCGCCAGAAGTATGGTTTGCGGCAGGTGTGAAAGGCTCGGATACCAAGGGAAAATGGGTTTCAAGCTGCCGGTTCGCAGAATGCTCTCGACATTGCGCAGCGTATAGCGCTCGTCCCACTCACGGCTGAGGTCGGGCCTGGCATTCGCCGACCAGAGACAAGCCACCAGGCTCGCAAGAACGATCAGACTCAGCCAAAGGCACGCCCGCCGACGCGAAAGCGGCATCACTTCGCAGTGTACCAACGCCGCACGGACGACATACCAGTTGGGACTTTCGGCGCCCAACGACCGCCGGGGGCGACAGCCGCCCTCGAAGAGCCCTCGCCTACGCCACTAATTCAGTGGCGCTTCGGCGATCACGAAAGAAGTCCAGACTCTCGCCGTCGCATTCGACGTGGATGACATCGCCCTTCTCCAGCGTCCCGCCGGCAATCAGCCTCGACAGCGGCCCCACCAACTCGCGCTCGACGGCCCGGCGGAGCGGCCGGGCGCCAAAGCGCAAGTTGGTACCGCGCTCGATCAGCAGCCCGCGCGCGGCATCGCTCAACTTGATCAAGAGCGGCATACCCGCGTTGTGCAACGCGCGCTGGTGCAGCTCCTCGATGAACTTGTCGAGGATCCGGTCCAGCGTCTCCCGTCCCAGCGACGAGTAGGTCAGCACCTCGTCGAAACGATTCAGGAACTCGGGAGGAAACTCCCTGCAGGCTGCCGCCAGGGCCAGCTCGCGCACGTCGGCCGAGGTCTGGGCTTCGCTCCGCGCTCCGAATCCGAGCGGCCGGCGGTCGAAGTGCTCGGCCAGCTCTTGGCTGCCGACGTTCGACGTCATGATGATGATCGAGCGGCGGAAGTCGGTGCTGGTGTTGTTGCCCAAGGTCACCACGCCTTCCTCCAGGATGCCCAAGAGGCCGTTCCACATCTTGGGATCGGCTTTTTCGATTTCGTCGAAAAGGACCACTGAGGCAAACGACTCGCTATCGCAACCGCAGATCTTCTCGGCCAGTTCCGCTCTCCCGGTCGGCTCCTCGGCTTCGGCTTCGCGCAGCGCCCGGTGGGGCGCGTCGAGCCTCCGCTGGGTCAGCAGCGACTCGACCTGATGCCCGACATAGCCCGGCGGCGCACCGGTGAGCTTGGACACTTCGTGACCCTGCGAGTACTCCTCACCGGTAATGCGGGTCATCGCCCGGTCGGAGCCAAACAAAGCCTCGGCGATGGCGCGCGCGGTCTCGGTCTTTCCGACACCGGTGGGACCGAGCAACAGGGCAGTCATCAACGGCCGGTTGGGGTCGCGCAGGCCGGACAGCGCGCGAGAGAACCCCGAGACCAGGGACCCGATGGCGTCTTCCTGACCGAGAACGCGCCGCTCCAGGTTGTCGGCCAGAGGCTGGATGTCGGCGACCGCCTGGGCGGGCTCGAGATGGGCCCAATCGCTTTTTTGGGTCTTGGCGTGGGTCTCAACCGCAGTTGCGCGGCTCGTCTCTGGGATTGCCTTGGTTGCGTTCATGTTCGGCCTCCCTTCCCATCGTCCTTTCCATCCATTGAACGGGTTGAGCAAGTCGTGTGCCAGGCCCGTTACGTGGGAGTACGGAGCCCGCCGTCGTACCGGTTTGTCATGGCTCCGGTGCATCGGGGCATTCCAACCGTGCCAAAAAACGGACATCCGCGCCGATTTTCGGAAGGTCCGGCGTTGGAATTGGGCTCCCGTTTCGAGAAGAGCCCACCAAAGAGGAGGGAAATGCCGCGAATCCGAGCCGCCATCGCCTACTTCGTAACTTTTTTTGTTCTCACCGTGGGTGTGGTGCACTCCACCCGGCGGATGGTCGATCCGGCCGGCGTTACTTGAGAGACCGAGCGGCGGCTAGCTCGAGGACGCTAGCCAGGCGAAGACCGCGATGGCGAGAAAAAACGGCCAGGAGAGGTGTCGGCCACGGCTGGCTACCGCCGCGATGACCGCTGTGACCAGAAACGTCGCGCCGATCACCCGGAGAGAGGCGGTGCGCTCCGCCGACGGCGCGAGCCCGGAATAGGCCAGCAGAAGCGCGCCGAACCCCCACCAGGCCACAGTGGTCAGGTGCCACGCGAAACGCAGCGTGCGGCGGGTGAACCAGTCGTTCCCAAAGAGCGGGGGAAGCGGGCGCCGAAAGAGCCGGACCAGGATGTAGCGCTCCCCCAGCCACGAGTGCAGGAGTCCTATGACGAAACACAGGGTCGCCCCAGCCACCAGTCCAGCGCTCATCGTAGCGCCTCACGGGTCTCGTCGATAAACCCCGCCACCAACTCGGCCAGCTCCTGTCCTTTGTCTTCCTGCAAAAAGTGCCCACCGCCGCGAATCACCGGGTGAGTGCGCCCGGCGGCACCGGGGACCCGCTTTTGAAAAGCTCGCTCCAGCCCGCGGGTGATCGGGTCACCCGTGCTGAACGCGGTGAGAAACGGCTTCTCCCAGCGCTCGAGCACCTCCCAGGCGCGCCGGTTGGCCGCCGCCGCCGGATCGTCGGGCCGCATGGGTACGAGGTCTGGAAAGGCCCGCGCCCCGGCCTTGTACCGACGGTTCGGAAAGGGCGCATCATAGGCCGCGCGATCGGCTCTCGACATCGGCCGCCGGCTTCCCATCGCGACGATGCGCCCGATCGGAAACCACGGCGAATATTTCGCGAACGCTCTCCAGATCCGGAAGGCCAGCGGGAACGGCTGGTCGCCGGTGGGGAGACCGCCATTGGCTAGAACGATCCGCGCAAATCGCTCGGGGTTCTCGGCCGCCATTCTCAAGCCGATCAAAGACCCCCAGTCCTGGCACACCAAGGTCACCTCCCGCAGGTCCATCGCATCGAGCCAGGCGGTCATCCAGGCGACGTGTCTCTCGTAACTGTAGTCGGCGCGCTGCGCCGGCTTGTCCGAGCGGCCAAAACCCACCAGATCGGGGGCCACCGACCGCAGGCCGTGCGTGGTCAGAATCGGAATCATCTTGCGGTAGAGATAAGCCCACGAAGGCTCGCCATGCATCAACACAACAACCTCGCCGTCGGCCGGCCCTTCGTCGAAGTAGTGGACCCTCAGGCCTTCGATCTCGATGTAGTGAGGCGGAAACGAGGTCCTTTCGGCATCGGCAAACCGCTCATCGGGGGTGCGCAGGATCTTCATGGTTTTGCTTCCTTCACCCTTCCGGGGATAGACGCTACTTCGAGCGTCGCGTGGGCGTTTTCCGGATCCGAGTAGTCGAAGAGAAGATGGTCGGCACCGGCGGCGCGGAGCGCTGCGGCATCGCTCTCGGCGGTGACGCCGACAAAGGCGAGACCGAGATCCCGAGCCACTTCCAGGTCCCAGGTGCCATCTCCCACGCTGACGACCTTGTCGAAGTCCGTGACGCCATGTGCTGCTTTCACCCGGCGCGCCGCCAGCGAGACGATCTCGTGGCGCGGCATCGCGTCGTCGGCGGTGGCCATCGGGAGCCCGAGGTCGAGCCCCGCCCGCTCGAGCTTCAACCGGGCCGAGGCTCCCCAACCACCGGTCGCCAGGCCGACGGCCCAGCCGCGTCCGACGAGCGACTCGAGGAATTCACGCGCCCCGGCCACCGGCACGAACTGCGCGGCGTCTCTCCGGGCCTCCTCCAAGAGAAGATCTACAAACCGCCGCCGAACCGCAATCATCTCCTCCTCGGTTCCCCGCCGGCCAAGATGCCGGCGGCAGATCCCGTCGGCGATGCTCGAATCGGTGCGGTGCTCGTAGCTATCCCAGGTTCCGTCGAGATCTCCAACGCCCAACACTTCGACAAAGGCCGCGTTGAAGGCACGGGCATCTACACGGTTGGTCCGCGTCAAGGTGCCGTCGATGTCGAAGAGGGCGAGGTTCAAGGGCGGGCGAAAAGTGTACCTCGACTTTGGACAGGTCAAGCCCCGCCGGACAGGATCGGCAGACGCCCCACCGTCGAATTGCCCGGCAGATGTCGCCAGTCCGATTGCTCGAATTGAGCCGCCCGCGGCGATCCCGCGACGAACTCGGCGTCGGCCCGCGGAACCGCGGCGAAGATCAGCACGCCGCCCTGAACCAGCTCGTCGAGAACCGCTTCGACCCGGTTGCGGCCGCGGGGCGTCTTTTGCGTGGCGCGGTACCGGTAGATCGAGTCGACCCGGCGGGGCTTTCGAGCCAGGTAGGCGAGCAGCTCGGCGTCGGCCCGCGAGCGCCACAACGCGCTGCCGTCCAGGATGTTCGCCAGCAGTAGCTGGTAGCTGGTGCGCCAGCCGGTCATCCGGGCGACGACAAACGGGGACAGCGCCAGCTCACAGTCGCCGGAGATTCTCCTGGCGTGGAGGCCTTTCGTGGCCCGCGGCGCCTCTACCGGCCGCACCAAGTGGTCGCGCTCAATTTTTCGGAGGGCCTTGGCGACCTCGGGCTCGGCAAGTCCGGCGAGCTTCTCGCTTTCTTGCAGCTCCTCCAAGGTCTCCAGCTCCAGCTCGTCGACGATTGCGCCATAGATCGCCGCCGCGGCGGTCTTGATGCGCGCCAGATGCCAGTCACCCCCCAAGTGAGTGAAATCAAAGCCATCTGTGGTCAGGTCCTCGACTTCGCGATAGCTGAAGAACCCGCTGTTTTTCGCCGTGCTCTGCTCGAGCGTTCCGGCGACGCAAAGACGTCCCATCCGTTCGAGTCCCTGGCCGTCACCGCTGACCGTACACCAGATCCCGCCGGTGACGTCCAAGTGTTCCGGGCAGATGTCGAGATAGGCGTCGTCCCACCTCTCGCCCACCAGATTCAACGACTCCAGGTCGGAGTAGAGCGGCTGTCCGGGCGAGACGATAAATGGCTCTTCATTGACGCTCAGCAGCCCGGGAAATTCTCTGAGAAAGGCGCGCAACATGGAGGCGCTGTGCATAAAGCCCTCCCGGCTGTCGCCCGGAAAGCCCGGGATAAACCCCGCGGTCACGCCGATCCCCGATTCCAGGAACGCCCGGATCGCCAAAACGTTGTCCAGCTCGGTGCGCCGTTTGTTCATCAGCTCGAGCGTCCGATCGTCGAACGATTCGATACCCAGAAACACATCGTGGCAACCGGCCTTCTTGAGCAACCGAGCGGTGCGACGGTCCATCTGGGCGCGCATAAAACCGCTCCACTCCACTTCAACCGATTGCCGGAGCAGCTCTTCTGCAAACGCTTGAAGCCGTTTTGGATGCCCGTTGAGCAGCGAGTCCGAGAACAACAGGTAATCGGTGCCATAGCGCGCCTGGAGCTCTTTCACCTGTTCGACAGCGTGCTCGGGCGTATCCAGCCGAAAATGCTGCCAGAAAACCCACTCGCTGCAAAAGGAGCACTTGTCGGTACACCCTCTTGAAAGCTGGAACGGCACCGCTCGATATTCATCCTCCTGGTAGGCCGCAAGGTGCATTTCGTCAAAGCTGGCCAGCGGCAAACTCTCCAATCTGATCAGAGCTTGCCGCTCTTCGACCGGTCGCCCTTTCGAATCCAACTGCAGGGCGCCGGGCACGCCAACGGCAATGGTCCGGCTGGACCGGTCAAACGATTCATAGAGAGACAGCAAGGTTTCTTCGCCCTCGCCCAGGGCCACAGCATCGAACAAGCCGCCGCGCAGACCGAGCAGCGCCGCGGCCCGACTCTCGGTCACCTGCGGCCCACCCACGACGATCGCCGGCGGTCTCCGCCGTCGTTTCAGGTGCGCCGCGGCCAGCAGCGTCGAAAAGTAGTTCGAGGTCCAGACCGAAAAGCCGATGAAGTCGATCTCCGGGATCCGCGCCAGCTCGAGCTCGAGATATCGATCCAAGCCGCGGACATAGCCCTCGAGAAAATCCGGCGAGATCCCACGCTCGAGGCAATATCGCTCGAACAACCCGTCAAACGCGCTCGAATCCATACCGGCATCCGGCCACGAGCGAAACAGGCGCAGGGCCAGCGGCAGATCGGGGATATCCATGACATAGGACTCGCCAAACGCCCCGGTGTGGCTGTAGGTCGGCGCGTAAGCGTCCGGCACGCCGAGACGCAGATCCAGGAAATCGAAATCTCGGCAGCCATTGGCCTTCAGGTACCCGAGCAGCGACGCGACCCCGGCCGGCGGACAATTGGTGGCGTACGGCGGCACGATCGCCAACAAGTTCGGGCTGACCTTCTGATTCACCTTCGCCAAGCCGTCTCCCCGTTTGCACGGGTCGCGTGGTGGAACGCCGTCTTTCAATCGAAAGATTACTTATGAGTTTATCACCGCGTGGCCGCCGAAAGTAAAGAAGGGCGTTCCACTACAGAGCCCCTGGCCGGCAGGGGCGGCTCTGCGGCCGACGGAACCTGAAATGGGGACCGGCTAGCTTGACTTTCTCACCAACCTCCGGCCCGAAGGCCGGAAAGCCTCCTACCTCGAACGCTGGTGAGAAAGGCAGGCTAGGGTTCGAGCCGCAGCGCCGGGTCACCCAAGAGCGTCGTTCCGAGCACCACGTCCCGATAGCCCCGCTCGGCAAGATCTCGCCGGGAGAGCTCCACCGCTTGACCGAGCGTCGCGCCGGGCAAGCTCAGATGGTGGTAGAAGCGCTCGGCCATCTCACGGTCGGAAACCACTTTTGTCAGGGTCGACGCGCCGATGACGGCGGCTGCCCCTTGGCTTCCGGACAGCAAAAAGGCGTGGGCAAGCGTGTTGTACTGCGGTACCGAATGGTAGCCGTTCCAGCAGCCCCACTGCACCACCACGGTCGGGTCGCCGTGGTTGATGAATGCCGGCGGATCGGCGGGACCCAACAGACCGGAGAAAGTCCAGGACCCCGGTCCCGAGTGGCCAAAATACTGGGTCAGACCCGGCCCGGAATTGATCGCGTCGAGAAGCGTAGCGCGGGCACCGGCGACACCGTCGAGGTCCACATAGGCACGCTCGACGGTCCAGCCGGCCGGCATCATCTCCGCCAGCTCGTCACTGAGCTCCGAGAAAGAAAAGGGCTCTTCGGCCGCGTCGGCCGCAAAAATCGCGTCGAGAGAGGCCGGCGAATAGGTCAGTGTCTTGTCGATCACGGTCTCGAGCTCATCCACCGAGCGGACGGGAAGCCTCCCGAGGTAGACATCCGGGACGCCGTCGCGATCACCGTCCGCCAGCGCGGCATCCGAAGGCGTGAACTGCACCACGTTGTGGGTCGGCAGATAGATCGTTGGGATAAAGCTGACCGAGCCGACGCCCAGATAGTCGTGGTAGTCGTAGCTGTCGCCACCGATCAGGAGAAGGTACTCCGCGCCCCGGTTGGCCGCGATGTCGCCGACGAAGCTACGGATGGCCTCCGGGTCGAAGACGCCGCCGCCGTATTCTCGAAAGACCTGCCCGGTGCTCACGGTCGCCACGGTGAAGCCGTCGGCCCGGCGCGCTGCGACCAGCGGCGCCAGGTGATCCTCGAAGAGCGGATGCGTCAGGATCCAGTAGTTCGCCGGGCCGGCGGGCACAGGATCGAGTGGAGCTCGGAGCTCGATCTCCGGCCGCAGCAGGGCGCCGGCCGTCGAGACATGGTAATGCGCGGGACCTTGACGCCGCCCCTTGAGACGGGCCGTATAGACGCCGTTCCCACTCTCGCGGGCCTCGGTCGCCCCAAGATAGATCATCCGCTCCCCGACCACGCGATAGGCCACGACATCGGGAGAGGTGAAGCCTTGGATCTCCACTGCGGCGCCGAGAGTCTCACCGGAGAAACGATCCGCAGACGCCACGAATTGCCGTGGATACCGAACCCCGTAGCTTTCGACGTGAACCAGATCCCAGTCCGCGCCGGTGTCACCGGGCAGCACGACTTCGACCGAGTTCACCCCGTCGACGAGCAGGCCGCCGGGAATCGGGATTTCGAGGGACAGCGCGGAGAGTCCGTTGAACAGCTCGTCGGCGACATGGACGCCGTTGAGCAGGATCTGGACGTGGTGATCCGGAGCGACGTCCGGAAAATCAGTCACGCCCCAGAGATCGACCTCGAGAACCGCCTCACCCGGCGCCACGGCGTCGACCTCGATCTCAAACGTCTCGGAGACCGGTTGCTGAAACGCGAGCACGCGCTTCTCGTACCAGGGATCTCCGTTCGGTGACGCAAAACTGTATTCGAGGTTGTGCTCGACCGTCTCGCGCGCGATGTAACGGGTCGGGGTCCGCCCACGGGGCGGTCGGGGCAGCGAGCGAATCCTGCGGGCCTGAAAACGGTTCACGGTGAGCTCGAGAACGTCGGTCGCGGTATAGAGGGAATCCAGAGCCTGACCATAGAACTCGAAAAACCCGCCGGGACCGACCACTCCGTCCCCGCTGGGGCCGACAACCCGTATTGGAACTCCATTGCCGCCGCGGGTGAGGGCGAGGTGACGAAGCGGCGCGCCTTCGAGCGCCGGGACATCTTCGAACCAGACCCGGTAGAGACCGTCCTCAGATACCCGTATCTCGTAGGACGGGTAGACAACTCGTCGTTGTCTTGCCCGGCCGGCACGCGTGCGCGAGGCTGCGCTCTTGGCGGTCAAGCCGGGATCGGCTTGCTGCGCCACCGGCTCATAACTGCGCGCGGCCTCCAGCCGGCTGGCCGAGGCCTGGCGATCGAGTTGTTCTCGAACCACGCTCCAATCCACCGGCTCGGGCAGATGGTCGCCCCCCGCCCGGACGCCGAGGTCAAAGGGGCCGTGCAGCCTCTCCTTGCCGCGCACGTCCACCTCGCCCAGGAAGAAACGCTCGGCCCCGGTCTCGGCGATCGGAACCTCGTAGGTGCGCGGCACCAGCGAGTCGATCGAATAGCCCGGGATCAAATCGGCGTTCAGACGGCGCCAGGATCCCGATTCCTCTCCGTACAGATGAAAACCGAGGTTGGCGGTCTCGGTCTGGGTCGTCCAGGTCGCGTCGACCCCCGAGCCATGAGGTCTGGCCTCGAAAGACGACAGCGTGACCGGCACGGTCGTGCAGTCGAAAGTAAAATCGCTCATGCCGGAGAGCTGATCCCCGTTCAGGGCCGTAGACGTATCGAGCGGGCCGGGCGTGTACACCACCCGGACGCTGCGCACCGGCCCTGGAATGGTGATCGAAGCGGTGCCCGCCGCGGCTCCAAAGGAGGCCGAGTCGTCGCCGGTGCAGGTCACCGTCGTGGTGTTGTCGCCCGTGCAGGTCATGGCCGTGCCGCCGGTGACCTCCACGTTGATCGCTCCCACAAAGGTGGCCGTGACGATCATGCGGTCCTGGTAGGAAGTGATGGGCGGTGTGTCGGCGTCGATATCGAATAGATCGAACTCCAGATTCTCGACCGCCTCGCCGCCAAAATCGAGCGTAAAAACAAGCTCGTCTCCGTTGTCGGCTGGTCCATCGATCCACCAGTCGATCGTGTCGGGCGCGGTCCTCAGATCGACAAATGGCTCGCCGACGTCGGCCACGTCGTCGGGATCGCTAAAGGTAGCCGTTACGGTCGAGTCGTCGCAGGGGTTCTCGGCAGTAAAAACCTGATCGGCCGGTGGCGGGTCGGGCGAGGGACCGTCGGTAAGCTCGAAGCTGTTAGCGGGCGTGCCGGCCGCGTTCCAGATCAGGTCCTCCGCCGCCGCGGGGACGGGGATCAAGACACAGGCAAGAAGTGCCGCCCAAAAGACAACATTACGAATCGACTGCCAGTGCATACAATTTACCCAACCGTATTAGAACACGTTGCAGATCTTTGCAAAGATGCACTGTTTCACTCTGCGCGTGGATATTCAGTTACACCCCAGCGACTAGATTCGCGTACTTACGCGTCACGGCGCGGCCGACGCGCGCGGGCGGCTACGATTTGTCGGCGGGCGATTCGCTCGCGGGCGCGGCCGGAACGCCCCGGTCCGGCAGCAGAAAGCTCGCCAAAGCGGGCAACAGCAGGATCGCCCCCAACATGTTCACCAGGAACATAAAGGTCAGCAAGATCCCCATGTCGGCCTGAAACTTGAGCGGCGAAAAAATCCAAGTGGCCACACCCACCGCCAACGTGATGCCCGTGAACAGGACGCCGTTCCCGGCCACGTGGAGCGTCTCGCGGTAGGCCTCGGGCAGCGACTTGCCTTCGGCACGCAGGGTCTTCAACCGGCTGTAGATATAGATACCGTAGTCGACCCCGATGCCGACTCCGAGCGCGACCACCGGCAGGGTCGAGACCTTGAGCCCGATCTCGAGCACCGTCATCAACGCATAGGCCAGGAGCGACACCAAGCCGAGCGGGAGGACTACGCACAGCGTGCCGCGCACCGAACGGAACCCAAGCAGACAGAGCAAGATGATCGCCGAGAAGACATAGAGCAGCATCGGGAACTGGGCCGCCGACACCGCCTCGTTGGTGGCCGCCATCACGCCGACGTTGCCGGTGGCGAGCTTGAACTGAACGTCTTCGGATCCGAACTCGTCATTGAAGGACTTGACCTCGGCGACAATAGACTCGATGGTCTCGGCCTTGTGGTCGGTGGTGAACATCATCACCGGCATGACGCTGCAGTCCTCGTTGAGCAAGCCGGTACTGGTGGGCACATAGGCGATCGACTGCACCAGGACGTCCTGGTTGCGGGAGAGCACCCGCCATTTCGGGGCTCCCTCGTTCCAGCCCGCGTTGATCACGCGCGCGATCCCGGGGAGCGCGATGACCGACTGGACCCCGGGCACGTTGCGCATGTGCCACTCGAAGCTGTCGATCGTGTTCATGATCTCGTACTCGACGCAACCTTCTTCCTTGGTCTCGACGATCACCGAGAGGATGTCGACGCCGATCGAGAACCGGTCGCTGATGATCTCGCTGTCGAGGTTGTAGCGGGAGTCCGAGCGCAGCTCGGGCACGCCCCGGTGCAAGTCGCCGATCTTGATCTCGCGCGCCTTCCAGGCCCCAAAGGCCAGAAACAGCGCCGCGATCGCGACCACGACGGTCGCGGGCTTGCGCTCGGCCACCCGAGCGACCCGATCCCAAAACCCGGTGGTCTGCTGGATGCGCCGGTTGAGCCGCTCGCGGAAGGCATCGTCGATCTTGAGGTAGGACGTGATCACCGGCAACAGGACGAGATTAGTCAGGATGATCGTGGCCACGCCCAAGCTGGCGGTGATCGCCATCTCGCGGATCACCTGGATCTTGATGAGCAGAATGGTGATGAAGCCCACGGTGTCGCTGGCAAGGGCCACGACACCCGGGATGATCAGCCGCCGGCAGCCGCGGCGCGTCGCGACCAGCGCGTTCTCGGCGCCCTCCACGATCTCCGCTCGTACGGCGGTGATCATCTGGACGCCGTGGCTCACACCGATGGCGAACACCAAAAACGGCACCAGGATACCCATCGGGTCGATGCCGAAGCCGAGCAGGGTCAGCAGACCCAGTTGCCACACCACGGCGACCAGCGAGCACAACAGCACCACCATGGTCAGCCGGAAGGAGCTCGAGTAGAGATAGAGAAACAGGGCGGTGATCAGAAAGGCAACGGCGAAAAAGATCACCACCCGGCCGGTGCCATGGGCGATGTCGCCGATCACCTTGGCGAACCCGATCATGTGGACGTCGACCGGGCTGGTCCGGACCGTCACGTCGACCTGGTCCTGGAAACGGCTGCGGATCTTCTCTTCCAGCTCCTCCGCGACGCCGATGTAGTCGAGCGGCTCTCCGGTGTTGGGGTTTACGTCCTGGAGCTGGGCGCTGATGATGGCTCCGGAGAAGTCGTTGGCCACCAAACGCCCGACGATGCCCGCCTTGAGGATGTTCTCGCGTACCTGGGCAAGATCTTCCGGCGAGCCCATAAACTCCGCCGGCACCACGTTGCCACCCGAGATGCCGTCCTCCACGACCTCAGTGAACCGGGTGTTGGGTGTAAACAGCGAGCTCACCCGGCCCCGATCCACTCCGGGGATAAAAAAGACCTCGTCGGTAGCGGCCTTGAGCGCCTCCATGAACTCGGGATCGAAGATGTCCCCTTCCCGCGCCATCAAAGCGATCAGCAGCCGGTTGGCGCCGCCAAACTCCTGACGGTGCTTCAGATAGGTCTGCATGTAGGGGTGCTCGAGCGGCAGCAGCTTGGCGAAACCGGCGTCGATGTGGATGCGGCTCGCCCAGAACCCCATAAACAGCGTCGCCAGAATGAACAGGATGATAATCAGCCGGCGGTTGCCAAAGACGGCGTCTTCGAGCTTGTCCTGGAACTTCGACAGCATCGGTCCCCCGCTAGCCTGTGCCCAACTCGTCGGCCGACAGCAGCGTGACGCCAAACTCACCAAACAGCGCCAGACGACCGTCCGCGAGCGAAAGAACAGAGGAATAGGCCTGCCGGTCCGGCTGTGCGTCGAGCGAGAAGGTCTCGCCACCATCGCGGCTCACCAGAATCGTTCCTTCCAAACCGACGATCACCACCGTGCCGTCGGGGAGCCGAACACCGTCGGTGAGCATGGCCTGGGTGCCGGCGTCGAGCGCCCGCCAGGTCTCACCCGCGTCGTCCGAGCGAAATAGGTGCCCGCGGAGGCCAAAGAGCAACAACGAGTCGCCCTCGAGCGGCAAAGACGAGAAAAATGAGCCCTCGTAGGGCGACGGCAGCTCGGTCCAGTTCTCACCCTCGTCGTCGGACCGGTAAGCGGTTCCCGCTTCGGCAGCAATATAGATGCGACCGGCGTCCGATCTCGCGATGTGGTTCAGGTGGTAGTCGCCACCGGCGTCGTAGGCGAAGGGGTCCTCCTCCACCCCCTCCTCGTCGGTGTCGGCCACCGCCAGTTCGGCAAGCGACCAGCTCTCTCCCCCATCGGCGGTGCGGAGAAAATAGCCGTAGGCACCAATCGCCACGCCATTTTGGACGTCGCGGAACCACACATCGAGCAGCGGCAGCTCCTCTTCCGGGGCGGAATACACCAGGTCCCAGTTTGCACCGCCGTCGCGGGTGCGCAGGACGGTTGCGTCATGGCCCACCGCCCAGCCGACCTCCTCGTCTTGGAGAAAGACGGCGGTCAGCATGGCGCGTGTCGGGACCGAGTCGGCTTGCCGCCAGCTCGCGCCGCCGTCGCGGCTGGAGAGAATGTGGCCTCGCTCGCCCACCGCGACCAGCAGCTCGCCGGACACGGCTCCGTCCAGGAGCAGCGATTTCTCGGCCAGCGGCTTGCGCAACGCGGATTCCGCCGGTTCTTCGACCTGAGCGACCGCCGACAGATAGCCCGCCACCGCTAGGACCGCCGCCGGGACGGCGACCGCGAGGGTACCGGGGCGCTGGCCGGATCGTTCTCGCACCGTCAGCGAACGCCGGACCGGCGCAGGGCGGCCGGAGTGTAGTCCTCCAGAGTTCTCTCGACGTCGAAGTCGTACATATCGTACTCGTTGTCGAGGCCGATAGCCAGATAGCGTCCGGCCTGGAGGTCCGTATGGACCTCGAGTGTCGTCCAGAGCATGGGAACGTCATAGTAGTTGATGACAAATCCCTCCGACACCCGCCAGAGCTGGTCCCGGTTGTCGTACTGGTCGACCGCCAGGATCTGCCAACTGTCCTCGTCGACATAGAGCGTCCGCTTCTTGTACAGGTGGCTGGTCCCGGGCTTGATGGTCGCCTCCACCGCCCACACCCGATGCAGCTCGTAGCGCAAGTGCTCGGGGTTGACATGCAGCGGGGTCAAGATGTCCTTGTACTTGAGCTGGTCGCTATGGAGCGCGTAGTTGTTGTACGGGACGTAGAGCTCCTTCTTGCCGATGAGCTTCCAGTCGTAACGGTCCGGGGCACCGTTGAACATGTCGAACTGATCCGAGGTCCGCATCCCGTCGGCGGCCGTGCCGGGGTTGTCGTAGGCGACGTTGGGCGCACGCCTCACCCGCCGTTGGCCCGGGTTGTAGAGCCATGCGGAGCGCGGCTCCTTGACCTGGTCGAGAGTCTCGTGGACCAGCAGGATGCCACCGGCCAACCGCGCCGGGGCCACGACTTTTTGCTTGAAGTAGAGGATCTTGTTGTCGAGGTCCTCCTCGGTCATCCCCTCCTGGCTGTAGACGACATTGAACTCGTCCTCGAACACCACCAGCGTGTACTTGCCGCTGCGCGTGGGCGCCGCCTGGGCCACCTTGCGCGCCGCGACATTGCTGCGAAAACGGGTCAGATGATTCCAGATCACCTCGGCGCCGGTCTTGGGAATCGGAAACGGAATTCCGTTCACCGCACCGGTGATGCCGTCGCCACCCTGGACGACCTTGGCGGTCTGGGAGACCTTCTTGGTCGCGTCGTAGATGCGCTGAGGGTACGAGGCGCTGCGGCGCGTCGGATAGACCTTCATCTTGAAGGTGTCATAGGTCTTGAGCATCGCCTGGTGGCCGGGGGTCAGCTTGTCGGCGTACTGGTCGACATTGGCACCGGTAATCGTGAACAGAACCTCGTCATCGGCGAACGGGTCCGCATGGTGGTCGCCCGGCTTGTAGCCGGCGGGGGGCGAGGTGATGCCCCCGGTCCAGGCGGGGATGGTGCCGTCGGCGTTGCCCGCCTTCTCGGCTCCCATCGGGGTGAGCTCGGCGCCCAGCTTTGCCGCCTCGGCCGAGGTGATCTCGGCTGCGGCCGGCATCGCGGTCGTCGTTGACCAGACGGCCAGGACCGCAAGGGCGAGCGCCGGCCGAATCAGAGACAGTTTTCTTGTTGGCATAATTCCTCTCCTCGAGTTTTCTAGAAGGAGTATTTGACGTTGAAGCCGGCGAAATCCCGGTCGTTGATCAGATTGTAGCGGCCGGCGCCCGAGAAAATCGTGTAGCTCAGATCGAACTCCCAGGTGCTCTGGCGGTTGAAGCCAACTCCGAGAGTCAGCGCGGTCCGCCCTTCGATGAAGTTGCCGCCGGGGCCCGGCGAGACGCCGTCGACGTCGTGCTGCCAGGAAAAACGCGGCGAGGTGTTCCAACCGCCAAAGGCGTTGTTGTAATCCAGCCGGCCGGCCAAACGATAGCCCCAGGAAGAGTCATCGGCGAAATGCTCCGGGGCTTCGATGGGCTTGCCCGGGTGCGATGAGGGTCCCAGGATCGCGTTGCCGCTGACATACGTGCCCGGACCCTCGAAGCGCAGCTCGTCTTTGCTTGGGAGATCCGGAACCTGCGTGATGGCGCCCTCCCAAAGCAGCACGCCCTGGTCGGCGCCCAGGAACCGGCCGATGATCTTGGTAATGGTCATCTGGAACTGGTTGACGTCGAACCGCCGGACACCCGAGACCGGAGTCTCGAACTGGCCGGCGAAGTTGCCGACCTGGTTGAACTGCGCCAGCCCCGAGTTGAAGGGCCCGAGGGCGGCAAACAGCAGCTCCACGTCGTCGACCTGGAGCGGCGCGTCCTGACGTTGAGAGAGCTCCCCCTGCACTGCGTAGTTGCCGA
The DNA here is from genome assembly GCA_965224065.1 of Candidatus Multivoradales bacterium. Classification (GTDB taxonomy): domain Bacteria; phylum Acidobacteriota; class Thermoanaerobaculia; order Multivoradales; family JAHEKO01; genus JAOTZA01. The sequence goes on from CBDCYF010000005.1 coordinate 949,552, forward strand.
TCGCCGTATTGAAGCTGATACCCAGCAGCGTGATGTCCTCCGGGTAGGCGATGAAGTAATTGGCGGTCTGGGCGTAGGCGTCGGTGGCAAAGGCAGTTATGGTCGCGGTCGCGCTGCCGCCGGCGAGCACCGCATCGACGGCGGCCGTCGCCACCACTCCGGCCTCGGTGGTGGTCAGACCATCCTGCACGCCGGCCAGAACGCCGGCGAAAATCGCCTGGTCGCGGCCGGCGCCACCGGCCAGCGCCGTCACCGCCACAGTACCGGCATTGGCCATCCGGGCGCCGGTCAGCGCGCCCGCCAGGGTCCCGGTGGTCCCGTTGATGGTCGGCAGGCGGCTGTGGAAATTGAGGTAGTAGAACCCGAACTCGGTGCCGTTCAGCCCGGGAGCAAACACCCGAAAGGCCGCCCCGTACTGGCCGCTGTCGTCCGCAAACACGTCGGTTCCGTGCGGCACCCCGAGGAAGGGCCGATCGGTGAACGGAAACGTGAAGTCGTCGGGCGAGTCGCCAAAGCCCAGAAACACCGTCGAGCCGCCAACGCCGGCGAAGTCATTGCTGCTCCAATAGGTGCCCGGTGGGTCGATGCGCGTGCGGCCCCAGTCGTAGATGTAGAGCAGCTCGAGCGAGGTGTTCTCCGATGTGCCCAGCGAGAAGGTCACCATCCCCTCGGGCAGGAGCGCCTCTCGCAGCTCCGCGCCGGGCACCCGGATCGCCGAAACGTCGACCGGGTTGATGGTGTTGATGCCGCCCTGGATAAAGGTGCTCTCGCCCCAGCTCAGCACCTGCTCGCCGGCGCGGAACTCCGCCGGGCGGCCGCCGAGCTCGAACTTGGCCCAAAAAAAGGCGTCGAGAATATCGGCGCGGCTGCCGACCCGATCGCGGGCCGCGTCGGTCAAGGGCGTGCGGGCCCGATCGCCGTCCTCGTTCTCCTCGTCGTAGAAGCCGCGGAAACGCACAAAAGTACCGACATTCTTGTAGCTCAGCTCGAGCTCCGTCGTGAGCTTCAACACGTTGCTGACGACGCCGGTCGTGTAATTGAGGTTCCCGTCGTCACCGTTGACCGAAAAGGCGGAGCCGCCCTCGGGCAACCCGATGATCCTCGGGTCCGGATCGTCGAGCCGGTACTGGGTGCCCCAAGAGATCGTCGTGTCCCAGCTACCGGTGAGATCGCCTTTCTGGAAGTCATAGGCGGCCGCTGGGCCGGTTGCCAAAACTGCCAGTGCGACCACCGCGGCCTTTACCGTGTCCCTTCTCATTCTTGTTCTCCCTTGGATGTCCGACTCAACTATTTTTTGTCCTTGGCGGATTTTTTCTTCTTCTTGCCCCCGAACTCGAGAACCATCCTCGACTCCCGGTGCCCGGCGAGCGCGCCCTTGGTCAGGTACATGTCTTTGTAGGTCCATGTCGCATAGAGACCGAGCTGGTCGGCGAAATGAGGATTGAAGGGGTTCCCACTCTGCCCCGGTGCGATGACGTTCTGGGCGGAGATATCCCCCCTCTTGAGGTGCGTGATCTGGTTGTAGGTTCCCCGGTTCATGTGGGGTGTGTCGGGTACCGGGGCCGCTCCGATCTGACTCCAGTTCTGCATCGTCGCCTCGGCCTGCCAGGTGGACATGTCCGCCGAGCCGAACTCGGAGGTCAGCCGGTCGAGCGCCGTGACCAAGGCGCCGGTGACCGCGCCCGAGGCCGTCTCGGCGCCCAGGTAGGCGGGATAGTTGAACGGCACCAGACCCGGCCGGAGCAGCCGCGCCGCCAGATTCGCGGCGACATTTCTCTCCAGGGTACCGCCGAGCTCATCCGCAAACACGCGCTGGATGAACTCCTGCCACCAGGTGTTGAAGATCGCGACCGCCGGATTGTCGTACCGGCCGTCGAATGGTTCGAGATCGAGCTTTAACCGGTCCCACGCTCCCAACACATCGAGAACATCCGGCAAGCGGCTGTCGGCCGAGCCGTCGACCAGGCCGAGAAGATCCGGCAACAACGTCGACACCGGCACGCTGGCCTGATTCCCCGACGGTGTGTCGAGGGTCCAGCCACCGATCAGATTGATATCTCCGACCAAATCGGCCGTGACCGAGCCCGGCGGAAGCGTCTCCAGCACGTTGAGGAGCGTCGCGACCCGGGCCACCGGTCCCCACTGCCAGAAACCACCGGTGGAGTTGACCCAGTTGACTCGAGGCTTGTTGTTCCAGTTGGCAAAGTAGCCTTGTTCGGGGTTCATGGCTTGGGGCAGGGCCGAAAACGGGATGAACCCTTGCCAATCGGCCTGGCCGTCGCCCACGTGTGGGAAAAACGGGCTGTCGCCCGGCGCCCGGATCGGGATCTTGCCGACGTGGAAATAGCCGATGTTCCCCTTGGTGTCGGCGCCGAGAAAATTGAAGTTGTGCCCCGCCTTTGCGAGCTGCTTCTCGGCTTTCTTGATCGTTCGGGCCTTGTTCACGCCCAGCAGCGCCTCGACACTGCCCATCTCATTGCCGCGGCTGGCACTCTTGAGCGAGAAAGCAACGCTTCCCTGAACCTCCAGCAGCGGTCCGTTGACCGTACGGCACAGCGCCTGGCCCACCGGCTCGCTGCCCGCCACGTTGAAAACCTCCAGGCGGCAATCGAGCGACCGGAGGCCGCCCCGATAGAGATATTGCGTCGGGTCGGCCGGATTGAGTTGCTCGAGAACGATGTCGTTGTTGTCGGTGCCACCGGTGGTCAGCGTCCAGGCCAGCCCCCGGTTGACACCGATGGTGACTCCGGGGAGTCCGGCCACCGCGGCACCCGTGACGTTGAAGCCCGCGCCGTGGATGCCGATCTCGTGATTGATCTGAGGTACCGAGTAGCCCTGCTGCGGTCCTCCGAGCAGCAGCGGGTATCCGGTTGCCGACAGCTCGGGGCCGACCGCGATGGCGTTGGAGGCAGGTCCCCGGTGGAGACCGATGCTCTTGCAGTTTTTCTCCCACGCGCTCCACCCCCGGTTCCAACTGCGGGCCGCGCGCCGGGCGTCGAAGTCCGGCAAATTCGGCAGAGCGCGGTCCGGCGCGGCAAACGCCCGAGTGGCCGCGGCCGCCGGGATCGTGGTGGGAGAGGTCGGATCGAAGATCCAGTGCGAGTCGAAGAAGATCGCGGGCCCGGCCGAGGAGCCGTTGATCGAGATCAGCTCGTGAAGGTTGGCCAGAAAATCGAGCTCGTTTTCGCCGCTGACGCCAAAATTGAACAGCAGCGCCATGCCCCAAGCCACCGAGTCATCCACCGTCCAGGGGCGGGGCATTAGACCGGTCGCCTGAAACTCAGGCGGCAACTGGCCGTTCGCGGAGGCTTCCGCGATCCAGTCGTTGACCCCCGCGGCGTAGGCGCGCAGGATCCTCTTGGTCTCCTTCGAAGCCTTCTTGAACTGGGACCTGCGGAACTCTTGCGGACCAAAGAGGGCCCGCGCCTGGATGTCGCCCGCCAGGGCACCCGGCCCCTGAATCTCGGCCAGGCTTCCGGTGGCGGTGCGGCGGTGAAGCTCCATCTGCCAGAGCCGATCCTGGGCCGTTGCGTAGCCCACCGCTCGCCAGGTCGTCTTGAGGTTCTTGGCGAAAATGTGTGGGACGCCGAAATCATCGCGGATGATCGTGGCCTTGCCCGCGGAGACGGGACCCGCGGTGGCGACGGCGACGATCGCGACGGCAAGCGTCAACGTGATGGATCTGCAGAACGGCTTCCTCATGAATTCTCCTCCGGTCGTTTTGCGGCCACCGTGCCTCCCGGCCTCTGTCGGCTCAATCGGCAGACAAAAGTAACACGCCTGCCGCCTGGCCGACAGAAGGGCGCCGGATACCCTCCGTTCGGGGTGTGCTAGTTTCCCTCAAAAGCGCATTTTAAAGGCGACCGCTCGATAGCGGCAAAGGAGTCGACTATGGCGTTTATCGGCTATCCCAGCGCGTTTCTGTTTCCCGAACCACGAAAAATGCAGAACCGCAGTTCGGTGGATCACTATCCGTGGGGCTATTTCGTGTCCACAACGGGCGAGAGAAAGAACGGCTTCGTTCAAGTCCGGCACAGGTCGACGGCCAAAGACGGAACAAAGCGAACCCATGCCTGGATTCGTGAAGATGATTTGCAAGAAAATCGTATTCTCGAGGTCAACTTTGTCGACATCGGCCAGGGCGACGGCTGCTTCATCGTCTTCCCGAACGACAAACGCATGGTGATCGACGCCGGCGAAGGCGACAACATGTACCGCTTTCTCCGTTGGCGCTTCAATCGTAGAAAGACAAAGCTCCACAACGTAGTGATCTCTCACCCGGACAAGGACCACTACTTTGGCTTCAACCAGATCGTCAAGGACGAGAAGTTCAGTTTTGGCGACGTCTACCACAACGGCATCGTCGAGCGCACCGGGAGCGGCTCGCTGGGGCCCAGGACCTCGGGCTCGAACAGCGAGCTGACCGACGTGATCGAGACCGAGGCCCAGCTACGGGCACTGGTGAGCCGTGCCGACAAGCGGGGTCGAAAGCTCTACCCGAACTTGATTCACGACATTCTCGAATCGGGACGGGTGTCGGGTGAAGTCCGAATGCTACGCCGCGCCGACGGCCACGTTCCCGGTTTCGAACCGGGCAAGCCGGTGGTGCTCGAGGTCCTCGGACCGATCGCCCGCCAGCAGGGCCAGCGGCTGAGACTGCCGTGGCTGGGCTCGATCGGCGAGACCAAAAACGGCCACTCGGTCGTCCTGCGGCTGACCTTCGGCGGAGTCTCGATGTTGCTGGGAGGCGATCTCAACATCCCGTCGGAGCACTACCTGCTCCACCAGCTCACCGGCCTCGACCCCGAGCCCAAAAACCTCGACGAGCTCGAGGCGCTGTTGACCGTGGCGCGCAGAACCTTCGAATGCGACGTCATGAAGGCGTGTCATCATGGCAGTGCCGATTTCTCGGAGGTGTTTATCGAGTCGGTCAACCCCATCGCCACGGTGATCTCCAGTGGCGACGGCGAGTCCCACAGCCACCCGCGACCCGACGCCCTCGGCACCTACGGCAAGCACTCTCGGGGTCGCCGGCCGTTGATCTTCTCCACCGAGCTGGCGCGCTCGGGCAAAGAGCACGTCGGCACGCCGCAGGCGATTCAGGATCGAATCGAGGAGCTGATCGCCGTCCTCCGTTCAGCCAACGCGACCGACGAGGAAAAAAGCCAAGCCGAGAAAGAGATCAACGAGCTGACGCGCAGGAGAGAGCGGGCGGTGGCGGTCTACGGCATGATCACTGTGCGCACCGACGGCGTCAACGCCATCCTGACGCAAAAGCTCGAAGCAAAGCGCGGCTCGACGGGTGAAAAGTGGGACATCCACCGGCTCGAGCCCGGCCCCGACGGCAGACTCGAGTACCAGTCCAAGCACTAGGGGCTTGCTGCGAAACCCTGATAGGTCGCGCGACAAGGGCTTGGGCAGGGCTTCTCAGCAAGCCCCCGGCAACCCGCGGCTGTAGTGGCCGCCGTATGGTTATCCCTCCTCCATCCACCGTCGCGCTTCTTCGAGCGTTCGTACCACGCGAGTCGAGATCGAGGAGTCGCCGACCACTGCTTCCCACATTCGGGCCATCCCGAAAACGATGTCTTTGTTACCCGCAACCGCGACCCTGAGGTTCGGGTTCACAACGACGGCGGCGCGATCCTGTGCGGCGAACCTCTCCACGTCATCGGCCGAGACTTCGAACCGTTCGACCCCTGTGAAGTCAGCTAGCTGACAATCATAGCGAGGAAGCGCGTGGATCTCTTCGGTGGCCCGGAGGATCTCCTCGCCGGTGACGACTCCTCGCCCCGTCGCAACGACAAGGGACTTGTCAGGCTCGAACTTCACGTCAATTGGCATCTTTTCTTAGTCTCTTTCTTACCAACAGTTGCAAGACCATTATACGGACTTTCGGAAATATCCCGAAATCACAAGCGGATGGGGAATCGTTCCGCAGATTCGTACCTCGTGGGAAATGCGGCGATTCTTGTCCAATCCAGCACCACTCGCAATAGCTGGAGTCGACAGAGTCGTGCTTGGCGCCCGCCCCGCCGGCTCGCGTAGAATCAAGCCCGCAAAGAGCAAAGGGGGAGCCGAAGTTGGAATTGCTAGAACAAACCTACTACGGGAACACAGTAGCCGAGTGGGGGCTGTGCCTGGCCACCATCCTCGGGGCCTTTGTGGTGGGCAAGATCCTCTACTGGTTCACCACCAACGTGGTGAAACGCTTCACCACCAAGACCGAGACCAAACTCGACGACATCATCATCGACATGATCGAAGAACCGGTCGTGTTCGCGGTCACGATCGTCGGTATCTGGTACGGGCTGTCGCAACTCAACCTGTCCGACAGAGCGGAGGTTTGGGTCGACGAGGGTCTGCAGTTTCTCATCGTCCTCACCGTCACCTGGCTGATCACACGACTCCTCGACGCTCTCTACAAGGAGTACCTGAAACCGCTGGCGGACGCCTCGGAAACCGATCTGGACGACCAGCTCCTGCCGATCATCAGCCGCGGCACCAAGATCGGCCTCTGGAGCCTGGGGATCATCGTCGCGCTGAACAACGCGGGTTACAACGTGGGGGCCATCGTCGCGGGCCTCGGCATCGGCGGCCTGGCCCTGGCGATGGCAGCCAAAGACACCATCTCCAACATGTTCGGTGGGGTGACGATCTTCACCGATCAGCCGTTCATCATCAACGAGCGCGTCAAGATCGAAGGCTTTGACGGCGTGGTCAAAGAGATCGGCATCCGGTCGACCCGACTCCAGACCCGTGAAGGCCGGCTGGTCACGATCCCCAACTCGATCTTTGCCGCCAAGCCGGTCGAAAACGTCAGCCGTGAGCCCTGGCGCCGGGTCGTCCTCGACCTGGGACTCACCTACGATACGTCGCCCGAAAAAATGCGAGAGGCCCTGACGATCGTCGAATCGATCATCGACGCGCACCCGGGTCTGGAAGACCAAAAGACCGTCTCGTTCAATAACTTTGGCGACTTCGCCCTCAACATCCACGTGCGCTACTACATCCGCAAAGAGGCCGACATCTGGCCCACCAAGAGCGAAGTGAGCCTCGAGATCATGGAGCGCTTTGCGGCCGCCGGGCTGGAGATGGCCTATCCGACTCAGACCATCTATACACAACCGCTCGATCTTCCGACCGGTTGACAGCAACCGGATAGCCACCCCCCCAAGGCCAAATTTCAAAGGCGCTTTCTTCGCGCGTCGGCCAACAGGCAAACGGCCTCGTACATGAGGCTCGCTCCCACAAGAGCCGTGTTGCCGCTCGGGTCAAACGGAGGCGAGACCTCGACGACGTCGGCACCGACAAAATCGATGCCGTGGAGTCCCCAGAGCAGGCGCTGCGCCTCCAACGTCGTCAACCCACCGATTTCGGGAGTCCCCGTACCGGGCGCATAGGCGGGATCGATGCCGTCGATGTCGAAAGTCAGGTAGACGGGACCGTCTCCGAGGACACACCGCGCCTCGTCGACGACCGCGTCGATCCCCATACGCGCCACGTCGTGCATGAAGATCGTCCTCATGCCGGTCTGCTCCGAGTAGTCCCAACCCTGAGTGACGTTCTGGGCGCCACGAATTCCGATCTGGACCGCGCGCTTCGGATCGATCAGGCCGTCCTCAACCGCCCGCCGAAACGGAGCTCCGTGGTGGATTCGAGAGCCCATGAACTCGTCCCAGGTATCGGTATGGGAGTCGATTTGAATCAGGCCGACCGGTCCTTTCGCGGCGACCGCCTTGAGGATTGGATAGCTGATGGAATGGTCGCCTCCGGCGGCCAGCGGCACGACCTCGGCCTCGCACAGCTTGCGGAAGAAGCTTTCGATCTCGTCGTGGGCCCGACCCAGATCGAAGATGTTCTCAAACGGGACGTCCCCTACGTCGGCAACCGAGCACTGCTCGTAGGGATTGACTCGCGTTACCGGGTGGTACTTGCGTACGTTGCTCGACTGGTTGCGAATCTCTCTCGGCCCATGGCGCGTCCCCGCACGGTTGGTCACCCCGCCGTCCAGAGGCACGCCGGCGAGAGCGATGTCGAGACCTTCGAGAGTGGTCGCTAGCGGCGCCCGCATAAACGTCGCCACGCCGGAATAGCGCGGCGCGTCCATCGGATTGCCGCGTTTCCCGGTGACCGGAGAGGCCTGGTCGTAAGGATCGCTTCCCATGCTCAGATCTCGTCGACGTAACCGTCGGCCAGACCCAGCGCGCGGTCGAGCATATCTATCCCTTCCTGTATCTGGTCCTCCGTCACGATCAAAGGCGGCGCGCAGAAGATCATGTTCCAGCGCACAAAGGTGCTCAGACCATCGTCGACCAGCGACCGGGCCACCTTTGCCATCGGCTCGGTCAACGGGCGGTTGAAGCCGCTCATGGGCTCGCGGGTCTCGCGATTCTTGACCAGTTCGACGACGTAGTGGAGACCCGCACCGCGGATGTCGCCCACCGACGGATGGCGCTCCCTCAGCGTCTCCAGCGCGCCGCGCATGGCACCCTCCATCGAGGCAGCACGCTCGATCAGTTTCTCGCCCTGGTAGACCTCGTAGCACGCGATCGCCGCGGCGCAGGCGAGAGTGTGCGAACTGTAGGTCAGGCCGCACCAGAACACGTTGTCGTCGAAGTGCTCGGCGATCGTGGAGCTCACGGTGACCGCGCCGAGCGGCACATAGCCGCTAGTGAGGCCCTTCGCCATGACCACGATATCGGGACGAACAAAAGGATAGTGGTTGATCCCAAACCACTTCCCGGTGCGGCCAAAGCCGCTCATGACCTCGTCGAGGATGAGAACGATCTCGTAGTCATCACAAATCTCTTGGACGCCACGCCAGAACACTTCGCCACCTTGCATGATCCCGCTGGTGCCGCTGTATCCCTCGAGAAGAATCGCGGCGACGTTCTGCGGTCCTTCGTATTCGACGGTTTCCCGAATCTGGTCGACCAGCGCCTGGTCGCCTTCTTCCCGGCCGCGCTCTCGGTAGAGCGGGCTACGGTAGGCGTAAGGATCGTGGATCCGAACGATCCACGGCACACCAGGCTCGTTGGCCAGCCGGCGGGGGTCGCCGCCCGCCGACGCAGCTCCGAAGGTCCCGCCGTGATACGACCGGTAGCGCGTCAGCACCTTCTGACGGCCAGTATAGAGCCGCGCGATCTTCATGGCGTTTTCGATCGCGTCGGCGCCGCCCAGAGTGAAGAAACTCTTGGATAAGTCGCCGGGCGTGATCTCGGCCAGGATCTCCGCCAACTGCGTCCGCGGCACGGTGGCATAGTCGGGCCGACAGTAGGTGAACCGAGCGGCCTGGTCCTGAATGGCGCGAATGACGTGCTGGTTGCCGTGGCCGATGTTGACGTTCATCAACATCGACGACCAATCAATAAAGCGTTTGCCGTCCGCGTCCCAGAAGTAGACGCCCTCAGCCCGCACCGCCGTCAGAGGCGACCAGGCACCCTGGGCGGTCCACGACGCCAGCGTGGCGGCCTTGTTTCGGGCAGCAAGGTGCGAGTGGTTCATCGCTTTGCCTCTCAGCCCATGGTGGGAAAGTGCGGGTTGACTCCTTTGCGCACGCTGGTGGGCCAACGGGCCGTGACGGTCTTGAGCCGCGTAAAAAAGCGGACACCCTCGGGACCGTACATGTGGTGCGAGCCGAAAAGCGAGCGCTTCCATCCCCCAAAGCTGTGAAACGCGAGCGGCACCGGAATCGGCACGTTCAAGCCGACCATCCCTACCTCGATCTTGCGGGCAAAAGCGCGGGCCGTATCGCCATCGCGAGTAAAGATCGCTGTTCCATTGGCGTACTGGTGGTTGTTGACCAGCTCGACCGCTTGATCGAAAGTGTCCACCCGAACCACCGAAAGCACCGGACCAAAAATCTCGTCTTGATAGATCGACATCCTGGGCGTGACGTTGTCGAACAGACAGGCACCCAGGAAAAAGCCCCCCCGGAGATCCGAGCCGGGGTCGAAATCGCGTCCGTCGACGACCAGGGAGGCCCCTTCTTCGACACCCCGCTCGACATAGGACCGGACCCTCTCCAGGTGCTCTCGCGTGATCAAGGGCCCCATGTCATGACCGGGCTCGATCCCGTTGCCGATCTTGAGGTCGCGTGCCTTGCGGCCGATGCGCTCGACCAGCTCATCGCCGATCTCCCCCACTGCCACTACCACCGAGATCGCCATGCAACGCTCTCCTGCCGAGCCGTAACCGGCCCCGACCAGCGCGTCTGCCGCCTGCTCGAGGTCGGCATCGGGCATCACCACAGCATGATTCTTTGCACCGCCGAGCGCTTTGACCCTCTTGTTGTGGGCCGAGGCGGTGTTGTAGACATGCGCTGCGATCGGAGTCGAGCCGACAAAACTGACGGCCTCGACATCGGGGTGCTCCAGGAATCGGTTGACTGCCTCCTTGTCGCCGTTGACGACATTGAAGACACCGTCCGGCAGGCCGGCGTCCGTCGCCAGCTCGGCCAAACGCAGCCCACACGACGGATCTCGCTCGGAAGGTTTCAGAATGAACGTGTTGCCGCAGGCGATCGCGATCGGTGCGGTCCAGAGCGGCACCATAGCCGGAAAATTGAACGGAGTGATGCTCACCGTGACGCCGAGCGGCTGGCGCATCGACCAACTGTCGATCCCGGGCCCCACCTGCTCGTTGAACTCGCCCTTGAGAAGCTGGGGGATCCCACAGGCGAACTCGACCACTTCCAGTCCCCGTACGAGCTCGCCGCAAGCGTCCTCCCACACCTTGCCGTGCTCTTTGACCAGCAGCGTGGCCAGCTCGTCGCGGTTCCTCGCGAGCAGGTCGCGATAGCGGAAAAGAAACGCCGCGCGCTTTGTTACCGGCGTCTCCGACCACTGGGGGTACGCTTCTTTGGCCGCAGCAACCGCAGCATCGACCTCGTCGGAGGCGGCAAAGGCGACCCTGCCCTGGCGTTGGCCGGTGGCCGGCTGAGCGAGGTCGCCCCAGCGGCCGCTTCCGCCATCGACGGTCCGGCCATTGATGAAGTGCCCCACTTCGTAGAACGAAGTCGCGGTTCGGGGTTGAGTATCGACTTTCATCTGGACGTCCTCCATCCGATCGGTGACCTGGGAAGAGCCGCTGATGAGAAACCGGTCACGGCATCACCGAGCCGCCGTTGGGCCCCAAAATCTGTCCGGTGATATAGCTGCCTCCCGCGCCCGCGAGCAGAACGGCCACCGGCGCGACCTCTTCGGGTGCACCGATCCGTTTCAGCGCGGTCAGCTCCTCTTCCCGCGTGCGCCACTCCGGCGACATGTTCGCCACATCCAACATGTCGGTGTCGATCGGCCCCGGTGCGATGCCGTTGACCAGAACCTCCGGAGCGAACTCCCGGGCCCAGGACTTGGTTAAGGCGTTGATCGCGCCTTTAGACGCGCAATAGGCGGAAAAATTCTCCCGGCCGGCAAAGCTCAAATCGGAGGTCATATTGATGACGCGTCCACCGCGGCCCGCCATTCGTTTTAGTGCTTCCCGGCCGCAGAAAAACTGGCCGCGCACATTGACCTCCATGATCCAATCGAAATCGTCGGCCGTCGTCTCCAGCAGCGGTTTTTCCTGGATCACGCCGGCGTTGTTGACCAGAATGTCCAGCTCGCCCAGCTCGTCCACCTGGTCAAAAAGACGCAGGACCTGAGCCTCTTCTCGCAGATCGCCGGAAAAACCGTACGCTCGCCCCCCCGCAGCCTCGATCGAGGCCACGATCCGGGCGGCCTCGGCTTCACCGGTCCGATAGGTGAAAGCGACGCTCGCTCCCTCGACTGCAAAGGCCTCGACGATGGCGCGTCCGATCCCTCGCGATCCGCCCGTGACCAGCGCGAGCCGACCCTGGAGTCCGGTCAACATCTCACCAGCCTCTCGGCCATTAGCCCATCAGCTCGCCGCGGTCCACGTTGAGCGTCTGCCCGGTGATGTTGTCGGCCGCGCCCGAAGCCAGAAACAAGTAGGCTCCGATCATGTCGTCCGGCTTCATCAGCCCCCCCATGGCCTGAGCCGAAACGATCTCGTCGAGCAGCTCGTCTCGGTCCCGCCCGGCCTCTCGAGACATCCGTTCCAAGCTGTTCATGGCCGCGTCGGTCTCGACCCAGCCGGGACAGATTGCATTGACGTTGATGCCCTGAGGCCCGAGCTCCTGAGCCAGCGCGCGCATGAAGCCGATGTTGGCGTGCTTGGAGCTGCAGTAAGCGGAAAACCCGGGAACCGCGGTCTGGCCCCAAATCGACGACGTGACGATGATCTTGGCGCCCGGCAGCATGTTCGGCACCGCCGCTCGAGTCACGTAGTACGTTCCCAGAACGTTGACGTCGATGATCCGGCGAAAGACCTCCTCCACCGTCGGATCGGGCTCCAGGATGGGCGTAGGGCGCTCGAGCCCGGCGTTGTTGACCAGCACGTCCAGCCGGCCGATGCCACCGACCGATTCCCAAACCCGGTCACGGTCGGCAATGTCGCAGACGTGACCGGTGACCGAGGCACCGTTCTCTTTCTCCAACTCCACGGCTCGGTCGTTCACCAGTTCAGTGGTTGCGAGAATATGAAGATTCGCACCGGCCCTCGCAAACCCGCGAGACACCCCCAGACCGATTCCCCTAGAGGCACCCGTCACCAAGACGGTCTTGCCCGAGAAATCGAATGGAACGATTGCCGTGGACTCCATCGGCCTCAAGCCTCGAACTCTCGTTCGATTGCGGTCGCGATATCCCGGCCGATCTGCTCCGCGATGAGCCGACCTTTGGGCGCATTCGCGCCTTTGGCCGATATCAGCGAGCCGCTCCCGGGCACCCAGTCTCGATGAGGCGGCCAGACATCGTAGGGCCCACTGGCGGCCGGTGGGTTTCCGGGAATCGCGTCGGGCGACACGAGATCCGGGTAGTAGTGCATCATCAACGACGTTTCGAGCACTGCTGCGTGCTCGAACTCGATACCGGGGAAGCCGTCCGGAAAAACCTGAGCGACCACTTCTTCGGTCAGAAACTCCCAGTGCTGGAGACAGACGATCCTGACGCCCTTGTCTGCGAGCCCGCGGAAAGCGAGGTCGATCCCCTCGTTGAGAAACCACAGGTTCTCGTAGTGGCCGTCCAGAACACAGATCTTGTGCACTCCATGCCGTACCAGCTCCCGGATCACATCGCGAATGAGATGGGAGAGGGTTGCGCCGTCCAACCCGATCGTCCCCGGGAAAAACGGACCGCCCCCGGATCTGGGCATCGATTTGTAACCAAAGGCCACGGGTGGCGCGACCACAGCGCCGGTCCGGCCGGCAATGTCCCGGGCGATCGCCTGGGCCAGCAAAAAGTCGACGCCCAGCGGCAAATGGGGACCGTGCTGCTCGGTGGTGCCGGTCGGCACGATCACCGGCGCCCCTGCGGCCACCCGGTCGGCAAACTCGGCCGCAGTCATCTCGGCCATTTGGCGGCTCTCGACCACTCGGATTCGTTTCTCCGCGGCGTCCGTCTACCCGGTAAACGACTCCGGCTGCTCCAGATTCGCCATCAACATCGCCAGAAAGCGGGCCGCCATGCCACCGTCCACAGCCCGATGGTCGAAGCTGGCGGAGAGCGGCATGACGCTCGCGACGGTAACGCCTTCGCCCGCCACAACCGGTTTCTTCCCGGCACGGCCCAGGGAGATGATGCCGGTAGTCCGCGGAGCCAGGACCTGGGTGGCGTGGGCGCTGACGAACGGTCCGAGGTTCGACACCGTGAACGTGTTGCCGGCCATCTCGTCCGGCGTCAGCTTGTGTTCGACCGCCCGATCGGCCAGCTCTCGGATTCGGTTTGACAGCTCCGGAATCGACATTCGATCGACGCCGTGGACCACCGGCACGATAAGACCCTGGGGTGTGTCGATCGCCACGCCGATGTCCATTCGCTGGTAAGAGACCAGCTCCTCACCGTCAACCCACGCGTGCACCTCCTGGTATTCGGCCAGCGCGGGCACCAACGCCTTGATCACCAGCGCCTCGAGCGCCAACGAAATGCCATGCTGGGAGGAGAGCTCGGCCCGTTTCGCCAGCAGCCGGTCGGCAACAACTTCCGCGTGTCCCGAGATATGGGGAATTTCGCGCCAGGAGCGCTCCATGCGCTCCGCGATCGTGCGGCGCATTTTTGACATCCGGGCCCTGGGATCGCTTGTCGGCGCCTCAACATCTGAGGTCTCGCCGGCCTGGACCACCCGCTCGATGTCGGCCTTGGTGATGGCGCCCCCCGGTCCTGACCCCTTTACCGTATCGAGGTCGATGCCGTGCTGCTCGGCCATCTTGCGGGCGACCGGCAAAGCCCGGCGGACCGGCTTGCTCGAAAGGGACTTGGCCGGCGGGACGGCCGCAACCGGCTGGCCGGAAATCGGGATTGGGGGGCCGGCGGCGGTTGAAGCGGGGGTGGTAGCCCCTGCAATGTGTTCCTCGGGGACTTGGGCGTCCGCGGCACCGGGCACTTCGATGACCACCAAGACGTTGCCGACCTGGATAGTCTCGCCTTCCTCGACTCCGAGCTTCGCGATGGTTCCGGAGTACGGAACAGGGATCTCCGCCACCGACTTTTCGGTTTCGATATCGACCAGTGGCTGGTCGACTTCGACCTCATCGCCCACGGCGACGCGCCAAGCCACGACTTCGGCCTCCACCATTCCGGCCCCGATGTCGGGAAGACGAAACTCCTTCCGCGCCATTCAGCTCTCCATCGTTCGACGAACCGCTGCCGCAATCCGCTCCTGGGACACCACCGAGTACCCTTCCATTTGCACGATGCCCCAGTGGACGTCGGCGTGACCCACTCTCTGGGGCGGGGCCAGCAGAGTGTAGAGAGCCTTCTCCGACACCGTCGCCACGATCTCGGCGCCAAATCCGCTGCTGATCGCTCCCTCGTGGACGGTCACGAGCCGACCGGTCTTGGCGACACTCTCGAGCACCGCATTCTCGTCCCAGGGGACCACGGTTCGGAGGTCGATTACCTCGACGGAAATCCCACCGTCAGACATTCGCTCCGCCGCGGCCAGCGACGTGTGGACCGTATTGCCGTAGGTCACAATGGTGACGTCGGTACCCTCCCGCGCCACCCGCGCGCGCCCGATCGGAACAGTGTAGTGGTCAACTGGAATTCCTTCGACCGCCCGGTTGTACTGAAGGATAGGCTCGTAGAAGAGTACCGGATCGCTGCCTTCGAGCGCGGCGGCCAACAGGCCTTTGGCGTCGTGGGGGTTCGATGGATAGAGAATTGTCAGCCCTGGGACATGAGCGAAGATCGATTCAGTGTGGTCACTGTGGAATTCGTGCCCCTGATGCCCTCCGCCGGCACCGAATCGAACCACGATCGGCATCTCGACTCTGCCTTGAGTGCGCCAGCGCATGCGAGCGAAGTGGCCCACGATCTGGTCGAGGCCGATATAGACAAAACCGGAGTACATGATTTCGGCGACCGGTCTCAAGCCGGCAATCGCCATCCCCACCGAGCAGCCCAGAATCCCGGTCTCGGAAAGCGGTGTGTCGATCACGCGTCGCGGTCCGTGCTCGGCCAACAGTCCCTCGGTCGCGCGAAAGACACCGCCCTCGGTGGCCACGTCCTCGCCCAGAATCACGGTCTCCGGCCGTGCGGCCATAGCTTCCGCGAGCGCGGCCCGGATGGCTTGCACCATCGTCATCTTGGTGGTCTCGCCCCGGGGCGGGACTTCGTCCTTGGGCTGAAACACCTCTTGCGCCGCAAACTCCACCGGCGCCTCACCAAGATCGCGCTGCTCCCGCTGGATCTGCTCCAACAACCGCGGCCGGACCTTGGTATTGAGCGCCTTGGGCCCGAACCCCCGGTCCGGAATCTCGCGCGTTTCGGCGAGATCGATCGCCCGCTCGATGTCGCGCCGAATCGATGCTCTGGCCTCCTCGGTCCGCTCCGGCGCCCAGAGATCCTTCGAGATCAAAAAGGCTTCCATCCGCAGCAACGGGTCCTTGGCCTGCCACTCGGCTTCTTCCTCGCGTGTCCGGTAGACCGGCAGGCCGTCGTAGGAGGAATGCGGAGCAAACCGGTACGTAAAAGACTCGATCAGCGTGGGGCCTTCGCCCGCCCGTGCCCGCTCGACGGCCTCCCGCGTCGCGACGTAGACCGCAAGCGGGTCCATGCCGTCCACCAGCACACCAGGTATGCCGTAGGCGACGGCCTTCTGGGCCAGAGTTTCGGCGGCCGTCTGCATGGAGACCGGCGTCGACTCGGTGTACTGGTTGTTCTGGATCAGAAAAACCGTCGGTGTTTTCCACACCCCGGCAAAGTTGACGGCACAGTGGAAGTCGCCGGTGGACGTGGCGCCATCGCCAAACGTGCAGAGCGCCACCGCGTCGGTCCCCAGCTCCCGGAGCGCGTAACCGATGCCGGTCGCGTGGGTCAGGTGGGTTCCGATAGTCGAGGCGATACGGGTGATCTTGGTCGCAGGGACGTCCCAACCATCGTCCGGAACGCCCTGCCAGAAACGAATGAGCGTATCGATCGACAGTCCCCGACGAAACCACATACCGGGCTCCCGGTAGGCGGTAACGAACCAGTCGTCGGACCCGAGCGCAAAAGCGGCACCGGTTGTCGCCTCCTGACCGCTCGCCTGATAGTAGTGCGGAATGCGACCGGTGCGCTGCAGGTTGATCAACTTCTCGTCGTACGCCCGGGCCATCACCATAGTCCGGTGGAGCTCCACCAGTTCTTCTGCGGCGAGACCCGGGTCGGCCCCCACCAGCCGTCCCTCTTCGTTCAGGATAGAGAGCATGTCCTTACCTAACCTCCCGCCGTCAGACCCGGCTCGCCATCGCCCTGTCGCCAGCCGTTCCTCCTCTCCGGCTTCACCAGCACCAGCCGCGGCACGGCGACGCACCTCGGTCGCCCGGCGTCAGCTCGACTTCGACGCGGCCACCTCGTTGAGCCGCATCGCCTCCGCCAGCTCGGCCTCGCTGTACAAGAACTCCTCTCGAACGATCTTGCCGTTTTCGATCGTGTACACGCCCACTTCTCGAAACACGTGCCGCTCGCCGGTGTCCCGCATCGTAAAGTCGTTCTCGATGATCACCGAGAACCCGTTGGCCCCGATGAAAGGACCTTCGGCGATCTTGACCGAGTGAATGGTGACCCATTCGTCCGCGAGCCACTCCTCGTGATCGGCCATCGCCGCCTTGCCCGAAACCTCGTTGGCGTGCTCTTCCCAGGCCACCGGCTCGATCTTGACGGCGTCGTCGCTGTAGTAAGTCTCGTATGCCTCCCGGAATTTGAGCTGGTTCCAGAGCTCGATACAACCATACGCAATGTCTTTCTTGTCCAATACGCGCCTCTTTTTTCTTGGCTTACCAGCGAACGATAAACGTCGTGCCCCAGGACGCGGGCTTCTGCAACGAGTAAGACCGGTCGCTCAAAAAATTGGTGTAGACATAGGTCACGGCATCCCCGTCGTTGATGTTGCGGCCCCAAAGGGCCGTCTCCCAGCGGCCGTCGTTGGGCCCAAAGCCGAAGCGCATGCCGAGCTGGACCAGCTCGTCGATAAACGAAACATCGTCCGGGCCGACGCCAACGATGGGTTGGAGCTCGTCACGGAACGAGTAGTCCGCCTGCAGCGTGATCCAGTGGTTGCTGCCGACGGTGACAAAGCGGCGAATGGCGGCGTTGTAGGTCCACTCCGGGGACCATGACAGCACGTCGCCTTCCTGGATTTGGTCGTAGGGAAAGCCGCGGATCTCGGTCGGCGCCTCCTTCACCTCGGAGTCCAGCCAGGCGGCACCGGCTCGAATGTCCAGACCAGCGATCGGCGCCCACACCAGATCGGCCTCCACTCCCATGACTTCCGATTTCGGGACATTCCACAGCGTTGGGGCCACACCGCCCGGAAAATTGACGTCGGTCAACACCTGCTTGTTCTCGTAGTCATAAAAGAAGAGGGAGCCGTTGAACTGCAGCCCGCGGTTGCTCGCGGTTTTCTTGAAACCGACCTCGGCCGCGGTCAGTTCCTCAGGCTCGGCCCAACCCCAGCCGACCGCGTCGGGGACCGGGTTGGAGAAGTACACACCCGATTTGAACCCGGTACTGACGCTTCCGTAGACCAGCAGGTCGTCGTGGGGCTGATAGTCCAGATTGACGCGCCCGGAGACTCGGCTGTCTTCTTGGGAATCATCCAAAGCCGCCAGAACCGTAGGCACGAACGTACCGGTGAAAAAACCTTCATTGTCTTGGACGGTCCCCTGGTAGGCCACGTCTTCTTGTGAATAGCGCAATCCCAAAGTCAGGCGCAGCTTCTCGGCAATCGGCCAATCGGCTTGCCCGAATATTCCGATGGAGTCGGTGTCCTGGGTGTAGACCGAACCGACGGTCGAGGGCAGGCCCAGGGCGCTGGGCCAAAACTCGAACGGGACCCCGAGATCCGCGAAGACAACGTCGATTGTATTGGTGATCAGGGCGATCTGGTTGCCGTCGACTTCCTGGTTGAAGAAAAAGAGCCCTCCGACCCAGTTGAAATCACCCGAACCGCCCGCAAGGCGGAGCTCCTGTGAGATCTGAGTGATGTCGGAGTAGGTAGCGTCGTCGTTGATCGCCCACGCCGATCCGTCGACGTTTTCCCACCGCTGCCGTTCCGAGGTATCCCAAGCGGTAATCGAAGTCAGGGTCTTGTTCCCCAGGTTGATGGCGAGGTTGATGTTGGCGCCGACGTCGTCCATTTCCTGTCGCGAGTCGACCGGTCCCCCGATCGAGGTAAAGCCGTTACCGGTCGCGATTCTGTCGGGCTCGCCCGGCGAGGCCATGGGAAATCCGAAAACAGGCTCGAAAATCGGCCCCAAGCCGAATGTGTCGTCGGCCTGCCAGCCGCTGATATTGCCGCGATCGCGCCCGCCATGCAGGTTCAAGAGCAGGCTAGCCTTGTCCGACTCCCAACTGAACAGCCCACGGTACGCCAGCTTGTCGGGCTGGCCGCCCTCGGTCCCGTTGCTCACATCCTCCTGGAACCCCTCACCCTGGTTGACATAAGTCGCGGCGACCCGGTACCCGGTGTTGTCCGACAGGGGCCCGCTGACCGCCAAGGTGGTGTCGACGGCCTCCCAGCGACCATAGCCCAGCTCCACGTACGCCTCGTGCTCCTCGGTGGGCTTGCGCGATATGTAATTGATGGCGCCACCCGTGGTATTTCGACCGTAAAGCGTGCCTTGTGGGCCCTTCAGGACCTCCACACGGTCCACGTCGAAAAGCTGAAACTCGAGCATTGCGGCAGAGGAAATCGAAACTTCGTCGACATAGGTACCGACGCCGCTCGTGTTGTTGGGATGGTAGTCATCGAGGCCAACGGCACGAATTGCGAAGACCGGCGTACCGGTCGTGTTGCTGGCGACCAGCCCCGGGGTTGTGACCGCAATGTCTTGAGCTTCCTTGATATTCAGCTCACGCATGTCGTCGCTGCTGAGAGCGTTGATGGTGATGCCTATGTCGGTAATCGACTGCTCGCGTTTCTGCGCCGTAACCACCATCTCCTCGTCCACCCGAAAAGGCGGAACGGGTTCGGGCTCGGATTCGGCGGAGTCCTGTGCGTCATCCGCTCTATCGGTCTGAGTCGACTCGGTAGACATAACCTCACTCGAGTCGGACGTCTCCGTCGTCTGGGCGTAAGCGCTACCGATAAAGCCAACCATTGCAAGCATCACGAGTACGGACCTTGCGACTTTCATGTCTTGCCTCCTTTGGGCCGCGAGGTCGTTCGCGGCCCGGGTCCCGAATATTCGTTTGCGGATCACGCGGAGGACGACTCCCGAGCCGATCCGCCGGCCTGCCCCGCTTGCGCTTGAGTTCTCAAGAGATACTCATCGAAAGCGTCCTGGTCAAAGGCCCAGAACCGGCCCGACGCGATCTTCCCGTCCCGCGTTTCATAGGTGCCCGAAACCACTGCATCGAGCTCCTCGCCACGGCTGTTGGTGAAGTGGACGCGCATGAAGTACATGGCGTACCCATCGCCGGCCAGCATGGTCTGTGGCTCGACATCGACCTCTACCAGTCCCACCAGCGTGTCCCACCAGCGTTTGAGCCCCTCCTTGCCTTCCCAACGTCCAGCCAAGGGCGAGGTGCCGTAAAAGACGTAGTACGGCTCTTCGACAAAGACCTTGTCGTAGGCGGCATGGGCCCCCTCGGCGGCGACGATGTCCTCGTATGCCTGAAGAACGGCCCGTGCGCCCGGGTCGTCCGGCGTGTGAGGGTGTTTGGTCATGAGTTCGCCACCTTTTACTTTTGCCGCAACGGCTCGTGGTCAGCCACGATCGCCTTGTGGCGTTCGTCCAGCATGGGCGAGTACTCGTCGTGGGTGAAGATCCAGTCCCGCCGGGCGCGAATGCCGTCTAAAACCGACTGGGCAACTTCTTCGGGCGAAGCCAGTCGCTCGCCCGACGTGTCCTGGCCCTCGTTCATCGGCGTGTCGACGCCACCGGGACACAGGATGGCGAGATGAACGCCCGTTCCGGCCAGCTCTTCCCGAAGGGTCTCCGAAAAACCCACCGAGGCGTACTTCGATGCGGCGTAGAGCGATCCTTCGGGCCAGGGATGAAGGCCCGCGAGCGACGCCGTATTGACAATAATGCCGCTGCCCTGCTCGATCATGACCGGCAACATCGCCTGGCAGCCGCGCATGACTCCCAACACATTGACTTCAGCCTGGGCTGTCCAATCGTCCAGGTCGGCGTCCACAAAGGCGCCCACCCTCATGACGCCCGCGTTGTTGCAAAGGACGTCGCAGCGCCCGTGAGCCGACATCACCGCGGTCCGTAGCCCGGCCCACGAATCACCGCAGCGCACGTCCAACGGTACGGCCATGCCCTGCCCCGAGCCGTCTTCCAGCAGTGCCAAGGTCTGCTGGGCCGCCTCCGAATTGGTATCGGCAACGACCACATTCGCACCCTCATCAGCAAACACGCGGCAGAGCTCACGACCGATGCCGCTGCCGCCGCCGGTAACGACCGCCACTTTGTCTTGGAAATTGACCGCCACGACTCTCTCCTACTGGACGAGACCGCCCACTAAAGGCGCACAAAAACGTCGGGGCTCCTGTCGCCGAGGCTAGGGTTGCGCCCCGCTCGGATGTTTTCCCACCGAGCTTCGATGTATTTCCAATGGCCCCCAATGTTGCGGGTCACGTAGAACTGGTTTGTCTGGATCGCTTCGAAAACTCCGTCGGCGATGACCTCGGGCCCCGTGCCGTTCTTTGTGAAATGGTCCAGAAACGCGGCGACTTCCTCCCGGGACCCCCAGCTCGAATCCCAGGATTGCGGGTCGTCTTCGGTGGCTTTGAGCTGGTCCCGCAGCCTGTAGTAGGGACCGTTGTAAGTATTGCCCGGGAGTGCGCACGTGACCCCGATGTGTGATCCACGCTCGGTCAGATCGAAGTAGAGACACTCGGCAAAACTCAAAAGCCCGGCCTTGGACACGAAATACGGGGCCGGGTCTCCCAGGCTCGGGATCAAGGCAAAAGAGGACGCCGTAAATACGAAATGCGCTTCCTCTTGTTTTTCAAGCAACGGGAGAAAAGCCCTCATCCCGTAAAAAGGCCCATCCAAGCTTGTGCTCAAGGAGGTACGCCAGGCTTCGACCGTGACCTCCGAAGCGCTCCAGCCCCCTACGTCCCCAAGCGTGGCAGCGTTGAAAAACGCAACATTGACTCCACCGAAATGCTCTTCGGTCTCTTTGGCGAGGGCCATATTGGCGTCCAGCGAGGAGATATCGCAGCGCACCGTGTGTAGCCGCTCGCCCGCATCCAGCTCCGCAACCGCGGTCGCGATCGACTCCTGATTGCGGTCGGCGATGACGACCCGCATACCCTCTTCGAGGAACCGCTTGACGGTGGCCTTGCCGATTCCGCTCGCGCCACCCGTGACAACGGCTACCTTGTCCTTCGGATTAGAGATCATGGCTCCTCCTCGTCATGCCCCGCCGTCCTGCGACTATCGGCACTCTTTAGCGCCGCAAGCGTGCACGTTCTTGCAGACCTTTGACTTGTACCACCTGCGCCGAGCTGCCGGGAAGTACGTGTCATGTATCACTCGTCACCGCCCGGCGCTTGGCCTGTACACTCCGGCCCCAAAGCAGGCGAGTCCGACTCCTTCCCGGATCATAAAAGCACGAAACGATCGATTACATCGTGACGCGAGAAACAACCAGAGTCCCCAACCGCGTGATCGCCGGTTATTCGGCCGCTGGTTTCGGCATGGGCGCTGCGACAACCGCGTTTTTTGCCTTCTTCCTCTTTTTTCTGACGACGGTGGCTGGGCTCAACCCGGCGATCGGCGGCCTGGTGATCCTGCTGGCCGTTCTTTGGGACGGGGTCACCGATCCGGCAGTGGGCTACCTATCGGACCGGTGTCACTCCAAGTTCGGAAAGAGACGGCCCTTCATCCTGGCCGGGGCGATTCCGTTCGGGATCTTTACCGCTCTCATGTTCACCGACATCTCGTTCTCGAGCCACGCCCTCAAATTGCTCTATCTTCTAGGCATCAACATGGCCTTCTGGCTTTTCTTTACCATGTCCGATATTCCATGGGCCGCCCTTGGCTCGGAAATTAGCGAAAGCTTCAACGAAAAGACCAAGATAAGAACCGTATCCGCGACCTTCGTGCAGTTGGGCACGCTCAGCGCAATGGGTGGGGTGCCGTTTCTGGTTGGCTACGGTACGGACCGATTTGGGACCGAAGCCGGCGGTTGGTCGATTGCCGGAGCGACCCTGGGTCTGGTCATCGCCCTGACTTATCTCATCAGTTGGAACTCGACTCGCGGTTGCGAATCACGGCGCCGGCAAACAGACCCTCGAGCACCCCGTGAAAACGCCGGCATCTTGAAACAGCTCGGTCTCGCGCTGCAGAACAAATCCATGCGATATCTGCTGGCGCTCACCTTGCTCCTGGTGATGGCCTACAGCGGCCTTTTTGCTGCGACCTTGCTGTTCATGCTGACTTTCAACCTGGGCATCCTCGAGGAGGCACGCCAGGCCTTCTTCCTGGCGCTCTGGCCCGCAAGCGCCATCATCTTTACCCCGGTCGTGGGCTGGATCGCAACCCGGTTCGCGGGCTCCCTCGGGAAGGCCAAGACCCTCGGCTATTCCGCGGTGATCACGGCGGTCGTTTTGTTTACGGTGAAAATTCTCGGCTTGACCCCCCCGGCCATGGCAGCGGTCATGATCACCTGTGGCTTTAGCAACGCCGCCTTTTGGCTCTTTGTCTACGTTCTGGCCTACGACGTGGGCGCGGTAGAGGCCTACATACGCGGTGTGGGCAAGGACGGGGTCGTAGTTTCGATCATGAGTTTCACGCTGAAATTGGGCATGGCCTTGGGGCTGGGACTGGGCGGGCTTCTACTCGACTACTACGGCTTCGTCGAGGGCGCCTCGGAACAGTCCGCCCGAGCGCTGGCGGGAATCGAGTCGATCTTCTTCCTTTGGGGAGGGTTTTTGGTGCTACTGGGGGCGTTCTTCTGCTTCAAGTTCCCCATCACCAAGCAAAAGTACGAAGCCCTGAAAGAGGCCACGAGCAAAAAGGCTTCGGGGGAGCCCTATTCCGAAGCTGTCTTTGCCGATTTGCTTTAGCGGCAACTATAGGCCGCAGAAATTTTCAGATGAAAAGGAGCCGCGGCGTGGGGTACGCTTGATCCGAACGAAATGGCAAATACCGGTAAGCCTTTCGAGTCGGCTCACGAAGAAATCACACCCGAGTCAATCTCCGCCCAAATGGACCGGATCCTGGGGGATCTCGATTTCCGGCGCTCCGAACGAAATGTGAGCTTCCTGCAGTTTGTCGTGGCCGAAGCCGTGGAGGGCCGGTCCGAGTCGCTATCGGCCTATCGGATAGGAATCGAGGTCTTTGGGCGCGACGACACCTTCGAGCCCAGCTTCGACCCCATCGTCCGGAACCAGGCGTCTCGACTCAGGCGCGCGCTGGAAAGATACTACTTTCTGACCGGGGCACGAGATCCAATCCGCATTCACCTGCCCAGAGGCGGTTACGTGCCCACATTCCATGCGGTTGCGCCGACCCCCGCCGGCGCCCAGCACCGCGTGGCCCAGACTCAGGCTTTCGACGTATCGGACCGACCCTCGATCGCGGTGCTGCCGTTCACCGATCTGAGTGAAGACCCCGACCAGAGCTTCTTTCCAGACGGCCTGGTCGAAGAAGTCATCATCGAGCTGTCGCGGTTCCAGGAGTTCTTTGTCGTCGGCCGGCAATCGACGCTCAAGTACGCCGCCGTCGCGATGGATCTCCGCGACATCGGGCGGGAGTTGAACGTTCGCTATGTTTTGACGGGCAGCGTGGCAAAAACCACAAAGCGCCTCAGAGTCTCGGTCGAGCTGACCGACACCAAGACCGGAGGACTGCTTTGGGCCGAGCGTTTCGATGCCGACCTCGCGGCCTCGGACATCTTCGACCTACAGGACCGCATGACCGCCGAAGTCGTGTCCAAGATCGCCGATAGCTATGGGGTCATCCCGCGAACCTTGGCCAAGGCGTCGAGCGGCAGGCGCGCCAGCGAGCTCAGTTCCTATGAAGCGGTGTTGCGTTTTCACCATTTTCATTCCGGCGCCGAGAACCCCGGCTACCCGGCCTACGCCAAGACCCGCCGTGGCCTCGAGCAAGCGGTCGAGCGGGACCCCGACTACGTGGCGGCGTGGGCCAAGCTGTCGGAGATCCTAAGCGCCGCTTTCATCTTTGGTTACTCGGACGAACCCGATCTGCTCCGCCGCGCAATGAAAGCCGCTCGACACGCCATCAGCCTGGCCCCGGAATCCCAGGAGGCATGGAGCGCGCTCCTTTTCTGCCATTACTCGCGCCGCGATCGCGCCGAGGTGATGAAGACCGCCGCGCGCGTCATCGAGCTAAACCCCAATTGCGCCTTTCCCCTGGGTTTTGCCGGGGCCGCGATGGCCCTCGCCGGGCAGTGGGACAAGGGCCTCGAGTTGGTCGACAAGGCCATGCGCCTCAACCCCTACAACCCGGGGTGGCTGCTGTTGCCTCGATACGCCGCTTGCCTGAAAACCGGCGAGTATGAGGCGGCCCTCGAGATCGCAAAAAAAATCGAAAGCCCGGGCTCGGACCTGTGCCTGATGACCGAGGCCGTGGCCCTTGGCCACCTCGGCAGGAAAGCCCACGGGGAAAAAGCGATCGCCCATCTTCTCGAACTACGGACCGGCTTTTCTCAACCGCTCGACGCCTTTGTTCGCAACGTCATGTTCGACGAAGAAATCGTCGAGCTGATGGTCGCGGGCCTTCGGAAAGCAGGCTACGCGGCCGGAACCTCGTAGCCGGGCCGTTTGAAGAACGGCTGCCGCTAATAGAAATCCGCATCTAGCGTAATTCCGCTGATCTGGTAGTATCCGCTCCCACAGCCGTGGCCTCGTGCACGCGGCGTTGGGGAAACGGGAGAAAAGAAGGCCTATGAAGCGATCCGGCGTCCTCGAGGTCCGCGGCAACCTGGCCCTCGAGTTCGAAGACGTTCTGTCCTCTGGCGCGTTGGAGGCGATGGCTGAGCTTGCTCCGTTGAACAAACGCCGGTTGGCCCTGATGGCCGCGCGGACCGAGCGGCGCGCCCGAAGAGCCGCGGGCAAGGAACGGATCGAATTTTTGGACGCCGGGACCGAGATTCCCGGGACCGGCCTCACTGCGCAGCAAGCCCGCGACGGCGATTTCGAGGGCGGCGAGATCCCGCCGGATCTCCAGCGCCAGTGGATCCAGGGCACCGGCCCCGCCGCGCGGCCACGCGCGACGCTCGAGACCGGGCTGCGCAATGTGGCCTATGCGCTTCTCTCGGGAGCCGATGGCTGGATGTTTGACGGCGAAGACGCCCTGGGCCAAATCTCCACCATGTCGCTCGACAACCAACGAAATCTGAAACTGGCAATTCACAGAGACCGGAGATTTCTCGACGTGGCCGAGGTCGTGGCCGCCCAAATGAACGATTGGGCCAGAGGCTTTTTTGGCCACGACATCATCTCGGACTGGCGGGCGCAGCTCGACTTCACAACCAAGATCTATCGCGCGCGCGGGCTGCATCTCGACGACCGTCAGATCCGCCAGGCTGACGGCACAGGCTTCTCCGCTTCGATCGTCGATGCTGCGCTCTATATCGTCAACAACGCTCAAACGCTCGCTGAAGCCGGGGCTTCGGTCGTCCTCTACTTGCCAAAGATCCAAGTGGCCGCGGAGGCGGCGTTGTGGAACGACATTTTGGATGGCCTCGAGCACTACCTGGGCCTCGACGCCGGGACGATCAAGGCCTACGTGCTGGTCGAACAAGTTGAAGCGTCTTTTCAACTCATGGAGATCCGGGCCGCGTTAGGCAAACACTTCGTCGGCTACAACACCGGCCGATGGGACTACATCAACAGCGTCTCAGACGCCATGGCTTGGGACCCGGATTTCATCAACCCGAACATCGATGCCATCACCATGACCTACGGTTACATGCGCAACTACGAGGACCGGGTCCGCCGAGCCGTCAACACGCCGGACCGCCACGGCCGCTGCGCGCTCTGGCAAGGCGGCATGGAGCCCAACATTCCAGTGGGCTCGGAGGAAGGGGTAGCCGCCGGCATGAGGCGCGCCGTGGCGGGGGGGGAACGAGAACAGCGCGAAGGTGCCAGCGGCAAATGGGTGGCGCACTGGAAGATGGTTCACATCGTGCGGCCGGTCTGGGAGAGGGCTGGGCAAAACAACCAGCTCGGCCGTGAGTTTGCGCCACTCACCTACACCGAAGAGGATGCCGCCGGGCTTTTTGCCCTGGAGCCGGCCCCTCGCACGATCCGGGGCGCCCGCGACCTCCTCAGCGTCGGCCTCCAATACGGTAACGCCTTTCTGCGCGGATTCCAGGCGGCGGCGCTCAAACCGGCAGACTTCTTCGGCGACGACGGCACCCTCTACCTGATGGAGGACATGGCCACCGGTGAAATCCGTCTGTCGATCCTCTGGGAATGGCTGCACAAATCGGCCACTCTCACCGCAGACGACCAGGAAGTCGGGGTGCGGGAGGGCGATGTTTTTTCGCGCGAGCTTTTTGAACGTCTGCTGGACGAGGAGCACGACAAGCTCCTCGCGGCAGCCAACCGCGACGTGCATGACGATTCCAAACACACCACCCTCCCCATCGCGCGCCAAATCGTTGAGACGTACGTCACCGACACCAACAAAATGCCCTGGTACATCGACCTGCTCAACATCAACCTCGGCCTCGATGAGCGCGAGGTCGCCAGCGACAGAATCGAGCGTTTTTTACACATGTTTCGCGAACGAGGTGTACGCATCACGGAGAACCTGGATTTTGACCTTTGACTTGCAAGGAGCGACCCAATGACCGTCCTTGAACAAGAAATCGCCCAGTCCCGCAAATGGATGGAGAGTCCCCGGTTCGAAGGCACCGTCCGTCTTTATTCGCCGCAACAAGTCGCCGCCCAGCAAGGCACGATTCGTAGCGAATATTCGGTGGCCCGAGACGCTGCCGACGGATTTTTCACCCGGTTGCGCGAGCTCTTCGGGCAGAAGAAGAGCATCACGACTTTCGGGCCGTACTCGCCCGGCCAGGCCGTGACGATGAAGCGCATGGGAATTGAGGGGATCTACCTCGGTGGCTGGGCCACCTCGGCCAAAGGCTCTACGAACGAGGACCCCGGCGCAGACCTGGCGAGCTACCCGCTGAGCCAAGTCCCGGACGAAGCCGCGGTTCTCGTGCGCGCGCTTTTGGCCGCCGACCGGAATCAGCGGTACGCACGTTCTCGTATGACTCAAGAAGAGCTCAAAAACGCCCCGGCCCACGATTTCCGACCCTTCATCATTGCCGACGCGGACACCGGCCACGGCGGTGACGCGCATGTGCGCAATCTGGTGCGGCGTTTCGTCGAGGCAGGAGTGCCCGGCTACCACATCGAGGACCAGCGCCCAGGCAGCAAAAAGTGCGGCCACCAAGGCGGCAAGGTGCTGGTCTCGGTCGACGAGCAGATCAAACGTCTCAACGCCGCCCGATTCCAGCTCGATGTCATGCGCGTCGGCGGCTTGATCGTCGCACGCACCGACGCCGAGGCTGCGACCCTGCTCGAAAACGGCTCCGATGAGCGCGACCAGCCGTTCATTCTTGGCGCCACCAACGCCGATCTACCTCCATACAAAATCTGCAGCCTGGCGGTCATTCGGAACTTGCACGAGGCCGGAATCGACGAGCTCAACGGACATCAGCTCTATAAGGTCTCGGACCGACAGTACAAGACCGCGGATCAATGGCTGGAACGTTCCGGCGTCGCGGCGCTCACAACCCAGGTCGCTGAGGAATTCAGGAACGGCGCCCTGAGCGCCGAGGCCGCTCTCGACCGGGTATCGACCACCGCGGTCAAAGCCTGGGAGACCCAGGCGGGATTGAAAACCTACGCCGAGGCCGTGGCCGACGTCCTCGAATTTCGCAGCAGTGAAGGCGAGGAGTTCGGCATGACCGTCGAAGAGTGGCGCGAATTCTCCAGGCAAGCTTCGCACTTCGACGCCAAAGAAAAGGCCAAGGAGCTGGGGATCCAGATCATTTGGAGTGCGGATCTGGCCAAAACGCCCGAGGGCTACTGCCAGATACGGGGAGGCATCCCCTATGCGATCGCAAAATCGCTCGCCGTGGCGCCGTTCTGCGACATTTTGTGGATGGAAACCAAGACCGCGAACCTGGCCGACGCCAAGGAGTTTGCCGACGCCGTCCACGCGGTATTCCCCGAAAAGATGCTCGCCTACAACCTGTCACCCTCTTTTAATTGGGACACCACGGGAATGAGCGACGACGAAATGCGCCGGTTTCCGGAAGAGCTTGGCAGGATGGGCTTTGTCTTCAACTTCATCACGTACGGCGGACACCAGGTCGACGGGCTGGCGGGAGAGGAGTTCGCCACCGCCCTGCAACAAGACGGCATGTTGGCCCTGGCTCGGCTGCAGCGCAAGTTGCGTCTGGTCGAGTCACCGTACAAGACACCGCAGACCCTCGTTGGCGGCCCACGTCTCGACGGCGCGCTGATGGCCTCCTCCGGCCGGACCGCCACCACCAAAGCGATGGGCAAAGGCTCGACCCAATTTCAGCACATGGTGCAGACCGAAGCCCCGGTCAGCCTGCTCGAGGAGTGGCTCGGCATGTGGACCGACTTCTACGACCTGCCCGGCGGCCTCAAGGTGGCGTTGCGGCCGCACCGCGCGGGATCCGAACTGCTGGAGCTCCAGATACTTGGCGAGGGCGCCGAGCCGATGGCCAACGTCATCTTCGCCCCGATCCAAGACCGCCGTGGGCGCAACATCCTCTCAGTGCGCGACCAGAACACCTTCGCCGAAGAGCTCAGGATGAAACGGCTGATGACCTTGATCCATCTCTTTCTGGCCCACCGCTACAAGATCTCGTCGGTCCACTACGTGACACCGACCGACGACAACAAGTACCAGACCGCGAAGATGAAGACCCACGGTGTTTTCTCGGAGGTCCACGACGAGATCGGTCAGATCATCGTGGCCCAGGTCAACCCCGAGCGGATCGAGGAACTGCTAGACCCCGACCGGGAAGCCCTCAAGGGACTGATTGCCAAGATGGACAAACAGTTGGTGGAAGCGGAGCGCTAGACCAGACCGAACTGCCGGTAATGGTGCCGGCTATGCAGCCCGTGGATGCGACACCAGCGGGAAAGCGAAGTCCGCCCCATGAGCAGGTGGATGGTGCGCATCTCGGGGTCGGCCGCCGCGCGCGCGGCAAAACGCCGATACACGCTAACGAGACGCTCCCGCTCTTGCTCGAAGGGGTGCTCTGGCGCGGGAAACAGCTCCGGCACGGGCGGCTTGGTCCCAGGCTTCCCTTTGGGCCAAAGTGTGAACACATAAATGGACAGGAAGCCGATCGGCTTGCCGATGATGGGCGGCGTCAGGCGTTTGACCTCAAGCTCGCCCAGCGACATCTCGACCGTGGCGCGCAGATGGCAGGTCATGGCGCTAGCATCCATACCACCCCAACGCGGCGAAGTGTCTGCTCGGAGTGCCGCGAGCCGGTCGCAATGGTACGACAGATTGTCCTGGTTCAGTTTACGCCATGCCATATCGCTCTGCCCCGCTGGACAACAGCTCCTTGAGTGCCCGCTCACGCGCGATTTCCCCCTCCTCCTGTTCGGCGAGCATCGGCGGCACGACCCGATCAGAACACTCCTCCGCACTCAAAGCGCAACGCTCGCAGGTCAGGCTGACCTGGACTGTCGGGATCTTGCGGTCGTTCCAAAAACCGACTCTCTCCTGGAAGTCGCGGTTGAGGAAGAAACCAAGCGAGACTGCCGATCTGCCCGTCTGGGTCAAAGCCAGCGCTCGGCCCATAGAGATCACAAAAAACACGTTCTCTTCGGGCAAAAAAACCGACTTCTGCACTCTCATTTCCGGCCGACTCGAACCACTCCCGCCGGCTGGCTTCTGTAGCAGCTTCAACGCCGGCCAGCGCCGGCAGTAGTGCTCGTTCAACCCCAGCCCGTGGGGCACGGGCACGCGAGACATATTCAAGACCTTGGTCAACCGGAAACGCTCTTGCTGCTCCGGCCGGTGGAAACGCATGAAGAAGATCTCGTCGAGACCGAAAGACGCGGGCACGATCTGGGTCAACCGAGTAAAGAAGGTCTCCGGTGTCGCCTTCCAGCGGTTCATGCAGCCCAGGAACGCCCGATTGCTCCAGGTCGACCGCGCAAAGAATCCCGTCAGGTCCTCGACTAGGCGATCGCGATCGATCAAAAGAGCCCCCGAGAAATAGGAAGCCTTGAAGTTGTTCAAGACCTGTCGAAAGGACTCCACCTTGATCCAAGATGAGCTGGTGGCGCGCTCCTTGAGTTTCAGATACCGATAACCGATCTCGCGGCCCAGTACAAATGCTCTCTGAGACGGCAAGAGACGGCGGTTGAGAAAGAGCGTCGGCGGCTTGCCGGGCCGGAACACCGACCGAAAGCCCTCGAGGTGGGGATCGCTGGTCAAAACCTTGTCGTCGAGTTGGTAGCCCCAATCTTCGATCAAGCACTTCTCCAGGGCGCGCGGGTCGAGCGGGCCGTCCGGCCACTCCTGTGATTCCCGGAATTGTCTCGCCGCCGCTTCGAGCTCATCGAAGTGGTTGCGGTTCATTTGCTGGTAAGAGCGAAGCGCCGCCAGCAGGAAGTGCTCCACAGTGACGTCATAGGTCCGCCCGATCTCGAGAACCGTTTGGATCAAGGCCCCGGCCTTGACTGGGTCCGAGGCCATGACCTCCACCACGTCTTCCGCGGTCAGGCCAAAGAGCTCGAACGGAAATTCTCGGAGGAACGGCGAGCCCACCGCCTCTTTCAACGGGTCGAGCTCCTTGGCCACCTGAAGTGACACCAACCCGTCGAATGGGACGTCCAACGCCTCCGCCAGCCGCATGAGTTTTTCCGGCTTCGGGTACTTTTTTCCCTTCTCGATCTCGGAGAGGTAAGAAATCGATACGCCGGAGGCCGCCGCCACGTCACTCAGCGTTTTTCCCGCGGTCCGGCGGAGGTTCCGGAGCTTCAGACCGAGGATCAGGCGAGGGTTCTCAGACATGGCGAGCCAGCTTTCGCTGCAAGCGAAACCCTACCAGAATTCAAAAAAATCCGTTTTTAGCGAAATTTCGCTTGACAACGGTTTTCCGCAAAACTAGACTCCCATCACCGACAACGACCAGGAGATATCCGATGGACCAACCCCAGGAAGCTGCAGCTCAAGAGACGCACCTCGACCCGCCTGACCGCGAGGCGTCCGATGACACCAAGACGGAACAACGCGATGGAGCGCCGTTGCTCGTTCAGATGAACGAAGTCCTGGTCCTCTTCGGGTCCGGTCTAGATCAATTCAATTTCTGCGACGATCCCTGCTAGCCGGAACGCCGCGGCCTTCGGCGGAGCAAGCTCCGCCCTCATCGCTAGCCTCCGCCTTCGCCTGGGAGACGCTGTTAGCGTCAGACTCGAACGCATAAATCTGACCGTCGGTCGCGCCAACGAACACACGCCCGTCTCCAACCACGGGAGAGGATCCGAAGCCCCACAAAACGGATTCCGCTGGGCGCTCCAAGGGAAATTTCCATAAAACGGCGCCCGTTGTCCTGTCGACCGCAAATAAGGCCGCGCGGTGTTCCACCAAATAGTCCGCTACCCCCACAGTCCCTTGGAAAACCGTAGATTCGCTGACGGCGGGCTGTGACCAAGCGGAACCACCGGTGTCCAATTCCCACAACAACGTGCCGTTTTTTGCGTCATACGCAAAAAGGCGCTGGCCGTCCGATGTCCCGATGTAGGCCATGCCATCCCGGATCGTAGCGGTCGACTCGACCCACGAAAACCACTGATAGCGCCTCCAGACAATCTCACCGTCCGTCGATCGTAAGCCGAGGAGCTCGTAGCTTCTGCTGCCGATCAGTACGAGGTCTTCATACGTGACGGGTGAAGACGCGATCGGCGCGCCGGTGTCAACGCGCCAGAGCGGATCGCCCGCCGATGCGTCAAGAGCGTAGAGGTGACCGTCGAAGCTACCGACGAATACGGTCGAGCCCACAACGGCAGGGGTCGATGTGACGGTTCTCCCCGTAGCGAAACGCCAGAGTCTGTCTCCCGACACCAGGTCGATCGCGTGGATCTCGCCCGTCGCGCAGCCGACAAAGACCACGCCGTCGACAATGGTAGTCGACGAGGCATAGTGGTCGTACAGAAAGCCCTCGTCTCCGAGGCCAAGGCGCTCGATCGGGGAGTCTTGCAGCCTGGCCCGCCACCGCACAGATCCATCCCGCGCGTCGAGGCGATACAAATAGCCATCGTCGGACTGCACAAGGACAGTTCCGCCATGCACCATCGGACGGGCGCGAACGGCCCCCCCGGTGGCAAAACGCCATACTTCGGAACCGTTGCCGGCTTTCAGCGCATAGACGTTTCCGTCGTCGCTACCCGCGTAGACGACCCCCCCGTCGTAGGACAAACCGGCCCAAATCGGTCCGTCAGCCGCAAACTTCCACACCGGCTCGGGTGAGGGAAAATCATCCCGGGCTGGCGCCGGGCGCGCCAGCTTGTCCACTTGCCGAAACAACACTGGGATCTCGTGGACCGGCACGATCTCTTCCGGCAGAACACCCCTCAGCGTGCGCTCGCTCGCATCGTGCGTCAACTCGATCGGCCCGGCCCGCACTCGATCGCCAATGCGGGTGACGGCGCCAATCGGCAGGCCGTAGGCCTCGATGTCGATCAAGGAAAGCTGCGCGACTATCCCGCCTTTGCCGTCCCGGCTGAACTCGAGTCCAACCCGGCCGGTCGCGCCTCGGAATTCGGGCTGGGCGTACCAGACTCCGACGAGCGACCCCGGCCGCCCGTCCCGAGGATTGTCGCAGCCGGTAAAAAGAAACGCGAGCAACATCCCCAGTATCAAGAACTGCATGGCTCTGTAGCAGTAGTCTTCGATTGAGTGGAAGCCCGCGCGCTGGGGTCGCATCGCTGCCCCTTAGTTTTTCTCCTGGTAGTAACCGTTGAAGGCCGTAAACCAAGTTTTTCCACCGTCTGTGGACCTCTCGCCGTGTTGGTGAACTCGTCCGTCTTCGAGCCTGCTCCAAGTCGCGCGCTTGAGGTATGCCGGTTGGGACCGGTCCTCCATCCGCATGACCCCTTCCCGGAGAAGACCGCCGGTGAAATAAATTGCCGCGCCGGTATTGTCGATCCAGGTCTGGCGCCAGCTCCCCGCGGATCGGTCATAGAAGTTCATGCTGACGCCGGAGAAAGAGGCCGAAGGCGCTTGGTACTCCTCGAGGATCACACAACCGTCCTGCCGAAGACTGATCTTGCTGGTTGCGCCGGTGCCCGCGCCACTGGCGCTGGTTATCTCCCATTCACCAAGCCAGAAGTCGAATTGCCGGAATTCCTCTCCACGGCAAGACCTCTCCGGCCTGCCGACCGAAGAGTCGTTCGATCTCTCCGTCGAGCACCCTAGGAGGATCAGAAAAAGCGGGAACAAGATTGCGCGCGCCGGTGGGTTCAGCGGCATGAAAGCCCAGGCCCCGCGTGCTAGCCGTCCGCGGGTAGGTAGAGGCCGTCGAATCTCGTCAACCAGATCGTCCCACCGTCTTGCGACACCTGCCAATGCTGGCGCACCGTGCCATCCGCATTGGGTGTCCACGTCACACGGTTGACGGTGCCCGCGGCCTTGCTGGCAGGAAGATCCGCGTCGCTGAGCTGCATTTCCCCCGCTTTGTTTAGACCACCTTCCAGATAGACAGCGGCCCCATTGTTCGACATCCATGTCTGGTGCCATTTTTTGGCGGCGGCGTCATAAAAGTTCAAGCTCATCCCGGTGAACGCGCCGGCCGTGTACTGCTCCGTAATTACGCAGCCGTCCTGACTGGCCGCAATCACATTGCGCGCCGTCGCGTTCGCGGCTCCGGACGCCTTGACTTGCCACTCTCCGAGCCAGAAATCAAACTGACGATACTCCGCCGTGTTGCAAGGCCGGAGCGCGTCTACCACAGTCTGAAATCTCGGCCTTGCAGCGAGCGGGGAAAACTCCGGGGTGTTCAGAATGACCCGATGGTTGGGGCCGCCCGCCTTGGCCATCGCTTCGAGCCGTTCCAACGCGAGGGATTCCTCGCCCTGAGTCACATATACCCTGGCGGCGTGATAGTGCAGTCTGGCCACCGCCTGGAAACCTTCCGTTTCCGCCTTGCCGTAGGCTGCGAGGGCACCTTTGAGATTGCCCTGCTCATGCCTGGCTCGGCCGAGTTTGAACCAACGGCCCGCGCTCAGTGGACCTTCGGCGAGAAGCGCCTCGTAGGCTTCTTCGGCAGCAGGCCAATTCTGGTTTGCGAATAATGTGTCTGCCTCCTTTGGGGTTTCCGACCGAGCCGGAGTCGACAGGAGAACTGCCGTCGTGATTCCGGCGAACAAGACGCGAGAACAAACGCGAAGTGAATATGGGTTCCTCATACCGCAAATTCTCGTCGACCGCACAGGGTCTGTGACACAAAAATCCTGCTCTTGTGCCCACTCCCCAGTAGGACTCTCGACCGGCCGCAGCACCCCGCCGCACAAGTGACCTCAGCCTCTTGCGGGGAGAGGCACGGCCAGAACTGCGCTCATGCGGCAAGAACCCTGGTCGACCGCCTGAACGAGAATCTCTCCTCGTTCGCGGGTCTTCGGCGGCTCCGCCTTGATCTGCACGGGCGAGGACAGGCCGTCAGGGACCCGCACCGGCGCTATGCCGCTGGCCAACTCGACAGGAGCAGAGAGACCCGTCGGCTGTTTCGGACAGGCCGCGACGACGTCGGAACCTCGCTCTTCCGAGAAGAGAAGAGAGACCTTCGCGCCCGGAGTCGCGCCGCCGACCTCGAAACGAATGACATCACTTGAGGGGTTGGGGATGTTGAGAAGAACCAGACCGGAGCATTCGTCCGGCTGGGCGTCGCCGTCCACGTCGGAACTGACGAGTGTCTCGATGTCCAGGACGTCGGATTGGCCGTTGGCGTTGCAGTCGGGGAAAAGACGCAGGTAGAAAACGTTCTGTTCGCCGCCAAAGGTGGCCGCGTAGGCTACGTTAGTGCCGTAAAGGTCGGACTCCATGTCGTAGTAGTCGCCAATTTTGTTCTGGTTTGGCCACCCGAGGTGGCTGTTCCATTGGGGCGAGACCGGTACGTTGGGAGACCAGTTGTCTCCCCCGTCGTTTGAATACGAGTAGAAAAGCTCGGACAGCCGCACATCCCCGTCGCTGTTGCGGGTATCGTTCCAGATCGCGTCGATACGACCGTTCGGCGCCACAGACATCGTGCCAAACCACTGCCAGGCACCATTGCCCTCCGCATCGTCATTGATTCGCTTGCGCGGCGTCCAGGTCAGGCCGCCGTCTTCGGAGTGCGAGAAAAAAACGTCTCGAGGATCCGTTCCTGCCGGAACATTGAGAGGATCCGGATTGACGGTGCTCAAAAGGTACAGATACCCGCGTCTCACTCCGTCAGAACGATCCACCTTGATGACCACGTCGCCGGTGGCACCGCCGGGGTTCGGTTTGAGTCCCGGCTGACTGTGGATCCCCCCCAAAAGTGGCATCGAGAGCTTCTCGAATGTCGGAGTGAGCGATGGATCCCGCGCAGATTCGGAACGGTACACGATCTGGCGGGCCTCGTAGCGCACCGCTGCGCAAAAGGTCTCCTCTTCGGGACCTGGTACGAGAGGAGCGACAAGCGTCGACCCGGCAACGTACACCTCTCCGTCGTTGCCAACCTCGACTGAACCCAGCAAGGGATAGCTCGGATAGTGTTCCGTGATCGGAACAAGGAGATCGGGGTCATGGAAAGGAACGCCTGGTTCGGAGGGCGGGCCCCCCGAGGGGCCCCGCCAAAAGTACTCCAGCCCGCAGCAAGCATCCTGATTGCCGTCGGGCCAATAGAAGCAAACCTCGCCCGGCCTCCTCCTCAAGAACATGACCTTTTCCCCGTTCTCGCAAGTCAGGGTTTGGTCCACAACGGATCCAGCGGGATAGAGGCTGCAATATCGGGGTTGCGCGCCCGCCGCATACCAGTAACTGGCGCCATGTCCGATTCCGCCCGTGCGATCGATCGCCAGGGTGTGTTTATCGCCGCCGAATGCGTCGATCGGCTGGCTCCACGTGACTCCTCCATCGGCCGATCTGAACAGGTCCGTCGCGAGAGTCCGACCGCGGGGGAAAGTCTTGTACGTGTGCCCCATGTAGAGGAACTCCCCTTTCGGATTGGCGCGCACGAAGGGGTCCGAGTAGTAGACATCGGGGACGATCGAACCGGGGAAGGTCCAACTCGCACCAGCATCGAAGGTGTAGCCAAAACCATTCTGGCGATGGCTGGAATCGACCGAGTCGAACTGCCGCCAGATGATCACCATATTGGCCGGGTCCAGTGGATTCACCGCTATCGACGGCTCGTTGGCCGCGTCGCCGACGATGTTCATCCCGTCACCGTCGACGTTGACCTGGACGCTCTTATAGCCGTTCCGTTCGACGCTCAAAGCGGCGCTTCGCGCACTCGGCATATCTCGAGCCGCGACCGCAGCCGGCGGTTCTCCGGCCTCATCCCGGTATGCGGGCTGCAACAGGTCATGTGCGCTACCGGCCTCGACCGTTACCTTCTCGGCTCGAGCGCTGGGTATTTCGACGGCCATTGCGAGGAGACTCAAAAGCAACCACGAGAAAAGTCTGTTTGTCATCATCGCCCTGATTCTCCTTTCGGGTCGTCCAAGCTGTTCGCTCCAAAGCCTAGGTCTGCCCCTTTGCCACCGACTACAAAAAACCTGCGCGGCTAACCAGCGTAAAAATTCCCAGTGAGCTCTTGGAGGCAAAGATTCGAGCAACAACTCGTCTTCGACTCCGGGTTGGTGCAGGTCGGCCGATTTCGGCTCGACGGAGCCGATCCCGGCTTCTCACAAGGGCTGGCTCCCGGCCACTACATCGCCGTGTTTCCCGAAACTTCGGTGGAGATCGAAATCCCGGGCCGGGGGTCCTTTGTGACGGATCGAACTGTCGCGACGCTGTACAACCCCGAGGATGTTTTTCGGCGAGGGTTGCATGACCCGCGGGGCGACTACTGCTGGTGGCTCTCAGCCGGTGAAACTGTGCTCCGAGGTTTGGTCCCGCGGCTCAGCACCCCATCGGAAAGCCTGCTGCCTTATCCTGTGACTTCCTGTGCGAGCTCCGTGTTTGTGCTCCAGAGGCTGGTTTGCGGATTGTGCTCGGGGGCCGGAACCCTCGAAGAAAAGCCCATCGAGGTGGCAGTTCAGCTCGTCCTGCGAAAACTCCTTCAGCCCAGGATCAACCTCCAGGCGGAAAATTCACAGGTCCCCCGCTCTTGGCTCCGAACGGCGAGCAGAGCACGCCATGTGCTTCTGGAGAGCTATCGTTCCCGACTCACCATAGAAGAGATCGGCCTGCGGGCCTGGAGCTCCCCCTACCATCTCGCTCGGATCTTCAAACGAGTTACCGGCTCTACACTGCACAGCTACCGTACAGCCCTTAGACTGCGTCGCGGGATCGACGAACTTCTACAGCGCCGGGGAGGGATCAACCAAGTCGCTTTCGGGCTGGGTTTTGCGAGCCATAGCCACTTCTCTGGGGCCTTCCGCCGAGCGTTCGGCATGAGCCCGAGTGGTTTCTTGCGCATCCTGGACGGACGCACCCGGCTACCTCTCCGTTCCGGCGGTGCCTAGCACCCGCCGCGACTTTCAATATGCAGGGCTGCGTTGGCGGACGGACGTGAGCGAATGGTGGAGATGAATCGATTCGCTACGAGCGCCGCGGCCTAGGCCGCGAGTGCGACCTCCGTAGACATCCGCCGGCACCAGGAGCGAACGGATGTGAGCGAATGGTGGAGGTGGATGGATTCGAACCACCGTAGGGCTTAGCCCGCCAGATTTACAGTCTGGTGCATTTGACCGCTCTGCCACACCTCCCAAACAAGCTGCTAAAGAACTCGCCCGGCTGCTTTTTCGGCTGGAGCCGGCACCCGGATTCGAACCGAGGACCTGCTGTTTACAAGACAGCTGCTCTACCCCTGAGCTATGCCGGCGTTACCGGTCGCGGTGGAGCTTCCGGCCCTCGGATCTTATCTCCGCCGGGCCATGTGGGCCCCGCGAAGCGCGGCAGAGTCTAGCAGTTTTTGATCGAACGGCGGCGAGCCCGAGCAGGCTAGAGAAGACCCCCCAGGGCCCCCCCCAGAATCGAGCGACAGCCCGGGCAGATCATCACCTGGCCACGCCTCGGCAGGCTGGACACGAAGTTGACCTTGCCTCTCAACATGCGAACCACCTGGACAGCGTCGATGTCTTTGCCGCATCGCGGGCAGCAGGCCGGGGTCTCCAGCAGGTACTCGGCCTCAATGGCGCTTTCCGCCATCGGGTCGACTTTTTCTACGTCGTCAGCACCCATTGTCGGGTCTCCTTTGTCACGGCCTCGGAGCGGGGCCTCGAGCGCGCACCCGTCCTCGCCCCCTTCTGAGCACGTCCGGTGCCAGGCGTGAAATCCCTCTGTTCTCTTATTCTACTCGAGGATCGGGCGACTCACAGTGACAACTTTTGCCGGCGAGATGACGACGGCCGACACCGGCGGGGGCAAGCCCCGCCCCCACAGTTTCGTTGTGGCGCACGGCGGGGGGCCGGGCCAACGACCGGCAGGGACGCCGACCCAACGGCCGGCAGAGACGCCGGTCGCTTCAAGGATCCACGCAATCGCGGCCGTTCAGCGCCGCTGGCGAAGCGCTTCGTACAGCAGGGCGGCGGCGGCGGTCGAGACGTTGAGCGATTCCACCCGGCCCCTCATCGGGAGCGCGATGAGACGGTCGCAGAGCTCGCGGGTCCGGCGGCGCAGCCCCCGCTCTTCCCCACCCAGACACAGCACGATCTTGCCCGAGAGATCGACGTCCCAGACCGGTTCGCCGCCACCGTCGGCGCCGTAGACCCAGTAGCCGGACTCCTGCAAGGCTCGGATGGCGTTCGCCGAGTTCGGGATGCGCTCGATCTCGACGTGCTCGGCGGCGCCGGCGGAAGCCTTGACGACGGTCGGCGACAGGGGCGCCGAGCCGCGGTCGCGTACCAAGACCCGTCCGACCCCCGCTCCTTCGCACACCCTCAACAGGGCGCCGAGATTCCTCGGGTCCTGGACGTCTTCGAGCAGCACGACCAGGTCGGGGTCGGCTCCTGACCGGGCGCTGGATCCAGCCTCACCGTCGAAGGCCCGGCCGGACATCTCAGCGAGAAATCCGTTGTGAACTCCCGAGACGCGCGCCGAGATCTCGGACGCCGAGGAGGACTCGCAGCGGACGCCCCCTCGCGAGCACAGCTCCTCGATCTCGCGCCGGCGCTTTCCCTCGCTGGCGGCCAGCAGCACCCGCTCGACTTTCTCCGGCCGCCTCCGGAGCGCTTCCCGCACCGGGTGAAAGCCGAAGACGTATTCCCCCATCAGCCGGTCAGGATCTCTTTTTCCTTGTGCTCGAGAGCCTTGTTGATCTCGCCGATGTAGTGGTCGTGGAGCTTTTGCATCTCCTCGTGGCCGCGGTGCTCGTCGTCCTTGCCGATGTCCTTGTCGCGCTCCATCTTTTTGAGCGCGTCGTTGCCTTCCCGCCGCGCCTGCCGCACGGAATTGCGGTCGGCTTCGGCGATCTCGTGGGCCTTCTTGACGATCTCTTTACGCCGCTCCTCGGTCAGGGGCGGGATCGGGACCCTCACGATCTTGCCGTCGTTTGACGGGTTGAGCCCCAAGTCGGCCTGTTGGATCGCCTTTTCGACCGCGCCGATGGTCGACGGATCGAACGGCTGGGCGGTGATCAGGGTCGCCTCGGGCACCGACAGATTGGCCACCTGATTGAGTGGCGTTGGAACGCCATAGTAGTCCACCTGAACCCCGTCGAGGATCAGCAACGAGGCGCGACCGGTTCGCAAGTGCTTGAGCTCCTCGTGAAGGTTGTCGAGCGCAGCCTTCATTTTGAGCTCGATCTCTCGATATAGGTCCTGCATCGTATTCTCCTTAACCCGTCTCTGCCGACAACGCCGGTCCCCCCCGCTCGTCGACCCTGGTTCCCAGGGTCTCACCACAAACCACCCGCCGCACGTTGCCCGAAGTCATCAACCGAAAAACAACGATCGGCATTCCATTGTCGCGACAAAGGCTGATCGCAGCTGCGTCCATGACCCGGAGGTTGCGCTCGAGCACGGTCTGGTAGCTGACGTGCGGCAGGAACTCGGCATCCGGGTTCTCGCTTGGATCGGCGGTGTAGATGCCGTCCACCCCCGTCGCCTTGAGCAGCAGCTCGGCGTGGATCTCGTTGGCTCGCAGTGCGGCCGCGCTGTCGGTGGTGAAGAACGGGTTCCCCGTGCCGGCGGCAAAGATCACCGCCCGCCCCTTGTCGAGGTGACGCATGGCGCGGCGGCGGATAAACGGCTCGGCCACGTCGCGAATCTCGATCGCGGTCTGCACCCGCGTTTCCACCCCGACCTTCTCCAGCGCGTCTTGCAGCGCCAGTGCGTTGATGACCGTCGCCAGCATCCCCATGTAATCGCCGGTCACGCGATCGAGCCACGGTGGCTGGCCGCGACGCCACGAATGATGTTGCCGCCGCCGATAACGATGGCGAGCTCAACGCCGAGCTGGTGAACGGCCCGAATTTCCTCTGCTACGCGGACGGCAATCTTCTCGTCGATTCCAAAGCTCTGGTCGCCCATCAGGGCTTCGCCCGAGAGCTTGAGAAGGACTCGTTTGTATTGTGGCTCGTCCACCGGGGTGATTCTACCCCGCGGCCTGCTGCATCACCTCGTCGGCGAAATCATCTTTCCGCCCTTCGAGGCCTTCCCCCAGGCGGAAGCGGGAGAACCGCCGCACCTTGATGTTCTCCCCCATCTTGGCGACCGCCTCGGTCACCATCTGGCCGACGGTCACATCCGGGTTCTTGACGAACGCCTGCTCGAGCAGAACCGTCTCGGAGAAGAACTTCTCCATCTTGCCGTCGACAATGCGATCGACGACGTTTTCGGGCTTGCCCGAGGCCAGCGCCTGGTCGCGGTAGATCTCGCGCTCGTGTGCCAGCATCTCGTCGGTCACTTCCTCACGTCCGACATACCGCGGCTCGGCCGCGGCCACGTGCATGGCGATGTCCTTGACCAGGGCCTGGAAGTCATCGGTGCGGGCCACAAAATCGGTCTCACAGTTGACCTCGACCAGCACGCCGATCTTTCCTCCGGCGTGAATGTAGGAGCCCACAGCCCCTTCCGCCGCGGCACGGCCGGCCTTCTTGGCCGCCGAGGCCACGCCCTTCTTGCGCAGAATGTCTACGGCCTTGTCGAGGTCTCCTTCGGCCTCGGTCAGGGCCTTCTTGCAGTCCATCATCCCGGCCCCGGTGCGCTCGCGCAGCTCCTTGACCATCTTGGCGCTGATATCCATTTTTCCGTCTCTCCCGGTGCTAGTCGTTGCTGGCTAAAGAAAAAGGCCAGCGCACCCACTGGCCTTCTGTTCCATTCGCATGGTGCGTTCGGTTGCTCTGGCCGTGTGTCTCCGGGCCTCTCTCAGTTCGCCGAGCCGACGGGCTCGTCCGCGGGCGCCTCGGCGGTTTCGGCGGCTTCCGACGCGGCGGGCGCTTCGGACTCCACGGTCGCGTCGGGCTCAGCCGCTGCCTCCGCGGTGTCGACGGCGGCATCGCTATCGGCGCTATCGGCCGCTTCGGCTGCCGCGGGCTCCTCTACCGGGGCCTCCGGGACTTCCGGAGCTTCCGGAGCTTCCGGAGCTTCCGGAGCTTCCGGGGCTTCTAGAGCCTCGGCCGGAGCGGCTTCGGGCTCGGCCGCGCCTTCCATCTCCTCGGCGACTTCCTTGACCAACTCGCCCGCGCCCTCGAGATACGCCGAGGCGATCGCCTGTGAGAACAGACGGATGGTGCGGATGGCGTCGTCGTTGCCGGGGATGACGTAGTCGATCAGCTCGGGATCGCAGTTGGTGTCCACAATAGCGATCACCGGAATGTTGAGTCGGTTGGCCTCGGCGACCGCGATCTCTTCGCGCTTGGGATCGACCACAAAAAGCGCGTCGGGCAAGCCGTCCATGTTCCGGACACCTTCGAGGTTGCGGGTCATCTTCTGACGGTCCCGCTCGAGCCGCAGGCGCTCCTTCTTGATCAGCGGGTTCTCATCGTCCGTCAGCCGCGCCTCGGTGTCTTTCAGCCGCTCGACCGAGTTCCGGATGGTCACAAAGTTGGTCAACATACCGCCCAGCCAACGATGACTGACAAAGAACTGATTGCAACGGCGCGCTTCTTCCTCGACGACCTCCCGAGCCTGGCGCTTGGTGCCGACAAAGAGCAGGCGCCGCCCGCTGCGGCCCAGGCCGCGGGCGAAATCGAGCGCGGCATTGAGGAACTGCTGTGTCTGTTGGAGATCGATGATGTAGATCCCGTTGCGCTTGCCGAAGATATACGGCTTCATCTTCGGGTTCCACCGCCGGGTCTGATGCCCGAAGTGAACGCCCGCTTCGAGCAACTCCTGCATCTTCACCTGCGGCAACGGGGGACCTCCGAATTCACTAACGCTTGCTGAACTGGAACCTTGCACGGGCGCCTTTCTGACCGTATTTCTTGCGTTCTTTCTTGCGCGGGTCGCGTGTCAGGAGCCCGGCGGCCTTGAGCCGCTCCCGCAGCTCGCCGTTGAACTCCACCAGTGCGCGCGAGATTCCGTGACGGATGGCGCCGGCCTGCCCGGCCGAGCCACCGCCCGTTACGGTCACGTATACGTCGAACTTCTCGGAGGTCTCGGTCAGCGAGAGCGGCTGGCGGACGATCATTCGCAAGGTCGGGCTGGGGAAGAAATCATCGAACTGGCGTCCGTTGATGCTCATGTCGCCCGCCCCGGGGCGCAGGAAGACACGCGCCTTGGCGGTCTTGCGACGGCCGGTACCGTAGTACTGCAATTCACTCACGACCAAAACCTCTTAAAAAAGAATCCCGCGCCTATCCGGCGAGCGGTAGCTCCTGTGGCTGCTGGGCGGCGTGCGGGTGCTCGGGCCCGGCGTACACCTTGAGCTTCTTCAACTGATGCCGTCCCAAGCGGTTCTTTGGCAACATGCCGCGCACGCTCGAACGAATCAACCGCGTAGGGTGGCGGCGCCGCACCTCGGCCGCGGTGGTCTGCTTGAGGCCACCGGGGTGAGTGCTGTGCCGGTAGTAGATCTTCTGGTCTTCCTTGCGCCCGGTCAGCACCGCCTTCTCGGCGTTGACGACAATCACATAGTCGCCGGTGTCCACGTGCCGAGCGTAGATCGGCTTGTGCTTGCCGGTCAGGACCCGTGCGATCTCGGTCGACAGGCGGCCGAGGGTCTTACCCGCGGCGTCGACCAGGTACCACTCGCGGTCCACCTCGGTGGTTTTCGGGCTAAAGGTTCGCATGATCTCTCGCGTCTGTCGCTGTCTTGGAATCGGCTTGACTTGGCGAAAAAATCCTCACCCTTGCCGGGCAAGGAGCCTCGGATCATAGGCCGCGTTTGCAGCCGATGTCAAGGCTCCAGAGCGAGCCCCGGCGGCTTTACCGCCCCGGCGGTCCGGGCCCTGCGCGTATAGACTGGCTCGCCATGCCGGGAGAGACGCTCCCTCTGGACAAGAAGGCCGACGCGATCCAGGAGATGTTCTCCCGGGTAGCGCCCCGTTACGATTTTCTCAACCACCTGCTCTCGGGCTGGCTCGACGTGAGCTGGCGGAGGCGCGCGGCGAAAGCTCTGGAGCTCGGCGCCGACTCGCGGGTGCTCGACTTGTGCTGCGGCACCGGTGACCAGGCGCTGGCCGTCCGGCGGCGCGCGGCGGCACCGGTAATCGCCAGCGATTTCTGCGTGCCCATGCTCGCCCTGGCACGGCGGAAGTTCGCGCGCGTGGCGGCGCCCCGCCCCACGGGGCTCGCCGGAGACACCCAGACGCTGCCG
Organism: Candidatus Multivoradales bacterium; assembly: GCA_965224065.1. GTDB lineage: Bacteria > Acidobacteriota > Thermoanaerobaculia > Multivoradales > JAHEKO01 > JAOTZA01. The sequence goes on from CBDCYF010000005.1 coordinate 993,977, forward strand.
TTTGCAACCGGTGCCTTCGACGCCGTGACCGTCTCTTTTGGTCTCCGCAATGTCGCCGACCTGGATCGCGGGCTCGTCGAGATCACGCGGGTGCTGCGATCCGGCGGCCAAGCCGTGTTCCTGGAGTTCGCCCTGCCCAGGGCCCGATTGGTGAGAAGCGCCTATCTCTTTTATTTCAACCGGATCCTGCCCGTCCTCGGACGCTGGTTTTCCCAGCGCGGCGAGGCATACGAGTACCTGCCGGCGTCCGTCGCCGCCTTTCCCCAGCGCGACGAGTTTGTCGATCGCATGGTGACGGCCGGCTTCTCCTCCCCTTCCTGGTCCGACCTGTCGGGAGGTACAGTCTGTCTCTACAGCGGGGTGAAGAGAGGACCGAAATGAGCCGCATCCTGAACGGGCGCAAGATCGCCCGCCAGATCCGCAACGAGGTAACGGAGGGCGTTCGGAACCTCGTGGCCGAAGGGTTTCGCCCGCCGGGCCTGGCGGTCATCCGTGTGGGGGACGACCCGGCCTCGAAGATCTACGTCGGGACCAAGACCCGCGCCGCCGAAGAGGCGGGATTTCACCATCTTGCCGTCGAGCTGCCGGCAGAGGCGACACAGGAGGAAGTCGCCACGCGAGTGGACACCCTCAACGCCGACAACCGGATCGACGGCATCCTGCTCCAGCTACCCCTCCCCTCCCCGCTCGAGACGACACCGCTCATCGAGCGGATCGATCCCGAGAAGGACGTCGACGGCCTGCACTCGATCAATGCCGGCCGGTTGTGGCTGGACCGCGACGGCCTCACACCGGCCACACCCAGCGGCATCATCGAACTTCTCGACCGCTACGAGATCCAGCTGCGCGGCGCGCGGGCGGTCGTGGTCGGGCGCAGCGCGCTGGTCGGCAAGCCGATGGCCGGGCTGCTGCTCAGAAACCACGCAACCGTCACCGTGTGTCACTCCCGGACTCGGAATCTGGAAGCGGTCTGCCGCGAGGCGGACCTGCTGATCGCGGCGGTTGGGAGGCTGGCGATGATCGGGCCGGATCACGTGCGCGACGGGGCGGTGGTGATCGACGTCGGCATCCATCGGGTGACCGACCCGGCGGAGGTCGAACGGCTGTTCCCGGGAGACGCCAAGCGCCGGGCGAGCTTCGAGAAACGCGGCTCGATCGTTACCGGCGACGTGGATTACCACCGAGTCGCGCCCAAGGCGACGGCCATCACCCCGGTACCGGGTGGTGTCGGGCCGCTTACGGTGGCTGCACTCCTCGCCAACACACTCAAGGCCTCGCGCCGACGCCAAGGTGCCGACAGCTCGAACTGACCCCCCCGCAGCCTCCACGCCCCGAGTCAGTCCTTTTCGGGTCGGGTTGACCGGGGGAATGGCCTCGGGTAAATCGACCGTCCGCAGGCTGCTGGCCGCGGCCGGGTTCGAGACGGTGGACGCCGACGAGCTGGTGGCGGAGCTCTATCGCCCCGGGGGCGAGGGCGTGACGGCGGTCCGATCGCTTTTTGGAGACGGCTGCCTCACCGCGGAGGGCGCCGTCGACCACCGGGCGGTCGCCGAACTGGTGTTCGCCCGGCCCCAGGCCCGCCGCGAGCTCGAAGCGGCGATCCACCCCCTGGTCCGCCGCCGTTTTGCCGAGCTCGCGGGCCGTGCTCATCGAGAAAATTCAAGGGCCGTCGTGGTGCTCGAGGCCACGCTGCTCGTGGAAGCCGGTTACGGGCCGGACTTCGACCTGGTCGTGACGGTGGAGGCGGACGACGACGTCCGGATCCGGCGCGCGGTAGCTCGCGGAGCGAGCGAGGCCGACGCCCGGGCACGCCTGGCCGCGCAGGGCGACGGCGACGAGCGCCGGCGCGGCGCGCAACGGGTGATCCGCAACGACGGAGACCTCGAGGCGTTGCGGTGTGAAGTCGAACGGCTGGTTGCCGATATCCGCCGGCTCGCTCGCGAGCGGGTCCCTCACGGCGACAGTCAAGGAGGAGAAGAAGAGTGACCGAGCGCTTGGCGCGCGCGGTCCTGGTCACCGGCAACTCCAACAAGATCCTGGAGGCCCGGAGGATCCTGGGCTTCGACCTGGCGTCGGCGGAGCCCGAGAGCGATGCTTACCCCGATCTGCCGGATCTTCCCGAGATCCAGGGCCTGGATCCGGTCGCCGTCCTCGAGGCCAAGGCCGAGGCCGCGTGGCAGGCGCTGGGGCGGCCGCTGATCGTCGAGGACACCGGGCTCGAGCTCGAGGCGCTCAACGGGTTCCCCGGACCGCTGGTCAAGTGGCTGCTCGAAGCCGTCGGCCCGGAAGGGATCGCCCGGCTCGCCCAATCCCAGGGCGACGCGGGGGCGACGGCGGTCTGCGCGCTTCTCTACCGCGACGCGGAAACCACCGTCACGGCCTTTGGCCGCACTCGAGGCCAGCTGGTGCTCCCGGCCCGGGGTGAGCTCGGTTTTGGCTGGGATCCCATCTTCCAGCCCGACGGCTCGACAAGAACCTACGCCGAGCTGGGACCCGAGACCAAGGACCGCATCGGCCATCGCGGCCGCGCCTGGCGCGCTCTGCTCGAACGGTTGAAGTAATTCGGGGACTGTCCCCGAATTAAGGCGCCATCAACTGGATCAGGATCGCCTTCTGGACGTGGAGGCGATTTTCCGCCTCGTCGAAGATGCGACTCTGGGGCCCGTCGGCGACTTCGGCCGCGACTTCTTCGCCCCGGTGCGCCGGAAGGCAATGCAGAAACACCGCCTCGGGTCGAGCCACCGCCATCAGGGCGGAATCCACGGTGAAGCCCTCGAAGGCCCGGAGCCTTTTTTCGGCCTCCTCTTCCTGCCCCATCGACGCCCACACGTCGGTAAAGACGGCGCTGGCTCCGTCGACCGCCTCGCGCGGATCGTGTGTCAGCTCGATTCGGGTTCCCGCCTGCTCCGCCGCCTCGCGGGCCCGGGCCGCATAGCCGTCCGAGACCGTGTAGCCGGAAGGTGAAGCCATCGCGATGTCGATCCCCACCTTGGGGGCACCGAGCATCAGGGAATGGGCCATGTTGTTGCCGTCGCCCACATAGGCGACCCGGCGGCCGGCGAGATCGTCGAAGATCTCGTGCAGGGTGAAGTAGTCGGCCAGGGCCTGACACGGGTGCAGCTCGTCGGTCAGACCGTTGATAACCGGGATGGTTCCAAACCGCGCCAGATCGACCACGTCCCGATGGGCATAGGTCCGAGCCATCACGCCGTCCACGTAGCGTGACAGCACTTTGGCGGTGTCCTCGATGGACTCCCCCCGCCCGAGCTGGATGTCCCGCGACGACAAAAACAGAGCGTGTCCGCCGAGCTGGAACATCCCGACCTCAAAGCTCACCCGCGTGCGGGTCGAAGACTTCTGGAAGATCAACCCAAGGGTCTGCCCGGCGAGCCGCGTCCGATACGCGGCCGGGTCGTTCTTGACCTTGCCGGCGAGCTCGAAGAGCCCGGCGACGTCGTCCGCCTCCAGATCGTGGATCGAGATCAAGTCCTTCTTCCACATCGCTCGCCTCTCCTTGAGCCCCGCTTGAGTCTCCGCTACCCGTCAGGCCTCACGCTCGAGCGGCATGGTCATACAGCGGGGTCCGCCGCGCGCCCGCGACAGCTCGTTGCCGAGCACCGTGATGACGGTTTGCTCGCCCTCGCGGATCTGCCGGCGCCCGCTCAGAATCTCCTCTTCATCGACCACGTTCCATCCGCGGCTGGAGAGCTCGTCGAGGGTTCGCCGGTTGCGGCGGTACAGCAGGATCAGCCCGGGCGAGACCGTGAAGGCGTTGGCGCCGTCGGTCCACTGTTCGCGCGCCTGTTCGAGCACGTCCTGAGAAGCCCCGCACGGGATCGGTTCGAGATCCAAACCCGCCTCGGCGATCGCTTCGAGAACCGAGGGCCGCAGCGAGAAGCTCAGGTTCTTGGCCCCGAGGTCGACCCAAAAGGCCTGCGCCGATAGCCGCCGGCGCGGCTGGATCACCGGCAGAAACGCCAGGCACAAACCCTCGTCAACGAGGGTGAACACGGTATCGAGGTGCATGTAGGTCCGCTGGGTCGGGAGATCGACGAGGATCAACTGCCGAAACGAGGTCTCCTCGCGCCGCAGGTACTCGGCCAGCCGCTCGACGCCGCGGCGGTTGGTCCGCTGGCTCACCCCGACCAGCAAGGTCTCGGCGTTGGCCACCAGGACGTCGCCGCCCTCGAGACACGGCGTGTCGCCACCGGTCGGATAGCGCGCCTCGGGGTCGCCGGCCGCGATCGAAAACGGCCGGCTCGCGCACGCCAGATCCGGATGATGGCGGAAAATCATCTCCGAGACCAGCGGCTCGCGCCGCCGGGCGTCGGTGGCCATCGAAGAGAGGAACACCCGCTCGCCGACCAGGAAATGGGGATCGCGCTGGAAAAAGTAGTTGGGAACCGGAGCCAGGTCATAGAGCCGCGTCTCCGTGCTCTGGTAGCCCTCGGGGTTGCGCAGACCGCAGATCGCCGCCGCCGCGAGATCCCCAGCCGACATCTCCTCGAGCTGGCCGCGGCACCCCGGAGCCAGGTCTCCATCGGTCTCGAGGCGCGCGCACAGCTCCGAGCGCACCTCGGGGGCCTCGAGCACCTCGGCCAGAAGATCCTGAGCGTAGAGCGTCTCGACGCCGGCCACCCGCAACACGTCGGCAAACCGTTCGTGCTCGGCCCGCGCCTGGTCACCATAGAGAATGTCGTCAAAGAGCAACTGGCCCATCATGCTCGGGACCATCCAGTCGATCTCCAACCCCGGCCGGTGCAGCAGCACTCGCCGGAGGCGACCGATCTCGGAAAAGACTTTGATGCTCATGACGTCTGGTGTCCCGCTTGAAAGACTGGGAGTCTAACGCGGCGAACACCCGCGGGACAGGTATAACATCGATCCGGATGTCACCCCCGAGTCGCCCACAGAATCCCCTCCACGAGCGCTACGCGTCGGGCGAAATGGCGGCACTGTTCTCCGCCCGTCACCGCTACGGGCTGTGGCGTGAACTATGGATCGCCCTGGCCGAGGAACAAAAGGAGCTCGGTCTGGCGATCACCGGCGAGCAGATCGAGCGCCTGCAACGCGCCGCCGGCGACTTGGACCTTGAAAGGGTCGCCGAGATCGAGAGCCAGACCCGGCACGACGTGGTCGCGCATCTGCGTCATTTCGCCGAACAGGCCGGGGAGGCCGGCGGTGTCCTGCACATGGGGGCCACCAGCGCCTTTATCACCGACAACACCGACGCGCTCATCCTCCGTTCGGCTCTCGAGCTGATCGCAAAGAGGACCGCCGCGACGATCGCCTATCTGGCCCGTTTCGCGCGCCGCCACCGCGCCATCCCGACGCTCGCCTACACCCATCTGCAGCCGGCGCAGCTCACCACGGTGGGCAAACGCGCCTGTCTCTGGACCCAGGATCTATTCGTCGACTGGGGCGAGCTCGAACGGATGCGCTCGGAGCTCCAGTGCCGCGGCGCCAAGGGCACCACCGGCACCCAGGCGAGCTTTCTGACCCTCTTCGACGGCGACCACGAGAAGGTCCGCGAGCTCGACCGGCGGATCGCCGCGCGGCTGGGGTTTTCGGCGAGCTGGCCGGTGACCGGCCAGACCTACCCCCGCAAACAGGACTCGCGCGTGCTGGGTGTCCTGGCGGGTGTCGCCGAGAGCTGTCACAAGCTGGGGACCGATGTTCGTCTTCTCCAGGGTCTCGGCGTGCTCTCGGAGCCGTTCGAGGAAACCCAGGTCGGCTCCTCGGCGATGGCCTACAAGCGCAACCCCATCCGCAGCGAACGGATGTGCGCGCTGGCGCGGCGGCTACTGACCGACGCGCAGAACGGCCCGCTCAATACCGCGGTGCAATGGCTGGAACGCAGTCTCGACGACTCGGCCAACCGCCGGCTGGTCCTGGCGGACTCGTTTCTGACCGCCGACGCCGTGCTTCTGGTGGCGGCCGATGTCGCCTCCGGGCTGACCGTGCGGGAGAACGCCACCGCCACCCTGGTCCGCCGCGAGCTGCCCTTTATGGCCACCGAGACCCTGCTGATGGAGGCGGGCAAACGCGGCGGCGACCGGCAGGAGCTCCACGAGAAGCTCCGGGTTCTGAGCCTCGAGGCCCACCAGGCGGTCGAGCGGGGCGAGGAGAACCCGCTGGTCGAGCGGCTGGCCGCCGACCCCGATTTTCCACTCGACCGCGAAGAGGTCGACGCCTTTCTCGACGCCGAACGGTTTACCGGGCGCTCGGCCGAGCAGGTGGACGAATTTCTGGCCGGCTTGCCGCAAAGCGTGCTACGGATTCACGAGGAGCCCGTAAAGCTCAAGGTCTAGAGATATTTCGTTTAGGAGACTTCCCGAAAATGGCAAAACAGAACTCGTTCGACGTCGTGTCAGAGGTGGATCTGGCCGAGGTCAAAAACGCCGTCAACCAGGCGATGAAGGAAGTCCACCAACGCTTCGATCTCAAGGGCACCCACTCGAGCATCGAGCTCAACGAGAAGGACTCACGTCTCGAGCTCGCGTCGGTCGACGAATTCAAGCTCAAGGCGGTCGATCAGATCCTGCAGCAGAAACTGGTCCGCCGGGGCGTGTCGCTCAAGGCACTCGACCACGGCACGATCGAGCCGGCGGCCAAGGGCTCGGCGCGGCAAACCGTGACGCTGCAGCGCGGGATCCCGACCGACAAGGCCCGCGAGATCGTCAAGCTGGTCAAGAACGCCAAACTCAAGGTCCAGGCGTCGATTCACGACGACATGGTGCGCGTCTCGGGCAAGGACCGCGACAAGCTGCAGGAAGTGATCGCGCTGCTCAAGGAGCGGGATTTCGGCATCGACATGCAATTTGTCAACTACCGCTCGCAATAGAGGCGGCGGACGTGCGCCGAGCCCTCCTGGCGTCGCTCGCGGCCGCGCTCGCCACGGCCTGTGCCACCGGCGGCACCGCCGAGGCGGGCCGGCGCGGCTTCACCCAGAAGGGCATCGCTTCCTGGTACGGCCCGGGCTTTGACGGCAAGCTCACCGCCAACGGCGAGGTCTACGACATGAACGCGCTGACCGCGGCACACAAAAAGCTGCCGTTCAACACCCGGGTCGTGGTCACCAACCGGGACAACGGCAAAAAGGTCCAGGTTCGGATCAACGACCGCGGACCGTTTGTACGCGGACGGGTGATAGACCTCTCGCGCGCGGCGGCCGAGAGGATCGAGATGCTGGGTCCGGGAACCGCGCGGGTCACGCTACGAGTGGTCCGCCAGAGCACCAAGGCCGAGCGACGGTATCGATCCGGCCACACTGCGGACGCACGGCAACAGCCGGCTTCCTTTCGAGTACAGCTCGGCGCCTTTCGGGAGGGGCACCGGGCGGAGAGACTCTGGGAAGACGCGCGCCGGGTCAGAAAACGGCTCCGCGTCCGGCTCGCCGGGGACGTCTTTCTGGTCGAGCTGGGGCCATTCAAAAGCCGCAAGACAGCCGACCGCGCCCGCCGCGACTTCAGGAAGGCGGGTTTCGAGGCGGTGGTGCTTTCGGATTAATTCGGGGACTATCCCCGAATTAGGGTCCTTAGCCTGAACTTCTCACCGGCGTTCGAGTCAGAAGGGCGCAAATGCCTGAAGATACAAGGCTTGCGACTGAGGGCGACGCAGGCGTAGCCGTAGCTACGTCGAGGAGCCCGACGGAGCGCAACGCAGTAGATTCAGGCATTTCCGACCTTCGGGCCGGACGCTGGTGAAAAGTTCAGGCTCCACCCAACTCGGCGAGCCAGCTCTTGATCCTTCGATCGATCCGCGCGCGATCTCGATGCCGCCGGACCGCCGACTCCACCAGCCGCCGTACCAGCGCGGGGGTCGAGACCCCCACCTCGTTCCACAGCAAGGGGTAGAGCGAGATCGAGGTAAAGCCGGGGATGGTGTTGACCTCGTTGACAAAGGGACGGTCGGGCGGCTCGAGCAAAAAGTCCACCCGCGCCATGCCGCTTCCCCCGACGACCGCAAACGCCTCGACCGCCAGGGCGCGCAGCCGGTCCGCGAGCACGGGCTCGAGTTCGGCGGGGACCACGAGCTCGGCACCGTCTTCGAGGTACTTGTCGGCGTAGTCGTAGAAGTCACGCCCGGGCCGGATCTCGCCGATCGCCGCGGCCTCGAGCCGCGGGTAGCCCAGCACCGGGCACTCGAGCTCCAGGCCTTCGACACTCCGCTCGACCACCGCGTTGTCGTCGAGCTCGAGGGCCAGCCGGAGCGCCGTCCGCAGCTCATCCCGGTCCCGCGCTCGCGCCACACCGACACTCGAGCCGCCGACCGACGGTTTGACAAAGACCGGCCATCCCAGCCTGGCGGCCCGCTCGAGAACACCGTTGGGTGAGGTCTCGAACTCCTCCGCCCCGACCGGCTCGTAGTCGACCACCGGGATCCCGGCGGCTTCCCAAACCCTCTTGGTCAGCAGCTTGTCCATGGTCACCGCGCTGGCCATGACGCCCGCGCCCACATAAGGCAGGTCCGCCATCTCGCACAGGCCCTGGAACGTGCCGTCCTCGCCCCAGGTGCCGTGAAGCGTGGGAAACAGCACCTCGGCTCCGCTGTCGATCAACTCGCTCAGGGTCGAGACGACCCGCCTGCCGGCCTCGGGCAGGAAGTCGATCTCCCCGGCCAGGGCGCGCTCGGCCATTTTGCGGGGGAGCCAGCCGCCGTCGGGGCCGATCCCCAGGGGGACGACTTCGTAGCCGGCAGCATTCAGAGCCTCACCGACGGTTCGCGCCGACCGCACAGAGACCTGATGCTCGACGCTCCGGCCGCCAAAAACCAGCCCGACCTTCATGCCTACGGACTCCCCAGATCGACCAGCCGGACGCGATCCACCTCTTCGATCGCGCTCAGATCGGCCAGCACGCTCTCCCCGGGGGTCTGGTCCAGCCGGATGACCGCCAGCGCGTCGCCGCCGCCGGGCTCCCGGGAAAGGTGAATGTCGGCGATGTTCGCGCCCGCCGCACCGAGCAATGTACCGAGCTTCCCCACCACCCCCGGCACGTCGCGGTTGCGAATCAACAAAAGCCGTCCCTTGGGCTGAAACTCGAGCCGATAGTCTTCCAAGCGCACCACCCGCAGATCGCTCGACCCAAACACCGTCCCCGCCAGGGACACCGTACCCTGCTCCCCTTCGAGCCTTACCCCCACCAGATGGGGGTACTCACCCGCCTGAGTGTGGGTCGAGCGCACCACCTCCAGGCCCCGTTCCTCGGCCACTCGCTCGGCATTGACAAAGTTGACGGCTTCGCCCAGAAAGGGACTCATCGCGCCTTTCACCGCCGCCACCGCGACCGGCACACGCAGCTCTTCGTCGAGGCTCCACAAATCGATTTGCAGCCGGCGCAGGCTCCCGCCCAGCAAGCCACTGGCAAGCTTGCCGAGCTGCTCGCCGAGGGCCAGAAACGGCTCGCCCCGCTTGCCCGCCGAGCTGAACGGCAGGTTGACCGCGGTCACCGTGAGCGAGCCGTCCAGAGCGTCCAGCACCATGCGCGCGGTCTGGGTGGCGACACGCTCCTGGGCCTCGCGCGTCTGGGCTCCGATGTGGGGCGTCGCCACCACCCGCGGGTGACGCGCCAGGGCCAGATCGCCCGGCGGCTCCTCGGCAAAGACATCCAGCCCGGCACCCGCCAGACGCCCCGATTCCAGGGCTTCGAGCAGCGCCTTCTCGTCCAGGATGCCACCACGGGCGCAGTTGATCAGCAGCGCGCCTTCCTTCATCGCGGCCACGCGGTCGACATCGATCAGGTTGCGGGTGCCGTCGGTCAGCGGCAGATGGAGCGTCAGGATGTCGGCCTGAGGGATCAGCTCGTCCAGCTCGAGGAGCTCGATCTCGAAGCGCCGCGCCACCGCCGGATCGAGGTACGGGTCGTGGGCGAGTACCCTCATGCCAAAGGCCCGCGCTCGGTGGGCCACGGCTTGCCCGATGCGGCCCAGACCGACGATTCCGATCGTCTTGCCGTCGAGCTCGCGACCGACAAAACGCTTGCGGTCCCACTCGCCCGACTCGATCGAGGCCACCGCGGCGGGCACGTTGCGCGCCAGCGCCAGCATCAGGGCGAAGGTGTGCTCGGTTGCCGAGATCAGGTTGGCGGTCGGCGCGTTGACCACCAGGATGCCGCGGTCGGTCGCCGCGGCCACGTCCACGTTGTCGACCCCGATGCCGGCGCGGCCGACGACCTTGAGCGAGCCGTCCGCGCCATCCAAGAGGTCGGTGGTGACCTTGGTCCGGCTGCGTACGATCAGGGCGTCGAACCCGGCCACCAGCTCGCCCAGCCGCGGCCGGTCCTCGTCGGCCAGGAGCTCGACCTCGGCGCCACGCGAGCGGAGAACCTCCAACCCCGACTCGTCGAGAGGGTCGGCTACCAGGATGCGATACATCGAACTACGGAAGGCTCAAAAAGTGGAGACGATCTGGTCGATAACTTCAAGAAGGGCGTCGAGGTCGTCGAGACCGATCTCGCCCATGTGGCCGATTCGAAACGTGCTCGACTTCCAGCGCCCATAGCCGCTCGCGACCCGGTACCCCCGCGCCGCCAGCGAACCGACCAGCGTTGCCGCGGCGATGGCCGCCGGCGGACGCAGACAACTGACGGTCCAGGAGCGCGCCGCCGCCTCGGAAGCATACTCGAAACCGGCCGGGCCGGCCCACGCCACGGAGCGCTCCGCCAACCGACGATGCCGCTCCCACCGCCGCTCCAGGCCTTCCGATTCGATCCGTTCGAGCTGGCGCCCGAGAGCATAGAAAAGCGGCACGGCGGCGGTCGTGATCGTTCCACCGGCCCGGTGTTTGTCGAGATAGCGCACGACATCGGTGTAGAAGCCGCGGTTTGGCTTGGCCCGCGCGCGAGCCGCGGCCCGTTCCGAGAGCGTAAAGAGCGCCAGACCGGGGGGCGCCGCCAGCGCTTTTTGCGAGCCGGTGACCACGAAATCGAGTTCCCATGCGTCGGTTTCGACCGGGGCGCCGCCGAGCGAAGACACCGCATCCACCAGGACCAGGGCGTCGCTTTTCTCCCGCACCACGCGGGCGATCTCGGCAAGGGGATTCATCACCCCGGTGGAGGTCTCGTTATGCACGACGGTGACCGCAGCGTAGTCCCGCGTGTCCAGTGCCTTCTCGACCCGGTCGGGATCGACCGCCGTCCCCCACTCGAAGTCCAACCGGTCGGCCTCCACGCCGGAAGCCAGCGAGATGGCGTGCCAGCGCTCGGAGAAAGCGCCCCCGGCGAGATGGAGCACCGGCCCGTCGGCCATCGAGGCGACCGCCGCTTCCATCACCAGGGTCGAGCTGCCGGTCGCCGTCAGCACGTCCTGCCGGGTGCGAAAGAGCGCCCGCAGCCGGGGCTGGAGCGACGCGTAGAGCTCGAGAAACTCGGCCGAGCGATGGGGCACGATGGGCGCGGCCATCGCCTGCCGGGTGTCTTCGGGAACCCAGACCGGTCCGGGGAAAAAATAGCGGATCGGTCGCGTCATTTGATCGTCACCGTCCGGAGCAGAAACCGGCTCCGAAGCCGCCGCACGATCTCCTCGCTCGTCATCTGCGCCGGTCGGCCGGCGGCGCCGGTGAGGCGCCACCGACCCTCGCCGGCCGGCTCGAGCTCCGGCGCCTCGACCTCCCCTTCCCGGGCCCGCACGAGAACCAGCCGGCATCCCGAGAAATGCTCGCGCAAAAGGTCGTCGAGCACCGGAGCGCCGCGCAGACGCTTGACCGCGGTGGTGCTGCCGTCTCCGACCGCCACGGCGCGAAGGACCCCGCTCGCCGCCGCCTCTTCGAGATCCGCGGGGGGCCGATCGGCTGACAGCACGAGCCACCCGACGCGCAGCCCGGCTTCCTGGACCGCCGCGATCAACGGGGTAAACGCCGGCGCGTCGGCTTCGACCCGCAAAAGCTGGACGCGCCGCGATCCACGTCGGGCCGGCCTCACCCGCCCGGCCCTTCCGGGTAGAGCAAGTACGCCCTCCGCTGGCGGCGGAACTCGGCCTCGTCCTCGTCCCAGGTAGAAAGCCAGGCTTCGAGATCGCCGCGGCCCTCCAGGGCGCGCCGCAACTGATTGTCGCCGCTCAGCAGATCGATCGCCGGTCGGTCGCTCTCGAACTCATAGGCCGCTCGGCGCCACTCGAAATCGTCTCCTCCCAGCTCGCACAGCAGACGCACGATCTCGACCCCGGTTCGGTAGGGGCGGTGCGTGTCGGGCTCGGTCACCGCCCACTGGATGCCGCCACACACCTGCCCCGAGTGTTTCTGAAACTGCGGCTTGAAGTAGGTCGGAAGAAAACAGCAGCCGGGGAGCGCGAGCTCGTTGAGCCGGTCGGCCAGCGCGGTGGGCTCGCAGAACGGCGCGCCGAGAAGCTCGAACGGCCGGGTAGTGCCGCGCCCCTCGGAGACCTCGGTGGCCTCGACCAGACAGCCCCCGGGAAACACCTCGGTGGTCGACCCTGTGGGGATGTTGGGCGACGGGGCGACCCATGAGCGGCGCCAATCGCGCCAGGTCATCTCGCGGCTCCAGCCCTCGAGCTCCCAGACCCGCAGACCGGACGGCGGCTCCCCACCCCGCGCCAGCTCCCGGCGCACCAGCTCTCCCACCGTCAGACCGTGTCGCACCGGGATCTCGAACGCGCCGATAAACGACTCATACCCTTGCCGCCGGCGGTTGCCCTCGATCTCGACACCCCCCAGAGGGTTGGGCCGGTCGAGTACCCAGACTTCGCAGCCGGCGGCAAGCGCCGCCTCGGCCGACCAGACCGCAGTCGCAGCGTAGGTGTAATACCGGCTGCCGACGTCCTGAAGGTCGATTACCAGCAAGTCGATGTCTTCAAAGATCGCCCGGTCCGGCCGCAGCGTGTCGATCGAGTCGCCATAGAGCGACACCACGGGCAGACCGGTCCACGGATCCGACTCGTTGGCCGACGGAATCATGTCCTGCTCGACCCCGTAGTAGCCGTGCTCGGGCCCGAGCAGAAACTTCGGCCTCTCCGCTTGGAGCCTGGTCAGCGCGAGGTGGATGGGGACCAGATCCGCCGAAACCGAGGCGCCGTGCGCCAGGATCGCGTAGTGGCGGCCGGCCAGGGCTCGGGGCTCGTCGAGCAGCCTGTCGAGACCGGTGCGGATCATTCCGAGCCGCGCCGAAAATCGCCCCGGGTGCCCCCGGTCTTGGCCTCCAGCTGCAGATCGGTGATCACCGCTCCGCGCTCGACCGCCTTGACCATGTCGTAGAGCGCCAATGCCGCCCCGGCGCAGGCCACCAGCGCCTCCATCTCGGCCCCGGTTCGCGCGGTGACGACCACACGGCTCTTGACCTCGACGCCGTCGGCGGTCTCACGGAGGACGACCTCGACGTCCTCGGGGGCCAGCGGATGGGCCAGCGGGATCCACTCACCGGTTCGTTTGGCCGCCTGGATGCCGGCGATGCGCGCCACCGCGTGGGCATCGCCCTTGGGAAGGCTGGATAGCCGGCCGACGGTCTCCGCGCCGAGCAGTACCTTGCACGACGCTTCGGCCACCCGGCGGGTCAAGGGCTTCCCCGAAACATCCACCATGCTCGCCCGGCCTTCCGCATCGAGATGGCTGAAATCGGTGGATCCGGTCGTTTCTTTTGCCATGCGCCCGCGCGTTCCGACGTCCGAACGACAGTACCAGACAGGGGGTAGTATCTTGTCGCTTTGGCTGCCCCAAAAACCGCCCTCGTCATCCCCACCCTCGACGAGGAAGAAGCCATCGGCCGGTGCCTGTCCGCGGTCGCGACGACCGCCGACGACGTCATCGTGAGCGACGGCGGATCGACCGATCGCACCCGCGAGCACGCTCGCCGGTTCGGCGCCCGAGTCGTCCGGGGATCGGCGGGGCGAGGAGCCCAGCTCGACCGCGGAGCGCGCGCGACCGACGCCGACCTGCTGATTTTTCTTCACGCCGACACTTCTCTCCCCCCGGGAGCCATCGATGGCATTCGCAAGTCCATCGAGGCCGGAGCCGTCGGAGGAGGTTTTTTGGTGCGCTTTGACTCCAATCGTCCGATCCGCCGGCTGGGCGCCCGGTTGATCAACCTGCGAACCCGCTGGACCCGGTGCCCGCTGGGCGACCAGGCCCAGTTCGTCACCCGGCAGGCCTTCGAAGAGACCGGCGGGTTTCGCGATTGGCCGATCCTGGAAGACTTGGACTTCATCCGCCGGCTCAAGCGGCACGGCGAAATCGCGCTGATCGAGTCCCCCGTGACGACTTCGGCCCGGCGGTTCGAGAAGCGTGGCACGGTGAGAACGGTGGCGACTAACTGGCTGATCTGGCTGCTCTATTTCGCGCGGGTCTCTCCGCACCGTCTGGCGCGGTTGTACCGAAACGTCCGCTGAGTACCGCGGTCAGACGGCGGGCGCGGTGGACGCCCGTTGCAGCACGTGGACGGTAAAGCCATCGTTTCCGTTCGCGGGAAGAACCTGCCACTTGCCCTCGCCGGCAACGTACGGCGCGCTCCCGGGCGCCAGCCGGCCATCGAGCGGGACCGGCGACAGGTCAGGTCGCCGTTCTCGCAGCCGGGCGATGACGCCGTCGTTCTCCTCGGGCTCGATCGAGCAAGTGATCGCGATCAGAAGACCGCCGGGCCGGACGCAGTCCGCCAGACCGCCGAGGAGCCGGAGGCCGTCGTCGGCCAGCCGGGCGAGCTCGCTCTGGCTGATCCGCCATTTGAGCTCCGGGTGTCGCGCCAGCGTTCCCGTTCCCGAGCAGGGAAGGTCGGCCATCACCCGATCGAACCGCGCCCCAAAAGGAGGCACGCTCGCGTCGGCCACGATGACCGGCTCCCGCCGGTGGAGCCGGCGCTGATTGGCGCGGAGTGTTCCGATGCGGGCCGGCGAACGGTCGATCGCCGTGAGTCGCACCGACCGCTCGGTGGCCAGTAGCGAGAACGACTTTCCGCCCGGCGCCGCCGCCGCGTCCAGGACACGCTCGCCCGGGCTCGGGAGAGGCACCAGCGCCGCCGCCTGGCTGGCCACATCCTGGAAATACACGGCTCCCCGCTCGAACTCCGGCGTCGCGATCGGATCACCTTCCAGGACGCTCAATCCGCGGGGCGCGAGCCCCGACCGCTCGACACGAAGACCACGCCGTTCGAGCTCGCGCTCGACATCGGCGGGCTCTTCGAGACACAGCAATTGGGGAGGACGGCGCCGGTTGTTGGCCGCGAGCAGGTCCCGAGTTCGCTCGACGCCAAGCCTCTCGACCCAGCGCTCCACCAGGAAGTCGGGGTGACTCTCCTCGATGGCCGCCCTGACGACTGGATCACGATGCTCCACCGGCCAGGCTTCGAGCCCGCGGCGCTCCGAGACCCGCCGCATCACCGCGTTGACGAGGCCCTCGGCGCCCCGCCGGCAGCCGCGGCTCCGAGCGTCCCGCACGGCCTCGTCCACTGCCGCGTGGGCGGGGACGCGGTCGAGAAAAAGCAGTTGGTAGACCCCCAGACGCAGAGGCGTGAGGATCTCGCGGTCGATCTCACCGACCGGTCGCCGGGCCGCCGACTCGATCACCCAGTCGACCCGGCGCAGCCACCTCAGCGTCCCCAGAACGAGCTCACGCGCGAGGCGACGGTCCCTGTCGTCGTCGAGCGCCAGCTCATCGAGAAACCGACCCGCGGGCGAGCGCGAGTCGAGAATGCGGTCGAAGGCCCTCGACGCCCGACCACGCGCTGAGGCACCGGGGCGTTTGCTCCCGTGCGCGCTCACGGATCACCGGTAGACGCGATCCCGAACCGATCGCCCTTCTCCAGCCTCTCGCCGTGGGCAAACGTCGGGGCGTCCAGGGAACGCCGGCCCGGACGCTGGAGGATCTCCAGATCCAAAAGCGTCTCCCCGCCACAGGCCACGCGGATCGACCGTTCGACCGCGACGATCTCGCCCGGCTCCCCAATGCCGGACCCGCTCGCCGGGCGGCACTCGACGACCTTGATCGCCTCTTCCGCCAACCGAGTTCTGAGACCCGGCCACGGCTGAAAGGCGCGAAAGCGATCGTAGATCGCGCCGGCTTCGAGCGACCAATCGATCTCGCCGTCGCCCTTCTCGAGTCGCGGCGCAAACGTCGCCAACGAATCGTCTTGCGGGCGCTCCGCAATCGAGCCCGCCGCCAGACCCCGAAGCGTCTCGATCATGAGTCCCGCTCCGACCGCCGCCAACCGCGGCGCCAGATCCACCGTCGTCTCGTGCGCGCCGATCTCGACCTCGCGCTGCAGCAGGATCGGCCCCGAGTCGAGACCGGCGGTCATCCGCATAGTGCTGACCCCCGTGACCGTCTCGCCCGCGGCCACCGCGGCCTGGATCGGGGCGGCGCCGCGGTAGGCCGGGAGAAGCGATGCGTGGAGGTTGATGCAGCCGACCGCGGGAGTTGCGAGGAGCCTCGGCGGAAAGATCTGACCAAAGGCCACCACCACACCGGCCCATGGCTCAAGCGTCTCCATCCGGTCGATAAACCGGCTCGACCGCACCTTCTGTACCTGCTCGACCTCGAGGCCGAGCTCGGCGGCGCGCCGGGCCACCGGCGGCGACGCCACCCGTCTGCCCCGACCGACCGGCCGCGACGGCTGCGTGACGACGAGGGCGGGTGCCCAGCCCTCCTCGCACAGCGCGTCGAGCGTCGGCACGGCAAACTCGGGCGTGCCAAAGAAGAGGATGGGGCCGGGGCCGCTCACCGGCTCACGATAACGCGGCACGCGGGACAGACGACACCCTTTTCGCAGCTACGCATAGTCTTGCCGTGTCTGGATCGATAGGAAACCCCGTGACCCGCTCTCGACACTCTCACCCGGCACCCATTCTTCAAGCCCTTTTTGTGACCTTTCTCTGGTCTACGTCGTGGGTCCTGATCAAGCTTGGTCTCCGGGAGATACCGGCCATCGGCTTTGCCGGAACGCGCTACGCCCTGGCCTTCCTTTTTCTGGCGCCGGCGCTGCTGGCGCGGCCCACGCTGAGGGCCGAGCTGCGCGCGCTGACCCGCACGGATTGGCTGCGGCTTTCGTTGCTGGGCGTCGTCTTCTACACGCTCACCCAGGGCGCGCAGTTTGTGGCCCTGGCCTTTCTCCCCGCCGTGATGCTCAGCCTGGTCCTGAGCTTCTCACCCGCAGTGGTGGCACTCCTCGGAGCGATATTCCTGAGTGAGCGGCTGACCGGATTGCAATGGGCCGGCGTGGCACTCTTCCTGCTCGGTGCGCTGATCTACTTCCTGCCGGTGGACGCGCTGCTCAGCACTATCGGCCTGGCAGTCGCCGTCGTGGGGATGCTGGCCAACTCCTGCGGAGCCGTCTTGGGTCGCTCGGTCAACCGAAAGGAGCGCCTCCATCCGTTGGTCGTCACCGTGGTGAGCATGGGAGTCGGATCGCTGCTTCTCCTCGTCACCGGCCTGATTGTGGAGGGCGTTCCAACGTTGGACGCTTCCGGCTGGGGCATCGTGTTGTGGCTTGCGGCCGTCAACACGGCCCTGGCCTTCACCCTCTGGAACCACACCCTGCGCCGCCTGACCGCGATCGAGTCGAGCCTCATCAACAACACCATGCTCGTCCAGATCGCAATCCTCGCCTGGATCTTTCTCGGCGAGTCGATCGATATGCAGGAGGGATTCGGGCTTCTACTGGCGGTGGCGGGCGCGCTCCTCGTTCAGCTCCCGTGGCCGCTCCGCAGCCATACCGATACCGATACCGATACCCCATAGGAACGGCCGCCAGGGGCGGGCGGCCGTTCTCGGGCGGGGGCAAGCCCCGCCCCTACAACAGTGGAGCCTGTGCTGAAGCTGGGAGGCCGGCGCTTCAGGCGCTGTACGCCTTCTCGCGGTCCATCTCTTCGAAGTAGTCGGGCTTGACCAGGACCTCGCGCGGCTTGGAGCCCTGCGGGGGACCGAGCAGGCCCTCACGCTCCATGATGTCGATCAGCCGCGCGGCGCGGGAGAACCCGATCCGCATCCGCCGCTGGAGAAAGCTCGCCGAGGCCTGCCCCTCCGAGACCACCAGACGCGCGGCCTCGTCAAAGAGCTCGTCGCCGTCGCCGCCGGGGCCTCCGGCGGCGCTACGCTCTTCTTCCAGCGGCGGCTTGAGCACCGCCGGATCGAGCTCGGGCTGGCCGCGCTTTTTGAGCCAGCGCACCAGACCCGCGGTCTCCTGCTCGCTCACATAGGAGCCGTGGAGCCGCATCACCCGCGAGGTTCCGGGCGGCATAAAGAGCATGTCGCCCTTGCCCAGGAGCTTCTCGGCCCCGATTTGGTCGAGGATGGTGCGCGAGTCGTGCCGGGTGGCGGTGGCAAACGAGATCCGGCACGGGAAGTTGGCCTTGATCGTTCCCGTCAAAACGTCCACCGACGGCCGCTGGGTGGCGACGATCAAATGAATCCCGACGGCGCGGGCCATCTGGGCCAGCCGGGCGATCGACGCTTCGACTTCCGAAGAGCTGACCATCATCAGGTCGGCCAACTCGTCGATGACGACCACGTAGTAGGGCAGCGGATTCAGATCCGTGGCGTCGATCTCGGACTCGCCGTCGGACAGCGCCAGCCGCTTCTGCACCTGCGGATCGCCGATCGCCTGATTGTAGAAATCGATCGAGCGCACGTGCACTTCGGCCAGTAGCCGGTAGCGCCGCTCCATCTCGGCCACCGCCCAGCGCAGCGCGTTGGAGGCCTTTTTGGGCTCGACGACCACCTCGGCCTTGAGGTGCGGAATGTTCTTGTAGACGCCCAGCTCGATCCGCTTGGGATCGATGAAGATGAACTGCACCTCGTCGCGGCGCGCCTTGTACAAGATCGACGTGATCATGCTCTGAAGCCCGACGCTCTTGCCCGATCCGGTCGCTCCCGCCACCAACAGATGGGGCATGGTCGCCAGGTCCGAGAAGTAGGGCTCGCCGTGAATCGTCGTCCCCAGCGCCACGGTCAACGGCGAGCGGGCGCGGCTGAACTCGTCGCGCGACAGCAGGTGACCCAGACGAATGATCCCCCGCTCCTTGTTGGGGACCTCGATGCCCAGCGTGGAGCGCCCCGGCAGCCGGTCGATCCTTACGGACTCGGCCTTGAGTGCCAGCGCGAGGTCGTCCTGCAGATTGACGATCTGGCTCACCTTGACGCCCGGCGCCGGCTGAAACTCGTAGACCGTGATCACCGGGCCCGGCGTGATGCCCTCGATCGTGCCCTCGACGCCGAACTCGGCGCAGCGGCTGCGGACGGCCTCGCCGAGGCGCACCAGCTCGTTTTCCTGGACGGCCGGCTCGCTGACCTCGGTGTTCAGCAGGTTGAGCGGCGGAAGGACGGCTCCCTCTTTGGGGCCACCGGGAAAGGAGATCTTGCGTTGGGCCGCGGGGGCGTCTCCTTTGGCCTTGGACCGGGCCGGTCGCTTGCTCACCGCGGTTTCGGCCTCCGCGGCCTCGGCCCGGACTCGCCGCACCGAGAAATGAGCGTCGCCTTTTTTTTCGGTGACGCGCAGTGGAAGGTCGATCTCGGGTGCAACCGGGGCCTGCCGCACAGGACTCTGCTTTTTCTTTTTCTCCGCCGCGCGCTGGAGATGTTTGTCGACCACCCGGCGGCGCGAGCGCTCGCGATGACGGCGGTGCCGCCGCCGCGACCACAGGAGGCTCAGCTTGTCGGTGGCTTCGCGGAGCCAGTGAGTCCCGCGACCCAGAAACTCACCCAGGGTGGATTGGATCACCAGCGCCGATCCGATGACCACGGTCCCCAGGAGCACAAACAGCGCGCCGGCGAAACCAAGGGCGCCAGTGAAGTTGTCCGCGATCAGCACACCCAACCCTCCCCCTGACGCGATAGAAACCCCGCGCCACGAGATCTCACCCAGGGTCAACTGGAGCATCCCGGGGAGGGCCAGAAGCAGCAAGAACCCGCCGAACCCACGACCAAAGATCCGCTCCGAACCGTGGCGTCGCAAACGCCGCCACGCGGCGACCAGCAAGAGAGCCGGCAACAGCAGCGCGGCCACCCCCAGAACGCCAAAAGCCAGCGCCGACAGCTCGGAGCCCACCGGGCCGATCCAGTTGCCGGTGGCGCGGGGCTCGGTGGTTTGATGAAAGAGGCTGGGATCGTCCGGGTGATAGCTCAGAAAACCCGTGCCCAACAGCAGCGCCGCCACCAGAAATACGATTCCCACTAGCTCCGAGCCCTTCTCGGGCGAAAGGCGCGGCTTGGGGACGGTGCGGGTTGAAGACGTGGCTCGGCTCAGCGAAATGCTCCTAAATCTGCATTACTTTAGCATTTTTTCGGTCTGGCAGCGTCGCGGAGACCCCCGGCTACGGGCCGGTATCCCGCAGAGCTCGCCAGAGCGCTACGCTCTGCGGGAGCCCTCCGGCCCGGCCGCCCCGCGACGCCGCCTCACACAGTCGGGTCGCGCCTCGGTTTCCCTCGTGCCGGGTCGCACAGAACTCCTCGGGACATTGCCATGCGCTCGGTCAAACTGCCCTTGTGGAGCCACCGATCCCCGACCGCTATCGAATTTCGCCGCGAGTCGGTTTGGGCGCGGCCCGGTGGAGCCGCAGGAAGTCGTCCAGTGAGAGCTCTTGGGCGCGGGCGGTGGCCGGGATGGCCGCCCCGGCCAGCGCGTCTTCGGCGCGCTCCCTCCCCCACCCGGAGGCCAGCGCGTTGCGCAACATTTTGCGGCGCTGCGAGAAGGCCAGCCGCACGGTCCGCCCGAACCGCATCATCTCGGCCGTGGAGAGCGGTGGCGCCTGAAGCTCGAGCCCCAAGAAGGCGCCATCGACTTTGGGAGGCGGCCGGAACGCGCCCCGCCGCACCGTGCCGAGGTCCGTGATCCGGGCCGAGGCCCGGGCCAGCACGGTAAGCGCCCCGTAGTCACCGGCGCCGGGCTCGGCGAGCAGCCGATCGGCCACTTCACGCTGGACGAGAAAACCGGCGCGTGGGAAGACCTCGTGGAGCGGCAGAATCGATTCGATCAGCGCGGTGGAGATCTGGTAGGGCAGGTTGCCGGCGATCAGGGAGCCGGCCGAGGTCCGAGCAAGCTCTACTTTCATCGCGTCGGCCACCGCCAGACGCAGACCGGCTTGGCGATGTAATCGAGCCAGCTCGAAGGCCCAGGCCGGGTCGAGCTCGAGCGCGTCGACTCGAGCGCCCGCGTCCAGCAGCCGCGCGGTCAGCACGCCACCGCCCGGCCCGATCTCGACCACCCGGCGTCCCGCCGGACGCAAAAAATCGATGAGCGGATCGCAGGCCTCGGGCCGAATCAGGTGGTGCTGGCCGAGGCGCTTGCGAAGCCGTGGACTCATGCGTGCGGGAGCATACAGGCGGTGCCGCTTCGAGCGATGTCAGAATGGCACCGGAATGGCCTGTTTTTCCGGCGGTTTCGCCGGCTTTTTGGGCCCTTCGCCTGGCATTTCACTTGCACCCGCACAACCTTCTAAAGAGGAGAGTGTGTCCATGGAGCCCGACCTTTCGAGCCTGACCGAGCAAGTCGAGCGCGAGACCCTAACGCTGCGCGAGGTAGAGAACGAGATCCGCAAAGTCATCGTCGGCCAGGAATACCTGATCGATCGCCTGCTGGTGGGCCTGCTGGCCCGCGGGCATCTCTTGATCGAGGGTGTTCCGGGCCTGGCCAAGACGCTGGCGGTCAAGACCCTCTCCGAGACGCTGGCGATTCAGTTTCGCCGCATTCAGTTCACCCCCGACCTGCTCCCCGCCGACCTGCTGGGCACCCTGATCTACGACCAGCGCCACGGCGAATTCCGGCCCCGCAAGGGACCGCTGTTCACCAACTTGCTGCTCGCCGACGAGATCAACCGCGCGCCGGCAAAGGTGCAGTCGGCCCTGCTCGAGAGCATGGAAGAGCGTCAGGTAACCCTGGGTGAGACCAGCTACGACCTGGATGAGCCATTTATGGTGCTGGCGACCCAAAACCCGATCGAGCAAGAGGGCACCTACCCGCTGGCCGAGGCCCAGGTCGATCGCTTTATGCTCAAGCTCAAGATCGGCTATCCCACACGCGAAGAGGAAAAAGAGATCCTCGACCGGATGCTGGTCGAGAGCGACCGCGACGTGCAGGCGATTCTGGGCGTCGACCGCCTGCTGCACCTGAGACGGTTGTGCGACGCCGTCTATCTGGACAACAAGATCAAGGGCTATGTGCTGGATCTCGTGGCCGCCACCCGCGACCCCGAGAGCGCCGGCATGAGAGACCTGGCGCCGCTGATCTCCTTCGGCGCCTCGCCTCGGGCATCGCTGTTCCTCGCCAGGGCGGCCAAAGCCCTGGCCCTGGTCCGCGGGCGAGGCTTTGTCATTCCCGAGGACGTCAAAGAGGTCGCCGCCGACGTGCTGCGCCACCGGCTGGTGCCGACCTACGAGGCGGAGGCGGAAGAGATCACCACCGACGATCTGGTCCGCCGCCTGCTGGAGCAAGTCGAGGTTCCCTAGCTCGGCCCTCGCGGCAATGAGGCTCTTCCGGCAAGCTTCGCGGTCCGAGGCACGGGTCGATCCGGCGGCGGCAAATCGGCCCGTCTCGGCGGAGCTGATGCGCGCGGTGCGCCGGATCGAGATCTCTACAAAAAAGCTGGTCGACGAAGGGGTGGCGGGAAGCTATCACTCGGTTTTCAAGGGGCGAGGCGTCGAGTTCTCCGAGGTGCGTCCGTACCAGCCGGGTGACCCGATCCGGTCGGTGGACTGGAATGTCACCGCCCGAATGGGAGATCTGTTTGTCAAGCAGTTTGTCGAAGAGCGCGATCTGACGGTCTTTTTGATCGTCGACATCTCCGGCAGCCTCGACTTTGGCTCGCGCGCCATCCTCAAGCGCGAGCTGGCCGCCGAGATCGCCGCGCTGCTGGCCTTCTCCGCGCTACGCAATCAAGATCGGGTCGGCGCCGCCCTGGTATCCGACCGGCTGGAGCTGTTTCTGCCTCCCCAGCGGCGGCGCAGCCATGTGCTCCGGCTGGTGCGCGAGATCCTGGCGCGACCATCGGCCGGCCCAACGGATCTCGACCGTTCGGTCACCGCGGCGATCAAGAACCTCAAACAGCGCTCGGTGCTGTTTTTGATCTCCGACTTCATCTCGACCCCCTTTACCGGCGCGCTCAAGGCGGCCGCCGCGAGACACGATCTGACCGTCGTGGAGATCGCGGACCCCAACGATCTGTCGCTCCCGGCCACGGGACCGGTGGTGCTGCGCGACGCCGAGGACGGGCGCCTGGGCGTGGTCCGTGGCAGCGGACTTCTCCGCGAGTTCGGCC
This sequence comes from Candidatus Multivoradales bacterium, assembly GCA_965224065.1. Taxonomy (GTDB): domain Bacteria; phylum Acidobacteriota; class Thermoanaerobaculia; order Multivoradales; family JAHEKO01; genus JAOTZA01. The sequence continues at coordinate 1,017,161 of CBDCYF010000005.1, forward strand.
GCCGTCGCGCCGCCGAGCGCGACGATCTCCGGCTGTGGGTCAAGAAGCTCGGCGCCGACCACATCGAGCTCCGCACCAACCGGCCGTACCTCCCCCCGCTGGTGGGTTTTTTCGAGCGCCGGCGCAAGAGGTTCCAGCGATGAGGCGCCGCTGTCCCCTCCGGAGCCATGCGAACGCGCCGCTCATGCCGCACCTAGCAGCCCGTGGTAGAAGTCGAGACGGTCGCGTTGCAGACTCTGTGGGGCCAGATGGAAGGCGCCGCGACGCAGGCGATGCCGGAGCATCGCCGAGGAGCGGCAACGAGGCAGATGGCTCTACACAGTCTGCAACCCGAAGGGCGACAAGGGGTCACGGCACACCTGCTGCGTTGCTCGTCGTCGACGATAACACCGCATCGACTCCTCCTCGCGCCTTGCAGTTGTACCGTAAGACCTTGTCGCGCGACCCTCTGGACTTCTACCACGGGCTGCTAGGGCTGGCCGTCTTTCTGCTGCTCGGAGCAGCCGCCTTCGCCCAGGACGCTTCGCTAACCGTCGACATCCGGCCAACGACCGCCGAGATCGGCGATCGCGTGGTCGCCACGCTGACTCTTACCCAGACCGCCGAGGCCGTCGGGCCGCCGGTGTTCCCGGATTGGGAGGATTCCTGGGGTGAGGCGGAGCTGATGGCGACCGGCCCCGTCGAGGAGCTCGGGGGCTCGCGCTTCCGGCAAGAGGTCACTCTCACCGTCTTTCGAACCGGCGAGGTCACCTTGCCGCCGGTGACCGTCGAGGTACCGCTGCCGGAACAAGTGCTCGCCGTCACCAGCGAGCCCCGAGTCCTGGAGATCCGCTCGGTGCTCCCCCAGGACGTCGAAGACCCCGAGGCGCGTCCGCCCGCACCACCTCGCGCCTTGCCCATCGGGGAGACTTTCTGGCGAAGCGTCGTGGGGCTGGCTCTTGCCTGTCTCGCCGCCGCATTTTTTCTGGCGCGCCGCCGTGCGACCGACGTCGGAGACGAGAGCCGGGCGATTCCGCCGCTCGAAGCTCTTGCGAAAGACCTGGAGGGTTTGAGGAGCTCGAAGGATCCGGTGGCCTTTCACACCGGTCTGAGCCTGTGTGTGCGCCGGTTCCTCGGACGCTGTTTCGCGTTCCCGGCGCTCGAGAGCACGACCACCGAAGTCCGGCGCCGCTTGCTCGGCGCCGAAGTACCCACGGCCACGGTGTCGCGCGTGGAACGTCTGTTGCGGCGCAGCGACCTGGTCAAGTTCGCCCATGAGTTCGCCCCCGCCGGGCGTGTCCGGCAAGAGCCGGATGCCGGGTTGGAAGAAGCTCTCGCCCTGGGCGGCGAGATCGATCGCTACCTCCGGCCACCCGATCCGGAGATCACCGACCGAGAAACGGAGCGGGCCGCGTGAGCGCGTTGCCGCAGTTCGCCCACCCCCTGTGGCTCCTGGCGCTTTTGGCCGTGCCGCTCCTCGTCTGGTATCGCCACCGGCGGCGGTCGCCGGGCGCTCTCTCCTACAGCCGTCTCCCCGCCGCGATCCGTGGTGTGTGGAGAATCCACGTGCCGTTCTATCTCAGGCTGCTGGCCTTTGCGCTGCTGGTGACCGCGCTGGCCCGACCGCAGATCGGCTTTGCCTGGGAAGAGAGCCTCACCGAGGGCATCGACATCGAAATCGTTCTCGACATCTCGGGCTCGATGGGCGCGGAGGACTTTCAACCCCGCAACCGGTTGGCGGTGGCCAAAGACGTGGTCAAGGACTTTGTTCGCCAGCGGACAGGAGACCGGCTGGGACTGGTGGTTTTTTCGGGCACGGCACTCACCCGCGCCCCGCTGACCAGCGACCGCGCGATGCTCGAGTTCCTGATCGACTCGGTCGAGTTGAACACGCTGCCCGATGGCACCGCGATCGGCGTCGCGCTGGCGAACGCGGCGGCGAGGCTCAAGCACAGCGAGGCCGAATCGCGCGTCCTGATCCTGGTCACCGACGGGGTCAACAACTCGGGCGCCATCGACCCGCTCTCGGCAACGGCGATCTGCAAGGGGCTGGGTATCCGCGTCTACACCATCGGTGTCGGAACCCACGGCCGCGTACCGGTGCCCCTGACCCAAATCAACCCGCGCACCGGTCGCCGTCAGGTCACTCGACAGATGGTGGAGGTCGAGGTCGATGAGGAGCTGCTGCGAAAGATCGCCGATCGCACCGGCGGCCGCTTCTTCGAGGCCACCGACCCCGACAGCCTGCGGGGCGTATTCGACGAGATCGACCGGCTGGAAAAGACGCCCCTCGAGATCAAGCGCTATGTGCGATACGAGGAGGCCTTCGCGCCCTTGGCGGCCGGCGGGCTGGCGCTGGTGCTGCTCCCTCTCTTGACGGCGATTCTGGGACAGACGGTGGAGCCATGACCTTCGGCTTCCCACAGGCGCTGTGGCTGACGGCGCTGGCGCCGGTTACCGCGCTGCTCGCCGTCTGGGTGTGGCGCAAGCGGCTTCGCGACGCGGCGGCCTGGGTGGCGCGTGGTCTGTGGGAACGGCTGCACATCGAGCTCCGTCGTGGACGTCTATGGGGCTCTGTCGCGTTGCTCGCGATCGCGGTGCTGGGCGCGGCGCTGGCCCTGGCCCGCCCGCGCTGGGGGATGAGTCAGCAGTTGATCGAGCGGCAAGGCGTCGACGTCGTGTTTCTTCTCGACTCCTCACTCTCGATGCGAGCGCAGGATGTGCCGCCGTCCCGCATGGACATCGCCAAGACCCTTGTCCGCCGGATGGTGTCCGCCCTCCCGGGCCACCGCGTGGCGCTGGTCCAGGCGGAAGGCGAGGGGGTCGTGCTGGCGCCGCTGACGATCGACGCGGCGGTCATCGACCTGGTGTTGGATACCGTCACCGCCGGCTCCCTGCCCCAACCGGGGACTCGCCTCGCGCAAGCGGTGCGGCAAGCGCTGGATCTCTTTCCGCCCGAGAGCGAACGGCACCGCGTCCTGATCGTGATCTCGGACGGCGAAGACCACGGTGGTGGCTGGGACGCGATCGAGACGCGGCTGTCCGAAAACCACGTGATCGCCCACACGATCGGCGTCGGCACCGCCAAGGGCGCGCCGATCCCCCTCGACGCCGCCGGCGGCCCGCAGTACAAACAGGACCGGGAAGGCCAGATCGTGGTGTCGCAGCTCCATGAGAAGGCGCTGCGCCGGCTGAGCGATGAGACCGGGGGGTTGTTTCTCCCGGTCGAGCGGGCCACGGCCGACCCGACCCCCCTGGTGGCCGCGATCGACGAAATGGAAAAACGGACCTTCGAGGGCGAGGTTCTCAACCTCCAGGCCGAGCGCTTTCAATGGCCGCTGGCCGCGTCGGTCGGCGCTCTGGCGCTGTTTCTGGGTCTCTCGCCCTTCACCGATCTGCGGCCGGAGGTCCCGCGATGAGGCGCATCCCGCCCCCGGCCGTCCAGACGGCCACGCTCACGGCGTTCTGCGTGGCGGCGTTCTTTTCGCTGGCGGCGGCCCAGACACCGCAAGACCCGGCGCCCCAGGCCACTCCCCCGCCACCGGGGGCTCCCCCTGCACCACCGGCTGTCCAGCCCGGTTCTTCGGCACAAGGCACGCTGCCGGAGCCGACCTGGCTCGACCGGCTGAGATTCAACGCCCGCGAGCGCACCGCGCGAGGCCTCGAAGCTCTCGAAAACGAGCAGCCACTCGAGGCCCTGCGACCGTTTCGCACCGCCGGCCGTCTCCAGGCCACCGATCCGCTGGCCCAGTTCAACGCCGGCACCGCCGAGCTCCTGGTGCCTGAGGAGCAAGCCGACGCCGCGAGCTCGCTGGCGCCTCTGTCCTTTGCGGCCGAGAACTCTTCGGACGAGCTGGCGCCGACCGCTCACTACAACCTCGGCAACGCGCACCTGGCCGCCGGCGACCCCGGCGCCGCCATCGAGGCCTACAAGGCCTCTCTCCGCGCGGCGCCGGACAACCCGGAGGCCAAGTTCAATCTGGAGGTCGCCCTCCGCCGGCTCCAACAGCAGCAACAGCAACAACAGCAACCAGACGACCAGCCGTCGGAAGAAAACGACGAGGAGGACAACGAGCAGGAGCAGCCGCAGCAGCCGGGCGAATCGCCCGCCGATGAGCCCTCCGACGAGCCGCAGGGAGAGGAAGAGCCGGACGAGGACGAGCAGCAGGACTTCGAGGACCAGCCCGACATGACGGCCGAGCAAGCCGCCGCCATTCTGGAAGCGGTCGAGAACCTGGAGCGCGAGCAGCGCCGCGAGCAGGCCGCGGAGCGAGCACGTGAGTCGTCCAAGAAGGGGAAAGACTGGTGATCGGCCGGCGCCGGCACGCCGCGATCGCATCTCTTCTGGTGGCGCTCGCCGCCGGGTGGTCTCCCCACCCGGCGCGGGCGGCCGGCGCGCACATCACGCCTTCGGTGACCCTCACACCCGAGTCGATCGGGCTGGGGCAGACGACCACGCTGACGATCACTCTCGAGACGAGCGGCCTGTCCGACGTCCGCTTCGAGCCTCGATTCGAGCTCGAGAACTTCGACAAGATCTCGGGGGCGTCGCGCGCTCAGAAGGTGAGCTTTGTCAACGGCCGCGTGACGCGAAGCGACTCGCTTTCCTGGCGGCTCCGTCCGATCCAGGCCGGGCCCGCCCGCGTCTACAGAATCCGAGTCGAGGTCGACACAAAGGTCTTTGTGCTCGACGACGTCCAGATCGAGATCGCCGAGGAGCCGGTCCCCCAGCCCCGGCAAAGGAGCGCCGGCCGCAGCCCCTTTGCCGAGTTGGATGAAATGTGGGACCCGTTTGGCCGCCGGCGTGCCCGCGAACCGCTCCCGCCGTTCAAACCCAATATCTTTATGCGTGCCGAAGTCTCGCCGCGTTCGCCCTTTGTCGGCCAGCAGGTCCTCTACACGCTCTACCTCTTCACACAGGCGGACGTGGCGGCCATCGACCCGGTCGAGATGCCCGATTTTGCCGGCGCCTGGTCTCAGGAGGTCCCGCAGCCCGAGCCTCGCAAGGTCACCATGACCAAGGTTCAGGACGTCGACTACGGCCGTGTGATCCTGCTGCGCAAGGCGCTCTTTCCATTGCGCGATGGGCGTCTCGAGATCGAACCGGTTCGCGCCCGGCTGGTCATCAAGGTCCCGGAGCGGAGTTGGCTCGGTCCGCTCCTGGACCGCACCGAGCAGATCGAGCGCACCAGCAACAAGTTGGCGGTCGAAGTCAAGCCACTGCCCGAGGCACCGGAGGGATTCCAGGGGGCCGTCGGTCAGCTCGAGCTCGCGTCGCACCTGGAGCCCGCCGAGCTGGAAGTCGGCCAGGCCGCGACCCTCACCGTCTCGCTTGCCGGGGAGGGTCACATCCAGGGCCTGCCGGCTCCGGCGCTTCCCGAGCTCGACAGCGTGCGTCGTTTTCCGCCCGAACAGAGCGGCCGCGACAAGATCGTCGGCACCAAGGTCCGAGGCGAGCGTTCCTGGACCTATGTGCTGGTCCCCGACCAGCCCGGCGAGTGGGAGCTTCCCGAGATCCGCTACCCCTACTTCGACCCGGCGGCCGGAGAGTTCAAAGAGGCAGTGGCCGAGGCTGTCAAGCTCCGGTCCCTCCCCGACCCGGAGACCCTGGCGGCGAGCGCGCCCACACCGGCGACAGAAGAGGCGACCGAGGCCGGGGCCGATCTGGTCGCCGGATCGGGCTTGCCCCGGCCTTCGCCGTGGCTGTGGACCCTGCTCGCCCTATTGCCGCTGCTCTTGGCGTTTCTTTTCAAGTTGCGGCCGAGCTCGCAAAGGCGCCAGGATTGCCGGGATCTCAAAAGAAGCCTGCGCCAGGCGGCCGAGATCAAATCGCCGCGGCGGTCGGTCGATCAGATCGAATCTTCCTGGCGGGAGTTTCTCGTGCGCCGCTGGGACCTGAGGCCGGGAGTCGCGCCGGCCAAATGGGGAGATCTCCTGGAAGAAAAGGGAGCGAATGCGGAGACCGTCGAGCAGATCGACCGGCTGGCGGAAGACCTCAACTACCTCCGCTTCGCTCCGGAGCTGGCCGCGGCGGACACGGTACGGACCGAGATCCTGACACGATCGGCGCGCCTTCTCCGCACTCTGGGCTGAGCCGGGACCGGCCCGCCCGCGCGAGTGACGGATTCCCTATCGAGGGTCCGGCACGTCTGCTAAGGTTACGGTGCAAACGCCCATGAGGCATGGAGTTTCGGCTCAAAGCGCGCCGGAGTCGGCAGTCCATGCCCCCGCCGTGATGACGACTTTCCACTGTCTCGAGCCCCAGGATCTGGAGGCCTTTCTCGAGCGGCGGCGCGCCATCCCATCGTTCGCTCTGGACATGAGCCTGGCCGAGAACCTGACCGCGGTCCTGCGCAAGGCCAACGAGTTCGTCCCCTCGGAATCGGGATCGATCCTGCTCGACAACCCCAAGGACAAGCGACCCGACCGAAGCCAGAACTCGTTGACGTTTATCGCCGCCTTCGGGTCCAAGTCGGCGGGCCTGATCGGGCGTACCGTGCCCGCCGACACGGGGATCGCCGGACACGTCTATGTCAGCGGCAAATCACACTGCTCGTCCAACGTCGGCAAGGACGACCTGTTCTTCCCGGACATCGACCGGGACAACCAGTACCAGACGACCTCTCTCGTCGCCATCCCGGTGAGAATCGAGAAAGAGGTCTGCGGCGTGCTCGAGCTGATCAACCGGCAGCAGATCGGCGAGTTCAGCAACGAAGATCTCAATCTGCTCGAGATCTTCGCCGGCTATATCTCGATCTCGATCCAAAACGTCCTCGACGGCCGTCAGGCTCAGGAGATCGCCAAGCGGGACAACCTCACCGGGCTCTTCAACGACCGCTATCTCCACATCGCGCTGTCGCGCGCGATCGCCCGGTGCCGGCGCGAAAACAGCGACCTGGCCCTGCTCTTTCTGGATCTCGACTTCTTCAAGCGAGTCAACGACACCCACGGACATCTCGCCGGCAGCCAGGTCCTGCGCGAGGTCGGACAGCTCCTGCGCGAGGAGACGCCCTTCCCCGCCGCCATCGCGGCGCGCTACGGCGGCGACGAGTTCGTCATCGCGCTCCCCGGCTTCGACATCGAGGGAGCGGTGCTGCTCGCCGAGGAGATTCGCAATCGCATCGTCGAAAACGCGTTCTGTGCCAAGCCCGGCGAGATCCAACCCGACCCGATCCACCTCACCGGACTGACCGCGTCGATCGGCGTCGCCACGTTGAGGCGCCATCTGGCCGACGAGATGTCGGTCGAGCGCTGCAAGTCCACCCTGCTCCGGCTGTCCGATTCGGCGATGTATATCGCCAAGGAGACCGGCCGCAACCGCACCGCGACCGCCGGCGAGCCGGTCAAACGGCAGCAAATCGCAGCCGATTAGCTCGGGACACCGCCATCCTGTGCTAGCCTGTTTTGACCGGATCCGAGCCGATCCGGTTCTAGCTCGTCTCTCTCACACAGGCTCTATTACGAGCTGCTGACGCAATATTTCGGGCCGGGAGAAGGCCAGGGGACTCCCGGCGCCCAAAAAGAGAAGACTCGGAAATGGCGATAGCGCACACTCGGAAGGGGATCACCCCTCAAGACGTTCACGACCGGCTGTCCCGGCACATGCTGGTGGACGGCTTGCCGGTGGTTCTCGATCTCGAGAAGAGCCACGGCGCCTTTCTGCACGACGCCTCGAGCGGGCGCGAGATCATCGACCTCTTCACCTGTTTTGCGACCTCACCGCTCGGGTTCAATCACCCCGGCATCCGGGACACGGCCTTTGTCGACGAGATCTTGCCGGCGGCTCTCAACAAGCCGTCGAGCGCCGATTTCTACACCGCCGAGATGGCGCGGTTTGTCGAAGCCCTCGCCGGGACGATGGACGCGTCGCTCTCCGATCACTTGTTTTTTATCGAGGGCGGGGCGCTGGCGGTCGAAAACGCCTTGAAGACCGCGTTTGACTGGAAGGTGCGCAAGAACCTCGCCGCGGGACGGGGTGAGAAGGGAACTCGCGTCATCCATCTGCGTGAGGCGTTTCACGGCCGGAGCGGCTACACCCTGTCATTGACCAACACCGATCCCACCAAGACCGACTATTTCCCCAAGTTCGACTGGCCGCGGGTGACCAACCCCAAGCTGTCGTTCCCCGTGACCGACGAGGTTCTCGCCGCAGTCGAGAAGGCCGAGAGGCAGTCCGTGGATGAGATCCAGAAGGCTCTGGTCGACCATCCGCACGACATCGCCGCCCTCGTCATCGAGCCGATTCAGGCCGAGGGCGGAGACAATCACTTTCGCGGCGAGTACCTGCAGCGGCTTCGCGACCTCGCCGACGAGGGCGAGTTTCTGCTCATCTTCGACGAGGTGCAGACCGGTTTTGGCACCACCGGAAAGTGGTGGTGCGCCGAGCATTTCGGGGTCCAGCCCGACATCATGGCCTTTGGCAAGAAGACCCAGGTCTGTGGCATCGCCGCCTCGCGTCGTATCGACGACGTCGACTCGGTGTTCAAGGTCTCGAGCCGGATCAACTCGACCTGGGGCGGGAATCTGGTGGACATGGTCCGGTGCCGCCGCTATATCGAGATCATTCGTGAAGAAGGTCTGATCGAGAACGCGGCAACAGTCGGCGCGCACCTCCTGGAGGGCGTGCGCGGCCTGGCCGAGGAAATGCCCGATCTGGTCTCAAACCCGCGCGGCCGCGGGATGTTTGTCGCCTTCGATCTGACCGACCGCGAGCGCCGCAAAAAGGTCATCTGGAAAATGATCGACGAAGGCGTGCTCGGTCTCGCCAGCGGCAACCGGGGCGTGCGCTTCCGCCCACCACTCAATCTCACTCGGGAAGTCGCCGACGAGGGGCTCCGCCGAGTCCGCAAGGCACTACTTTCCTAACCGACCGCTCGGTACCCAGGAGTTTTCGATGACCGTCGAAACCGCCACTCACTCCACCGACCTGCTCGACTCCCTCGGTCTTCAAGCCGAGAACCCGGGTGTGTTTGCCGGCCGGTGGCTGGACTCGTCCGGCCCCGCCATCGCCTCGATCGATCCGGCCACCGGAGAGACCATCGCTTCGGTTCGAACCGCCGGACCCGAGGAGTACGAGGAGGCGGTCCGCGTCTCGGTCGAGGCGTTCGAGCAGTGGCGCACCTGGCCGGCACCCAAGCGCGGCGAGGTCGTGCGGCTGCTGGCCGAGGAGCTGCGGCGGCACAAGGACGATCTCGGCAGGCTGGTCACCGTCGAGATGGGCAAGGTCCTGTCGGAGGGTCTGGGCGAGGTCCAGGAGATGATCGATATGGCCGATCTTGCGGTCGGCATGTCGAGGCAGCTCTACGGCCTGTCGATGCACTCCGAGCGGCCCCAGCACCGTATGTACGAGCAGTGGCACCCCCTAGGACCCATTGGCATCATCACCGCCTTCAACTTCCCGGTGGCGGTGTGGGCGTGGAACGCCATGGTGGCGGCGGTGTGCGGTGACTCGATGATCTGGAAGCCGTCGGAGAAGACGCCGTTGACCGCGGTGGCCGTAACCCGTATCGCCGCCCGCGTCCTGGACGACGCCGGCGCCCCGCCGATCTTCAACCTGGCGATCGGCAACCGGCATCAGGTCGGCGAGCCGATGACCGCCGACCCACGGATTCCGCTGGTCTCGGCGACCGGCTCGGTGGCCATGGGGCGGGCGGTCGGACAGGCCATGTCCAAGCGTCTCGGCCGGAGCTTGCTGGAGCTGGGTGGCAACAACGCCATCGTGGTGATGGACGACGCCGATCTGGACCTCACGCTGCGTGGTGTCTTGTTTGCCGCCGTGGGGACGGCAGGTCAGCGTTGCACCAGCCTCCGCCGGCTGTTTCTTCAAAAGGGCATCGCCGCCGAGATGAAGGCTCGCCTGCTCAAGGTGTATCCGTCGATCTCGATCGGCGATCCGCTCGACCCGGGCACGCTGATGGGCCCGCTGGTGGACCAAGGGGCGGTGGACGACATGATGGCGGCGCTCGACAAGGTTCGAGAGCAGGGCGGCTCGGTTCTCTACGGAGGCAAGGCGCTCACCGATCGGCCGGGCTTCTTTGTCGAGCCCACGCTGGTCGAAGCGACCGCGGGTATGCCGATCACGTGCGACGAGACCTTTGCACCGATTCTCTATCTCTTCGAATTCGACACCCTCGACGAGGCGATCGAGGCGCACAACGCGGTGCCGCAGGGTCTCTCCTCGGCGATCTTCACCATGAACATGCGCTCGGCGGAAAAGTTTCTGTCCGCGGCCGGATCCGACTGCGGCATCGCCAACGTCAACATCGGCACCTCGGGCGCCGAGATCGGCGGCGCGTTTGGTGGCGAGAAAGAGACAGGCGGTGGCCGCGAGGCGGGCTCGGACTCCTGGAAGATCTACATGCGGCGCCAAACCTGCACGCTCAACTACGGCGAAGAGCTGCCGTTGGCGCAGGGTGTCGAGTTCGACGTCTAGCCTGAACTTCTCACTAGCGCACGGTCTCCCGTTCGATCTTCCAAAGACCGTCCTCCCGGACCAGCGCGAGCGTCTTGATGACGGTGTCGCTGAACCGGCCCGAGGCGTAAGACTGCATCAGCTCGACCTCGCCACGATCGGTCTCGGCGCGAACATCCAGAATCGCCACCTTGACCTCGATCCACTCCGGGGCCGCCAGCCGCTCACGGCGCCGGCCCTCCCACTCCGGACGCGATAGATCACCAGGCGGCTGGAACGAACGCGCGTAGAAACCGAGATAGTCGTCGGCTCGTTGCCCCGACCAGGCGGCGGCCCAGTCTTCGACCACCGCCAGGAGAGACCGTCCCGGCTCCACGCGATCGATCTCGGGCGGCCGCGCGCCCGCGGACGAGGCGCTCTGAGACGGCTCTCCCGCGGACGGCGCCTCCTCCGCGCTCGTGCCCGCGGTCTCGAGGGCCACTGCCCCGGCCGGTTCTCCATCGCCCCCCTCGGGTAGCGCCTGCTGTCTCACCAGCTCAAAAAACTCTTTCAGGCTTTGATTCTCACCGACCAGCTCGTCGACGCGCTCGCTGAGAACCTCGTTCTCCGCCAGCGTGCCTTCCAGATCGGCCGTCGCCGCGCGGCGCTTCTCTTCCACCGTCCCTAGCCGCTCGCGAGTGCTCTCCAGCTCTTCCTCGAGCGCCCTCCGCTCGGACTCGCTCTGCTCCAACTGCTGCGCCAGTTGCCCTCGGGCTCCACGCAGGTCCGCCACCTCGCGCTCGAGCTCCGCGACCCGGGCGGCGAGTTGGGCGCCGTTGGCGATCTCGGCCTGTGCTTGGACGAGCTGGGCGGCGAGGTCTGTCTGTTCTCTCTCACTTTCCTCGAGCCTCGAGTTGACCACGGCGATCTGCCTCGCCAGCCCCTCGAGTCCCAGCCGTAGCTTCTGAAAAGTCGCCGCCGGATCCGCGGGAGCCTCGCCGGCCTCCGCGGTCTCCTCGGCCGGCGCCTGACCGGGCTCCTCCACCGGCACCGGGCGAGCCCACCCCAAGGAGAAAAGGACGCAGACCGCCAAGACACTCTTGAAGAACTTTGCTGTCATCGAATTCAACCCGAGCTGCGCAATCCGAGTCTATACGCGGCCCCGGGTGCTACTCCTCGGCCTGCAGCAAACCCGCAACCACCCGAAGCGCGTTTTCCACCACGTCGATCTGAATCGGACCGTCCGACTGAAAGACGGCTTCGCCGTCGGCGTTGACCTCGAGTTCTCGATCCAGCTCGATCCGGGCCGAACGGGTTGGCCGGATCATCACCGCCGGATGCCCCACATGCGTCCCGCGATAGATCTTGGAGAAAAGACGCACCAGGGTCATCCGCGACATGGGCTTCCCCAGCGCCAGATCGAGGCGGCCGTCGTCCGGCCGCGCTGACGGGGTGAGCTGCATTCCCCCACCCATCCGATTGCAGTTGGTGACATTGACCAGCAAGGCGGGTCCCTCGAAACTCCCGCCGTCGTATCGCACACGGTAGAACGGCGGCTTAAAGGCCACAAGCGTCCGCAGCACGCCGTAGGGATAGGCCAACGGACCCTTGAGGAAACTCTGAGCGTTGGCGACCCGCCCCGCCTCGCTGTCGAAGCCGACGCCACAGTAGAGCGCGTAGTAGCGGTCGTTGGCACGGCCGAGATCGATCGCGCGAGGAGACGACTCGACCGCGTGAGACAGAGCGGCGCGCCAGTCCATCGGCACTCCCAGCGTCGTGGCCAGATCGTTTCCCCGGCCCAGGGGGAGCAAACCCAGCGCGCAAGACGAGCCGGCCAGGCCCTGGATCAGATGATGAAAAGTGCCGTCGCCACCCGCTGCGACCAGACGCTCGGCGCCCGCGTCGACGGCCTCGCGAGCGAACGCGGTGAGGTCCGAGGCGGAAGTACTGACATGCAGAGTACCTCCCAGATCGGAAACCCGGCGGCGCAGCTCCTCGACGATCTTGCGGCTACGTCCACGCCCGGCGCTCGGATTGACGACAAACCGGATCTCGCCACCACCGGGCATCACTGAATGATACCGGGCTCTCTCAGAGCTGCAGCAATACTCCTACCTAAGTCGCCTAGGCTCCGTGCGAAGTCTCCGCAGGGCACGGCCCGCGCTACCCGGACTCCGTTGACCTAGAGGCACGGGCCTCGGTTTCCCTCGCGCCGGACCGTACTGTGGCCTCGGCAGGGAATGCCGTGCGCTCGGTCAAACGGCCCTGCTGGAGCCTCCGCACGGAGCCTGGCTCGCCTCGTAGCTCGCTGCTCTATCTCGATATCGCAATCCGGGCCCCCGAACTCCGCGAAAACCGGATGGGAGCAAACATCTCGCCCAGCCCGAGCCGTAGGCGGCGCAAGCTCCGCCAGGAAAGTCTGAGTGAGCGCACTCCCGTCGACGGAAGGTCTCTATGGGTCCGGCGCGAGCGAAGCCGAGGCGCGAGCTAGGGATGTGAAGTCCGGGAAGCTCGCGCCGTTCCCTGGGAGCCTGTGCCGCTGCGGCTCGAAGCACAGCTCAAGCCACGATCGGGAGCGGCGAGGCTAGGTCCCGGTTCTCGGGCGTGAGTGCCGAGCGATAGCGGGCCGCGATCTCGGCGGTGTCTTCGGGTGACACAAACCGCTCGTAGAGGTTCGTGCGCTGCCGCGGCTCGTAGCCCGCCGAGCGGATCAGGTGTTCCATCTCGGCCTGGCTCATCTTGTAGGCCGTGCCCGCCGCCGAGACCACATTTTCCTCGATCATGATCGAGCCCATGTCATCGGCGCCGAACTTGAGCGCCAACTGGCCGATCTTCTTGCCCTGGGTCACCCAACTGGTCTGGAAGTGCACGATGTTGTCGAAAAAGAGGCGCGACACCGCCAGTGTTGTCAGGTACTCGTGGGCATAGGTCTCCGGGACGTCTTCCATCTCGGTGTGGTCGTGCTGGAAGGTCCACGAGATAAACGCGGTGAACCCGTCGGTCTCGTCCTGGAGATCGCGAATCCTCTGCATGTGCTCCACTCGGGCGTCGAGACCCTCCCCCATGCCGTACATCATGGTCGAAGATGTGCGCAGCCCGTGCCGGTGCGCCTGGCGCATGATGTCCAGCCACTCATCGGAAGACGTCTTGCCATAGGCCAACACGTCCTTGCGCACGCTGTCCACGAGAATCTCGGCGCCACCGCCCGGGATCGACATCAGCCCGGCGTCTTTCAGTCGCCCGATGACGTCGTAAAAGCTCAGCCGCTCGAGCTTAGCGATGAACTTGATCTCGGGTGGAGAGAAGGCGTGAAGATGGACCGATGGGTAGCGCTCATGGAGATACCGCAGAAGCTCCTCGTAGTAGCTCAGCGGCAAGTCGGGGTGGACGCCGCCCTGCATCAGGATCCCCGTGCCGTTGAGCGCCAGGGTCTCCTCGACTTTCCGGCCGATCTCTTCAAAGGGAAGCAGATAGCCCTCTTCGTCCCCGGGCTCGCGGTAGAAGGCGCAGAACCGGCACTTGTAGACACAGACGTTGGTGTAGTTGATGTTGCGGTCGATGTTGTAGCTCGCTACCCGCGGATCGTTGAAGCGGTTGCGGACCTCGTCGGCGGCCAGACCGAGCTCGATCAGATCGCCGTCGAGAAGCAAGGTGTGGGCGTCGCCGGCGGAGATCCGGCGCCCGGCCACGGCGTCGTCCATGATCTCGGAAACGCTCCGGTTCGAAGGCGCGTAGCTCACGCGAGTACTCTAAGGAAAGCCCCGAGCTGAGGCAAGAACGTGAGTTCTGATCGGGTCTCAGTGTATACCTTATAACCATAATTATGGTATTATGGGTTCATGAAAACCACCATCGACCTGCCGGATGAGTTGTTGATCGCGGCCAAGAAGAAGGCTGCCGAAGAAAAAACCAGCTTGCGGAGCCTCTTTATGCGGAGCCTCCAGCGGGAGCTCGATCAGGCGCCCGATTTCGGCTCCCGTCCGATCCGTTGGGTCACCGTTGCCGGCGGCCTGCCGCCCGATCTCGACGTGGCAAGCCGCGAAGCCATGCATGACTGGATTCGCTCACGCTCCTCGAGTCGACCATCGCGCCAATGATCGGGCTCGACACCAACCTGTTGATCTATGCCCATCGCCAAGCGGTCCCGGAGCACGAGTCGGCTCGGGCCGCGATCGAGCAAGCCGCGGCCAGCGGTCGCGGGTGGGGTGTCGCGATCGCGGCCGTTGCCGAGTTCTGGAGCGTCGTGACTCACCCGGCCGCCTCCGGGCGGCCGTCGACGGCGAAAGAAGCTCGGGAGTTTGTCGACGCGCTGGCGGCGGCCGGGTGTCGGTTGTGGCGACCCGGCGCCCGATTTGGTGAGCGCCTGATCGAGGTCGCTGAGGACCTGGCGATTCAGGGTCCTCGGATCTTTGATCTACAAATTGCGCTGACCGCCTACGACAACAGCGCCGAAGAGATCTGGACCCACGACCGCGACTTCCGCGCTTGTCCGGGTCTCGCCGTTCACGACCCGATCGGATAGCGGAAGGCTCCTAGCAGCCTTCCAACGTCTCTTCGATGAGCAGGTCGACCACCGCCGTCAACTCTCCGGTCTCTCGAAACACCGCCAGCTGCCGGTCGGCGCTGGTGCCCTCGGTGAGGATGGTGTTGACGTACTCGACATTCTGGCGGGTTCCCAGCTCATCGACCACGTCGTCGACAAACTCGAGCAGTTCGCCGATGATCTCAGGAGCCGGCACCTCTTCCTGCTTGCCGAAATCGATCAACTTGCCGGCCAGACCGTAGCGCACTGCCCGCCACTTGTTCTCTTCGATCAGGTGGTGCCGGTAGCGCCGGAAGGTCTGGTTCACCTGTCTGAGCTTGATCAGCTTGGCGACGATCGCCTGGATGAGGGCCGCGAGGCAAATGGCCTCGTCGAGCTTGGTGCAGATGTCGGTGACCCGAAATTCGATGGTCGGGAACTTCGGGTGTGGCCGGATGTCCCACCAGATCCGGGTCGGATCCTCGATGCTGTTGGTCCGCAGCAGGGTCTCGATAAAGCCCTCGTAGTCGGCCCATGAGGTGAAGTCCGGCGGCGGCCCCGAGCGCGGGAGATTCTCGAACACGATCGAGCGGTAGGACTTGAGACCCGTTTCGCGGCCGTGCCAGAAGGGCGAGCTGGTCGAGAGCACCAGCAGATGCGGCAGGAAGTACCGCGCCTGGTCCATGATGTCGATCCGCAGGTCGCGATCCTCGATCCCCACGTGGACGTGCATCCCAAAGATCAGCATCCGTTTGGCGAGGTCGGCCAGCGCCTCCCGGTGCTTGGCATAGCGCTCCTTGTCGGTGATCGCCTGATCGCTCCACTTGGAGAAAGGATGGGTGCTGGCGGCGGCCATCTTGAGGCCATGACCGGCCGCCACGTCGGCCACCGCCCGACGCAGTCGCGCCAGCTCGGACCGGGCCTGTTCCATGTCGTGACAGATGGTGCTACCGACCTCGATCTGCGACTGCATGAACTCGGGCTGAATCTGGTCGCGGAGCACGACCTGCCCTTCCTCCAGAAGCTCCTGCACGTACGACGTGAGCTCCCGGGTCTCCGCGTCGATGATCTGGTACTCCTCTTCGATTCCGATCGTGAGCTTGGGTAAGGCCATGCCAAGTCCCTCCCTCGTTCTCTCTGGATGGCCCTGAGAATACTGGATTCGCCGGCCGGGCGCATGACACCGGTGTTCGGGGGCGCCGGCCGTTTCGCGGGAGACGGGCGGGGGCAAGCCCCGCCCCTACGAAGTGGATACGGCACAAACCGTGTAGGGGCGGGGCTTGCCCCCGCCCGTCTTCGATCGGTTTGGCTGGCCTTCTCCGACGACCCCTGGCAGCTAGAAAACCGCGTTCGGCGCTATCAGAGCATCCGCAACGGCCGGACCTCGTCGATCAGACCGTGGGCGTGGGCGCGGCGGTAATACTCCTCCAGACCGGCGATCTCTTCGTCGCCAAGCCGAAAGTGGAGGCTCTCGGTCAGGTATTCGAGGACAGAGCCCGGATCCAGACCCAGCTCGGCGGCCGCTTCCGCCGCGAGGTCTTCGACATGCGTGAGCCCCGCGGCCAGGCTCTTCTCGAAGGGGGCGACGAGATCGGTCGTCTCGGCCCCCGGACGAACCGCCCACACCGCAAACACAAAGGGCCGCTCGGTCAGCCGGCGCCACTCATGGGCCAGATCCAGGACCTCCAGCCCTTCTCGGTCCACCCGCAGGGCCGGGTCGCCGATCAAGAGAGCGGCGTCATTTCTTTCCAACATCGCATCGAGATCCGGTGCCGCCTGAGCCGTCTCGACGTCGAGCCCATAACGATCACGCAGGATAATCCGCACCAACGCCGCCGATGTGCGGCTGTTCTCGTCCAGCGCCAGGGTGCGGATCCGGGCCACCGGCACGCGTGAGACCAGGATGACGCTCCGCACCTCGCGCTCGGCCCCCACACAAAGACCGGGCAAGATCGAGAGGTCGGAAATCCTCTGGTACTCGATCGACGGGATCAGCCCGATGTCGATCTCACCCGCGGCCAGCAGCCGCGCCACCGTCGCCGGGGGCTCGTAGAGCGCGTCAAAGCGATCGGCGAGGTCGCCGGCGAGAAACGACCAGGCGAGCGGTTTGGAGTTGAGGTAATCGACGATGCCGACGCGGAGCTTCACGCCCTACTTGGACATCGCGTTCAAGAATTCCTCGTTGCTCTTGACTTTTTTGAGCTTGTCGCGCAGCAGCTCCATCGACTCGACCGTCGAGAGCGGGTTCAACACCTTGCGCAGCACCCACACCCGCCGTAGCTCGTCCTCCGGCATCAGCAGCTCTTCCTTGCGGGTGCCCGACTTGTTGATGTCGATCGCCGGGAAGATGCGCTTGTCCACCAGCTTGCGGTCGAGGTGCAGCTCGGAGTTGCCGGTGCCCTTAAACTCCTCGAAGATGACGTCGTCCATGCGGCTTCCGGTGTCGATCAGCGCGGTGGCGATGATGGTCAGCGAGCCACCCTCCTCGACGTTGCGCGCCGCGCCGAAGAACCGCTTGGGCCGATGCAGCGCGTTGGCGTCGATACCACCTGAGAGCACCTTGCCCGAAGGCGGCTGGACCGTGTTGTAGGCGCGCGCCAGCCGGGTGATCGAGTCGAGCAGAATGACCACGTCCTTTTTGTGCTCGACCAACCGCTTGGCCTTTTCGGTCACCATGTCGGCCACCTGCACGTGACGGGTCGCCGGCTCGTCAAAGGTCGACGAGACCACCTCACCCTGCACCGAACGCTGCATGTCGGTCACCTCTTCGGGCCGCTCGTCGATCAACAGCACGATGAGGATGACCTCGGGGTGGTTGGCGGCGATCGCGTGCGCGATCGACTGCAGAAGCATCGTCTTACCCGTTCGGGGCGGCGCCACGATCAGCGCACGCTGGCCCTTACCCATCGGCGTCACCAGATCGAGGATGCGCGACGACATATCGCCCTCGAGCTCCAGGCTGAGCCTCTCGAGCGGATAGAGCGGCGTCAGATTGTCGAAGAAAATCTTGTTGCGCGCGACCTCCGGGTGCTCGAAATTGACCGCCTCGACCTTGATCAGGGCGAAGTAGCGCTCGCCGTCTTTGGGCTGGCGGACCTGCCCCGAGACCGTGTCGCCGGTGCGCAGGTCGAAACGCCGGATCTGGCTCGGGCTGACATAGATGTCGTCCGGACCGGGAAGGTAGTTGTACTCGGGGGCCCGGAGAAAGCCAAAGCCGTCCGGCAAGCACTCGAGCACGCCTTCGGCAAAGATCAAACCGCTTTTCTCGGTCTGAGCCTGCAGAACTTTAAAGATCAGCTCCTGCTTGCGAAGCGCGCTCGCCCCGTCGACCCCCATGTCGTTCGCCACCTTGGTGAGATCGGCGCTCGACATCTCCTTGAGGGCGCTAATGTCCAGGGTGTTCTTGCGCGCGGTCTTGGTTTGCGGGGTGGGTTCAGCGGTCTTGCCCATGACGTGTCCTCGGTTGGTTATCGAGAAAGCTCGTGATGACCCGCCAGATCTCGCGGGCACCCTCTCCAGTGACGGCCGAAAACGGAATCACTTCTGTGTCGGTATTTAATCCCAGCTCGCGCCGGATTCCGGCGAGTGCCATCTGCCTGCGTCCGCGGGAGACTTTGTCCACCTTGGTGGCGACGACGGCCGGCTCGACGCCCAGCGAATCCAGATACTCGGCGGCTTGAACGTCGAGCGGTGTAGCCCCCACCTTGCCGTCGACCAGTTGGAAGACCAGACCGCCCGTCTGGCGCCGCAGATACTTCTCCATCAACGCCGTCCACGAGCGGCGCTCGCTCTTGGAGACCTTGGCGTATCCGTACCCGGGTAGATCCACAAAATAGAAACGCTCGTTGATCAGAAAGTAGTTGATCGCCCGAGTCCGCCCGGGCGACGAGCTGATGCGCGCCAGCCCCTTCCGACCCACGAGCCGGTTCAAGAGGCTCGACTTGCCGACGTTCGAACGGCCGACAAACGCCACTTCGGCCAGGCCGTCGCGGAGGAAGTCCTCGGCCCGAACCGCCGAGCGAACGTATCGCGCAGTGAGGACCTTCAAATTCGCCTTTCGATCCCGTGGAATCCAGGTTTGCCCCCCTCCTCGAGGTGGTAGGACGACTGACTAAATTGCGATGTCGGAAGACCGGATGCCCGTCGGACAGCCGGGAAATCTGCGGACTGCGTCAGTCTAACCCGTCCGAGCGCCGAGGTCCAGCCAGGGCCGTTGGCCAACGCGGAAACTCACACGGTGAGGAGGATTGGATGATCGAGATTCCCAGTCTGAGGCCCGAGACACGTTATGGCATCCCGACCGCCGACCAACTGCTGTTCAACCGCGAGTACATCATCGGATACTCCTACCTGCTGCGCCAAGCAAAATGGGCGATGGAGGTCATCGACCCCGAGAACAAGGCGATTCTGGTTAAGCGCAACGACGTCTTCCGCGCCGACCTTCGGATCCCGCCCCAGTTTCGCGCCGAGCTCGCCGACTACGTCCGATCCAAACACGATCGTGGCCACCTCATCTCGAGTGCCGACCGGCGGGCGTCCGAAATCGCTAACAGCGAGACCTTCCTGCTGAGTAACATGAGTCCCCAGAAAGCCGGCCTCAACCGGCAGATCTGGCGCGTTCTCGAAGAAGAGGTCCGCTTTCTGGCCTCGGATTTTGTCGAGGTCTACGCGATCTGCGGACCGCTGTTCGACATCGACAAGAAGATCGAGGTCATCGGCGACCAGATGCACGACGGCGACAAGAACGACGTGGTCATCCCCATCCCGCACGCCTACTTCAAATCGATCCTAGCCGAGAACCTCAAGGGCAAGCTGACGCTCTGGTCGTTCATCATGGACAACGAAAAGCCATCCGAGCCGACGACCGACCACCTGGTACCGACCATCGAGGTCGAGCGCCGCGCGGGTCTGACTCTGTGGGACCGGCTGCGCGGCCAGGCAATGGAGAAGATGAAGGCTGGAAAGGGCTCAGCCACCGCGTTCAACGAGGCCGTCGCCCGTGGACGCCGCGTCGCCGACGAGAAGCGGCGGCGGCGCCAGGAACTGGCTCAGAAGCTCAATCTCGAGCCGCGCGGCAAGGCGACCGAGTTTCTGAGCGAGAACGAAAAACTCGCCGAGCTACTGGTCGAGCTCAAAAAGGCCGGCGGCGGTTAGCCGGAAAACCCAGCCGCCGCGTCAGTGGGCCACGCGGCCGGACTCGGCGGACGGGTCCGCCGACGGCTTGTCGAAGGCCGAGTCGCCCTGGGGCAACGAGCCGACTTCCCGGTCGAGCGCCAGGTCGAGGACCTCGTCCATGGTCTCGACCAGGTGAACCTGGAGCACTTCGCGCACCTCGTCGGGCAGGTCTTCCAGGTCCTTCTCGTTCTGTTTGGGCAACAGAATCTCCACGATGTCGGCGCGATAGGCGGCGAGCAGCTTGTGCTTGATGCCGCCCACCGGAAGCACCTTGCCGCGCAGCGTGATCTCCCCGGTCATCGCGATGTCCTTGCGCACCGGGACGCCGGTCACCGCCGAGATCAGGGCGATGGCCATGGTGATGCCGGCCGATGGGCCGTCCTTGGGAATCGCGCCTTCGGGCACGTGGATGTGGAGATCCTTGTCCTCGGTGAAGTCCGGGTCCAGACCGAAGAGATCCGCCCGGCTGCGGAGAAACGACAGGGCCGCCCGTGCCGACTCCTGCATCACGTCACCGAGCTTGCCGGTCAGGGTGAGCTTGCCCTTGCCGGGCATCAGCCCGACCTCGGCCTCGAGGATCTCGCCGCCGGCCTCGGTCCACGCCAGGCCGGTGGCCACGCCGACCTCGGACTCGTCGCGCTTCTTGCGGGCGCGGAACTTTTCCTTGCCGAGGAGCTCGGTGACCTTCTCGGGATCCACCACCGCCTTCTCCTCGCCCTCTTCCTGCACCACCTTGCGCGCCACCTTGCGGCAGATCTTGGCGATCACCCGCTCGAGATTCCGCACTCCGGCCTCGCGGGTGTAGCCCTCGATCAGGGCTCGCAGGCCGTCCTCGGTGAACTCAATCGTCTCGTCGGTCAGCCCGTGCGCCTCTTGCTGTTTTTTGACCAGAAATCCCTTGGCGATCTCCAGCTTCTCGCCCATGGTGTACCCGGGGAGCTGGATCATCTCCATACGGTCCTGCAATGGGGGCGGGATGGTGTGGCTGACGTTGGCGGTGGCGATAAACATCACCCGGGAGAGGTTGTAGTCGACGTCCAGATAGTGGTCCTTGAAGGAGTCGTTCTGCTCCGGATCCAGCACCTCGAGCAGCGCCGCCGAGGGGTCGCCGCGGAAGTCCATCGACATCTTGTCCAGCTCATCGAGGAGAAAGACCGGATTGACCGTCCCGGCCTTCTTCATCATCTGGATGATCTGGCCCGGGAATGCGCCGATGTAGGTTCTGCGATGACCGCGAATCTCGGCCTCGTCGCGTAGCCCTCCGAGTGAGAGACGCACAAACTTGCGACCGGTGGCGCGGGCGATCGACTTGGCCAGCGAGGATTTCCCGACACCCGGTGGCCCGACAAAGCAAATGATCGAGCTCTGCTTTTGCGGCGCCAGCTTGCGCACCGCCAGAAACTCGAGAATTCTTTCCTTGGGCTCGTCGAGACCGTGGTGGTCCTCGTCGAGGATCTTCTCGGCACGGGCGAGATCCTGGATCTCCTTGCTCTTCTTCTTCCAGGGGACCGTGACCAGCCAGTCGATGTAGTTGCGCGAGACGGTCGCTTCGGCGGAGACCGGCGGCATGGCCTCTAGCCGCTTGAGCTCCTGCTCGGCCTTCTCCTTGACCTCCTTGGGCAGACCGGCCTTCTCGATCTTCTTCTTGAGCTCGGCCAACTCGTCGCTCTTGTCGTCGGAGCGCCCCAGCTCCTGATGGATGGCCTTGATCTTCTCGTTGAGGTAGTACTCCTTCTGGGCCTTCTCCATCTGCTTCTTGACTTTGACGTTGATCCGCTTGTCGATGTTGACTTTTTCGACTTCGACTTCCAGCAGATCGTGCAAACGCTGGATGCGCTCGTACGGATTGAGCAGCTCGAGAAGGTCCTGCTTGTCGGAGGTCGACACCATCAGGTGAGCCGCGAGCTGGTCGCAGAACCGGTCGGGATCGTCGGTCTTGATGGTCGACACCAGCCCTTCGAAGGCGAGGTGATGGGACAGCTTTGCGTACTGCTCGAAGACCCCAAAGACCTTGCTGATGTACTTCTCCAGCGTCTCGTCCGCTTCGAGATCGATCGAGTACGCCTCGAGATCCGCGACCAGCGAGCCCTCTTCCTCGCGCAGCTCGATCATCTTGGCCCGCTGCGCCCCCTCGACCATCACCTTGACGTTGCCGTTGGGGAGCCGCAGGTTCTGTACCACCTTGGCCACCACGCCGACCTCGTACATGTCCTGCCGCTGTGGGTCGTCGACCTTGGGGTCGTGCTGGGCGACGAGAAAGATGCGGCGGTCCTCGCTCAGCAGGCTGCGCTCGAGCGCCCTCACCGAGGCCTCCCGGCCGACGATAAAGGGCGCCATCATGTGGGGGAAAACCACCATGTCGCGCAACGGCACCACCGGCAGGGTGATGCGTTTTGTATTGATGTAGTTGGCGCTCTTCTTGGTCACTGGCCGTGTTTCTCCGTGACCTCCCCGGCTCTTGTCGAAAACGCGGTCAGACCGCTTTCTTGAGGGGGGTGGGCTGGTTCCGGTTGAGGACGACGTCCTCGGTGATGACCACCTCGCTGATGTCCTGCTGGGAGGGGATCGTGTACATCAGGTCCAGCATCAACTCTTCGAGGATGATCCTGAGCCCGCGCGCTCCGACGTTGCGCTTGGTCGCCTCGCTGGCCACCGCCGCCAGCGCGTCGTCGGTGAACTTGAGCTCGACATCCTCGAGCTCGAACATGGTCTGATACTGGCGCACCAGGCTGTTTTTGGGCTCGAGCAGGATCCGGACCAAGTCGGCCTCGTCCAGCTCTTGGAGCGTCGATACCACCGGCAGCCGGCCGACAAACTCCGGGATCAGGCCGAACTTGATCAGATCGCCCGGCGCCACGTGCTCGAGCAGGGTTCCGGCCCGGCGCTGTTTCTCGGTCTTGATTTCGGCGGCAAACCCGAGCGCCTTCTCGTTGAGGCGGTCGGCGATCCTCTCCTCCAGACCCACAAAGGCCCCGCCGCAGATAAAGAGAATGTTGGTGGTGTCGATCTGCAAAAACTCCTGGTGCGGGTGTTTGCGCCCCCCCTGAGGCGGCACGTTGCAAAGCGTGCCCTCCAGGATCTTGAGAAGCGCCTGCTGCACACCCTCGCCCGAGACGTCACGGGTGATCGAGGGGTTGTCGCCCTTGCGCGCGATCTTGTCCACCTCGTCGATATAGACGATCCCGCGTTGGGTCTTCTCCTTGTCGTTGCCGGAAGCCTGGTACAGCTTGAGGATGATGTTCTCGACGTCCTCGCCGACATACCCCGCCTCGGTCAGCGTGGTGGCGTCGGCGATGGTGAAGGGCACCGAGAGCAACCGAGCCAGGGTCTGGGCGAGCAGCGTCTTGCCGGTCCCGGTGGGGCCGATCAGCAGGATGTTGGACTTCTGAAGCTCGACATCGCCGCGCGCCTTCTCGGCGAACTCGATCCTCTTGTAGTGGTTGTAGACCGCCACCGAGAGCTTTTTCTTGGCCAGCTCCTGACCGATGACGTAATCCTCGAGAAATGCGTTGATCTCCTGCGGCTTGGGCAGCTCGGTTTCCTGCTGCTGCTCCATCATGCGGTCTTCCGCGATGATGTCCAGGCAGATGTCGACGCATTCGTCGCAGATAAAGACGGTGGGACCGGCGATGAGCTTCTTTACCTCGCGCTGGCTCTTGTTACAAAAAGAGCACCTCAGCGCTTCGTCGCCGCTGTCTTTTTTTGGCATTTAACCTCCGCGCCCGCTCGACCGGGCGGCGTCACCCACTTCTACAACGGACACGGGCGCCGTCCTATTCCGCCAAAAGCCCCTGTCTGCCCGTCTCTCGGCGCCCGTTCGCACGCCCCGAATACTACCAGATTCGTCTAGAAATCAGCTGTTAGCCATTTCTCTAGCAGGTTCTCCGGCGGGGCTAGCCCGACAGGCTCCGGGGCTCCATGACCTGGTCGGCGATACCGTATTCGACCGCCGCATCGGCCGTCAGGATCTTGTCGCGCTCGGTGTCCAGGTGGATCTCCTCGCGCGGCTTGCCGGTGTGGCGCGCCAGAATCTCGTCGATGCGGTCCCGCATCCGCGTCAGGTCCTTGGCGTGGATGTCGATGTCGGTCTGCTGTCCCTGGAGCCCGGAGAGCAGGGGCTGGTGGATCAGAACCCGGCTGTTGGGAAGCACCGAGCGCTTCTTGCTCGCGCCGCCGGCCAGCAGGAGCGCCGCCATCGAGGCCGCCTGCCCGACGCAGAGGGTCGCCACATCGGGCTTGACGTGCTGCATGGTGTCGTAGATCGCCAGACCCGCGGTCACCACGCCGCCCGGCGAGTTGATATAGAGAGAGATGTCCTTTTCGGGGTTCTCGGCCTCGAGAAACAGCAACTGCGCGATGACCAGGTTCGACACGTCGTCGTCGATCGGGCGACCGATAAAGATGATGTTGTCCTTGAGCAGGCGCGAGTAGATGTCATAGGCGCGCTCGCCTCGGTTCGTCTGCTCCACAACCATCGGGATCAGCATGGTCTTGATTCTCCTACCCGTCTGCGGGGTCTATTCTTCTTCACCGGTGTCGCCGGATGCGGACGCCGGCGCGGGCTCGGCGTCATTCTCGCCCAGAAGCGCCTTGATTGTCTTCTCCCGCACCAACTGGCGCTTGAGGGGGCCCAAGCGGCCGGCCCGGTCGAGGGCCTGCCTCACCGCGCCGCTGGATCGACGCTCGGCCCGTGCGATCGCCGAGATGGACGCTTCGAGCTCATCGTCGGCCAGGGAGATCTCCAATTGCTCGGCCACCCGGTCCAGGATCAGACGCGCCCGCACCCGGCGCTCGCCTTGAGGGGCCATCTGGTCACCGAGCTGCTGCCAGTCGATGCCCGCCTGCTCGACGTCCACTCCCTGCCGGGCCAGATCGTTGGCGTACTCGCCCAGCATCTGCTCGACTTCGTGGCGCACGATGCGCTCGGAGACATCCAGTGGATGGCGCTGGACAAGCTGGTCGAGAAGCGCCGCTTCACGCTGCTGACGGCGCCGCGCCGCATTGCGCTCGCGCAGCCGATTGGCCAGATCGCCCTCGAGCGCCGCGAGGGTCTCGAACTCCCCCACGCCGGCGGCAAAGGCGTCGTCGATCGGCGGCAGGTCTCGCTCCGCCACCTCCAGGATCTCGGCGGCAAACCGGCGGGGCGCGTCACTCCCCGGCGAGCCCGTTTCTTCCCCTTCCTCGCCGCTTTCGGCCGGCGGTTGCCGCTCGAAATCGAGGCTCTGACCGGCCTTGCGCCCGGTGGCGGCGAGACTGAGCTCTTCCCAAACCTGCGCGTCACCGATCTCGAACACCACCTCCTGCGGCTCCGGGGCGTCTTCATCGGCGTCCTCCGGATCCCGCAGCTCCCGAACCTTGGCCCGCACGCGGTCGCCCTGCGCGGCGGCGCGGTCGACGGGCACAAACTCGGCGACCTGGCGGCGCAGATCCTCGATCGCCTGGCCGATCTCTTCCTCGCTGGGCTCGACCGGCAACTCGGGCAGCTCGAAATCGGTGACGTTTCGCAGCTCGATCTCGGGGGCGATGTCGACCAGCGCCACAAAGGTCAGGTCCTCGCCCGGCGCTTGATCCACCGACCCGAGCTCCGGTGGCATCAAGAGATCGAGCTGCGCTTCGGCCTCGGCCTGTTTCCAGTAGCGGGGGATCAAGCGCTCGGTGACCTCGCGCTCTATCTCCTCGCCAAACCGCTGCTGGATCACCGATGCGGGTACCTTGCCCTTGCGAAACCCGGGGATTCGCGCCCGTTTCCGGTACTCCCCCGCGACCCGCTGGGTCTCGGCGGCGACCGCCGGAGCCGGCACGGCCACCTTGACCTCCTTGCGGCCGGCTCCCGAATCTTGAATGGAAACAATGACACTCATCGCCGTTCTGTACTCCTGACAACAGCGAGTCTAGCCTGGATTGTTAGGGCCGAATCCCGGCGACCGCCATCGACCACTTCTTCGCCGGTCCAAGCCGCTGCCGCTGAATCGCCCGAACGAGCGGGAAGTCGTTCGAACGCGTCTCGCCCACGACCACGATCAGGTCTTCCAAGGGACTCACGGCCACATCTTGCACGTCGTCGAATCCTCCGCCGCCGAGGTAGGTGGAAAAGTTCACCCCGGTGCGGCTCTTGCGCAAGCGAGCAACAAAGAAGTCCCTCTTCCCTGCGAACTCACGCTGGACGGGGTTCTTCGTCGATCGCCCTGGCCCAGCGCTCAGAGCCAGGACGATACGCCGCCGCGCATCGCGCGCCATGATCCCAAGTGGAACCCTCCCATCGAGGCATTCGAACTTGAGCCGCGACGCGCGCCGGTTCACGCGGAACATCACGGCGCCGGTACACGCCTGGGCGACGTCCGGGAACAGGTTCGCTGCGCTGCCTCCAGCCGAGCCGAGCAGGAACACCCCTCCCCGGGGCTGCTCGAGGACGGAGAAGATCCCGGGCAGCGGACTCGAGGTCTCGACCTCGGCGGCGGCCACGTCGATCTTGAGCAGGAAGCCGAGCGGCCGCGTGGTTCCGTCGAGAGACCGGAGCGGGTTCACTTGTGGGAAGCCCTTGCTATACGTCGTTCCTGCCAGCCAGAGAGTCTCCTTCTCGGGGTCCAGGACCAAACCCACGAGGCTCTCGGTGTTCTTGCCACCCCAGTAGGTCGAGAAGGTCAATTCACCGGAAACAGTGTCGATCGCCGCTACAAACAGGTCCTGTGGGACCATACCGGAGCGAGCTGCAGCGCGGCTTTGCACCGGATCGACCAGGGGAAAGTCCTTCGATTGAGTCCAGCCGGCGACATAGGCGACGCCGGACGATGGATCGACTACCACCGCCTGGGCGAACTCCAGCAAAGAGCCCCCCAGGTAGCTCGAAAAGAGGATCTCCTTGCCCTCGGGATCGAGCTTGGCGAGGAACACATCGGCGCCTCGATCGAATGGGTCCAAATGCTCTTGCAGCTCGGCTTGAAAGGCGTTGACGGTTGGGAAATCCGTCGCCGAGGTGTGTCCCACTACGTATATGTTCCCCACGCCGTCCACCGCTACGTCCGTGGCCACCGTACCGCCGTTTCCCCCGAGGTAGGTCGAAAAGAGAACCGCCGTTCCGGTGGGGTCGAGCTTCGTGACGAAAGCGGCGCCGGCCGATCGCAGCCGTTCTTGGATCGGCGCGGTCGTCGGAAAGTCTTTCGAGCCGGTGCGACCAACCAGGATGATGTTGCCCAGGTGATCGATCGCGACCGCGCGACCTTGGTCGGTATTCGATCCTCCGAAGTAAGTCGAGAACTGGAGCTCCGACCCTCCGACTTGGTGCGCTCCCAGAAATGCTCCAAGAGCCACTCCGACGATACGCCTGGAAACGCGACCGTTCATTATGGCCGAACTCATATTTTCTGCCCAAATTCTCGTGGTGCGAAAGGGGGGACTCGAACCCCCACCCCTAATTAGGGACTAGATCCTAAGTCTAGCGCGTCTACCAATTCCGCCACTTTCGCTTAGGGCATCTTAGCGGCGCCAGAATGCCACCCGGCCGGGCCCGGATCAACCCCGGGCTACGCCCAACTCTACTCGTCGACGTGCCAGGAGCCGGTCTCGGCCAGCAGTGCGGCCTGGGAGTCCAGGGACGGCTCTCCCGCGGCCGGGATTCGGCGCTCGTACTCCCCGCTGGGCAACAAACGGCGGGACTGTGCGTTGTCGCTCAAGTGTCGGAACAGGATGTCGTCGCGAATCGCGGTTCGCAGACGCTCGTCCGAGACCGGGAACAGGGTCTCCACCCGGCCGTCCAGGTTGCGTGGCATCAGATCGGCGCTGCCGAGCAGAATCTCCTCTTCTCCACCGTTGTGAAAGTAGTAGATCCGTGTGTGCTCGAGAAACCGCCCGACGACCGAGGTCACCTCGATGTTCTCGCTCACCCCCTCAACCCCGGGCCGCAAGCAGCAGATACCGCGCACCTGGAGATCGATCTTCACACCCGCCATCGAGGCCCGATAGAGCGCCTTGATGCAGGCCTTGTCCACCAGCGAGTTCATCTTGAAGGCGAGGTACCCGTCTCCATGCTCCCGCTGCCGTTCGATCTCGCGCTGGATTCGAGCCAGCAGCAGATGCCTCATCTGGCCGGGGGCGACGAGCAATTTCTTGTAGCGATTCTTGCCGGTGTAACCCGTCAGCGCGTTGAAAAGACGCGAGGCGTCGGCCGTCAGCCGTGAATCGGCGGTCAAGAAGCCGATGTCCGAGTAGACCCGCGCGGTGACCGGGTTGTAGTTGCCGGTGCCCAGATGAAGGTAGCGGACCAGACCGTCGGGCTCGCGCCGCACCACCAGACAGACCTTGGCGTGGGTCTTGAGGCCGAGCAAGCCGTAGACCACGTGTACGCCCGCCTGTTCGAGAGCCCGCGCCCACACGATGTTGTTCTCCTCGTCGAACCGGGCCTTGAGCTCGACCAGCACCGAGACCTGCTTGCCCGCCTCCCTCG
This sequence comes from Candidatus Multivoradales bacterium, assembly GCA_965224065.1. GTDB lineage: Bacteria > Acidobacteriota > Thermoanaerobaculia > Multivoradales > JAHEKO01 > JAOTZA01. The sequence goes on from CBDCYF010000005.1 coordinate 1,045,667, forward strand.
CCTCTTGCAGCGCCTGGACGACCGGAGAGTTGGGACCGACCCGGTAGAGCGTCTGCTTGATCGCCAGAACATCCGGGTCCCGCGCCGCCTCGCGGACAAAATCCACCACCGGCGCAAAGCTGTCGTAGGGATGGTAGAGGACGACGTCGCGGCGCTTGAGGATCGAGAAAATATTCTCGTCGCCCGAAAGCGTCCGCGAGAGCACGGGTTTGAACGGCGCGTCCTTGAGATCCGGGCGGTCCACCGACGTCAAACCCATCAGCGCGGACTGCCCCATGGGGCCGTCGGCCGAGTAGATCTGATACGGCGACAGCTCGAGGTTCTCGACCAGCATGTCCCGATAGCGCTCCGGCATCCGGCTGTCGACCTCGAGCCGGACGGCCGAGCCAAAGAAGCGCTGACCGACCACCTCCTGCATGGCGCTCAAGAGGTCCGCGGCCTCGTCCTCCTCGATCTCCACGTCGGCATCCCGGGTCACCCGAAACGGATAGGCGCCGCGCACGTCGAGCCCGGGAAACAAGGTGTCCAGGTTCGCCGCCACCACCTCCTCGAGCCATACAAAGTTCGAGTAGCTGGTGTCTTCCAGCCCCAGTCTCGCCTGCGGGTCGGCCTTCTCCTCGCTGGGGATCCGGATCAGCCGCGGCAACATGTGCGGCACCTTGACGCGGGCGAACTTCTCCCCCTCGACCGGGTCGTCGATCACCACCGCCAGGTTGATGCTCAGGTTCGAGATGTGCGGGAACGGGTGACCGGGATCGGAGGCCAGCGGGGTCAGCACCGGGAAAATCTCGCGCTTGAACATCTTGCGCAGCAGCTTGATCTGCTTGTTTCTGAGCTCGCTGTACGAAAGGACCTTGACCCCCGCCTCGCTCAGAAGAGGTTGCAGATCCTCGGCCCAGCAAGCCGCGGAGGCCTCGAGCTGGGGCTCGAGCTCGGCGTGGATCGCCGCAAGCTGCTGTGCCGGCGACATCCCGTCGGGAGGCGCGAGCAGCGCCCCGGTGGCCAACTGGCGCCTCAACCCCGACACCCGGATCATGAAGAACTCATCCAGGTTGCTGTGGAAGATCGAAAGAAACTTGGCGCGCTCGAGGAGCGGCTTGCCTTTGTCGAGCGCCTCTTCGAGCACCCGGCCGTTGAACCGCAGCCAGCTCAGCTCGCGGTTGAAATAGAGGCCCGGATCGTCGAGATTGGCCGGCCGCGGGCGCGCCGGCTCGGGCTGGCTGCCCGTCGACGGCGTTGGCGAAGCCTCGGAACCCTTCACGGGGTGCGGTGGCGGTGTGCTGCGTGGCTTGGGCTCGGTCATCGCTCTGAAAACAAAGGACCTGTGCGAAAGATCATCATACCTTGACCGGGCCACGAATGCGCCTTAGGCTGGCTGTACGGTGTCCCCAAAAGATGAACCCACGCTGCTCTGTCCGCGATGCGGGGAGACCACCCCACGAGGGTATGAATGCCTGCATTGCGGAGTCGTTTTCGCGAAGCTGCGTGAGCCCGGCGAGACGCCGCCCAGTGCGCGCCCGATCGAATACCGTCCTGCCTCTGTGCCCACGCCCGCGACGGGTGGCCGCACGCTGGGGCGTCTGCTCCTTTTGCTGGCACTGGTATGGGCCGGGACGATGATGGTGACAGGGCATCTCGGTCGTCGAGCCGACTCCAAACTGGAGAGCGTCGCTGAGACCGGGAATCAACCCAGAGACTTGTCACGTGCACCTCGCTCGCAGCCCGCGCCACCCACACCCGCTCCCTCGGCTGCCGCCCGCGTCTCGCCACCCCCTGCGCTCGAGCGCCGAGAATCTCAGCCTCGAACGCCACCGCGGCCCGCGGCCCGCGTAGTCCGCTCAAGCTACACCTGGTATCACGGTGCAAACGGTTACCTGCAGGGATTCGAGGAAGCCAGCAGAGAGAACAAGGCCGTGCTGGTCTACTTTCACACGGACTGGTGCCCGTATTGCAAACAGCTCGATCGTGACCTTCTGAGCCGGGCCCAGGTCGAAGCGACGACCAAGTTCTTCGTCAAGATCAAGATCAACCCCGAAAAAGGGCGAGCAGAAAAAATCCTCGCGACTCGCTACGGTGTGACCGGTTACCCCTCCCTCTTTGTCCATGCTGCCGGTTCCGACCGACCGTCTAGGATCCACGGCATGACGAAAGAAAACGGTCGGTGGCGCTCGCGCACGCAAGCTGAGTTCACCGCGCTCCTGACCCGGACCGCCGGCGAGGCATTCACTACCGGGTAAGCTCACCGCGGAATGAACCAAAACCCGGTGTCTCTGACCGCGGCCCTGGCGGATGCGTGGGAACGGATGAAAACCATCCTGTTCCGGCCGTTCGAACTCAGCAAATGGATGGTGATCGGGTTCACCGCCTGGTTGGCAGGGCTTGGAGGCGGCGGCAATTTCAACCTGAACTTCGGCGATTGGGGCGACTCGACGGACGCCGAACAGCTCGACCGGGCCGGCACCGGGTTAGATCCGATTTTCCGCCTCAGCACGTGGAAGACATGGTGGCAGTGGCTGCTCGATCATCCGATCTGGCTGGCGGCCGGCACGCTGGGCTGCGGGTTGCTGATCGCGCTCGTGTTGACCTTGCTCTGGGTCAAATCGCGCGGCAAGTTCATGTTTCTCGACAACGTGCTGCGGAACCGGGCGGCGGTCGTAAGCCCGTGGAAACGCTACCGCCGCGCCGGCAACTCGCACTTCGGTTTCCAGCTCATGTTCTCGGTGGCGGTTATCGGCACCTTCGTCGGGCTGGCGCTGGCCTTCATCGGTTTGAACCGAGGGGGCGCGAACCTAGCCCTCGACACTACCGCGGCCCGTGTCGGCTTGGCCGTGGCGGTGGTGGGGCTTCTGCTGGTGGCGCTGGTCCTGGGCTACATCCAGTACTTCTTGGACGGATTCGTCGTACCGCTGATGTACCGGTATGACCTCCGAGTGATGCCCGCATGGAGCCGCTTTGGAAGACTGTTTCGGGCCCGTCCGTGGCCGTTCCTGCTCTCCGGGCCTTTTGTCTTGCTCCTTGGAATCGGTGTCGTCCTGGCGATCGTCGTGGCCGGTCTGCTGACCTGTTGCATCGGCTTTTTACTGATCATCATCCCGTACATCGGGACCGTCGTGACGCTCCCGGTGCCGGTGACCTACCGGGCCTTCACCGTCGCGCTCCTCGACCAGATCGATCCCGGGTTCTTCGACCAAGAGCGCGCGACACCTTCCACGGCGACCCCGCCGCCGGCCCCCGCGCCGATACCCTGACCGCGGCACGTCGGCCGGGCTGGCGCCGCGGCTAACGGCAGGCGCAGTTACAACCGTAGCTTCCGGTCGTCATCGCGATGTTGCAGCTCCAGCGGGTCTTGTTTCGGCCGCGGCCACATCGTCCGGCCGGCACACAATTGACATTGGTCGCACCCGGTGCCGTGACCTGATTCTCACGACACTTTGGAAGACCCAAGCACACGCCCTGAGCACAAAACCGCGCGCAACGGTTGTTCGCCCAGGCCGCCGGCTGCGCCTGCAGACGAGCAGCGGGATTGTTTCTCGTACAGAAAATGTCTTGCAGCGAGTTGCCGTTGGCGACGCTCTCACTCAGCCGGTCACACACCGTCGCCGCAGCAACCTCGCCCTTACCCGTAATCGTGCCCCCGTCGATCCCGTACTCGTCTCGGGCGAGCTCCTCGGCGCAAGAGGGCGCCGCGAACTCACGCGTCCCGCTTCCCTCGAAAGTCAACTTGAAGCGAGGCGGACACGCGCGTGTGCATGTTGCTTGGCAAAGGTCGAAACATTTCTTTGGCGCCGGTTTCGGGAATCCTTTCGGTGGGTTGAGGCAAAGATCCTGGCAAGTCGGGAAGCACTCGTTGAAACAGGCGGGATCCGTGAGAAAGATCGAAGAGGGGAGCTCCAGAACCTGCAGGTCCGAACCCGCGGCGGACTCTTCTTTGGCTTCTCCTGCGGCCGATTCCCCACGGACGCCGGCCGCGCCCATGAGAAGTGCTCCTGACACCAAGACGGCTACAAGATGGATCATCCGGTGACTTCTCATACCGACCTCCTTTATCCGGGACGCCCCGGACACTGCCTCCTCCTGGCCGCAAAGTGGCCCTCGTGGCGCAAACGGCCTCTGAGTAGAATTAAATTACAGAAATACTATCATTCTCAGCGCCCACTCGCAAGCGCCGGGCCCGTGTCATCGCAACAAGCGACAACGCCTATCGATCTCGTCCGAGCCTGCCGCCCCGCTCGCCCATGAGGCCAGCAAACGGCTGCTCCTTCCGCCTTCGGTTATGGCCCCGAGTTGGCTTCCGCTATGTGATCGCGGTGGCGCTCGATGTGGAACCGGATGAACTCCAGCCCCTGGCGCATCGTGAACGGCCCGGAAATGGGATGGTTGTACGCGACCGAGTCCAACTCGTTCTCGGTCACCAACTCACCGAACGTTTCCACCAGCCCGGCGTTTCGCTTCAAGCGCGCGGTCCAGTACGCGACCGATCCTCCCCACTCGGGAACTGCCAGCGGCGGGGCTTCCACCTTCTCCGGCCAGGTCCGGGCGGCCACCTCTTCGATCGATTCTTGAGGCGTGGAGCTCTGCGGACCCGGCAGTCCCTTTTGGCCGTCTTCCACCGCACCAAACATCCGCCAGAGGGTGGCCTCCTCCGCGCGGACGAGGTGCTCGACATACTGAAGAGGCGACCAGCGCCCTTCGGCGACCGGCGCTTCGATTTGCTCGGGGATGAGGCCCTCGACGACCTCCAGCAGGCGAGCTCGGGCTTTCTCGACCGCCTGGACCAGCTCTGAGAGATTCTCTCTTGGCTTGTCAGCATTGACGGATCGCACGTCATGACTCTACAACGCAGCACAGTGGCCCGTCGTGGCTATAGACAAGTGGCCTCTTCGTGACCGTCCGCTCCGGTCTGCTAGGGTACTCTCGGAACGATGCCGAGAGGAGCGATAAGCGTCCTCGCGCACAAGGTCGAGAGTCGCAGGACAGTCCGCTGGATGGGTCTGGCTCTCGTCGCTGGGTTGTTCTCGCCGAGCGCCGAGGCGTTCACAGCCTCCGGACTCACCTTGAGGCTCAACGGGCCCGGCAAGGTTCCAAAGAGCGTCGTACTCGAGACTGTCATTGGGTCGAATTTCACCGGCACCCTCGACTTCGAGCAGCACTCGCCCTTCGACCAACGCTTCTTTAACCGCGGTCAAGTGGAGGTCTCGGTCAAGGTCCTCCGAGACGGCGAAGTAACGTTCCAGAAGAAGGCCAGCGCGACGCACTCGGGGAGCGCCTCGCTCGGGATCTTCTTCCCGGAGAAGATCGCGTTTCATACGGGCGACATTGTCATCGCCCGGTTTAAGTTGCGGGACTTCCCAAAGCTCGCTGCCGGAGAGCAGTACATCATTGAATCGAATGATCGAGAGGAGAGGCCACCGGAGGCGTCCGGCTCATTGAAATCGCAAACCACCGCGGAACCCGTACCGATCGCAGTCGCTGCCAAGCCCTCGACCTTCGAGTACGGTTTCAACGTCTTCGAGTTCAACCCGACCAAACGAATCCCAAAAAAATGGCAACGCGCTTTTGTCGCGCACCGCGCGCTCGGTCTGGCGGAAGTCTGCGTGAGCGAGGAAACACGAATCTACGACAACCCGGATTCAAACGAGTTCGCGAGACGGAAAAAGGGGCGGATCCGGGCACAGATCGAGATCATGCGTGCGGGAGGCGGATCAGAGAAATTCAAAATCAACGGGCGAACATCAAAACTAAGCGGTATCCTCCACGTGTGCCTGCCTGAGCCCGTGAACATCGCGAAAGGCGACGCTCTCCTGTCGAGTCTCAAATTCCGTCAGTTTCCTAAAAAACTCGACGGCCCACGGGACCACGTCGTCTGGGCCGTGCGTGCATTGCGAGTCGAGTAGCGGATCACTCCGCCGCCGTCGCGGGCTCGCACTGGGACATGCCCGATCCCGCAACGTCCGGGCAGCAGAGTCTCAGGTGCAGGGCCCCTGATAGGCCAGCAGCATGCCGTCGGTGTCAGGCAAATGGATACAACGCTTATAGGCGGAGGCCCCAAAGCGTTCAAACCGGTCGGGACACTCCACGATCTGTGCCGGCACGAACTCGTCGGCAGAACGCAGCCGCAGTCCTCCATCCCGACCGACGATCAAACGTTCACCCGGGCCATAGAAAAGGTGGAGATCCCCGCCGTCAACCCCGGTGGGGACGAAATCAATCGGCACGCGCCATGTCTGTTGAATATTGCCCTCCGCATCCAACAGAAACACCGCCTCGGCATCGTAAAAAGGCGCCGGCTCCGGCATGGCGGTCACAACCATCGAGATAGTAGATCCGCAAGGATGATCGTCGTTCACCAGAGAACCCGGCGGCGGTCGCCCGTCCGTGTTCAGCCAGAAACTCACCAGGACCCCATCGGACGACGTGCAAGCGCCGAGGAGCAAAGCCAGAGAGAGAGTGCAGCGTAGGGACACGCTCACCGTTCTCCCACCACCTTAGTGCTCACCCTCGCGTCGGCGGCAGCAGGTTGCTACGTGGCCGCCTCATCCTCGGGTTGAGGAGAAGCACACTCGGATTTCTCCCAGGCCATGCAGATACTGACGTCATATTCGCAGGGTCTCTTGGGCACAATTCGCATTTCTCGCAACTCGAGTGGAGCCCATCTCGGGCGGTAGCGGACGACGAGTTCGTCACGATCATTCTCGTCTCGCTCCCAGTTCGCCGACTCCACGCCTGAGACCATGTAATCCAGCTCGTCGATCTTGCAAGTCGCTTCGACCTGTCTCTCTGTGGAGCGGCCCTCCTCGACCATGGTGATCCACTCGAGGTATCCATCGATCCAACAATGCTCCGGCGAGCACACTGAATAAACCAGCAGGCGATGTCCCCTGCCAGACACCGCAAGGTCCAAGTTGGGATCAATGTCTCTGTGCGGAGGCTTGGCTGCGCCAATTGACGGCGAAACCACGAGAAGCACCCATACGAGGAAAGCGCCCAGGCTCGACCTCACGGAGCCACCCAATGACCCGAGCTGGTAGATGACTTCATAAGGGAGATCAAAACCCGACAGTCCCAAGAAATACTTACACGCCTCAAAGAACGCCTTCAGGCTTTGAGCTTTTCGAGGCCAAACAAGCGTCAACGACGCTCGACTAGCCTAGCACCAACAAGTTACGCAACTACTGGTGTTGGTGGCCGTTACGGAAGCCGGCCAGAACCTCGAACGGTTAACCTGAATTGCTGAGTCGTTGCCTGTTAATCCCCACGCGGCACGACAAGTTCCACTACCGAGCCCGGTAGGTAGTCCGCTACCGAAACGCTTGGCCCGCCGGGATAAGCCGCCGCCACGTCAGGTACAGCTCCGGCGCTCGGGTCAACGCCATTGAGCACGACGAATCCGTCGGAACCGGTGCGATAGAACAGAAGCTGCTGGGTTCGGTTGTATCCCATCAAAAAATCGTTGGGGCCGAGGGTCAGAGAATCGAATCGCAGCTCGATAGGCACCCCGACCAGCGGCGCATCCTCTTCGTCCACGACCCGCACTCGCAATGGTGGTGGTGCGCGTCGGACGACCAGCTCCTTGAGGCGGCGGAAGCGATCGCCGCGAATCACTTCTATGGCCGCTGCGGGATGGAGAACAACAACGTCGCGTGTATCGACGCAGCCCGGCGCCGCAGCAGCAATGCCTCGGCGGTCGGTGGTGAACGAACAGCGCTGGCGACGCCCCTCCGCATCGATAACAAGCAAGAAGGCGTCGGTTAGTGGCGTCCCGTCGGCGAAACGCACAAGCGTCCCGTCCTTGGTCTCTTTGGACTCGGGCCACAGCACGATCTCCGCCGTCGCCGTACCGACCGCCGGTACGTCCACCTTCGAGCGATATTCCTTGTACCCGCGCCGTCGTGCCGCCACTCGGTGTACGCCGCTTGGTACGTCGCGGAAGGCGACTGTGCCGCTCTGGTCTGAGGTCAAGACCGTCATATTCTCCCGTTCGGGCTCTTCGAAGCTGACGTCGCCATGGACAAAGGACAGTCGCTCCCCCGGAGCTCCAGCCAAGAAAATCTGCGCTCCTGGGACCGGGTCTCCTGTGCTCGCGTCCGCTACGTGGACTGCAAGTCCGGGACCGTCGCCAAGAGGGATATCGAGCCTCCCGGAACCACGGAGAAACGACCCACGATGGAACAAGCGGCACGCACCCCCCGTATCGCACGCATGGATCGAGTAGAAGAAGTACAGGCCGAGTTTCTCCTCCGGTTTCCGGTCCTCGTCACCTTCCAAGATAAAGCTGGAGAAAGGTTGGCGACCAAAATAGTAGAGGTGATACAGCAGCTCATCATCCGTCACCGCGGCCCGTTGTGCCTGGCCGCGCTGAATTGGCACGAGCCGCACCTCGCCTGCGACCGGCTCATCATCTAGAAGGAGCGAACCGTATACGTGCATTTCCCACAGTAGGGCGGGGTCGAGTACCGGCACGTTCTCTGAGTCCGGGTCGAGATACGGAAACACACCGGTACCGAGTCCGTGCACAACCTCGTCGTCTATCTCCGCGCTGATGATGTAGAGGCCGTCGTCGAGGCCGGAAAAAGTATAGGTCTTGAGTCCGTGCTCGAGCTCAAGACTCTGGATCGAGCTCCCACAAGAACCCTGCCTGTAGCTCGTGGCCTGCGCGCTACGACCACAGTAGAAGATCTCGAGCGCCTGACGCCAGTGTCGTTGCTGGGGTTGATAGTCAACGGCGATATCGAGCGACCTTCGACGTTTGAGCGGCACGCTCGGCAGCTCACGAGCAGATCCGCTCAGGCTTTCTACTGGCTGTAGATAGGTCCGGAGCTCGGGATGTCGGACCCGGAGCTCCTGCACATTTGACGGGACATCCAAGAAGAAGAAACTGCCACGATTGTCGACCCACATCGACGCGACGGCATTCGTGCCGTAGGCGGTGCCGCTGCCGAAAGTCATTTCGAGCTTCGTTGGGTCTGTCGTGCTTTCTCCCCCGTCCTCCGGAAGAGTGACGTGCACCAGGAACTCCTGCTTGTCGCCGGCCGGAGGGGCAGGTGGACCGATCGTTTTTTCCTCTCGATGACTGCATTCTCCCAAGCCATCAATCCCGATCAGACCGTGGCGCCCGACCGAGTAGGCAAGCAGGCCGCCGGCAGGGACCCAGAGCGTGTCTCGCTTCTTCGGATCGACGGGAAAAGTTGCAGAGTATTGCGGTGAGACGATATCGAGCCGAGTTACGGCGTCCCAGTGTGCCGCCGAATCGAGCCGAATCCTGCAAGCTTCCACCACGGGCCAAACAAGCGTTTTGTGACATGGCCCGGGACTCTCTCCGGGCTCGACCTCGCCAGCGACCTTGATCGTCCCGGAGACAACGGACACATAGCCCTCGTCGCTTTCGGCGATCCACTGCCACGATCCTGGCGGGATCGGATACACACTGTTCGCGTCGAGGACGTGGCTCGGCGCATAGTCGCCAGGACCGTAGAGGAAGACCCGCCCAGACTTCAGAACCGCTGAGGGCTTGTACCCGCCCTCCTCTGCGCCAATGCGCTTTGGCACCAACTGAAACGACACTTTGAAATCATCAGCACGACAAACAAAGCCCGTCAGCAAGGCGCCGGCAATGGCGCAGAGCAAAGTTCCTCTCATCTATGCCCCTTGTGCGCTTCTCGACGCTCTAGGGAGGACAATCGTGGTCGCCGTCGCAATCAAATGGCCACCAGTTGCAATCCCAGCCGCATTCGTTGCCAAAAGTCGAAGCCGTGCAGGCGCAAAGAGAGTTGAGAAGGCAGCGACACTTCGACGAACAAACGCACGCTGGAAAACACCAACATCCCTCCTCCATGCGCCCGGCTCCGCCTGCTTTCGCACCCGCCAGAAACACCGGCCCGTCTGCCCTGTCAGCTTCTCCCCACAATGGCGTCGTCAAACAACTCCGCTCGCTCGGCTCACCTCCTAGGCTGGCGGTGTTCGGCTCATCCGAGCTCACGGGGTCTAGCTCTGCGAAAGTGACCCCCGAGTTCAACGCTGCGGTCACCGCGAACAAGACGAAAACTTGTTTCATAGAAGCCCTCCTTCCTTGGCGGTGCCTTCAGCGATGGTCACGTGCGAGACGTCCCTCGTGTCAGCCCGCCTACAGACACAGCAGACAACTGCGACGCCATAGCCACCAGTCCTCTACGCCCCAGGCGCATGTTGGTTAAACGTTGGAATGACTATATAACGTTGTTGATGGTAGGCGAGACAATCGAGAACCCAATGGGCCTCGGAGACCTACTTCCTGGTCGTGGCGCCAACTGAGATAGAATGCGTCAACTTTCATTCTAAATGTAGTGGAGGCGAGAGGCTATGCATTGGCGAATAGAGCCAGGACCTGCTCAAGAAAGGTGTCGGAGGAGAAACTGGGGCCAGCGCGCCCTGCGACGAATCGCTGCGGGAACCATTGTCGCGGTGGTGGCGTGGTCCGCCCCGGCAATGGCCGGGAGCAAGCCGCCAGAGACCGTCTCTCCGGGAGCGATCGGCTCGATCACCCGCGTGGAAGCGTCTTGCCCGACGTTCAGTTGGGGCGCGGTCCGGGGCGCGGAGTCCTACGAGTTGATGATCTACGACGCCGGGCCTCCTCAAGAGAGCGCCGGATCGCTTCAGCCCAAAGTACGGACGGTGGTTCCCGGCGGCGCGACCGCGTGGACACCTTCACTGGGAAGATGTCTCGAGCGGGGTCGGACCTACGCCTGGGTTATTCGCGCTGTCGGCGGCGGCAAGCAACGGGCCTGGTCCGAACCGCGGGTTTTCACGGTGGAAGCCGGACCGTCTCCGGATGAGATCAAGAGCGCGCTCGAGATCCTCCGCAGATACGCCGGCCAACGAGAACATGACGGCATGACCGGCACCGATCAGTCGCGGCTGCAGCAGAGCACCCGAGCCGAGCCCACCGGTCTGGACGCCGCGGCAGCTCTCGAGCCCGAAACGATGGCAATGGGTACTACCGCCTTACCCGATCCATTCGCGGTGGACGCAATGGGAAACGTCTACGGCACCACTTTCTTTGGCAGCGGAGCCGGCTTGAGCGGAGTCAACGCCAATCTCCTCCAGGGTCAGTCGGCGGCGAGCTTCTCCAGCGGAACACATACGCATCCGGGCCTGGATCCCGTTACGGGCACGATCGACCCGAGTGTCGTTCGCATCGGTACCGATGCTTCCGTTCTGAGCTGGCCGATCGACGTCCAGACCTGTTCGGGAACCGAAGGAACCACCTCGAACTGCGACCTAAACTGCGACTCCAACCCGCCGATCCCAGGTGTCCCCGGGGCCGTCTATCGTCCAGTCGCGGGCGGCTGTACGTCTACTGGCGGAACCTGCGCAGCAACCCATCGCTCGATCACAGAGTCCGGTCCTACATTCGCCGGGATTGGTTGGGCCGCCTGGGGGTGTACCGCCGCGTGTAGCGACGGCGGCACCACCGGCCTGACCGGTTACATCATCTGCGTCGCTAGTTTCAATTAGGGCAGAATTCTTCCAGCCGTTGCGGGAGCTCGGGCCCGGTCTGGAGGCCGAGGGCGGCCGCCTGTCGCCAGGCCGAGCAGGCGACTTGTCCGCGGCCTAGGGCAAAGAGGGCGTCCCCCCGGTTGAAGTGTGCTCGCGCGTACTTCGGGTCAAGAGAGAGGGCACGATCGTAGTCGGCGACCGCCGCCTCGAGTTCGCCCAGAAAAAAGTTTGCGTAGCCGCGGTTGTTCAGGGCCTGGACATGCTCGGGGTCGAGTGCCAGAACGTGGCTGTTGTCATCGCGGGCCTCGCGATAGTAGCCCGCGTTGGTCAGCGCGATCGCGCGCTGCAGAAAGGCTTCGCTCGATGGCGCGGTGTCAAGCTCGACGGCGGTGTCCAGGTCGGCGATGGCCTCGAGCGCCATACCGGCCTTTCGTTTGGTGATCCCGCGACGGAGGTAGGACGTGGGTCGCTGTGGTGCGATCGCAATTGACCTGTCGTAGACGTCGATCGCCGCCAGGAGCTGACCCGACTCGGACAGCGCCGACCCGAGATTCTCGAGGAATACCGGGTTTTCGGGCTGCAGGGCTACGGCGCGCTGCAGGGTCTCCCGAGCTGCCTCGACATCACCCACGCGTAGTCGCGCGCCGCCGTAGTTGTTGAGAACGGCCGGGTTCGATGGCTCCAACTCGAGACCGCGCTCGAAGTCCTCGAGTGCGCCTACAAAATCGCGGCGATCGCGTCGGGCGACCCCGCGGTTGCTGTAGGCCAGCGCCATCGGTCCGCGCTGAGCCAGCACGTGGCTCCAAAGCGTCTCGCTGTCGCGCCAGACGGCGACCTGGCGGTGCGTCGCGACCGCGAGCGTCGTCAGCCACAGAGCACACGCCGAGGCCACGAGGCGTCGGGCCCGCGGTCCACGACGGGTGATCCAGGCAATGGTGCCGACGATCAAGGCGATCCAGCCGAGTGCCGGTAGATAGGCATAGCGATCGGGTGCCAGGACAGTCGGGTTGGCCGGCAGGGCAAGCGCCGGGAGAATAGTGATGGAGTAGAAACCCAGGGCCAGAGCGGGCAGGCGAGTCCGCCTCCAGCAACCGACCACGAGCGAGCTCAAAGCCGCCCACGCACCGAGATATGCCACCGGAAGCCAGCCCGGCGAGCGCAGGAAGTCCGGGATCGGCTGTACGGGTGCCAACCCAACGGGTATCGCAAGGCGGCCAAGGAAGGAGAAATAACGATAGCCGGCGAGCGTCACCGCTTGCTGTGGGCCGGCCGCGCCAGGCGAGATCTCCAGCGCGGAGTCTCCCGGCCCCAGGGCTCCATACGCCCACAAAGCGCCGGCAAGGAGCACGAGATAGAGGCTCTTCTCGAGGATCAAGCGCCGACCGAACCGTCGCCCGAACCAGAGATCGATGACGAACAACGTGGCCGGCAGGGTGATGGCCATGCCCTTCGAGAGCAGCGCCATAACGTAAAAGAAGGGGCCGGTGAACAGGCCACCCGCCCGCCCCGTTCGACAGACCCACAAGTGAGAGACAAGTGCGAGGAGGAAGAACATGGTGAAGAGCACGTCTTTGCGCTCGGTCGCCCAAGCGACCGATTCGACCTTCATCGGATGGAGGGCAAAGAGGGCGGCGCCAAAGCCGGCCAGCCAGGAGACGGCGGTCGACACTTCCCCGCTTCCCCGTTGCCTTCCCAGTACGAGGAAGATGTAAAAGACAAGCAATACGTTGATCAGATGGAGAACAAAATTGCCGAAATGGAAGGCGCGTGGGTTGAGGCCAAAGAACCGATACTCGATCGCCCAAGATAGATAGACCAGGGGTTTGTAATTGGGCGTGTAGAGCTGGGCGGTGAAGAAGCGTTTGAGATGCGTCGAGTCGAGATCCCGAATGAGCGGATTCTCAACGATGAAATGGTCGTCGTCGAAGTTGACAAAGTCGTTCGCGGGGAGAAGGAAGAACGCGCCCAAACTCACGACGATGAGAACAAGCACGAGCCAGATCGGACGTACATGTAGCTGTGTGCTACTGAGCTCGTGAAAAGCCCTCCGTCGCACCGGGAGATCGTAGCAGCACCGGCTGTGCGCTCCTGCGTCGACGCGCCCGGGCGCTGCCTGCCTCGCTCGCCTCATGGAGGCATCCCCGAATCGGCGGCAGTCGCTTCAAAGAGGCGGAAATTGGCTAGCCGCCAGGGACTCGCTTCAAAGATGCGGAAGCTGGTGAGCCGCCAGGGACTCGCTTCAAAGCGGCGGCGGCCGGAGGGAGCCGGCGCGACCACTGAGGTCGCTGACGAGTCAGCCAGTTCCCGCCCGAGGCGGAAACTGGTGAGCCGCTAGCGACTCGAACCCCGAACCCACAGATTAAGAGTCCCTCCGGGAAAGCACCGGCGGAACGACTACGCACAAAGAGAACGCTAATCCGGGACTTTCTTGCGAGCCGCTGCGTTCTGCTCATGCCCCAACGTTCCCATTTGGCGCCCCGCAGTGTGGCGAGAGTGTGGCGCGGAATTCGGTACCCAGTGGTTCTGACCCGATCCGCGCGAAAGGCACCTCTTGCGAAATCTGCTCTAGAACACCACCTTCGCTTTCGGGGGAAAGAGGACGCTGAAGATCGTCCTAAAACCCCGTCCCGCCCGGTCCTCTCGCTCCTGTTCTACTCGGATCTCAGTTCCAAGGTGCTCCCGGGCGACCAGTTGCGCCACGTAAAGACCATAGCCTGCCCCCTCAGGCGCCACCTGCTTCGCACCAGCCCCGCGATAGAAGGGATCAAAGATCTTGGCGCGCTCACTTCGAAGGATCTCCGGGCCGTAGGAAGAGACCGCTAGATGCACACCATCCTCGTTGTCGTTCACGAAAACATCCACAGCAGAGCTGGTTGGCGCATACTTAAGGGCGTTATCGAGGAGTGTATGCGGGATCACTCCACACGCTTGTGGCTGGGCGACAATCTCGCCATAGCTACTCCCGGAAAGGCGAAGGGTTACGCCCTGCCGGTCGTATTGCGACTGGTAGATCCTCACGTACTTTGTGACCATCCCGTGGACTCGAAACTCAACGCAGCCATCAGGCGTTAAGAGCCATTCAGGCTCAATCAGGAACTTGGCTACACTTAGTTTCTCCTCTAAGAACTTGGCAGCCTCATAGATGGCCTTTTCGGCAGGCAGTGCCTGCTCTAGCTTGTTCTCTAGGTCACCCTCGGTGTAGCGCGTCTCGAGCACCACGTTAATGTTCTGCGTTATCTGAGCATTGATTTGCCGATAGTCATGAACGAAAGAAAGGCCCCGCAGAATCTCTTTTTGGAGTGGTTTCAGGAAATCCGTCTTGAATCCCTCCTGCTCAACGTACTCTCGGATTACTCGTTGTTTCTCACGGCCAATGCCTTCTTCAAGCTCGCCGCGACTCTTCTGATAAGCGTCGACAACTCGTTCCAGATCTCGCTTCGTGATCGCCTCGCGCCCTAGTTCGCGCATTCGCTTCTTTCGGGCTTGGGAGGAAGAAGTGTAATCCTTCACAACTACCCCGGCAATCAGCAAGTCATCGCCAACACGCTGGTAGTTCACGCCGTAAGAGCACAGCTCGAGCTCGCCCTTCCTACTGCTTTCGCAGGCCCGCGTCGGGCACCGCAGACATACTTCGGGCCAGCCGAGAATCGACCCGGGCCTCGGCTCGCCACAATGGACGTGGGGAAAGGGTAGGAGAGACGTATGCAGCATCCTAAAGAGAAGCTATGCTGATAGCCACCTGCGCAACTTGGAGTAGCGTTGAGACCACGTCCTTGCTAACTCCGCCGCGCGCAAGTTCCCTCTCTAGGATTCGCGGGTCCGCGGCTAGGATTGACTTCTCCGCGGCCTTCCGGACCCTCTCCGTATCGGGCATATGCGGGGACGCTATTTTGGCGATGCGATCCAGATAGAACCCCAACGCAAAGCGCTTTCCGAGGAGACGATCAACCGAGCGCTTGAAGTTGACGTAGTCCTCATTCTTCTCAAGCACGTCATCGGCCAGATCGAAGAACTCCTTGAACCTCAGCGAGAAATCAGCGGTGGAGTAGGCTATTACGATTTGGGCGGGACAAACCTTCTTGAGGTGACGCAGGACCCCAAGACCCTCGTCCTTCGACTGCTCGCGACCTACGCCCTGAATGTCGAGCAGGATGAGATCGTACTCACCGCTCTCCAGTTTCACCAGATCTTGCACATCGTCCCATTTCTCTAGGCTGTAGCCATCGCGCTTGAAGAGCTCTTGGTACGGAAAATCACTGTCGTCGACTACCAGCAGACGAGCTCGCTTTCGGATTTCTGCAAGGTCGTGCTTCGGCCAGGTTCGCTTGCGTCTGAGCCAGTACGGGATCACGCTGCGCCTCCTCCTTAGGCAACCAATATAGACGTAGACGTGGACGCGAGCAATGCATCGGTGGCACAAACGCATGGCGTTTGGCCACAGAGGCAAAGCCCCGCTCGCCCGATCGGCGCCCTGACAGGCGCCTTAGGGGCTCGGGCTCGCGGCGCTTTGCGCGCTCGAAGGGGCTCTATTAAGCACCGCCATTCGCATTAAACGACAACAAAGCTACTTGACGATGAACGCATGGTCGTGAGTTAATTAATCGGGCCTGATGGATAGTAGAAAAGGCCCCGTCTCGATCTACGACCGGCGCTACGCGAAGCGCCCGACCAGTACACACCGCGGGCGATGACTCGCTCCGCCAAGCAGCTGCCACTTCCCGATCCCGCGCAAGGCGCGGTGAAGCTCGAGGACCTCTATACCCTGCGGCAGCTTGCCGAGATGTGCCCCGCGTATTCCGAGAACGCCCTTCGCAAGCTAGTGTGGGAGCACGGCAAAGGAAGCCTCGCTCAAGTGGCGATGATCGCATTCGACACGCCTACTATAAAGGCACGCCCATAAGACCATCCGCCAATCTCCGCGCAAACTGGTTGACGGCCAGGTTCTCTAAGAACGACGTGATGTCTAAGGCGCCGGCGGCTCAGCTACATGAGCTTGTGAGGTCTTCTTGATCGGCGTCACCTCGCGTTGTCGGAGGTTTCTTTGGGTTCCAGAACACAGGCGTCTAGGAACTGCTGGCCAAAATCGGTGAATTTGATCGTGTAATCACGGATAAATGGATGAAAGTGCTCGGTTTCGTCGCTCAAGTGCTTCGCGACACTTGGGCTTTTGTGCAGGCCCTCCACAGCCTCGACGTTGCCACAGCGGCCCCGCAGGATTTCGACCAGACCCAGTCGGGACAGATTGTCGAGATACACCGCGCAGAGGCCACAGTCCTCACATCGTGCCTGCTCGGCAACCATTGAGACGTTTCGCCTCAATGTAAGGTAGCCCCCTTTCGGAAACGTCGGCGACTTCATTTCGGTTAGGAGGAACACGGTTGGCACGGGGCCGTATCTGTCCTCTGCCATGTGCGTCAGAATCCTGGCCTCGTCTGGACTGAGTTGCCGGATTGTCTCGACGAAAGCGGGATGTGCGAGAGTCGCAGTGTTGCGGTCCATCGCTGTTCCGAGCAACTTGGCGTACATCTCGCGAAGATCTGGGTCCTGCGCCGAGAAACGAAGGGCCTCAACCGCCGGCCCAGCCACGGAAGCTCTGGGCGTTTGGATCCGTTCCCGCGGAATATTCCTAAAACGCTCCGACAATCTCCTGTCGAGGTAATCCGAGATCTGGTCGTAGCCCCATACCAGCGCCGAAAGCGGCGCGAGAGCGACTCGCACCGTCTTGGCTATGACCTCAATGGACCTACCTAGCTCCCTCGCTGCCGGCTGGATCGCATCCTGATAGGCAGGGACCGCTTCGAGGATTCCCCTCGTGGCATCGGCTGCATCCTTGATGGTCCCAGCTCGCTTTTCCTCTGACACTCAAATCCTCTGCTCGACAACTTGGACTAGGCGGCGGTATTCGCGCTTGACGCTATCGGCCCTTGCACCGTCGTGTTGCCATCCATTCGGGCAAGTGTGCAATCTGGTTCCACAAGCCTACTAGCAAGACTCTAGCATTTCGTTTCTTTCTTCCCTCAGCCTCTGTCGTTGTCAGCCAGGCCATCTCAAGGTTAGCAAGTGCTTGCGACGAGCGAGGATTCCAGCGGCACTCGGACATCGAGATCCCTCACGACAGGTACCTTTCCACCATCCTCGTCGCCACCGATTCTGTGTGTGACTCTCGAGCCGCAGCACAAGAGGCCCAAGACTATCTCGGCCTCGATCCGTTCGGCCCACTACTTGCCATCAGTTTTGCGCAGGAGGCCTTGGTAGCAAACAGCCAGGGACTCGCTTCAAAGCGGCGGCGACCTGAGGGAGGCGGCGCGACCACCGAGGTCGCTGGCGACCGGCCGGCAGGGGCGCCGGCCGCTTCAGAGTGCAATCAGATTTGGTGAGCCGCCAGGGACTCGCTTCAAAGCGGCGGCGACCCAAGGGAGCCGGCGCGACCACCGAGGTCGCTGGCAGGTCAGCCAGTTTCCGCCCGAGGCGGAAACTGGTGAGCCGCCAGGGACTCGAACCCCGAACCCACAGATTAAGAGTCTGTTGCTCTGCCAGTTGAGCTAGCGGCCCACGAGCGACGGATTATAAGCCGGTCCCGCCCGGCGGGAAAGACCTATTCTCTACCCGCCCTGAACGAACCGCACGACCTCCAGGCGATCGCCGGGCTCGAGCGCGGTGGTCTCGAGGAGGGCGCGCTTGAGGATCTCGCCGTTGTGTTCGACGGCCACGAGGCGCGGGTCGTGCCCGAGCTCGCGCAGGAACCCCGCCACGGTGACCCCTTCCACCGCGGTCATGTCTTTGCCGTTGACCCGAAGCTCGATCACAGTAGGTGTTTGATCTCGGCGGTGCCGATGTCGCTGGTGGCGGTGACGATCAGGGCCGCCGAGCCCTTGGGCAAGCTCGGGATATCGATCAGCAAGCTCAAGTTGCCGGATTCGTCGGTCGAACCGTTGCCCAGGGTCGCGGGCTCGCTGGTGGTGGAGATCAGACGTACGGCGACAGCGGCATCGGCGATGGGCGTCTTCGACGAGCTGGTCTCGGTGCGGAAGACGAGGCGCACCTGTTCCCCCAGTTTGAGATCGTCGGAGGCGTCCATGCTGACCACCAGGTGCTCCTGTTCGGCTTCGGAGCTCAGGTAGTCGAGGATGACCTGGTCGAGGCTGGGGGTGGAGCTCGTCTCGTCCCGCGGTGGGGGCGCGGGGGCATCGCGGGTCGGGGGCGGCGGCTCTTCGACCGCGGTTCCCGGCTGCAGGGTCGGCTGCGCCGGGGCGGTCGTGGCCGGACCGAGCGGCCCGACACGACGCTCGACTTCGGCATCCAGGCTGCCGGCGCCGATCTCGCCGATCATCTCGCGGTGCTGGGTCTCCAGAAGCTGGAGGACTTCCTCTTTTCCCCGCCCTTCGCTGAGCATGGTCTGGTAACCGGTGCGGCGCCGGCCGACAATCTGGCCGCCGACGTAGACCAGGCTCTCGACGCACGGATTGTTGACCCCTTTGTCCTCGGTCTGGACATGGAAAACCACTCCGCGGTGGCGGATGTCGGTGTTGTACCCGGTGATCATGACGAGCCCTTCCCCGGCCCTCCCGGCCGCCACGGCCTCTTCCGGCGGCGGAACCGAGGATTATAGTCCCGAAACGCCTATTTCCCGCCGGCCCGTCTTGCCGACTTTCTCGCGGGCGTGAAACAATGCCCTCTGGTTTCTGCCGCGGCCTGACCACCCGCTCATACGGAAAATCCCTTCCTACGGAGGATCGTCACTATGGCTCAGCCTGCTGCTGACCAGCGCCCAAAGCTGGTCCAATACGAGGTCAAGGAGGGTATCGCCTACCTCACCCTCGCCGACCCACCCGCCAACACCTACACGCACGAGATGATGCGCGATCTGGACGAGGGCATCCTCGCCGCGCGCTTCGACGAGAACGTCCACGTCATCGTGCTCTCGGGTCTGGGCGAGAAGTTCTTCTGCGCCGGCGCCAACATCAACATGCTCCAGCAGTCGGACCCGACCTTCAAGTACTACTTCTGTCTGCACGCCAACGAGACGTTGAACCGGCTCGAGCACACGCCCAAGCTGGTCATCGCCGCGCTCAACGGACACACGGTGGGCGGCGGCCTGGAGATCGCCATGGCCGCGGACTTGAGGATCGCCAAGAAGGACGCCGGCAAGTTGGGGCTGCCCGAGATCAATCTCGGTGTGCTCCCCGGCACCGGCGGCACCCAGCGGCTGGCCCGCATGATCGGCAAGAGCCGCTCGATCGAGCTCATGGTCACGGGCAAGCTCCTGTCGTTCGAGGAAGGTCAGGAGATGGGCTGTGTCAACCAGATCTTCGATGGCGACGATTTCATGGACCAGATCCACGAGTACGCCAAGCAGTTCTGCACCCCCAACAAGGCCTCCAAGGCGGTCGGGCGGATCAAGCGCTCAGTACAGTCGGGCGCGGAGGTGCCGTTCGAGAGCGGTCTGGCGATCGAGCGCGAGCTCCAGCAGCAGCTTTTCCAGAGCCAGGATGCCAAGGAGGGGTTGGCGGCTTATGTGGAGAAGCGCAAGCCTGACTTCACCGCAACGTAAGTTTGCAAATATGACCGGATCTACTGCGTTGCGCTCCCATTGGGGTCCTCGACGTACTTCAAGTACGCCTGCGTCCCCCTCGGTCGCGCGCCTTGTATCTCCGGCCATCTTCACAAACTTCAGGCTTGGAGTTTTCGGCAGGAGTAGATGATGGGACTTCCCACTACCGCGGTCGAGCCCAAGCTGCCGCCGGCGCGTCTTTTTATCGGCGGCGAGTGGACCGAGCCGACGGGCGGCAAGACGTTCTCGACCGAGAATCCGGCCACCGAGGAGACGATCTGCGAGGTGGCGTCGGCGGGCGCCGACGACGTGGACCGGGCGGTGGCCTCGGCCGGGGCCGCGCTGGGCGGCGAGTGGGGCAAGATGTCGGCGCGCGAGCGCGGGCTCCTGCTGTGGCGGATCGCCGACGCCCTGGAGGCGCGGATCGACGAGTTCGCGCTGGTCGAGACGCTCGACAACGGCAAACCGATCTTCGAGTCGCGCTATGTCGACGTGCCGACTGCGATCGAGGCGCTGCGCTATTTCGCCGGTTGGGCCGACAAGATCCACGGCGACGCCTTCCCGGTCCAGGGACCGTTCACCATGGCCTACACGCGGCGTGAGCCCATGGGAGTGGTCGCCGCGATCACGCCGTGGAACTTCCCCCTGATCCAGGCGATGTGGAAGATCGCCGCGGCCCTGGCCTGTGGCAACACGGTCATCCACAAACCGGCCTCTTACACCGCGCTGACGGCGCTCAAATTCGGCGAGCTGGCGTCCGAGACCGGGCTGCCGGCGGGAGTGCTCAACGTGCTCCCGGGCGGTGGCGCCGAGGTCGGTGGCGCGCTGGTGAAACATCCGGGCGTCGCCAAGGTCTCGTTTACCGGCTCGACCGACGTCGGCAAGGGCATCATGCGAGATGCCGCAGAGACGGTCAAGCGGGTCACTCTCGAGCTCGGAGGCAAATCCCCCAATATCGTCTTTGCGGACGCCGATCTCGGCCAGGCGGTCAAGGGCGCCTACAACGGCATCTTCTACGGCAAGGGCGAGGTCTGCGCCGCCGGCTCGCGGCTTTTTGTCGAGCGCGGCGTCCACGATGAGCTGCTGGACAAGCTGGTCGAGCGGACCGCCCGTCTTCAGCCCGGCGACCCGCTCCACCCCAAGACCCGTCTCGGAGCGCTGGTCTCGGCCGGCCAGCGCGAGTCGGTCCTCGGCTATGTGGGGATCGGCCGGGACGAGGGCGCCGAGGTGGCGCATGGAGGCGAGGCTGCCGACATCGACGGCAAGGGCTACTTCATGCACCCGACCATCCTGACCGGGGTGGACAACTCGATGCGGGTGGCCCAGGAAGAGATCTTCGGCCCGGTGCTGGTGACGATCCCCTTTGACGAGCCGGAAGAGGCGGTCGAGATGGCCAACGCCTCGATCTACGGCCTCGCCGCCGGCATCTGGACCCGCGACGTCGGCAAGGCGCACGCGGTGGCCGCCAAGGTGCAGGCCGGAACCGTGTGGATCAACCAGTACAACTGGTATGACTCCGGCGCCTCGTTTGGCGGCTACAAACAGTCCGGCTTCGGCCGCGAACTGGGACGCCAGGCGCTCGAGTCCTACACCGAGACCAAGACCGTTTTTGTCGGCAAGTAGGCCACCCCTCGCGCTGATCGCGCCCGTGCGCACCCCGATCGGGAAGTTCGGGGGCGCGCTGGCGGCGCTTTCGGCCGCCGATCTGGGGACCCACGCGGCCGAGGCCTGTCTCGAGCGCTCGGGTGCCGACCCTCAGCAGGTCGATCAGACCGTCTTCGGGCACGCCCGCCAGGCGGGCGGCGGCCCCAACACCGCGCGGCAGGTCTCCTTTCGCGCCGGAGTGCCGGTCGAGCGGCCGGCATTCACCATCAACCAGGCGTGCGGCTCCGGTCTCCAGGCGGTGTTCGACGCCGCCCGCGCCATCCGGCTGGGCGAGGCCGAGCTGGTCCTGGCCGGCGGCACCGAGAGCATGTCGAACACCCCGTACCTGCTCCCGCGCGCCCGCTGGGGCCACCGGCTGGGGCACGCCGAGCTGACCGACGGCATGTACCGCGACGGCTTCAACGATCCGCTCTCGGGGCTGGTCATGGGCGAGACCGCGGAAGTGCTCGCCGAGCGCTCGGGAGTCGACCGCGCCGCCGCCGACGAATACGCCGCCGAGAGCCAGAACCGCTGCGAGGCGGCGCGTGGGAGCGGCCGCTTTGAACGTGAGATCGCACCGGTCGAGATCACCGACCGCAAGAAGCGGACGATGACGGTCGCCCACGACGAGCACCCGCGCGACGGCGTCAGCGCGAACTCACTCGCCAAGCTGCGTCCGGTCTTCCGAGAAGGCGGCACCGTGACCGCGGGCAACGCTTCGGGGATCACCGATGGCGCGGCGGCGGTGCTGGTCGCCAGCGGGGAAAAGGCCCGAGACCTGGGGCTCGAGCCCGACGCCTGGCTCATCAACTGGACCGTCGTCGGTGTCGAGCCCGAGGTGATGGGGATCGGCCCGGTGCCGGCCGTGCAACAACTCCTCGAGCGCAACAAGGTCAGCACCGAGTCGATCGACGAGATCGAGCTCAACGAGGCGTTCGCCAGCCAGGTTCTGGCGTGTCTCAAGGAACTTCCCTTCGACCGCGACCGGGTCAACCCGGACGGCGGCGCCATCGCCCTCGGACACCCGATCGGCTGCACGGGGACCAGGATTCTGACCACGTTGATCCACGGATTGGCCGAGCGGGGAGCCAACCGCGGCATCGCCACGCTGTGCGTGTCGGGCGGCATGGGCCTGGCGGCCCTGGTCGAGAGGGAGCCGTCGTGAAGCCAACTACCCTAGTCGTCGTCGCCCGCACGGAGAAGAAGGCGGAGCGGACCGTGGATGCCCTCAAACAGGTGCGCATCGACGGTGAAGAGATCCGGGTCCTGACCCCGGCGGCGGACCGCGACGACCGGATCCGCGTCGGAGCGCGCGCTGCAGGGGTCGTGCTGTGCGGAGGGCCCGATCTCGAGCCCTGGCGCTATGGCGAGGAGCCCCTGCCGGGGGCCAACCTCTCGCTGCGGCCCGAGCTCGATCAGCTCGAGTACGACGTCCTGGAGGGCGCTCGCGATGCGGCCACGCCGGTCTGGGCGATCTGCCGCGGGATGCAGACCTTGAACGTCTTTCTCGGCGGCACCCTGTGGCAGGACCTTCCGACCCAGGTTCCCGGAACTGACGATCACTACGTTCGAGAGCCGCTCGACCATCTCGCACACGGGATCGACGTCACCGACCGCTCGACCCCGTTCGGCGAGCTTCTCGCCGCCGCCGAAACCAAAGACCCCGAGAGCACCCGCGTCAACACCCGCCACCATCAGGCCGTCAAGGACCTGGCCCCGGGCCTACACGCCGTGGCCTCCTCGCCCGACGGCGTTCTGGAAGTCCTCGAGGGGCGGGATGGAGCTTGGTGGCTCCGGGGCGTCCAATGGCACCCGGAAGACCTGCTGGCCCTGCCGCTCCAGCGGCGCCTGTGGCGAGACTTTGTCGAACAGGCCCTCGCGGCGCCGTCATGAGCTCCCCCCCTGAAGCGGCCGGCGTCCCTGCCGGCCGATCTTTCAACAGTAACGCCGGCGCCTCTGCCGGCCGGTTACCCGACCACTCTTCCAATAAGGAGACCCCCTGATGTCCGATGTGATGTTGCGAGAACAAGAGGGCCGCGTCGTCATCCTGACGATCAACCGCCCCGACAAGTTGAACGCCCTCAACCAGCAAGTACGCGACGAAGCGCTCGCGCATCTCGAGGCCATCGAGACAGACGACGGGGTCGGCGTGGTGGTCATCACCGGTGCCGGCGAGAAGTCTTTTGTGGCCGGCGCCGACATCGGCGAGTTCGCGGGCCGCTCGCCCTTTGACCAGCGCCATGCCATGAGGAGTCCGCGGGTCTTCGATGTCATGGCCGGCTACCCCAAGCCGGTGATCGCGATGGTCAACGGCTTCTGTCTTGGCGGCGGCTGCGAGCTGGCGATGTCGTGCGACATCCGCGTGGCCTCCGACAAGGCCCGCTTTGGCCAGCCCGAGATCAACCTGGGCCTGATCCCCGGTGGCGGCGGTACCCAGCGGATGCCCCGGCTGGTAGGGCTCGGCCAGACCATGCGAATGGTGCTCTCGGGCGACATGATCGGCGCCGCCGAGGCCCGAGAGATCGGCCTGGTCGACCAGGTCTTCGCGGCCGACGAGCTGCGCGAGAAGACCCTCGAGCTGGCGGCGAAGATCGCCTCCAAGAGCCCGCTCACTTTGAAGATCGCAAAAGAAGCCGTGCGCGCCGCCGAGCAACTCCCGATCGGCGACGGCATCGCCTACGAGCGCGACCTCTTCTGTCTCGCCTTCTCCACCGAAGACAAGGCCGAGGGCGTCGACGCGTTCCTCAACAAGCGGCCCGCCGATTGGAAGGGACGGTAAGGGTCTGCGGGCCGGGACAAGCCCGGCCCCTACAAGAAAGGCAGTACCAACTCATCAGGCGGAAATGGCCGCCGTCTCTAGCGGCGGCCCGGGGCAAGCCCGGCCTCTACCAGCCGAAGCGGCCGCCGTCTCTGGCGGCCGGACGGCGCCCTGCCGGCCGGGCCTCTAGCATTTCTTGCAGCCTTGTATGAAGCGCCTCTTGGTGGGCCTCGCTTCCCGCCGGGCCTTCTTGGCCTCTCGCCTCAAGGCACGGGCCTGCTCGACCAGCGCCTGGCGCTCGGCGCTGCCCTCGGGGGAGGCCCGGATCATTTCTTTGAGCGCGCGCAGCTCCTGTTTGCGGGCCTTCATGTCCTCTCGGAACGCTTCGAGTTGAGCTCGTAGGCCGTCGCACTCGCTCTGCGAGAGACACTGCGCCTCCGCCGGGGCTGCGCCGACAAAAAGGGTGCCAGTTACAAGCGTCGCGACCAAGAGCACCAACGAGCCGGTCGCCGAGGGGTTCGATCTCTTCATCCTGCCTTCTCCTTCCTAGAGATGTGTCCGCGCGAATCCGCCCACACCTGGGCCTCATCGAGCTAGAGACCGATTACGCTCGGTTGGTTACAGTGATCTCGCGTTTGGACAGTAGGACTCACAACGGCCGGCAGGGTCGCCGGGCCGCTTCAGGCGCCATTGAAGCGGCCGGCGTCTCTAGCGACCGGTTCGGAACATGCACAACACGGCTACGGCAGCCCGTACCGCTTGCGCTTTTCCCACAGCGCCTTGCGGCTGATACCCAGAAGCTCGGCGGCGCGGCCTTGGTGACCGCGGGTGTAGGCGAGGGCCTTGAGGATCTCGCGCCGCTCGCACTCGGCGAGGCTGGAGGGCCGTTCGTCGGTACCCTGGCTGGGCGCGGGGTCGAGCGGCCCCTCGTCTTTGAGCACCAGCTCGCGCTCGAGGACGTTGCGCAGCTCGCGCAGGTTGCCGGGCCAGGAGTGCTCGAGCATCCAGGCGCGCGCGCGTTCGGTGAGCTCGAGCCCCGGGCGACCGAAGCGCTCGCCGAGATCGGCGAGGAAGTACTCAAAGGTCGCCGGCAGGTCCGCCCGGCGCTCGCGCAGCGGAGGCAGCCGCAACGTCACCACTTCCAGGCGGTAGTAGAGGTCGGCGCGAAAGCGCCCCTTCTCCACTCGCTGGGGCAGATCGTCGGGAGCCACCGCCAGAAAGCGCGCGTCGGCCTCGACCTCGCGCCCACCCAGTGGCGCGTAGCGCCCCTCGGCCAGCAGCCGCAGCAGCTTGGGCTGTGTACCCAGCGGTATCTCTTCGACGTGGTCGAGCAGTAGCGAGCCGGCCGCCGCACGCGCCACCCGGCCTTCGGTCTTCTCCTCCGCCCCGGTAAAGGCCCCCGGGACGTGCCCAAAGAGCTCGCTCTCGAAAAGCGCCGCGGGGATCGAGCCGGCATCGACCTCAACCAGCGGCCCCTCGGCCCGCCGGCTGGCCGCGTGCAGCGCCCGCGCCAGCGTCGACCGCCCTGTACCGGGCTCGCCCAGGACCAGGATCGGCGCCTCGCTGCGGGCGGCGCGGGCGGCGGCCGTCCACACCGGCTCGAGCGATGGCGAGGCGCGCTGGAGGATTTCCAGGGCGGCGGTCACGACGCGAACGCCGGCGTCACGTCGGCGCCGTCGGACCACAGGCTCTCGAGCCGGTAGAACTCGCGCGTCGCTTCGTCGAAGATGTGGGCGACGATATCGCCAAAGTCGAGCAGCACCCAATGACCGTGGTTGTAGCCTTCAACACCCAGCGGACGGACCTTCTCGGTCTTGAGCTTCTCGACCACCGCATCGGCGATCGCCTGCACCTGGCGCTCGTTGGTGCCGCTGCAGATCAGGAAGTACTCGGTGAAGTCCGAGACCTCGCCCAGATGCAGGACCTTGAGGTCGACCGCCTTGCGGTCCAACGCGGCGGCGACGACCTCGCGCAGTTTGCTCCGGGTGTCGTTGTCGTTGCGGTCGCCGCTCATCGATACAGCGAGTACTTCTGTATGTACTCTACCACCAGGGGATGCATCGCTCCGGCCGGGGGCAGCTCGCCGCGGGCGAAACCGTCGCGCAGCCCGGTGGACGAGATCTCGACCGGCCGGTTATCCACAAAGTCGACGCCGCCAGCCGCTGCCAGCTCGGCCAGCGCCTCCGGCAGCTCGGCCCGCACCCGCTCGAGCTCCCAGCCCGGCCGGACCAGCACCCCGAGCCTCGCCTGTTCGAGGATGTCCCGCCAGCGGCGCCAGCCGGTGAAGTGCACAAATGAATCCCCGCCGACGAGAAGCGTCAGCTCGTCGGTGGGAAAGGCCTCCCGAAAGTACTCCACCGAGTCGATGGTGTAGGCGATCTCGCCGGGTGTCAGCTCGACCGGCAGCACCATCAGGTCCGGCCGGTCGAGCAAGGCGAGCTCCACCATGGTCAAGCGCGCGTGCGAGGTGGCGAACTGGCGCCCCGGCTTGTGTGGCGGCCGCGCCGTCGGCAGATAGTAGACGCGGTCGAGGCCGAGCTGGCGGCGGGCCTCCAGAACCGGCTCGACGTGACCGGCGTGAATCGGGTCGAAGCTGCCGCCATAGAGGCCGATCTTGTCTCGCCGCGCCGGCTCGGTCATCGCGCCACCGTCTCCAGCTCGGTGTCCAGCTCGCGGGCCAGTTGAGCGACCCCTTCTCCGGTAGCCGATGAGATCTCCCGGTACTCGAGCCCACGCTCGGTGGCGGCCTTCCGCAGCCCACGGCGACGCTCCTCGTCCGCGGCGTCGAGCTTGCTCCCCACGATCCAGCGCTTGCGCTCGAGTAAATCCGGGTTGAAGGCGCCCAGCTCTTTCTCGATCGCTTCGAGCTCGACGGGCGCCGGCGCCTCACCCGCCGACAAATCGACCAGATGCAGCAGGATGCGGCAGCGCTCGACGTGGCGCAGGAAGCGCGTGCCCAATCCAGCGCCGTCGGCCGCTCCCTCGATCAGTCCCGGCAAGTCGGCGATGACAAAGGGCCGGGACTCGTAGCCCCGCGGAGCCACGACACCGAGGGTCGGCACCAAGGTGGTGAACGGGTAGTCGGCCACCTTGGGCCGGGCCGCGGAGACCGTCCGGATCAGGGTCGACTTACCGGCGTTGGGCAGCCCAACCACTCCGACGTCGGCCAGCAGCTTGAGCTCCAGGCGCAGGCGTTTTTCTTCGCCCTCTTCTCCGGGGTCCGCCCGCCGCGGCGCCTGGTTACGGGCCGACTTGAACCGGGCATTGCCGCGCCCCCCGCGGCCGCCCGCGGCCACCAGCAGGCGCTGCCCCTCGGCGAGCAGCTCTCCCACGAGCTCCTGCCGCTCGGCCGGATACACCTGGGTGCCGAGCGGGACGGCGATCTCGAAGTCCTCTCCCGAGCGGCCGGTCTTGTTGGAGCCCTCACCGTGGCGGCCGCGCTCCGCCGCGTAGATCGACTTCATCCTCAAATGGTAGAGCGTGTTGATCCCGGCGTCACCGGTCAGATAGACCGAGCCGCCATCGCCGCCGTCGCCCCCCGCCGGGCCACCGCGGGGCACGAATTTCTCGCGCCGGAACGCGACGCAGCCATTGCCCCCACGTCCACCGCGGACGTGGATGTGGGCCTCATCGAGAAAGTTCAACGCCGCGATCTACCAACGGCAAGCGATCGGCGCCGGCGCGCACCTACTGCGCGGGGAAAACGTGGACTACCTTGGTTCCGTGACGGCCCTTGCGCCGGAACTCGACGACGCCGTCGGCGGTGGCAAAGAGGGTGTCGTCGCCCCCGCGCCCCACGTTGGTGCCGGGCATGAACTTGGTGCCGCGCTGACGCACGATGATCGTGCCGCCCGTGACCTGCTGACCGGCGTAGCGCTTGACGCCGAGGTTTTTGGGATTGGAGTCGCGGCCGTTGCGGCTCGAGCCCTGACCTTTTTTGTGAGCCATTTCCTGTCTCCTAGCCCTTGATCGACTCGATGCGCACCCGGTGCAGCTCCTGCCGGTGACCGCGCAGCCGGCGGTACCCCTTGCGCCGCTTCATCTTGAACACGATGACCTTGGGGCCACGAACCTCGTCGACCAGCGTGCCCTTGACCGAGGCGCCCTCGACCAGCGGCGAGCCGACCCGCACCTGCTTGTCGTCGCGCACCATCAGCACTCGATCGAAAGCGATCTTGTTTTTCCCCTTCTCGGCCGGGTCCAGATGCTCGACGTCGATGACGTCGCCGGGCTCCACCCGGTACTGCTTCCCGCCGGTTTCGATGACCGCGTACATGAGAGTTCCTTCTGGGATCCTTGAGATTCTGTATTGGGAGCGCAACCCTCCGGTTCAGCCCGTCGGGCGCGAGGCGGGAGGGTACCACGGGGTGCCCACCCGGTCAATGCGGATGCTATCGTCCGCCCCGTGCTGTTGCGGCTGTTTTTCGCCTGGACGACCTTGTGCCTACGTCTGCTCGGCGGCCGCAGGGTGCGCCACCAGGTCGGCGAGATCACGCTGTTGTGCTACGAGATCGGGCGGCCCGGCCGGGAGCCGTGGGTGCTGCTCCACGGCCTCGGGTCGACGTCGCTCTCGTGGTTCCGCCTGCTGGCGGCTCTGCGGCGGAAATGCCATCTGGTGGTGCCCGAGCTCTCTGTCCTCGGAGGCACGCAGGCTCCGGACGGCGGGCTCAACATCCAGGAGGCCGTGACCGCGGTCTCCTGGTTGATCGAGAACCGGTTTGGAGGCCGCCCGGTGACGCTGGCCGGTATCAGCCTGGGCGGTTGGATGGCGACGCGGCTGGCGCTGGACCGCCCGGACCTGGTCGAGCGGCTGGTTTTGGTGAGCTCCGGTGGCTATCGCGACCAGGACTGGGACCGAATCCTCGAGACCACGACGGTGCGGGACATGGGTGGCGTCGAACGGATGTACCGGGCGCTCTTCCGGCGGACTCCGTTGACCTGGAAGATGTCGCGTGCCGGGTTTCTGGCCGCCTATCGCTCGCGCGCCGTACGCCACGTCCTCGAGACCGCCACCGAAGACGACACCTTCGACGCGGCGGATCTCGGCCGGCTGGAGATGCCGGTCGCGCTCATCTGGGGAGAGCACGATGGGCTCTTTTCGACCGCCACCGCTCGCGCCATGGAGCAGGCGATCCCCCGCGCCGAGCTGACCGTCATCCCCGACAGGGCGCACGCCATCCACTGGGAGGCTCCGGCCGAGATGGTACGGGCCATCTTGGCGTTCCGCAGCCGAACCGCCGGCTCCACCGGCCCGTTGGGCTCGGCATCGGTCGCCGCATAGGAGAAAATAGGCAATTCAGATGTCTTCGCCCGATTTTGTCGTCTGCATCGAGTGCGAGTCGCCGTGTTACGTCTTCGAGTGGAAGGAAGGCGGGGTCACGGAGGCAGTGTGCGAGGTCTGCGGCAACGACGAGCCGGATTCCTTCGCCACGCCCGAAGACTACGACGCCCTCGGGTCCGAGTGATCGGCCGCGGGTCGAGACCTCTTCAGTCCGCCCCGACGGCGGACGGGTAAGGAGCCGGCTCCGGCCCCGTCTTCGGGTCACCCAGATCCTCGCTGGAGACCTCCTGCTCGGAGGAGTCGGCCGGCTCGTGCCGGTCACCCGGACCGGGGCCGCATTCGGGCAACAGGAGCTGTACCCGTGTGCCGATGTCCGGCGTGCTCTGGACCATGATCTCGCCGCCGTGGTTGTCCGCGATTCGCTTGACCACCGCCAGCCCCAGACCGGTGCCGCCCTTTCGAGTCGAGTAAAAGAGATCGAAGATGTTGTCCATGCGCTCGCTCGGGATCCCGACGCCGTTGTCGAGAACCTCCAGAAGAACCTTGGCGCCCTCACGGCGGGCGATCAGCCGGATCTCCGGGGGGCGAGCGCTCTCCTCGGTGGCCCCCACGGCGTTCTGCACCAGGTTGAGCAGGAGCTGAGTGAGCTGGCCCGGGTCGACACAGACCAGCGCGCCGGCGGAGCGGTCTTCGACCAGCAAGTCGATGCCGCGCCGGTCCAGGTCGGTGGCCGTCAGCTCCTTGCAGCTCCGCAGCAGCTCGCCGGCCGGGGTCTCGGTCAGCTCGAGCGGCCGCGGCTTGGCATACTGGAGGAAGTCGGTCACCAGATGTTCGAGCCGGCTGATCTCGGAACGGGTCAGGGTCAACAGACGCTTCATCGATCCGCTGACGTTGCGCACCGCCGGCTCCTCCTCGAGGAGCTGCATGTTGAGACTGAGCGAGTTGAGCGGGTTGCGGATCTCGTGCGCCAGCCCCGACGCCAGCGTGCCGATGTAGGCCAGCCGCTCGGCTTCGACGGCTTTTTCCTCCAGCGCGCGGCTGCGGCGCCAGAGCCACCAGATGATCGAATAGGCCAGCGCCAGAACCGCTAGGGTCACCACCCCGATCAACGACGTCTGCCGGATCAGCTCGCTCCGCAACACACCGATGCGTTTCTGGAGCTCGCCTTCGCTCAGACCGATGTGGACAAAGCCCAGCTCGCCGATCGGCTCGTCGAGCACAAAGCTCTCTTCTCTCGTCAGGGTGTTGGTCTCGATCTCGGACTGCAGCTCGCGGGGGGCGATCGGCGGGATGCCTTCGAGCTCGACCGGTAGCCGCGCCTCGGTCTGGCTCTGGAAGACCAGTTGTCCTTCGCGATCGCGGATCTCGACGGTCTGGACATAGTCGCGCTGCTTGAGCACCTTGTCGATGTACGTCTGGATCTCCCGCTCCTTGGCGATCGCGGTGTAGAGGTCGTCCTCGTGCGACAGCCGCTCGCTGAGCTGGCCCGCCAGCCCGCGTGCTTCGGCGCGGGCTTCGAGCAGGATGCGCTCGACTTCTTTCTGCGACAGCGAGCGGAAGATAAACCAGCCCAGCAGCCCCAGATCAAAGAGGACAAAAAGGCCCAGAAAGACCGAAGCGGCGATCAGCCGGCGCGGCGCGGGTGAGCGCATCGGCGCCAGAATAGCACCCGCGCCAACGGCCTATTTCTGGAAAAAGAGGCGTCGGTACCAGGGCACGCCCTGCTCTTTGAGACGGCGGCGCGCCTCGGCTCGGTGCCGTTTGTCCTCCAGGCGCGCGAGCTTCTGGAGAAAGGCGGCGCCTTCTTTCTGATGGCAGTCCTTGTATTTTCGCCCGCTGCCGCACGGACACGGCTCGTTGCGGCCGATTTTCTTTGTGTGTCGGGGTATGGGGCCGCCCGAGAAACCCGGCCAGACGACCTTCGAGTGTTGTTTCATCTTCGCGGCCACGATGCTCCTCCTCGACGGCCTATCTTAGTGTCCCGTGCGGTATCCTGCGTCCCGCCTCTCCCATCAACGGATCCGACCGATGAGAACCTGGTCCAGCATCGTCACTCGATTGACCGTCGCCGTCGCGGTGGTTCTGGCCGCGGGCTGCCGCAAACCCGACCCGCCCAGCGCCGAAACGACGGACGCGCGCGAGCCGCAGAGCGGCGGCACCGTGGTCATCGGAGCGAGCGTCGACCCCAAGGGGGTCAACCCACTCCTCTTTGAGACCCAATTCGCCCGCGAGCTTCAAGAGCTTCTCTTCTTGAAGCTGCTCGACGAGCAGACCGACTACCGGGACCACCCGCCCACGTTTGAGCCCGAGCTGGCGGAGAGCTACGCCTGGGCCGGGGATGGGTTGTCGGTCGACTTGAAGCTCCGCCAGGACGTCGTGTGGAGCGACGGCACCCCGGTGACCGCGGATGACGTCGTATGGACCCACCGGGCGCAGACCGACTCCGAGGTCGCCTGGAGCTGGGCGCAGAGCAAGGAGGGGATCGAGCGCGTCGAAGCCCGCGGACGGTTCGACGTCACCTTCCATTTGCGCGAGCCGTTCTCGGCGCGGATCGTCGACATCAACGACGGCGTCATTCTTCCCAAGCACGTTTGGAGCCGCCTGCCATTTTCGGAGTGGAGGCACCAGGGCGATTGGTTCCGGCAGAACCTGGTGGTCAACGGGCCCTTCCGGCTGGCGGCGTGGCGGCCGGGACGAGAGATCGTGCTCGAGCGCAACCCCGAATATCACCGCCCAGGTCATCCGCGTCTGGACAAGGTGGTCTTCCGGATCGTTCCCGAAAGGGCCAATCAACTCGAACAACTGTTGAGCGGCCAGCTCGACTACGTTCCCCGGCTGCGCCCCGAATGGGCCGAGCGCGTCGAGCAGTCGGAGTCGGCTCGCGTGGTCTCCTATCTGACCCGCCAGTACGCCTTCCTGGTCTGGAATGGCTGCAAGGAGCCGTTCTCCGAGCCCCGGCTCACACGCGCTTTCACCCTGGCGATCGACCGGGAGACGATCACCGAGGCCTTGTACTCGGGCTACGCGACGGTGGCGAACTCTCCGATCCTGTCTAGCGTCTGGGCCTACAACCGCCAGATCGAGCCCTGGCCCTACGACCCCGAAGCGGCCCGGACAATCCTCGACGAGCTGTCGTGGACGGACAGCGACGGAGATGGCGTTCGAGACCGCGACGGCGTGCCGCTCTCGTTCAAGCTGAGCACCAACGGGGACAACCGGATCCGGGTCGACGCCGCCACCATGGTCCAGACTCAGCTTGCCGAGGTGGGGGTCGAGGTCGAGCTCGACCTGATGGAATTCAACACCCTGGTCGATCGCGATCTGGCCCACGACTTCGACGTCTCGCTTTCGGCCTGGGCGGTCGACACCTCGCTCGATTTGCGGCCGATCTTTCACACCGACTCGATCGACGACGGCTCGAACTATGGTTGCTACCGCAACCAGGAAGTCGACGGTCTGCTCGACCGGGCGCGCCAGGAGCGGGATCCGCAACGGCTGGCGGAGCTGCTCGCAGTGGTCCAGCAGCGGATCCACGAGGCCCAGCCCTATACTTTTCTGTGGGAGCCGCAAAAACTCGACGGTGTTGCGGAGCGCGTTCGAGACACGCAACCCAACGTCTTTAGCACCTTCGCCAACCTCGAGGAGTGGTGGGTCACGGTCGAGACCGGCGGTCGATGACCGCCTATCTGGTGCGGCGCGCGGCCGCCGCGCTGACGCTGCTGTTTCTGGTCCTGACCCTGCTCTTCTTTCTTGTTCGCCTGGCTCCCGGCCGGCCGGCGGCGCTGTACGCCAACCAGAAAGTGACTCCCGACCAGCAGCAGGCGCTGCTGCGGGTCTTTGATCTCGACCGGCCGATCGCGGCCCAGTATCTCGATTGGCTGCGCTCGACGGCGACCGGAAACTGGGGCGTCTCGTTCAGCGCTCAGCGCCCGGTCGTGGACGTGCTTATCGACAGTCTGCCTCAGACGCTCTGGCTCGCCGGCACGGCGCTTTTTCTCCAGTACGCGCTCGGCCTCGTCCTGGGCGTCGCCAGCGCCCGCCGGCTGGGGTCGGTTCGAGACCACTCGATTCGCCTGTTGTCGCTCGTCGTCTATTCGATCCCGAGCTTCTGGCTCGGGTTGATGGCGCTTTTGCTGTTGAGCTACCGTCTGCCGCTCTTCCCGGGTGGTGAGATGTCGTCGGTCGGCGCCGAGAGCCTGCCGTTCTGGCGCTACGCGCTCGATCTCGCGCATCACCTGGTGCTGCCCGCCGCGGTCCTGGGAATCGCCTCCTCGGCCGGAGTGGCGCGTTTTGTCCGCAACAGCCTGGGAGACGCGTTGCGCGAGGACTATGTACGTACCGCGAGGGCCAAGGGCGTCAGCGAGCGCTCGGTGGTGTGGGTCCATGGGCTCAGGAACGCGGCGGTGTCGCTCACCCAACTCGCCGGGCTGGCGCTGCCCTTTCTGCTCAGCGGCGCGCTGGTGATCGAGGTCGTCTTCTCCTGGCCGGGGATGGGACGGCTCACCTATGACGCCATCCAGAACCGCGATTACCCGCTGATCCTGGGCGCCACCGCGATGACGGCGGCGTTGGTGGTCACCGGGAGCTTTGTGGCCGACGTCCTGCTGGCGGCCGTCGATCCCAGGGTGCGGCGTGCCTGAGCGACCGGGATCCGACCCCGCACGCGACGGCGGAAGAGGACTGATTGGCGCCGGTCTGGCGATCCTCACGGTCCTCGCTTTGGCCGCGCTTTTTGCGCCGGGGCTGACCTCGCACTCTCCGGCGGAGCAGATCGACACCGTCGGCGGGCGGTATCTTCCGCCCGGCACCACGGCGACCGAGCTGCGGTTCGCCAGCGGCCGGAGCTGGCTGGTGACCGGCCTCGAAATCGGTTCCACCCGAATTATCGCCGAGCGGGGCGGGCGTCGCGTCGAGGCGGAGAGAGACGAGTTGGTCGACTTCGACCCCGGCGCCAAGCCCGCAACCCATTTCTTTCCGCTGGGCACCGACCGGCTCGGCCGGGACTGCTGGTCGCGACTGCTCCACGCCGGGAGGATCTCGCTTCTGGTGGGGGTCTCAGCCGCGGCGCTCTCGGCCTTGCTGGGCCTCCTGGTGGGGACCGCCGCGGGAGCCGTTGGAGGCTGGGTCGACGCTCTCCTGATGCGGACCGCCGACGCCTTCCTCGCCTTTCCCCGGCTCTTTCTGGTTCTGGCCGCAAGCGCCCTGCTGGACGCCGGAACGACGGCGGTCGTGCTGGTGCTCGGCTCCACCGGTTGGATGGGCGTCAGCCGGCTGGTGCGCGGCGAGGTCCGGAAGCTCTCGCGGCAGGACTTTGTCGCCGCGGCGCAGAGCGTCGGCAGCGGTCCGTTGACCATCGCCGCCCGCCACCTCGTCCGGAACGCGATGACTCCACTCATTACCTGGACTGCGCTGCGGGTCGGCAACGTCATCCTGATCGAGGCGGCGCTGTCGTATCTCGGGCTCGGCATCAAGCCGCCAAGGCCGACATGGGGGAACATGATCTACGACGGCTGGACCGATCTGGCCACGGCGTGGTGGCCGTCGGTCTTTCCCGGGCTGGCGATTGCCGCCACGGTGATCGCCTTCAACCTGGTGGGCGACGGTCTGCGCGATCGGTGGGACCCGCGGGCCGCCGGGGTCTGACCGCGGGACGGCCATGCTGACCGCCGAGTTCGACTACGACCTTCCCGAGGAGAGGATCGCCCAGGTCCCCCTGCCCCGGGGCGCGGCCCGGCTGCTGGACGCCACCGGACAGTCGTACCGGCACCGCACGGTCCGCGATCTGCCTCGGATTCTCCGGCCGGGCGATCTGGTCGTGGTCAACGATACGCGGGTGATCCCAGCGCGGCTCTATGGACAAACCGACGGCGGCGCCCGCGTGGAGGTCCTGCTGGTCGAGAGCGCCTCGGAACTCGAGTGGACGGCGTTGACGCGGCCGGGCCGGCGTACGCGGCCGGGCCGGCGGATCACGTTCGACAAGAGGCTCGAGGCCGAGGTGTTCGAACGGCTCGAGGACGGCCGCCACCGCCTGCGCTTCTCCGAGCCGGTCGAGCCCCATCTGGATCGCATCGGTCACGTGCCGCTCCCCCCCTACATCAAGCGCGCCGACGGAGAAGAGGATCGCGACCGCTACCAGACCGTCTACGCTCGCCGGGACGGCGCCATCGCGGCCCCCACCGCCGGCCTGCACTTCGACGACGAGCTACTCGCCGAGCTCGCCGACGGCGGCATCGAGATCGCCAGCCTGACCCTCCACGTAGGAATCGGGACATTCAAGCCGGTCACCGCTCCCCTGGTCCACGAGCACCGAATGGAGAGCGAGCGCTACGAGATCCCGGTCGAGACCGCCGAACGGGTTTTCTCCGCGCGCCGAGAGGGACGGAGGGTCGTTGCGGTCGGCACCACCGTCGTGCGGGCGCTGGAGTCCGCCTCCCTTGCGACCGGCGAGCCCACCGCCGGCGTTTCGCGCACCGATCTGTTCATCACCCCGGGATTCCGATTCCGGGTGGTCGATCTATTGATGACCAACTTCCACCTGCCACGCTCCACCCTGCTGATGCTGGTCTCGGCGTTTTGCGGCCGCGATCGGGCGCGGGAGATCTACCAGGAAGCCATCCGCGAGGAGTACCGCTTCTACTCCTACGGCGACGCAATGCTCGCCGCGCGTTAATTCGGGGACAGTCCCTTTTTAGCGGCCGCCGATCGATCGCGCCGGGAAGCTCTTGCGGAAGCTCACCGGGACGAGGAAGAAGATGGCGAAGATGGCCGCGGCATAGAGCGGCGCAAAGGGCGCGGCCTCACGGGTGACATCCGGCGCCAGCGACCAGAGCAGGTAAAAGAGCCCGCCCGGGCAGAGCAGAAATGCCAGAACCAGCCGGCGGCGGACCGGCGGCGCGTGAGCCGACGAACGGTGAACCACCACGTTGCCCAGCAACCACCCCAGAAAGACCGCCAGACCGTAGAGCGGATAGAGGCCGAGCCGCAGCATCCCGGCGAGCGGGTAGCCCGCGACTGCCAGCGAGAAAAACAACAACCAGCAGAAAAGGAGAAAACCGAGGATCCCGATCTCGAACCGCACGCGGATCTCGGGTTATCCCGTTTCGATCAGCTCCTGGTAGCGCTCCGCGGTCATCAACTTGCCCTCACCCACCGCCGCCGCGGGACGCACCCGCACCAGCCAGGCCTCCCCGTGCGGGTCCTCGTTGAGCTTCTCCGGCGCATCCGCCAGGGATTCGTTGACGGCGACGATCTCGCACGCCACCGGCGTGTAGATCTCGGCCACCGCCTTGACCGATTCGATGGTGCCGATCTCGTCGCCGGCTTCAAAGGTGTCACCGACCTCGGGGAGCTCGACAAAGACGACCTCCCCGAGCTCGTCCTGAGCAAAGCTCGTGATCCCCATCACGGCGTCGTCTCCTTCGACGCGCATCCACTCGTGGTCAGCTGAATAAAGACGGTCCTCTGGATACATCTTGATCTCTTTACTCCTTATGGATCGGTGGGTCGCCGGTAGAACGGTAGATCGACGACGACCCCCTGCAGTCTTCGACCCCGGACCTCGAGCTCGAGTTCCACACCGGGGGCCCGTAGTTCCGTGGGAACGTAGGCCATCCCGACGGCTTTTTCGAGGGTCGGGCTCCATGTGCCGCTGGTCACGGCGCCGACTTCGCGATCTTCCGAGACCACGACGTGGCCTTGGCGCGCGATGCCCCGCCCCCGGACCTCGAAGCCGACCAGGCGCCGGGTAACGCCTTCCTTCTTGATTCGCTTGAGGGCCTCGCTGCCCACAAACGGTCCCTTTTTGAGCTTGACCGTCCAGCCCAGACCCGCCTCGTACGGGTTGGTTTGGCGGTCGATCTCGTGCCCGTAGAGGGCCATGGCCGCCTCGAGACGCAGGGTGTCGCGCGCGCCGAGACCGGCCGGCTCGAGCCCCGCGCCGGCGCCCGAGTCGAGCAGCGCATCCCACACCGCCGGCGCGTCGTCCGGGGCCAGATAGAGCTCGAAACCGTCCTCGCCGGTGTAGCCGGTACGGGAGATCAAGGCGGCCCGCTCGCACACGGTGCCTTCGAGAAACCGGTAGTACTTGATCTCCTCCAGCGCCGACGGGGTGAGGGTCGCCAGGATCTCGACGGCCCGCGGTCCCTGGAGGGCCAGCAGCGCGTAGTCGTCCGAGACGTCCTCGACGGTGACGCCACCGGGGGCCCTCCCGGCGATGTGGGCGAGATCGTCAAAACGGTTGGCGGCGTTGACCACCAGCAGAAACTCCGTCGCACCCAACCGATAGACCAGCAGGTCATCGACATAGGTCCCTTCCTCGGTCAGCAGCGCACTGTAGTGCGCCTGCCCCGCCGCCAGTTTCGAGACGTCGTTGGGGGTCAGCCCCTGGAGAAACCCCTCGGCCCCGTCACCCGTGACCCGCAGCTCCCCCATGTGGGAGACGTCAAAGAGCCCTGCGGCGGTACGAACCGCCCGGTGCTCGTCCATGACCCCGGTGTACTGGACCGGCATCTCCCAACCGGCAAACTCGATCATGCGTCCACCGGCCGCCCGGTGACGCGAGTCGAGCGGAGACTTCGCGACCTCCGCCGAGACCATCCGTCAGTGAACCTCGCCGGCTGTCTTCATCGGGTTGTGCGTGCTCGGCTCTCTTTTCGCGTTGACGCGCAAACTATACCAGCCCATAGCCGGTGATCGTCGGGGAAAGCGGCGCGCGTGCGGTAAGTTTCTCGACGTGGATCCGACCCTGCTGATCCTGGCACTTTCGACCATCGCGGCGCTGGCGGCGGCGCTCGGGGTGCTGCCGTTTGCCGGCCGGCGGCGCGTTCCGACCACCTGGCTCGGTTGGGCCAACGCCCTGGCGGCCGGCATGATGCTGGGCGCGGCCTACATGCTGAGCGCCGTCGAGCCCGGTGTCCCGGGTGTTGGGTCAGTCGGCGGGTCGGATACCGCGCCGTTCATCTTTGCGACGATAGCGGCGATCGCTGGAATCGCGTTCACGTACTGGACCCACACCGCCGTCGGCGCCGTTACCACCGGCCTCAACCAGGCGCGGGCAGCGGACCCGACACATGGATCCCGGATCCTCGCGGTCGGCTTTCTCCACTCGGCCTCCGAGGGTGTGGCGATGGCGGTGGCCATGTTTGTGGATCTGAGGTTTGGTGTGTTGGTGGCGCTGGCGCTGGCGGTCCACAACATCCCCGAGGCCACCGTGCTGGCCTCGGTGCTCCAGGGCCGGGGTCTAAAGCTCGGACGGATCGCGCTTCTCGCGATCGTCACCAACACCAGCCAGATCCTGCTGGCCGTAACCGTCTACTCGATCGTCGTCGCGGCCCCATCGACGCTGATCTGGGCCCAGGGTTTCGCCATCGGGAGCCTGATCCAGCTCGTGTTGCTGGAACTGCTGCCCGAGTCCTATCGCGAGGCCGGCCAGACCAGCATCGCGGTGGTGACGATCGTCGCTCTCGGGGTCGTGGTGCTGGTGCAGGGGTTCGTGTCGTGAGCACTCCCGTGCTGACGGTCTTTGTGTACGGTCTTCTGACGGCCTTGGCCACGGGTCTGGGAGCGATTCCGTTTGCGTTTTTGAAAAGGGTCTCACCGCGGGTCATCGCCTACTCGAACGCTATCGCCTCCGGGCTGATGCTGGGCGCCTGTTTCGGGCTGGTGACCCAGGGGACACGCCACGGCAGCGCTCAGACGATCGCGGGTGGCGTGGTGGGCGTCGTCTTTATCCTACTCACCCAAAAGTGGCTCGACCGGCACGACGTCGAGGTCGGGCGCATTCGAGGGGCGGGGGCGCGTCGAATGCTCCTGATGATCGTCGTCATGACGGTCCACTCATTCTCGGAGGGCGTGGCCGTGGGGGCGTCCTTTGCGGGCGGTCTGTCTCTCGCCGGGTTGATCACCATCGCCATCGCCGTCCACAACATCCCGGAAGGGCTCGCGATCAGCGCGGTCCTGCGGCCACGCGGTGCCAGCGTGGCGGCCTGCGCCGGCTGGAGCATCTTCTCTTCGCTTCCCCAGCCGCTGATGGCGGTGCCCGCCTTTCTCTTTGTCGAAGCGTTCGAGCGCTCGCTGCCCTACGGCATCGGGTTCGCGGCCGGGGCGATGTTCTTCATGGTGTTTGTCGAGCTACTGCCGGAAGCCTACGAGCAGGCACCGCGTGCCAGCGTCAGCTCGCTGACCGCGCTCGCCCTGATCGCAATGCTCCTCTTCCAGCACCTTCTGTGAGCCCTAGCAGCCCGTGGTAGATCTGTCGCGGGCCGTCGCTAAATGGCCGCGCTGCAAGCACTTAAGGCGCGCG
This sequence comes from Candidatus Multivoradales bacterium, assembly GCA_965224065.1. Taxonomy (GTDB): domain Bacteria; phylum Acidobacteriota; class Thermoanaerobaculia; order Multivoradales; family JAHEKO01; genus JAOTZA01. Next base: position 1,085,673 of record CBDCYF010000005.1, read on the forward strand.
GCCCGGAGGCGACAGAGCCGTGCTTCTGTGGAAAAGCCCGCGAGCCGACTCCGGGAGGGCTCGGCCGCGGTTCGATCTAAATTCCTAAACTATTGAAAAAAAATGAGTTAGACGAATTGCACAAGCCGGTGTTCAAAATGCTGCATCACTTGTAATTACAGCAGATAGGCGGTTTTTCCCCCTGCTTTTCCACAAGGTTTTCCACAGAACTTGTGGAGAACAAACGAGGCCGCTCGAAGGTGTTCAAGCGGCGGGACTTGCGCCTCTCGCGCCGTCGGCCATGGCGGGACTTGCGACGGTCTTTTTGAGTGTCGCGGGAGCCAGAAAACGGCGGGCGGCCGCCTCGACCTCGGACCGCTCGACTCGTCGAAGACGCTCGCGCCCGATCTCCGGCCGGTCGAGCGGCAGGCCCAGGAGCTCGGCCTCGGCCAGAATCGCCGACCACTGTCTGGCGGTCTCGCGGCGAAAGGGCTCGCGACCCAGGAGATACGACCGGGCCTCTTTCAGCTCGGCTTGCTCGATGCCGGACTCGACCAGCCGGTCGAGCTCTTCTTTTACCGCCCGCTCGGCATCCTCCACGCGCTCGACGGCGGTGGCGACATGGATCTGGGAGAACCCGGGGTCGAGGCCGGCGCCGCGCGTCGCGCTGACGTCGCAGGCATAGGCCAGGCCTTCTGATTCGCGCACCCGGGCGGGGATCCTGCCGGCCAGGCCCCCGCCGGCACCCAGAACCACGCTCAAGACCGCGAGGGCGGGGATTTCTTCGGCCGCACGAGTAACGGTCACACCCCCGAGGTGAAGATGCGCCTGGCCCGAGCCGGGCGGAAGACGGACGTCTCGCCTGTCTCCGTGGCCGGCTCGATCCTCGCCGTTGTCCGGCTCCGTCGTTCTTGGCCGCTCCGGGTGCGCCGCAAAGAGCTCCTCCACGCGGTCCCGGACCGCCTGCTCGTCGACCGCCCCGGCCACCGCCACGATCGCCCCCTGTCCGAGACAGCGGCGATGAAACTCCCGGCAGGCTTCGACTTGTAGCCGGTCGAGCGTCCCGAGCGCACCCTGCAGCGGCCGGCCGCGGGGATGGCCTCCGTAGAGCTGGCGCCGGAAGCCCCACTCGGCGATCGCGTCCGGCTGGTCGGCAAGGCTCAGAAGCTCGGTCCGAGACTGTTCCCGGAGCCAATCGAGCCGTGCGCGAGGAAACTCCGGCTCGGAGATCAGCTCGGCGGCCCAACCCAGAGCCGTCTCCCAACCGTCGGCGAGCCCGTCGAGGCTTATGCCCTGGGCCTCGTACCCGGCCGACGCGGTCACCGACCAGCCGCGGTCCTCGGCCTCCTGGTGGATCCGCCGCCAGTCGCGGCGGTGGGTTCCCTCGCCCAGGAGCCGGCCGCTCATCAGGGCCTCGCCCGGCGTGCGCTCGACCCGGCTTCCTCCCGGGATCCAGACGCGGATCGAGACGACCGGCGGACCCTCGACGCGGCGAATGCGGACCCGGGGCGGGCTCAAGAAGGCTCCGATCCGCCGTTGTGCCCGTTTTCGCCCAGAGACCAGCCGGCCACCGCGCCTGCCTGCCGGTCGAGGTAGCGGCGGGCGGCGGCGACGACCGAGTCGGCATCCGCCAGACGGACCGCATCCAGAAACCGGCGCGGGTGGTCCTCCCCGAAGAGGGCCACCGCCGAGCCCGCGAGCACCGCCTGCTGGCCGATCCGCTCCAGGCCAAAGACCCAATCCGACAGCAGCAGGCGCCGCGCTCTTTCGAGATCGGAGGATGCGATGGGGCTCACGGTCAGCGTTTCGAGCTCTCTCCACACTTCGGCCTCGACGCGCGCGCGATCGGCTCCCGGCGCGGCCTCGGCCGCGATCACGGTCATCCCGGAGCCCACCATTTCGTTGACGTCGGCCGAGATCGCGGCGCACAGACGGCCCTCGTCGACCAGGGTCCGGTGCAGCCGGCTGGCTCGACCCCGGCCCAGCACCGTCACCGCCAGACAGAGCGGCGCGTAGTCGGGATGAGAGGCGCTCGGCGCGGGCAGCCCCACCAGGAGGCGCGAAGTCTCCCCGCTCCGGCGCTCGAAACGCTCGAAGCCACGCCGGGGCGGGGTCTCGCCCTCGGCATCATCCACACCGGCCGGGGCCCCGCCATCGAGCGCGCCGAACCGTGCCTCCACCTCGTCGTAGACCCCTTCCCCGACATCGCCCGCCACCACCAGCACGGCGTTGCCGGGCCGGTAGCACCGTCGGTGAAAGCTGCGGAGCCGGTTCGAGTCGATCGATGCCAGCGACTCACGGGTCCCCAGAACCGGGCGGCCGTACGGGTGGTCGCCGTAGAAGCGGCTCTGGAGCTCCAACTCGAGCGAGTCCCAGGGGTCGTCCTCGTACATCGAGATCTCTTCCTCGATAACGGCTCTCTCGGAGTCGACCTCCCGCTCGTCGAGGAGCAGGGACTCCATGCGGTCGGCCTCGAAGTCGAGCGCCGAGTGCCAGCGGTCGCTGGCAAAGCTGAAGGTGTAGCTGGTGGCGTCGTGGCTGGTGAAGGCGTTGTTGTCACCGCCGGCCGCCTGGGTCAACCGGTCCACCACACCCGGCCCATACCGCCGCGTCCCCTTGAACATCATGTGCTCCAGAAAATGCGCGGCGCCCCAAAGGCCGTCGGGCTCGTGACGCGCGCCCGCCCGGTACCAGAGGCTGGTGGTCACCAACGGCGCCTGCCGGTTGAAGACGCGGCAGACCGTCAGGCCGTTGGCCAGCCGGCGGCATTCGAGCCGCGACAGGATCTCGACCAGTGCGGCCTCGGGCGAAGCCGACGGAGCGACCCCGGTTTCAGACAGGGTCGCCACCGGCAGCCTCCGTGACACCGGCCGGCCGGTGGAAGAGGTGCTCGGCATGGGGCCGGAACCGGCCTTCGGTCGGCGCCCACCGCAAGTGTCTTACCGCGATCTTCGATCGTCCGAAGTCGATCGAGAAACAACTGTTCTTGCCCCGCTCGGCGCCGCGCCCCCGGTTGGAGGTCGAGGTTCCGGACGCCAGCACCAACACTTCTGCCGCGGTATCGGATGCCGGGGATGCCGGGGATGCCGGAAATAGCTCGGCCGGATAGTAGGACTCGCAGGAGGCAAAAAACGCTTGATGATAGTGACCCGACAACACCAGCTCGACACCGCTCCTGGCCAGCACCTCGACCGTGCGACGGGCGTTGGTCAGCACTTTTTGTTTGCCAAACCGCGGCGGCGCGACCAGAAGATGGTGGATGACCGCGACCTTGAGCCGCCCGGCGGGCGCCTCGGTGAACTGTCGCTCCAGCCGCTCGAGCCGCGAGCTCCCGATACGGCCCTCGGTAAAGGTCAGCCCGTGGGCCGAGTTGACGCCGACCACCAGCATGTCGTCGTCCGCATAGACCGGCTCGAGATCTTTGGCAAGGTGGTTTTTGTAGGCGCCGTAAGGCGAAAAGAAACGCTCCCAGAATCGGTACAACGGCACGTCGTGGTTGCCCGGCACCACCAGCATCGGCTGCTCGATGCGATCGAGGGAGCGGCGGGCCTCGAGGAACTGGTGCGGCTTGGCGCGCTGCGTCAGATCGCCCGAGACGACGACCAGGTCGGGCTCGAGGTCGGCGGCCAGGTCGGGCAGGGCATCCGACACCTCAGGGAGATGCGGTGGACCGAAATGCAGGTCCGACAGATGGAGAATGCGGGGCAAGCGTTAGACGACTTTGTGACCGACGAGCTCGTTGATGCCCTCGGTGGCGGTGTCGGCAGCGAGACCGGCCAGGGCCGTCACGATCGTCCGGCCACGCGCGCGCCCGAGCAGAAATCCGCCGGCGGCGGCCAACGCCAGAGCCGACTTGGGGTAGGCGGTCACCCAATGCCGCCACTCGAGCTCGTCCGGGATCAGCTCGTCGAGAAGCTCGTCGAGCATGGCGCGCTTCTCGACGACCAGCTCACCGCTCTCGCCCACTCGATCCTCTACGATCCTCACGACACCCTCTCGTGCCACCGATCAAACAAGGCCTATGTCTGCCGGTCAGTCGCGCCGGCCGCGCATCAGCATACCGACAAAGAAACCCACCCCCGCGGCGATGGCGATCGACTTGGCGGGGTTGTGGCGCACATACTCGTTGACGTCCTCGCCAAGTGTCTCGAGGTCTTTGCTGACCCGCTCGTACCCCTGGCGCACGCTCTCGCTGGCGGCGTCATACTTTTCCTTGGCGGCGCGGGAGGCGCGGCCCGCGCCGTCGCGAGCCCGCTCGCTCGCTCCTTTGGCCCTGCGGGTCACCCCGTCCACGGCTTCGCTGAATTTCTTTCTCGCCTCCGCCAGACGCTCGCCGGTTTCGTCTGTCGCGCCGGCGGCCTCAGTGGCGGCGGCTTCTTCGATGCTGGTGATCTTCTCGCTCATGGTGTTCCTCCCGGCCCCTTTTTGGGGCCGCTGCGTAGGTCGTCCAATCTACCGCATCGGGACGGTCACTTGAAGCGGACGGCGACCCTGCCGGCCGTGTGCGCCTCGGGCGGGGGCAAGCCCCGCCCCTACGGAGGAGAGCGGCGGACAGGGAACCCCGCCCCTATAACCCGGCCAGACCGTAGCGGCTTACGACCCGGATATAGAACCAGAAGAACCAGACCAGGAGCGCGGCCAGGGCCAGGGCGAGCAAAAACACCACCGCCGCCAGCGCCACAAAACGGCCGCTGGCCTCGCGCAGCACCTGGGCCAGCGCGCCGGGACGCTCGAGCAGCTCGAGATTTCTGCGATGGGCCTTCCAGAACAGATCGAACAGATTGCCCAGGATCGGGACCGAGCCGGCCACGGCGTCGAGGAGAACGTTGGCCAGCATCACCAGGATCACCCGGAACGGCAACCGCCGCCGGACCGCGGCGGCCACGATCGGGAGACCGCAGATCAGGCCCGCAAAATCGCCCACCACCGGCAGCAATCCGAGGATGACGTCGAGCCCAAAGGTGACCTGGGTAAACGGGATTCTGAAGAGGTCTTCGAGGACGTAGATCCAACGGCGCATCCGGGGCGACGCGCCGCGGGCGAGCGCCGATCGATCCTCCAAAATCGTCGGCGACGCCGGCTCAGACACGCTTTTTCCCGGTGATAAACTCCGCCGGTTCGACCGACCCCGGGGAAGAAATCATGGCTGAAGTCACCTTTTCAGGCGCGTGTGGCACCGTCACGGGAAGCTGCACTCTCCTGAGTTGGGGAGACACCACGGTCCTGGTGGATTGCGGACTCTATCAAGGCGATGACGAGACCGAGCAGCTCAACTGGAAGCACTTTGGGTTCCCGGCCCACAAGCTCGACGCCGTGGTCTTGACCCATGCCCACCTCGATCACACCGGGCGTCTGCCCAAGCTCGTCGCGGAGGGTTTTGACGGACCGATCTATTGCAGCCGGGCGAGCCGCGGCCTGGTGTCACTCATCCTTCAGGACTCCGGGCATCTGCAGGAGGAGCAGGCGCGCTACGCCGCCAAAAAGGGCTACAGCCGGCATCGCTCCCCCAAGCCGCTCTACACGGCCAAAGACGCGCGCGCCACGCTCAAGAAGATCGAGCCACTGCGCTTTGACGAACGGCACGACATCGCACCCGGAATAACGGTGCGCTATCGCCGTTCCGGGCATCTGCTGGGAGCCGGCTCGATCGAGATCCGTGGCAAGGACTCCAAGGGCGAGCGCCGCACCTGGCTTTTCTCCGGCGACGTCGGCCGCTATGGCGTACCGATTCTCAAGGACCCCGAACCGTCGCTCGACGAGCCCGACGCTCTGGTGCTCGAATCCACCTACGGCGATCGCGATCATCGCGAGACCGACCCGGAGGCCGAGTTCCGTTCCGCGATCGCAGCCGTTTTTGGACGCGGCGGCACCGTAGTCATCCCGGCCTTCGCGCTCGGGCGCACACAGGAGGTTCTCTACCATCTGTCGGCGCTGGTGGACGACGGGGTGCTCGACCCGGATGTGGTATTTCTCGACAGCCCCATGGCGATCAAGGCGACCGATCTCTACCGGCGGGCGAAGACCGAGCACGACCGCGAGCTGGCGGAGTTGGTGGAGCGACAGATGAGCGGTCTCAACCCCGACCGGTTCAACTACTGCCGCAGCGTCGAGCAGTCCAAGGCGCTCAACCGGAGACGCCAGCCGGCGGTGATCGTGGCGGCCAGCGGCATGGCGACCGGCGGACGGGTGGTCCACCACCTCAAGCGTCTGCTCCCGCGGCGCCGCCACGCGGTGATCTTTGTCGGCTACCAGGCGGGCGGCACCCGCGGTCGGGCCTTGCTGAACGGGGCCCGCACGGTGGCGATCCATGGCGAGGTCATTCCGGTCAAGGCCGAGATCCGGTCGTTGCACGGTCTGTCCGCGCACGCCGACCAGGAAGAGCTCCTGCGATGGTGTGACGCGCTTCCAGCCAAGCCCAAACGCGTGTTTCTCAACCACGGTGAGGATCCCGCCCGCAAGGCGCTGGCGGCGACGCTCGACGCGCGAGGCTTCCCCAGACCGATTCTGCCGTTCAGCGGCGAATCCTTTCGCTGGTAGATCGGCGCGCGGAGCGACGATGAGAGGTCGGGCCCTTCTGGTCGGGTTCCTGCTTCTGGTCGTGGCTCCGGATTTGGCGGCCCGCACGCCCGTGCCCGTCGCGCCGGCCGGGCTCGAGGGGAGCTGGGTCGACGCGCAGACCAGCGCCCCCAAACCGCTGTCACGACGGTTCCAGGCCTTCAAGACGGATGTGGTCGAAGCGACCGGAATCGGGAAAAACGGCCTGCACCTGCTCCTCGGTGGTCTGGCGTTCGTTGTGTGCGCCCTGCTGCTGGCTCGAATCACCAGGCAGTGGGCCTGGTGGGCGGGCGGGCTCACCCTTGCTCTCGCGCTCTTGCTGGAGCTGATGGACTGGCGCGACGCCACGCTGGTGGGCAAACGGCTCACCCTCGGACACGCGCTCAAAGACGTGCTGCTCACCTGCGCCGTGGCGACCCTGTTTCTGGCCGGGCGGCCGGTCTACAAACGTCTCCGAGGCCGACTCGAATGAGGCCCGAGTGCGGTCCAAGCGATTCCGGCGGCGTGCTAGGATTCGCCGTCCCGGGGCAGTAGCTCAGCTGGGAGAGCACCACGTTCGCAACGTGGGGGTCGAGGGTTCAAGTCCCTTCTGCTCCACCAAAACAGACGCCGCCGAACCCATCGCAAAATGACCCAGGAATCCCTGCTGCAAATCGGCGGGGCGTTGATCGTCGGCGCCGCGCTCGGCTGGTGGCTGGCCGCGGCTCTCTCCAGGCGGCGGTACGAGAACGACCGTCTGTCGTCCGCCCAGCGGGTGTCCGCGGCCGAGGTCAGAGTGGAGGCCGAGCGCCACCGCCGCGCCGAGATCGAGCAGGAGCTGGATGAATCGCAAGCCACGGTGCGCCGGCTGGACCGCGACCTGGCGGTCGCCGAGCAGCGAACCCGTGTCTACGAAGACGCCCGCCGCGAGCTCGAGAACACCTTCGAGGCGCTGGCCAACAAGGCCCTGCGCGGCAACGCCGAGCAGTTCTTCACTCTGGCCAACGAAAAGCTCGCCGCCGGCCGCGACGCGCTGACCGCCGATCTCGAGGAAAGGAAGAAGGCGATCGGCGCGCTGCTCGAGCCCATGCGCGAGAACCTCGACCGGCTGACCCGCAGCACCCAAGAGATCGAGCGCTCGCGCGTCGATGCGTACTCGCGGATCGACGAGCAGGTTCGGCTCCTGGCTCGTGCGACCGGGCAGCTCGACGAGAAGACAACGTCGCTCTCGACCGCGCTGCGCGGGCCACGGGTGCAGGGCCGGTGGGGTGAGCTGACGCTGAGAAATGTGGCCGAGGTCGCCGGGATGACCGAGCACTGCGACTTCGAGCAGCAGATCTCGCTTCTGGACGGCCGCCGGCCCGATATGACCGTTCGCCTCCCGGGAGGGCGGCGCATCGCGGTCGATGCCAAGGCGCCGCTCAACGCCTATCTGGAAGCCGCCGAGGCCGACGACGAAGCCGAGCGCAACGCCGCCCTCGACCGGCACGTCAAGGCCCTGCGAGCCCACGTGCGCGAGCTCTCTGACAGAAGCTACGCCGAGGCTCTCGAAGCCGATATCGATCTGGTGGTACTCTTTCTCCCGGGCGATCCGTTCTTGAGCGCCGCTTTCGCACGCGACCCCAACCTCCAGGTCGAAGCGTTGCGTTCGCGGGTGCTGCTGGCGACACCGACCACGCTGGTAGCGCTTCTGCGCACCGTCGCGATCTACTGGCAGCAGAGCTCTGTGGTCGAGAACGCCCAGGCCATCGCGGCCGCCGCGCGGGAGCTTTACGAGCGGGCCGCCAAATTCGGCGGCGATCTGACGCAGGTCGGCCGGGGGCTCAAGACGGCGCTCAACGCCTACAACGCGGCGGTCGGCTCGTTTGACCGGCGGTTGGTGCCGATGGGCCGGCGTCTCGAGGAGATGCAGGTGGCCGAGCAGTCCAAGCGGCGGCTGGAGGCCCCGGACGGGATCGAGGAGACGGTCCGGCGCTCGACCGAGGCCGCCGAAGACGAGGATTTCGAGCTCGAGAACTGAAGCGGGCCGGCAAAAGGCCGGACGCTCGCATCAAGACGGGCGGGGGCAAGCCCCGCCCCTACCGGGAGATATGTAGGGGCGGGGCTTGCCCCCGCCCGGACTCGCCCGGTTCAGGTGATTCAACGCTTGAGATTTCGTTCGCCATGGACCCGGGGCGGTCCCCCGGCTCCGGTCTCGATCGAGAACGAAACGTGAATCACCCCCGACTCGACGTTACGGTGGATCTCGAATCCGCTGTGGAGGAAAACCTCCATCATTTTGAGGTTCTCGCCCAGGACCTCGCCCTCAAAGACCTTGACACCGGCCTCCCGGCCAACGCGGGCGAGATGGTACAGAAGCTGGGTGCCGATCCCCCGGCCCTGGTGCTCGTCCACGACGGCAAACGCCGCCTCGGCCCGTAGAGGCTCGGTGCCCGGCTCGACGATGTAGCGGGCCACGCCGACGCCCTCTCCGTCACCCGACGATCCCAGCGACGCCACCAGAGCCACGTGGTTGACGAAGTCGATCTCGGTCAGGTACGCCAGGTCCCGGTCGGTGAGCTCCTGTTTGAGCTCAAAAAATCGAAAGTAGATGCTCTCCTTGCTCAACGAGTGGAACGCGGCGCGCATCCCCTCCTTGTCTTCGGATCGGATGGCCCGAATCGAGAACGGCTCGCCGTCGAGGGTCGTCTCGGTGGCGAAATAGTCGCGCGCGGTGGATGGTGCCGAGGTCACCGGATGATCCTAGCTGGTATCAAGACGGGCGGGGGCAAGCCCCGCCCCTGCAAATCCCGGTAGGGACCGGATTCAATTCGGAACTCGGTCTGAAGCGGCTGGCGTCTCTGCCAGCCGTCGATCCGCCGGCACATCGTTGCGGCCGGCAGGGGCGCCGGCCGCTTCAATTCTCAACGGGCGGGGGCAAGCCCCGCCCCTACCGGGGATTTTGTAGGGGCGGGGCTTGCCCCCGCCCGCTATCAATCCGGCTCAGAGACCATCGGGACGAACAACACCGGCGCCACCATGCGTTTTTTGAAGCCATCCTTGGTCTTGGTGATCTCGACCAGATCCTGGATGTAGCTGCCCACAGGAACGATCATCTTGCCGCCCACCTTGAGCTGCTCGACCAGCTTCTCGGGCACTTCGGGCGGGGCTGCCGTCACCATGATCGAATCAAAGGGAGCCTCTTCGGGCCATCCCCCATAGCCGTCACCGGTCCGCACCCGGACGTTGTCGTACCCCAATCCGCCGAGGGTCTTCTCGGCGCGTTTGGCCAGGCTGTCGCGAATCTCGATCGAGTAGACCTCGCGCGCCAAACGCGACAGGACAGCGGCCTGGTAGCCCGACCCGGTTCCGATCTCGAGGACCTTCTCGTCGCCGTCCAGCTCCAGAAGCTCGGTCATGAGAGCGACGATGTAGGGCTGAGAGATGGTCTGGCCGTCTCCGATGCTCTGCGGGCTGTCGACGTAGGCGCGGTCGCGCACCGATTCCGGCACAAAGAGATGGCGAGGGACCTCTTGCATGGCTTGGAGGACCCCTTTGTGCCGGACCCCGCGCTTGCGGATCTGCTTCTCCACCATCTCGTGGCGCAGACCCGCAAACGGGTCATTCTGCGGCGGCTGTGGTTCGAGTGCCATCGCGGGCCCCGGGATGTCGCCGGCCGCCAGCAGCAGCCCCAGCGACAGCGCAAGCCTAGCCGATGCCCTGGAGATCCTCACCGCGCGCCCTCCCGCCGGTAGACGATCTCACCGTCCACCAGGGTGTAGTCGATCTCGACCTCCCGCAGCTCGCTCGCCGGAATCCGCATCGGGTCCCCTGCGTAGACCACCAGGTCCGCCCGCTTGCCGACGTCGAGCGAGCCAACTTCGTCTTCCAGGAAGAGCGAGTACGCGGCATCTAGAGTAAAGCCCCGAAGCGCTTCTTCCCGGGTCATCTTCTCCCCCGGCTGCCAGCCGCCCTCGGGATGGCCGGCCGAGTCCTGGCGAGTCACCGCAGCGTAGAGCCCGTGGGCGGGATCGGCCAGCTCGACCGGAAAATCGCTGCCAAAGGCCAGCCGCCCGCCGGCGTCGAGGACCTTGCGCCAAGCGTAAGCGCCTTGGATCCTCACCGCACCGACCCGGTCCTCGGCCCACGGCATGTCCGAGGTGGCGTGGGTGGGCTGCATCGACGCGATCACCCCGAGCTGGGTCATGCGCTCGATGTCGGCGAGACGCATGACTTGGGCGTGCTCGATCCGGAAGCGGGCCGCCGGACGTGGCTTGCCAAAACAGCGTTCCAGCCCGTCCAGCGTGATCAGATTCCCGCGGTCACCGATGGCGTGGATGCCGACCTGGAAACCGACGTCGAGGGCACGACCGCAGACGTCGTAGATGTGGTCGGAGGACGTGCGCAAAAGCCCCAGATTCTGAGGCTCGTCGCTGTAGCCCTCGATGAGCGCGGCGCCTCGGCTGCCGAGGGCGCCGTCCGAGTACATCTTGATGCCCCGCACCAGGAGCCGCGCTTCGGGATCGATCTCCGGCCCACGCTCGAACCAGGCGTCGAGCAGTTCGGCCTCGTCGGTCAGAAAAAGCGCCGCGCGGATCGGCAGCTTGTTCTCCGAGCGCAACGCGGCATAGGCGGAGTATTCGTGCTGGTCGATTCCCATCTCGGTGACCGTGGTGAGACCACGGGCCAGGCAGTGCCCGGCTCCCGCGGCGATCCAGCGCCGGTTGTCGGCCAGCGCGGTACCTCCGGCGCTCTCGCCCGCTGCGGCCGCGGGGCCGTCGCCGCCCCCCTCTCGATCCGAGAACCGGCCGCGCGCTAAGGTCATGGCGTCATCGATCAGGACACCGGTGAGCTCGCCACTGGCTTCGCGCAGAAAACGGCCGCCCGGGGGGGCCTCGATCGTCGCGTCGAGCCCCAGCTCTTCCATCGCCCGGGCGTTGAGCAAGGCCGCGTGGCCGTCGATCCGTCGCATCCACACCGGATGGTCGGGCACCGCTTCGCTGAGCGCCCGGTGGTTCGGAAACTCCCTGACCGCCCAGTCGTTCTGATCCCAGCCACGGCCATTGACCCACTCGCCGGCGGGTAGCTGGGCGGCTCCGGCCCGTACCCGGTCGATCACCTCTTCATACGACGAGGTGCCCACCAGATCCACCTCCGAAAGAGCCCGCCCCAGGCCAATGAGGTGGGAATGCGCGTCGATCAGGCCCGGAGTGACCGCGCGGCCCCCCAGATCTAGGACTTCGGTACCCTCGCCGATCCAGCCGGCCAGCTCGGAGTCGGACCCCAGAAAGGCGATCCGCCCTCCGCGCACCGCCAGACTCCCCTCCACCGACCCCGGCCGGGACACCGGGTAGAAGACGCCGTTTCTCAGCACGAGATCGGCGGCGTCCTCGGCAAACGACGGCGACGCCACCGCCGAAACGCCCGCCAGGACAATAGACAGGATGATCGGGGCGGATCGGCGGTTCATTCGGCGGGTCTCCGTGGGAGCGCGAGAGTCACCCCCACATTCTGACAAGCAGCGGGTGCAATTGCCAGGCCAAGGCCGAGCCGATGTCCGTGTCTATTACTCGCCCAATTGACGCATCAGCACTTCGACCGCCTTTTCCAGTTGCTGGTCGCGTCCCTGGGCCTCGAGCTGCGGTTCGTTGTCGACCTCGTAGTCGGGGTCAAAATGGTTGTTCTCCATCGGGACGCCGTCGTTGTCCAGCCAGGTGACTTGCGGAATGCCAAAGACAGTCTCGCGGTTCTGAAGCGTTTCCCACCACACCGAGGTGCACGTGCCGGGTACCTGCATACCCACCGTCTTGCCCAGGTTCAACGAGCGGTAGGCGTTGGGTACACAGTGGGCATCGGAGTAGTTGCCCTCGTTCTGGATGATGATCGAAGGCTTTGTCCAGCGGTTGGACGGGATCGAGCCCAACCACTGGCCTCGTGGCTTGGCGCGCATGTAAGTCTCGCCCGACAGCAGGATCGGCAGCGCCTCGTCCAGATTGCCGCCGCCGTTGAACCGCGTGTCCAGGATGATCGCCTCCTTGTCGACCGACTCGCCAAAGATGTCTTCAAAGACCGATCGCAACGGCCCGTCGGTCATGCCGCGGATGTGGGTGTAGCCGATCCGCCCACCGGACAGGCGGTCGACCTCGTCACGACGCGACCGGACCCAGCGCTCATAGCGCAGAGCCCTGTCGCTCGAAATCGGCTTGACCACCTCTTCCCAGGCCTCTCCCTGGTCGTTGCTCAAAGACAGCCGCACGTTGGCGCCCGCTTTGTGGTTCAGCAGCGGATACCAGTTCTCCCCCGCACCGATGGTCACACCGTCGATGGCCGTTATGACGGTTCCGTCGACGATGTCTTTCTTGGTATTGAGCAACGGGCTCCCCGGCATGACCTCGGCAATGCGGATCCCCGCCTCGGTCCACGAACGATCGGGAAAAAAGCCCAGGCTGGCGGTGGCGTCGCCTCCCCCGCCACGGGAACGATAGCGCCCGCCGGTGTGTGAAGCGTTCAACTCTCCCAGCAGCTCGGACAGCAGGTCGGCGAAGTCCCGGTTGTTGTCGATGTGGGGCAAAAAGCGGCTGTACGCTTTCTTGTACATGTCCCAGTCCACGCCGTGCATGTCGACGTCGTGGAATTTCTTCAAGGTCTGACGCCAGACGTGCTCGTACAGGTAGGCGCGCTCCGCCGCGGGTTCCAATTCCATCCGGGCGGCGAGCGACACCGGCTTGACCTCGCCCGATTCGATCTCGACCTGGCGCAACGAGCCATCGGCGAGGAAAAAGGCCTTTTTGCCGTCTTTGTCCATCAGCAAGTTGCTCGCTCGTTCGGCGTTCAACTTGGCCAGCAGTTTGATCTCCTGCTTGCGGTGTTGGTAACTCCACAGGTCGTAGCCCTTCTCGAAACGCGCCAGATACAGCAGCCGCTCGCCGTCGGGGGTCAGCAACGCGCTGCCCAGTCGCGACGAGTGAATCGTCAACCGGGTGGTGCGGTCTTCCAGGCCTTCGAGGTCGATCTCGACCGGATCGGGCAGCTCGACGTCCTCGTCCGGGTCCTTTTTGTCGTTGGTCTTGCCTTTCTTTTTGCCCTTCTGCTTGCCGTCGGCTTCGGCGCCCTCATCCTCGTCGCCCTTCTCTTTCTCCTTGGCCTTCTCCTCGAGCTCCTTGACCTGCTCGAGCTCCAACTCCGACAGACGCCAGCGATCCCAGGCCTCGTCATTCAGGAATGCCATCCGGACATCGAACTCCGAGGGCCAGCCGGCTTGCAAGCGGCCACCCCAGCGGTCCGTGTACCAGTACACCGCGTTGCCTTCGATGCCCCAGCGACCGGCGACGTCCTCGTAGCCACTGTTGGTGAGGTTCACCGCTTCCCCACCGCCGTCGGCTGAAACCAGCCCGACCTCGCTGGACCAGCGCGAGTCGCTGAGAAAGTCCACCAGGAAATACCGCGCGTCGGGAGACCAGGCGTAGTGCTGGTCGCCGTCGAGATAGGAGTAGTTGCGATTGCCGGCCAAGATCGTTCTCCGTTCGCCGGTCTCCAGGTTCAGGACCTCCAGTTGCGTGCGCTCCAAGAGGTAGGCCACTTCCTTGCCATCGGGTGAGAAGCGTGGCTGGAAGGTCTCCTCCGCGATCTCCAGCAACGCGGCCTCTTCGAGCGCGGTCGCGTTGAAGAAGTTCAGCTCGTTCTCATCGGTGAGGTTCATACGGTAGAGGTTCCAGCTGCCGTTTCGTTCGCCGGCGTAGAGCAGGCTGCGACCGTCGGGATGAAAGCTGACCGAGCGCTCCTGCTCCGGGGTGGCCGTGATCCGGCGGGCGGCATCGTGCTGTGTCGAGGTGACAAACACTTCGCCGCGGGCGATAAAAGCGATCTCCTTGCCGTCGGGCGAGACGTCGAACTCGGTGATCTGGTCGGCGACGTCGATAAAGCGCTCGGCGTTCTTGCGCAGATCCAGCTCGGCGTCGACCTCGATCCGGGTGCTCGCCGAGGCTCCCGCGCGGCGCACATAGATGGCCCCGTCCCACGAGTAGGCCAGATCGCCACCGTCCGAGATGCTGAGGAAGCGCACCGGGTGCGTGTCGTGCTCGGTGATCCGGACCGGATTGTCCGGGTCGTCCAGGTCCAGGCGCCAGACGTTGAAGCTGCCCGAGCGCTCGGACAAGTAATACAGAGATCTCTGGTCCGGGCCGAACACGGGCTCGCGATCGTCGTAGCCGGAGTCGGTCAGCCGGGTGTGTGTACCCGAGCTCGTATCGTGGATCCAAACGTCGCGGGCAAAGGACGAATTGTCGTGCTTGCGCCAGGGACTCTCATAGCCCTTGACGTCGGAGTAGGCCAACAGGGTGCCGGCCCGGTTGTGGACCGCGTGAAGGGCGGGAGTCGTGAGGACCTGCCGCGGCATCCCGCCGGACAACGACACCTCGTACAGCTCGGGCTGGGCGCCGGTGGGGAACTGCACGCAGTCGACGTCGTCGAGGCGCGACGACCGGAAGACCACGGCGTCACCGGTGGGACTAAACGACACCGGGATGTCGGACGCGGAGTGAAACGTGAGCCGGACGGCCTCGCCGCCATCGGCCGGTAGGCTCCACACGTCGTAGTTGCCATAGCGGTCCGACGCAAAAGCGATGCGCTTGCCGTCCCGGGACCAGACCGGATGGGAATCGTGGGCTTCGTGCAAGGTCAGCGGCCGCGCGGTGCCGCCCTCGGCCGGAACCCGCCACAGATCGCCCCGGTAGTTGAAGACGATTGTCGTTGCGTCGGGCGAGATCGCGGGCTCGCGCAGCCACAGCGACTCCGCGCCCTCGGAGGGCGGCCCGATCAACACCAATGCACAAACCAGTGCGCTCCTCAGCAGTTGCTTCATTTGCCGGATCTCCTCACTCGAGATTTTCGGGGAAACGTTGTCGGGGGGCGGGACGCGCCGGCCCCGCGAGCTCTATTACGGCGGGCCGGGTCGCGAGTTTCGACTCTTTCGATCTCCGGCCAAAGAACAAAACCCGCCCAGCCGGGGCCGGGCGGGTCGAAAAAACGCTGCGCCGGAGCTATTCGCCTTCGGCGTCGTCTTTTATCATGCCGGCTTCTCCGTTGGCGGCTTCCGCCTCATACATCGCCGGGATAAAGCTCATGTCGGCGCGGATGGTGTAGTTCTCGGTGTCGTAGTTGTTGACGTACGAGAGCCATTCCTCGAGCATCTTCCCCGCCTCTTCCTGGCCGTAAGCCTCGGTGAGGATCTCGACGATCTGTGGGCGTTCGTAGAAGGCCGCGGCGTTGGCCGCCGTGGTGACGATGGCGTACGAGCCCTGGCCGTATGCGACCTTGTGCACCTCGAAGCTACCTGTCTGCTCGGTCTTGGCGTATGCCTCGGCGGCCTTTTTCATCAAGGCACGGTATGGCTCGTCCTGGGAGGGCTCGACCCAGTGGACTCCGACCCTCAGAAAGCCGGGTGGCCCCATGGGCGGCGCGTGGTAGCTGAGCTCGGGCTCGAACTTGACGATCTCGCTGTAGTGCGACCGGACCGTGCTGGCACCCGCCACCAGCTCATTCATCTTCTCCTCGCCAAGGGCCTCCGCCATCTCCTTGTTGCGAGCATCCTGCAGATCGAGGTCGGCATAGGAGCGGAACGGGAAGACATACACATAGGTGAACTGCGGTCCGGCGGAAGCCCACCAGGTCCAGTCCTCGCCCATCCCCGCGTCACGGAACGCCTTGACCCACTGGCGCGAGTTTTCCTCGTGCTCCATCATCTTCGACGGGTGCACCTGGTCGAAGTGGATGATGCGGTAGAGAGGCATGTCGTCGTGCGAATGCTCCTCTCCTTCGTGGTGCTCGGCAAGCGCCGTGCTCGGCACCAGCAGGACCGCCACCGCAAACAAAGCGACGGCCGCCACGGACAGACTTCGAGTCAACTGCATACTGCTTCTCCTCTCGTTCTCCGGGTTGTGAGGCCGTGGACCGGCCGTGTGTCTCTGCTTGCGCGGATTCTACACCCCGGTTCTGTTTCAATTCGGGGCCTGTCCCTACATTAAGAAAAAGGGACTGTCCCCGAATTACGGGCTGTGGCCTCCACTAAGATACGCCCGCGATGCGGGTGTTTTTTACCAACCTGGGCTGCAAGCTCAATCAGGCCGAGCTGGAGGCCCTCGGCCGGCGGTTTGTGGACGCCGGCTTTGGGGTCGCCCCGGCGCTCGAGGAGGCCGACCTGCACGTGGTCAACACCTGCACCGTCACCCACGCCGCCGCACGGGACTCCCGCAAGATCGCCCGGCGGGGACGGCGGCTCAACCCACACCTCCGAACGGTTTTGACCGGCTGTCACGCCACCGCCGAGCCCGGGGAGTCCGCATCGCTCGAAGGTGTCGATCTGGTGGTACCCAACCGCCACAAGGAAGATCTCGTCGAGCGGGTTCGCGCGGCCTTTCCGGTCTTCGAAGCGCCGCCGGCGGACCGGTCGGTCCTCCCACCGGTTCCCTATGTGCCGCTCGCCTTTGGCAACTCGCGGGCGCTGGTCAAGATCGAGGACGGATGCAACATGACGTGCTCGTTCTGCATCATCCCGCTCACCCGTGGCGAACAGCGCAGCCGGCCGGCCGACGCGGTGGTGCGGGAAGTGGAGCTTCTGACCGCCAAGGGCGTCCATGAGGTCGTGCTGACCGGGGTACAGATCTCGGCCTACCGGGCGACCGTCCGGGGCGCCGAGCGCGGCGGGCTCTACGAGCTGGTCTGCCGACTTCTGGAGGAGACCCGCGTCGGCCGGTTGCGGCTGACGTCGATCGCGCCCTGGCAGTTCGATCGCCGGCTGCTCTCGCTTCTCGAGACGGGGCGATTGTGCCGCCACTTTCATCTCTCCCTGCAGAGCGGTTGTGACCGGACGCTGCGCCGGATGCGGCGTCCGTACTCCGCCAACGACTTTGCGTCGGTGGTCGAGGCCATCCGCGGGGCCGACCCCGATGTCGCAGTGACGACCGACGTGATCGCCGGCTTTCCCGGCGAGACCAACCTGGAGTTCGAGGAGAGCCTGGCCTTCTGTGCCGCGGTCGGCTTCTCACGACTCCACGCCTTCCCATTCTCGGCTCGGCCGGGAACCGAGGCCGCGACGCTTCCGAACCCGGTGCCGCATCCGGTCCAAAAGAAGCGCATGGGTCGGCTCCTGAGGCAGGCGCGAGCCGACGAGCAACGGTTCCTCGGCGGCCAGACCGGCCGCCGCGCCGAGGTCCTGTGGGAGAGGAAGCGACACGGCGCCTGGGCCGGTGTCACCGACAACTATGTCCGGGTTCTTTGCGCAAGCGACGGTGACCTGGGCGGCCGAGTGAGCGCAGTTCGACTGGGCGCGGCCCGGAACGGAGCGGTGGCGGGTCACCTCGACTCGGATCGCCGGCCAGCACGCAGGGCACTCGGATAGCCGGAGGTTTTCTCATTCCAAGAAAACGAGACAGACGGTCGCGGCCGGGCAGGCGAGAAAAACCGCCCGAGCTGCTGAGCTTGGACCAGATCGGCAACCGGATCGAAAGCGTCCTCGAGCAATCCCCGGCCGACGAGACCGAGATCGTCTGGCTGGAGACGCGGCACGGCACGGGCCGCCGACAGCGCGCTCGAATCGACGTCCGGAGCAACCCGGCCCGCACGATTCTGGTGCGGGTCATCGATCGCGGCCGTGTCGGGAGTCACCGGACCGGTAGCGGCCAAGCGGGAGACCTGGCAAGCGCCATCCGCCTGGCGGTGGCTCAGTCGCGGGCCCGCGAACCGCTCGCCGGGCTCCACCATCTGCCGGCCGACGACAGCCCCCTCGACGGGCCGATCGACGGCCTGTTCGACCCCGAGATCGGCGGGCTCGGCAACCGCAAAGCCCGCTCGCTGCTCCAGGGCCTGCCGGCCAAACAGGAAACGCTCTACATGACGTGGGCGGAAGGCCGGGTCGCGGTCTTCAACAGCCGGGGCGTGCGGCGCTCGGCGCAGGCGAGCGCGGTGGGATTCGAGGTGCGCACCGGCCGCCGACCGGGATCGGGGCGGGCCGGCGACGCGGCTCGGCGATTGGCGGCCGTAGACCTCAAGGGTCTGATCGCCATGGCGCGCGCCCGGCGGGGCGACGGCGGCCCGGGCGAGTTGCCCGCCGGGCCGGTGCCGGCGGTCCTGTCCCCGGCCACCGTCATCGATCTGCTCGACCTGTTGAGCCGCACATCGTTTTCCGCCAAGGCGTACTACGACGGCACGTCTTTTTTGCGCGAGCACATCAACATCCAGGTCTTCGACCGTCGCTTCCACGTCAAAGACGACGGCACCGACTCGGCCGGCATTCCCTTCCCGTTCGACCTCGAGGGAACCGCCAAGGGGCCGGTCGACCTGATCGCCAAGGGCTCGCCCAGGACCCCCACCATGGACCAGCGGCAAGCGGCCGTGCTCGGGCTTCAACCCACTGCCCACGCCATCGGTGGCGACGACGCGCAGGCCGAGAACCTCTTTCTGGAGGCCGGGGAGGAGACCGAAGACGAGCTGGTCGAACAAACCGGCGACGGGATCTGGATCGGCTGGCTGGAGCAGCTCGAGTGTTTTGAGCCCAAGCGGGTGCTCTTTCGCGCCCGGGCCTGCGGCGTGCGCGCCATCCGCGCCGGACACCTCGCCGAGCCTCTCCCGGATTTTGTTTGGGAAGACAGCCTGTTGCGCGCCTTCTCGAGCCTCCCCGGTTTGGGACGGGGCACCGCGAGCCGCCTGAGCGCCGACGGTTTTCTGGGTGGGATCACCGCCCCGGCCGTCGCTGTGACCGCGATCGAAGCAAACGGCCGGCGCCAGTAAGCCCGGCCGATCGACTCACCGTCGCCGCAACAGGACGACCGTCTGGTCGTCGCCCTGGGGGGCTCCGGCCGCGAACTCCCTTACCGCCGAGTCGACGGTCTCCAAGATCTCCGCAAGCGGCCGGCCGCGCCGCTCGGTCAGCAGCCCGACCAAGCGATCCTCGCCAAACTCCTCTTCGCCCGGCGATTCGCACTCGGTGATGCCGTCGCTGTAGCAACAGAGCAGATCGCCCGGCTCCATGTCCAAAGACCCCGTCTGGTAGACGGCATCGGAAAACAGCCCCACCGGGAAGCCGGCGCTCGCCAACTGCTGTGTTTCACCCGAGCGGCGCACCAGGATCGGCGGGTTGTGACCGGCGTTGACAAACCGCACGTGGCCATCCTCGCCACCGATGTCGGCGATGAAAAGCGTGATGAATCGGTTGGGCGTGGACGACTCCACGATGTGCCGGTTGAGCCGTGAGACCAGCTCCGGTCCGACGCGCTCATGTTCGAGCAAAAGCTGCAGCGCCGAGTGCAGGGTCGAGACCAGCAGCGCCGCCGGCATACCCTTGCCGGTGACGTCCGCGACCACCGGCGCCAGCCGTCCGTCGGGCAGGGGCAGAAAATGGTAGTAATCCCCGCCGACCAACCGAGCCGAACGGTTCCAGCCAAAAATCTCGTAGCCCTCCAACTCCGGCTGCCCCTGTGGCAGCAACTGTCGTTGGATGTCCGCTGCCAGCTCGGCTTCCCGCTGGAGACGCTCTTTCTCCAACGCCTGCCGGTGGAGACGCGCGTTCTCCAGCGCGATGGCCGCCTGATTGGCGAAAAGCGACAGGGTCCGCCGGTCGGCGGCGGCAAAGGGTCCGACACCCCGGCGGCTCTCCTTGTCTCCCACCACCAGCAGACCGCCACGCCGCCCTTCGCTCTCGATCCGTACCGCCAGCAGATGCTCGCAGCCCGGCAGCACCCCCGGACATCCACCGGCCGCCGGGCCGAGGAGCGCTTCCAGCTCGGGCGAGCCCTCTTCGAGACGCGGCTTGGCGTCGCCGCCGATCGAGCCGCTCAAAAACAGTCCGTCACCACCGGTTCCGCCCTCCACCGCGAGCTCGGCGTCCGACAGATAGAGCGCCCCCGTCCGGGCGTCGATCAACGACACCGCGCGCAGCAGGATCGCCTCCGCCAGTTCGTCGAGGTTGAGGGTCGACGCGATGGCCAGGCCCACGTCGTAGAGCGCCTCGAGCTCCACGCCCCGGTAGTTGACCTCGAACCGATGACGCTTGACCCGCAGGCCCAGCCGGTAGGCATGTGCGGCGATCGACAGGGCCGCCAGACTCTGCGGACTCGGCGAGCGGCCGGTCTCGGCACCCCAGTAACGCACTTCTCCACCGGGCAAGGACAAGGCCGGAGGCTCCCCTTCTCCTCCTCCGATTGTGCCCGATGTCAGGTCCTCGCAACCGCCTTCATCGGTCTCGAGCGCCAGCGTCGCGCCGCGAGCTCCGACCTCGCGCCGGGACTCGTCGAGCGCGGCCAGTACCAGCTCGCGCTCGCGGGGATCCGAACCGGTGGAGCCCGCGAGGCCCAGGCGCCGCGTCAGCTCGAGAAAATCCGACCAGAAGGTGGGCTCTGCGGAAGCGGCCGCCGGCCGTGTCATCGATCGGCCGTTTGGCCCGGAGGCAGCAGCTCGGCGAGCGCCGTATCGCGATCCGCAAAGATGCCGGCGTATTGACTCAGCCCCATGATATGGAACGTCTTCTCGATGGTCGGGGTCAGATTGCAAAACGCCAGCTTGCCTTCGATCTCGAGCATCTTTTCGATGATCTCGATCAAGATCGAGATTCCGATCGAATTGACGATCTTGGTGCCCGAGAGATCCAGCAGCAGATACTTGCTGCCCTTGTCGATGAGCTGGTACGCCGCCTTGGCGATCTCCTCGCCGCCCTGGTTGTTGATGTAGCCATCCGTCCGGATGACGACAACCCCGGCTCCCTGATCGTCCAACGTCAGCTTCAAGGTCTCGCTCATCGCATCCTCTCCACGCCTAACGATACTTGCTCATGGTCATGGTCGTGCCCTTGGCGTCCGATTGGATCTCGACTTCATCCATCAGGCCGCGGATGATCTTGAGACCCCAACCACGCTTACGCGCGGCCTTGAGCTTTTCTTCGATGTGCGGCTCGGCCACGTCTTCGAACCGGAAGCCGACTCCGGTGTCGCGCAAGGTGATCTGCAACTTCTCCGGCTCTTCGTCTCCCAGCACAGCATAGGTGATGTAGACCTTCCGATCCGACGCCTGCGAGTGCTCGAACGAGTTGATGCACGCCTCGACCACCGCCATACGGATCTCATCGATCTTGTCCGCGCTCATTTGCATGAACTCCGCCATCGCGGTCGCCGTCTTAGACGCGGCGATCTCCATGTCGGGAAGCATGGGGAGGGTCAACGTGACCTCCCTGAGCGGTTGGCTCACCATGGATCGAGGAGGAATCTTAGCAAGCTGGGATGGCGAGACTAAAAGAGGAGATAGAGCTCGAGGAGCAAGACGGCCAGCGGCTGGATAGCTCCCTCCACGAGCAGCCAGACAAAGGCGCCGACGGTAGCCGCCACCAATCCCCCTTCCACCCACTTGGTGGGGACGGACGGGACAAAAACGGCCTTTCGGAGCGCTTCGAGCATCGCAACCTCCCTGATTGCCCCTGAGAAAGAGCAATCGAGCTGCCAGCCACCGGGGCCCGGCCCTCGTTCGGGCTCTAAGTGCTGCTACCAGTGGGAGTTAACGTCGCTCGCGCGCGTTGCGAGACGGTGCGGGACTGAGACTAGGGTGCGGCAAAACGTCGCAGTTCCACTACCACCGACTCTTCTGAATCCGGCATTCGCGGCGACAAGCGCCTAGAACGGGCAGAACGAGACATTTCGCCGCATAAGCGTCAAAATGCCGCACTCAAATCCCCTGGGGCGGCGGCGCCCTGCCGGCCGTTTGCCTCATAGTCGTTGTCGTCCGGCCGGCAGGGACGCCGGCCGCTTCAAAAGCACTCGTGCAGCAACCTGCGTAGGTTGCTCAGAATCCCTTGCGCTGAAGGGTGCGCCGGTCGATTCCGAGGAGCTGGGCCGCCTGGGTCTTGTTCCCCGAGACCATCCGCAGCACCTTGCCGATGTGGCCGCGCTCGACGGTGGCGAGATCCAGTGCCTGGGGCCCGGCCGCGTCCTCGCCGCGCGCGATCAACGAGCGCACCAGATCCGTGTCGACCTCGCCTTCGGTCAACGACACCGCCGCTTCGATCAGATTCTGCAGCTCGCGCACGTTGCCCGGAAAGTCATAGGCCAGCAGGAGGGACAAGGTGGAAGGACGGATCCGCGGCAACGGGATCTCCTCTCGGCGGCAAAAATCCTCGGCGAAGTGGCGCACGAGGTGGGGGATGTCCTGCCGGCGCTCGCGCAGCGGCGGCAGCCGGATCTCCACGCCCTTCAGCCGGTAGTAGAGGTCGTCGCGAAATGCGCCCTCGGCGACCAGGGCCTCGAGATCACGGTGGGTAGCGGCGACCAATCGAACGTCGACCGGCACTGCCGCGCTGCCGCCGACCCGCACGATCTCGCGCTCCTGCAGCGCTCGCAGCAGCTTGACTTGGAGCGGCGGATCCATGTCTCCGATCTCGTCGAGAAAGAGCGTCCCCCCGTCGGCCAGCTCGAACTTTCCACGCCGTGCCTCCACCCCCGTCGCCACACCCGCCTCGATGCCAAACAGCTCGCTCTCGAGGAGTGACTCCGGCAGCGCCCCGCAGTTGACGGTCACCAGCGGGCCGGTCCGTTCCGAGCGCACGTGGACGAGCTTGG
The DNA here is from genome assembly GCA_965224065.1 of Candidatus Multivoradales bacterium. Taxonomy (GTDB): domain Bacteria; phylum Acidobacteriota; class Thermoanaerobaculia; order Multivoradales; family JAHEKO01; genus JAOTZA01. The sequence continues at coordinate 1,108,757 of CBDCYF010000005.1, forward strand.
CCACCAGCTCCTTGCCGGTACCGCTCTCGCCCCGGATGACGACGCTGACACCGCGGGGCGCCACCCGGGCGGCCATCTCGAGCGCGGCCTGCATGGCCGGCGCGTGGGCGACGATGCGGCGCCCCGAGACATCTTCGCTCAAGCCCTCCTTGAGCGCGCGGTTCTCCTCCTCCAGACGATCCCGCTGCTCCTCCAAGCTCTCGAGCTGGCGGGCGCCGTCGAGCGCCACGCCGGCCAACGCCGCCACCGATTCCAGAAACCGGCGATCCTCGGCGGTAAACCCGGCCCCCTCTCCGCCTCGCTGCTCCTTGTCGAGCACCGCGACGAATCCCAGAAAGACTTCGCGATAGGCGATCGGAGTTGCCAGTAGGACACGGTAATCGCGCTCGGCCAGAACCCCGTCGGTGAGCGCCAGGGACCGGCCGCTGGCCAGGAGCTCGTTCCACAGCGGCCCCGACACCAGCTCGGCGGCGTCGGGGACCTCACCGGTCCAGCCCACCATCGCCAGAGCGCGGCCGGCACCGTAGGCGTCGCGGGTGACCGCCACCGCGGCGGCCGGGTCGAGCACGGCGCACACCCGCTGCAGGAGCTCGTCCACCAGCTCTTGCTCCGGGCGATGGGCCCACAGCGCCACCGCCAGATCGTTCAAGGTCTCGAGCTGGAGGATGCGGCGCTTTTCGGCGAACGACTCGGGGCTCACGGTCTAAGTCTACCGTTTCGAGGAGTTAGGTCAGGGGCGCGGATCGTGGGCGCCGCCGTCGACCCAACCGGTCAGCTCGGCGGTGACCCGCCCCAGGGCAACACGGGTGCGTATCTTCACCGGGCGTCGCCGTTCGTCGTCGGTGAGCCAGATAAAGATGCGGGCGCCGGGGCTCTTCCGGAACACCCCGCCGATGCCTTCGATCCGGGGCTCGATCCTGACGGTCGAAAACGTCCCCGCCGGTGTGCGGACCCGGTCCCGGCGCAGTAGCTCGACCGTTCCGGTGATCGCTTTCTTGCCGTCGGTGATCTGGAGCTCGACACGGTTCCCCTCGGACGAGCTCCCGGGCGCCCCGTCGAGGGCCAGCGTCCGGAAAGCATAGAAGCTCGCCAAGGCATCGCGGACTCCGGGCGGCACCGCCAGCGGATCTCTCGCGACTCCATCCCGGGTGTAGGTCGCCGTGCCGGCGGCGCGGTCGAAGACGACTTCCTCGACCCGGGTCCGGTGCCGCCCCTCCAGGGTGGTCTTGAAGAGACGGTCGGACAGCACCGCGGGGGCCGTCACGGTGGACTCCACGACCTCTCGCACCGGATACACCCAGTCGATCCACTTGAGGCTGTGTGCACGGGCCCGGAGCACGACACGCTCCTTGCCCGACGCGTCGACCTCCAGGCTGGCGCGACCGGCGGGGATCCCTCCCCAGCGAATCACATAGTCGAGCCGCTCGCCGATCAGCGCCTCGATCGACGGGGGTGGTGGCAGAGTATCTAGCCGCGGCTTCTCCGCGAGCGCCGGGGCCGCGGTCAGCACTCCCGCCAGGGCCGTCCAGGCGGCCAGCAGACCCCGCAAGCGGGCGCGGAAACCAGACTGTTTGTCCGTAGAGGCCTCCAGGAGACCGACGCTACACGATCTTGCGGAGATACCGGCCGGTGTGGCTCTTCTTCACCTTGGCCACGGCCTCCGGAGGTCCAGCGGCGACCAGCCGGCCGCCCTTGTCGCCACCCTCCGGACCCAGATCCAGAATCCAGTCGGCCGTCTTGATGACCTCGAGGTTGTGCTCGATCACCACGACGGTATTCCCCAGCTCGACCAGCTTCTGCAGCAGCCTGAGCAGCTTGCCGACATCGTCGAAATGCAGCCCGGTGGTGGGCTCGTCCAGAAGGTAGAGCGTACGGCCGGTGGAGCGCTTGCAGAGCTCACGCGCCAGCTTGACCCGTTGGGCCTCACCGCCCGAAAGCGTGGTGGCGGGCTGCCCGAGCCGAATGTAGCCCAGCCCGACGTCGTAGAGCGTAGTCAAGATCCGCGCCACCGGAGGGATGTCGCGAAATACCTCGCGCGCCTGTTCGACCGACAAGTCGAGAATCTCGGCGATGTTCAACCCCTTGTACCGTACCGCCAGCGTCTCGCGGTCGTAGCGGCGCCCGCCGCACACCTCGCAGGTGACATAGATGTCGGGCAGAAAGTGCATCTCGATCTTGATCTGGCCGTCGCCCCGGCACGCCTCGCAGCGGCCGCCCTTGACGTTGAACGAGAACCGGCCCGGTTTGTAGCCGCGCATTCGGGCTTCGGGTGTCTTGGCCATCAGGCTGCGGATGTGGTTGAAGACGTTGGTGTAAGTGGCCGGGTTGGAGCGCGGCGTGCGGCCGATGGGGCTCTGATCGATGGCGATGACCTTGTCGAGGTTGTCGAGCCCATCGATCGAGTCGTGCTCGCCGGCGCGCTCGCTGGCGCGATAAAAGTGCCGCGCCAGAGCGCGGTAGAGAATGTCGTTGATCAGGCTGCTCTTGCCCGAGCCCGACACTCCCGTGACTACCAGCAGCAGCCCCAGCGGGAGCTCGACATCGAGGCCTTTGAGATTGTTGTGGCGCGCCCCGGCGATCACCAGCGACCCGTTGGCCGGGCGGCGTCTCTCGGCCGGGATCTCCACCTCCAGCTCGCCGCGGAGGTAGCGGCCGGTGAGCGACTTCTTGACGCGCTCGACTTCGTCGGGCGCGCCGGCGGCCACCACCTCGCCGCCGTGGATCCCGGCGCCCGGTCCCAGGTCGATCACCCAGTCCGCCGAACGGATGGTCTCCTCGTCGTGCTCGACGACCAGCACCGAGTTGCCGAGGTCCCGCATTCCCTTCAAGGTCTCGAGCAGCCTTGCGTTGTCGCGCTGGTGCAGCCCGATCGAAGGCTCATCGAGCACATAGAGAACGCCCATCAGCTTGGACCCGATCTGGGTCGCCAGACGGATCCGCTGGCTCTCCCCGCCGGAGAGGGTCGCCGAGGCGCGATCCAGGCTCAGATAGCCGACCCCGACGTCGTCCAGAAACCCCAGACGGTCGACGATCTCCTGGATCACCTTGCCGGCGATCTCTTTCTCCCGTTTGTTGATCTTGAGCCTGGTCGTCAGCCGCCGCAGCTCCCCCACGGTCATCCCGGAAAGCGCGTCGATCGAGCGGCCACCCACCTTGATGGCCAGCGCTTCGGGGCGCAGCCGGCGGCCGTCGCAATCGGGGCAGGTGTGGATCGCCATGTATTTTTCGATCTCCGCCCGTACCCCGGCCGAGTCGGTGTCCCGGTACCGGCGCTCGAGAAGCGGCAGGATGCCCTCGTAGCTGCCCTTCCACTTGTAGGTCGACTTGCGGCCCGAGAGCTCAAACGTCATCTCGCGGTCACCGCTACCCTGGAGGATGACGTCGCGTACCTTTTCGGGTAACTCGCGCCAGGGGGTATCGAGCGAGAAACCGATTTCCTTGGCGAGCGTGCGGATCATCCGCATCCGCCAGGACTTGGCGCTGTTGGGCCAGGGCGCGATGGCGCCGGCGTTGATCGAGCGCTCAGGGTCGGCGATCACTCGCTCCTCGTCGACCGCTCGGATGGTGCCGAGCCCCGAACAGGTCGGGCAAGCGCCGTAGGGACTGTTGAACGAGAACAGCCGAGGCGTGACTTCCGCCAGGTTGGTCCCACAGTTGGCGCACGAGTAATTCTGCGACAGCGTCTCTTCTCCCATGCCCGACGCCGCGACCACCACCAGGCCGCCGCTCACCTTGAGCGCGGTCTCGAGCGAAGAGGTCAACCGCTGCTCGAGACCGTCGCGCACCACCAAACGGTCGACCACCACGTCGATCGAGTGCTTCTTCTTTTTGTCGAGCGCCGGGATCTCGTCCGAGAGATCCACGGTCTCACCGTCGATCCGCGCCCGCACAAAGCCCTGGGCCGCCATCTGGGCGAGCTGTTTCTTGTACTCGCCCTTCTTGCCCCGAACGTAAGGGGCGTAGAGGATGAAACGCCGGCCTTCGGGGAGAGACAAGATCCGGTCTACCATCTGCTGCACGGTCTGGGGGCGGATGACCTCGCCGCACGACGGACAGTGCGGCGTTCCGATCGACGAATACAGGAGCCGCAGGTAATCGTGGATCTCGGTGACGGTGCCGACGGTCGAGCGCGGGTTGCGCGACACCGACTTCTGCTCGATCGAGATCGCCGGCGACAGGCCCTCGATCGAGTCCACATCGGGCTTCTCCATTTGCTGCAGAAATTGCCGCGCGTAGGCCGAGAGAGATTCGACATAGCGCCGCTGGCCCTCGGCGTACAGGGTGTCGAAGGCCAGCGACGACTTGCCCGAGCCCGACACCCCGGTGATCACCACCAGCCGGTTGCGCGGAATCTCGACATCCACGCCCTTCAGGTTGTGCTCGCGGGCACCACGGACAACGATCGAGTCCATAGGGCCGGCAATCTAGCAAACCCGCGCGGCCGCGTTTAACACTTGCAGAAAGCGGATATTCTCGACTCGAGGACGGTAGCCGCAAGGACCCCATCGCGACCACCGATTCCCCTGCTAGAGTCTCTTACGGGAGGACGCGGACATGGAATTCGAGCACGAGCACCACGAGCTGACCCACCACAACGTCCAACAGTTTCTGGGCGAGCTTTTCGACGACCTGTATCTCGACCCCGAAAACGCCCATTTCTATGTCGGCTACGGCTCCACTGTGCTGGAGATCTCGGTCGAGCCCTACGGACCCGAGGAGACGATCATCGAGGTCACGGCCTACTGCGTGCAGGGCGCCGAGCTGTCGGAAAACCTTCTGCTCGGCCTGCTCGAGCTCAACCACGAGATCCGCGTCGGGGCCTTTTCGCTGGTCGGCAACGACATCTTTTTTTCCCAGAAGATCTTTGGCCGCTCGCTCGACCGCAAGAACTTGCTGGGGACGATCGCCGCGGTCGCCAACACATCGGACGAGTACGACGACCGGATCGTCGAGAAATACGGCGGCCAGACCGCGCTCGACCGGATTCGCGACACCGGCGGACGCGACAAGCGGCGCGCCATCGCACCCAGTTAGCGGCTAGCCCGCCCTAGCGCCGGGAGGCGATCGCCTCTTCCGCCTCTCGGTCGAGGACTTTCTTCTTCTCCGCCAGGCGCTTGTCGTGGAGCTTCTTGCCCCGCGCCACGGCGATCTCCATCTTGATGTGCCTCCCCTTGAGATAGACCGCTAGCGGCACGCAGGTCAGCCCCTGGAGAGTGATCTTGCCGGCCAGCCGGTCGATCTCGCGGCGCTTGAGGAGCAGCTTGCGACGGCGCTCGGGCTCGTGATTCTGACGGTTGCCGTGCGAATAGTGGCCGATGTGGGCGCCCACCAGAAAAGCCTCGCCTTCGCGCACCTCGACATAGCTGTCCTTGAGCTGGATCTTGCCGTCGCGAGCCGACTTGACCTCGGTACCGACGAGCACCAGGCCCGCTTCGATTTTTTCCAAGATCTCGTACTCGCGCCGGGCGCGCCGGTTGACCGCCAGCGTGCGGGCGGATTGCTTTGCCTTGGCCATCCCACCCAGTATGACGCACGGGCCGGCGCTCGCCGGTTTTCCATCCCCGGGACCCCACCGCCCAAGACCGGCCTATCCCCCTGTTTCTGCTAGAGTTTTTGCCCAATGAGGCACGCCGCGCTGGTTTGCGCGCTTGTCCTTCTCTTGGGCGCTCAAGCCGGAGACAAGGCACGGATCTCGGATTTCCAAGTCTCCATCGAAGGCGACTCGATCCGGGCGAATTTTGCCCTCGAGAACAGCTTTGGGCCGGAGCTTTTGGAACGGATCCGGACCGGGCTGCCCACCGGCTTCGATCTCAAGTTCAAGCTCGTCCGGCCCCGGCGCCGCTGGTTCGACAACGACATCGCCAAAACGACCTTCCAAGCGGTGGCGATGTACAACGCGGTGACCCGTGAGTACCTGGTCAACTACAAGCTCAACGGAAAGCTGATCGAAAGCCGGGTGCTGCTCGACGAAGACGAGCTCCACGCCGCCATGACGCGCTTCGAGCAGCTCGAGGTGTTCGACGTCGCGAGCATCCGGGGCAACCGCATCTATGTGCGTGCTCGGGCCGCTCTGGGGTCGAAGAGTCTCTTCTTTCTCATCCCGACGACGGTCAAGACCGACTGGGTGGAATCGCAGCGGTTCCGTCTTCCCGGCGAACTCGAATAAATGGCCAGCAGCCTGGCAGAACGTCTCGGACGCTACCGCAAGGACACCCGCTGGATCGTGGCCGGGCTGGCCGGGCTGCTGCTGGTTCTGACTTCGATCTATTACTTCATCCAGCGCAGCGAGGATCTGCCGTCCTACCTGGTCACCAACCGGGTGATGCTGTTTGTTCTGTGGAACGTCAACCTGCTGCTCATCCTGGCGATCCTCTTTGGTTTTTTTCGCAACCTGGTCAAGCTACTGATCGAGCGCCACAACCGCATCCTGGGGTCCAAGCTCAAGACCAAGCTGGTGACCACCTACCTGCTTCTGTCGCTGATCCCGGTGCTGCTCTTGTTTGGCTACGGCACCCAGCTCCTGCACGGCTGGATCGAGCGTTGGTTCGACGAGGCGGCGATCAAGCGGGTGGCCGAGCAGGGGTACGCGGTCGCCGAGGGCCTCAACCGTCAGCTTGCCGAGTGGAACCGCGCCAACGCCCTCAAGGCGCGTGAAGAGATTGGGTCGCTCGAGCTGGCGGATCCCCAGGTGCGGCCGCAAGTCGCGGCCCGGCTGGAGACGCTGCTCTCCGAGCTCGGGGCGGACAGCCTGGCCGTCTACACCCAGACCGATTTTGTCCACGGGGTGGTGCTGCCGCAGTCGGGGCTGCGGCGGCTCCCCGAGCCCGGGAACCGGTTTTTGCTCGCCGCCCTGCGCAAGGGCGAGGAGGAGCGCTTTCTCAACCTGCCGGGCAACCAGGGCCGGGTGATCCTGACCGCGGCGGCCGGGCCGCCGGTCGAAGACGAGCCGCGCCCGATCGTGGTGGTCGGCACGCTGATCGATCCCGAGCTGGCGGCGCAGAGCGAGGAGCTGATCAACGCCTTCCAGGGGTTTCGCCAGCTTGAGGTGCGCCGGCCCGAGATCGAGACCGCTTACCGGCTGACCTTTCTGATGGTGACGCTCGTTCTGCTGCTCGCCACCTCCTGGGTGGGGCTCTATCTGGCCCGGCGGGTGACCATCCCCATCGAAGCGGTCGCCGAGGGCACCCGGCGCCTCGCCGAAGGCGACCTCGACCACCGGGTCGAGGTGCCCGCCGACGACGAGCTCGGGGTCCTGGTCGATTCCTTCAACCGGATGACCGAGCAGCTCAAGAGCAATAAGGAAGACTTGCTGGGCGCCAACCAGCGGCTGGAAGAGGAGCGCGCGTTGATCGCGGCGGTGCTCGAGAACGTCGCCGCCGGCGTGGTGTCGGTGGACAACGAGGGCCGGGTTCTGGTTTTCAACCGCGCGGCGTCCAGAATGCTGGGGCGGGAACGCACCGACGACGCGACGACGACGATCCAGCAAGCGTGGGGCGAAGGTGAGCTCTCCAAGCTGGCCCGGCTGTTCGCCGAAGACCCCGGACCGAGCGGCCGCCTGCATCGGACCGTCCGGCTGCTCCTCGGTGGCCGGTGGAAGACATTCGAGGCCAAGGTTCGCGCCATGCCTGATCAGGAGGGCAAGACCAGCGGCCGCGTCATGGTGCTCGAAGACCTCACCGAGCTGATCCAGGCGCAGCAGCGTGCCGCCTGGCACGACGCCGCCCGCCGGGTGGCACACGAGATCAAGAACCCCCTGACCCCGATCAAGCTATCGGCCGAACGGATCCTCAAACGCTACCGGGACCGGGACCCCGAGCTCGGCAGCGCTCTCGAGGAGGGCGTGGAGATCATCGGCAACGAGGTGCAGACGATGGAGGGTCTGGTGGACGAGTTCTCGCGTTTCGCGCGGATGCGGCCACCCCAGCCCACCGAGACCGACATGGCCAAGCTGGTTCGCGAGACCCTCCGGCTCTACGACGGCATCAAGGCCGGCGTGGAGGTCGACGGCAGCATCGACGGCGAGGCCGCCTCGGCGGTCGTCGACCCCGAGCAGATCAAACGGGTGTTGATCAATCTCCTGGACAACGCCGTCGACGCCACCGAGGCTCCGGGGAGCGTTCGCGTCTCGGTCCACAAGTCCAACGGCAGCCTCGAGATCGAGGTTGCCGATACCGGCCGCGGGATCCCCGCCGACTCCCACGAAAAACTCTTCCTCCCCCACTTCTCCACCAAGGGCCGGGGGACCGGGCTCGGCCTGTCGATCGTCCACCGCATCGTCGACGAGCACCACGGCACCGTCAGCGTGGCGGCCAACCGTCCCCAGGGAACGATCTTCTCGATCCAGCTCCCGCAAGGGTAGCGTTCGCACGGCTTTTATAATCCGAGTATGGGCAGTATGGGCACCCCACGCGAGCGCATCGAAGCCGAAGTCCAGCAGGCTCTCAAGTCCGGCGACAAGGAACGGCTGGCGACGTTGAGGCTGCTTCTCAACTCGATCAAAAACGAGCGCATACGAACCGGCGAAGAAGTAAGTGAAGACGGCTTTTTGCGTCTGGTCCAGAAAGCGATCAAACAGCGTCAGGAGTCGGCCGAGCAATACCGCTCCGGCGGCCGGGAGGAGCTGGCCGAGCGCGAGCAGCGGGAAGCGGAGATCCTGGGTGTCTACCTCCCACCGCAGGCCACCGAGGACGACATCCGAGAGGCTATCGAGGCCTTTGTGAGCGAGAACGAGCTTTCCGGTCCGGCGGCCATGGGCGCGGTGATGAAGGCGATGCTGGAGCGGTTTGGCGGCAGCGCCGACGGCGGCACGATCAGCCGCATCGCCCGCCAAGTGCTGGCGGGTTAGCCGGCGCCTGGCGACGGAACGCCGGTGAGCGACATGAGACGGACGATCGTCGGCACCGCCGGCCACATCGACCACGGTAAGACCCGGCTGATCGAGGCGCTCACCGGTACCGACTGCGACCGCTGGGCCGAGGAGAAGGACCGCGGCATCACCATCGACCTGGGGTTCGCACACCTCGAGCGCGACGACGTCCAGGTCGGCTTTGTCGACGTCCCCGGCCACGAGCGGTTTCTGCACAACGCGCTGGCCGGGCTGGGCGGCATCCGGGTCATGCTGCTGGTGGTGGCCGCCGACGAGGGGGTCAAGCCGCAGACCCGCGAGCACCTTGCGATCTGCTCGCTGCTGGAGATCCCCGCGGCCGTCGTCGCCCTGACCAAATCCGATCTGGTCACGCCCGACTTGTTGGAGCTGGCGGAGCTCGAGATCGGGGAGCTGCTGGCGCCGACACCCTTTGCCGACTCCAGGGTCCTGGCGGTGTCGGGTGTGACCGGGGAGGGGATTCCCGAGCTCGAGAACGAACTCGTGGAGCTGGCGCGGCGCCACGCCGTGTCCCCCGAGCCCGACCGCCTGGCCCGGCTGCCCGTCGACCGGGTATTTCTGCTCAAGGGCCTGGGGCTGGTCGTCACCGGCACCCTGGTGTCGGGCGAGGTCAAGCCGGGCGACACCCTGCAGAAGAGCGGTGGCGGAGAGACCGCGCGGATCCGGAGCGTCCAGGTCCACGGACGGCCCCGTGAGGTGGCGCAGGAGGGCGAACGCACCGCGCTGCAAGTGACCGGACTCGATCACCGGAGTCTCGGGCGAGGCGACCAGTTGGTGACCCCGGAAGGGTTCCGGACAGCACGTCGCCTGGTGGCGCGCTTCACCCTGCTCAATGACGCGCCACGCGCGATCAAGGGCTCGACACCGGTGCGCGTCCATCTCCTGTCGAGCCATGTTGGCGGCCGACTGCGCCCACTCGATCCCCCCGAGCTCGAGCCCGGCGACACCGGGCTGGTCGAGATCCGCTGCGCGGCCGCGATCACCGCCGTGCCGGGCGATCGGTTGATCGTTCGGCGGCCGTCACCCCCGGCGACGATCGGTGGAGGCGCGGTGCTGGACACCGGCTGGCGCCCACGCCGCGGCAAGGCCCTCCAGCGGGCACTGGCCGGCGTCACCGCCGATCGCGCCGCCCTGCTGCACCACTGGGTGGTCGAAGAGGGCGAGAGGGGCGCCTCGACACAGGATCTGGCCCGGCGCCTGGGCGTCCGGGCACAGGCGGTCGAGGCTGAGCTCGCGGCGCTGGTCGAGGATCAGCGCCTGCTGGCCGTTCCTTCGGGGACCGGTCATGGCCAGCGCTGGCTCGACCCGCGGGCCTACCGGCGCGTCGGCCGGCGCGCCAAAAAGGTCCTCGAGGACTACTTCCGTCACGAGCGGCTGGCCGAGGGGATGCCCAAAGCCGAGGCCCTCGAGCGGATCCTCCCAGGCGGTGCCGCCGAGCTCACCGATGTCTACCTCGAATGGCTGACGTTGCAGAAGATCGTCACGATCGACGGCGACCGGATCAATCTCCCCGGCCGCGAGGCACAGCTCTCAAACCAGGAGTCGGCGCTGTCCAAGGGCCTTCTGGCCGTGTTCGAGAAGGCGGGGCTCGAACCGCCCGCGCCGGCGCGTTTGGCCGAGCTCGTGGGCGGCAAGCCACAGACCGTCGCCGGCGTGGTGGACTATCTGATCGAGCGGCGCCGGCTGCTGCGGCTGCCCGGAGGGCTGATCATCGCGGCCTCCGCGGCCGCCCGGCTGGTCGATGACTTGCGAGCGACCGGTTGGGACGATTTCAGCGTGGGAGATTTCAAAAAACATTTCGGTCTGACCCGCAAATGGGCCATCCCCCTTCTGGAGTATCTCGATTCCAGCGAGGTGACTCGCAGAGTGGAGAACCGCCGGCAGATCGTGCGCTGAATTTCTCCTTAGAGATCCAGGTTTGCCGCTCGTAATATGGTACGCTCGCCACACGGTCAGCCCTGGTGATCGCCTGAGATCGGAAACTCTCTACGTCGGCAAATGGAGGTAGCGCTGATGAAACGCAATAGGAGAAAAGCCTGGCTCGGCCACCGCGTGGGGGCGAGTCTCACCGCTTTGCTTCTCGCAGTTGGGTTTGGAGCCGTCCCGGCTCTCGCTGACTGCGCCGAAGACGGGAGCGGGTGTTGGACATTCCGCATTCAGGGAGGCGTCTCCGACGCCGATGACGAAAGCCGCCAGTTGACCGATGTCGGCAACGGGCAGTTCGAGTCGTCCAAACTCAAGATCGGCCAGGGCACGACCCTTGGCCTCGGCCTCGAGCGCCAATTCACCAGCAGGGTCGGACTCGGTCTGGGTCTTTCGCAGACCCAGCTCGACGCGCTCTGTGTCTTTGACTCGGCAGACGTGTGGCTGATGGAAAACGACGACCTCGAGGCGACGGCCTTCAGCGCCGGTCCGGTTTTTCACCTGACCCCCAACCGCAAGGCGGATGTCTTCTTGCGGCCGTTTCTGGCGCTGGTCGAGTTTGACGACGTCGGGATCGACAGCCTCGGAGCCGCCAGGGAGACCGCATTCGACGACGAGACCACCTTTGGCATCGACTTGGGTGTAGACATCCCCATCGCCGCCAAGTGGGCCTTTACCGTCGGCGCGTCTCTGCTGGACCTCGACGCCGCACCGACCCGGGGAATCCATCAGGGCGGGACGCTCGACGTCAGCCCGCTGAGTGTGCTCGCCGGTCTGGCGTTCTCACCACGCTTTGGCGGAGGCGTCAAGCCGATGGAAGAGCCCGTCGAGCCGCCGCCACCTCCTCCGCCGCCTCCCCCACCGCCACCGCCACCCCCACCGCCGCCGCCACCGCCGCCGGTAGAGGAGAAACCAGCTCCCAAGCTCGAGCGTCGTGAGTCCTGCGCCTTCATCTATGGAAGCTCGCGGGTCGACAACATCTGCAAGGCAAAGCTGGACGAGATCGGCCAGAGCATGGCGAATGACCCGAGCCTGGTGGCGTTCGTCACCGGCCACTCCGACAGCTCGGGCTCCGATGCGTCCAACGACCGACGCAGCCAGGCGCGAGCCGAAGCGGTCAAGGAGTATCTGGTGGATCGGTACAACATCGATCCTTCGCGGATCACCACCTCGGGCGCCGGTTCGAGCGCGCCGATCGCCTCGAACGACACCGCGGACGGCAGGCGGCAAAACCGCCGCGCGGAGATCCTGGTGACCCAGCCCTAGGGCTGAGCCGGTCGCAATCTCAAACGCCGGTCGGCATTGGGTCCGACCGGCGTTTTTTTATCCGCTACTGCGCAAAGATCGGGTGGCGGGTCGAAAGCCCGGCCGCTAGATTCATCTCGTGAGCAGCACTCTCCACCGGGCGCAAGGCAACCCGCGCCTGGGCCTGGCGCTGGCGCTGAGCACCGCCCTGATCTGGGGCTTTCTCTCCATCGCCCTCAAGCTGTTGCTCGAGGGCATGGACGCGTTCACTATTACCTGGTACCGGCTGACTTCGTCGGCGGTCCTGCTCGGGATCTACCAGGCGTACCGCGGCAAGCTCCCCGCTCTGGGCCGCATCGGGCGAAACGGCTGGGCCCTGCTGCTGGTCGCGCTGCTGGGACTGGTCGGGAACTATGTTCTCTTTGTCGTCGCCCTCGACTACGTACCACCGGCCACCGCTCAACTGGTCATCCAGCTCGCGCCGATCCTTTTTCTGCTCGGCAGCCTGGCGATCTTCCGCGAGGCCTTCAGCCTTCGGCAGTGGGCCGGGCTGGTCGTCCTGATCCTGGGGCTGCTGCTGTTCTTCAACCAACGGCTGCCCGAGCTGTTCCGTCTGAGCGGGCGAGAAGCCGTCGGGGTGTTTCTTGTGGTTATCGCGGCGGTCGTCTGGGCCGCGTACGCGCTGGCACAAAAACAGCTCCTCACCGGACTCTCCTCGGTCAATGTCCTGCTGCTCATCTACATCGGCGCCGCCGTCTTGCTCGCACCGGTGGCCCGGCCAGCGACCGTCTTCGAGCTGACGCCCTTTCAGCTTGTGCTTCTCATCTTCGGTATCGTCAACACCCTGGCGGCCTATGGCGCCTTTGCCGAAGCGCTCGAGCACTGGGAAGCGTCCAGAGTGAGCGCCGTCATCGCGTTGACGCCGCTCGTGACCATCGCGGCGGTCTACGCCATCCTCGCGATCTGGCCCGAAGCCGACATCGGCGAGCGCCTCGGCGCAGTGGGCTTGACCGGCGCCGTGCTGATCGTCGCCGGCTCGGTGATGGCGGCCCTCGGCAAAGCCGACTAGCCTGATCTTCTCACCGGCGTTCGAGTCAGAAGGGCGCAAATGCCTGGAGATACAAGGCTTGCGACCGAGGACGACGCAGGCGTAGCCGTAGCTACGTCGAGAAGCCCGACGGGAGCGCAACGCAGTAGATTCAGGCATTTCCGGCCTTCGGGCCGGACGCTGGTGAGAAGATCAGGCTAACTTTTGGCCTCGTACCAGCTCTTGCCCGAGCCGAGGTCGACCACCAGCGGCACGGCGAGCTGCTCGACGCCCACCATCTCTTCCCGGACCAGGCCACCCACTGCCTCGACCTGACCCGTGGGGCACTCGATGACCAGTTCATCGTGGACGGTCAGCAAGAGAGCCGCGTCCGGATGCTCGGCACGCAGACGACGATCGACCGCGATCATCGCCATCTTGAGCAGATCGGCGGCCGTCCCCTGGATGCGGGCGTTGATCGCCATGCGCTTGGCGTTCTCGCGCAGGTTGTAATTCCGGCTCTTGATGTCGGGCAGCCACCGCACGCGACCGTAGAGCGTCTCTACCTTGCCTTTGCGGGTGGCGAGCTCGACGGTCTCGTCCATGTATCGCTTGACCCCCGCGTAGCGTGAGAGATAGGCGTCGATAAAGCTTTCGGCTTCGGCCTTGGGAATCTTGAGGTTCTGGGCCAGACCAAAGGCGCTCATCCCGTACATGATGCCGAAGTTGATCACCTTGGCGGCGCGCCGTTGCTCGCCGGTCACCAGCTCCTCAGCCACGCCCAGCACCGCCGCGGCGGTCGAGGCGTGGATGTCCTTGCCGGCCTGAAAGGCCTCGATCAGCTCGGGCTCTTCGGCGATGTGCGCCAGCACCCTCAGCTCGATCTGGTTGTAGTCGGCGACCAGCAGCCGCGCGCCTCGCGGCGCCACAAACGCCTTGCGGATCTCCTGGCCTCGCTCGGTCCGTACCGGGATATTCTGCAGATTGGGGCTGGCGGAAGACAGCCGGCCGGTGGCGGCAACGGCCTGGTGGAACCGCGTGTGGAGCCGCCCGTCCCCGGCGACCAGCTCGGGGAAGGCGTCCACGTACGTCGATTTGAGCTTGGCGAGCTCGCGGTAGGCGAGGATCTTCTCGGGCAGCTCGTACCCGCGTGTTGCCAGTTCTTCCAGCGTCGCGGAATCGGTCGAGTAGCTCTTGGTCTTGCGTGTTTTCTTGATGACCGGGTAGCCGAGTCGGTCGAACATGACCTCGCCGAGCTGGCGGGGCGACTGGATGTTGAAACGGTCCCCGGCGATCTTGTAGATCTCCTCTTCGATCGTCGCCAGCTCCTCGGCCAACTGTTTGGAAAGGCCGTTTAGGAAATCGACGTCCAGGACGATTCCCTTCTCCTCCATCGCCACCAGAACGGCCACCAGGGGCGCTTCGATGTCACGGTACACGGCCCCGAGCTCGTCCGCCTCCAGGTCTTTTTGCAGGCTCTCCGCAAGCCGCCGGGGAATCTCGACACGCTCGGCCGCATAGAGGAGCAGAGGCTCGTGGCCGAGCGGCGGCACTTGCCCCTTGTCCCAGCCAGCCTCCGAAGCCGCCACGGTCTGGATCCCCAGCCGCTCGAACGCGATCGTCTCCAGAGTGTGCGAGCGCGCCGCCGAGTGCAGCAGGTATGACGCCAGCATCGTGTCGAACAATGGCGCCGAGACCTTTTTCTGCCGGGCCTTCTTCTGCGGCGTCTGCTTCTGCCGGACGAGGCGCAACACTTCTTTCAGGTCGTGGCCATGGAGCTCGCGGGCGCCATCCCCCAGCCAGGCGTCGAGAGTCGAGAGCGCCGCCTTCTCGAGCCCGTCGCGGCGAAAATCACCATAGAGGGCCGGGCCCGACTCCCCCGCCACGACGGCCCCCAAAGGCGCCTCGCCGCCCTCCTCCGGAGAGCCGCCAACGACACCGACAAAGTAGGGCGCGGCGAGCGCGGACACTCCCTTCTTCCACTCGGCGGCCGTCAAAGCCTCGACCGCGGGCTCGGTCTCGACGGCCTGCGCCGTGTCGGTCTCGAGCTCCTTGAGCAGGGAGAAGAACTCGAGCTCACGGTAGATCTTTTTGAGCGCCTCGGCATCGGGGGCTTCGAGTGCGAGCCGTTCCGGCTCGAACTCGACCGGCAGATCGGTGTGAATGGTCACCAGCTCCTTGGAGAGCTCGGCCTTGTCACGGTGTTCGGTGAGCCCTTCGCGGTAGCTCTTGCGCTTGACTTCGCCGGCCCGCTCCAGGAGCGTCTCGAGATCGCCATACTCCTTGATCAGACCGCGAGCGCCTTTCTCTCCGATGCCCGGCACGCCGGGAACGTTGTCCACCGAGTCGCCCTTGAGCGCCAGAACGTCGATCACCTTGTCGGGCGGCACGCCAAAGTCCGTCTCGACCAGCTCGGGATCGTAGAGCTTCTCGCGGCCGGTGTGGAACAGACGTACGTGCTCGTCGACAAGCTGCATCAAATCCTTGTCGGCCGAGACCAGCACCACGTCGTAGCCGGCCGCCGCGGCCTTCTTGGCCAGCGTCCCGAGCACGTCGTCGGCCTCGTACCGGTTCAGCTCCAGAACGGGGATCCGGTGCGCCTCGATGGCCTTGCGAATCCACGGAATCTGAGGCTTCAGATCCTCGGGCATCGGCTTCCGGTTGGCCTTGTAGTCGGCGTACTTTTCCTTGCGCAGCACGGTCTCGTCGGAGACGTCGAACGCGATACCCAGATACTCGGGCTCTTGCTCGCGCAGCAGCTTGCGCAGCATGTTGAGAAAGCCGTAGACGGCGTTGGTGGCGAAGCCCTTGGAGTTGGAGAGGCCGCGGATGGCGTAGAAGGCGCGGAAGATGTTGGAGTACCCGTCGATCAGAAAGAGGCGCTTCCGCGACATGCGCGCGATTGTACTGTGGGGCGTGCCGGGCCGGTCGGAGGCTCCACCAGGGAACGGCGCGCGCCCGGAGACCTATGACGCGGAAGCGCGCGCCTCGGTTTCCCTCGCGCCGGATCGCCGTCAGCCTCCACCCGTTCTTGCTCTGCGCTCGGTCAAACGTCCCTGGTGGAGCCTCCGACCGGCCCGACACACGCGAGCTAGGGCGTCGGATCCCGTCTAGCTCGGAGTAGTTGGTGTCGGTCGGCGGACTCTGTCCGAGCCGAGGCCGGCGAATCGCCCGCCAAGCGAGGACCAAATCGCGGGCGCCGGCTTCCGGCAGCCCGCGAAGGGACGAGCCGGCTGCAAGGCCATCAAGCGGCCGCAAAATTCGTTCCGGCCCACGCAACCGCCGGCGGCGGATGCGGGCCATGAGGCGGCACTCGGGAGGGCAGAGCCGCCGACCAAAACGAAAATGTTCGGACACCGTGCCTGGTGTCGCGATATCCTCCGCGCGGGAGGGAATTTAGAAGATGTTCGAGATCATGGGACTCGGTTCGTGGATCATCATGGGCTTCGTGGCGGGCGCGATCGCCAAATTTCTGATGCCTGGCAAGGACCCCGGCGGCTGCATTACCACCATTCTGGTGGGGATCGCCGGCGCAGTGCTGGGCGGATTTCTGGCGACCTACCTGGGCTACGGCGGCATCGCGGGATTCGACGTCCGCAGTCTGGTCGTCGCGGTCCTTGGCGCCATTCTGCTTCTGATCGCGCTGCGCCTTCTCGGGTTCGGCGGCGACAAGAAGAAAAAGAAAAGGCGAAACTAGCGGCCGCACCGCATCCGCAAAGTCGGTATCGTCGTATCGGACACTCGGCAAAACCAGCCGGTAGAATCGGCTGATGAAAAGCCCCAGGATGCGCACCCGGGTCGGGCCGGCGGTTACGACCGCGGCCGCCCTCGCGCCAAGCCTCGTGCTGGCCCTGGCGCTGAGTAATTGCGCGGGACCGGGCTCGGACGCCGGACGGCCGGCGAGACCCCCCAGCCAAGAGGCCATCGAGCTGCGAAACCGCGGTATTGCCGAGCTCGAGAACGAGAAGCCGGAGCTGGCCGAGGCGGCCTTTCTCGAGCTGACCGAAAAAGCACCGGACGACCCGTTGGGCTACGCCAACCTGGCGATCGCCAAGCTCCGCCAGCAGAAGTTCGAGGAAGCCGGGGACTGGATCGCCCGCGCGGTCGAAAAATCCCCCGATGACCCCCGGCTGTGGGCGATCGAAGGAGACATCCTTCAGTGGAGCGGCCGGCCCGACGAGGCCCTGGCCGTTTTCGGGCGCGCCGCCGAGGCGGCACCCGACGACCTCGAGATCCAGTACGCGCTCTACCGCCAGGCGACCACGATCTCGGATGCGAGCGACGAAGCCCTGGCGGCGCTCGACCGCCTGGCCCGGCTGCGCCCGGAGAACCTGGTCGTGCTGCTCGAGCTGGGCTCTCAGGCGCGCCAGGCCGGCGATCGCGAGCGCGCCACCGCCGCCTATCTGCGGATCCGCGAGCTGATGTGGCAGTCACCGCGCGGCGGCGAGGAGCTTCTCGCGCAAGTGTTCGAGGGCCTCGAGGCCGGCGATCTGGCCGGCATACGAGCTCCGGCCCAGAGGCTACAGAACGTCCTCAAGATCACGCCGATGTACCGCGAGAGCCTCCGCGAGCTGGCGACGGGCATCCAGGGCATCCCGGTGCTGGTCCTCATGGGCGAGCCGGCGGCTTCGACCTTTGGCGAGCCCATCGAGGTGAGCTTCCGAGGCGAGCGGCCGGGCGAGGACTCGCCTGGAGTGCTGGATCTCGCGCTCGGAGACTTCGACGGTGACCAGAGGCCCGACGTGGCCGTGCTATCGGCTTCGGAGCCTCCGACCCTGGAGCTTCGCGCGACCGGCGGGGCGACCCTGACGACCACTACGGCCCCTCCGGGAATCGAGAGGATTCTCGTCACCGATTTGGACAACGACGGGCACCAGGATGTGTTGGGCTACGGCGCGGGAGGGCTCGAGCTGTGGCGCGGAGATGGGGCCGGTGGCCTGGCCAGGGGCACCGAAGAGACCGGGCTCTCGGGCGCCGAGGCGACCGGCGCGGCAACCATGATCGATTTCGACATCGAGGGCGACCTGGATCTCTTTGCGGCCGGCGGCGGCCCTTCAAGCTCTGAGAGCCCAAGGCTGTATCGCAACGCGCTTCTCGGACCGCTCGAGCCGGTCGGGGATTGGAGCCTCCCCGACCTGACGCTCGGAGCCGCCCACGACACGCTGTCGTCCGATCTCGATCGTGACGGCGATCTCGATCTTTTGATCGCGCACGACGGCGGGCTCACGCTGCTGAACAACCTGCGCCAGGGACGCTTCGAGGATTCGACCGAGGTTGCGGGGCTCGCCGGATCGGTAGCCGGAAGCATCCACGGGACCATCGGCAGGATCGTCAGCGCCGATCTCGACAACGACGGGCTGCCCGAGATCATTACCACGGGGGACCGCGTTCGCGTATACCAGAACCGCGGGGGCCGCTTCGAGAGCAGGGAGCTCGAACACCCGGAAACAAGCGGCGCCGGTCCGATCGAGATCTTCGATGCCGACAATGACGGCCGGCTGGACCTCGCCCTCGGCGTTCCGGGGGGCATCGCGATCCTCGGGCTGGGCGCCGCCGGCCAGCCGGCTCGGTCGATCCCGGTCGAGCAGGGCCCCGCGTCGGTGACCGCTCTGTCGGCGGCCGATCTGGACGGTGACGGCGATCTGGACCTGGTCACGGGAGGCGCCGACGGCATCCACCACCTCATCAACGAGGGGGGCAACGCCAACGGATGGCTCGCGGTGCGGCTGCGCGGGCTCGACACCGGAAACAGCAAGAACAACTTCTACGGGATCGGCTCCACCCTCGAGGTGCGGGCCGGCAACGCCTACCAGTTCCGCGAGGCGACCGGCGGCGTGACCCACTTCGGGCTCGGCTCGGTCGAGACCGCCGATCTCCTGCGCGTCGTGTGGACCAACGGCGTACCGCAAAACCGCATCTCGCCCACCGCGCGCCAGACGGTGGTCGAAGAGCAGCTCCTCAAGGGCAGCTGCCCGTTCTTGTACACCTGGACCGGCGAGCGTTTCGAGTTCGCGACCGACTTGCTGTGGGGAGCGCCCGCCGGGCTGCCGATGGGGATCGACAAGTGGATGCCATCCGATCCGGAGGAGCTGATCGAGATCGAGCGCATCGCGCCGCGTGACGGGAGCTACGAGATCCGCATCACCGAAGAACTGTGGGAGGCCGCGTTTCTCGACTTTGTGCGCCTCTGGGTGGTCGATCACCCGGCCGACGTGGAAGTCGCGAGCACGATGAAGATCCTGCCCGGGTCGGTCGTTCCCGAGGGAGTCCTGGGCACTCGCGGCCTCCGACCGGTGGCCGCCGCCTGGGACGCCGCCGACCGGGATGTGACCGCGCGGGTGAAAGAGCGCGATGGCGTGTACGCGGATGGCTGGCGTCCGAGCCGCTACCAGGGGGTACCGCGGGAACCATGGAGCTTTACATTCGACCTCGGAGCCACACCCGCCGGGCCGGTCCGGTTGCACCTCGACGGTTGGATCTTTCCCACCGACGCCAGTCTCAACATCGCGCTCGACCAGGGCCAGCAGATCCCGCTCTTCCCTCCACGCCTCGAGGTCGAAACCACTCGTGGCTGGCAGGTCCTGGTGGGCAACATCGGATTCCCTGCGGGCAAGACCAAAACCATGGTGGTGGATGTGCCGGCGCTTCCGGCCGGCGCCCGCCGGCTCAGAATCGTCGCCTCACAATGGCTGTCCTGGGATCGCATCGTCTGGGCGCCCGCGGACACATCGGTTGCCGACGACGAGCCAACCGTGCGAGCAAAGCTCGAACCCACGCGCGCCGAGCTCGGTTTTCGAGGCTTCTCGCGTCTCGTCCGCGTCGCCCCCAACGCGCCGCATGAGTTTGACTACTCGGCGGTCTCCACGGTCTCGCCCTGGTTGCCGTTCCCGGGACGCTACACCCGCTATGGCGACGTCCTCGAGTTGCTGCTCGATCCCGACGACCGCAGCGTCATCCTAGGGGCCGGTGACGAGATGGCGGTGGTCTTCGACGCCGCCCAGCTCGACCCGGTCCGCGAAGGATGGCGGCGAACACTCTTTCTCGAAAGCCACGGCTGGGATAAGGACGCCGACCGCAACACCTTCGAGCCCCAGCAGGTCGAGCCGCTGCCCTTCCGCTCCATGGCGGCCTACGGCGAGCCCTTCCCGGACACCCCGCTTCACCGCGCCTATGCCGAGGAGTGGCTGACGCGGGTGGTCGAGCCCCCAGAGCCCGGACGATTGCCAGGACAATCGCCAGGACAGCCGCCAAAACGACCGATCATCGCGCAGCGGGGCAACTAAACGATGAACGGCACGGCTCGGGGCCCGCGCTACGAGCTGAGCCCCCTTCCCGACCGGCTCGCCGTCTGCCGGCTCCCGGCGGACGCGCCGCTGCCCGCGCCGTCGGAAAACGGCTTCTTCTCGGTCACCCGGACCGAAGCCGAGATCTCGATCGTGTGCCGCGAAGGCGATGAGCCCGGGGGAGCGGCCGTAGAGCCGGGATGGCGAGCGCTCCGGGTCGCGGGCACGCTCGATTTCTCCCAAACCGGCGTCCTGGCCTCCTTCGCCTCGCCGCTCGCCCAAGCCGGCGTACCCATCTTCGTCGTCTCGACCTACGACACCGACTATCTGTTGGTGCAGGAAACCGACCTCGACACGGCGGTGACGGCTCTGACGGCCGCCGGGCACTCCGTGGCCGGGTAAGACGGCCGCCGGGCACTCCGTGGCCGGGTAAGACGGCCGGCAGGGGCGCCGGCCGCTTCGGGACGGCAACGAACGGAAGGGCGCCGGCCCCTACGCGGAATCCAACCACAGCCATGAAGCGGCCGGCGCCCCTGCCGGCCGTTGGCGTCCGGTGGAACGGGCCGGGGCAAGCCCGGCCCCTACAACTAGCGCTTCGGCCGCCGGTCTGGGCGCCAGGCAATCCGCCGGGATCTATCCGCCGCGCTCGAAGATCATCACGCCGACATCGTCGTCCTGGATTTCCCAGGCCGTCGAGTCGCGGCGCCGGTTGGGTCCGAACGAATACAAGAACACCACTTCGCGACCGCTGTCGCTGTCGCACTTGTGGCGGATCCAGATCGGCGAGTTCCACAGATCGATAAAGAAATCGGCCCGCGCTTCCGGCAGCCCCTGATCCACGAGCGCCGCGAAACGGCCGTCGTAGAGCTCATCGGTGCCGTACTTCTCGACATACGAGAACACCCTCTTGTGGCGCCCACAGCTTGTGATCGGCCGCCGGCCGCGGGTGAAATCGGCGGCCAGCGCTTGGAGCTCGGTCTGCGCCGCGGCCATAGTCTCCGGATCGTCCCGCACCTGGAGCCGGGTGAGGCCGACGGTGAGGAACCCGAGCAGAAAGACCACCGCGGCGGACACCGCCACCGAGCGGAGACCCAGACCGCCGTCCCAGACCGTGCGGTGGAAGAGTCCGAGAGCGGCCAGGCCGGCCAGCAAAAATCCCATACCGAGCATCAGCTCGACGATCTCGCCCGAATGACTCCAGGGATAGCTTTCGTACAGCCAGAAGGTGGCCAGGAATCCGGGCGCCAGAAACACCGGCGGCGGGATCACGCCCAGGCGGGAAAAGAGGTTCTTGAGCTCGGGCACCAGCGCCAGCAGTGCCAGCACCACACCGTAGCCCAGGATGATGACCTTGACCGAAAGCTTGCGGAAGTCGGTGTCCCAGACGTTGTGGAGATTGAGCTCCTGTTGAAAGTTCTCGGCCAGAAAATATTCCGGTGGCCGGTAGCCGAAGACCCGCTGCGCCCAGGAGATCTCCTCCATCGCCACAAAGACGCAAAAGACCGATATCCCGGTCAGAAACCACGGGAACCCGCCATCGCGCCGCCGCTGGTGAAGCGCGGCCAGAGCAAAGACCACACCGCCGAGAAGGAACGCCCAGAAGGTCATCCACTCGAGCGGATTGTCCTCCTGCACGCTGGTGTAGTAGAGGCCCTCGTCCTTGAGCCGTAGGAAAAAGGCGACGAGCAACGGCGCCAGGATCAGCAGGTTGGCGAGGACCGCCGGCACGGTGGTCGACGGCTTTGTATAGCTGGGTCCCGGCTGGTTCTTGCTCATCGTCCTGGCGCGGCCATGGTATTCGATTCACCCCGCCCGCCTTGGCCTACGCTCCTGCCGCCTCCGCACCCAGCAAGGCCACAAAACCGGCTTCATCGAGGATCTCGAGCCCCAGCTCGCGGGCGCGCCGCAGCTTGGAGCCGGGATTCTCTCCCGCAACGACGTAGTCGGTGGCCTTGCTCACCGAAGACACCACTCGCCCCCCCGCGTCTTCGACCCGCTTCTTGGCCTGCGGCCGGCTGAGATTCTCCAACCCACCGGTAAAAACGACTTTCTTTCCCGCCAGCGGCCCCGAGCCCGCGGCGGTGCCAGCCCCGTGGGCGGTCTCCCGCACTTCGACGCGGCCGTCGAGCAGTTGGTCGAGCACGCCTTGATTGTGGGTCTCGCCAAAAAAGGCCCGAATCTGCTCCGCCATCTTGGGTCCGACCCCGTCGACTTGCTGGAGACGCTCGGCGTCCGCCCGCCGCACCGCGTCGAAGGAGCCAAAGTCGATCGCCAGATCCCGCGCCACCGCCGTTCCGACCTCGGGGATTCCGAGCGCGTAGAGAAACCGGTGGAGCTCCACCTTCGAGGCCTTGCGGATCGCCTCGACCAGATTGGTCGCCGACTTTTCCGCGAACCCCTCGAGCTCGACCAGCGACTCGGCTTCGAGCTCGAACAGATCGGGCAGGTGACGGACCAGCCCCTGCGTGACAAAAAGCCTGGCGCTTTCTTCGCCCAGTCCCTCGATGTCCAGGGCGTGACGCGACGCAAAGTGGACCAGCCGCCCGGTAAGCTGGGCCGGGCAGTCAAAACTGTTGGGACAGACCGAAAAAGGGCCCCGCTCGACCAGCGGCGTGGCGCACGAAGGGCACTTCGCGGGCATACGGAACTTTCGCTTACGGCGTCTTCCCTTCTCCGGGATACGCTCGACCACCTGCGGAATCACATCGCCGGCCCGCTGTACCCGCACCCGGTCTCCCTCGCGGATGTCCTTGCGCGCCACCTCCTCGCGGTTGTGGAGGCTGGCGCGGCTCACCGTGACCCCGCCCAGCTCCACCGGCCGCAGCATCGCGACCGGGGTCACCGCGCCGGTGCGGCCGACACTGGCCAGGATCTTGAGCACCCGGGTCACCTCTCTCCGCGGCGGGAACTTGAACGCAAAGGCCCAACGCGGATGGTGAGAGGTCTCCCCGAGCTCGTGCCGGGCCGCCAGATCGTCGAGCTTGATCACCACCCCGTCGATCTCGTAGCCGATGTCGTCACGGGAATCGACCATCGCCCGGTGGTAGTCGACGATCTCGCCCACGCTCTCGACTCGCCGGGGCCGGTTGTTGACCCGCAGACCCCACTCCCGCAGCGCGTCGAGCGTCTGCCATTGGGTCTTCACCTCGGGGGCTTCGCCGGCGAGGATGTCGTAAACATAGATGTCCAATGGACGATCGGCGGTGTTCTTGGGATCGAGTTGCCGTAGGGCCCCGGCGGCGACGTTGCGCGGATTGGCGTAGGGCTCCCTTCCCTCCGCGAGCAAGCGCTCGTTGAGGCGCTCAAAGTCGTCAATTCGCATGATCACCTCGCCGCGCAGTGCCAGCGTCGGCGGGACCGGGAGCGCCTCTTGCCGCAGCTTGAGCGGAACCGCCGCGATGGTACGCAGGTTCTCGGTGATGTCCTCTCCGACACGCCCATCCCCGCGGGTGGCGCCCCGGACAAGCAACCCGTTCTCGTACACCAGCTCGACCGAAGCGCCGTCCAGCTTGGGCTCGACGACGTAGGCCACCCGGTGATCCGAGCCCAACGCCTTGCGGACTCGCTCGTCGAACCGCTCGACCTGCTCGGCATTGGGGTGAGAGTCGAGGCTGAGCATCGGCGCCAGATGCTCCACCGAGGCAAAGCTCTCGAGCGCCACGCCGGCAACCCGCTGAGTCGGCGAGTCGCGAGCCTCGAGCTCGGGGAACCGGGCCTCGAGGTCCTTGAGCTCGCGGAACAGCCGGTCGTAGGCGTCGTCCGAGATTTTCGGCGCGTCGCGGACGTAGTAGAGGTAGTCGTGCCGCTCGATCTCGCGGCGCAGCTCCTCGGCTCTTTTTCTCGCGGCTGCGAGCTTCAAGGTGCCTGGCGGCTCACTGCCGGCGCTACGCCGACCCCAGCTTTTCCCAATCCGACTTGGGCGCGTCCTCGGCGATCGCCAGCCCACCGTCCGAGCCGACAAAGATCGGGTCTTCGACCACCCGGATGGTGCCACCGCCGTACTCATCGAGCGCTGCTTCGAGCGACTCGGCCAGACCCTTGATGAGGCCGGTGCCGCCCGACAGGATAATGTGATTGCGCACCTCTTCCTGGTACTCAGGCTCGACCCGGGCGATGAGCTCGAGCATAGTCTCGGTGACCGGCGCCACCACACTCTCGCAAGCGGTGCGGATCTCGTTGGTGATGTCGAACTGGGTCGGCTTGCCCTCGATCGGGGCGGTCACCATGATTTTGCCTTCGGGCTCGCCGACAAAGGCGTGCTTCTCTTTCCAGTCGCGGACCATGTGGAGCGAGAAATTGACGTCCGGGTGACGCTCGGAGATCAGCTTCTGGAGCTGCTCGTCGATCGAGTCTCCGGCCTGGGTGAGCGTCCGCTGGTCCTCGTCGGTCGGGTAGCGGCCGTTCATGACACAGAAGTCGGTGGTGCCGGCTCCGATGTCGATGACCAGAGAATGGAGCAGCGCGTCGAGCGCGTAGGCGACGGCAAAGGGCTCGGAGACGATCATCAGCGAATCGACGACGCCCGACATGGCGTTGCGGAGCTGCTGCATGTTGACCCGCATGGCCTCCGCAGGCACGCCCACTACCGCGCGGACCGTGCGCTGGTCCTTGGAGCGGGGTTTAACGCCGACCTTGGCGAGCAAGTGGGAGAGCAGCTCCCGCACCGCCATCAGGTCCTTCTCGGATCCTTCCTTGATCAAGCCCCGCTCGAGCGGCCGGTGCAAGTCCAGCATGACGCGCTTCTCCAGCGCCTCCTCACCGATCAGGATCTTTTTCTTGAGTACCTTCATGGCCACCATGTCGGCGGGCCAGCCGACATAGCTCTCGACGACGTGCTTCTGGCCGTCCGAGGTCGAGATCGAGCTGCGGGAAGTGCCGAGATCGATCCCGACGTTGAGCACATCTGTTGCCGTGTCGTCCTTTGCCGTCATGCTTAGCTCCCTCTGAGATTCGAACCGTCGATCGAGCGGGCGTACGTATCGATGCCGCTGAACAGCGCCTCGGCAATGTACTGGCGATATCCCGGCGACGTCAGCAATCTTGCTTCTTTCTCGTTCGAAAGACAAGAGACCTCGGCCAGAATGGCCGGCATCTGGGTGGCGGTGAGCACCACAAAGGGCGCCTTTTTGACCCCCCGGTCCTGCACTTGTGGGTTGACCGTGCGCAGATGCTGGTAGAGGCGCCGCTGCACCTCGGTCGCCAGGCGTTTGGACTCGTCCTGACGCACGTCGGCGTAGACCCCCTCCAAAAGACGGCGAAAATCGGCCACCGAATAGCCCGAATCGCGGTTCTCGCGGGCCGCCAGCTCGGTCAGAAAGGGATCATCCGTGGGTCCGAGAAAGTAGGTCTCGACCCCGCGAATCTGGCGGGCCGAGATCCAGTTGAGGTGAATCGAGACAAAGATGTCGCCGCCGGTTTCGTTCGCCCGCGCCGCTCGATCTTCCAGCGACACAAAGACATCGTCCCGGCGGGTCATCACCACCTCATACGACGCCGCCTTGAGCAGCTCGGACAACCGCTCGGAGATGTCGAGCGCCAGCGTCTTCTCCACCAGCCCGTCGTTTGTCTCGGTGCCGTGGTTGTCGCCGCCGTGACCGGGATCCAGGACGACCTTGCGCACCGCCAGAGGGAACACCGAACGGTCCAGCGGCCGCGGCAGGGTCAGCGAATTGGTGGGCGCCACCAGCAGGGCCGGCTCCTCGCGGACGGCCTGAAGATGCGCCTCCACCGCCTCGCGCTCGGCCTCGGCCTTGGCGCGCTCCGCTTCGACCGTCGCTCGTTCGGCCTCCGCGGCTTGCTGGGCTGCCCGCGCGGCTTCGACCCGCGCCTCCTCCATCTCGGCCCGCGCCTCTTCGGCGCGCACCGCCTGGTCCGCTCGCCGGGAGTCCAGCCAGTCTCCCACCATCGCCGACACCAGATAGGAAGAGCTGAACAGAGCCAACGGCACGGCGACGAGAAAAAGGATCCTGGCCACCGAATAGACATGCTCCCGCGCGGGCTTCCTGCGGAAACGGTACCTGCCCTCGATCACGTCCACGTTGCTGTGGACGGCCTGTCGAAGCAGCGATCGTTTGAGCGGAGACTGGGTCGGCACGGCCTAATTGTTGATTTTACTCCAGCTTGCCGGACAGAGAGTGAAAATCGTCACGCCGGCTGCCGCCGGTTACCGCCGGCGTCCGCGCCCTACCGGTAGTAGCCCGCGATGGTCCGGGCCGTGGCCCCGGGGGCGTCGACGCTCACCGATACCTGCCGCCAGCTCTCCTCGTCGGTCTCCTGAGCGTAGTAGCCGATCAGATACTGGCTTCGAATCTCGCGGTCGATCTCGCTGTAGATGGCCTCCAGGTCCTCCCCGACGCGGGTCACAAAAACCCGCCCGCCGACATTGCGGGTCAGCGACTCGAGCCGGTTCATAAAGCCGCGGATCGTCAGGCCCTTGCCTTCGGTGCGGTAGATCTCGTCGTTCGAGACCACGACATAGAGCGGCACGCCGACCCGGCGCGCGAACTCGAGGCAGGTGCGGTAGGAGAAATCGGGATCCTCGTCGGCGCCGTCCGAGTAGACGATCAACGCCTTTTTACCCGGCACGCCCTGGAGCTGGACCAACGAGTAGACGATGCCCTTCCAGATCGAGGTGTGGCCGGCCGGCTCCAGCCGGAAAAGCGCCCGGCGCGCCGCCGCCAGATCGGAGGTGGTGTCTTTCTGCAAAAAGGCCTCGTCGCCAAAGCCGACGACAAAGGCGCGGTCGTGCTGCGTTGCCAGACCGTTGAGAAAGCTCGCCGCGGCCAGCTGCACCTCGGGCAGCTTGACGAACATCGAGGCCGAGGAATCGATCGCCAGCCCCACGGTCAAGGGCTGATCGGCGGCGTCCCCAAAGGTCGAGATCTCTTGCGTCTTGCCGTCCTCGGTCACCTTGAAGTCACCCTTGTCGAGGCCCAGGACCGGCCGCCCCCGGCGGTCGGTCACGACGGTGTAGAGCTCGACCAACTCCACGCGCACCCGCTCGCTGCCCTGCGGGCTGTTGACAAAGACCACGTCCTCGGTGGTGGCGCCGTCGTCCAGATACCCGACCACCCGCACAAATCCGGCGGGCGATCGGGCCGGGACGACGACGCGCTCCGAGAATGGCTCGGTATAGCGAGTCCCCACCAGCTCGTCCTTCCAGTAGAACTCCAGGCGATCCAACCGCCCACCCCGGGGGACACGGACCGCGGTCTCGACCTCGATGGGACCGGTCCTGAGCTCGGTCTCGGTTCCTCGCGCCTCCGGGCTCGGCTTCAGAATCCGAACCCGAAAACTCCCGGAGCCCTCGTTGAGGGTGAGGGCGTCGCGCGCCAGAACGACCCCGGAGACGTCATAGGCCACCACCTCGACACGCCGGGTCTTGGGCAGCGGGCCCAGGTCCAGACGGGCCGAGAACGGCGGCACCCGGCGCGAGACCGCCAGCTCGCCGTCGAGCAGAAAATCGACCCTGGCTACGCGAGTGTCCGAGACCACAGTGTCGAACTCGGTCGTTCCCATGACCATCTGACGCTTGGGCGCCAGCAGGTGGACCGCCTTGGGCGCCGGCAGCACGTAGGACCCGGCGGGCCGAGAATCGTCTCCGGTACCGGTCGAGGCCTCGAATTGCACGTAAGCCGAGCCCCACAGCCCCCGACCGAGATCCTCGACCACCACGACGGTCGGCGCCTGCGGGTCCAGAGGAACCGGAAACGGGATCTCGACGGAATAGGCGCCCTCCAACTCCTCCACCGGGGCGGCCGAGCGCGGATCCAGCAGGCGGTGCGTGGTGATCGCCCGGCCGGCTTCCGGCTCCACCGCCACCGTCAGCCGCAACGGGCTGACCGCCTCGGACTCACCGGCCCACTCGACGCGTAGCGTGGCTTCCGATCCCTCGCCTGGACCCGCCGCAACCGTGGCCGAGACCGTCAGGTCGCCGTCGGCCAGCTCTTCTTCGATCAGCCGCCGGGCGCGCACGGTCGACATCAAGTTGGGGGCGAAGACCGCCGCCCACCGGGGGGCAACGACTTCTGCCGGGGGCCTTTCCGATCTCTTTTCGCTCGCCGGGCGGACCTCGATCCGCTCGAGTGCTCCGGGCTCGATGCCGGTCGGGTAGGTCAGCCGGTAGGCGCCCGCGAGACGGTCGAGCGCGCGAGAAAGCTGGCCGGCGTCGGTAGCCACCGCGCCGCCAGAATCGTCCGCCAGGCGCTCGAGGGGAGCGAGCGGCGAGCTCAGGTCGGGTTGGATCGCGGAATCCCCTCGCTTTTTGAAGAGATCGCGCGGATCGAGCGAGGGCTTGAGAATCGTGCGGTCGTACTCCCGGCCGTCCTGCACCACGGTCTCGACGATCTCCTCCTCTTCACGCCGCTTGGCCTCGGCGTCCAGCTCGGCCGCCGTCTCGGGATCGATCAGTTTCGACGGCGAGAAGCCGATCACCACCCAGCCGGCCGCGGCGACCGCGCTTGAGCTCTCCGCGAGAGACGGCGAGACCGCGGGCCAGGTCGCCTCCTCGGCCGCCTCCTGCATCGAGATCCGCTTCAACGCCCGCTCGTAGAAACCGAGGTCGTACTCATCCCATCCGGAAGAGACGTAGAGCAACAATCTCGGCGCTTGTGGGCCCGGTGCGTGCGGATCCGAGCTCTGGGCCGCGAGCCAATCGAGCAGTCTCAGGCGGCGCGACTCGACGAGATCCGCCTCGTCCTGAAGGGCCGAGCGCACTCCCCGAGACAACTCCGCCAGCCGGCGGCCGGCGGTGGCGCTGACCGCGGCGCTGCGATCGGCGACCAGGGGCGCCACCTGCGGGCTATCGAGAAACCGGCGCCGGATCTCGAGCTGGCCCGCCAGCCCGCCCTCGCGCACCGCGATCCAGGACAGCGCCTGGTTGAGGACTTCGGGATCGCGGGTCGGGGGCAGGCTGCGGGCGATCTCCTCTCCCCCCAGGACCACCTCGACCGCGCCCAACCGAGTCAGGGCCTCGGCCTGGCGTCCGATCTCGAGCGCGCCGCTCTTGACCACCAAGGAGGTCGAGAGAACCTGGTCCAGAAAGACCACCACGCGCCAGTCGTCCACCGGCTCGAGACTCGATGGGGCAATCGCTCGACCGTCCTCGACGACCTCCAGATCGGCGGCTTCCAGACCGGACACGCCCGAGCCGGCGCGATCCAGAACCCGGACCGTGACTTCGGCGTGAGACTCGTCCGAGATCGGCGCCGGTTGCGCGGCGGCGCCGGGAAGCGCGGCCAGAAACGCCGCGATCCCCACGGCCGACCCCCGAATCCAACCCGTCCGGTTTTTGCGCAATCTTCGGACTCCTCCGGACTCCTCGCGAGCCCCATCGCAATCGCTATTCGTCATTTCATCCGGCCGCCGCGCCGGCGGAATTATCGCACCCGCGCGACGGTCCTTCCGACGCTCCATCGAGTCCTTTGCAAACCGCTCGCCGGGTCCGCGGAGCGGCCATCGGCGTGCGGGAAACCGGCGCGAATCCGTTGACTCAAAGACACCAAAATGATAAACATTACGAGCGGGTCTGCAAGCGGAAACCGCGTCCAAGGATCCCTCCAAAGACATCTCCGCCCCTCGACCGAAAACGCAAGGCTTACTGCGACGATGTCGTCGCTAACGGATTTCTAACCCTGTGAACCGGCCTCGACGGCCACGGAGGAAATAATGTCTTCTTCACTTATCGACCTTCTGACCCAGCAGATCAAGTCAGGCGGTCTGTCGCAAATCGCCGGCCACCTCGGCACCGACGAGGCCACCGCCGGCAATGCGCTCCCCGCGGCCCTCGGCACCCTGGTGGGCGCCCTGGCCAAAAACGCCTCGAACCGCGACGGCGCCGACGCGCTGTTTGGCGCCCTGTCGCGCGACCACGACGGCAGCATCCTGGACGATCTCGGCGGCGCCATCTCCAACCACTCCAACCTGTCGGGCGCCGGCATCCTCAAGCACGTTTTGGGCGGCAACCGGCAGACGGTCGAGCGCAACCTCGGTCAGGCCACCGGACTGGACTCCAGCGTCATCGCCAAGCTCTTGCCGATCCTGGCGCCACTCGTCATGGGCGCCCTGGGCAAGGCGCGCCGCGACGGCAACCTCGACGCCGGCTCGCTGGCCGGGATGCTCAAACAGCAGCGCCCGCACGTCAAACAGCAGGTTCCCAGCGGCTTTGGTCTCGGTAGCCTGATCGACCGCGACGGCGACGGCCAGATCGCCGACGACGTCGCCGGCATGGTCGGCAAGGGACTGCTCAAGAACCTCTTCGGAGGCCGCCGCTAGACCTCATACGTCGCGCCAGCGACGATGCATCTCAATCAAGAGAGGAGAAAGAAGAATGGGACTACTAGATTTCGTCAAAAGCGCCGGGGAGAAGATCTTTGGCAAGGACGAGGACGAGGCCCCCGCGGCACCCGTCGGCGGCCCGTCCGCCGAAGAGGTCGCCCGGATGAAGGACCGCCGCAAGGCCGCGAGCCTGGTGCAATTCGTCCAGGGCATGGGTTTTGAGGTCGACGACCTCACCGTCAAGGTCGACGGTGACGTCGCCACCATCGGCGGCAAGGTCGGCTCGCAGGAGCTGCGCGAGAAGGTCGTGCTGGCGATCGGCAACACCGAGGGCATCGCCCAGGTCGACGATCAGCTCGAGGTCGAGGCCGACGAGCCGGAGGCCACCTTCTACACCGTGCAGAGCGGTGACTCGCTTTCCAAGATCGCCAAGCAGCACTATGGCAACGCCATGAAGTACCCGGAGATCTTCGAAGCCAACAAGCCGATGCTGAGCGACCCGGACAAGATTTACCCGGGCCAGGTGCTCCGCATCCCGCCGCTGGCCGAATAAGGCCCGGCAGCAAGCCCAATCACAAGACGCCGGTGGGGCAACCCACCGGCGTTTTTTCCATACGGACCCACCGTTTGAAACGGCCGCCGTCTCTGCCGGCCGAGACCTATTCGTCCGGCAGATCCAGGTGCCGGTAACCGCGGTTCCAGTAGACCAACGGCGCCTCATCCGGGCGTGGCGTGGAGGACGCCTGGACCTCGCCGATATAGACCGTGTGGGTCCCCGCCTTGCTCCGTGAGGCGATGGTGCAGTCGAGCCAGGCGAGCGCGTCTTCCAGAATCGGCGCCCCGGTCTCGGCCGTTCCCCACTGCCCCTCGGCAAAACGGTCCTCGTTCTTGACCCAGGCAAAGCGGTTCGACAACTCGGCCTGGTCCTGGTGGAGGATGTTGACGGCAAACACCGCACCGTCTTCTTCGAGAAGCGAAAAGGCGCGATGCCGGTGGTCGATCATCACCGCCACCAGCGGCGGGTCGGGTGAGACCGAGGCAAACGCCGAGACCGTAAGCCCGTGGACCTGCTCTCCCGAACGGACGGTCACGATAGTGACCCCGGACGGGAAATGGCGCAGCGCCTCGCGGAAGAGCTCGGATGAGACCGTCATGCCGGCGGCAGAGCATAGCACCGCCACCGCGGCGCTAGCGCGCCGCGCAAACGTGGCGATCGAAGCACTAGACGAGCCGGATGCGCCCGCTGCCAAGGCAACGCGGACGCAGGCGAAGTGGGGCTAGGCCGGTTTGTAGATCAGACCGATGATCGCCCCACCCACGATCGCGGCGATCAAGCTCGCCCCGGCTTGGCACCAGACCAGGAAGTACGGAAAGCCCTTGATCACCACCGCGCTGAAAAAGCCGGTGAAGAAAACCGCGATGCCGAAGTAGAGCCCGAACTTGGCGCCACCCTTCCAGCCGCCGCCCCAGCAATCAAAGGTCTTGGCGAAGAGGATGGCCACACAGATAAAGATCGCGATCTCGATCCACAAAAAGGTGAACGGACTCGGCTGAGGCTCCACTTGAAAGACCTCGTAGCCGGCATAGGTGTTTCCCAGGATGATCCCGTGCAGTAGGAAATCCACCAGCCAGACGACCACACCGGCCGCAAGCCCCCCGATCAGCGCTTTACTCCAATTCATGACTTCTCCTTCCCCTTGTTGGTAACCGCGGGACTCTATCAGGCACCTTATGGGAGGACGTAATGTCCGCTGTCTTCCGTAAGGTGATCGGGCCGCAATCCGTCTAGGAAAACAGACGCCGCCATGAGACGAGCCGCCGCCAGAACCTCTCGCGACCGCCGAAGAAGACGGCGGCTGATCGCCAAGGCGACCCGGCTTCACAGCCCGACCCTCGAAGCCCGTCTGCTCGATTTCAGCCGCGCCGGATTCGCCCTCGAGACGACCCAGGGGCTGCGCATCGGTCAGCGTCATGTCTTTCGGATCGAAAAATCCGCCGGGCTGATTGGACCGGAGCGGCCGAAGAGCTCGGGAACGGCTCGCTCGCTGGTGGGGGTCGTCCGGTGGTGCCGCTTGCGGACGACTCGGCCGCTGGAAAACGGCGACATCGAGCCGGTGTTCTGCGCCGGGCTCTCGTTCGAGAAAGAACCGGATCCGGAAGGGTGATGCGTGGGGACGACGCGGCCCGGAGGGCGCACTACTACCATTCTCCCTTCCCGCGGTCGAAGTACTCAGGAGACCCCAGTCTTCGACGCCGGCGAGAGACATGCCGACGTGCAATCCACGTCGCCGATCCGCTTTGCGGCGCGGGCCGGAGGCCGCGCTAGTCCAAATGCCCTGTGTCGGAGTTCCCCATCTCGACCCCCGACGGAAAATACTCGCGCCAGCGCCGGGTGACCTTCTCCGCGACTTCGGGGGAACAGAACAGCTCGTCCGGGAAACCCGGCTTGCGCCGGGCGTCGATCAGGATGGGCATGCCGTAGGCGATGTGGTTCCTCACCACCGAGGTCGACGCGGCGTGGAGATCCGCGGCCGGCTCGAAACGCGTGAAGGTGGTCCACAGAAAGTTCATCGGGCTGGCGGCGGCGCGCTCCGGCTCGTCGGTCAGCACCACCAGGGTCCACTCCGCGAAAGCCGGATGATCGACCATCAACGACGGCGCGCCGGGATCGGCATCGGTATCCGGCCCCCCCACTACCAGACAACCCGGGCAGAACACCTCGACCCGGGTCACTCCCGGGGGCAGCCGCTCGGCGCAGAACTCCCGTGGCAGAGAGCGCACCGGCTCGCCCACCCCGAGCCAGACGCCCTTGGAGCCCTCGTTGACCTTCGGACCCGTGTAGTCGAGGGTGTCCATCGCCAGGTTGGAGAACACAAACAAGTCGGTCTCGGTACGGGTGCGCTCCAGGACGTGGACCAGCGTCTCTTTGAAGTCGCGCAGATCCACCGTCTGATCGGTCACCAGCAGAAACTTGGTCAGCGAGAGCTGCCCTTCGCCGAGGATCCGAAAGGCGCTCGCCATGGCCTCACGCTTGTAGCGCTGCCGGACCACCGCCGCGGCCAGCGAGTGATAGCCGGTCTCGCCATACGACCACAGGTCGCGCACGCCGGGCATCACCAGGGGGAACAGCGGTGACAGGAGATCCTGGAGCAGGTCGCCGATGTAGAAGTCCTCCTGACGGGGCTTGCCCACGACCGTGGCGGGATAAACCGCGTCTTTGCGGTGCGCCAGCGTGTCGATCTCGAACACCGGGTAGTCGTGCCGCAGCGAGTAGTAGCCGTAGTGGTCGCCAAACGGTCCTTCGGGCTCTCGCCGATGTGGAGCAACGCTGCCGATGAGGGCGAACTCGGCCTCGGAGATCAGTCCGTGGGGCCCCGGGCCCCGGCAGAGATCCAGTTTGCGGCCGGCAAGAAGCGACGCCAGCATCAGCTCGGGAACGTTCTCGGGCAGGGGCGCGATTGCGGCCAGCATCAGCGCCGGCGGCCCACCCAGAAAAACCGTTACCGGGAGCGCTTCGCCGCGGCGCTCCGCGACGTCGTAGTGGAACCCACCCCCCTTGCCGATCTGCCAGTGCATCCCCGTGGTGCGGGGTCCGTAGACCTGCAACCGGTACATCCCGAGGTTGTGTCCCTTCCCGCCAGGGTGCTCGGTGTAGACCAGCGGCAAGGTGACAAAGGGTCCCCCGTCCTCGGGCCAGGTGGTGAGCACCGGGAGACGATCGAGCCGCGCGTCGCGGGTCAGGTTTCGGGTCACCGGCCCCTTCTTGCGCCGGCGGGTTCCGATCCTCAGCAGCTCGAACCCGGCATCACGGGCGGCCCACAGCTTCCCCGGGGTCGGCGGCATCAGCGTCTCGGCCAGCGAGACCATGCGGCGGATGAGCTCGAACGGCCGCTCGCCAAACGCCATCTCCGCCCGGCGTGCGGTGCCAAAGAGGTTGGTGACCAGCGGAAAGTCCGCGTTGCGCGGGTTGACAAAGAGCAGTGCCGGTCCCCCGGCGGCAATCACCCGCCGATGAATCTCGGCGGCTTCGAGATACGGATCGACCTCCGCCTCGACCGTGACCAGCTCTCCCTCGCGACGGAGGGCATCGCAGAACTCGCCGAGATTCCGGAACGTCTGCGGCATCGCGGAAGCCTACCTGAAGCGGCCGGCGCCTCTGCCGGCCGTTCTGCCGCCGCCTCTGCCGGCCGTTCGGGCCGGTGCCTCTGCCGATCTGCGCGACCCGCGCGAATGACCGGCGGAAACGGCGCTCGCCTCTCGAACTTGGCTGAGCTCGCTCGCGCCTCGGTGCTCGCCCGCGCGGACCATTCCGGATTCGGTCGCCTCTCGTATGCGCGCGGGCTCACAACGTTCCGCCGGCTCATTCGCCGGGCCGCGCTAGATGCCAACACCACGAAAGGGAGCCGCGCGACGCCCGGTTCAAGAATAGACACTATCGTTGACCTCGTTTGGGACTGACGACGTTTCGGTGGCGTGGACCGTCGGCAACCATCGCGCTCCCCCGTGTAGGGGCGGGGCTTGCCCCCGCCCGCATCCCAGAAACCTGGCCTCGAAACGGTAGAGTCCGTCCGCAACATGAACGAGAGACAAGCCGAGGAAATCGCGCGCACCGAGTACGGTCTCGAGGTCCGCGCCGAGCGGCTGCCGTCCTACGCCGGCGAGAACTTCCTGCTCGAGGCCGAAGACGGGACCCGGTACCTCTTCAAGTCGGCCTCCGATACCGATCCCGACGATCATCTCGATCTCCAGAATCGGGTCCTGACGCGGCTCGCTGCGCACCCGATCTCGGTCGCGACTCCAAAATTGTTCTACGCCCTCGACGGCCGCGAGATCGTGCCGGCAGACGTGGGTGCGGAGCGTCCGGCGCGAATTCGCGTCGTCAGCTACCTACCGGGCCGAGCCTGGGCCCACACCGACCGACCGTCCCCGGACCTCCTGCGGGACCTGGGCCGAGCGGTCGCCGAGCTCGACGTCGTGCTACGCGAGGTCACCCACCCGGCCGCCGAGACCGATTTCGACTGGAGGCCTCAGAACGCGACCCGGCTCGGCCGCTGGATCCCCCTCGTGGACTCCGCCGAGCGCCAGGCGATCGCGGACAGATTTCTCCATCTGTTGACGGCAACGTTCCGCAGATACCGGGCCGGGCTGCGGCGCTCGGTCATCCATGGCGATCTCAACCGGTCCAACTTCCTCTTCGCTCCCGACTCCGACGAAACGCAGGAAGACGGCGGCGAAGCAAAAGTCTCCGGGATCATCGACTTCGGAGACGTCACCGCGTCGTATACCGTCTTCGATCCGGCGATCGCCGCCGCCTACGCCTGCCTGGCTTGCGACGACCTTCACGACACGGTCGCCGCCATCGCCGAAGTCGCGGCCGGGTACCACGAAATCTCACCGCTCGAAGACGACGAGCTGGCGGCGTTCTTCCCTTTTGTCTGCGGCCGGCTGGTCCAAAGTGCCGTCCACGCGGCCCGCCGGCGCGCCGAAGGCCAGGACGATCCCTACATTTTCAGAAGCGAGGCCGGAGCGTGGAAGGGGCTCGAGATTCTTTCCGCCGTCACCCCAGCGAAAGCCCTGGCGATGATTCGGGACGCTTGTGGGCTCTCGGAGTCCACTTCCTCCGTTGGTGGGAGATCGATCGACCGGCTCCTCGAAGCTCGCAAGCAGCTTCTCGGCGCCAACCTGAGTCTCGCCTATGACCAACCGCTCGAGATGGTGCGAGGCGTCGGCCAGTACCTCTACGACAGCCAGGACCGGCCGTATCTCGACCTGGTCAACAACGTCGCCCACGTCGGCCACTGCCACCCGCGAGTCGTCGCTGCCGGCGCCGAGCAGATGGCCCAACTCAACACCAACACGAGATACCTGCACGAGACCGTGCTCGAATACTCCCGCCGCCTGTGCGCCACCCTGCCCGACCCGCTCGAAGTGTGCTTCTTCGTGTGCTCCGGCAGCGAGGCCAACGAGCTGGCGATCCGGCTCGCCCGCACCCACACCGGCCGCCAGGGGCTCGTGGTGCTCGACAGCGCCTACCATGGCCACACCGGCGCTCTCATCGGCGCCAGCCCCTACAAGTTCTCAGGCCCCGGGGGCGCCGGGCGGCCGGCCGATCACATCCACGTGGCGCCCATGCCCGACGGCTATCGCGGACCACACCGCGGCGCGGGACCGGAGACCGGCGCCGCCTACGCCGCCGACCTGGAGAAAGCGATCGCGGACATGGACGAACCGCTCGCCGGTTTTCTGTGCGAGCCCATCCTTGGCTGTGGCGGACAGATCGTGCCGCCCGAGGGGTTTCTAAACGGCGCCTACGATGCCGTTCGCCGGGCCGGCGGCGTCTGCATCGCCGACGAAGTCCAGGCCGGCTTTGGACGCGTCGGCACCCACTTCTGGTCCTTCGAGGCGGTTGGGGGACCGGACCTCGTGCCCGACATCGTCGTCCTGGGCAAATCCATCGGCAACGGTCACCCCATGGGGGCCGTCGTCACCACCCGCGAGATCGCCGCCTCCTTCGACAACGGCATGGAGTTCTTCTCCACCTGCGGTGGCAATCCCGTGTCGGCCGCCATCGGCCTCGCCGTGCTCGACGTCATCCAAGACGAAGGGCTGCAAGAGCGAGCGCTGCAACTCGGACAACTCCTCCGTGACGGCCTCGAAGAGCTCAAATCGCGCCACGACCTGATCGGGGACGTTCGTGGTCGGGGCCTCTTCGCCGGCATCGAGCTCGTGCGCGACCGGCAAACCCTCGAGCCCGCGGCCGAAGAGGCCAAGGCCATCGTCGAAGAACTAAAAGAAAGCGGGATCCTGCTCTCCACCGACGGTCCGTTTCACAACGTGCTCAAGATCAAGCCGCCGATGGTAGTGGATGAAGAGGACGTTGGGTTTTTGGTGCGGGGGCTCGAGCGCTTGCTGGTTGCTCACCTGCAATAAGTGCCAACGTAGCGTCAAGTTCCGCCACGCAAGTGTACTTGGGCTCACCTGTCAAAAAAACCAGAACAGCAGGAAGACAATCAAACCCAAAAGGCAGCCAGACCTCCAACCGCTTGGTCCAGTGTACCCCGGGCCACCGAGACGACGCTCTAGCTTCTCTATTTCCTTGGGTAGCTCCGAGGGATACAAACTAGATAGTTTAACTACCACTTCCTGCCCGGCTTTCCGTTTTTCCCTCGGCAGTCGCTCGTCGTGGTGGATTTTGCGATTCAGCGTGTCGGCAAACTCTTCAAGTGCTTCAACTATCCCAGTGCAACTTTGTGAGAAAAGTAGTACAAGACGTTCGCTGTTCTCACTTACAGATACTGATCTGGCATCAATCCCCCACTGGAGCGCCCTTTCGTACACTTCGCCCAGCTTCCGAGCGGCAGTGTTGATCTTACGTGGATCACCTGACTCGCCGGGCGGGCCCAGTGCTTCCTGAACGGTCTCGCTAATAAGTACATCCAACGCGGCGACAAGACGTTCGAGTGCCACCGCCTTTGGACGCTGCCAAGCAATGATCTCCTCGTCACCTACGTGACGCAACTCTCGCCCCGGCATCCCTATCTGCAGTTCGACTTTGAGATGGCTGCAAGCATCAATTTTCTCTCGAATCCGACAGAGTAAAAGTTTGTATTCCCAGGCGTATGGACGGTTGACGACAATCGACAGAGCTTCGTCGCTAAGCTCCAGCAAAGAAGAGTGCAAACCGAGCTTTCGTGCTTCCTCCAAGAGACGCCGATCTCTAGCCGGCTGGAACGGGAGACGAAATTGAGATCCCATCGCTACGATCTCGTCTGGTGAGGCGACAGCGGTCGAGCTCCCCCGCCGAACGTATACCTCCCCGTTTTTGAGCCTTCCGAAATCTCGCCGAAGATAGACTGGCCTTTCTTGTACGGGGACCCGGATGACTCCAATCTGTCTACCGTCGTATTCGAAGGGGAGGTAGGAGAAATCGACGGGACGTTGGGTCTTGCTGTTTACGAACTGTTGTAGTTGCGCGTCGTCTAGATGGTGATCGACACCGGTTGCTATGCTCCGCCCTCCTTTAACCTCGCGAACTCCGCGCAAAATGAAAGCGTCATCCGAGCGCCAAGCATTGGCAAAAGCCAATATGTCTTTCAGGAGCTCCTCTTTGTCGTGAGTCGAAGCACCAGCCAACTCGTACTGGCCTTCTTTAAAGTCCAAACGGGCACTTTCCTCCTCATAGAGAAGGGAAACAAACAACTCCCGACTGAAGCCAAGTCGCATGGGAACTCAACAGAGAGGTCTATTCGTAAACTTTGCGGACGACGTCTGTCCGCAGACTAGCAAACACAAATCCAAGGCAGCGCAGGGGAGGCGATGCCTCAATACGCCGTCGTCACTGTCAGGTGATGCCTCGCGTGTGTACGATGAAACCGGGTCCACAACCGTGCGTCGACGACCGGTTCGATGATCTGGAGCTCGGGCGGGCGGAGATTGTTGATCTCGCCGGTCAGACGATGAACGGCCCAGATGGTCGCCGCGCGGATTTCGATTTCTTCTTCGCTGTCGCGAGGTAGCAGCCGGCCTTCTTCGATCGTCCGCTCGAGGTCCGGCTGATAGCGCAGGATGCCGTGCCGGTGGAGGGCCATGGGGACGATGTAGTCGGCAAAGGCGGTCAGCCGATCGAGGTCTGGGATCTCGGCGATATCCGAGTCGCGCAGGAGACACGCGACCATCCACCAGAAAAGCTGGGCGCGCTTGTGGAAGAAGACGGTTTGGCCGCGGTAGGTGCCCGAATCCCGGAAGGACGGGAAGGCTTCGAGCAGCCGCTCCAGGAGTCCGTTGGGCACCGCGTTCTCTCCGTAGAGCCGCTTGGGCCCGCCGTCCAGAAACCGATAAAACCGCCCCCCGAAGTCGGCCACCAGGCGCTTCCCCACGGCCCGCAGGATCGCCAGCCGCTCTTCGAGCATCGGCATCCTGATCGTGCCGGTGAAGATCTTCTCGAGCTCGGGGAGCTCGAGCTCGGCCAAGTATTCGCCTTCGAGGATCGGCACTCCCCTGTCGAGAGCGCGCTTGAAGCAAGCCACCATCGCCTCGGTGTCGCTCCATTCCGTGCCCTGGTACTCGGCGCAAAAGATCTCTCCGGTGCCGAAGTCGGTAAAGGCGAAGTTGAGGGTGTTGTAGAGAAAGATGAAGTCTAGGCGGTCGGTTTCTTCCTCGGGATGAAGAGGCGAGAAGAAGTCGGGCCAGGAAAGATCCTCGGCCGACATCCAGCCCGCGACCTCGCTTAGCTTGTCCCGATCGATCCGAACGTGACGCGCCGCTTCGACCACAGGGCGCACGCTGTCGAGGATCGGATGGGTCATGGCGCTTCTTCTACCACGGGCGGCCGGAAAAGGTAGGATTCCGCGGCCTGAGGGAAACGAGAGCTCGAATCGATGGCCCGCAAGAGAAAACCACGAGTCGTCGTCATCGGCAGCGCGGTGGTGGATCTCACCTGCTTTACCGGGCGCTTCCCCAAGCCCGGCGAGACGATCTTTGGAGACGATTTCGATCTCGGGTTCGGCGGCAAGGGGGCCAACCAGGCGGTGGCCGCCCGGTTCTGCGGCGCCGAGGCGCACATGGTGGCGCGGGTGGGCGACGACCTTTTCGGGCCGGCCACAGTCCGGAACTTCGAGCGTCTGGGGATCGGCGCCCGGCACGTCCGCATCGTCAAGGGAGCGGCCAGCGGCGTGGCCCCGATCTTTGTGGACAAGCGAGGCCAGAACCGGATCGTCGTGGTCACCGGTGCCAACGACCACCTGACCCCAAAAGACGTCGACCGCGCCGAGGCACTGATCAAAAGGGCCGACGTGGTGATCCTGCAGTTCGAGATCCCGATCGAGACCGTCTTCCACGTCATCCGGCTGGCTCGAAAACACGGCGTCCGGTGTCTGCTCAACCCGGCCCCGGCGCGCGATTTCGACCTGCGCCGTGCCCGGGCGGCAAGTTATTTCATCCCCAACGAGAGCGAGGCCGAGGCCTTGACCGGTTTGAAGGTGTCGACCGTCGCCGAGGCCAAAGAATGTGCCAGCCACCTGCTGGATCTCGGCTTTCGCAGGGTCATCCTGACTCTGGGCGCGCGCGGCGCGGTGGCGGCCATGGCATCGGGCGCCCGGGGCGCCCGGAAAGCTCGTGAATTCATCCGGGTGCCTGCGTTCAAGGTGAAGACCGTGGACACCACCGGGGCCGGCGACGCCTTTATCGGCAGCTTTGCGACCTTTCTCGCCGAGGGGCTCGAGGAACGGGAAGCGATCGAGCGCGCCTCGCTCTACGCCGCGCTCTCGACGACGTCGGTGGGCACACAGAAGTCGTTTGTGCGCCGGGCCGCGTTCCAGCGCGCCTGGCGGGCGCGATAGTTCGCGACGCGCTAGAATCCCCTCAATGTCGTCCGAGCCCCCCGTCCGTTCGGACCGCGACGCCCGGGTCTCGCAATCTACGTTTATGAAAGGCCTCCCGGAGGCCGGCCACGGCCTGCGCGTGGTGACGGGGGCGTCCGCCCCAGAGCCTCTCCCACTCTTTCTCGCCACCAGCGAAGCGGTCGAATGGAAGGAGGGCTTCTATCCCGAGGAATGGGATGGCCAGGAAGACTTCCGGTGGATGGGGCGTGCCGGCCGGATCGGCTTCTCTGCCGCCGAGGTCCGGCGTTTCCTGGAGTTTTCGGTGCACTCGGAGTTTCTGGACCTGACTCAGGAACTGAAGGTCTCGACGGGCGGTGGCTCGACCGCGTTTGACCTGACCGCGGGATGGATGGTGCTTTCCGTTCCGGTTCCCGGTGGCGAGACCGAGCTGGAGCTGGAGCTCAACAAGATCTTTCCGCGCGAGTATTACCCGGGGGACGACCGCGAGCTCGGCGTCCGGGTTCGTGGCGCGCGGCTCCACGCCGACCCCGAGCGGCACCACCACGTCGCCCGGCAACATCTCAACGCGCGGCACAACACGCTCGAGATGCGGGGCGGCAAGACGGTGCTCGATTCCACCCCGCCGTCGCTCGGGATCGACCTCTACGGCGTCTGCAACGTCGATCCGCCGTGTGTCTACTGCGAGTGGGATCAGAGCAAGGATCTGGAAGGCGACTACGTCAACGCGCCCTTTACCGAGGAGACGCTCAACGAGTACGCCGAGTTCTTCGACAACGCCAGCTACCTGGTGAACTGCTCGATCGGCGAGCCGTTCATGATGAAGAGCATCGACAACCTGCTCGAGACCTTTAGCCGCCAGGGCAAACGGCTGGAGATGACGACCAACGGGCAGATCCTGACCGATCGCAATATCGACAAGCTCCTCGGACGTCCGGTCGACCTCTATATCTCGCTCGACGCCGCCACTGCCGGGACCTACGCCAGGCTGCGCAACGACAAGTGGGACCGCCTGCTGGCCAACGTGCGGCGTCTGGTCGCCGCCAAAGACGCCACCCGGGGTCTCCCCCGCGTCCATCTCGTCTTTATGCCGATGCGCGCCAACCTGCACGAACTCGAGGACTTTGTGCGGTTGTGTGGCGATCTCCAGCCCGACAGCCTGGTCCTGCGCCCGCTCAACACCGGCGACTCGATCGATCTGGTTTGGGATCGCGCCGGCTATCGCTACGACTACCAGGAAGAGCTGCTGCCCTTCGAGGAGCTCGTCCGGGCGAGCGCCACCGCGGCGCGGTTGTGCCGCGAGCACGGCGTGCGGTTGAACGACCAGATGGACTTTGGAGGCTCGGCGGCGTTTGTCGACGAGTTCGGTGCGGAAGACCAGGACGGTGCCGAGCCGCGGACCGCGCCCGCGGTCACCCCTACGGACGAAAACGCCAAGGAAACGGCGGCCCCCGAACGGCGCGCACCGGAAGCCGCGACCGAAGGTCAAACAAGGGCAGAGACCGCCACCGGCTCGCCCGAGAAGCAGCCCGAGGCCGCGCCGCTCCCGAGCCTGGGAGCCGAAGGCCAGCCGTTGTGCGCCGAGCCCTGGAAAAGCCTCTACATCCTGCGCCGCGGCATCATGCCTTGCTGCTATGGCGGCCAGCCGGTCGCGCCGATGGATGAGTACCGCCAAGCCTGGAACTCCCCCATCCTGCAGGAGATCCGGCGCGATTTGGCGCGCGGACGATTTCACAAGTACTGTCTCAACTCGCCGTCGTGCCCGGTCGTGCGCAAGGCCGACGAGCGACACCGATTGCCCGTCGGACAGCGGATCTTCATGCGCACGCGGGACGGCTGGCACCGGTTCGCCGCCGCCACCGAGACCGGCTGGAAGGCTCGGGTGACCTGGCCGTTCAAGGTCGTGATCGGGCTCGGGCTCCGGCTCGCGCGGTCGCGGAGCGCGCTGTACCGGTTGCGGGGTTAGTAGACGGGCGGGGGCAAGCCCCGCCCCTACAAGAATTCATGTCGAGCCGTAGATGGATTTCTGACGGTGCAGGGGCTGGGCTTGCCCCGGCCCGCTTCGATCAAGCCCGGATCGACGGCCGCCAGAGGCGGCGGCCGCTTCAAGGCAGGACGGCGCGAAGGACCGCCAGTTGGTCACTGCTGACGCACCCGGGATGTAGGGGCGGGGCTTGCCCGCCCGCTCCGGTCAATCTGGCACCCTTCCCAGCCGGACGTCGGTGTGGACAGTGGAAGGTGTGCGGTATGGTTTCTAGGTGCCCGAACCCGGCGATTTGACGCCGTTACCCGTTATCGACGCCCTGCCGCTGATCGCGGAGGTGGATCGCGAGCTGATCGCGCTGTTACGGGCACTCGAGCCCGACGATTGGGCGCGCACCGCGGTCAAGAAATGGCGGGTCAAGGATGTCGCGGCGCATCTGCTGGACGGCAATCTGCGGCGTCTGTCACTCGACCGCGACGGCTGGCTCCCCTCGACCGACGAGGACCTGTCGACCTGGGACGGCCTGGTCAGTTTTCTCGACCGGTTGAACGCCGAGTGGACCAACGCGGCCGATCGGCTCAGCCCGCGTGTGTTGATCGACCTGCTCGACGCGTCGAACCGCGAGGTACAAAACTACTTTGCGTCGCTCGACCCGATGGGGACGGCCGGTTTTCCGGTCTCCTGGGCCGGGCAGGAGCAGTCACTCGTGTGGATGGACCTGGCGCGGGAGCTGACCGAGAAGTGGCACCACCAACAACAGATCCGCGACGCGGCCGAGCGGCCCGGGCTGACGGATAAGCGATTTGTCGAGGCGGTGTTGAACGCCTTTGCGCGGGCCCTTCCCCGGGCCTACGAATCGGTGGACGCGGAGCGAAAGGCCCGTGTGCTGATCGAGATCGCCGACCCTCCCGCTTGTCGCTGGCTTCTCGTCAAGGACGCACCGCGATGGGGACTGTACGACGGGGCGGGTGCCGAAGACTCCACGGCCAGCATCCGTATTCCCAGCGACACGACGCTGCGGCTGTTTACAAAGGCCCTCGACCCGGAGGCGGCCGTGGCACAGGCCGAGATCACCGGACCCGAAGAGTTGACCTCGCCTTTCTTCAACACGATCGCAATCATGGGATAGAGGGGGTTGAGACACGCCGCTCTCCTCATCTTCTTGGCCGGGGTCATTGCCCTCGCCGCCTGTGCCGGCTCGTCTACCGCTACGACTGAAGACACCGAGCTGGTGGTCTTCGCCGCCGCCAGCCTGGGCGACGCGGCACTCGATCTCGCCGACGAATTTAAAAAACGCCACACCGTCCCGGTTCGCTTCAATTTCGCCGGCTCGAACACCCTCGCCCAACAGATCGCGGATGCCGACGCCGCCGATCTCTTTCTGTCGGCCGACGCCGATTGGGTACGGTTTTTGGAAGACCGCGGACGCACCCAGGGAGCCGCCCGAGCGTTGTTCTCAAACCGGCTGGTGATCGTGTGTCACCGCGACGCGGCCCTGTCGGTCGACGACCCCCGCGATCTGCTCGCAGAGGACCCCGACAGTCTTCGTCACCTGGCCGTCGCTGACCCCCGCGGCGTCCCAGCCGGCCGCTACGCGCGCGTGTATCTGGAGGCGGTCCCCCTGGCGGACGGCGGCAACCTCTGGCAGAAGCTCGCGGGCCGGTTGGCTCCGACCCTCGATGTGCGGGCGGCCCTGGCGCTGGTCGAGTCGGACCCTTCGATCGTCGGCTTGGTGTATCGAACCGACGCGACGACCTCGGACCGCGTGCGGACGGTTTACGAGTTTCCGCCCAGCAAGAAGAACCCGATCCGTTACTGGGGAGTCCCGGTGGCCGGGGCGCGGCGGCCGGACGCGGCGATCGACTTTCTCGATTTCGTGGACACCCCGGTGGGGCGCGAGATCCTCCTTCGCCACGGCTTCGAGCCGGGCGATGAGACGACCGGAGGCCTCCTTTGAGCTCTGAGCTCGGCTCTACACTCTTGCCGGCACTTTTTT
Source organism: Candidatus Multivoradales bacterium (assembly GCA_965224065.1). Classification (GTDB taxonomy): domain Bacteria; phylum Acidobacteriota; class Thermoanaerobaculia; order Multivoradales; family JAHEKO01; genus JAOTZA01. The sequence goes on from CBDCYF010000005.1 coordinate 1,153,711, forward strand.
CGAGCCTGCGCATCGCGGCGGTCGCTACGCTCGCGGTCGCCCTGCCCTCGATCCTGCTGGCCTACGCGCTGGCGCGCTACGAGTTCCGCGGCAAGCGTGTCGTCTCCGCCCTGGTCGGCCTTCCGCTCGTGCTGCCCCCCACCGCAGTGGGGTTTCTTCTGCTGCGCGCGCTGGCGGTCGACGGGCCGCTGGGCCGTGAGAGCCTCGGGTTTGATCTGCGGATCCTGCTGACGTGGAAGGCCGCGGCCCTGGCGGCGGGGTTGATGTCGCTGCCACTCGTGGTTCGGACGGCACGGGTGGCGTTCGAGGCCGTGGACCCGCGGCTCGAAACGATGGCCCGCACCCTCGGTCACTCGCGTCTGTCGGCCTTTGGCCGGATCACTCTGCCGCTGGCGGCGCGCGGTCTGGTGGCGGCTACGATCCTGGGCTTTACCCGCGCCCTGGGCGAGTTCGGGGCCACCGTCACCGTCGCCGGCAACATCCCGGGCCGGACCCAGACCCTGGCTTCAGCGATCTTCTCGGCGCAGCAGGTCGGCGATCACGGCCGTGCCGCGGCCCTGATGATCGTCGCGCTGGTGGTGGGATTTGCGGCGATCCTGTGCGCCGAGAGCCTCGCGCGAACCCACGATCGGGCTTGAGAGCGTGCTAGATTAGGTTCGTGGGGAAAGAAGCGATCGATCGTTTGCGCGCAGAGAATCGTAGCACCGACCCGGTAATCGACGCCTACAAAATTGACGTGGATCGGTCGTTGCTCCGGGAGAACCTCAAGCGAACCCCGACCGAGCGTCTTGAAAATCTCCAGGCCCTGCAGATTTTCGCCGAAGAGCTTCGCCAGGCCGGCGCTGGGCGACGTAAGCCGGAGTGACCGACCTCCGCGCCTTGTTGCGGCTGCTTTCGGAAAGGGAGGTCAAGTTTGTCCTGGTGGGAGGCGTTGCTGCAGTCGCCCACGGCTCAGCCCGGCGGCCCCGACGCCGTCAGGACGCCAACGGCGCGCCGGTCCGGTCGCGGGGTTCCATCACCGGCCGTCCCGCGGCGATCGCGCGGTGGACGCTGTCATAAAGAGCAAACACCTCGTCGCGGGTGATCTTGGAGCCGGGGCCTTCTCGTTCCACCTTGTCGAGGGTCGCCCAGGCCAGCTCGACCGGGAGCGCCGTGAAGGCGACCACGCCGTCAGGCCCGCCCGCCTGCTGGATGGTGAGCGAATACTCGGTCGCGGCTTCCAGGTCCGAGCGGGCGAGCGCAAAAACGTCGTCCCTGGACACGCCCTCCGGCAGGTAGTTCCTCCCCTCGACGGCATCGGAGTCGGAGTCCTTGAGGATGTTGACGAGCTGTAGCCCTTCTCCAAACGCCACCGCCCGCGCTCTCAAGTAGTCGGCCACCGGAGTGAGCTTGTCGCTGCCGAGCAAAAAGAGATCGGTCAGCATCTCGCCGACGATGCCGGCAACCGCGTAGCAATACTGGCGCAGGTCGTCGATGTCCTCGAGGCGTAGCACGCCGCCGGATGTCTTGGTCACAAAATCCGCCATCAGTCGCGCGGTGTTGCGGCTGTGCGCGGCGATCGACTCTTGTGCCTGCGGTGAGAGCTCGAGAAAAGACTCGATAACAAAGGGGGTCTCCGCCAGCAGCTCAGCGTACCCGGCGTGGTCGCTCGGCGGGTCCCGGCGCCAGATCTCAGCCAGTTCCTCCGCCCTCTCGAGGCGAGGCTCGAGCATCAGCCGGTCGAAATCGTCGAGCGCCGCGAGCTGCTGCGACTGCGTCCACAACACGCTGGCGTCCTCGAGGGTGTCGGCGATGCGAAACAGCAGATATGCGATCGTCACTTCGCGCCGGGTCGGCTGCGGTAGCTGCGGGATGGCCAGCGCAAAGGTGCGGCTGGTCTTGACCAGCAGCTCTTGCAACCGGGTGTCTGTGTCGCTGATGTCCATCGCCATCGCTTGCGTGGGCCGAGATCCTAGCAGGGGCCACAGGTGGTAGCGGGCCGCATGCTCGGTTTATTTACGAGGCGGGAACGATCCGGGTTCCCTCGGAGACCGGGGTTTCGCCACCCGCGATGCGGGTCAGAAGGCCGGGGGTCCGGCCGTCCAGAACCCAGGACTCGGCGCCCAACACCGCGAGATCGAGCGCCGCATCCAATCGGTGGCTCATGCCTCCGGTGACATCGGTACCGGCAGAGCCACCCGCGGCGTGGCGCGCCGTGTCGGTCGCGGCGCGATCTCCCCGATCGATCGTCGGGATCCGCCGGCCATCGCCATCCCGGACCCCGTCGGTCTCGCCCAGCCACAGAACCCGGCCGACCCGCAACCCGTGCTCGGGCAGGCCGCGGGCGAGGCTGAGAAAGACCCGCTCGGTCGAGAAGATCGAGCTGCCCCGCTCGTGGTCCAGCACCACGTCGCCGTAGACCACCGGCAACAGACCCAGCTCCAAAGCCTCGATCATCGGTTCGAGGTGGACCGAGCCGGCCTCCCCCGAGCGCGCGGTGAGCGCGCTGCTGGGCGCGATCGAAAACGCCGGGACTCGGGCGCGGTTGAGCGCCGCCATCACGATCCGGTGCAGCCTGGCCGCTTGATCCTGGGTGTTGCAAAGCCCCAGGAGTTGACCGGAGCGCTCGTCACCCTGCCCGATGCCGGCGGCGGTGCCGTGCTCTTGCGCCGCGACGTGCCCGAACGAGCCGCTTCCGTGGCCCAGGACGATCCGCCCCGGGCTCGCCTCCATGGCCAGACCGACCTCCCCCGCCAACCGGTCGATGGTCTCGAACCGGGCAGTCCGCGGCTTGGCCTTGTCAGTGATCAAGCTGCCGCCCCACTTGACCAGCAGCAGCTCGCGACTCTCCGATGTCGAATCGGCCATCAAACCAGATGCTCCTCCAGGACCCGCGGACCGGCTCCGACTCGATCGACGATCACCGACTCGACGTACTCCGAGGCCTCGAGCGCCGCCACCAGATCGCTCTCGGCCTCGGGGGTCGCGATCAGGTGAACATTGGGTCCCGCATCGATGGTGGCGTAGGCGTCGAGGCCCTGGTCCCGCAGCCTGCGTACCAAGGTCAGGACCGCAATGGTGCCCGGTGTCCAGTAGTAGATCGGCGGCTTGGACGACATCGCGATCAGGTGCAGCTCGATCGCCTCTTCTTCCAGTACGGCGCCAAGGGCCGCAAAGTCGCGCTCCTCCACCGCGCGGCGCACCGTGGCAAGGCGACCGGGCAAGTCCTCCAGACGGCGCTTCCAGAACGAGCTGGTCGGAGCCCGGCTGTGCCCCTCGCGGGACGACACTTCCTTGGGAGAGGAGTCCACCACCGCCACCACGTCTCGCAGGTCCCAATGATCGGCCGACGCAATCGGAAACGCGGCCGCGTCGTCCTCGGGATCCGGCGATGGCCACTCCACAAAACCACCCAGCACCGAGCGAGCCGCCGATCCTGAACCGGAGAGCAGGGCGAGCCGGCTCGCCTCTTGCGCGCCCGGCGTCCTGCCGAGTGCGCTCGCGGTCGCCAGGGCAAGCGCGGCAAACCCGGAAGCTGACGAGGCCAGACCCGCGCCGGTGGGAAAGGTGTTCTCGGTGGCGACGCGAAACGATCCTTTGACACCGGCCCACTCCCTGAGTCGATTGAGGTGGGCGACCACGCCGGCGGCAAATCCCGCGGGCGCCGGACGCAGCTCGCCACCGGCGCCGCGAAGCAGCACTTCGTCTCCGTTGGCCTCGCCACTGCCATCCAGATATTCGACGGTACAGCGCGAGACGCAGTGGGTCAGCGTCATGGAGATCGACGGGTTGTATGGCAGGGTCCGCTGCTTGTCGCGTGTCCCCCAGTACTTGACGAACGCGATGTTCGACGGCGCCGCCACGGTGGCCTTGGAGCTCACGATCGCTCCTCGATCTCGAGCCCCGGCGCGCCGATCAACGGCCGATTGGGGCTCGTGTAGGCGGCAAAAACCTCGAGCGATGGCGACAGATCATTTCCCTGCGGCCGACACACCAGCAGAGCTCCCGCCCCGCCCGGCGAGAGCGCGCCCGCGCCCGAGATCTTGGCCGCCCCGCCGGCCTTCTCCACCTCCCGGATGACGCCGGCGAGGTCGTCCGGCACCACTCCAAGCTCCTCCAGACAGGCCTCGAAGGCTCGCATCGCGGCGATTGCGGTATCCGGGCCCGCCGGTACGGCGAGACCGGCCTCGAACCGTTGGGTCTCCGACTCCATCCGGTCCAGAACCGTTTCAAACCCGGCCGGGTCGCGATCGCGCTTCTCGCGCACAGCGGCCACCACCTCGCCGGTCGACTCGGCGGGCGCGCCGGTATGAAAGACCCCGAGCTCCGCAATCCGCTCCGGCGCCGGCCGCAGCGACGACGCCTTCAACCCGCCCGGGACATCTGATATCGCCGAACCCGCGGGCTCGAGCCGCAGCAGCCCGCCCCGCAGCACGGTGGTGTGGTCGACGCCCGAGGGATTGCCATGCTGCCGCCGCTCGACTTCCAGGGCGACCTTCGCCACCCGCGCGGGCTCGGCCGGCTCTCCCATCAACTCGAACAAGGACGCCGCGATCGCCACCGCGACCGACGCCGAGCTGCCAAACCCGGCCCCGACCGGAATCTCGGATCTCACCTCGACCCGCACCGGCGGAGGCGCCTCGACGCCCAGCTCGCGCGCCGTCTCGCCGAGCGCCACCCGCACCAGGCGCGCCGGATCCTCGCCATCGCCATCGCCGAAACCCGCGCTGGGGTCCCTTGCGAACTCGCGCCACTCGGACCGCTTGACGTTGGCGTAGGCCAGGACGTCGCGCCATTCGGTCGTCTCCCGGTGATCCAGCGACACCAGGTCGAGCTCGACTCCCTGCGGGCGCCGCTCAACGGTTACGGTCGTGCGGTGGTCGATCGCCGCCACCAGCGCCGGACGTCCGTACACCGCCGAGTGCTCCCCCATCAGGATGAGCTTGCCGGGCGCCGAAGCCACGACGCGATCGAGCCCGCGACTCGTCGTCCCCGCGACGGAGTCGGAAAGGTGAGGACCGTCAGACAATGGGCGGGCGCTCAAGACTCGGGGGGCAAGCTACCGCGACCGAGCCGTTCGTGGGCTTCGGCGAGATGGTGTTCGGTAAGCGCCGCCAGGAGCGAGATCTCACCGGCCAGCACCGTGGCTCCGGCGATCTCCGCCAATCGTAAAACGGCCTCGCCCGCCGCGCCGCCCTCGGCCGATACCCCGAGCAGGGCCAGCGCCTCGGCCTGGGTGTCGAGCGCGGTGCCACCCCCTACCGCGCCGAGCGGCAGATCGGGTAGATAGACCGACGCGATGACGCCCTCGGAGCCTCGCGGCTCGATCGTGGTCACTCCCATGGCGCCTTCGACGACCTGCGCCACGTCCTGCCCGGTGGCGATAAAAAATGCCGCCAGAATGTTGGCGTAGTGGGCGTTGAATCCCATCGCGCCGGCGGCGATCGAGCCGAGCAGGTTCTTGCGATATTGCACCTCGACCAGATCGCGCGCCCGGGTCTTCAGGCAGCGCTCCAGCACCTCGCTCTCGAGCACCACCTCGGCAAACACCCGCTTGCCGCGACCTTCCAGAAAGTTGACCGCCGATGCCTTCTTGTCGACACAGAAATTGCCCGACAGCGCCAGGCACTTCACACCGGTCTCGGGCTCGATCAACTCCCGCACCACGCGGTCGCAGGCGATCGTCGCCATGTTCATGCCCATGGCGTCGCCGGAGGCAAAACGAAAGCGCAGGTAGGTCGAGGTTCCGAGCGTGTGGGGACGGATCTCGAGCAGTTTCAAGTGCCGGCTGTCGCGCTCTGCTAGCTCGCGGATGCGTTCCTCGTTGGCGGTGACCCACTCCAGGAATCGCTTGTTGTCCTCGATGCCGCCGGTGCGAAAGACCGGGGCGCGCGTCATCCCGACGTCCTCGACCCGGACCACCGCTCCACCCGCCTCGCGCAGCGCCCGGCAGCCGCGGTTGGCGCTCGCCAGCAAGGCCCCCTCGGTGGTAGCCAGCGGCACGTAGAGCTGCTCCGACGGGTCCACCCAATCGCCGCGGATGCGGATGGGGCCGGTGACGCCGATCGGCACTTGTGTGACGCCGATGAAATTCTCACAGTGCCGCGTCGACGCGCGCACCGCGTCGAGCGAAAAATTGCCGGTGTGCTCGAGCGACACACTCGCCATCCGCTCGAGCGCGATCCGCCGCACCCTCGCGGCGTCCACCGCGCTCAGCTCGGACGGCAGGTCGTGTAGACGGCGACGCCCCTCGACGATCTCGCGCACCAGCTCTTCGAGCCGCGGGGGAACCGCCGCCGAGCGGCGATCGACCTCGGTCATCGCTCCGACCTCCGGAGCAACGCCACCTGTTGCAGCTCATCGATCGAGCGAGCCCCCAAACAGAACATCGCGATCTGCAGCTCGCGCACCACCCGCTCCGCGGTCTCGGCCACGCGATCGGCCGAATCCACCGCCGCGGTCAGAAAGGGCTGCGCGATGCCCACGAGGTCCGCTCCCAGGGCGATCGCCTTGGCGGCGTCGAGGCCGTTGCGCACCCCGCCGCTGCCGATGATGGTCATACCGCCGACGCCGGCGAGCGCCCGGATCGACCGCGGAGTCGACACTCCCCAGTCGGCAAACAGCTCGCCGAGCTCGATGTCCGAGGCGCGGCTGGCCTCGATCCGGGCCCAACTGGTTCCGCCCAGACCGGCGGTGTCGACGATGGTGATTCCCGCGTCGCGGATGCCCCGGGCGGCTTCAACCGACAGTCCACAGCCGATCTCCTTGACCACCAGCGGGACTTCCAGCCGGCGCCCGATCTCGCCCATCTTCCCGGTCAACCCCGAGAAGTCACACTGGCCTTCCGGCTGGATCGCCTCCTGGAGCGGGTTGAGGTGCAAGACCAGCGCGTCGGCGTCGATCATCTCCACCGCCGCCCGGCATTCCTCGAGGCCAAAGCCATAGTTGAGCTGGACGGCTCCGAGATTGGCCAGCAGCGGCACGCTCGGCGCCATCGACCGGATCTGGAAGCTCGACGCCTGCTCCGGATCCTCGAGCGCTTTGCGCTGCGAGCCCACGCCGACCGCGATCCGCGCCCTCTCCGCGCCCTCGGCCAGATTGCGGTTGATCCGCGTCGCCTCGCCGGTGCCGCCGGTCATGCACGAGATCAAGAGCGGCGCGCCCAGCGAGCGGCCGAGAAACTCGGTCGAAAGATCGATCTCCGCGTAGTCGATCTCCGGCAGCGCTTGGTGATCAAAGACGTAGTCGTCAAAAAAGCTGGCGCGGAGCTGCATCCCCTCCTCGAGCGCCAGCTCGATGTGCTCGGCCTTGCGGTCGCGCTCTTCGCCCGTCTCAGGCTTGGCGGCATCCTCGGCGCGATCCAGACCGCCGACCCGGCTCAATGGCTGCGCTCCTTGAGATAGCCGAGAAGCCCGCTGAAGAACTCGGTACCTTCGGACGTGAGCTCAAGCCCCTCGAGCACGCCGTGCGCGGCATCCATCCTCGAATCGATCATCTCTTCGACGCGAAGTCTCGCTCCGACGCCCTCGATCACCTGGCACGCCGCCTCTAGCTCCGCCGCTCCCGCCTCGGGGTTCCCGAGAGCCGCCATCACGGTCCGCCTCTCGGCATCTCCGGCCGCCGCCAGGGTGTGGTGGATCAGAAGGGTGAACTTGCCCTCGACGAGATCCGATCCTACCGGCTTGCCAACCGTTCCGAGATCGCCGAACACTCCAAGCAAATCGTCCTTGAGCTGAAACGCCTCGCCCACGGCCAGGCCGAACCGGCTCAGATCCTCGAGCGTCTTCTCGTCCGCGCCCGCCAGCAGCGCGCCCAGTTGGATCGGTCGCTCGACGCTGTAGCGCCCCGACTTCATCCGCAAAACCTGTAGCAGCTCCTGCTCCGACAGACCCGACCGGTACGGTGCCGTCATTTCCAGGTACTGCCCTACCACGACCTCCTGACACATGGTGCTGAAACAAGCGGCGACTTCGCTCCAGGTGTCCGGGCGGGGATCGATCGAAAGAAACAGCTCGATGGCGTAGGAATGGGCGAGATCTCCGAGCAGGATGGCGGTCGCTTCGCCGCCGTGCTCGGGGTCGCCGGCCCATCCACGTGCCCGGTGCTCGTCGCGAAAAATCAGATGCGCCGCCGGGGCTCCCCGGCGGGTCTCGGCACGGTCCATGATGTCGTCGTGGATCAGCAAGTAGGTATGAAAAAGCTCCAGCGACATCTCGACCGGCAGCACCTGGCTGCGGACACCGCCGCCACATCCGATGTAGGCGTTGTGGACCAGCGCCGGGCGCACCCGCTTGCCGCCACGCCGGACGAACTCGGACAGACGGCCGGTGAGCTCCTCGGAGTCCGCGGCTTCGGCCCGGGTCCGGTCTTCGCGCTCGGCGAGCCAGTCGTTCAGCGCGCCGGTGAGCTCGACCTGGTATTCACCCAGGCGGCCCAGGAAACTCTCGGCCGTCGACGCGGGCGACTGAAGCGATTGGCTCATGGAGATTCGCCGAAGTCCGCGGAGAACCCGCTGCGGCGGAACCCCGAAGTCTAACAGGCGGACAGAGGAACATTCCCCCAGAATGAAACGGCCGGCGCCTCTGCCGGACGTCGGCATCGGCCGTCATTGGGCGGGGGCTAGCCCCGCCCCTACAAGACCCAATACGCCCATTGCGCAGACTTGAAGCGGTCGGCGCCACAGATCTGAAGCGGCCGGCGTCCCTACCGGCCGTCGGCATCGGCCGTCAACGGGCCGGGGCGAGCCCCGCCCCTACTGGCTCGAATTCCTCCACGAACGACTCGAGGGCGCGGCCGATCCGGATCGGTCCATCCGGCCTCCAGGCCGGATCGTCGGTGAGCAGGAACCCCGCGCTCGCTTCCCAGTAGAGCGCCCCGTGGGTCCATTTGAGACGCCCCTTGGTCAGGCGAGCGGCACGCTCGGTGCGCAGACTTCCAAACATGTAGCCGTGCTCCAGCGAGCAGATCACCGAGGCGGGGTTGTCGACCAGCTCGAAGGCGCGCGCGATCCGGTAGAGCGCGTCCGGGAGCCCGTGCCGGCGGGTGGCCTCGAACCAGGAGCGGTCCGAAAACCAGTCCCCTCCCGCCCCCTCACCGCGGAAGGCCTCGACAACTTCCCCGTAACCGAGCGGATCTTCCACGCTCGATCGGTACGCCCACTCGGCGTCGGTGGCCCGGGCGCCGACTGCGCGCCGCCGGATCTCGGCCGTACCCGTGGCCGAGACGACCCTCCAGCCCTCGATCCCGGCCGTTTCCTCGTCCATCTCCTCGGCCATCTGGTCGGCCATCTGATCGGCCATCTGATCGTTTGGGGGCGGCTCGCGGTAGACACACTGACCGACTCCCTCGACCGACGCGATGACCTCGGCGACCCGCGCCGTCTGCTCGGGCTGGCAATACGCTTCGAGGCTCGACACCAGCCCGAACGGCGCGAAGACGACGTCGCTCGACCGGCGGAGCCTCTTGCCATAGTGGTAGCCCGCCGCGCGCAGGGCGACGCGGATCTCGGGCCAGACGTTGTGCAGCGCGTCGCCCCCCGCGATGCCGTGATCGGAGAGCACCACCACCCGGAAATCCGCGTCGGGCCTGTCAACACGAGCCCGCCTCACGGCGTCGTCGAGACGACGCAACGCCGGCTCGAGCGCCGCCGGGCTCCGCAAGTGAGACGCCAGGTCGGTGGTATCGACATAGGCGAAAAACTCCCGTTCGTCGCGCGCCAGAAACTCCTCGATCGCCCGGCCGACACGCTTGCGGCTCACCTTGGGCGCCCGCAACCCCGCGACCGCGCTCTTGACAAAGCCCTTGCTGCTCCAGTCGAAAAAATCCCGCCAGGGAAAATCGATGCGGAAGTAGCTAAAGAGGCCCCCACCCCTCACCTTGGCGCGCTCGCGGTCGAAAAACCGGGCTTCGTAACCGGGCGAGCGACGCAGGCCGACCGGCTCGAATGCCTCGCCCATAGCGATGGTCGTGGTGGAAGGAAACGTGCTGATGAGGGGAACCGGCGGCTGAAAACCAACGAACAGACGATCCTCTCCTCGCTCGGGATCGGTGACTCGTTCGAGCAGCGAGAAGGGAACGGCGTCGAGCGTCAGAAAGAGCGTGCGCCCGGGGTACTCGGGCCGGCCACCGGCCGCTGTCGCGAGACCGGGCACCAGAAACCACAAGCCAAAGAGGCCACAGAAAGCTCCAAAGACGACGCGCGACCGAAAGCGGCTCATCGAGCCTCCGAGACCAACCGCTCGACCGCTGCCATCAGACCAACCGCGCACCGGGCGACTCTAGCGCGCAGCCGGATGAGCGCGGGCAGGACCCACGGACGGGTCAGGGCAAAGACCGCGACCCGCCCGGAACGGATCCGGCCCTCGGCATCCCGAGAGCGGTTGAAATCGAGCGGCAGATCCTCGCTCGCCTCGTCACTCACCGCGCGCAAGACGACATAGGGTATGTCGCCTCCAGCGGTTGCGGTCAGCGCCGAGACATACGCTTCGGTCTCGAGGTCCACCACGGTCGGCTGGCCGCCTACGCCGGCCTCGACATCGCGCCACAGTTGGGACCTCTCCGCGGCGGCCCCGACCACACGATCCACGCTCAAGACATGGCCCACCGTGACGTCTTCCAGCGCACGAGCTCGCTCGAACCAATCCGAAGGACGGGCTGGTGCGGCGGCGCCCGGCCGACCGTAGGACGCCGCCAGCAGAAGATCGCCCACGGCGAGGTCCGGCGAGATCGCTCCGGCCACGCCCACGGTCAACACGACCTCCGGCCGGGCACACTGCTGCAAAAGCACCGACATCCCTCGCCCGGCCCTGCGCGCGCCGTCCCCGGTTGCGGCCAGGACGACTTGGCGCGAGCCGAGCCGGCCACGGCCGATCCAGAGCCCGTCGCTCCGGAAAACGGTCTCGGCGGCCGCCCGGCGGCGGATCGCGTCCAACTCGCGGCCGAGGGCGGCGACGATCAGAACCGGTCGACTGTCATCCGGCACGGTCGTCTCCAAGTTGGTTGCGTTCCTCCGAGCCGGTACGGGAGCCGGACACGTATCCATTGGCCCGGAACCACTCGACGGCACGGCCCAGAGCATCCGCTACCGGGGTCTGGGGCAGTCCCAGCTCCCGCACTGCCTTCTCCGGGCTGAAGTACATCTTGTACCGAGCCATCCGCACCGCGTCGAGCGGCACCGCCGGCTCGTGGCCCAGGAGGCGTGCCAGGGCCGTGTCGACCGCGGCAAAGCCGAGTGGGATCCAATGCGGCAGCTCGACCCGGGGCGCGGGGATGCCGGTCAGCCGGGACAGGATCGCAAAGATGTCGCGCAGCGCGAGGTCCCGGTTTCCCAGAATGTACTTCTCACCCACCCTTCCTCGCGCGGCCGCCAGGAGATGTCCCCGGGCGACGTCGCGTACGTCCACCAGGTTGAGCCCGGTGTCCACAAAGGCCGGGACTCTGCGATTCAGAAAGTCGAGCACGATCTTGCCCGTAGCCGTGGGCTTGATGTCCGCCTCGCCCACCGGTGTCGATGGGTTTACGATCACCACCCCGAGCCCGTTCGCGGCAGCCTGCTCCGCCACGCGCTCGGCGAGGTACTTGGAACGCTTGTAGTGGCCGATCATCCCCTCCAGCGTGGCCGGTGTCGTCTCGTCGGCCGGACCGCCGTCGGGGCGCAGACCGAGGGCCCCGACCGAGCTGGTGTAGACGACTCGGCGAACGCCCGCGTCGGCTGCGGCCCTCAGCAAGCTCCGTGTGCCCTCTACGTTGGTGGCATACATCTCCTCGGGCCGGCGCACATAGAGCCGGTAGTCGGCGGCGCAGTGGTACACGACGTCACAGCCTTCGAGTGCCGAACGGTATGTCTCGGGTCGCCGAAGGTCGCCGGCCACCGGCTCGACCTCCGACGAGTCGAGGCCTTCGAAATTTTTCCGCGGGCTCGAATCGCGCCACAGGCATCGGACCCGTGCCCCTTCGGCGAGCAGCGCGCGCAGCACATGGCCGCCGACAAAACCCGATGCACCGGTGAGAAACGCGTTCATGCCAAACTCGACCACGGCCGGCCGGTAATCCCAGCAACCCTGGCTACCCTGGCAACCGACACCCGCCGGAATCCGTACAATCACCCGAAATGAGCGCCGCGCGCAAGTTTCTTCCCGCCCTATTCGCCGCCACCGCGATGTCTGTCCCCGCCGACGCAGAAACCACCGATCCGATGGCTGCAGGCCGGGCCGCCTGGGCCCGGCGCGCCGAAGGGCATCAGGGGCCGCGGGCCGACCCCGGCCCGATCCGCGAGGCGGTGGCCGCGTTCGAGTCAGCCCTCGAAGCCGAGCCGGAGAACCTGGCGGCCCGTGTCGGTCTGATCAAGGCCCTCTATTATCTCGGCGAGCACGCCATCCAAGGTCGTGACGAGAAGCTGGTTTGTTTCGAGCGCGGGCGGCGACTCGCCGAGGACGGAATCGACCAGCTCGCCGCGGGATACGCTGGCGACCCCCGACCCAACCTGAGAAGCGGTCCGGTGCCTCCGAGGCTGGTAGATCACCTGGCCGGAACGCCCGAGGCGCGCGGCATCTATCTGTGGGGCTCGATTCAATGGGGCCTGTGGGGACGCCATCGCGGCAAGATCGCGGCGGCGCGGCAGGGAGTGGCCGGCAAGATCCGCGACTACGCCACCGTGGCCGTCGCGCTCGACGAGCAATACGAAAACGCCGGCGGTCACCGGGTGCTCGGCCGGCTGCACGCGGAGGCCCCCAAGCTTCCCTTCATCACCGGCTGGATCGACCGGGATCTCGCCATCCGTTCGCTCGAGCGCGCGGTGGCGCTCGCTCCTGACGATCTGTTGAGCGAGCTCTATCTCATCGAAGCGTTGCTCGAGTACGACGGCTCGCGCCGCCCCGAGGCGGTCGACCGGCTGCGGCTCCTCGTGACCCAGACTCCCAACCCCGACTATCTGGTCGAGGAGTTGCAGGCGCTGGCGGACGGCCAGAAGCTTCTGGCAAGCCTCGGGGCCCACTCTTGAGACGGTGACGCCGCCCCTCGAGCCACTCGACGAGCTTTACGGCCGCGTCGCCGCCGCACGGGAACGCCTCGCGGGGCACGCGCATCGAACGCCCGTCGTCACCTCGCAAACCCTCGACCGGCTCGTCGGTGCGAGTGTCTTTCTCAAGTGCGAGAACCTCCAGCGAGTCGGGGCCTTCAAGTTTCGAGGCGCCTACAATGCCATCTCGCAACTGTCCCCGGAACAGCGAGCGGCCGGCGTCTTCACGTACTCATCGGGTAACCACGCGCAGGCGGTGGCGTTGGCCGGTCGGCTCCTCGGGGTGCAAACGACCATCGTCATGCCCGCTAACGCCCCGCGTCCCAAGCGGGCGGCGACCGAAGGGTACGGCGCCACGGTGATCGAGTACGACCCCGATGAGGAGAGAAGGAGCCAAGTGGCCGAGCGGCTGGCTCGGGAAAGCGGCGCCGTCATCGTGCCCCCCTACGACCACATCGACATCATCGCCGGCCAGGGGACGGCGGCTGCCGAGCTCCACGAACAGGCCGGTCCGCTCGAGATGTTGCTGGCGCCCTGCGGCGGCGGCGGCCTGCTGAGCGGAACCGCCATCGCCACTCGCAAGCTGTCGCCTGAGTGCAAAGTGGTCGGTATCGAGCCCGAGGTCGCCGACGACGCCACCCGGTCGTTCCGCACCGGTGAGCTCCACACGGTGCGCAATCCGCCGACCATCGCCGACGGCACACGAACGCCGTCGCTCGGGAAGATCAACTTCCGGGTCGTTCGCCGCTATGTCGACGACATGCGCACCGTATCGGAGGACGCCATCCGGCAAGCGGTGTTGTTTCTACTTCAGAGAACCAAATTGGTCGTCGAGCCGTCGGGTGTCCTGGGCGTCGCCGCTCTTCTGTCCGGAGTCGTCGAGCCCGCGCCGCGCACCGGCGTCATCCTGAGCGGCGGCAACATCGACCCGCCGGTGCTCGCCGACATCCTCACGCAATAGAGCCAAGCGGATCTGGCCCGGCGACGGGCGTGTGGAGGCATGTGCCTTGCAACCCACCTGGGATTCGCGTGCGGAGCATCCCGACACACACCAACTTTGGGAGGACCAGCATGAAGCGTACCGTTGTCGCAGCGACCTTTTTGAGTGCCATCTTGGCTGTCGCAGGAGACGCCCGAGCCCAGGAGTCCAAATTTCTCCTCGGGATTGAATCTCGACCGACAGCGACAAATCATGAACTGGATCTGAACTTGGCGCCCAACTTCAGCTTTCGGCTCTCCGAGAGATTCCGCCTCGACGCCTCGGCCGGTGTGTTGTACAGCGAGCTGGACGGCTACACCGTGAGGCTCTACCCCGGGTTTCGCTACTACTTCCGGCCCAGCGGGAAGCTGAGACTCAACTCGGGCGCGTCACTGGGATTCGAGTTGTTCGATGAGACCGATGACCGCGGGCCGATCGTGGCGGGCGCACTCGCCAAGGCCGACGGCTTGGCAGATGCCGGCGCGCCCGGGCTTCGAGACGACGGGGTGTCGTTCCGTCTGGTGCCCCTGGAGCTCGAGTACTGGGCGTTTCGGCGCACCGCGCTGACCTTCGCCTTCGACCACGAGTCGACGCCGTTCGACAACGACGACTTCGAAAGCGACGGCTACGGGGTCGCGGTGGGCTTGCGCTTCCGGCTCAAATAGAGCCCAGCTCACGCAGCCGGTCTAGGTGGGCCTGGAGCTGGCGCGCCGCCAGCGGCCGGGCCATGGGCAGGATGTCGTCGTAGACCGTGTCCAGGAGTGTCTCGGTCTCTCGCAGGCCGGCACGCCAGGCGTCGAGGATCCGGCGTTCCCTCCCCAGCCGGTGCTCGACCAGCCGGTCGAGAAAGGCAGCGGGCCGGTGGATCGTCGGCCCGTGCGCCGGGAAGAGTGTGTCCACGTCGAGAGCGCGGACGCTGTCGAGCGAATCCAGATACTGCGTCATGTCGCCCTCGGGAGGGTCGATGACGAGCGTGCCGTAGCCCGCCACCAGGTCGCCGGCCAGAAGCGACCCCCCGGTCTCGTCCAGAAAGACCAGATGGCCGCGTGCGTGCCCCGGCGTGTGAAGGATCCGCACGTGCATCGGTGGATCGCCCGCCAGCACCACCCGGTCGTCGTCCTGAAGGGCCCGATCCACCCGGATCCCCACGCTTTTAACCCGCTCGGCGGTCGCGGGATGCGCGCACACCGGCACCCCGAGCTCCTCCCGCACGGAATTGACGGCCCCAACGTGGTCCCGGTGGTGATGGGTCAGCCAGATCGCGGTGATCTTGCGGCCTTCGGATTCGAGCCGGCGCAACGCTCCCAGGAGGTCATCGATCCGCTCCGGAAAAGGAGTCCCGGGGTCCACCAGGACGGTCTCCCCGTGACCCAGCACGTAGACATTGGTGTGGGTCGCGGGGGGCAGCGTCGGGGTCTCGACCGGAAAGAGAAGGACACCGGGTCGAAACTCGATCCGGCGAAAAGGACCGATGTTGGCCTCACTCGGATCCAGCAGCCGCCCGAGCCCCTTCTGGGGGCCATCTTCACCCAGCACCTGCAAGATGTGGAGTATCGGTGGCGCGGTGATCACCTCTCCTCCCTGCCAACAGGCGATGGCCTCGTCAGGAGTGACCCACTCTCCGCTGGCCAGCTCTCCCGGAATCACCTCGGGCTGGAGCGTGTAGTCCTCCGGCCACTCCAGGAGGAAAAACCTGTTGTCGAACCGTACCGGCCCCAGGGGCGGGGTCAACCAGCGGCCCGCATAGGTCAGTTGAGTGGCGTCCGGACGCAGCCCGAGACCTCGCATCGACGCTGCGAAATCGGTCTCACCGGCGAGAAGCGCCTGACGAGCCTTCCTCAGATCGCCCCGGCGGGGCCCGGCGATGGCGATGGCGATGGCGATGGCCTCGCCACCGGGCAGAACCCCGGTCTCCTCGAAGAGCTCGCGCAGCGCGGCCGCGACGACGCCGGGCGCGAGCACCGGCTCCAGATCGACCCCGGCCAACACCTGCCCGGGCATCCCGGCCTCGCGCGGGCCGCGATCCCCCCCTACAGGCCTCCCTTCGACTGCCAGAGCCTCGTCGGCCCGCGCCCGTCCGCCGCCGGGGAAGGCGTGCCATCCACCCATAAAGGCCAGATCGGGTGAACGCCGAACCCAGAAGACCTCCAGGCGCCTCTCCCTGGAGCGCCATAGAACAACCGAGGCGGAGGCTCGGACCCGGGTCTGGCCCAGACCCTGAGCCGCAGCGGCAGCCGCTCCGCCAAGCTCCGCCAGCACCTTCTCGTACAAGCCGGTTTCTGCACCGGCGTTGTGCCGCCACTCCTCCATCCGCGCGCTTATAACACACCGTTCGCGCCCTCACGACGCAGGCACAGCGGTGGACTGGAAGCTTGCTTTGACGTAAGCTAGCCGAAATCCCGCGTGAAAAATCCGGGAGTGCTTATATCGGACACAAGAGAGGCCACAATGAGGTGCAAACGGGGGGTTCCGCTAGCCAAACATTGTCCTATCCCTCTCTTTTGAGAGATCAAGCATCCATTCAACGTATCTGACCAACTCCCCTCTCCACAGGGGTTTACCAAGTCAACCTACCGGAATCGGAACCCCCCGGCACCACCAACCTCCCGTCCCGCCGGAACCGCCCGAGAGCCCGCTCCCAAGCTCACGCTGTTCTCTTACTACCTAAAGATGCCGCTCGAGGCGATTTTCTGACGATTTTTTTAAAAAAATTTGCTCGGGGCGCCTGGGGCGACCCCTGAGGCCGGCCCGTATAATCCCACCGTGTACTCCGAACGCACCATACTGACAAGGAATGTCGGCGCCATCCAGATCCCCGATGGGGACGCGGCGACTCTGCCTGAAGGCACCGATGTCCTGATCACTCAGGAGCTCGGGGGCAGCTTTACGGTCATGACCGAGCGCGGCGCCATGTTTCGCATCGACGAAAAAAACGCCGACGCCCTGGGCCGTGAAGTGACCGAGCCCGAGCCCGAGCCCGATTCCGCCGAGATCGACGGCACACTCGAGGAGCGGATCTGGGCCAAGATGCGCAAGTGCTACGACCCCGAGATCCCGGTCAACATCGTCGATCTCGGGCTGGTCTACGACTGCGCGATCGAGGAGACCGACGACGGCGGGCAGAAAGTCGCCATCAAGATGACGCTGACGGCTCCCGGATGCGGAATGGGGCCGGTGCTGGCGCACGACGTCAAGACCCGCATCGAGGAGATCCCCGATGTCGCCGAAGCCGAGATCGAGGTCGTCTTCGATCCGCCCTGGGGCCCCAACATGATGAGTGAGGCGGCCAGGCTGCAGCTCGGCTTCATGTAATCCGAAACGCCGGAAACGCCTCGCACCCCCCGAGGGGCCGTCTCAGTCGATGGGCGGAAACCGCGACGGATCGCTCCGGCGCATCATCCCGTACGCCGCCTCGAAGATGTCCTCGCGGCTGGGTTTGGAGAAGTAGTCGCCATCCGAGCCGTAGGCGGGCCGGTGGGGCTTGCCGGTGACCGTGATTGGGTCGCAGTCCAGCCACTCGTACCCGCCCTGCTCCTCGAGCACCCGCTGCATGACATAGGCGGTGGCTCCTCCCGGCACGTCTTCGTCGACAAAAAGCACGCGGTTGGTCCGCTCGAGCGACGCTACGACGTGGCCTTGCAGATCAAAGGGCAACAGCGTCTGGAGATCGACCACTTCGGCCTCGATCCCCACGCGGGCCAGGAGCTCGGCCGCCGCCAGCGAGATGCGGCAGCAGGCTCCGTACGTCACCAGCGTCAGGTCGGCTCCCGGCCGCAGGGTCTCGGGTGAGCCCAGCGGGATGGTGAGCTCGCCGATGTTGGACGGCATGGGCTCCTTGAGCCGGTAGCCATTGAGCACCTCGACCACGATCGCCGGGTCATCCGAGCGCAGCAGCGTGTTGTACATACCGGCGGCGCGAGTCATGTCTCGCGGCACACACAGATGGAGGCCGCGGGTCAGATTGAGGATGCCGGCCATCGGCGACCCGGAGTGCCAGACTCCTTCCAGACGATGGCCGCGCGTGCGGACGATCACCGGCGCCTTCTGGGCGCCACGGGTGCGCCAACGCAAGGTCGCCAGGTCGTCGGAGAGAATCTGCAGCGCGTAGAGCAGGTAGTCCAAATACTGGATCTCTGCAATCGGACGAAACCCGCGCATCGCGAGTCCGATCGCCTGGCCGATGATGGTGGCCTCGCGGATCCCGGTATCGCTCACCCGCAGCGCCCCGTACTTCTCCTGGAGGCCCACCATCCCCTGGTTGACGTCGCCCAGCCGCCCGACGTCCTCGCCAAAGGCCACCAGGTTGGGCATCCGCTCGAGAGCCGCGTCAAAACAAGCGTTCAAGATCTCGAAGCCCCGCGCCTGAGCCGGGTCATCATCGAACTCCGCCGAGACGGCATCGATCAACAGCGCCGATTCGTCCCCCGAGCTGTAGAGGTCCGAGCCGTACCGCCTGCGGTTTTCATCCAGATGGCCCCGTCTCCAATCGATCAGCTCCCGCCGCTCGCCGGAATCCCGGCCGCGGGTGTGAATCAGGATCTCGGCCGCCGCAGCCGCGAGGTCGCGGCGCAACGGATTGAGCTGCTTGGCCAGCCGCTGCCGGACGGCCCGCACTTCCGCGTCGCTCTCCCCGCCTGCAAGGCCGCCTTCCACCCGCTCGGCGAGCGCTACCAGACGGTCCCGCTCGGCTTCGAGCGGGGCGCGAAACTCGTCCCAGGCCCGACGCTGCGCCTCGCGCACGGCCTGGACCTCCTCTTCTTCAGCGGCCGTCAGCTCGGCGTCGGTCGCGATGTCCTGGCGCACGATCCAATCGCGCATCCGGCGGATACCGTCGTACTCGGTCTCCCACTCCAACCGCTCCGGGCTCTTGTAGCGCTCGTGACTCCCGGAGGTCGAGTGACCCTGCGGCTGGGTCATCTCACTGACGTGCACGATTGCCGGGACGTGCTCACGCCGCACGATCTCGGCCGCGTTGAGATAAGTCTCACAAAGCGCCGGGTAGTCCCAGCCACGAACGGTGTAGATGTCGTAGCCCTCGATGCTCCCGGGCCCGCGTTGGAACCCGCGCACCAGACCCGAGATGTCGCTTTTGGTGATCTGGAACTCGTTCGGCACCGAGATGCCGTAGCCATCGTCCCAGATCGACAGCAGCATGGGCGCGCGGAGTACCCCGGCCGCGTTGACCGACTCCCAGAACAAGCCCTCGGCACAGGTGGCGTTGCCGATGGTGCCAAAGGCGATCTCGTTGCCGCCGGCTGAGAATCCCGAGAAATCCTCCAGCCCGTCCAATTCGCGATAGAGCCGCGAAGCATAGGCGAGACCGACGAGACGAGGCATCTGGGAGCCGGTGGGTGAAAGATCCGCCGACGAGTGAAAGTCGCCCGTCAGAGGCAGCCACGAGCCATCCTCGGCCAGAAACCGCGTCGCAAAGTGGGCGTTCATTTGGCGGCCGGCCGAGCACGGCTCGCGTTGCGGGTCGGGATCGGCATAGAGCTGGGCAAAAAGCTGCTCCACCGTCACCAGCCCCAGGGCCAGCATCAGAGTCTGGTCGCGGTAGTAGCCGGAGCGCACATCACCCGGCCGAAAGGCGCGCGCCATCGCCACCTGGGCCACTTCCTTGCCATCGCCAAAGATGCCGAACTTCGCCTTGCCGGTCAGCACCTCCTTGCGGCCCAAAAGACTCGCCTCGCGGCTGCGAAACGCGGTGCGGTAGTCGCGCAGGATCGGCTCGCCGGTGAAGGGCGGCGGGGCCTTGCGAGTTTTGGAGCGCAGATCCTCGGTCATGGACTCAGGAGTTGGCTCGCAGAATCTCGCGCAGGATGGCGATGTTGTCCCGGTGGCCCGTCAGGTGAGCCGTGACCTTGCCACGGAGCGGGAATCCCAACAGATAGAGGTCACCGATGATGTCGAGGATCTTGTGGCGGGCAAACTCGTCCGGGAACCGCAGCTCGGTGTTGATCACGTTGTCCTCGCCCACCAGGATGCAGTTGTCCAGCCGGCCCCCGGTCCCCAGACCCAGCTCGCTCATCATCTTGAGATCGCGCATGAACCCAAAGGTCCGCGCCGGCGCGATCTCCTTCTCGTAGCTCGCTCGGGTCGCCGGACCAAAATCGTAGCGCTGCTCGCCGATCGGCGGCGGATACCGCATTACATAGGAGACCTGCAGTCCATCGAACGGCTCGACGGTCAGCCGCTTACCCCCGTCGCCCTCCAATTCGTACTTGCGATCGATCACGATCTCGCGCCGCGGCGCCACCTGCTCGACCAGACCCACCTGCTGGAGCGCGCGGCAGAACTCGAGCGACGAGCCGTCCAGCACCGGGATCTCACCGTGGACCTTGACCAGCAGGTTGGTGATGCCGAGGGCATGGAGCGCCGACAGCAAGTGCTCCACCGTTTTGATGCTCGAGCCGTTGACCAACAAGGTCGTGGCGTAGTCGGTCTCGGCAACCGAGTCCACAAATGCCGGAATATGGGTGTTGGTCGGCAGGGTCACGAAGTGAATCCCAGTCTCCTCCGGCAACGGCTGGAGCGCCATCCCGGTGCGCCGGCCGGAGTGAAGACCCAGCCCATACAGCACGGTGCTCTCGGCGATGGTGCGCTGCGGCTCGGTCGAGGCCTCGAGCAAGGGCACGCCCTCCGGCGGCCTGAGCTCGCGCTCGGTGTCGAGCCGGTCGCGGGACACTTCGAGCGAATGCCACAGAGCCGGCTCGGCGACCACCGAGCGCCGGAAATCGAGCGCCGTTCGTACGGTCTCGACCGCCTGGTCGTAGGAGAGTGGTTTTTCGAGGTAGTCCACCGCCCCCATCTTGATTGCCTTGGCCGCGGTCGACGCCGTGCCGTGTCCCGACATCATCACCACCGCCGCGGCCGGATCCTCTTCGCGCAGCGCCTGGAGCGTCTCGAGCCCGTCCCGGTCGGGCAGCCAGACGTCGAGAAAAACCACGTCCGGCCGCCGCTCGCGGTAAATCGCCACCGCCTCGACGCCGCTGCGTGTGGAGAGAGTGCGGTAGCCCTCGTCGTTCAGGACATTGGCCAGCGCGGTGAGGATCCCCGGCTCGTCGTCGACCAGAAGAACCGTTTCCGAAGCTTTGGAGGACTCGTTGCCGAGGGTGCCCGCGTGGCGGACGTCGCTGGAG
Organism: Candidatus Multivoradales bacterium; assembly: GCA_965224065.1. Classification (GTDB taxonomy): domain Bacteria; phylum Acidobacteriota; class Thermoanaerobaculia; order Multivoradales; family JAHEKO01; genus JAOTZA01. The sequence goes on from CBDCYF010000005.1 coordinate 1,174,823, forward strand.
GTCTCCATTCGATCGACAGCCTATCTCAACTGTTCGCTGCTGTACTATGGACCATCTCGACCTCTACACGGGCTGCAAATAGTCATGCCGACGGTCCTTCTCACCGCCCCACTGGCCGGCCGCGCCGGCGGCCGGAGACAGCTCGAGATCGCGGGGGCCAGCGCGCGCGAGGTGCTCGTGGCGCTGGAAACGGCGTATCCCGAGCTGCGCGGCTGGGTCCTCGACGACCGCGGCCGCATCCGCGAACACGTCAACGTCTTTGTCAACGCCAAACGAGCCGGCCTGGACGAGCCGGTCGGACCGCAAGACGAGGTGTACATCATGCAAGCGATAACGGGTGGCTCTGACAGTTCCGGAGCCGAAGTTCTGGTCGGCACAAAAAAGGGCCTCTTCATCCTGCGCGGCGAGCGCGGCAGGGCGATGGAGGTCGCGCCCCGCCAGTTCGCCGGCCAGAGCGTCGAATACGCGACCCGCGACCCACGGACGGGCCTGTACTACGCATCGGTGACCCACGGCCAGTTCGGACCCCATCTGTATCTCTCCGACGATCCTCTGGGCGAGTGGGAGCAGGCCGACGGACCGGCGTTCCCGGAGGGAACCGATACCACGGTGGGGCGCATCTGGGTCATCGAGCCGGGCGGCGAGGACGATGTCCTGTGGGCGGGTGTGGCGCCCGCCGCGCTCTTCCGCAGCGAGGATCGCGGCCGTACTTGGGCGCTCAACCGGGCCCTGTGGGAAGACCCTTCGAGATCCGACTGGGAAGGCGGTCTGGGGGGGCTCTGCCTGCACTCGATCTGCCCGTGGCCGGGAGACCCCGACCGATTGACCCTGGCCATCTCGTCGGTGGGGGTGTGGCGGACCGAAGATTGCGGCCGGAGCTGGACCCGTTACTCGGAGGGGCTGGTGCCTCGTTATCTTCCCGAGGAAGCTCGCGCCGACACCATCATGCACTGTGTACACAAGCTCGAGCAGTCGCCGGTCGAGACCGACACCTTCTACATGCAGTTTCACGGCGGCGTCTACCGTTCCGACGACGCCGGCCGCACGTGGATCGACATCGGCGCAGTGGGCGGCGACCGGGGTCTACCGGCCGACTTCGGTTTTCCGATCGTGGTCGACCCAAAAGACCCCGACCGGGCGTTTGTCATTCCGCTGGTCGCCGACGTCGATCGGGTCACCCCCGATGGCAAGCTGAGGGTGTTCGAGACCCGAGATCGCGGCGCCTCGTGGCAGGCCTCTAGCGAAGGGCTGCCACAAGAGAACGCATTCGAGACCGTGCTGCGCCAGGGGTTCTGCCACGACGGCGGCGATCCGCTGGGGCTCTATTTCGGGACCGAGTCGGGCGCCGTCTACGGGTCAGCCGATGGCGGCTCGAGCTGGACGGCGGCCGCCGAACGGTTGCCGCCGATCTTCTCGGTCCGCGCCTCAACCTGAATCCGCGGGACCGTGGGTACCTGGTACCGAACCGCGCGCCGTCGCGCCCACCTGCTGGGCGACCTGGCCACCTGGCCGCTGGCCGCCGGCGAGCATCTTTCCCACCGGATCCGCGGGACTGCGCCCACCGGGACGGCCCGCTACCGCCTTCACCGTGTCCTGCTGCCCCGCGAGGTGCTCCGCAGGGTGCATGGGATGACTTCGACCCACGAGCGGTCCTTTTTTGACTGGTACGCGCGCCGTCTGTTCGAAGGGCGCGGGGAGATCGTCGATCTCGGCGTGTGGCTGGGCTCGACGACGGTCGCCCTGGCGCGCGGGCTGAGAAAGAACCCCAGGCCCGAGGCGACGCCCTACAAAGTCCACGCCTACGACCGGTTTGTGTGGGAGGACTGGATGGCCGCCTTTGCGGGCGGGCCGCTCAACCGGCGCTTTCGGCCCGGCGACAGCTTCCTGGCGGCCTTTGAGGAGCGCACCGAGCGGTATCGCTCACGGATTCGCGTCTACCCGGGCGATCTCACCAAAATCGGCTGGATCGGCAGGCCGATCGAATTTCTTCTCATCGACGCGATGAAGAGTTGGGACGTGGCGGCGGCGATCCTGAGGCACTTCTTTCCGGCGATCCTCCCCGGCGGCTATGTCGTCCAACAGGACTTCTGCCACTTCTGGGAAGCCTGGGTCCACCCGATTCACTACCGGCTGCGCGAGTACCTGGTGCCAGTGTACGACGTGCCGATCTCGGCCAGTCTGGTCTTTCGGCTCGAGCGGCCGATCCCCGAGCGTCTTCTGAAGGCACCGTGGGGTTTCGGGACCTTCGAGCTGGACGAGATCGACCGGGCCTTTGCGTGGGCGATGGAGATCGTCTCCGAAGAACACCGCCCCGCGGTTGCCGCAGCCAAGGTTCGCTATCTCGGTCTCGCCGGCCACCGCGAAACCGCCCGACGCGAGTTGGAGGCTTTGAGGCGGCTCGGCTTCTGGTTCCGCGCCGGGCTCACGGACGTCGAGGAAGAGATCGCGGCCGGCGAGAAAGACCACCGGCATCGTTCGCTGTCGAAACTCAGGACCCCCGTGCGGTTCCATTTACGACGCGGGCCGGAACCCCCGCGACGACCGCCCCGGCCGGCACATCCTCCAGAACCACCGAACCGGCGCCGATGACCGCGTCGTCCCCGACCGAGATTCCACCCAACACGCTGGCCCTGGCGCCGATCGTGACGCGGTCACCGATTTGCGGGCAGGCGGTGCCGTCGAAACGAGCCTCTCCGAGGGTCACACCGTGCAAGACCGTGCAATCCTCGCCCAGGACCGTGTCGCTCCCCACCACCAGCCCGAGGCCGTGGGGAAGCACGCAACCGCCGCCGATACGAGCGCGCGGCGCGATGTCGGTCCCACACAGAGCGTTCTGGGCACGCCGGAGAAGCGCGGGCAGCAGCGGAACGCGCCAACCGATCAGCGTGTGGCTCATGCGGTACGCCATGAGCGCTTGAAAGCCATTGTCCAGCAGCGCGGCGTCGAACAACGCAAACAGAAGCGAGCGCTTCTTGCCGGCACGCAGGCGGCCGAAATCCCGTCCCAACCGCGGCCACAGGCTCAAACGAGGTCTCGACTTTCCACCATGACCCGCGATCCTACTCAACGAGCCCGTCCGAAACCAAGGCTCCGGCCGGCTGCTATCCTTCTCACACTCGAGTCCGGCGGCTGTCCGCCGCTTCTCCCCCATCGTTTGAGGCCGAGCCCATCCCTTGAGCGCCGCCGCTGATCTGCTCGTTCCGCGGCCCCAACACGTCGCACCGGCGGGTTCGGATCTGGTGCTCGGGAAACGAGCCACGTTGTCCCACGGCGGCGCCACCGCGGGCTCGGAGCCGGCGGTGGAACGACTCCTGGCCCTGCTGAGGGGCCAGCGGATCGAGGTCGGCGAGGCGCCGTACGGCGCACCGGGCTCGGGTTGCGACGACGCGACCCGTGTGCGGCTGGGGATCGACCAGAACCTGAGCGTGCCGGTGCAGGGCTACCGGCTGAACGTCGATCCAGACGGGATCGACCTTTTCGCCGCCGACGGAGCCGGGCTCTTCTACGCCGTGATGACGCTCGCGCAGTGGCTGCGTCTACATCGAAGCCACGACCCACAGACCCCGACGCGTCTGCCCGGTGTTCGCATCGAAGACCGCCCCGACTTCCTCCACCGAGGCGTTTTGCTGGACATCAGCCGCAACCGGGTACCCACCATGAAGACGCTCTTCCGCCTGGTGGACCTGTTGGCCTCCTGGAAGATCAACCAGTTGCAGCTCTATACCGAGCACACGTTTGCCTACGTCGGGCACGAAGCCGTGTGGCGCGACGCTTCGCCGATGACTCCCGACGAGATCCGGCACCTCGACGAATACTGCCGGGAGAGATTCGTCGAGCTTGTACCCAACCAGAACAGTCTCGGACACTTTCACCGCTGGTTGATCCACGAGCCCTATCGATCCCTGGCGGAGTGCCCCGACGGCATCGAGCACCCGTTTAGCCGGCGGCGGGAGCCGTTCAGCCTCTGCCCCACCGATCCCAAAAGCCTCGCGCTGCTCTCGGACCTCTACGCGCAACTTCTGCCCAACTTCTCGAGCAGACTTTTCAACGTCGGCCTGGACGAGACGTTCGACGTCGGCAAGGGCCGTTCTTCGGCGGCGGTGGCGCGCGGAGGCCGCGCCGGTGTCTATCTGGATTTTTTCCACTCGGTCCACCGCTTGGCGGCCGACTGCGGCAAACGAATCCAGTTCTGGGGAGACATGGCGCTCGAGATGGGCGAAATGATCGAAAAACTACCCATGGACGCGATCGCCCTCGATTGGGGCTACGAGGCCCATCATCCATTCGCCACCGAGACCGCCGTCTTCGCGGATGCCGGGCTGGATTTCTATGTCTGTCCGGGGACCAGCAGTTGGAACAGCCTTGCCGGTCGCGGCCGCAACGCGGTGCTCAACCTGGCGAGCGCCGCCCTGGCCGGACGCGACGCCGGCGCGCTCGGCTACCTGGTGACCGACTGGGGTGACAACGGCCACCTTCAAACACTGCCCGCCAGCTACCCCGGCTTCCTAGCCGGAGCCGCCTTCGCCTGGAACCGCTCCGTGGCCCACCAACCCTTCGACCTCAACATCGCGGCATTGTTGGACACTCACGTCTTCGACGCCAACTCGCCGGTGCTGGGCCGATCTCTCCTGGGGCTTTCGAACCTCTACCTCCACACCGGGTCGCGGCCCAGGAACGGGACGGTGCTCTTCCATCTTCTGGCCTCGCCGTCAGACGATCTCCGGCATCCGCGCTACGAATCGATGCGCCGGGACGGGCTAGAGCAGGCAGCGGCACGCGCGGCGGGGATCCACGGTGACCTGGCGGCCTTTCGGCCGGCCAGCGACGATCAGGCACTCGTGCGCCGAGAGCTCCTGTGGACCGCCGATGCGCTCGGAACGGCGGCGCGTCTTGGGATCGCGCGTATCGACGCCGGCCGGGAGGTCGCCCTGGAAAACCTGCCCCGCGCGGTTCGGCGGGCCCGCTCGATCGACGTCGACTCCCTGCTCCAGGACCTCCCGGATCTCTGGCTGGCCCGCAGTCGCGAGGGCGGCCTCACCGATTCGGCGGCAGTTCTTGGGCGGCTGGCGGAGCTCGTCTGAGCAGCGCCCACCCCGTGTGTCCTCGCTGCCGTCGATGCCCCGATCAGTATCGGACGTTTCATTCAGTTCCTCAGATATGCGAACAAATCGACCTCGACAACGGTGTTGGTGGTATTGAAGAAGAAGACCCGATAGGCAGGCAGGGCCAGCGGAACAGCGGGGCGGGTTGCGGCGAAGTAGCTATCTGAGCCGGGGTCGGCCGGGGCTGTCACGGTCAAGGACAAGAGAGTAACGCCGTCCTCGAAAGCAGAGGTCGCGGTCGGCACATCGGGGACGAGCAGTGCACCGACCTGTCCGGCCTCAAAAAAATCGGCCTTCACCTCACCGGCCAGACTCAACGTCACGCTGGCAAAGCCGGATGTGTCTAGTGTTCCCGCGAGTACCAAGGCCGCCGTTTCCTTCGGTCCTACAGGCGCCACGGCGGCGGCTTTCAATTTCCGCAATCTCGTCTGGGCGATAGGTCCATCGATCTTCAGGGTCCCGTCGACAGTCTGAACGCTGGGGAAGTTCGTCACCCTTACTCTCTGCTCGTCCTGCGCGGAGGTTGGCATCGTGCATAGGATGAACCCTAGAAAAACGGGGATCAAAGTGGCGGTGCGCGGCGGGGTTCGGTTCATGAGGCCTCCTTTTCGTAGAAAGGTACGGTTTGGGTGGGACGTGCGTCCGGTCATGGTAGGTGACGCATCACGGATAGCCAAAAAGTACCTCCGCCTCTAAATCGATTCGACAAATGGGCATTTTGAGCCCGCTCTCGATCCTCGCCGGTTGCGTGGCGCTCGCCCTGGCCGCCGCCCCGGCTCCGGCCGCCGACCACCTCGACGCACCGAGTCTGACCCCACCGGGTGGTGATCCCGCCCTCGATATCACCGATATCTACGCCTTTCGCTCACCGGAGTGCGACGGCTGCACCGTGCTGGTGATGGGCGTCAACGGTCTGACCGGCGCCGGCGCCAACGCGTCCTTTAACCGCCGGGCGAGCTACGAGTTCCGGGTGGATACCGACGGCGACGCCATCCGGGACATCAACTTCAAGGTCAAATTCGGCCGTGAAAGAGACGGCGTGCAGAAACTCTCGGTCAAGATGCGCCACCCCGGGATCCGCACGTCGCGGATCGTGCGGCGGGGCGACGGGCGGACCACCCCGGTGGGCGCCGAAGCGGTGGTCAACAACGGCCTCGAGGGAATCCGGGTTTTTGCGGGAACGCGCGACGATCCCTTCTTTTTCGACCTTCCGGCGCTCCTCGCGTGGAGCAATCCGGGCTAACCCTCGCGCAGGGCGGTCGCGATCGGAAGGCGCGCCGCGCGGATGGCCGGGAAGAGCCCGCCCACGAGACCGATCAGCAGCGCCAGCAGGATCCCGACGACCACCAGGGCGACGTTGACATCGAAGGCGAAGGCGATCTGGCTGAAGGTCTGCCAATTGATAGTGGCGGCGCGGAAGCCGTCAAAGGCCAGGTAGGCCAGGCCACCGCCGATCAAGCCACCCGCGGCCGCCAGGACCAGCGCTTCGAGTAGCACCGAGATCACCACCGGACCCGACTTGAATCCCAGTGCCCGTAGGGTCGCGATCTCGCGCGTGCGCGCCGAGACCGCCGTGTACATGGTGTTGAGGGCGCCAAAGATCGCGCCGAGCGCCATCAGACCCGCGATCAAGCTTCCTAGACCGGTGATGATCGCGCGCAGCAGCGAAGACTGCTGGGAGTAGAACTCACCCGCTCGCTCGACCTTGACGTCCAACCGCGGATCGGAGGTCAGCGAGTCTTTGAACTCGTGAAACGAGCCCGGGCTCTCGAGCTTGGCGAAGACCGACTGGTACGAATTGCCTCGCCGGTAGGCGGATTGGACGACGGCGGCGTCGGCCCAGATCTCACCCTCGGCGATGCCGCCACCGGTCTCGAAAATCCCGACGACCGGCCACTGCTCGCCGCCGACCTCGATCGACGCCCCCAAGTCGAGCCCCGCGAACTCGCGTGCCGCCCCCACACCCACGATCAGCTCGTTCAAGCCCCACTCGAAATCCCTGCCCTGGGCGATGCGGAAGTTCTCGCGCACACGCGGCGCCGCGCGCTCCACCCCACGCAGCGGCACATTGGCGTCGGTGCCGGTCGAGCGTTTGGGCAGGTTGATAATCACAAAAAGCTCCGAAGACGCCAGGGTGCCCTCTTCCCAGCGCTCGAGTCCCGGCGCTTCGGCCACGATCGTCGCGCTGTCGTTCGACAACCCGCTCATCATCTCGGAGTCCGACCCGCTCCTCAGGACGATGGCATTCTCGGGCGAGGCCGAATTGTCGACCATCCGCCGCACGCCTTGGGCGATCGAGAGCACGCCGATGAGCACCGCCACCACCCCGGCGATACCAAAGACCGCCGAGGCCGACGAGCCACGGCGCTCCGGGATGCTGCGCAAGCTCACCATCGTGACGCGGAAGATCTGTGCGAACCAGTTGATCAACTTGGACATGGCTCTCGACTCTTTCTCGGCTGCCTACTGGCGCAGCGCGTCGGCGATTTGAAGTTTCTGGGCGCGCAGAGCCGGCAGGGCGCCCGCGGCAATGCCGACGAGCAAAACCAGAACGGCTCCCAAGATCATCGATGGGATGGGGAAATAGAACACCGGGAACGCTCCCTTGGTGGGATCGCCGCCAAAGGTGATCGCCATCCAGGCCAGAGCGAGTCCCAGACAGCCGCCCAGAACCGCCACCAGGCCGGACTCGGCGAGCACCAGCCCCAGGACTCCGCGGTCGGTAAACCCGACCGCCTTCAGGACCGCCAGCTCCTGGATACGCTCGCGCACCGACTGCGCCATGGTGTTGCCGGCCACCAGGAGGATGGTGAAGAACACCGCCGCGAGAATGGCAGTGAGAATCGCGCCGATGTTGCCGACCTGGTTGGCAAAGCCCTGCATAAAGGCGCCCTCGGGCTCGGCCTTGGTCTCGGCGGGGGAGTTGGCAAATTCGGCGTCGATGGCCTGGGCCACCTCGGCGGCGCGCTCGGGATCCTCGATCCGCACCGCATACCAGCCGACTTGACCCTCGCCCCAGCGGCGCGCCTCGTCGAAGTAGTCATGGCGAAAAAAGAACTGGCTGGCGTCGGTCCCCTTCTCGGCGCCCTCGTAGATGCCGACGAGATCGAACTCCCAGGCCCGGCTGCCGTCCTTTTTTGACCAGATGGTCGCTTGGATGGGGATCTTGTCGCCCACCTTCCAGCCAAAGCGCTCGGCGGTCACCCGGCCGGCGATGGCGCCGCTACGGGTCGCGAGCCAGGCCGCCTTCTCCTCCTCGTCCAGGAGGTATTCAGGATACATGTCCAGAAAGGGCTCGGGAACCACCGGCATCTGGGCGAAGAAGTTTTTCGGATCCTGGTAGATGCCGCCGAACCAGGTGAAGTGCACCGCCGAGTCGACTCCTTCGAGTCTCTCCATCCGCTCCTTGTAGGCCTGCGGCAGCATCTGGATGATCGACACCTTGTGGCGCACGATCAAACGGTCCTGGCCGGCGACGTCGATGCCAGCGCTAAACGCCACCCGGATCGCCGCCAGGTAGCCAAAGAGCAAAAACGCCACCAGGATCGACAGCATCGTCAGGATCGTGCGCAGCTTTTTGCGCTTGAGATTCGACAGCACCAGCCGCAGGTACTTCATTCGACCGGCTCCTGCGAAAGCTGCCCCTTGTCGAGATAGAGAACCCGCGACGCGCGCGCCGCGGCGTGCGGGTCGTGAGTCACCATGACGATGGTCTTGCCCTGGTCGCGGTTCAAGAGCTGGAGCAGCTCCAGCACCTCGTCGCCCGACTTGCGGTCCAGATCGCCGGTGGGTTCATCGCACAGCAGGAGCGTCGGATCGGTAACGATGGCCCGGGCGATCCCCACCCGCTGCTGCTCGCCCCCGGAAAGCTGGCGCGGGTAGTGCTTGGTGCGGTGGGACAGACCGACGATCCCGAGTGCCGTCTCCACGTGCTTTTTGCGCTGGCTCTTCCCCAGCTTGGTCAAAAGCAGCGGCAGCTCGACGTTTCGCGAGGCGTTGAGCACCGGCATCAGGTTGTAGAACTGAAAGACAAACCCGACGTGACGCGCTCGCCACGCCGCCAGTCTGCGGTTGGAGAGCTTGTCGATCCTCTTGCCCCCGACCTCGACCTCCCCGGCGGTCGGGCGGTCGAGACCGCCGATCAGGTTGAGCAGCGTGGACTTGCCCGACCCGGACGGCCCCATCAGCGCCAGGAACTCCCCCGCGGGGATGGTGAGGTCGAGACCGCCGAGAACATGGATCCGTTCCGAACCGCGCCGAAACACCTTGTCCACACCGCGGACGCCGACCAGATTTCCGTTGCTTTCGCTCATCAGCTCATCTCCTCTACGGCGTCACCGTCGGCCAGATCGGGCGGCCCTTCGAGGACCACCCGCTCCCCCACGGCGACGCCCGACAAAACAATCGCTTCTTCACCCGCGGTCTGTTCGAGAGTGACCGCGCGGCGCTCGACCCGGCCGTCCGCCATCACAAAGACGACGTCGCGCCCGTTGTCTTCCCGTACCGCGGTCCTTGGCAGCGCGATGGCGACCCGCGAACCGGTTCCGGCCGAACCGCCCGCCTGGAAGGCCACCTTGACTCCCATATCGGGAAGGATCCGGGAATCGAGCTGGTCGAAACCGATCCGCACCTGGACTGTCGCCTTCTGGCGGTCCGCGGTGGGAATGATCGCAATCACGCTCGCCGGAATCTGCCAGTCCGTATACGCGTCGAGGGTCGCGGTGACACGCTGGCCCGGTTTGACGCGGTTGATATAGGCCTCGTTGACGTCGACCTCGATCTCGAGCGAGCTCATGTCGACGATCGTTCCGATCCCCGTGCGGGTAAAGCCGCCGCCCGCCGCCGCCGGCGAAATCATCTCCCCCGGCTGGGCGTTTTTCGCCACCACGACGCCGGCAAACGGAGCCCGGATCACCGTGTCGTCGAGGGTCTGACGACTCAAGGCCAGCGCTCGATCCGCCACCCGCACCGACTCGCTCTGGCTCTCGAGACGCGCGGCCAGCGAATCCACCTCGGCGCCGGCGGCGTCGAGCTCGGCCTGGCTGGCGATCGAGTCCTGCACCAGGTTCTCCACCCGGGCGAGGTCGATCTTCGCCTGCGCCAAGCGCACCCGAGTCTCTTCCACCGCTTTTTTCGCCGCCTCGAGCTGGGCGGCGCTCAACCGGTACGCCGCGCCGACATTGGAATCGTCTAATCGCGCCAGGACCTGGCCCTCTTCTACGACCATGCCCTCTTCGATCAGGACCTCGGTGACCTTGCCGGTGACCTTGGAGGACACCGTCGCCCGTCGCCGGGCGGTGACGTAGCCCGAAGCATTGAGCACGGTCTGTTCTTCTCCGAGCTGCACCTCGCGCGCCACCGCGGTTCGGACCTCGGCCGCCTTCGGCCGTCCAAGCCACCAGCCGATGAGGGCAATCCCCACAAGACCAAGGGTGACGATCAACCACCACGGGCGCGAGCTTTCGGGCTCTTCGTCGTCGCGCTCGATGCGCAGGTCGTCCAGCTTGCTCTTAATCTCACTCATGTTTTCTTCCGGGATCTCGTCCTGGGGCATTGGAGTTTACGTCGAATAGACCCGGTCGGTTACTCCCCGGCGGCAAACGGTCGGAAACGGAGCACAAGCGGCACGACCGGGACGCCGGCCGGAGCGGTCGATCTCGGCCTCCGGCCGGTGGGAGCGGTGTCCGTTCAAGCGTCGCGCAACAGCATTCCGCCCCGGAAGAGCAGGTAAAGCGCGCCCGCCTGGATCACGTGATAGAGATCGTTGTGGTTGAAATGGCGGTGGAGCGCGAACCCGCTCATCTGAACGCCAGCACCGACAAAGGAAGCCAAAATGCCCGCCACGATCCACCCCGCCGCCCGTCGCCGGGTCGCGCCCGGCCGGAAGCCTCCACCGTCCAGAGCAAGCCCGCCAAAAGCTCCCCCATGACCGTGGTCCTCGAAGCAGCCGGCGCCTCTGCCGGCCGTTAAACCGGTGCCTCTGCCGGCCGTTCGGGCCGGGGCAAGCCCGGCCCCTACCCCCGTCGAGCGGATTCCATCGAAGCCGGCCTCGCCGCGCAACCAGATCCCACCCATCAAAAGGCCGACCGCCAGCATGGCCGGCACGTAGTCGTAGATCGCCCATCGGAAATCATCGCTCACCCGGAGAACCCAAACGACATAGACGACGAGCTCGAGCGCGGCCAAGCCGAACAGCGCCCGACGCCAGGTTCCCTTCAGGGCGGCAAACGCCGCGGTCGCCAGAAACAGAAAACTGGTCAACCCGACGACCACCATCGTGGCGCGCCAAACGATCGTGTGCCCGGTCTCGCCCAGCGGCACGGCGAAACCGTGCGCCGTGCCCCCCAAAAACGCTCCCAGAGCCAGCGCGAGAAACGACCCGCCCAGGAACATCTGCGATCTCTGCCCGAGACCGCTTCCCGACAGCAGCAGACGACTCCCAAGCGCCAACCCCACGACGGCCAACAGGTAGTCGGTCGCCATCGTCATGGGCTCGCTGATCTGCATCGTCTCGGCGCCATGGTCTCATGCAGACGCTCTGCCGCACCCCAAAAAGGACCGACTCCCGGGGTAGAGTCCGCTCATGGGCTGGGGCGCTCGGTTACGGCTCACAGGCGCGATTGCCTGCGCGATGGTGGCATGGGCCGGCTTCACCGACAGGCTGGGGCTGGAAGCCAGCTATCACCCCCTGTCACCCGACTTTGAAAAACCCGCAGCCTATCGTCGGGTGGATCAGACACTGGCGATCGAGCCACATCAAGTCCACGCGTTCTTTACCAACCCGAGCTTTTTTGGCATTCGTTGGCGTGGCTGGGTCCGCGCCGAGACCGACGGCATCCACACCTTTCGCATCACCACCAGCGATCCGGCCTCTCTGAGGATCGCGGAAGAGGAGATCCTGCGGGTTCCGGGGCGAGCACCGCGCGCCGACAGCGATACGCGCACCCGCTCGGCCCGTGTGCGGCTGACGCGCGGCGTCCACCCCATCGAGATCGAGCTCTCGCACTCGGCCGAGTCGATACGGTTTGCCACCGAGTGGAAGCCGCCCGGAAAGCCCCGGGGCCCGATCTCGCCCCGGCTTCTGTTTCCCCACCGACCCGGTCCGGTCGCCGGAGCGGTGCGTGCGGGGTTCGGGGGACTCAACCCCGCCGCCCGGCGGGCCGCGGCCACGACCTTCCTGATCGGGGCCGCGCTGCTGGCGTGGGTCACGCTGCGCCGCCGAGAGCCCGGCACGTGGCGAGCACGCATCCGGGCCTGGGCGGCGGCGCCCCGCCGGCGGCGTTGGCTCGAGACGGGTGGCCTCGCCGGTCTGTTTTTCTTGGTCGTCGCGTGGGTCTATCCGCGCACCGGCAGTCCCTACGGCTACGACGATGTGCGCTATCTCGACATCGCTGCCTTCAACCGTCAGGTCGCTTGGGTCGCGAACCGCTATGCCCATGTGTATCTGCTCAAGCCCTTTTTCTGGCTGACCGGGGGCGACGCTTTTGCCGCCGCGCGGCTGTTCTGGTCGGCGCAGCTCGGTCTGATCGTCGTCTGTATGGCAGCGGCGACCCGGGTCCTCGCCCCGCACCGGCGGATGTTCACCCTGGCCGCGGCCGTCTTTCTGCTGCTCTGCCAGCCGCTCTTCTTTCTGCGCGCCGGGGGCGCGGTGCCGGACTTCACCGTCGGAACCCTCTTGATGTTGGCGGTGGTGATCTACCTTCACCGACAGACTCGGAGCGAGGCGCCGGGCTGGGAGTGGCATTTCTTTCTGATCGGCCTGCTCACGGTCTGGGCGGTCAAATCCAAAGAGCTCGGTGTGATTCTGCTGTGGCTGGGCGCCGCCCTGCCATTCGAGAACGGAGCGCTCCATTGGCGTGGCGTGCCCCGAAAGGCCACCGGGTGGCTGGGAGGGCTCGCGGCGGGCTTCCTCCTGCTGGCGGTCTGCGACGGTTTGATGCTCGGGGACCCGCTTTTTGGGCTTCGGCCGAGCCACCAGGCGGAAGTCGCCGCGCTCAATTTCGCCGAAGCGCCACAACAGACGCGTGACTCCGACGGATGGATGCAGGTGGTTTGGCGTGGCAAAAGCCCGGTCACCAGCGACGACCGCGGGTTCAAGTATCTGGCACTGGCGGTGGTTTTTTCGGCCTTGCTCGCCGCGCTCGCCAGGAGACCGGTCGAGATCCGGCTGCTCCATCTGTTGCCGGTGCTCTACCTGACGATGCTGATCGTGATCCACATCCGGGCGACCTATGTCTTTTTGATGCGCTATCTCTATCCGGTGATCCCGCTGAGCTGTCTGCTGGCGGCTGCGGGCTTTTACTACCTGGGTCTCGACCGGCTGCGATGGAGGGAGGTCGTCCGACCGCGGTTTTTTGTCCCGGCGATCTGTCTGGGCTTTGTACTGTTCGGGGTCGTGCTGCCCTATCGGGCGCAACGACTGGCGCCGGCCGATTTCCTACCTTCCGAGTGGCTGGCCGCCACCGACTGGACGTCCCTCGACTCCTTCGCGCATCTGGTCGCCGGGCCCCTACTGGTCCTGGCTCTGATTTCTGCACTGGTGTTTTTCGCCCGCGATGTCCCGCTGCGCCTGCTGGCGGTAACGGGCCTGGTGGTGCTGGCCTTTGGTGGGTCACTTTTGCGCGCCACGTGGGAGCTCAAGGCACGGCACGCCTGGCAGCGGGCCGAGAGTTACCTCTACCCGTGGCGCACGTTTGCCGGCGAGTTCGACAGAGACTCGGCCTTGAACGTCGTCGTGAGTCCGAGTCTCCCCGGCGCCAACCGGTTTTTTGGCGTCTATGAAACGCTCGAACGCATCGGCCGACTCTCGCTCGACCGTTCGTACGCCAACATCCGGCTCCGCAACCGGCTGACCCGTCAACATGACTATGCATTTCTGCATCCCGAGAACTATCGCTACTGGAGCGACCAGTGGCCGGCGCTGACTGAGACGGCCATCGAGGGACCGCATGGCCGCCTCGTCCTGGTGCGGCCGGCCGAGGCAAAGCTCGGCGCGGACGGCGTACCCGTGGCGACCGCAAACGGCCGCTGAAGCAAAACGGGCGACGGGCCTTTTTCGCCTTTTGCAGACAGCGTAGGATCAACGTTTCAGGATGACGGCGACCGGGAAGAGACCTCTTGTCGTGATCGCGGTCGGCGGCAACTCGCTGATCCGCGACGCCGAGCACATGACCGTGCTCGACCAGTACCAGGCGGCGGGTGAGACCTCCCACCACATCGCCGCGGTGGTCGAAGAGGGCTACCGCGTAATCATCACTCACGGCAACGGACCGCAGGTCGGCTTTATCCTGTTGCGCTCCGAGCTCGCCAAGGACCAGCTTCACCAGGTGCCGCTCGAGAGCTGTGTCGCCGACACGCAGGGCGCGATCGGCTATCAGATCAAGCAAACGCTCAACAACGAGCTCCGCAGGCGCGGGATCGATCTGCCCATCGCCGCACTGGTGACCCAGGTGATCGTGGATCCGGACGACCCGGCCTTTGCTACGCCGTCCAAACCGATCGGACCGTTTTACAGCGAGGAGGAAGCACGCGTCCACCGCCGGCAAGACGGATGGGACATGGCCGAGGACGCCGGACGCGGCTGGCGGCGGGTCGTCGCCTCGCCCACGCCGCTCGAAGTGGTCGAAACCAGGGTCATCCGTTTTCTGGTCGATGGCGGCGCCGTGGTGATCGCGGGCGGTGGCGGCGGCATTGCCGTCGTGCGTGGCGCCGACGGCTCGTTGACCGGCCGTCCGGCGGTGATCGACAAGGACGCCACCTCCTGTCTACTGGCCAAGACCCTGGGCGCCGAGATCTTCCTGGTCTCGACCAGTGTCGAGCGCGTGGCCCTCGACTACGGCACGCCCCGTCAGCGCTGGCTCGACCGGATGACGGTGGCGGAGACTCGACGCCATCTGACCGACGGTCAGTTCGCCGCCGGCAGTATGCGGCCCAAGATGGAAGCGGCGGTCGATTTTCTCGAGAACGGGGGCAAAAAGGTCATCATCACCGTCCCCGACCGACTCGAGGACGCCCTCCACGGCCGCGCCGGGACGACGATCGTTCCCTAGCCTGCCCTTCTCGAAAAAAGGGGGTGCCCAGATCAGGCTGCGGGCTGATGCTCGTAGCAGATTCGGCGGCTATCGGCGGCGGACAGGCGCTCCGTCGTCAGGCCGCAACGAAACTTGCCGCTTTTCTCGCGAAGAAAGTGGCTGCAGGTGTGGCACACACCAAAAGTCCGCCCCTCGTTGACCCGCTGGAGCTGTCGCAGTAACTCGTCGAGAGCCGAAAACAACTCTTCCCTTCTCTGCGTTCGGAGCTCACCAAGGGCCTCGGTCAACAGCGGTGGCGGAATCACTCGCTTCAGGACCCGGCGTCCTTTGGGCGTTATCCGGAGCCTCACGATCCGACGGTCCTTGTCGTCGGCCCGTTTTTCGATCAGCTCGCGACTCTCGAGAACACCCAGGGTCTGGGACGCCGTCCCTTTTGTGATCCGCAAGTAGTCGGCCACAGCGGCGGGCCGGTCGCTATACCGATTGCAATGAGCAAGATACTCGAGCGCGTGTAGCTGCACCGGTTGGAGTCCCGCCGCCCCGGCGCGCTCATCCGCCTGCAGGAGCCGCGCGATTCTGGTCAGGTATTCATAGATCCTCGAGCTCACAAACAAAGTGTATCGACTCGACACGGGTCTTGACAAACAGGGCCATTCAATTAGTATCGACTCGATACTAATAAAGAGGGCGCCGCCCAAGGAGGAGACATGAGTGCAAAGAAGAAAACGCTGTCTGTTTTGACGACCTTCGCTCTGGCAATCGCTACCGCCAGCGCTGCCGTGGCGCACGTGAAACCGGTCCAGAAGACAGAGGATCTGGTCTTGGAGGGCGCGCGGGTGGACTACCACGCCGAGCTGGACCTCATAGTCTTCGAGCTTCGGGTGGCAGGCCGGGCCGGCGCCACACGTCCACAGCCGGCCGGCCAGATGCAAGGGGCTCCGGTTCTCGCCTATGTGTTTCCAACGACCCTCAAACCCGCCCAGGTCGGTTTTGCGGACGTCGAAGGAACGCTGGCGCTTGTCGCCACGTCACATCCGGATTTCGACGACACGCCACTCTGGGACGAGGACGGCGATGGCGACACCAAGAACCTCGAAGACGGCATGGTGTTCCACAGCCACTGGGTCGTGTTGGTCCCCGACGAGAGGGTGCCGGGAGGTCTCGCCGTGCGCCAGGTGGTGGACGAAGCCTTGGATGCTGCGCTGCCACCGACCCATCCGGGGATGCCGATCTATCTCGACTCGCCCGGTTTCTCGGTGGTGTTGCGAAACGGCGCGCTGCGCATACCGGTCCCGGCATGGCGTGTTCGCGATCTCGACGCCTTCCGGTACGACGCGGTGACCGCCTATCTGGAGGTCAACCTGGAGAACAAGGACAGGCCCACGCTGGGCGTCTACGAGGTCTACGACGTCCTATCGGACGACCTCAGCCTCCCGGGCCAATTCAAGCTGCCATAGCGTGGTGGGGACCTGCTCCGGCGCTCACCGGCAGGTCTCGTAGTCGCCGTTGTCGAAATGGAAGTGGTCGCGGTGGAGCTCGTTGTAGTCGGGGCTCAATACGGTGTTGAACCGGTCGCATGCCTTATCGCGCACGCGCTTCAAGAAGCGGCCCTTGGGAGTGTTCTGGTCCCAATCTCGTAGGACGCTGATCTCCTCGCCGTTGGCGAGCACAAAGCCGGCAACATCCACGGCGTTGGCGGTGGCGTGCTCGCTGCGGCGACCATACTTGGCGTTGTTGACGTTCCGGCAGGAGTACGTCCCGTAGTGGCGGATGCGCGCCACCTGGGATCCAAGGAGCTCCTCCGCAGCAGGCTGCAGCGTGTGACGCTCCCACATCGCGATGCCGGCCAGCATCGGGCAGCGCAGGGTGACGTCCCGGCCCCAGGAGACCAGGGAGTGGTCGAGGCGTGCGACGTCCTTGAAAGCACAGCCGGGGCCCTTGACCTCGTCGGGCAAACGCTCGAACCGAACGCCGGCTCGGCCCAGGGCTTCGTAGCAGCGCTCGGCGTCAGCGAGCTGCAACTTCCATTCGGTGACAAAGGTCGGCCGGTCGGTCAGATCGAGCGGCGCGGTGATGTTGTAGTTGTCGGGCGCGTACTTGAGGTAGATGAAGGCCGCCGCTACGAATCCCGCCACCGTCGCCACTCGGCGAACAATGCGCTTCCTTCGCCGCCGCTGTTTTCGCGCTTCCGCGCGGCCCGAACTAGCCACCCGCCGACCTCAGAGATCGCGAGGCAGAATCCGTGGCCGGCCTGCGATCTCGACCGCCCCGAAATGTCGAAGGTCCAACGTGGCGATAGCCGTGACGCCAAGTCGTTCGCCGACAGCGATGACACTCGAATCGACCAGACCCAAGCCGAGGGAATCGTAGCGCTCGCAAAGGTGCCTGGCACGGGAAAGATCCTCCGGCTGGCCCCACTCGACGATGAACTCGTTCTCGGCCAGGTCCGCTAGAAAAGTTCGCTGTGCTCGCGAGCCGACGTGGCGGGCCAACAGGTAATCCACCTCCGGCAGGATGGCCCAGGGCAGCACCCAGTCAGAGTCCTCTTCGAACAAACGAGCCACAGCGGCGTGATGGCGATCGTCGGCATCGATCAATGCGACAAGCGCGCTGGTATCGGCGACGATCAACCGTCCGCGCCCATCCCCGCCAACAGCTCGTCTGTCCGTTCGCTCAGGTCACCGCGGCCACTGCGCCCCAGACCGACGGATCGCGGGCTCCTCGGCTTGCCATGCCGCGCGGCGTACTCGGAAATGGCCTCTCGGATAAGAGCCGCCGGCGTCTTGTCACCGGTCCGGGCAATCGCCTTGAGCTCCCGATATTCCTCGCGGTCGAGATAGACGGTCGTCTTGACTCGGCCCGACATATGGTTACCATATAAGGTAACCCCTTTCGAGTCAAGCTACTGCCACCGCCGTGATCACGTACCGCAATGGCCCGCCGGGTACCGGAGTGTCGAACGGATAGCAGGTCACCAACAACAGGTTGCGCTCAAAAGGGGCACCCGCCATCTCCAGGACGAGCGGCAAGCGAGTATCGACGATCGAGAGATCGTTGACCTCGTAAGGGATCGAATCCCCGTTCGGGGTCTCGACCTCGATCCGGTCCCCGAGCCGCAATCGCCGCAGAAACTCGAAATGGGTGTCCCTATGCCCTGCGATCAAGGCCGTGCCCTCGGAGCCGGGCAGCGCGGTGCCGTTCATGTGTCCGGGGGCGAAGGCGAGGCTCCCGCCATTGGCCCCTGCGAGCACCACCAGATCGACTTCGTGTTCGCTTGCCACCAGCCGCGCCACCGGCCAAGTGTCGGCCCAGGGCCAGGGCCGCGCCCGATCGACGCCCGACCGAGCGTCGACCCAAGCGTGGCGCAGGAGCACCTGCGCCACCGCCGCCTTGGCCGGGATCCAAAACCCCTCGGCCGCCAGGCAGAGCCCGGTCGCGCCGAGAACCGCGGCGACGCTCAGGACCGGGTGCCGACGCGCCACGGCCGCCTCCTCCACCCCACCAGGAGGGCCAAAGAGAGTGCCATCAGGAGCAAGCCAACGATTCTCAGTGCCGCCGCCGGGGTCGCGGTTTGCGGCAGGCCGGTGGCGGCTGCATTCTGGCCGCCCGAGCGCGCCGGTGCCGTCCGATTCGGATCCACCGCCACCAGGCTGGTGAAACGCGAGACCAGATGGTGGTGCAGGGCGAGCTCGATGACGCTCTGCCGAGTGGTCTCGGGATCGGCACCGAAGTGCAGGCTCTCGAGCAGAAAGTCGATCTTGCTCCGGCCCCACAGCTTTTCGATCCCGCGCGCGGCGAGTGCCTTGGGAGGAACGATGCGCTCGCTCCAACCGGTGGTCCCATCGAGCCGGCCGGAGAGCTCCACCGCGCCGCCGGGCTGTGCGAGCTTGGCCACGGCCAGAAGCGGCTCGCCGACGTAGAGATCGGTCCAGCGATCCGGGTAGATCTCGGCGCCGGGATCGTCCCACTGGACCGCGACATCCGTCATCACGGGGGACTCGAGCTTGCCAAACAGGGCCGCCATCTTCTCGCCGACCTCCTCGATCTTGCCGACGTTGGTAAATGTGCCGTGCCCGAAGCGCGCCGCGCGGGTCATGAAATGGGAGTTGGGTGCGGCCCCGATCCCGACGGTAAACAGTCGGTTGCGGCCGAGGTTCTGCTGGATGAAGGAGAAGAGCTCGGACTCGTTGCCCACCGCGCCGTCGGTGATAAAGACCACCTGGCGGAGCATCCCCGGCACGGGCTCCTCGGCGAGCGCCGCCGCCACGGCCGGCAGCATGTTGGTGCCGTTATCCGCTCGGAGACCTCGGACAAAGCGGCGCGCGGCTTCGAGGCTGTTGGCGCCGACATCCAGGCTGGTGTCGAACAGGAGATCGGTCGTCGAGTCGAACCGGATGACGTTGAAACGGTCCTGGGGCTCGAGCCGGTCGAGCGCCCACAGCAGGGCGGTGCGCGCTTGTTCGATCGAGCCGCCCTTCATCGAACCCGAGGTGTCGATAACAAAGACGACGTCGCGCGGTAACCGCACACTCGGTGCAGCCGCCGGAGGCGGCGGCAAAACCATCAGCAACGCGTACCACTCGCCTCCCATTTCCTCGGCGAACACGGCCGTTTTGGGGAGTCGGCCGACCTCCGGGGTCCACACCAGCTCGAAATCCCGATCGGCCGGAACGCTGGGATGCGCCAGGGTGATCAGGTAACGGCCGGGACCGGACTCGACGTCCAGAATCTGGTGGTAGCTCGATTCGATTCTGGACAGCGGCATCCCCGCGTCGAGATCCACGGTCAGGCTCACCTGGCGCATGTGTCGCCCCACCGCGCCGGCAAGGCCCGGGCCGGGCGGTACGGGGTCCGGTTCGATCCCAGACACCGCAAACGCCGCGGAGCCCGGCCCGGGCCGACCGTCGGCCAGCAGGTTCCTCCCGCTGGGCGGTGGGGTGAAGCGAGGCGTGATCGCCAGGGGGACGCGCAGCCTGAAATCACCCGCGTCGTAACGGGCCGCCTGCTGGTATTCGATCTCGACCACGATCTCTTCGGAGGGTCCGATGTTGGCGACCGCGGTGGTGAACAGGTTGGGCCGGTGCTGGCGCACCAGCGAGGCTCGCTGTCCCGCGTCGCGCGCTTCGCGATAGGTCTGCTCGGCCTGGCGCCGCTCCTGGATCTGACCTTCGATCTGCCGATCCCCGACGGTCATGAGGAGATGGTCGACGGCCGCCGACTCGGGCAATGGGAACACATACAGTCCATCCGCCCAGCCGGTGCCGGTGTTGACAAAGCGCTGGGTCACTCGCGCGCGAACAATGAGACCGGTCACCCGGATCTCGTATTCGGTGTCGAGAACCGGCGCAGGCAGATAGGTACCCTCTGCCCCGCCCGAGAAGAGCAGGGCCGCGTGCTGTACCTCGTCGAGGCCGACGCCCTCGGGAGGGTCGGTCTGGAGCGCGTGAGACGCGTTGGCGCTTCCGTGAGGACTGGCGGTCTCGACGGCACTGTCCTCGGCTCCGTCCCCGACGCTGGGCTCGACACCGGGCGCGACGCCGGGCTCGATCGCGAGGACCTCATCCGCAAAGTCGCCGAGGCAGTCTTCCTCCGGTTGACCGGCCTCCCAAACGACTGGTTCTTCGGGGACCGGCTGCGCGCGGACTTCAAGACCGCCGAGGACCGTTGAAGTAATCGTCAAGATCCAAATCGTGCGGGTCATCCAAGCGCGATTTCCAAACATCGTAGATCCTCCTCGGGACGTCGGTGAAGTAGTCGAGCCGCGGCCGCGACGGCGAGGCCCACAGCGGGCCCCGGTCCGCGGCGGCGGCCAGCGAGACTTCGGAGTGCGATGCGGTCGGCGAGACGTCGGGTCGCTCTCTCATGGCGTCATCAGAGCCGACGGACGTGGACCGGCCGCGGCACGATCGTGGAGGATCCGAGGAAGATTGTGGCGAAATCATGGCAACGCCATCTTCCGGTGTTTCCTAAGGTAGATTGGCTGCGATGACCGAGACCACCGGTCACCTGGCGCTGGTCGACGACGAGGAGCACATCCGGGAGACGGTCGGCTTTGCGCTCCGCAAGGAGGGCTACCGCGTGGATACCTATGCCGACGGGGCGGCGGCGTGGGACGCCTTTGGCGAGCGGCTCCCCGACGTGGTGATCCTCGACATCCTGATGCCACGGATCGACGGCCTCGAGCTCTGCCGGCGATTGCGCGCGCGCTCGGAAACCCTGCCGATCCTCTTTCTGACCTCGCGCGACGAAGAGTTCGACCGCGTCCTGGGCCTCGAGCTGGGGGCCGATGACTACCTGTGCAAGCCCTTCTCGATGCGCGAGCTCGCCGCCCGGATCAAGGTCCTGTTTCGCCGCCTGGCGGTCCTGCGGGAGAGCTCGATCTCGGGAAGTAACGTGGAGGACAAACTCTCGGTCGGTCTACTGGAGCTCGACCGGCGCCGCTACACCGCCGCTTGGGGTGACCGTCCGCTGCGTTTGACGGTCACCGAGTTCACCATCCTCGAAGCCCTGGTGCGGCGGCCCGGCCATGTCAAGAGTCGTGCCGACTTGATGCGCGATGGTTACCCTTACGACGCCTACGTCAGCGAACGGACCATCGACAGCCACATCAAGCGGCTGCGTCAGAAGCTCACCGCGGCCGATCCCGAGTTCTCTTCCATCGAGACGGTCTACGGCCTCGGCTACCGCTACCGGGAGGACTGAGCCGGGGTGAGGTTTCTGTCGCCGCTCACCCTGCGGCTGCTGGCGTTCAACCTACTGCTGGTTTTTCTACCGGCCGCGGGATTTCTCTACCTCGACACCTACGAGCGCAAGATGCTCGCCGCGCAGGAACGCTCGATGGTGCAACAGGGGCGATCGCTGGCGGCGGCGCTTTCGGGCCAGGAGGAAGCCTGGCGCGACCAGGCCGGTCCTCTGCTCAAACGTCTCGAGCGGCGCACCGACGCGCGCCTGAGGGTGATCGACCGCGACGGCCTGCTGCTGGCGGACTCCAGTCTGCTCGGGCCGCGCGCGCAAGCGGACGGCGACGCCGCGGCCGACGAGCGCTCGCTCCGCGACGCGGCGCTCTACCGTGCCGGCGCGACGCTCATTCGTCTGGTGCCACGCCGGTTCCGGCGGCCCGCGCCCGCGGGCGACGTAGCGTTTTACTCTTCCTCCAATTTTCTCGAGGGACGGGAAGTAATCGCCGCCTTGGCCGGTCGGTATGGAGCGGCAACCCGCATCTCGGCCGGAGGCCAACGCTCGGTCACGCTCTATAGCGCCTTGCCCATCCGCCGGTCCGGCGACGTCGTCGGGGTGGTCCTGGTTTCGCAGTCCACCTTCCGGATTCTGGAAGCCCTCTATGAAGTCCGTCTGGGGGTGTTCAAGATCTTCCTGGCGACGGTGGTCGTCGCGGTGATCTTGAGCCTGCTGGTCGCGACCACCATCGCCCGGCCGTTGCGGCGTTTGGCCCGGCAGGCGAAGGAGATCGTGGATCGGCGCGGACGGCTGCGCGGACACTTCAAGGGGTCCAAGAAAAAGGGAGAGATCGGGGATCTGGCACGGGCGCTCGAAAGCCTCACCCACCGGCTCGAGCACCACATTCAGTTCATCGAGTCGTTCGCATCAGATGTCTCGCACGAGCTCAAGAACCCGCTCACCGCGGTGCGCACCGCGACCGAGCTGCTCTCCGAAGCCGAGACCCGCGAGGAGCGCGACCGGTTTCTCGACATCGTCCAGCGCGAGGTCGCGCGCATGGAGCGCCTGCTTTCAGAAGTGCGTGAGATCACCTCGATCGACGCACAGCTCGAAGAGGAGCCGGTCCGGGACTTCCCCCTCGACGAGCTGGCAAAACGGATCGTCGACGGCTTCAACCTGCGCTCAGAGGTCAACGGACGGATTCGCTTCCACCCTCCCAGCGAGCCCGCTTCGGTCGCGGCGTCTCCGGAACGCGTGACCCAGGTGATCGAGAACCTGCTCGAGAACGCCCTGAGCTTCTCGCCCGACGGCCAAAAGGTAGACGTTCGGGTCGAGGCCGATGGCGACCGGCGGCGCCTGAGCGTCGAGGACCGGGGTCCGGGGATCCCACCCGAGCATCGGGCCGCCGTCTTTCGGCGCTTTTTCAGCTACCGGCCGGATGAAGAGGGCCGATCGCGCCAGCACGCCGGGCTGGGACTGGCCATCGTCAAGACCATCGCCGAGAGCTACGGAGGCTCGGTCGCGGCGCACGGACGCGAGGGCGGCGGGACGCGGGTGATGGTCGAGTTGCCGGCGGCTTGAAGTCGATGGATTGTCGCCGGCGTTAAGAGTCGGTTAGTCGGTCCTTGCCTCTCCAAGCAGTCTGAGATCGAGCAGATCCCGCTCGCGCCCGGTCGCCGCCTTGTTCCGTCGCAGCGCATCGAGGCCTAGAAACGGAATGGCCATCCCCTCGACGTCGACAAAAACTTTCGAGGCCCAAGCTTCCTCGAAGTCGACGCCCGTGAGGGTCGTCAGAAGATCGACGCGGCGTGGGGGCAAGCCGAGTTGATAGACCCTGCCCGGCACTTCAAAATCTGCCTGCGTCACTCCATGAGTGTCGATCGGAGCACCAAACGCGCGCAGCGCGCGGATGACTCGAGCCGCGTTTGGCCGAGAGGGACGTGCGACCAGATCCAGGTCGCCCGTTGCCCGCGGCACGCCGTGTACCGCCATGGCGTGGGCCCCCACGACGAGGAACTCGACACCGGCCTCGACCAAGGCACGCAGGATATCGAGAAAGTCCTCGTTCAACCCGGACCGGTGAGTCATACAAAGGATCGAATCACTCTGCCGGGCGTTCGGTTGCGAGGGTATTCTGGCAACGGCCGGCCCGCCAGCGACCACGACTGGCGCGCCAGCTCCCACATCATCGCAAGCCGCTCCCCGGCCGTCGTCGAATCCCGGAGGTTTGCTCCGGGCTCGTGACCGAGCGCGTACCCCCGGATGGGCCACCCGGCACGCTCGCTGGCTTTTTCCGGGCCGGCCTCGTACAGCGGGGGCAGTTCGTGGACTTCATCCGCTGCCTCCAAAAAGGGGTCGCGCACCCGAACCGACCCGTAACGCCGCCCGTGCTCGAAGTCTTCCGACAAGATCTCATCGATCCCGTTGACCTCCGCATAGGCCCAGAGGTGCGCGTCGAACCAGGAAAGCTGATACGTCATTACGCCGCGAAGAGCTGTCTTGAAGACGGCGTCGTCCGGATAGAGGATCGGAAACTCCGCAACTAGCTTCTCGGCTTCGCGGTACGCCGCCGATCTCTCCAAGAGGGGCGCGCCACCGAGGTCATTTCGCGGTCTTGTGGTGGCGGCGACAAACTCGATGAGAGCTTGGTGAGGAAGCACCAGCTCGTCACCGGCCAGTCCCAGCCTCAGAAGCCGCGCAGCCGCGGTCCGCTTGGAGCGAGACCGTGGGTCGTAGCGATAGATCAGGACGTTGGTGTCGACGAGGGCGGTCATTTGTTCTCGCGGTCCGGGTCTTCTACGAGACCGTCCGAGGCGGAATCGCCGACCAGCGGTCGGGGCGGTGTCCCCCGGGTGTACAGCTCCTCACGAGTCCAGCCACGGTCCTCCACCGATTCTTGAAGCGACAGCTCCTTGGCGCGCTCCTCAATAAGAGCCGTCGTCTCATCAAAGAGCCGAAGGCGCTCCGCCAGGCTCAGGCGCTTTTGCTCGGCTCGCGGCGGCACCACCCGAATCTCGGGACCCGCGGGCCGAAACTCGATCTCGTCCCCCGGCTCGATGCCGTATTCCTTTGCCAGCGCCTTGGGAATCGTGACTTGGAGCTTGCTGGTGACTTTCGACATGGTATCCTTACTTTAGCAAGGAAATATCCTTGTTTCAACTTCCACGCCCGGTGAGCGTATCCTCCCTTCATGCGACCCGAACGAGCGGAAACCGTCCTCCGGTGGCTGTTGATCGTCCTCGGCGTGTTCGCCGCAACCGCCGTCATCCCCATGGTGATGCCGTTCTCGTGGATGCAGGCCGGCAATGACTGGCTCGGGCTCGAGCCGCTCGCGGAGACCCCGCTCGCCCAATACCTCACCCGCTCGCTGTCGGCGGTCTACGCCTTGATCGGCGCGCTGACGATCTATCTCGGACTCAACGTCCGGCGTTACCGCGACCTGATCGCCTTTGTCGGCTGGCTCACCGCTTTTCTGGGTGTCGCGCTCTTCGGGATCGACCTCGCCGCCGGGCTGCCGGCGGCCTGGACCTGGGGCGAGGGTCCACCGACCGTTGTCGTGGCCGCCGTGATCGTCTGGCTCGCTCGGCGAGTCCGGCCCGGTCCCTAGGGCTAGCTAGAACTTCCAGACCAGCAGGCCCTGGACGGCGCTCTCATCGGTGGCGCCGTCGCCGAGCTTGTTCATCCAGTACTGAACCTCGATGCCGATCGCGATGCTCTCGGTGAGAAAGTAGCGGAACTGCGGCTGCGCCAGGATCCAGGCCTCGACCTTGCCACCGAATTCGTTGGTGCGCTCGCCGATGTACTCGGCGTGGCCCTCGATGCTGCCCTTCTTGCCGATGGGATAGGCCCAGTTGACGTCGAACATAAACGTGTCGTCCTCGCTGGGCGCGCTCCCCCCACCCGCGATCCCGACCGAGTCGTCGATATAGAGCGTGATGTCGGTGTTGAGAAACGCAAAACCCTTGGCGTTCCAGGACAACCCGATCCCGGGCAGATACTTGATGGCGTCGGCGTCGGGGGCCCAGTTGAATCCGGCGATGAGGCGCACGTCCTTGAGCGCCCCTTTCATTTCCTCCTTCTTGGCGAGCTTGCGGGTGCTGAAGTACGAATACCACTCGCCATAGGTGTCGTTGTCGTTGAAACCGCCGCCTTCGGCCGAGGTGACGTCGAAGAAAAAGAAGTTGTCGCCATACTTCCAGCCGCTGGCGTGCTGCAGGGTGAAGATCAACGTGCTTTTGTCACCACCGCCGGCGAAGCTCGGTGTGTCGAGCGTGCCAAATTGCAGGTGGAGCTCGGTGTTGCTCCAGATGGCCGCCGAGACCGAGCTGGCGACGGGAAGCGTGAGAGCCAGCGCGCAGGCCGCGGCGAGTGCTTTTGGCCGGTTGATCCTCTCGACCACTACGAGACCCCCCTTTTTCCCGTTCCATCCGGCCGTTCACCATCGTCTCCCACGCCCAGGTCGCCCGCCTCGGGGACCAACAGGCTCGGACCGAGCCCCCTTTCCTCGCTGGTCCCGGGGATCAGATTGTCGAGCAGGATGCCGAGAATGGCGGCCACCGCCATCCCGGTCGAGCCGATCGAGGCGACGATCCCTCCAAGGGTCTCCGGCAACGCCGCCAACAATCCCTCAGCAGTAGGTTTGTAGAGCGCCAGGGTCTGGCCCGGCCCGAGCGCCCCAACGGTTGCCCTGGCCGAGAAGTACGCCGGCACCGACAGACCCATAAAAAGCGAGAAACCCGAGATCAACAGATTGCGGTCACTCGACAGATCGGCCCTGGCGAGCTGCTGGACACCGACGGCGGCGATCAGGCCAAAGAGCGCGCAGTAGAGACCGCCGACCACCGGCCCCGGGATGGAGGCCGCAAAGCCGCCGAACTTGCCAAAAATGCCCAGCAGCACCAGAAGGATCCCCCCGACCTGAACGACCCACCTCGACGCCACCTTGGTCAGACCGATCAGCCCGATGTTCTCGGAGTAAGACGTCGAGGCAAAGCCACCCAGAACGCCGGTCAGCAGGCAGCCGATGCCCTCGGAGCCGATGCCACGATTGAGCTGCTTCGAGCTCGGGTCCCCGGCGCCCGACATGTACGACACGGCGTGGTAGTCGCCCACCGACTCGATCATCGAGGCCAGATAACCGGCCAGGATGGCGAGAAAGAAACCGAGGTGAAACTTGGGGGCACCCCAGGGAAAGATCAGCTCGCGGGGCGTCCATCGGACCCACTGGGAGTCCCCCACCGCGGCGAGGCTGACGTGCGAAGGGTGCCCCTCCGGGAAGACCCCCACTCGGGAGAGGACGTAGCACAGGAGTGTCACCGACAGCACCGCGATCAGGATCGGGAAGAGACGAAACAATCTCTTTGACCGCGCCAGAACCAGAGAGAAGACGATGATGAGCAGGATGGTCAGCCCGGCGATGGGCCAGTGTGTTCCGGCCTTGGGCGCGCCGTGCATAAACAGCGCCAGACCGATCAACATGATCACCGGCCCGATAACCACCGGAGACAGTGCCTTGCGCAAAAAGCCGATCAAACCGCTAAAGCCGACGGTGATCTCGACCAGGGCGCCCAGGATGACGGCTCCGGCGATGTAGCGCATCGCCAACGGACCGACCGGCACGCCGGCCGCCGCCGCCTCGGCGCCGACCGAACCGATGATGAAAAAGAACGCGCCGAGAAAGGAGAACGAGACTCCCTGCACGATCGGCAGACGCGATCCAATGGTCGTCTGCACCAGCGTCGCCAGACCCGAGCACAGCATCACGGCCGAGATCAGCCGGGCGATCTCGGCCGGACTCATGCCCATGACCGGTCCGAAGAGCAACGGCACGCTCACCGTGGCGCCGAACATGGTCAAAACGTGCTGCGCTCCCAGCACGACCGCTCTCGGGAGCTCGGGACGGTCTTCCAGACCGTAGATCGGTCGGCTGGTTTGCGGCGTGGACACGGCCTCCTCGGTCGCTAGATTCTCTGCTCCGAAAGTCTCGAGGGCCGCCGATCGATCGAGACGATGAGCCCGAAGACCGCGGGGGCCAGCCCGAGAGCCGCCAGGCCGAGGGCTTGCGGGCCGTACCAGCTTCCCGGCTCGAAGGAGAAGACCGAAAAAACCGGAATGTGAATCGCCAGGAACGCGGCGACGGTCAGCAGCAGCCCTCCACGCCAAAGCAACAAAAGGATGCCCAGCGAGAGCGCCGCCGCCAGTGGAATGGCTCCGAAGTCCTGCTGAGCCGCGGCGAACCCCACTGTCATCATCGCCCAAAAGACCAGCCCCGCGAGCTTGTCGCTTCGCAGGAGCATCGACAGCGCCAGCAGCAAGACCAGCAGACCGAGACCCAGAAGGGTCCCAACCCCCAGAGCATTGAGCGCCGCGGCGGTGGGCCTGGCCAGCCCCACCGCCATTCCCGGGCCTGTCGGAAAACCGATGACGGGCTCGCCGCTGAGTGTGGACCGGATCCAACTGTCGATCCATGGAAGCAGAACCAGCCCCCAGCCGGCGGCGGTTCCAATGAGGAGGTCACGACCCACGAGCGGGTCTTGGAAACGGCCGGCCAACAGACGCGTCCAAGAGATGATCCGCTTGGGCCATCGGCGTCTGGCGAATGGCTCGATCCCCAGATACAGGGCCCAAACGACCAGCGCGAGCAGACAGTTCATGGCGATGGCGCGCCACAGGAGGCCAAACTCCGCGCGGGTCGGCGTATGGTGGATCAGAAGCACGTCGATCAGCAAGCCGAGCCCAAAGAAGAAGACCGCCAGCCGGACCGCGCCTCGCCGGTCGCCGCGACCGCTGGCCAGAGTGCGACGCACGAGCAAGAGACCCGCGACCAGAATGATGATTTGCAGGACGAGCAAAAGAACCGCGAAGAGGGGCCCCGGGCGGGTCAACACCTCTCGATCCTGGCTCTCCGGCCAGGATCCGGCCACCCGGACCGATGTCGCCTTCCCGCCCCTCCACGCCGCCTCCACTTTTTGGGCCGCTAGACTCGCCGCGGGGTCACGCGCCCTCCAGGCGCCAAAACCGTCGGCGTAAAACCGAGGCGGTCTGGCCTCACCGACGGCGTCTTCGTACGAGGCGGCGTCGAGCCCGATGGTGGAAAACAGGGTTCGCGGGTCGAACCTCCCACTCCCGGTAGGGCCCTCCCGATCGGGCACGGCCTCGAAGTGATGGGGCCGGCCGTCGGAGTCCAGCACGATCAAGGTCATGCCGGGGAGATCCAGCGGAGGGTCATCCCGTCTGACGACCATCCGTTTGTGCGGCACCAACCAGTCGGGACTGGCGCGATACCAGAAACGGATCGCCGCGTCAGGATTCTCGGTCACGACACGCCGGTAGGTTTCCGTATCGAGCTCGTCGAGGTACAGAACATGGCCGGGATCGAAATAGTAGCCAAAGGCGCTGTCCCGAGCCCGGTCTCCATAGCCCAGCGCCTCGAGCGTCTGTTCGGCGCGGTCCACGAGAACCGCCGGCGGCTTCTCGCCGAGACCCAGGCCGAATTTGGCAAAGGCCAAGAGCACTAGCGTGAGAAGGACGACCGCGGTCGCCAGCCACGCAACCGCGACTCCCGGCCTCAAGGTCCCCTCGGTTGGCGCCGCGGCGACCATCTCGGGAGACGGCGTCTCGCCCGCCGCCAGCGCGGCCGCCAACGGGTCGCCGCCAGGAAGCGCCGCGGCGACCGCCAGCGCGCCGGTTGGGCGGTCGCGCGGTGCGGGCTCGAGACAGCGGAGGATCGCCGACTCGACCGCGGCATCGAGACCCTCGACGTGACTCGACGGTCGGGTGGGCTCGCTGTCGCCGCGCGAGTCCCCGGGTTTCGCTCTAGCGGCGTCACCAAACGGTCTCTCGCCGGTAAAGAGCTCGTAGAGCACCAACCCCAGTGCATATAGGTCACTCCGGACCGACACCTCCTCGCCCGCGAGCTGTTCGGGCGCCATATAGAGCGGCGTCCCAGCCCTGGTCTCGGCGCCTGTAAACCCGCCCGCCAGACCCGCGAGCCCGAAGTCGGTCACTCGGACCCGGCCACGGCCGTCGATCATCACGTTGGCCGGCTTGAGATCGCGGTGGAGGATTCCCTGATCGTGCGCCGCTGCCAGCCCGGCACAGAGTTGCCGGGCGATCTGCACCGCTTTCTCCCGGGGCAGGCGCCCGATGCGTCGAAGCAGCGAGGCGAGATCCTCTCCGTCCACGTATTCCATCGAGATAAAGGGCTGGCCGTCGACCTCGCCCACGTCAAAGACACGGCAGACGTTGGGGTGCGCCACTTGCCGAGCCACGCGTACCTCGGCAAAGAGGCGCTCTCGCCTGTCCTCGTCGCTCTCGACCTCCGACGGAAGGAACTTCAGCGCCACCGCCTGGCCCAGCTTGAGGTCGTCGGCGCGATAGACCTCACCCATGCCCCCGCGGCCAACCAGACCGACGACCCGATACCGTTCGGCCAGGACCGCGCCGGGAAGAAAGCGTTCGCCTTTTCCTCGCGGCGATTCCGGCACGGGAGACGCGAGCGTCCGCGTGGCGTCGAGATCGTCGTGCTGGCCCATCCGAAAGCCCGCGGATTTTCTCACAACGGAGCTCGAACGTATTCGGCGGGCGTCAGCCGTTCAGCCGACGGCCGCGTACCCAGGTCCCGGTCAGCGCAGTTTCGTTCGATGCCATCAGGACGGTAAAAAGCCGGGCGTGGCTGCGCTTTTGCGGGTCCTCTGGGGTCAGACCCCATTCGAGGGTGTTGGCCAGTGGCTCCCAGGCCGCGGGATCGATGACCACCATGTCCGCCTCGCGGCCGGGATCGAAGTTGCCGATCCGGTCTTCCATGTCGAGGGCCCGCGCCCCCCCTACGGTGGCGAGGTGTAAAAGCTCCGCGGGGTGCAGCGCCGCCGGCTCCTCGGGCTCGCTGAGGTGGACCTTGAAGGCGGCATTGAGCACGCTCGGGATGAACCAGGTGTCGCCCGCGGCCATGTCCGTACCGGCGGCGATGTTGACCCCGGAGGCCACCGTACGGCGCCAGGGCATGGTGCCGGCACCGAGAAAGAGTTGACTCGCCGGACAGTGCGCCACCGAGGTCCCGGTCTCGGCCATTCGTTCGAGCTCGGAGTCCTGGCAGTGGACGCAGTGCGCCATGATGCTGCGTCTGCCGAGCAGGCTCTTCCCGCCTCTTTGGCTACCGGGCAGAAATCGTCCGTCGTAGGTGTCGAGATAGG
The DNA here is from genome assembly GCA_965224065.1 of Candidatus Multivoradales bacterium. Taxonomy (GTDB): domain Bacteria; phylum Acidobacteriota; class Thermoanaerobaculia; order Multivoradales; family JAHEKO01; genus JAOTZA01. The sequence goes on from CBDCYF010000005.1 coordinate 1,205,822, forward strand.
TCTCGACGCCGTAGGCACCGAGCACGGCCGCGACCTCGCCGTCGCCCGGCCGGTTGTCCTCGTTCAAATGTGACGTGAAATAGACGCCGCGGCCCCGGACGGACGCATACAGCTCGCCCAGAGCCGCCAGGGTCTTGGGCGTGACCGACAGCGAGAAACGCGGCACCACCGCGGCAAACACCAACGCATCGCGGGCCCCTTCGTCATTTTTCGGGTGCCACTTCTCGATCTCGTCCTGCGTCAGCCGGATGGCGTCTTCCTCGCTGGTGAGAAGCGGCCGCGCGGCGTCTGGCCCGACGGTCTGGATCCCCCGCCCGATGACACCGCGCAGCCCCCGGCGATGGTATTCGTTGAAGAGGGCGTCCTGCGCTACCGGGAAGGCCGAGCCAAAAACCAGCGAGGTCGTGGTGCCGGCGGAGATCAACCGGCGGCAGAACTCGCGCGCGCCGCCGACGGCAAACTCCTCGTCCTCGAAACGCGCCTCCGCCGGAAAGATGCACTCGTTGAGCCACTCGAGAAGCTGGCCGCCGCCGTAGGCATCGATCGAATGGACCTGCGGGAAATGGAGGTGGGTGTCGATGAACCCCGGGAGCAGGAAGGCGCCACCGTGGTCCACCACCTCGACCGGAGCCACGCCCCGGGGCCGGTCCGCGAACTCGCCGCACCACTCGATCTTCCCGCCGTCGTCGACCAGCAGAGCGCCGTCCGGGATCTCCACCAGCGCGTCGACGGCCTCCCCGATGTCGGGGCGGCCGGTCAAATGAAAGATATGCCCGCGGTGTAGCGTGCTCATCCCCGCGCCGACTTCATCCGTCGGCAGTCCGCGCGGCCGCGGCCAGCCGTTTCTTGAGCTCTTCCACCGCCACAAGCACGGCCTCGGGCGTCGCCGGTCCGTAGAGGCGCGGGCTCGCCCGGTGCTCGCCCACTGCCTCGGCTGCCCCGGCCGCTGATACCGCGTCCTTGAGAGCGTGGAAAACCGAGATCGCCAGCATGAGAGGGGGCTCACCCACGGCCTTGGAGCGGTGGATGGTCGGCTCATTGTTGCGCCCGGTTCGCAGCAGATCGACGCGAAAGACCTCGGGCACATCGCTCGCCGCCGGGATCTTGTAGGTCGACGGCGCGTGGGTCTGGAGCTCGCCTTTTGCGTTCCACCAAAGCTCCTCGGTGGTGAGCCAGCCCATCCCCTGGATAAAACCGCCCTCGATCTGCCCCAGATCGATCGCCGGGTTGAGCGACTTGCCCACGTCGTGGAGGATGTCGACCCGAACGACCTTGTACTCACCCGTCAGGACGTCGATCACGACTTCGGAGACCGCAGCACCGCAGGCAAAGTAGTAGAAGGGCCGGCCGGTGAGCGTCTCGCGGTCGTAATGGATCTTGGGCGTGCGATAGAACCCGGTGGCCGAGAGCGACACCCGGGCCAGCCAGGCGCGCTCGGCGAGCTCCGAGAACCCCACCTTCTCGCCTCCCGTGTGGACTTCGTCGTCGCGAAAGACGATCTCCTTCACCGGGACGCCGTACTCGGCGGCGGCGAACTCCGCCAGCCGCCCCTTGACGGTACGTGCCGCGGCGAGCGCCGCCATGCCGTTCAAATCCGAGCCGGCGGAGGCCGCCGTGGCCGACGCATTGGGCACCTTGGAGGTGTCGGCGGCGGTGCAGCGGATCCGTCCGATGTCGATCTGGAGCTCCTCGGCGACGACCTGAGCGACCTTTGTAAACAGGCCCTGCCCCATCTCGGTGCCGCCGTGGTTGAGATGCACCGTGCCGTCCGAGTAGACGAGCAGGAGCGCGCCGGCCTGGTTGAAGTGGGTCGCGGTAAACGAGATCCCAAACTTCACCGGGGTCAGCGCGAGGCCCTTCTTGAGCACGTCATTCGAGGCGTTGAAGGCGTCGATCTCTTCGCGGCGAGCGCGATAGCCGGAAGTGTTCTCGAGCTCGGGGATGATCTCGGGCAGAACGTTGTCCTCGACGGTCATCCGGTACGGGGTCAAGTTGCGCTCGCCGACACCGTAGAGGTTTTTCTTTCGCACTTCCAGCGGGTCGACCCCGAGATAACGGGCGATCTCGTCGATCACCCACTCGATCGCCATCATGCCCTGGGGTCCGCCAAAACCGCGGAAGGCGGTATTCGACACCGTGTGCGTCTTGCAACGGTGGGAGGTGATCGACACGTTCTCCAGGTAGTACGCATTGTCGGCGTGGAACATGGCGCGGTCATTGACCGGTCCCGACAGGTCCGCCGACATCCCACAGTTGGACGCCAGCACCAAATCGATCCCCCGGATCTCGCCCCGGTCATCAAAACCCACGTCGTAGTCCACCCGAAAACCGTGGCGCTTGCCGGTCATCACCATGTCGGTGTCCCGGTCGGGCCGAACCTTGACCGGGCGGCCGGTGCGGCTGGCGAGCACCGCCGCGATCGCGGCGAAGAGTGCCGGCTGCGTCTCCTTGCCACCAAAGCCGCCCCCCATCCGGCGGCATTCGACCACCACGTCCTTGGCGGTCTTGCCGAGCGCGTGCGCGACGACCAGTTGAACCTCGGACGGGTGCTGGGTCGAGCTGTAGACCAGCATGTCGCCGTCTTCCTTGGGAATCGCAAAGGCGATCTGTCCTTCGAGGTAGAACTGGTCCTGGCCGCCAAATCGAAACCGGCCCTCGAGCCGGTGCGGCGCGTCTTTGATCGCGGTCTTCGAGTCACCCCGCGAGAGCCGGGCGGTCGGCAGGACAAACGACTCTTTTTCGAGCGCCGTGTCGATGTCCAGGATGGGCTCGAGCTCCTGGTATTCGATCACCGCCCGCCGCGCGGCCCGTCGCGCCAGCGCAGTGCTCCTCGCCGCCACCGCGAAGACCGACTGGCCGACGTACTGGACCAGTCCGTCGGCCAGGATCGGGTCGTCTTTCACCGGCCCGCCCAGATCGTTGGCCGCCGGCAGGTCCGCCGCGGTGATGACGTCGACCACTCCGGGCGCGGCCCTGACGGGCTCGAGATCGATCGACAGGACGCGGGCGTGGGCGCGCTCGCTCATCCCGATCGCCGTGTAGAGCGTGCCGACGGGCTCGGGAATGTCGTCGGTGTAGCGCGCCTCTCCGGTCACGTGGAGATGCGCGCTCTCGTGCGGCAAGGGAGCGCCGACGTGGCCGCGCGCCGGGTCAGGCATATTGGTGCTCGAGGACACGCGTCTCTCCCCTCCACCCCGTGGGCTCGCCCGAGGTCTCGAGAAAGGCCTTGCGGAGCAGGTTGCGCGCTACCAGTCGACGGTACTCCGGGCTGGCCCGCAGGTCGCGGATGGGCTGGAAGTCGCGGTCTAAGGTCTCCATGCCGGCAATCAACGTCGACTCGTCCCAGCTCCGGCCTTCGAGCGCCGCCTCGCACCCCTCGGCCCGCTTGGGGATCTCCGCCATTCCGCCAAAACAGATCCGCACGTCGCTCAGCCGCCTCTCGATCGATCGGAACGAGAACGCGCCACAGACCGCCGAGATGTCCTGATCGAAGCGTTTGGAGATCTTGTAGGTCTTGAAAATCCGATCGGCCGGCTCGAGGGGGACGCGGATCCGCTCCACCAGCTCCCCCGGCTCGAGCGCCGTCTTCTGGTAGGCCAGGTAGAAATCCTCCAGCGCCAGCTCGCGAGTCTTCCGCCCCCGCCGCAGCACCAGGGTCGCGCCGAGCGCGATCAGACCCGGCATCGAATCGCCGATCGGGGACGCGTTGGCGACGTTGCCCCCGAGGGTCGCGGCGTTGCGGATCGGCGGCGAGGCAAAGCGCCGGTACATCTCTCCCATGTCGGGAAAGTGGCGCCCGATCAGCTCGCGGGCCTCGGTCACCGTGACCGCGGCTCCGATCTCGAGATGGGTGTCGCCGGCTTCGAGGGTCTTCAACTCCTCGACGTCCCCGATGTAGAGGATCGTGTCGAGATCCCGATGCAGCTTGGTCACCCACAGGCCGACGTCGGTGCCGCCGGCCAGAATATGGGCCTCCGGATGCCGCTCGACCAGGTCGGCGAGGTCGGCCAACCGGGTCGGAGCGTAGTACGTCCTCCGCCCGCCGGCGAGGTCGGGTCCGCCGACCTCGAGGGTCCCCTGGCGGCGAATCGCGCGCAAGCGCTCCACTCTTTCCGCCTCGTCCGGTGAGGCCGGATCGTCCGCATCGAAGGGACGATGCGCCCAGGAGGAACTCGCCCCGTTGCCGCCGGAGTACATCTTTTGGGCCGCCTCCACGATCGGTCGATACCCCGTGCAGCGGCAGAGGTTGCCGGCCAGCACATCGTTGATCCGCGCGCGGGTGGGTTGCGGCTCCGACTTGTAGAGAGCGAACAGCGACATCACAAAGCCCGGCGTGCAAAAGCCGCACTGCGATCCGTGACACTCGACCATGGCCGCCTGCGCCGGGTGGAGTGTGCCGTCGGCAGCCTTCAAGCTCTCCACCGTGAAGAGCTCCTTGCCGTCCAGCGTCGGAACGAACTGGATGCAGGAGTTGACCGCCCGCAGCTTGACGCGGTCGCCGTCGAGCTCGCCCAGCACCACTGTGCACGCGCCACAATCGCCTTCCGCGCAGCCCTCCTTGGTGCCGGTCCTGCGCAACGTCTCGCGCAGAAAGTCGAGCACGGTGGTGCTCGGGTCGAGGTCACGAACGGTTTGAACCTCGCCGTCCAGTACAAACCTTATGGCGCTCCCGTCTTCGCCGGAGCCGGATGGTCTCGCCGTGGTCATACCGCGCTTTTTCAGTATAGCCCGGCCGTTGACCCGTCTACGGAGCCAACGGCCACACCAACGGCAGCACCAAAAGCGTCACCACGAGACACACCAGAGTCAACGGCAGCCCGACCTTGATGTAGTCGACAAAACGGTAGCCGCCCGGCCCCATGATCAGGACGTTGGCCGGGTGCGCCACCGGACTCATAAAGCTGGCCGAGGCCGCGAGCGCAACGGTCATCATCAAAGCGTGGGGTGACAACCCGAGGTCGTTTGCGGTATTGACCGCCAGCGGCGCGACCAGGATCGCGACCGCGGACGTCGGCATGATCTGCGCGGCCAGCGCCGTCAGAACGTAGAGACCCGCGATCAGTACCCTCGGCCCGAACCCGCCGATCGCACCCACGATGCTGGTGGTCACCAGCTCGGCGGCGCCGGTCTGCTGAAACGCCAGCCCGAGCGGCAGCATCCCGGCGATCAGAAAGACCGCGCGCCACTCGATCGAGCGGTAGGCCTCGTCCATGGTGAGACAACGCGTGAGCACCATCAGCACCGCGCCGGCCACCGCCGCCACATAGATCGGCGCCAACCCCAGGATCACGCTGCCGACCACCCCGCCCATCAGCAAGGCCGAAAGAGGCGCCTTGCGGAGCGCCGGAGCCTCTTGTGCCTCCTCGGTGAGTACCAGAAAGTCGGGCTCGCTGCCGAGTAGCTTGAGCTTCTCGCGCGGACCGTGCAGCAGCAGCGCGTCTCCGAACTCCAGCGGGAAGTAGCGGAGATTTCGGTAGGCCTCACCCTGGCGCATGATCGCCATCACGTTGAATCCGAACTTTTCTCGAAAGTGGAGCTGCGGCAGGGTCTTGCCGGCGGCCGCCGAGCGCGGAGCCAGGACCGCCTCGGCGAGACCGATCCGCTCGGACTCCAGGTCGCTTATCTCGGGAGCGGTCTCGGTGTCCACCGGTAGCTCGTGAAGCCCCTCGACCGTTCTGAGATCCTCTCGCTTTCCCTTCACCAGAAGGACGTCACCGGCCCGTAGCCTCTGGTCGGGCGATGGGATCAGTTGCTTCTCCCCATCGCGGACGATCGCCATCACACCAAGACTGAACACATCGCCGAGCCGGCTCTCTGCGAGTGTCTTGCCGACCACCGGAGACCGGTCCGGCACCCTGACCGACATCAAACGGTCCTCGAGTCGATACTTGTCCAGATTCTCGACCGCCGAGGTCCGCAAGTCCGGGCGCTCCGCCAGTTTTTCGATCGCCCGGCGGGTGCCGTGCGCCAGCAGGACGTCCCCGGGCTCGAGCCGGGTCGTGGCGAGGTGAGTTCTGAGCGGGCGATCGGCGCGCCAGGCGGCCAGCACCAGCACACCAAAGCGCCCGCGAAAATCCAGATCGCGCAGGTTCTTGCCCAGCAGCCGCGAGCGCTCGGTCAGCACGACCTCCGCGAACTCCACGTCCTCGGAGACCAGTTGCTCCGGCGACACGGCCCCCGGCTCGAGCGACAGGTAGGAAGGCACTCCGAGCTCGTTGACCGCGTCCTGCTGGCCCTGCACCACAATGCGGTCTCCGGGCTCAAAGCGCACCGAGGGATCGGGGGCCAGATCGAGGCGCCCCTTGCGCTGGATTCCCATTACGTTCAGACCCAGCGCCGACCCGACGCGGCTTTCCGCCAGGCTCTTGCCGGCGAGGGGAGAGCCCTCCGGCACATCGAGCACAAAGAGCCTCTCGCTCAGGCCGTAGACCTGTTCGAGATCGACGTTCCCCCCCGCCATCTCGCGGACCGGGTTTCGCGACGGCAGCAGCCGGCGGCCGATCAGCGACATGTATGCGATCCCTGCCAGCACCACCAGACCGCCGACCGGCATGAAATCGAACATCCCAAAGGAGTCGAGGCCGCGCTCGTCCAGGGCGGCGCTGATCAGGATGTTGGGTGGCGTGCCGATCTGGGTCATCAGGCCCCCGAGGAGGCAGCTGAAAGCCAGCGGGATCAAGAGCTTCGAGGGCGCGCGGCCGGTCTGCCGCGAGATGTCCATCACCACCGGCAGCAGGAGCGCCGCCACCCCGACGTTGTTCATAAACGCCGAGAGCGTCGCCGCGGTCACCATGATCACCATGATCAGACGACCCTCGCTGTTGCCCGCGAACCGCAAGACCTGTCGGCCGAGGATGCCGGCGACACCCGTGCGGGAGAGACCGCCGCTCAGGATAAACACCGCCCAGACCGTGACCACCGCCGGGTTGCTGAACCCCGAGACCGCCTGCTGGGGTGTCAGAACCCCGGTGACCGCCAGGCTGACCAGCACCATGAGGGCCACCAAGTCGACCCGCACGAGCTCGGTGACGAACAGAAAGACGGCGATACCGAGAATCGCGAAGACCAGGCCGATCTCGACGGTCACCGTGCCGGCTCCATGGCTCCCGAGCCGCTAACCGCCCGTCCGGACGGCGTAAAAAACCACCAGCAACGCCGCCAGAACGTACATCAGCGGATGGACGTCGCGCGGCCGGCCGCGCAGGACCTTGATCAGGACATAGGACACGATCCCCAGGCTGATGCCGTTGGCGATCGAATAGGTAAACGGCATGGCCGCCACGGTGAGAAATGCCGGTACCGCTTCGTCGATCTGCGACCAATCCAGATCCCGCGCCCCCTGCATCATGAGCGCGCCCACCACGATCAGGGCCGGCGCGGTGGCAAAGGCGGGCACCGAAGTAAAGAGCGGGGTCAAAAAAAGCGACAGCAAAAAGAGGCCGCCGGTAACTACAGACGTCAGCCCGGTGCGGCCACCTTCTTCGACTCCGGTGGCCGACTCGACGTAGCTGGTCACGGTGCTGGTGCCGACCGCCGCGCCGACCATCGTGCCGACCGCGTCGGCGGTAAACGCGCGGTCGGCCCGCGGCAGCTCACCCCGCTCGTCCACAAAGCCGGCCAGCCGGCCGACGCCGATCAGGGTGCCGGCGGTGTCGAAGATGTCCACAAACAAAAAGGCCAGCACTACCAGTAGGAACTTGCCGGTCAGAAAGCCGCTGAAATCGAGCGCCAGAAAGGTCTCCTGCGGCAGATGAGGCATGGTCAGCAGTTGTTCGGGTCGGGGTGTGAGCCCGGCGATCCAGCACACCAGGGTCACGCCCAGGATGCCCATCAAGATCGCCCCCCGGACCCGCCGGGCGAGCAACACCGCCATGACGATCAGCCCGGCCAGCGCCAGCAGGGCCGTGGGGCTGCGAACGTCCCCCAGCGTGACGAGGGTCGCCGGGTGGTCCACCACCAGACCGGCGTTCTGGAAACCGATGATCGCCAGAAAGAGACCGATGCCGCTCATGGTGGCGATCTTGATCGAGGTCGGTATGGCCCGCAGCAGTGCCGTCCGCACACCAGTGGCGGCGAGCACCAGAAACAACACCCCTTCGACAAACACGGCGGCGAGCGCCGCCGGCCAGGGAACCCCCAACGTCCCCACTACCCCGAAGGTGAAGTACGCGTTGAGCCCCATCCCCGGCGCCAGGGCAAAGGGATAGTTGGCGTAGAGCCCCATCACCAGGGTGGCGACGGCGGCGGCGAGAGCCGTGGCCACGGCAACGTCGCTCGCCGGCAACCCGGCCTGCGACAGGATCTGTGGGTTGACAAACAGGATGTAGGACATGGTGAGAAAGGTCACCACGCCCGCCCGCACTTCCCTACCCGCGGTCGTGCCCTGAGCCTCGAGCCCAAAGAACCGGTCGATGCCGTCCACTTGAAATCGATTATAGCTTTGTGGATCCGCGAATCCTGTTCTACGCTCGCGGTCGACACCCGACCGGCGGCCAGCCACAGCCGAGAAATTCAGGAAGCAAACAAGCGTGCCCGATCTCGTCCCCTATCCGTTTGGCGCCCTGGTCGCGCACATGTTCGACGGCCTGGAGCGGGAGCGAGAGATCTTCCATCTGCCGGAGAGGAAGTTTGTTCGGGGACACGACGATCTGGACCTGTCGGTGGACTTCCACGGCCACACCGCGTCGAGCCCGCTGGGTCCGGCCGCCGGACCGCAGACCCAGATGGCACAGAACATCGTCCTCTCCTGGCTGGGCGGCTGCAGGATCATGGAGCTCAAAACCGTCCAGATCCTGGACGAGCTCCACATCCCGCGGCCGTGCATCGATGTCCACACCGTCGGTCTGAACGCCGAGTGGTCACAGGAGCTCAAGCTCGAAGAAGCGCTCGAGGAATACGTCAAGGGGGCAATGCTGGTGGAGATGCTGCGCGCGAGCGGCGTGCTGTCTAGCGATGGCGGCAACGGCGGCAACGGCGGCGCCTTCGATCGGGTGGTCTACGACATGAGCGTCGGCTACGACCTGCACGGGATCCAAAGCGGCCGGGTGCTCGAGTTCATCCGCCGGATGCGCGACGCCGGCGAGATCGTCGAGCGCCTGCGCCGCCAGATCCCCGACCGCTTCATGCACCTTCGGGACCTCGACTACCCCACCCGCCTCTCCGACACGATCACGCTCAGCACATTCCACGGCTGCCCGCCGGACGAGATCGAGAAGATCATGGACTTTCTGATGCGGGACCTCGGTGTCCACTCGATCGTCAAATTCAACCCGATGCTGCTGGGGCCGGAGAAAGCGCGGCGGCTCCTCCACGACACCCTGGGCTACACCGACCTCCACATGCCCGACAGCGCCTTCGAACGCGACACTTCATGGGACGCCGCGATCGGGATCGTCGAGCGGCTGGGCGAGACTGCGGCCGAGTTGGGCGTCGGGTTCGGGGTCAAGTTCTCGAACACCATGATCGTCGAGAACACGCGCGGTTTTCTCGCCCCCGGAGTAGAAGAAGTCTACCTATCGGGCCAGCCCCTCCACATCCTGGCGATTCATCTGGTGCGCCGTTTTCGCCGGGTGTTTGGGGACCGCTATCCGATTTCTTTCGCCGCCGGGGTCGATCGGAGGAACTTTCCCGACATGGTGGCGCTCGGCCTGGTTCCCATCACCGTGTGCACGGATCTCCTGCGCAAGGGCGGCTACGGCCGGTTGCGCGGCTACTACCGCGAGCTCGGGCGCCGCATGGGCGAGGTCGGGGCGGCCAGCATCGACGAGTTCATCCTCCGGGGATTCGGGCACGGCATCGAGGCGCTCGAGAGCCTTTCGGCAGATCCCGGTGAGCCCGCCGTCGCGCGCGCCCGGGCCGCCTTTCTCGACGGCGAAGATCTAAAGGTCGCGGCCGGCGACAAGCTCTTTGGCCGCTGGGTGTCGGCGGCCAAGATCCTGAACACCGAGAGCTATGTCGAGCGCGCCACCGCCGACCCACGCTATTCAAAGGCCGGCGCGAGTCGCGAGCCCAAGAAGATCGGCAGCCACCTGGAGCTTTTCGACTGTGTGACCTGCGATATCTGTGTCCCGGTCTGCCCCAACGACGCCAACTTCACCCTCGGGAACGAGCAGCGCGAGATTCAGGTGGTCAAGGTCGTTCCTACCGGCGACGGCTGGGGCTGGACGCGGAGCGAGCCCCTGCGGCTCGAACAGCGCCACCAGATCGGCAACTTCTTCGACTTCTGCAACGACTGCGGCAACTGTGACATTTTTTGCCCCGAAGATGGCGGCCCCTATGTGATGAAGCCACGCTTCTTCGGCCGCGAGGACACCTGGCGACAGGCACGCCATCTGGACGGCTTTTTTCTCGAACGGCGCGAGGGTACCGACCGCGTGGCCGGACGCTTTGGCGGCCGCGAGTTCCGGATGGAAACCGTGGACGGCAACGTCACTTTCTCGGGCCCGGGCTTTCGGGTCGAGTTCGGCCAAGACGAGCCGGAAAAAAGCTTCCACGGCGAGGCGGAGGGGGAGATCGATCTCACCTACTGCCACATCATGGACTATCTGCGAAGAGCGATTCTCGATTCGCCCGGGGTCAACTACGTCGCCAGCCTGACGGAGGGATAGACGCCGATGGACAACCCGATCCAGAGCATCCATAAAATCGACCCCGAGGTCCAGAGCGGACTGGTAGGCCGCAGCATGTTGTTGACCAGCGAGTGGTCGGCCGCGGAGATCCAGACCCTCCTCCACGTCGCCAATACCTTTCAGGCAATGGACCGGGTCGGTGTGGCGACGCCACTCTTCCCCAACCAACTCGCCTACGCGCTCTTCTTCGACGCCTCGACCCGCACCAAGTCGAGCTGGGCCGGCGCGGCGGCGCGTCTGGGATCGCAACCGGTGATCGTCGACGGCTCGAGCACCCAGGTGAGTCATGGCGAGACCGCCGAAGAGACCGGGGCGATGCTGGGAATGAACGCCCACGCCCTGGGGATTCGTCACGATCTGATCCTGGGCGAAGGCAACGCCTTTATGCACGACGCCAAAAAGGGGATCGGCGACTACCTGGCGGCCACCGGCGACCCGCGGGTGGTCCCCATCGTCAACCTGCAATGCGACATCGACCACCCGACCCAGACGCTGGCAGATCTCAACTGGCTGCGCGAGCGTTTTCCCGAGGGCGTGGCCGGCAAAACGGTCGCCGTGGCCTGGGCCTACTCCCCGAGCTATGCCAAGCCGCTGTCGGTGCCTCAGGGGCTCGTCAGCCTGCTGCCGCGCTTTGGGATGAACGTGCGGCTGGCACACCCTGAAGGCTACGACCTGATGCCCGAGATCCTCGAAGCGGCGGCCGCCGACGCGGGAGCTTCGGGCGGCGGCTTTGCGCGGGTCGAGACCATGGCCGAGGCCTTTGCCGGGGCCGACGTCGTCTACCCCAAGAGCTGGGGACCCTATGACCTCATGCTGGAGCGAGTCGAGGCCAACCGCGACAAAGACACCGCTCGCATGAAGGAGATCGAGGCCGAAGCCTTGAACCGCAACCTCCTCCACAAGAACTGGATCTGCGACGAGGACCTGATGGCCTCCACCCGGGACGGTTCCGGCGTCTACATGCACTGCCTGCCCGCCGACATCGGCTCCGAGGTCACCGCCGGCGTGATGGAGCGCGCCCGGGTCGATCTGGCGCGCGAAGCCAACAAAAAAGTCTACGTGATCATGGCTCTCCTGGCGGTAGCCAAGGTCCCGGATCTGCGCAAACGCCTTCGGGAACTGCTCTAACCTACCAATCGCGTGGCGGGCTTCAAGCGATTTTCGGCCGGCTGTCGATTTCCCGCCCCCTCATTCGACTAGATAACGAGGGGCGCAATGCCGCGCCCGGATTTCTGGAGGAAACCCTATGCATGGATTGCAAAAGCCACGAGCCCGGACGATCGTGGCACTTCTACTAGCCGTGGCGGCCGGCCTGACGGCGGCAGCCGGCCAGGCAACGGATGGCGCGAGTCCGCTCGACCGCATCAAGGTCCTGGAGGGCGATTGGGTGTCAGCCGCCGACGGTGACATGGTAAAGAAAGGAGATCTGGTTTCGTCGTATCGGGTAACCGCGGCTGGGCACGCCGTCGTCGAGACGAACTTCCCGGGAACTTCTCACGAGATGGTCACGGTCTACACCGAGGAAGATGGAGACTTGGTCCTCACCCATTACTGCATGGCGGGGAACCAGCCCAGAATGCGGGCGACGAGTCCTTCGGACCCCCGTATCGAGTTCGCGTTCGACGGTGGTGGCAACATTGCCGACCCCGATAAGGATCAGCACATGCACTCCGCCTGGCTCGAGATCCTCGGTCCCGACGAGATGCGCAGCCAATGGACCGAGCACGCCGACGGCAAGCCGGCGCTCGTCGTCCCCATGCACACGGTCCGCAAAACCAATTGAAAGCGAGGAGTCGATGAAGTACCTGCTATTGATCTACGGTGAAGAATCCGCCTGGGCGAATCTGTCCGAGGCCGAACAGGAGAAGGTTTTCGGCGAGTACATGGCCTTCAGTCAGGGCATCAAGGACAGCGGCAGCTACGTGGGAGGCGAGGCCCTCTTGCCGACCGAAAGCGCGACGACGGTTCGGGTTCGCGACGGCAAAACCGTGACCACCGATGGGCCGTTCGCCGAGACCCGCGAACAGCTCGGCGGCTACTACATGGTCGAGGCCGAGAACCTGGACGAGGCGACCGCGATCGCCGCCCGGATTCCCGGCGCGCAGACCGGATCGGTCGAAGTGCGGCCGATCATGCCGACGCCCGAACCAGATTAAGAGGATCGAAAGGATCGGTCACGCCTGTCGGCTAGACTGCCGGCCGGCGTGACCGATCTCGACAGCTTGTTTCGCCAGGAGCGTCCGCGCGCCCTTGCCACGCTGATTCGGCTGCTGGGCGACTTCGACCTGGCTGAAGACATGTTGCAGGAGGCTATTGCGGCGGCCCTCATTCAATGGCCGCGTGACGGCGTTCCCGGCAACCCCCGCGCCTGGCTGGTCTCGACGGCCCGGCACAAGGCCCTGGATCAGTTGCGTCGCGCCAAGACATTCGAACGAAACCGCGAGGAGCTCATCCGCTCGAGCAACGATCCGATGGCCCCCGACACCGACGACGAAGGATACCCGGACGACCTTCTCCGGCTCATCTTTACCTGTTGCCACCCGGCGTTGGCCCAGGAGGCCCAAACGGCGCTCACGCTCAAAACGCTCTGCGGGCTCTCGGTCGAGGAGATCGCGCGAGCTTTTCTGGTCAAAAGCACCACGATGGCACAACGGCTGGTTCGCGCCAAGCGAAAGATCCATTCGGCGGGAATCCCCTATGCCGTTCCGGACCCGGAACATCTCGGCGACCGGCTCACGGGCGTGTTGAGAGTAGTGTATCTGGTCTTCAACGAGGGCTACGCGGCGACCCGCGGCGGAGCACTTATCCGGCACGAGCTGTGCGAGGAGGCGATCCGTCTGGGTCGGCTTGTTCGGACCCTGCTGCCCGACGAGAGCGAGCCGGCCGGCCTTCTGGCCCTCATGATCCTCCACGACTCGCGGCGCCCGGCCAGAGTCGACGCCCAGGGCGATCTCGTCCTACTCGAGGACCAGGACCGGTCGCTGTGGGACGCCCGCCGGATCACCGAAGGGCTGGCGCTCACGGAGGAGGCCTTGCGGCTTCGGGGTCGCGGCGGCGATGGCTTCTACGCCCTCCAGGCGGCCATTGCCGGCTTGCACGCGCGGGCTACGTCGGCCGGTGAGACCGACTGGCCCCAGATCGCCGCCCTCTACGGTCTGCTGTTGCGCGCCCATCCCTCCCCGGTGGTGGCGCTCAATCGAGCGGTTGCCGTCGCCATGACCGACGGACCCGAGGCGGGGCTGCGCCTGATCGAAGAGTTGGAGGACGCCGGCGAACTGACCGGCTACTACCTCTTGCACTCGGCCAAAGCCGATCTCCTGCGGCGCATGGGTCGGCGGCAGGAGGCGGTGGGTGCGTACGAGTCCGCCTTGAACCTGGTCGGTCAGGAGCCGGAGCGACGGTTCCTCAAGCGACGGCTTCAGCGTCTTCGCCGAGTAAAGACAGACTCTCCTCGAGCTTGATCTGTGCGTCTCCATGTGTGATCATTCACACATGGCTACCAACCTCGCAATCGATCCGCACCTTCTGGAGACAGCTCTAGCCGTCAGCGGCGAAAAGACAAAGAAGGCTGCCGTGACCAAGGCCTTGACGGAATTCATCGCTCGTCGAGAGCAGAAACGGATTGCCGAGCTGTTCGGCACCCTCGAATGGGACGGTGAATACGACTACAAGCGCGAGCGCGCCCGCAGTTGAATCTCCTCGTCGATACCAGCGTCTGGTCTCTCGCGCTCCGTCGTGACGGCGAGGAATCCGCGCCCGAAGTCGAATTTCTCTCCCGTGCTCTGACCGGAGGGGAGTCAATCCTGACGACGGGGCTCATCCTCCAGGAGCTACTCCAAGGATTTCGTGGGCCGAAGAATCGAGACACGATTCTCGAATATTTTCGAGCTCTGCCTCTTCTGATGCCGGATCGGGACGACCACGTTCAGGCTGCCGAGTTACGAAACCTGTGCCGACGGCGGGGAGTCCAGGTGGGAACCATCGACTCGCTGATTGCGCGCCTGGCGATCCGGCACGACGTGACACTGCTCACCACCGATCACGACTTCAGACGTGTCGCCCGCCTCGCGCCGCTCGAGCTCTGGCGACCGGCCGGTCCCTGAATTCGTCTCGAGAGTCCCGAAAACGGCGTTTCCCAGACCCCGCTCCTTGCGATACCGTTGCCGCCGCTCGCGGACCGGAAGGAGGCAGCAGTGGACGACAAGATTCGAGCTCTGGCCGAGCGCGACAAGCCGCTGGCGGTGGGGATGCTCAAGGAGGCCGTGCGGATCCCCGCGGATTACGTGGATCTGCCGGCCGGCGAGGGCGGCGACCCCGACTGTGGCACGACCAACCACGAGGGGCCGCGGCTCGAGTACCTGAAGAAGAAGATCGTCGAAGTCGGCGCGGTGGACTCGTCGCGGGACGTAGGCTTTGACGCCTTTGGCAATCTGGTCTGGGCGGTTTCGGATCCCGACGATGGGATCCCACCGGATGAGAAAACCGTCGTCTATTTCGACGGCCACACCGACACGGTCAAGGCGCTGCGTCCACGCTGGCACGAGACCATCGGGGGCGGCATCGACGCCTACCTCGGGCTGACCGATCCGTCGAAAATCGACCGGGGCTTTCTACGGCGCGAGCTCGGGTATCTGCCGCCCGACGACGAATGGCAGCACCTCATCTGGGGCCGCGGCTCGGCCGATCAGCTCGGTGGGGTCGTCTGCCAGATCCTCGCCACCAGGATCTTGAGGGAGCTCCGCCCCGAAGGGGCGCTGCGCGGGATCATCGTGCGCTGCTACGCGACCGTGGCCGAGGAAGAGAACGACGGCGGCGGCGCCATGTACCTGATGCGGGAGGAACTACCCGGCGAAGCCCCGGAGAAGATCCCCGACGTCTACATCCTGTCCGAGCCCACCGGCTCGGCGAATGATGGAGCGCTGGGAATTTACCGGGGGCAGCGCGGCCGGATGCAGATCGAAGTCGAGGTGACCGGCAAGAGCTGCCACGGGTCGATGCCGGCCGAGGGGCGCAACCCGCTCGAGTACGGCGGCGCGATCCTGGTCGAGGCGGCCAAGCGTCACGCCAGCGGCGACGGGTTCCTGGACGACGATTTTCTGGGCAAGGGAACCAGGACCGCGACTTTCGCGACCTTGGAGACGCCTTCCGACTGCGCGGTGCCGGAACGGTTTACGTTTCGGTTGGATCGCCGGTTGACCGCGGGTGAGACTCCGGAGCAGGCGGTCTCAGACGTCGAGTTGCTGAACTCGGTCACCAAAGCCCGCGAGGATGGGCTCGAGGTGGAGATCCGGGTGCCGCGCTATGAGGAGCCGACTTGGAAGGGGCACACCCCCGGCAACCCGCAGATCTACCCCGGCTGGGCGACACCCGAAGACCACCCGGCCATCCAAGCCGCCGCCGAAACCTACCGGCGGGTAGTTTCGCCCGGCATCGAAGCCGATGGTGATGGCGATGGCGATGGCGATGGCGGCGGCTTTCGCACCGAGCCGAGGGTATCGCGATGGATCTTCTCCACCGACGGCGTAGGGGTGCCGGTGCCGTCGGACGACACCGAGCTCCAGGTCCCCGAAGCCAAGAAGTGGGTCGAGACCGACACGTTCCGGCACCCTGCGATGTTCGGTTTGGGCCCGGGGCACGAGGAGAACACGCACAAGATCGGTGAGTGCGTAGACAGCCGCGAGCTCGCGCCCGTGATCGCGTTCTACGCGCGGTTCCCGAGCTTGTACCGGAAGATCATCGCGCGGTAGTTCACCTCTCCGGCTCTGAAGCGGCCGCCGCCTCTGGCGGCCGAATGGCCGATCCAGCCGCTACTCTGTCTCCGTCCGTTGCTCTAACAGAGCGAGCAGAACCGGCAACAAGAGCAAATCTCGAGCTCTACCGCTGCTCTTTTTGAGCTCGATCAGAGTACGCAAATCGACGATGCGAATCACGAGCCCTGCATCACTCATTTTCTGGGTGTGAGGCCTCAAATCCTCGTAGCCCAAGCCGTTGTGGAGGCGGCCGATGATGTCCAACGGGCCGAGACGAGTATTGAGCTGAAGCTGTCCGCCGGCCTCCAGATGGTCTCGAGTCGGCCTCAGCTTGCGCCCAGCTGGATCGCGGATTGTGGCGTCGAGACGCGAAAGCGCACTTTCGAGTCGATCGAGATTTGTCGAATCGAGCCTGGGAACTATGTCGAGGTCCAGAGTCGTGGTCGGTGCACCGTGAAGGACGGCTGCCGTGCCGCCAATGACGATGAACG
This sequence comes from Candidatus Multivoradales bacterium, assembly GCA_965224065.1. Taxonomy (GTDB): domain Bacteria; phylum Acidobacteriota; class Thermoanaerobaculia; order Multivoradales; family JAHEKO01; genus JAOTZA01. The sequence continues at coordinate 1,222,691 of CBDCYF010000005.1, forward strand.
CGATCCCGGCATCGGTAAGCTGGCGGAGAAGACCCTCAAGGTCCGCCTGCTCAGGTCCGGGCACTTCTGAGCTTCGAGAGCACTTGTCCCGCTTGTGTGGCAACACGCAGGCGTTCAAGCGGTGTCAAACTCAAAGACCAATGTAAGAGGGTTTTGTCAACCTCACGGGCGGCCTCTTTCAGGGAGCAGAGATCCAGGACTTCGCCCGGAATGTTGTCGACCACAGTCACCATTTTGGAAGTCTAACAAGACACGCTACTGCCCCAGGCTCCGGATCCGGCCGACCCCGGTCGCCCTTGCGGCGGCGGAGTCCTTCATCGGCAGTTTGTAGCGGCGGATGCCGTCGAAGGCGTGGAGCGCACCGGCTACGGCGCCGGCGGTTGGAACGAGGCCGATCTCGCCGACACCCTTGGCCCCGAACGGCCCTTCCGGCTCGTGGTCTTCGACCAGGATCACCTCCACATCCGGCATTTCGCGAGCGCGGATGACCCCCAGCTCGCGCAGCTTGAATGTCGCCGGCATACCGTCGGGGCACGGCAGCTCCTCGGTCAGCGCGTAGCCCAGACCCATGTGGACGGATCCTTCGATCTGGCCCTCGCACAGGGCCGGGTTGATCGCCCGGCCGACGTCGTGAGCGGCGATCAGCCGATCCAGCTTGCCGTCTTCATCCAAGATACACACCTGGGTGGCGTAGCCAAACGCGGTGTGAGTCTTGATCTTGTCGGTCGCCTGGCCCGGCGCGGTGGTGTCGTCGATCAACACCTCCCCGGCGTAAACACGACCCGCCAGATCGGCGACGCTCGAGCCCGAATCCAGATCGGCCTTGAGTTTCTTTGCCGCTTCGACTACCGCCCGGCCCCCCAAGAGCGTTCCACGCGATCCGGTGGTCTGGCCGCACCCCAGTTCGTGGGTCGAATCGACCTTGGAACGAAAGATCGAGGCCGGCAGACCGGTCACTTCGACCGCGCACTGGATCAGCACCGTCAGGAGTCCCTGGCCCATCTCGGTGTAGCCGTTGTAGATCGAGACGGCCCCGTCGTCCTCGACCACCAGCCGCGCCCTGCCGTACTCCTTGGCGCCGTTGCCGATGCCGCTGTTCTTCAGACCGCAACCGATGCCGATGGCGCGACCCTCGCGTTTGGCCTGGTAGTAGGCCTCCTTGACCGCCTCGAGGGTCTGCTTGATCCCCACCGACTTTTCCATCACCTGCCCGGTCGAGAAGGTGTCGCCGACCTCGATGGCATTGCGGTACCGCATCTCCCAACCGTCGAGGCCGGCTTTCTCGGCCAGCAGATCCATCGCGCCTTCCATGGCGAAGTGGGCCTGGTTGGCGCCAAACCCGCGCATCGCGCCGCACGGTGGGTTGTTGGTGTAGACGGCTTTTGCCACGACGTCGACGTTGGCGACCCTATAGGGGCCGCAGGCGTGGCCGGCCGCTCGTTCGAGGACCTTGGATCCCACCGAGGCGTAGGCACCCGTGTCGCCGATCATGCGTGCCTTGACCGCGGTGAGGCGGCCTTCCGCGTCACAGCCGACCGTGTAGTCCATGGTGATCGGGTGGCGCTTGGGGTGGATGCGGATCGACTCCTCGCGGTTGAGTGCCAGCTTGACCGGCCGCCCGGTAAGTCGCGCCAGCAGCGCCGTTTGCGCCTGGATCGACATGTCTTCCTTACCGCCGAAGGCGCCGCCGTTGGGCACCAGCTCGACATAGATGTCGTCTTCGGCGATGCCGAGGAACCGCGCCACCTGGCGGCGGTCGTCGAAGATCCCCTGGCCCTGAGTGTAAAGCCGGAGCTTGCCGTCCTCGGCAGGCTCGGCCACCGCAGCCTCGGGCTCGAGATAGAGATGCTCGATCCGCTGCGTGATCCACCGGCCGGTCACTACATGCGCGGCCTCGGCCAGTGCCCGCTCCGCATCACCGCGCAGGACCTCGGTGGTGGAGAGAACATTCTGGTGGGCCGGGTTGACCCGCGGAGCGTCCCCCCCGGCCGCTTTCTCCGGGTCGAGCACCGGTTCGAGAACCTCGTACTCGACTTCCACGAGCCCCGCTGCGTGCCGCGCCGTGGCCTCGTCCGCCGCGGCCACGGCGGCCAGCACGTCGCCGACGCAGCGGACTTCTTCTCCCACAGCCACAAAGCCGGGCCAGTCATCGTAGACGAGCCCGTACCAGCGCTCACCCGGCACGTCGGCGGCCGTGGCCACCGCCTCGACGCCAGGAAGCTCGCCGGCCTTCGATGTATCGATTCCGATCACACGCGCCCGCGCGTGCGGGGACAGCACGACCGCTCCGTGGAGCATCCCCGGCCGATCGAGGTCGTCGACATAGGGCCGGTCGCCAAGCGTCAGCTCCTCGCCGGTGAAACGAGCCAGCGAGCTCCCCACCCGGCCGTCGGCGCAGGGCTCCGGGGTCTCCTCACCCCGCCGCGCTTTTGCCATCAGCTCGATGGCGTCGAGGATCTTAGTGTAGCCGGTGCAGCGGCACAGATGACCGGCGAGCGCGCGGGCGATCTGTTCGCGGGTCGGATCCGGGGTCTTGTCCAGAAAGGTCTTTGCCCGGAGAGCAATCCCCGGGATACAGAAGCCGCATTGGAGACCGGCCACGGCCACAAAACTCTTCGCGATGAGCTGGCGCTCGTCCTCCGGAAGGCCCTCGACCGTGACGATGTGCTTGCCATTCGCCCTGTCGGCCGGCAGCGCGCAGATGGTCTTGGCAACCCCGTCGACCAGGGCCAGACAACAACCACATTGTCCTTGCGGCTGACACCCGTCCTTGGGCGAGATCACGCCGCAGCGAGTGCGCAGAGTCTCGAGCAGACTCTCGCCGTCGTAGACGGCCGTCTTTTGCGGCCGGCCGTTGAGAGTAAATGAAATTTCCCGCATCTGGGTGTCGAGCGCCCGCATCGAGCGATTCAGGGGATTCCCGGTGGGAGATCAGCCTAACGCAAAAAAACCGCACCGGAGCGCTCAGGGAAGTCGGCTAAACTCGGCGCCCCGCGAACGGGACAACTACAGCCACCGCGAAAACTCTTTGGGAGGACCCAGTCATGAAACACAAAATCCAGTTTGCACTCGCCGCCGCCCTCGTTGCGACACTCGTTGCCGCGACCTCGTCCCGAGCCCTCGAAGAGGCCGAGGAGATGGCTACGGAGATGAAGGAAATGGAGACCGAGACGGACGGTACCTTGGGCGACGACGAGCGGGCCGAGCTCGTTCAAGTGCTCGAGGAGTCCCGCAGCGAGCTCGAGGCGCTGGCGGCGCAAGCCACCGGTGACGCTTGGAGCTGGAAGCCGGCGGAGGACCGCTGGTCGGTCGGTGAAGTCGTCGAGCACCTGGTGCTCACCGAAGAGGGTTTCCAGGGAATGGTCGCCGGCGCCATCGAGGCGGGACCGAGCCCGGAGTGGCAAGCGACCCTCGCCGGCCCCGACGTCCCCGGGATCGTGGCGATGATGAAGGACCGGTCGCAGAAGTTTCAGGCTCCCGAACAGTTTGTTCCCACCGGTGAAGCGAGTCGAGAAGAACTGCTCGCCCGCTTCGCCTCGCTCCGCGCCAAGTCGCTGGATTTCGTGCGCAGCACCCACGCACCAATCAAGCAGCACACCGCCGCCGGACCGGCGGGGACCATGAACGTCCACCAGTGGATGGCGTTCTGCGGCGCTCACAACCTGCGTCACAACCTGCAGATAGCCGAAGTCCTCGAGGCCATGCACGGTGGGGGCGAGGACGAGGGCGAAGACACCGACACCGAGCCCGAGAACGAGGCCGACAGCGACGCCTGAGCCTTTTGCGGGCGGGGGCGAGCCCCGCCCCCCACGTTCTCAGGACCGGTGGCCCGACGGCCGCCGAAGGCTATGGGTGCCTTCGGACCGTTTCGACTTTTGGGCGACGGGCGGGAGCAAGCCCCGCCCCTACATTCTCGGGACCTGTGGCCCGCAGCCGCCAGAGCCCGTAGCTAGCTCTCGTTTTTGTAGAGGCCGGGCTTGCCCCGGCCCGTGACGCCATCGGGAGCGGAGTTGGACATCACTTCCCGGTTGACACTCCCCGGCGCGCGTGCTCGCATAGCCGTGGAGAAGCGCATTGGATCAGTTGAGCATTCAGTGGGGTCCGCCGGCGGATCTGTGGGTGGGTCGCGGGCCGCTGGACGCCGAACGGCGGCTGCTCTCACAGCTCGACGAGCTGTTGCCCTCCAGCGAATCTAACGGTCCGATCCGACCGGTCCTCCTCCTCGTTCCCTCGAAGAGCCTGCGGCTCCACCTGCTGGGCCGGATCGTCCAGCACCGCCGCGCCGCGGTGCTGGGGCTGGAGTGCCGGACCCATCACGCGCTGGCCTTGACGCTTCTCGAGCGTGCTGGGTGCCCGTCACCTCGCGGCCCGGACCTGTTTCCGCTCTTTGCCCGGCGTTTGGCCGGCCGCGAAGGACCCCTCCGCGGAAGCCTCGACCATCTGCGTGACGGCTATTCGGCGGTGCTCGCCCCGGTGGCCGATCTGCTGGATGCCGGGATCGACCCGGCGCACGTCGAAGCGCTCGAGGACGCCCTGACGAGCGAGACGGTCCCCACCTCGCGCCGTGGGACCGAGCGGGCACTCAGTCTGGTGAGAGTCGCCGCGGGCACCGTCCACGAGCTTCGAAGACATGGCCTGTCGCGCACATCGATTCTTCTCCAACGGGCCGCCGAGGTCCTGGCGACGCGGCGTGGCGAGATCGACCACCTCCTCCCCTACCGCCACGTCATCGTGTACGGTTTCAACGACGCCACCGGCGTGACCACGGATTTTCTGCTCGGCACCTTGGGTGCACGTGGCGGCAGCTTCTACCTCGAGAATCCCCCCGATCCGGCCGATCGCACCGGGCCCGACCCGGGGCTGAGCTTCTCGCGCTCGTTCCGCGAGCGGATCGAGACCGCCATACCGAGCGCCGAGGAGGAGAGCGGCGGACCTGGCACCGAGAAACAACAGGCACCGCCGCCTGCTATCGATTTCTTTCGCGCGCTCGGCGCCCAGGCGGAGGTCCGCGAAGTGGCGCAGCGGATCCGCGAGCTCCTCGAACGACAGAAGGAATCCGGGATCGCCGGCCCCGAACGGATCGGTGTCGTCGCGCGGCAGCTCGAGCCCTATGTGGCCGCGATTCGAACCCAGTTCGACCGGCTGTGTATCCCGTTTTCCGGCCTGGCGCCCATCGGCCCGTTCGACCCTTCCTTCGGCCGTCTGCACGCATTGCTCCAACTGCTGCGCGAGCGCGCCCGTACACCGGTGGAACGCTGGATCGACACCGCCGCGCTCGCCCGGATACCCGCAGAGCTCCAAGATCTGCTGGTGGGGTTTCGGGTGCTGGGCGCCGCCCGCCTTCAGGATGCCGCGGAGCTCAGAATCGACGCCATCGTCGAGCGCGGCGGTCTTCGCTTGCCCGTCCGGACGGGGCTAGAGGGACAGCCGGTCGAGGGCGAATCTCCGGACACCGAACGAGCCGATCGCAGGTCGCGGGCGACGCCCCGTTGGCTCGACGCCGGGCTGCTGTCACAAGCCGTCGAGGCTGCTCGGGCGACCCGCGAGCATTTCGACACCTGGCCGGGTCGCGCCCCGGCGTCCGAACACGCCGAGCAACTCTCGCATCTGCTGCGCGACATTCTTGCCTGGCCCGACCGGCAGCCCGAAGACCGCGCGCTCCTCGCCGAGCTGGAGCGCGCACTGGGGGTCCTGCCGGCCGATCTGGAGCTCGACGCCGAAGAGGTCTTTCTCTTTCTTCGACTCGAACTCCAGAAGACGGGTCAAACCGCGCTGGGCGGCCGGGGCGGCGGTGTCCAAGTCCTCGACGTCATCGAAGCCCGCTCGCGCACTTTCGACCATCTGTTTCTTTTGGGGCTCAACCGCGGCAGCTTTCCGCGATCGGTCGAGGAGGACCCGCTGCTTCCCGATCCGTTGCGTCACGTCCTGGGCCGGAGCGGTTTTGGCGTGTTGCCCGATCTGCCGGTCAAGAAAAAGGGATTCCACGAGGAACGATATCTCTTTGCGCAGCTCCTCTCGTCCAGCCCGCGCGTCACGATCTCCTGGCAGGAAGTGGACGAGCAGCAAAACCTGCGAGCCGTATCGCCCCTGGTCGAACGGCTCCGACTGTCGGGCGAATTCAGGGAGGGAGACCAACCGGAGATCCCGACCGCCAGGCCCGTGTTCTCTCCGAGCGATGAAGAGCTCGGCCGGCCACGGCCGGCCTACGAGGTCGCCGTCCTGGCCGGTATCGGGGTCGGCCACGGACGGCCGGGCGAGCGTGGAATCTACGGGCCGGCGCTGGAAACGGCTCTCGGCGCCGCTGCCGCCGGTGCCGCTGGTGCCGCCGGACGCGAGGCGGTGGAAGCTCGCCTGAGAATTCTCGACGAACTGGACCCACCGCTTTCCGGCGGAGCCGGTGCCGCTCCTAGTCCCTATTTTGGCTTTGTCGGCGAGCTCCCCGCAGAGCGAGCCCTCTACGTCACCGCTCTCGAAGGCCTGGCCCGCTGCCCATGGCGGCATTTCCTCCAGCGAATGCTGTGGATCGAGCCCCTTCCCGACCCGCTCGAGACGGTCCCGGGGATCGAGGCCCTCTACGTCGGCCAGGTGGTTCACGATGTGCTCGAGCAAATCGTCCGGACCGGGCTGGCGGGAGCCCCCCAGAGTTGGGACGAGGCGCTCGACAGCCCCGGGCAAATCCTCTCGTGGCCGGAGCCCAGCGAGCTCGAGTCGCTGGTGCTGCGCAAGGCTCGCGCGGTGGTCTTGCAACGCAACTTGGGACTCCCGGGTCTCGATCGCGCGCTGGCGCGGGCGACATCTCCCCACTTGCAGGTGGCGCGTCGCGAAGACTGGCCCGCCGGCACGAGCCGAGCGCCGATTGTGGCCGCCGAGATCGAGGGGCGGCTGCCACTCCCCCATCCGGGCTCGGTGCCACGCGAGATCCTCTTTCGCGCCGATCGGATGGACCGCAGCCGCGGCGAGGGCAATGACGGCTTCACCTTCACCGACTACAAGACCGGCCGCTGGAGCCCCGGTAAGGGCAGCTCGGCCAGCGCCGGCCGGCGCCTGCTCAACGCGGTGCGCGAAGGCGAATGGCTGCAAGCCGCCGCCTATGCCCTGGCCGCCCGAACCGGGGACGATCGCGGACGCTATCTTTTTCTGAACCCGCTCTTTGACGACGACGCCGGCCGCGTTTTTTCGGTCTCGGCCGGACAGGAGCGCTTGATCGACCACTTCGCCCGCGCGGTGTCGGCGCTGGTGAGCGTATGGGACGCGGGCGCGCTCTTCCCGCGACTGCTCAACTGGCGGGGTGACAAAGAGCCCGCTTTCTGCTCGTTCTGCGATGTCTCCGACGCCTGCATTCGGGGTGACTCCGGGGCGCGGCGGCGGCTGCGCGCCTGGGTCCAAGACCAGGCCGCCCCCGAATCCGACACCTCGCCCGAAGGAGCCGCGGCCGTCGCGGCGTGGTATCTCGAGCGCCCCGAGCCACGCCGATCCGCCCGCCGGTCCGGCGGAAAATCGCGATGAGCAAAAAAACGACTCGGGACGCCGAGGCGCGAGACCGCGAAGCGAGGCGGGCGGCGCAATCGACCTTCGATCGCCCGCTGGTGCTCGAAGCGGGCGCCGGTACCGGGAAGACGACGACCCTGGTGTCACGGATCCTGGCTTGGCTGCTCGGGCGCGGCTGGCACGACGCCCAAGACGAGTCTTCTCGCCAAGAATCGGACGCGGATTCGAATCGACTGGACGAGATCGCCGCCACAGCCCTAGACGGCGTGGTTGCGATCACCTTTACCGAGGCTGCGGCGGCCGAGATGGCCGGGCGGTTGGCCGAACGATTGGCCGAGATCGCGCGCCACGGCAAGATCGACCCGCGCTGGCTGGACGTTTCGCTGCTCCCGGGCGAGCCGGATCCGGCCGAGCTGTCGGATCGCGCCCGGGCGCTCCTCGGGAGTCTCGAACGGCTCACCATCTCGACGGTCCACGCCTTTTGCAATCTCCTGCTGCGGCGCCACGCCCTGTCGCTGGGCCTCGATCCCGCGTTTGAGATCGACGCCCGCGAAACCCTGCTCGAAGACGTGGCGCGAGAGGTGGTGGAGCGAGCCACCCGCGAAGCGTACGCGCGGGAGGAGAGCTCTCCGCTGCTCGAGCTGGCGGCCGTCGGCCTCGGCCCGCGCCGGCTGGTAGAGGCGCTGTCGCGATTCACCGCCGAGGGCACACCGGCGTCGGTGCTGGCGGAAAGCACTTTCTCCGACCTCGAAGTCGCCGGCCTGGCCAAAGAGCTGAAGGGAGATTGCGGGGATCTGCTCGCGGTGGGAGCCGAGGCCTTCCGCTCCATCGGCGCCACCGACCGTCCGCGGCGCATCGCCGCGGCCCTGGAGGCGACCCTGGAGCTCCTCGAGAAGCTCCCCAAGGACGGGCAGGAGGCGGCCGCTCGGTTGTGCACCGGTCTGGCCGAGGTCTGGGAGCGGCCGTTGCTCGACCGCCTGAGCGACTGGAGCAAGGACCGGTTCGGGGTCGCGGAGACCAACGCCGTGGGCGAGGACCGGGCGCAGATCTCGGAGCTCGCCGGCCGGCTCTCGCATCTCGGCCACCTCACCCGCGTCGATCCAGCCCTGGTCGAGTTGGCCCGCTCCGCCCTCGGGCCGCTACTCGCCGAGGTCCAGAACGAGCTCCAGGCCCGCGGCATCGCCACATTCCAGGATTTACTGGTGCTGACACGACGCCTGCTGGCCAATTCAAGGGTGCGCTCGCTCGAGCGGCGACGGATTCGTCAACTGCTGGTGGACGAGTTCCAGGACACAGACGAGATCCAGTGCGAGATCGTCGCCTCCCTGTCCCTGGACGGCCCGGCGGAAGAGCGTCCCGGCCTGTTTGTGGTCGGTGATCCCAAACAGTCGATCTACGCCTGGCGCAACGCCGACCTGGCGGCCTACGAGGGCTTTGTCCAGAAGGCCCTTACCGAAGGCGGCGAGCGCTTCGCGCTGGTACGCAACTTCCGCTCCGCGCCGGCCATCCTGGCCGAGGTCGACCGGGCGATCGCGCCGGTGATGCGGGAAGAGCGCGGCACCCAGCCGCCTTTCGAACCGCTGCTCCCCGGGAAAGGCGACCGGGCGATTGACGGGTACGACGACCGCACCCGTGGACCGGTCGAGTACTGGCTCTCATGGGACCAGGACGCCATCGCCAAGGGCCGCACCCGGACCGCGCGCGCCGCCGAGATCGAGGCGCAAGCCATCGCCGACGACATCCTGGGGCTGCGCCACGAGCACAAACTGCCGTGGAATGAGTTTGCGCTGCTTTTTCGGAGCACCAACCGCCTCGACGACTATCTGGAAGCGTTCCGAGCTGCCAGCATCCCCTTTGTGGTCACCAGCGACAAGCAGTACTACCGGCGGCGCGAGGTGATCGAGGCCGCCGCCCTGGTGCGCGCCGTGGTCCTCCCGGTGGACCACGTCGCGCTCTTGACCTTTCTTCGCTCGGTAGCGGTCGGAGTGCCCGACGCGGCGCTGATGCCGCTCTGGCGGCAGGGGCTTCCCGGGCTGTTGACCGAGCTCGACGGGCCGGAAGACGTGGAGCTGCTGGAGCGGATCGACACCGCGATCGACGCCGCCGTCCAGCAGATGCCGGCGGATGTCCCCGGCCTCCAGCGGATCTCGGGCTGGGACGCCGTCTTGCGAGGCGCCGTGCGCTCGCTGGCCGAGCTGCGCCGGTCGGTCAGGACCGACCCGATCGACCGCTTTGTCGAACGGCTGCGGACCACTTTGCTGGTCGAGGCCCTGGAGGCGGCCCGCTATCTAGGCGCCTACCGGGTCGCCAACCTCGAGCGGTTCTTCCGCCGGTTGGAGGAAGCGCTCGCCGAGGGCCACGGGGAGATCCAGTCGGTGCTCAGGGCGCTGCGCCGGAGCGTCACCGAAGCGCGTGAAGACGAGGAGGCGCTGCCCAAGGAAGCCGCCGAGAACGCGGTCCAGATCATGACCATCCACAAGGCCAAGGGCCTGGAGTTCGGCCACGTCTATGTCGTCCAATTGCACGGCGGCTCGCGTCAAAGCGAACACGATCCCAACGACGCCGATCGGCGCGTGCCCACGGACGGACCCCGCCAGTACGTTCTCTTCAACGGCCCGAGCTTGCGCTGGGACCGGGTCGAGAGCGAGCGAGTGAGGATCGCCGCGGCAGAACAGGTGCGCACTCTCTATGTCGCCATGACCCGCGCGCAACAGCGTCTGGTACTGGTGGGAAACTGGTCCAAGATCCCCAAGCCGCACTCGGGAGTCGGCGTGCCGGCCCATCTGAAGCTGCTCACGCACCGGGCGCCGTTCCCAAAGAAAATGGCGCAGCTCGCCTCGGCCGTCGAAGACCCGGCCGCCGGCTTCACCGACGAGCACGGGGTGTTGTGGAAGATCCCCGACTTGGCTCCGGGCGCGGACGTGACCGAGCGCCTGGCCGAGACGACGGCTGCAATGCCCTCGGCCGAGAACCTACGGCAGTGGTCACGCGAGCTCGAGGAGCTCGGCGCGCAGGCGACGCGCCGGATGGAGCGGCCGCTGGTGGCGGCGGCCACCGAGATCGCCCAGCATGAGCTCGAAGCTGCGACTTCGGAGGACATCGGCGACCGGGGCCTGTCACGCCTCGCGTCTCAGACCGTCGGCCAGATCATTCACCGGGCCCTCGAGACCTGGGATTTCGAGCGCCCGATCGAAGACGAGTGGAAACGCCAGGGCGAGCGGATCGATGGCGCGCTTGGCGGGCAGCTTACGGGAGACATGCTCGAGCGCTCTCGGGCCTTCGCTTCGGAGCTCCTGGAGCGGATGCGCGCCGGAAAGCTGCTGACGCGCCTGGCCGGCTCGGCATCGGACATCGCCGCCCGCGAGCTGCCCCTGCTGGCGCCACCACCGGTCCGCGAACAAGATCCGGTCGCCGCGGTAACCGGCACGATCGATCTGCTGCTGCGCAACGACCGCGACCGGCCCATCATCGTGGACTACAAAACGGATCCCCTCGAGGAGGAAACCGGGATCGCCGAGCGCGCGGCGGTCTACGCACCCCAGCTCGAGATCTACCGTCAGGCGGTCCAAAGCGCTCTTGAGCTTCCCTCGCCTCCCCGGGCCGAGCTGTGGTTTTTGTGGCCGGATCGGGCGTGGGTTCTCGAATAACCATTGGCGGGCGGGGGCAAGCCCCGCCCCTACAGACCTGAAACGGCCGTCGCCCTGGCCACCGTTGGGCCGACGCTGAACGGCCACCGGGTACAGGACCCGTAGGGGCGGGGCTTGCCCCCGCCCACCGAGAATTGAAGCGGCCGTCGCCCCTGGCCGCCGTTGGGCCGACGCTGAACGGCCACCGGGTGCAGGACCCGTAGGGGCGGGGCTTGCCCCCGCCCACCGAGAATTGAAGCGGCCGCCGCCCCTGGCGGCCGTTGGGCCTTGCTAGTCTCGGCCGATGGTTCGAGAGACCCAAAGACCGATCTTTGTCATCAGTTCCGGGCGCGCCGGCTCGACCCTGCTGGCGCGGATGATCCAGCGACACCCCGATCTGCTCTGTGTCTCGGATCTCTTCGAGCCGGTCGGTAAGGAGCCTTACTTCGATCGCGCCACGCGGATCGACGGCCGGGAGTTTTTTGCCACCCTCAGCCGCCCATCCCTGCCGCAGCGAATCGACTACTGGCGCAAGCAGCCCACCGGCGAGCTGCTGTTCCTGCACCCGGACGACGAGATGGTGTCGCTTCTCACCAGCTATGCCCTGCCGTTCCTGGATGTAGATGATCCCATGGCGCTCTTTTCCGAGCTGCAAAACGCCGTCGAGCTATTCGACGTTGACGCCCCGGCCAACCACCTGGTGCGCACCTTCGACTGGCTGCGCGATCGGTTCGGCTGCCAACTCTGGGTCGAGCGGACCGGGGGCTCTCTGCCTCACGCCGAGAAGATCGTCCAAACCTGGCCGGAGGCCAAGATCGTTCACAACTACCGCGACTGTCGGGAAACCGCGATCTCGATGATGACCGGTTCGTTCTTCCGGCTCTATCTCGAGCTGGAGAAGAACCCAGAGCTCGGCGAGTGGGATTCGGACCACATGCCCCCGATCGAGGAGATGGGGTCGATGCTCAACCGCTGGATTGTGGACGCGGCGCCCGCTCTCGAGAGCGTGCCGGCCGACCGACGGCTGGATCTCGCGTTCGAGGATCTGTGCGCCAAGCCCGAGGCGGTCTTGCTCGGGTTGACCGAGTTTCTGCTCGAGCGGCCGGCCTCGGCGCAAGATCGGGACTGGGCGCAGCGCCAGGCCGCGCGCATCAAGCCTCCTCCCTCGCGCTTTGCGGACCTGCCGCCCGAGGAGCAGTTGCGTCTCGAACAAGCTTGCGGCGATGCGCTCGACACACTCGGCTATCGGCCGAGCGCTCTGGCCTTTTCCTGATGGCACGTCTTTTGGACATCCCCACCCCGGCACTGGTTCTGGATCGCGACAAGCTCGACGCCAATCTCGAGCGCATGGCGCGCAAAGCCGAGCGGCTCGGAACCTCGTTGCGGCCACACATCAAGACCCACAAGTCGATCGAGATCGCAGAGCGGCAGCGCGACCTCGGCGCGCGCGGCATTACCGTCTCCACCCTGCACGAGGCGAAGATCTTCGCGGCCTTCGGTTTTGACGACATTACCTGGGCCTTTCCGCTGATCGTCGGCCGGGCAAAGGAGGTCGGCGAGCTGGCCGAGCGGCTGACCCTGCGGGTCCTGGTGGACAGCGCCGAAGCCGTTGCCACGCTCGAGAACCTCGGCGTGCCGGTCCACGTCTGGCTCAAGGTCGACTGCGGCTACCATCGGGCCGGAGTCGACCCGTCGTCGCCCCAGGCCACCGAGCTGGCGGAGCGTCTCTCCTCCAATTCGACCCTGATCTTCGACGGCCTGCTGACTCACTCGGGCCACGCCTACCAGGCCGACTCCCCGGCGGATCGGTTGGCGGTCGCCGAACAAGAGCGCGACGTTATGACCGGACTCGCCGGGCGATTACGAGACGGCGGAATTCGAGTCCCCGCGGTTTCGGTGGGATCGACTCCAGCGATGGCGGTGATCGAGGACCTCACCGGAATCGATGAGGTGCGGCCGGGAAACTACGCTCTCTATGACTACATGCAGGTCGACCTGGGGTCGTGCGAGACCTCGGACTGCGCCGTGACCGTGCTGACCAGCGTGGTCTCGCGCGGAGCCGGCCACAGCGTCGTAGACGCCGGCGCCCTGGCGCTGTCCAAGGACGCTGGGCCGCCGGACGAGCGAGGCCACGTCTTTGGTCGCTTTTTCTACGACTACCCGGGTGGGCACCTGTCGGACGATGTCTTCCTGACCTCGCTGTCGCAGGAGCACGGAATCGTCAACCAGGCGATGCCGGTGGGAACGCGGCTGCGTCTGCTACCCAACCACTCGTGTCTGACGGTGGCGCAGTTTGACGAATACGTCGTGGCCGAAGGCGAAGAAGTGGTCGACCGCTGGCGAATACGCCGCGGACGCGGCTAGTGATTCCTACCCCGTGAGGGTGGGAGGGGGAACCAGGGAGAGGGGGGCGATGCGATCGCCTAGCGCGGTTCGAGCGGCTTGCCGGCGCGGATCTCACCGGCACGCTTGTCCATCGGCTCGAGCTTGATGTCACTCTGCATGGGGCTCTTCGGGCGGATAAATCCCGACAGCAGGACCGATAGCACGGCGATGACCGCGAGAATCAGCGCGGCCGCTCTCATCGCCTGGCCTTCCGGGCCGGGAAAGGAGCCGGAAAGCTGGAAGGCCATCACCGCCAGGATTCCCAGCGCCACAGTGACAAACATCATGCGCCGCCGCAACCGGCTGGCTTGCGGGGTCTTTTTCGCCGCGCGCGCCTTTTTCCGGTTGGCGATCCTCAGCAGGGCGCTCGCCAGCCAGATCGCCACCAGGGCGATCGGAACAATGTTGTCGAGAAGGTCTGCCCAGCTCACGAAGTCAGGCTATCGCGCCGGTAGGCCATGAGTCCACGCCCGGGGTCTCCCGTTGTCCTTGGGGCAAGTGCCGCCGGGAGCGCTCAGTCGATATAGCCCAGCGCCCGCAGCGCGGCGATGTCGTCTTCACTCAACGAAGGCGGAGGCAGCTCGTCGGCAGCCGCCAGGCTGACCCGCACGACCCCGAGCCAGTCGTCCAGCTCGCTCGACATCACCGACTCGAGCGACGTCAGGCTGGCCTTCTCGGCCGGGTCGGCATCCAGATCGAACACGCGGCGGCGGCCGTTGGTCACCCGGAAGATCTCCTTTTCCCGATTCGCAAAACGGGCGACCTCCAGGAGCCCGCGCCGCCGCAGGCGCTCGATGCCCTCCTTTGGCTGAACCGAGGCACGGTGCGCCTGATGCCAGGTGACCCGGTCCATGGGCTGGGGCTGCCTGCCGTCGAGCACGGCGGTCCAGTCGAGACCCTCGAAGTGCGGTGGGTTGTCGAAGCCGAGCAGACCGAGAGTCGTCGGCGCCAGATCGAGCAGCGACGCCGGCGCGTCGATCACAGTGCCCGGCTCGATCCGTCCCGGCCACACAAACCCCATGGGTACACGCAGCGTCACGTCGTAGAGGTGCCGGCCGTGGCCCCAGTAGCCGTGCTCGCCCAGGCTCTCGCCGTGGTCGGCGGCAAAGATGACCAGGGTGTCCTCGGACGCCACCCGCGAGTAGACCTCGTCCAGCATCCGGCCGATCCGTTCGTCGACATAGGCGATCTCGGTGTCGTAGCGGTTTTTGGGTGAGAAGACTCCCGCTCCCTTCTTGATCCCGAGCTTGCGGGAGTACTCGCCACGCAACTGATACGGCGCGTGCGGCTCGACATAGTGCACCCACAGGAGAAACGGTCGCCCGGGATCTTCTTCGAGGTGCCCGTCGAGCCATTCGAGGGCCTCGGCGTTCAGATCCTCCGCGGTCGCTTCGCGCTTGGCGAGCCCAAACCAGCGCGCACGGTTGAGAATCGCCGAGTAGCTGTCGAAGTGCTCGTCCAGCCCCGAAAGATCGGGCTTCAAGGTCCAGTTGCCGACCACCGCCGCGGTGCGATACCCCCGGCGCTCCATGAGGTTTGAAAACGAGACCAGCTTGGCACGCACCCGGAGCCCGTTGCGGGTCGAGCCGTGATCGTGGGGATAGAGCGAGGTCATGACCGAGGCCATCGCGGGCGCGGTCAGGGGGGCCGGCGTACGCGCTTCGGCGAACCGCACCCCGCGCTCGAGCAGGGCGTCGATCTCCGGGGTCGTCGGGCGGTGGTGCCCGTAACTCGTCATCCGATCGGTGCGCAGCGTATCGACCGAGATCAGCAAGACGTTGGGCCGCTCGGCCGATGCCGCGGGGCTTGCCGACACCGTCCAAAGCAACAGGGCTGCGCAAGCGATCGTGGGTCGGCGGACGGTCCTCATGGCGGCAGCAGAATTTACCAGACACGATAAGGTAACGCCCGTTTTCGCCGCCGCCACCTCGCGAGCCCTCGAGATTTTCTTGCCCGAAACCACGCCGACTCCGCAGTCGCCCGGGGAGAATGGCGCCGACGCGGAGCCGGCCGAGCACCGGTCTTCGCCCCTCTGGTCGCTGGTCGGAACGCTCGCCCGAATCGGGCTGCTGGCGCTGGCGATCTACCTGGTGGCGCGTCTTGTCTCCTCGGTCAGTTGGTCCGACCTGCAGGACCGGCTGGCCACGGCGTCCATCCCCCTCCTGGCCGCCGCGCTGTTGTTGCTCCTGGCCAGATTTGCCATCTGGCAACAACGGTGGTCGTTGGCGCTGGCGAAGATCGGCGAGACACGTGCCCTCGGGAAGCGCTTCGCGGCCTTGACCGCGTCGATTCTCATCAACCACATCACTCCCACCGTGCGCGTCCTCGGCGGGATTGTGCGGGCCCGGCATCTGGCGCCACGGCGACGGTACGGATTCGCCCGGGTCTATGGGACGGTGCTTTTCGACCAGCTCGTGCACCACGCGGTCTCGGGGATCTTCACCTGGGTGGCGCTGATCGGCTTCACCTGGCACCTGGGCCGCAAGGGGCTGAGCCTGGCGACATTGGCCGCGGTGCCGATCCTTGTCGGGTACCTCCTCCGGCGGGGGCCCCGCGGCAGCCGGAGCCCCCAAAGACGGCTGGCCGGCGCGCTCACCCGGCGTATCCGGCAGCGTTCGCAACGCTTTGACCTGTTCCTTGACCGTGGCCGTGAGACGGTAGCCGTTCTCACCGGTCTGCTGAAAGAGAAGCCACTCATCCTCGCCGGCGCCTTGTGGACCGCAATTTTTTTCGGCCTCAACTTCGGCGCCCAGGCACTGCTGTTCGAGGCGATCGGCGCGGCGGCACCACTGGCCGCGGTCTTTGCCGTCGTGGCGTTGGGCAGCGTAGCCGGCGCCCTCGCCGGAACCCCGGGCGGTATCGGCTCGACCGAAGCGGCGATGATCGCCGGCTACTCCGCCCTCGGGATCGAAAGTGCCGACGCGGTCACCGCAGTTCTCGCGTTTCGAGGCTTTCACTATCTGTCGGTGGTCTCGACCGGGGCGCCTTCTCTGCTCTGGCTGTCCGCAAGACGGCCGGACCGGAGCGAATAGTGGCACCTATAATCACCGGAATGCGACGAACATATCGACGGTCCATTGCGAGCTGGGCCTCCGCCGCCGGCTTGGTCGTTGCGACGCTGACACTGTCGGGATGCGCTTCGGTGTCTTCCGGCAAGTCGTCCGAGACGGTCGGAGGCGAGCCGCGAAGGGTCCCGACCAAACCGGTCATCACCGAGCCCGAGCGATCGGAGCCGGCGGGCGAAAAGCCCGGCCCGGCGTTGGGCTCCGCGGACGCCGGTCGGGAAGGAGCACGCCGTTTCACGGTTCTGGCGATCAACGATACCTACCGCATCGGGGGTATCGACGGGGGTACCCGCGGCGGCTTTGCGCGTGTTCGTACGCTTCGCCGCCAGTTGGAAGAGACCGGCGAGCCGGTTCTCGTGGTGCACGCCGGCGACTTCTTGTTTCCCTCGCTGCTGTCGCGCAAGTTCGACGGCGCCCAGATCGTCGACGTGATGAGCCACCTCGATGGCGACGGCTCGGCCTTTGATCCGAGGATGTTCGTCGTTTTCGGCAACCACGAGTTCGACAAGTCGGCGCTCCGCCACGCCCCGATGCTCGAACGACGTATCGAGCAGTCGGGCTTCCGCTGGCTGGGCACCAACGTGCTCTTTGGCAAGGATGAGTCCGGCGCTCCCCTGGTGGCGGCGGCCAATCTCGTCGATACCCACCTGCTGACGCTGGGCGGCATCCGTGTCGGTCTCTATGGGATGACCACCCCGTCCAGGACCGCCGCATACATCGAGGAGATCCGCGACCCCATCGAGTCCACCCGCCGGGCGGTGGAGGGCTTGCGCTCACGCGGCGCCGAGGTGGTGATCGGCGTCACCCACCTGCTGCTCGACAAGGACATAGAGGTTCTGCGCCGGTTGGGGGACGCCGGGCCCGATCTGGTCTTCGGCGGTCACGAGCACGAGGCGGAACAGGTCGAGGTCAACGGACGGTGGATCCTGAAGGCCGACTCCGAGTCGGTTACCGCCACGGTGGCGACGATCCGACTCCCGGCCGCCGGTCCACACGGCGGCGCCGGCCCCCGGGTCGAATATCGCTACGAAGTGCTCGGCCCCGAAGGGCCCGAGCCCGACCCCGGGCTGCTCGAGCGGGTCGCGGCATGGAACGAGGCCTACAACCTGATCCTCTGCACCGTCGAGTTGGCGCTCGACTGGGGCTGTCTGGAGCAGCAGCTCGGCACGACCCAAACAGAGCTGGTGGCCGAGGAGCTCGCCATCCGCCGGTTCGAGACCTCATTTGGCAACTGGGTGGCCGACCAGGCTCTGGCCCATTTTGCCGACCAGGGCGCCCAGGTCGCGTTTCTCAACTCGGGATCCCTGCGGCTCAACCAGAACCTCGCCGCCGGCAGCGCCATCACTCGGCGACACCTGGAAGAGCTGTTCGCCTATCCCGCCGATCTCCGCTTGCTCGAGATCGACGGCGCCACCCTGGAACAAGTGGTGGCGCACTCGATCAGCGACTGGAACGGCAACGGCTGGTTTCTGCAGGTCGCCGGCCTGGCGTTCCGGCACCATCCGGAGACCCGGTCGGCCACCGACCTGACGCTGCTCACGCCCGACGGCCCACAGCCGGTGGCGCGCGATGACTTCATCCGGGTAGTGACGACGGATTTTCTGGTAGAGCCCGCCGGTGGCCAGGACGGCTTCACCATGCTCAACCGGAGTCAGCAGCGCGCCGAGGGCTCCGATCTCAAGGACATCGTGGTCCGATCTCTGCAGCGCGCGGGCCGGGAGGGAATTGCCCCGGTGGTCGAAGGGCGCATTTGCAATCCCCAGCGCCCCGGCCCTTGCCTGGTTCCCAAAAAGGGACTGCCTTAAAAAGGGGACCGCCCACGATTTTTAAGGAACTGTCGCAGGCTTGCCGTTGTCGGTGGGGCCGAGCCCGAGCAGAAAGGGAACCGCCCGCCGCGCCCAGGCTTCGGGCCGGGGATGGGCGTCGGCGGCCGCGCCCCAGGCGCTCTGCAGCATGTCGGTGTTGATGACCCCCGGGTTGAGCGCCACCGCCGCCATGCCCTCGGGCAGCTCCTGAGCCAGAGCCGCGGTCATCCCCTCGATCGCCCACTTGGTGGCGCAATAGGGCGCGACTTGGGGTGAGGTCGACCGCCCCCATCCCGAGCTGAAGTTGACGATCACCCCGCTCTTCCGCTCGATCATCGCGGGCAGAAAGGCCTTGGAAACCCGAAACACACCCTTGATGTTGACATCGACCATGCGGGAAAACTCGTCGATGTCCACCTCCCAGAGCTCGGCGGGCCGGTTGATGAGCGCTGCGTTGTTGACCAGTAGATCCGGCGCGCCCAGCTCGGTGAGCGTCTGTTTCGCCCACGGCTCGACCTCGTCCGACGTCACGTCGACGACGTCAAACCGATGCGGACCGCCCAGCTCGGCGGCGAGCTCGGTGAGGCCTGCTCGATCGCGCCCGCAACCGGCGACGATGTGACCGGCGGCGGCAAAGCCGCGCGCCATCGCGCGGCCGAGACCGCGGGTGGCTCCGGTAATGACGACCCGCCGGCTCACCTGGTCCAGTTACCAGCTCCCCGAGGCGCCGCCACCGCCAAAGCTGCCGCCGCCCCCCGAGAACCCCCCCGAAAAACCGCCGCCGGAGAACCCGCCACCGCCCGAAGTCCAGCCGCCAAAGCCCGGCCGCGACTCCATCCAGCGCTTGCCGGCGGCGGTCCGGCCAAGCCAGATCTTGAATAACGGAAAGAGAACGATCCAGGCGATCAGGCAGACGATACCGGCCTTGGGATGGAGGATCGCCCCCGGGAAGGCCGCCCAGAAGGGCATGAGAAAAAAGTACAAAAACCAGCCGCTACAGCCTGAGCTGAAAAGCGCCGACAGGGAAAACGTGCCGATGACGCCGAGAAACACGAGCAGCATAAACAACCGGCTGGGTAGAGCCATCTGCTCGAAGTCGGAAGTGGAGGCGCTCGGCGGAGGCACCTCGGCACCCTCGAGCGTCGCCAGGATGGTGTCGACGCCGTCTTCGATCCCACCTGAGAAATCGCCCTCCTGGAAACGGGGCCTGAGCACATGCCGCAGGATCCGCCCGCTCTCGGCGTCGGTGAGATCGCCCTCGAGGCCGTAGCCCACTTCGATCCGCATCTTGCGGTCGTTCTTGACCACCAGAAGTAGCACGCCGTCGTCCGCTCCCTCGCGTCCCAGCGCCCAGGTCTCGGCGACGCGGTGCGAAAACTCCTCGAGCGCATCGCCGGCGAGTGTGTCGATGGTCAGGACGGCAACCTGCGAACCGGTCTGGGTCTCGAACGACTCGAGCTTCTCGGTGATGCGCGCTTCGCTGGCGTCATCGATCATGCCGGCGTAGTCGTTGACCCGGCCGGAGAGATAGGGCACCTCGAGAGCGGAGACGCCGGCCGCGACAAAAACGACGGCGGCCAGCGCGACGCCCGCGAGGAACTTGCCCCGGAGGGTTGGCGAGATATCCACTAGCGTTGGCGGCTCCGCAGCTCGTCCGAGAGCTCGTTCTCGTCCTCGGGCCGGATCTCGACCCCGCGGCGCTCGAGCAGGGTGCCGCATTTCCCGATCGCGGCGATCAACGCTTCGACTGAACGTTGCTCGCGGATCCCGGCGATGATTCCGTCGACGATCTCCTGCCACTCCTCCGGCTCGACCCGGCGGTTGATCCCCTCATCGCCCATCACCACGACACGGTGCTCGAAAAGGGACAAGAAGATCAGGATCCCCGTGCGCTCCTCGGTACGGAAGATCTCTTCTTCCAGGAACGCCACCGCCGCCCGGCGGCGCGCTCTGCGGTCCAGGATCTCGGCCGAGACCAGCCACCGGCGCAACGGCCCGATGGCCGCCGCCGCCACATAGCCCAGGCCTGCGCCCAGCGCGGCGGGAATCGCCCAGCTCAACATGCCCCCGGCGAAGGCGGCAAACGGCCCGCCCCAGATGTCAAACGTCCGCAGAACAACCCCCCAAACCAGCGGACCGGCGAGCGCGCCCAACGCCGCGCCCTTCCAGAGCGCGCCTTCATAGCTGTCGCTGGCCGCCACCACATAGGGCACGATCTCGCCTGAGGTCTTGCCCTCGGCCGCGTTGACCGCGGCCCGGACCCTCTCTTCCTCCTCCCGGCTGAACAGTCGGTGCAGATCGGACATCGCAGGAGATTGTATGTCGAGGCGGCAGATCCGACGGCCGCCAGAGACGGCGGCCGCTTCAAGCGCATCGCTCCTGCGGTAGGGGCCGGGCTTGCCCCGGCCCGACGGCCGCCAGAGACGGCGGCCGCTTCAAGGCGTGGACGAGCGCGGAACCGGTTGAAGCGGCCGGCGCCCCTGCCGGCCGAGTCTCCTCGTGATAGAACCGACCGCCGAGGTCAAACGATGGCGAACAAGAAACGGGCAACACCACGCAACTTCGCAACCGCGGCGGTGCTCGTCGGTCTGGCCTTCGCGCCCGTCGCCGTGAACCCGGCGCGGGCCGAGGAAGACAAGCCCAAGGACGAAAAACCCAAGTCGATCCAGCCGGCGCCGGCGCGCGCCGAGGGCGAGGGACCGTTTCCCCGCCTGATCCTGCGCGGCGGCATCCTGGTGGACGGCACGGGCGCGCCGCCGATCGGGCCGGTAGACATCGTCATCCGGGGAAACCGGATCGAGCGGATCAAGACCGTCGGCTTTCCCGGCGTGCCGATCGACCCCGACCGCCGGCCAGAGGCCGAGGAGGGCGACCGCGAGCTGAGCATCGAAGGCATGTACGTGCTGCCTGGCTTTGTCGACATGCACGGCCACATCGGAGGCGTCGAGCAGGGCACACCGGCGGAGTACGTCTACAAGCTCTGGATGGGCCACGGCATCACCACCATTCGCGACCCCGCGTCCGGCAACACCATCGACTGGGTGCTCGACCAGAAGGCCAAAAGCGTCGCCAACGAGATCACCGCTCCGCGGATCGAAGCCTATGTCTCATTCGGGCAGGGGCGCGACGAGCCGTTCACCGAGCCCGACCAGGCGCGCCAGTGGGTCCGTGAGATGCACCGCAAGGGGGCGGACGGGTTCAAGTTCTTCGGCTACCGCCCCGACATCATGCGGGCGGCCATCGAGGAAGCAAACGGGCTCGGGCTGCGCAGCGCCTGCCATCACGCCCAACTCGCCGTCACCCGGGTCAACGTGCTCGACACCGCCCGCTGGGGGCTCACCACGATGGAGCACTGGTACGGTTTGCCCGAAGCGCTTTTCGAGGAGCGGGTCGTCCAGGACTACCCCCTCGACTACAACTACCTCGACGAGCAACATCGCTTCGGGGAGGCCGGGCGTCTCTGGAAGCAGGCCGCGGCCCCGGGAAGCGAGCGCTGGAACGCCGTCATCGATGAGCTGATCGAGCTCGACTTCACGCTCGACCCCACACTTACGATCTACGAGGCCAGCCGCGACCTGATGCGCGCGCGTCGCGACGAATGGCACGAGGAGTACACCCTGCCGTCGCTGTGGTCGTTTTTCCGGCCCAGCCGCAGGGCGCACGGCTCCTACTGGTTTGACTGGACGACCGAGGACGAGATCGAGTGGAAAGCCAACTTCCGCCGCTGGATGACCTTTCTCAACGACTACAAGAACCGCGGCGGCCGGGTCACCACCGGCTCGGACTCCGGCTACATCTACAAGATCTACGGTTTTGGCTATATCCGCGAGCTGGAGCTGCTGCAAGAGGCGGGCTTCCATCCGCTCGAAGTGCTGCGCTCGGCCACGCTGCTGGGCGCCGAGGCCCTGGGGCTCGACGGTGAAATCGGCTCGGTCGAGCCCGGCAAGCTCGCCGATCTGGTGATCGTCGAAGAGAATCCGATCGCCAACTTCAAAGTGCTCTATGGCACCGGAGCGATCCGGGTGGGGGACGACAATCGCCCCCAGCGCGTCGGCGGCGTCCGCTGGACGATCAAGGACGGGATCCTCTACGACACAAAGGAGCTCCTGGCCGACGTCCGCCGGATCGTGTCCGAGGCCAAGCACACCGAAGGCCGCGAGATCCTTCAGCCGGGTCTCGAGCCCGCGGAGTATTTCGCGCCAGTTGAGCCGGTCGGATCGGACGAAGACGGCGAGAGCGCCGAAGAGCCCGGGGACTAGCTCGCGGGTGGCGGCTGCCGCGGATCCGGGTCCGCCAGTACCTTTTCGGACCGCTCGCGGCGAAACGCCGCGAGCCGCTCGGCTAGCTCGGTGTCGGCCAGGGCCAGGATCGCAGCGGCCGCCAGCGCGGCATTGACCGCGCCGGCCTTGCCGATCGCCAGCGTCGGCACCGGGATGCCGGCCGGCATCTGCACCATCGACAGCAGCGAGTCGAGCCCGTCGAGCTTCGACTCCATCGGTACTCCTAGAACCGGTTTGAGCGTCTTGGCGGCGATCACCCCCGCCAAGTGTGCCGCGCCACCGGCCGCGGCGACAAACACCTTCGCGCCGCCTTTTTCGGTCGCCGCAACGTAGTCGAACAGCTCATCCGGGGTCCGGTGGGCCGAGAGGATGCGCACATCGTGGGCAATCCCCAACCGCTCGAGCGTCCGGACCGCGTGCTCCATCACCGGCCAGTCGGAGCGCGAGCCCATGATGACCGCAACCTCAGTCATGATCCGATTCTGCCATCGTTTTCTCCAGCCGGCGCAGGTCGCGCCGCATTTCCGGTAGTTTGCCCAGGAGCGCCTGGATTCGCATCTCTCGGGTCTTGTCGCGGGCGGGGTTGCCCCACAATGCCGCGCCGGCCGGGACGTCCTTGAACGCCACCGCGGTGCCGCCCAGCACGGCATCCTCGCCGATCTTCAGGTTATCGGCACAGCCGGCCCGGCCGGCGAAGATCGCCCGGTCGCCCACCACCACCGAGCCCGAGATGCTGACCGTCGGGAAAAGCAGCACATCTTCGCCGACTCGACAGTTGTGGGCGATGTGACACAGATCCCCCACCTTGGTGCCGCGCCCGATTTCTGTGGCGTCGAGGGTCGCTCGGTCGATCGTGGCCAGCGCACCGATCTCGACGTCGTCCCCCACAATCACCTCGCCGACCTGGGGTACCTTGTGGTGCCGGCCGTCGGCCTGGAAATAACCGTAACCGTCCGATCCGATGACCGTTCCCGCATGGACCACCACCCTGCGCCCCAGGGTCACGTCCTCCATGACGACGACATTGGGATGCAGAACCGAGTCGTCTCCAATCTTCGAGCGCAGGCCGACAAAGGCGTTGGCGGACAGCACGCTGCGGTCGCCGATCTCAGCATCAGCGGCCACGATCGCTCCGGGCCCCACCACGGCCTCTTCCCCTACGCGCGCTGAAGGGTCGACGCAAGCGGTCGGGTGGACGCCCGGCCGCCGGGGGCGCTTGAGATTCGCCACCCATTCCAGCACCCGTGAAAAGGCCGCGACCGCGTCGGGCACCACCAGTTGATGCGATCTCACGGCCTCAAACGCAACTGGCACCACCAACGCTCCTGCACTGGACTCGCGGGCTCGGACCTCGTAGCTCGGATCGCGCACGAAGGAGAGCTGGTCGGGCCCCGCCTTTTCGAGCGAAGCAACCGAACGGCACACAAAGCCCCCATCCCCGACAACCTCGCCGACCCCGAGGACGTCTCGAACTTCTTCCAGGGTTTTTTCCAATCTGCTGGCCATGGCTCGAGACTCCTTTGTTCTCTTCCTTTTTTTTCAGGGCGTTCTCGGAGAAGCCGTAGCGTACCGCTTCCAGATCCACCAGTAGACCGCTCCGTTGAACAACAGCACCACCCCACCCAGAGCCAGTTGAGTCGTCCGGGTGAGCCCGGGCGGATAGAGGACGGGCACGATGTAGTGCTCGACAAAGCCACTCTCGTAGCCCGCCTCACCAGCCGCCGTCCGCAACCGGTTCTCGAGCGGAGTCAGCGGACAGACACCGCCCACGAGCTCGATCCCGGCGCCCCACAACGCCGCCGGAATGTGGGCCCAGCCGAGCCACCGCCATCTCAGGACCAGCAGGCCGCCCAGCACCACGAAGACCACAAACGCGAGATGGACCACCAGGACCAGATCGGCAAGCAGCTTCACGGTTTGCAGCGCGCGCTAGAAATCAAAGAGCTCGTCAAACGCCTTCTTGGGGTCGTCCCGACCGGAATCGGAGGCAAAACCCTGGACGACCTTGGGCTCGAACTTCTCGCACTGGTTGCGCTTGGCCTTGCTCGAAACCCGCTCCTCGACCCCGGCGCGACATTCGTTGGGCGCCGAGGTGTCGAACTGGCCGCAGTTCACGCAACTTCGCAGATCCTCGCCGCAGGTCCGGCAGACCGCATCCAGGGCGACGTCGTCACCGACGTCGGCCTTCGCTCCGCAGCGCGCGCACTGGAAGGATTCGGCTCTCGGCGCCCCGAGCCCCCGCCCGCGCGGTCCCTCTCTCCGGGACGGTGCCGCCCCCCGCCGCCCCTCGCGGGGCTCCTCTTCCATATAGCCGCGCTGTCTGTATTTCCGCTCGCCCACGCTTTTCGTTATAGCAGATCGACGGGATCTCGGTGTTTGGTGGCCCCAGGCTTTTGTGCTACAAAACTCACCCGAACTGGCAGGATCTGGGGGATCTGCAGAGGGAGATTGACGTCCTGACCGACACGTCCGACGAACGCCGCAGGCACAAGCGATACCGGGTTACCGGTGTGCGGGGACAGTTTCTGTTCTCCACCGATGCCAAGGTGATCGACATGAGCTTGAATGGCATGTCACTCGAGATCGCCAGTCCGCTCAAGGTGGGCCGCGAGTACTCGCTCAAGCTCGATCGCGACAGCGACGGAATCCGCCTCTCGGGCACCATCGTCTGGTGCACCCTGGTGCGTACGGCCCGCGACGAGCAAGGCGACATCGTACCGGTCTACAGGGCGGGCATCCACCTCGAGGACGTGTTCTCCGGCAAGGCCGCCGAGCTGATGGAGTTCATCCAAGAGAACGCAATCATCAGCCTCGAGAAAAGACTCTTTGGCCGCTACAAGGTCGAGCCGGCGCGATCGGCCGACTTGGGTTTCGAGGCCGAGTTCCAGGTCATCCAGCTCAGCCTCTCCGGGATGCTGGTCGAGACCGAGATTGCTCCCCCGGTCGACAGCCGCTGCCGGATGCACATCGAGATCGGCGACATGACGCTCGACACCGACGCGCGAGTGGTGCGGGTGGAGACCATCGAGCGCGAGCCCGAGGGGGGCGGTCCCTCGATCCCGATGTTCTCGCTGGGTGTCGAGTTCGCCGACCTGACCCCCGACTCCGTAGAGTCGCTCGAAGCCTTTATTCAAGAAGAAGCCGGATAGCCGCTCCGCCTCCGATGACCTCGCCTCGCTCGGCCCTCCCCACCCTGCTCGGGTGGCTGGGCGTCGCGTTGTTTGTCGCCATCTACGCCGTCGAGCTGCTGCCCCACCACGGACGGCCCTTCACCATAAAGTGGATCCACGACCACCTCGGCCGGGGTGGCCTGATCGCGCTCAACATCCTGAT
Organism: Candidatus Multivoradales bacterium; assembly: GCA_965224065.1. Classification (GTDB taxonomy): domain Bacteria; phylum Acidobacteriota; class Thermoanaerobaculia; order Multivoradales; family JAHEKO01; genus JAOTZA01. The sequence goes on from CBDCYF010000005.1 coordinate 1,248,673, forward strand.
CGTCCTGGCCTTCCTCGCCCTGCTCCCCTACCGCCGCCCGACCAAGGGGGTGTGGAAAGGCAAAGGCACCTTTGTCGCCTTTGTCATCGCGCTGATGACCGAGATGTTCGGCTGGCCGCTGCTGCTCTTCCTGGTGTCGCCGCTTTTCGACGTTCCCAACATCGCCCACCCGTTCTTCGACGCCGTCGGCCACTGGCCGGCGCGCGCCGGCACCGCCTTGAGCTTCCTGGGTCTGGCGCTGGTCGCCGGCGGCTGGCACCAGATCCACCGCGCCCAGGGATTGGTTACCACCGGCCTCTACCGCTTTATGCGCCACCCCCAGTACACCGGTTTGCTGCTCTTTACCCTGGGCTGGATCCTCCACTGGCCCTCAGTCGTGACCCTTGCCCTGTGGCCCATCCTGGTTACAGCCTACGTCTGGCTCGCCAAACAGGAAGAGAAGCAGGCGCGGGACGAGTTTGGCGAAGAATGGGACGAATACGCCCGGCGCACCAAGAGGTTTGTGCCGGGGGTGGTTTAGGGCGAGACCGCCGGAGTCGCTGCGGTACCGGGTGATTCCACCGCGTAGACAGGCGCGTGATAGGTTCCATCGCACATCATCACGTAAGGGAGGTTCCATGCTCGCTCATCGCGAAGGACAGGCGCCGGCAGCACCGTGGATCTGTATCAAGTACGACCCCGCCAAGGGGGTGGACGACCCCGAGTACAAGCCACCGGCGCGCGGCCCCGAGGGCGATCCCGACCCCGAGCCGGAGCCGGAACCGCTGCAGCCGGTGGAGAATGACCCCTCGCCCGGACCGAAGCCCGGTGAGGGAAGCGTGCCGCCGAGCCCCGTGACGCCGAACTAGCCCGCCGAGCCGGGAGCTCGGACTCCAAGCAGGCGGCGCACAAACGGACCCACCGTCAGGCCCTGGACGATGATCGAGAAGACGACCACGCAGTAGGTCACCGCCAGGATGGTCTCCCGGTGCGGGACCGGGGCGCCATGCAGGGTCTTGGGGATCGACAGCGCCAGCGCCACCGAGATTCCGCCGCGCAGGCCTCCCCAGGTGAGGATCTTGACCGCGTGCGGGGTGAACGTGCGCCGGCGCCGGCGCACTGTGATCGGCAGTCCTACCGACACGAACCGCACCAGCAGGAGAGTCGGGATGATCAGCACACCGGCGAGGAGCAGCTCGCGATTGAAGGTCAGCACTAGGACTTCGAGCCCGAGGAGCAGAAACAGCAGGGCGTTCAACATCTCGTCGATCAGTTCCCAGAAGGTATCCAGGTTGTTCCGGGTGGTGTCGGACATGGCCAGCCGGCGTCCCTGGTTGCCGATCAGCAGCGCGGCTACCACCATGGCGATCGGACCCGACAGGTGCAGGGCATTGGCGAGGCTGTAGCCGCCGGCTACCAGGGCCAGGGAGATCAGCGTCTCGAGATGGTAGTTGTCGATCGTGTAGAGCAGCCAGAAGGCCAGCCCGCCCAGGAGCAGACCGATCATCGCCCCACCCAGGGCTTCACTCAGAAAAAGACGCGCCACACCGGCCGCTGACAGCCCATCGCCGTGCTCTTCTCCACCGGTCCCCGGAGCGGCCGCCAAGTCCGTAGCGTGAGCGTCTCCAACGCTGTGGACGACTCCTACCGCCGCGGACGGACCATGGTCTCCCGCACTCGGCGAGGCGTGGCCAAAACCGATGATGCTGGCGATGACCAGGAAGATCACCACTCCGACGCCGTCGTTGAACAGAGACTCGCCGGTGATCTTGGTCTCGAGCGAGCGGGGCACGCCGACACTCTTGAGGATGCCCATCACCGCGATCGGATCGGTCGGTGAGATCAGCGAGCCAAAAAGCAGGCAGTAGATAAAGGGCACGTCGGGCTCCAGCAGCCAGCCGAGGATCCAGTAGGAAAGCGCCCCGACGAGGAAGGTCGAAAGCACGATCCCGACCGTTGCCAGCAGGCCGACCACCCACTTCTGCTCGCGCAAGTCGTTGAGATCGACGTGGAGCGCTCCGGCAAAGAGCAGGAAGCCCAGCATCCCGTGCATCAGCGTCTGGTTGAAATCGATCGAGCTCAGCAGCTCGTGGGCGAAACCGAGAAGACCGGGGGAGAACCGCCCGACCCAGATCAGCAGCAGCGACACCACCAGGGCCATCGCCATCAAACCGATGGTCGTCGGCAGTTTGAGCCAGCGGTAGTTGACGTAGCCAAAGACCGCCGCCAGCGAGATCAGGACGGCAAAGGTCTCAAATGGAGTCATGTACGCCTGTTACCGGGATCCGCTGCCGTCCGCCTTTTTTGAGCGGAGAAATCCTATCGCGCCAAGAGAGAGGCGACTCGATGTCACCTCGGATAAAATTTCCTACAGATCCATCCGAAAGGCTACTCGTCGAATCAAGGAAACGCTTGCCCAGCCGCTGCCTTTATCCACCTCAATTGCGGCACAGCTCTTGCGTTTCTTCGCTATTGGACATTCTCCTGCTCAAACGTCCCGGGTAGTAGAGTAAACCACAGCGGGCCGGAACGGCGAGGGGTACCAGTCGAACCAGTACACGCACCAACGGGAGGTTTGAGACATGACAACTCAGCTACCCAGTACCCTTCTCACCGCTACCGGCATGGCGGTAGCGCTTCTTGCAGCCACCCTTGGCGCGACAGCCGCGCCGGCGCACGAGCCGGAAATCCGTCTCTCGCCGCGCTCGATCAATTTCGGCAATGTGGAAGGATCGAAAACTCGTAAGGTCAAGATCCAAAATCGCGGCACTTCGGCGTTGGAGGTCGCGGCGATTACGCTGTGCGACGGCACCAGCGGCGAGTTCTCTTTCGCGCCTGCCAATGCCAGTGTCGAGCCCAAAAAAAATCTCGAGGTCAAAGTTACTTACACCCCGGCGGACCAGGGCAGCGACCAGGGATGTCTCGAAATAGCCAGCAACGACCTCGATGAGCCGACCGTCGCCCTGCCGGTCCGCGGCTCGGCCAAGGAGTCGACACCCGGAGGGGGCATCGTCGCGGTCCTGCGGCCCGACAAGCTCGGTTTCGGGGAGGTACCCGTCGGCTCCGTGTCCCAGCTCGTAGTAGGGGTTCGCAGCCGCGGCGGCGCGACCTTCGACGCGATCCTCAATACCTGCTTCGGCACCAGTCCGGAGTATGCCTTTGCGCCGGTAACGCCGTTTGCGGTCACCCCTGGAAGCGGCGCACCGGTGACCGCCTCTTACGCACCCGTTGATGTCGGAGTCGACATCGGCTGCTTCGAAGTGCGGGATGCGGCTACCAGCGATGTTCTGGCAACCCTGGCATTGGTCGGGACCGGCGTCCAAAAACCCGACCCCGAGGGCGTCGACCTCGATATCCACGATTTCAAGGTCAAAAAAGAGGCCAAGTTAGAACAGGATCAGTCGATCAAAATCAGGCTTTGGGTCCAGAACCGAGGCACGGTAAACGATTCGCGCACCGCGACTGTAGTGGGCCTGCAGAACGACAACCTGATCTACGAGGAAACGCTACCGGTCTCCGACAAGCCCGGCAACGAAGGGGTCCGAAAAACAAGTTTCCCAGACCATGTCGCGACCGAGGCGGGTGACATCCTCTGGGAAGCGACCGTCGCCGACGACGACCCGGACGAGGACCGGGCCCTCGCGGTCACTCGAGTAAGCGAACCCGATGCGACCGTGACACCGGGTTTGGACCTCGACATTCGCCGCCTCCGCATTACCCGGAAAATTGCTCTGGGCGATGCGAGGACGGTCAAAGCCAAGCTCTTTGTGATAAACCGGGGCACGATCGATGAGACTCGACCGGCCACCCTGGTCGGGGTTCAAAACGGGATCGAAATCTACAGCGAAACTATCCCGGTCTCGGACCCACCCGACAATGGAGGCGCGACTCGGTTCCGTTTCCCGACGTTCACACCCACCGTGCCCGGCGATATCCTGTGGATGGTGGTCGTCGACGACGAAAACCCCGATGCCGACGAGGCACTGGCGGTTACCCGCGTGGATTTGTGAGAACGGCCCATCGGACCGAGTCTCGCGAGCGCGAGTCCGGCCGTAGGGAATCGATTACAATTCACATCGAGTCGCGAGCGAATTCGGACCCCAAAAAAAAGGAGCCGCGAAGTATGACAAGGCCAGCAAGTGTAGCGAGCATTCTGACCATTGCGCTCGCCGTGACGATCACGTCGGCCGTTCCAGCAGCCGATCTGACGATCGTCTCCAAAGTGACCGCGGGCAAGGGCGAACCCATGACGACCACCCAGTACCTCTCCAGCGACAAAGTCCGAACCTCCGACGGCAAGTTCGACACCATCATGGACGCCGGCACCGGTCGCATGATCCATATCGACCACAAGAAAAAGACCTACTACGAGACCAGCCTGGCCGAGATGCGGGCCCAGTTCGCCGAGCTCGAGAAGACGTTCCAGGATGCTCCGATGCTCGGCAAGATGCTCAGGCGTGGCGCGGTCGAGGCCCAGCTCGAGAAAGGCAGCGGCAGCCGCACCATCGCCGGCTACCCGTGCTCGCAGTACTTCCTGACCGTCGGCAAAAAGACGCGGATGGAGATGTGGGCGACCACAAACCTCAAGACCCCGATCGAGTACTACGACGCCCGCAAGATGGCCTACTCGGCCATCGGGCCGGCGGCGAGCCGTTTCGACAAGCTGTTCGAGGCGATGAAGAAGATCAACGGCTTTCCGCTCTACACCGCTCTTGACAGCAAGATGATGGGGATGAACATCAAAAGCGTCAGCGAGGCGACCGAGGTTCGCAAGGGCCCGATCCCCGCCGCTGTCTTTGAGCCGCCCACCGGGTACAAGAAGAAAAAGTCCCCTTACGAGAACAAGGGCGAATAGACCGGGAGCGGGATCCTGGGAGTCTGGACCCTGGGAGTCTGGACGAGGCGCTCGGGACCCTAACGGCCGTGGCGCCACTCCGGCGGCACCCGCACCGCCAGAACCTCTCCCTCGGCGCAGCGCTCACCGCCCGAGGAAAGCGAGCACTCGAGCACCGTCTTTTTCTCCCCCGCCTCACGGAGGGTCGCCCGGATGTCGACCGGCGAATCGATAGGCGTGGGGCGCAGATAGTTCACCTTGAGTGAGGCGGTGGCGCACCAGATGTGGGGCTCGGAGCCGATGTCCCGGCCCTCGGCTCGATAGGCGTCGGCGACCGCGGTACAGATCGCATGGCAGTCGATCAGGGTGCCGATGATGCCGCCGTTGAGGTAAATCCGCGGGCCGGCCGCCTGGTGAGGCAACGGCTGGTAGACGCAGATCGACTCGTCGGGTCCGCTCCAGAAGCTCTGGATTTGCAGTCCGTCGGGGTTCTCCGGCCCGCAGCCAAAACAAAAGTTGTCGGGGATCAGGGATTGGAAAGAAGGACCACTTGTCATTACGGCCCCAAGTCTACTGTGGCTACAATCCGGCCGGTGAGCCAGTCTGCAGACAGCCTGATCGAGCTCAGCCAGCTCTCGAAATCGTATCGGGAAGGCCGCCGGACACACGTTGTGCTCGACCGCGTCGACGCTTCGATCGAACGAGGCGAGCTGGTGGTCCTGCTGGGCAAGAGCGGCTCGGGCAAGACGACGCTGCTCAATCTCCTGAGCGGAATCGACCGGCCGACTTCCGGGGACGTCCGGATCGACGGCGTCTCGCTCGCCGGCCTTTCCGAGAAGGAACGGACCCTGTTCCGGCGGCACCGGATCGGGTTTGTGTTCCAGTTTTTCAATCTGCTCCCCACGCTGACCGTCGAGGAGAACCTGCTGCTGCCGATCGAGCTCAAGGGACGGGTCACGGCGCAGGACCGCGATCGGGCGGCCACCCTGCTGGGCGAAGTCGGCCTTGGGAGCCGAGCCGGCAGCTTTCCCGAGCGGCTCTCGGGTGGTGAGCGGCAACGGGTGGCGATCGCCCGCGCGCTGATCCACCAGCCGGATCTCTTGCTGGCTGATGAGCCGACCGGCAACCTCGATCTCGATACGGGTCTCGAGGTGCTGGATCTGCTCGACCGGCTCACCCGGCGGGAGGGCCGGACCCTGGTGATGGCCACCCATGGACGGGAAGTGATCGGGGTCGCCGACCGCATTCTCCGGATCGAGAACGGCCGGCTTCTGGAACAGGCCGCGCGGTGAATCGGCCCCTCGCTCGTCTCGGGGCGCGCCACCTCCGCCATCATCCCTGGCAGGGGGCGCTGGCCCTGCTCGGCGTCGCGCTCGGCGTCGCCGTGGTGGTGTCGATCGAGGCCGCCAACGGGAGCGCGCTCACCGCCTTTCGGCTCTCCACCGAAGCGCTCACCGGCCGGGCGACCCACCAGATCGTCGGCGGCTCCGCCGGGGTGCCGGAAGCCGTTTTCGCCGAGCTGCGGGCCGCGGGGATCCGGCCTTCGGCCCCGGTGGTCAAAGGCCGGGTGGTTCTTCGCCGAGGGGACCCCCCCGAGGCTCGAGTCCTCGAGATCCTCGGTGTCGACCCTTTGAGCGAATCGGCGTTCCGGGACTACGCCGGTTCGGCGGCCGGCCCGACTTTCGATCTGGCCGGCTTTCTCACCCGTCCCGGAGCCGTGGTTCTGGAGCAACAGGCGGCGCTCGGTCTGGGGCTGGCGCCAGGAGACCGTTTCGAGGTCTCCACCGGCTCGACTCGAGCGTGGCTCGAGGTCCTTGGGACGTTCTCGATCGACGATCCGGGAACGCGCCAATCAATTGGTAACTTATTGGTTACGGACATAGCAACCGCCCAGGAAACACTGGATGTTTTTGGCCGCCTGAGTCGGATCGACCTGGTTCTCCCAAGGGGTGGACCGGCGAGCGGGGGGGATGCCGCGGAGTTGGAGGCCGGCCCGGAAGGCGGCGACGATTCACCCGCCGCCCGCATCCGGCGGATCCTGCCTCCCGGGACGCGCCTCCAGCCCTCGAGTGCCCGCGTGGCGGAGGCGGCGGAGATGACCCGCTCGTTTCGACTCAATCTGAGGGCACTGTCCCTCTTGGCGTTGCTCTGCGGGGCCTTTTTGATCTACAACACCATGACCTTTGCGGTCGTGCAACGTCGTCACGGGTTGGGAACCCTGCGAGCTCTTGGGGCCACCCGCGGCGAGATCTTGGCCGCCGTCTTGTTCGAAGCGGCGGCGGTCGGGGTCGCCGGAACGATCTTGGGGACCCTGGCCGGCAAGGTCCTGGCGGCCCGACTACTGGCCCAAGTGACACAGACGATCAACGACCACTACTTCGTCGTCAGCGTACAGGACGCGCGGCTATCCGCGGGGACGTTGGCGGCCGCAGCCTTCCTGGGTATCGGGGCCTCCCTTCTCGGTGCCCTATCCCCGGCCTGGGAAGCCGTCGCCGCCACGCCCCGGGCCAGTTTGCAGCGGGCCGAGGTCGAAGACCGCGTTCGCCGCTCGCTCCCTGGGGTGACTACCGCCGGGCTGGCGCTGGTTGTCGCAGGCGGCTTGCTCTTGCTGGCCGCGGACTCGCTGACTCTCATCTTCTCCGGCTTTTTTCTTCTGCTCCTCGGCCTCGCCTGCTTCACTCCCGCGGCGACGCTAGCCCTGGCCCGGCTACTGACGCCGGTTGCGGGCGTCGCCGCCGGCGCGCTCGGACGAGTCGCGGCCCGCAGCGTTGCCGCGTCGATGAGTCGCACGGCGGTTGCCGTCGCCGCCCTGACCGTCGCAGTTGCGGTGTCGATCGGCGTCGGGCTGATGATCCGCAGCTTCCGCTCGACCGTAGAGTCGTGGCTCGCCCTGAGCTTGCCGGCCGATCTCTACGTCTCCCCGAGGGACGCGCCGACCGACCGATTCTCGGTGCAGCCCGCCGGTCTCGAGCCCGAGTTGATCGACAAACTCCGCCGGCTCGAAGGCGTCGAGCGGGTCAACACCGTGCGCGGAATCGAGACCGAGATGGGCGTCGCCACCGGAGGCCGGATAAAAACCGTTCCCACTCGGCTGCTGGCCTACGACCTCGACCGGCGCGGTCGCGAATCGATCGCTCTCAAGGACGGCGACCCCGAGACCGCATGGGAGGCCGTCGACTCGGGATCGGCGGTCTTTGCTTCGGAGCCGCTGGCCTACCGGCACCGCCTCGAGGTGGGCTCCGGGGTCGATCTTCAAACACCGACCGGCACACTGCGGCTACCGGTGGCGGCCATCCACTACGACTACGCGTCCGAGCGCGGCGCCATTCTGCTCAGCCACGAGTTGTACAAGAAGCACTGGGGCGATCTTCGGGTGACGGCGGCTTCGATCTATCTGGAGTCGGGTGCCGACGCCGCGACGGTGGCAGAGGCCGCTCGAGCCGTGGGAACGAGTGCCGGCGGAGTCGGGAGCGGCGAACTGGAAGTCCGTTCCAACCGCGTCCTGCGAGAGCTCTCGCTCGAGGTTTTTGATCGCACCTTTGTGGTTACCCGGGTCCTCCGCCTGCTGGCGATTCTCGTGGCGGCGGTCGGCATCCTCTCGGCGCTGACCGCCTTGCAGCTCGAGCGGGCTCGGGAGATCGGCGTACTGCGCGCCAACGGTCTCACTCCCGGTCAGATCTGGGGCCTGGTCGCCGCGGAGACCGGTTTGATGGGCTTGATTGCCGGGATCCTGGCGCTGCCACTGGGCTGGTTGATCGCGGTGGTGATGGTCCGGATCATCAACCGGCGCTCCTTTGGCTGGACCATGGCGCTGGAGGCGGACGCCGCCACTCTGGCCGGCGCGGTTGCCCTGGCGCTGGGTACGGCGCTGGTGGCGGGCCTGTATCCGGCGTACCGCATGGCCCGGACCCCACCGGCGGAGGCCCTGCGTGGACGGTAAGTACCGGTCGGCGGCCACCCTTCTCGCTCTCGTGGTTCTGGCGGGATGCGCCCCTCGCGAGCCGAACGAATCCGCCGGGTCCCAAGCCCTGGATGTCGCCCAAACGCTGCGCGGCTCCCACCGGACTGGATTCGAGCGCGCGATCGAGCCTCGGACTTTTCTGTTTCCCCGCGACCACGGTCCTCACCCGAGGTTCCAGACCGAGTGGTGGTACTTGACCGGCCATCTCTCGGGCGGAGGGGACGCCCCTTTGGGCTACCAGGCAACTTTTTTTCGCAGCGCCCTGGATCCCGAGCCGGCCGAGAGATCCTCCGCCTGGGCCACCGGTCAGATCTACCTGGCCCACTTCGCCGTGACCGACCCCGCCGGAAACCGGTTTCACGCGTTCGAGCGTTTTGGCCGCGGCGCCGTGGGGATTGCCGGCGCCCGGGCCGAGCCGCTGCGCGTGTGGCTGGAAGACTGGGAGCTCTCCGAGCTGCCGGGGGCGTCGGAGTACCTCCCTCGATTGCGCCTGCGGCTCGCCGAGGCGGAGGTCGCGGTGGACTTGAATCTGGTGGCCCTCAAGCCGGCGGTCCTCCACGGAGACCGCGGCCTCAGCCGCAAGGGCTCGCAGCCGGGCAACGCCTCCTACTACTACTCGTTTACCCGCCTGGCTACGACCGGCACCGTTCGTATCGGAAAGCGCGAGCTTGCCGTCGACGGGCTGTCCTGGATGGATAGGGAATGGTCGACCAGCGTGCTCGAGGAGGACCAGGTGGGTTGGGACTGGGTCTCGCTCCACCTACCGGGCGAACGGGAGCTGATGGTGTTCCAGCTCCGCCGCGCCGATGGTGGGATCGATCGCGTAAGCGGCACATGGGTCGACGCCGCAGGCGACTACTCGCCACTTCCGCCCGCCGACGCGAGGCTCACCGCTCTCGACACCTGGACCAGCCCGAAAACCGGCATCACCTACCCCTCGCGATGGCGGCTCGCCCTCGAATCCCGCGGCCTGGAGCTCGAGTTTGCGCCCACGCTGCCACAACAGGAACACGCCGGCGCGTTCACCTATTGGGAAGGAGCGGTCGCGGGAAGCTTTCCCGCCGGCGAAGCGCCGGGCACCCCGTTTCGCGGCTACGTCGAGCTCACCGGCTACGGCGCCCGCCCCAAGTTACGATAATCGACGGCCTTATTCGGGGACCGCGCAGGGGAAAAAGATGTCATCGGGCACGTAGTTGCGCAGCTCGGTGGCGCAGAACTCGAGTAGCTCCCGCTCACGCTTGAGTCCGTAGCTGACGGTGCGCGAGCTTTCGTCCAGAGCGCCGGCCAGTAGTGGCTCGTCGGGATAAAGCCGGTACATCCGTTCGTAGAAGCCCCGGGGCAGCCGAAACGGCCCAAAGCTCACCGAATGAAGGCTACTCGCTGGAACCCAGGCAAACACAGAGCGAAAAAGCTCCCGGTAACGATCGGCGTAGTCGTCGCAATAGAGCAGCGGGTCGAATCGCAAACCTAGAGGCCAACCCCTCTCGGCGAGGGCCGACATCGCTTCCAGGCGCCGCTCGACCGATGGCACACCGGTCTCGACCGCCGCGTGCCACTCGGCGGGCGTAAAGCTGAACGCCACCACGCAGTTGGGTATGGCCTCCAGCTCCCGCAACGCCGCGATCTGAGTGCTTTTGGTCCGCAGCTCCAGAACCCCGTTCGGGCGCCGAGCAAAGAACGGCACGAACTCGCGCACAAACCCGGTCACCGTGTCGAGGGCCAGGCTGTCGCAGTCATAGCCGGAAAAAAAGTAGCTCGTCCGGGACGGATCCTCCGCTAGCGTCCGATCGATGGAGGCAAAGAAATCCTCGTAGTTGACAAACAGCACATAGTGGGCGGATCGGAACATTCCCTGCAAAAAACAGTAGCGGCAGTCATAGACGCAATTGAGCATGTGCGAGAAATAGAAGTTGCGCTCGCCGCCGATCCCGTATCCGGCAGGCGCCTCGAGCACAAAACGGTCGAACTTCTTGGCCAGAATCAGCGCCGGCCGCCGCTTCTGCAGACGGAAATTCTGGGCCCTGCGATTGAACACTTCTCCGTAGCGGTCGCAAGCGATTCGCTCCGCGGCCGGGAACCGGCGGAGGATGTCGACCGCCCGGCCGTGCTCGGCAGCGTCCGTCTCCACATAGATTCGCTGAATGGACCGGCCCATGGCTCCGCCTCGTCCCTACCCCACCAACGCGAGGCGGAGATCCTCCTCCAGGCGAGCCAGCACGTCCGCGGCGTCCCGCAGCTCGGCGGCGCGTGCCAGGGCGCCATCGGCGTCGGAAAAAGCGGGATCGACGATTCGCAAACGAGCCAGAAGCCGCTCCAACCGCCGTCTCTGCGTCACGGTGAAATGCCAGCGCTCGAGCCATGGAGCTGTGTCGACTCGCGGACGGACGGACTCCAAATCACGCGCCAGGTCCCGCGTGGAATCCACCAATCCCGCCACCGGCTCGACCGCGGCCGAAACCAGCTCGGTCACACGGCGGGCGGTCAAGCCGTCCGGAAGGTGGTCGGGGCCGTCCGAGATGATCTTGACGACGTGGACGAGCTCGGCGGTGGCAAACCGCGCGGCTGCGGAATAGAAACCCGCCGCCTCCATCTCGTACACCATTTCGGTCTCGTAGTCGCGCTCGACGTCGTCGACCGTGCAGACCGTCGCAGTGGGGAGCGCCGGCTCGAACACCAGCGGCGGGTACCAGGCGCGGCCGGTGGCGCGGTCGACGACCTTGTGAGCCACGACGGCGCTGCCAGAGGCGAGATCCCGGTGGCCGCCGACCCCTACGTTGATCCACGGCCGGTCTCGTCCGGCTCCGTGGCGGGCAAACAAGTATCCGGCCGCGGCCGCCGACGCAACCTTGCCGACACCCGAGACCACCAGCGCGACCCCGTTGCCCTCGAAAATCCGGAACGGAGCGCCCGGGTCGGCCGCCTCCAGGCCAAAATGGTCGATCAGCGGCCGGGCCTCCGACCACAGCGCAGCTACTACGTGGACTGGTAGGTGGACCGGCTGGCGGGCCGGCTCGCGGTCGGCCCGGACGAAGTTTGCCGACCGCTTGCTCACGGCGACGATACGCGGGCGCGCAGCGACATCAGCTCCTCGACCTCGCTCTGCCGACCCCGCTTGGCCGCGCCGGCCGCATAGACATCGATCTTCCGCCGCAGGGTTCCCTCCGCTACACGACGGGCGTCGACATCCAGAACCCCCGAATCGAGGATCTTCTCGAGCGCGCGGATGCGGTAACGGTCCAGCCCCCAGACCGATGCGGAGAGCTGGTCCTCCCGGCCGCCGTGCTTGATCACCAGCGGCTCGTCGACATAGAGAACCGGAAAACGCGCGCAGAACCGCAGCCAGAAGTCATAGTCCTCGCAGGCCTCGAGCGATTCGTCGAACAGGCCCACCTCATCAAACACCGAGCGGCGGACGAGCGCCGCCGAAGGCGAGATGGCACACAGGGGAAGACAGCGATCGAAAATCCAACCGCCGGCCTTTTTGTGCCGGCGACCGGGATTGACCCGCCGCCCCGCCCGGTACCAGATCTCATCGCAGTGGCAGAGGAGGTAATCCGGGTGGCGCTCCAGTGCCGCGAGCTGACGCTCGAGCTTGGCCGGCCGCCATTCGTCGTCCGAGTCCAGAAACGCGATCCACTGACCCGCCGCCACGCGGATGCCCCGGTTGCGGGCCGCCGAGACGCCGGCGTTTGGCTGGAAACGGTAGATCGCCGCCGGGAACTGCTCCGCCACCATCTCGCGCGTGCCGTCGGTCGAGCCATCGTCCACCACAATGATCTCGTCGGTGGGCTGCGTCTGGGCCAGGACCGAGGCAACCGCCCGCCTCAGCAAGCGACAACGATTGAAAGTCGGGATGACGACGCTCACGGAGGGGCGCACAAACCGAGCCTACCCCACCGGTAAACTCATCCCATGCCCGAAACGCCATCGGCATCGCCGTCGCTATCGATCCGCGCCTTGACTCCGAGCCGCTGGAAGGACCTCGAGACGCTGTTTGGCGAGCGCGGGGCCTGCGGCGGCTGCTGGTGCATGTGGTGGCGCCTCAAGCGCTCTGAGTTCGAGCTCCGCAAGGGCGCGGCCAACAAACGAGCCTTCAAAAAACTGGTCGAGTCCGGTGTCCGCCCCGGTCTGCTGGCCTACAACGGCCGGGAGCCGGTGGGCTGGTGCGCGACCGAGCCCAGGGAGAGCTACCCGGTCTTGTCGCGGTCGCGAAACCTGAAACCGGTGGACGAGAAACCGGTGTGGTCGGTGACCTGCTTTTTCATCCGCCGCGACCACCGCGGGCGAGGGGTGAGCCGAACACTCCTCGAGGCGGCCATCCGGCACGCGGCCAAAAAGGGTGCACGGATCGTCGAGGGCTATCCGGTCGAGCCCCGCAAGGCCAAGATGCCCGACGCCTTCGCCTGGACCGGCATCGCCTCCGCCTTCGAGCGGCAGGGGTTCGTCGAGGTGGCGCGCCGAACGCCGACCCGCCCTATCTTTCGCTATGTCATCGAGCCCGACTGATGGGGCGAGCGGACGTCTTTTTTCGATCGGACACTCGACCCGTTCGATCGAGGAATTCATGACCCTGCTCGCCGAGCACACCATCGAACTGGTGGTGGACGTGCGCCGCTTCCCCGGATCGAGGCGCCACCCGCATTTCGCGCGCCAGGCGCTTGCTGACGCCCTCGCCGGGGCCGGAATCGAGTACCGCCATGCGCCGGAGCTGGGCGGTCATCGGAAACCGCGCCCCGACTCGCCCAACGACGGCTGGAGGAATGACTCGTTTCGCGGTTACGCCGACCACATGGCGACTCGCGAGTTTGGCGATGGTCTCGGCACCTTGATGCGGGAGGCCGGCGAGAAACGGACGGCCGTACTGTGCGCCGAAGCGGTTCCGTGGCGCTGCCACCGCAATCTGCTCTCGGACGCCCTGGTGGCTCGCGGTTGGGAGGTAGTCCACATCCTGGCGCCCGGATCGGCGACGCCCCACCGGCTCAACCCCATGGCGGAGCGAACGCCGGGCGGGCTCGTCTACCCTGGCGGCACGAAAGGCTCGAGCGACGCGGACGGGCAGCTCGACTTGTTGTAGGAGCTTGCCGACCCACGGGCATCATCACCCGAGCCTGTGATCTACTGCACAGGGGCGGAAAGTCCGTCAAACATACGCTCTTCAGGCCTGGAGGCACCTGAGTGTTCGCAGCATCACCCGACGGGCGGAGACGCGCCTCCGCCACCGGCTTTCGATTGGCGATCCTGGCAACGCTCATCCAGGCTCCGCCGGTCCGGGCCGGAACACCGCCTGCCGGTTTCGTCGAAACCCAGGTGGTCTCGTCCAGCGCCGTCACCGGCGCCTCGGTACCAACCGCCATCGCCTACGAACCGGGAGACGGAGATCTCTGGGTGCTCGAAAAGGGCGACGGATCGAGCGAGGGAAACGCGCGGGTACGGGTGCGTGATGGTGTTTCCGGCTCAGTCAGTACAGCATTTACTCTCGATTGTGTCGACAGCCGGGGCGAGAGAGGGCTTCTGGGCGTCGCGTTCGCTCCCGATTTCACAAGCAGTCGACACGTTTTTCTGTTCTATGTCCGCCGGATTGCGGCCGCCGGCACCTGCAGCCTGGCGGGGCAGTCGGCGGCATCGCGATTCCGGGTCTCTCGATTCACCGAGAGCGGCGACACTCTCTCCGGTGAAGCCGTGATACTGGAGGGTCCGGATCTGAATCCACCCGGCAACCACAACGCGGGAACTCTGCGCTTCGCGCCCGACGGGACACTGTTTATCTCGACCGGCGACAACAACTCCGATGCCGACCCCAATCCACTGTCGCGCGACCTGGGCGATCTGCGCGGCAAGATCCTGCGGATCAACTCCGACGGCACGATCCCCGCCGACAATCCCTTTGTCGGCCAGCCCGGGGTGCGGCCCGAAATCTGGGCTTGGGGCCTGCGCAACCCGTTTCGATTCTCAATCGACCCCGATACGGAAGCGCCGATCATCGGCGACGTCGGCGAGCGAACCTGGGAAGCGATCTATTTGGGGGTCCCGGGTGCCGATTACGGCTACCCCTGCTTCGAGGGCTCAGCTCCCTTTTTGACCTGCGACCCCGACCCGCCCGCCGGCTCGGTTACTTCACCCATTTTCGAGTACGGCCATGAGGAACAGACCCCGCCGGTCTCGGGCAACTCGATCACCGGCGGTCCAGTCTACGACCACACGGCCTTTCCGGCGGAGTACCACGGGTCCTATTTTTTTGGCGACTATGTCGACGACTGGATTCAGCGCGGACGCATCTCACCGAGCGGTCAGCTTGTCGACGTCGAGATGTTCATGCCCGATGCCACCGGCATCGCCGACATGGCGGTCTCACCCGTTGGCTGCCTGACGTGGGTCGGAATTACCGGCGCCGGCGTGCGCGAGGTTTGTCATGTCGGGGGAGCAAACAGCCAGCCAGAGGCCAAGGCCTCAGTCACACCGAGCTCCGGGCTGGCAAGCCTCGCGGTCGAATTCACAGGCTCGCAATCGATCGATCCCGACGCCGACCCGCTCCTCTACTCCTGGGACCTGGGCGACGGCTCGACCAGCAACCTTGCCGATCCCAGCCACACCTACACCAACAACGGCGTCTATCAGGCGACGCTGACCGTCGACGACCAGCAGGGCGAGGCCAATTCGACGGACAGTGCGCCACCGCTACGAATCGTCGTCGGCAACCGCAGCCCGAGCACGACTATCGCATCCCCGGTCGACGGCGCCCTTTACGACGGCGGCGACTTGATTTCGTTCTCGGGCAGCGCCAGCGACCCGGAGGACGGTGTTCTGGACGCCGATCGCTTCTCCTGGACCGTCGTTTTCCATCACGACACCCACACGCACCCGTTCCTGGGCCCGATCGCAGGCATCGCCTCGGGCCAATTCACCATCCCGGCCGTCGGTGAAGATTCCACCGACGTCTTCTACCGCCTCCACCTCGAGGCCCGTGACAGTGGAACGCCCCTGGGACCATCGGCCGAGCTCTCGTCTTCGACCTTTGTGGACCTGCTTCCGAGGATCTCCGAGCTCAGACTCGAGGCCAATCCCCCCGGCTTCGGCCTGGCGCTCGAGGCCGATCAAGCCGCCATGACGGCACCGTTCGGCGTGGACACGGTCTCCGGGTTCGAGCGAACCGTCGGCGCCCCGTCACCCCAGACGATCGGAAGCCGGACCTTCTTCTTTCAATCCTGGTCGGACGGCGGCGCGGCCGAACACACCGTGACCGTGCCGGCCAACGATATGACGGTCACGGCGACCTTCGCGATCGCCTGCGCCTCGCCGGATGACCTCCTGCTCGACAACCACATGGTCGTGGGTGTCGAAACCCACGACGCTTGCGCCTCGATCACCGCCGGGCCAGCCTACACGGTGGAGGCAGGCGGGGATCTTCTCCTGACCGCCGGCGAGATCCTCCGGTTCGACAACGGTTTCTCGGTCGTAACCGGCGGCAAGCTGGCCGGCGCCATCGTCCCGCGGCTCTGAGCCTCAAGGTCCGACGGCGGGATCCGGCAGCAGCGCTACGATCCTCACCGGCGCGCCGGAACCGCCGGCGATTTTCATCGGCAGCGCAAAAACCCAAGCGCCGGTCGGTGGCAGCTCCTCGAGATGTGCGACATTCTCGAGCCCCGACACATTGGCGCCGTTGGCGATGCGATGCACGATGAAATCGGACGAGGGCCCGTAGTCGATCGACGCGGTATCGACACCCAGGGCCGCTACCTTTCGCTCTCCGACCAGCACTCGCGCCGACTCTTCGCCATATGAGGGAAAGTGGAGGTCGGAGGCGTCCCCGGGCGTGTCATCGCCGAAATAGGCCAGCCGGTCTCCCCAACGCGCTCCCCAACCGGTGTGGAGCAAGACGATCGCGCCTTCGGGGATTGCGCCGTGCTCAGCCTCCCAATCGTCAACCGCTTCGGCGGTCAGACGGTAATCCGGGTCGGAAGCGGCCATCGCCGAAACGTCGATCACCACCGCCGGCCCCGACAGCGCCTCGAGAGGAATCTCGTCGACCGTGTGCCGGTCCGCCGCAAAATGAATCGGGGCGTCCAGGTGAGTGCCGCCGTGCTCCGGTGTGCAAAAACTGTTGGCGGCGTAGAAGTAGCCGCCGTCGGTCTCGCCGTACGCCAGCTCGGTGAGCTCGAAGGCGGAGGGAGAGGTGGGCCAATAGAGCGCCCTCTCGTCGTAGGCGTAGCTCAGATCGACCAGCCGGGTGGACTCGAGATCGACCAGAAAGCCGGCCGGCGCCTCTCCCGTCTCCGCGTTCGCTTCGATCTGTACCTGACTGCCGCATCCAACGAGTGTCGCCACGGCGGCCAAAACAGCATACGGACGAAATATGGCTGGTGGCGTCATGCGGAGATCATACGCCACGGATTCTGAGACAACCCGCCGAGCATGGCCGATCCCGAAGGCGACGACGGTCAACCTGTATATCGACGAAGAGCCGGCCCGCGACGGCGAGCCGTCACATCGAGATCGATCCCTTGCGGAAGTCAGTCTTGCCGATCAGCGCGTTGATGAGAACCGGGTGCCCCGCGGCGGCCTCGCGCTTGGCGGCCTGGAGGACGTCCGCCGTGTTCGCCGGGTCGTCGAGCAAGAAGCCCTTGCCGCCGTAGCCCTCGGCCACCGCGTGATAGTCGGTCCGGCGCAGCACGGTACCCACGTCGTCTTTTAGGATCTCGATCTGCTCGCGCGCGATCTGGGCCCAGGAGCCGTCGGTCCCGACCACCGCGATCACCGGCAGTTGATGCCGTACAAAGGTGTCGAACTCGGCCAGGGTATAGGCCGCCGAGCCGTCGCCGTAGAGGATCCACACTTCGGCACTCGGCCGGCAGAGCTTGGCGCCGAGCGCGAACCCTCCACCCACTCCCAGGGTGCCAAACACACCCGGGTCGAGCCACGACAGCGGCGAGCGGGGCGAGGTGATGTAGGACGCCGTGGCGACAAAATCGCCGCCGTCGGCCACCAATACGCTGTCGTCGGCGAGGGCGCGGTCGATCTCGCGGCACAGCGCGAGCGGGTTGAGGTACTCGGTCTCCGTCCCGGCCTGCGAGGCGATCTCGGAGTCACGCTCTTCGTCCCGGCGCCGAAGCCGCTCGAGCCATCCATTGGGGCGCGCCGCCGCGGACCGGCTATCGGATTCCCCCGTCCCGGTCAGCTCCACGGAAAGCCGCCGGATAAAAAGTGCCGGGTCGCACAACAGCCCGATGTTGGGCCGGCGGTTTTTCTCCAGATCGATCTCGCTGCGGTTGGCGGCGATCACCGTCGCGGAGCCGAGCTGGCGCCCGTACCCGAGCCGGAAGTCACAAGGCACCCCGGCCAGCACAATCAGGTCCGCCTCCTTGAGCGCCTTGCCCCGCTTGTGCCGCAACTGCAGTCGGTGGCCACGCCCGAGCAACCCTCGCGCCATCCCCGAGAGATAGACCGGGATATCGAGGCGCTCGACCGCGGCCGCCAGCTCACCGGCGTTTTCGGCATCCAGCATCGCCTGGCTGCCGACCATCAGGACCGGCCGTTCGGCTCGCCGCAACCGTTCGGCGGCGCGGCGGAGCCGCCGCCGGTCTGGTTCGGCCGGCTCCGGCGGCGCGGCGGGGCGCGCCGGCTCGCCATCGCGAAACAGCCGATTGACGTGCCGGTCCAGGTACCACTCCAAGGCTCGTCTAGCCAATCCCTTCCCTCCCCCACCCATCGAGGAATAGAGCTCCCGGACGACACGCTCTTCGTAGAGCAGGTCGACCGGACACTCGACAAAGACCGGGCCGGGCACGCCCTCCCGGGCGCGGTAAAAGGCCTTCTCCACTGCCGGCGCCAGATCGCGCACCCGGTCGACCGACCCTGCCCATTTGACGTGCGGCCGGACGAGCGCCAACTGGTCGATGTCCTGGAGCGATCCCCGGCCCTTGAGGATCGTGCCGGTCGCTCCGCCCAGAATCACCACCGGCGACTGGGCCAGCTCGGCATTCTTGATGGCGGTGATGGTGTTGGTGACGCCCGGCCCGGCGGTAACGGCGGCAACCCCGGGCACACCACTCAAACGGGCGACGGCATCGGCCGCAAAGACCGCGTTGGCCTCATCGCGAACGTCGACCACGTGCATTCCACGCCGCTTGGCGGCCACCAGGATCGGCGAGATATGGCCACCGCACAGCGTAAAGAGAAACCGAACACCGTGCCGTTCCAGCACCTCGGCGATCCGATCTCCTCCGTCTCGGCCTGGTCGCTCTTCCACCCGTGCCCCCATTTCGTCGTCAGCGATCGAGCACATGCTGCTCGAGGACATAGCAGACGAACTCGCCGCTCAACACCACGTCCTCACCGCGCTCGACTTTGACGTGCACCACACGTTTGATCCCCGAGCGCTCCAGCACCTCGGCTTGCGCCACGAGTTTCTCTCCCTCAACCACCGGCTTGAGAAAGCGCGTTTCGGCCTGGCCCAGGACGACATTGGGATCGTTGACCGCCAGCATCGCCGCATAGTCGGCGAGCCCGAAGATAAATCCACCGTGGACCAGGCCGCGCTCGTCGGCCGCCATCTCGGCCACCGTCTCGAGCCCGACCGAGGCAAAGCCTTCGCCGAGCTCTATCGGCTCGCCGCATAGCCGCGACGCGATTCCCGAATGAGTGCGGATCTGCATCGAGGCCACAACGATACCCGATCGCCGCCAGACCGCTCCCGGGAGCCCCGAAGCGCGCTCAGCTTCTCTGTGAGTCCTCGATACGGACCTCGCGCTTGGGCACCGGGATCTCGATCCCCGCGGCGGTGAGCGCGCGCGGGACTTCAAAGGAAAGAGCGGTCCTGAGCTCCTCGTAGTGTTCTCTCTTTGTCCAGACCGAGAAGCGAAGATCCACACAAGCCTCACCCAGCCCAAGGCCCAGAACCGCGGGTTGTGGGTCATCCAGCGCGAACGGCTGTTCGCGCGCTACCTCGAGGAGAACGCGTTTCAACTCGTCGAGACCGACGCCATGTGAGACCCCGAGGAAGATCTCGACTCGGCGCAGCGGCAGACGACTGTAGTTGCGAATCTCGGCGCTGAGCAAATCCTCGTTCGGAATGCGGACATAGACACCGTCAAAGGTCTCCAGCTTGACCGAGAGCAAGTCGATCGAATCGACGGTGCCGCTGGTCGATCCGACCTGGATCGACTCGCCGATCTCGAAGGGCTCCTCGGCGATCAGAAAAAGACCCGAGATGACGTTGGAAGCGGCGGTCTTGGCGGCGAAGCCGATCGCGATCGTCAGGATCCCCGCGGCGCCGAAGAGCAGGCCCAGTTTGAAGCCGATCTCGTGGAGCGCCGCGGCCAGAAAGACGACAAAAATGACAAAGAAAATCGACCTGCGAACGAGAAAGACGTTGTGGGTCTTGAAACGCAAGCCCGCCAGCCGCGAAACCGCCCGGCCCGCCAGGCTGGCGGCCAGCCAGCCGACGGCCAGCAGAATCAACCCGCGGCCGATGCCCAAAAAGCGCTCGACCCCGACGACCGCGATCACATGCTCGAAGAAGTCCCTCATCGAGATGCGTCGGGCGCCGTGCTACTCCTCACCCATAAACGGGTAGGTGAAGTCGGTCGGCGGAACCAAAGTCTCCTTGATCGCCCGCTGTGACGTCCAGCGCAGCAGGTTTGCCGGCGAGCCGGCCTTGTCGTTGGTCCCCGAGGCCCGACCACCGCCAAACGGCTGCTGGCCGACGACCGCGCCGGTCGGCTTGTCGTTGATGTAGAAATTGCCCGCCGAGTGCCGCAGCGCGCGCCCGAGCCGCTCGATCTCCGACCGGTCGCCGGCGAAGATGGCCCCGGTGAGCGCGTAGGGGCTGGTGGTGTCGCAATGCGTGAGCGTCTCTTCGAGATCGTCGTCGGCGTAGACATAGAGGGTCAAAACCGGGCCGAAGATCTCCTCGCTCATGAGCTTCGAGGCGTGGTCGCGCGACATCACCACGGTGGGCTCGATGAAGTACCCCTTCGAGTCGTCCGCGCCACCGCCCAGGAGAATCTCGAGCTCGGGATGCTCGCGGGCGTAATCGATATAGCCCGTGATCGAGTCGAACGCCGACTTGTCGATCACAGCGCACATAAAGTTTCGGAAGTCGGTCGGCGGGCCCATGCGGATCTTCCCGACCTGCTCCTCCAGAAGATCGCGCACGTCACCCCAAAGCGACACGGGGATGTAGGCGCGCGAGGCGGCGGAACACTTCTGGCCCTGAAACTCGAAGGCGCCCCGCACCAGGGCGGTCACCAGCGATTTGGGCTCGGCCGTGGGATGGGCGAACACAAAATCCTTGCCTCCGGTCTCCCCCACGATTCGTGGATAGCTCTTGTAAGCGGCGATGTTGTCCCCAATCGTTCGCCACATCCCCTGGAAGACACCCGTCGAGCCGGTGAAGTGGACCCCGGCGAGCAGCGGGCTGGCGAAGGCCGGATCGCCGACCGTCCGGCCCGCGCCGGGTAGAAAGTTGATCACGCCGGGGGGCATCCCCGCCTCTTCCAGGATCCGCATAATGTAGTACGCGGGCAACACCGCGCTCGACGCCGGCTTCCACAAAACCGTGTTGCCCATGAGCATGGGCGCGGTCGCCAGATTGCCGCCGATCGAGGTGAAGTTAAAAGGCGTCACCGCAAAGACAAATCCTTCGAGCGCCCGGTACTCGACGCGATTCCACATCCCCGGAGCCGACCGCGGCTGCTCGCGGTAGATCTGCTCCATGTAGTGAGGGTTGAAACGCCAGAAGTCGATCAGCTCGCACGCCGAGTCGATCTCGGCCTGGAAAACCGTCTTCGACTGATTGAGCATGGTGGCGGCGTTCATGGTGTCGCGCCACGGTCCCGCCAGTAGGTCGGCGGCCCGCAGCAACACCGCGGCGCGCGCCTCCCAGCCCATCTCCGACCAATCCCCCCAGGCCCTTTGCGAGGCTTCGATGGCCTCCTCGACCTCGGCTTCCCCCGCTTGATGGAACGTCGCCAGAACATGAGCGTGATCGTGGGGGCAAACCGCGTCCCCGGTGCGCCCGGGCCGCAGCTCTTCCCCGCCGATGATCAATGGGATGTCGACCTGTTCGGCGAGCATTTGCTCGAGGCGCCGCTTGAGCGACGCTTTTTCCGCCGAACCGGGGACATAGCCTCGTACCGGCTCATTGACCGGCTCGGGAATTCTCTGGACGCCGTTAGCCATTTTTGCGAGCCCTCCTCGAAACGGCGCTCGACCGCACCATCAGCTCCGCCATGTTGCGCATGTTCCGAAAACCGAGAGCGCGGAGAGAAAGAATCCGAGAATCATCAAGAGGCCACCAATCGGTGTGATGGCGCCGAGCCAGCGCGGGCCGCCGACGGCCAACGCCCCAACGGTCGAGCTGAAAATGAGCGTTCCGGCGAACAGACATGCGGCGGATGCTCCCAGGGGTCGAGACATCACCTGCGAAGCAAGCCCGAGAAGCGACAGACCCAATCCGCCGTACATCAGGTATCGCGCCGCCGTCTCCCACAATTCGAGATCGGACGGCGTGAGCCTTTGTTTCAAGCCATGCGCGCCAAAGGCGCCGGCCCCGATCGAGGCGGCGCAGCACACCAAGCCAGCCGCCAGCCAGTTCATGAGTCGCCCAGGCGCCGGACCGACGTGACGCGGCCTTTCGGGATGACCACCCGGTCGAATTTTTTCCAGACGCCGAACCGCGACGCCTTCTCCAGGTACTCGCTTCGCGTTCCCGGGTCCTCACCCTCACGGTGGACATCCGCGTCCAGCAGGATCACTTCCCGCTCGTCCGCGTCGTCACAGCGGCCCACAAAAAGCTCCACGCCGTCGGTCTCGACGACCACCGTGATCCCGTGCAGCTCCGACTTGCCCTGATGAAAGGTCCCCACGTTCTCCGTCTCGGCGAACCGGCTTCTAACGCTTATCGGAGATCGCGCTCGAACGACCCGGTGAGGTCGCTCGCCACCTCCTCGGCGCTGCGACTCTCGATTCGGTGCCGCGGCACGAAGTAGACCAGCTCTCCGTCCTTGAACAAGGCCATGGACGGACTGCTGGGGGGGATGTCGGGAAGATAGCTGCGCAACCGTTGGGTCGCCTCGACGTCCTGGCCGGCAAAAACCGTCGCCAGGCGATCGGGCTTGAACGCGTTCTCCAGCGCCAGCCGGACGCCCGGCCGCGCCTGACCGGCGGCGCAGCCACACACCGAGTTGATCACCAACAGCGCCGTTCCCTGCCGCTCGGCCATAAAGGCGTCCACCTGTTCGGGTGTCCGTAGCTCCTGGAAACCGACCGAAGTGAGCTCCTCGCGCATCGGCCCAACCATCAATTCGCTATATGGCACGTTGTATACCTCCTGATCGCCGGCCTCGAGGCCGCGCGAATCCGCTCATTCTATGACAGCCGGCTGCAGAGCAGCTTCGGCCACGAACCTCCCACCCTCGTCGCCCGAGGGGCGGGGCTCCAGCCGGCTCTGCCGGCTTCCGCCCCGCTTCCCCCGCCCACCCAAGAAGCTCTGACACGAGGCCGATGAAGCTAGAATTTCCCAGAAGTCTGCGGAGTCAAACTGGGGAGCACGTCAACGGCCCAGATCGCTCGAAGCGTACTGGACCGACCTACAGGGAGCACGTCAAGGGGACACTACGCTTGTGAGGGGTTGAGAGAAGACTCTCCAGCAAGTTCGCGTTCAAGGTCTGCCAGAAACCGGTCGATGAGATTTTGTGGGTCATCAAAGTCCGGAGCCTCTCGAATGTGCCACTTTCTGTCAACAAAATAGCCAGCCTCGTCCTCGTATATATAGACATCGATCTCTCGGCCAGTACAAGAAATCTGTAGACGGTAGTAGCTCTCGTACAGGCGTTCAACCAGCAAAGGCTCATACGCTTTCCCCTTGCGCTTCAATAAGTCTGCCACCGCCACGAGGCAGTTTGCTTGGAATTCGTTCATAGCGGCTCCGATGTGATCTGTTTCAAGGAAGCGGACCAATCCGCCAAAAATCAATATGCGCTCGTCCAGTCAGTTTTTCCACTACCGTGCCCGCAGCTCGAAATACTCGTTCCCCTCCGCGACGACCCACTCCAATCCGAAGAAACCGGTTACTATTGAATACGCCTCCTCTCCCAAAAGTCCGCGCGGACAGTTTCCCCACCCGGGACGCAGAAGCTCCAGTAGCTACTGCTGTCAGTGCAAGCTCCAAACCCTCTTCTAGTGCGTCAGCGTGCGGAAGTGTGGTACTCGCAACAGAATTCAACAAGACACAATCGAAATCCTGGCAAACTTGCGTGCCCTGTGTGAGCGTAAACTCTTGCGCAAAACTCCTCACCGTATGCCTAGTTCCATCGACTAGAAACGTCCCCGCAGTTACAGATCTTCCCAGTGACCCAAAACTCGAGCCGGACGTGAACTGGTTGAACCCGGCTCGGTCGACCGGGCCATCGCGGCGCGATCGTCGTTTGGGTTTCTCTGACCCTGGGTCGGCCGCAGTCACGTTGACAGGTTCGTCATCCGCGCAGTGGATATTGCCTTTGTCGTCCGGATTGGCGCAGTTAATGACCAGCCCATACGGATCCGTGTACCTCATCGGATTTCCGAGTGCGTAGGCATACCGGTTCCAACTCTGCGGCGCTCTCAGGTTTCCTCCCACCGGATCCACACTCAAGAACCTCCCCTGAACCGGGTTGCAGTACCTTGCGTGCATGTAGTCGAGGTCTTGGAGGGCGGAGTCGATCGAGGCATCGATCTCGGCGGTGAAGACCGTGCCCTGGGCCACGCTGAAGTCGGGTCCCAGGGTGATCGAGTCCCCGGCCTCGAACCGCACTTCCTGAGTCGAGGTGATGTCGGTGTTCTCGGAGGTCACCTCGTCGCAGCCGGTGACGGTCTGACCCGTCGAGACCGTCTGGTTGTCGACGGTCTTGATCGCCGGGACTCCTGCTGGGCAGCCTTCGGAGAGGTAGGGGTCTCGCTCGTGGCCGGTGAACTGGAGCTCCTGATCGGCCTGGGGCGAAAAGCGCTGAGTAGATTTACCCAGCGCTATTTGGCTGGCACTTTTCAACTCCAGGGATCTGCTTATCTAAACGGTGAATGTGGACACCCAGAGCCGAGTCTTTCTCGAAAAAAAGACTACCTGGCCCCATTGGGGAGATCTCGAAACCACAGTCGCCAGAGAATTCCGCTTGAGCGATCAACAAGCGTCCCAAGAACTCCAGGCCTTTGCCGTTTCCCTCGATCAGGACTGACTGATCGTCAAGATTTCTAATCGTGATCCGGGCTCCGGTAGAAGCATACTCGTCGCAAATTTGATCAGGCTGCATAGGTTCTCCAGATCAGAATTTCTGTTTCAATCTACCATCAGACCACACGGCGCGTGTCCTCCTGCCTTTCTCGAAGTCCTTCTTGTTTTTATAGACTTCCCAGTGATTCCCATGAAGTCTGTCTTTCACCCAGATTTCCCCCGTTGCTTTGTTTCTCTTCGCAGGGCTTCCCCTAACCGGCTCAAATTGGGAGCGATCGGCGTTGGGGGGTTGCTTCGTTATCGGCCGGCCCGCCTCGACTAACCGCAGCAGCAGCAGCCACGACCACAGCGCCCGCTATCAGTTGTTCCGCGGAAGGCCCAGCACGTCGGAACTCGCCATCAATGAACATGACGTCATTGGGCACGGAGCTGTCGATCGGGGCTCTTCGAAGATTCCCTCGCAGGAAGTTCCCAACGGAGGGAACCTGCTCCTGCACTCGCCTCAAGAAATCTGAAAACACGCTTTCAAACCCTGATGGTCCCGACGCTTCTTCCGTGACCGTGATGCAATCGTCGATCTGGATATTTTCGAACCCCGAGACACTCGCGCACACTTCGACCAACCCGGACGGGCCAACGTACTTGAGCGGGTTGTTCAGCACGTAGGCGTACTTGTTCCAGCTCTGTGGAGCGCGGAGGTTTCCGCTGACTCTGTCCGAAGAGAGAAACCTCCCCTGAACCGGCGAGCAGTACCTTGCGTGCATGTAGTCGAGATCCTGGAGGGCCGAGTCGATCGAGGCATCGATCTCGGCGGTGAAGACCGCTCCCTGGGCCACGCTGAAGTCCGGCCCCAGGGTGATCGAGTCCCCGGCCTCGAACCGCACTTCCTGGGTCGAGGTGATGTCGGTGTTCTCGGAGGTCACCTCGTCGCAGCCGGTGAAGGTCTGACCCGTCGAGACCGTTTGGTTGTCGACGGTCTTGATCGCCGGAGTGCCCGCCGGGCAACCTTCCGAGAGGTAGGGGTCTCTCTCGTGGCCGGTGAACTGGGTTTCCTGGTCGGACGCTCGCGACGACCCCGGTAGCTAGGACTTCTCTAAATCAAAATCATGTACTGGAAGGTACTTCTTCTTCACCACCAAAAGGGCCAACATCATCGACGTACTGGGCGCGCAAATCCTGCCATTCAGTGCTTTCAAGGTGGCGAGCAAACGCCTCCTTCACGGGGACAACGGATACTCGTCTCGTATTCAGCACCGTCTCGCCTTTGTGGAACAAGCGACAGGCTTCCTCGTGAAACACCTGGTAAGTGGCCCAGCCCATAAGTTGCAGCCAAGGATCTTCGTAGCCAAGAGACACTTCGACGGTTTCCCAAGTCTCCGTCAAGTTCCGGAAGAAGAAGCCAGAGGCAGCGCAGGCCTCGCCATCCGAGACTTCAACTTCCTCCGGCCAACG
This sequence comes from Candidatus Multivoradales bacterium, assembly GCA_965224065.1. Lineage (GTDB taxonomy): Bacteria > Acidobacteriota > Thermoanaerobaculia > Multivoradales > JAHEKO01 > JAOTZA01. Next base: position 1,275,100 of record CBDCYF010000005.1, read on the forward strand.
GATAAGTACTTCCTTGTACAGTTTTGAGAACTTCATATCTAGTAGCTCTTGCAACAGACTACCACTTCTGCTTCAGCTTCCCCTCGCTCCAAACCGCACGATCCCTCTGCCCATTTTCAAACTTCTTCAAGTCTCTGTAGACCTCCCAATGCCTGCCTCCATGTCCAGAGCGATCCCTAACCCAAATTTCTCCAGTTTCTCGGTGCCTCTTAGCCGGACGCCCTCGCACAGGCTCGAACTTACCTGGGTTGGTATCTGGGGTTGTCTCTAGTTCCTCCCCACCACCCCTGCTAACCGCCGCAGCAGCAGCCACGACCACAGCGCCCGCTATCAGTTGTTCCGCGGAAGGCCCAGCACGTCGGAACTCGCCATCAATGAACATGACGTCATTGGGCACGGAGCTGTCGATCGGGGCTCTTCGAAGATTCCCTCGCAGGAAGTTCCCAACGGAGGGAACCTGCTCCTGCACTCGCCTCAAGAAATCTGAAAACACGCTTTCAAACCCTGATGGTCCCGACGCTTCTTCCGTGACCGTGATGCAATCGTCGATCTGGATATTTTCGAACCCCGAGACACTCGCGCACACTTCGACCAACCCGGACGGGTCAACGTACTTGAGCGGGTTGTTCAGCACGTAGGCGTACTTGTTCCAGCTCTGCGGAGCGCGGAGGTTTCCGCTGACTCTGTCCGAAGAGAGGAACCTCCCCTGGACCGGGGAGCAGTACCTTGCATGCATGTAGTCGAGGTCCTGGAGCGCCGAGTCGATCGAGGCGTCGATCTCGGCGGTGAAGACCGCTCCCTGGGCCACGCTGAAGTCCGGCCCAAGGGTGATCGAGTCCCCCGCCTCGAACCGCACTTCCTGGGTCGAGGTGATGTCGGTGTTCTCGGAGGTCACCTCGTCGCAGCCGGTGAAGGTCTGACCCGTCGAGACCGTTTGGTTGTCGACGGTCTCGATCGCCGGGACTCCGGCCGGGCAGCCTTCGGAGAGGTAGGGGTCTCGCTCGTGGCCGGTGAACTGGAGCTCTTGATCGGCCAGGGGCGTGACCTCTTCCCCGAAGGCGGTGTAGGTGTGGGCGCTGTGGACGGTGGCGTCGGAGCGGGTCCACAGCCGGATGGTCCCCAGGTGGTCCAAGTGAGCGTGGCGGACACCCACGACCGGCTCATCGGTCGCTAAGACTTGGCCCTGGCGGTGGATGGTGTCTTTGTCCCAGTCGGTGTCCCCGGTCAGGCGGAAGAATTTCCGGAGCACCATGCCGTCGAGATCCCGCAGCACCCAGGTCTCCGACGGCACGGAGTTGTCGATCGTGATGATCCGCTCGTCATCGGCCGTGTAGACAAAGGAAAGATCGGTGCCCCCGGGCCCATCCTGGTGGAGCATCATCTGATCGAGACCGTCGTAGGCGTAGAAGGCCGTTCCCCAACTGCTCTGGTTGCCCCGGTCGTCGTAGGTGACCGGACGCTCGGTCGTTCCGGTGAGCCGGTTGGTCAACGGGTCCACCCCGATCGAGCGTGACCCCACCGGGTCGGTCGCAGCGTGGACCCGGTTGCCGAAGGGGTCGTAGGCCGAGGTCTCACCCAACTGGCCCTGAGAGGTGGTCCCCGAGACCAGACGGCTCACGCCGTCGTAGACGAAGACGTCCGAGCCCATGGTTTTGACGTTGCCCGCCCCGTCGTAGGCATAGGTCCCGGTATCGAAGTTGGTGCCGCTGACCCCGGTGGTCTGGATTCGCGCCGGACGACGCATCGACTGCGGGTCGAGTCCGTAGACGTCGGTGACACCGTTGGCGTGGACCACCGAAGCCAGCATCTCGTTGGGATGATACGCGAGCGAGCTTGCAAACCCCGAGACCGAGGTGAGAAACCCATTCATATAGCCGTGGGCCACGGTGCGCGCGGGCTGGCCCGAGGGGTTGCCCGGGGTGCACTCTGAGTTCACCGCAATCTTGCAGGTCGGGTACGTCAAGTCTTCCAGATTCCCCAGGTCGGTCCAGGTGAAGTCGGTCTCGAACCAGATCTCGGGACCCAAGAGCACCGAGCCACCGGAGGAGAAGTCCGTCCGCTCGGTCTCGCGCTTCGAGACCCTGCCCCCGACTCCGTTGTAGGTGTAGATCTCCCGGATTGCGAGGTCCACGTCCGAGAACTCGGAGAGATAGTTGTGCCGGGTGGCGGAGGTGAGCTTGCCCTCGGCCAGCCCGGCGGTTCCGTAAACGAACTCCTTCCACAACCGCCCCCCGGCCCCGGACTCTACGACCGTGACCAACCGCTCCTTGCGGTCGTAGAGAAACTCGAGATCGTTGCTCCCGTCAACCTTCTGCCTCACATGGCCGCGGGCATCGTAGTTCGAGTAGGTCACCGTGCCGCCCCCCGTGGCCCCCTTCTCCGGGTGGGTCTCGCCGGTCAGAAACCCCCGGCCGTCGTAGGCGAAGGAACGCGTCTGGGTGACGGGACTTCCTCCCACCGTGGCCGTGGTCGAGACCGAGGCGAGCCGGTTGCCCTCATCGTACCCATAGGTCGTGGTCACGGACGCGCCCCCCTCACCCGAAGGCTCGGTCACCTGGTGGAGACGCCCCTGCCGGTCGTAGATCTCGGTGGTGGTCGACGGGGCCTCACCCCCGGCGCCCTGGATCCTGACCGTGCGAGCCACCTCGGAGACCCCCTGGTAGGCGAGGTTCACGTCGTGGGCGGCCCCGTCGGGGGGACGGATCGTCCCCGGACGGCCAAAAGCATCGTAGTTTAAGAACTCGGTCTTGTTCGCCGGGGTCCCGGTCTCGACCTCGGAGACCGAGGCTCGCTCGCCCCGGGCGGTATAGAGCGTCCGGCGCACGTTGAAGCTCCCCGACGGGAGCTTGCGCTTCTCCTCGAACACCCGCCCCAGGTCATCGAAGACGACCTCCTCCTCGGCCAGCACCGGGGTGGTCGCGCCGTTGGGCGTGCGCTGGATCGTGACCTTTGCCTTCTGCCCCACCGTCGCGTTGGTGTAAGTGGTCTCGACCCAGGCCCCGTGGCCGGCCTCGGGCTGCTCGTCGGTCAGCCGCCCTAAAGCATCGTAGTCGAAGTCGGTCGTGATGCCTGAGATGTCGTCGGTCGAGGCGATCAACCCGGTCGACGGGTCGATCGTGTGCCGGAAGAGCCGCAGATCGCCGGCCGGGTCCAGATAGTCGGTGAATCGAAGCACTCCAACCGAGTAGTTGTGACGGATCTCGTACTGGTTGGTTCCCGGGAGACCCAAGGCGCACAGATCGCTCGCCGTCCCCACCGTCTGGACGTCGCCGCCATAGGAGCGCTCGAACCGGAACTCGCCGGCCCCGTTGCGCTGGAACTCGGTGACGACGTCCGAGGCCCCCTCGGCTACCGGGGCGGTGGTGTCGGCGAACGCCCTCCTGCGGGTCATGAACCCCTTGGTATCGAAGCAGAAGGTCTCGCGCTGGGTTTGGCCCCCTTCGGTCATCTCGCGGCTCTCGAACGTATCCAGGATCCAGGCATCGGTGGTCAAAGGCGGGGTGAACGAGCCCGGGTAGGTCCCGGCGCCCGGGTTGTAGTCGGTCGTCGTGACCCGGACGTTGCCCGAGGCGAAGTCCCCACTGGTGGTCGCGGTCCGGTAGTGGCCCAGGCCGTCGAAATCGGAGAAGACCGTCTCGGAGAACCGGCCGCCGTCGTCGTGATAGATCGTCCGGGACGCCTGGAGGCGCCGGTTCGTGTCGTTTAGCAGCTCGAGAATCGGACCCACGGGGGTGGTGATCAGCCCGCCCAGCTCGTCCGACTCATAGGTCACGTAGGTCGAGCGGATGAGGTTGCCGGCGCAATGCCCGAAGACGTCCTTCCCGTCGTAAACCTGGGTCGAGAGGTACCGCCCGTTGCTCTTGGGCTCCTCCCAGGAGAACGGCAGCCCGTAGGACCAGCCCGGGTCCGGGTTCGAGTCCTCGGTGGGGCTCTCGTACCCCGGGTTGGCGTCGAAGTAATGAGTGGTGCAGAACCCCTCGGGGTCCTCGACGTGGGCCTCGAGCTCGCGCGGCCGGGGCTGGCCGGGGTTGTACGGCTCGGGCGGGACGAGCTCGCGCCGGTAGCGCCAGTCTCCGATCAGGTTCCCGTCCGCATCGAGCGTCCGGCGCACGGTCACGCCCCGGGTCTCGGTCAGCGGGTACGGCCGCGGCGAGGACCCCTCGTTCCACAGCGGCATGTCGACCTTGGCGTAGGTCCACTCGATCTGCCCTCGGGTGGGAAGCCGGATCCCCTTAAGCGCGCCCGACTCGCCCAGGCCGCCGCAGAAGGTCAGGTAGCGCGGGGCTCCCCCCGGCTCGGTCATCTCATACGTCAGCCCCTCGGGCAGGCTCACCTGGGTCAAGAAGCGCACGTCGTGCTCGGTCTCGGGGAAGGTCGCCCCGCAGCCGCCCTCGATCTCGGCCGCCTGGTAGGTCAGGGTGGTGACCGAGCGGGTCCCGTCGAAGCCGGGAAGATCGACCTCGGTCACGTAGTAGTCGTCGATGTCGGCGAAGTAGGTCAGGGTCACGGTCCGGGAGCGGTTGGGGTGGGCCGCCGTGTGGCTGTCGGTGATCGTCCACACCCAGGTGGCGCCTCTCGCGCCATAGGCGATGTCGATGAAGTTGGCGTGCGGGTCGCTCCTGCGGGTCAGGTGCCACTTGTTCGACTGCGGCGAGATGGGGAGCGAGTAGGCGAACTCGTGGATCTCACCGTTGGGAAACTCCACGGTGTAGAGCGAGGTCGTCACCTCCTCGAGCCGGAGGTAGGTGTTGTCGCGTGTGTACCACACCCCGGTGGTTCCGCTCTCGCCTCGATGGAGCGAGTCGTAGAAGTAGTGAACCCCGCCGTCGGGGCTGAAGTAGCGCCAGTGATCCCAATCGTGCGGGTTCTCGGAGCCCGGGTCGGGCGAGAGCAGGAACCCGGGATTGATCGTCCAGCCAAAACCCGCGTTGACGTCCGCCCGCGGGCTCGCCACCGATTCGAGGCCTCCCCCCATCAAGAGCTCGGTCTCGTAGTCCCATAACTTCGCGTTGTAGACGAGGCTCAGCCCATGCGAGAGCTCGGCCCGCACCGGGGTCGGGTCGCCTAAGGGAATCACGACCGTCAATCCGCCCGAAAACACGCTCACCGTGTCGAGGTCGCCCACGTCGTACACCGACTCGGCGTCAAACCCTCGCTTTTCGTTCTCGCCCTCCTGGGAGAAAACCGGCCCACACAGGAGCCCCGCAACCAGGACTACCAACGACTGCTTCTTCCCGACCAACGCGAAAGCCATACAACCCCCTCCTTTTTTGGAAGTTGCGACCCGTCGCCCTCCCCCTTTGAGCGCGATTCGTGGCTCACCCATAACACCGGAAACAGGATCTGGCAAACCGCGGCGGGGCGATGCGGCGGCGAGGATCTGTTCGAGCACAGTAACTATCGAACAGGACAGAAATGGGCTTGCGAGGATAGTGACAAACCTTGGGGCCGGCCGGCCCGAATCGGACCGGCGGAAAAAACGGGAAGTACCGGCCCCGCCCGAAAACGGCCGCCAGGGGCGCCGGCCGCTTCAGGGGTCGTAGCCGAAGGTAGGGGCGGGGCTTGCCCCCGCCCGAGAACGGCCGGCAGAGACGCCGGCCGCTTCAGGGGTCGTAGCCGAAGGTAGGGGCGGGGCTTGCCCCCGTCCGAAAACGGCCGGCAGGGGCGCCGGCCGCTTCAGGGGGCCATAACAGAAGGTAGGGGCGGGGCTTGCCCCCGCCCGAGAACGGCCGGCAGGGGCGCCGGCCGTTTCAAGGGGCGCTGCTACACTGCCATCGATGCGCGCCGCGACTGCCGCAAGAGCCTCGTTGGCGCTGCTCCTGAGCCTCGGCACGCTGGCCTGCGAAGCGCAACCCCCAGGGCCGCCGGAACAAGCTCCGGCGACCACGGGGCCGGCCGGCGACGCGACCCCGACGGAGCCGACCTCCGCCGAGCCGAACGATGGAGCCCCATCCGAGCTCCTGAGAGCCGGCTTTCTGATCGTCGACGGCGTCTACAACACCGAGCTCACCGCCCCGTTCGACGTCCTGGATCACAGCGTCTATCACCTGCCCGAGGGTAGGGGGATCGACGCGTTCACCGTCTCGCCGGACGGCGAGGAGATCACCACCGCCGAAGGACTGCGGATCCTTCCCGATTACGGATTTTCCGATGCACCGCCCATCGACATCCTGGTGGTCGCGAGCGCCGAGGGCAGCCGCGACCGCGACTTGGAGGACGCGGACCTCATCGCCTGGGTGCGTCGCGCCGGGGGCGATGCGCGCTATGTGATGTCGCTCTGTTGGGGGGCCTTTGTGCTGGCCGAGGCCGGCCTCCTCGACGGCGCGGCCGTCACCACTTTTCCGCGCGACTACGACTCGTTCTCGCGCCGCTTCCCGGATCTGGATCTGAGAGTCAACGTCAGCTTTGTTCACGACGGCCGGACGATCACCTCGCAGGGCGGCGCGCGGAGCTTTGACGCCGCCATGTACCTGGTCGATCTTCTCTATGGCAAAGACGTCGCCCGGGGCGTCGGGGGTGGGCTGCTCATCCCCTGGCCGCCGGAGCCCGGCAGCATCAGCTTTATCGCCCGCCCCCGCCGGGCCTTGACGCCGTGACCGGCCGGCAACTTCCGGCTAGCGCGAAAACGTGACGCGCAGCGACCGGCCCGCCACGTCGACGCCCGTCACCTGCACGGCGCCGTCCACCAGGTCGGCCACGATGTGGACCTCCCCGCCCGGATGCGATCCGGTGCGGAGACGGGCGACCTGCTGGGATCCGATCTCGTAGACCCGCGCCGGAAAGGGCTCGGCCACACCCCGCAGCTTGATCACCTCGCGGGGTGACCCCTCCGCGACCCGTACACGCTCGAAGCTGTTCCGCGCGAGACGGCCCGCGGTCGCGATGGTCACCACGGTGGAACCGTTGCGCTCCGTCCAGGTGATCGACTCGATGCGAGCCGGCCCGGCGCGGCCCGCCGTCGCCGTTGATGCAGCCGGTGCCGCAGGTGGCGCTTGCGAGCCCGAACCGGTGGCGGCCGGCTTGGCAGGCTCTTGACGACCCCCCGGGGGATCCGCCGGACGGTCGGTCGCCCCGGCACCCGGTTCGGTGCCCGACTCGCCAGCCGGCTTTGCCGGCTCGGATGGTTGTCCGGTCCCGGCGGGAGCCGCCGTGGGAGGCGACTCGGCCGGAGCTCCGGCTTCGGGAGGGGCCTCCTCGGTCGTGTCCGCCTGGCCGCCGCCGGCGTCGGCACTCGCCTCTTCGTCGCTCTCACCGGCGCTTTCGTCGGCGGTAGCTGAATCGATTTCGTCCGAGCTTCCGCCGGCCGGGTCGGCGGCGTCCTTTTTACCAAGGAGGCGTGCCCTCAGCTCCTCGAGCGAGGGCTGCTCGGCCGAGGCCACTTCGGGGGCGTCACCACCGGGGAGCCAGGGCACCAGCTCGCGAATCCGATCCTGGTGGCGCACCGCCGCGATGCCTCCCAGAATCACGGCGGCCGTGCACAGCGCCAGCCACACCCAGCGGCCCGGGCCTCTCGTCGAGCCGGAGGCCGCGCCCGCATACGCCTCCCCGAAGTCCACACCCGTCTCGCCGGGCTCGGGCATCTCGACCGGCGGCAATGCCTGCTCGTCTACGAGCTCCTCCGGCGTGTCGGACGGCTCAATCGGCGGCTCGACCTCATCCGCCACTTCTTCGCCCGACTCCGGAATCTCTTCGTCCGGCGATTCGACGGCCTCCTCCGACGCTGCCCCCAAAACCGCCGGCGCCGACGCCAGAGATTCCTCGTCATCACCCCCATCATCATCGGTATCGGTATCGGTATCGATATCGGAGATGGGGTCCACCGAATCGAGGTTCGTGCCCGATACGTTGGCGACCGATGGCAGCTCGGGAAGGGTCGACGGCTCGGTCTCCACCACCGTAACGAATCCCTCGTCCGATTCGCTGACCGTCTCCTCGACAAAGCCGGGTGCGTCCTCGCCGTCATCGGATAACGACGAACCGGCGGACAACGACGAGCCGGCGGACAGCGGGGAGCCGGCCGGCTCCCCGTCATCTTGGGGCTCCTCGTCCTCCTCGTCCGATGCCGGCCCCGCCGGAGCCAGTGGCCCGATGGGGTGCGCCGGCTCCCGAGCCGCGGCGTCCGACTCGGCCAATTCATCGAGATCGGGCGTCGCCACGGGCGGCACCAGGTCCCGCGGCAGCGCGAGCGTCTCGGTACCGGCCGGTACCTGAAACGGCGAATCGCCAAAAAGCTCCTCGGGCGTCTCCGCGGAGGCTCCTTTGTCCGCACGCCGCGCGGTCACAAACAGGTCGTCCGTCAGATCGTCGGCGGTATCGGGCCCCGTCGCCTGGTCCCCTTCGTCCGCGACCGGCGGGCGCGCCAGCTCGAAAGGAACGCCGCCTTCATTTCGATGGTTGTTGACCAGCCGGGTGATCAGACGACGGCTGGGCTCGTCGATTTCCTGAAACCGGACCGCCATCCCCGGCTCGGCGCCGGCCGCGTCACCCGGCAAAATGCGCCATTCGACCGTTCCGCGTCCCTGGATCAAGCGGAAATCGTCGCTCAGCCGCACTTCGAACGACACCGTTTCCCCGACTTCCCGCGGCTCCTCCGACAAGATGAACAGGCCCTCGTCGGAGATGTGCCGGGAGTAGCGGTCGATGAACTGCCTGAAGCTGGTGAACTCCAGGACGATCGGATCGGCCGCCCCCGGCGGAGAAGACGGAAAAATCTCGCTGTCGTCGGGTGTCATGGTTTATCCATCGAAGTTTAGCAGCCCTCCGGATCGCCGAACCGGCTGTCGGCGGGCATGTCGGGTTCCAGATCGACGCCCAGCCCGTCGGCGAGGCGATTGTAATAGTTGAACAGCGCCACCACCTGTACGGCGTCGTGGATCGTGCTGTCCTCGAGGCCCTTCCGGCGAAGATTTCCTATGTCGGCGCGCCCGACACTGCTCGGTTCCAGGGTCAACTTGACCGCGAAATCGAGCAGGGCACGGTTCACCGCCGAGAGGTCCGCCCGCCGGTAGTCGGTCTTGATCGCGGTCACCAGCTCTTGGATCGCATCAGGCGAACCTGGCAACCCGATGGGATCGGGTCTCCCGGCGGACGCTGCGGCCTGGACCTCGGCCCGGAGGTCCTGTGCGTGCGCCTCGGTTCAGTAGTGGCAGCCGTTGGCGCGCGAGACCGCCGTGGCGATCATCTCGCGCTGGCTACGGGTGAGGCCGGATTCCTTCGATTGCATGACCTCGAGATAGAGCCGGGTCGAGGTCCGCAGCACGCGGGGGCGAAGGCTCTGGATGCGGATGATGTTGTAGACCCTTCCCGCGCGTCGGGTCGCCGTGTTGTAGAGCCGGGCGAGCAGCCCGCGCGCTCGTCCGGGCTCCACGGTTTTGATGTACGCCATGACGGTCATCGGACTACACGGGCCGAGGGGTTGTCAAGGAAATGGGCGACGGCGGGCTCGCCCAGGCCAGCCTGATCCTCTCACCGGAATCGTAGCGAGAAGCCGCAACTGGCTGGAGATGCAAGGCTTGCGACCGAGGGCGACGCAAGCGTACTGTACGTACGCTGAGGAGCCCGATGGAAGCCCTATCTGAGGATGGGGCCGCAGATGCAGGCAGTTGCGGCTTCGCAGTAGATTCTCGGTGAGAAGGTCAGGCTAAAATCCCGCCACCCATGAAGCTCGAGGAGATCATCCGCTACGCGCGGGGGGACGAGCCCGCCGACCTGCTGCTCCGGAACGCGCGGGTCGTCAACGTGCTCTCGGGTGCCATCGACCGGACCGATGTCGCGATCGTGCGTTCCCGCATCGTGGGGCTGGGCGAATACGAGGCGCGCGAGGCCCTCGATCTCGACGGGGCCTATGTCGCCCCCGGCCTGATCGACGCACACGTCCACGTCGAATCGAGCCTTGTGCCCCCCTCCGAGTTCGCTCATGCCATCGTGCCCTCGGGCACGACGACCGTGGTTACCGACCCCCATGAGATCGCCAACGTCCTGGGGCTCGACGGCATCCGGTTTATGTTCGAGAGCGCCAAGCGCGGACCGCTCAGCATGTATGTCATGGCGTCCTCGTGTGTCCCCGCCACCGAGATGGAGACCAATGGGGCCTATTTGCGGAGCTGGGACCTGATCCCATTCAAAAACGATCCCTGGGTGCTGGGACTGGCCGAAGTGATGAACTTTCCCGGTGTGGTGGCGGGCGACCGAGAGGTGCTCGACAAGCTCATCGGCTTTGACGGCATGGTGATCGACGGCCACTGCCCCGGCCTCACCGGCAAGGACCTACAGGCTTATGTGGCGGCTGGGATTCACTCGGACCACGAGTGCACCACGGTCGAGGAGGCTAGCGAGAAGCTCAGCCTGGGGATGACGATCTTTATCCGCGAAGCGACCAACGCGCGCAACCTCAAGACGCTGCTCCCCCTGGTGACTCCCGAGAATCACCACCGGATTTGCTTTTGCACCGACGACCGGCAGCCGGCCGATCTTCTGGACGAAGGGCACATCGACTTTATGGTCCGCACAGCCATCGAAGAAGGCATCGACCCGATCGTCGCCCTGCGGATGGCGACGTGGAACACGGCCTCGTACTTTCGTCTGTTCGACCGTGGCGCCATTGCTCCGGGCCGGCGGGCCGACCTGATGGTCTTTCGCGACATCGAGGCCCCGCGCGCGGAGATGGTGTTCCGTGGCGGCCAGTTGGTGGCGCGCGACGGCCGCATGGTGGTCGGGCCACCCGACAGCCCTTCCTACCCCCTGCGCAGCACCATGAACGTCAACTGGGACAAGCTGGACTTCGCCATCCGGGCCGAAGGAAACCACATTCGCGTGATCGGGATCGTGCCCAACCAACTGGTCACTCGGCCGCTGGTCGAAGAAGCCAAGATCCACGGCGGCTGGGCGGTTTCCGACCCGGCACGCGACATCTTGAAGATCGTGGTGATCGAGCGGCACCGATCGACCGGCGCGGCCGGCAAGGGGTTTGTCCAGGGGCTGGGTCTTCGCGAGGGCGCGCTGGCCTCGTCCATCGCGCACGACCATCACAATCTGGTGGTGGTCGGCGCCGACGACGGCTCGATGTGGACCGCGGCCCGTCGCAGTGCGGAGCTGGGCGGCGGCCTGGTGGTGGCGCTCGACGACAAAGTGCTGGCCGAGGTGCCGCTGCCGCTCGGCGGGTTGATGAGCGACCGACCGATCGGGGAAGTCCGGGATCAGCTCGACAACGCAATCGAAGCGGCCCGCCGTCTCGGGTCTGTGCTGCACGATCCGTTTATGGCGATGAGCTTTCTGGCCCTCGAGGTCATCCCCGCGCTTAAGCTCACCGACCAGGGCCTGGTCGACGTCGACCGGTTCGAGATCGTTCCGCTGTGGGTCGAGTAGGTCATGGGCGAAGCACAAGTAGTCGGCATTCTCGGGCTCGGCGCTTACGTGCCCGAGCAAGTCATGACCAATGACGACTGGTCCCGGCACGTCGACACCTCGGACGAGTGGATCCGCGCACGCACCGGGATCCGGGAGCGCCGCATCGCGCGCGACGATCAGACGACCGTCGACCTCGCCGCGGAGGCGGCGGAGCGGGCGCTCTCCGACGCAGGGCTCGATGCGGACGATATCGACGAGTTGATCGTTGCCACCGACACGCCCGAGGTCACCATCCCGGACACTTCCGCCTATCTGCAAGAACGGCTGAAGCTGCGCGAGATTCCCTGCTTCGATCTCGCGGGCAGCGGCTGCGCCGGCTGGGTCCTGGGTCTCGACATCGCCCGGTCGCGGGTAGCCGCGGGGCGCAGGGTCCTTTTGGTCGGAGTGGAACTCATCTCGAGATTGTTGGATTGGACGGATCGCAGCACCTGCGTGCTGTTTGGCGACGCTGCGGGAGCCGCTGTCGTCGGCTCGGGGGAGCGAGCCATCGAGATCGTCGCCGCCACCGCGGGCACCGACGGCAGCCGAGCCGACATTCTGGGGCGCGAGGTGGGCGGCACCCGGCGGCCGATCGATCTGGAGATGACCCAGCGCGGCGAGCACAAGGGAATCGCCATGAACGGGCGCGAGGTGTTCAAGGAAGCGGTCAAAAGGATGACCTCCTCATCCCGCCGCGTGCTGGAGATCGCCGGCCGCTCGATCGACGAGGTCGCGCTGGTGGTGCCCCACCAGGCCAACCTGAGAATCCTCAACGCGGTCGCGAGGGCGCTTTCGCTCACCGACGAGCGGGTCGCGGTCAACGTGGACGAATACGGCAACACCGGGTCGGCGTCGGTCCCGCTGGCCCTGCGGCAGGCAATGGACCAGGACCGTATCCAGGCCGGCGATCTGGTTCTCCTGACGTCCTTTGGCGCCGGTTTTCATTGGGCCTCCGCGCTGCTGCAGTTCTAGCCTGAACTTCTCACCAGCGTCCGGCCCGAAGGGCGGAAATGCCTGAATCTACTGCGCTGCGCTCCCGTCGGGCTCCTCGACGTAACCCCGGATAGAATCCGAGCAGCCGCGCGACGGGTCTCGGGGGGCGCCGGCGCAGAGCGAAAGGCCGATGGTAGATTGTCGACAGACGCGCGAGACGCCACACTCCTCGGGCATCCTCCACGACAACCGGCGACGCGCGCGGCGACGACACCCATGAAGGATCGACGCCTCAATCCGCGGGCGCCGCTGGAGACACCGGTCGAGTGCCGGCTGGCGCAGACCAAGGGAAGCCTGAAGGCGCGGAGCTGTCACTTGAGCGCAGGGGGTATCGGCATCATCGTCCCCGCCGAGCTGCCGGTCGGCGCGGCCCTGTCCTCGGTGCGCTTCAAGCTGCCGGCCGAGGACCAGGTCGAGGAAACGACGATCGAGCTCGGTGCCCAGGTAGTGCGCTGCGAACCGGCCTCCGACACCGGGCAATTTGTGGCCGGGCTTCAATTTCTCGACGCCTCACGCTCGGACCTCGAACGGGTCGAGGAGTACGTGTTTCGCCGCATGGGCGGCGCGCAGCCGGAAACCGCGGCCGAAGGCGATGGGGAGCCCGATAAACAGGCAGACGGGACCCCGGGCGAGGGCGAAGAGATCGAGCTCGATGCGCCCGATGGGACGGAAGAAGACCAGACCCGGCCCGCCCGCAGGATTCCCTTCTCCCAGCCGATCTCCATCCGCTACAACCTGTTCAAAGATTTTGTCCAGGAAGTCTCGGCCAACCTCTCGACCACCGGAATGTTCATCCAGACCTCCCAACCCCGGGAGATCGGCTCGGTGCTCGAATTCTCGTTCGACATGGGCGACGACTTCACCCTGCTCCAGGGAAGCGGCGAGGTGGTCTGGGTGCGCGAGAAGCGCGAAGGACCCGATCTGCCCGCCGGGATGGGAATCCGCTTCACCGAGCTGGATGCCTCCAGCCGCAACGTTATCGAGCGCATGGTCGCCGACCACACGGCCCTGGGACACAAAGCCTTCGATCTGGAGGGCAGCGCGCCGGCCGACTTGCCGCTGGCCGCGGCCGACGCCGCGGACGCTGCGGACGCCGCCCCGGAGTCAGAGGGTGAGGTGGTCGAGCTGGAGGAGGTCAACCCCGAGCTGCGAGACCGCCTCCAGGCCTTGCTGCGGGCAAAACACGAGCGCGACGAGCTGCTCCAGCGTCTCAAAAAATCCGAGAGCGAGAAATACGCCCTCGAGAAAGAGCTGGCGGGGATCGGCGCGGGGGCGCAAAAAGCCCAGATCGGTTGGAAGGCGCGGCTGGCCGAGCTCGAGACTACGGTGCAGCAGGCCGAGTCGGTCGAAACCGATCTCAAGGGCAAGCTCGAGGAGCTCGAGCGCTCACTGGCGGCCGCGATCGAAGAACGCGATCACCTCTCCACCCAGCACGACGCCGTGATCGCCGAACGGGACGAGATCTCGGACAAGCTGAGCGAAAGGGACGCCGCGGCCGACGCCTCCGAAGCGGAAGCGCGGGACAAGCAGGCCGCAGAGCTCGAAAGCCTGCAAACCAAGCTGACCGGTCTCGAAGCGGAGCTCGAGAAAGCGCGCGGCGAGGTCGAGGCCGCCCGCGGCGAGGTGGCGAGTCTCGAGAAGGACCGCGAACGCTTGGAAAGCAAGATCGACGAGGACGCCTCGCTCCTCGCCGCGGCGCGAGAGTCGGCCGATACGTTGGACTCGACGCGAGCCGACCTCGAAGCTCAGCTCGCCGCCGCCGGCGAAACCCAAAGTGAGCTCAACCAGCGCGTGAGCGAGCTCGAAACCGAGATGGACTCGATCAAACAAGAAGCCCAGCTCAACCTGGAGCAAAGCGGCGCCGATCGAGCGGAGCTCAAGGGCAAGCTCGACAAGGCGCTCGAGGAGGTCGATCGACTCCTGAGTCAAAGAGGCGACCGCGAGCGCGAGCTCGAAGCGGAAGCCGAAGAGAAAGCCACCGCCGTTCGCGAGGAGCAGGAGCGTCGCCAACAGCTCGAATCCGAGCTTGCCGAAGCCACCGCATTGGCCGACGACCGGAAAGCTGCCACGAGCGACCTCGAGGCCAAACTCGACGCCTCGATGGAGAAAGAGAACGAGCTATCTTCGAAGCTCGGCGAGCTGGAGAACGAGCTGAAGACCGCGCTCAAAGAAGGCGAGACCCTCGAAGTCGCCCGGCAGACCGAGGCCGCGTTGCGAGAGGAGATCGCCACGCTGACCAGTGGAGCCGGAGAGGAAAAGGCCGGCCTCGAGAAGCAGCTCGCCGCGGCCGCGGAGAAGGAGGCTGATCTGCGCGAGGAGCTGGCGGGGCTGCGCGCAGAAAACGAGGCCGCACTCGAAAAGGCGACGCAAGACGAATCGGGGCTGCAATCCCGGATCGAAGAGCTGGAGACCGAGCTCGCCGCAGCCAGCAGCTCGCTCGCCCACACCGAGAACCAGTTCGAGGACCGTCTCGCGGAGCTGGCGCGCGAGTTGGAAGCGGAAAGAGCCGCCACCGTGCAGACACAACACGTCGCGGTGGCCGAGCTCGGGGATGGTTCCCCAGAGGGAGCCTCCGACGACGCCGGGGACCAGGCGGACCGCCTCCCCTACCCCTCCTCCCCGGCGGCCGGCGATCGGCGCCGGCCCTGGATGGCAGCCGCCGGACCGGGACTGGCGGCCGGACTGTTGCTGGGAGCGCTGGCCACCTTTGCCTGGCATCGCTATGGCGAGCCGCAGCCGCCGGGCTCGGCAGAAGCCACTCCGGTGATCGCGCCCACGAGCGAGCCCTCGCCCGCGGCCGATACTCGTACCGACTCTGCTCAACCCACCGCAGACGTGGCATCCGGCACATCCGAGCCACCGGCAAGCCCCGCCATCGATCCCGCTCAGGAGGCCGCCGCCGGGCCGGCGGCGACTTCGGAACGGGCCGCGGCCGACGACCTTCCCGATCCCACCGCTGCCGCCGAGGCGGTCCGCTCCTGGGCGACGGCCTGGTCCGATCAGCGTGTCGACGACTACTTATCGCACTACGCGCCGGACTTTGCGCCCGCGGACGGTACGACCCGGGCGCTATGGGAGGAGCAGCGTCGGGTTCGGGTGGCCCGCCCGGCCTCGCTCGAGGTCACGGTCAGGGACCTGGAACAGGAGGTCCTCGCGCCCGACCGGGTCGCGGTCTCCTTCAACCAGACCTACCAATCCGACACCTTTGGCGATGTGGTCGACAAGACCCTCGAGCTGGTGTGGGTCGACGACGCCTGGAAAATCGTCAGCGAAGTCTCGAGCCCGTCCTGACCTGATTTTCTCGGTCGGCCGAACACCCGGCCCCGCTCACAGGCTCCGTTTCTTGCCCCTCATCCCCCTGCGGCTTCCCTTGGGCCGCGAGGGAGGTCCACCGCCGTACGAGTCGCGACCAAAGTCTGGACCCTGCCCGCTGTAGCTCTGCCGCGGTCGCGGTCGGCGCTGCTCGGCTTCGTTCACCCGGAGCTTTCTGCCGCCGAGCTCGTAGTCGTTAAAACGGTCGATCGCTTCGGCGGCCTCTTCCGGCGTCGAGAACTCGACAAAGGCAAACCCGCGCGGGCGGCCGGTGTTGCGATCGGTAGGCATATAAACATCGCGGATCTCCCCGATGGGAGTCAGCAGCTCGGTGAGCTCGTCCCGCGTCGTTTCGAAATTCAAATTGCCGACAAAAATCTTTGCAGAAATGACCTTCTCCTTTACCTCAGATTTGAATCCTCACCGTGGCGACTCGGAAACCGCGGCGATTGTACGCTATCTCCGACCGCACGCAAGTGCACTCAGAACGTAAAGTCGAAACCCAAGAGCACTCGCCAGACCCGCCGGCTGCCGCCGCCGGCATCGCGGATGGCGTTTCCCGCCAGCAGCACGCCGGTCTTGCCGACCAGGTGGCCAAAGGAGAGACCGACAACGATCTCCTCAAATGAATCGGAAGTGACGTTGGTTCCCACGGCCAGCGCGACCGAAGGTTTAAAGAGCGATCGCCGTGTCGGGGAGACCTGCAGACGCGGACGCAGACCGGGCAGGTAGAACTTGGCGAGCACATACCCGTTGAAGGTCGGATCACCTCTTTCGACCCCAAGACCGGTCTCGTCGGTATCGAACGTGGCGCCGAGGGCGGCGGCAAACGCCGCCCGGCTCGCACGCGTGTTGCTCACGTGACCGGTGATCGAGTGAAATTCGACCCGATCCAACACCTCTGGGATGAGGGTGAGCCGCGCCACCGTCTCCTGACCCACCGGCAGCCGGGCGGAGCCCAAGTGGAGCACGCCGTCACCCGACCCGACCGTCAACGGCCGCCAGGTCAGCTCGGTCTCCACGTCGACGGTTTCCACCGTCGCCGTCTTTTCGCCTCCGGCGACGCCGGCGACCGTCAAGAGCCCCGAGAAGGGATTGGCCTCCCTCTGCCGGATGGTGGTCAGACGCGCCTTCATCGGCACGGGCTCGGGCGAGAAGACCAGAATCCACAGATGCTCGACCCCGAACAAATAGGGAGTGAGCCGGCGGTTGAAGACGAGCAGCGGCTGGCTCGTCACGAGCTTGCCGCCGGACTCGCCGGGCTCGAGCTCGACGATGAAGTCGGGCAGGTCGTCGCGATAGCTGCCCCCAAACAGGGTCTCGAGCAACGCGGCGCCGGGCTCGCACGGCTCACCGATCCGGACACACTCGCGTCGCGTCCTGGACAGCAGATCTCGGATCGGCTCCGCGCTCGGATGCACCGGCATGGCGTCGAAGTAACTGGCCGGATCGCGCGGATCGAGCTCGGTCTGGGCGCGGGCCGCCGGAGCGGTCAGCGCCAGCGCCGCGACCAAAAGGCAAACGGCCGCCGTAACCCCACCATTTCCACGGGGCGAGATCCATTCGGTCAGCGCGCTTGGCGACATCAGCAGTTCCCCAGCAAGATCCGCGGTCCACGCGGATCGATCGATTGTGTCCGACAAACGTACCACGGCCTCGGACAACAAACTCACCCCGGAGCGCGTAGAATCTCCAGCCCCGCGCTCCGTCGCGGGCCATAGCGATGAGCCACACCCGTCTGATCGACCGCCTCGACCCCGAAGCCGCCGGCCGCCTGCTCGCTCGGCTCGCCACCACCGACGCGCCACCGGTGGAGCGCCGGATCTTTGTCAACCGCACCCTGCGGATGGGCAGCATCCGTCACATCGGCTTCGATCTCGACTGGACACTGGCGGATTACGAGCGGTTGCCGCTCGAGAAAGTCACCTTCGAGCTGGCGCTGGATCGCCTGATCGAGCACTCAGGTTACCCGGACGCCGCCCGGCAAGCCGCCTTTCGGCCCGAGTTCCCACGGCGCGGGCTACTGATCGACAAGCGGGCCGGCACCGTGCTGGGAATGAGCCGGCACCGGTATGTCAACCGTGCTTTTCACGGCCGGGAACGGCTTGGGCGAGAGGATCTCAAAAACCTCTACCGGTACGAGCCGGTGCGTCCCACGAGCGATCGCTTCTATCACCTCGACAGCCTCTTCGAGCTGCCCGAGGCCAACCTCTACAGCGAGCTGATCGAGCTGACCAAGAAAAAACAGCTCGCCAAGGCGCCACGCGAGATCTTCGACGACGTCCGCTCGGCCATCGATTGGGTCCACGCAGAGGGCGCGCTCAAGCGTCGCGTCCTGGCCTCGCCCGAGGTGTATCTGGCGCCCGACGAGGAGCTGGCGCCCGCCCTGCTGCGGCTGTCGTTGCGCAACCGCAACCTGTTTGTCGTCACCAATTCGGAGTTCTCCTATGTCGACGGCGTGTGCCGGCATCTGTTCGATGGCGCCTTGCCGGGCCTCGAGAGCTGGCGCCAGCTCTTCGACTTGGTGATCGTGGACTCCGCCAAGCCCCGCTTTTTTCGCGAGCAGCGACCGTTTGTCTCGCTCGACCCGCAAGGCCACCCGACCGGCGAGACCGAGACGCCGGCGTGGGGAGGGATCTACAGCGGTGGCTGCCTAGCGGGTCTCATGAAGCTCATCGGCGAACCGGGCGAGAGCGTGCTCTACGTCGGCGATCACATCTACGGCGACATCGTCTCCTCCAAGCTCGAGTCCACCTGGCGCACGGCGCTGGTCGTTCACGAGCTGGAAGAAGAGATCCACAAGCGACGCGAATGCCGTGGTGCCATCGCGGAACAGGCCGAGCTCGCCGAGCGTCTTTCGGCGCTCGGCGGCCGGATGGACCATCTACGCGACGTGGTGCGGTTGCTGAGCGGCGGTGAGAACGGCGCCGCCGGGGAGACCGAGAGCGACGAGCTGGCAGCGGCCCGAGCGGCCTTCCGGCAGCTCTTTGGGGAGCACCAGGAAGTGTTGCGCAACGCCGCCCAGCTCGCCGACGAGATCGACGCCCATTTCAATCCCTACTGGGGGGCCTTCTTCAAGCAGGGCCCGAGCAAGACCCGATTTGCCCGCCAGCTCGAGACCTATGCCTGTCTCTACACCTCGAGGGTGGCCAATTTCGGCCTCTACGGCAGCGATCACTACTTCCGGGTCGCCCACGACCCCATGACCCACGAGCTCGTGGACTGACCGGATCGCCGGATCGCCGAATCGGCGAATCGGCGATCACCCCCCGGCTCAACCGGAGCCGAAGCGGTAGCCTCTCGGCGCCCGCACAACGAGCTGAGGCGAACGCATGTCCACCCGGATGGGCTGATACCCCACCTTCCCCCGAGGGTGCTCGGCCCGATAACTGAGCAGGTAGTAGCCGACGCTCTCGTCCGCAATCTCACGAAGCGGCGTCAGGAACGACACAAAGTTACGGTAGTAGAATCCACCCGTGTCGCTCGCCAACTGGTTGAGGAAGTTGGTCTGAGCGTGCTCGAAGTTCTGAGGCGTCAGATCGATCGGATACACCGCCACGTTGTTGTCGTTGAGAGCCTCCTCGAGCCCCGGATAGTAGCGATGATCCGCGCGCGCGAACGGCGCGAATCCGTCGATCTCACCAAACCCGATGGAGAGCAAAAGCAGGGTCTTGCGGCCGACGATGTGACCGGTGGCCTCGGCGAGAAGACTCAGCCCATCGTAGATCTGGCGCGTCTCGCGCCGCAGCTCCTTGCCCGAGGGTAGCTCTCGCAAAAGCGAGGGCGCGTCGGCGGCAGCCGGCTGCCGCGTCCAGCGACCCTTCTCCGGATCGCGCCCGCGTGCAGCCTCCATGATGGCGGTCAACAGCGCTTCTCGATCCTGCGTGAAGTCCTGGAACACCTTGAGCTTGACGTCGTAACCGGCGACCGCCACCCAATCCGAGGGCTTCATCTCCTGCTCTACCCACTTGCGGCTCTCGCGGGCGGCCTCGAGCTGCTGCGTCAACAACCGGTTGCTGACGTGGGCCACCAGCCGCTGGTCGTGAAAGAAAAAGATGAAATACCGGCTCGCCGGGATCTCGCCCTCGGCAGTCTCATCCTCGACCCCATAGCGGGTGGTGTAGAAATCTGCGCCGGTCAGCTCGACCTCCCGGCCGTTTTCCTTGACGACAAAGTCGGCGACATCCAGCCCGCTGACCGGCTGGCCGTCCTTGTCGGTTACCAGCACGTCGAGGAGCACCTCGGTCACCTCCACCCGGTCCTCGAATCGTTCCTCTCGGGCCGCGTCCTCGTCTTGGGCCACCGCCGTCCTCGCGCCACCGACCGACGCCAGTAAGACGACCGCCGCGATCGCGGCAAAGTGCACTCGCCACAGGGAAAAAAGCGATTTTTGTCTCATCGTCAACCTCCTCGGGCGGGGTGAGTTGCAATCGCCGCGCCGTCTTACGAAACACGGCAAAACCCTCAAGCGCTCAGCGCGTATCTCCGTATGTTAGCGTCACCGATCTCAATCTTCGGGAGGGACAATTGTCCAACCGGCGGCGACCGCGCCGCCCGCAATAAGAAGGGGAAAGAACTCGATGAAGAGACTTGTCCACGGTTCGTCGTACGGTCGGGCGCCCATGAGCGTCCGAGCCATCGCCAGCATCGCCGGTCTCGCGCTACTACAGCTCGTGGCCTGCGCCCCACCCGCCACCCAGCAGACAGTCGATGCGACGCCCGAGATTCAGGAGATCCCGGTCACGACGGACTCTGAAGCCGCCCGCAGCCTGTACCAGGAAGGTCTCTACTTGCTCGACGTCGGCCGGGGAGTCGAGGCTCGCGAGAAGTTTCAGGCCGCAATCGCCGAGGACCCGGGATTCGTGAGCGCCCATTTCAATCAATCGAACGCCGCGCTGTCGTTCAAGGAATTCCAGGAATGTCTCGACATGGCCTCCGAGCACCTCGAACACGCCAGCGAGGGCGAGCGGATGATGGTCGAGATCAACAAGTCATTTCTTACCAACGACACTGCCGGCGGCGTGGCTCGCGCCCGCGACTTGACGGAAAAGTACGCGAATAGCCCGCGCGCCCATCTGCTACTGGCCGCGATGCAGACCAACCAGAACGACAACCTGGGGGCGCGCGCCTCCTACGAGGCCGCCCTGGCGCTCGATCCGAGCTCCGCCGGAGCGCTGTTCGGCCTTGCCAACAACTACCTGTTCAACGAGCCCAAGGACTTTTCCAGAGCCGAAGAGTGGGCTGCAAAGGCCCTCGAGGCGTTTCCCGACGAGGCCAAGGGCCACGAGCTAATGGGCGACATCAAACGCGGCCAGAACGATCTGGAGGCGGCGCTCGCCTCTTACAACAATGCCTCCGAAGCCGACCCGGCGCTCGCCAACGCTCACCACAAGCGGGGCCACGTCAATTCCTTTCTCGGCAACATCGAAGACGCGCGGTCCGCGTACGACGCCGGGGTCGAGGCGGCCGCCCCGGAGAGCAAGGCAGGGCTGGCGGTCTACAAGACCTTCACCCGCATCCACGAAGGCAACATCCCGGCGGCTCTCGACGAGCTCGAAGCGCTCGCCGACGGCATCGAAGGCATGGGGACGCCGGCCAAACAGGTCCAGGGATTGCAGATTTTTGCGATGAACAGCCACGCCAACGCGGCGCTCCACGGCGGGCTTCTGGACCGCGCCGCGGAGTCAGTGGCGAAGGGCAACGAGCTGAGGATGGCGGTCGCGGAGGACGTAGGCACCGAGGACGCTAAGCGCCTCCAGCAGGCCGCGTGTCACACGTGGGACGGGATCCTGGCGGCGTATCGCGGTGAAGCGGACCAAGCCGCCATCCATGCCGACAGCATCGCCACGCTGGTCGAAGGCGACGACAACCCACGCAAGATGGAGGCCGTCCACTACGTGCTGGGGATGAGCGCGCTCAAGACCGGCGATCACGAGGCCGCGGCCGAACACCTGCGCCAGGCGGATCACCGCAACAACATGTTTATCCGCTACCACCTCGGCCTGGCCGAGCAGGCGCTGGGCAACACCGAGGAAGCCCAGAAGCTCTTTGGCGAGGTGGGGAGCTTCAACTTCAATTCGGTCGGGTTTGCCCTGGTCGGAAGAGACGCTCGCGAGCGGGCCTCCGCATAGACAGGCTCTCTAACAACAGGCAAAACCAAGGGGAGGGCGAAAGCCCTCCCTTTTTGATATCTCCGTGGGTTACTTGGGACCGGTGGCGCCGGCGGACTGCTCCGGCGAGCCGGCCTCAAAAAGATCCAGGGTCCTTTGCACCGCGGCCACCAGCGGAACCGATCCCAGCGCCCGGGCCTTTACCATCGCCTGATTGGCGATCGTCCAGGCCGGATCGACGTGGCCGGCCGAGGCGTTGGCCAGCGCCAGAGCGTTGAGCGCCTTGACGTGGAGCTCGGCCTCGGCCCCATCGCCGTTTTCGGTGTTGCGCGCCGCCGTGGTGGCGATCTCGATGGCCTCCGTCGCTGCCGCCGAGTCACCCCACCGGTTCATGGCGAGATAGAGGGCGAGATTGACCATCGCCCCGGCCGAGTCCGGATCCAGACGCAGGGCCTTGCGGCAGGCCTCGATCGCCCGGTTCCCCTGGTTGGCGGCCTGACAGAGCGCGCCGAGGGTTGCCCAGGCCTTGGGGGATTCCTTGTGCGTCAAGGCCGTCTCGACGTGGCTGATCGCAAGATCCAGGTCGCCGCTTTCGGCCCGCAGCTCGGCCGCTCCCAACCGCACCGCGGCACTCCCCCGGCTCACCGTTTCGAGCCTCTTGGCCACCGCCTCGATCTTCTCCACATCCTGCTTGTCGCGCGCCTTTCGATAACTTTCGAGCTGCAAAATCTCGAAGATCCACAAACCGACCGAGAAAATGCCCACCGCCCAGATCGCCGGCCGCAGCCAGCCGGAGCCGGGCCCGCCGGGTTCGAGCGCGTCGTCTTGACGGTCGCGGATGAGGATGCGCGCGATGCGATGGTGCCGCAGCTTCCAGATGACGCCGTCGAGCATGAAGTGGTGGATATTGACCGCGGCGGCGACCATCAAAGCCATCCCCGCGTCGTACGGAATGCGGCCGAGAGCCTGTGGAGCAAAAATAAAGGTCGGCACCACCCAGATCGCCGCGCCGGCCAGGAGTGTCTTGAGCAGATACGGCGCGTGGCGCCGGGTCTCGCTCTGGTGGGCCGCAAAGTACGTCGTGACCCACAAATACTGCACCGAGTGGGCGATGCCCACCCAGAGAAAGATATAGCCGGCCTGCTGGTGAGAAAGAGGCTCGATGTTCTGGAAAAAGCCACCGTAGCGAGCCAGCATCGGGACCGAGAACCAAAGCGCCTGGGATGCCGCCAGCAACGCGCTGGGGACGAGATCTCGCGGCGACGCCTTGCGCAGCAGCAGCACCGCCGCACCGGCGAGAGAGCCCACATAGGCCGCGACGGTCAGCGGGACGAGAAATCTCAGCACGCCGGCCGAGATGTTCAACCGGATGATCTCGAAAACCGTTTCCTCGTAGAGGACGGGAGCGTAGTTGCCGCCTGCCAGCTCGCCGTGTAGCGCGAAAACCGCCAGCAGATAGGACAGCATGAACGAGGCGTGGACGAGCTTGCGGGCGCGCTCGGTGACCTCTACGCCTCGGCGACGCAGGAACATCATCGCGATGCCGTAGTTCTGGCCGGCGTAGTGCCAGGGACTCCAGGTGAAGTAGACCGTGATGAACCACGAACCGACCGCAACGACGTGAAGGCCCAGGGCAAAGAGCGACCAGACCGCGACGGTGAGAAAGAGCGCGAAGATCGCATAGGCGCGCCGGTCTTCCCTCCGGTCGTAGACACGCAGAAGAGTCGCCCCGTAGTGCGGCACTCCCGAGAACAGAATCAGAAGCGGCATCAACCCCGGCGGGAACCACTGGCGCATCTGCTCGCCGACCACTGCGTGCAGCAAGAAGACCAGAGCGTAGGCCACACCGCAGCCCAGCAACAGATCGGGCAGCGGCGAGAAGAGCCAACGCTGGGGGGCGGGCTGGGCGTCGGCCATGAAAAAGATGATAGCAACCGCCGGTCGCTCACCCGACGGCGATCGGCACCCGATTCATCTCGACTGCCGAGCCCGTGGCTGCGATGCCGGCAGTCGCCACGGCGGCGAGCATCACGCTAAGCCGCGCGCGGTGGGCCGCTTAATAGACCCTAGTCGTCTTCCCGCGGTTCAGTGGCCTTTTCGGCGATGGCCTTGTAAGCCAAATAGGCGCCAAAGGCGATGATCGCCGCCGGCCACCACTGCTCGACCCAATCCAGCGACAGGCCAAAGCGCGTGTGGGCGAGCAGAATCATTCCGATCACCACCAGTGTGACGCCACCGACCACCGTGCCGCGAAACCCTGGGATGTAGATCTCGTCGGGCAGATCGATCTCGGTTCCGCCCTCGAGCGCGTAGTTGTAGAGCGAAGCGCGGCGCCAGGCGTCCACCAAGTTGTAGAAAAAGAAAAAGGCGAGAAAGATCCCTCCCAAGGGGATCAGCGGACTGTTGCCACGCAATGACACCAAGATGGCGATGGTCACCGCGTACACGATGGCGTGAACAAACCCGCGCTGGTAATAGCCGACGTAGACCTGGCCAACCCCGGGAATGATCGAGAGCACCGTGGCCAGAAGGGGCGACTTGCGGCGCGAATCCCGATAGGCCGACGCCGCTGGAGGCGACTGCTGTGGGTAAGCTTTGGAGGTGGGCGGTTCCTGATAGGTGATGTCGTCGGCAGGTTGGTTCATGGTGTCTCCTCTTTCGGTTCTTCGTCGTCCGCGAACCAAGACGCAAGCTCATCCCAGATGGTTCCGACGCCTCGACGGGTGGCCGCCGCCACGCCGTGAGCGCTCTCCACCACACCTCCCCGGACATCTTGCAGTCGATCGGTCAACTCGCGCTCCGCCGCCGACTGCAGCGACTCGATGCGCTCCAGCGACTCGGTTCGAGCAAATTCGACGGCGCGCTTCTGCATCGCCTCGAGCGGCGCGCTCGGCGTGCCGAACACGACCACCACGACCAGCGTGGCGGCATAGGCGAGCTCGGCGGCAAAACGCGGACGACGGACCCATTGCCGCCAGGTCCGCATCCGCCAACGCCGCACCCGCACCGGGAGCGGAAGCGTCGCGCGCAGCACGTCATCGACCAGCGTGCGTTGTGGCTTCACTTCCGCCAACCGTGGCAGCTCGACGGACAAACGCTCGAGCTCGTGGACCAGGCCCGAACAGGAGGGGCAGTGGGCTGCGTGCTCGGACAGGAGCCGCCGGTCGTCTGCCGCGACTTCGCCCTCCGCCAGCTCCGACAGCGAGCGCTCGGCCGATGCACAGACTCCCCCGCTGGTGCGCTCGAGCACTCCGGTCAGGAGCCCATCCGAAGGCCCCTCCTCGACAGGCAGCCGCGCCAACCGCGCCAGCTCGCCGCAGGCCGCGCAGCCGTCGACGTGCTCCGAGCAGGCCTGTCCGTCTTCGGGCGCCAGAGTCCCCGCGAGCCAGGCCTCGAAGCGGGCCTCAAACCTTCGGCAATCCAACGTCACATCCCCTCCGAGAGCTCCAGACGGCGGACCGCCTTGGCGAGCTCGACCCGGGCGCGGTGCCAACGGGACTTGATGGTCCCCAGCGGCGCCGACATCATCTCGGCGATCTCCGCCAACTTCATCTCCTGGATGTCCTTGAGCACGATGATCTCGCGCTCACGCTCGTCCATCGTCCCCAGCGCCCGGTAAAGCCTCCGGTCGCGGTCCGTGTCGAGACAGACCTCCTCTGGCGTCGGCGAGCCCGTCGCCGGCTCCGGGGCTTCATTCAGCTCCACCGAATGCGCCGGCGTGCGGACCCTCAGACGCCGCAACCGGTCGATACAGGAATTCCGCGCCAGACGAACCAGCCACGCCAAAAACGGCTTGTCGTCTCGAACCGTATGGAGCTTTTCGTACAGCCGCACAAAAATGTCCTGGGCTGCGTCCCGCGCCTCCTCCCGGTCGCGTAGGTAATGGAGGGCGATAGCGTACACCCGACCTTCCAGGCGCCGGACGAGCGCCTCCCAGGCCAGGTCATCACCGACCCGGCACCGAGCGATCAACTCGCTGTAGTCAAACGGCGCCTCCCGCACGCGGGCCATCTTCTCTCAAGACGCAGGAGGTTCGAGTATGGTTCCAACGGATCGGCTCACTCACACCGGATCACTCCAGATAGCCGAGCGCTCGAAGGTCTTTTCGCGTCCGTTCATCGAGGATTGCATCCTCGACTTCGAGCGGCTGGGCTCGATCGATCTCACGCTCGATCGCTACTCGCAAGACTTCAGCCAAAATCGGGTTCTCGGAGCGGCGGTCGGTACGTTCCATCGGGTCGTCTCGCCAATTCAACAACCAACGAACAGTTCGCTCTTCCTCTAACCGCTCAATGAGCTTCCAACCGCCGTCGAGGACCCCCCGTGTGTCGCGGCCGTAGCGCGAAGTATGGACGAAGAGTGGTCGCTGCGGTCCGGAGGCGTCCTTCCCCGAAGCTACGGGTACCAGGCTGCTGCCTACCAGCGCCCGCGGCTCGAGACCGAGATAGTCCAGGACGGTCGGCAGCAGGTCGATGTGTTGTGCCAAGCGGCCGACCCGTACGCCGTGAGTCTGACCCGGCAACTTCAGGATCAAGGGTACGTGGAGCGTGGGCGGAAAGAGGTTGGAACCGTGGGCCCAGGCCCCGTGTTCGAAAAACTCCTCACCATGATCGGACAGAAAAACAATAAAAGAGTCCCCGTAGAGTCCCTCTCGCTCGAGCACTCTCAGAGTCTCTCCGAACGCAGCGTCGTTTTGTGCGACCAGTGCGTCGTAGAGAGCCAGCAACTGCTCCACCACCGACTGGGTCGGGTCCCAGCGATGGCGTTTCGGATTCGCCCGAATCGCCTCGTACATCTCCTCGGCACCCGGCGCGAAACGGCGCCGGAACTCCTTCTCCGGGAGATAGGGATCGTGCGGGTCGATCGTGTGGAGATAGAGAAAGAACGGCCGAGATCGATCGCGCGTCGCCAGCCACGACCGCGTCTCTTCCAGAACCCGGCGGGCGCTCCTCGCTTCCTTTGTTCCTTGGTTCGGGCCGATCCATTGGACATCGTCGAATCCTTGATCCAACCCCCATTTCTCGCCGACGTACCCGTTGACGATGATCGAAGAAGTCGCGTAGCCCTCCGCCTGCAGGATCTCGGCAAGGGTCAACGCCTCCGGAGGAAGCTTGATCGACGGATGGACCACTCCGTGAGCAGGGGGCCACAGGCCGGTGAAAACCGACGCCACAGACGGCAGCGTCCAGGTCGCCTGGGCGCGCGCGTTCTCGAAGAGCGTCGCTCCGGAAGCAAATCGATCGATGTTGGGCGAGACGTCACCGGCATGGCCGTACGCCCCGAGTCGATCGGCTCGAAGGGTGTCGACAAGATAAAAGACGATGTTGGGCCGGGGACCGGTATGGGCGGAAGACGAGATCCCGCGCCGGCTTGACGGGACCGGGGCCGGAGATACGACAGCCGCTCCCTCCATCAAAATCCCTCCCGGTTGCTCGCCCGAGTCGGACCTGCCACCGGCTCCGACCGCCACCAGCGAAAGTCGCACCGCTCGCTCGGTCACGCCGCCCAGCGGAAGCTCAAAGGAACCACCGGCCGCCGGCGAAACAAGGCGGCGTTCAGACTCGCCGTCAGTCGCGACATGAACCGAGAGGCTCGTCGGCGCGGAGCCGACCTGCTCCCAGGCCTCCGCCCGAAACGAGGCCCCGGGGCCGACCTTCAAATAAAAAGCGGCCTGCGAGCCCAGGGGCAGAAACAGACGTCCTTGCCGATCAACCCTCGGGTCCGTCTGGCACCGCGTCAACCCATCGAATGAAAGTTGATACCACGCCATCGCGATCGTCGGCCGCTCGCCGACGCTGGGCACAGATGCCGCCGAATCGACTCGGTCATACAACAGCGACAGACGGTTCTCGCCGCGCTCCAGAAGCTCGCCCGATACCGGAACGACATATTCGACCAAACCCGTACCGACCTTCACCTCGTCCACCGGCTGACCGTTCACCTCGATCGCCACCTGACGCGCTGCCTTCTTACCCGGAGCAGCGAGACCCTCCAGCCGAAGAACGAGATCGCGCTTCTCGAGAACCGTGAAAACGATATCCGAGCGTGGTCGCGTCCCCCACCGGAACGTGCGGTTACGCCCCCGGTCCACCTCGCCGTACGACCAGCCGTCTCCCAGAGTGCCTTCGAAACCGTCCGTTCCGATCACAAGTTCGGCCGATTCGCACGCGACGCGGGAATAGGAGAACTCCTCGGTCAGATCGTAGACCGTCGCCGAGGGCCGCGCTACACAATTGGACAGCGCGGCGAATACTGCAACCACGCAAGCGGCGCCGGCTCGCTTCACCCGCGAAGTTTAGTCCGCGGCGGCCGAGGGGACCAATGAGACCGCCGTGGCGCGGACGGAGCGACGAGCGCCTGCCTCAAGCCAGAAAATGGCGCGCCGTCAGGGACTCGAACCCCGAACCGCCAGATCCGAAGTCTGGTGCTCTATCCATTGAGCTAACGGCGCTCGGGCCGAAACCCTATGTCAAACCGGATCGCCGTTACAAATTTCATTTTGCCCTTCGGCCTCTGTCGTTTAGGCTGAGGCATCGTGAAACAGGAGCGCCGACTCCACCCACGCTTGAGTCTTCCGCTCGAGAGCCATTACTGCCTGGACGGCGACGACGAAGAGCGGGCCGCGACCATTCTCAATTTGAGTGCCGGCGGTGCCGCGCTCGAGGTAGTGCGCGAGCTGGCGGTCGGCGCACATCTCGACTTTCGCTTTCTGCTCCCCGCCAGCGGCGAAAACCCCTCGACACCGATCCTGGCGCGCGCGGAGGTGGTCCGCACGGAACGGACAGGAGAACGCGATGACGGCTCCGGCTTTGTGGCGGGCCTCAAGTTTGTGGAGCTGGGAGAGGACAGTTTCCGCAAGATCCAGCAGTTCGTCTACGCGCGCCTGACGAAGGGCCGGCCCGCCCCGAAGACGTTAGCCGGGCGCCAAACCGGGCGGGCCGCAGAGCCGCCGAAACACCCCATCGAGTCACCCGCCGAGAGCGAGACCGGCAAGCTACGGCGGGAGCTGGCGCGCCGGACACGGGAGTTTGCGGCGCGGGAAGAACGGCTCAAACAGCAGATCATCGAGCTGACCAACCGGGAGGTTCATCATCAAGATCGAATGCGGGCGGCCGAAGCCTCGCTGGCGACCGCCAAAGCAAGGACCCAGGAACTCCGGCAGGCCCTCGCTGAACGCGATCTCCACCTCACCGAGTTCGAGGGTGCGCAACGTGAGCTGGGCTCTCGGCTTGACGAGGCCCAAGGCGCGCGGGAGGCCCTGACCGGCGAGCTCGACCGGCTGGCCGCCGCTCGCCGCGAGGAGTTCGCCGTGCTCCAGGAGAAGCTCGAAACCGCGGCCGGGAGGGAGTCCTCCTTCCGGGAGCGGATCGGCGAGTTGGAATCCGAGAGTGTCGCCCGCCGCCGCTATCTCGAAGAGCTCGAAAACCAAAGTTTCCAATTGCGAGAAGAAGGCCGTGAGCTGCGCGGTCAGCTGGACACGGCCCGATCGGATCTCGAGCGCGAGCGCAAGAACAGCCAGGAGGTCGAGAGCGCTCTTCGCGCCGAGCTGCTTCGGGCGACGGCAGCGGCCGAACAGCGCGTCACGCTAGCTCCCGAGCCGAGCGTCGCGGCAACAAGGCGAGCCGAGGCCCGCGAGCAGCCGATCCCAGCCGACGAGCTCTTGCTGGAGCCCGACCCGGCAGAGGAGAAGCGCACGACTAGCTCCTCCCCGACTCGGCGCGGAGTGGGCTCGATCGCCGCCGGCATTTTTCTCGGCGCGGCGGGTCTGGCCCTGCTGTCTCTGTCGCCTCTCGGCGAGCGGATCCGGTCGGCCACCGGACCTAAGAGATCCACCGCCCGGGCGGCTCCGGTTGGCACCGTCGAGCAGTCCGAGCTGCGCGAGCGTCTGGCCGACTCCTCGGTGTCTCGGGTTGCGGCTGTGAAGCTCGAGACTGCCGATCGCTCGATCACCACCGATACCGAGCCGTCATCCGAAACAGACCCCGACCAGCCAGCGTCCAACGGAACCGAAGCCACTACCCCGCCACCGGTCGAGGTCGTCCACGACTGGGCTCGCGCCTGGTCGGAGCAGCGGACCGATGACTACCTCGCGTTCTACGCGGCGGATTTCATTCCAGTCAACGGAATGGACCGCGATGCGTGGGAAGCGCATCGGCGCGACCGGATCGAGAGGCCGAGCTCGATCGCCGTGACCGTAGAGCACCTGAGGGAAGGTGAGATTCGCGACGGATGGGTCGATGTGGTTTTCGAACAGACTTACGAGGCCGACACGTATCGCGATCGAGTTCGCAAGACACTGGTCCTGGTGCTCCAGAACGAGGGTTGGCGGATCGTCGGCGAGTCCACCGAACCTCTTGGCTGAAGGATCAAACGAACCGTCGGTCAGCGTGGTTCAGTAACGGTTCAGAGCCACTTCCGGAACAAAACCGGTTCGCAGCGGTAGCCTCGGATTCTCGGTTCCCCCGGCGTTTTCTCGGTCCCGACGACCAAGAGAAGCCCAAGGAAAAGAGCGACAACTTGCTGTGGAGGTGATCACGATGCTCCAGACACGATCAACGAAGACCCCGAGGAACACGACATGGCCGCCACAGGGGGGCGGCATGTTGCTGGCGGTGATGTTGATCGCCGTTGTTTCTCCCGGCGGACCCGCGCTCGCCCAGCCCCCCAACATCGAGCCCGCCCCCGAGCTGGAGCGTCTGCACTTTCAATTGGGAAGCTGGCAGGTAAAGACAACAACCCTCGACAAAAGCGGGGAGGCGTTTCGGACGAGGCAGAGCCGTGCGGAGATCTCGCTCGAGCACGACGGACTCATGGTCCACACCCTGCTTTACCCAGAGGGAAGCGAAGAGCCGGTTTGGCGTATTTGGCAGTACTACGATCGGTACGACGGCAAGCTCCACGATGTCAGCTTCGACGCCGTGGGGCACTTCGAGCACCGTCGAGAGCTGGACGGCAACGACAGCCTCGCCTTTGCCTTCCCGGAGCCCAGAGCGTTCCAAGACGGTGTTCCCCGCAATTGGCGCAAGACTTACTCCGATATAGGAGAGGATTCATTCGAGCTTTTGTGGCACTACACCGAGGACGGCGAGACATGGGTTCCGATCTACAGATCGGCCTATCGCCGTGTGCTGGCTCATCCCTCCGCCGATGCCAGTTTGCCGGCGTGGGCCAGCGAGGAGATACGGGCCACCGAAGGCCGATGGATCGCGGACAATAGCGAGTACAAAAACGAGGGGGAACCGTACGACGCCTATGGTCTGGAATGGCGTCCGGCCCCGGGTGGCCACGGCCTCACGGGCCGACTGTTCGCCATCCAGGATGAGAAGGACCTCGGGACGCTGTGGGAGTACCGGATGTTCTGGCATCCCGAGCGGAGGGCGCTATGGCTCTTTCAATTCGGCACCGACGGCACCTTTGGAGAAGGCCGGATCGCGCGCAGCGGGCCGAAATCTATCGAGCTGTCGCAGACGTTCCACTCCCCTGCCGGCTCCAAGTGGCAATCGGGTCACCGGGAGACGCGCGAGCACAACCAGCGCTCGACGGAGTCCTTCGCCATCGAGCCGGATGGGAGCTGGAAGCGGCTCCGCGCCTATATCTGGGTGAAAGAAGGGTAGGCGACCGCGCACGGAAAGGCGGACACGGTTCAGAAACGGTTCAGAGCTTCTCCCGGAACAAGTCGCGCTCATCCTCGTAACTTGTTATTTGAGGGCCTTCCCGGCGGTTTTATGGGAGCCGCGGAGAGGAGGGACGTCGATTCACATGGGACGCAATAAAAACTGGAAAGCCCGGCGTCCTGCCGGGGCCTGAGTTGAGGGGAGGTAATGGAAAGGCCAGGGAGTATTGGCGTTTTTGGCACAGTGTCGACGGAAGATCGGATCCCGTTTGATCGATTCACGCTCGACTTGGAGACTCGCGAGCTTGGCTGCGACGGTCAGAAGCTCATCCTGCAGGAGAAGCTCTTTCGTCTGCTGGTAGCCCTTCTGGACCGACGCGGGCGGGTGGTGACGCGCACGGAGCTCTACAACGTGCTCTGGCCCGAGAATGTCCATGTGGACCGGGAGGCGGGACTAAACACGGCCGTCCGCAAGCTCCGGGCCGCAATGCGCGATTTGTCCGGCGGCGACTGCGCGTTTCTAGAGACCGTGCCGCGCGTCGGCTACCGGCTCGTCGCAAGCGAGCCACCCCCGCAAGATGGTGACCATCGAGGAGAGCGCGGGGGACAGCCGGGCGATGAAGAGGCTTCCTCCGGAGAGGCGTCCCCCACAGGCGACGAGTCCAAAACCTCCCGGTTCGCGACACTTCCGCTTTTTGCCGGATTCGCCCCCTTGGTGGTGCTCGCCGCCTTGGGGTTCGCGGTCTTGGATCGGAGGCCTGGGGCCAGCGCGGAACCGATGCCCCAGGACCCGGACCAGCGCTCCCGCTATATCGAGGCGCGCTCGCTGATCGGCGCCCCCAACGGCGATATCGACCGCGCACGGACTCTGCTGCGCTCGCTGATCCAAGCCGAGCCGGAGTTCGCTCCCGGCCATGCTTACTTGGCGGAAGCGTGCCTTCATTTCGCGGTCCGAACCGACACCATCCCCGACTTCGAGGAAGCCCGCAGCGCGGCCCGTAAAGCCCACGAGCTCGACCCGGACCTGGCGGTCGCCCACCGTGTCCTGGCACAGATTGCACTGATTTTCGATTGGGACATCGGCACGGCCGGTACCCGGCTGGACCGAGCGCTGGCCCTGGAGCCCGAGGACCCGGAGAACCACCTCGTGCAGGCCGCCTACTCGTCCGTCCTCGGACAGCACCAGGAAGCAATCACGGCTATCCGCCGAGCGGTCGAGCTGGACCCCGACTCGATGGCGGTGCGGGGTGACGCCGGCTACTTCTTGCTTCGCGCCGGGCGATTCGAAGAAGCCGCGGCGGAATGTGAGATGGTTCTACGACTCGATCCCAAAAACGGCTTCGCGAGAGTTTGTCTGCTGGCCGCTCACAGCGCGGCGGGCGACTTCGACAGCGCGCGGCCACACGCCATGCACCTGTTGACGACCGCCGGTGCTTCCGAGGCCGACATCGAGGCGGCATCGACGGCCTCCGACCCCCAACGAGTCTACCTGGCGTGGAGACTCGAGTATTTCCTCGGGGGGGCGAACCAGTCACCGCTTCAGATCGCGGCCGCCTACATCGCACTCGACGACCCGGATCGAGCGCTTACCTGGCTCGAGCGCGCCGCACGCGAGCGCAGCCCGCTGCTGGTCTTTGTACCGCACGCCCACACCTTTTCGGAGTTGCGTGCCGATCCCCGGTATCGTCGGATCCTGCAGGACGCGGGGCTCGAATCACTGATCTGGGGCACAGGGGACGGCCGAGGGCGGGGCCACAGGACGTAGTGTCCCTCCCGGCTCAATGACGTCCAGTGGTGGCCCTGCGGGGTGCCCGAGGGTCGAACACCGGCCCCGGGGCCGGGCCGCCATCAATGGTAGCCTCGCGCGGGTCCCGTTCCGTGTGCCTTCTCGTAGCTCTCCATCGCGTCCACCCCGACGCCCCGCTTGTCGTCGCCGCTAACCGCGATGAACGATTGAACCGTCCGGCCACGCCGATGACGGTCCTCAGCGACCGCGACCCGAGAATTCTGGGCGGTCGCGACCATCTGGCCGGTGGCACCTGGCTGGCGGTGAGCGAGAACGGCGTAATGGCCGCCTTGACCAACCGCGCGGCGGCGCGGCACGACGCCACCAAACGCTCGCGGGGGGAGTGGCCGATCTTTCTGGCCCGCTACGAGAGAGCCGCAGCGGCCACCCAGGCCTTTGTCGAGAGCCATCCGCCTCACGAATTCAACCCGGGCTGGATCTTTGTCGGCGACGGCCGGGATCTTTTCTATATCGACATGACCGGCGGCGATCGCGGTCGCGTCGTCGAGCTCCAGCCCGGAGCTCACATCCTCGAAAACAGACCGATGGAAGTGCGCTCGCCCAAGGTCGACCTGGTGCGCTCGAAGCTCGCCGGGATCGAGGCGTGGCGCGGCGCCGCTCTCAACGAGCGGCTGCGCGGGCTCCTGGCGAGTCACGACACGCCCGATCTATCGCAGAGTCCTGCTGACGACCCCGGTGACTCGGGCGGCTGGGCCTCGCGGCGACCGGCCGCCTCGCTCGCGCCGTGTGTCCATCTGGCCGGCTACGGCACGCGCTCGTCGACGATCGCCCACATCCGGCCCGGCGAGACCCCGGAGATCTGGTCCTCGGACGGCCCGCCGTGCACGGCGAGCTTTGTCGAGAGCACCGGATCGTGGGTTGGCGAGCCGCCGCACGCCGAGAGGAGCACGGTTGGCTGACGGGGGCGAACTCGCGGGGCGCCGGGTCCTCCTGGGGGTCTCGGGCGGTATCGCCGCGTACAAGACCCCCGAGCTGGTCCGCCGGCTCGTGCAGAAAGGGTCCGAGGTCCGGGTCGTTCTGACCCCGTCCGCCGTCGAGTTCGTGGCCCCGCTGGCTCTGCAAGTGGTCTCCGGGCACCCGGTGACCACCGATCTCTTCGACCGCTCGGAGGGCGCCGAAGTGCACCACATCTCGCTGGCCCGCTCGGCCGATCTGGCGCTCATCGCGCCGGCCACGGCAAATGTGCTCGGCAAGCTGGCGCATGGGATCGCCGACGACCCGCTCTCGACCGTGTTTCTCGCGGTGACCGCGCCGACGCTGCTCGCTCCGGCGATGAACGACGCCATGTGGGGGCACCCCGCGGTGGCGGAATCGGTGGAGCGGCTCACCGGCTGGGGCTACCGCTTCGTCGGCCCCGAGGAGGGGTTTCTGGCGGAGGGCTATTCGGGCGTCGGCCGGATGTCCGAACCCGAGGCGATCGTCGACGCGCTGGCGGACCTGGCCGGCAGCGGACGCCCGATCGCGCGCCGCTCGTCATGACCGCGGGAGGCCTGGACGGCGTTCGCGTCCTGGTGACCGCCGGCCCGACGCGCGAGCATCTCGACCCGGTCCGTTTTCTGTCCAACCCGTCGTCGGGGCGCATGGGCTACGCCGTAGCCGAGGAGGCGGCCGAGCGGGGCGCCCGGGTGGCCCTGGTCTCCGGACCGACCGCCCTCCCCGATCCGTCCAGCGTCGAGACCGTCCGTGTGACAAGCGCCGAGGACATGCTCGAGGAATGTGCCCGTCGCTTCGAGACCTGCGACGTGCTGGTCGCGGTCGCCGCCGTCGCCGACTTTCGGCCGGCAAGACGCTTCGAGAACAAGCTGGACAAGCGGCGAGTCGACTTGACGCTCGCGCTCGAGCCGACCCCTGACATCCTGGCCACCCTTGCGGCAAGAAAGGGCCCGCGACTCGTCGTCGGTTTTGCGGCCCAGACGGTCGATCATCTGGCCCGGGCGGCCGATAAGCTCGAAGCCAAGAATCTCGATCTGATCGTGCTCAACGACGTCGGCACCCCGGGGATTGGCTTCGCGTCGCGTGACAACCAGGTCACGATCCTGGCGCCGGATGGGACCCGAGTCGATCTAGGGCCGGCGCCCAAGCGCGAGATCGCGCGCGGCATCTGGGACGCGATCGAAGCTCGCCTCCACGAGCCCGGCCGAGGCGCACGGTAATCCGGCTGCTATTCTCGAGTGGCGGTTCTCCGCACCAGCTCGTGAGAGAAAAAGTTCTCGCCGTCGTCTTTGTTCTTTGCTGGTCCGCCGCCGGGGCGTCGTGGGCCGCGGCGCCGGCTCAGCACGACGACCCGTCCGAGAAACGCACGCCCGTCGATTCCGCCCGCCTGGCCGGAAAGACGCTTTCCGAAGCCCTCCACGAGCTGCGGGCTCGGGGCCTCAACATCATCTTCACCAACAACGTGGTAAGGCCGTGGATGAGGGTCGGAGAAGAGCCCACCGGTTCCTCGTTGCGTGAGATTGTCGACACGATCCTCGCCTCGCACAGCCTCGAGGCCCGCGACGGCCCGGGAGGGGCCGTGGTCGTCATTCCCGGCCCCCTGGGTCCCGCCGGTGCCTCAGCCAATGTCTTGAACGGCTTTATCGGCTCGAAACCCGACGGTGCACCGGTCGGCGGGGCCGTCATCCGGGCTCTGGGGCCGGGGACCGAGGCGGTAAGCGACGGCAACGGGCGGTTTCTCCTCCCCTACTCCGGCACCGATCCGCTGACCCTCGAGGTCCGTCTCAAGGGGTTTATCGTCGTGCAGCTCCCGAACGTCGTTGCCGGGGAAACCGACGATCTGACCATACTCCTGGACCCCGCGCCCATCCTCGAGGAGGAGGTCGTGGTCACTCCGAGCCGGGTCTCGCTGCTACGCGACGCGCCACTGGCGCGCCTCCACCTCGACCGCCAGCAGATCCTGGCCCTCCCCCATCTCGGAGACGATCTGTTTCGTGCGCTCACGCTGCTGCCGGGCGCGACCGCCAACGATGTATCGGCACAATTTCACGTCCGGGGCGGACGGCGCGACGAGACCCAGATCCTGCTCGACGGCCAAGAGCTCTACGAGGCTTACCACCTCAAAGACCGCGACAGCGCATTGAGCGTCATCTCGCCCGCCACCCTGGCAACGGCCGATTTGAGTACCGGCGGCTTCGCCGCCGAATACGGGGACCGGATGAGCGGTGTGCTGGATATGGTTACGGCCACGCCCCGTGGTACTCGGTTCCGGCTCGGCGCCGCGGTGTTCAGCCTCCAGGCGGGCGGAGCCGGGACTTTCGGCGAGGACCGCGGGTCCTGGCTTCTCGACGTGCGTCGCGGAACCACCGACCTGGTCGGACGCCTGATCGGCGACGAGGATCCCGTCTACTGGGATGCCTTTGGCAAATTCGCCTACAGCCTCGGGAGCAAGAACAGCCTGAGGGCCAATTTTCTCTATGCGCGGGACAAACTCGATTTTGGAGAGTTTGTCGCGGAGGACGAGCAGAAACGTTTTGTCACCGACTACGGCAGCTCCTATTTCTGGCTGACAAATCAGACGTTTGTCGGGCCACGGCTCTTTTTCGAGACCGCCGCCTCGCTGACCGACATCGACCGCGACCGTCGGGGCGATGAGATCGACGGGGATGCGCGGTTTGCGATCGCCGACATCCGCGACTCCGAGATCCTGGGGGTACGCCAGAAGTGGAGCTTCCAGCCCAATTCCCGGCATTCGCTGGACTGGGGGTTTCAGGTCCGACGGTTCGAGACCGAGTACGACTATTTCGGAATGCGCGAGTTCGACAACCCGCTGGCGGAGATCCGGCACGATTCGACCGAGGGCACTACCGCCTTCCGGGGTGAGTTCCGCGAAGACCAGGAGAGCCTGCACTTCGCCGACCGGCTGTTGATCGGCGACGCGCTGACGGTCCAGATCGGCCTGCGATACGACCGCCACTCGCAAACCGACGAAAGCCATCTGAGCCCACGGCTCAACCTGTCCCGAGCCGTTGGGAAAGGCGGTGTGCTGCGGGCCGCCTGGGGCCGTTTCAATCAGAGCCAACGACCCTACGAGCTGCAGGTCGAGGACGGCGAGACGCGTTTTGAACCGGTCGAACGGTCCGAGCACCGCGTCCTGGGGTTCGAAAAGCTGATTCCGCGGCCGGACAAGGAGTCGGACCTGATCCTCAGGGTCGAGGCCTACCAGCGCGTCGTCGGCAATCCACGCCGCCGCTACGAGAACCTCTACGAGCCCATCAACACCTTCCCGGAGGTCGAGCCCGATCGAGTGCGAACCACCCCCGATCGGAGCCTCGCCCAGGGCATCGAGGTGTTTCTACGCGGGCGCTTTGGGCCCAAGCTGGGCTGGTGGGTGAACTATGCGCTGTCCTCAACCGAGGACCGTATCCAGGGGGAATGGAACCCCCGACCCTTCGACCAGACTCACAGTCTCAACCTGGATCTGGACTACCGCATCAGCGACCACTGGCGGGCCAATTTTGCTTGGCGCTTTCACACCGGCTGGCCCACGACACCGGTGAGTTTTGTGTCCTCTATCGACGAAGACGGCGAGGTGGTTTTCGAACCGATCCTCGGTCGGCTCAACAGCGACCGTTTGTCCGCTTACCATCGACTGGACTTTCGCGCCAGCCGAGAGTGGCGGTTTCGTTCGTCGAGCGTTTCCTTTTTTATCGACGTCCAGAACGCCTACGATCGCTCCAACCTCGCCGGGTTCGACTTCGAGTTGGATGACGACGCCGGCGTCGTTCGGGTCGCGGAAGAGGCTTGGGCCGGCGCCCTGCCCTCGGCCGGCGTCACCATCGAGTTTTAATGGCAACGGCCGCCAGAGGCGGCGGCCGCTTCAGCCGCTCGGGTCACCAGACCCTTGTAGCGGCCGGCGCCCCTGCCCGCCGTCGAACGCCGACCTCACCCTCCAAGCCGCCTCATTCTGTAGGGGCGGGGCTTGCCCCCGCCCGGTAGCGGGAGCCGGCGACACCGGCGGCGTCAGCCAATCGGGTCACCAAACCCTTGAAGCGGCCGGCGGCCCTGCCGGCCGTCAAAACGCCGACCTCACACCACCGGCCGCGACCGGATGAGGACCTCGCCGCCTGTGACTTCGTAGTCCAGCCCGCTGCCGGGCACCACCACGTCGATCGACTCCAGCGGCGTGAATCCCTCGATCGAGCCAAAGAGCTGGATGTCGGAGGCCGATTCGGCAAGCGCCGGGTCCGAGAAACGGATCTCGAGGCCCGTCTCCCGCCGCAACCAATCGAGATAGCCCTGCAACGAAAGCCCTTCGATCTCGAACGCCGGTGCCGCCGCCACCGCCCACGCCCAATCGGATCCGTGACGCGGCACCGAGGCGCGCTCCACCGCGCCGTCGCGCCGAACCGTCAACTCTTCGCCGGCTTCGGCCGAATGGGCCTCGGGGCCGTGACTCACCACCACCGAGCCCTCGCGCACACGCACCCTCAGCGACAGCGCGCCACCGTTTTCTAGCCGCACCTCGAACTGTGTGCCGATGTCCCTCACGGCGCCAAATACGGTCGCGATCTCGATCGCCGACCCGGGGGCCCCGGCGTGCCCGGAATCGACATACACACCGCCCCGGATCAGCTCGAGCGACTGCTCCGAGAGCAAACGAACCCGGCTGTCGGCGTCCACCCGGACTGAGTGTCCATCGGCCAACCGGATCGCCAGCGCGCCAGCGGCGGCCCCACCGGGCGTAGTGATCTCGGAGCCGACCGGGAAAACGTCCCCGGGCGCGACCGTCCGGTCGTCCAAGCGAACCTCCCCACGGACCAGCTCGACCATCGCAACAGCGGAAGACACCGGCGGCCGACTGACCAACCACCAGCTCGCGCCCAATGCCAGCGCGAGGGTGGCCGCGACGGCGATCGCCCGACCGGGCCACGCAACCGGCCGCGACCGTCGCTGGTTCTCCACCAGCTTCTCCCACTCCGCGCGCGCCGCCGCGTTGATGCCCGCCAGGTCCTCGGCCGGCACCTCCGGCCGGGGCCCCGCTCGCCGCAGGAGTTCGCGGATATCGCCCTCGGAAGCCGTGAGTTCTCCGCCGAGTTCGACTTCTTTGCTCGAGTTGCTCATGATCCGAATTCCATTCTCTGGCTCACCAACCGCGTCACCTCGGATGGAGGTTGCGCCGCGGCCACCAGGCGGTTGAAACCATTGCGGAACGACTGCCGGGCGCGGGTCAGAAGCGACTCCGCGGCCTTGGGTCTCAGGTTCAAACGTTGCGCGATCTCGTTGACCGAAAGATCTTCCAGGTACTTCCATTCCAGGGCGCGCCCATAGTGCGCCGGCAGCAGGTCGAGTGCTTCGTGCACCAGTTGAATCGCCTCCTTGCGCATCGCGGCGCGCTCGGGGCTGTCCAGCTTGAAATCGGTGAGCGCGGCCGGAGACGTCTCCTCGACCTGTTCGAGACCCACTTCACCGCCGCTGCGCTTCTTGCGCCGGAAATGCCCCGCGATCTCGTTCTTGCACACCGCGCAGAGCCACGTGGCCAGGGCGGCCTTGCCCCGGAACGTCGGGAGCTTGGCGATCGCCTTGCACACGGTGGTCTGGACGATCTCTTGTACGAGCTCGGGCTCGCCGGCGAGTCGGCGGCCGGCAAAACGGTAGAGCATGGGGATGTAGTGTCCCGAAAACTCCTCAAAAGCCTCTTCCTCGCCGGCGATCATCCGGCGGACCAGGGATCTGTCGTCCCGGTGACGCTTTCTCTGTTGGAGGGAAACGACCTGCATTCTCGTCCTCTGGGCGGCGCTTGTGCCACCGGCCTGCTCCGTTAGATGCAAGGCTACTCTCAATCCTTCGTTCCGTCTTGCCCGATCTCCGCCAACCTCCGACAGACCTCCGCCAAGTCTCCGATATCCCGGCCCGGCGGCGTAGACTCGATTCATGACGCGGGCGTCTCGGCACTTCCACGGCGGGTCACGAGCGACCCTCGCGCTGGGTCTGTCCCTGTTCGGCTGCTCCCCGGCCACCGAGGCTCCCGACCCCGCCGGGCCGGATGCCCACCCCTCGGTTCTCCTGGTGACCCTCGACACCACCCGCGCCGACGCTATGGGGTACGAGTCGGGCTCGGAAGCGACGCCCGGCCTCGACGCGCTGGCCGCGCGCGGCGTTCGATTCACCCACGCCTATGCCACCGCGCCTATCACCCTTCCTTCCCACACATCGATGCTGACCGGCCTCTACCCCTACGAGCACGGGATCCGGGAGAACTCGAGACACCTATCGCCGGATCACGGGCTCCTGGCCGAGCGGATGTCCGAGCTTGGCTACCAAGCCATGGCGGTGGTCTCGGGTTTTCCGCTCGCCGCCCGGTTTGGTCTCGCCCGCGGCTTCGAGCACTATGACGACGATTTCGGACAAAGCGGCGTCGAGCGGCGGGCGGACGCCACCACCGACCGGGCTCTCGAGGCGATCCGGGCGTCTCGGGATTCCCCGCTGTTTCTCTGGGTGCACTACTACGACCCGCACGAGCCCTACGCGCCACCCGAGCCGTACGCCTCCGAATACCCGGATGACCCCTACCTGGGGGAGATCGCGTTCATGGACTCGGCGGTCGCTCGGCTGGTCGAGGCCTTCGAGGTCCGGTTTGGCGAGCGAGGCTTCCGGGTGCTGGTGGCCGGCGACCACGGTGAGGGGCTTGGCGATCACGGCGAGAGGCTCCACGGCAACCTTCTCTACCAGGGGGTCATGCGGGTGCCGCTGGTGATCGCGGGCACCGGGATCGCTCCCGGGGTGCGAACCGATCCGGTCGGTGTCCGCCGGGTTTTCGACACCATCCTGGAATGGGCGGGCGTCGCCCGCCCCCACGATCTGCTTGCCGGCGAGCGGGAGGTCGTGCTGGCCGAGGCGATGAAGCCGTTTCTCCAGTACGGCTGGCAGCCGCAGGTGATGGCGATCCACGGCCGCACCAAGGCCATCCGCTCGGGAGGGATCGAGATCTACGATCTCGTCAATGACCCGCAAGAGACCGACGACCTGGCCGGCCGCCAGCGGCTCGAGCCCGAGCTGGGCCGGGCCCTGGCCGCCTACCCCTTCGATCCGGCGTTCGACCCGGCAACCGGTGCAGTCGCGAGCGGCCCCGGACTCGCGGCCGAAGAGCGCAAGCGCCTGGCCGCGCTGGGCTATGTCGACTGGCAGGGGACTCCTTCACTCCAGGAGAACGCCCCCAGCCCTCGGGACATGACCCATCTCTTTGCCGCCCTCGACGCCGGATCTGCGAGCTTTGTGCGCGGCGAATATGACGACGCGATCG
This sequence comes from Candidatus Multivoradales bacterium, assembly GCA_965224065.1. Taxonomy (GTDB): domain Bacteria; phylum Acidobacteriota; class Thermoanaerobaculia; order Multivoradales; family JAHEKO01; genus JAOTZA01. The sequence goes on from CBDCYF010000005.1 coordinate 1,316,556, forward strand.
AGACGTTCGAGGGCGTCCTGGAGCAGGATCCGGGCAATCTGATGGTGAGCTTGCGCCTAGCCGCCGCCCATTCGGCGCTGGGACGCGATCGCCAGGCGCTGGACTATTTCCAGCACGCGAGCCGGCTGGCGCCGGGCTCGCCAGACGTCGACCACTATCTCGCCCAGCACCATCTGCGCCTGGGCCGCTGGCGGGAAGCCGAGCCCCTGCTGGCCCGGGTTCTGAGCGCGCAGCCCGAGCGGCTCCCGGCCCTCGAAGGCCTGGCTTTGGTCCGCGAGCGTCAGGGGCGGCTCCGCGAGGCCGCGCAATTGCTCGAACGGGTCGCCGCCACGCACCCCGAGCCGGCGGCCGCCCTCACCAAGCTGGGGACGCTCCGGATGGCGCTGACCGACACACCGGCCGCCATCCGCGCCTTCGAGCGCGCGTGGTCGCTGGCCGGAGACGGTTTCTCGGCTTTTCTCGAGCTGGGAGTTTGCTATCTCGCCGAGCGGCGGCTCGCCGACGCCCGCGAGACGCTGGACCGCGCCCTTTCCACGCACCCAAACCATCCCATGGCGCTTTTCAAGCGCGCTCAGGTGAGCGTGCTGCTGGACGAGCCCGACAAAACGGAGCGGGTGCGCGCCGCCTACCGGCACGCAGACCCAGCGACCCGCCCCCTGATCGAGGGCGAGCCGCTGTTCCGCGGACTCCCGTTCCGAAACTAGAACTCGAACCGCACGGCCAGTTGGTACCGGCGCGGCCGGAAGAACGACCTCGGCTGTCCGAACCCGGCCGACCTCTCATCCGCCTGGATGTTGTAGCCGGTCTGGTTGTCAAACAAGTTGAACACGTCGGCCCTCAACTGGATCTCGTAGCGATCTCCGCCGAGGCCGAAGTTCTGGGTGTAGTTGACGTCGATCTGATAGTGATCGTCGGTGGTGCGGTTGCCGGCGTGCTCTTCTCGCGGGAAGGGACACACACCCGTTCCCGGCCCCCCTGAGGAGGGGTCCAGACAGGAGCCGAACCGGTACGACGGGCTCGAGCTCCCCGTGCCGCCGACCCGGCAGTTGGCGTCCCGGTTGGTGGCGATCGGATCCAGGCACCGGTAGTAGTCCGGATTCAGCACCTCCCAGGGCTGTCCCGACTGATAGACCGCAAAGGCACCGACACTGGCGTTCCAGTCCAGATCGTAGTAGCCGTAGAGCTTGAGCTGGTGCCGGCGGTCGCCCCGCAGGTTGCCGTAGTGGTTGTTCCACACCTGGCGACCGGCGAAATCGGCAATGTTGGAGGAGCCGATAAACAGGTTGGCGTCGTTGTTGAACCCGGTCGAGTTGTCCTGGTCGAAGCTGCCGTAGTAGTGGCTCCAAACATAGCTGCCACGGAAGAAGAGATCGTTGGCCTGGTAGTCGGCTTCGAAGCTCGCCTCGTAGTATTTGGAGAAGGCGAAATCCAGCTCGGCGATGACATAGGAGGAGCCGCCGATCTCGGCGCGGAAGGCACCCAGTTCGGGCACATAGTCCTCCTGCGGGTAATTCGACGGCGCCAGCAGCCGTGACCGTGCGTTGTTGTTGGTGTCCTCCCAGAAATTGTAGGCACGGCGGTGGCGGACGTGCGCCCGGGTCGTCCAGTTGCTGCCAAATTGCTTGGCGGTCCCGACCAGGTACTCGTCGGTTGCGCGGGGGTTCATGTCCTCTTGGAAGAACTTGCCCGAGGAGCCACCGAGCTGCTGGCTCAGAATCTGGTTGCCGTCGGCGTCGAAGAAGACCTGGAGCCGCTGGCCGGTCGAGTTTCGTGCCCACGACGCGGCCCGGGGTAGCGAGCTGGCCGCCGGATGATAGCGCGCGTAGTTGGCATAGAGCGTGTTGCTGCCGTCATAAGCCCAGACCGCTCCCAGACGGGGCTGGATCATGTCCGCCCAATCGATCTCGTACATCTTGTACCGGTTGCCGATGGCGATCTCGAAACCGGAGAGATTGTTGGGGTTCTCTCTCAGGTCCTGACCAAAGAGCTCGTCGTTGGAGAGCAGCACACCGACATTGAACGTCCAGTTGTTCAACCGGATGGTGTCGTTGATCTCGAAGTTCTGGGACTCGTAAGAAGAATGGATGACACCCGCCGGGAAGCCCTGGGTGCCCGCCTGCTGCAGCAACGCCTCATAGAAGGTCCCCTCAGGTCCGTCCGACGGCACCCCCCCGATAAAGGAGATCGACCCCCATCCGTTGGAGGTCCGGTTCAGCTCCTCCGAGTCTTCGTAGGCCTGATAGCCGAAGTGCAGCTCGTGTTTGCCGTCCGCGAAAAACCGGTCGTAGCCGATCTCGTAGCTCTCGCGGAAGAAATCCTGTTCGTTGATCGTGCTCGCCGCGCCGACGAATCCGCCGCCGGAGAGCACGCCGCCGTCGAGATAGCCATAGCGGTTGATGAGGGCGTTGGCGGCCGCCAGACAAGCCGCATCGTCACCGCAGCCCGCTCCGGAGGGAACGCCGAACGACCCCTGCATGTCGAGGTTGTTGATGTCGAGAACCGTGCCGCCGACACCGGCGGTGATCGGAAAATCGAACAGGGTGTCCGGACGGCTCGAGTTCTCGTTGGCGTAGTCGGTGAGTTTGAAATCGAGAAAACTCTTCTCGTTCAACACCACCGAGCCCTCCACGATGGTGATGTCCTGGGTGACGTCCGCTCCTTCGGAACGCGACGCGGTCTCGAAGGTGCTCACTCCGGAACCGGTCTGCTCTCGATCCGAGGCCCGGTGGCTGGCGTGGAACAGCCAGTTGTCGTTGGGGCTAAAGGTGAGTTTGCCAAAGAGCTCGTCGCGCTCGTCCTCAAAATCGGCCACGTCGCCGTAGGCGTTGGAAGCGTTGTCGCGTGTCCGGGTCGGACGGTAGTAGGACGCGTAGAAAAAGAGTTTGTCCTGGACCACGGGGCCGCCGATGTTGAGCACCGTCCAATCCCGGTCTTCGTCAAACTCCGCCCGGCTGCCGGTATCGAGATCCCCGGTCATCCCGTCGGTCTGGATCTGGTAGCTCACCAGACCCTTGTAGCGGTTGGTGCCCGACTTGGAGACGGTGTTGATGGTGAAGCCGCCAGAGCGGTTGAAATCCTCGGCCGTTGCGCCGCCCTTGAGGGTGGATACCTGATCGATGTCGTGAGAGGACGGCTCCGAAGAAAGGGTGCCAAACAAGGGGAGATTCACGTTGACGCCGTCGAACTGGTAGACGTTGTCCTGCCCGCTGCCGCCGGCGCTCGGCCCCCGCACGCTGTCCTCGCTGTACTGGACGCCGGGGATGAGCTTGACCACATCGCGGTATTGCTGGCCCACCGGAAGCGCCTCGATGACCTCTTCCGCGATCACCGCCTTGAGCTCCGCCGACTCGGGGTCGATCCGGAGCTCGCTGGTAACCGTGATCTCTTCGGTGAAATCCGGCGGCCGCAGAACGACGTCCCACCGCACCGTCCGGTCGAGCAGAACCTGCACGTCGACGGTCTCGCTCTGCAGCCCCTCGAGGCTGAACGCGAGCTGGTAGTTCCCCGGTGGCAGGCCCCGCAGCCGGTACCCGCCATCGGACCCGGTCGTGGTAATACGGGCGCCCGGCAGCACGTCACCGGTCGCCTCCACGGTCACGCCGGGCAGTGCGTCGCCGTCGGGGTCTGTAACCCGGCCGGCTACCGATCCGGTCTGTTGGGCGATGGCTCCGGACGCCACCATCATGACGAGGGCGAAAACGAGTGCGAGTCTCTTCATGCTCTCCGTCCTTTCCTCGCGGGTCACCGCGACGACTCGGCGATCCCCCTGACCGCCATCCCTCCCGCCGCGAGAGCTCCGCGACCCAGTATCTGTATACCCGATAAGTATGGCACAAAACCCCGGCCTTCTCCGGGCGCAATCGCGGCCCCCATGCTAACGTGCTCGGCCATTCGAGTCGGGGTGACCAACGTGCCGGTTTTTCCGTCATGAGGCAGCGTTATGTCGTCGGGCTGGACGCCGGCGGGACCAAGACCGTAGGGCTACTCGCGGACGAAGCGGGCGAGATTCGCGCCAAGGCCACCGGCCCGGGCGCCAATCTGCTGGTCCACGGCGAGCTGTCGGTCGAAAAGGTCGTCTTCCAGATCATCGAGCACCTCGAGCCGCCGGAGCCGGTGTCGGCGGTCTGTCTCGGGATCGCCGGCGCCGACCGGCCGGGGCAGAACGAGCTGCTTCTGGCCATGCTGCGCCGGCTGGGTCTTCGTGACGGCGTGCGGGTGGTCCACGACGCCCATATCGCGCTGGTCGCGGGCGCGCCGCAGGGAGTCGGGATCGTGGTGGTGGCCGGCACGGGCTCGATCGCCTACGGGGTCGACCCCCAAGGGGGCACGGCGCGCTCGGGCGGATGGGGCTATCTGCTCGGGGACGAAGGCTCGGCCTACTGGCTCGGACACGCCGCCGTGCGGCTGGGCATCCGCGCCGTCGACGGCAGGGGTCCGGCGACGACTCTCTACGACCGCGTGTGCGAGAAGCTGGATCTCGACGGAGCGCCAGGGCTAGTCGAGTGGTTCTACGACCCGGATCTGTCCCGTTACCGGGTCGCCGAGCTGGCCTCGCTGGTCGAGGACGCGGCAAACGACGGCGACGGCTCCGCCGAAGAGCTCCTGGAGCACGCCGGGCGGCATCTGGCGCTCGCCGCGGGCGCCGTTGCCCGCCAATTGAGTCTGCCCGAGACGTTTCCCCTGGTCCTGGCGGGCGGGGCCTTCAAGGCCTGCCCCAGCCTGCTGGACCGCGTCGACGATCACCTCGAGCTCCCCCAGGCGCAGGCGGTCGCGCTCGAAGGCGAGCCCGCGCGGGGAGCCGTGACCCTGGCGCTCGAGCTGCTCAAAGGATGAGTCCGGGGTTGCTGATCGTCAACGCCGACGATCTGGGGCGTACCTTGGGGATCAACGACGGGATCTTTGCCGCGCACGCCGGGGGGATCGTCACCAGCGCCACCCTGATGGTCAACTTCCCCGCCTCCGCGGAGGCGGCGGACCGGCTGGCCGGCTATCCCCGGCTAGGTGTCGGGCTCCACGTCGCCCTGACCGGTGGCTCACCCACCCTCGACCCAGGCCGGGTTCCCAGCCTGGTCGACGGGTACGGCCGGCTGCCGCGCAAGCCCGACGGCCTCCATGACGCGCGCGCCGCCGAGATCCTCGCCGAGGTGCGCGCTCAGGTCGAGCGGTTCGGCCGGCTGGTGGGGCGGCTGCCGACCCATCTCGACAGCCATCACCACAGCCATCGGCTCGACCCGGTCTGTGACGCACTGGCGGAGGCGGCTCGCGAACACGAGCTGCCGGTCCGCAACGCCGGGCCCCGAGTCCAAAGCCGTCTGCGGGAGGCCGGAGTCGCGACGACCGGTTGTTTTGTCGAGAGGTTTTTTGGTGACGACGCGCGATTGGAGGTCCTGGTCGAAGAGCTCCGGGCGGCCGGCGGCCGCACGGGATCGACCGAGCTCATGTGCCACCCGGGGCGCGTCGATCGAGAGCTTCGCAGCGGCAGCAGCTATGTCGACGAACGGGAGCGGGAGCTCGCCGCCCTCACCCACCCGGACGCTCGTCGTGCCATCGAGGAAGCCGGTCTGCGGCTGATTCACTTTGGAGAGCTCGGCGGGTGAGCGGCCTCGATCTCGGGATTCTGGTCGCCTACCTGGCCGCCGTCGTGGCCCTCGGCTCGTGGGTGGGCCGCGGTACCCGGTCGGTGGAGGACTACGTCGTGGCCGGGCGGGATCTCCCCTGGTGGCTGATCTTCTTCTCGATCATCGCCACCGAGACCAGCACCGTGACCTTTCTGAGCATCCCGGGCTTCGCTTACGGGCGCGACATGACTTGGCTGCAGATCCCGCTGGGATTTTTGATCGGACGGTTCGCGGTGGTGTTTCTCCTGCTGCCGCAGTATTTCTCCGGATCTTTTTACACCGCCTATGAAGTCCTCGAGCGGCGATTCGGCGGCGCCACCAAGAAGACCGCCTCGGCGCTTTTTATCCTCACCCGCACGCTAGCCGACGGGCTGAGGCTCTTTCTCACCGCCATCGTCCTGCAAGAGATGACCGGCATCCCGATGCACTGGGCGGTCGCGGCCATCGGCGTGGCCACGATCGTCTACACTTTTGTCGGCGGTATGCGGGCGGTGCTGTGGACCGACATGGTCCAGCTCTTGATCTATGTCGGCGGCGCTCTGCTGGCGCTCAAGATCCTCATCGCGCGGCTTCCGGGAGGCTGGAGCGAGCTGATCGACACCGGCGGCGGAGCCGGCAAGCTGCGCGTCTTCGACCTGTCGTTCGACCTCACCGAGCCGTACGCGTTGTGGGCGGCGCTGATCGGCGGCGCCGTCTTTACCCTCGGCTCGCACGGCGTCGACCAGATGATGGTGCAGCGCTATCTGTGCGCCCGCGACCTCGGCGACGCCCGCAAGGCGCTGGGGCTTTCCGGCTTTGCCATCGTCGCCCAGTTCGCGCTCTTTCTGCTGATCGGCGTCGGTCTGTTCGCCTTCTACCAGGCCTTTCCACCCGAGGCCGCCTTCGAGCGCACCGACCGCGTGTTTGCGCGCTTTATCCTGGACGAGATTCCGGTGGGTGTTCTGGGAGTACTGTTAGGAGCGATCTTCGCCGCGGCGATGTCGACCCTGTCGAGCTCTCTCAACTCCTGCGCCACGGCGGCGTCCAATGACCTGATCTTCGCCGCCAAGGACGGCGACGCGATCCCTTCCGACCCGGCGAAACGCCTGCGAACCACCCGGGTGCTGACCGTTGTCTTCGGCCTGCTGCAGATCGGCGTCGGGATCGGCGGCCAGTGGGTCACCGCCGCGGTGGTCTCGAGTGTGCTCGGGATCGCCGGCTTTACGACCGGCATCGTCCTGGGTGTCTTCTTGCTCGGGATGTACGCGCCCGAGGTCGGCCAGCGGGCGGCGCTCGCCGGGTTGATCTTGGGCCTCGCAACGGTGACGGTGGTCTTTTTCGCCACCCCGCTCGCCTGGCCCTGGTTTGCCGTGGTGGGCTCGCTTTCGACTTATGCCTCCGGGCGCCTGGCGGCCCGGATCTGGCCCCGGCAGGGGGAAGGCGCCGGCGCCCCATGAGCGGTCCTCCGGCCGGCCGCCTGGCATCCGTCGACGTATTCCGCGGCGTGACCATCGTCGCCATGATCCTGGTCAACAACCCCGGAAGCTGGAAGAGCGTCTACGCGCCGCTGCGCCACGCCGAATGGCACGGCTGGACGCCCACCGACCTGATCTTTCCTTTCTTTCTCTTTATCGTGGGGGTGTCGATCGTTCTGGCGCTGGGCCGGCGGGTCTCCGCCGGAGGCGAGCGGCAGCCGATCGTGGCCAAGATCGTTCGGCGCTCGGCCGTGCTCTTCGGGCTGGGGCTGGTTCTGTCCGGCTTCCCCTTCGGTCTCTTCGGACCGCGTACCTTCGAGCGCTTGCTCGAGACCTGGAGGATTCCGGGGGTGCTGCAGCGGATCTCGGTGTGCTACCTGGTGGTGTCCCTGTTGTTTCTGAGCGGCCGGAAGCGGACCCTGAAGATCGTCGCGGTGAGCCTGCTGGTGGGTTACTGGGCGCTCCTCACGCTCACGCCCGTGCCCGGATTGGGCGCGCCCGACATCGATACCCCGGACCGCCACCTCGCCGGCTGGCTCGACCGCGCGGTTCTGGGCGGCCATGTGTGGTCGGTCTCCAAGGTCTACGACCCCGAAGGGATCCTCAGCACCCTGCCGGCGATCGCGACCACGCTCCTTGGGGTCTTTGCCGGGCTTCTCCTGGTCTCGGATCGGGAGCCGGGAGAAAAGGCCCTCGGCCTTTTTGTGCGTGGGTCGCTCCTGACCGTTACCGGGTCGGTATGGGGTTGGTTTTTTCCCATCAACAAGCCGCTGTGGACCAGCTCGTACGCGGTGATGACGGCCGGGATGGCGTTTTGCGCCCTGGCGCTCTGCTACTGGTTTTTCGATCTCAAAGACCACGCGCGCGTGGCCCGGCCCTTCACGATCTACGGCGTCAACGCCATCACGGTCTTTGTGGGAAGCGGCGTGCTGGCCAAGACCCTGATCTATCTAAAGCCCGGCGGCACCTCGCTCCACTCGCTGATCCATCAGCACCTCTTTGCGTCCTGGCTGCCGCCCTACCCCGCCTCCCTGGCCTTCGCCCTCGCCTGGATCCTCGGCTGGTTCGCCGTCCTGTGGTGGATGGACCGGCTCGGAATTCAGCTCAAGGTGTGAACAGGTTGAAGTACGTGGACGCAATCCACGGCACCGTGGAAATCACCGATCCGGTCGCGCTCGCGATCCTCGCCACACCGGCGTTTCAGAGACTCCAGGGTGTGGATCAAGCCGGCTACTTCGAGCCCTATTTCCCGGGGAGCCGCCACACACGTTACGAGCACTCAATCGGCGACTACCTTCTGTTGAGAAGGTTCGGCGCCTCCCGCGAGGAGCAGATCGCGGGCCTTCTGCACGATCTCTCTCACTCCGCCTTCTCCCACGGCATCGACTACGTGCTCGAGGAAGGATCCGAAACAGAGCACAGCCATCAGGACAGCGTCTTTACGGATTTTGTGGGCAAAACGGACATCCCGGCGATTCTCCAAAGCCACGGCCTGGACGCGGCGTATGTCCTCGATGAGCACAACTTCCCGCTGCAAGAAAAAGATCTGCCGGATCTGTGCGCGGATCGCATCGACTACTGTCTGCGGACCCTCGTGGCCCACCAGGTGGGTACGCGAAAAGACGCCGAGAAAATCCTCTCGCGCCTCAAGGTTCGAGAGAACGAGTGGGTCTTTGACGACCATCCGTCCAGCGAGCGATTCGCGCGCCTGTTCCAGGAGCTCAACGCAAAGTTCTGGTCGGGGCTCGAATCCGCCGTCATGTTCCGGCGGATCGGCGACTACCTCCGGCACGCTCTCGAGCGGAGCTACATCGGGAAAGAAGACCTGTGGAGTACCGACCGAGAGGTGCTGGCCAAAGTCAATCGCCACCTGGGCGACGATCCCGTACTCGAGCGCTACTGGAGAAACTTGAACGACTCGGGCGGTTACACAAATGACCCCGAAAACTACGACGCCATCGTCTACTGCAAGTCTCGTGTCGTCGACCCGCTGTGTGTCCACGGGGGCGCCATCCGACGCCTCTCCGAGCTAACCCCGGCGTGGAAAAACACGGTAAAAACGGAAAGCCGGCCGAAGACGTACTTTCTGCGCTGGACGACCGGCAACTCGTAATTCGGGGACCGTAATTCGGGGACAGCCCCCGAATTAAGGCCGATAGAGGAGGGCGGGGCGACGCTCGGTGCGCCAGCTCTCGTGGTCGGCGCGGTCGGCGTTCAGGATGTCGTCTGCGCTCTTGCCCGACGCCAGGTCGCGGTAGACGCGGTTTGTGCCCAGGAGCCAGGTAAGGGCCTCGCCGCCTCGGCGCCACTCGAAACCCGGCTGCCGGGCGAGTGCTGTCACCAATTCGAGCCCCAATCGATAGGGCTCCGCCCGAGCGGGGTCGACCACGCGGACGCGGAATCCCGCGCACTCCCGGTCGAGGTATTTGGGCCGCGGCGCGGCGGCCGACGCCCGGGGGGTGAATCGCGCCGGTTCGAGTACAAAGCCGGGAGCGTGGACCTCGACCGCCTCGGAATTGAGCCAGGGGGCGCCAAAATACAAAAACGGCTCTTTGGTGCCGCGGCCTTCGTTGACGTTGGTCGCCTCGAGTAGAGCCACCCCGGGATACGCGATCGCCGCCTCGGCGCTGCGCAGGTTGGGCGAAGGCGAGACCCACGGACGACCCGTATCCGCCCAGGTCATGCCGCGCTCCCACCCCCCCATGGGTACGACGGTGAGCCGCGCCGGCTTGTCCAGCCGGGCGTTGACGTACCGCGCCATCTCACCCAGGGTCAGACCGTGCATCAGTGGGCCCGGAGCGAGATTGACAAAGCTCTCGGGCACTTCGCTCCGCGGGCCGCTCACCGGTCCTTCGACCCGTTCTCCCCCCAGCGGATTGGGGCGATCGAGGACCACAAACTCCAGCTCGTTCTCCGCCGCGGCCTGGAGCGCCAGGATCAAGGTGCTCACATAGGTGTAGAAACGCACGCCGGCCCCCTGCAAGTCGAAGACCAGCGCGTCGAGCCCCTCGAGATCTTCCGCGGCCGGCGCTCGCTTGCCCCCGTAGAGGCTCACGACCGGAAGACCGCTCTTCGGATCCACGCCGTCCTCGACGTGCTCGCCGGCGGCGGCGCGCCCGCGCAGACCGTGCTCAGGCGCAAAGAGACGCGCGACCTCCAACCCGGTCTCGGAAACCACATCGATGGCGTGCCGGCCGTCGGCAGCCAGCGAGGCCGCGTGGACGATGAGCCCCAAGCGACGGTCTCGCAGAACCGACGCCTCTTCCGAGTCGAGGCGGTCGAGGCCCACCCGGACCGATATCGCGGGCTCGGGTCTCGTTTCGGTGGCCGTCGGCTCGGCCAGCGCCCGCACCACCGCGTCGGCCACCGCGGGCCGCACCCGCCGGATCATCTTGTTCTCCCTCGTCGGGTGCACGCGGTTGGTGAGCAGGATGACAAACAGGTCGCGCTGCGGATCCAACCAGATCGACGTGCCGGTGAACCCGGTATGACCAAACGAGTCGGCCGAGAACAGCGTTCCCGCCGACGAGCCCTCGGCCGATTTGGTGTCCCAGCCCAGCGCGCGGGTCGAGTCGGGCACGATGCCGGCGCGGCGCGTAAACGACTCAACGGTCGGCCGCGACACGATCCGCCGGTGCTCGAGCACCCCGCCGTTCTGGATCATTCGCGCAAACCGGGCCAGATCCCCCGCGTTCGAAAACAGCCCGGCGTGCGGCGCCACGCCCCCCAGGGCAAAGGCGTTCTCATCGTGCACCTCGCCACGCACCATCCGGCCACGCCAGGCGTCGTGCTCGGTCGGCGCCACGCGGGCGAGGATCCCGGCGCCGGGGCGAAACAGCGTGTCAGCCATGCCCAACGGCTCGAAGACCCGCTCGTGGACAAACGCGTCGAGGGGCCGGCCGGATGCGCGCTCCAAGATCTCGCCCATCAGGATCAAGCCCAGGTCGCTGTACTTGGTCTCGGTGCCCGGCTCATACACCAGATCCATCGCCTGGATCCGCTCGACATAGGCCGGCTGGCCGCGCAGCTCCTCATAGAGCGGCGCCCACCAGTCCACCCCCGACGAGTGGGTCAATAAGTGCCGGATGGTCACTTTCTCTTTGCCCGGCCCGGTGAAGCGCGGCAGAAAATCCCGGACCGGCGCGTCGAGATCGAGCCGGCCCTCGTCGACGAGGATCATCGCCATGGTGGTGGTGGCGATGACCTTGGTCAGGCTGGCGAGATCGTAGATCGTGTCCGCCGCAGTCGGAGGCGCGTTGTCGTCGTAGGAAAGCCGGCCAAAGGAGCGTGGCCCCACGAGCTTGCCGCGATGCCCCACGGCCAGCACCGCGCCCGGAAAGGCCCGCTGCTCCACAAAGCCCTCCACCACGCGCTCGACCTCGCGCCAGCGCTCCGGATCGAATCCCGCACCGGCCGGGCTCACGGCCTCCAGCGTCATGGCCCGCGGCTCGAGCTCGAGCCCGTGGCCGGCGGCATAGGTGTCGACACCCGAGCCCGTGGCCGGGAAGCTCACCGGAAGCCGCCCGCCGATCGGCTTCTCCCCCAGCAGTGCCGACACCAGAGCCCGCTGGCTCGACACCGCGGCGCCATAAGCACACAGGGAGACCGGGACCTCCGGGATCTCCGAGACCAGATAGGGGCTGCCAAAGGATGCCAGGACCACCGGCACACCGGTCCGCGCCAGCCGGCGCAGAAGCCGTCCTTGACTGGGCGCCAGTGTCGGGTCCTCGGGAGACGGCGGAACTGGAACAAAGGCCGATACCAGCACGTGCGAGAACCCGGTCGCCGAGGCGAGAATCTCGGCCTCGGTCTCGCCCGCCACTTCGCGTCCGAGGCGCCGGGTCACCGTTTCGATCCACCTCCCGCGGAGCTCTCGCGAGACCACGCTCCCCGGATAGGGCCGGCGAGGATCCGCCCCGATGACGATGTGCAGGACGCGCAGCGGCTCCTCGGCGCGCAACGGAAGCACGTCTCCGACGTTTCGCAACAGCGTGGTCGACGCCGAAGCCGCGTCGAGCGCCCTTTGCACGTCCTCGGGCCGCGCCACCTTGCGATTCAGGTCCGCCCGACCCGCCAAGCGGTCGCGATGCAAACCGAGCCCGGCCTTGGCTTCCAGAATCCGCCGTACCGAGGCGTCGAGGCGCGCTTCGTCGAGCTGCCCTTCGCGCACCGCCCGCGCCAGCGAGGCGATCGCCACCCGGGGATCGGGCGGCAGCAGGATCACGTCCGCGCCGGCCTGAACCGCCCGAACGGCCGCAGCGCCCGACCAGACACCCGCCACGCCCGCCATCTCCATGGCGTCGGTCACGATCAGCCCCTCGAACCCGAGGTCGCGGCGCAGCAATCCGCCCACAACCGCGCGGGAGAGCGTTGCCGGGACGCCCGTCGGATCGATCGCCGGCACCGCGATGTGTCCGAGCATCACCGAATCCACACCGGCCTCGATGGCGCGCTGGAAGGGCGGCAGCTCGATGGCCTGCAGCCGGGTCCGGTCGGCGGACAGGGTCGGGAGCTCGACATGGCTGTCGACCGCGGTGTCTCCATGCCCCGGGAAGTGCTTGGCGGTGGTGAGCATTCCACCCCGGCGGGCACCGCGCACAAACGCCGCGCCCAGCCGCGCGACCCACTGCGGATCCTCGCCAAACGAGCGCAGATTAATCACCGGGTTGGCCGGGTTGTTGTTGACGTCGAGCACCGGAGCAAACGCCCAGTGGATCCCCAGCGCGCGCCCCTCGCGCGCGGTGACCTCACCGGCAAACTCCGCGGCGGCCTCGGAGCGCGTGGCCCCGATCGCCATCGCCGAAGGCAGCGACACCGAGCCCCGGCGGACGCGAAAGGCGACTCCCCGCTCCAAGTCGGACGCCACCAGCAGGGGGATCTCCGCGGCGCCCTGGAGGCTATCGAGCAATCGTGGAATCGATTCGAGGTCCGAGTCGAAAACCACGACGCCCCCCACACCCATCGAGCCGACTTGTTCGACCAGCTCGCGCCGCGCCTCGGAGCGCGGGTTGGCGAAGCGTCCGTACGCCCGCACCATCACCATTTGCGCCGCTTTCTGATCCACACTGAGCGAGCCGAGGGTGGTGCGCACCCACTTGCGGGCCGAGCGTGGCAGCTCGGCGCCGTCCACCTGAGACGCCGGCACCACACCGGCCAGCAAGAGCAGACCCGCAAGGGTGGATCGCGCTCTCATCGTCCGTCCCCGGCGGCGGCCGTTTGAGGCGGCGCCAGCTCCTCGCCGTCGAGCCAGACCGCCATGAGACGGGAGCGCTCCAGATCCAGACGGTCCCCGGGCGGCCGGGTGATGAGCAGGAACGACGCCGGGGCGCCGCGCCGGATCATCGCGTTTCGGGTAGCCGGCCACAGGTCCTGCGCGCGGGGCGGCTCGATTCCCCCGCCCAAGGCGCGAAGAATGTCCATCATGGAATCCGAGGCGGGCGCGGGCGGTCTCGTGTCGAGCTCAAGGCCTTCGCCGGGGACACCGACCGCGGCAACCTCGATCACCGGGCGCGACGCAGCGGCCCAATCACTCGCCACCCGTCGCGCCCGTTCGAGATGACGCCGCTTGACCACCCACTGAACTTTCCCGACGCCCCATCGAGCCACATCGGCGAGTGTCTCGGTCCCGAGCCACCTTCGCTGACGCCAGCCGGTGACCCGGACCGTCAGCGGAGGCGTCGCAACCAACCCCTCGGCGTCTACGAAACGGCCCGCGCCGACAAACCGCGCGTCGCCCAGCTCGACCAGCGTCGTGCGGGTGAATTTCTTCTTGCTGCCAACACATCCGGCCGCCAGAACATCGGGGCGAATGAGATGAAAGGCCAGATCGGCGCGATACGGCCGGTCGGTTCCGGACCGCAACACCTCGCCCCCCCGCACCACCAAATCGGCCCACGCATTGGACTTGTTGCGCGGCAGATCCTCGTAGAGACGCGGGTCGTGCCCGGCAAGGTCGTCACGGGCCAGGTCGGCCAGCACCGTGAGCAGCGCTACAAAGTTGAGCCGTGTCAGCTCGGTCAACGACCGGCCCGGCGGGACCCCGCCGCTCTCGAGGAGGACCACCGGTGTCCCCCAGGCGGTCAGGTTGTCGCCAAAGGCCCGCGGGCTCCAGTCTTCGTTATAACGCGCCATCCCGCCGGGCATCAACGGATCGAGTGCCGCGACGATCGCGGAACAGGCGCGCTTGGCCCGCTCCCGTCCGGCGGTCACCGTCCCCTCCGGGTCTCCGGCCACCGCGAGCACCGCGTTTGTGGCCAGTTTGCCGGTGTCGCCCACCGCGGTGCGCCGGTTCTGATCGTGCAAGTTGAACCCCAGCACCGGCTCGTGCTCGCGCCGTAGCCGCTTCAGGATCCGGCCTTCGGGGGTCGCCAGATTGAGCGCGTCGCGATTGACGTCGATGAACTGGGCGTTGCGGCGGCTGTAGACCTCGGTTCCGTCCGGGTTGAGCATCGGGACCATGAGGAGGGTCAGCCGGTCGAGAACGCGCGCGGCTTCCGGATCTCCTTCTGAGGCCCCGCGGAGCAGAAAGTCCGCCGCGTCCAAAAGAGCCGGCGTCGCGGAGGGCTCGTCACCGTGCATCTGCGACCAGAGCAACACCTTGTCGTCGCCGCGGCCGAGACGCACCATGCGGATGGAACGGTCCTCGAACGAGCGCCCCATTTCCTCGATCTCGAGCTCACCCTCGTGGCGGCTCTCCAGCTCTTCGAGCTTTTCGATCAGCTCGGCGTGGCGCAGACACGGCGCCGCGGTGGCCACAAATCGTTCCTCCGGCCACCGGCCCCAAAGCTCCTCGGGAGTCCAGCCGGCCGCCGGCGCCGTAGCCAGAATCAAGAGCCCAATTGTCAGAGGCCAGCGCATGAAACCGGCTCCATTGTACGCAGATGTGCGGCGTCCCAGTGGTCGGAGCTCCCACGGACGTCTATTTGAAACCCGGCCGCCGTCACGCGATGGCGCGAGAAACGGTGCGAACTCGCTCGGCGGTCTCTCCCGTCCAAGAGTGGAAGGCGCGGAAGAAGGAATTGGGGTCCTCGAAACCGAGAAGGAACGCGATCTCGGCTCCCGACATGGCGGAATTCGCCAGGTAGTGGCGCGCCAGCTGTTCACGAGTCGCGTCGAGCACGAGCTGGAAGCTGCGGTCCTCGGCATGAAGGCGACGCTGGAGAGTCCTCGTGCTGACTGCGAGCTTCTTTGATACTGCCGACAGCGATGCGCTGCCGCTGGGAAGAAGCTCCAGGAGCGCTCCCCGCACCCGGTCGCTTGTCGTCGCGGTCTCGTCCAGCTCTGAGAGCCGCTTGCGAAGCTGCGGCTCGAAGAACTCCCACATCTTCGCGTTAGCGGTGAGAAACGGGCGCGCGGCGTCGCGAGCAGAGAAGGTCACGGTGTGCCGGGGGCCGGTCTCGATCGGTCGGCCGAAGTAGTCCGTAAAGGCAGCGGCCGGCTCGGGCGGCTCCGGGGTCGTGATGGCGAGGGGGTGGATTTCTTCTCGGGTCGCCAAGCGAGCGAGCTGGACAAAGAAGACCAGCTCGACGGCGATCAGGTTGATCGGGGGGTCGCGGGTCTTGTCGAGGAATTCGATCTCGAGGGATGTCTGCGCCGGGCTTTCGTTGATGTGCAGAGCCATCGGTCCGATGAGCTTCTTGAAGCGACTGATCCGACGGACCGCGGTGTTGAGGTCGCGGCTGCAAACGGCGGCGAAGATCGGCGCGTCGAACACCTCGATCGAAATCGCCTGACAGAGTCGGATCGGAAACGTCGGGTCCTGGGCCTCCTCTTCGAGGCCTCGCCAGAAGTCGAAATGGCGCTCCGTGCTCAGTGTGACCTGCTCACGGGTCAGCAGGTCGTCCGGAAGGCCGGCTCGACGAAGGACGTTCACGGGCTCGAGGCCAAGGTCTTTCAGCAAGATCCTCCAGCCCGGTTGTAGCATGAAGGAGTTGACGTGTTCCATGGCTCGATTCTCGTCCCTGCCTAGAAGTCTCTCTTGCGCATGGTACCGACGATGGCGGTTCCCATCAGGCAAGTGAGATTCTTCCAGCTGGGCTCGACAGCGTAGTCCGCCATCTCTGCCGCCATGGAATCGAAGGCGCGCTTGCTCGTCTTGAGCATGTGCCCCGGCGACATGAAGTTCGCGGTCATGATGGATTTCTCCACGTTCTCGAAGTTCATCGCGTTGCCGAAGTTACCGCGGCCGGAGACGAACTCCTTACCTTCTTCGTTGCCGCCCCAGGTGAGCCAGGGGCTCAAGAAGATGAAGGGCGGCATCGTATTGACCGCGACGGCGCCGTATTTCATGTCAGTGACACCCTGGTCCAGGGTGGCCTGGTGCGCCTTCCTGGTGTCCTCGTCAAGCAGAATCGCGCTCCCCAGCGTACCGTGCAGCTGGGTGTTGCAGAACTCGACGGCACGGGGCAGGAACTCGGCTGCGTCGGCTGGGGTGTCGAGCGCCACCTCGCCCAGGATCTGGCAGAAGGCTTCGTTCGCCGTGGCGTAGCCGTCTTCCTCCGCTCCGGTGATCAGTACGAAATCAGCGCTCCCGTACTTGCCGTCCTCAGGTGAGAGAACCTCGGCCCGCGGATAAGCCTCGAGAAAGCCCTCTTTCACCTTGTCCGAGCCCGGATAGTAGGTGCCTTCGGCAGGCGTGTCTTCGGCGATCGCCTTGCGCACTGCATCGAGGAAGACCTCGCGCTGCGGCCAGTGCTTCGAGGTCACCAGGGTTTGGACCCGCCCGCAGACGGCGCCTCCGTTCAACTTGTCGATCGTCACGATCTGCTGGGCCTGGTGGGTGATCTCCTTGTCGGTCCAGGGCCGATCGCCCGGCACGATGATGCAGGGGTTGTTGCCGCCGCACTCCGAGACCAGAGGAGTGTCCGTCGCCGACATAATGGCCTTGGCTGTGCCCGTGCCGCCGGTGAAGTAGATCTTGGCAAGGCGCGGATCGGGGGTCAGCTCGCGGCCCTGGTCGTGATCGGCGAAGGAGAGGACTTGGTGGTCGACGAGCGGCTGCATGATCTTGGCCCAGACCTCGTCGGTGGCGGCGTTCAGGTGGTGGGGCTTGTGCACGACGGCGCAGTTCTCGAAGAAGATCGCCTTCAAGAGCTCGAGCGCCGAGGAGTAATTGCCCGCGCCCAGAACGGCAATGATCCCGGCCGGCTTCTCCATCGGGTTGACCTGTCGGGGCTCACCTTTGACTCGCAGGAACTCCGTGCGGTCTCCGTACATCAGGCGGTCTTTCGCGGAGGAGGGAAAGACCTTGATGTCGTAGAGATCGTCCGCGACCATGGTGATCTCGAGCGGCTTGGGCATCTCACCGTGAACCAGGCCCTCATACACCTCGATCGCGGCGGTTACGGTGTTGGCCATCGGAACCACAGTGGCGATCTTGGACATCGGGTCGGTGTAGAGCTCCTCGCCCATGAGGCCGTTCTTCATCTGCGTGTCCGAGACGGCGAGCTCGTCGCCGTACCGCTTCAGGTTGTCGCGGACTTGCTCGAGCAGGTGGAGTCGCTCCGCAGGAGGAGTGGCGGCCCACCTTTCGGGATCCAAGTGGTCAATCGCTTCATTGGCTTTCATGGGTTTACCTCCTACAGCCCGAACTGGGACTTGATGCCGCCGAGAAACGTCGTGTCGTCGGCCGCTTTGCGGTTGGCGATGAGCTGCACCGCGTCGGGTCCGGCGGTGTAGCGGAGCTGGTCGGTGCCGTCGTTCGCCGCCTCGTAAATCACCTCTGCGACCACCTCCGGCTCGGAGCCGTTTGCTCCCAGCGGCTCGAAGGCCGCGAAGACCTTGCCGACGAAGGCCTGGTACTCGGAGAGGCTCTCGTCGTTCGAAACGTCGAGCGAGCGTCCGCCGAAGTCGGTCTTGATCATTCCGGGCTCGACAATCTTGACCCGGACGCCGATGGACTCCATCTCGTAGCTCAAGGCCTCGGAAAGACCTTCGACTGCGAACTTCGAGCCGTGATAGAGCGTGCCCAGCGGGAAACTCATCTTGCCGCCGATGGACGAGATGTTGATGACCGTGCCCGCCTGGTTTGCTCGGAAGTGGGGAAGCAGCGCTTTGGTCGTCGCCAGGAGACCGATCACATTGACCTCGAACTGGCGGCGGATCTTCTCCATCGGAGTCGCCTCGAGCAGGCCGTAGGCGCCGTAGCCGGCGTTGTTTAAGAGAACGTCGATACGCCCGAACCTCTCGATGCCTTCGGCGACCGCTCCAGCAATCGAGGTCGAGTCCTGGACGTCGAGGCGGGTGACCAGGACGTTGTCGAGGTGCATCAGCTCCTCTTCGTTCTCGGGGCGACGCATCGTGGCGACGACGTTCCAGCCTTTGGCCTGGAAGTGTTTGGCGGTGGTCCTACCGATACCGCTCGAAGCGCCGGTGATCAGAATGGTGTTGCTCATGGTTCTCCTCCTCTTGACCTTGGATTCACTCTGTGTGGGAACAGAGTAGGAGGCCGTAGAGGGCATGTCACTAGCGGATCGCGCCACTACGCTAGCCGATAGCGCCGGACTGGCCGGCGTTTGACGAAC
Source organism: Candidatus Multivoradales bacterium (assembly GCA_965224065.1). Lineage (GTDB taxonomy): Bacteria > Acidobacteriota > Thermoanaerobaculia > Multivoradales > JAHEKO01 > JAOTZA01. The sequence goes on from CBDCYF010000005.1 coordinate 1,335,150, forward strand.
CACCAGCGGCTAAGTCTGTGGTTAACCGTCGCCGACAGTTGTCGTCAGTTGGATTCCACCAATCTTCAAAACACCTTGCCATGCGCTCGGTCAAACGGCCCTGATGGAGCCTCCGGCCCGACCCACTGGGACAGGCATCGCAGCGTATACTCGCCCGGCCCGTGAGGATGTACTCCCAGCTCTTCGGCGTTGCGTTCGCCCTCCTGGTCCTCACGGCGTCCGCCTGCCGGCAGCCGGACTTCGACGTCATCATTCGGGGTGGCTCGGTCATCGACGGCACGGGCTCGCCGGCAGCCACCGCCGACGTGGCGATCCTCGACGGCATGATCTACGGGGTAGGCGACTTTGCCGACAAGCGGGGAAAGCATGAGGTCGACGCGACGGGCCTGACGGTCACCCCCGGCTTTATCAACATGCTGAGCTGGGCCAACGTTTCGCTGCTGGAAGACGGCCGCTCGCTCTCGGACATCACCCAGGGGGTCACCCTCGAGGTGATGGGCGAGGGCCGCTCGATGGGACCCTGGACCGAGGAGATGAAGGCGGAGGCGATCGAGCGTCAAAGCGACATCCGCTACGACGTCGAGTGGACGACGCTGGGCGAATACCTCCAGCACCTGGAAGACCGCGGTGTGGCCACCAACGTCGCGTCTTTTGTCGGCGCCGCCACCGTCCGCATCCACGAGATCGGGTATGAAGACCGCGAGGCCACCCCCGAAGAGCTCGGGCGGATGCAGGATCTGGTGCGCCAGGCGATGCGAGAAGGCGCCCTCGGTGTCGGTTCCTCGCTTCCCTACACACCGGCCGCCTTCGCCTCGACCGAGGAGCTGATCGCGCTGGCCGAGGCCGCCCACGAGTACGGCGGCATGTACATCTCTCACATCCGCAATGAAGGCGACGAGATCTTTGGCTCGCTCGAGGAGTTCTTCACCATCTTGAGAGAGTCCGGGATCCGCGGCGAGATCTATCACCTCAAGGTGTCCCGGCGGCGCAACTGGGACAAGCTCGACGAGGTGATCGCGCGCATCGAAGCCGCACGCGCCGAGGGGCTCGCGGCAGCCGCCGACATCTACCCCTACCACGCCAGCTCGACCGGCCTCACCTACATCCTGCCGCCCTGGGCCCGGGAAGGTCCGCACGAGGAGTTCATGGCGCGGCTCCAGGACCCGGAGGTACGTGCGCGTCTGCTGGACGAGATCGACATGATCCCGCCCGAAGACATCGTGTTGGTGAGCTTTCGCAACGAGGCGCTCCGGCATCTGACCGGCAAGACGCTGGCCGATGTGGCCACCGAGAGGGGCCTCGATCCAAAGATCGCCGCCATGGATTTGATCGTCGAGGATGACAGCCGGATCGGCACCGTGCGCTTCTCGATGAGCGAGGACAACATCCGCAAGAAGATGGCTCTGCCCTGGGTCACCTTCTGCTCGGACGCCGCGTCGATGGCGCCACAAGAGCCCTTTACGCACTCGCAGCCCCACCCGCGCGCCTATGGCTCCTTTGCTCGCATCCTGGGGCGCTACGTGCGCGACGAAGGCATCGTCCCGATCGAGAAGGCGGTCGAGCGATTGACCGGCCTGCCGGCGGCCAACCTCGATCTGCTCCAGCGCGGCCTGCTGCGGGCCGGTTACTACGCCGATGTCGCGATCTTCGATGCCGAGACCATCATCGACCAAGCGACGTTTGAAGATCCCCATCAGCTCGCCACGGGCATGGTGCATGTCTTTGTCAACGGCGTCCAGGTGCTCGAGAACGGGCATCACACCGGCGCAATGCCGGGTCGGTTCGTCAAGGGACCCGGAGCCGAGCGGAGCGTTCCCAACACGCCCGGCGGGGACGAGCTCACGCCGCCTGCATGAACGGCCGGCGAAACGTGATCCCGACGCGGGCCTGCTTCACTCTGGCGGTGCTCTTCTGGCTGGGCTCGACGCTCGCGGCAGCCGAGACGGCTCCCGGCCCGGCTGATGACCCGCCGATCGCCGCTGCCATCGAGCTTTTTGATCTCTGGGCCGAAGAGCGCTTGGCCCACCAGCATATTCCGGGCGTTTCGATCGGCCTGGTTCACGACCAGGAGCTGGTTTGGGCGGAGGGCTATGGCTTCGCCGACCTCGAAAGCCGCACACCGGCGACGCCGGAGACCCTCTACCGCTTGGGATCGATCACCAAGCTCTTTACCGCCACCGCGGTCCTGCAGCTTCGCGACGCCGCCAAGCTCACTCTGGACGACCCGGTGGTGAAACACCTCCCCTGGTTCAGCGTCCAAACCGACTTCGAAGGCGACGGTCCGATCACCGTGCGTCAGCTCCTGACTCACACCTCGGGCCTGCCGAGGGAGGCGGCGTTTCCCTACTGGACGACCCACGAGTTCCCAACGTCCGAGGACGTGCGCAAAGCTCTCCCGGGCCAGCAAGCCGTCTTTGGTCCGGCGCGCCGCTACAAGTACTCCAACCTGGGGATGGGCCTCCTGGGTGAGATCGTCGGGGCGGTCTCGGGGCAGACCTATGCCGACTATGTGCGCGACCACATCTTACTGCCGCTCGGCATGAACGACTCGACCGCCGCGCCGACCGAAGCGCACCACAAGCGACGAGCGACGTCTTACATGCGCCGGCTCCCCGACGGCAGTCGACCCGTTTTCGACTACTACGACACCCGGGCGCTGGCTCCCGCCGCAAACCTGGTCTCGAGTGTCCGCGACCTGGCCGAGTTCGCCAAACTGCAATTCCGTACCGACTCGGGGCAGCCGGTCGGCGGCGCGCAGATCCTCGCCCCAGTGACGGTGCGTGAGATGCACCGGCCCCACTGGGTCTACGAGAGCTGGCGCGGTGGCCGCGGACTCGGCTTCAGCGTCTCGCGGCGCAACGGCAAGACCGTCGTTTCGCACGGCGGCTGGATCGGTGGCAACCGCACCCACCTGCTGCTGGTGCCGAGCGAGAAGATCGCGGTGATCGCGATGGTCAACGCCGACGACGCCAGCCCGTCGGGCTTCAGCTACGAGGCCTATGACGTCATCGGCACAGCGATCGTCAACGCCGCCAAGACGACAAAAGAGCCAACCACACCCAAGCGGCCCCACCCGGAGTGGCAGCGATACGTCGGCGTCTATACCGACCCCTGGCACTGGGAGTATCGGGTATTGGTCCTGGACGGCGAGCTGGTGTTCTACGAGCACAACTACCCGCCCGAGGACGACGCCGAAAGCTCACTCACCCGGCTCGAGCCACGCCCCGACCTCGGCCCCCACACCTTCCGCATGGCCGACGGCGAGCTGATCGTGTTCGAGCTCGACGACGAGGGCCGCGTCGAGCGCATCCGGCGGCGGTACGAGTACTTGACGCCGGTGGCGCCCAAAAACGCCGGTTGAAACGCTGCGGGCGGGGGCAAGCCCCGCCCCTACACGGTCTGTCGGCGACCTCATGAGGCGTGCGAGGGCGAGCGCTCGGCCTTCCAGCAGTAGAGGCAGGAACGACTTTTTCGAGCCCGGTGCGAAGACAGTAGAGCTCGCGGCTCGGGCGGGAGCTCCGCCAGGGACGTTTGACCGAGCGCCTGGCCATGATTGCCGGAGTCAGGGACCGATCCGGCGCGAGGGAAACCGAGGCGCGTGCTTTCGCTCCCCGCTACATCGAGACCCAACTGCCGAGGCCTGGAGTCCGAGTGGCGCGCGCCGTTCCCTGGGGAGCTCCGCCCGAGCCGCGGCCAGCACGACCGGCACAGGTGCGGCCGCTTCAGGGGGGCCGGGGCGTATACTGCCGCGATGCAGGGCTTCACCTGGGAGGGGGGCGTGCTTCACGCCGAATCGGTGCCGCTGCCCGAGATCGCCGAGGCCGCAGGCACACCCACCTATGTGTACTCCGCCGGCTCCATCCGCGCCGGCTACCGGCGGCTCGAGAAAGCCTTTGCGCCGCTCGACGCGCGGCTCCACTACGCGGTCAAATCGAGCCCCAACCTGCATCTGTGCCGGTTGCTCTGCGAGCTCGGAGCGGGAATGGACGTGGTCTCGGGCGGCGAGATGGAGCGCGCCTGGCTGGCCGGAGCCCCGATGGCGGACATCGTCTTTGCCGGGGTCGGCAAGACCGACGCCGAGATCCGCGCCGCCCTCGACGGCCGGTTTTCGCTCGCCGCAGACGCCGCCGAGACGCTAGGGGCGCCGGACCCGGCGGCACGGGGCTGCGTGGGGCTGTTCAACGTCGAGTCCGAGAGCGAGCTCGAGAGCATCTCGCGACTGGGGCGCGAGCTGGGTGTCCGGCCGCGAGCGTGTCTGCGGGTCAACCCCGACGTCGACCCCCACACGCACGAGTACACCACCACCGGCAAGGAAGAAAACAAGTTCGGCATCGACGCCGACCGGATCGTCGAGCTATACACCCGCTGGTCGGACGACCCGGGCATCGAGCTGGTGGGGTTTCACGTCCACATCGGCTCGCCGGTGCCGCTGGTCGAGCCCTACGCCGAGGCGGTCCGAGTGCTCACGACTCTGATGGACGATCTCGCCGGCCGTGGGATCTGGGTCGAGGTGCTCAACCTGGGTGGCGGCTGGCCGGCCGAGTACAGCGAGGGCGACGTTCCGCCGCTCGAGGCCTACGCCGAGAGCCTCGTGCCGTTGCTCGAAAAGAGGGTCGATGCCGGCCTCAAGGTCCTGCTCGAGCCGGGCCGCTCGATCCTCGCCAACTCCGGAGTGCTGCTCAGCCGAGTGCAGCACGTCAAGCGGGGCCGCGCCAAGACCTTTGTCATCTGCGACGGAGGGATGCACACGCTCATCCGCCCGGCGCTCTATCGCGCTTTCCACTTTGTCTGGCCGGTGGCGTGGGACGGGCCGGCCCCCGCGAAAGTGGAAAAGCCACCGGTCGAGGGCCTGGAGACTTGCGACCTGGTGGGCCCGATCTGCGAGACCGGTGACTTTCTCGCCCGCGACCGGCTGTTGCCGGAGCTCAAGCGCGGAGATCTGTTGTCGGTGTTCTCGGCCGGCGCCTACGGGATGTCGATGGCGTCGAACTACAACGACCACGGCCGGCCGGCCGAGGTTCTGGTGGACGGCTCACAAGCACGGTTGATCCGTGAGCGCGAGCCCTTGTCGGCGCAGCTCGCCGCCGAAGCCGAGTCGCGCGAGCTGCGTTCGGCCCGGCGGCTGGCACAGGCGTGATCGACCGGCGCGGTCGGGCGACTCTGTCGCGGACGGCGATCGGGGTGCTCGTTGCGTTCCTCGCCGTCGCCGTCGAATCGTGTAGCCGGAGCGAGGACCCCATGCGAAGCATCCTGGAATCCCATCCCGGCCTCGCCCCGGTCCTCGACAGATCCCGCGAGCACCGACTCCAGGCGGTTCTGGGGTTGATCGAGGAAGACGCCGATGGCCGGCGGACCCTGGTGCAGCACGGCTACCGGCTGGGCAAGGAGTACTTTTACCCGGCCAGCACGGTCAAGCTCTTTGCGGCTACGGCGGCGCTCGAGGCCCTGGCCGATCTGCGGCGGGAGACCGGTCTCGGGATCGACGCCGATACCCCGCTCATCTACCATCCGCTGTTCTCGGACGAAGTCGAGGAATCCGCCGACCCGTCCAATCTCGCCGGTGGAAAAATCTCCGTCCGCCATGAGATCCGCAAGCTCTTTCTGGTCTCGGACAACCAGGCCTTCAACCGGCTCTACGAGCTGGTTGGGCAGTCGGGCCTGGCCGCTTCGCTGGCGCGGGCCGGGCTGGAGGAGGCCCGCGTCGTCCATCGGCTCTCGGAGCGCCGCACCGCCGGCGAAAACCGCAAGTCACCGCGAATCGACTTTCTGGGCGCAGAATTCACTCACACCCTCGGCTTCCGGTCGAGCGGCGCGCTGCCGCAGGTCGATCGACCCGCCGGGCTCACGGTCGGTCGCGGCTACCGTTCGGACGGAGAGCTGGTCGAGACGCCGATGGATTTCTCGCGCAAGAACCACGTCTCGCTTGCCGACTTGCAGCGGGGCCTGTGCATGGTGGTCGCCCCCGGGGTCGGCTGCGGCGGGCCCGGGTTCGATCTTTCGCCCAACGATCGTGAGCTGCTGCTGGAGGCGATGCGCCAGTACCCCGGACAATCCGACAACCCGGTCTACGATTCCGCACAGTACCCCGACGACTACGTCAAGTTCCTGCTTCCGGGGCTGCGCAAAGTCGTGCCCGACGACCGCCTCGAGATCTACAACAAGGTCGGTCAAGCCTACGGCTTCTCCACCGAGAACGCGTGGGTGGTCGACCGCGAGACGGGCCGGTCTTTTTTCCTCGCTGCCACCCTCTACACCAACGAGGACGGCATCCTGAACGACGACCAGTACGAGTATGAGGACGTGGCCCTCCCGTTCCTCGCCGATCTCGGCGAAGCAGTGGCGCGGCACCTCTGGGATCAACCGAAGAACAAATAGCTGATCAGAATCGCCGCGATGATGCCGGCGGAGTCGGCCGCCAGGCCGCAGCCCACGGCGTGGCGGGTGCGCCGGATCCCAACCGAGCCGAAGTAGACCGCCAGAACATAGAAGGTGGTCTCGGTCGAGCCCTGGATCACGCTCACCAGCCGGCCGGTAAACGAGTCGGCCCCGTGGGTCTCCATCGCCTCGATCATCAGGCCGCGGGCGCCGCTGCCCGAGAGTGGCCGCATCAGCGCGGTGGGCAGCCCCTCCACCCAGCGCGTGTCGAGACCCAACCGCTCGACCCCGAGGCGCACGCCGTCGAGCAGCAGGTCAAAGGCGCCGCTGGCCCGGAAGACGCCGATGGCCACCAGCATCGCGACCAGATAGGGAATGATCCCGACCGCCACCTGAAAACCGCCCTTGGCGCCTTCCACAAAGGTCTCGTAGACCGGCTGTCTGCGCCAGGCCGCCAGCCCGAGAAAGAGCACGATGACGCCGAAGATCAGAAAGTTCGACACCAGCGACGACTGCCGTTCCATCACCTCCCGCTCGAGGCTCGAGAAGTAGACCACCATCCCGGCGACCAGCGCGGTCATGCCGCCGAGATAGGCCAGTACCACCGGCTCGAAGAGCTTGATCTTCTGGACCGCCGCCGCCGCCAGCAGGCCGACCAGGGTGCTGCAGAAGGTGGCGATCAGGATCGGGATAAAGATGTCGGTCGGGTCGGCCGCCCCGAGCTGTTCGCGGTAGACAAAGATCGTCGCCGGGATGAGCTGCACCGCCGAGGTGTTCACCACCAGAAAGAGAACCTGCTCGTCGGTGGCCCGGTCGGGCTCGGGGTTGAGGGTCTGGAGCTCCTTCATCGCCTTCAGGCCCAGCGGGGTCGCGGCGTTGTCCAGACCGAGCATGTTGGCCGCCATGTTCATGACGATCGAGCCCATCGCCGGGTGACCCTCGGGGATTCCGGGAAACAGACGGCGCAACAGGGGGGCAAAGCCACGCGCCAGCAGATCCACCGCCCCGCCCTTCTCCCCCAGCCGCATCACCCCCAGCCACAGACACATCACCGCGGTCAGACCGAGCGCGATCGTAAAGCCGGTCTTGGCCATCTCGAACGCCGCCTGGACCAGCGCCGCCCAGATCTCGGACTCGCCGAGAAAAAGCCATCGCCCGAGCGCCGCCAGAAAGGCGATGAAGAAAAACCCCCCCCAGATCTTGTTCAGCACGGCTCCGAGCCTCTCATCGCTCGAGCACCGTCCGGCCCCAGCTCGTCATCCGGCCAAACGCTAGCACGCGCCGTGAGCCCGTCGTTCCGGGGGCTACAATCGAGCTTTGTTCGGCATCCGAGCGAGAGATCCATGATGGCGCGAGAACCCGGCAAAAAAGCCGACGACGAATCGACTGCTCCCCGGTGGCGCACGCTGACCACCGAGGCACGGCACCCCAAAAGCGCCGATTTGGACGAGATGGAAGGCGAGGGCGTGGTGGGACTTCTGATCGGCGAGGACCGGCAAGGGCTCGAGAGCCTCATGACGCACTCGGGCGAGATCGCCCGCGCCGCCGCCTGGTTCTCGGAGACGCTCGAATCGGGGGGAGACGTGGTGTTTGCCGGCGCCGGGACCAGCGGCCGGCTCGGAGTGATCGAGGCGGCCGAGTGTCCGCCGACCTTTGGCACCGACCCCAAGCGGGTTCGCGCCGTGATCGCCGGGGGACCCGAAGCCGTCTTCGAATCGCGAGAGGGGGCCGAGGATCGCGCGGATGAAGGCCGACGCGCCGCCGGTGAGCTGCGGCACGGAGACCTCCTCATCGGGCTTTCCGCCAGCTCGGTGACGCCGTATGTGGGCGGCGCCCTCACGGCGGCTCGCGAGCGCGGCGCGCGCACGATCCTGGTGACATGCGCCGGCCCGCAGACGCTCGAAGAGGCGTCGGTGCCGACTGCGGACCTGGTGCTGGCCCTCGATACGGGACCGGAGATCTTGACCGGATCGACCCGGCTCAAGGCCGGCTCGGCGACCAAGGCGGCGCTCAACGCCATCACGACCACCGCCATGGTGCTCTCGGGAAAGGTCTACGAGAACCTGATGGTGGATCTGCTCCCCGGCTCCGGCAAGCTGCAGGATCGAGCGGTGCGCATCGTCGAAGCCGCCGGCCGGGTGCCCGCAGCGGAGGCCGAGCGGCTGCACCGCCAAGCCGATGGCGAGGTCAAGACGGCGATCGTGATGGCGCGACGCGGGATCCGGGCCGAGGAGGCCCGAGAACGTCTGGAGGCGTCGGGGGGCAGGGTGCGGCGGGCGCTCGAAGGCTAGCCTGCTCGAGCCGCCGAAACGTCGAGCATGGTTCGCAGGCCGGGCGCGGCGCGGACGACCCTCGGAATCGAATCGGCGATGACATTGCAGGTCGCCAGGTCTCCGTGGACTCCCCCATCGACCGTCAGATCGATTCGTGGAGTGCCTTCGATCGTCAGCCGGTCCCGGGGCGACTCTTCCCCCACCGCCGCCACAAAGGTCAACACGATCTTCTCGACACCGCCGACAGATCCCCGCGCCACCTGCTTGACCCCGCTCACTTCACCGGTGTCGATCCGGCCGGCCGAGGCATCGAGCGGTCTGCGGGCGAGCACCGGCTCGAGCTCGACCTCCACGCCCGATAGCTCCCAGCCCAACGCGGCGGCGATCATGTCCACCGATTCCCGCAGACCGACGTGACCGACCGTCTCGTTCCGGGCCGCTTCGGCAAACCCGTCGGGTGACAGTCCGGCCCCGACCTTGGTCTGGAACACTCCACGCCGGATGCCGGCGTCCATAAACCTCTCGACCCGCACGGCCTCGACGTCCCGACACAGACGGCTGACGGTGGACGGCAGATAGTCCATCAAGAATCCTGGGTTGACGCCGGTCGACAGAATGGACACACCGGCGCCACGCGCCGCCTCGTCGAGCTCGGCCGCCAGATCCGGCCGAGTCGACCAGGGATAAGAAAGCTCCTCGCACGTCGTCACGACGTTGGCACCGGCGGCCAGGATGGGCAGCAACTGGGACCGGATCGCTTCGAGGCTCGAGGTCGTGGCCACTACGGCGACATCGGGCTCGGTCTCCGCCAGCACGGCTTCCGGTTCGGGACGAACAACGATCCCAAGACGTCTGTCCAGCCCGACCACCTCGCCGAGATCTCGGCCTGTTTTCCGGGGATCCTTGTCAATCGCGCCGACGATCCGGCATCCGTTGCGCCGTTCTAGCTCGCAGGCGATCGCGCACCCGACCGGGCCCAGTCCCAACGTCACGACTTCGATCTGTGCCGGCATCTCGAACCCTCCTCTGGCGGCGCCCCCCTGGAGCCCGTTGACACGCCGCCGCGGAGGATATCCGCAAATCCGTGGACGGCCAACCGGCCTGGCACTCACCCGCCGAGATTCGCCCAAAAACCGGCCAATCTGGTCCCAAACAGGCCCGATTCGGCTCAAAATCGCCACGTTCTGTGACGTTTTGCGCTGCTTTGGCTCGAATTTTCCGGCCTAATGTCCCACGAGTGTAATGTGCGGCCACCTATGCGGCGGCCGCGGGGACCTCGACACGCAATGGAAACCGAACAGATCCTCGTAGTTGCAGTCATCGCCTTGATGGGCGCGGCCCTGGTCGCGTTTGGTCTTCTGCTGCGCGCCTGGGAGCGCAACAAGCGGTTGGGCGGTGCCGCTGAGGCCCTGCGCGACAAATCCAAAGAGGTCCGCCTGATGGCGCAGGAGCGGGACTCCATGCGGGAGTTTCTGCGCGATTTCTCGCTGCTTTCGACCGCGCTTCACGAGGCGCAAGACGTGCGGGGTGTTCCCGAGGCATTGCTGCGGATCATGCTTCAGACCCTGAATCCCCGCGAGGCCCTGGTGTTGCTGCAGCGGCGCGGCACCGAGGCCACCCCGGAGCGAGACCGACAACTGATCGTGGCGGCCGCCGGACCGATCGCCTCGGGCCGCGTCGGTCAGGTCGTCTCGATCGACGACGGCGAGCTGGGGCTGGTGGCGCGCTCCGGCCAAGTCATGGACCGCGAAGACTTCGGCCAGGGCCTTGCGCAGCGCATGGGCAGCGGCATCTCGGGTTTCAAAACCGATCTGGCGGCACCCATGGTCATCGGAGAGAAGACCTTTGGCGTGCTGGCGGTCAGCGAGCCGCACTTTCTGCGCTCCTATGCCAAGCATGTGCTCCAGCTCACCGCCCTGGCGGGGGCGGCGAAGCTCAGGACCAGCAGCACGCTGCACAAGGTCCAAACGGCGGCGGACACCGACTCCCTGACCGGAATCCCCAACAAGAGGGTCCTCACCCGACGTCTTGGCGAGCTGGTCTATGAAGCCGGCCAGAACGAAGGCGTGGTGTCGGTGTTTATCTTCGACCTCGACAACTTCAAGAACTACAACGACGTCAACGGGCACGTCGCGGGCGACAAGCTGTTGCACACGCTCGCTCGCCTGGTCGAGACCGAGGTGCGCGAAGGCGACACCTTTGGTCGTTTCGGCGGCGAGGAGTTCCTACTCATCCTAAGGGGCCAGTGTGAGGACGAGGCTCGCGCCGCCGGAGACAAGATCCGCTCCGTGATCGAGGGGTACGATTTCCCGCACCGCGAGCAGCAGCCGCTCGGCGCGGTCACGATCAGCGGTGGCATCGCCACCTTTCCGCACGATGCGGACACCAGTGTCCGGCTTCTCCAGGCGGCGGACGCGGCGCTCTATGCGGCCAAGAACGCCGGACGGAACCAGGTACATACCGCCGGCGACACGCGGCGGGCGGCTCTTACCAGCCAGCGCAAGGCTCGGACCAAAGTCTCACTCGGTGGGGGCGACGATCTGCGCGCCATTCACGGCATCGGGGTCCGGTTCGAGAGCAAGCTTCGCGAGGCCGGGATCGGCTCGTACCGCCAGATCGCCCGCTTCCATCGCTATGGCCTCGATTCGGTCGCCGCGTTACTCGGAATCGAGCCCGACCGCATCGAGCGTGACGGCTGGATCGCCCAGGCCCGACGGCTCCACCTGGAAAAGTACGGCGAGCGCCTGTAGCGCCGATCGAGACTCGGCCTAGGCCGCCTTGGCGAGTCGCTGCCGGGCCTTGGACAGTCGCCGCTTGCGCTCTTTCTTCCCCAAGACCGCCATCAGCGGGCACCGCTTGCACGCCCTGGCCCTGCGCTTGTACTTCTTACAACAGTCGGTCTTGAGCTTCATCGACCCGCCGACTCGAAATCGAAGCTGACACCCAAGAGCGCGGCGCGTGGACGCCCCGGTCGCAGGCCGGCGGGGCGGCGGGCCGCCACATAGACTTCGTCGGTGGCGTTGAGAACCTGACCCCAGACCTTCAAACGCTCGCCGATCTGGTATTCGGCCTTGAGATCGACGAGAAACCGCGAGTCGATCGTCTCTTTCGCCGGAGCCGGGCCGCTTCCCGCGCGGGTCCGCATCTCGTCCGTATAGGTGCCGTCGAGATGCAGCGCCCAGCGATCGACTTCGACGCTCAAGCCGGCAAAGAGCTGATGCTCGGGAAGATACGGCAAACGGTCGCCCCGCTCGACCCTCGGCGCCCAGTCGGCGAAGCCGGTCTCAAAGGTGTCACGAAACTCTGCCGTGGTGTAGGTGTAGGCGAGCCGCAGCGGCAAACGGACCCGCGAGCGCGCGCTCCGCGCCAAGTCGACGCCAAAACCCGCCTCCAGCCCGCGGACCTGCACTTCCCCCCCGTTGAACTGGTCACCGGTGCCGCCACCACCACCGGAAACGGTGTCGTTGCCGAGCAGATTGTCATAGTCGTTGAAAAAGCCGATGAGCTCGGCCGTCCGCCGATCGCGCTGATTACCGCGATTGTCTGACCATCGCCACCCCAGCTCGTAGTTGACGCTCTCCTCCGCTTCCACTTCCTGGGTGGAGCTGGGGCTGGGTGGGGAAAAGCCCCTGTGAACTCCAAAAAAGAGACTGGACGCATCGCTCAGCTTGTAGCTGACCCCCAACCCCGGGATGACCTCGGTCAGATCGTTCTCCCGTCGCTTGAGCGCGGCTCCGGTGCGCTCCGGATCGGACTTGCCGAAATCCCGCCGCTCGAGATCGATCGACTCCACCCGGACTCCCGGCGTCCAGGTCCAACGGCCCGTGGTAAAGGTGTCCTGCACAAAAAACGCCATCGCGTCGGCGTCGGCGATACGGTTGGCGTTGCTCCCGGGCACTCCGGTTTGGGTCAAGACCCGGCGGCCGTTGGACATCGCGAACAGGTCTTCTTCCTGGAACCGGTCCTCCTGGTCGCGGTGGAAACGCAAGCCGAACTCGAGGTCGTGCGCGAGACTCCCGCGCCCCAGCTCGAGTCCCGCCACCAATTGCACGCCCTCCGAGTAGTAGTCGCGACGGTTGTTGCGGACCGCCAGGGCGTCGGGCGCGCTGTCGGCGTCGCCACGAAGAATCGCAAACAGGTCCGGGTGAGCCGAGGGATCGGCCAGCACGCTCGCGACACCGACTCCCCCGACCTTCTCCAGCTTGAACCAGTTGCGGAAAAAATCGTTCCGGTAGACGGTCGCGGTGAAGTTGAACCGGGCGCTCGGCTGCACAAAATAGCTGAGCTGGACCTGTTCGTGATCGGTGGTGATGTTGTCCCCCGCCGACGCGGCGTACCGCCGGTAAGGGTTGCGATCGAAATCCTGCTGCGCCAGTCCCAGGTAGGTTTCATCCCCGAACTGATCGGTGCTACCGAGCTTGAGCTCGAGGGCCTGGGTAACGGACGCACCCGGGCTGCTATTGAACCTCAGCTTCAATAGATAGTCCTCGAGGTCGAAGCCCGTCGGACCGCCGCCGTCTAGCTGCTTGAACCCGTCGGTTTCGAGCTGATAGGTCTCGAACAACCAGCCAAACCGGTCGCTCGAGCCGCCGGCCCAAGCGCGGGCCCGCTGGAGGTCATCTTCGCCGACGGCAATTCGTGCTCCGCCCATGAGGCCGTCCGGGATGCTCTTCGACAGATAGTTGATCGCGCCACCGTTGGTATAGGGGCCCTGGCGAATCGCACCGGACCCCTTACGAATCTCGAAGCTATCCATCCGGCCGGCGGTCGGTGAATAGTAGGCGGAGGGAGCCGCGTACGGAGCGGGAGCGATGAGAACGCCGTCTTCGAGCAGCGTGACCTTCTGGCTGCGCTCGACCCCGGTGCCGCGAATCCCGATGTTGGGACGCAGACCGTAGCCGTCCTCCTCCTGGATGTTGATCCCGGGCGTCTGCCGCAACACCCGGTGGATGTCGGCGTACTGCTGGCGGTCGAGATCCGCCTCGGTAATGAAGTGCGCCGAGCCCGGCACCTTCCGCGCCGCCTCGGGAGAACCGACGACCAGAAGCTGCTCGAAGAGCCGCACGTCGGCCGGCGGCGCCGCGGCCTCACCGGTCGCCTTGCCGTCCTCTTCGACGTTTGCGTCTTCGGTCTGGGCAGGGGGCTCGGACGCCCCGGGATCGCCGCTCCCGGTGGCCTGCGTCGGCGCGCACAAAACGCCCATCGCGGTCAATGTTGCCAGCCAGCGATTCAGATCTTGCATCCGCGTCTTTCCTGCCGGCCCCGGCCATCGAGTCGGGGCCACTCCAAAACCAAGCATGGCGCAGCCCCGGCGGCAGGTCATTGACCTAGATCAAGCCGCCGTCCAGCTTCTTTTTCGCTTGAAAATCGGACCGAATTGATCCAGAATTCGCCGCATGTGCCGGGCCTGCATCGACGACCACGCCGCGGCTCTGGTGTGCGAGGAGCGTTTGCCCGACTATTTGGGGCAGACCTATCTGTTTCGCGACCTCGCGCCCGACCAGATCGAGAAGGTCGTAAAGGCCTCCAGGTCACAGCGAATCGAGGACGGACGTTGTGTGTTTCGCCAGGGCGATCCGGCGCGCTGGTTCTATGTGTTACGCGAGGGACAGGTCGCGCTGTACCGGCAGTCGGCCGAGGGGCGCGAGAGCATCGTGGCCGTCGTCGGACCCGATGAGGTCTTTGGCGAGGAACTTCTCTTTCTGGAGGAGGCATTTCACGACCTCAACGCCCGGGCCATTGGCGACTGCACCCTGTTGTGCATCGACCGGCTCCACTTTCGCTCATTTCTGCGCAGTTCGGCAGAGCTCGGCTTCCGTCTGATGGGCACCATGTACCGGCGTCACCGGATGCTCCTCGACCACATCGAGAGACTGACCCTCCAGGACGCGACCCAGCGCCTGATGGCCTATCTTCTCGATCAGGTGGGCGACGAGGGTGGTCCTCAAAAGCTGGAGCTGACGCTCCCCAAGAGCACTCTGGCGGCGCACCTTTCGATCCAGCCCGAGACCCTCTCCCGGACTCTGGCGCGGCTCAAGGAATGCGACTACCTGCGCGAGGAGGGCGATGTTCTGGTCGTGCAGACCGAGCAGATGCGCTCGGGGCTCGCCTGCTCGCAGTGCAGCCAGCGCTGGGGATGCCCTGGCCCGAGCCAGCTCGCGCGCGAGATCGGCGGCCCGAGAGAGGGCGGACATCCCGGTCTGGCGTTGCATTAGGCGGGCGGGGGCAAGCCCCGCCCCTACAATTGACGTGGCCGCCCGGGACTGGGTGCCCACCTCGGGACCTGCGGTGGCCTCGGGACTTTCGGTGTAGGGTCCGGGCTTGCCCCGGCCCGTTCTTTCGGCCGGCAGGGACGCCGGCCGCTTCAGGACCGCTCGTGCACTGTTGACCCCGGACGAACCCCCTCGTAGGGGCCGGGCTTGCCTCGGCCCGTTCTTTCGGCCGGCAGGGACGCCGGCCGCTTCAGGACCGCTCGTGCACTGTTGACCCCGGACGAACCCCGCCTCTAATCTCTCGCCCGCGGGATGATCGTCACTTCGATCCGCTCGCCGTCGCGCAAGACGACCACCCGGGTGGGCTCGCCGATCTTCACCGCATCGAGCGCGTACGTGTAGTCGTAGATGTTGGTGATCGTCTGTCCGGCAAACTCGACGATGACGTCGCCCTCGGCGAGACCCGCCTCGTCGGCCGGTCCGCCGCCGATAACCCCTCCCAAGCGTAGGCCCTCGACCTCGGTGGCGTAGTCGGGAATGGTTCCGGTGAACGCCCTCACCGCGTCGCGGCCGCCGCCCTCGGCGACCTTGGGCTCGACCTTGATGAAATCCGGCGCCTCGTCGAGGTTGGCCAGTCGCCCCACCATCAAGGCGCCAAACCGCACCACGCGCTCGAGATCTTCATAGTTGACCTTATCGGCGGTGTCGCTCGGCCGGTGGTAGTCCTCGTGACTGCCGGTAAAGAAGTGAATCGTCGGCACCGAGGCCTGATTGAAGGTGGTGCTGTCCGTCGGTAGATACGGGTCCTCTCCGGTCTGGATGTCAAATCCCACCGGCACGTTGGACTGTTCGATCAGACGCGGCCAGGCCGAGCTCGACCCCACCGCTTGAAGCGTAAGCCGGTTCTCCCGCATCCGGCCCACCATGTCCAGGTTCACGTACGCGGCGATCTCTTCGGCCGGGATCGGTGGCTCCTGGAGAAACTTGGCCGAGCCCAGCACCCCCAGCTCCTCGCCCGACCAGAACGCGAGAACCACGTTTCGTTTGCGCTCGGACTGCGCCAGCAACCGGCCCGCCTCGAGGACCGCGGCCACGCCGGCGGCGTTGTCGTCGGCGCCGTAGTGGACGCGCCCCGCCTCTTCTTTGCGGGCGAGCGAGTTGCCGCCGGTGCCGCGTCCCAGATGGTCATAGTGGGCGCCAAACACCACCCAGGGCTCGTCGACTTCTTCGCCCTGGTCGCCGCTGCCGCCATCACCGCGCGTACCCCGCAACACCGCCACCACGTTCTGACCGGTCTGCCTCTCGCGCTCGACCCGGACGTCCAGGGTCACCTCGATGTCCGGGATGTCGAAACCCACCGAGTGCGGGTTGCCATCGTCAAAGCTCTTCTGGATCTCCTCGAGGGTTTTACCGGGCAGTGTCTCGAAAAGACGCTCCGCGAGCTTGCCGCTGACACTCGCAGCCACGATCCCCGACCCCGAGATCGCGGTGTCGAAGGTCATCGGGACGACCTCGCCGGCGTTGGGCGAACGCGGCCCGCTCACCACCAGCAAGGCCTTCGCTCCACGCTCGCGCGCTTGTAGAGCCTTGTACCGCAGACCCGAGTAACGCGACAGGATCGACCGGGTCTCTTGATCGACGTCCTCCGGGAAGTACCGGAGAACCAGGACGATCTTGTCCCCGACGTCGAGAGCCGCGTAGCTGTCGTACGGGTAGTTCTGGCTCTCAGGGACCACCAGCCCGTAGCCGGCGAAAACCACCGGGCCGCTCACTTCCTCACTGTCGGAAAAGGACAGCGCCTGGATCGTCTCGGCGCCGGTCCACTCCTGATCGAGCTCCGGCGCCAGAAGCCGGAGCCGCGAACCGTTGTCGCGGGTACCGGCGGTGAATTCAAACGGCAGCACCAGCCCGTCCCGTCCGGGAAGCGGTTCACCACCGAGTTTTTCGAGCTCGGCGACAAGGTACTCGGCGGCCAGGCGGGCGCCACCGGTTCCGGTCAGCCGTCCCTCGAGCTCCTCCGAAGCAAGGTATTCGACGTGGCTGCGCAGCTCCTGCTCGCCGGCTTCCAGGGAACCGGTGGCCCAAGCCACCAGCACAAGCGCCAGAGGCAGAGACAGTCTTCGCTCACTCATGACCAGATTTCTCCTGATTGCCCTTCCGCCGGAGGGGGGCGGCCTCAAGAGCCTTCCGGGCTTGCTCGTGATTCCACTCCGCGATGTAGATCTGCCCCCCCTTCCCGCCGTGCCGGGTGGAGGTCCAGGTCAGCTTCTCGCCGTCCGGCGTCGGCACCGGCAGGCCGTCGAAGCCGTCGGTGTAGGTCACCCGCACGGGCTCCTTGGCTCCTTCGGTGTCGACGATAAAGACCTCGAAGTTCCCAAAGCCGTGTTTGTTGGACGCAAAGAAAACGTACTCGCCGGACGGGTGAGCGTAGGGCGCCCAGCTCATCGATTCGAAGTCGGTGATCCGGCGCGGGTCGCTGCCGTCCGGGTTCATGGTCCAGACATCCGCGATCAGGCCCTCTTGGTCAAAGCGGCGCCAGAGGATCCGCGACCCGTCGGCAAAGAAAAAAGGACCCCCATCGTAGCCGGGCACGTCGGTCAGACGACGCTGCTGCGATCCGTCGGCCCGCATGATGTAGATCTCGCCAAAGTACGACGGGTTGACCTCCAGAAGCTTACGCTCCTTGTCGCCGAGCTCGCCTCGATAGGCGTCGCGTGTCGAGCTAAAGACGACCCACTCGCCATCGGGCGAGTAGCTGGCCTCGGCGTCATAGCCTCGCGAATGGGTCAGCCGCTCGAGCTCCCCGGTCTCGGCGCGCTCCACCCAGATCTCCATCTCCGGGTCGTAGTCCCAGGCGTAACGCCGCTCTTCGCCCGACGCGCGAAGTTCGAGCTCCTTTTTCTGGTACTCCTCCGAGCGCGGGTCGTGATGGGTCGAACCGAACAGGATGTCTCCGGTGCCGGGACGGAAAAAAGGGCAGGTCGTCTTGCCATGGCCGGGCGAGATCCGGCGGGTATCTCCGGTCTCGAGATCGAGCAGATAGATCTGGTAGAAGGGATTGGCCGCAGACCGCTCGCTCTGGAAAACCATCTTTGTGCCGTCCGGCGAAAAATAGCCCTCGCCGGCCCGGCGGCCCTCAAACGTCAGACGCCGGACACGGGTCAAAAAATCTCGCTCCGACGATGCGGCCTGCGCTGTGCCAGGTGACGTAGAGCCATAGACAAGAGCCAGCACGCATAGAGCCCAGCGTCCCATTTGTGTTCTCATCAATCGAACCCTCTTTTCGCGGAGTTGCCCGCGACGGTGAGCGAGCCTACCGCAGCCCACGGCGCCCGTCCCCACCCCATCGGCGGGCTTTATCCGCCCTGATTTTCCGCACGCGCGCCTGGGTCGGTTCTCGTAAACTCCGAGCGTCCCCGAGGCCGAGCAAAAAATTACGATGACACAGAAGCTTCCGATCCAGCCGGTCGACCGATCGCGCTTCGACGAGGCCGTCGAGGTTCTATGCGACGCCTTCTTCGACTATCCGGTGATGCGGTTCATTATCGGAGATATTGAAGGCCAAGACGAGCGCGAATACCTGCGCCGCCTGACCCATCTCATCTCGTTCTTCACCGTCGCCCGCTTTCTCCGCGACGATCTGGTTCTGGCGGTGGTCGAAGACCGGCGCTTTGTCGCGATGGCCAACATCAACCTCCCGGGCGAGGCTCAATTACTCGACTCGCGTCTGGGCGGCGGAACTCCCTGGACGCCCCAGCCGATCCCCGAGCTCGAAGAGCACCGTGCGGCGCTGTGGGGGGAGCTGGGAGAGGCGGCCCGCGAGCGCTACGAAGCCTACGGCGCCGCGACCGCAGACTTCGAGTGGCCCGAGCCCCACTTCCACCTCGGAATGATCGGGGTTCTTCGCTCGCATACCGGCCGTGGACTCGGGCGCCGGCTGCTCGATCACTTGCACCAGATGTCCGGATCGCACCCCGCCTCGCTCGGTGTGAGCCTGACCACCGAGACCGCTTCCAACGTGCCTTTCTACCGGCACTTCGGCTACGAGATCGTCGGACACGAGAGGGTCGGCGACCTCGAGAGCTGGGGCTTTTTCCGCCGCGACCCGGGCTAGATTTTTTCGAGCACCCTCAAATACTCGCGGTCGAAGGCCGCGAGCTGGCTTTCGAGCTCGGCGTAGGGACCCGGCTGGTACGCCCTCGAGCCGATCCCCTGTTGCGAAATCGTACACAGGCGCCAGTCCTCCCGGTTGGTCATGTCCCAAAACTCCACCGCTCCGGCCGGATCGAACCCCGGCCGGGCGACCGAATCGGGATGAAAGTACCAACCGCAGTAAATGCGCGTGTGGTCGGGCCGTTGCGGCTCGCTTCGATGGATCAGCACGTAGTCCGGATGAAGGCTGAGGAACAGGCTCGGGAAGATGGTGTAGTAGTACACCAGACCCAGGTCTTCTCCTTCGACCCCACCCAGCGGCGAAGCACACGCCTCACCGCTCATCGTCATGCTGCCGCCGGCGCCGCGCGCCATCTTCATCGGCCCGCCCAGAAACGGACCTTCATCGAGATCGTTGGAGCTGTCCCGGTAGGGCGTCAGCCGGTTGAGCACCGGGTGGACGTTCGGACAGTGGTAGCACTCGCTGTAGTTCTGAAAAAAGAGCTTCCAGTTGGCGTCGACGTCGTAGACCGTCTGGTGGACCGATACGAGGTCGGCGATGCGCCATTCGGTGAAGCGCCCGATCAATGGCCCAAACGCATCCTCGAACGGCTCGGGATCCGGGTCAAGGTTGACAAAGATCAACCCCTCCCACAACCCTGTCGGCGCCGCACGCAACGGGTAGTCTGCCCTGTCGAAGCCGGACACCTCGTCCATGTTGGGCGCGGCCTTGAGCCGGCCATCGAGATCATAGGTCCAGGCGTGGTACGGGCACTGGATCCCGCCACGGAACCGCCCCTCGTCGTCGGTGCAAAGCCGGCTCCCGCGGTGACGGCAGACGTTGAAAAACGCCCGGATCTCGCCGCCCCGGCCCCGCACCACGATCAGGTCCTCGCCATCCAGGGTCACCCGGAAGAAGCTGCCCGCATCGGGCAGGCTCGACACGTGCCCCGCATAGAGCCAGTACTTGGAAAAGATCTTCCGGCCCTCTTCCCGAAAGATGTCGTCTGAAGTGTAGAACTCCCCCGGCAGCGTCAGGGCACCGGCCGCGGTTCGCACTTGCATGGCGCCCGGCAGGATACCGCAACGCGACCGGCGCAAACGGAGCCCGGCTCTCGACATTACGAATGGGCACCGGCTCCCGCTCCGTGGCATAGGATCTTCCTCGGGAACGACAACAGGAGGAAGACATGACCCGCAGCCGAGCTTCCCGCGCGGCGGCCGACCCGGCCGTCGCGGCATTTACCATCGCCATCGCCATCGCCATCGCCGCCGCGAGCGCGGCTCAGGTCCACGACCCGAGGGCCTTGACCTCCGATCCCGAGACCGCCGACGCTCCCATCGCCCCGCGGCTCGAAGGCCTCGGCGATCACCACATCGCGGTCACCACGGACAGCCCGGATTCCCAGGCGTTTTTCGACCAGGGGATGCGTCTGACTTATGGGTTCAACCATTCCGAAGCGCTCCGCGCCTTCAAGGAGGCGGCCCGTTTGGACCCCGCCAACGCCATGGCGTACTGGGGCTGGGCTCTGGTCCTGGGACCCAACCTCAACCTGCCGATGCTTCCGGAAGTGGCACCGCAGGCGCATGACGCCATCCAGCGGGCGGTGGCACTCAAAGACCGCGTCTCCGAGCGGGAAGCCGCGTACATCGACGCGATGGCCAAGCGCTATGTGGCCGATCCGGACGACGACCGCGGCCCCTTGGACGCCGCCTACGCGGAGGCGATGCGCGAGGTCGTCAATCGCTATCCGGATGATCTCGATGCCGCGACTCTCTACGCCGCCGCCCTGATGAACCTCTCCCCATGGGACTATTGGAACCTCGATGGCAGCGCAAAGGGGCACACCACAGAGATCCTCGACACGCTGCAGTCGGTGGTCGATCGCAACCCGCGGCACGCCGGCGCCCTCCACTACTACATCCACACCGTCGAGGCCCGGCACCCCGGTCGGGGTGAAAAGCACGCCGACATGCTGGCCGGCTTGATGCCCGGCGCCGGCCACATGGTTCACATGCCGTCGCACATCTATATGCGCGTCGGCCGGTTCGCCGATTCCTATGAGGCCAACCGTAGGGCGACCGAGGCGGACGAGGGCTATGTCACCCAGTGCCGCGCGCAGGGCATCTACCCGCTCAACTACTACCCGCACAACATCCACTTCATGGCGTGGTCGGCCATGATGCAGGGGCGCAAGCAAGCCGCTCTGGCGTCGGCGCGCAAGATCGTCGACAAGGTGCCCGCCGAGCTGGCCGCTCACAAGAACGTCTGGGGTCTCTATGAAACCTTTCTGAGCCAACCGATGTTCACGATGGTCCGCTTTGGCATGTGGAAGGAGATGCTGGCCGAGCCCAAGCCCGAGATCGGATCCCGGTTTATGACCGGTATCTGGCACTACGGTCGTGCCCTCGCCTATACACACACCGGCCGCCTGCGAAAGGCCCGCAAGGAGCTTCGCGCGCTCGAAGCCGCCCACCGGACGATCACTCGCTCCGAGCAGTACATCGGCTTTGCCGCCGCCGAGACCCTGACGGCCATCGCCCGCGAGATTGTCGCCGGCGAGATCGCCGCCAAGCGAGGCAAGACCCTGGAAGCCCTGGCCCGCCTGGAGCGCGCCGTGCGTCTCGAGGAAGGCTTGCTCTACAACGAGCCCCCGGACTGGTACTTCCCCGTCCGGCACCTCCTGGGCGCGGTGTTGCTGGAGGCGGGCCGCCCCGGCGAGGCCGAGGTGGTGTACTCGGCCGATTTGCGCAAGAACGCCGACAACGGCTACTCGCTCTTCGGTCTGCGTCAGGCGCTGGCAGCCCAGGGCAAGACGGCCGACGCCGAGGTGGTGGCCCGCCGGTTCGAGCGCTCGTGGGCTGACGCCGACCACGAGTTGACCAGCTCGCGGTTCTAGCCTGACCTTCTCATCGTGTGTCGCGAGCCCCGGTAGACTCGTCGCCCCATGACGATCACCAGCTCGAATCCGGCGACCGGCGAGGTCATCCGGACTTACGAAGAAACCACCGAGCGGGAGCTCGAGACCGCGCTCGACAAGTCAGTTGCCGCCTTTCGGGAGTGGAAAACGCGCGCGGTCTCCGAGCGCGTCGGGCTACTCTCGGCCGCTGCCTCGGTGCTCGAGACCGACAGAGAACGATACGCCGAGCTGATGGCGATGGAGATGGGCAAGCCGGTTCGCGAGGGCCGCGCCGAGATCGACAAATGCGCCTGGGTGTGCCGCTACTACGCCGAGAAGGCGCTAGTGCTCCTCGAGCCGCGGCCCGTCGAGACCGACGCCTCGGAGAGTTTTGTGGCCTTCGAGCCCCTGGGGCCGGTGCTGGCGGTGATGCCTTGGAACTTTCCTTTCTGGCAGGTTTTCCGATTTATCGCGCCGCACGTCACCGCCGGGAACACCGGCCTACTGAAACATGCTTCCAACGTGCCCGGCTGCGCGCTCGCCATCGAAGACGTTCTGCGCCGAGCGGGCTATCCCGAAGGCGTCTTTCAGACGCTTCTCGTCGGGAGCGGCTCGGTGGCCGGGCTGATCGAGGATCCCCGCGTCGCCGCGGTCACCCTGACCGGCAGCACGCCGGCCGGGCGGGCGGTGGCGAAAAAGGCCGGTGAGTGTCTCAAGAAAACCGTTCTCGAGCTCGGCGGAAGCGACCCCTATGTGGTGCTCTCGGACGCCGGTCTCGATCTGGCGGCCGAGCAATGCGTGACCAGCCGGCTGATCAACGGCGGGCAAAGCTGCATCGCCGCCAAGCGTTTCATCGTGAACCGGGACCAGCTCGAGGAGTTCGAGCATCGCGTGGTCGCGGCGATGGCGGCCAAACGGGTGGGCGACCCGCTCGAAGAAACGACCGACGTCGGCCCCATGGCGCGCGCCGACCTGCGCGACGAGCTCCACGAGCAAGTGCAGGCAAGTGTCGCCGCGGGGGCGTGCTGTGTGCTCGGCGGAGACAAGCCCGACGGCCTCGGCGCGTTCTACCCGCCGACCGTCTTGACCGGAGTGCGGCCGGGGATGCCGGCCTACGAAGAAGAGCTCTTTGGACCGGTGGCGGCGATCCTGCCGGCGAAAAACGACCGGGACGCGATACGGATCGCCAACGACTCCCCGTTTGGGCTGGGCGCCGCCGTGTTTACGGCCGACGAGAGCGCCGGCCGCCGGATCGCGACCCACGAGCTCGCAGCCGGGAACTGTTTTGTCAACGCGTTCGTGCGCAGCGACCCGCGGCTGCCGTTTGGCGGCGTCAAGGAATCGGGCTACGGGCGCGAGCTGGGGAGCTACGGCTTCTACGAGTTCGTCAATGTCAAGACCGTCTGGGTCGGTTAGCGACCCAGGTGGAAGAGCTCCGCCAAGCCCTCGACCCCGTCCACGAGCCAAGCCCCGGGCGGCTGAACAAGCCTTTGGCATCCACCGGATAGACCTCGCCGGCCCGGGCCGATCCCGCCAATCGAGGAAAGGTCATGGATCGGGGTCTGTGGCGCTACACCCGCCATCCCAATTACTTCGGCGACGCCACGCTATGGTGGGGCCTCGGCTGCTTCGCGCTCGCCACCCCCGGTTCCCTCTGGACCATCGTCGCTCCCCTCCTGATGACCTTCCTGATCCTCAAGGTCTCGGGGGTTGCGCTGCTCGAGAAGGGCCTCGGCGACACCAAGCCGCAGTACCGCGATTACGTTCGCCGGACCAGCGCCTTCTTCCCGTGGCCACCCAGGACCTGACCCTCGCCTGGGCTCCTGCTACTCTCTTGGGCTCAAACGAGAACCGTAAAGGAGAATCGATGCGCGCTCGAACCATCTTGCCGGCCCTGCTCGCCTTAACGGCCGCCCTAACAGGCCTCACCCACCCCGCCACCGCCCAGGACTCGGGAATCTCCTTCAAATCGACCGAGCTGGCTCCGGGGCTCTACATGATCCACGGCGAAGGCGGCTTTGCCGGCGGCAACCTCGGGCTCTTGATGGGCGAGGACGGTGTCGTCCTGATCGACGACGGCTTGCCGCCGCTCGTTGGCCGGCTCCAATCGGCGATCGACGAGCTGACGACCGAGCCGGTCGAGTTCCTCATCAACACGCACGTTCACGGCGACCACATCGGCGGCAACGAAGCGCTCGGCAAGGAGGGCGCGACCATCGTCGCCCACGACAACTTGAGAAAACGCCTGGTGAGCGAAGGGATGACCACGGCGCAGGGTGAAGTTCCCGCGCCCGAAGACGCCCTGCCGGTGGTCACGTTTTCCGACTCGGTCACCTTCCATCTCAACGGCCGCGAGGCCTTTGTGTTCCACGTGGCCGGCGCGCACACCGATGGTGACGCGGTGATCCATTTCCGCGAGGACGACGTCATCCACGTGGGCGACGTCATGTTCAACGGTCTGTTTCCCTTTATCGACCAGGATTCGGGCGGCACCGTGGCCGGCTACATCTCGGCCCAGGAGCGGATCCTGGCGCTGGCCGGCGACGACACCCGGATCATCCCCGGCCACGGCCCGCTGGCGAGCAAGCAGGACCTGCAGACGGCGGTCGACATGCTCAAAGACTCGGCCGGCCGGGTCCGGGCGCTGGTCGAGGCCGGAAAGACCGAGGACGAGATCCTGGCCGCGAATCCGCTGGCCGACTACCACGATGACTGGAACTGGTCGTTTATCACCACCGAGCGCATGACCCGGACGCTCTACCGCGCGGCCAGCCGGAACTGAGCGGAGGCTAGCGCCAGGAATCGAAACCGTCGATGTGCAGGGTCCCGGAGGTCGAGCCCACCGAGCCTCCGATCGCGCCCCAGCGCGCGGACTCGATCGTCGAGGCGCTGTTGGTCAGCCCGGTGAGGCCGGTAGAAGTCCCGTCGTTGATCGACACCAGCAGGACCCCGGTACCGGCCGCGGCGATCCAGTCGAGCTCGATCTTGTTCCAGCCGGGTGCAAGCGGCAGCTCCTGACCCGGTGCCATCTGGGTCAATCCGCCACCGTCTTCGCGTGCCGCCAGATGAACCGCGTCGACGCCGCCAGGGTTCTTCTTCAGCGTGAGAATGAACTGCGCGGCGCCGGACCCCGAGTAGGCAACAAAGTGCTCGATCTCGTCGCCGGCCCCAAGGCTGAGATTGTCGAGCCGAACGTAGAGCCGGGCATGGTAGGCGGTTTCGGCAATCGGTGACGGATCGTCGACCGAGCCGAAATCCGAGGACAGCGCGGTGTCGATCACCGCCGAGAAGTCGGCACCCGAAGCCACGGAGAACCCGTCTCCGAGCGAGATCACCTCGCCCGACCGGAACGTCGCTCCGCTCCCCATCACCTCCAGGTTCTGGGCGAAGAGATCGAGACAGGCCTCGAAGACCCCCTGGATCTGACTGGGCGGCGGCGCCAGGACGACGGTATCCGGCCCGGTGCACTCCGAGCCGACCACGACTTCCAGACCGTAGCTACCGGCAAATGCCGCTTGGGCCGTCACGTGAACGCTTCCCGCGACGGCCGGCGAAGCGAGAAGCGGCAAACCGAGCGCCAGCGCCCCACAAGCCGGTCCAAGCCTCCTCTGAGTCAGGTGGAGCACCCCTATCCCCCGTTCCACGCCGAGGTGTCTCCCGACTCAAAGCCGTCAGAGAAGATGGTCGAGCCAGGCCCGCCCTTGTAGTCGGGCTCGATATCGGTTCCCGAAACGACGCCGAGGGGCGAATAGTCCGCGTAGCCCGGGAAAACGATCCCCAGCTTGTTGTTCCCCAGCCGGCGGATGAGAATCTCGGAAAGAACCCTACGGTAGTCGGTGGTGACGGCGAGATCATCACCTTCGAAGAGCTCGCCCGGCGCCAGACCCGGCCAGGTCCCATGCAAACCTCCGGATGCGTTGCCGCTCAAGACCATCATGAGGTTGCCGTGCCCGTGGTCGGTGCCGTCGTCGGCGTTCTCGACGAACCGTCGGCCGAATTCGCTCTGGACTACGACTGTCAACTTCTGGGTATAGTCGTTGGCACCCGCCCCGTTGAGATCCGTATAGAGAGCGTGAAGGCCTTGGGACAGCTCGGTCAGCAGTTGCGGCAGCCAGTAGTCCTGGTTGGCGTGAGTGTCCCAACCGCCCAGATCGAGCGTCGCGACGTGCAGGCCGATGTCGAGCTTGACCATCTGGGCGATCACCTGGAGGTGCTCGCCGAACTCGCCGGGAGGGTAAGTTGCGCCGTTGGCCGGTGTGTAGCTGTCGTTGACAAAAAGGTCGATCACGTCCACCGCGTCGAGCGCTTGCAAACCCGTGACGTGAAGCAGGGAGCTGTCGGCCTCGTAGAGCTTTCGCATACTCGTGCGTTGGGCGTCACGCCAACGCCATGGACCGGTGTTGAGCGCGAAGATTCCCGGGTCGGCGAGGTTGACCGTCTGCCGGTCGCCACGGAGCGACGTTTGCTGCAGCCCGCCCATCGCCAGCGACGGCATGATCAAGGTCTCCGGCAACGCCGAAGAAGATGCCAGGTGCCGGGTGAGCCATCCGGTCGGGGTCGTGCGAACGCCCGGAGTCCCCAACTCCATGTATTCCATCGACTCGAAGTGACTCCGGTTGGCCTCGTCCATCCCCGCGGCCATCACAATCGACAACTTGTTGTCCTGGTACAGGTCCAGGAGGGGCGAGGCGGCAGGATGGAGACCAAACTGGGCCGTCAACGGAAGCGCCGCGTTGGGTCCGGTCAGCGGCACCTGGAGCTCGGATCGCGCCGCCTCGTAGTGGCCGCGGTCCGCGCCGGCGACGGGCGGCATCAAGGTCAGCCCGTCCATCCCACCGCGCAGAAAAAGAACCAGAAGGACCTCCTGGTTCCCGGAAGTCTGCGCGAAGGCCATGGTGTTGAAGCGCGAACCGGCGAGGCCGGCGATGGCCGCCGAACACCCGACCATGAACCCTCTGCGGCTGATCTCACACATCGTTCGTCTCTCCGGGCTGCTACCGGGTCCTCAACGCCATAGAAAATCCGGCGATACAAAAAGCAGACCCACCATCGTCTGTAACCGGTCCCGCAGCTCCGACTCCGTATCGAGCGGCAGGTCAAAATCCGGGTTGACCCCTTGCGCCATGAGATCGACCACCTCCTGCCGGTCAACGGCGCTCATCGGACGACCCAAGACACGGTCGATCCAGAAATCGGCCAGGGCGCTGGCCGAGCGCACACCAGCCGGGGTCTGAGCAAAGGCGTCCAGTCGGTAGTTTCCGGAGGGATCTTCGACGTCGATGAGCCAGTTCGTGAGCTTCCAGCTCAGTACCCGGGCGCCCGAGCTCACCCACGCTTCGCTGAAGTCCGGGTACCCGTTGGGTGGATGCCAGGCGAACGGGTAGTGCCCTGTGTTGTAGAACAGCCAATCAAACGTGTTGGTGTCCGGGTCGCCGTCGACAAACGGAAAATCCGCGCCGCCGGCGCGCAGCGCGCTCACCACGATCTCAAACGGTCTTTTGACCTTGACCGCCCACGTCGAGCGAAATTCGGCCGACAGCAGCACCGTGCGCACGACCTGGGCGATCTGGTCCGGAGCGGCGGTCTGAGCCAGAAAGACCTGTGCGGCCGCGCTGACGACGCTCTCGGGCGGAAAATCACCGATCAGACGGCGGCAGATCTTGCGCGCCACAAAGGTCGCGGTCCCCGGATGGTTGGCGAGGATGTCCAGCACATCCTGGCCGTCCTTTTCCGCCGGTTGGCTCGCGGGAAGCTGAACGCCCAGCACATTCTTGGCCGAGTCGTCGTGCCATCCGGCGCGGTAGAAGAAGCTCGCGTCCCCGGTCTCCAAGTCCCACCAGGGGTTGGCGTCGATCGACCAGCCGGTGAGACACCGCGTGACGGCGAAGACATCCTCGTCCACAAACCCGGCTTGCAGACCCTGCGCGTCGGTCGGCACCTGATTCCTGGGCACGGCGCCGTAGTAGTTCTCATCGCCGAGCGTGTGGAGCTCCATCAGCTCCCGCGCGTAGTTCTCGTTGGGGCCGTCGGCTGAGTTGAGCCAGTTGTCGAGGTACAGCAACATCGGCGCGCTCTTCGCCACCGCTTCCAGCATGGCGCGAAAGTTGCCCAGGGCATTGGCGCGGATGACGTCTCGGTCGTAGTACACCCAGGTCGGAGCCTCGTAGAACTCCCAGCCGTAGATCGAGAAGTGGTTGTGCCAGAAGTCGACCATCACCTCGAAGAGCTGCCGCTCGCTGTAGACGGCGCGCAGAAAGGTCGCCAGGGTCGTCTCGGTGGCGGGCCGGATCCGTTCGCTCCATTCGGGGTCCGCCACCACATGGTCGGCCCAGAGCTGTGCAAGCGACTTACCGAGCGTGGTGTACCCCGACGTCGTGATGCGCGCATCGGCGGCACCGTCGTCGATCGAGCTGGGGTCGAGTTGCCGATCGACCCAAGCCGTCAGGCGCTCATCGTCGTTGGCCCCCAGCGCATCAAAAGCGGCGAGGTCGCCCGGCCGGGGACCAAATCCCGCGCGGTTGAGAAGGATGACCGCCAGCGGCGGAGTGATCACGGCCCGAGAAGCGGTCCGCGCGACCGGTTCAGCCTCCGCCGCCCCTTCCCCACGGCGCATGGCAACGTCGCCGAAGATCCTGCGCACCGAGCGCGGCAGCGGAGCCGTCGCCACTTCGGCCACTTCTCCATTGTCCCGCCGGTTCCCCGAGCGAGCCATCTCCCGCATCAGCTCCTGGCGGCCTCGACCGGGTTTGTGAGCGGGGCTGGGCATCGCGGGTCGTCGGACGTCTACTTAAAAGCCTCTGTACGCAACGGCACTATGCAATCCGTCACATCCGGCCCGCCGTGTCCCGTATTCCCCGCCGGCTTGCCGTTGACGACTAGCAACCCTCGCGCCAACCCCGTGTCGATCCAACGCCTGTCGGGAGAGCTTGTTCTTTTCTCTTTGCCGGTCGATGTCGTGCGCACTCCCCCACCGCACGAGGCGGAAAAATCATCCGGGCCGTCCCCGGCCAAAACAAAAAGGGCGCCCCCCGGCGAGTCGCCGATCGGGGGCGCCGCAAGGCGGTCCGGTCCGGGGCTAGGCCTCTTGGGCCTCGACCGCCGAGACCGCGAAGTATGGACCGGCCTCGTCGTCTTCGGCCCAGCGGCCGGTCACGGCGACGGCGGATCCCAGGTGCTCGGCGAGAGCCTCCTCCTGGCCTCGCAATGAGACCTCGTCACCACTCTCCGGGTCGACCAGGACATAACCGCCGTCCGCGTCCTCCGAAAGCTGGCCGAGGAGCGTGACCTCCTCCTCGAGCTCCGCTTCCTGGGAGACGGCGATCGCCGCCGAAACGAAGACGAGGAGCGCCGTCGTGAGTGCGATGGTGAGTTTGTTCTTGCTTCTCATATCGATCTCCCCTCCGGTCGGAAGACCCGGTGCCGAGCCTCCCGAGCTCTTGTTGCGTTGAAGCTCGTCGGCCGCGATGTCCCGGCACCGGGTCGCTCGCGGCCGACGGCCAAAAGAGCAACGCCCGTGCCACGACTGGGAACCAGGCGGAATGGCGGGAAATCGAAAGTCGGGGGGACCGGCGGCGCGCGCGATAGGAAAAAAAGTCCCCACCTGGCGACTTTATTCTGTCGCTAACGGCTGGTTTCGCAGTCTTGTTCTGTCTCTGACGGCATTCTCTGCAAACTCCCGCTCGCGATTCGACGGGTGCCAAGATGATCGGCAATGGCCAAGGGACATCCCTACCGGGACGAACTGGTCGAGCGGATCCGCTACCTGCTCGAGCTGCACGAGATCTCTGTCACCGCCCTCGAACAGGAGAGCGGCCGGACGAGGGGGTACTTTGGTGACGCCCTGCGCGGCAACAAACGGCTGCCGATCGAGACCATCATCGAGATCCTCGAACATCTCGAGATCGACCCCAGGGAGTTCTTTTCCGGCGAGACCGAAGTGGAAAAACGGTGGCGCCTCGCCAAGGCCACCAAAGGCGAAGTCATCGCCGAAGATCCCTCGACAGATCTCCTTACCGACCTGCTGAGCCCCGGCCCGCGGGTCGACGAGGTGGCCACCGTGGTCCGCAGCCTGGTGCGCCTTCTCGATCAAAAGGGCGTCGCCACGTTCCAGGAGCTCCGCTCCGAGCTGGGCGAAGCCGGCGAGTAGGACAGAGCGGCTCGGACTAGCTCTTACTCCGGCAGACCCATCTTGCGGAGAAAAGCCGCCCAGCGGGGATCGTCGTGGAGGCTCGCGAGAGCCGGAGCCGTTTTGACCGACGCCACCCCGGGGTCGCGGTGCACGTACCCGCGCTCGAGCCACTCGAAGGCCGCGTCGGGCTCGTTGCGGTATGCGTGGACCGCCGCGATCTGAAACGCCGCGTTATCTCCGTGCTCTTCCTTGATTTGCTCCAACGCCGTATCGGCCTCTTCCGAGCGCCCCAAGTCATGGTAGACAAACGCCAACCCGATCGTTCGCCATACCGGCGAGGTCTCCTGCTCGACTTCCTCGAGCGCCGCCTCGGGACGCGACCGCCCCAGCTCGATGGCGGCCAGGCTGGTGTGAACAACCGGGACGTCCGGGTTCAGCTCCAGGAGCTTTCGGTACTGGGTTTCCGCTCCCTCCCAGCGCCGCGCGCCGCTCAAGATCGCCGCCAGCCGGAAGCGGGGTCCGCCGTTGAGCGGGTCGAGCTCGACCGCTCGCCGGCCGATCTCGATCGCTTCCTCGAGACGGCCCAGCTTCGCGAGAAGACTGGCGGCTCCGGTGAGAACATCCGCGTTGCCGGGGGCCAGCGAGCGGGCTCGGTCAAACGCCGACTCGGCGCCGGCCCAATCCCAGTCAAAACTCGTCTTGAGCTCGCCCAGAGCGAGCCAGCCCTCGGCCAGGTCCGGGTCCAGCTCGACCGCGCGGGTGGCCGCTTGCCGCGCCAGCCGGACGCCTTCGCCCATGGGGATGTATGCCTGGCCGGCCTGGAGATGCCGAACGCTCGCCAGAGCGGCCCAAGCCGGGGCGTGTTCGGAGTCGAGCGCCAGTGCTTCTTCCAAGTACTCGGCCGCCTTGGCCAGGCTGGGCTCGGTAAAGCGCCTTGCGAAGTGCACGCTCTGCAGAACGAGGTTGTGGACCTCGGCGCTCGGGGTGCTCTTTTCGGACTCGCTCGTCCCACCGCCGAACAGCTCGACCTCGAGCGCCTCCGCCACCGAGGCGGCGATGTCGTCCTGGACCGCAAAGATGTCGTCGAGCGTCCGATCGTAGCTCTCGGACCAGAGGTGGAAACCATCAGCCGCATTGATGAGCTGGGCGGTGATGCGAATCCGGTCGCCGGCCTTGCGCACGCTCCCCTCGAGGATCGACGCCACGCCCAGCGTCTCACCGATCACCCGCAGATCCTCGGTGCGCCCCTTGTAGTGAAACGACGACGTCCGTCCGGCTACCTTGAGGTCGCGAATCTGAACCAGGACGTTCAACAACTCCTCGGTGAGGCCGTCGGCAAAGTACTCCTGGTCCTTGGCCGGGCTCATGTCGACAAAGGGCAACACCGCGATAGACGCGGAATCGCTATAAGCCGGCGAGGGTGCGGCAACTGCCGGCTGATCTCTGGTTCCGCCGGCCGGGTCGGTCTTCCTACCCAAAAACAGCCCCCCCGCCAGGACCGCGGCCAACGCTGCCGCGCCGAGAGCTATCCAGAGGCCCTTGCGCGAGGGCGCGCGCGACGGCTCGGCCGCCACGGTGACCGGCGCCGTGATCGCCACGGTCGAGTCCCGTTCGAGGCGCAGCAGGTCCGCCTTGAGCTCGGAGGCGCTCTGGTAGCGGAGTGACTTGTCCTTCTCCAGAGCCTTGTCGAGGATGTGCCCGAGCTCGTCGGGCAGCTCGGGGTTGATGCGCCCGGCCGGGATCGGGGCCTTGTTGAGGATCTGATCGAAGACCACCCCGGAGGTCGTGCCGGCAAACGGCGGCTTGCCGGTGCCGAGCTCGTAGAGCACCACACCCAGCGAGAAGAGATCGGTTCGGTGATCGATCTCCTCGCCCCGCACCTGCTCGGGCGACATGTAGCCGATCGTGCCCATCGACGTTCCGGGGGCGGTCAAGTCATCCGGTGCCAGCATGGTCTCGAGGTCGGTCTCGGCCTCCCGCGACTCGCGGCGCGCCCGCTCTTCGCTGACCTTGGCGAGGCCGAAATCCAGCATCTTGGCGTCACCGCGGGAAGTGACAAAAAGGTTGGCCGGCTTGATGTCCCGGTGGATGACCCCCGCGCCGTGGGCGGCTTCGAGGGCATCCGCCACCTGGGCGCCGATCCGTACCAGCCGGCCGATCTCCATGGGCTCACCCGCGGACAGGTATTTGAGGGTCTGCCCCTCCATCAGCTCCATGACGATAAAAGACCGGCCGTCCTCCTCTCCCATGGCATGGATGACGCAGATGTGGGGATGGTTGAGCGCCGAGGCCGCTCGCGCCTCGCGCTCGAACCGCGCCAGAGCGTCCGTGTCCTCGGCCAGCTCGTCGGGCAGAAACTTGAGCGCCACCTTGCGGCCGAGCACCTGGTCTTCGGCCTCGTAGACCACCCCCATGCCGCCGCCCCCGAGCTTGGCGAGGATCTTGTAGTGAGAGACGGTCGAACCGATCATCAGATCCGGGTGCCGGCTCTGGGCCGGCGCGCTGTTGGGATGACAAAAACGGAGGCGAAAAAGTCTAGCATTGCGAAAGCGCGAGACCCTGACCGTTCAAGCTCGCCAACGACCCTCTGGACTCTCGCCGGAGGCTGCCAGCTCCCGGTAGAGAAAGGCACGCGCCTTGCGCCAGTCGCGCTTGACGGTGCTCGGCGACGCGTCCAGGACTCCCGCCGTCTCCTCGACCGAGAGACCCGCGAAGAACCGCATCTCGACAATCCGGCCGAGCCTCGCATCGAGCTCCTCGAGCCTTGTCAGCGCTTCGTGGATGGCCAGGACGTCGGCGGCGCGCTCCTCGATCGAAACCTGGTTCTCGTCCAAGTCAACCCGCACCCGATCGCCGCCTCGCTTGCGGGCCGCGCCGCGCCGAGCGTAGTCCACCAGAATCTGGCGCATGGCCTTCGAGGCGATGGCGTAGAAGTGCCCCCGGTTGACAAAGCTCAGACTCGAGCTGTCAACCAGCTTGAGGTAGGCCTCGTTGACCACCGCGGTCGTCTGGAGGGTCTTGCTCGAGCCACGGGCCAACTGACGCCGGGCGAGCACGCGAAGCTCATCGTAGACCACGGCAAACAGTCCCTCCGCGGCGGAGGCGTTGCCGGCCTGCCAGGCTTCGAGAAGTCTGGTGATCTCGCTCTCCGGCGTGTCCGCGCTCATCCCACTCTCGAACTTCCACAACAGGCTAGCCGGGGTTGACCCCTTTCGCAACTCTTTTCCGTTAGAGGTGCGGAGGTCGAGATCATGTCGAAGCACTCGGTGGCCCCAAACCACAATCCGTTCCTCGCGGGCTGGCTTATCGCGGGGCTGTTTCTCGCCTGCGGCTCGGCACACGAAGGGCGGCCCGATACCGCGGAGCTTGCCGCCGAGCCTCCGGCTGGCGGGAGCTCGGGTGGCGTCCGCGGCTTCAAATCCCTCGATCTGTGCCAACTGGTACCCGTCCCGGCGGTCGCGGAGATCCTGGGCTACGCGCAGGACTCAGCGACGGGCGAAGCCAGCATGGGCCAGTGGGCTTCGGACTGCACGTACAGGTTCGAGCGTGGTGACGGTTTCTCGGACTACGCGATGGTCTGGGCCTATCCGCCGCAACTCTGGTCGCCCGAGGCGAAAGGCGAGAGCGAAGAGGTCTCGGGTCTGGGCGATGCGGCCAATCTGACCCGTGCCGGGGCCTATTTCCAGGTGAACGTCCTCCTCGAGGGCGATCTCTATCTCGACACTCGAGCCAACACAGCCGAGCAGGCTCGCGCTCTCGCCGGGCTGGCAATCGAACGTCTGGCAGCAACGGGGGCCGGTCTATGAGCCGAAAAAAAACGTCTTTGATTGCGGTGCTGCTCGCCGCGCTGGCCGTGCCGTCGGGCGCCGCCTTGTTTGTCGTCGATCAGACGCTCGACCTGCCCGACCTGGTTCCCGGCGACGGAAAGTGTGAGCTGGGGTTCATCTTCCCGGTCGGACAGCGATGCACCCTGCGCGCTGCCGTTCAGGAGGCCAACGCTCTCCCCGGGGCCGACGTGATCATCATCCCGAACGGCTGGCACCTCGTCCTCACCCGAGCGGGCCGAGACGAGGACGGCGCGGGGACCGGCGATCTCGACATCCTCGAGGACGTCGGGATCGGTGGTTTCTCGCCGCCCTCGCCGGCGGCCCGGCCGACCGTGGACGGCGGAGGGATCGATCGGGTCTTCCACGTGCATTTTCCAGCAGTGCTCACCATCGCGAACTTGCAGATTACCGGCGGCGTGGCTGCGGCTCCCGGCGATCAAAGCGGCGGCGGCATTCTCGACGACACGGGAAGAGGTCTGGATCTGGTGAATTGCCGGATCTACGGCAACACCGCGAATCATTGGGGCGGCGGGCTGTACGCTGACCTGGCAGCCACCGGCGCTTCTTCGATCGACGCCTGCGAGATCGAGGGTAACCGCTCGGAGCTCAACGGAACGGCGATCTGGAACTACGGCACCATGGTGATTACCGGAAGCAGCATCTTTGCCAACCGCGACCTGACGCCCGGTAACTTCCGATCTGCGGTTCACAACCGGGGCGGCCTCACCATTCGCAACAGCACGCTGTCGAACAACGACAACACCGCCATTCTGTCGTTTGATGACGGCGCCACTTCTCACAGCCTCTCCTTGCGAAACGTGACGATCGTCGAAAATGGCGTCGGGCTCGATTTTGAAGACCCGGACAGCTTTGGCTCGCCGAATATCAAGAATTCGATTCTGGCGCACAACAGCATCCAAGATTGCTTTATCGACGGCGCCGCGATCGCCGTTGCAAACAACAACAACCTGGACAGCGACGGCAGTTGCGGGCTCAACGGTCTAGGTCCGGATCTACCCAATACCGATCCGCTGCTGGGGCCGTTCGGGCTCGCCGGCGGCACCACTCACAGCTACGTCCCGGGCCCGCAGAGCCCGGTCATCGATGCGGGAAACAACGTGACCTGCGTAGGTCCCGATCAGAGAAACGTGCCCCGGCCTCTTGATGGGGACGTCCCTTCAGCCGTGATCTGCGACATCGGCGCGGTGGAGGTTCTGCCGTGCGACACCGAGGGGATGAACTTATTGATTACAAACACCGCGCTGGGCAACGGCGAGACCGCCGCATGCCACCGCATCCTTGCGGGTCCCGCCGTGGAGGTGCAACCGGGGGCTGTGCACACCTTCCGGGTGCGGGACTCCGTAGCGCTGTTCAACGGCTTTACCGTCCGCGAGAACGCCACGTTCAGCGTGGTTCTGGATCCCGAAACCGGTTCGAGTGTATCGATCCCTTGAGGGCGTCAGCCGGAAGCGTTGCCTCGCAGGTCTCTGGCGGCGCGGGCCAGGGGGTGATCGACTCCGAGTTGGTCTGCGAAGACGGCGTACGCCCCGGCCGCGAGTTCGCCGGCTTCCTGCGCCCGCCCGGTGGCGGCCAGCAGTTCAGCAAGCCGCAGCTCGACCTGGGCGGTG
Organism: Candidatus Multivoradales bacterium; assembly: GCA_965224065.1. Lineage (GTDB taxonomy): Bacteria > Acidobacteriota > Thermoanaerobaculia > Multivoradales > JAHEKO01 > JAOTZA01. The sequence goes on from CBDCYF010000005.1 coordinate 1,370,645, forward strand.
CGCCAGCTTTCGGCGCCATACCGCCGGGCCGCGAGCGTCTGGGCCTCCCGGAGAAGCGGTTCGGCCTCGGCGATGCGATTCGCGGCGCCCAGTGTCCGCCCGAGCTCGAGTAGCAGATCGATGAGTACGGGGTGGTTTTCGGGCAACACCTCGCGGCCGGTGGCAAGGTCGGCGGCCAGAAGACGCTCCGACTCGGCCTGATCCCGCAGGTCGCGAAGAACCGACGCCAAGGCCGTTCTTGCGGCAAGCGTCTCGAAAGCCTCCGCGCCGACCTGTGCTCTGCGGATCGCGACCGCTTGTCGCAGATGTTCTTCGGCCCGGGCGGCCTGGCCAAGCTCGGACTCGATCCGGCCGAGCTCTTCGAGGCCGGCGGCGACGTGCAGATGCTCGGGCCCATAGACCTCCTCAAGCACGCCGAGAGCGTGCCCGACCAGATCTCTCGCCTGTGAGTGGCGTCCGAGCTCTCGGAAAACCGAGGCGAGTCGCAGAGTGAGGACGGCGGTGACCGGATGTTCCCGCCCGAGAACGGACCTACAATTTTCCACGACGAAATTGTGCGTTTTCTCCGCGCGCAGGGCCTCCCCGCGAATCTGGTACAACAAGCCAAGGTTGCCCAGGGTCATAAGCGCGTTGGGGTGTTTGTCACCCGCGGTCTCTCGCCAGTAAACGAGAACCGAATCAAAGAGCGTCTCCGCGCGGGCAATCTCCCCGAGCTTCAAGAGCGCTACGGCCAGGTTGTTGGCCCCGGTGACCGTTCGCGGGTGCTCCGCGCCGTAGAGACGAGTGTAGATTGCGTACACCTCCTCAAACGCCACGACCGCTTCGGCGTAACGACCGCGGTAGTACAGCAGCCCACCCAGGTTGTTCAATGTATCCGCGGTCTCGGGGTGCTCTTTTCCCAGCGCGGGGATGCGAATCGCAAGTGCTTTTTCGTAGTTTCCTTCCGCTTGGTCCAGCTTCCCCAACTGACGTTGGATGACCGCCAGGTTGTTGTACGAGCTCGCCACGCCCGGATGATCCGGACCGAGCGTGGGCAAACGCAGCTCGAAGGCCCTGTAGACCGCGGCCTCCGATTCCTCGAGCCGTCCGAGCGCGTCGAGAGCGATCGAAAGCTCATCGAGATCCTCCGCGATCTCGAGATTCCTGCCGCGGGCGGGGAGCTCCTCGCGTTCGGCTATCGCCGCTCGCAGGACGGGCTCCGCTTCTTCTGCACGGCCCAGCTCGACCAGCGCGGCGCCCTTGGCTCGAAGCGCGTCCGCGTGGGTCTTGCGTGACGACGGGCCGCCGCCGGCCGACGAGCCGGCGAGGCTCCGGTCGAGCATCGCCAAGGCCTCTTCGGAGTGCCCCAGCTTGTGGGTGATCCGGCCCAGAACCAGCTCCATCTCCGCCTGGAGCTCGGGCTGGCCCGCGAGCTCACGCTCGATACGCGCCCCACCCAGCTCGACGACCTCTCTGACGGTCATCTCCTTGCCCTTCGCCCGCGCCGGATCGGCCGCCTCGAACAGACCGGTGAGGAAATCCGTGACCTGTTGGGCCTTCTCGGCCTCGAGGGTTTTTTGGCGGGCTTGCCAGGCGGTCCCCGTGAAGCCGGCTGCGATCGACAACGCGAGAAGTGTCGTAGCTGCAACTCCGGTCCGATGCCGCCGGACGAACTTGGCGACGCGAGCGAGCCTGGTCTCCCGGCGTGCCTGGATCGGACGATGTGCGAGATGGCTGGCGATGTCCGCTCGCAGGGCTTCGGCGGAAGGGTACCGGGCCGCCGGCTCTTTGCGCAGCGCGGTCAGGACGATCGCGTCCAGATCGCCCTCCAGACGACGAGCCAGGCTCCGCGCAGAAACACCTCTTGCAGCCGCCTGCCCCGCCGTTGTTTCGGACAGCTCGTGAGTGAGCGCGAGTGGCGATTTTGCTGCGATTCGCGACGGCGGCGTCGGGTCCGTCTCCAAGGTCGCCCGCTCGAGCTTCCGGGCGTTTCCCTCCGACCCGGCAAACGGTCGCTGGCCGACGAGCAACTCATAAAGGACAAGTCCCAGCGCATAGACATCGGTCGCGGCCGTCACCGGCTCGCCACTGAACTGCTCGGGTGCCGCGTACGCCGGGGTCAAAGGAAATCGCTCTCCGGGCGAAGTCAGGTCGAGCGGCTCGCCCTCGTCAAAGAGCAGCTTGGCAACCCCGAAGTCAACCAGCTTGAGGTCGCCGTCGGCGGTGACCATGATGTTCGAAGGCTTTAGATCCCGGTGGACAACCAGACGACTGTGTGCGTATTGAACCGCTTCGCACACCCGCGAAAAGAGCCGGAGCCTGTCTTCGATCGAAAGGACATTGCGGTCGCAATACTCGGCCAGCGGCTCGCCATCGACGAACTCCATGGCGAAATACGGCCGACCGTCATCGGAAAGGCCGCCGTCGAAGAGCCGAGCGATGGCCGGATGCTCCAACCTGGCGGCAATTCGCCTCTCGCGCTCAAACCTGCGTACGATCTCGCGGCCGTCGAAGCCCGGTTTGACGAGTTTGAGCGCCACCCTGTTCTCGAACTGGCCGTCGGCGCGCATGGCCAGGTAGACAATGCCCATACCGCCGCGGCCGATCTCCCGCACAATCCGGTAGGGGCCGATACGGCTACCGGGTGCATCCGATGGTTCTTTGGTGAGACCCTCCTCGCGGAGCAGCGTCGCCATATGAGCACCGGCCGCGCCGTCCAAAACACCCGGCGCCCGCTCGGCGCTTGAGGCCAGCTCGGCGACCTCGGCCCGAATACGGGTGTCCGCGACCTCGCGCTCGAGCCACGACTGGCGCTCGGCCGGCTCGACCCTCAGGACTCGATCGAGAAGCGCGGAAACCTCGCGCCAGCGCTCTGGTGTCAACTCGGACATGAACAGAGACCTCTGCCGCTTGCGACCCCCCAAGAACGGTCAGCGGTCGCCCCTTCTTCTTACTTTCCGAGTCAAAAGTCAAGAGGGATCTAAGAGCCGGGCAGCCCTGGGGCGGCTGGGCGACTCGCGCTACTAGCCGGACCGCAGATTCCGCGACTCGAGCGCAGATACGCGAGCCAGCGCGTCGAAGTCCCGGTCGAAGTGGACCACGGGCAGGGCATGTCGCAGCCCGCAGGCCGCGATCAGGCAATCAACACCGGAGCGTACGGTGAAGCCGGCACGGCGGGCGGCGCGGAACAGGTCGGCGGCCTCGACAAAAAGCGCTTCTTCCAAGGGGGACTCGACCATCGGAAGAGACAGCATCGCTTCACGGGCCTGCCGATAAGCGCGCTCGTCGCCAAACCCCTGGAGGACTTCCCGAACGACCGGAAGACAGGTAACGACCTCGTCGAACTCGAGCTCGGCTTCGAGATCGAACTTGCCGTCTCGCCGGAGGAACTCCACCCACGCCGAGGTGTCAAGGAGCAGCACGCCGCTTCCCACGCGCTTTTTTTGAGGCCCCACGTGGGTCTCTACGCATTTCGGCCAAGTCACCCTCCCAAAGACCGGTACCGCGGAGCTCCAGGATGCGCCGCGCCTTGATCCGGCGGACAAAATCCTCGAGAGCCCGCTCGACCGTCCGCGAGTAGGTTCGCTCGCCACCGAGCCGTAAGGCCTCTTCCAGTAGGTCCTCTTGAAGCACAAGGTTTGTGCGTTTCATGTGTATATTGTGCGACACCAAGCCCAGCTTGTCAACGCCTCGCATACCCGGAAATACGAGAGAGAACCCTTTATTCTTGCCACAATGTTCTTTTCTCGCGTAGACTTCTTCCGAGATGGGAGGTCTTCGAGCCCGATCCGCCGCTGCGACTCTCCTGCTCGCGGCGCTCGCCGTTGGCGGCCTGGTGGCCGACGGCCACGGCCACGACGTGCTGGCCATCGGCTCGGGGCACTCCGATCTCCCGACGTTCGAGACCGGCCACAGCCGTCCGGATCGGACGCTCCACGTCGAGGACGCGACAGCCGTCGCCACCTCGCCCTGCATCGGTTGCCTGCTCCGACATCCGCCTCGAGTCAAGGCCTCGCTGCGGATGGCCCTCGGGATCGCGGAGCCGTGCGGTCGCGCCTCCATCGTCGGCCCGGACCGGCGCTCCTCGGTCGACGTCTGCCAGCTTCCAGCCTCCCGCGCCCCGCCTCGGGTCTGAGGCACCTCTCCGGACTCGGAGACCGCATACAGGCTCCGAGCTAGCCGGGCGCCGCGTCAAGCGGGCCCGCAACTCGCTGGGCGGCCCAGCCGCCCCGCCCCAACAAATACCTTCAAGGGAGGCTCAGACCGATGTTGTTCAGACGTGCTTTTCTTTTCCGCGGCTTTGTCGTTGTTGGTTTGTTTCTTTTATCCGCCGGCCTTTCCGCCCAGGAGCGCGGTGCCATTTCTGGACGCGTGGTAACCGCCGATGGCGAGCCGGTATCGGACGCTGTCGTCACCGTCGCCGGCACCACGATTCGAGTACGGGCCGCCGAAGACGGCTCGTTTCAACTGTCGGCCGTCCCGGCCGGGACTCAGCTCCTCGAAGTCTCCAGCGTCCGGCACGCTCGGGGTGTCGAGCGCGTCAGCGTGATCGCGGGCGAGACTACCGAGGTCGAGATCGTGATCGTCAGCCGGGTGCACTCGGAGCAGATCGTGGTGACGGCTTCCCCGGACAGCCGGGGAGAGCTCGACCTCGCGTCACCGGTCAACATCTTGGGCGGCGACGAGCTGGTTGCCCGGCTGGAGCCGTCGATCGGCGAGACCCTCGCCCAGGAGGCGGGGGTGAGCTCGACCTATTTCGCGCCCGGCGCGAGCCGGCCGGTCATCCGCGGTCTGGCCGGCGACCGCGTCAAGACGATGGAAAACGGTCTCGACACGCTGGACGTGTCCACGACCAGCCCGGATCACGCGGTGGCGGTCGATCCGCTTTCGGCCGAGCGCATCGAGGTCGTCCGCGGCCCCGCTTCCCTGCTCTATGGCAGTAACGCCATCGGCGGCGTGGTCAACGTGCTCGACCAGAGGATCCCCGAGTTCCGCGCCACCGAGGCCTTCTCGGGCACGATCGATCTCCGCGGCGGCTCGGCCGCCGACGAGAGGGCGGCCGCTGCGAGCCTCAACGGCGGGGGCGGACGCTGGGCCTGGCACGCCGATCTCCAGACCCGAGAGACCGACGACTACGAGATCCCGGGATTTGCCTCGCTGGAAGGCGAAGAGCACGAAGAGGAGGAGGGAGAGCACGAGGAAGAAGAAGAGCCCGTCTTCGGAGTCCTGGCCAACAGCGACATCGTTTCGGGCGGCGGGGGCATCGGCGGGACCTACTTCTTTGGCGACAGCGGATTTCTGGGAGTCTCCGTTCGAGGTCTCGATTCGGAATACGGCATCCCCGGCGGCGAGCACGAAGAAGAACACGGAGAAGAAGAGGAAGGCGAGCAAGAGGAAGGACACGGCGAGGAGGGCATCCGCATCGACATGGAGCAGCGCCGCTACGACGTCAAGGGAGCGATCACCCGGCCTTTTGGGGCCTTCCGCGCCGCCAAGTTCCGCCTCGGCGTCGTCGACTACGAGCACGATGAGCTCGAAGGCCCCGGCGAGGTCGGCACTTCGTTTTTCAACGACGCTTGGGAAGGTCGAGTCGAGATCATTCAGAAAGCCCGCGGATCCCACACCGGCTCTTTCGGCGTCCAGATCAAAAACCGCGACCTCAACGCGATCGGAGAAGAGGCGTTCATCCCCCAGGCCGAGACCGAGAACATTGGTGTCTTTACCTTCCAAGAGCTGGGCGACGGGCCCATCCGTTACCAGTTCGGCGCGCGCTGGGAGACTCAGGACACGACGGTTGGAGATCCGACCCGCCCCGACCGCAGCTTTGATGGCCTGTCCGGGTCGTATGGCATCGTCTGGCAGCAGTCCGAGAACTACTCGCTGGGCGCCTCACTGGCACGATCGGTCAAGATGCCCAACAGCGAAGAGCTCTATTCCGAGGGGCTGCATTTCGCCACCTCGGCGTTCGAGCAGGGCGACGCGACTCTGGACGAAGAGACCGCGCTGGGAGTCGATCTGTCCCTGCGTAAGACCGCCGGCAAGGTGACGGGCGCGTTCAACCTGTTCTACAACCAGTTCTCCGACTTCATCTTCCAACGCTTTACCGGAGACGAAATCGAAGGCTTCCCGGTTCTCAGGTATTCGCAGGCCGACGCCGACTTCTGGGGCGCCGAGCTGGATCTTTCGATCGCGCTCGCCCAGCGCGACCACTCCTCATGGGACCTCGACCTGCTCTGGGATATGGTCCGCGCCGAGTTCGATGACGGCGGCGACCTGCCGCGGATCCCGCCACAACGCTTCGGGCTGGGGGTCCATCACCGAGGCGACCGCCTGCGTGCCGCCGCCGAAGTGAGGTTCGTCGGCGACCAGAACCGGATCGCCGAGAACGAGACCCCGACCGACGGCTACACACTGATCAACGCCAGCGTGAGCTACCGGTTTTTCTTCGCTGAGCAGTTTCTCGACGTGATCCTACGGGGCACCAACCTGGGCGACGAGGACGCCCGCAACCACATCTCCTTTGTCAAGGACGACGTGCCCCTGCCGGGACGCAACATCAGCCTGGCGGCGCGATTCTCGTTTTGAGGATCAGACCCCAGGACACTCCAAGTCGAGTGAGCAGGCCGTGCCATCGCTCCACCAAGACCGGTAGCCGCGCAAAGCCGGATCCTCCCCGGTCCGGCTGCGGCTCAACGACTCGGGATCGAACGCTAGCGAGAAGGCAGCGCCAATCTTGGGTCAGCACCGGATCTCGGCGCCACGCCGAGCGTAGTACCACCAATTGAGGACCAGGCACACGGCGTAAAAGACCGCGAAGCCCCACAGGGCTCTTTCCGGCACGCCCAGCTTGATCTGCTCGCCGATGACCTTGGGGATGATGAAGGCCCCGTAGGCGGCGACCGCCGAGGTCCAGCCCAGCACGGGCCCGGCCTGTTCCTGGTCGAACATCACGCCCATGGAGCGAAACGTGGAGCCGTTGCCGACTCCTGTGGCCGCGAAGAGCACCAGAAACAGGACAAGAAACGGGACAAAGAACTGCTCGGGCGTCGGCGAGCGGTAGGCCTGGATCATGTAGTGCGCCACGCCCAGGGTCGACGCGATCATCACCAGGGTGATGGCCTGGGTGATCTTGGCCCCCCCGATCTTCATGTCCGAGATCCACCCACCCACCGGGCGCAACAGGGACCCCACCAGCGGTCCCAGCCAGGCATAAGCGTACACATTGGGCGCGTTTGGGTTGGCGCCCAGGTCCGCTCCGGAGGCGTCGTGCACAAAGCCGAAGATCACCTTGATCGCGAGAGGAAAAGCGGCCGAGAACCCGATAAAGGACCCAAAGGTCATCGTGTAGATGACGGTCATGATCCAGGTGTGCTTGTTGTCGAAGATGGCGAACTGGTGCTTGAGCTCGGTTTGGATATCGCCTGGGATCAGCCGCATCGCAAACACCGTAGCCGCGATCACCAGCGGCAGCACGATCCACTTGGAGACGCCCAGGCCGAGCAATAGAAAGAGCCCGCCCGCGGCACACGCCAGGCCTACGCCGAGAAGGCTCAGCACCTTGAGAATCGCCCCGGCCGTCGAGCGCAGGTTGGGCGAGACCCACTCGGTGGTGATGTTGTTCATGCCAAAAAAACCGGCGATCCCGAGCACCAGCAGGATCGGCACCCAGACAAAGCCGGCGTTCTGGATAAAGCTGACCGCGCCGGGCTCGGCGGGTACCGGGTGACCCTCACCGCCGATAGCGCCGAACAGACCAAAGGTCATGACAAAGGGGATCAGGACCTGCATGACGCTGACGCCCAGATTGCCGAGACCCGCGTTGAGGCCGAGCGACATTCCCTGCATCCGCTTGGGAAAAAAGAAACTGATGTTGGACATCGACGAGGCGAAGTTGCCGCCACCGATACCCGAGAGAGCGGCCAGCACCTGAAAGATCCACAGCGGTGTGTCGGGGTTCTTGAGCGCCAGCCCGACACCGAGGGCCGGGATCAGCAGCAGGCCGGTGGTCAGAAAGACGACGTTGCGCCCGCCCGCGATGCGGATCAGAAACGAGCTGGGAATCCGGAGCGTGGCACCCGACAAGCCCGCGATGGCCGCCAGCGTGAAGAGCTGTTCCTTGGTAAACGGGAACCCGAGCTCCAGCATCTGGGTGGTGATGATGCTCCAGTAGAGCCAGACGGCGAACCCGCACAGCAAGCTGGGGATCGAGATCCAGAGGTTGCGCCGCGCAATGCGGCTTCCCGTGGAGCTCCAGAATTCTTTGTTCTCGATATCCCAGCGGGAGAGGTTGGTTGAACGCATCGCCGACTCCTCCGCGGCTCTATGCCGTCTCCGTCGCGTGCTCGATCCGGTCCACGAGCTCCGGCACCTGCTGCTTCATCATTCGGGTGACTACCCGGTGCAGCCACACGAGGCAGACCAGCGAAAGCAAGAACATAAACATCCAGCAGCTCGTCCAGAGCCCCGTCCCTTCGAGCAGGTAGCCGAAGATGATCGGACAGAAAAAGCCGCCAAGACCCCCGAGGACGCCAACCATGCCGCCGACCACCCCCACCTCGTCGGGGAAGTAATCCGGGATGTATCGGTAGACCCCGGCCTTCCCGATTCCCCAAATGCTGCCGATGAGGATCACCAACACGGCAAACACCCAGACGTTTGCCTGGAAGTAGATCCGGGTGACGCCCTTGGCCAGCAACTGCTTTTTGGTCACCGAATCGCCGACCTCGACCATGGGCTCCTGCCACGTCTCCTTGGTCGGCAACAGCAGGGTCCGTTCGTCGATGCCATCCAAGCGGCCCGACCTGGTGTCGACGGCGTAGGCCACACCGTCCACCACAACCACCGATTCGGACACGTCGGTGACGGTCCCGGCCCGCTTCGCCATCACGCCACGGCCCGGAGAGGAGATCTCCATCTTGGGAACCACCAGCATCAAGCTGATGAGCGCCGAGGCTCCCAGGACCCAGTACATCACCCGCCGTGCTCCCCAGTGGTCCGACATCCAACCTCCGACGGCGCGAATGACCCCGGACGGGAAGCTGAACAGCGATGCGAAGAGGCCCGCGGTGACCAGCGGCAGGTAGTAGACGTTGACAAAGTACGGCACCAGCCACTGGGAGAAGGCGACAAAGCAGCCAAAGACCAGAAAATAGTAGAGGCCGAACCGCCACACCCGAACTCGCTTCAAGGGCGCCAGGAGCTGGCGGAAGTTCTTCTCTTGCCGCGCCGGCTTCTTGTTGGTGGCAAACGCCAGAAACACCAGTCCCATCACCACCAGAACCGCGGCGTAGATCATCGGCAGGCGGCGCCAGCCGTCGAGGTGGGCGCCGTTGTCGGTCAGCTTGTTGAGCAGCGTCGGAGCCAGGAGCGTGGTCAAAGCCGCGCCCGCGTTGCCGGCACCAAAAATTCCCAGCGCCCTGCCCTGCCAGTGCTTGGGGTACCAGACCGACGTGTAGGCGATGCCGATAGCAAAACTCACGCCCGCCAGCCCGAACCCGAAGCTGCAGAGGGCGAACGAGGCAAAGCTGTTGGCGTAGGACAGCAGGAACATCGGCACGGCGCACAGAAACAACAGCGCCGTGTAGACCGGTTTGCCGCCGAACTTGTCGGTCAGCAGGCCCGCCGGCAGCCGGAAGACGGCCCCGGTGAGGACGGGGATTCCCATCAGCCAGCCGATCTGGACCGGCCCCCAGTCGAACACCTGGTTGTCGACCAGAAACGTCACCAGGACGCCGTTGAGCATCCAGGCGGCGAAACAAATCGTGAACGCCAGCGTGTTGAAGAACAACATCTCGTGTGATTTGGCGGTGATCTCTTTCTGCATCTCGGGTTCCAATCAACTGTGATATTCGAGGCTCTCCTCGAGAAAGGGGTCTCCGACCGGGATCAGGCGCGCGCCCCCGAGCCCTCTCCCGGCGACCAGAAACAGCGCGGCCGCCACGACCAGGAGCGCCCCGAGCTCGCCCAGGGCGAGAACCGGAGCAGCACCGGTGACCGGCGGATGAATCTGCACCATGAGGTCTGCGGCATGGCCGATCAGGACCACGAGCCCGACCCTGCCGACGATGGTGTAGCTCTTCTTGGCCCGCTGCGACATGAGGGCGAAGAACGGCACCACCCAGTTGAGCAGTACGACCACCACCATCATCGTCCCCCAGCCCAACGCCAGGCGGTCAGTGTAGTGGGCAGCTTCTTCCGCCAGGTTGGCGTACCAGATCAACATCGCCTGGCTGAACCAGATGTACATCCAGAACGTGGACATCGCGAACAACAGCTTCGCCAGGTCGTGCAGATGGTTGCGGCCCAGCAACGGGTGGCCGGTGTGCTCCAGCCACGCCGCCACCACGAGGATGGCGGCGATGCCAGCGGCAAAGAGGCCCGAGAACTGGTAGACGCCCCACATGGTGCTGAACCAGAGAGGCTCGAGCGATTGGATCCAGTCGATCGCGGCGAAGGTCAATGTGATCGATCCGACCAGCAAAAACGCAGCGGACAGCGCGCGATTCCGGCCGATGAGCCCGATGTCCGCCTCTTCGTCCTGGCGCACCGAATTGCGACGAATGGCCCAGGCAAACGCGCAGAAAATCGCGATGTAGACCAACGTCCTCGCGTAAAAGAACCCCGGTGAGAGCCACCACCCCTTGAAACCCTCGTAGTGGTGGTCCTCGGCCATCCAGGGGTAGAGCGAGCGGCCGCCACCTACGACTGCCAGTACCACCAGCGCCGACCCCACCGGGATGAGTCCCATCATCGCCTCCGGTATGCGCCGGAAGGCCGTGGCCCAGCCGGCGCCTGCGGCATAGTGAATGGCCACGAAGTACAGACCCGCGAGGCCGAGACCCAGGATGTACACGCCGGCCAGCAGCACATTGCCCCAGGTCCGTGGGAGGTCGAAAACAGCGGCCACCAGCAGCGCAACGACACCCAGCGCGCCGAGCCAGAGAAACGCGCCGGAGGGCAGGTTCTTCCGGGAGAGGTCTGGCGCTTGCGCGGTCATTCTCTCGGCGCTCCAGTGTCCGTCGTGGCCACGTCGACGGCGGGAGCGGTAGCGGCGGCCTCAGTCGGAGGCGGCGCCGCCTCTTGGAGTTGATTCACCCGCAAGACCGCGCGCCACCGATCCAGCGGATCGAGCTGCCCGGCGTGGCCCGGCATGTTGCCCTGCCCGACCGTGATGAGGTGGTAGATCTGCCCATCGGTGAGACCCAGCGCATGGGGCGCCAGCAGCGAGGGCGGCGTCGGGAACCCTCGCTGCGCCACCGGCCCGTCTCCCAAGCCGCCCGCGCCGTGGCAGAGCTGGCAGTAGACGGCGAAGACTTTGCTGCCGCTTTCCAGGTCTTCGGGGGTTGGCTCGACGAGCGGGTTGGTCAGCAACGCCGCCGAGGTCGAGCCCTCGTCACCCGGTGGCAATCGAAACGGAGTCGTGCCACGGGCGATAGTGCCGTCCGGCGGGGCCTGTAGCGCCTGGCCCCCCGCAAGGCTTGGGTGCCCACCGAACGACTCGGCGGCCACCGGGAAGATCATCTCGGGCAGAAATTCGACCCCCCGGTGCTCGGCCCGCGAGCGGATGCCAAAGTTCGCCGCCACCAGAAGCGCGAGCACCACCGCCAGCAGAATGTTGACGCGGCCCCAATTCTTTTTACTCTCCCCGACATCGATCTCCCGCCCCGGCGCTTTCGAGGGCTCGCGATCGGACCGCGCTTCGACGGCATGATGGGCCTCGGCCACCGCGGTGAGTCGCGCCTCGGTGAGCTGATGGCCGCCTCGCCGCAGGACAAGGACAAACCGATCGTCGGTGATCCCCGCCGCGGGGAGGTCGGGCCGCTTTCCCGGGCGCAGGCGGTTGACCAGGAAAAAGGCGATGAGAGTCCCGATCCCGGCGGTCAGAACCCCCACTTCGAAGGTCACCGGGACAAACGCCGGAACCGAGGACAGCGGCTTGCCGCCGACATTGAGCGGCCAATCGACGGCCGAGACCCAGTGCTGAAACAGCATCGCCGCGGCCGCCGCGGACAGTCCCAGTACCCCGCACACCCAGCCCAGGCGGCTGTGCTTCAAGCCGGCCGCTTGGTCCAAGCCGTGGACCGCATAGGGCGTATGGGCGTCTTCGATCTCGGTACCGAGCTCGCGGAAGGCCGCCACCGCCGAGAGCAGATCCTGCTCGCGCTCGAAAACGGCGACAAAACGCCGGCTCACGCGGCACTCCTCTCGCCGGCCGCGTGGCTGCCCCCGCTCTCTTGCTCCCGCCCGCGCCGGGGCAGCACGCCCTTGATCTCCGCCATCGCGATCACCGGGAAGAATCGGCAGAACAGCAGAAAACAGGTGAAGAAAAGACCAAAGCTCCCGATCAGGGTCGCGATCTCGATCGAGGTCGGCACATAGCTCGACCAGCTCGAGGGCAGAAAATCGCGATGCAGCGAGGTGACGATGATCACAAAGCGCTCGAACCACATGCCGATGTTGATAAAGATCGTCGCCACAAAAACGACCGCGAGGTTGCGGCGCAAGCGCCGGAACCAAAAGAGCTGTGGCACCAGCACGTTGCAACTGACCATGATCCAGTACGACCAGGCCATCGGCCCCAGAGCGCGGTTCAAGAACACAAAGCGCTCGTACTCGTTGCCCGAATAGAGCGCGGTAAAAAACTCGGTTCCGTAGGCCAGCATCACCATGCCCGAGGTCACCAGCACCAGCTTGGTCATGGCGTCGATGTGGTTGTGGGTGATGTACTCCTCCAGCCGCATCGTCCGGCGCGCGATGATCATCAGCGTCAGCACCATCGACATGCCGGAGAAGATCGCTCCGGCGACGAAGTAGGGCGGGAAGATGGTCGTGTGCCAGCCGGGTAGAACCGAGGTGGCGAAGTCAAAGCTGACGATCGAGTGCACCGAGAGCACCAGCGGCGTCGCCAGGCCCGCGAGCAGAAGGTAGACCAGCTCGTACCGGTGCCAGGCCCGCATCGAGCCGTTCCAGCCCAGGCTGAAGAAGCCAAAGACTCGTTTGCGCCAGCCGCTCAGACGATCTCTCAACGTCGCCAGATCCGGGATCAGGCCGAAGTACCAGAACGCGGCGGAGATGATGAAGTAGACGCTGATCGCGAACACGTCCCACAAAAGCGGCGACCGGAAGTTCACCCACAACGAGCCGCGTGTGTTGGGGTAAGGCAGCATCCAGAAGGCCAGCCACGGCCGTCCCATGTGGATGACCGGAAAGATGCCGGCGCATATCACCGCAAAGAGCGTCATCGCCTCGGCGGCCCGGTTGACGGCGGTGCGCCAACGCTGCCTGAGCAAGAACAACACCGCCGAAATCAGCGTCCCGGCGTGGCCGATGCCGACCCAGAATACAAAGTTGGTGATGTCGAACGCCCAGCCGACCGTCTTGTTGAGGCCCCAGGTGCCGATGCCGGTGGCGATCTGGTAAGAGACCGCCGCGATCCCCAGGAGCAGCATTGCCGAGGAGGTCGCAAACGCAATCCACCACAGCGCGGTGGGCTTTCCCTCCAAGGGCCGGCTGACGTCTGCGGTCACTTCGGAAAGCGACTTGTCCCCCTTCACCAGGGGGGGTCTGAGACCGGCATCAACCATGGTGGTCCCTCCCCGTCTCGTCGTCCCGGTTTCGCACCAGACGCTGGTAGCCGACCGACGGGAGAATGTTGAGGTCCTCGAAGAGCCGGTAGTGCCGCGGACCGGCGATCGCCCGCGAGATCTCGCTGTCGGGGTCCGTGGTGTCGCCAAAGACAATGGCGTTGGCCGGGCAGGATTGCTGGCAAGCGGTGGTGATCTCGCCGTCGGCCAGCTCCCGCCTCTCGCTCTTGGCGGCGATCTTGGCGCCCTGGATACGCTGCACGCAGAAGGAGCACTTCTCCATCACGCCGCGCGAGCGCACCGTCACGTCCGGGTTCAGCACCAGGTTCTCGGTCGGATCGTCGCGCGAATAGTCGAACCAGTTGAACCGTCGCACCTTGAAGGGACAGTTGTTGGCACAGTAACGGGTGCCGACGCAGCGGTTGTAGACCTGCTGGTTCAGACCCTCTTCGCTGTGAACCGTCGCCGCCACCGGGCAAACGGTCTCGCAGGGAGCGTTGTCGCAGTGATGGCAGAGCATCGGCTGATGGACGACGTCGACATCGGCCTCCCGTTCCGCCCGCTCCGAGCGTTCCGAGTAATAGCGGTCGATTCGCATCCAGTACATGTCGCGCTGACGGCGGATCTCGTCCCGGCCCACCGCCGGGACGTTGTTCTCGACCTGACAGGCGATCACGCAAGCGGAGCATCCGGTGCACGCGGACAGGTCGATCGCCATCGCCCAGTGGTGCTCACCTTCCGGGTATGGCCGCCACAGGTTGGCATCGAACTCGTGGGCGTGCGGTTTGCCGGCGCCGCGGTCCTTTACATAGGCCGGCAGAACGGTCTCCTGGACGACCTCGCGGGTTCCGCCGTCGCTCGGCCGCAGGTGCTCCGGCACTTCCAGGTCGTGGTAGGTCTGGATGGAGGCCAGCGGGCGGCGACCACCGGCCGGGCGGACGCTCACATTCCGGCCACTCGGGGCGATTCTGCCGTCGATGTCGCCCTGCCAATCGGCCGCCCGGACACCGACCGTCTCACCGGCCTCGACGGTCGGCCGGCGCTCGAGCCACTTGGGGCCGAGATCGCGGAACCGGTCGGTGCCCGACCGTCCATACCCGAGCGCGACCGCGACGACCCCCGGGTGCTGACCCGGCTGCACGTGAGCCGGCAACGTCAAGGGCGCGGGCTGGTCCCGAGTGTGGCCGCCGGCCCGGACCTCGATCAGGTCGCCGTCCTCGACTCCAACGGCCGCCGCCGTGGCGGGAGCGAAGCTGGCGTAGTTGTCCCAGGAGATCTTGGTCACCGGGTCCGGCAGCTCCTGCAGCCAGGCATTGTGCGCGTGACGGCCGTCGAGCATTCCGACCTTGGGGTAGAGAACGAGCGCGAGCTCCTCTGAGGCGGCGTGCCCGGGGTCGACCGGCTCGAACGCCCGAGGATCGGATACCTGGGTGGACGCGGCTGCGGTCGCACCGACAAATGGCGCGGCCGCTTCTCCCCCGATCGGAGCGACCGGGGCAATTGGGGCGACCTCGACATAGCCGTCGTGGACCGCGCCGTCCCACAGCGCCTGGAACGATTCGGCTTCCGAGCGCCCCAGGATCTCGTCGCGCCACACCCGCTCGACCCACTCGCGACTCTCCACCCGTTCGCCCGACCAGACCAGCAAGGAAGGCGAGAAACCGCGAGTGTCCCCGAGGGGGTAGATCAGCGGCTGGGTCACGCTCAAGTGGCCGGCCACCGGCTCGCAGTCCCGCCAGTCCTCCAGGAAATGGTGCTCTGGGCAGATGGCCACACACCGCGAAGCGGTCTCGTCCACCGCCCGCGCGAAGCTCACGGTCAGCGGTACGCGCTCGAGGTCCTTGCCCAGCTCCCCGCCGCGCGCCAGTTCGTAGACCGGGTTGACGCCGCGGACGAGCAGCACTTCCACCTCGCCCGCCTCGAGCTCCCGGCGCAGCTCCGCAAGCGCGCGGTCGTCGCCCAACTTCTGGTAGGACGGCCTCTCGAGGCTCAGCGTGCTGCCGTAGTTGCCCAGAAGCTCGTTGAGTAGATTGCACAACACCTGGACCCGCACGTCCTGGCTGTCGCTTAAAACCAGCGACCGGCCTCTGGCGTGCCACAACCGTTCGGCCAGTCCGTCCAGGCGGGTGTCCTCCGGATGTTCGGTACCCTCGGCTTTGTCTGGGAAAGGGAATCCCGCCGGCTCGCCGGCAAGCACTCCCACGGCCGCGGCCAGCTCCTGAAGCAATGCGGCGGTCTCTTCCGGATGGATCGTCACCCGCCGGTCGGCGTTGCTGCCGGTGAGCGACAGCCGGGACTCGGCCTGGAAGTGGTACGACATCGCCGGTGGCTCGGCGTCGAGCCGCCGGCCCGCCCGGTAGCCGGCGGTGAACTCGACCGGCGAGATCCACGTGCCCAGAAAGTCGGCGCCAAAACTGACGATGACCTCGGCGGCGTCGAAACGATAGTGCGGCAGACGGCGCGCTCCGTGGGTTCTCTCGTGCGCGTCGGGAATCGCCGAGCACGACAGCGGGTCGTAAGTGACGTGGCGGAAGTTCTCGAACCGCCGTCCAAAACGTCCGATGGCGGCGCGCTCGCTCGGGCTGTTGACCGTCTCGGTCAACAGGCGAACCGCCGAGCCGTCCGCCTCGGCTTTCCGGAGGTGCTCGGCAATCCGGCCATCGATCGAGCTCCAATCGGTCGCCGAGCCCCGCCAGATCGGTGAGCGCAGGCGCTGGCCGTCGTAGAGTTCGAGCAGCGTCGCCTGTCCCACCGCGCACAGCCCGCCTCCGCTCAAGCCGTGGAGCCGGTTGCCCTCCAGCTTGATCGGCCGGCCGTCTCGGCTTTTCGCCACCGCGCCACATGCTGCGCTGCAGCCGTGGCAGGTGGTGGCATACCAACTCGAGCGACCGGGGACCATTTCGGGGTGCGGCAGCAGGAGGGGAATCGCTTCCTCGACCGGCCCGCGCACGCAGCCCGCCGCACCCGCTGCGATGGCCGCCAGGCTAAAGCCACTCAGCTTGAGGAAGTCGCGCCGCGGGATGTCGCTACCGGGAAGACGGGTCCCACCGGGACCGTCCCCGAAGAGACTCGGCTCTTCCGGCCGGCTCCGGGCAGACATCTCGCCCGGTGCCTTGACGTAGCGCTGTGTTCTTTCGTCCGCCATGGCCGTCTCAGTAGTGACACACCGCGCAGTCGGTGGAAGCCACCGGATGGGCCGCATCGCCGTTGCCGCCGAGGGGGTCGCGATGACAGTCGACACACCACCCCATCGATAGCGTCTCGACCTGGCGCACCCGCTCCATCGTCTCGACCGCGCCGTGGCACTTCTGGCACGCGAGGCCGTGCGCGACGTGGGGACGGTGGTCGAAATAGACAAAGTCCGGCAGTTGATGGACCCGCCGCCAGCGAATCGGGCTCACCCCCTGCTGGACGCCCTGTCCGTTTGCCTCCAGGTTCTCGTCGAGGCCGAGACTCTCGTACAGCTTGGCGATCTCGGCGGACGTCACCTGGACCGGCTCGCGGCCCTCGCTCTCCGCCGCCAGCTCCTCCGCCCGGATCTGTGTGCGAGGTGCTTTGATGAACCGGTGGCAGTTCATACACACGCCGGCGGAAGGGATCCCGGCGTACCGGCTCCGGCTCGCCCCCGAATGGCAGTACTGGCAATCGATGCCGAGCTCGCCAGCATGGAGGCGGTGGGAATAGGCGATCGGCTGCTCGGGCTCGAACCCCTGGTGGTCGCCGGGTAGCCGGATCTGCCGGACACCCGGCGCCAGCGCCAAGAGCGCCAGCGCGACGCCCACCCCCAGCAGAAGTGTCCACACTTGCGCGCGCATTCAGTGGGTTCCGCCGCGCTAGTGGCCCGAGCGCGCCGCCTTTGGGTCGCGGTTCCAGCGCACGACCTGTCGCTTGCGCAGCAGGTACTGATTCGGAACCACCAGCACGTGGACCAGTCGGGTGAAAGGAAAAAAGGCGATCAACAGCCATGCGTTGACGATGTGCAGCTTGACCGCAAAGGGCATGGCCGCGATCCATTCGACCTCGGGCCGGAGCATGAGCAGCGAGCGCAGATACGGGGTCGCGGAGGCCGCAAACCAGGACGAGCCCCAGGGATGAAACACGGCGACATAGATGCCGGTCGCCACCTGGAGCACCAGCAGGAAATACAGCACGGTATCGGCCTTTGAGGTCACGACCCGCAGCTTGCGGCTCGAGCTGCGGCGCATCAGGATCGCCAAGAGGCCCACCAGCGTCATGATGCCGAAGGCGAGCGCGGTGCCCTCCAGGATGTAGAGCCTCAGCGGCTTGGCGTTCCAGGCCAGGATGCTCCGGGGGATGAGAAACGCCACGATGTGGCCACCCAGCACAACCAAGATCCCGTAGTGAAACGGCACCATCCCCCAGAAGTGCTTGCGGTTCTCCAGAAACTGCGAGGACAGGCTCGAATAGGTGAAGCTCTGCATCCGGTAGCGAAAGACCGTGCCGAGAAAAAACAGCACCAGCGCCACAAACGGCAGCGCTCCGAACAGCAATTGGTCCAGGTAACGGCTCAACTCGGTCATGGCGCAACTCTCCGGGTATTGGGTCTTCCGACAGCACCAATCTGAATGAGATCCGGGCGGGCCGCGGCCGGATCCTCGATGGGCAGGCCTCCGGCCGCCCCTTCGGCCAGCTCCCTCGCCACGGCGACCAACCCTAGGATCGGGTTGGCTTTGGTCTCACAGGCTTTCCCCATGCGGCGCAGCGCAGGGACCACGAACTTCGCCGCAAATGCTCGGGCTTCGTCCCCCTCCAGCTTCCCCAGCGCGGCGAGCATCGAGCTCAGGTGATCGGGCAGCTCCCCGGCCTCGTCGATCTCGAGCCGGGCCAGCAAGTCGCGGGTCCGCACCAAAAAACGGCCGCGCTCGTACTGCTCCCCGTAGAGATGCCAACCGATCTCCAGGGCACAGACCGGGTTGAGATCGAAGCCCTGGGTGTAGAGCTCTTCGATCTCCCAGGTGGCCTTGCCCTCGAGTGCACGCTCGATCCGCTCCAGCCCGGCCGCGGCGCCGTCGTGGCCCCCTGCCGCGGCCACAAGCGTCCGGCAGCGGGCCAGCCGTGCGAGGTAGTCGTCGCCGGGATAGCGGAAGAGGCCGGCGAGCTCTCCGAGGATTCCCACTCTTCCCCTCACAGGCCCCTCCGGGGTCCCTGGTTGAACCCGAAGCCAACGCTCTGCCGGTGGCCGTGCGGCTCCTCCATCATCTCGATCGCCTCCTCGCGGTGCATCGGTGGGATGACAAAGCGGTCTTCGAAGGTACACAGGGACGTCAGCCGGTAGATCGCGTCGGCCTCCTCCGGTGTGCAGTCCGCCTCGAGCAGGGCGCGGTGCGCTGTCTTGTCGTCGACGTCGCCAACGGTCAGCGCGCGGCGGTAGAGCCGGATGGCTTTTTGCTTGCGCAGCGCGTAGCGCACCAGCCCCTCGTTGCCGGCGCCGAGCAGGCTCGCCAGAAACTCGATCGGGATCCTCGATTGATCGATGTCATGAAACAGGTTGCCGCTCAGGTGATAGACGCTGTCGCCGTCCTTGGCGGCCATCACGGGGGAGAGCGGCGGAACGTAGAAGAGCATCGGCAGCGTGCGGTATTCGAGATGCGGCGGCAGCGCGATGCCCCACTCCTTGACAAAGCGGTAGACCGGCGACTTCTGCGCCGACTCGATGACGTCGTCGCCGATGCCGTTGGCACGCGCCGCCGCGATCACCTCCGGGTCCCGCGGATCCAGGATCATCGAGCGATGCCCTTCGACGATCTCGTCATCGGGGAGGTTGGCGACCTGTTCGATTCTCTCGGCGTCGTAGAGCAGCACTCCGAGATAGCGAATGCGTCCGACACACGAGTGGAAACACGCCGGGGCCTGACCGGTCTCGAGGCGCGGGTAGCACAGGATGCACTTCTCCGATTTGCCCGAGTGCCAGTTGTAGTAGGTCTTCTTGTAGGGGCAGGCGGCGATACAGGACCGCCACGCCCGGCAGCGCTTCTGGTCGATCAGCACAATGCCGTCTTCGCCGCGCTTGTAGAGGGCCCCGGACGGGCACGAGGCTACGCAGGAAGGATTGAGACAGTGGTTGCAGATGCGTGGCAGGTAGAAGAACACCAACCTCTCGACCGCAAACAACTGCTGCCGCTGGTCGGGAGTGAGCGCGTCGAGGTTGGGATCGTTGGTCGCGTAGACCGGAGATCCCCCGAGATCGTCGTCCCAATTGGGACCGGCCTCGACCTCCAGGTACTCGCCAGTCACGCGCGACACCGGCCGCGCCACCGGCTGGTCGTCGCCCGCCGGAGCGTTGAACAGCTCCTGGTAGTCGTAGGTCCAGGGCTCGTAGTAGTCATCCATCGAGGGCTGGTGAGGGTTGTGGAAGATGTTGGCGACGATCCGCCCGCTGCCGGTCGACTTGAGACGAACCTCGCCGTCCTTGATCTCCCAGCCGCCCTGGTATTTCTCCTGGTCCTCCCAGGCGGTGGGAAACCCGGTGCCGGGCTTGGTCTCGACGTTGTTCCACCACATGTAGTCGGTTCCCGGCCGGTCGGTCCACACGTTCTTGCAGGCGATCGAACACGTGTGGCAGCCGATGCACTTGTCGAGGTGGAACACCATCGAAATCTGCGATCGCACGTCCATACCTAAGTGTCCTTTCCGTTATCCAACCGCCGGCTACCACTCGAGCTGTGGCAGCTTGCGCACCAGGATGTGGGTGTCGCGGTTGCAGCCCGTCGGACCCCAGTAGTTGAAGTGGTAGGTGAACTGCCCGTAGCCCCCGGCCATCAGGTTCGGCTTGAGCCGCGTTCGCGTCAGACTGTTGTGGCCCCCGGCGCGGCGGTTCTTGCGCAGCGGCGACTTCGGGACCGAGATCGTGCGCTCGGGAGAGTGATACTGAATCGAGATGCCACGCGGGATCCGCACCGAAACCGCGGCGCGGGTTACTACCACGCCATGGTCGTTGAACACCTCGACCCAGTCGTTGTCCTCGACGCCGATCGCCGCCGCGTCCTGCTCGTTGATCCAGAAGGGCTCGCAGCCCCTAGACAGCACCGTCATGCGCTCGTTGTCGCCATAGGTCGAATGGATGTGCCACTTGCCGTGGGGCGTCAGGTAGTTGAGCATCAGGGTCTCGCCCGGATCCTGCGAAAACTTGAGATCGGCGTACTGGGTGGGCAACGGCTTGGGTTTGTAGGTCGGCACGTGCTCGCCAAACTCGAGATAGAGCCGGTGGTCGAGATAGAAGTGCTGCCGGCCGGTGAGGGTTCGCCAGGGCACCAGCGCTTCGACGTTGTAGGTAAAGGGAGCGTAGGCACGGCCGTTCTCGGTCAACCCGGACCACATCGGGCTGTTGATCAGACGGCGCGGCTGGGCCTGGAGGTCGGTAAAGGCCGCTCGGACCGAGCGGGATTTTTCGGCCAGGTGGGCGAGCGGCAGACCGGTCTTTTTCTCCATATTGCGGTAGGACCGGTAGGCCAGCTCGCCGTTGGTCACCGTCGCCAGGTGCAGGATGGCGTTGCAGGCCTCGATGTCTTCCTTGACCGACGGATAGCGGTCGCCGTTGCCATTGCCATCGCCATCGCCATTACTCCGGGCACTCGAGAACTCGGACGGCTGCCTGGCGGCCAGCCCGTCGTACTCCTCCACTACCTCGTAGCTCGTGCCGTGGGCGCCGAGACCGTCCGAGCGCACCTTCGGCCCCAGGGTGCAAAAACGCTGGTAGAGATTGGCGTAGTCGCGTTTGACCACCTTGAGGTTGGGCATGGTGACGCCGGGGACGGCCTCGACTTCGCCGGCCATCCAATCCCCGACTTCACGCTGAGAGATCTCCGCCGGCGAATCGTGTGCCAGCGGCGCCGCCACCAGGTCTTCGACCGGCTCTGGGAAATGGCGCTTGGCCAGCTCCGAGAACTTCTCGGCAATCGCGCGAAAGATCTGCCAGTCGCTCTTCGACTCCCACGACGGTGGCACCGCCGCGGCCAGCGGATGAATAAAGCTGTGCATGTCGGTCGAGTTCAAATCCGACTTCTCGTACCAGGTGGCCGCCGGCAGCACGATGTCCGAGTAGAGCGCCGACGTGTCCATGCGGAAGTTGAGATCGACGACGAGGTCTATCTTGCCTTCGGGCGCCGGCCGCCAGGCGACGTCCCGCACGGATTCCTCCGCCAGGTCTTCGGCCACCGTGTTGGTGTGGGTGCCGAGATAGTGCTTGAGAAAGTATTCGTGCCCCTTGGCGCTCGACATCAGGGCGTTGCCCCGCCAGATGTACCAGACCCGCGGCCAGTTCTCGGGCGCGTCCGGGTCTTCCACCGCGAACTTGACCTCTCCGCTCTTGAGCCGCTCGACCACGTAGGCGATCACGTCGTCGTCGGTCTCGGCGCCGGCCTCGCGCGCCTCCCGCACCAGCTCCAGAGTGCTGCGGTCGAACTGCGGGTAGAACGGCAGCCAGCCGGAGCGAACCGCCCGCACCTGCATGTCCATGGTGTGGCCCTTTGCCAGCTCCGACTCCGAGGACTCCGGCACCGTGTGGTAGTCGGTGAACGACTTTTCGTAGCGCCACTGATCGGTGTGGACGTAGTGCCAGCTCGGGGCGTTCTGCAGCCGCGGTGGACCACCCCAGTCCTTGCCAAACGCCAGCGCTCCCCAGGACTCGCCCGGCGCCAGCTTCTCCTGGCCGACATAGTGAGCCAGCCCGCCGCCGTTGACCCCGACGCAGCCGCAAAACATCAGCGCGTGAATGCCGGCCCGGTACATCAGGTTGGCGTGATACCAATGGTTGATACCGGCGCCGATAATGATGGTGCACTTGCCGCCGGTCTTCTCGGCGGTCACCGCCCACTCGCGCGCAAACTGGGTCACCATCTCGCGGCCCATGCCGGTGAAGCGCTCGGCCCAGGCCGGGGTGTAGGGCGCGTCCTCGTCGTAGCTCTCGGGGTAGTCGCCCTCGAGACCGCGCGGGACCCCGTATTGGGCCATCAGCACGTCGTAGACGGTCGCCACGGCCACCCGCTCGCCCGCCGCCGTTTCCACCCAGCGAACCGGCACCCCCCGGGTGATCGTTTTCCCCTCGGCAAAGTCGTCGAAGGAGACCTGGAGCACCTCATCCGCGCTCCCGAGGAGGGTCAGCACGGGGTCGATCCGCTCCCCGTCCAGGCCGTCTTCGAGCTTGAGGTTCCACTTTCCCTGGGTCTTGCCCCAACGAAAGCCCGAGCTGCCCATCGGCATCCGAGGCCGGTCGGTCGCCTCGTCCCACATCAGGAATTTCCACTCGCCGTGCTCCTCGTCGGTGTAGGGGGCTACGCGTCCGGCGCGGAGCATCTGCCCCGGACGGTACGTACCTCCCTGGGGCTCCAGCTCGACCAGGTACGGCGCGTCGGTGTAACGCTTGGTGTAGTCCAGAAAGTAGGGGACCTGCCGCTCATGGTGAAACTCCTTGAGCAGAACGTGGTTGACAGCCATCCACCAGGCGCCGTCCTGTCCGGCGTTGATCGAGACCCACTCGTCGGCGTACTTCGCCACCTGGCTGAAGTCCGGCGAGAACACCCACATCTTGGTGCCGTTGTGCCGCGCTTCGGCTGCGAAATGGCAGTCCGGGGTCCTCGTCATGTTGAGGTTCGAGCCCATGACCGCCAGGAGCTTTGAGTTGTACCAATCGGCCGACTCGTTGACGTCCGTCTGTTCGCCCCAAGTCTCGGGCGAGGCATTGGGCAGGTCGCAGTACCAGTCGTAAAAAGACAGCGCCACACCGCCCATCAACTGCAGCATCCGGGCGCCGCTGGCGTAGCTGATCATCGACATCGCCGGAATCGGCGAGAAGCCGGCCAACCGGTCGGGCCCGTACTTCTGGATCGTGTGGATATTGGCCGCGGCCATCAGCTCCAGGACCGTGTCCCAGTCGGTGCGCCGGAAGCCGCCCTTGCCGCGGGCGCGGTGAAACCGCTCCCGCGCCTCGGGATCCGAGATGATGCTCCGCCAGGCGTCGACGGGATCGTCGAAGCGAGACCGGGCGTCGCGCCACTGGTCGATCAGGGCCCCCCGGATGTAGGGATACTTCACCCGCAGCGGGCTGTAGAGATACCAGGAGTAAGAGATCCCACGCTGGCACCCGCGCGGCTCATACGGCGGAAGCCCTTCCTCGAGCATCGGATAGTCGAGCCCCTGCATCTCCCACGTCACGATGCCGTTCTTGACGTAGATGTCCCAGGTGCAGCTGCCGGTGCAGTTGACGCCGTGGGTCGAGCGCACTACCTTGTCGTGCTGCCAGCGGTTGCGGTAGAACTCCTCCCAGCTGCGGCCCTTGGCGTCGACCTCGTCCTGGATCCACCCGATCTTGCTTTTGAGCTTCATCCTTCACCTTTCACCAGCGCCCGGCGCACACCACGAAAGCGTTTGCGCCAGACGCCATCGGCCAACATAAAGCCGAGCCCCGCACCGCCCAGACCCAGCAACAAGAGCGTCAGGCGCGCCGTGTGGTCGTCTTCCGTGCGGTTCCGGGCGGTGTCCTCCAGAAACGCCACCAGCGGCTTGATCTCCTCGCTGGTCAACGAGTTGGCGAGATAGATCGGCCGCATGATCTCGGTGGCCGGAGCCTGGAGCCAGGAAGCCAACCCCTTTCGCCCCTGCAAGCGTTCGTAGACCCGCGTCAGGTCGGGACCGAGCCGGCCGCCCCTCAAGCCCCCGAGGGCGCCGATGGTGTGGCACGAGAGACAGGAGGGGCCTCCGTTGGCCAGTCGTTCGTCACCGGAGAAAAGACGCTCTCCTCGGCGGATGTCGAACTCGGTAAAGGGCTCATCGCCCAGGTCCAGACCGGCAAACTGCGATTCCTCGAGCAGAGACTCGGCCGCGATCAGGTCCAGAAGGGCCTCGGCCTGCTTGCGGGTGAGGCCCGCGATTCGCGGCATCAGGACACCACCCGCCTCGTCCTTGAGCTGGAGGGCGTAGGCGTCGCCACGATTGAGCGCCGCGGTCGGGTCGAACACAAAATCGACCAGCCACGGGCGGTCCTTGCGCTGCTCGACGTTCTTGAGATCGGGACCCACCAGCCGGCCGCCACCGATGGTGTGACAACTGACGCAGTTCTGCCGGTAGAGCTCCGCGGCCTCCTGAGCTCGCACAGCGCTCGGCACGACCACCAATGCGGCCATCGCCATCGCCATCGCCATCGCCATACCCCGCCGCTTGCCGAATTGTGAAATCAACTCGTCTCCCTCCCTATTCACGGCCGGTCAAACTCGTGGGCGCCGCCCAGGACACACGCTTCCGGGCGGGGATTCGACTGCGAGATGTCTCGCAGCGTCGTTCGCTTCAGAAACTGTGAATATCGATCCGTGATCGCCGACCACTCTCGGTGCGCCGGGCAAGAATCGTCTGGCGAGCACGCCTTGCCGGGACAAAGCAGGCAGTCATCGCCGAGCACCGGGCCGTCGAAGAGCTTCGCGACGTCGAACAGCGTCACGTCGGCTGGCCCCCGCTGGAGACGATAGCCACCGCCGCTGCCGCGGCACGAGTCGACGATACCGGCCTTGCGCAGGCTCAGCAGGATCTTCGACAAATAGTTCGCCGGAAGATCCGTCTCGGAGGCCAGATCCCGGCCATGCACCATCTCCCCTTCCGGCAATTGCGCCAGATGAGCCAGCGCCCGGAAGGCGTACCGGGAAGTGACGGAGAGCATCTACCGACTTGTTCATCCACAGGTCATTTGAGGACAAGTCAGACCGTAGGCCAGGCGGTGGCCAATCAGAAACGCGCCGATGGATGGGCTTCTCCCAACCCCAACGGGCGGGCTACGCGGAAAACGCAAGACCGTTCCGTCTTACCAGGCGGGACCGCTCCAAGAACGAATCAAAGGAGAGACGTTATGACAGAAGAGCAGTACAGTTTTGAAGAGATCGATCGGGGAATCGACGCACTGGACTTCGGAGAAGCCGAAGCGGCCCTAAAGGCCGGTCCAGAAGACGTCCGGGGAAAGGTCTGTGAAGTCTACAAGGCCGTGCGCCCTATCCTGGTGGCGCTCTCAAACTTCCCGCTCATTCCCAAGAAGTGGCGGACCGCGATCAAGGTGTTTATCCGGCTGATGGACGCTCTTTGCGGCTGACCTGCGGGTCGGCACGCACCGGCGAAACCACAAATCCCGCGTCCGGGCTCGGGCGGAGGTAGACGAGGCCGCCGTCAGTCGGAGAGACCGTTGTCGAGCGCGTAACGCATGATCTCTGCGTTGTTGCGCAACTGGGTCTTCTCGAGAATCCGCGCTCGATAAGTGCTGACGGTCTTGACGCTGAGGTTCAAGTGGCGACCGATCTCGGAGACGGTCTTGCCGGCGGCGATCAAGCGCAGGACCTGAAATTCGCGGTCGGAGAGGGTTTCATGCGGCGGCCGGGAGGCGTCTCTGCCGATATTTTGTGCCAGCAGTTCCGCGAGGCCGTCGCTGATGTACTTGCCGCCGCCGCAGATCTTACGGATCGCGCCGATCAGCTCTCGGCTGGCTTTGATCTTGGTCAAGTAGCCGTCGGCGCCGGCTCTCAGGCAGCGAAGCGCGTACTGGTTCTCCAGGTATCCCGAGAGCATCAAGATCCGGACCTGCGGATCGAAACGTTTGAGCTCCCCGATGATCTCCAAGCTGTCTCGACCGGGCATCACCACATCCAGCGCGACCACGTCCGGGCGGAGCTCCTTGGCCCGGGCGAGGGCGTCCGTCCCGTTCTCGGCCTCACCCACGACCTCCAGAGAGGAATCCGCTTCAAGGACTCTGCGCAGCCCCTCCCGAACCATCTCATGGTCGTCAGCTAAGAGAACTCTGATCATCGCCTGGGAACCGCGAGCGCTGGAAGATCGAATTATCAGCGTCCGGTCCGGCGCTGACAGACCAAGGATTACACGAGAAATTAAGCCGGTCAACAGGTCCCCCGGCCCGTGACGCCTCTGGTTGTCCCCGGACCGGAGCCCGATTTTCCGGCGCTGGCCGCGGCTCGATTTTCCCGCCCGAGAACGAGTAAAGAACATCCGGCTAGTCGCGCCCCGGGTCGGCGCCCGCGCGCTGAAAGCCCCCGTCGAATACCAGCGTCGGCGCCGTCCGCAGCGCCCTCGGTCGCTCACGCCGGCTGAGTACGATGGGGTCCATTGCCACCACTTCTCCGCCGGAGAGCTGGACCATGATGCCCTTTTCGGCTTCCCCCGGGAGCGCGAAGCCCTTTGGGACCTCGTGCGGGGAAAGCCAGACCCTCCAGCGCCCCGGCGTCAGCCCGGACACTGTAAAGCTGCCGTCCGAGTTCGTGACCCCGACGTGCCAGAGCTGGGGCCAGCGTTGGTGCTCGAGGTGCACGGACAGGGCGCCGATCGGACGCGTCTCGCCATCGGATCCTCCCCCGGCCGCGGCGGCGACCCTCGCGACGACGCTTCCCTCGATCGAGCCAGCTCTGTGCAGGTGCAGACTGGCCTCGGTCGGTTCGCCCGCTTCCCGGACGCTCACCGAGCTTTCGGGGACGGCGACCAATGAAACACCCAGGGCACTTTTGTCGAGGCTCAGCGAGTAGTCTCCAGGCGTAAGGCCGACGACCCGGAACCGACCGCGCGTGTCGACCCTGGCGGTCTTGCCGCCGACAGAAACGGTGGCGCCGGCCGGCACCGGCACTCCTTCAGGCACGAGGATCCGGCCCAGAACGACGCCCCGGGAGCGTCCAAAAGGTGAGCGCAGGACCACATCTCGTCGCATTCGGACGCCGGCCACGAAATCCGAGTCGCCCCGTCGGTGCGCAAACCCGACCATCTGCCAATTCGACCGGGCACTCCCGAGGCGTCCTCCAAACGACATCCGGAGAGCCGGTTCGTCCGAGCATCTGAGATCGGCCAGCGGCCCGCAATCGAGCTGCTGACCTGAGGCATCGATCCAGGTGCCGCCCTCCGATCGCCACCGGGCGAGAAAGCTCCAGCGCTGTCGGAAGTCAAAGATCTCTTGCACCTGGAGCTCGGGTACGAACTCACCACGCAGAAGCCAACGCTCATTCGGCCGGTAGTTGAACCGGTAGGCGGGTCGTGTGACGGTGTCTTTCCGTCCGCCCTCCACCTGCTCCCCGATGTCGACCACCAGGTTGGCGGTCAGTGCGTCGCCCAGGTCGAGGTCGACGCGCAGGCGGGTCAGGTTGTCAACGCGTCTCTCGAGCTGAGACGAGGTCTCGGGAAAATGGGTCCGCGAGTGGCTGATCCCGAGTGCCGCCCAATCGAAGTGGCGCCAACTGACCCCGGCCTCGATTTGCTCGACGTCGACCGCCGGAGGCAGCTCGAGATCCGGAGAAAGCTGCTTCATGCCACCCGCCCACAGCCGGAGATCGCGCGACACTGCGTAGCCGAACGAGCCCCAAGCCTGGCCCAGGTTGCTGCTCGTTCCGGGGAAGCGCTCCGAGGCCGACTGGATCTCCGAGGTCCAATCCCAGCGCCCCCGAGTGCCGGCGCCGGCGACGCGAAAACCGACCTCGCGCTCACCGCTTCCGCCAACGCGTCCCAACGCGACCTCACCCTCCAGATGAGCGCTGTCCCACTCGTACCGGCTCCGGAAGGCGGCCATCTGAAAGCCCGTCCCGGACCGGTCCGGTGAGCGCTCGGCCTCGAACGCGACCAGGCCGTAACCGCTCCGGTCGAGATCGCCAAAGGTCACCGAGCCTCCGCGCACGCGGCCGATGACCGTGTCCGGATCACTGACCGAAGAGAAAAGAGAGATGTCCGCCGGACCGACGTGGCCCAAAACCCGAGCCCAGTCGCCCCACTGTGGGTATGCGGTCATGCGCGAAAAGACGTGGGACGTCCGACCGACGAGCAACCCTCCATAACGGCGATCTTCGACGTTCACGTAGGAGGCGCGGCGCGTGAGAACATCTTCGGAGCCGACGGGCAGCCGCGCACCGAGCCGGAGATCGAGAGTGCGGTGTTCATCGAGGGGGCCGGACAACGCCGCATTGAGGGCCACCCCGCCATCCTGTTCGGTCAAAACACTCTCGATCTCGACCCACCCCTTCAGAACCGCCTGACCCCACGCTTCCGCTTCGGAAATGACCGTTGCCGTCTGGCGGGCGACCGCCTCGCCTCGACCGGCCGGCAAATCGCGAGCGCGGGCCCTCAAGGTCACCGTGTGATCGACACGGACCGGGCGCACTTTTGGCGGCCGAACGGCAATCTCCACCCACCTGCCGCCACCGGCAGGCAGGCGCGCCGGCCCGCCGGGCAGCTCGACCGGCCAGCCCATGGAGGACTGCGCCTCGAGCTCGACATCGAGCGGAACGTTGCTGTGATTGGCGAGCCAGAACCGATCCGTGTAGTCGCCCAATGAGCTGGGCCGCGCGGCGCCCGTGGAGGTCAAGGCCAACTTGCCACTCGCCTCTACGACATACTCCGCCTCCTTTTGGAGAAGAGCGGCCCCGGCCGCATCGACGATCTTCAGACCGATACTGCCCGGGCCAGGTGACGCGCCGCGAGGAACCGACGCCAATACGGGAACGATCAGCTCCCCGCCTCCCGAAAGACGACTCGAGCCTTCCACCGGGCCGAGCGGCTGCCACTCCGGATCGATCGCGAGGCTCCAGGAGAAATCGATGGCATTCGCCGTCGGGTTGCGAAGGCTGAACGAGAACGAGGCGATTGTGTTGGGCGTGACGCGCTGCCCCGCGACCCCCAGCGCTGTGATCGCCAGCGCCGCCCCGCCATCGGGCGACGCGGCAGCGGCCGCTCCCTCAAACGGCATCCAGGCGATGGCGGACGCCAGGAGGAGAATCGAGAACAGCCGGCGCATGGTGGACGCGATTTCCTCGGACGCCCCCTCAGGGCTCCCCGCTAGGGTCCTTCGCTGCTGTTGCGCAGGACCAGCGGGGCGGAGACGCCCTCGAGCCCCTCACCGTTGTAGTCGGCGATGACGACGACCTGATACTCGCCGTCATCGAGTGGGGTTTGCAGGTCCTTGAGCGCGAACCGATAGCGGTGCTCGACCTTGGGCGGCAGCGTCCACTTGAGCGCCTCGATGCTTCCCAAGACCGCGCCTTCGACACTGCGGACCTCCATCCAGACCCTGGGCCTCAAGACCACGTTCCCTCGATTCGCAAAGGTCGCGACGAGGCTCCCCGGCTGCTTTGCGGAGGCAATTCCCACGGCCTCCAAGACGGGAGCTTCCGTCCCGGTGACACCGACAAAGATCTTGACCGCGTAGACCAGCGAAACCTTGACACCGACCTCGGCGCCCGTGGCGGGGCTGGGGTCCTCGGCGATCGGCCGCCGGCCGCGATCCGCCTTGATCGCCAACGCGGACCACCTCGAGCCGCGCGGCGTCGCATCGCCCGCGGCGGCTTCCGGGACCCGGATTTCGAAATCGATATAGCCCTCTCCCCCAGGGGGGATTTCCAGATGGGAAGGCGCGAACGAGATCCACTCCTTGAGCGTGCTCGCATGGCTACCGTAGTCAAGCCACGTCTCCTGACCCTCGGCATTCGTGGTGAAATCGCGCGGCGAAACGCTGACAAACGCCGGCTCGTCCGAGGGGTTCGTCACCACCAAGCGGTCCGTCAGTACCTTGCCCGGCTCCGCGGTCTCCATCACCAACAAGGGCGAGACCCGAAACGAGCCGGCAGCGGCGGGGGGCGAAGTCATGGCCAACGCCAAGCCCGCAAAAAGACTCAATCCAATAAACGATACTCGTCTCATAATGCAGTCACCTCGTATTGCACATAGTCGTAGTTGTAGGTCCCGGGGGAATCCTCCGTCCAGTCCAGCAAAACCTGGTAGTCGACCACAACGTCTTCCGAGCCCGGGCTCGTCGCCGCGCCGGTCTTGACCACTGTGGCCGATCCGGTAAGCGTCTCGTACTGGCTTCCCGTCTCGCGCCATCGGATGTCGGAGCGTGGCTTCGCCGTCCAACACTTCGCCCCCGAACACGACCAGGTGCTGGAGGTTCCCGCCACGGTCAGCTTCCAGTCGACGTCGGACTCGATGGTCAGGGTATTGGCCGAGAGCTGCTCGAGCTGGCCGGCGTCAAAATCGGACTGCGTCGGTGAAGTGAACGTAATCTGGGCGGTATCCACGATCACCGTCTGAACGGCTTGCACTTCACCTTCGCCGCTCAGGGCTGAGATCAGCAACCCCATCAACACGGCAAAGGAAGCTTGTCGGCGATTCATGGTTCCAGCTCCGATGGCGATCCGAAAAGCGCAGTGACGGGGCGGCCTCGCACATTCAACGAGGCCGCCCCGACCGCAGGGAGAGAGATCGCTCAAGTCGCGGACAGCGTGTAGACGATGGAGTCGTAGTCGTAGCTGCAGATTCCGGTGTCGACCGCCCAGGCGACATCGACGCGGTAGTCGATCTGAATGTCCTGGGATGCGGTGGAGCTGCCGGTCTCAACCACGACATCCGACGCGGTCAGAGCAACACCGGCCGTCGAGAAGTTGTCCTCACTGTACTTGATCGTCCCGACCGCTTTCGGCCCGGCCGGGCAGTCGCCACCCGTCAGCGTCCAGGCCTCGCCGGCCTCGACCGTGTCGCCCTTGACCGCGACCTGCCAGCTCGTGTTCGAGGCGACGTTCAACGTGTGGTCGGGCGACGAAGCGGCGGAAATATAGCCAGCGTCAAAGTCGGCCGCCGTTGCGACGCCCAGGTCGACCGTCGAGCTGTCGTTCTCGAGAACCAGGATGTCGCCCGTGGCAAAATCCAGGCCCACATTCTGAGACGTCTGCGCGCTCGCGCCGGCCGGCAAGAGCACGGCCAGCCCCACCGCGGCGCCGAAAACAGCCAGTTGGAGGTTTTTCTTTGTCATCGTTTTTCTCCTTCGGATGGATAGCGGAGGCCTGTGGCCCCAAAATCGCTCGTCGCGTTCATTCGCAACGGATTTAGTATCGATCGGAGGCCAAGAGAAAAATATCGGTCGGCAGCCGAAATCCGCGTAGTCCAAGAGGGCATCCGGGCGTAGGCGTTTGTCCTACGCATAGATATTTGTCCTACGCGTAAACGTTTGTCCTACGCGTGCGCAGTAGAATCTGGCGCTTGGGCGGGCGCGGCTGCTCGCCAGCGAATTCGACCGTGAACCGAAAGCCGGGCGAGCGTCTCGGCTTCGGCGAGTCTGACCTACAAAAAGGAGATCGAGATGAGAGTTTGCGCCCTCACTTTTGCCGTTACCGCCTCACTACTGGCAGGCTGCGCCGAACAACCCTCGCCCGCCGACGACGCGAAGAAGGACGCGGCACCGTCGGTCACACAACAGACGGCACCGGACGAGGCTCAAGAACTCTGTCTCGACGCCGGCCCGCAAACCCCGCGGGACATCGCAGACAAGGCCGGCCTCAACCCCGTGCGGTTCGACCTGGCTCCCCCGGCGAGTGAAATGAACCTCTGCAACATCCACACACACACCAACGCCGAGCACAAGGGCCCGGGTTTCAGCGTCTTTGTCGGCGACGACGTCCACGGCGGCTACGCCTGCAACGACACAGAAACCCTCACGGAAACAGAGCTCGCGAGCGTCCCGCGCGGCGACGCCGCGTTCAAAGGTGTCGAGCCCGGCGACACCGTCGAAGTTCACTGGGTCTATACCTCGTGCGATGCCGAGCCCGGTGAAGGCCTCGGTTCATGCGTCCCGGAAGCCTGCTCGAACCCGCTCCTGCGCGTCGAATCGCAAGTATTCCTGGTCGTCAACGACCCGGACGCTCTCAACTTCATGGACTACGCCTACGCCGGCACCGCGCACGACGGCTTGCATCAGCCCAAGTCCATTCCCTCGAGGACCGGCGACCCAGTCGTCTTCCGCGGCTCGACCACCGGACCGAGCTACACCCAATCCGAGTGCTCCCCCTACCAGGTGACCTGGAGCGTGCGGCCCGAGTGCGCGCGGCTCGACATCGGCTCCCTGGACGCGTGGGCGGCCAGTGGCAACGTGTTCAACGAGACCAAGTCCCACGGCGTGAGGCAGTTGGTGACGGCGGTGGAGTTGCTGGCGGCGATCGAGTAGGGCGCGGCATCGTCGCGGTCCTGCACGGCGAGCCTCGTGCGACCATCGATATCGACCCCTGGTCGACCAAGGCTCGATAACGCGGATTGACTTCTGCGAGCCCTGCCGGAAAGCCGGCCTTGGAACCGCTCGTCAGACGAGCGCCCCCGAGCAGGATGCACGAGAACGAGTCACTGTCCTCCGCGGACAGGCCAAATGTACCCAGCGGACGTCTTGAAAAACGTCTGGAGGCTGCCAGCCAAGAGAGCCACCGACCATGCTTGGGTCAAGGATGCGGAGTCCGTGGTCGACGACCAATAGCCGGACGCGGCGATGTCGATAAAGCTGCTCGGACCATCCTTCCAACATCCCGTGCCACTGTCGTTTGTGATCGTCGGCGCATTTATCGCCCCCGTGCAGTCGGGATCGCCCGACAGACCCAGTGCGTCGCCGATCATCGCTTCCCACTCGGCCGCTGTTGGCAACCTCCATTCACCGGGCGACGAGCCGTCGGAGAGACCGCAGTCATCCGCCGCCGCGGCCGACCCGTCCGGGATGTCCGAAAGGTTCGCTACCAGCGTCAGCCCTTCAGCCCATTCCGCCACGCCGTAGCAACTGGCGTCCTGGAGCCACACCAGGCCCGTCCGGTTGTCGGTAACGGTTCCGTTGCCGCAGTCCACGTAAATATTGCCGCTGTCGTCCGGACAGGAGGGATCGGCCGCCTGCAACGCGACGACTCCGTCGCCGGCATGTACCGTCCGCGTCAAAAGTGCTAGGAGTAACGCCATCGAAACCCTGGATACGCTCTTGTTCATAGCAGACTCCCTTTTGTCCAGTGTACCTCTTGCACCGCCGCGCTACGGGGCTTGGAGCCGTCGCCAACTTGCCAACGCGATGAAGGCCGACCGCACCCACCGCGCCTCCCACAACCAGGCTTTAGTTTCTTCCCAAGAAGGCGAGGATCTCCTCCCAAGCTTCCTTCCCTGCGGTCCGGTCTCGGCCGACGGTCATGCCCCCGCCGATAGACAGAACCTCCGGCCCCTCGGTGAAGTCGAACCCGTGCCGAGCGTCGGCGTAGCGCCGGACCCGGACCTCGGTGCCGTCTGGCAGGCGGCGTAAGATCCGGTCGCAGCTCTCGGGCGGCGTGATGTCGTCGGCCTCTCCCAGAAGCACCAGCACCGGGACGCCCGAAGACCATGGTCCTCGCGACCGGCATCCGGGGTAAACCACGACCGCTCCAGTAACGGGCCGTAGCCTCTCGACGGCCAGACTCTGGAGCCAGGCGATGACTCCCGCTCCGCCGCGGGACCAACCGATGACGTAGAGCCTGGACGGATCCACTTGCGGCAAGGATCGAGCGAACTCTAACGACGTGGCGATGTATTCGCCCACGCGCTCGTGCGAGATCTCGCCGCTGCAGGTATTGGCCACCCCCTCCGGAGTCAGGTAGTCGACCAGGACGACGCCAAAGCCGCCACTGCGCAGGCGCTCGGCCGTGCGTACATAGTGCCGTCTGAAGAGGCGGTCGGCCTCATCGCCAGGGCGGCCTTCGTCGGTAGCCGGCCCATCCAGAGAGACTCCACTACAGCCTGGAATTGCGACAATAGTCGGGAATGGGCCATCACCCCTGGGGAAAAACGTGCGGTGATTTGCTTCGATGTCGCCCGCCATGGGTCGTGCCGTCACCACCGAGACGAAGAGAACCGCGAAACCTCCAGTCGACATGATGGTACGGATCCACTTTCGCACTTTCCTCTCCTGCCAACGAGAGCAGATGGCACGCTAGAGTTTGGCGACCCCCGCCTTCCTTCGTGCGCGACCAGCCGATAAGACTCGGCCAGACGGTGCTGCTCATTCGACGCCCAAAGCTTAGCAACCGCCGGGCGTCGAAGCCCGTTCAGGTCGCCGCGCCACGGCTCACTGGCGCCAGTTCGCTACCTAGGGACCGTCCGACGCCACTTTACGCGCCCGAAACCCACCTTGCCTGAAAAAGCGGTTTCCTACACCGCGCGACTACGAACATTCCGTACAGTCCTCCCGCGTAGTCGAGCAGTTGCAGGAACCGTCTGACCCGACCGTGCCATCACATGTCGTGGTGCAGACGCAGGTTTTCGAGCAGGTTTCGTTGTCTGAACCTTCCGCACCTAGCACCTGGGCCGGATCATCCCCACCGGGGCAAGGACAAGCCGAGGTGCACTCATAGACTGCCGTACCTGGGAGGCAGACCGGTATTCGAATATCGGGGCCGTCATCGTCATCCTGCTCGGCTGCGTAGACGAAGACTCCCCAGTGCGACGGAAGGACTTCCAAGAGTTTTCTGATCTGCGCGATCTGGCGCTTGTTCGGCTTCGCTACCTCGCCGGTCGCAGCCAGGCTGGCTTGACTGCCGGCGAAGGCCATCGCCATCAGCCCGAGCAAGCAGAGAAACGCCCGTGAGTAGTTCTTCGTGTTCACCTCGCCCATACGTTGACTAACCTCCTTTGGGAAAAGGCATCCCTCCAACGGGACTACCTTGAGTCGCGGAAACAAGATGATTACGAAGTTCATTTATCACTTTTCCTCGGGAAAGTAAAGACCGGCAAGAAGAGCGGGGCGGAGTGCACAGAGCTTCATGTACAAGCTCGGGCTGACGCCGATCACCGGCAAGCGTGGGACGACCTCTCGCTTGCGCGACCAACTCCACCGGCTCTTCTCCACCACCATCCGCTGCGACTACTCGGACGAAGCCGCCGTGGGAGGCTCTACAGACCCAGTTCGGTGCCGACTACGGCCGCCCACGAGACTTCAAGAGGAAGTTCCTCACTCATCTGGCCGATGTCCTTCACGTCTATCCCGCGGCACGGCTCAGGAACCGCTCAGTCGGCCTCTTGCTCAGCCCTTCGTCGACCCACGTCCAACGGCCGCGCGCCTGACGCCAGAGCTTCTGCGTCACCGCTCGTCTCCCCAGCGCGCGAAGAGCACGGGGATGAGGACCAGGTTGAGCAAGGTCGAGGTCAGCAGCCCGCCTAGGATCACGAGGCCCATCGGACTCTGGATCTCGTTCCCCGGCTTGCCGCCTGCCACGACCAGCGGGATGAGCGCGAGCCCGGTGGTCAGCGCGGTCATCAGGATCGGCGCCAGCCGTTCCTCTGAGCCGCGGCGCACCGCCTCGAGCAGCTTCTGACCTTCATCGTGGATCAAGTGCTGGTAGTGGGTCACGAGAAGGACTCCGTTCCGCGTAGCGATCCCGAAGAGGGTGACGAAGCCCACCAGCGTCGCCAGGCTCAGCACCCCTTCGAAGAGCACGACCGCGGCGATGCCGCCGATCAGCGCCAGCGGCAGATTGACCGCAACGATCGCCGCCCGCCGGTGATCGCGAAACGCCATGTAGAGAAGCCCATACATGCCGAGCAGGATCA
The DNA here is from genome assembly GCA_965224065.1 of Candidatus Multivoradales bacterium. Taxonomy (GTDB): domain Bacteria; phylum Acidobacteriota; class Thermoanaerobaculia; order Multivoradales; family JAHEKO01; genus JAOTZA01. The sequence goes on from CBDCYF010000005.1 coordinate 1,406,551, forward strand.
CAAAGGCCAGGAGAGCGAGATTCCTCACGCCCCGCTCGGCCTCTTCAAACTGGCCGCCGAAAGCGACCCGATAGCCGGTCGGAAATTCGATCTCCGAGGCGATCGCGCTTCGTGCCCGCTCGACGGTTCCGGCCAGGTCGGTCCCGGCGATGTTGGCGGTGATCATAGCGACCCGCTCGACGTTCTCGCGCCGCACCAGGCTGGGACCGAGGTCGAAGCGAGCCCGGGCGACGTCACCCAGGCGAATGCGCCGCCCGGCAGGTGTCAGAATCGGCAGCTCCTCGAGCCGGTCGCGATCTCGCCGCAGCTCCCCCGGAAACCGCACGACCACCCGCGACACCACGCCGTCTTCGACGATCTCGCCTGCGACCGTGCCCTGGAACAGCGCCTCGACCGTCTGGGCGAACTCTGCCGAGCTCAGGCCGTGCCGGGCCAGCGCCGAGCGGTCCGGATCGATCAGAAGCTGCGGCACGCTCGACTGCTCCTGGTTGTTGAGATCGACGATGCCGTCGACGCCTGCCAGGACCCCTTCGATCCGCGCCGCCAGGCCGCGCAGCACCGCGAGATCCGGGCCGAAGATCTTGACCGCGAGATTCGACCGGCTGCCCGAGATCATGTGATCGATTCGGTGGCTGATCGGCTGGCCGAAGCTCACCGCGGCGCCGGGGATGGTGACCACCGCCCGGCGCATCTCGGCGAGAAGCTCTTCCTTCGGCCGGCCGGGCCGGAGAACGACCTCCATCTCCGAGGCGTTGACGCCCTGGACGTGCTCGTCCTTCTCGGCGCGTCCGGTCCTCCGGCTGGTCGAGACCACCTCCGGAAAGGCCAGGAGTGCTTCCTCGACGCTTCTACCCAGGGCATTGCTCTCCTCCAGGCTGATGCCAGGAGCGCTGACGATGCCCACGGTCAACGAGCCCTCGTTAAAGGGTGGAAGGAAACTGCGGTCGAGAAATGGCAGCGCGGCCAGAGACGCCAGGAGCAGAACCAGACTCGTCGCGATGACGACCCCGCGCCGCTCGAGAGCCCAGTCGAGCACCCGCCGGTAGACGGTCTTCAGCCACCTGAGGAGCGCCGGCTCGCGCTCGAGAATCCTGGCCTTGGGTAGCAACACATAACAGAGTGCCGGCGTGACGGTCACCGAGACGAGGAACGAGACGGCGAGTCCCGCGACGTAGGCGAACCCCAACGGCCGCAGCAGCCGGCCCTCGAGGCCCGGCAGGAGCAGGAGCGGGACGAAGACGAGGATGATGATGAGCGTTGCGAAGAGGATCGCGCCGCGGACCTCGGAGGAGGCCTGGAAGACCACCTCGAGCGCCTGCCGACGCTCGCCTTCGGGGAGCGACCGCTCGAGGCGCAGCCGCCGGAAGACGTTCTCGACGCCGATGATCGCGTCGTCGACGAGAGCGCCCACGGCGATCGTCAGCCCACCGAGCGTCATCGTGTTGAGCGAGCCGCCGGCGAGCGCGATGACCAGAAGACCCGAGACCACCGAGAGTGGAATCGCGATCGCCGAGATGAAGGTCGTCCGCAGGTGGCCGAGGAAAAGCAGCAGGATCAGCACGACCAGAACGCCGCCCTCGGCCATGGCGGTCGCGACGTTTCGGACCGCGACCTCGATGAAGTCGGCCTGGCGGAAGTTCTCCTTTTCGATCACGACCCCGGCCGGAAGCGTCGGCGCCAGATCCTCGAGCATCCGGTCGATCTCACGCGTCAGCTCGAGCGTATTGGCGCCCGGCTGCTTCTGGACGCTCAGGACAACCGCGGGGTGGGTGCGGTAGGCCGCCGTCCCCCGCTTGGGCTCGGCGCCCACACCGACACGGGCCAGGTCGCCGACCTCGAGCGGGATCCCGTCGCGCACGCGCACGACTGCCGCGGCCAAGTCCTCCGAACCGCGCGCCCTGCCCAGGCCGCGGACCAGGTACTCCTGTCCCGCGTCGACGTGGAAGCCGGCGGCCGGATTGCGGCTCGCACGGCGCAAGGTGCCGGCGACCTCTTCTAGCGCCACGCCGTGGAGCGTCAGCACCGCGGGATCGACCTCCACCTGGTACTCCCGCACGTCGCCTCCGATCGGCACGACCTGAGAGATTCCGGGGATGGCCAGGAGTCCCCGTCGGACGACGGTCTCCGCCAGGCGGCGCAACGGTAGCGGGCCGACGGTCTCCGAGGTCAGGGCGATGAAGGTGATCTCCCCCATGATCGAGCTGATCGGCCCGAGCGCCGGAGCGTCCACCTGGTCGGGCAACGTCACGCCCTGGACCCGCTCGGCGACGACCTGCCGCGCCCGGTAGATCTCCTCACCCCAGTCGAACTCGACCCAGATGACCGAGATGCCGGCCGCCGAGACCGAGCGCAGCCGGCGGACGCCCGGGCCGCCGTTGAGCGCCGACTCGAGCGGGAAAGTGACCAGGAGCTCGACCTCTTCCGGCGCCATCCCCTGGGCCTCGGTGATCACGGTGACGGTCGGGGCGGAGAGATCCGGGAAGACGTCCACCGGCATGCGGCCGATCCAGATCGACCCAAAGACCAGGATCGCGCCGGCGGTGGCCAGAATCAGCGTGCGGTGGCGAAGCGAGAAACGGATGAGTCGGTTCAGCATGACGGGCTCCTAGTGAACGTGACCTTCACCGACGTCCTGGCTGACCAACGTCACCCGGCGGATCGCGTTGCCACCACGTTCGACGATCCGGGCCCCCAGCGTGAGCCCTTCGACCAGGGCCATCCCGCTCTGTCGCGCTAGAACCTCGACCTCGGCTCGGACGAAGCCTTCGCCGCCGCTCTGGAGGTAGACGACCGGCACGCCGCCGTCGTCGACCAGCGCCGCATCCGGAACCACAATGCCGTCCCGTTCACCTTCCAGCAGGATCTCGGCCTCCACCGGGGTGCCGATGGGCAGGCTCCCGGCCTCCGGGGCGACCTCGAAGAGCGCCGTCACCGTCCCGGTCTGCCGATCGACCGCCGGCGAGACCGAGACGAGCCGGAGCTCGTCGCCGCGAAACGTCAGCGGCTCGTGGCCATTCGGCAGCCGCACGTCGAGAGCCGCGGCGGACCTGGCGCGGGTGGCCGTCTCGGGCCTCAGGGCGACCGCCACCCAAAGCGGGCTCTCGCGGACCAGAAGTCCCAGCGGCGCCTCCGCGGCGACGGCCTGGCCGGGTGTTACGTCGACCCGGGCGACCCGGCCGGCAAACGGCGCCCGGATCGCAACCGATTCGGCCGAGGCACTTCCACCGCGCCTTCCGGAGCGCGCAGTCTCCAGGTCTCTCCGCGCGGCCTCGAGACGGCTGGTGAGCGCCGTGTCGCGCGCCCGCGCCTCCTCGACCTCGCGACGACTGGTGGCCCCCAGCTTGAGAAGCCCTTCGAGCCGTTCGAGCCGCTGGCTCGCCGCGGCAGCCTCCGCTTCGAGGCTCGCGACGTCCGCCTCGAGCTCGGCCAGACTTCGCTCCGAGGCCACCCGGGGGGTCACCCGCAGCACGGCCCCACCCCGAGCCACGCCGTGCCCCGGATAGGGCCACGGGTTGCCCGAGACGACGCCGTCGAGGGGCGACGTCAGGACGACCTCGCCGCCTGCGGCCGGCTCGACCCGCCCGGGTCCGCGAACGGATTCGCGCAGGGCCCCTTCGGCGAGCCACGCGGTGGCAAACTCCGTCCGCCACTGCTGTTCCTTCAGGAACGAGATCTCCGCCCCCGCGCCGGACATGGCGGCCGCCTCGGCCTCAGCCGAGACCGGCGGAGCTTCGACGAGACCTCCGCCGGCACCGGCCTCCCCCACCCGGACTCGGCCGGCGGCGATCTCCTCAGCGATCGGCGATGGACCGGCCGTCTCGACCCGGAACGCGAGGTCGAACTCGCCCACGGCTTCCGGTGTAACGGGGACCGAGAAGATCCCGGGGCGGGTCATCTCGTCGATTGAAAAGACCCGCTCGGCCCCGGACCCGCCGCGCAGGACCACCGAGACCGTTCCCTCGGTGAGCGGCGAGAAGTCGTCGAGCACGGTCACGTGGGTAAACGCGACGGAGGTGGTGCCCACGGCTAGCAGGTCGGTCTCGGCGAAGATCTCGAACTCGTCGCCCCACGCGGTGACCGCCCAACTCTCCTCTTCCGCCTCCTCGGGGTGGTCGTGGTCATGGGCACAGCCGATCGTCAAGGCGGCTAGACCGGCAGCAAGCATAGTAAAGACTGACAGGTGCTTCTTCTTCATGACGCGTCTCCAGAGGTGAGTGAACGGCCGGCGGCAACTTCGAGCTGCCGGTGCGCCTCGAGGGCGGAGGAATAGAGATCGAGCGCGGCGAGGCGAGCATCGAGCAGCGCGCGCAGGGTGTCCAGAAGATCGGTGACCGTGCTCTCGCCCGCTTCGAAGCTGGCCTCTGCGGCGCGAGCTACGCCGTCGAGACCCCCGAGCTCGGTCTGGGCGGCGAGGGCCGACTGCCTGAACTCCTCGTAGGCGGCGAGGGCGGCGGCCAGCTCGCTCCGCGCGCGCCGAGCCGCCCACTCTTCACCGGCCGCCGCGGCGGCGAGCGCGGATTCGGCCTCCAGGCGATCGGCCCGGCGGCGATCGAAGAGCGGGACTCTCCAGCCGAGCCCGAAGACCGGCCCACCGAAATCGCCCCCTCCGCCGGGAAGGTCGTTCTCGATCGACTTCCAGCCCAGGAGAAGCTCCGGGGCTTCGAGGACCCGACGGCTCAGCTGCCCGAGAGACTCGGCCCGCTCCACTTCCGAATGGGCCGCGAGAACGTCGGGGCGGGACTCGGCAACCCGGCTATCGAGTTCCGCGGGCGCCTCCGGGAGGGCCGGCAGCTCCGGCTTCATCGAGGTGAGCTTCGGGCCGTCGTCCAGAAGCCACGCAGCGGCTGTCTCACGGGAACGAGCTGCCACCGCGCGTGCTTCGGACAGCGAGATTCCTGCGCTCCGGGAGGCGATCTCAAGACGCTGCGCCGCCAGCACCGACTCCTCTCCTGCCTCGGCTCGATTCCGCATCCGGCGAGCGAGCTCTTCGAGCCGGCCGCTGTGCTCGGCCAGAAGCGACGACCGCGCCTCGCCGGTGGCCCACGCCGCGTAGGCCTCGCGGACGTCGGAGCGAAGCTCGACAAGCCGAGCCTCCAGGCGATGGGTCTCGACTTCGACGCCCGCCTCGGCGGCGCGCATCGCCTTCGACCGTCGGCCGTCGATCGGCGGTGTCCAGGCGAGACCCCAGGTCGTCTCCCGCGCAACCTCCTCCGGGTCCTCGCGGGTCAGCTCGAGCCACGGATCGTCCAGAAGCGAAGCGTGAAGGCGCCGTGCTTCCGCTGCACCGAGTTCGCCGCTGAGCGACCTCGCGGCAGGATGTGCCGCGTCGACGGCGGCCAGGAAGACGTCCTCGCTCACCGTCTCCGGGGTGACCGATCCAGACGCCGGTTCCTCGGCGTCCAGGCGGACCGCCCCAGCACGCCCCAGCGCTTCGCCGGGCGCGACCGCCAACAACAACAGAATCAGAAGCGACGTCCGTCGCATAGTGCCTCCAATCTGGGACTCCCCCAGAGATCTCGAGTCCAAAATGCGCACCAGCAGCCGCGTCGGCTAAACCGACTCGGCCGGGTGCGCGGCGGCTACGAGACCCGGATCAGAGGCGCAGAACGCAAAGCCGGTAGGAATCGGGTGGCGCGAGCGCTGTGGGCTCGGGAGGAGGCCCGTAAACGCTCGACAGGCTCGCCGGCCGCACCAGAGAGCCGGCCGGCGCTACCGCGGCCTGCTGGGACAGGAGCTGCTTGCCGAGACGCGACGGCGTGAACGACGGCGGCGCCACATCATGCACATGGTCGTCCGCATCGTCCTCGTGGACGTGGCCGTGCAGGAACGCCTCCGCGGCCTGAGCCGCATGCGAGTGATCCTGCGGCTCCTCGCCGTGGTGCTCGAGCTCGTGGGCGGCAAGGCCGATCCCGATCGCTGGCCCAAGAGCCCAGGCCGCGAAGCAGGCGATCGCAGTCCATCGGCGATGCGCACCAAACATCGGACGATTGTGGAGGAAGCGCCGGAGCAGGTCAAGGAGAACGGCAACGACTGAGCCCGGCGCCGGCCGGGTTCCAACGCGTCCCGTTGGGTCACCCTAACGGGATAGCGGCGACCTGTGTGGGTACCCAAACGGGAGAGATCTGGAACCCCGCTTGGCTCGCAACTGTCAGCCTCTAAGTAGCTGTAGGACAGGACTTTAGCCACTACTGTGGCGGGCTTCGTTGGGTCCGAATCCTGGTCGTACAGTTGTGTACATGGTGTCCCCAACGGGATTTGAACCCGTGTTGCCAGCTTGAAAGTTTTGTAACATAGCTACGCCCTACTGCGTCCCACGACGTTAGAGCCCCAATTTTATTGACTTTTTCTCTGGACAGCTACGCTGTCCTACGCTAGACTTACGCCTCAAACGCTGCCTTTTGCTTACCCCATGCTTACCCGAAAGACATCGCCTCGCCGTTTCAAAGTCCTCGAAAATCCGGCCTGGCTGTCACCAGTAGGGTGTTCTGGCAACACGGACCCAGCCAAGAAAAGGGCGAAATCCAGGTAAGCGAGAGGTAAGCAGATCGAGGCCCCGCTCCCGATGCCGAAACTCACCAAGCGCACCGTCGACTCGCTCAAGCCCGAGCCCGACCGGGACGTCATCGTGTGGGACAGCCAGCTCCCCGGCTTCGGTATCCGGGTCAAACCGAGCGGCGTCAAGTCGTTCCTTGTCCAGTACAGAAACGAGTCGGGCCGCTCGCGCCGCCTGACGCTCGGCCGCTACGGTGTCTTGACCCCCGCGGCCGCCCGCGACCTGGCCCAAGAGCGACTCCGAGACGCCAGGAAGGGGCGCGACCCCGTCGAAGCGCGCCAACGCGCGCGGCGCGGAGCCACCGTCAAGGACCTGGCCGACACCTACTTCGAGAAACACCTGATCCCGTCCGCCAAGCCCTCGACCATCACTGAGTGGCGCGGCCTCCTCAAGCGGCACATCCTCCCCCGCCTCGGCCAGCGCCAAGCGACCGACGTCCAGCGCTCCGACGTGACCGCCCTTCACCGCGCGATGCACGAGACCCCCACCAACGCCAACCGGGTCGTGAGTCTTCTTTCCACCATGATGACCTTCGCCGAACGCGAGGGCATCCGCCCCGAGGGCTCGAACCCCTGCCGCTACATCTCCAAGTACCCCGAGAAAAAACGCGAGCGGTTCCTGACCACCGCCGAGCTGGCCCGCCTGGGCGACGCCCTGGTCGAAGCCGAGACTCACGGCGAGACCTCCCCCTCCGGCATCCTGGCCGTTCGGCTCCTCCTCCTCACCGGCGCGCGCAAAGCCGAGATCCTGAACCTGCGCTGGAGCGAAGTCGACATCGAGCGCGCCTGCCTCCGGCTCGAAGACTCAAAGACCGGGCAGAAAGTCATCCCCCTGGGCGCGCCCGCCCTCGCCCTCCTCGAGGACGCCTCGCGCGAAGAAGGCAGCCCCTACGTCTGCTTTGGGAAGGACCCGGCCAAGCCCTTCCGCGGCCTCCAGGCCGTCTGGCACCGTCTACGGACCAAGGCCGGCCTCGAAGACGTGCGGCTCCATGACCTCCGCCACAGCCACGCCAGCTTCGGCGCCGGCCTCGGCCTCTCGCTTCCCGTCATCGGCCGCATCCTCGGCCACGCCAGCACCGCGACCACTCAGAGATACGCCCACCTTGCCGACGACCCGGTCAAGCAAGCCGTCGACCGCGTAGCCGGCGAGATCGCCGCCGCCTTAAGCGGCAAGAAGACGCCGAACAAGAAACCCAACGTGGAGAAGATCCGTTGACCCGCGGAACCCACTAACCAACGGCCGAAAAAACGGGCCGCAGGGGAGCGCACACTCCCCCACGACCCTAAGGCCAGGCAAAGGAGTTACCCCAATGCCCGACCCTGTCAGTCAGTCTACCGAAGCTACACCCGAAGACCGAGCCGCTGCCGAGCAGATCCGCTCCGCCATCGAGCACGCGGCGCAAGTCCTCCGCTTCGTCCGCCGAACCCTCCTGACCGAAGCCCGTCGCCACACGCCAAAGCCGACGGCCCTGATCGACGGCGAGTGCGCCATCGCCGACCGGGAAGCCCTGAGCGCCACCGAGTGGATGCGTGGTCGCGTCGTCCTGCTCTGTGACCCCGATGGCTTCCTGGGAGAGGCCGTCGAGGCTCTCAAGCGCGAAGCACCAGGCGACCCACTCGAAGCCCTCGCCGAGTACGTCCGCGAGCACCGCTCCGAGGCCGCGCGCCGGCAACGTCGGCCTCTGAACCCATCGGCCGGGTACATCACCGACCGAGGGTAGGCGGAGCCATCCGACGCGAGCCGAGGAACCGTTGCCGGCACGCTACGCCCGTAGGTCGTCGAGGAGCCTCCAGCCGTCGACGGTCTCCCCTCGCTCGGCCTCAGCAATCGCTTCCCGTAGGCGCTCTTGCTCCTTCGAGGGCAGCCGAAAGCCCTCACGGTCGCTCTCCGGTACAAGCAGCGTCACCGTGACGCCGTCGCGCAACAGGCCATCCGGCAGGTCGAGAGCGCCGTCTACAACCTTAGCGGTCAGCACTTTCACGGCGCTCATTCTAGAGCGGACGCGAGTCTCTCCAGATCCCACCGAATGACCGGTAGCAAGCAATGGGTATGGCAGCCAAACGTAGTACGTTTGGACGCCGTACCCGTACCCCGCTCGCACCTTCAGCTGGTCGCCTCGGGGCTCGGCCTCGCGCGCCGCGGCGCACTCGAAACGGCCGGAAGGAGGGAGGACGGCGATCAAGACAGATCCGGACCTTCGAGCCCGCAACTGCGGGCGAGCCCGAGCCTGGAGGCGCCGCCGCGCCGACCCGCGAGCCTTGGGTGTGGCGAGAAAACGTCCGACGTTTGTCCGCCATACCCATTGCTTGCTGCCGGCCATTTGCGGGACCAAGAAACATCATGTTGTGGTCTCGGACAATAACCGCTCGCCACTCGTTCCGCCCGTCCCACAGGATGCCGCGTCCGATCGGACAAGATTGAGAGAGAATGGCTTCGAAGGAGGGAGCCTCCTTGGAATCGAAGGCTCAACGCGAAATCGGAGGCACCTCGAATCGGGAGAGTCACCGGCCTGGACCGGACCCCGGAGCGAGGCGTTGTCCTTCGTTCCGCGGCCGATCGAAAAACAACCTCTCTAGGACGGACCTGCGATGCCTTGGTATGCAGCGAAGATCGTGATGGAGTGCAGCGTCGAAGTCGAAGACGACCGGCTCTGTGACGAGCAGATCCGGGTCATCGACGCAGCGGACGCCGATGTAGCGTACGAACTAGCCCAGGCTATCGGCCGTGACGAAGAAGGCTGCTTCCCCAACGCCGAGGAGCAGGAGGTCTGTTGGAAATTCTGCGGTCTCTCTGACCTCGTACTCCTCTCCGCAGATCGGATCGAGTCCGGTGTGGAGGTCTTCAGCTCCCTCTACCGAAAGACACAAGCCTCTGAGCTGGTCGCCGAAAAGTCGGACCTAACAGTGTTTCGGATGCAAGAGTACGGCGACCGGACGGCCCGAGAACTCCTGTCCCAAGACCTTCGACGGTATGCGCCCAAGTAAGGGCCGCACCGGTGCGTCATGTCGCGCAGCATCGCCGCCCGCTCTCCGCCGGAACGCATGACAGCTCTCGCGATGACAGAGGAGCTGCGGGTACGGTACGGGGAGAAGGGGTTCGCTATTGTCGAGAACGCAGTTCCCGCGAAGATCATCGGCGAGCTCGAACAAGAATCCGATCGTTTTCTCAGAGCCGACCGTCGTCGCGGAGGAGCCCGGAATCTACTCCACCGGTCAGATCGGTTGCGACGGGAAGGCGAGCAAGGGGTTCCCTCGGAGCTTGCGCGGTGGATCCTGGGCCCCGAAGCACGTCCGACAAAACTCACGCTCTTCAACAAGACGCCGTCGGCCAACTGGCTGATCCGATGGCACCAGGATCTGGCCATCGCGGTGCGAGAGCGGCGGGACGTGCCGGGGTTCACGGCGTGGTCGCTGAAAGAGGGTGTCCAACACGTACGACCTCCGGTAGAAGTCCTGGACAGAATCGTCGCGATTCGCGTCCACTTGGACGATACGCCGGCGACAAATGGGGCTCTCCGGGTCCTACCGGGCAGCCATCGCCTCGGAAAACTCACGAGGGAAGCCATCGCGGCCGAACGAAAAAGTACGCCGGAGATCGTTTGCGAGGTGCAGCGCGGCGGCCTGATGTTGATGAGCCCGCTCTTGCTCCACGCCTCATCGAAGGCGTCGGCACCCCGCCGTCGCAGAGTCCTACATTTCGAGTACAGCGCTGAAGCACTGCCGGGTGGGCTCAAATGGGCGTGACGGCGACGACTAGGTCACCAGCACGATCAGCTTTCATCGCCGTCATTCTGCTTGGCATAGCCACGGCCTCTTCGGGAGAGGAAAGCGTGTGCCGCGGGACGACCGCGGATGGAGTGTTGGAGCACGGCTGCAAATTGCCACGCTCCGGTACGAACTTCTCTTCCTACAGCCACCTCGGATCGCTTCTCGGCCGCACTTATGTTCATTGCACGGTGTCTGAGATCGTCCTGGACGCGTATTCCCAGTTGGAACAGGTGGCACCAAGCACACGCTTCGTCTACGGCGAGACGGGCTTCGCCCAAGGCGGGCTGTTCAAGCCGCACAAGACACACCAGAACGGGCTCTCGGTCGACTTCTTTGTCCCTGTGCGGAACGCCAAGGGAACCTCTGTCGATCTACCTACGCACGCGATGAACAGATGGGGCTACGACATCGAGTTCGACGGTAGTGGGCGCTTTGGGAACCTGACGATAGATTTCGAAGCTATGGCCACCCACATCCTTGCGCTGCACCAAAGCGCGCGGGCTCAAGGGGTGGGCATTTGGCGGGTGATTTTCGATCCCGGGCTTCAGCCAAAGCTCCACAAGACAAAAGCCTGGCCAGAACTCGAGGGCAGAGTCAAGTTTTCACAGCGGCCTTCCTGGGTTCGCCACGACGAGCACTATCATGTCGACTTCCAGATTCCCTGCGAACCGCTCCGAGCAACGCGTTGACGACAGCAAAGAGGCTCTCGCCGCGGGACGAATCCGTGGAAGCCCTGGTGAAGTCGGAATAGCGAGCGAAACAGCCCGAGGAACCGCCAGCGAATTGCGGACACGGGCGTAGCGGTTCCAAAAGGCAAAGCAACCGAGAGTTTCAATCCGCGTGACCAACCCTGAATCTCGTCCGGCAACGGAGCGACGACGGTCGCGACCGTCGTTTCTCCTACGTGGAAAAGCGCATCGAGCCCTACCAGGCCTCGTTTCCGGCCGCGATCGAACAATTCCCGAGCGTACTCCTCATTCGTAGACGGTAGCGGCCACACAACGCGACGTGGCCTACCCCGCGGTGAGTAGAAATCCTCGCGGAACGCCCAAGCCAGGCGATCTGGACGGTCTTCACGACGGAGGAAGACGCGGAAGTCGCCGACTGCCTCACCGAACGTCGGAATTCGCTCCACCGTCGACCCACTCTTTCCGGTTGCGGAGACTGGTCGCGCCTCGCCAGACTGCTCCGCGCCCACTAACCTAGCCACCTGTCCAGGGCTTGTCGAAGTCGTCAATAGCCGAACGATGCCTCTCGGCCTGGCGGGCCTTTCTGGCAGCACGTCCCCTGAGTTTCTTGGGCGAGTTTCCCACTTGGTGCCATAGGAAGACAGCCACGACGAGGCCGAAGAGTCCCACCACGACCGCCACCGGGCCGAACACGACACCACCCCAATAGTTCTCATACGACATATCGTCACTGAGCGAGGCCTTCAGGCCAGTCAGAACCAAACTAAGACAAACGACGCCCATCACGACACGCGCCACGGCGTCCGAACTGATCCAGCTTGCTTTTCTACTCATGAGACCGGGTTCGCTAGGCCGTCTCAACAGATTGAACTCGGTGGTAGCACTCGCCCTTCCCCTCGATCTCCACCACATCGAAACCGCAACGTTCGAGTACACGTCTTAGTTTGAGATTCGGTTCCGCGCAGTCGATTGCAAACACCAACCACTCGACCTCCGCCAGATGTCGCTTCTTGGCGTACCTCCTCGCGACCGCACGAGTGTCGGCAGCACCCCCTCGCCGCCACCATCGATGTGTGCCAGTTCGACCACGAGGCGGCTCTTCACCAGCTCAAATTGTCCCAGGATTTCAGCAGTGCCTGCTCGGAAGGTAACCGGCCGGCCGGTCAGGATCAGGCCCTCGAACTCGTCATCGGGGAGTGCCACCAGTTCGTCGATGGAGAGACCTTCTAGACGTACGCTCATCTGCCAATGACCCTCCGGCCGGAGAAGACCCCGGTCCGCCAACGTTACAATGCCCGGTCGCGCGTGCCAAAGGCGCGCGCGGAGTCGCCATGCTTCTGACCATCACAAGCGAGCACCCACCGGCCACAGACCTCGGCTACTTGTTGCACAAGAACCCGGATCGGGTTCACGACTTCAAGCTCGCCTTCGGAAAGGCCACGGTCTTCTACCCCGAGGCGTCGGAGAATCGATGTACCGCGGCGCTTCTGCTCGACGTGGACCCCATCGGTCTTGTCCGGCGACGGGAGGGCCAGAGACGGGGAGTCGCGCTCGAACAGTACGTGAATGACCGACCCTACTCGGCCTCGTCGTTCCTGAGCGTGGCGATCTCACGTGTCTACGGCACGGCTCTCTCAGGCAAATGCTCGAAACGGCCGGAGTTGGTCGAGCAGGTGATGCCGCTCCGCGCCAAGCTCGCCACCCTACCCTCTCGCGGCGGGCCGACGATACTAGAGCGCCTGTTTCAACCGCTCGGCTACTCAGTCGAGACCCGGCGCCACCCACTCGACGAGAACTTCCCCGAGTGGGGGGACAGCCCGTACCACGCGATCGAGATCGAAGCGGAGACCACGCTCAAGGACATGCTGTCTCACCTCTACGTGCTGATTCCCGTCCTCGACAACAACAAGCACTACTGGGTGGGCGAGGCGGAAGTCGAGAAGCTACTGCGTCACGGCGAAACCTGGCTCGCCAAGCATCCGGAGAAGGACCTCATCACCAAGCGCTATCTCAAGTACCAGCGAAGCCTTGTCGATGCCGCGCTATCGCGTCTTCTCGATGAGGACATGCCGGACCCGGACGAGGCGAACGAGACGAGCGACCAGCAAGAAGAGGTCGTGGAACGGCCGCTAAAGCTCAACACGATCCGGCTCCACGCGGTGGTCGATACTCTGCGGCAAGCGGGCGCCAGGCGCGTGCTCGATCTCGGCTGTGGCGAAGGGAAGCTCCTTCGCTTGCTGCTTCGAGACAAGAGCTTTGAGGAGATTGTCGGCGTCGACGTCTCCCATCGCGCCTTGGAGATTGCGCGAAGACGTTTGCACTGGGATCGAATGCCCGAGCGCCAACGGCATCGCATCCGGCTACTGCACGGCTCTCTGACTTACCGGGACCGGCGGCTGGAAGGATACGACGTCGCCGCCCTCGTCGAGGTGATCGAGCATCTCGACCCCGGACGGCTCAAGGCTCTGGAACGAACCATCTTCGAGTGCGTCAGACCGGGAACGGTCATCGTGACGACCCCGAACCGCGAGTACAACGCGAAGTTCGAGAGCCTACCGGCTGGCCGATTGCGCCACCCGGACCACAGGTTCGAGTGGAACCGCGAAGAGTTCGCTCGCTGGGCCAACGAGGTGGCCGAGAGCCACGGCTATTCGGTGCGGTTCGTGCCGGTTGGTCCCGAGGACGACGAGTTGGGTTCGCCCACCCAGATGGGAGTGTTCTGGCGGTGAAGCTCAAGGTCCCCGAGTTCTCTCTCGTCGTCCTCGTCGGTGCGTCGGGCTCCGGCAAGTCGCAGTTCGCGCGCAAGCACTTCAAGCCCACCGAGGTGCTCTCTTCGGACTACTGTCGTGGCCTGGTCTCGGACGATGAGAACAGCCAGGCGGCGACCAAGGACGCCTTCGAGGTGCTGCACTACATAGCAGCGAAGCGCTTGTCGGCGATGCGGCTGACGGTCATCGATGCAACGAGCGTGCAGCGCGAAGCCCGCAGACCGTTGGTGGACCTGGCTCGTAAGTACCACTGCCTGCCGGTAGCCATCATCCTCAACCTTCCCGAGAGCCTTTGCGTAGAGCGCAATCGCGATCGACCGGACCGGAACTTCGGGCGGCGCGTAGTGGCGCAGCAGCGAAGCCAGCTCCGACGCTCCCGCCGCGGACTCAAGCGGGAGGGCTTCCGCTACATCTACGAGTTGAAAACTCCCGACGAGGTGGACGCGGTCGAGATCGAACGTCCCCGACTATGGACCAACCGGCGGCATGAGCACGGCCCCTTCGACATCATCGGCGACATCCACGGCTGCGCCGACGAATTGGAGCTTCTCTTGGAGCAGCTCGGCTATGGGACAGACGGAGACAGTGCTGCGCGGAAGCACCCAAACGGCCGAAGGGCCGTTTTCCTCGGTGACATCGTCGACCGTGGGCCGCGCGTTCTGGACTCCTACCGCATCGTGCGTTCGATGGTCGAAGAGAGTGACGCGATCTGCATTCCGGGCAACCACGACACCAAGCTCGTGCGCAAGCTCCGGGGCAAGAACGTCCAGATCAAGCACGGTCTCGAGAACACGCTGGCCGAACTCGACGCTTTGCCCGAGGAGGAGCGCGAAGCGCTCTCCCGTCAAATGACAGAGTTCTTCGATTCGCTGGTGAGCCACTACGTGCTCGACGACGGGAAGCTCGTCGTGGCACACGCAGGAATGAAGGAGGAATTCCAAGGCCGGGCGTCGGGCCAAGTGCGCAGCTTTGCACTGTATGGCGAGACCACCGGCGAGACGGACGAGTTCGGTCTCCCGGTTCGCTACAACTGGGCCGCCGACTACCGTGGCAACGCCAAGGTGGTCTACGGTCACACGCCGGTGCCGGAGCCCGAGTGGCTCAATCGGACGATCAACATCGACACGGGCTGCGTGTTCGGCGGCAGGCTGACGGCACTCCGATATCCCGAGCTGGAGTTGGTGTCGGTCGACGCCGCACGCACGTACTCCGAGCCCATCCGGCCGTTGGACGCCGCAAGTGCGTCGGGCCTGAGTGCTCAGCAAGAGCAAGACGATCTCCTGGACATGGAGGATGTGTCGGGCAAACGGATCGTAAGCACGCGCCTGAAGCCCAACATCACGATTCGAGAAGAGAACGCCACCGCCGCTCTCGAAGCCATGAGTCGCTTCGCGGTAGATCCCAAGTGGCTGATCTATCTGCCGCCGACCATGTCGCCGTCGGAGACCAGCCAGAAGCCCGACTTCTTGGAACACCCCGACGAGGCGTTCGAGACTTTCCGCAAATGGGGCGTTCCAGAGGTCATGTGCCAGGAGAAGCACATGGGCTCGCGAGCCGTGGTGATCGTCTGCCGCGATGCGGAAGCGGCGAGAGATCGGTTTGGCGTCATCGGCTCCGAAGCAGAGGCGGGGGGCATCTGCTACACACGGACCGGGCGGCGCTTCTTCGACGACGCAAAGGTCGCGGCTGACCTGGTCGACCGAGTCAGGTCCGCCCTCGATCGCTCCGGCCTTTGGGACGAGTTGGAAGCGACCTGGGTGTGCCTCGACTGCGAGCTGATGCCCTGGTCAGCAAAAGCGCAGGAGCTACTCAAACAACAGTACGCCGCCGTCGGCGCGGCCGGCATCGCGGCGAACACCGAAGCACTGACTCTCCTTAAACAGGCGCAGAGCCGAGGAGCCGAGGTCGGCAATCTGCTGGCGACCGCACACGAACGTCAAGACATGCTCCACCGATACCGGGAGGCGTATCGGCGGTACTGCTGGTCCGTGAACGAGCTGACTGACCTGAAGCTCGCGCCTTTTCACTTGCTGGCTTCGGAGGGTGCCGTTCACGCTGACAAAGACCACCGGTGGCACATGGAGATCCTGCACCGACTGTGCGCGGAAGACGAGGAGTTGTTGCTCGCGACGGCCTACCGCACCGTCGAGCTGGAGAGCGACGCTAGCCTAGTGGACGGCACCGGGTGGTGGGAGAGCCTCACCTCGCGAGGTGGCGAAGGGATGGTCATCAAGCCCCTGGATTTCGTCGCGCGGGGTCGCAAGGGTCTGATACAGCCGGCACTCAAGTGTCGAGGGAGCGAGTACCTCCGCATCATCTACGGCCCCGAGTACGCGCGTCCTGAGAACCTGGACCGGCTAAGGAAACGCGGGCTGTCGAGGAAGCGATCGCTTGCCATGCGAGAGTTCGCCTTGGGGATCGAAGCGCTGGACCGCTTCGTCCGCCGCGAGCCCCTGCGGCGAATTCACGAGTGCGTGTTCGGCGTGCTGGCGCTGGAGAGCGAGCCGGTCGATCCGCGGCTGTAGACAGGGACCCGATTTGGCCTCACGCGCGACCTCCTCAGGTTGCCGGCGCCCGAATACCAGTGAATACCGGTGACAGGATACTCATTTCTATCCTACGAAGTCGCCTAGGGCACTGCTAGTAGAATTCCACTCGGAGACGTTCCAATGCTGACGCTAGAACTCGACCCGAAGCTTGAGGAGCGCCTTGCCCGCCTGGCGGAGAAGACCCGTCGCTCACCCGGCAAGCTTGCTCAGGAGCTCCTTGTGTACGGCCTCGACGACGTATCGGACGACTTGATCGCACTCGAGCGGCTGGAGCATCCCGAGGGTTGGTTCTCACTCGAGGATCTCGAAGCAGGGCGTGACTTGGAGAGTTGAGGTCGAGCAGTTGAACCGGCAGGACTTCAAAGAGCTGATCAAGAGCATCCGGCAGGCCGGGAAGATCAAGCGTGGCGAGATGGCGCCGTCACGGGAGTTCATCTTTCGCCGCTAACAACTTGGCGAACGCACGGCGCGTGAAGACCTACACCACAATCGTCGAGACGTGCCCGGACACCGACCTCTACGTCGGGCACGTACCAAGCCTACCCGGAGTCCACAGTCAGGCGGAGAGCCTGGACGAGTTGAACGGGAACCTCCGAGAGGTCATCGGCCTGCTGCTGGAAGACAGCGAGCCACAGCTCAAGACCGACTCCTTCGGCACTAAGTAGTGACGGGACACGCCCTGGCCGGCAATGGCCCGGCTGTATCCCAATCCGCACCGAGTGCCCCGCAGCAAGCAATGCCAATGGCACGCAAACGCATGGCGTTTTCGTGCATTGGCAGGACCCAACTCGCCGGCCAACGGGCACGTCGCCGCGACTCGGGCTCGCGCGCAGGGGCGCTCGAGGAGGTCGATGCATCGTCTGCGGCTTACTCCAGACCTTTGAGTGCGAAAGCGCGAGGTCGAGCCCGAAGGCGCGCCGCCGCTGATCAAGCGGGCAAGGCGTCGCCGATGGCACGCGAACGTACTACGTTTGCGTGCCATCGGCATTGCTTGCTGCGGGCCATTGGGTGCGGTTCTTGTACGTCGGAATCGCAGCGCCACAGGTGCCACTCTCCACGATAGAATCTCCCCCAAGAGGCGCCCAAGATGACGACAGCGGCACGCACGACCTACGAGCACATCACCCTGGACAAGAACGGCGTGCCGTGGATTGAAGAGGCCAACACCAAGGTTGTCGAACTGGTTGCGAACGTCAAAGCCTACGGCTGGAGCCCGGAGGAGTTGGCGTACCAGCTCCCTCACCTCACGCTAGGCCAGATCCACTCGGCACTCGCCTACTACTGGGACCATGAGGCGGAGATCGACGCGGATCTCGCGCGGCGGGACGCGCTTTTCGAGGAAGCCAGGCAAGCTGCCGGAGAGCACCCGCTCGTCGCCAAGCTGCGCGCCAAAGGGCAGATCTGACCTTGCCGGTCAGCCTTTACTTCGACCACAACATCAACCGAGCGATCGCCCAGGGCCTCCGGCGACGTGGCGTCGATGTGCTGACAGCTGCTGAAGACGGGGCGCACCGGCTGCCGGACGACAAGCTGCTCGATCGAGCCACCGCGCTAGGCCGGGTGCTCGTCTCGGCGGACACGGACTTCATCGAGGAGGCCCACCGGCGGCAGACAAACGGCGTTCCGTTCTCGGGTGTCGTCATCGGGCGGCAGGGGCTCCCTATCGGCCTCTGCGTCGAACAGCTTGAGCTGATCGCCAAGGTCAGCGAGCCGGACGACTTCTCCGACACGCTGGTCTTTCTACCGCTACGTTGAGCGTCGACTCGAGCAAGGCCTGTTCGCGTGCCGGCCGGCCCTTCGGCACGGACGTGTCTCGACCTTGCGCTTGTCCATAGACGGCAGTCCAGTATCGGGGAGTTTCCGCTCCGCGAACCTCCGCAAGCTCCGACCCTGCGACGGGTTGCAATGGGAGACGAACTGGATACTCCCTCGAATGGACTGTAGCTCTCTTTCGAGGGGGCTACCCGATTTGGCCGCGACGAGAATTCGACCTCGGATCTCTTCGATACGCCGTCTCCCTGGAGACACCTTGCGATTCAGAACACCTCCGGTCAAACGCTGCGACTTGTGTCGCGGCATAATGCTGACCTTCTTACACCGAACGGCGTGACCGTGGCGTCGAACCACGTCAATCCCTAAGCCGACCATCTCGCGGACGGCTTCCGTTGGCCCCGAGAAAGCGATGTCATCTACCCACATACTGAACGCAAGGCCCTTCTCCTGTGCGACTTCGGAAAACTCGTCGTGAAGCTGAAGAAGGCTGAGGTTCGCTAGCGTTGAACTCGTTGGGGCGCCCTGCGGCAATCGACTCTGGAATGTGGTCAGGCGGGTCAAGAGGCCAGCGATTTCAGTCGAACATCCAAAGAGTTCTCGATACAAGCGGAAGACGCTCCTGTAGCCGGTTCGCGGGAAACAATCTCGAAGATCCACGCTCCCGACGCAGGCCTTTCCTGCATGCAGGGTCATGTTGTCCACAATCGAGCAACCAGTGACCGCTCCAAGCATCGTTGCCGGTAACGGAACGGTATCTAGGATCTCCTTCTTGAGTCGGCGCTGGATGCTCTTCAAGGCGCCAGTCGGGTTATCCAGGTGGCGCCATTTCCCGCCGGTCAGCGGCCGAATGTCAAACGATCGGTAGTAACGACCGGACCGCCCCGCGATGCGGCGGAGGTCTGAGCGCCGCCACCGCAACGTGCGTTCCAGACGGCGCATCGAGACAAGCGGGAAGAGGGAGCTACGGTGTCTCGTCTTCGGCATGTTTCAGGTCGAAAAGGAGTTCCGCGAGCGCAACACCAAGGTCCTGCGCTACCGCTCGATTCGGGATGCCGCGTAAGTCGCGGGCTTCAGAAGCAAGCAGCGTGAGCAGCAGGCGCGGCACTTCAAGTCCGTCTGCTATCGCCATAAGCATGTCCTCTGAAGGCTGGCGCGCACCGCCTTCGACTCTGGAGATGTAGCTCTGAGTCAGCTTCTCGCGCCCTACAGCGTCAGACAGTTGCTTTTGGGAGATACCTTTGACAGCCCGTATTACCCTAATGGCTCGTCCATAGTCCATATCTAGTTCTTCGATTCTGTTGACTACCTCGAAGCCCCGGAATGCGTTCCAGCGCCTTGAGGTAATCAACAGATGTGGTCGTACAACTACTTCCGCTTCGAATCAACGTCGGTGAAAAGCCGTATAAAGTCCGTTACCGCTTCGACAAAGCACTTGTGTGCTTCTCTCGGCTTCCGAACCTTCCTGCCCGAATAGGCACGCCTCATTCGACGAAGTGCGAACCTGGCTGCGGTTGCCTGACCCGGCTCAAGGTGCCCCTGGTCCTCGAGTCTCTCAATAAGAGCGCTCAGAACCCGGAGATGGTAGTTCAGCTTCCGTTTCAAGGAAGTTGCCTCCTTTCCCGCCAACCGAACGACGCGGAATTGCGCCGCTAACGCTGGGCGGGCCCTTGTTCACCCTGCGCTTCGTAACGGGAGGCACCTTGGGCCTCAACATCTGCGATTACGGAAAACCAATGCGTTGGCCCTTATTTAGGACTATCCACGACACCGAAACGTCGTCAGTCCCAAACGAGGTCAACGATGGCGTCTACTCCTGCCTAGCAGCAGACCCGGGAGACACCTGAGGCACTCCTCGGCCCACACACCTGGCCGGGAATAGTGCAGGCCTAGGAACAAGCCTGCGGCCGCACGAACTTCATCCGCACAACCATCAGTGATCAGCCGCGAGGCCGATCTCATATCAGCGGCAGTAGAGCGAAAAGGGGACGAAAGCTGACTTTCAAAGAACCATCTCAGTGCCATCCGGCACCAGGCCAAAGAGCACGCCTATGGCTCTCCTTGACCTCGATCCCATTCTGCATGAAATATGCCTCTACGTCAACCCTCCTCCCAGATAAAGTAGCGTCAGCTCCCGTCGGCACAAGATCTTGTTGTCGACCGACTGGCGAGCCACGCTGTCCGAGGCCGTTCTGGAGGCTCTGAGCAGCTAGTCCCAGCTTCTTAGGTAGCTGGGCTCCTCGGGGCTCAAACACCGAGCAAGTGGCCGGATCGTAGACGACCTGATCAAGGTATTTCCATCATCAGCTCGCCGACGAGCTGGTCGACCTCGTCGCGGTCCACGTCTTCCGCTAGCCTGGTCGCAGCTGCCGCCTCCTCCATCTTCGCTCGCAGGCCGACCGCAGCCGCCAAGAGGTCATCGAACGACATCGCACCGTCGCGAATCGCGTTCAGCTCGGTGGCGTCGTGTCGCCGCACCCGTAGCTCGCCTTCTTCGAGAATCTCGTGTCCCATCCGCATCAGCCGGATGAGATGCATGGCGTGCTTCGTGTCGTAGCCGTGCTCCCGTTCGAGCTTGGCGCGGGCCCGGTTACGGTGGCTTTTCCAGGTTTCGTACGACTCCCAGTGCTTCATCGCGGCGCGGTATTTTTTTTCAGCGTTGAGCGCCGCGACCACGTCGGGGGGCAAGCTCAGAGCGTCGGTTGCGACCGCTCGGATCCGGTCGTCCAATGCGGCGTCCGAAACAGCCAGAACGTCGCGGTAGAAAGCCTCTAAGCGCTCCCGCAGAGCGATGCGAGTCGGCCTAGCCATATCGATGTTCTCGATGCCGTAGCTGCGGACCTTCTCCGCGATGCTCTGCTCGATTCTGTTCTGGTCGTCGCGGCTCAGGGTCGCGGCGGCCACGGGCAAGCCAAAGTCCGCGCGCGACGGCTTACGGGCCGGCGGATGGAGCAACCACGAGCGGTGCGTCTTGATCTTTTTGAGCTGCGCCATCGCGTAACCAAGGAACGTCTGCTGCACCTTCTTGGTCAGGAATCGGTGGCGCTCGCCATGCAGGCGTCGCCATGCGGGTGTTTCGAGGAGCCAGTCCCGTTCGTCGCTGAAAAGGACCTCCAAGGCGTTCGGGTTCGAGTTGGAACAGAGCCGAACGAATTTGGCGATGTCGAAGATGACGCACTCGGCCTTCGCATCAAGTCCATCCGAGGCGGTCGCGTGAGCCTTCAGACGGGGAGCGACGGTGGCAGCCAGCCCGGCTTCGAGGGCTCCTTCGTACTGCTCGAACTTCTTGAAGATCGAGACACGCATGGACATCGGAACGATGCAGACGCCACGGATATCGAGGTCGGAGCCCTCGCGGGCGGTCCCATGAGCGTGGCTGCCGGCAAGGGTCAGAAAGATCGCGCTGCGCTCCAGGGAGAACATCAGACCTCACCGCCACAGGTTCCTTCGAGGCGAATCCGGACAACGAAGTCGTCGAGGGCAGCGGCTGTGGTCGCCTCCTCGGGAAGAAAGCTCTTCTCGAACGCGTCCTGCAGAGCGCTCTCGAGGCGATCGAGCGTGCCTTCGTGCGTGGCAAGTTCCCGCTCATCGGTAAGCATCTTTTCCGCACCAGACCGCTTTCGGTCTACGAGTTCGTCGATCTCCGCCAGGCCAAAGCGTTGGTTGAGAACCGGAAGGTTGGCGACGATCTCACCCGTCTGCATCGCGTGAATACCGGTCAGCAGCACGCGGTAGGCATACAGCAGGTGCTTGACGGTCGGCTCGGGCTCACCGAGCCGCTTGCGGCGGCCACGAGCGAAGCCCCGGTAGTGACGCACCATCGACCTGGTCACACAGCCCTTGCCCAACTCGATCAGTTCCTCGTGGGCCGGCGTCGAGACGACGGTCAAAGGCGAGAAGAGCTGTTCGAGGACGTATCCGTTGTGCCTCGTCATCAACCGGGCAAACTTGCGAATGTCGTGCGCGACCCAATCAAGGTCTACAACGTCCTTGTCCTCGACCGAGATCGTCTCGTCTGGGGGGTTCAGGCCGAGTACCTCCTCGGCCGGCGCCATGAAGGCTCCGCGCAGGTCGACGTCGCTATCGGGCGAAGCAAAGCCGTAGAGGTGTGCGCCGCTGATTGTGGCGAAGATCGGCTGCGGGCCCCGGTTAGCAACGCCGGCCAAGTGCTCACGATCGAGCATCCTCCAAACTTCTGCTAGCTGCTCCGGAGTCATCTTCCTAGTCCACCCGGCTTCCGTTCTACTGCGTGGGTCTCCGAACACCAGCCGACTGGCCACACGCAGCAAGACTGTCGAGCGGATCGCACGCCGAAGGCTGTAGTGTCGCACGCATCACTACAGCCCACGGCGGACTTTCTCTATCTAGTCGCGGAAGTAGTAGTCCCGCGGACTGCCGTCAAAAGCGCCCGCTCCTGAGGCAGCACTTCTTGAAACCGGCGACCCGAGCCACAGGGACACAGGTCGTTGCGGCCGAGTTTTTCTTCTAGCTCCTTGAAGCCACCAACGATCCGTGGCCCACGCTTGACGCGCGTCTCTGAGGGATAGCCTTTTCGCCGCTTGCTAGACGGCTCGAAAGGAGGGGAGGTCGAAGGGGTCGTAGTTGCGCATGGGGCACCTCCTGGGTCGTGAGAGTCGTGCGCCCTCTCGGTTGGAGGCGTGTTTCTACCAACCGCCGGGTGCGCAGGTCAACGACGCCAGCCGGCTACTGACTCCGAAAACGTCTTCAGGAGCTTCGAGTGAGCCTCCTTCGAGAAGAGAAAGTCACGATCCAGCACGGGAGTGGCGAGCCCGCTTCTGAGGTCGACATTCTGCTTACCCACTGCTTACCCATCCCAACCTTAAAATCACCATTATCTCGTAAACCATTGAAAACAATGGTGTCCCCAACGGGATTTGAACCCGTGTTGCCAGCTTGAAAGGCTGGAGTCCTAGGCCAGGCTAGACGATGGGGACGCGGCGAGAACGCCGGCCGGCACTTTATCCAAGCCCTCGGGAGCTAGCAAGCCTCTGCCCTAGGTCAGGATCCTTGAGGCGGCGGTCGGGAGCCGTCGCCAGGCTGGAGTCTCCGAAGGTAGCGCACAGGGAGGGATCGCCCCCCACCGACGAACACCGGCCTGGGCAAGCCGGTTGGGGTCGGCTGGGCGCTTCAGGTTCCTCCCGCCAAAGCATCTTCCATTGACGATTCCGCCGGTTCTTGGTAGTTCATAGGTAAGCAAGTACCGATAGGTAGCCGGGGAGCGGGTCGAAAGGCCCAAGAGGAAGCGGTGGGAGGTCAGATGACTGAGAAGTCGAATGAGGGCTCGAGTCCCTTCACGTATTACGCTCGGTTGGGCCGGGTGCGGGCGTTTGTGAGCGAGAATCTCTCGGAGCCGATCTCGCTGGCCCGGGCCGCGGACGTAGCGCACTTGGAGCGCAAGTATTTCTCCACGTTTTTTAAAGCTCGCGTGGGTCTGCCGTTTCACGAGTGGCTGCGTGGCGTCCGGGTCGACGCCGCCAAGCGGATGCTCCGTGAGCGCAATTTTCAGATCACTGAGGTCGCCGGGCTGGTCGGCTATACGAATCTCGGAACGTTTGAGCGCGCTTTCAAGACCGAGACCGGGCTGACACCCCGGCAGTTCAAGAAGAAGGTCGGATCGAGACTTTTGCGGTCAGACGCACGATAACCGGGATATTCGTCACGATTTTCGCCGAGCGCAACGGCCGTCCGCTTCCTTAGACTTTTGATGTCAAACGGCCATTACTTGGAAGTGGAGGTGCTGTATGCCGCAGTTTGAACGTCTGCCGAATCAACTGACCTTTCGTCCTCGCTGGTGGTGGGACCCGGTGCCCGAATGGCTGCTGAGCCACCTGGACGATTCGGTCGTGGAGCAGCTTGGCCGCGTTCAGCTCGACCTCCAGGCGAAGGTGTTGGAGCAACAGCTCGAAGCCACCCGCAAGGTCCAGGAAATCGTCGGGTAAAAAAGGCAGCCGGGTTCGCGAACTCCTGCAGGGCTCGCGGTTCGATGGGTGACGCGGAGCGTGCGGCTCGCGGTGTCGTTGCGCTGATCGGGTTTCAGGATCAGGGCAACCTGGCCGTGGGCTATCTGGCCTCGACTCTCACGGAGTCGGGCTACGAGGTCCAGGTTCTGGACTTTCGATCGAGCTCGGAGTCGATCCTGGCGGCGGTGCGCTCGTCGCGGCCGCTGGTGGTCGGTTTCTCGCTCATCTTTCAGTACTACCTGCCGGGCTACGAGCGGCTGGCGCGGTTTCTCCGCGAGGGCGGCGTGGATTGTCACTTCACGATCGGCGGCCACTACCCGAGTCTCTGTCCCGACGAGACTCTGGAGGCGATCCCGGCGCTCGACAGTGTGGTCCGCTTCGAAGGAGAGGCCACGCTACTGGAGCTCGCTGACCGGATCGCGGACGGCCGCGACTGGACCGATGTCCCCGGGATCGCCTTTCTCGACAACGGCCGGGTGCGCGAAACGGACGCTCGTGCCCTGGCCCACGACTTGGACGAGCTGCCGCTGCCGCACCGCTACAGCGAGCCCGAGCAGATCCTGGGTCGGAGCGCGCTGCCGGTCCTCGCTAGCCGGGGATGTGTCCGCACGTGCTCGTTCTGTTCGATCCACACCTTTTATCGCACGGCCCCTGGGAAGGTCGTCCGCAGACGGACCCCGAAGCACGTCGTCGACGAGATGCGGCGGCTTCGCGAAGAGCTCGGGGTCACGATCTTTCTGTTCCAGGACGACGACTTTCCGATCTGGGGCAAGGTCGGGCGGCGCTGGGTCGGCGAGATCGTCGAGCAGCTCCACGCGCAGGATCTGGTCGGTGAGGTGATCTGGAAGATCAGTTGCCGCGCCGACTATGTCGAGCCGGAGCTCTTCTCGCAGCTCCGTGACGCCGGTCTCTACCTGGTCTACATGGGGCTCGAATCGGGCAGCGAATCGGGCCTCCAGGTCCTGGACAAAAAGATCACGGTCGAGACCAATCTGCGGGCGGTCTCGATTCTCAAAGAGCTCGGTGTGATGTTCGAGTACGGGTTTATGCTTTTCGACCCGTCGAGCACGTTTGAGTCGATCCGCCGCAATGTGGCCTTTCTGCGGCAAGTGAGCGGCGACGGCAGTGCGGCGGCGACCTTCTGCCGGATGCTCCCCTACGGCGGCACGCCGATCCGCGACACTCTGCGCGAGGAAGGCCGCCTGACGGGTGACGTGACTCGGCCGAACTATGATTTTCTCGACCCGCGGCTGGACCAATACCACCCGCTCCTCGACCGGGCGGCCGCCCCCTGGATCCACGGCAAGGGCATCTCGCATCAGCTCAACTGGGCCTGGCACGAGGTGGGGGTTATCGAGCGATTGTCCCCATCGGTCACCGGTCTCGAGACCTACAAGCAGTCGCTGCGAGCGCTGACGGGCGAAAGCAATGACGGGCTCTTCACCCTGGTGGAGGAAAGCTCGCGGGCCGCCGAAGAGGGGCGCCTCGATTTTTTTGCCGCATTCGACGCCGAGAGCGCCTGCAACGAGATCGCCGAGCGCCTCTTGCCGCTGCGGGATGAGTTTGTGGCGCAAAACCAGGCCCTGCTGCTCGCCGCAAGCGTCGCCGCGCGCCCGAGCGGACCGATCGTCTCGCCGCAGATTTTCTGATCGCGTCCGGGCGGGATTGGGACGCTATGCGAGGCGCCGGAGCGCGGCGATCGAGTCGGGCACCAGAAAGTGCACTTCACCATTCCAGGCCTTGACGATCATCCCCTGAAACAACAACCGGCTGAGCGCTTCCGCCGAGTGGCCGGGCGCGTCGTCGGCCACTCGCTGCAGCCAACCGGGCACTCGATGGAGCAGCCACTTGAGAATCGAGTGCCCCGCAACCGGCTTGATACCGACTCGCGCGCAGGCCTCGCGGGTCATCAGATCGTTCATGTAGATGCGCGGAATGACCCCGAGCCCCAAAGCGCGCAGGAACTTCGGCATCATGTCCTGCATCATCCTCAGGTTGTCGCGGGCCAGGACGACTCCTTCGGGGTTGCCCGCGGACTCCACAAAGTGACGCGCGGAATACGCATCGTAGAAAACGCCCGCTTCCGCCATGTCTTGGGGGACCAGCGACCCGTCCTCCGGGCGCCCGGGCGGGTGAATGCCCATGATCTGAGCAAAGACCAGCCACGGGTAGTAGAGATCCTCCGCGTCCTCGCTCGAGAGCTCGATCCCGAGCCGTTCGATCCCCTCGATCACCAGGTACGAAAACCCCATGATCGTCGCCAGCATGTCCTCGTGGTTTACCGGCACACCAAAAGTCGCCCGATAGTCGGGTAGCACCCGGTCGGCCACGTGCCGGACCCCGGCGTGGAGCAGGCGCAATTTCTGAGCCGTCACGATGGCGCGGCCGCCCGGGTCGAAACCTCCCCGACCGCCGACATTGACCACCATCTGCAGCACACCCATCAGCCGCTTGTACGGGTGCGTCTCGAGGTCGCCGGACATATGAAGGATCTTCGCTAGATTCGGCGCCGAGTAGCCTTCGGGCAGGCTTTTGGCGAGCAACGTCAGCGCCACCGGAAAGGCGTGTTCGAAGTACACTTCCTCACCGTGGCGGAGCCGGTCCCGGTCGACCCAACCGGGCAGTCCGGCGGTCTCCTCGAAAAAACGTACAACCGGGGGCGGCGTGCCCGCGGGCAGACGCTCCGCGTTGACGTGCATGATCTGGAACAAGTGGTTGACCGACTCGATGCCGTGACCGGCGATCAGCTTCTCGACCGTCCGGTCCGCGAGCTCGTCGCCCTGCCGGCGCAACGAGTCCAGAAAGGCGTTGTCTGACCAGCGGTCTTCGGGCACGGCGGCTACCGGCAGGGGAGCTGGATCACCGCCCCGACACACGGCCCGACCAGCCAGTAGGCGATCAGCACGGCGGCCAGCATGACAACTCCCTCGGCCAGGCCAAAAAGAACCGATCTGCGCAAGCTGCCTCGAACGATGCGGTCGGCCCAGTAAGCGAGCGGCAGCGCGAGAAGGAACTCGGCGGCGATCACGTAGTACGGCGCCGCAAAGACCATCGGCGTGTGGTCGTAGTGCCACCAATTCGCGCCTTTGGCCAGGTGCTCGTAGACCGGGATGTTGACCCCCGCGAACAAGGCAGTTGCGAACGCGGCTTTCTCCACGGGGTATTTCGTCCGCAACCAACCGCTCAGATAGCCGATCTGGGTGAGGACCACGGCCCAGGCAGCCGGCATGTAGGCCGGTGAGTCCCATATCATCGGCTCGTTCTGTGGATAGACCAGCGTGCCGGTCCTGACCAGCCACCAGTCCGCCACCAGCTCGGCATAGCCGGCCACCAGGCCAAACACCAGCCAGCCCAGGAGCGCCCGGTCTTTCCGCAAGACGATCCATGCGACATCAAGAGCCAGAATCAGGGCGGTCGTCGCGGTGATGGCCTTCCACCCGAGACCGTAGATCGAACTGATTACATCGAGCAGGAGCAACAGCGCGATCGTGAACAGGACGAAACGAAGCCCGCCGGGGGTCGCCATCGCCATCGCCATCGCTGTCGGCGCTTGCGCTGAATTCCGATCACTCATTTTGTAAACCGAAGAACCTTTGCCAGCTTAACATTTCTGTCCGCTAAAAGTCCTACGCCTCAGCCGCGGGCCAGTGCGGCCCGAGCAGCCGTCAGGTCGGGGGCCTCGCCGGCATCCTTCAAGGCTTCGGCGACACGACGGAGCCCCTCCGCGGCCGATGCGCGAGAATCCGCATTGGCCACCCGGTGCCAGCTCAATGCGGCCCGCAGCTCGAGGGCCAGGGCGCCCTGCCGCCGGGCGACATCGATGGCGCTCAAGAAGGACTCTTTGCCCCGTGCGGACAGTCCTCCGTCGGCGAGAACGGCGAGCTCTCCTTGCAGCCGGTGGAGCTCCGCCAGGTAATGATTTTCGCTTGTCTCCTCGGCGGCGGCCAGTGCTTCCTCGACGACCGCCAGCCCGGCATCGCCATGGCCGCCGAGCAAATGGGCGTGGGCGAGATAGGAGAGGTGGAGGGGACGGGCGATCTCGGCCCCGGTGGCTCGGAAGGCCTCGAGACCGGCCTCCATGCGGTCGATGCCGCTGTCCATCTCACCGGCCAGACAATCGAGCCATGCGCTTCGGAACCCGGCCATCGCGGCCCACATCGAAAATCCGTATCGCGCCGAGATCTCCAGTTGTTCTTCGACGAGATCCCGTGCTTGCCGCCATTCCTGGAAGTAGAGCCTCAACGAGCAGGCGTGATCCAGGGCCATGGCCAGGCTATGGGGGTGCTTGACCGCCCGCGCCAGCTCCAGCGCTTGTTCGAGGTGGCGCCTCGCGGCGGCGAACGCCCCCAACCACCACTGGCTCCACGCGGCGTAGAGATGGCACAAGATGCCGGGATCCTGGCCAAACTCGACCGCGTGCGCCGCGTGCGCTTCGGACCGGTAGATCTCCAGACCCTGAATCGCGTTGCGCCGGCTCTGTTCGGCGTCGCCGAGCCAGAAACACGCGGTGGCCAGTGCCAGGCGAGCTTCCAGGAGAAGCGACGCATCGTCCAGCCGACGAGCCATCTCGACCAGTTCTTCGCCAATGGCGCGGGCCTTGGCGTGCTGCGCCCGCACCAGGTAGAACGGCAGCGTGTTTCGTAGACCGACAAAGATCTCGCGCGAATCCCCCAGCCGTTTCGACCGCTCGCCGACCGAGTCGTGAAGCCGCTCGACCCCGGCGGCGGCGTAGCCGTGCACGGCCGTCAGGGCCGTCGCCAGCGTTCCTTCGAGGTCAAGCAGAAGCGGCTCGGAATCGGTCGAATCGAGCGATGCAAGCGCTCCGACGCCCCGCCGCAGGAAGGCGATGCTCTCCTGGTTTTCGGACCTCGCCAGGGCTCCCTTGCCGGCCTTCAGCCACCACTCGGCCGCCTGCCCGCCCAACCCCGCCTCGGCAAAGTGATGGGCCACCTCGCCCGGACCCGCGGTGATCATCGGACCGCCGGCGGCGAGGATCTCGGCGACGGCCCGATGCCGTTCGCGGCGCTCCGCCCGCAGCAGCGATCGATAGGCCGCCTCTTGGATCAAAGCGTGGCGGAACCGATATCGGACGTCCGATCGCGTTTCGGTCTCCAAGATCCCGGCGTGGACGAGAGCGGCGAGGTGGCGCTCGAAGTCATCCGCTTCCTCGGCCGCTTCGTCCTGGGCCATCCGCCGCAGCGAGGCGAGGAGAAACGTCCGGCCCAGAACCGCCGCCCATTGGGCCAGCCCCTTGGCGGCGCCGAGCCGGTCCAGCCGCGCGGTCAGCAGATCCCGCAGACTGCCCGGAATCTCCAACGCGGGCCAATCGTCGGGTTCCGCCGGCCTCTCAGCGGTCGCCTCCAGAACGCCACGAGTCAGCTCCTCGAGGTAGAGGGGCACGCCGTCGGTCTGCTCCCAGAGCCGTTCGAGCCAGGATTCGGAGACCGCGCCGCCGGCAACTCCCCGGATCAACTGCTCCGCGTGCCGTTCTTCGAGACCGCTCAGCCGTAGGCGCTCGCTTGCGCCGCCACCGACGGATTCGTGGGTCCCCAGGCGGCCGGTCATGAGCACGAACAACGGGTACCCGTCCACTTCGCGGAACAGATCTCCGAGCCATTCGAGGGTCGACGGGTCACTCCAATGCAGATCCTCAAAGATCAACATCGCCGGCAGATTTCGAGCGCGCGAAAAGACCCACCGCCGCAGGGCCGCGTGCGTTTTACGCCGGAGCAACTCGGGCGAGATCCC
This sequence comes from Candidatus Multivoradales bacterium, assembly GCA_965224065.1. Taxonomy (GTDB): domain Bacteria; phylum Acidobacteriota; class Thermoanaerobaculia; order Multivoradales; family JAHEKO01; genus JAOTZA01. Next base: position 1,436,376 of record CBDCYF010000005.1, read on the forward strand.
CTCCAAGCTTCCGTCCTCGACCGGCAGACGCAGAAAGGCCGCCAGAATCGGCACGGCGTTCTCCTCCGGATCGGTCCGCGCCAGCGCCGACCGCAGAGCCTCGAGTTGGGTCTCTTCGGGGGCTGTGGGATCCAGATCGAGGGTTGCGCGCAGCAGTTGGTGAACCGGAAAGAGCGCGCTCTCGGCGCGCAAGGGCGAACAGCCCGCCGCCAAGACCTCCGCGTCCGCGCCGACGCTCGAAGCAAAGTGGCTGACGAGACGTGACTTTCCGACCCCCGCTTCGCCCTCGATCAGCAAAGAGCAGCCGGAGCCGCTTTTTGCCGCCTCCCACCGCGAGGCGAGCGCAGCGATCTCACTCTCCCGATTGACCATCGGGCTGGGGGAGAACGGGCGCACTCCGGAGGGGATCTCTTGCTCGCGATCGCCGGCCAAGACCTCATAGATACGCACGAGCTCGGACAGCCCCTTGAGCTCATGAGCCCCCAGGTCCTTCAGGACCGGGTTGGTGTGCAGGAGCCGGCGCGTATCCTCGCTCACCAGGATGGCGCCCGGCTCCGCCTTCTGCTGCAGCCGAGCGGCGACGTTGGGTGTGCTGCCGAGCGCCAGATTGCGTCGTTCCTTTACGTCGCTACGGGGATCGATCACCACCGGGCCGGTATGAATGCCGATCCGGACTCTCAAAGGCTCGCGGGCGGCCTCCGGACCGCCGGCCCCCGCTTGCCCGGACCGCTCCAGCCCTCGAATCACGGCAACGGCGGCGGCGACCGCTAGATCGGGGCTGTTTTCGTGCGACACGGGGTAACCGAAATAGACCAGGATTCCGTCGCCCAGCAATTGCGCGACGTGCCCGCCGTGACCGACGACCGTCTCTGTAACGGTCTTCTGGAAAGAGGTCAGCAGGTGGCTGTATTCCTCGGGATCGAGCGCCTCAGCCAGGGCCGACGACCCCACCAGATCGCAGAAAAGCACCGTGAGCTGGCGGCGCTCGGCCACCTGGCGCCGTCGTTCCAGCCGCGCACCGCAATGGCCACAGAAGCTCATCTCGGCGGCGCTTTTGGCGCCGCAGCTCGCGCAGATCATTGCCGGCAATTGTACCGGCAGGGAGTTAGACTTACCGCTCCCACTCTGGGTCATGGCCGATCGAGATCACAATCGACGCTTCGCCGACTTTCTGCGCCGAAACGCGTCTCTTGGCAGGTCGGTCGAGCTCGCTCGCGGCGAGCAGCTTTTCAATGCCGGAGACTCGGCGCACTCGATGTATTTTGTCGACGCGGGCTCGGTCGACCTGGTCTTCGATCACGGCAAGAAAACCATCCCCACCGGTGGCTTTTTTGGGGAGTTGGCGCTCCTTCTGCGCTCCCATCGACGAACCGGTTCCGCCTTGGCGCTGGAGCCCTGCCGGCTCACCGAGTTCGACCGCGATGCCTTCGAGGAGCTGCTCGACACCGAGCCCCGGCTTTTGATCGAAGTCTTGCGCCACGGGTGCATTCGTCTGCTCGAATCGGAGCGTAGCCTGGTGGGCGACCTCCGTCACCAGAACCGCGTGCTGCACGAGACCTTGGGACGCTTGCGGAACACCGAGAAGGAACTGGACGACGCCGAGGTCGCGGCCCACACGGATGTTCTGACAGGCCTCTTCAATCGACGGTTTCTCGAAGATCAGATCGAGCCGATTCTGACCCGGGCCGAGGGGGCCGGTGACCGGCCGACACTGTTGCTGCTCGATCTCGACGAGTTCAAACAGATCAACGACACCCATGGCCATTCCGTTGGCGACCGGGTGCTGCGGGAGATGTCCGGGCGGCTCAAGGAGTGCCTGCGCCAGACCGACATGCCCTATCGGATCGGCGGAGACGAGTTTGCCGTGCTGTTGCTGGGAATCGAGCCGGAGCTGGCGGTGGAGCGGGCCAAGCAACTGCTGCGCGCGCTCAACGGGTTCGAGTTGGAGACCGACGACGCCAAGTTCCCTGTCGGCGTGAGCATCGGCGGAACGCACTACCGGTCGGGCGAGACATGGCCCGAGTTCTTCGACCGGGCCGACCGCAACCTCTATCTCATCAAGCAGCAGGGCCGGGGTGGGCTGGCCTGGGAGGGACGGCGGGTCAGGACACGGCGCGCGGAAGACTGAGCGTGGGCGCCGCCGCGACGATTGGTGTCACGATCCACCAGCCGTTTCGCGCTCGCGAAACCACTCGGCGAGGGATCGAAGAAGCGATCCCATCCAGGGCTTCATGGCATCGACTTCCTCCAGAAGCTCTTCGCCCGAGATGTACTCCAGAACGCTATCTTCGAGGGCGACGACGCTCGCCGTGCGCGGAGAAGTGGCGAGAATCGCCGTCTCACCAAAACACTCCCCCGCTTCCAGGACCCGGATACGCTCTTGCGAGCCGTCGGTCTGCTTCCGGACCTCGCAGCTCCCGGAAACGATGAAATAGGCACGATCGCCGGTGTCGCCCTCGCGCACGATGTGCTCCCCGCTCTTGAATCGCACCCTGGGCAGAGTGCCTCCTCGCACAAAGGCCACCAGATCACTCTTTAGCTCGGTGATTTTCTGGTAGCGATCCTCTGGGTTCCTCGCCATGGCCCGGCCTACGATCCGGACGAGCTCGCGCGGCAGGGCACTGGCGCTCGCCGACTCCCGCAGGGGAGGGAACTCGGCCTTCCGCGCGAATTCGAGCGCTTCCTTGACCGTGCAATCCCGATACGGGGGCTCACGGGCCAGGACGTAGTAGAGCAACGCCCCGAGCGCGAAGACATCAGTGCGCTCGTCCAGGCTCTTGCCGACCGCCTGCTCCGGGGACAGATAGGCCAGCGTTCCGATCACGTTGGACGCGTCCTGCTCGAAAGAAGTCGAGACGGGCTCGTCACGCCGTTCGGGAGCCCGGCTTTGCGTGCTCGAGACGGCAGCTCCCCAGTCCACCAGATAGACCTGGCCGAACCGGTCCACCATCACGTTCTCGGGCTTGACGTCGCCATGCACCACCCCCTTCTGGTGCGCAAAGGCCAGGGCGTCGCAGATCTTGAGCCCGATCTCCAGAAGGTCGAACAGCGTGGCTCGGGCGGGCGGTCCGGCGGGAAGCTCGCGGACGACGTCCGCGAGCGTGCGGCCGGTCAACAGCTTCATGGTGAAGAACAACCGGCCGTCTTCGTTGCGGCCGAAATCGTAGACGGGCACGATGTTGGGGTGATCCAACTGCCCGGTGATCTGGGCTTCGTTGACAAAAGCCTGGACCGCGGCAAGCTGCGTTTCCCGGTTCGACAAGAGGACCTTGCGCGCCGCTTTTCTCCGCACGGCGCGGTCAAAGACACTCTCGACGGTCGCCATCCCCCCCTCGCCGATTGGAGCTGCGTCCGTGAGGCGCTTGTCGCTCGGTGGCAATACGCGGCGCAGAGCTCGCTCGACCCGCCGCTCTTCGAGGCGGAACGGCTTACCCCTGAGGATCTTCCCAAGCCAGACGCGCAGGGCTCCCGGCGGGCGATCGGTTTCGTCGCCGGCTGACAGGGGTTCCGTCTCCGCCAGCCCTCCCGATTCGGAGAGGGATTTCTCCCTCCCGCTTTGCGGGTTCATTTTGGCAGCCTACCACCGGCCGATTCGTCGACCGGCGAGGCTCATCGCAAAAAGCACGGTAAACGACGCCGCGAGCGCCACGGCCGACGGCAGCACGCTCTCCGGCAGCGGTGGGCGCGGCCAGCCGGCGAGAAAGTCGGCCCGGGTCAGCAGCTCCAGCGCGACGCACAACACCAATCCGGTGGCGATCGAGGCCACGGCCGCCCTCGCCGTGACGCCCTCCCAGTTGAGACCGATCGCGATCGCCGGCGCCAGCGCGGCACCGAATACGCCAAAGGCAAAGGTCCCCAGGAGCGCGATCAGGTCCCCGTAGATATAGGAGAAAACCGCCGCCGAGGCGGCGACGGCCAGGACCGCCAAGCGACCCCACAGAAGACCCTCGCTCGGCCGGTGGCCAAGGGCCTTGGGAAGGTCCCTCACCAGCGCCGCGGAACCGATGTTCACAAAGGAGTCGGCGGTGGACATGATCGCGGCCAGGACGGCGGCCAGAACCAAGCCCCCCGCCGCGTCAGGCACAAACCCCGAGAGAAACACCGCGGCCGCTTGATCGGGCTTGTCGAGCGCGGGCAGCTCTCCGCTCGCCACCAGGGCCGGCACCGCCAGGCCGATCCCCAGCCACACCAGAACACAGACCCCCTGGCTCAATCCGATGACCGCCGGCATCCATCGCAGCTTTCTCGGATCGTCGAGCATGTAGAACTTATGAAGCATCTGGGGTTGGCCGAGGGTCCCGACCGAGAACACAAAAAAGAAACCCATGGCGGTAAAGACCGGGATGCTTCCCAACGGGTCGAGAAAGCCTGCGCCGAAACCATCGGAGCCGGCGATCGTTTCGGCCATCCTGCCGAGACCGCCGCCCGCCCGGTGGGCAAAGAGGAAGACCGCACCGGCAGCAAAGAGCATTAGCACGCCCTGAAACAGGTCGGTGTAGACCCCGGCGATCATGCCGCCTGCCATCGAATAGGCCACGATCACCGCCACACCCACGACCATCGCCAACACCAGACCACCGCCGCCAAAGCCAAAAACCGACTCCAGCACCACGCCCAGCGCCTGGAGCTGCACCCCCAGATAGGCCACCGTACCGAGCAGCACCGCCAGCGCCGCCAGACCCGACGCCAGCCGGCTGCGGTATCTCGCCAGGATCGCGTCGGGGACCGTGTAGACGTCACGGCCGGCGGCGAGCCGGCGAAGCGGCCGGGCGACGACCCAGCACAACAGACCCGAGGTAAAGCCGACGGGCACAAAGACAAAGAACGACGCCGCGCCCAACCGGTAGGTCAGACCGGGCCCCCCGACAAACACAAACCCGCTGAACGCGGCCGACATCATGGTCAAACCGGTCACCAGGAGCCCCACCGACTGACCGGCGATAAAGAAGTCGCGAGTGTCGCGAGTGCGTCGCGCCGCCCAAAAGCCGATGCCGAGGAGGACCAGTAAATAGGTAGCGCAGGTCCAGAGGACCGCTGGTTGGGGGACGACGGGCATCGCCTATGAGTCGTGCCCCTCGGACTCGGTCCGTTGCCGCCGGGGGGCCTTGGGCTGCCGGGGCTCCTTGAAGGTCAAGGCATGACCCAGCGCCACGATGACCAGCGGCACCGCCAGCAAACCGACAAGCTGCAGGACGAGGGCGGCCGGAAGACCGGCGAGCCAGGGGCCCTCGACCATTCGACCGCGGAGAGCCAACATGCCCAGGAAACTCGCGAGCAGAGCCACGGCGAGGGCCGACAGCGGCCACCGCCAGCGGCGGTCGGACGTCGGCGCGGTCCTGGACACCGCGAGGGCCATCAGTGCAACCGGGAAGAGAACCGCCAGCACCGCAAAGACGACCTCGCCGGGACCGCCGGCGAGCAGGCAAACCAGAAGAAGCGCCGAGGCGGCGGCGAGCAGCCCGATCAACCCGGCTCTCCGCTACGCGGGCTCGCGGTCGGCGGCGGGCTCGGTGCGCCACCGGTAGAACAGCGCACCCACCGCCAGCGCAACCGCCGCAGCAACCAGGTTGCGCCGAGTGGCGCTGGCCGCGAGCACCAGGGTCACCGCGGCCGCCGCGGCCGGGATGAGATACCCGCCGGGCAGCTTCCAACCCTCGCCGGCGCTTGCGAACCGCTTGCGCAGGACCGGGATCGCCGCGATCGTCCCGAGGTAGGTGGCCAGCCGGGCCACCACCGACAGCGCCGCCAGCCCGACAAAGGTGCCGGTCAGCGCCAGCGGCAACGCGATCGCCACCTGCAGCGCGATCGCCGCCACCGGAGTTCGCCACTTAGGGTGGAGCCGCGCCAGAAAACGCGGGCCATAGCCGTCCGAAGCCAGAGCATAGAGGTAACGGGGCCCAATCAAGATAGTGTTGGAATTGGTGCCTAGGATCGAGAAAACGGCGCCGAGGGTCAGTAGCAACCCTCCCCCGCTGCCCATGAACTGGCGCGCCGCGTCGGCCAGCGGGGTCTCGGAGGCGCCGGCGTTGTCGAGGGTCGCCAGCGCCACCCACTGAATCGCCGCATAGATCGCCGTGATGATGGCGATGTGGACGAGGAGCGCAAACGGCAGATCCCGTTTGGGGCGCTTGTACTCGCCCGCCGGCGCGGTGGTGTTCTCGAACCCGGCATAAGCGTAGAGCAGCAGCAGCGCCGCCTCGCCCAGCCGCCCGGAGCCCGCCGGCTGGGCGGCCACCCGCGCCGACTCGGCAAACCAGATTCCCACCCCGAGAAAGATCGCGAGTGGAATGGCCTTGCTCACCACCAGCGCCACCGCGGTGCGCACACCGCTCTGGACGCCGATCATGTTGAGGATCGTCAATATCAGTACCGGCCCGACCACCGCTACGACACGGGCCGCTCCCCCACCGGCCTCCGGCCAGAGATACGAGACCGCCTGGGCAAAACCCGCCGACAGCGAAGCAACCGAGGCCACCCTGGCCAGCCAGGTCATCCACCCGACTTCAAACCCGATGAAGTCCCCAAAGGCCTCGCGAGCATAGAGATAAGCGCCGCCGACGCGGTCGAAGTAGCTCGAAGCCTCGGCGAAACAGAGAACGATCAGACACACCGCGCCGCCCGCGACCAACACCGCCCACACACTTGCCGGTCCCAGGAGCGCGGCGGCCGCTGCCGGCAGCAGATAGATGCCGCTGCCGATGACGTCGTTGAGCGCCAGGGCCACGATCTGCCAGCGGGTAACGACTCGGCGGAGACCGCTATCCGTCGCTGGGTGCTCGATCGGCGTCACGCGGCTCGGTCCCTTCCGGTCTTCAGTTGAGGGCCTCGACCTCGACCGGCACACCCGAGAAAGCCGCGTTGCCGCTCACCGGATCCACCCGCTGCTCGTCGGTCAGGTCGTTGAGGCTCGCGCCGGGCTTGTTCGACGCTTCACCCAGACGCACGCCCGGCCGGTGGTGGCCCCAGCCGTGCGGCAGGCTGACGACCCCGGGCATCATCGAATCGGTGACCTGGACCGGCACCTCCACACGTCCCGACCGCGAGCGCACGGCGACACGCGGGCGGGCGTCCGGATCGGTTGCCAGGCCCATCCGCTCTGCGTCTTCCGGATGCATCAGTAGAGTGCAGCGGTCGCGGCCGCGCATGAGACGTGGAAAGTTGTGCATCCACGAATTGTTGGAGCGCACGTGGCGTCTCCCGATCAACAAGAGGGTCCGGCCTCCTCCCCAGCCTCCATTGCCCGAGTCGGTAGCGCGGCCGGATTCTCGTTCCCCACCCTGCCCGGCGTCGGCCGCGCGGTCGAGCCGCGAGACGTCTTCGGCCAAAAGCTCCGGAAACACGTCGATGCGCTTGTCCGGAGTGCGCAAACGGCCCGGCAAGCACGAAGCCAGCGGACCGAGATCGATTCCGTGCTCGGCGTTCTTCAGGCGGCGGAGTGTGAGGCCCTTTGCCCCGGGCAGGAAGCCGCTGCCATATGGGCCACGGCGCAGAGCCACGCCCAGCAGACCGTGGGGTCCCAACCGGCGGGAGAGCCAACGGTCCAGCCGCGCACGGGGGCCGGGTCGTCCGAGCCGTCGCTCCAGCTCGGCAAAGATCTGCCAGTCGTGGCGTGTGCCGGGCTCGGGGTCAAAGAGCGCCGGCGAGTAGCGGGCTGTGTTGCGCACCGCCAGCAAGTTGAACACCAGGTCGTAGTGGTCGTGCTCCAAGGCGGAGGTGGGCGGCAAGATCAGGTCGGCGTGACGCGTGGTCTCATTCAGATAGAAGTCGATCGAGAGCATGAAGTCGAGCCCATCGAGCGCGGCCTCCAACCGAGCACCGTTGGGTGTCGAGAGCACCGGGTTCCCCGCCGAGGTCACGAGCGCTCGGATTTGCCCCGGACCGCCGGTCTCCATCTCCTCGGCCAGGGTCGCCACCGGCAGCTCGCCGCCAAACTCGGGCAAGCCGCGGACCCGGCTCTTCCAACGCCCGAGGGTGCCCCCCCGTGTCGCCCCGACGAGATCGACCGCAGGCCGGGTGAACATCGCGCCCCCGGGGCGGTCGAGGTTGCCGGTCACCAGATTGAGCGCGTTGATCAATCCCTGGCACAGAGCGCCGTACTCCTGGGTCGACACCCCCATGCGGCCATAGCAGACCGCGCTTTCGGCGCCGGCGAACTCGCGGGCCATCGCGCGGATGTCTGCGGCCGCGATTCCCACTGCCGACGCCACGCGCTCGGGGAGAAACCCCGCCGCCGCGGAGCGCAGGCGCTCCAGACCGTCGAGCGAATCGGCAAGCGGTCCGGGGCTCTCCAGCCCTTCCTCGAAGACCGTCGCCAGCAACGCCATCAGCAGGAGCGCGTCGGTTCCGGGACGAATAAAGTGGTGGCGGTCGGCCAGCCGGGCGGTTCGGGTGCGCCGCGGGTCGACGACGACGATCCGTCCGCCGCGCTCCCGGATCTCCTCCAACCGGTGGCGCACGTCCGGGGCCGTCATCATGCTGCCGTTCGAGACCACGGGGTTGGCCCCCAGCATCAGGAGATGCCGGGTTCGCTCCAGATCCGGTACCGGCAACAACAGAGCATGGCCGAACATCAAGTACGAGGCCAGGTGGTGAGGGAGTTGGTCGGCCGAGGTGGCGGAGAACTTGTTGCGTGTCTTCAAGACACGGCCGAATCGCGGCCCAAAAAACATCGAGCCATAGTTGTGCACGGTAGGGTTGCCGAGATAGATCGCCACTGCGTCGCGGCCGTGCTGTGTCTGTACTCGACGCAAACGCTCCGCCGCCAGATCGAACGCCTCCTCCCAACCGATCTCTTCCCAGTCGTTCCGCGTCCTGCGCAGCGGCCGTTTCAGACGCTCAGGATCGCCGTGGATGTCCTGCAGGGCAACCGCCTTGGGACAGATATGCCCGCGGCTGAACGGATCGTCCTCGTCTCCACGGATCGACACGATCCGCCCGTCCTGGACGGCGACCTCCAGACCGCAGATCGCCTCGCACAGGTTACAGGCCCGGTAGTGCTTGGTGGCGCCGTCGGTCGAGGGCATGACGTAGCGTAACAGTTGCACGTACTACCTACGTGGAGTGAGATAATCCGCAGCCGAGCTACTCAGAGAATTTTCCAGGAGGGCCACCGTGCTTCGACGTGTCCTATTTTTTGCGGTCCTGAGTGGCTTGGCCGTCTCGAATGCAGGCCGGGCGGAGCTCGAGATACGCGGGCGCGTGGTCGACGATTCGGAGCGGCCGGTCGCACGCGCCAGCGTGGAGCTGGCGCCGATCTTGCCGCTCTACGAACGGTATCGGGCCATCCTCGATGGCCACATAGAGACCGAGCCCGTCTCCAAGGTAAGGACATCTGTCGACGGGCGCTACGTCCTCGAGGTTCCCGAGCCCGGGATGTGGCAGGTGCTGATTCGGGCACGGCGAAAGATCCCGGTTCGGAATCACCTGACGCCGTTGACCGAGAGCATAGATCTGCCGGACGCAAAGCTGCGCGCCGATGCCGGTCTCGAGATTCGCGTCGTCGACCCGGAAGGGGGGCCGGTTCGTGGCGCTCAAGTCTGGACCCGCTCGCTCGAACGCAGCGCGTGGGGGCGCCGAACCCAGTGGCGCGAGCGCGGCCAGTTTGGAGTCACCGACGAGAACGGCCGCGTGCGGCTCGCGCGCGCCGCGGGTGAAAGTCAGCGTATTCGCGCCTGGGCCGCGGGCTTCTTGGTCAGCGAGGACGGAGTGACGGTCGACGGCGACTCGGGTACGGTAGCCCTGCGGCGGGGTCATCCGTTATCACTGCGGTTCGGAACCTCCGACGGCCAACCGACACCGGAGGCGGTCGTCGCCGTGCAGAGCGAGCGGCGCACCTTCATTGCCGGCTCGACCGACACCGACGGGCGGATGACGCTCGCTCTCCAGCCGGACCGGCCGCTGGCTCTCGAAATACGCCTGGCGGACGGCACCAGCTTCGGGTCCACTCTCGAGCGCCGCGAGCACGAGTTGGTGAATCCGTCGCCAAAGGCTGACCGCATCGAGGTGGCAACCGCCATCGAGCTGTCCGGCTCGGTCGTCGACCGCGAGAGACGAGAGCCCGTGTCGGGCGCCTTTGTCTGGCCTTCCCGGAACCCGGGACATTTTGCGCGAACCGACGCGGAGGGCGTCTATCGGCTGCGTCTCTCCGCCGGTAAGAACCGTAGAATCGGTGGCGGCGCGGCCGGCTACCGGTCCGAATACGAGCGAGTCGAGGTATCCGCGGGGTCGCAGGACGGCCCGCTCATCGCCTTGGGCGTCGCCGCAACCCTGGTCGGGCGAGTCGCGGACGGCGAGGGCCAAGGAGTTGCCGGCGCCCAGGTGACAGCGGTCCGGTCCGATGCCTGGGACCATCCCAAGACCCGCACGGGCGCCGACGGCAGGTTTCGCCTCACCGGCCTCGATCCCGAGAGCGTGTACGAGGTAGTGGCCACGGCGCGGGACTTTGTCCCGGCCCGACAAACCGTCCGGCCGGCGCCGGATCTCTCGATCGAGCTCGTCCTGGACCCCGGGCGGGCGCTTGTCGGATTCGTCGTCGATGAGGGCGGCGCCCCCATCGGCGGAGCCAAGATCTCGCTTTTTGAGATCGAGGCCGACCTCGCGCGCCGCATGAGAGGCCAGGCGGCGGACGATTCGCGCCGCTCGACCGAATCCAATCCCGACGGGAGCTTCCGTATCCGTGGGCTGGGTGACCGGCCCGTGGCACTGCTGGTCCGGAGCGCAGGGTACGCCACCCAGTTCGAGTCCGGAATCGATATCAGTGGCGACCAGCCGGTGGTCGACGCGGGGGAGATCGTCCTGGCAGCGGGTGCCGAGATTCACGGGGTCGTCCAAACCGCAAACGACAGTCCGATCGAGGGCGCATCCGTCCACGCCGGGTCCATGTCCTTTGGGCGCCCGATCCCCCGCGCGGTGATGCAAGAAATGACCAAGACCGCCGCCAGCGGGGCCGACGGCACGTTTGTTCTCTCCGACCTGCCGAAAGCCCGGGCCATGCACCTGTGGGTGGATCATGAAGATTACCTGCGGGAATCGGTCCAGGGGATCCTGGCCGGCAACGAGAAACCGGTGGAGATCGTGCTCAAACCGGCGGGACGACTCTCGGGCCGTGTCGTCGACGAGCAGCGTGGGGCGGTCGGAGGAGCCAGGATCCTCGCCACCCCGCTCGAGCCCAAAGACGGGCTCACCCCCCGATTTGGCGGCTTCTCGCTCGGCACCCAACGCAGCCAGTCGCGTGAAGACGGCTCGTTTCTAATGACGAAGGCGCCACCCGGAAAAATCGAGGTCAAGGCGGAGGCCCAGGGGTATCTGCCGTCCGAGCCCATCGAGATCCAACTCGCCGAGGGGGGCGAGAAAAGCGGGCTGGTCCTCGTTCTGCGGCGCGGCACCGAGCTGTCGGGCAGTGTGCGCGACACCGAAGGACGACCGGTGGGCGGCGCTGAGGTGCGAGCCCGCCCCATCACATCCGGGGGGATCACGTCTTTTTTCAACAGACGAGGGGCCTCGACCCGTACGGACGGAAGTGGCAACTTCTCGATCGCCGGCCTCGAGACCGGCGAGATCGCCCTGACGGTTACGCACGACGAGTATGTCGAGCATGAGGAAAGCCTCGACTTTAAGCCCGGGATGCGCCGCGACATCGTGCTGCAATCGGGAACGACCGTCTCCGGCTTTGTCTTGAACGACGCCGGCGAGCCGATCTCCGGAGCCGAGGTCGGAGTGACCGACTCGGCACGAAATATGGGCTCCAAGACGACGAGCCGGAGCCTGGACGACGGGTCGTTCGAGATTTCGGGAGTCGGGGCCGGAAGCTACCGCCTGCGGGTGTCGAAATCCGGCTTCGCCACGACAACCTCCGAAGCGCCCTTTCAAGTCGCGGCGTCGCCGGTGCGCGGACTGACCGTCTATCTCAAAACGGGTGGCACGATCCGCGGTCAGATCGCTGGGCTCGGCCCCGAGGAGCTGGGCCAGGTTGAGGTCTTTGTCACCGGGGTGGAACAAGGCCTGCCCAGCATCGGCTTTGTTGGCGCGGATGGCAACTATCGCGTGCCCAATGTCGGATTCGAGAAGGGCCTCGTGGCCGGCCGAAGCCCCGCAACCGGTCAGACCGTCCAGCAGCCTTTCGAGCTCGACACCGACGGCGGAGAGACCTGGGTCGATCTGGAATTCGCGTCCGGCGCTGCGATTGCCGGCAAGGTCCTGCTCGACGGCGATCCTTGGCCCGGAGCGCAAGTCTCCGCCGACGGAGGCCCGGGTAGCCAGGGCGGGGCGCAAAGCGACCAAGAAGGCCGTTTCGAGATTCGCGGCCTGTCCTCCGGCCGCCACAGGGTGTCGGTCTTTGGCCGCATGGGGGGTCTCCATACCGAGTACGTCGACGTCGCGGGCGACACGCAAGTGACGATCGACGTCAAGGCGTTACCGGTCTCCGGCCTTGTCGTGAACGCGGATTCGAGCGAGCCGATCGAGGGTGCGTCTGTGGTTGCCGAGACCAGCGACGTTTCGCCGTTCGGGGCCGTCGCGCGTGCCACGACCTCGGCCCGTGGGGAGTTTGAGCTGCGCCTTGCCGCGGGTGGCCGTTACAGCGTCCGAGCGCAGGCCGCGGGCTACGCCGAGGAAACGGTCGTAGTCTCGGCGGGATCCGGCAACAACGACCCTCTCACGCTGAGACTGGAACCGACGGATTCGGTCGAAGTGGCCTTGAAGCTCTGGTCGGGAATCCAACCCGAATTCGCCTCCTTTGCCGTGCTCGACGACGGTCGGCGTGTCTGGGCCGGCTGGGCACGGGCGACCGATGGCCGTTTCCGGTTGGGATCGATCCCCGCCGGTGAATGGACGTTGATGGTCGAAGCCCCGGAGAGCGCGATCACATCCGTGCCGATCAGAGTGCCCGGACCGCCCATCGAGATTGGGCTGGCCCAGGAGTCGCGCATCTCGGTCGACCTCTCGAAGATTGCCGGCGCCGCCGGTCTCGGTCAGCTCCGGCTGCTCTCCCCCAACGGTGCACCGCTGCTTCGTGCCGAAGGGGGGCTAAGAGAGGATTGGCCGGTCAGGCGCCTGCTGCCAGTTCTCACGGGCGTTCCCGCAGGTAGCTGGATCGTCGAGTACTCGGACGTCTCGGGCGCGGTCTGGCGCCGGCCGGTGACGACCCGCACGGGGGAAACCGCCAACGTGACTCTCGAGTAATCGAATCGGGGACTGTCCCCGGTTTTTTGGTAGCCGTCCCGATTCAGCTATCGGTAAGCTACGACCATGAAGGTGGTACGCACCCTTCCCGCGCTTGTACTCTCGCTCTGGCTGCCGGCTGCAGGCCTCGCCCAAAAAGATCGTTTCGAGCAAGCTTACCGGCAGGCCGACTGGCGAGCTGCGGCTGCGGCCGCGGAACGATGGGCTTCGCAGGAGCCCAAAAACTCCACCGCCGCCTACAACGCCGCTTGCGTTTTCTCGCTTCTGGGAGAGGGCGATACGGCGCTCGACTGGCTGCGTCGGGCCGGCGAGCGCGGCTTCGCAGGCACGCGCTCGATCGAGGAGGATCCCGACCTCGATTTCGCGCGCTCCCTTCCGGGATTCGCGCCAGCGACCTCCCGGATCCGCGAGAACCGGGCCGCCATGTTCGCCGAGTTCCGGGAGCAAGCGGAGCAAGCCGAGATCCTGACCCTCGTTCCGCGGGGCGAGCCCAAAACGCCTCGGCCACTGATCGTGGTGCTCCATGGCTATGGGGACAAGCCGGAGGCCAACGCCCCGTACTATCGAAAAGTCGCCGCCGAGATCGGCGCCATCGTGGCGGCCCCGAGCGCCCTCCGTCCTGGGCCCCGCGGCCAGGGATTCTCGTGGACGTTTCGCGACGAGGCCGAATGGTGGGTGCTGCGCGCGATCGAGCGGATCTCGGCCGAGCACGCCATCGACCCCGAGCGGGTGATCCTGGCCGGTTTTAGCCAGGGCGCCGGCGTGGCCCTCGCGGTGGGGCTCAAGCACCCCGGCCGGTTCGCCGGTCTGCTCCCGATCGCCGGTCACTACGAACGGCACCTGATGCCGGCACCCGAGGACGGCGGCCCGCGAATCTATCTCTTGACCGGTGAGCTGGACCCTGCCCGGGCGACCTTTGAAAAAGCTCACCAGGCGTTTGAGGCGGCGGGGCTCGAGACGCGCCTGCGGATCGTCTCGGGGCTCGGCCACTCCTATCCGTTCCGCCCGGTCAAGGAGTTCCGCACCGCACTCGCCTTTCTGCTCGGAGAGTAGACTCGGGCGGCGGCGGTCCCGACCGCCGGTCACCCGACTACCCCGAGGAGAGGTTTATGAAAAGAGTTGCCGTCTCGTTTGTGGTTCTCTGTGTACTCACCGCGCCCACGCTGGCGGCAAAAAGGAACCGGCCGGACGCGAAAGACCCGCAGCGGGCTCTGGACTCAAAGCTGCTCTCCGGCCTCTCCTTCCGCGCCATCGGGCCCGCGCTGGCCTCGGGGCGGATCTCAGATCTCGCCGTCCATCCCGAGCACCACCATGTCTGGTACGCGACCGCGGCCTCGGGCGGGGTGTGGAAGACGGTCAACGCCGGCACCACCTGGGAGCCGATCTTTGACGGCCAGACTTCCTACTCGATCGGCTGCATCACCCTCGACCCCAATGATCCGCTGACCGTCTGGGTGGGAACCGGTGAAAACAACTCACAGCGCAGCGTCTCCTACGGCGACGGGGTGTACAAATCGGTCGACGGCGGCAGGAGCTGGAAGAACATGGGGCTGGGAGAGTCCGAGCACATCGGACGGATCGTCGTCGATCCCAGGGACTCGAATGTCGTTTTTGTCGCCGCGCAAGGGCCGCTGTGGCGAGCCGGTGGCGACCGGGGCCTGTACAAGACCACCGATGGCGGCGAGACCTGGAAGAAAGTGCTGGACATCGACGAACACACCGGCGCCAACGAGGTTTGGCTCGACCCGCGCGACCCCGACGTCCTGTACGCCTCGACTTACCAGAGACGCCGCCGCACCTGGACGCTGATCGACGGCGGTCCGGGCTCGGGGGTCCACAAGTCGACCGACGGCGGCGAGACCTGGACCGAGCTCACCCAGGGTCTGCCCTCCGAGGACATGGGCAAGATCGGTCTGGCGGTTTCCCCGGTCGATCCCGACGTCATCTACGCCGTGATCGAATCCCTCGGCGACAAGAGCGGCACTTATCGCTCGGTCGACGGCGGGGCCAACTGGGAGAAGCGCAGCACATATCAGAGCAGCAGCCCGCAGTATTACAACGAGCTGATCCCGGACCCGCACGACGTCGACCGGGTCTATTCGAACGACACCTGGCTCCACGTCACCGAGGACGGCGGCAAGACCTTCAGCAAGGTCCCGGAGCGGGCCAAGCACGTCGACAACCACGCGCTGTGGATCGACCCCGACGACGCCGACCACCTGGTCGCCGGCTGCGACGGCGGGATCTACGAGACCTGGGACCGCGGCGAACACTGGGACTTCAAGGCCAACCTGCCGATCACCCAGTTCTACAAGATCACCGCCGACAACGCGCTGCCGTTTTACAACGTCTACGGCGGCACACAGGACAACTCCACCCTGGGCGGCCCATCGCGCACGACCTCCGAGCACGGCATCACCAACCGCGAGTGGTTTGTCACCGTGGGTGGCGACGGCTTCAAGCCCGGGGTTGACCCCGAGAATCCCGACATCGTCTACTCGCAATCGCAGTACGGAAACCTGGTGCGGGTCGACCTCGCCTCGGGCGAGATCGTCGACATCAAGCCGCAGACCGAGCCCGGCGAGGATCCGGCGCGCTGGAACTGGGCCTCGGCGTTTCTTATCAGCCCGCACTCACCGGCGCGCATCTACTTCGCCTCGCAGCGGCTCTACCGCTCCGAAGACCGCGGCAACAGTTGGCGCCCGGTGAGCGGCGATCTGACCCGAAACCTCGACCGCAACCGGCTCGAGGTGATGGGCCGGGTGTGGGGTGTCGACACCGTGGCCAAGAACCGCTCGACCTCGTTCTACGGCACTATCGTTTCGGCCACCGAGTCGCCCCTGGTGGAAGACCTGCTCTATGCCGGCACCGACGGCGGCCTGATCCAGGTGAGCGAGAACGGCGGCGAGAGCTGGCGTGAGGTGGATGGCTTGCCCGGCGTCCCCGGCTTCCCCGGCTTCCCGAAAGCGGCCTATGTCTCCGATCTGGAGGCCTCGCGTCACGACGCCGACACCGTTTTTGCCACCCTCGACAACCACAAGAGCGGCGACTTCAAGCCCTATGTACTCAAGAGCACCGACCGCGGCCGCACCTGGAGCTCGATCTCGGGCGACCTGCCGGAGCGAGGGAGCGTCCATACATTGGCCGAGGATCCAGCGGTGCCGACCCTGCTCTTTGCCGGCACCGAGTTCGGCGTATTCGTCACCGTTGACGGCGGCGTCCACTGGACACAACTCGACGCGGGGATCCCGCCGATCGCGGTGCGCGATCTGGTGATTCAGGAGCGCGAGGGTGACCTGGTCGCCGGCACCTTTGGCCGTGGCTTTTTCATCCTCGACGACTACACCCCGCTGCGTGCCCTGAGCGAAGAGGCCCTGGCGGCCGGGGCCATTCTGTTCGAGCCGCGGCGCACCTGGATGTTTATGAAGAGCTATCCGTTGGGCTACAACAACGTCGCCTTTCTGGGCGACTCCTTCTACAGCGCGCCCAACCCGCCGCTCGGTGCGGTCTTTACTTACTTCCTGAAAGACGGGTTGGAATCCCTCGAGAAAAGACGCCAGAAGGCCGACAAGGAAAAACGCGAGGGAGGAGACCCCGTCTATTACCCGAGCTGGGACGAGCTGCGGGCCGAGGACCGGGCCGAGGATCCCGCGGTCGTGCTGACCGTACGGGACGCCGACGGTGAAGTCGTCCGCCGAGTGACCGGACCGGTGGGCAAGGGCCTCCACCGCGTCTCCTGGGACCTGCGGTACCCGCCGTCCTCCCCCTCCAGCTTGAAAGAACCGACCCGTAGCCCGTTTAGCCGTGCCCCGATGGGGCCGATGGCGCTGCCGGGCAACTACACCGTGTCGCTGGCAAAGCACGTGGACGGAGAATGGACCGAGCTTTCCGGCCCGGTGAGCTTCGAGACCGTGCCGGTCGGCCACGCCTCACTCCCGATCGGCGACCGCGCCGAGTCCCTCGCGTTTCATCGCAAGACCGCCCGCCTCCAGCGCGCGGCCATGGCTGCTGCCCGGGTGGCGGGAGAGGTCCAGACCCGCATCGACCATCTGCGCAAGGCCGCGCTCGACACCCCAGCCGGCAGCCCCTCGTGGCTCGACCGGATCGAGCGGATCGAGACCCGGCTGGACGACCTTCGCGTCGAGCTCGAGGGCGACTCGACCGTCTCCTCGCGCTCCGAGCCGACGCCTCCGTCGATTCTCCAGAGAGTCGGCCGGTCGATCCGCCGGGTCTGGACCTCCAGCGCGGCACCGACCGCGACCCAGAAACGCGGCTACGAGATCGCCGCCGAGGCCTTCGCGCCCGTGCTCGAAGATCTCCGGGCATTGGTCGAAGAGGATTTGGAACCGCTCGAAGGCGAGATGGAGGCGGCGGGAGCGCCCTGGACCCCGGGCCGGCTGCCGACCTGGGAGCGAGAATAGACCCTGCCAGGCGGGGGCAAGCCCCGCCCCTACTTCGGCAGGAAGGCTGTCGCTCCAACTCGAGCTGTAGGGGCCGGGCTTGTCCCGGCCCGTGGTCGGCGGGCCCGGTGTGGTGGGCGGGGGCAAGCCCCGCCCCTACACAAATGAAGCGGCCGCCGCCTCTGGCGGCCGGGCGATCAATATGGCGCGACGACGGCTGGCAGAGACGCCAGCCGCTTCAAGAGCTGGAGCGAAGGGCGACCTCGAGGCGCCTAGAGCGGAAAAAACACCGGGATCAGCAGCACCATCAGCGCCAGCAGCACGATAGTGAGCGGTGTTCCGACCTTGAGGTAGTCACTCGAGCGGTAGCCACCGGCGCCCATGACCAGGAGGTTGGCTTTGTGGCTGAACGGGGTCATAAACGCGGCCGAGGCGGCGACACTGACCGCCATCATCATCGGGTACGGGCTGATCCCCAGATCCTCTGCCGTCTGGAGGACTACCGGCGCCATCAGCACCACCGCCGGTGCCCCGTCCAGACCCTGGCTGAGCAGGCTCGCCATGACGACCAGGGCCGCCAGGGTCGCATAGTTGCCAAGCGGCCCCGCGACTTGGGACACGCTCGAGGCCAGGAGCTGGGCCGCGCCGGTGCGCTCCATGGCCAATCCGACGGGCAGCACGGCCGCAACCAGAAAAATCGCTTTCCATTCGATAGCCCGGTAGGCCTCCTTCATGGATAGCGCGCCGGCCAGCACGACGAGGGACGCCGCGGTGAAGGCGGCGACGTGGATCGGCTGGAAACCACCCGCCACCAACACGATCATCGCCGCAAGACAGGCAAACGCCCACTTCGCCTTGTGGGTCCGCCTCGGGGCCTGGTCGGCTTGCGACAGGACCACAAAGTCGGGGTCGCGGGCCAGCCGGCGGATCTTGTCGCGGGGGCCGTGGAGCAACAGGGCGTCGCCAAACCGCAGCGCCTCCAAGGTCAGGTCCATGTGAACCGGCTTGCCTTCCCTCCACAGCGCCAGCGCCAGCAGACCGTAGCGATCCCGGAAGTCGAGCTCCGCCAGCGTTCGGCCGACCACCGAGGAGCGGGGCGCGACGGCCGCCTCGACCATCCCGACGTCCTCGGTCTCGAGGAGTTTTTCCTCCGACCCGCGCACCAGCTCGACGTCCCCTAACTCGACCAGACTGTTGATCATCTCGGGCTCCGCCGTCACCAGTAGACGGTCTCCCTCCTCCAGCACCTCCCCGGCCTTCGGAGCCAGCCGAGTCTCGTTACCCCGCACCAGGCCGGCGACCGTCAGACCCGTAAGCTCGCTCAAACGGCTGTTGGCGATGGTCGAGCCCGCGAGTGGGGAGTTTTCGGGAACGTGGATCGCAAAGAGTTGATCGCCCAACTCGCGGATGGCGTCGAACCCGAGCCCGAGTACCTCCAGATCGGCGGACACGTCGGTGGAGTCCGCGAACTCGTCGAGGCTCTCCCGTTTGCCGATACCCAGGAGCTCGTCGCCGGGCTCCAGAATCTCTTCGGCCAGATGGGTGCGGTAGAGAAGCCCTGCTCGCCGTACCGCGATCACCACGGCTCCGAATCTCTGCCGGAAACCCAGCTCGCGCAGGCTTCGGCCGAGAAGCTCGGAACTCTCCGGCAGGCGAAACCGCACCCCGCCCACTCCCTGCATCACGGCCGGCACCTCTTCCGGCCGCGTGGCCTCCACCTCCAGCCGCTGGAGGTGCAAAAGCCTCTCGAAGTCTTCCACCGCGCCGTCCACAAAGAGGACATCGCCTCCCCGGATCACCGCGTCCCCTTCGGGCGCCAGCCGGCGTGTGCCGTCGCGCAGGATCGCCAGAACCTTGACACCGAGGGTGTTGCCCAAACGCGTGGCCGCCAGGCTCTTGCCGTCGAGCGGCGAGTCGTTGGAAATCCTGAGCGAAAAAAGCCTCTCCTGGAGTTGGTAGACCTGGCTCAGCTCGCCCCTGGTAACCGTGGCGCCGCCCCGGTCCTCGCGGGCCGGCAGCAGCTTGCGGCCCACTGTCACCATAAAGAGAGTCCCGACAGCCAGCAGGGCCAGGCCGATGGGGGTGAAGTCAAAAAGCGAGAACGGCTCGAGCCCGCGCTCGGAGAGCACCTGGGCGGCCAGGATGTTGGGCGGCGTCCCGACCAGGGTCGTCGTGCCGCCGAGGATGGCGCCAAAGGCCAGCGGCATAAAGAGACGCGACGGCGCCAGCCCCGCGCGACGGGCGATAGAGGCCACCGCCGGCATCAACACCGCGGTCGCAGCGATGTTGTTCATGAACGCCGACAGCACCCCGGCGGTCAGCATCAAGACGACGATGAGCCGGGTCTCGCTGCTGCCGACGATCTTGTGGATGCGGCCGCCAATCATGTCGGCGACCCCGGTCTCGAGCAGCGCCGCCCCGACGATAAAGACCGACAGCATGGTGATCACTGCCGGTGAAGAGAACCCGGTAAAGGCCTCTCCCGGCTCGAGATACCCGCCAAAGACCAGGATCACCAGCCCCAGGAACGCCGTCAGGTCGACCGGCAGCTTCTCGGTCAGAAACAGATAGACCATCCCTCCCAGGAGGGCGAAGAGGAATGCGATCTGGACCGTCACACGCCGAGTGTAGCGGGCGTGGGCGTCAGGAGGCCGGCTCCTCTGCGTAGTAGCGGCGGACGCGCTCGCGTATGGTGTCTTCTTCGGTCAGCGAGAAGGGTATCCAGGCCAATCCGTCGATCTCCGCAAAGTGCAGGTCCGCCGACAGGAGGTCGGCTCCGGTCTCGACAACCTGCGCGGCGATCCAGAGATCGTTGGCCGGGATCCTTCGACCCTTTTTCCGTAGGACCGAGGCGAGGCGAGCGAACCGATCGGCCGTCGTCGAGGTGATCGGCACCGGTTCGACCTTCGGATTCGACATAAACGCCTCAAACCGAGCCATATTCTCGTCCAGGCGACTACCGCCTCGGAAACCGTACTGGAGCTCAGCCGCGACGATGGGCGACATGAGGATCCGCTGGGCTTCGCGCACCCGCGACACGACCTCGCGATGACCTTGCATCAACACCGTGTAGGCGTTGGTATCTAGCAACAACCTCATTCCCAGAGATCGTCATCGACGCGCTCGAAGACCTCGATGGCTTCCAACAGCTCCCTGCCCTCCTCTTCGGTCCACACACCAAAAAACTTGTCGAGAGCGTTGCCGATCGGACCACCGAGGTCGTCGTCACCTGCTCGTGAGGACGGAGGGGCGAGTCCCGCGCCACGCCGCATCAAAAGGAGCGCCGCCCGGTTGAGCGACAGCGAACGCTCTCGGGCCAGCTCACGGAGCTTGGTCTCCAGCTCGGGATCGAATCCCCTCAGGGTCAGTTGCTTCATGGCGATTTCCGGCTTTCGAACTCCGATGACTCAAAATGAGTCACTTTGAGTCATTCTAGAAAAAGTCCAGTAGCCGGTCAAATCCCCCCAGGGCCGGTAGGAACGAGGCTCACGAGACCCGTTTAACCGAGAGCCGCCTAGCCTGGATTGTTCATGACGCCGGGAGCAGCTTGCGAGAAGCGGTCATCAGATCGAGCCAACCGCAGCAAGGAGCGCCGCAGGCATACTTGCAGTATGTCGAGGACGCGACGAGCGAGGACGGCCCGAGATGGCGGGCGATTCTCGCTAAATGCCTTGGCGCTCATGAACAATCCAGGCTAGAGCTGGTCGCAGCGTGGGTCCATGTTGCAGCCGACCAGACGCACCACCGACTTGCCGGCGACCTCCAAAAATACGCCCACGCCCGGCGCATAGTATTTGAGCTCGCGGCCGCCGGGCTCTGTGAGGTTGAACTCGCGGGTCACCACGCAGTCGCCGTCGCAGAAGAGGTTCGCCAGATCTTGGGGCACCCGCCGGTCGAGACCGCTGCCGTCCCCAAAACTGTACGAGGTCGACACCACTTCGGCCCCGTCCTCGGCATCCCCGAGGGCGAACTCCTGCCGATAGATCTGCCCCACCTGCGGATTACCGAGCATGGCGATGCCCGCCTTGGCCCCCTCGACGCCGTGCTTGAACGAGCCATCGATCGACACCAGTTCGGCCTCGCGCGGGTTGTCGCCCTTGAAATACTCGTAGTCCTTGGCGTTCTCTCCGCAGTAGTAGACATCGCCGTTGTTGGCGATCGCGTACCAGTCGTCGGTGTCCTCGATCAGCTCGCCATCTTCCGAGACCACATCGTTGACCACGATGCAGTTCACCCCGGCAACACGCTTGGTGGCCGGGAGCACCTCGACCACGATGGTCTCACCATCGCCTTCGAGCACCCATTGATGGCCCGGGGTCAGCAACCAGTAGGGGTTGGTGTCGTCAAAACGGTTGGTGAACTGGCTGCGCTCGAAAGGCGGGTCGTAGAAGCGCTCGCCCGACGCAGCACAGAACTCCATTCTGCCGGCATGAATATCGGCACACTCATCCTCCCCGTCCTCGAACTCCTCGCGCGCATCGGCCAGACAGCCCTCCCGTTCACCGACGCTCGAGATGTGCGCGCAGATCGCCCGCGACTCCAACCAATTGTCCTTCAGATCGAACTTGCAAGCCTTGCGGGCCAGCTTGGCCGATTTCTCGCACGGCCCAGCCTCTGAGGGTTGGGGCGCCGCCATCGCCCCTGCGAGCAACAAGAATACGGGGGCTAGGGCTCGAAACGAAACTTTCGCAAACATAATTCTCTCCTTGTTGGCGCTCCGCGCCTTGTTGGGCTCGCGCGGCGTCCACCGACATCCCACGCGCTTGCCGTGTTGGATGCCGGGAAGGAGAGAATCCTTCGTTGGAAAGCTAGACTGCTTTGGCCTTCAGCAGCACCTCGACCCGGCGGTTCCGCTGCCGGCCCGCCTCGGTCTCGTTCGACGCCACCGGGTAGCCCTCCCCCATGCCCAGAGTCGACAGGCGCGCCGGAGCCACCGCGCGGCTCACGAGGTGATTGCCAACCGCGGTTGCGCGTCGCTCCGACAGCTCCTGGTTGTGCTGCTCGCTACCGGTCGAGTCGGTATGTCCTTGGACGACGATCGCCGTTTTTGGAAACTCGTTGAGAATCGAGGCCGTTTCATCAAGCGTGTCGCGGCCGCCGTCCTCGATCACCGCTGAGTCGACGGCGAACAGGACGTTCGAGTCGAACCGCACGAGAAGAGTGTTGCGGCTAACCCGCTCGACAGTGGTCCCGGGGATGCGGGCGAAGCGCTCCTCCTGCTTGTCCATATAGAGACCCACGCCGGCGCCGATCCCGGCGCCGATCGCCGCCCCGGCGAGAATCTCATCGGCTTCACGCTCGCCTTTCAGGACCGCCGCGGCAGCGCCCGCCGCGGCACCATACCCGGCCCCCTTTCGCGTCTTGTCACGACGGGTCGCCTCCGTATCGCCCCGAAACCACGAGCAACCGGTGAAAAACGCAAAACTCGACAACAAGAGTACGACGGCAACGTGCCGACTTGCCAGGTGACGACTCAATTCAATCCTCCTTGTTCGGACCGGGCCAAATTTCCGGGCGCGCACCGAATCCGGAAAAACCGCGCGGGTTTCGGAGCACAGACGGCTCAGCCGCCTCACGCCCGAGGCTCAAAGTGCAAGCTCTGTGCCCTTGTTTTCAGGATCAGGCAGGCGTGCGCGGATGGCCTTCGCTCGACCTCAGGGCACAGTGACTTCCGCCACCCGTGAGTAATCCGAGAATCGGCTGCCCCGCTTGCCTCGGACCCGGAAGAAATAGGTGACGCCCGACTGAATCTCGGTGAAGGTGGCTCGGGTCGTGTTTGCCGGAAGAACCAACGCGAGGCGCCACTCTTCTCCCGCCGGCCTGACCCATACCTGGAACTTGATCTCGGCAGGCGACGTATCGCGCCACCGCAAAGCGACTGCGTCCGGGATGACTCTTGCCTTGAGCTTCTTGGGAGCTGTCAGCGCGGTCGGCATGACTACGCTCGCTTGGTTCGAAAAAGCCGACTGGTCCTGATTTCTCAGCGCTCGCACTTGGAAGGTGTAGGTCGTCTCGGGCTTGGCTTCCGACCATAAGATATTCCGCGTTCCCGCTGTTTCCGTGCGCCAGAGTCTGAGCGCACCGCCGCCGATCTTTCTCCAAATCTCGAACGCCGTTTCGTCCCGTGAGTTGTCCTTCCACCGCAGCCGTAGTTTCGTCGGGCCAGTGGACCATGCGACAAGCTCGCTGGGGGCAGCCACACCGGTCGGCCTGGGTGGCGCCGAGCCGCCTCCACCGCCGTCATCTTTGTAGAGAAATCGCAGAGCACTCAAATCGTCATTCCGGATGCTCGCGCCACGCCCGTCAAAGTGAGCCTCCGCTCTCATGGTGGCGTTGTCGCTCTGAGAGTGGCCGATACCGAGCGTGTGCCCCAGTTCGTGGGTGAAGACTTCGGCTGCGGACCGCATGTCGCCAAACAGACATTCTGCGCCGTCGTTGACCACAACGTCGCCTTCGACAAGCCTGCGGTAGTTGACGCCGCGCACGGTTCCGCGACCCGAAGTCCATCCCCCGCCGCCCGCAATCACGCCCCCGACAGAACAGTCGAATCGACCCGGCATCTCCCCGTTGGGGTCGCCAAAGACAATGGCATTCACGCCATCCGATCGGGTGAAGCCGCCCGTCGCCCCGGTCGAGCCTCCGTATACGAGGCTGACTCTCGTTCCACCTTGCGAGCTCCAAACCGCCAGGGCGGAACGAAAAGCTCCGAGCGTTCCGCCAGAACCAGCCGAGCGGAACCGCCAGGAAACGTCGGAGCCGTCGTCGAAACCAAACCAGCGAATCGGATCGCCCTTGACCCGCAGCAGGGTGAACTTCGACCCCGGTGCAGATCTATCTTCCACAAAATAATCCGCCGGGCGGTCTACGCCGCGCACTCGATCGGTCAACCATGCTGCAAACCCCTCGAACTCGCGCGTGACGTCGCGCGTCGCGGACAAGCTACGGTCCAACAGCCGCGCTTCCTCGAAAGAGCGAACCGCGAGGGTGTCGCCTCCGGCGCCTTGCACGGCAAAGGCTCCCAAAGCGCCATGGAGAACGCCAAAAGTCCCGTCTCGGTTCTTGACAAGAAAGAGCAACAGATCATCGCCCGTTTCGAAGGAAGGGCCGCCTTTGAGAACCAGCTCGGTCCCGGCTGAGGATGTCCCTCCGGGAAGCCCCACCACAAACAAGCTGGATTGCGGGTTGCCTTTGATCAGCCGCTTCGACACCGCGGTGAACTCCGTTCGCGGCGCAGCCCCCTGCCTCGCCGGCAGTTCCTGAAGCAGGGTCACTCTTGCGACGACATCGGCCTGTGAAAGAAGCGCACCATCCGGCATCAACACGTAGGTCGTAGACCAAGCCAGGCGCGGCAGTACCAAGAACACGGCCGCCAAAAGGACGGCCTTTCGAAGTTCCGAACGGAAACCTGTCATTTTCAACCCCCCATTGCGTACGATCTTTGCTCCGAGTCTACACCGCCGTGCCGATAGCGCTTGTCAGAAAGCGCCCTCCTGCGATGCCTTCGGAGTCGCATCGAACAGCAACTTGCGAAAACCCTCCGCGGTCCTTGTCTGGACGAATCGCAAATACCGGGTAGGGAGGCGCTTCGGCGATCATCGCCATCTGACGAACTTCGGCACCGTCGCCTAACTGGCCACCGGCAGGCCCTCGTCCATAGTGATCCAGGTCATATCACCATCGTCGGATCGAAGTGGAGGACCCACCAAAACGTCCTTGTTGTGAATGACGGTCACCGGCGAGGACAAATACGGTCTCTGCCCGGACCGGATGGGTAGGACCTGAGCAGCTCTGCGTAGCGTTCCGGGTGCCTCGGGATCCTCCGGCGGCGCCGCCTAGGTTATTGAACTCAGTGAAGCTGAAGATGGTGGGCCCCGAGCCCTCTATCAAGGAACTCCTCTCCGAATGTGTACAGCACCTGTGTCCATCAAGGCTGCCGTCTCCCTACACGAGCCTCCGCGGAGCGTGCCTGGCACCCATCTCCCGCAGCTACCCGTCGCCCTCTCGCTCCATCGGGAAGAGCGCCGCCAGCAGCTCGTCGTGCTGCCCGCGCCAGCCGCCCCAGCCGGGGCTGTACGCACTGATCTGCTTGTGCAGAGGAACGTTGCTCGCGCGCAGCTGCTCGGCCAGCGCCTTCGACGCCGTCGCGGCGTTCCGCCCCTCGCCGAGATCGTAGTCGCGGGTGCTCCAAACCAGGGCCACGAGCTCCGGTCGGGAATCGGCGGCACCGATCATCTCCTCGATGCGCTCGTAAGAAGGCTCGATCGGGTAGAAGCTCTGCGCGGCAGCGCGCTGGAAGACGTCAGCGCGCTGAAGAGCGGCGTAGACCGCTGTGACCCCCGCCGAACCCGGACCCATGATGGCGCGGTTCTCGCCGTCGGTGAGGTAGTGACGATCGACGTGCGGCAAGAGCTCCTCCACCAGGAACCGGACGTAGTCGTCGACTTGCTCGCCACCGTACTCGGGGGGCGCAATGCGCGGGACGAAGACCGCAACCAGAGGCGCTACCTCGCTGCCGACGAGATTGTCGAGTGTGTTGCGCATCAGCCCGCCACGCAGGAGGTTGTCCCCATGGTTGACGACCAGGACCGGGTAGCGGATCTCGGGATCGGAGCCGTAGCCGGGCGGGCGCCACACCTGGATCTGCCGAGCGTTGTCGAGAAGCGCCGAACGGAACTGGAATGTGTCGAGCTCGCCGCGTGGCGTGTCCTCGGCCGGAGGATCCAGGTGTGGTGACTGCGGCCACCCAGGCATCCGCACCTCGGAGACCTGGTCGAAACCGTTGTCGACCGTGTGGGCATTGCGCGGGTCAGGCGCCCCCTCCTCGTAGTCGATCGCCAGCGTGTAGGTGTACTGAGCGGCGGCGTCCAACTCGGCGCTGCGGAGAAAGAGATCGGTGCCGGGGATGCGGTGGAGAGCGTTGTCAGCGCCCGGTGCGATCTCCTGGCTATCGAGACCCACGTCCTCGGCCTCGCCGCGCCAGAAGAAGTGGGCGATGCCTCCCTCCTCGAAGAACGGAGAGGCTTCGATCCCCGCAAAGCGCGCTTCGACCGCCGACTGGCGCTCCGACTCGGGCAGCTCGAGCGTCGCGGTCGTCCACGTCTTCAACTCGCCTAGCAGGTGCCCGGTGGGATCGACCTCGACCTCGGCGTGCCGAGGCGTCGCGGAGGTGTCGATACGGACCACCGCCAGGCGCTCCTGATTGCGCACCAGAAAATCACCGTCGACGAAGGTCGGCGTCGCGTAGTCGCCCCGCTCGAAGGTCGCAATCCGCGTGATCTCCCGGTAGCCCTCCGGCGAGGCGTCGGCCAGCACCAGATGTCCCGACTGGGCGATCACAGCCAGCTTGTCGCCTACCAGGGAGATGCCCAGCGCCCCCGGCGGGCGCGAGCGCCAGACGATCTCGCCGCTGTCGACCGCAGTACAGGTCAGGAAGCGACCAGTGAAGCCGTATAGGTGTCCCTCATGGAGCACCGGGATCGCCACCGAGTTGCCGAAAGCACGGCTCCGCCAGACCTCTTCGACGCCGCCGTCGGCGAGTCGATAGAGTGCCGAGCCGTCGAAGGAGTTGACGACGAAGCGCTCGCCATCGATCGGCGTGGCGTGTGAGGACTCCGAGTTGCGGCCGCCCCATCCGTGGAGTTGCTCGAAGAGCACCTTTCCACTCTCGGGCGCGATCCCCAAAACCTGATTGTCGGTCACTGCGACGATCGTCGATCGCCCCCCGAGCTCGGTGAGCACCGGGGTCTGATAGCGGACCGAGTCGCTGCCCGCCACCCAGCGCACCTCTCCAGTGGTGCGATCGAAAGCGGTCACCGCGCGCCCCTCACCCCCGGTCGCCACGACGACCAGATCGTCCACTATCACCGGCGAGGTGGTGTAGCCGTAGTGGGGAGGCGTCGAGCTCGACTCGTCCAGCTGGTGGCTCCAGATCTCCCTGCCGCTCTCGAAGTCGAGCGACACCAGCCGACCGTGGCCCGAGAGCGCGTAGACGCGGTCGCCCGAGATCGCCGGGGTGCTGAGAGGACCGTCGTCGGAGCCGCTGTGACCGGCGTACTTCGGACCGAACTCGTAGCGCCAGATCTCCTCGCCGCTGCCTCGGTCGAAGGCCGCGAGGACATCGACCTCGCCGTCCGTGAAGCCGGTGACGGCCTTGTCATCGGCCACCGAGACATTCGAGTAGCCCGACCCGAGCTCGCGGTCCCAGGCGATCGACAGGCCGAACCCCTCCGGCCCCAACGACGCACTGGGTGCGGCGGTCCGCCGGAACTCGGAGGGACTCTGCGAGTCCTCGGCGAGTGTAGGCGCCCCCGCGAGGACGGCGAACGATAGGACGAGGCTTTGGACGCAACGACCGTTGACTCTGGCACTCATACAGGGATCCTCCTTGCTGTGACGGTCTAATCTACGAAACGGGGACCCCCGGGTTGCACCCTTTCGGTCCGTTCGAGCGCGCGGCGCGGCTGGTGCTCGACGCGCGCTCGGCGCGTTTAAGTGCTTATTTTTGTGAATTTTACGATGGTGGGCCGTGAGGGAATCGCTCGCCGAGCGGCGAGTGCAGCGAGCCGCGAACGCCCGAAGCCCTCACGGACACCGAAGCTGAGCAAAGCGAAGCTTGGTGGGCCGTGAGGGAATCGAACCCCCGACCATCAGATTAAAAGTCTGCAGCTCTACCAACTGAGCTAACGGCCCCAGGAAGCGGCCGGAAGTATAGCGGAGGGAGAGGGCCGCAACGATGCGCGGCGCGCCGAGCGGGGCGCCCGGAGCGGACGCTGCTCGAGCTGGAGCGACGGGCGACTTCGAGGCGTCGACGGGCCGGGTCAAGCCCGGCCCCTGCACGAGCCCGAACGGCCGGCAGGGTATCGACGGGCCGGGGCAAGCCCGGCCCCTACACAAGCCCGAACGGCCGGCAGGGCGTTGGCGGGCGGGACAAGCCCGGCCTCTACACTGTCGGTGACCGGCGGGGACCGTTAACCTGCGCCTTCGCCGCTCAAGCCGATCCGGGCAGGGCTCCCTGGCGCCCCGTGTTCGATAAGGAGGAGGCCGGTGCGCCGTCCGGCTGCCTTGGCGGTGAAGCGCAGGCCGATGGTGCAGCTACCGCCTGGCGCCAACGCCGGCACGCCGTCGCAGGTCCCGGGCACGATCTCGAAATCTTCAGCGTGGGTGCCACGCAGGACGATCCTGCGAATCTCCATCCAGCCTGCTCCGGGATTCTTGAGGGTCAGGGTCTCGATGGGGCTCGGCCGGCCTTGGGGCAGCGCGCCGAAGGAGAACCGCTCGGCCGAGGCCCGGAAGGCCGGTGTCGGGGGCCGGCCGCGACCGCGAATTTCGATCTCGGCGGGACTCTTGGGCCCGTTGTGCTCGATGACCAGCCGTGCCGAGCGCGCCCCGTTGGCGCTCGGCAGAAAGCGCACGGTGACGACGCAGTTTCGTCCCGGCGCCAGTCCCTGGTCGAGAGAGCAGCCGACGTTGGCCAGCCGGTAGTCGTCGGCCCCCGAGCCGAGGATCTGGAGGCGGTTGACCGCCAGGCGCGCGGTGCCGGCGTTGCTCAGGGTCAGCTTCCGGTCTTCGTGGCGGGTCCGGTAGACGTCGCCAAAGTCCAGCCGGTTGCGGTCGAGGGCGAGGCCGGCGACGATCCCGGTCCCCTCGAGCGACACTTGTACCGGCTCGATTCCCCGAGCCGGAGTCAGTTTCAACTCGGCCTGGCGCGCGCCGACCGCCTGGGGCCGGAAGGAAACTGTGACCGTGCATTTTTGTCTTGGCCCAAGCGCTTTTTTGGCGCATCCGTTTTTGCGCACCCGGAAGGAGTCTCCGCCGGCTCCCGTCAGTTCGAGGTCGGCGAGCCGCAGCGTGCCGCTGCCGGCGTTCGAGAAGACGGCGTTTTGCGACGCGCTTTCCAAGCCGGTGCGGGTCGAGCCAAAAGACAGCGACGACGATTCGACGGCGAGGCGCGGCTGGACGCCCGTGCCGCGCAAGGCGACCTGGACGGCTTCTTCGCTTTCCCTCGCTCTGAGCTCGAGGGCCGCCCGCTGGCGCTTTTCGGCACCGGGCGCAAACACCAGGTCGACGCGGCAGTCATCGCCCGGCCCGAGCCGTCTGTTGAGGCAGGTGCCGCTGTCCACGGCGAACACCGCATCCCCGGTCAAATTCACCGCGCTCACGTTGACCGGCCCGGGCGTCGGGTTGCGAAACCGAACCGATCGGGCCGGACTCCGGGACCCCACTCGGTGCTCGCCGAAGTCGACGTCGGCGGGCTCGACCGCCAGCACCGGCCCTTCCCAAAGACCGGTCCCGACCATCGCGATACGCGCTTCCCCTTCGGGCGAGTCGTTCTGGATCGAGAGCTCGGCGGTGCGCTCACCGGCCACGCCGGGCGCGAAGGTCACGGGAAAGGAGCAGGCTTCTCCCGGGTCGAGGGTGGTCGACGGACAGCGCTTCTGGCGCTGGAATTCCTGTGCGTTGGGACCGGCGATCCGCACCCGCCCCAGCTCGAGCGGCAGTTCCCCGATGTTCGAGATGGTGAGGGTCCGGCTGACGGCTTCCCCGTCGACCGGCGCCGCGCCGAAATCCAATCGCTCGGGTGCCAGCCCCACTCGCGGC
Organism: Candidatus Multivoradales bacterium; assembly: GCA_965224065.1. Classification (GTDB taxonomy): domain Bacteria; phylum Acidobacteriota; class Thermoanaerobaculia; order Multivoradales; family JAHEKO01; genus JAOTZA01. The sequence goes on from CBDCYF010000005.1 coordinate 1,466,552, forward strand.
GCGATGGCGGTGCCCGCGACCGGCAGCGCAAACGGGCTGTTGCGAACGTTGGCCACCACCTCGAGCGCGGCCGCTCGGTCGCCCCGCGACCGCGGCCGGAAGGTAACGGAGAGGCCACAGGTGCCGCTTTCTGGAATCGCCCGTCCGAGGCAATCCGAGCCGTCGACCTCGAAGTCGTCGGCGCCGACCCCGGTGAAACGCAGCTCTTCGACCCGCAGGTCCCTCTCGCCGGCGTTGGTGAGCATCGTCTGGCTCGATTCCCCTGCCCGTCCCACCCGGGCGGCGTCGAACACCAACTCGGGCTCGGAGGCCTCGATTCTCGGTGGCGCCGGCAACAACCACCAGATGAGCGCCGCGAGCGCCGCCAGCAGGAGGATCCGGAGCGGCCAGGGCGTGCGGCGGTGAGCGCCACGGCGTGATGCCGTTTTGCGCGCCGCGGACGCCGCTGACGCCGCAGTCGCTGCCGGCTCCGGTGCTGTCGGCCCGGCCGGCGGTCGTTCGGAGGATGCGGGAGGAGGTGGCGCCGCCGGTCGCCGTTCGGGCTCCCCGGCCGGCTCGCGAAGGGTCTCCCGAGTTGGCGCCGGCGCGTGCCGTGGCGGCGCCGGCCTCTCGTCCGGGACGTCCGGCGCACGCGGCGCCCGCGGCGCACGCGGCGCACGCTCGGGTTCGGACGCCGCGCCCTGGTCGCCACGCAGCGGTAGATCCAACATGTCGCGCTCGACGCGCGGCTGTCGTGAACGCCGGCGGGAGCGACCGCTGCGAGGTTTTGTGGAGTCGGTCATAGGGGTCGGCGCACGAACAACGCAAAAGATATACCAGGAGGCGCTATGACAGAATTCAGTTTCGACCGGCCTTACGACGCCAAACCCACGAAAGGAAGTCCTTGCCACACTCGCGCTCCCATCTGAGCGACATCCCGATCCCCGAGCAGCTTCCGCTCTACCCACTGCGCTCGACGGTCGTCTTTCCCGGCGGAGTGGCGGCGCTGCAGATCGCCGACGAGCAGAGTCTCAAGCTGGTCGACGCGATGGCGGAGGAAGACGACGTCATCGGTCTGTTTTTTCACCTCGTCCCCTCCAACCCGATCGAGAAGCGCAGCGATCTCTCGGCCGTCGGGGTCGCCGCCAAGGTGGTGCAGACACTCAAGCTGGGCAAGGCCCGGCGGCAGCTCCTGTGCCACGGGCTGGCCAGGATCGAGTTGGCGGAGTTGACCGGCACTGAGCCGTACCTGACCGGGCGAGTCGAGATCATGGACCGGCAGGACTCCGCCGACCGCGAGAGCAAGGGGTGGATGAGCAAGGCGCTGGCCGCCTACGAGCGGCTGGCCAGTGCCGACAAGCGCTACAGCGACGAGACGGTCGAGGTCCTGCGGATGAACACCGAGGCCGGGCCGGACTTTTTTGCCGATTTGATGGCCTCCTTCCTCAACATCTCGCTGGACGACAAGCGGCAGCTCATCGGCAAGGTCGATCCGGTGGCGCGGCTGCGTCAGCTCCTGGAAATCACCGACCGGGAGTTCGCGCGCGTCACCCTCGAGCGCGATCTCAACAAGAAGGCGTCGAGACAGCTCGAGGAGCGCCAGCGTGAGGTCTTTTTGCGTGAGCAGCTCAAGGTCATCCAGGAGACGTTGGGTGAGACGACCGGAACGCGGCGCGAGGCCGACGAATACGCCGCGATGATCGAGGACCTGCCGCTCGGCGACGAGGCCAAGCGGCTCCTGCAGCGCGAGTGCGACCGGCTCGGCGTGATGTCCGAGCAATCGTCCGAGTACCCGGTCCAGAGTAACTATCTCGATACCGTCTTCGGCCTTCCCTGGTGGGAGTCGACCGACGACCTGCTCGACCTCGCCAAGGTGGCGCGGGTCCTGTCCCGCGACCACTACGGCCTGGACGAGATCAAGGAACGGTTGCTCGAGTATCTGTCGGTGGTCAAGCTCAAGGGCGGCATCGCCGGCCCGATTCTCTGTCTCGCGGGTCCGCCGGGAACCGGTAAGACCTCGATCGCCCGCTCGATCGCCGACGCGATGGAGCGCAAGTTTGTGCGCATCAGCTTGGGCGGGATCTCGGATGAGAGCGAGATCCGCGGCCACCGCAAGACCTATGTCGGCGCGATGCCGGGCAAGATCATCGCCGCCTACGATCAGGCGGCGTCGCGCAACCCGGTGATCCTGCTCGACGAGATCGACAAGATGGGCAGCTCCGGCCGCAGCGACCCGTCGGCGGCCCTTCTGGAGGTCCTGGACCCGGAACAGAACCGGGCGTTTCTGGATCGCTACATCGGCGTGCCGTTCGATCTGTCGGACACGCTGTTCATCGCCACGGCCAACCTGATGGACGACGTGCCCGGACCGCTGCACAACCGGTTGGAGGTCCTCGACATCGCCGGCTATACCGAAGAAGAAAAGGTCGAGATCGCCAAACGCTTTATGCTGCCCAAGCTCCTCGAGTCCCACGGACTCACGCCCAAGAGCCTGCAGCTCACCCGCTCGGCCCTGGTCAAGGTGGTCCGCGGGTACACCTCCGAGGCCGGGATGCGCGGACTCGAGCGGCAGTTGGCGTCGATCTGCCGCAAGGTGGCCCGGCGCCGCGCCACACAGGGGTCAAAGGAAAGCGCGGTCACCCGGGTGACCGTGCGGCAAGTGGACAGCTATCTCGGCCCGATCCGCTTCGAACAGGAGTTCGCGGCGCGGCGGCCCGAGGTCGGCGTGGCCACCGGCCTGGGCTGGACGGGTGCCGGTGGCGCCATCCTCTTTATCGAGGCCAGTCGCATGGACGGCGACGGCGGTGTGGAAGTGACGGGGCAGCTCGGCGATGTGATGCGCGAGTCGGTTCGCGCCGCCTACTCGTATGTCCGGTCACACGCGCGGAACCTGGAGATCCCCGCCGAGACCATCCGCAGCAGCAACATCCACATCCACTTCCCGGCGGGCGCGATCCGCAAGGACGGTCCGTCGGCCGGAATCGCGGCCGCCACCTGTCTGGCCTCGCTACTTTCGGGCAGACCGGTACGCCACGACGTGGCGATGACCGGAGAGATCACCCTGCGCGGCAAGATCCTCTCGGTCGGTGGCATCAAGGAAAAGCTGCTCGCCGCCCACCGCGCCCGCATCCGCAAGGTCCTGCTGCCGATCGGCAACCGCAAGGACATCACCAAGGTGCCGGACGACGTGCTCAAGGCGCTCGATATCGTCTTCTGCAACCGGGTCGAAGAGGCTTGGAAGGAAGCCCTGGTCCCGCTGTTGGTGGCCGAGGAGGCCGACCTGGAGAAGATCGAGGCGCGGGAAGCTGCCCGGACGCGGCGCCGGGCGCCCCGCCGGCAACGGCCGCGAGCCCAGTAGCTACTTGTAGGGCTTGTGCTCGCGGGAGAAGTAGTCGCGGCCCATGGCCGCGGTGGCGCCTGAGAGCAGGATGAGCGCCAGAAGGTTGGGGAAGGACATCAGCCCCAGCGCCACGTCGCCAAAGGTCCAGACCGCTTCGAGCGGCAAGATCGCTCCCAGAAAGAAGAAGAAGACAAAAACCCAGCGGTAGGTCTTGATCCAGCGCGGACCGGCCAGGTACTCGGTGGCGCGGTCGCCATAGTACGACCACGAGATGGCGGTCGAGATGGCGAAGAGCAAAACCGCCAGCGTCACGATCATCGAGCCCACCTGCCCCGGCAGGACCTTGGAGAAGCCATGAGCGGTCAGCGGCGCGCCGGTCAGCAGGCTCTTGCCCTCGACCGAGAGCTTGGCCGGCGTTCCGGCTCCGGCCACCGCCAGCGAGCCATCGGCGGCGACCGACAAGCTGCCGCTCCACGGACGACCCTCGGAATCCATGACTCTGGCGTCCTCCAAGACGGCGTTGAGGTTGACGAACCCTCCCCCCACGGGCCGGCCGTTCTGCACATCGAACGTGCTGAGGCTCTCACCCTGGTCCGCGCGCTCATCCCACAGCGCGGCCAGGCCGTCATCCGTCGGGGCTTCGCCGACAACACCGGTTACCTCGCCCAGGCGAAAGCTGCCGTCGACCTTGTCCTTGTAGGCGCCGCTCACCAGGATCACAAAACCGGTCATCGAGCAGATCACCAGGGTGTCGATAAACGGACCGAGCGAAGCCACCAGACCCTCGCGCACCGGCTCGGTGGTCTTGGCGGCGGCGTGCGCGATCGGCGCGCTCCCCTGCCCCGCCTCGTTCGAGAACAGTCCCCGACGGATCCCCCACATCAGGGTCATCAGAAACGACCCGGCGGCGCCGCCGGCCAGCGAGGTCGGGGCGAAGGCCTGGCTGAAGATCAGGCCAATGATCTCGGGCAGCCGGCCGATGTTCATCGCAATCACCACCAGCGCCCCCCCGACGTAGAGCAACGCCATCGAGGGCGCCAGAATCGCGGTCACCTTGCCGATCCGCCGGATGCCGCCGATGATCACCAGCGCGACGAGGGTCGCGCCGACCAGCGCGGTCCAGATGGGATGGATGCCGAACCGCGCCTGGATCGCATCGGCCATGGTATTGGACTGGTTCATGTTGCCCGAGCCAAACGAGCTGATGACGCAGAAGGCCGCAAACGCCACCGCCATCCATTTGAACGACTTCCCGAGTCCCTGCTCGATGTAGTACATCGGCCCGCCGGACACCGAACCGTCGCCGTGGACCTTGCGGTACCGGAGCGCCAACGTGCACTCGACGTATTTGAGCGCCATGCCAAAGAAAGCGGTAATCCACATCCAGAAAAGCGCCCCGGGCCCGCCCATCCGGATGGCGATCGCCACCCCGGCGATGTTGCCGATGCCAACCGTCGCCGAGAGCGCGGTCGTCAGGGCTTGATAGTGCTTGAGGTCGCCTTCGTCGTTCGGATCGTCGTACTTGCCGCGTGCGATGTCGACCGCGTGTTTGAATCCTCGAACCTGCACAAAGCCCAGCCGCAGCGTGACAAAGAGACCGGTGCCGAGGAGCACCACGGCGAGCAACGGAACCTGTGGCGGCCAGTTCCAGACATAGCCTTCGAGAAAGTGCGCCACCGGTCCGAGAAACCCGGTGACGGCCTCCGACACGCTCTGCGAGACCCGCTCGATCCAATTCAGCATCGTAGAAAGCTCCGATTCAGGCGGTAAGACCCGGCCCTCCGGTCGGCTGGGCGGGACGAAAGAGTTCGGCGGACTTTACCACGCGAACTTCAGGGGCTTGCCGATGTCGACGCAAAGAACGGATGCGGTATTAACGGCGGCGTCGGCACCGGACCCTCGGCGGTCTTGAGAATCAGCTCTTCAAAAAGAAGCGACGGCAACACCACCGAGATCGCCTCAGGGGCCAGGCCGGTGCTCCCGGGGACGAGCTGGCGGACCGGGGCGAGCCGCGCGTGATGCACGGTGAGCTCTTCCGACAGCGCCACGACGTCTTTGAAGGTCGTCGGTCCCAGCCCGACGATCTCCAGGTTTCGCAACGGCTCGCGCCGGCCATCGGGATAGAGGCGAAAGGCCTCCGCCACATCGCCCACGGCACCCTCGCCGTTCGCCGACAGACGCGGAGACCGGCCACCGTCGGCTCCGGTAAGAAGCGCCGGGTCGGCGATCCTCCGGATGACGACGCCAAACTCGAGCTCGCGCTCTTCGACCAGTTGCATCAGCTCGCGCTCGAGCTCCGCCCACGATCTCCCACCGGTCGCGGTGAGCACGAGATTGCCCGGAGCGGTGCCCACGCCCCGCCGGCTGCCGGTGCTCTGGCCGGCAGCCGGCGACGGTTTGCGATCCGAGAGCAGCCGTTTGAGGATGCCCCGTTCGACCAAGGCCAGAGGGCTCGGCTCGACGCCGTCCCGGTCCACCGGAAAGCCCCCGAGAAGCGGCCGCCCTTCCCATTCGGCGAGCGTCGGATCGTCCACCAGCCGGCAGGAACGAGGCAGGACGCGGCCCCCGATCCGGTCGTCAAAGCCACCGCCGAGCTGGCGTAGGCTCTCCTCGAGCCGGGGCTCCTCGGCCACCGGGCTGCGAAAACTCGCCAGGCGCGGCACGAACGATTGAAGAAAGAGCTGGGCCGCCGCTTGGCCCTCGAACAGCACCGGACCGTTGTAGCGCTCGATCAGCTCGCCGGTGCCGGCGGACGAAAGACGCCGACCCATCGCCTCGACCGCCTCCAACAGCTCCCGGCGGGACGGCAGCTCACCGAGATTGCGGGCCAGAAAGCCGACCGCATCGGCGAGCGGCCGGCCATCGGCGGCTCGGGCCTCCGCCCGCACGCGGAGCTCGACCAGACGGGTCGCGGTCACGGCCCGCGAGCCCTCGCTGTTGAGATAGTAGAAACGAGAGAAGGTCGAGCGCAGCCCGACCTCCGACGATTCCACCGCCGGGAAGCGACGGAAGAGAGCCGACAGGTCGCGCACCAGCGCCTCGACCGCCTGCCGGTCCGGCACCGTGGGCTCCGCTTCGGCACGAATCACCGCCGGTTCCTGCGGAGCAAAATCCGGCAGAGCTCCTTCGCGGTTTCGGTTTTGCAGCACCGCCTGTTTGCGCGACAGGTGCCCGAGGGCGCTCTTGTAGGCGGCGTCGGTAAGCAGCCAGGCCTGGCGCCGGACGGCCTGGTAGTCGTCGTCCAGCGGCAGCAGCGCCCAGCCGTTGAAGCTGCGCGCCAGGCCCGGCGAGCGGGACGGAAAAGTGAAGAAGTTGGTGTTGTCGAGCTCGGAGGAGCCCACCCTCACCTCGACGTTCAGAAAGCGGCCGCTGCTGGTGTCGGTCTCGAGCAAGCTGCCAAAGACCGCCGCCGTCTCGGTCGTCACCAGCTCCTCCGCCCGGTAGGCGACAAAGTAGGGCTTTGGCTGATCGGGCAGCGCCAGCGCATCGAGCGACCGGGACATCTCGTCCTCGAGCGCCCGCAGCAAGTCGTCCCGCGCCTCGGATCCGCCGGCATGTGCCGTGGGTACCGACATCGATCCAATACCGAACAGCGCCGCGCTCAGCAGCGGGACCGCGACGAGGGCGCGGGGATCGATCACCTCGCCACCTCCCTCAGAGCGGGAGCCGGCAGGATCGGCGGCCGATCCTGTGACTTCTCTTTCTTTTGCACCTCGACCTGTGAGATCAGGATGCCGGGGGAGATCGCCGAGACCGGGACCCGGCCCGATTCGGCGCCGCACATCCCGTTGAAAACCTCCGGCCGGTCGTCGCCGGCAACCACCGCGCTGAAGGCGGTCAGGGGCGTCCCGATCAGGTCCACCCCGCGCACCAGCTCGCGCCGGCCGCCCGGAAAGACCCGGTAGACCATCACCGGGATGACGTTGAAGGCGTTGGGGGTGGTGCGCCCGGTCATCGTGAAGCCGCCCTGGATGTCCTCAAACAAAAGACCCCAGGGCTTTCCGGCCTGCTCGAGACGGTGGCGGAATTCCCGCTCCAACTCGTCCGCCGGCAGCGGATCTTCGACCTCTACGACCAGATTGGACTGCCGCGAGACGACCTCGAAGCCCGGCTGGCGGCGGCCGTGCCCGTTCGACACCGGCTCGCCTTCGATGGGCGAGCGCGACATCAAAAACCGCCGGAAGACCCCGTCCGTCACCACTTCGACCGGCTCCGCCGCGACGCCCTCGTTGTCGAAGCGGTAGTACCCGGCCAGCTCGATGGCCCCGTGGGTCGCGCGGAGGGGATCGAAGATCACGTCGAACCCCTCGGGCAGAAGGCGCTGGCCGACTTGCTTTTTGAAGGTCTGTCCCTCGTCTTCGTTTTTCTGCCGGTGGCCTTCGATCCGATGACCGAAGACTTCGTGGAAGAACACTCCGGCGGCGCGCCCGGAGAGCATCGCGGGACCGGTGTAGGGATCGACCACCGGCGCCTCGCGAAGGGCCAGCAGGTCGGCGACCATTTTCTCGACCGTCGCCTCCACCCGCTCGTCGGACGGCAACCCGTCCGCCGAATAGGCAAAAAAGGACTCGTGCCGGGGCAGCTCCATGCCGTCCTCGGCCTTGGTCACGGCCGACAGATCGAGCCGGTACGCTACCCGGGTGGTCTGAAGCCGTGTGCCGTCGCTGTTGGTGAGCCAACGGGTGCGGGCTTGCGCCGTCAACGAGGCGTCGGCCTGGTAGATCACCGGGTGCAGGGCGAAGGGGGCCGAGAAACGCTCCAGCTTCTCCGCCCACACCTCCGCCTCGAGCTCCAGCTCGGCCGGCTCCTCGATCGCCTCGACCGGCTCGGACCGCGAGAAATCGGGCGACCGGTCGGTCGCCTCGACCTGGACCTGGACGTTGGTGAGAACCGCGGTCAGATCTTCGACCGCCTCCTTGTACTTCTTGTCGGTATGCCACCAGAGCACGCTGCGGATGGCCTCGGGATCGTCGTCGAGGGGCACATAGGCCTCCAGATATCGTCTCGAAAAACCCCTGTCCTGTAGCTCGCCGCGCCGGGGATGCCGGTTGTCGAGCGTGTAGTCGCCGACCCGGACGTCGACATCGAGCTGGCGCCGGCGCTGATCCACGCTGCGGACGAGATGGCCAAACGACGCGTTGAGCGCCACAGTGTGGAGCTCGACGATCTCGTAGCTCAGAAAGTACGGCGGGCTCTTCTCGCCCGAAAGTGCCTCCAGCGAGCGCTCGAGCTCGCCGGTCATCGCGGTCAGGACGGGCGAGGCCTCCGGGGAACGACTTGGTTCCACCGGCGTGGCGAAGACTCCGGGCCAGCCGGGCAAGGCCAGCACGGCCAGCGCAAAAAAAAGTCGTTTGCAGGGGCGGCTCATGAGATCTCGGCACCCTCGAGCACGCCGCGAGACGCCAGAACGTCTTCCAGCGCCCCGGCGGCCGCCGCCGGACGGACACCCGCCGAGCTCTCCGAGTTCTCCGAGCTCCGCAGGCCCCGCGCGATCTCCCGCAGCAGACGGCCGTCGGCCGGGTGGCGCCATTCGGGAGCCAGGTCGGCCAGCGGGACCGCAACGTGAGCACGGGTCAAGATCTCCGGGTCGGGCAAGACTAGGCCGTCTTCTTCGACGACCAACTCTCCAAAGATCGCGATGTCGAGATCGATCGTCCGCGGCGCGTTGCGGTCTTGCGTCCGGACCCGTCCGAGCTCCTCTTCGATCCGGCGCAGGATCGTGTGTTTGAGCTCGCGCGGACCCGATCGGGTCACGATCTCGGCGGCGGCATTGAGAAAGCCGGGGATCGGATCGCGGGGCTCCTCGGGCTCCCCGCCAACCGCATCGGTGGCGAAAACCCGCGAGACCCCGCGCAGGTCACAGCGTTCGGCCAGCAACCGCGCCGCCGCCACCATGTTTGTCTCCGGTTCGATGTTCGAGCCGAGCGAGATCAGAACCCGGCACGGCTCAGAAGATCCCGCGGAGCTCATTCGCCGGGTGGTCCGTTCGAGCCGGACTCACCACCGGCGGCAAAATCCAGGCGGCCACGTTCGATCTCGATCCCCACCGAGCGCGCGTACCGCAACGCCCCGGGCTTCTCCAGCCGGACCCGAACCCGCTCGGCACCGTGTTCGACGACCGCCAGCTGCGCGATGGCCTCGGCCAGCGCCTCGACGAGATAAAAGGAGGAGCTCTCGACCAGATGGATGATCGCTTTGGTGATCGTGCGGTAGTTGAGCGTCTTCTCGACGTCGTCCGAACGGCCAGCGGCGCGGGAGTCCAGAAACAAGGTCAAGTTGATCAGAATGTCCTGTTTTTTCTCGCGCTCCCAGTCGTTGAGGCCGACGATCCCGCGCACCAACAGGTCGCGGACCAGAATCTTGTCGCGATGCGTGGTGTCGTTTTCGCTCATCAGGTCCGTTTCCCCAACAGGCGCTCGCCGCCGTCCACCGGCAGCGCCGCGCCGGTGATGAAGTCGTTTTCTACCAGAGCCACCACCGCGTCGGCGACTCGGGTGGGGTCGCCGGTTCGCCCCAGAAGAACCGTTTCCCCACGCCGCGACCACTCTTCGCCACCCGGGTCGACTCCCGGCGGCGGCAAGATGGCCCCGGGGACGACGCAGTTGACGCGAATGTCCGGTGCCAGCTCCCGCGCCGAACACAAAGTGAGATGAACGAGACCGGCCTTGCTGACGCCATGGTGGGCATATCCCGACCACGGCCGGTAGGCGCTCAGGTCGGAGACGTTGACGATGACGCCGCTGTCGTGCCCGCGATCGGGCCGTGGCCGCCGCATCAGGGCCGCGGCCTTTTGTGAGCATAAAAACGGCGCCCGCAGGTTGAGCGCCATCACCCGGTCCCAGTCTTCCACCGAGATATCCTCTAGAGCCGCCGCCTCGAAGCTTGCGGCGCTGTTAATCAATACGTCCAGACGCCCGAACCGGTCTCCAACAGCGGCAAAAAGCTGCTCGATCTCCGACGGCTCTCTGAGATCCGCGCCCATCGGTACGGCCTCGATCCCCAGCTCGGCCAGCTCCGCCGCGGTCCGGCCGGCGGCGTCCTTCGAGCCACCGTAGTGGACGATCACATTGGAGCCGCGCCCGGCGAGCGCGGTCGCCATCGCCTTGCCGAGACGGTGCGCCGCGCCAGTGACCAGCGCGCATTTGCCCGAAAGATCCATCGCGCCCGAATCTTCGGCGGCATCCGGGCGGGTGTCAAATGCGCGGGTCCGGTTACTCGAGTTCAGTTGCGCGAGTTCAGTTACGATAAATTGGCCGTGCCGAGAACGACCTACCCTTAGGAGATCCCATCGATGCAGTTTCGCTCCCTTGCCCCGTTCGCTGTCGTAGCTCTTTTTTCAACCCCGGTTGCCGTCGCGGACGACGGCGCGGATCCGAACATCCGCCGGGTCAACGACGGCAACGTGATCCTCGACAGCGTGCCGGACGTTCCGAAAGAGATCGGGGAACAGCTCAACCGCTATCAGAACGTGCGCAGCGCCGGTATGCAGGAATGGACCGCCGACGGCTCGGGCGTCTACATCACCACCCGGTTTGGCAACGTGTCCCAGCTTCACCGCGTGGCGACACCCGGTGGGGCCCGATCTCAGATGACTTTCTTCGACGAGCCGATTTTTGGTGTCGACCGGCAGCCCGGTGGCAAGGCCCTGAGCTTTCTGATGGACTTCGGAGGCAACGAGTTTCGGCAGATCTTTCTTCTCGACCCCGACACCGGTGAGAGCCGTCTGCTGACCGACGGTGCGTCTCGCAACGGCGCGGTCGAATGGAGCCACGACGGGACGCGGATCGCCTACCAGAGCACTCGCCGCAACGGTCGCTCGAACGACGTATGGGTGATGGAGATCGCCGACCCCTCTTCGGCGCGCGTGGTGCTCGAGTCACCCGATGGCTCGTGGTGGGGCCCCGTCGACTGGAGCCCGGACGACAGCAAGTTGCTGATCGCCCAGTACGTCAGCATCAACGACTCACGCATCCACCTGCTGGACCTCGCGACCGGCGAGCGGCAGGTCCTGGCCGGAAGCGCCGATAACCCGTCGGCCTATCGACCGGCGGGTTTCGACGCCTCGGGTGAAGGCATCTTTCTGGTGACCGACTCACAGAGCGAGTTCACCCAGCTCGCGCACATGAATCTCGAGACGCGTGAGATCCGGGTCATCACGGAGGACATCCCCTGGAACATCGGCGGCGGCGTGCTGAGCCACGGAGGCGATCGCGCCGCGTTTGTCGCCAACGAGGATGGGATGTCCAGGCTCTATCTGCTGGACACGTCCACCTTCGCCTACCAGCCGGTAGCGGGTCTGCCCGCGGGAACACTCGGCGGCCTCGTCTTTAGCCCCGACGACAACCGGCTGGCGATGACCCTCAACACGCCCAAAACCCCCAGCGACGTCTTTTCCCTGGCATTGGGAAACGGTCCCACCCAAGCCGGCGAGCTGACCCGCTGGACCACCAGCGAGGTCGGAGGCCTCGACACCGACCAGTTCATCGAGCCCGAGCTGGTTCACTACCCGACGTTCGACGAGGTCGGCGGCAAGACCCGGAAGATCCCGGCGTTTGTCTACAAGCCCGCCGGACCGGGTCCGCACCCGGTCATCGTCTCGATCCACGGCGGGCCCGAGAGCCAGTACCGGCCGCGATTCAGCTCGACGTACCAGATGTGGCTGGCGGAGCTGGGGGCGGCCGTCGTCGCGCCCAACGTGCGCGGCTCCGCGGGCTACGGCAAGACCTACGTCAAGCTCGACAACGGCTTCCAGCGCGAGGACTCGGTCAAGGACATCGGAGCGCTGCTCGACTGGATCGCCGAGCAGCCCGATCTCGACGCCTCGCGGGTAGCGGTCTACGGCGGCAGTTATGGCGGCTACATGGTGCTCGCCAGCATGGTCCACTACAGCGACCGGTTGCGCGCCGGCGTGGACATCGTCGGCATCTCCAACTTTGTGACCTTTCTCGAGAATACCCAGGACTACCGGCGGGATCTTCGCCGGGTCGAGTACGGGGATGAGCGCGATCCGGCGATGCGGGCTCATCTGGAAAAAATCAGCCCCAACAACAATGCCGACGAGATCACCGCGCCGCTGCTGGTGGCCCAGGGCCAAAACGATCCCAGGGTGCCGGTCACCGAGGCCGAGCAGATCGTGCGAGACGTGCGCGAAGCCGGCTACGACGTCTGGTACATGAACGCCCTCAACGAGGGACACGGGTTCCGCAAGAAGGAGAACCGCGACCTCTACAGCGAGGTCGTCATGCTCTTCTTAGAAACCCATCTGCTGGGCGACCCACCGAGCGTCCAACCGATGGAAGCGGTGGGTGGAGCCCGATAGGACAAAAAACGGGGACTGTCCCCGTTGTTCTACTCGGCGGCTTCGGCGACTTCGGCCTCTTGGGGAGCCGGTGCTTCGAGCAGCCCCTGCAGGCCGGCGATCTGCTCGGCGCCTGCCGGGACTTGGATCGAGGATCCTTCGAGATCGTCGCCGATCGGCTCGACCGTGCCCCCCAGACAGTCAGCCAGAAAAGCCTCGGCAATAGCGTAGAACGCCAGACGGTTCTCGGGCCGTGCAAAACCGTGTCCCTCGTCGGGAAAAAGCGCGTAGGTCACCGGGATTTCTTTGGCGCGCATCGCTTCGACGATCTGATCCGACTCGGCCTGTTTGACCCGTGGGTCGTTCGCCCCCTGAGCGATCAACAGGGGCCGGCTGATCTTGTCGACATGGGTCAACGGTGACCGCTCGGTGAGCAGGGCACGCCCCTCTTCGGTTCGGGGATCGCCCATGCGCGCCGCGAACATCTCGAAAAGCGGCTTCCAGTAGGGCGGGATCGAGTTCATCAAGGTGATCAGGTTGGAGGGGCCGACGATGTCGACCCCGCAGGCGAAGGTCTCGGGCGTCAAGGTGAGACCGGCCAGGGTGGCGTAGCCACCATAGCTTCCGCCCATGATCGCCACGCGCTCCGGATCGGTGATCCCCTGACCCGCCGCCCAATCGACGGCGTCCAACAAGTCATCGTGCATCTTGCGGCCCCACTCCCGGTCACCGGCATTTGTAAAGCTCTTGCCCAGACCGGTGGAGCCACGAAAGTTGACCGATAGGACCGCGTAGCCGCGGTTGGCGAGCCATTGGTGCTCGCTATTGAACCCCCACGCGTCGCGTCCCCAGGGGCCGCCATGCACGAGCAGCACGGTCGCCATGGGGTTCTCGGGGCGACCGTCGCCGTCCGTGTCACTCCCCACCGGTAGCGAGTAGTAGCTGACCAGATCGAGTCCGTCCCGCGCTGGAATGATTGCGGCCTGCATACCGGCCAGAGAAGCCTCTTCCAGGGCTCCACGGTGGGTAAACAAATACTTGGCCTCACCCTCGTCACGATCGTAGAGGTAGTAGGCATAGGGCTCGCTGGCGAGGTCATATCCGACCACCCACCGGCGGTCGTCCTGGGAGCGTGCGAGCACGTTTATCTCACCGTCCGCGACTCCACTCAGATACTCGAGATCGGCGGCGATCGAATCGTCCAGGATCTTCCACTCGCGGCGTTCGTACGTCGACGCCACCGCCTGGACGGTGAGGTCGACCGGATGAACCAGAACGTTGTCGACGTCGGCGCGTGGATCTTCGTACAGAACCTCGGTCTCGCCGGTCAAGAGATCGAGCGCTACCAAGGCCGATGTGTTCCGGCCGCGGCTGTCGTTCATGTAGCACACGGTACCGGTGCGGTCGAAGCCGATCGGCCCGGTGTTGAGGGTGTCTTCCTGCGGCACCTGTAGAAAGTTCTCCCAGCCGTCGTCACCCTTGCGGTGAATTTCCATTCCACCGTCGGGGGTCATCGCGGTGGCGAGGCGAATCTCGTAGTCGTCATCGCTCACAAAGCCGACAAAACCCAGGTTTTCCTCCACCAAGCTCATCTCGCCGCTGCCGATGTCGAGCCGGTAGACATCGTGCTTCGAAGGGTCTCGCTGGTTGATCGCCACCAGAACCTCCTGCGGCGTGCGATGGCTGACTTGCTGGATCCTCACCTGCACGTTCTCGATGGGCGTCAGATCGACCTCGTCGCCGGTCTCCAGATCGACGCTGTATACGCGCCAGTTCTCGTCACCCGCGGCATCCTTGAGGTAGATGATGTGCCGGTTGGTGTAAGCCCAGAAGTAGCGACGGATCCCCCGGTTGGTGTCGTGCGTGACCGGTTTGGCCGCCGCCGGGTCGTCGATCGGTCCCACCCAGACGTTCATCACCCCGTCGACCGCGGCTCGGTAGCTGATGCGCGTTCCGTCCGGACTGATGCGGACCGTGGACTTGTCCGGGTTACCAAAAACCAACTGGCGCGGAATCAGCTCGGCCGCGGCGGACGCCTGGGGCGCCTGGCCGGTTTGCGGGACGCAACCGCCGATGAGAAGGCCCACGGCGGGCACGAACAGCGCAAAGAGGGACAGGAGTAAACGGCGAATCGGCCAAGACATCGGAACCTCCTAGACGTGAACTAGACGTGAGAAATGCGGACAGGGTAAGACCGCAAAAGGTAGGGCATGGTAGCACGCACCGCCACGGCGTTACGGGTTCGACGCAGGGCTGTCGGTCCCCCAGCTATCGGGTTCGGAGCGCCAACGAGCCGGGCTGACGACGCACCCCGGCCAGTGACGCGACACTGCGAGAGCCCGCACGGGAGACCAGGAGGCTGCCGGGTTGGCGCCGCCGCAGAGAGTCGTAGGCGCCGCGGTTGTGGCCGCCCTCCGGACGCTCGGCGCCCTCGCCGTCTTCGGTCACGACCGGCAGCCTCACGAAACGGCCCGGAAAAAACGCCACCGGGTAGACCGGCGACGCGCGAAAGGGCACATGATAGACCGGGCCCGGGGCACGGTCGGCGGTCCGCGACCGCTCTCGCTCGGCCTCGCGTCTTTCGCGCTCTAGCTGCGCCACCGCGAGTGCCTCGATCGCGCTCCCCAGACGCTCTTCGGTGGTGGCGCTCCTGGCGTCACGGCGGCTCCGGCGAGCGACTTCCTCGCTCGGGAACCATTCGCCTTGGTGCCGTTCGAGACCCGCTCGACGACGCGATTCCTCGTAGTGAATCCAGCGATCGAGTTGTTCTTCAAAAACATAGTCCAACCGGCGCATGTGCATCGGCAACAAGTCCGAGCCGGGGTCGATCTCCGCTGCGGCCAGAACGGACTCCCGGTAGCCGTGCTCCAGCTCGCGGCCGCGTGCCCAGACGGCGAGATCGATCCAGTCGGAGACGCCGGCATCCGGTTTCCCCAGCAAACGGCGCTTGCGATCCAGGAACTCGTCGAGCGGCGTCTCCGCCCGGACCACGCGGTCCACCCAACTCCCGGGCAGGCTCATTTCGCCATAGGGCAGTCGAATCCGTACCGATTCCTCGCTCTCGGCCAGTACGATCACGGCTTCAAACGACCGGCCGTTCTTCAGATGGACGTCGTCGGCCGCCGTCGGTCCGGCGAGGCCGGCAGACACGAGGAAAGCGCACGCCACCATCAGAAAACAGGATGGTGCCGAGCGGATAGACATTTTCATCTCTCTATACGAATGAGCATACCATCGGCTTGACAGGCACCCGCGGCCAACGGCTGGCCCCGAGATCCGCCGGCGAAAGAGGCTTGAGAGTTGAAGAATCAACAGTTTGGAGCGCTTGCAATCGAGTATAATTCGCCGGCTGGTTTCTCCTAGTGGCCCGTTCGCGGGGAAGACACGGGTGACAAAGGCTCCTAACCGACAAGTCTCGCTCGATTCTCGCCGCATCCATCTGGAGCGCGAGATCGCGATTCGAGTTCCGCAGTTCGACAGTTTTGTCACGGAGTACTCGGGCAACATCTCCACGACGGGGATGTTCATCCTCACCGACAAGCCCCAGGCGCGCGGCACCGAGCTGGCGTTCGAGTTCAGCGTCGCTGACGACTGGAAGCTGATCCGCGGCAAGGCTCGAGTCGTCTGGGCTCGCTACCAGGACGAGGGCCCGGACCGGCCGCCCGGCATGGGGGTTCGCTTCGTCGAGCTGGATGCGCAAAGCCGGCGCCTCATCCGCTGGATCGTCGAGAAACACATCCGTGAGGGCGGCAAGCCCTTCGAGCTCGAAGAGCTGCGCTCGGTGATCGACGACGCTCTCGACCAGGTTCTCGACGAGGATCAGCCGGGCGAGGCTCTGTCCGCCCCGGTGGTTCCCACGGCGCCCACTCGCGGAGTCGAGGTGCGCCCGGCAACGACACAGGACTCGTCCAAGCAGGTGCTGCCGCTGTTGCTCACCGCGGCCGGGGTTGTCGCGCTGGTGGCGGCTCTGTTCTGGCTGACGGAGTGGCTCCCCGGACGCTCCCGCTCCGCCGAGAACGAAGCGGCAGCGACCGCGGCCCAGGGCAACGGCGCAAACGACCCGGCGACGAGTTCGTCGGACGGCGATGGAGCCGGTGCCGACGGCGCAGAGACCGCGGCGGCGGGAAGCGGGACGGCTCCTGATTCGCCCGATCCCGAGACTTCCGCATCACCGGTAACACCGGCCGTCGCCGTGTCGGAGGCCGGCGGAGAGGAAGAGGGCGTCTCGGAGGATGAGCAAGCCCGCTCCGCTCCGGTCGGATCCGCTTACCGAGCGGTGCGCACCCTGGTGGAGTCGTGGGCCGAAGCCTGGTCGGACCAGGACGTCAATCAATACCTTTCGTTCTACTCCCAGAGCTTCCGGCCGGGCGGCGGCCAATCGCGTGCGGGCTGGGCCGCGACGCGACGGGATCGCCTTCGGGCCCCGAGATACATCAAGGTCGCGGTCTCCGGTCTCGAGACCGAGCGCATCGACAACAACCGCGTGCGAGCGCGATTCTTCCAGAGCTACCGCTCGGATAGATTCAACGATTCGGTGCGCAAGACGCTTGAGCTGGTGTGGGAAGAAGGCACCTGGAAAATCGCGCGTGAGGCGAGCTAGCCTCCGGGCGCTCCTCCTTGCGGTGCCCGATCTGACGGTCGCTTTCCACAAGCTGCTCCCCGGGGCCCGGTGATTTACGGAAGCACCGACGCCTTGAGTGGGAACGTCGGGCGGTGCTCAACCCACACCGACCGTCCACTCTTGCGACGCCGGGGGTAAAGATCCCGCAGTCGAGATAGCGGCGAAACCGCCGGTTCAACGCAGCGGCGGAGGTAGCCGTGGGTCTCCTGGAAGCGCTCCTCGTTGGTGAGCGTCGGGTACGCGCCAGGAAGTTCATTTCCTAGGGGCTTGCTGAGAAACCCTGATGGGTCGCGCGACAAGGGCCTGTGATGCGCATCCGAGACGCGAGGAGGAGTCGATGCCGGAGCATCGTCGACGACGAGCAACGACGGAGGCGCATTGCAACCCCTTGTCGCCCTTCGGGTTACGGGGGCATGGCCGGTGCGGCAGTGTTACCGCTTCTCGGCGATGCTTCGGCATCGCCTACGTCGCGGCGCCTTGCCGTACCGGCCATGGCGCTCGTAACGCGACCCATCAGGGTTTCTCAGCAAGCCCCTAACGTTTTGAGGTGAGCAAGATGCCGCCGCTCCGGCTCTGTTCTGGTGAGGAGAGCAAAACCAGTGGGTGACCCAGCAAAACGGTCGTTTCGGGGGTTCCGCCGGAAGAAACCATCTCGTTGAATTACCAGGTAGGGAGGAGACGTCCGATGCGAAACCAGTGGTTGCCAGCGGTGCCAAAGGCGCTCAGGAAAAGGCTCAAGACCGCAGGGTTGGGCTGGCTTGCTGGCGTGACCCTGTTGCTTGTCCCCGTGCGCCTTGCCGCGCGGGGTGGCATCCAGGTGGAGAACACGACTTGGGTGCCGGCGATCGAAGTTGGGACGTCGAACTGTCAACGTCTGCGAGACACCCTGGACTCGCTGCCGACCTCTCCGGACCAGGTCGTACGCCTCACGCCGGGCCTTTACTTCTGCGGCTCGACAACCCTCTACGTTCCGAGCCATGTCACTCTGGAAGGGTCCGGGTTTGGCACCATTATCGGTAGCTATACGGACAACGTGGTCGCAGGTGTCGTACACCCTATCGGGCGCGCGGTGCTGAGCCGGCTAAGCGTAGAGAACTACACAATCTCTCCGGTCAACGCTGCGATCGCGGTCAGCGTGCTGGACTTTCCCGCCGTGGCCGGCTCCCCCACGCTAGTCGACGTCAACGCCCGAGTAGTGGCCAGTTCGGGCACGGCCTATCCGCTGTGGATTGGCGTGGAAGACGTGAGTGTGGAAGGTGGCTCGTTCTCGGGTGGCGACATACGTGTGACCGGCTCAAACCACACTTTTACGCTTACCCGCAGTGCCCTCGAAGGCCTCGACGCTGACGCCACCATTACTGTGGATTGCTCGTTCAACCGCCTGTTGACCACCGGCGCGACCTTGGTGAGCGGGTGCTAGCCGATATGGGACTTCTTATGCTCGCGTTTATTGCGTTTCGACCGCGTCTATGTCGATCGATTCCGCCGTCTCGTAAGAACCTGCACTGGCGTGCGCTCGTGATTCTGTTGCTGGTCCCCGGTGACATCACCGCACAAGGAGGCGTGCGAGTCGAGAACATTACCTGGGTCTCGGCAACCGGCACCGCCGCCGCAAACTGCCAGACACTACGGGATTTTCTAGCATCGCTGCCGACGTCCTCTGCCTTCCCCAACGTGGTACAGCTAGAGCCCGGTTTCTATGATTGCGGGACCACCACCGTCCAGGTGCCGGGGCTCACCACGCTCGAGGGGGCCGGACAACGCACGGTGATCTTTGGCTCGATAGACAACCCCTCCCAGGGCATCGTTACCCTGGGCCTCGGGGCCCACCTCTCCAATGTCTTGGTGTGGAACACAAAGACCACACCTGCTCTGGGGGCCATCGCGATCGCCATTTCCGGGCCTTCGGCGAGCAACACTCTGACCGATGTGACAGCGCTCGTCTCCGTCTCTACGACTGCCGCCGGGTCCGGTCACCCCCTGTACGTACGCCTGGACACCAATGACGTGACCGTAGACGGTGGTTCGTTTACCGGTGGAAAGATCTTTGTTAGGACGGATGACCCGACTCCGTTTACCTCGTCTTTCACTCTCTTCCACGCCCTCGTCGAAGGCGTCGACGCCAGTTCGGAAGTGACCGCCCGTTGTTACTTCTATCGCCTTCCGGGTGGTCTCGGCGACGTTGGCAACACATGCCCTCCGTAGAGCCACGACGAGGCTGGCCCTTGGTCGCGAGAAGACAAGGAGAACGATCCACCATGGAACAAACACAGGTCCGATCGAAGATGAGTGCCTGCGGACGGATGTCCGCGGCCTGGTGTTGGATTGCGGTGCTTGTTCTCATGCTTCCCGGCCGAATCGCTGCCCAGGGCGGCATGCAGTTCGATAACACCACCTGGGTGCCGGCGACCAGCGACGGTGTCGCGAACTGCCAACGGTTGCGCGACACCCTGGACTCGCTGCCGAGCTCGCCGGACCAGCTCGTGCACCTCGCACCTGGGCTCTATTTCTGCGATTCGGCGACCCTCTTTGTCCGGACTCAGGTCACCTTGTTGGGATCAGGGGACCGTACGGTCATCGTCGGCGTGGTGGACAGCTCCATCCTGGGCGTCGTTCATCTCAGGGGACGCTCTGTGCTACGCCGCCTCCAGGTGTGGAACCTCACCACGACGCCGACCGATGGCTCGATCGCGGTCAGCGCATGGGAGCTCGTTCCCTCCGGAGGCTCACCGACGCTGGTGGATGTGAAGACCCTCTTGGCATCGTCGGCGGGAACCGTCCACCCGTTGTTTGTAATCGATGAGGACGTCGTGGTCGAGGGCGGGTCGTTTCCGAATGGAGACATCCGTCTGTCCGGTTCCAACTACACATTCAAGCTCTCCGGCAGCGCCCTCGAGGGTATCGATGCGGACCCCACGGTCGTCGCCAGGTGCCACTACTATCGAAACTTGGACACCGGGGCTCCCAATGCCAACCCCTTCGGAGTATGCCCATGACCGCTCGGGGACTTGTCTGGCTTGCCGTGGCAGTTCTCCTGCTCCTCCCCGGCAACCTCGCCGCGCGGGGCATGCAAGTCGAAAACATCACTTGGGTGCCGGCGACCGGCCGTTTCTCCGAAAACTGTCGGAGGCTGCGTGACGTCTTGGGAGCTCTACCATCGTCTCCGCGGCAGCTCGTGCGCCTCGCGCCGGGTAACTACTACTGCAACGTGACAACCCTTTTTGTCCCCACCCACGTCGACCTCGAGGGCTCCGGAGACGAATCGGTCATCTATGGCAACCTGGACAACTCAGCGCTCGGAATCGTTCACCTTTTGGGAGGAGCCAATCTGAGCCGCGTCCGGGTGCAAAACCACGTCCCATCTCCAGTCAACGGAGTGATAGCGATCAGCATCTGGGAGCTCGGCTCCGTCCAGGGGTCCCCAAAGCTCGTCGACGTAAAAACCCAAGCGTTCGGGGGCCACCCGCTTTTGGTATCGGGAAGAGATGTCGTGGTCGAGGGCGGCTCGTTCACGGGTGACGGACAAATCATGCTGACCGGCACTGGCAATACGTTCAAGCTCCGCGGCGCCGAGCTCCTGACGACCGTCAACGCCGCTCCCGGGGTCACGGCGCGCTGTTACTTTTATGTGGCCCCCAACCTTCTGCCATCCGACGGTCCTGCGTGCCCTTAGCAGCCGCGCGCAACGTCACTCGATGACACGGCCACGTGTTCGTAGAGCCCGCAAGATCGTCGGCCGTGGTTTCTCGGGCGCGACTCCCCGACCGCTGGCGGCCGTTTCGGTGTAACTCCGCCAGATCGGCGCCGCCGCCGAGGCACCCGACAGACCCAGCGAACCGCCTCCGTCGAGACCGACCCAGACCACGGTGACCAGGGCGTCGGTTCCACCGGCGAACCACGCGTCGCGCCGGTCTGAGGAGGTTCCGGTCTTGCCAAAGGCGAATCGCCCTTCGACAAATCCCGGATTCGCGGTCCCCTCCCGGATCGCCTTTTCCAAGAGGCCGCGGACCCGAGCTGCGCTTGCCGGCCGGGCCACGTTTCGCGAGCGCTTCCAGCGGTTGTAGAAGCCGCGGCCCGAGGGCGTCTCGAGCCGTTCGACCACACCGGGGCGCGGTCGCTTTCCGCGCGAGGCGAAAACGGTAAAGGCCGAAGCCATCTCGAGCGGCGACACTTCGGCGGCGCCCAGCACAAAGGAGGGCGGCGGGTCGGATCCGGGATCGAGCCCGGCATCGCGAAACAGCGCGGCGACCGCCTCCATCCCACAATACCGGGCCAGCCGGACAAAGGGCACGTTGAGCGAGCGCTGGAGCGCCTCCTTCAGGTCCACCGGACCGGAGAAGCCGCCGTCCGGATTCCGCGGCGACCAGGGACCGGAGGGCAGCTCGAGGGTCAGCGGCCGGTTGGAGACACGCTGCGACAACGGCACCGGCCGGCGCGGGCCACAGGCGTCCAGCGCTTCGAGGAGGACAAACGGCTTGACCGTGGACCCCGGCTGGCGGCGTGCCTGCCGTACACGATCGAAGGAGTTGCCTTTGGTGGCCGGATCACCCGGCACGTACGCCAGGACCGCGCCGGTTTGCGGGTTCAGGGTGACGAGGGCGGCTTCGGGCCGGGCGCGGCGCAAGCGCGGGTAGCTTCGACGCATACGCGCCAAGCCCTCCCGGACCGAGCGCTCGGCCCGCCGTTGAAGGAGGGGATCGAGCGTTGTCTCGACGACCACCCCTCGCCTGCTGTTTCCACGCTGCTGCTCGACGATCTCGGCAACCCAGCGAAGAAGCTGTGGACTGGCGCTCCAGCCGGACACCGATGAGGCCGACCGCGGCAGGCCGGCTTGGCGGGCTCGGACAGCCTCCTCCTCCGTGATCCACCCGAGCTCTTCGAGCCGGGCAAGGACTTGCTCCCACCGGGCATTGGCGCGATCGGGATGCCGTCTGGGGTCCAACCGGTTCGGGGCCTGAATGATCCCCGCGAGCAGCGCGGCCTCGGCGAGATTCAACTTGGCGGCGGGTTTGCCGAAGTGTCCCCTCGCCGCCGCCCCCAATCCGTAGAGGGCCAGGCCGTCGACGTGCCCAAAGTACACACTGTTGAGATAGGCCTCGAGAATCTCCCGTTTGTCGTGCTCGGCTTCGAGGGCGAGGGCGCGCGCCGCCTCGGAGACCTTGCGCCTCAATGTCCGTCGCGGTGTCAGGTCGCGGATCTTGATCAGTTGCTGGGTGATCGTGCTGCCACCCTGGGTGACCTTCCCGGCTTTGGCATTTTTGAGCATCGCCCGCGCCAGCGCCCGGGCGTCCACCCCACCGTGGTCAAAAAACCGGTGGTCCTCGATCGCCAGAACCGCGCGCCACACGTGGTCCGGAAGCTCCGCGAGCGCGACCGGATGGCGCCGCGCCCGGCCTGGCTCGAGCGACTCGGCGAGCAGTTGCGGCTCGAGCCACAGCCGCTTCTTGGGCTTTTCCGGTTCGTCCCCGTGAAGGGTCAGGATTCGCGCGCTTTCGCGCTCGAGGCCCAGCCCGACCAGTTCGGCGCGATGGGTCTTCTTTTTCAGCTCATGCGCGTGCCGGTAGATCCAGAACCGCTCGAAACCCCAGAAGTACTCGCCCTCGTTTTCGGGCTTGCGACGTACCCGCCGATACCCGAGCTGCTCGAGACGGTCGGCCAATGCGATCTCGTCGAGCGTGTCGCCGATGCGAATCTCGAAGGGTGCCGAATAGACCCGCACCTCGTTGCGGCCGAGCTCCTCGGCGAGCGAACCGGACGCCGCGCGATCCGAGGGGATCCACGCCAGAAGCGCAACCATCGCGACCCGGGCGATCCGGGCGATCCGGGCGATCCGAACAGCGTGGCCTCTGGCGGTGACGCCTGCGGGCCGCGATCGCACGGTAGGCGAGACCGAATCCTCCATCACCCACTCAGAGGAGCAACACCCATGCCAGTAGAAATATGGGGTGACAGGATACGTAATTTAGCCCACAGACAAATTACGTGTCCTGTCACCGAAATTGGTAAAGGCGTGCGGTGTTGGCACCCACTGCCTCGGTGACTTGCTCGACCGGAAGTTCCTTGATGTCGGCGATCGCCTGGAGCGAGCGAACGACGTTGGCCGGCTCGTTGCGCTCGCCCGGCTCGGCGCCGAGGACCGGACTGTCGGTCTCGAGGAGCAAGCAGTCGATCGGCAAACGGCGGACGAGCTTTTGTTTCTGCGGCGAGCGCACCACCGAAGGCGGCACCGAGAAATAAAAGCCCGCCTCGACCCCCGGCAGCGCCCGCGCCGCGCGGCCGTCAAAAGCATGGAGTTGAACACGGCGGGCACCGCGCTCGAGAAGAAAAGCGATCGTATGGTGGCCGGCCGAGCGCGAATGCACGTTGAGCGGCAAATCGAGCTCGATCGCCAGGTCGATAAACCGGCCAAAGATCTCTCGCTGGACCTCACGCTCCTCCTCCGCCTGGACTTTCCAGTAGTCGAGCCCCACTTCGCCGATCGCCACCCACGGCTCCGGCCGCTCCCGGATCGCGGCGATCAGGCGGTCGGCCCGGTCCGGGTCCAGAAGAGTCGGGAAGAGTCCGGCGGCCGGTCGGATGAAGCCGGGGAACTCTTTGGCCAGCTCGAGATTGCGCCGCGCGTCGTCTTCATTTTCACCGACCGAAACGACGGCCTCGACCCCCGCCAGCCGGGCCCGCCGGACGACCTCATCGCGATCGCCGTCAAAGACCGCCTCGGCGAGGTGGGCGTGGGTGTCGATCAACCGCATATCTGACAACCGACTCTACCGCCGCCGGCCGGCGCCAGCGGCCCGGTCGGCACAAGCCCACACTCGCCCGGCGCGCCGGTCTGTGCTTCGGATAATGTGCCTGCCGTGAATTCTTTTTCGGAGGACCACGAGGAACCGACCCGGGGGACTGCCGCCACCCCACTCCCCACGTCGGACGGGGCCGGACCCTCGATGCGCCCCTTTTTTATCCTCTGGACGGGGCAGACGCTGTCGCTTCTCGGGAGCAATGCGGTCCAATTCGCGCTCATCTGGTGGCTCACCGAGACCACCGGCTCGGCCACGATCCTCGCAATGGCGACATTCGTGGGGCTGATGCCCCAGGTCGCGCTCGGACCGATCATCGGAACGCTGGTCGACCGCTGGAACCGCAAGAAGGTAATGCTGGCCGCCGACGGTCTGGTGGCCGCCGCATCGCTCGTGCTCGCGGTGCTTTTCCAGACCGGCACGGCCGGCACGGCCCACGTGCTCGCCCTTCTCTTTGTGCGCGCCGTCGGCGCGGCGTTTCATGTACCGGCGATGACGGCCTCCACCACTCTCATGGTCCCGGAGCGACATTTCACGCGCATACAGGGTCTCAACCAGAGTCTCCAGGGGCTCCTGCTCATCGTGGGAGCTCCGCTCGGCGCCCTTCTGTACGGTCTGTTGACGATGGCCGGCGTGATGCTCGTCGATGTCGGCACCGCGCTGGTGGCGATCGCGCCACTTGTCTTCATCTCTATCCCGCAGCCGGGTAAAAGCGACGACGACACAACGTCGTCGGTATGGCGAGAGTTGATCGCCGGGTTTGGCTACCTGCGCGAGCGGACCGGTCACCTGGTGCTGATCTTCCTCTCCGCCGGCGTCAACCTTCTGCTCGTGCCAGCGTTTTCGCTGCTGCCCCTGCTAGTGCTCGAGCGGCTCCAGGGTGACGCCACACAGCTCGGCTGGATCACGTCCGCGTTTGGCGTCGGGATGCTCGCCGGCGGAATTCTGCTGGGAGCTTGGGGTGGGTTCTCGCGGCGCATCGTGACCACGATGGCCGGGATGGTCGCGTTGGGCCTTGGGGTTCTGGCCGTGGCCGCGACACCCAGCGGCGCCTTCCCGTGGCTTCTCGGCGCGATGCTGTTTGTCGGATTGACCGTACCGCTCGTCAACGGCCCGGTCCACGCCATCTTGCAGGCCACGATCGCCCCCGAGTTTCAGGGGCGGGTCTTTACCCTGCTGGGCAGTCTCGCCGGAGCCACCGCACCGGTGGGCTTGCTTTTCGCCGCACCGGTGGCCGAGCTGGTGGGAGTGGGGACCTGGTACGTCGCCGGTGGCATTGCGTGTATCGCCATGGGAGTCACAGGATTCCTCGTGCCGGCGTTGATGAGAATAGAGGAGAACGGCGGCCCCCCGAGGAGTGACGCCCGCAGTTGAGTCGCGCCCCCCGACCCGCAATCTCGGTCGTCCTACCGGTCCGCAATGCGGCGCGGTTTTTGGACGACTGCCTCGAGACCCTCCGCGGCCAGACCTTGACCGATTTTGAGATCGTTGCTGTCGACGACGGCTCGACTGATGAAACTCCCGAGATCCTCGCGGCGTGGCGCGCGCGCGAGCCACGCTTGCGGACCGCTCGTCTCGAACGCGGGGGTCTCATCAACGCCCTCAACCGAGGTCTCGAGCTGGCGCGCGCGCCGCTCGTCGCGCGAATGGACGCCGACGATCGATCGTATCCCGAGCGGCTCGAGCTTCAGCTAGCGGCCCTGCAAGAGCACCCGGATCTCGATGTCGTTTCCTGCCGGGTACGGCACTTCTCCGATACCGGCGAGTTGGGCGAGGGTCTCCAGATCTACGACCGGTGGCTCAACCGCCTGATCACTCATGCGGAGATCTGGCGCGAGCGTTTTATCGAGAGTCCACTCCCCCACCCCTCGGTGATGGCGCGCCGCGACACGCTCGCCGCCGTCGGCGGCTACCGCGACCGTGGGTGGCCGGAGGACTACGATCTGTGGCTGCGACTGGCCGAGCGCGGCTGCCGCTTCGGAAAAGTACCCCGGACACTCCTCGAATGGCGCGACCATCCCGATCGGCTGACACGCCGTGACGGCCGCTACGCCGTCGAGCGCTTTCTCGCCTGCAAGGCCCACCACCTGGCGCGAGGGCCGCTCGCCAAGGGGCAACGGCCGCTGGTCTGGGGCGCCGGGCAGACCGGCCGGCGGCTCTCCAAACACCTGATCCGCGAAGGTCGTCCACCTGTGGCTTTCATCGATATCGATCCCAAGAAATGGGGGCGGACGATGCGTGGCGCACCGGTTCACCCGCCGGAGGATCTCGGGTCGTCGCTGCGACCGGGAATCGTGGTGCTCGCGGCGGTCTCCTCACGTGGCGCGCGCCAGAAGATCCGCGACCATCTCGACAGGCTCGGATTGGTAGAGACGGTCGATTACTGGTGCGTGGCCTAGTCGATTTGCGTGTTGAGGGTGATCGCTAGCTGCTTCGGAAGTCGGCTCGAAGCCCGCATTTACCGTCAGGGACCTACTCTATGACTGGGCTAGCAGACTCGCCGGGGTTTGCTGAAGGGGACCGCCCCTTCGCTCGCTACGCTCCCGATTTGGGGCGGTCCGATGCGGGCGCTACGCCGACTTCCGAAGCAGCTAGCGATCACCCTCGCACACCGAGATTGAATACGGAGCAGTAAAGAACAAGCGATCGAATGGAATGGCCGCCTCACGGGCTCGGCGCGACGGTAGGGGCGGAGGCTCCGCCAGGGCCGTTTGACCGAGCGCATCCAAGAACGATGGGAGTCCTGCCCGACCGGCGCGAGGGAAACCGAGGCGCGCGCGACTAGTTGTGGAGTCCGGGTAGCGTGCGCCGTGCCCTGGGGAGCCCCCGCCCCTACCGTCGCATTGGTGGAGGGCCGACGGGGACGTCACCGTTTCAAGGAGAGTCAACTAGCCGCGCGGATAGTCCAGGCGCTCGGATCCCGAGTACACGTTGAACCGTTCCCCGCTCAAAAACCCCACCAAAGTCTGCCCAAACTCCCGCGCGGTCTCGACCGCCAGCGAGCTGGGAGCCCCTACCGCGCACAGTGTCGGGATGCCGGCCATCAACGCCTTCTGGATCAGCTCGAAACTCGCCCGTCCACTCACCAGCAACACCGTGTCCGAAAGCGGCAGCCGGTCCTCGAGAAAAAACGACCCGATCAGTTTGTCGAGCGCGTTGTGACGGCCGACGTCTTCGCGGACCTGGAGCAGTTCGCCATCGGGGCGGAAGAGTCCGGCGGCGTGCAGTCCTCCCGTCTGGGCAAAAACGGTCTGCGCTTCCTGTAGCCGCTCGGGTAGGTGTTTGAGCAGCCCGGCGCCGACCCGGGTGTCTCCGCGCGGCCGCTCGGGGCAGGCTTGCTGCAGCAGCTCGAGCGACGCGCGGCCACAGATTCCGCAGCTCGAAGTGGTGTAGACGTTGCGGCGAAACCGCTCCGGATCGAACTCGACCCCCGGAGCCAGATGAACTTCGACCACGTTCTTTCGCGACTCCTCGGTCTCTTCGCAGCGCGCCAGGCGCCAGATCTGGGCACGGCCGGCGACGACGCCTTCGGTCAGCAAAAAGCCGGCGGTGAGCTCGAAATCGTGACCGGGGGTGCGCATGGTGACCGAGAGGGGGTGGGCTACACGCTGCCCGTGCTCTTCGACCACCACCCGAATCTCCATCGGTTCTTCCGCGGCAACCAGATCCTGGCGCTCGCCAGGGGGATCGCCGATCTCGAGCACCCTGGCCCGGCGGGTGGCGGGAGTTTCTCTCTCCTCCGCGGTCCGCGGAGCCCGATCGCTCAAGCGCCGGCCCCTGTTTCTTCCGGGCGGTGTTCGGTCAAGTCCGACGGGCGGTTGACGTTGAGCAGAAGATCCGGAGCAAAGAAATCCAGGTCGGGGCCCAATACGATCTCCCGGCCGCCCACGTGACCAAAAAAATCCACGGCTCGTCGGCCGCCCGCATCCAGAAACGCCGACAGCGGTTCTCGGCAGGCTTGAAGATAGAAGCCACAGAGCGGTTGGAGCGAGCCGCCGATTGACGGTGCCGCGGCGAGTTCGCCTGACGCGAGCTCTGTCACGTGCTCGATCAGACGTGCCGGGACCCGTACCAGGTCGCAGGCCAGAACAAAGACCGCCCGCGGGGCCGCGTACTCCAAGGCCGTCTCCAGTCCGGCCAGCGGGCCGACGCCGGCGCGACGGTCGGCCAAGACGTGAAACCCGCGTCCCGCGTGCCGCCGTGCATCTCCGCTGACCACCACTTCCGCAAAGACACGGCTCAACTCGCCGGCGGCGCGCTCGAGCAGAGACACTCCTTCCCACTCCACCGAGGCCTTGTCCTCGCCCATTCGCCGGCTCTCTCCCCCCGCGAGAACCGCACCGAGCGTCCGGGCGGCCACTGCGGCCATTGATCGCTGGGTCATGTGACACCGAGCCTCTGCCGGCTACTCCCGAGCCAGCGACCGGGCGGCGTCCACGACCCCGTCGGCGCTCGGCAGGAAGTGATGCTCGAGCGGCGGCGAATACGGTACCGGCGTGTCCGGGGCTGCGACGCGTCGAACCGGCGCGTCGAGATGGTAGAAGACACTGTCGCTCAAGCGGGCCGCCAGCTCGGCGCCAAAACCGCCCCGCAGAGTGTCCTCGTGGAGCAGCAGGACGCGGTGGGTCTTGGTCGCCGAGGCAAAAAGCGTCTCCTCGTCCAGCGGCCACAGGCTCCTCAGGTCGACAACCTCGGCCTCGATGCCCTCGTCCACCAGGCGCTCGGCCGCCGCCAGCGCGGTCCAGGTCATCGCGCCGTAGGTGGCGATGGTCAAGTCTGCCCCGGCCCGGCGAACCGTGGCGGAGCCCAACGGCACCTCATGCTCCGGCCCTAACGGTACGTCCTCACGAAGATCGGTGCGGAAGTAGCCATAGAGTCCCTTGGCCTCGAGATAGATCACCGGGTTGGGGTCGCGCAGCGCGGCGGTCATCAGACCCTTGGCGTCGGCCGGCGTCGAGGGCGCGACCACCTTCCAGCCGGGCGTGCGCACAAACCACATCTCCGGGCACTGGCTGTGAAACGGGCCGCCGCCGAGGAGCTTGCGGTGGTTTCCCGTCGCGCCGCCGTAGGGCAGCCGCACCACCAACGGCACCGGACGTCCCCAGCGCCAGTGGATCTTGGCCGCGTTGTTGACCAGCGCGTTGAAGCCCGGCGCCAGAAAATCGGCAAACTGCATCTCGACTACCGGACGCAAACCCAGAAGCGCCGCGCCCACGCCACAGCCGACGATTGCCGACTCCGCCAGCGGGGTGTTGAGACAGCGCTCGTCGCCAAAGCGTTTCGCCAGGCCTCGGGTCACCCCAAAAGCGCCGCCATAGCGGCCACCCACGTCCTCACCGAGGACAAACACGTCCGGGTCCTCTTCCATGGCCTCGATCAGGGCCTGACGCACGGCCTCGTCGTACGACATCTTTTTGAGGCGGGGCTCGCCCGGCGCCTCGGGGGTGGGAGTCGTTCGCACCGCTTCGACGCGCGCGACGTAGTCCTCGGGCTCCGGCCAGGGCGCATCTCCTGCCGCCTCGGCAGCCGCGGCGACTTCCGATTCGACCTCGGCGCGGATCGCGTCGGTCACTTCCGCAGTCACCAGGCCGAGCTCGATCAGCCGCCCCAGGTAGAGATCGATCGGATCGTGAGCCCGCCAGAGCGCGGCCTCCTCGCCGAGCTCGTACCCCGGCACCCGAGCCTCCCGGCTGCCGTGGAAGCGGTCGTCGTCGTGGTGAGCGTGACCGCTGCGCCGGTAGGTCACCAGCTCGATCAGGGCCGGGCCTTCGCCGCGGCGCGCCCGCTCGGCGGCCCACGAGACACCCGCCGCCACCTCGTCCGGATCGTTGCCAAAAAGGGTGACCCCCGGGATCCCGTAGCCGGCGGCCTTGAGCGCAAACCGATGACAGGCCGACTGCTCGCTGACGTGGGTGCCCAGCGCCCACTGGTTGTTCTCGACCACAAAGACCACATTGAGGCCGCGGACGGCGGCGAAATTGACCGCCTCGTGCCACTCCCCGAGACTCGAGCCGCCGTCACCGATAAAGGCGACGCAGACACGGTCCTCACGCCGCAGCTTGAAACCGTAGGCCACACCGACAAGCGTTTGGGCCGCGATCGCCAGGGGGGCCGCCGGCGGCAGAACCCCACGGGTGAAGTCGCCGGTGTGGAGATCGCGCCCGTCGACCGGGGTGCCCTTCTTCCCCGCCTGGACCAGAAGGACGTGGAGCGGGTCGGGCATAAACATGAGGAGGGCACCCAGATCGCGGATCAGGGGGCTGATCACGTCGCCGTCGTAGTCGGACGGTTCGTGGGCCGAGACGGCGCCACGACCCGGCCGCCGCAACCGGAGAGCGGCGCCGACGATCGCCTCCTGACCGGTGGAGCGAAACCCTTTTTGCGGCGAGACGTGCCCGTTCCACTCCACCTTCGGGTTGCCAAAAGACGCCTTGAGCCGGTCGTCGAGCGCACGCGTCAGCAGCATGGTCCGCAACATCTCGAGACGCTCGGCGGCGGTGATCGAGGCCTTGATGCGCCAGCGCTCGAAAAATCCTCCGATCTGTACTTCCAGATCGGATCGTCTCCACTCGACAGCCTGTTGATGGTCGACCGCCGGGTAGAGGGGCTCACCGGCGAGATCTCCGACCGGCCGGTAGCGAGCTTCGATCTCGGCCAGTAACGCCGCTTCGACGTCTTCTGCGGACTCCGAGGCCGGGAGACTCTCCAGACACGGTAGCAGCGCGGGCGCCTCGAGGCTCAAAAACCCATGGAGCTCGGTCAGGAGCGCGCTGGAGAGAGCCGGATCCGGTTTGTGTTTCGGCTCCGCTCCTTGGGTCATTGGGTAAAAGTATACCGAGGCAGCGCTTTGCCGCCCCGATCTCGGCGTTACTCGACCGCGCAGCGCCGCGCCCTTTTACCCAGCCCGACGCAGATCTCGTATGCGACGGTCCCGGCACGCCGGGCCAGCGCCTCGACGCTGTGGGGATCATCCCGCGCTGCCGAGATGATCTCCACCGGATCGCCGACCTCGGCGCCTTTCACCGCGCTCAGATCGACGACGATCCAGTCCATGGAGACGACCCCCAGCACCGGCGCGTCGCGTCCGGCGACTCGCACGGCCGCGCCGGCAAAACCCCGCCGGTAACCGTCGGCGTAGCCGACCGGGACGAGGCCGAACCGGCCGGGGTGCGAGAAGATGTGGCTCAGACCGTAGCCTGTGCCTTCGCCGGCCCGCGCTTCTTTGATCTGCGACAGGCGGGACACGAGGCGCAGGCAAGGACGGAGACCTTGGGCGGCTTCGGCGGCTTCGGCGGCGCCGCCGGTCGGATCGTAGCCATAGATCGCCAAGCCCGGCCGCACGCGGTCGAGGTGGGTCTCGGGCCGGCGTAGGGTGGCCGCGGAGTTGGCGGCGTGCAGGGTCAGCCCGGCACGGCCGCCACCGTCTTCGACGACGGCGAGAAACCGATCGAGCTGCTGCTCGACAAAGCCATCCTCCGCGTCGGCGGCGTTGGCAAACTGCGTGTAGACGCCGGTCAGCTCAAGCTGTTCGTGCTCGCGCAGATCCCTCAACAGGCCCGCGGATTTGTCGCGAGGGGCACCGGAGCGGTTCATTCCGGTGTCGATCTTGAGCTCGACTCTTGGCCTTCGACCCATCCCAGCCCCGACGCTCCCCAGCAACCGGAGATCGTCGCGCGTCGAGACCGTAAAGACGGTCGCCTTGTCCACCAGATCCCGAATTGCCTCGTCGCGCTCGGGGCCGGTCCCCAACGTGGCCGGCGTGTAGAAGACCAGCACCGGACCCGCGTAGCCGAGGTCGCGGGCTTCGAGTGCCTCTTGATAGGTCGCGACCGCGATCCCGTCGACCAGCGGTGCGAGGATCGGCAGCACGACCGCCAGACCGTGTCCGTAGGCATCCGCCTTGACGACCGGAAAGAGCTCGACGCCGGGTCCGGTTTGTTCGCGCAGGAGGGCGAGATTGGACCGTAGGGCGCCGGTTGAGATCTCGGCGACGAGGTGGGGCTCCATGGGGGTTGAATCTTACCGGCCAGCGCCCACGGGCCGGGGCAAGCCCGGCCCCTACAGTCGCAGTGGTTTCCCGCGCCGCCGGCTACCCCGCCGCCGGTTCGGAGGCGGACTCGGGCACGGCTTCTATGGCCTTTGCCTCGGACGACGAGCGCCAGATGCGCTTGAGCCAGGTCGCCACGGCCTCGAGCAACGTCGCGATGTAGGGCGTCACCAGGAGGGTGAGCACGGCTGACGAGATCAGACCCCCGATCACGGTGCGCGCCAGCGGATAGTAGAAGATGCCGCCGGTGCCCGGACCCCGAACCGCCAGCGGCAGAAGACCGATGATGGTCGTGGCCGCGGTCATCAGGATCGGCCGCAACCGGTCGCGGCCCGCTTGCAGGATAGCCTCTTCCTGCCCCATGCCGCCGCGTCTAAGCTGGTTGGTGTGATCGAGCAGGACGATGCCGTTGTTGACCACGATCCCCATCAGGATCAACAGACCGATCTGGGCCATCAAGTTGAAGGGCGTGCCGGTCGCCGCCAGCATCCAGCCGGTCCCGGGAAGGGCGAAGAAGATCGAGCACAGGATGGCAAAAGGCTGGGACAGCGACTCGAACAATGACGCCAGCACCAGAAACACCAGGACCAGGGCCAGCAGAAAGTTCTGCCCCATCTGGGCGTTCTGATCCTGCTGCTCGACGATGCGATCGTTCCACGACCAGGAGTAACCGGCCGGCAAGTCGAAGGCGTCCATCAGACCCGCGATCTCCTCTTTTGTTCCCTCCCACTCGTCGCCTTCGTAGGTGCCGTAGACCGCCACCTTGACCTTGCGGTTCTCGCGCTCGATCTCCTTGGCCCGCGATACGATTCGGAACTCGGAGATCTCGCTGAGCAGGATCGGCCGGCCATCGCCGCCCGAGCCCACCTGTAGCCGTTCCAGGTCGGCCACGTTCTCCCGATCCTCGAGACGCAGGGCCAGCCAGGTGTCGACCTCGCGCTCCCCCGCGTTGAAACGCGGCAGCCGCATGGCACCGAGCGTGAACGAAAAGACATCCGCCATGTCCTGGGCGTCGAGACCGGCGCGCTCGGCCTTGTCGCGATCGATCTTGACGATGATCTCGCGCTGCGAGTCGCGAAAGGAGGTCCGGATGTCCTGGATCCCGCCGAGGGTCTCGATCCGCCGCGCCGCCTCGGTGGCAAAGTTCTCCAACAGCCCGGTGTCCTGGCCAAAGAACTTGACCGCAAAAAACGTCGAGGAGCCACCCGACTCGGCGTCGTCGTCAAAAAAGAACTTGACACCGGCGACCTCTGGAAGCGCCTCGCGGATCTCCTTCTGGAGATCGCGCACCTCGTCGTCGGTCATGTTCTTGCGCGTCAGGACCATGGTGGTGCCGGCACGGTTCTCGGTGAAAAAGCTGTAGAGCGACTTGAACTGGAAGCGCTCGCGGTTCTCCCACAGAAACGGCTCGATGATGTTGACCGCGTCCTCGGCCTCCGACTTGTAGGTGTGATCGGAGAACTCGTAGGCGAGATAGACGCGCTCGTTGATGGTGCCGGAGAAAACCGCCGCGTCCACCCAGCCGGCCTTGAACGGCGCCACCGTCAGCAAGACGACCAGAACCAGGAGCCCGGCGGTCGACCAGCGATGACGCAGTGTCCAGCCCAGTGCGCGCGCGTAGCGTTCTTCGAGCCGATTCAGGCTCGGGATCTCCTTGGCCTTTTTGCGCCCTAAGAAATGAGCCGACATCAGCGGGATCAGCGTCAGCGAGGAGAAGAGCGAACAGGCCAGAGCGACCGCTATGGTGATGCCGATCTCCTTCAACCAGGTGGTCAAGCCGGTGCGCGCGCCGATGATGAGCGGCAGGAAGACGATCAGGGTGGTGGCCGTGGAGGCTGTCACCGCGATCGCCACCTGCCGCGCGCCCACCAGCGCGGCCTTTTCCCGGCTGGGCTCCTTGCGGTGGGTCCGGTCGATCGATTCGAGCACCACCACGGCGTTGTCGACCAGCATCCCCACCGCCAGCATCAGGCCCATCATCGAGAGGATGTTGAGCGTCTTGCCCATAAAAAACATGATGCCGCACGCCGCCAGAATCGAGAACGGGATCGACAGCGACACGATGACGGTGGAGTCCAGCCGCCGCAGAAAGAAATAGAGGCTGAAGATGGCCAAGAGCGCGCCGACCGTGCCGGCCTTGAGCAGCCCGGTCAGCCCGCCCATGATCTCCTCGCCCTGGTCGTCCCACACAAACAGGGTCACTCCCTCAAGCAGCGGATCCTGACCGATGTCGTTGTGGATGACGTCGCTGACCCGCCGGACCACGTCCACGGTGTTGGCGGTCGACTCTTTGAAGACCGTCAGCGCGACGGCGTCCTTGAGATCCAGATGGCGGCCCCAGCGGTACGGGGGCTCCTCATAGCGGATCTCGGCTATGTCGCTGAGCCGCAGGCCCTGTTCGTTGATGACCAGGGCGCCGATCTCCTCGACCGACTGAAAATCGCCCACCGCCCGGGCGGTGAAACGAAGCCCTCCGTCCCCGACCTGGCCCAGAACCAGGTTGGACGAGGCGCCCTGCAGCCTCTGGATGAGGGCGCCCACATCGACGCCGTGCTCGCCGATCTTCTCGAGAATCAAGCCGATGTCGATCTCGCGGGGCGCCACGCCGTCGAGGTCCACTTTTGCGACCCCGGGGACCCGGCGCAGACGGTTGAGGATCCTGCCCTCGATCAGGTCGAAGTTCTCGGAAAGATCCACCCCCTGGGCCGCGATCCTGGCTTCGACCACCGGCATGTCGTTGGTGTTGAACGAAAAGATCACCACCTCGCCGATGTCGTCCGGCAGCTCGGGCTTGACCTGGTCGATCTTCTCGGAGACCTGCATCCGCACGATGTCGAGCTCCTGCCCCCAGTCGAACTCGAGCCAGAACGAGGCTTGGTCCGGTCCGGCCTCCGAGTTCAGTGTCTTGACCCCGGAAAGCGTGGCCAAGATCTCTTCGACCGGCTTGACGATCTCCTTCTCCACCTGCTGCGGGTTGGAGTTGCGGTACGGGATCTCGACGCCGATAAAGGGGGCGTCGACCTCGGGCAGGAACGCGAGCGGCAATCTGGCCAGCGCGATCCCGCCCATCACCAGCACGCTGATCAACAGCATGGCGGTGGTGATCGGTCGCTTGACGGCCAGTCGGGAGAGTTGCATGGTTAGCAGCCCGGGGCTAGCTTCCTACCTCTCCGATGGGTTCGTTGGCCGGTGCCGGCGCCGCGGGCCGGCGTCCCTTGTCGATCGCCTCGGTCGTCTCGGCGGCCGCCTCGGGGTCGCGTTTGCGATCGAGCAACGAGTAAACCACCGGGATCACCAGGAGGGTCAGCAGGGTCGCCACGGTCAGGCCTCCGATCACCGTGATCGCCAACGGCGCCCGCAGCTCGGCTCCAGCCCCGAGACCCAGCGCCATCGGCAGCAGCCCGAGAATGGTAGTGGTCGAAGTCATCAGGATGGGGCGCAGGCGATCTCGGCCGGCCGCGACCAGGGCACGGTCTCGGGACATCCCGGCCCGGCGCCGCTGGTTGACCGCATCCACCAGGACGATGGCGTTGTTGACCACGATGCCCGCCAGCATGACCGCCCCGATCATGGCCACGACGTTGACCGTGCGACCGGTCAGAGCCAGGGCGCCGATGACGCCGATGGCGCCCAACGGCAGCGTAAAGATGATCACAAAGGGATGGAGAAAGGACTCGAACTGCGACGCCATCACCAGATAGACCAGGAAGACCGCCAGCGCCATGGCCATCAGAAGCGACCGTTGCGCCTCGGCACGCTCCTCTTCCTGCCCGGAGAGCTGGACGGTGGCGCTGGCGGGCAACGCCAGCTCCGCGAGCTGCGAGCGCACGTCGCCGGCCACCGCGCCCATGTCACGACCCGCCAGGTTGCCGGACACCACGCCGGTACGCTTCTGCCCGATGCGCCGGATCTCGCTGGGACCCGAGACCAGCTCCACCCCGGCGACCGATTTCAGATAGATCGGGACGCCGTCACGCTGTCCGATGATGAAGTCGCGGACATCCTCGATCGAGGCGCGGCCGATCTCGACCGACCGAACCACGATGTCGATCTCGCGATCTCCCTCGGAGAACCGCGTAGCCACCTCGCCCTGCACCTTGTTGCGCACCGTCTCGGCCACATCCCCGAGGTTGAGCCCGAGCCTCGCCAGCCGGTTGCGATCGAACCGGATCTGGAGCTCGGGATTACCCAGCTCGGCCGACGATTTGACGTCGACCAGGCCGGGGATCCCGGCAACCGAGGTTCGGACGGAGTCGGCGGCCGTATGAAGATCGAGCAAGTTGTCGCTGTAGACCTCGACTTCGATCGGCGTGCGAAAGCTGAAATAGGTCGGGCGCTCGAAATCAAAACTCGCCAACCCCGAGATCTCGAGCCGCTGGCGTAGCTTGTCGATCACCGCCTGCTCATCCGTCTGGCTCGCTCCCTCGGCCATCCGCACCTGGATGCGCGCGGTGTTCTCACCCTCGGTGCCGGTGTTGGACAGGGACAGGCCCCTGCCACCGACGATCGCGGAGTGCGAGCCGACACGCTCGTCGCCTTCGAGGACACTCTCGACGTCGGCGATGTAGCGATCGGTCATCTCGAGCGGTGTGCCCTCCGGGAGCTCGACGAGAAAGCTGAACTCACCCTGAGAAAAAGACGGGATGAGATCGAACCCCAACCGCGGAACCAGCGCCACCGCGCCGGCAAACGCCAACAGCGCCGCGGCGAGCACCAGGGTCCGTGCCCGCAGCGCGCCCCGCAGCAGCCGCGGATAGAGGCCGCCGACTCCGTCCAGGGCGCGATCGAAGAGCGCGGTCGCCGGGCGCGCCAGGACCGCCGCCGCGCGGGCGAGATAGGTGAGCCCGATCCGGACCCCCCGCACGACCAGCGCCGGGGTCCGCACCAGCACCAACCGGAGCGCGCGACGGAACTTGCCGCCGCCGGTCGAACCGAGCGCCTCGAGACTCTCCCCTGCTCCGGCCGACAGCGCGGCCAGCATCGGGATCAGGGTGAGCGAGACCGCCAGCGAGGCGAGAAGGGAGAACGACACCGTCAACGCCATGTCGCGAAAGAGCTGGGCGGCGATCCCTTCCAGAAACACCACCGGGAGAAAAACCGCCACCGTGGTCAGGGTAGAGGCGACGACCGCCTTGCCGACATCGGAGGCGCCTTCGAGCGCCGCCTCGAACGGCCCGGAGCCCGCCTCGCGGTGCTTGAAGATCGCCTCGAGCACCACGATGGCGTTGTCCACCAGCATCCCCACGCCTAGGGCCAAGCCGCCCAACGACATGATGTTGAGGGTGGTGCCGGTGCGGTACATGAGAAAAAACGTCGTCACCACCGAGATGGGTATCGACACGCCGATGATCAGGGTCGAGCGGGCGTCTTTGAGAAAAAAGAGCAGCACCAGGATGGCGATCACGCCCCCGATCAGCGCGTTCATCAGCACCTCGTCGATCGACGCGCGGATAAACTGCGACTGATCGATCCCGGTCACTAGCTCGATGCCCTCGGGCAGCTCGTCGCCGATGTTGTCGAGCCGCGCCTGGATGGCCCGCGACACCCGCACGGTGTTGGCGTCGCCTTCTTTGTAGAGAGCCAGCTCGACCGCCTCGTCGCCGCCAAACCGGGTGATCACTTCGCGCTGCCTGTGGCCGCGGTGCACCTCGGCGACGTCGGCGACCTGGACCAGCCGGCCGCCCTCCGACAGCACCACCGTCTGCATGATGTCGTCGAGATCCTCGAACTCGTTGTTGGCTCGAACCAGGTACCTCGCTTCTTCCTCGTAGAGGCTTCCGCCCGCCTGGTTGACGTTCTCGCGCTCGAGCCGACGGTTGACGTCCTGGATCGAAAGTCCCAGCAGGGCCAACTTGCCCTCGTCGACCCGTACCTGGATCTCCTCTTCAAAGCCGCCGTTGACCTTGATCGCCGCCACGCCTTCGGTGGACTCCAGATCCTTTTTGAGCACCTCCTCGGCGACATAGCGGAGCTGGTACAGGTCTTCCCCGCCGGTCAGATAGAGCCTCACCACCGGGTCGTTGGCCGGGTCGAAACGCAGGATGACCGGCTTGGACGCCTCGCGCGGCAGCCGGATCAGATCCAGCTTCTGGCGAACATCGAGCGAGGCAAAGTCCATGTTGCGGCCCCACTCGAACTCCAATGTGACCTGCGACAGACCCGGACGCGACACCGACGTCAAGCGCTTGACCCCGGCCACGATCCCTACGACCTCCTCGATGGGGCGGGAGGCGAGGGCCTCGACCTCGGCCGGGGCCGCGCCCGGAAGCCGGGTCTCGACCGTCAGGCTCGGGTAGGAGAGGTCGGGTAGAAGGTTGATCGACAGCCGGCCAAACGCCACCAGGCCGAAGAGGATCAGAGCGATGGTCACCATCGCAATGGTGACGCGGCGGCGGAGCGAAAACTCGACGAGACGCATCGGGATCGGTCCGAGGGTAATGGCCGCCGGTTAGCTCGCCGCTTCCGTGGCGCCGGCGTCCTCGCCGGCCGGGGCGTCCGGCTGCAGAATCTTGATCGGTGAGCCGTCCTTGAGGCCGCCTTGACCGGCGACGATCACGCTTTCGCCGGCCTCGACGCCCGAGAGGGCCTCGACCAGCTCGCCTTCCTCGAGACCGAGGGTGACCACGCGCCGCTCGGCGGCGTCGGTGCCGGCCACAAAGACGTGCGCTTTCTGCAGCTCCCGGAGAACCGCCTCCCGCGGCACCAGCAGGGCTTCGGGATGGGTCTCGCGGACGATGTGGATTCCGACAAAGCTGCCGGGACGCACCGACGCGGGCGGCGCCGCGGCCTCGATGGTCACCTTGACCGTGCCGGTGGCCACGTCCACCACCGGACTGACCTGCCGGACCCGGCCGCCAAACTCCACGCTCTCGTCGGCGTTGAGCCGGATCTTGACTTCGCGGCCTACCTCGAGACCGATGATGTCGCGCTCGGGCAAGTAGATCCGCGCGATCAGCGGATCCGTGTCGGTCACCTGAAAGAGCTCGTCGCCGGGGCGGATGTGCTGGCCGACCTGGATCAGCCGCTCGCTGACCACGCCGCCAAACGGCGCGCGCAGCGTGGTCTTCTCGAGCGTCCATCGCGCCTCCGCCAACTCCTCTTTGGCGATCTCGTACTCCATGGTGAACTTGTCCTGATCCTCGCGGCTGATTAGCTCTTTGGACAGCAGATCTTCGCCGCGCTCGAAGGCCAACCGGGCGTTGGTCTCACGCAGCTTGGCCTTCTTGAGCCCGATCTCGGCGTCGTCGCGGACCAGCGTCGCCAACACATGGCCGGCGCGCACGCTGTCCCCCTCTTCGACCGCCAGCCGCGAGATGCGGCCTTCGACCTCGCTCAGGACCTTGACCTGATTCTCCGCCACCAGATTGGCGCTGGTGGTGATGTAGTCGGAGACCGGGCCCCTGGCCACGATCGTCACCTCGACCGGAATCGGTGCCTTCTTGTCATCGGACCCCTCTTCGCTCCCCGTCTCCGAATCGGCCGAATCGGCCTCGGAGTCCTCGCCGTCACTTGACTTCTCGGCGCTCTCCGCCTGCTTCGGGTCGTCTACCGAGGCCTCGGCGCCGTTGGCGTTCGAAGCGCCCATATTGAGCAACACCAGCACGATCGCGACCACCAGCCCCAACCCCGCGATCACCGAGCCGATTCGTAGCCAGCGCCGCGCGCTTCCTTGCCCGTCCATTGAATTCTCCTTGATTCGTCGGTCCAAAACGGCAGATTTCTGCCGGATGTGCTTTCAACCGCAATTACGCTTTCGGGTGGCGCATTGTTTCAAGTTCAACAGCGCCGTCCGGTATCGTTAGGCAAAAATCGGCGTGTACACGATCCCCGGGGAGCGGCGTCGGCGGCGGTTGCGCTAGAATCGGCCACGTTTTCGGCGGCGATCCAGGGAAAAAACGGCCCATTGGGGGCCGAATGTCCCGCCCGGGTGAATCGACTGTCTTGAGAGGCAGGTCGAGCCATGTTTGAAGCTTCCGAATTACTTCATTCCTATATCCGAGGCCTTCGCAAGCTCAGCGATGCCCAGTCGGTCTCGCTGTTCGTGCCACCGCCGCTGTCGGGGCTGGCCCGTCCGCTGCTGCTCCACGCGGGGTCGGCGGAGCCGCTGCCGGAGCTGACGGACCTTGAGAGCGCGACCGCCTTTGCCGAAGGCGCCGCGGGTGATCTCCCGGCCCAAGCTGAAGAGGCCGAGTTTCCCAGGGCCCTCGACAGCGCGGATCCAGCCGGGGGGCTGATCCCGCTGCCGCGGGTGCGGACGTTTTGGGCGGGCGGGCTGCTGCCTACCGCCGAGGATACCGGTGGCCCGGCGCGCCGGCGCTCGGACGCCAAGGGCGAGGAGCTGCCGGCGGCCTGGCTGGGGTTCCGATTCGCGCCCGGCGAGGGCTCGGCCGCGGAACGTCTGAGAGACAGCGACCTGGCCGAGGCCATGAGCCGGGCGGCGGACTCCGCCCACTGGTGGGATTGGCTTTTCTCGCTCGGCGGCGCCCTGTCGAGCCATACCTCGTACGTTTCGGCGATTCTCAAGGACCCGGTGACGGGGCTCCCGGACCGGATCGGCTTTCAGGCCCTGCTGTCCGAGGAGCTCGAGAAGGCTCGGCTGGCCAAGAAACACCTCTCGCTGCTGCTGATCAATCCCGACGAGTTCGCCCCCATCAACGAGCGCTTCGGGCGCGAGGCGGGCGACCGGATCATCCGCGAGATGAGCCAGCGGCTGCGTGGCGTGCTGCGCAGCTCCGACCCGGTGGCGCGATACGGCGGCGTCATCTTTGCCGCCATGCTGCTGGACACCGAAAAGCCACGCGCGCTCAAGGTCTCCCAGAAGATCCTCCAGGGGGTCGGGGAAGCGTCTTTTCTGGACGGTGCCGTACGGCTGGGTTTCTCCATCGGCGTGGCGGTCTTCGACCCCGAGGACAGCGAGATCCGCGAGGCGCTCCAGCTCGTTCGCCGCGCCGATCAGGCGCTCAACGCGGCCAAACGTCTCGGCGGGGGCTGCATCGTGGACTGGGAGGAGCGCTCGGGCACCGAGGAGACCGGCGCTTTCGACCGGTTGAGCGGCATCTTCACCGGCAACATGGCCAAGGACTACCGCAACATGGTGCTGTTGTGGGACACCATCGACGACATCGCCCTGCATCAGGACTTCGACGGCCTCGCTGGCCAGGTGGTAGAGCGGGTCTACGCCGCGCTCAAGCCCGGGCGGATCGGCCTTTTTTCGCGGGCCGAAGACGGCAGCCTGGACCTGGTGCGCGGGTTGACACGCGCTCCTCGCTCGGCCGGAACGCAGGAGCGGGTCGAGACCGTCGAGCTGGACCACGAGCACATGGAGCTGATGCGCCTGGCGATCGCCGAGGGGGAGCCACGGGAGAGAAACGCCGAGGAAGACCCGAACACCCTCTGTTATGCGCTGCCCTTTATCTCCTCGGGCGAGGTCCAGGGAGCCCTCTACTTCGATGGCGCCGCCGAGACCCTGCAGCTCAAGACATCCGATCTGATTTTCTTGAAGGCCTTGGCCGGTCAGCTCGCGGTCGCGCTCGACCGCGCGCGGCTCGCCGAGCGCGAGCACGAGAGACAGGAAAGCGAGCGCAGGCGCCTGCGGGCCGAGCTCCACGAGCTCCGTCAGGCGCTACAACAGGCCAAGCTCGTCTACCGGTCGCCCGAGATCGAGGCGGTCATGGCGACCGCCCGGCGGGTGGCGCCCACCGATGCGACCGTCCTGATCACCGGCGAGAGCGGCACGGGTAAGGAGCTCCTGGCCAGGACGGTCCACGAGCTCAGTACCCGCCGCGAGCAGCCGTTTGTCATCGTCGACTGCGGCTCGATCGCCACCAGCCTGATCGAGAGCGAGCTCTTTGGACACGAGAAAGGCGCCTACACCGGCGCCCAGGGCCGCCGAGTCGGCCGCCTCGCCGAGGCCCATCTTGGGACCGTTCTGCTGGACGAGATCGGCGAGCTGCCCCTGGAAGTGCAAAGCAAGCTCTTGCGTTTCGTGCAGGAGAAACAGTTCACCACCGTCGGCGGCAGCCGGCCGCGCCGGGTGGACGTCCGAATCCTGGCCGCCACCAACCGCGACTTGGCGAGCGAGGTTGCGGACGGCCGTTTTCGCGAGGACCTCTACTACCGTCTCAACGTCGTTCGGCTCGAAGTGCCGCCGCTGCGGGATCGTCCGGAGGACATTCTTCACCTGGCGCGGCACTTTCTGGATACGTTCTCGGTGCAGTACCACAAGAGCGTGCGCCGGTTTGCGCCCGAGACCGAAGAGGCACTGCTCGCCTACCCGTGGCCCGGGAATGTCCGGGAGCTGCAGAACCGACTCATGCAGGCGGTCATCCTTTGCGAAGGGGAAAGCCTCGAGCCGCACGAGATGCAGCTACCCGACACCGGTCCGGCCACCGCCTCGGGCGTGACTCCGACCGCTGTTCCCCCCGCGGCCCCGGTTCCCTCCATCTCGGATGCGCCGGAGCAAAGCGTGTGGGAACGGCTGAGGGCCGTGCTGGCGATGGAGATCGAGCTCGCCCTCGACATGGACTCCGAGTTTCTCTTCCCGCTCGGGAAGTGGCTCGCCGACGATTTGTTTCTCGAGGCCGACGAGGCCGTCGGCGGAGTCGCACGCCGCGGGGCCGTCGTCCTCGGTGTTCCCGAGACCACGTTCCGGCGCCGGCTGCGCAAGGCCCGCCAGAAAGAGAGAGCCGGCCTGGCACCGCGCTCCGGCCGCTGGGCGGAGACGCGGGCTCTGCTGCGCGAGATGGCCCGCTCGGGGGAGACCGGCTTTGACCTGGTCGACCGAGCGCAGCGGATTCTGCTCAAGGAGATCCTGGAACGGGCTCCCAACGACACCGCAACCGGCTCGAGCCTCCTCGGTGTAACTGCGCCGACGTTTCGCGCCCGCCTGGCCGAGCTTCGTGAAGCGGCTCAGGGCGCGGCCTGAGCCATTTTTTTGGCGGAGGCCACCGTACGGGCTTGTGAGGCACCAAAAAGCGCTTCTGCGAGCGGCACTGTGAGCGGTCAAAGACGGAGAAATTCAAGGGACAAGAACATTTACAACCCGCGGCAGAACATGCCACTTTTTTTGCCCCCCCCAAACAAGTCGGTCGAATGGGTGGTTCGGCTCCCAAACGTCGCAAAAACCGACACGAATTGTCGGTTTTCAGCTCAAAAGACGCCTTTTTCGCTGCAAATCTCTGCAAAAATTCTGGTATCGCTTTTGCTGCATACGCCCCCGGGAAGGAACAGGTGCAGCCAAAAACAAGCAAGAATCGCCATCGCCCGGCAGCGGCGCAGGCGGTGGCCGTGAGCCCGGCGGGGTGGTACGACTGGCTGTTCCTGGCGGCAACACTGCTGCTGTCGATGATGTTGGCGGTGTCGCCGGCCTTCGGGCAGGGGCGCAAGATCCCGTTCGAGCAGATCGACACAGACGACGGGCTCCCGTACAACACCGTCTACTCGGTGGTGCAGGACGACGCGGGCTTTATCTGGTTCGCGACCGGAGATGGGCTGAGCCGCTACGACGGCAGCCGCTTTGTCACCTACCGTAAAGAGCGCGGAAACCCCAATTCGCTCGCCAACAGTTGGGTCTGGACCCTGCTCAAGGATCGGGAGGGAAAGCTCTGGGTGGGGACCGATGGTGGAGGCCTCAACCGTCTGTGCCCAAAGGCCGGTCTGTTCGAGATCTATCGCCACGACGAGGCCGACCCGGGCTCGCTGAGCCACAATCGCATCCGCGCCCTGTTCGAGGATGACCAGGGCGGCCTGTGGGTGGGTACTCAGAGCGGTCTCAACCTCCTCGACCGCGCCAGCGGCAAGTTCACGCGCTTTGCCCACAACCCGGCGGTCCCGACGAGCCTCAGCCACGACGACATTCGCGCCATCCACCAGGACCGCCAGGGCCGCTTGTGGGTCGGAACCTATGGCGGCGGTCTCAACGAGCTGGATATCGAGACCGGCGAGTTCCTCCAGTACCGGCACGACCCACAAAACGCTTCGTCGCTCAGCAGCGATCGAGTGCGAACGCTGTACGAAGATCTCGATGGGAACTTGTGGATCGGAACCTACGATGCCGGTCTCAATTTGTTCGACCGCGAGACGGGGACCTTCAAGCGTTTTCGCGCCGAAGACGGTAGCCCCCACAGCTTGAGCGACGACCGGGTAACCGCCATCCTTCAGGACCGCGACAAGACCCTGTGGATCGGAACAGACAAGGGCCTCAACGAATGGGATCCTGAGAGCAGCAGGTTCCGCTCTTATCGCCGGGACCTTGCCAGCACGGCAACGCTGGCCGATGACCGCATTCTGGCTCTCTTCCAGGACGACGGCGGCGTGATCTGGGTGGGCAACCGCGGCGGAGTCAACAAGTGGAATCCGACGATCGGCTATTTCGCCTCATACCAGATGGATCCGGAAGACCCCGAGACGAGCTTGCCGAGCAATGCCATCCTCGGCTTTGCCGAGGCAACGGACGACGACCGACTGTGGGTCGGAACCTATGGCGGTCTGAGCCGTCTGGACCGCCGCAGCGGCAAAGCGTACAACTACCGGGTCGACCCGGACGACCCGAGAGCGCTCGTCGACCCGCGAGTGTTCTCGCTGCTCTACGACAGCAAAGACACGCTGTGGGTCGGTACATTCGAAGGCGGTCTGCACCGCCTCAACTCCGATGGCCGCACCTTTACCCGCTACCAGCATGACCCCGCCGACCCCAGCAGTCT
Organism: Candidatus Multivoradales bacterium; assembly: GCA_965224065.1. Taxonomy (GTDB): domain Bacteria; phylum Acidobacteriota; class Thermoanaerobaculia; order Multivoradales; family JAHEKO01; genus JAOTZA01. Next base: position 1,511,332 of record CBDCYF010000005.1, read on the forward strand.
GGCCAGCAACAGCGTCACTTCGATCCTGGAAGACAGCCGGGGGGTCCTGTGGCTGGGAACTTTCCGTGGCGGTCTCAACCGCTTTGACCCGGCCACCGGCACCTTCCTTCAATATCGTCACGACCCCGAATCGAGCACCAGTTTGAGCAGCGATCGCGTCGTCGCGCTGTTCGAGGACACCGGCGGTGTCCTATGGGTGGGTACCGACGGGGGCGGCCTCAACCGGATGGACCGTCGCACCGGAACGTTCTCCCACTACCGCCATGACCCGGAAGTCGACTCCAGCATCTCGGCCGATCGAGTCTATTCGCTACACGAGGACGCCGAAGGGACTCTCTGGATTGCGACCAGCGGCGGTGTCAGCGCCTGGCCGCAAGAAGCGAGGCGGGACTACGTTCCGCAATTCCAGAACCTGCGGGAAGAAGACGGCCTGGCCAACGACGAGGTCTATGGAATCCTCGAGGACGGGGCCGGCTATTTGTGGCTGAGCACCAACCGGGGCGTTTCACGCCTCGACCCCAAGACCCGCTCCTTCCGCAACATCGGCACCACCCACGGTCTTCAGAGCATGGAGCTCAACTTTGGCGCGGCGTTCAAGAGCCGCACCGGCGAGATGTTTTTTGGCGGAGATCAGGGCTTCAGCTCGTTCTACCCGGAGCAAGTACGCATCAACCGCCACCAGACGCCGGTGGCGTTGACCTCGGTACAGAAGCTCAATCGCGACCTCGAGACCGAGACCCGCATGGCAGCACTCACGGCGATCGAGCTGTCGCCCAATGATCATGTTGTCTCTTTCGAGTTCGCGGCGCTGGACTTCACCGCACCCGAGAAAAACCGCTACGCGTACAAGCTCGAGGGCTTTGACACCCACTGGAACGAGCAAGGCAATCTGAGCCGGGCGACCTATACCAACCTCGACCCCGGCGACTATGTGTTTCGGGTCCGCGGCGCCAACAACGACGGAGTCTGGAGCGAGCAGGAGCTGGCGATCGACGTGCGGGTCATCCCACCCTGGTGGCGGACCGGATGGGCCTATCTGCTCTATGCCGCGGCGGTAGTGGCGCTGCTCTTGCGCTATTTGAGCGGCCAGCGTCGCCGCCACGAGATCGCCGAGACCCAGCGCCGCACGCTCGAAGACGAGGTGCGGAGCCGTACTCACGAGCTGGCCGAGCGCAACAGTGAGCTGCACCGGGCGATCGGCCAGCTCGAGCTGGCCAGCGTCACCGACTCGCTCACCGGGTTGCGCAACCGGCGTTTTCTGGTCAACACCATCGACCAGGATCTGGCGTTGGTTCACCGGATGCGACGCGAGCAGTCCAAGAAGGGTACGCCGGGAGGCCCGCCCACTGATTCACTTTTTCTGATCTTCGATCTCGACGGCTTCAAGGACGTCAACGATTCCTACGGCCACTCGGCCGGCGACCAGGTGCTGCTCCAGGTCACCACGTTGCTCGAGGCGGCCTGCCGCAAATCGGACAACATCATCCGCTGGGGAGGCGACGAGTTCCTGGTCATCGCCCGGCAGGCCGACCGGCAAGCCGCGGAGCAACTGGCCGAACGGATGCGGCAGGGTGTCGAGGAGCACGTCTTCGACCTCGGGAACGGCCAGACCACCCAGCTCACCTGCTCGATCGGTTTTGCCTTCTATCCCTTTATCTCGAGCGATCCCGAGCTGTTTACATGGGAGCAGGTGAACGCCATCGCCGATCGCGCCCTCTACGTGGCCAAGAAAAGCGGCCGCAACGCCTGGGTCGGGGTCTATGAGACCCAGGAAACCCGCTTTGTGGACCGTCGTGGGCTGCTCCGCCTGATCAACGAGAACATCGAGCAACTGGTGGCCGAAGGCAAGCTCGAGCTGCGAACCTCGATCGCGAGCCACGATCGCCTGGTCTGGGCCTGGGCCTGACCGGCGCCCAACAGGCCCTCATCCCGAAATCAAATCGATCGTCTCCAGCACTTCGGGGACAGTCTCGAGTCCGCGCGGCACGCTGAGCTCGTAGGCCGGAACGTCCGCCGCCAACCGGGTGACAAAGTCGAGATGTCGCCGCGACAGCTCGGAGTCGAAGAGCCGCCCCGCCACGGTGTGCCGGATGAACGCCAGCGCGGCCTGGCGCGGGCTCAACCGGGTGGCGCGGACCGGCCGTCCGGCCGCGGCGGTTTGTGCCACCACCACCGCCGCCAGGGCCGCGGTGCCCGCGCTGTCGGAGCCCCATTGTTCCGATTCGGGGAGCTTGAGCTGTGGAAACCGTGGCAGCGCGCAGGGGGCTCCACCAACGTAGGACAGCGGCAAAATGTCGTCCCCGAGACGACCGCTTCCGGCCCCGCGGCGCTCGCCGAAGGCCGCGGCCAGGGTCGACTTGCCGACGCCCGCAAGCCCGGCGAGCGCGATCGCACCGGCGCGCCGGGTCAGCAGCCCGGCGGCGTGCAAGCTAAACACGTCATTCAAGGCCAGCGCCAGACAGAGACACGGCCCCAGAATCGTATCCACCGATCGAGCCGCGCCCTGCGATCCGTCGCCGGAGCCAACGATTCGGCGGCCGTCGGCGGTCACCAGAAACGACCCGGCGGCTTCCACCTCGATCCAGAAGCCGTCCTCCGAGTGGTGGCACTCGACCTCGGCGTAACGCCCGCCCACCCAGCCGCGATCGGCGTACAGCACCGACGCCTCCGCCGGACGCCTCCAGTCGAGGTCGGGCACCCCGGGGAAGGTCGTCGCGCCCTCGATCCGGAAGGGCTCGAGCGCCTCGATCTCCCAGTCGCACACGACCTCCCGGCCGGCGATTCCGTAGACGTGGGCTTTTCCGCTCATGGGGCGAGCTTCTGCTTGCGCACAGAGCTGCACGAGGATCGCGCCTCGGTCCGTCGGGTCCGTCACGAGGCCTTCCCCCAGCGGCTCCGCCAGAGCTCGAACGCCAGACACTGCCAAAGAACGTATTCGCCGGCCGGCTCCTTCGCGCTTCCGTCGAGAACCTGCTCGAGCCAATCCCGACGCACAAACCGCGGCCACACCGCGTCGCTTCGGTCCAGGATCTCGCGCACGCGCCCCGCCTCCCGCTCGCGGATCCCGCGATCAAACAGCGGGTTCAACGGAGAGGGAGTGGTCCTCTCGACAATCTTGCGCGGCAAAAGACCGCGCAGGGCCCGCCTGGCGATCTGTTTGTGTCTGCCGAGCCCGTACAGTTGATGGTCGGGAATCGCCAGCATGAAATCGACCAGGCGGCGATCGCGATACGGATGGCGGAGCTCGACCCCGCCCCGGTTGGCCGCGCCGGCCTCGGCGGCGATCGAATAGGCGTGCCGCGCGCCAAGCACCTCGCCGGCCTGGCCGGGCCGACGGAAACTCCGCAGGCCCGCGGGCTGCCGAGAGGCATCTTCGGAGATCAGCTCCTTGGCGATGTCGGTCAGCCAATGCGGCGCCGCCGGCCGGCGGCGCGAGTCACCCCCCGGCTCCAGCAAGCGTCTCGCCGCGGACCGCGCCATGGCGGCTGCGCCTCGCTTCCCGACCTCCGCCCATGCGTCCAGCCCAGCGGCGAACAGACGCCCCTGCCGCAGTAGACCCCACGGCCACCTGGGAACCCCGTGGTAAAAAAGATCGGCCGAGCCTCCACCCAGCAGAACCCGCAGCCCCTCCCCGGAAGCCCGGGCATAGAGGCTCTGCTTGAGCGCTCGGTAGGCGTTCCCCTCCGGCGCGTTTGGATTGGCCGAGTACACTTCCGGCTCGCTGAGTGGCCAAAAGCCATCACCGGCGAAACGCAGCGGATCGAGAGCCAGGCTCTCGATCACCGGTTCCATGAAACGCCGCTCGTCGCAGCTTTCGAGCTCGTCAAAGACCCAGGATACCGGTCGTACGCTTGCCGTACTCGACGTGCTCGCGGCGACGGCCATCAGCGAGGTCGAATCGATACCACCGCTCATCATTACACCACTCGAACCGATCGACCGGAGCCGGCAAACAACCGCTTCTCGTAGCAGCTCGAGATAGCACTCCGCGTACTCCCCATCGTCACCGAGGACTACTGACTCGATCGGCACAGGAGAGGCGTAGCGCTCGAGGTCCAAGGCCTCTGGCCCGACCCTCAGTAGCGAGCCGGGTCGCAGCTCGCTGACGTCGGAGAAAAAGGTCGAGCCGTCGGACGGCACATCGGCGGCAAACTGGTAGGCCACCCGCCGTTCGTCGAACCGCCCGGAGACCGCCGGGTGAGCCAGAACCGCCTGCTCCTCCGAGGCCACCACAAACAGCCGCTCAGTCGCCCGGTAGAACAGCGTCCGGTCACCCAGCGGATCACGCGCGCAAAGCACACCCTCTCGGGGATCGGCTACCACCACCGCAAAGGGACCCAGCAGACGCTCGAAGGCGCGCTGCCCCCAGCGAAGGTAGGCCGCCAGAGCCAAGGCCGCGTCGGACGGCTCGGGCCCGGAACAAGCTTCGCCGTCGAGTGAGTCCAGAAGCTCGCGGCGGTTGTCCAGCCGTCCGTCGAGGACCAGGTGAACGCGGCCGTCCGAGGCGGAGAGTGGCTGCCTCTCCCCCTCCTCCTCGGGGGTGGTCCAAAAGTGGTGATGGCCGATGGCCAGCGGCCCGTCGGCCAAGGTGTCGGCACCGTCCGGCCCGCGATGCGCCAGCACCGCCATCATCGGGCGCAGCGAGCCGAGCGAAGCGGGAGTGCCTACCCGGCGTTGGTAGATAACCGCAAAACCGCTCACACTGTCGACGACTCACCGCCCGGTCCGGGCACGGTCCGATGCATTCCATACGCGCTGGCCGGAGCCGGCCGCGCCGCGCTCGAGACCCGGACTACGAGCCTGACAAGTGAGCCTAGCCTAGGTCAATGGGTTTTCGGTCAGAGTATTCGCAGAATCACCCACGCCGGGTGATCCCCCCAACGTGACATCCACCAGCCGACCATAAGAAATCAGCCGCGGAGGTGAATACGGTTTCGAAGATGCTGGCTCAGCCGGCAGTGGGCCCGCCCTTTCGGATGGCTGCGCCCCCTCGCCGGCCACCGACTGATGCCCATCGGACATATGAATCTCCATTATTACATCAAAAATTATTAAACCGACGCTCCGCCTCTAAGGAGTCGGATCGTCGAGTCATGTCCAACCTGAAATGACACATCCCACGGGGTCAAAAACCGGTCCTCACGCACACGCCCCGGTAGCCAGCTCCAAAAGAAAAGCGTGGCCGATTTCCTTCCGATCAAAGGGGCCAGCACGAAGCGTGCCACAAAACCAGCCCATTGTGGTGGGTTCGAACAGCACGCGTATCCAAGGAATGCTACAGATCTACCCGGTCGTGTCCGGCTGACGGCTCGTCCCCCCTGGTTGTGCCCTCCTACCCGGTCCCCAGACCCTGAGAAGGGTCAGGGCCCCTTTGCTGCTGAGAGGTTACACCACTTTATTACATTTTGCAGCGACCGGCCGATCGGCCGCCGAGACCCCAGGATTTCCTCGGGAGAGTTACACCGTCTCCTCATAGACGATTTGCCAGCGTCCGCTCTCGCGCCGCCAGTACTGGCGCTTGCGGGATGACCGCTTGAAGGTGTCGCTCGAGTACCGCTGCTCAAAGGAGATCACCGCCAGCTCGGATTCCCCCGGATAGCGGAAGATCCCCAGGTCCCGCAGATCGACGTCGATAAATCTCTTCCCGGAGTTGACTCGTCTCTTGTGCGCGGCAAATCTCTCGCGGCTCATCGAAGAGGTGCGAAATCTTGTCGAGTAGTGCGACAAATATCGGTCAGCATCCCGGCTCTCCCAGTCCCGGCGCCAGCTCTCGACCGCACGCTCCAGCTCCTGCCGGTGCCGCGCCGCTTCGCCGCGATCGACCCAACGCAGTCGGTCGGCGACCACCACGGGGGTTCGATCGACCCTCACCAAACGGCGCAGGGTCTGAAAATCATCGTTGGCCAGGGTCACGCAGCCACGGCTCGAAAGCGGCGGCCGGCTGTAGCGGTCGGTCTCGGTGCCGTGGATCCAGATCCCGCTGCCGGTCCGACCCTTGAGCCGGTCCCAGCCGTTCGGGTAGTCGATCGGGAAGGCACCCACGCCGTAAAGGTCCGGAAGCTCCTCACCCGGCAGGAACTCGGAGACGCGGTAGACCCCCACCGGGGTTTTCTCGTCGCCTTCCCTGCGCTTGTCGGCCCCGCCCTTGCCGATCGAGACATAGAAATCGCGCGTGCGCAGGATCCGCCCGGAGCGGCTCTCGAAAAGATAGAGACGGTAGGCGTCGAGATCCACCAGGAGCGCCGCGGGGGCGCTGGACGGGAGCTTGAGCAGCGCGTCCGGCACCGCGGCCGGCGGCGGCGCGGCAAGATAGCGCAGCAGACGCGCTCTGGCTTCCGCGCGGTGCCCACGCACCGAATCGGATCTCAGTTGCTGCCCAAATCCCTTCAGGGCGGTGGTCTGTGCCAGCAGCAGGTCGCCATAGATCATCTGCGCCAGCTTGAAATCGGGTTGTTCGGCGACCAGATGCGACACGTTGCGCAGGGCGGCGTCCAATTGCCCACGGCGCAGATCGATCAAACCCTGAACCAGACGGCGCTCCTGGAGCGGGGTCGGGCTGCGCTCGGCAGCCGGGGCAAAGGCGGCCAGGGTCTTGGCGGTTTTGGCGCCGGAGCGAGCATCCGGCGACACCGGGGGCGCCAGCAGTACCCACCCCGCGGCAATACAGGTGCCGACTCCAGCTAGACGTCCCAGGAACGATGCCGCCACCCGCCCGGGCCGGGGCGGGCTCACGGCTCCGCGGTCTCCCGCACGATCTTCCACTCCCCTTCACGACGCGCGAATTCCAGGGTCTTGGTCACCTGGTCGCTGAAGCGGTCCGACTCATAGGCCTGCATAAAGGTCACCGTGGCGAGATCGCCGCCCGCTACCGTCGAGTCCAAGATCGCCACATTGACCCGGATGTATTCCGGCCCCGAGACACGCTCGCGGCGCAGCGCCGCCCAATCGGATCGAGACGAGCCGTCCCCGGGAGCAAAGCTGTCGGCATAAAAGGCCAGGTAGTCGTCGACCCGCTGATCGGACCAGGCCTCAGCCCACTCGGTAACCACACGGGCAACATCGCCGGCATACGCGGGCGCCTCCCCCTCCTCGACGGCTTCTTCGACGGCTTCCTCCACCTCTTGGGGCGCCGGCTCCTCGGCGGATGCCTCGGTCGCAACCGGCACGGCCGCCGCGGCGCCACCTGCATCGCGATCAACGACCACAGCCCCGGTGGGCGCCTCCGCTGCGATAGATGTCCCTCCGTCCGCAGGGGGCGGGTCGGCCGATGGCGGCCCGACACTCAAGGCGTCCAGAAAGACCAGACCCACGTGGCTGCGATCGGGCGATTCGACCTCGAGCGCCCGGCCGTACGCCTCGCTCGCCAACTGGGCAAAGATCCGCGTCAGGTTCTCGTAAGCCGTATGGTAGCTGGAGTTGGTGCCGAGACCCATTTTGAGGGTCTCGATGGCACCGTTGTAGTCACCGGCCGCCGCCTGGATCACCGCCAAGTTGTTGTACGCCTCGGGCATCTCGGGATTGTGCCGAATCACGCGCTCAAAAGCTCGCCGCGCCGGCTCGACGCGACCGGCCTCATAGAGCAACACCCCACGCAGAAACACGGCGTCGACCCGGTTCGGGTCCTCCGCGAGTGTCTCCCGGAGTCCAGCCAACGCCGCGCCGATGTCGCCGGCCGCCGCCTGACGCCGGATCTCATCCAGCGGATCCTGCCCGAGCGCGACACCCGCGCTCAAAGCGCCCAAACACAGGACCGCGAGGGCGACGAACCTCTGTCTCGTTTTCATGCAAGCCTCCCAAACACTTGCCAACCGCCGGCCAAAGCCGGCGAGGAACTCTCGATCGGGGACCCAAAAGGGCCGGGCGGATGCTAGCACACCCCCGATCGCTCGCATGGGGTCTAAGAGCCCGCGGCAAAAGCGTTTCTCAGCGGGAACTCGACCGTCGATCGGGCGTTATAAGGTGTGAGGACGCGGTGAGGTGCAACCACCACAAGTCGACCGACGGGGAGCTCTTGAGCGCCGCCCGCGAAGGGGAGAGCGACGCCTTCCGGCACCTCGTCGACCGGCACAAGGACCCGCTGGTGAACTACCTGACGCGGCTCACGGGGAGCCACGAGCGGGCCGAGGACCTGGCGCAGGACGCGTTCTTGCGCCTCTACTCGGCCGCCGACCGCTACGAGGAGCGCGGCTTTCTGCGCGCCTATCTGTTCCGCATCGCCACCAACCTGCTGCGCTCCCAGGAGCGGCGCGAGACCCGATGGCGCCGACTCAGCACGCTATTCGCCAACAGCAACGGTCACTCGACAGCGCTAAAAACGCAGGAAAACGAGCTCCTCGAACAGGAGATCGAAACGGTGGTCGGGCGGGCGATCGCCGAGCTCCCGCTGCGGTTTCGGGCCCCGTTACTGCTGCACGAGATCCAGGGGTGGCCATACCGCGAGATCGGCCGCTCGCTGGGCTGCCGGGAGGGCACCGTGAAGTCGAGAATCCACCGTGGCCGGCAGATGCTCCGCCACGGCCTCGAGGAGTACTGGAGAGGAGTCCGGTCGTGAAACAGCCCACAACCCGTAACTCGAGCCCGACAGGACTGGACCAAGCAATCGATGGGCTCGAACCGCTCTCTGCGTCTCCCGACTTCACCGACCGGGTGATGGAGGCACTGTCGCGGGGCGACCGGGCGAGCCACGGCCGGGCCGATGCCGGGCGACGATGGGCCGCTCTGGCGGCCCTGGCGGCGGCCTCGGTGACCCTCGGGATCCTGCTGGGCCTGAAGCCCGAGCCGCCCATTGGCGCGCTGACCGAAGAAGCCGGCGAGATCCGACGCCAGCACTCGGAACTGGTCGACGAGCTACAGACACTGCGCGGCCTGGAGCAAGCCACCCGACCGGTGATCTATCTCGGCTCGGAGGGAGACGTCGACCTGGTTCTCGATCTTGGCGCCCTGATCGACGAGGCGGTCCTCGATCCTGGCGCGCCCAACGGGCAACGCTACCTCGAGGCCGGTGACGCCGGCTATCTGAACTATCGATACTGAATGACCTTGCAAAAGGAGAGCCCCATGACCCCATCCAAGATGAACACCCCGGTTGCCGCCTTGCTGACCTTGGTTGCGTTTGCCCCCTTGGTTCAGGCGGCTTCCCCCAGCCCCGGCGAGACCGGCCCGGCGTCCGACGAGCAAGTCGTCAAACAGCGACTCAAGGTCGTCGTGGAAGACGAAGACGGTGAGGACCCCAAGGTTTTTGTCGTCGGCGACCACGTCAATCCGCTGATCCTCGGCCTCGGCCAACGCACGTATCTCGGGATCGGCATGATCGACATCACGCCCGAGCTCAGAGAGCACTTTGGCGTCGATGGCGAGAGCGGTGTCTTGATCTCCGAGATCGGTGCCGACAGTCCCGCCGCGGAGGCCGGTCTGCGCGCCGGCGATGTGCTGACCGCCATCGACGGCGAGCCCATGGCGCGCTCGGGACAGGTCATTCGTGACATCGGCCGCCGCGAGGACAACGAGACGGTGAGTCTGGAGGTCTGGCGAGACGGCAAGATGATGAACGTTGGGGCTACCCTCGAGACACGCGAGCGAACACACGCCGATCTCGGGCGGATGCTGCGGCGCGTCGCGCCTCTGCCGGAGATCCCCAAGGTCCCGCCGATTCCCCCGATCGATCTCGACCAGCTCAACCACCGGGTCATCGAGATCGAGACGGCAAAGATCGACGAGGCGTTGAGCCGGGTTCGCGAGCGGCTGGACAGTCCGGAGTGGAAGGCCCGCCTCGAGGAGATGGCCAGCCGCCGCCACGGTCTCGAGGAGCGGATCCACGAGCTCGAGGAGCGGTTGCGCGAGATGGAGAAACGGCTCAGCGAGGCCGACGGCTAGTACGAGCCCACATCGACCGGTCGAAGGCTCCGCCAGGGGCAGCGCCGCCGCTAATTCTGTCGAGGTAGGATCGGCTCCCCATGCGGCTCTTTGCGTTTCGCGGAGTGCGCTACGCCGGCTCCGATCCGGGACGGCTGGCGGCGCCTCCCTACGACCAGATCAACGACGAGGATCGGGACCGGTTTCACGCTTCCGATCCCCATCATTTTGTCCACCTGACCCGCCCGGTCAGCCCGGCCGGTCTAGAGGGAGCGGAACACGCCGCGACGCTCCACAGGAGCTGGCTCGAGGAGGGGGCGATCCGCACGGATTCGCGGCCCGCCCTCTACCCGTATGAGATCCGTCTGGCGCGGGGGGGCCGGCGGCTGGGCGTGTTTGCGTTGGTGGGTCTGGAGGAGCCCTCTGCAGGTGTAATCCGGCCCCACGAGCTGACGATCGACAAGACCGTCGAAGAGCGACTCGAGTTGGTGCGGCGAACCCGCGCGGACTTCGGACCGGTCCTTCTGTTGAGCGACGATCGCGGTCTCCTGGAGGCGCTGCTCGAGGAGGACATCGACGGAGGCGACCCGGTGGCACGCCACCACGACGCCGGCGGGGAGGAGCACCTGCTGTTTCGGGTCGAGGCGCCGGATCGCATCGCCCGCTATCAAGAAATACTCGCCTCTTCTTCGGGTCTGATCGCCGACGGTCATCACCGCTACAAGACCTCGAGGCTCTATGCCTCGGAGGTCGGCGCGGCACCGGGAACCGCGGCCGCCGCCAAGCTCTGCGTCGTCACCAGCCTGGCCTCCAGCGGTCTGTCGATCGACCCGATCCACCGCGTGTTACCGGCGCCCATCAACCGGTGGCTGGACTCCGGTGTACTCACCAGGGAACCGGTCTCCGCAAAAACAGGTACCGAACTGGCCGCTACGGTAGCCGGCGCAGACCAGCCCGCGCTGGGCGTCCGGACGGCGGAGGGTGCCGAGCTGTGGCGACTCGACCCCGGAGCGGGTCCGACGGATCTCCCGGCGGCCGCCTCCCAGCTCTCGGTCGTCCTTCTCCACCGCACCCTGCTGCCCCAGTGGGGCTATTCGCCGAGCGCCACCACCGACGGTACGGTTCTCTACCGTTCGGATCCCGACGACCCCTGGAAGATGGTGGACGATGGGTCGGCCGCCGTGGGCTTGTGGCTGCCTCCGATGAGCCCGGAGGGTTTCTCCGCCGCGATTGCCGACGGCGACGTGCTGCCTCCCAAGTCGACTCGTTTTCTCCCCAAGGTGGTCTCCGGTCTGGTCTGGTCCGACCTCGAGGCACCCCTGGACTAGCGATCGGCGGCCGCGAATGCCCACCTTTCTGCGGGACGACAAAAAGCCCGTCGTCCAGTTCGATCCTCGACTCGAGCTCTCGCCCTTCGCGCTCTTTCGCCGGCTGAGCGAGGGCCGGGCGCCGCGGCTGATCGACATCCAGGAGCCCGGCGGCCGCTGGACCCTGCGTGGGGCCGAGAGCCACCCCGGCACGGACTGGCAGCCCGAATCGACCGACCAGGAAGCGGTTGTCTTCGACACCGACGGGTCGGCCGCCGTCGAGCTCGCCGCCCGGCTGCAAGCCGAGGGCTTTTCGCGAGTCCGGGCGCTCTTTGGCGGTCTCGAGCTGTGGCAGTTCGCGCTCGACCCCCAGGTCGTGGGCGACGAGACCTATCTGGTCGAGGTGGAAAAAAAGTAGCGGTGCATCCCGGTCCAGGGTGTCGGCGGAAACGGCGCGAGCGGGAGTGGTCTCCACAAATCGGCTCGCGCCTCGGTGTCCGCCCGCGCGGCCGGTCTGTGGTTTCCCACGGTTTTCATCTGCTCGCGGGCTCCCAACGTTCCGCCGGCACCTTGGACCGGGATGCTCTGTCGTCAGCCTTCGAGCGGACCGGCCGCCAGGGGCGGCGGCCGCTTCAATCCGTGGTGGCCCGGCAGGGGTCGGGTCGGGCTCGCCCTGGCACGGCCCGTTTCATAGGTAGGGGCGGGGCTTGCCCCCGCCCGCTACCGGCTCTGCCGTGCGGACCGAACGCTGCCCTCTACGCCGGCGCGCCGTCGCCCACGGTCCAGACCTCGCCCGAGTAGAGAAGCTCCTCGAGCTTGCCGTCGCCGCGCTCGGCGATCTCGTGCTCGATCTGTCCGACCACCATGTCCTCATAGGCCGGTTGATCGATCGAGCGCAGCACCCCAATCGGGGTGGGAAATTCGGGCGGACCGGCCTGAGCCAGTAAGAATGCCACCGCCGGGTTGGGGTTCTGTGCGTTCCACACCACGCACTCCTCCTCGCTCCCCTCCGTGCCGAGCTCGAAACTCTCCAGCTCGCCGCCGTTGAAGCGAATTCCGCGGTCTTTCTTGCGCCCATAGATGAGCGGCTGCCCGTCCTCCAGATGCAACGTCTGCTCGTCGCGCACCGTCTTCTCGGTCATGTAGGCAAAGGCGCGGTCGTTGAAAATGTTGCAGTTCTGGTAGATCTCGATAAAAGCCGTCCCCCGGTGCGCGGCCGCTTTGGCGAGGACGTCCTGCAGGTGTTTCTGGAAGATGTCGACGCTACGCGCGACAAAGGTGGCGCCGGCTCCCAGGGCGAGCGCCAGGGGGTTGAAAGGGTTGTCGAGCGAGCCCACTGGCGTGGACTTGGTGCGTTTCCCCAGCTCGCTGGTGGGTGAGTACTGACCCTTGGTCAACCCGTAGATGCGGTTGTTGAAGAGCAGCACCTTGACACCGACGTTGCGCCGCAACAGGTGGATCAAGTGGTTGCCGCCGATCGACATGGCGTCGCCGTCACCCGTCGCCACCCAGACATCGAGCTCCGGACGGCTGGTCTTCAATCCCGTGGCGATCGCCGGCGCCCGGCCATGGATGGTGTGGAAACCATAGGTGTCCATGTAATACGGGAACCGGCTCGAGCAACCGATGCCCGAGACGACGACAAACTTCTCCTTTGGGATGCCGAGCTTTGGCAGCACCATCTGGACCGACTTGAGGATCGCGTAGTCCCCGCACCCCGGGCACCAGCGCACCTCCTGGTCGGACTGGAAGTCCTTGCGGGTCAGAACGGGCAGCTCAGTTGACATGCTCACCCCCGGTGATTTCCTTGACCTTTTGAATGATCTCGTCGCGAAAAAACGGCTTGCCCTCGACCTTGCTGTAACTGTCGATCTTCTTGAGGTAGCGCCCCTGGAGCAGCAGGGCGAGCTGGCCGCCGTTCATCTCCGGTACCAGGACGCGCTCGAAGCGCGCCAGGACCTCGCCGAGGTTACGCGGGAAGGGATTGATGTATCTGAGATGCGCCCGCGCGACCTTCTGGCCCGCCGCGCGCATGATGTTGACGGCGCCGGTGATCGAGCCGTTCGTGCTTCCCCAGCCCAGAATCAACACCGGGGCGTCCTCGTCGCCGTGGACTTCGAGCTCGGGGATGTCGTTCGCGATACCGTCTACCTTTGCCGCCCGCAGATCGGTCATCCGCTGATGATTGGCGGGATCGTAGGACACATTGCCGCTGACGTCCTCCTTTTCCAGACCGCCGATCCGGTGCTCCAGACCCGGTGTGCCCGGGATCGCCCACGGCCGCGCCAGGGTCTTCTCTTCCCGCCGGTAGGGGGCAAAACCGTCCGCGTCGGTCCAGAAATCGACGCGCAGGTCGGGAAGGTCTTCGACCTTTGGCAGCAGCCACGGTTCCGAGCCGTTGGCGATATAGCCGTCGGACAGCAGCATCACCGGAACCATGTACTTGGTGGCGATCCGGCAGGCCTCGAGCGTGGTGTCGAAGCAGTCCGAGGGCGAAGACGCGGCCAGCACCGGCAGGGGCGATTCTCCATTGCGCCCGTACATCGCCTGTAAAAGATCCGATTGCTCGGTCTTGGTCGGCAGCCCGGTCGACGGGCCGCCGCGCTGGATGTTGCAGATCACCAGCGGCAGCTCCACCATGACCGCCAGGTTGATGGCCTCGGACTTGAGCGCCAGACCGGGGCCGCTGGTCGTGGTGACCGCCAGCGCGCCGCCAAACGCGGCGCCGATGGACGCGCACACCGCCGCGATCTCGTCTTCGGCCTGAAACGTCGTCACCCCAAACGTCTTGTACCGCGACAGCTCGTGCAAAATGTCGCTCGCCGGAGTGATCGGGTAGGAGCCGAGAAAGAGCGGCAGGCCGCTGCGGCGGCTGGCCGCCACCAGTCCCAGCGACACGGCGCTGTTGCCCATGATGTTGCGGTAGGTGCCGGGCGGCAGTGTCGCCGGATCGACCTCGTAGCGGGTCTGGAAGATCTGCGTGATATCGCAAAAGTTGTAGCCGGCCTTCATCGCCGTGATGTTGGCTTCGGCGACCTCGGGACGGTTTTTGAATTTCTTGTTGAGCCACTCGATCGAGGTATCCATCGGCCGGCTGAAGAGCCAATAGACCATGCCCAGCGCAAAGAAATTCTTGCTGCGGTTCTTGGCCCGGCCGTCGAGCGGGCTGTCCTTGAGCGCCCGCATGGTCATGGTGGTGATATCGGCGGTATGCACCCGGTAGCCGGCCAGAGAATCGTCCTCCAGCGGATCGACCTCGTAGCCGGCCTTCTTGAGGTTGCCGGGTTTGAACTCGTCGGTGTTGGCGATCAGGATCCCATTGGGCTTTAGATCCGCGATCGACTTCTTGAGCGCCGCCGGGTTCATGGCGATCAGCACGTCCGGCCGGTGTCCCGGGGTGTGGATGTCGAAGTCCGCGATCCGGACCTGAAAGGCCGAGACACCCGGCAGGGTCCCGGCGGGGGCGCGAATCTCGGCGGGAAAGTCGGGCAGGGTCGCCAGGTCGTTGCCCAGCCGGGCCGAGGTGCTGGTGAACTGGGTGCCCGTTAGCTGCATCCCGTCGCCCGAGTCGCCGGCAAACCGGACGACGACTTCGCCGAGCGTCTCGCTGGCGACCGGCGTTTGCTGTTTGTTCGAGGTTGGGGCTTCGGTACTCATCGCGTGGTCTGGTCTCCGAGAAAAAAAAGGGGCAATTTCGAAAATTGTCGAAAGAACTCGAGTTTCATCGCGGCAAACCCATCACGAAGCGGCCCGCGCGGCCGAGGCACCCTGGCGACGGGCTTCCTCGACCAGATCCACCAGCCCGTGCCGGAGCGCGGCGTGCTGAGCCTCCTCCTCGGGGTATCGCGGCCGGTAGCCCAGCAGCGACTCATCGTAGGCGTAGGGCTTTTGCAGCTCTTCTTTGGTCACCACCGACTGGCCGCGATCGAAGTAGGCCATATCGTGGTTGTTGCTCATGATGATGGCCTCTTCCGGGCAGGCGTCCACACAGTAGCCGCAGAACACGCACCGGAGCATATCGATGTTGTAGAGCAGCGGGTATTTTTCGATGTTGACGTCCGGGTGCTCGCCGGCTTCGATGTGGATGCACTCGGCCGGGCAGGCGGCGGCGCACAGAAAACAGGCCACACAGCGCAGCGAGCCATCAGGCCGGGTAGTGAGAATGTGGTGACCGCGGTAGCGGTGCGAATAGGCGCGCCGCTCCTCCGGGTACTGGATGGTGTAGGTCTTGCCGCGCCCGAAGAGATTGCGCACAAAATGGCGCAGCGTCACCCACATGCCGGCCAGAAGCGGCAGATAGAGCTTCTCGGCCAGCGTGTACTTGTAGGCGGCCGGCTCTGACGGGTGCGCCCCACGCGGAGTCATCGCTCGAGCTCCCCGGCGATGACGTTGAGCCCGCCCAGCGACACCACCGCGTCGGAGACCGTACCGCCGTTGATGAGCTGCGAAAAGGCCGAAAAGATGGGGAAACAGGGCGGCCGGACCTTGATCCGGTATGGCTTGCCGGAGCCATCGCTCAGGACGTAGAAACCGAGCTCGCCGTTGGCGCCCTCGACCATCGAGTAGACCTCCCCCGGCGGCACCTGGATGCCATCCATGATCAGCTTGAAGTGGTAGATCATCGCCTCCATCTGGTTGTAGGCGACCTCCTTGGGAGGCAGGGCGATATGCGGGTCGTCGACGATAAAGGGCCCTTCCGGCATACCGCGGTCCAGCAGCTGGCGGATGATCTTGAGCGACTCGCGGATCTCGGCCATCCGCACCCTGAAACGATCGTGGACGTCGCCGCCGAAAAACACCGGCACGTCCCACTCGACCGTGTCGTAGAGATCGTAGGGATGATCCCGACGTACGTCATAGTCGACGCCGGAGGCTCTCAGACAGGGGCCGGTCCAGCCCCAGTTGACCGCTTCCTCGCCGCTGATGGCCGCGATACCGACCGCCCGGTCGAGCCAGATGCGGTTGCTGAGGATAAGCTTCTCGACGTCGTCGACAAATCCCGGGATGGTTTCGAGAAGCGAGCGGCAGCGGGCCTCGAAGTCCGGAGGAAGGTCCGCCGCCAGACCCCCGATGCGGCAATAGGAGACCGTCAATCGGGCGCCGGAGCAGGCCTCGAGCAGCCCGTAGATCTCCTCACGTGGCTGAAACAGGTACCAGAAGTTGGTCAACGCTCCCGAGTCCACCAGCGTCGAGCCGTTGCAAACGCAATGGTCCATGATGCGGGAGAACTCCGACAGGATGGTTCGCGCCCACACCGCCCGCGGCGGCACTTCGACCCCGAGAAGGGACTCCACGGCGTGGCAGTAGCCGACGTTGTTGATAAACGACGAGCAGTAGTTGAGGCGATCGGTATAGGGGATGACCTGCTGCCAGGTGTGGGTCTCCGCCATTTTTTCAAAACAACGGTGCAGGTAGCCGATCTCCACCTCGCTCGAGCTGATGATCTCCCCGTCCAGCGCCGCGACCACGCGAAACGTCCCGTGCATCGCCGGATGCGAGGGACCGATGTTGATCGTCATGCGCTCGAACATGTCGTCGTCCCCGGCCGCCGGCGGCTCGGGTTGCGGCCGGTACACCTTGTCCTCGGTGAGGATCCAACGCCGGGCCGGGTCGTAGTCCTTGCGCAGCGGGTGTCCCTGGAACGCCTCGTGGGTGAGAATCCGGCGTAGATTGGGGTGGCCCTCGAAGCGCAGCCCGAACATGTCGTACGCCTCGCGCTCAAACCAATCGGCGGCCTTCCACACGCCGATGAGAGACGGTAGCACCGGATCGTCTTCCGGCACCGGCACCTTGAGCCGCAACCGGTTGCCCCCGCGCAAGGACTTCAAATGGTAGACCGCCTCGAACCGCTCCTCGCGGTCGGGGTAGTCGACGCCGCACAGGTCCAACAAAAGGTCGAAGCCAGTCTCCGGGTCCGCCGACAGCTCGCGCGCCAGATCGGCCAGGATCTCGCGACGGACGGTCCAGGTGGGCTGGTCTAGACCCTCGTGAGGTCGGATGCTGTCGGTGGGAAAGCGATCAAGCAGCGGCGGCGGAGCCGTCGTCGTCGGCACGCTCGGCTTTTTCTCTCTTTCTGCGCTTTTTGGTGTCGCGCTCGATCTTTTCTTTCAGTTGAAGGATGCCGTACATCAGACCTTCGGGACTGGGCGGACAGCCGGGGACGTAGACATCCACCGGGACGATCTCGTCGATCCCCTGCATCACGTGATAGGCACGGTAAAAGCCGCCGGAACAGGCGCAAGCGCCCATCGAGATCACCCACTTGGGATCGGGCATCTGGTCGTAGATCTTCTTGAGGACCGGCGCCATCTTGTCCGTGATCGTGCCGGCGACAATCATGACGTCGCTTTGGCGAGGCGAGAACCGCACCACCTCGTAGCCAAACCGCGCCATGTCGTAGTGGCTCGAAACGACCCCCATGAACTCGATGGCGCAACACGCGGTGCCAAAGGGAAGCGGCCAAAACGAGTTGCTCCGGCCCCACTCCTCGAGCTTCTCGAAGGTGGTCGTGACCCAGGATTCGCCGATCATCGAAGTGGATCTCAGGTACCTGTTGTCGTCGTGGCGCGGCGTGGGGACAGCCCGCTCGGCCCGCCGGGAATCCTAGCCCAAGTACCCAGTGGAACCAAGCCGTCTAACCGAGGTCGCCGCCGGCCGCGGATCGCACCTCGGCACGCAGTTTTTCCAGCCGCTCGACGTGCTCCTGCTGGGCGGCGATGACCTGCCGAAACACCCCCTCGGCGTCGTCCCGCACGTCACGGATCATCTTGGGGTAGAGGACGTCGTTTTCGTAACGCTCCTCGGCGAGCGCGTCGGCCAGTGCTCGTTCCGGCGGCCGCACCTGACCGGCCGCCTCCAGAAGGATCGCCGCCAGCTCGTCCTTGGCTTCCGCCAGCTCGATCCAGCGGCGGGCGAGCTCCGGCCGTCCTTCGGCCGCGGCGCTCCGTGCCGAGGCGCGGTAGCGGGCGGCGGCCGCGGCTTCGCTCGAAAAACCGGTCTTGAGATGTTCCTGGGCGCGGGGAACTCGTGACAACTGACGTCTCCTCCTGCTTTCTACGCCGGCGGAGCCGGCGATCTGGGCTCTGTCGGGGCAAGCCCCAAGCTATGATCCGTGGAATGCCACGACAACACGAATTCTACTCGATCCGGCGGCCCGCCGGTCCGTGTGGAACTCGTGAGCCCAACTCCCCGCCGACTTCGACGTATGGACAGAGGTGCCGGCGCCGGCCGGCCGAGACGCGATGAGACGATTCCTGTTCTTGCTTCCAATCACCCTTGGGCTGGTCGCGGGCGCCATGTGGGCGCTGGGCTCGATGGCCGGCAGTCCCTGGCTCGTCCGGCTCGGGATGTTTTCGCTGGCGTGTGCCGTCCTTCTCTTTCTGCTCTGGCTGGGCTGGAGGCTGTCGCGGGTTTTTCTCTGGCGGGTCGGGCGCCGGTTGGCGTTTTCTTACTTTTTGATCGGTGTCCTGCCGATCCCGATGGTGGCCGCGCTGATCCTGCTCAACGCCTATCTGCTTTGCGGCTTTTTTCTCGGCCATCTCTACCGCGATGCGGCTTCGGCCGTCCAGCGCGACCTGGCCCGCGCGGCGCAGGAGAAACTGGCCGACGCGAAGGCGGCTTCGGCATCGACTCCGCCGGCCGGGGTGGCCTACGCGGTGTACGAGCGCGGCAAAAAAACCGAGGGGGACTCGCGGCTTCCCTATCTATGGCCCAGCGCTCTCGCCGGGCTGGCGGACCCCGACGAATCCCCGGCGGAACGCGAGCGCACCGTCGAGTACTTTGTGCTCCCGGACGGCTCGCCCACCCTGCTCGCCGCCGCCCGCAAGGGGCAGCGTCTGGTGGTGACCTTCCTGCCCGAAAGCGCCGAGGCGGAGCTCATGCGCCGGACACAGTTGTGGGTGGGGCTTTTGCGCTCGGACGATCCCCGCAAACAGGCCCGCTGGCGGCTCGATCTCGGGGGCCGCGGCTTTTCACTCCATCCCTTTGGGGACCGGAGCGGTCTGCAGGATCGGCGCGCGTTTCTCGCCGAGCGGGGTGAGGACCCAGGGTGGCTCGACCGCCCGTTTCTGTGGTGGAGCGAAGTATCGGGCGCGTTGCGGTCGGTCGAGAACGGCGCGGTGGTCGCCGACTACGTCACCGCCAACCTCAACGGCGACCTCTCGCTGGTCACCAAACACCTTTTTTCCAGCTCGCTCGACGTCGACACCGCGATCCTCGCCGGTCTGGTGGGTGTCACCGGTCTGCTGGGCTCGATCTACGCCATCGCCGCCGCCATGGCACTCGTTCTCATCTACACCTTGAGCCGAGCGGTGAACCGGCTGAGCCGCGCGACCGCCGCCGTGCAAAGCGGCGACTTCTCGACCCGCATCCCGGTTCGCCGCACCGACCAAGTGGGCGAGCTGCAGCGCTCGTTCAACCAGATGTCCGCCAACCTCGAGACCCTGGTGTCGACCGCGGCGCAGAAGGAGTCGCTTGAAAAAGAGCTTCAGATCGCCCGCAACCTGCAGCAAAGCCTGCTGCCCAGCGATCTCCCCTCCTCCGAGGCGCTCGAGTTCTCGACCCTCTTCGAGCCCAGCGCCGCCATCGGCGGGGACTACTTCGACATCTTGCGCATCGACGACTCGCGGATCGCGGTGGTGATCGCCGACGTCTCGGGCCATGGGCTGCCGACCGGTTTGAGAATGGCGATGCTCAAAGCCGCCCTGGTGATCCTGGTCGAAGAGGCCAAGGCGCCGGTAGAGATCCTCCGCCGGCTCTCGGGGATGGTACGGGCCCAGACCGAGGATCGTTTTTTTGTCACCGCCACGGTGGGCTTGGTCGATTTCCGCGCCGGCACCCTCGAGCTCACCAACGCCGGGCACCCGCCGACCTATCTGCTGCGGAACGGCGAGGTCGAAGAGATCCTGCTCCCCGGCAACCCGCTGGGCGCCCTGGGCGAGCAGTACGGGCAGCGGGTGCTCGACCTGAAAACCGACGACATTCTCGTGTGGCTCTCGGACGGATTGATCGAGATCACCGACCCGGCGGGCGAGCCCTTTGGCTACGAGCGCACCCGGGAGAGCCTGCGTGGCGTAGTCGGCGCGGCCGCCGATGCGCGCAATCGGCTGTTGAACGCCGTCGCCCAACACGCGGCCGGCGAGCCGGCGGTCGATGACCAGACGCTGGTGGCAATGCGCTTCCGCGCAGCGCCCGCCGATTAGAGCGCTTAAAGCGCTTCGCTGGCCTCTAAACCCAGAAACGAGTAGATGCGGCGAATGTAGCCGACGGTCTCTCGAAAGGGAGGCACACCGCCGTAACGATCCACGTTGGCCTCGCCGGCGTTGTAGGCCGCCAGGACCCGCGGCAGATCGTCCGAGAACCGCCCCCGAAGCCACTTGATGTAGCGCACCCCGGCCTCCAAGTTGGATTCGGGCTCAAACAGCCGCCGCTCGGGGACGCCAAACCGCCGCGCCGTGGCGGGCATCAACTGCAGCAACCCACGCGCCCCCTTGACCGATACCGCCCGAGCGTCGAAGGCCGACTCGGCGCGTACCATCGCAGCTACCAGGCTCGGATTGACCTCGTGCCGTTTGGCGGTGTCGAAGATCAACTGACCAAAGGGGGTCTCGGGGACTTCGTCGGTCGGCCGAAATCCCAGCTCCAACCCTCGGCTGTCGGCTGGTCTGACGTCGGCCGTCTCCACCGGCGGCAGGATCTCGTCGTCGATCAGGCGCTCGACCATGACGAGCGGTACCGTCATCACCCCGCCGGACTCGAGCTGGAGCCGCGCCTTCCCCTCTGTGACTTCGAAGGCCGAGACGCGCAGAAAGTGCCCGCTCGAAAAGACCGCCAGCTCGGAGAAGGCCGTGGTCGCGGTCATCAGGCCCACGCCGGCCCAGACCAGAACAAAAAAGCCGCGCGTTCTTTTCATCGGGACCGATGGCGCCTCAGGATCGGGGATGGAATCGCTCGTACAGGCTCCGGAGGCGTTGTTCGTGGATGTGAGTATAGATCTCGGTGGTCGAGATGTCGGAGTGACCGAGCATCGCCTGGACGGCCCGCAGGTCGGCTCCGTGCTCGAGCAGGTGGGTCGCAAAGCTGTGGCGAAGCACGTGCGGCGACAGGCGGTTCAGACCGGCGGTGGTGCCATGCCCGCGCAGGATCTTCCAGAACCCCTGGCGGGTCAAACCCGCCCCCGTCCGGTTGACAAAGACCACGTCGTGCCGTCCCTTGGCCAGCCGCGGGCGAGCCGTGTCGAGATAGCGCTGCACCCAGGCCTCCGCCTGCTCACCGACCGGGACCATTCGTTCGCGTGAGCCCTTGCCCATCACCAGCACAAAGCCGACGTCGAGCCGGAGCTGGGCCAGCCGCAGACCGACCAGCTCGCTGACGCGGAGACCCGAGGCGTAGAGAAGCTCGATCATCGCCCGGTCCCTCAGACCGAGATCGGTCGAGGTGTCGGGAGCCTGCAACAGTGCCTCGACCTCTCCCTCGGCCAGCACCCTGGGCAGCCGACGCCACTTGCGCGGCGGCACCAGATTGACCGCCGGATCGTCGGCGCGCTCGCCGTTCTCGACCAGATGGGCGAACAGGCCGCGAATCGCCACCAGCGCGCGGCGAACCGAGCTCGGCGCGAGCCCTTCGCGCCGCAGCGCTCGCAGATGGGCCGTGAGGTGCTCCAGACCGGCGTCCAGAAGCGTTTGGCCACCCCGCTCCAGGCGCCGGACGAGGCGGGACAGGTCGCGGCGGTAGGCCTCCACGGTCAGCGGCGCCAGACCCCGCTCGTGCGACAACGTGTCGAGATATCGATCCAGGAGCCGCTGCGAAGGCGATGGCGTCAAATCGGATTACGACCGGAGCTCGAGCCCGCGAGCGTCGCAGATCGAGCGGATCTCCCCTTCGGCCAGAAGGGTCTCCGATTCCTTGGCCCGGCGAAAGACTTCGTCGACCACCTCGTCGACCGGCTCGGCGCCGTGGGCCCGCAGCCAGTAGACGACATTTGACCGGCCGCTCATCGGACCGATCTCGATCTCCTGCCGGCGCCCGAGAAGCGAGGCCGGAACGCCGGAGTAGACCCGGTCGGCGAGCCAGTCGTCGCCTTTTTCCTGTGCCTTGATGATGGCCGCCGCATGGACCCCGGTACCGGTGCGAAACGCGTCCTTGCCGACGATCGGGTAGTTGTCCGGCAGCGCCGCACCGGTCGCCTCGGCCACCAACCGGCAATAGTCCGGCAGCGCGGTGAGATCTCTCCGGCTCCAATCGAGCAGACACAAGTTGACCAGCAGCGTATCCATCGAGGTATTGCCACAGCGCTCGCCGATGCCCAACGCCGTGGCGTGCAACCGATCGGCGCCGGCCTCGGCCGCCGCCAGGGTGTTGGCAACCGCCAGGCCGCGGTCGCGATGACCGTGCCAGTCCACGCGGACGTCGTCGGCCAGCGAGTCAACCAGCGAGCGGATAAAGCCGACCAGATGCCGCGCTCCGTCCGGGGTCGCGTGCCCGACGGTGTCCGCGATGCAGACCCGGCGCGCTCCCGACTCGACCGCCGCGGTGTAGAGCCGGCGCAGATCGTCGGGAGCGGCCCGGGTGGTGTCCTCGGTCACAAACATCACCGGCAGGCCTTCGTCCACCGCCATCTGGACGGCCTCTTCGGTCAACGCGACGAGCCGGTCGACGTCCCACCCCTCGGTGTACTGCCGGATCGGACTCGAACCGATAAAACACGCCACCTCGATCGGCAGACCGACCTGTTGAGAGATCTCGACGATGGGCTCGATGTCCCGGCGCACCGTCCGCGCCGCGCAGTTGGCCACGATCGGCAGCTTCTGCTCGACGATCTCTTGCGCCAGGCGGCGTACCGAGTCGACCACGTGTGGTCCGGCGCCCGGCAGGCCGATGTTTGCGGAGTCGATCCCCAGCTCGGCCATCTTGTGGAGAATCTCGAGCTTCTGCTCGATCGTCGGCGTCTTGACCGACGGCGACTGCAGCCCGTCGCGCAGCGTCTCGTCATTGACCTCGACATGCCCGCGAGCGGGCTCGGGCGCGGCACCCTCGGGGCGGTTCCAGTCGTAGATCAGGTCGGATTCGGACAGGGTCATGACAAAAACAATTATAGGCGGCCCGGACCGGGCCGGTCGAAAACGGCTTCTGGAGCTTCAGGAAGAACGGTGACACGCTAGAGTCGGATCCGCATGACTCTCCGCCCCGCAACGGTCGCCGAGATTCTGGTGCGCCAGGGTGTCCTGAGCGGTGAGCAGGGCGAGGAGATCCGGCGTGAGGCCAAGCTGGTGCCGGCCCGGCCCCGCAATCCCCGCTCCTTCGAGCAACAGACACCCGCCTACGACGTGATCGAACAGTTGGCTCTTCCCCACCGCGGGCAATCGGAGCGAATCGTCGGCGAGATCGACGTAGCGCGTGCCATCGCGCGCGACGCCGGCGTCGAGTTCGTGCGCATCGACCCCTTGAAGCTCAACGCCGACTTCATCGAAGCCCGGATGTCGAGGCCGTTTGCCAAACGGCATCGCATGTTGCCGCTCGGGGTATCGGACGGCCGTTTGCAGGTGGCCTGCGCCGACCCCTACGACATTGAGGCCATCGACTCCTACCGGCGCATCGTCGGCCGCGAGATCGAAGTCAAGGTGGCCTCCGAACCGGAGATTCTGCGCGCGATCAACGAATTCTACGGCCTTCGGCATTCGGTCAAGCGAGCCGAAGACGACCTCCAGGCGGGCTTCGATCTGGGCAATCTCGAGCAGCTCGTCAAGATGCGCAGCTCGGCCGAGATCGAATCGAGCGACAAGCATGTCGTCAACGCCGTCGAGTTCATGCTCCAGCACGCCTACGACACCCGGGCGAGCGACATTCATATCGAGCCCAAACGGGACCTGTCGTTGATTCGTTTCCGGATCGACGGCGTGCTGCACGACATCCAGACCATCCCCAAGGTCGTCCACAAGGCGGTGGTCAATCGGCTCAAGACCGTGTCGCGCCTCGACATCGCGGAGAAACGCCGGCCCCAGGACGGGCGGGTCAAGACCACCCGTGGGGGTCTCGAAGTCGAGCTGCGCGTATCGACCCTGCCGGTGGCGTTTGGCGAAAAAGTCGTGCTGCGGATCTTCGACCCCGAGATGCTCAGCCAGGAGCTCGAGAACCTGGGCTTTTTCCTCGACGAGCTGGACAAGTTCAACGACTTCATTACCCGGCCCCACGGAATCATCCTGGTCACCGGGCCCACCGGCTCGGGCAAGACGACGACGCTCTACTCGGCGCTCAAGACGGTCGCCAGCCGCGAGCTGAACGTCACCACGATCGAGGACCCGATCGAGATGGTCGACGAGGAGCTCAACCAGACCGCGGTGCAGCGCAAGGCCGGGATCGGGTTCGCCACCGCCCTCCGGCACATCTTGCGGCAGGACCCGGACGTGATCATGGTGGGCGAGATCCGCGACTCCGAGACCGCCCAATACGCGGTGCAGGCCGCGCTGACCGGGCATCTGGTGTTCTCGACCCTGCACACCAACGACGCGGCCGCCTCGATCACCCGGCTGGCGGATCTCGACATCGAGCCCTACCTGATCTCGTCGACCCTGATCGGTGTGGTGGCGCAGCGTCTGACCCGCAAGATCTGCCCCCACTGCTCCACCGACCACGTGCTGAGCCCGCTCGAGACCAAAACGCTCCGGCTCTCGGTGCCCGAGGGCCGGCGAGTGCAAGTCAAGATCGGCGACGGCTGTGTAGAGTGCCGGGGGACGGGACATCTGGGCCGAACGGCGATCTTCGAGATCCTGCCGGTCGACGAGGCGATTCAGGCTCTGGTCCTGGAGGGCGCCGATGCCGCCCGCATCAAGCGCGAGGCGGTCAAAAACGGTATGCGCACGCTCCGGCAGTCGGCGCTGCGCAAGCTCTCGGACGGCGTGACCTCGTACCAGGAAGTCGTCCGTGTGACCGCGCTCTAGTCTCGCCGGCTCGTTGAGCCGAAACTACGCCAGCGCCGCCTCGACCTGCGCCACGTCGATCCGAAGGGTCCCCTCGTCGGCGTGCTCGGGCGGGCCGAACTCGTAGGGCCGAATCACCCGCCGGAAGACCTCCTTGATCGCCCGGGCTCCCAGCCTGGGCTCGGTGGCCGCGGCGCGGACGATTGCGCGCGCGGCCTGCGGCGAGAGCTCGAGCACGATGCCAAAACGGGCGAAGAAGTCTCGGCTGGCGGCCAGCGGCGAGTCCTCGCCGTCGACAAAGATCTCGAAAAGCTCTTTCTCCCCCAGGTTCTCCAACAAAACGACACCGTCGAACCGGGAGAGAAACTGCGGCGACATCCCATAGTCAAAGAGGTCCGCGCTTCTCAGCCACTCGCGCAACGAGAACGACGTCTCCTCGTGCACACCCTGGGAATCCAGGACCGTGACCGGCTGGAGCGCGCCGCGGTCCTGTCCGACCGTGACCCGATCGTAGACCGCGTCATAGAGACCCTCGAAGGCGCCCGCGGCGACAAACAGAATGCCGCGAGTGTCCAGAAACGTACGGCCACCGCCGGCCGCGTCCGGAAGATGGAGCGGGAGGCGCTCGTTCTCCATCACCGTCAAGAGCGCTTCCTGCGCCCGGATGCCGGCGACGTGGGGATCGCCCCCGATCGACGCCCGGATCTTGTCGATTTCGTCGACAAAAACGATGCCTTGGGCGATCCGCTCGAGACAGGACTCCAAGGGGGCGTCCTCACCAAGCTGTTCGCGAGCACGCTCCATCAGCCGGCGCAGCAATCTCTCGCCGGGCGCTCCCTCTTCGGCCTCCTGCGCCAGGATGTTGGCGTGCACCCGGACCAGTGTGGAGCGGTCGGCGAGCGAGGGGTGGCGGGAGAGAAAGGCCTCGACCGCGCGCATCAGCGTGGTCTTCCCCGATCCCGAGGAACCGATCAGCAGCACGTTCCCGGTGGCGATTCCGGCCAGCTTCTTGGCCATCGCGACCGAGATCTCCTGGATCGCCGCATCCTGGCCGAAAACGGTCTCGGCGAGCTCGGCGGCAATCTGGACGGGGGTAGGAGAAGCCTGGCTCACGCCGCCCGAGTTTGGCTTCCGCCACTCGCGGGCGTCAAGCGGGTCCAGCGCTCACCTAGCCGACCGGCTGAGCCGCTGCCACACGCGTGGCGAGAAAGTCGCCCACTTGTGTGGTGGTGGCGCCGCCGCCCAGATCGGCCGTGGTCACGCCCTCGCGGATCGAGGCGGTCACCGCCTCCTCGACCCCCTCGGCCGCTTCTCCGTGACCGAGATGATCGAGCAGCATGGCGGCCGACAGCACCGCCGCCACCGGGTTGGCGCGGTCGGTCCCGGCGTACTTGGGCGCCGAGCCGTGGACCGGCTCGAACATCGATGTCCTGCCCGGGTGGAGATTCGCCGAGGCCGCGATGCCCAGCCCGCCCTGGAGGGCGGCGCCCAGGTCGGTAACGATGTCGCCAAACATGTTGTTGGTCACGATGACATCGAACATCTCGGGTCGGCGCACCATCTGCATGGTCAGCGCGTCGACAAACAGATGGCTGGCCTCGATCTCCGGGTATTCCGCGGCGACATCCGCGAAGCACCGCTGCCACAAGTCGTGACCAAAGCGCATCACATTGGACTTGTCCGTCATGCACACCCCGCGGCGATTCTCTCGCCGCGCGTATTCGAAGGCGGCGCGCACGATCCGCTCGACGCCCTTGCGGGTGTTGATCTCTTCCTGCACCGCGACCTCATCGGGGGTCCCGCGCTTGAAGTTGCCGCCCACGCCCACATAGGCACCCTCGGTATTCTCGCGAAAGACCACAAAATCGACATCGGCGGTGCCCTTGTCCTTGAGCGGACAGAGACGCTCGTCGTAGAGCTTGATGGGACGATAATTGATGTAGAGGTCGAGCTCGAACCGGATGCCGAGCAGGATGTCGGCGGCGTGCTTCATGTCGGGGACCCTGGGGTCGCCGTAGGCGCCGATCAGGATGGCCGCGTAGTTTTCCCGCAAGTCCTCCATCCCGCCCTCGGGGACGCTCTCACCCATCTCGAGATAGCGGTCGGCGTTCCAGGGGAGCTCGACCAGCTCGAGCGGTAGCTGCCAGCGCTCGGCGGCGGCCGAGAGCATCTTGACCGCTTCGGCGGTCACGTCGACGCCGATGCCGTCTCCCGGCAGGATGGCGATGCGCTGAGTCGGCCGCCCCATCAACCACCTCCCACAATGCGGCACAGATGACCGGTGACGATCGCCAGATAGTTACCCAGGGCGTAGCCGATCAGGGCCATCAGGATCGCGGCCGGCACCAGGCTCTCGCGGTGGTGCGCCGCCACTACCGGTGCCGAGGCGGCGCCCCCGACGTTGGCCGCTGAAGCAATGGCCGCGCTGTGCACGTCGACCTTGAACAGCCACGCGCCGGCGAGGCAGAACAGCCCGTGGATCGCGATCCAGATCGCCGTGCCGACGAGGAACGCCGGCGCCTGAGCAAACCCGGCAAGCGACGCCGTCGCACCCATCCGGGCGACAAAGACGTAGAGGATCGCCATCGCCAGCTCGTGCGAGCCGGGGATCTGCTTGGCGCGTGTAAACGACAGGGCGATGCCCAGCGTTGTGACCAGCAGCACCACCCAGGTCGATTTCGAGATGACGGTTTCACCCCCGGCCTCCACCGGGGGCAACCTCTCCGCCAGCCAGCCGGCAAACCACGTCACCGCAAACGCGATCGCGCCGAGGTTGAGATAGTCGCGAAACGACGCCGGCCGCTCTTCCTTGGCCTCCGCCGCCGCCGCGGCCTCCATCTCGGCCAGGCGCTTGTCCGAGACCCCGGTCCAGCGGTTGAACTGCGCGGCGAAATTCTTTGACACCAGCAGCAGGGGCAGCCAACCGATGTAGATCACCGTGTCGGCCAGCACCGCCAGCCCGAACTGTTCCTCCGAAGTTCCCAACGCGTGGGCCGCGGCGGCCAGGTTGCCGGTGCCGCCGATCCAGCTCCCCGCCAGGGCGCCAAATCCGGTCCAGGCATCGGGCGCCAGCCAACGATGGACGACCAGATAGCCCACCGGGGCGCCGATCATGATGCCCAGTGTCCCCATGAGCATTACCAGGACGCCCTTGCCCATCACCCTCACCGCGGCCCCGACGTCGACCGACACCAGGAGCAGCACGATGACCACCGGCAGCCCCACGTGGCGCAGCACGTCGTACGTCGGTGAGGACTCCGGCAGCACACCGACGTTGCGCAACACCACCGGCGTGGCGTAGATCCAGATCAGCGGGATGATGTAGCGAAAGAGCTTCCACCCGGTGACCCGCTGGAGCCAGAAAAAAAACGCGGCGATGGCCGTGAGGGCCGCCGCCACGGCCACCGGGGACTCGATCATCGGCAGAAAGATATCAGAGGGGCGGTCGGCGGCCGGGGTTAGCCTGGGGCGGGGATCCGGTTCCCGACCGGCCCCACGGGGACCCGGGCGGCGACAAACGATGCCGCCATCGGCGGGCAGAGCCAGGCCGAGTGCAGCTCCGGCCAGTCTTCACCCACACGACCCGCCCCGTTACCCATCGAAAGACACTTGCCGAGCAGGTCGTTACGGCGAACCGTGGCGGTCATCGGGACCACGTTGTCGGTTGCGGGCTCGAATAGCAGGTGATGGAGACCGCGGGCTCCGGTGGCGTAGGCAGCCGGTCGGCGACCCAGATACGAGACCGTGCGCTCCCAGGATCCCAGAGCCGGCCCGTCACCGAGCGACGGACTTCCCGGCTCGGCTTCGACCGTCAAGGTCGCGCCGCGCGACACCTTCCATACGCAGCGGCCGGTGGCGGCGGAGACCGAACGAGGGTACGAAAAGTCTGCCGTGCGGGCGGGCTGATCGGCGATCCAGCGGGCCCCGGGGGTCACCCACGCCGGCAGCAGAATCGACCGGATCCAGACCGAGGGGGCTCCGTCCCCGTCGAGGGTACAGAGCTGGAGCTGAAACTGGGGATAGGAGACTCGGGCCAGTGGCAAAAAACGAAACCGCGCCCGGCGGTGCCGGCAGAGAATTCCGGACGCAAATACCACCTCGCCGCTCTCCGACTCCAGCACGTCGTAACGCAGGGGAGACGGTGGCTCCGGCAACCCAGCGCGCGGGAGCGCCCAGTTCAGGTAGAGACAGTCTTCGAGAACCGCGCGGCCGGTCGTGGGCACGGAGCTACGACCTTCGAGATCTCGGCCGGCGCGGATGGCGAGCGATCATCCGTCGTCGGGTGGCAGGTGCTTGTGGCTGCCGTCGCAGTACGGCGAATCACCGGTGATCTTGCATTGGCACAGCGCGACCCGGCGGGCCTCGTCGATCTCGAAGCGAAGCGGCTGGAACTCGGTGCCCTTGTGGGAGCCGTCGCAAAAGGGCTGGTCCTTCGACCGGCCGCAAACACACCAGAAATACTCGCCCGGCTCGAGCTCCAGAACGGCCGGCAAACGGTTCGCAACCACTGGATCCGCCATGAACTAACTCCTCGGTAAGTGTACCGGTTGTTTCTCGTTTCTGCGATTGTCTCCGACCCGCGATCACGACTCAAGACCGGTGAGGGCGAGGCCGAGATGCTCCTCGGCCAGCCGAGCGTACTCGGCCCGGAACCGGCGCTCGAGCGCCTGTTTCTCCTCCGGCGGGAGAAACGAGTGGCGCAGCGCCGCCAGGGCCACCCGGCTGAGCCCCTCGATTCCCAGGCCCAGCTCCGTCACGGCCTTCTCGTACTCGTCGGTCAGCGTGGAGGCGAAAAAGGTGGGGTCGTCACTGTTGAGCGTGACCTCCAACCCCGCCCGGCACAGGTCCCCCACCGGATGCCGATCGAAGTCGTCGAAGACCCCCAACCGCACGTTCGAGGTCGGGCACACCTCGAGCGGCATCCGCTCGCCCGCCAGCCGGGTCAGCAGTTCGGGGTCTTCGACGGCTCGCACTCCGTGTCCCAGCCGTTCGGGCGAGCAAACCGCCAGCGTCGACCGGATGCTGGACGGCCCCTGCTGCTCGCCGGCGTGGGCGACACGGTGGAGTCCTTCGCTGCGCGCGGCCTCGAAGTGCTCGCGAAACGGCTCCGTGGGATGGTCCTCCTTGCCCGAGATCCCCAGCGCCACGACACCGCGGGCGCGGTTGTCGAGCGCCCATTCGATCGTCTGATCGGCGCGGTCGACCGCGACATTGCGGACGATGTCGGGAATCAGCCGCAGCGTCGAGCCATGCCGCTTCTCCGCCCGGGCGATCGCCTCGGCCATCGCATCGGCGATCTCCCCCGGGTTGGCGCCGTTGGCGATGTGCGTCGAGATGGTGAAGTGGGCCTCGGTGTGCAAGATGTTCTGACGCGCCTGCCCCGCGACAAAGTCCTCGACCAGAAGCTGAAAGTCCTCGGGGTCGCGGAGACACCGCGAGCACACCAGATAGATCTCCAGAAACTCCGAGAAGTCGCGAAAGCGGAACCACTCCCTGAGACCTTCTTCGGTATCGGAGGGCAGATCGACCCGGCGTCGAGCGGCCAGTTCCAGAAGGGACGCCGGCGGGATGGCCCCCTCGAGATGGACGTGGAGCTCCACCTTGGGCACCGCCGCTACAAAACGGCGCAGCGCGTCCGGAGGGTAGGCGCCGGTCTCCGGTGTCACGAGCGGGCGGGGCGGGCCTTCTCCAGATTTCGGACGACGTCGGAGGGCACCAGTCCGTCCACGCTGCCGCCAAAGAAAAAGACCTCTTTGACCAGGCGGCTCGACAGATAAATGTACTCGTCCTTGGGCACCAGGAAAACGGTCTCGATCTCGTCGTTGAGACGGCGGTTCATCAGGGCCATCTGGAACTCGTACTCGAAGTCCGACACCGCGCGCAGACCGCGAACGATGACCCGCGCTTCGAGCCGGCGCATAAAGTCCACCAGCAGCCCGGAGAAGCTCTCGACCCGGCAGTTCTCCCGGCCCTTGAGCTCGGTCTCGATCATCGCTACGCGCTCGGCCACCGAGAACAGGGGTTTTTTCTCCTCGTTCTTCAATACCGCAACCACCACCTCGTCAAACAACGGCCGGCATCGATGGACGATGTCGAGATGTCCGTTGTGGATGGGATCGAACGATCCCGGATAGACGGCGATCGACTTGCCGCTCATGGCCGCTCCCCGTTGAAGTCGTTGAGGTCGTAGGTGGTGGTGTTGAAGGCGGTATCGGCGACGCGGAGGAGAAGAAGACCGGCGTCCACCCGCGCCTCGATCTCCAGCGTTTCGTTGCGTCCGTCAATCATCCCATCCGCCGCCGGCGCGCTGTCCCAATCTTCGGCGTCGACGCTGATCTCGGCGCTGGCCAGGGGGCTGAGCGCATCGCTCAGTGTCACCACCAAATTCCCGCCCCGGCGCTCGACCCCCGCCAGACGCGGTGGCGTATGGTCGATGACCACCGGTTCGCTGGCCCTCTCGGCGCTCAAGGCCGGCTCACCTCCGTCGGGGCGGCGATCGGCCGCGCGCAGCAGAAACCGGTACTCGCCATCCGGCAAAACGGTCGAATCAAAACTGAACGACGAGTCCTCGAGACCCTCCCGGACCTTGATCCACTCGCCGCTCGTGCCGGCGCGGCGAAAGTAGATGGAGTAAGTGAGATCGTCCTCGTTGGGGTCGGACGATTCCCAGCGCAGGGTACGGTAGCCCTTTTTCCACAACGTCTTGCGCCCCGAGTTCTCCTTTTTGGCCGGCTCAAGGGCGGTAAAGATACCGCTCTTGTCTGGGTGCGCCGGCTCGAAAACCTGGTTGCCGGCGTTGAAGCTGGACGGCACGACGATCTCTCCGGGCGGCAGGACCGTCAGCCGCTCGATCCGTGGCGGCAGATTCTGCTGCACATACGAGACGACCACCTCTCTCAACACCGGCGACTCGCCGTTCCCCGCCGCCAACTGTGCCCGCCACTGCACGAAGCGTCCCGCCGGGACGTCGGAGAGCGACACCTCCGGCCCCGCGCGCTCCGGCGTCCAGGGCGACCAGGTGCGGTCCGGCTCGGCGCTCATGCCGCTGCGGGCGGAAAAGACCACCGAGCCCCGGTCCGAAACGCTGCCACGCCACATCAGGGTGCCAAACCGGGACACCTGCCCGGCGTCCTGAGCGGGGCTCACATACCGGCCGCTCCGCTCGGGCTCCTGAGAGACCCGAAACAAGGCGGCGCCGTTGGTGGTCGCAAAGGCGGGACCGAAATCCCCGCCGGCCAGACTGACGACCTGCCGCTCATCGACGTCTTTCTCCAAGACCATCTCTCTGTTGTGGAAGCTGAAGAGCTTGCCCTCGAGACCGGTCCCGACCCACAGACGTCGGTCTTGCCACAGCAACGAGTACACCGTTTCGTCGTCGAAACGCCACGCGGTCTCGACGGCCCCGCTCGACGCGATCTTGAGCAGCAGCGAGCGCGGACCGCTAAAGCCGCTGGGCCGGCTGCCGGTGTATTTTGCGGTGGGGGCCATCGAGACCTCGACCTTGCCCTCCGTGCTGTCCTTGTCGTTGTCCTTGTCCGGGTTGTTCTTGGCGGGCTGCTGCACCGACAGGTTGGTCAGGCTGGCCTCCGAGGCCAGCACCGCGGCGTAGGCAACTCCGCCGGCGGCCGACACGAGGTCCACCACCTCGGGATACGGACTGTCGTAAAGAGTGCGGGCGGAGCCATCGGCCGCCAGGCGCAGGATCAATCCCTCGCCCGCGGTTCCCAGCAACAGCACCCCTCCGGGCAACGCCGCAACCGTCTTGAGGTGGGTATCTTCGGTATCGTAGAGGAGCTCCCCTTGACCGGCCTTGGCCACCCGGTAGAGACGTCCCTCGGCGCCGGTCGCCACCAGGAGGTCTCCGTTCTCCGAGCGGCTCAGGTCCCAGATGTAGGTCTCCTCGGGGTCGAAGTAGACCTCCGGCTCGCCCTCGGTCCACCGGTAGACCTTGCCGTCGGGGGAGCTGCCGGCAAAGACCGCACCGTCGGGATCCGCCCACACCGCGAACACCTCCGGCTCGGGGGTGGTGAACAAAGCCTCGGCGGCGCCGTCGTGGCGGACCAGCAGAACCCTGCCCCCATTGCCGGTTCCGGCCACCCAGCCCCGAGGGTGGCGGGCGATGGCAAACAGAAAGGGCTCATCGAGCCCGGTCACCCTTTCGGCCCGGTTGGCCAGCGTGAGATTGCCGAGCGGGTCGATGGCGATCCCCTCGAGTGTCCCCGAAAGGAATTCGGCCTGGCTGCTCAGCCGCAGAAAACGCGCTGATTCGGAATCGGCCCGGACCGCCGCGGCCGAGGCCACCAAAAGCAGGAGAGCTCCCACCGATCGAACATCTGCAAATCTCCCAAACAACCGCAATGTCTCTCCTCGCTCTCCGGCTTCACCGGTCTCCGATCGATGGCTCATCGTGGTTCCTCGAACGTGCCATCTGCTTTCTTGATCTCCACATCCACCCGGATCGCGCCATCGATCGGGGAATCCAACCGGGAGGACTCTTCCTGGACGATCGCCAGCTCCAGCGGTTGCGCGCCGCCCGAACCGGCGGCGCCCCACAGAGAGCGCACCGACGCGGGCAGCCGCGGCATGACCTCACCCGCCACGCTGAGCCCCTTGGCCGCGACGACGCCCACGACCACTAGATCGCGCCGCGAGTGCAACCGGTTGAGGAACTCGAGCGCCTGGGCAAAGCTAACCGGAGACGAGCGCTCCAGCACCAGCCTTGCGGCGTCGATCGAGACCCCGTCACCCACCAGCAGCGAGTAGCGCCCCTCGGACAGACCTTCCGGTAGACGCAGCGTGATGGCCCGCCGTTCCTTCTGGCCCCGGTACCGGGTGAGGTCCAGATTCAGCACGATCTCTTCACCCGGCTCGACCCGGCTGCGCGCAGCGTGGGCCCCGACCAGTTGAATCGTCCGGGGCTCGCGGTGTCGGGTCAGGTTCAGCTCGATGCCCGAGATCCGGACCTCTTCGAGACGGTTCTGCAACAGGTACGAGCTGATCGCGAGTAGATGGATGGCGGCCTCGGTTTCGGCGCCGGCGCCGTCAAAGCTCTGCTCGATCTCGAGCCGGCCGGCCGGGCCGAGATCGTACCGCGCCACCAGGTCGACGCCCTCCCGGCCGACGGCCTCGGTCGCTGCGTCCAGCGCGCCCAGGACCGAGATGGCGATCAAGACCGGGGTGATGGCGGGGACGTCGGCGAGCTCGAGGTCAATCGACTCACGACCGCCCCCGTCGACCGAGATGGTCAACGGGATCATCGACGCCCGTTTTCCCAACTCGCCGCGGATCCCGGCCTCGTGATCGAGGCTGAACGCCCCGGCCACCTGCCCCAGGTTGGTGATCTTGAACGAAGTCATACGGCTGGAAAGCACGGTCACAACCTCGGCGGTCGCCATGGGCAGCGATAGATCCCCCAGTCCGAGAAACGGATGACCAAAGGCCAGAATCTTGTCGCCGACGCGATCGGTCACCGTTCCGGTGGCCGCCAGCCGAAGGTCCCCGTCGACCAGCACCGCGGCCACGGCCGAGCCGGGCTCGAGGCGGCCCGCCGACACCGCGCCGCTACCGGCCGCCGTCATGGCCTGCAACGGCTCGGCCATCAACCGCCGGGTGCGCTCACCAAAGCCGGTGGCCGCAAACCCCACGCCGGTGGCCGCGCGTCCGAGAGCGACCGGACGCAGGCGCTCCAGCGCGTGGGCCAACAATTCTGTCGGCAGCTCTCCGGCGGCGATCTCGGCGAGAGTGGCCGGCGCGGTGACGGGTAGCTCCGCCGGGCCCTCAGCAGGGACGTCCAGCAGATCCCGCATGGTCTCGATCGGGGTGATACCGGCGATCGCATCCTGGGCAAACGGCCAGGCAAACGCCACCGCGCCGGCGGGACGCTGGTCGAAATAGACCGGGCTCCCGCTCATGCCGGCGATCACGCCGCTCTTCTCCAGGTTCTGCCCGCTGAGCCGCGCCAGGATAAAGCTCATCCCCGGCCGGACATTGCGCCACACCCCGACGACCTCGACCTCGAACCGCTCCGGCCGTTCACCCGAGAAGACCGACAGCCCGTAGCCTTTGAGGCCCGCTTCGACCTCGGCGAGACCGAACACCTGGCCTCCGTCCGAGGTCTGGGCCGTCAGCAACCCGGACACGAACGCCACGAGAGCCGCAAGAGCGAGGATCCGGGCGACTCGATTCATGGCCGGCGGATCTCCAGACCCGGGGCCAGCTCGCGAAGCCGCTCGATCGGCACCCGGCCGACCCGCAGCACCTCCGCTACGTCTCCGGCCAGCCGCACCAGGGTGGACGGCTCGCCTCCCGGCGACGCCCCTCCGTCCACGATCACGGCATCGTGCCCGGCCAGAAGGGACACGAGCCCGGCCGGGGTCGAGATCGGCGGCTCACCGCTGCGGTTGGCGCTGGTCGCGGTCAGCGGCCGGCCGAGCTCGAGCAGCAGCTCGCGCAACCGGCGGTTACCTGGGATACGAACTGCCAGTGACGAGCTGCCCGCGCCCGCGGCGATTCCCGGCCGGCAGGGGAGCACCACGCTCAGTCCCCCCGGCCAGGCCCGCTCGAGCCCCCCCAGGCCCTCTTCAGGAAACCGGACTCCCAGGCTCTCGAGGTGCACCGGCTCGGCGAACACCACCGGCAGGGGCCGCGAGGGCGGACGCCGCTTGATCCTGAAGACCCGCTCGACGCCGGCCGAGCTCGCAGGATCGGCCGCCAGCGCATACGAGGAACCGGTCGGCACCGCCAGCACACCTCCACGGTCCAGGGTACGGCTCAGCACCGCCGAAGGATCGGAAGGTCTCCAGACGGGGACCGCTTTGCGGTCGAGCAGGGTCGTGCTCACGACTTCGCCGCCACCGCAATCAGCTCCTCGGCGTGCTCACGGGAAAGATCGGTGATTTCGCGCCCCGCCAGCATCCGCGCGATCTCGTCGACGCGGCCCTCGTCGTCGAGGCGTTCGATGCTCATCAGCGTTCGACCACTCGAGACTCGCTTGTGAATCCGGAAGTGGCGGTCGGCAAAGCTCGCCACCTGGGGCAGATGAGTGACGACGAGGATTTGCCCGCCCCGTGACAGCCGCCCCAACTTCTCGCCCAAGGCGGCCGCCTCGGCACCACCTACCCCCGAGTCCACCTCGTCAAAGACCATCGAACCGCCCTGGCTCCCCGACCCGGCCCGGACCGCCAACTGAAGGGCCAGATAGACCCGCGACAACTCCCCACCCGAGGCCACCCGGGCCAGAGGCGCCAGCTCTTCGCCGGGGTTGGCGGCCAGCTCGAAAGCGATCTCGTCGTAGCCGGCGGCGGAGAAATCGATCGCTTCACCCTCGATCACAAGCGGCGAGCCCTCCCGGCGGCGCCGCCCGAGGCCCACCGAAAACCGCGCCCGCGCCATCGCCAGGTCGGCCAGCTCGGCGTGAACGCCTTCGGCCAGCCGGTCGGCCCAGCCACGGCGGGCTCGCGACATCTCCCGCGCCAGCTCCCGATAGCGGACGAGGCTGGCCTCGACCTCGGCCTCCAGCTCTTCCCGCCGCTCGTCGCTCGCCTCGAGCTCTTCCAGCTCGGAGCTCATCCGTTCACGCTGCTCGAGAATCTCCGCGGTCGAATTTCCGTATTTGCGCAACAGGCGCTCGATCAGCGAAAGGCGCTCCTCGACGGCGTCAAGCCGCGCGGGATCGCTCTCCACGGCACCCAACGAGGAGCGCATGTCGGCGGCCAGATCCTCGAGACGCGCTCGCAACTCCGCGAGCTCGGTCTGCCAGGGGCCGGCCGCCGGCTCCCACTCCACGATCTCGCCAAGCGCTCGCTCGCTCCGCGCCATGCGGTCGACGGCGGAGCCCTCGCTGTCGAGAAGACGCTCGACCGCGCCCCCGATCGCGCTGCCGATCGCTTCGCTGTGGCGCAACCGCCGGCGCTCGGTCCGCAGCTCGTCCTCCTCCCCCGCCTGCAGCCCGGCGGCGTCGATCTCGCTTCCCTGAAAGCTCAACAGATCGAGGCGCTCCAGACGCAGGCGATCGTTGCCGGTCAGTCGCTCGAGTCGACCGGAGAGTTGCCGGTAGCGGTCGTAGGCCTCGGCCAGCCGGTCCGACAACTCGTCGGCTTTTTCACCGCCGCTGCGGTCGAGCCAGCTTCGCTGGGTTTCGGGCGAGACCAACCCGAGCTCCTCTCGCTGCGTGTGGATACGCATGAGGTGCGGCGAGACGGTCGACAGGAGCTTGAGCGTCACGGGTGCGTCGTTGAGGAAGACACGATTGCGGCCGGACCGGCTCACCACTCGACGGACCACCAGATCGCCCCGGCCGCCCCGATCGCTATCGCTCGGTCCGAGCCCCGCCGATTCCAGCACCGACAGAGCCTCCGCCGGCACGTCGGCAAAAGTCCCCGCGACGCTCAGCTCGTCGGCGTCGGACCGGATCAGCTCGGCCGTGGCCCGCGCGCCGGCCAGCAGGGCCAGCGAATCGACCAGGATCGACTTCCCCGCGCCGGTCTCACCGGTCAGCGCATTGAGGCCCGGGCCAAACTCGACCGCCACTTCGGCGGCCACCGCCAGGTTCTTGACGTGCAGGTTCTGCAGCACTGGTTTTCCCCGAGCCGTTGTCGGCCGGCGGTCTCAAAAGGCCGCCGGTCTACCCGCACGAATTGTAGCCTGACGCTACTGGCAGCGGTCGATCAGCGCCTGGATCTCGTGGACGGTGATGTGGTGCCCGGGATCGACCGAGATGAATTTGCGGTCCTTGAAATCCACAATGACCTGGTTGACCCGCTCGCGGGAAGCACCGACCAGCGACGCCAGGTCGGTCTGAGTCAGTCGCAACGGGATGCTGACCTCGGCATTCGAGCCCGGCTCGCCGTATCGCTGGGCAAACGCCAGAAGCTGGCGCGCCACCCGGCCGCGAACATCGAGCGTCGATAGCGCTTGGATCTGCTCGTTGGCCAGACGCAGCCGGCGGCTCAACAGTTGAACAAGGTTGAAGCTCAAGCCGGGAACGGACTTGAGACAGACACGGAAGGAGTTCCGATCCATCGCCAGACAGACGGTCTCCTCGAGGGTCAGCACGCTGGCCGATCGGCCCGAGCTCCCGATCAGCCCCATCTCTCCAACGGTGTCGCCCGGTCCGAGAAAGGCGAGAATGACTTCGCTGCCGTCGAGCTGATCGACATAGATCTTGACCGATCCCTGGAGCAGCACAAAAACCACTTCGCCGGGTTGAGCGACGGTGATGATGTTGGTGCCCGACGCGAATTTCCGGCGCTGGAGCAGCTCGCTGTTGAGCCGCGCCAGATCTTCTTCGTTCAAGCCCTCGAAGAGCTTGAGATTGGACAGGACACGCGGATCCTCGACGGCCGGCATGAGTTATTCCCTCACCAGGATTGTGGCTTGAGCGACGCGGACAGCACTTTTGGGCACATCGATTCTACATCACACAAAGACGAGATGGGCGCGTGGTGTCGCTCGCAAGTCACTAGAAGTTCACCACCAAGGAGGCACTGAACAGGGTGTCGAGATCGTCGAGCGGGACGAGAACAAGATCGCCGGTCGGTTGGCCGGCCGCCGTCACCAGGGGCACCGCGCTCAGCGCCGGTAAGTTGTCGAAGAGCGCTTGCAGGCTCACCTTGAGCGCCAGGCGGTCGGACAGCGAGGCGGTGACCGAGTTGGTGAAGTCCGCTCTCAGGTCCGAGGTCTCATCGATATTCTGGTCGACGATGAGGACGGCCGCGTAGCCGGCGGTGGCCGAAAATGGGCGCCCATAGTCCAGAGACAACCGCACTCCGGCAAACGAGTCGCCGACGCCGACCACGTCTTCCTGGTCGGTAAAGGTAAGGCCGTAGTCGGTGCGCAGGTGACCGCGCTGGTCGTCAAACCAGATGTTCCCCACACCGCCGACGGCGGTGCTGCGGTTCTTGATCCCAGCGAATTCATTGCGGTCCCAGCCAAGGCCCGCGAACCAGAACAGGTTCTCTCGCAGCCGCCGATCGAACCGGCCCCGAAGAAAATAGTTTTCCGCGGTGATCTGGCTGCGCGAAACCTCCTGCGGGCTGAATTCGCCAGGCGTTCCCACGGCAAAACGCGAGATCGCCGTGTTCTTGGCCCGGAACGCGCCGGCATCCAGGGTGAAGGTCGCTTTGTCCAGGTTGCGCGTCAAGGTGTTTCGCATCGCGATCGATTCGGCCTCGCTGTTACCACCCGTCGCCAGCAGCGCCAGCTCGGCGGTGTCGGCCCATCGCGGTTCGGTCTCCGCGCCCCCCTCCTCGGCCGCCAGCGGCCATCCCGTCAGCAGCACCATGGAAGCGACTCCGAGTCCCACCTTCCACATTCTCGATCTCTCCATCTCCTTCGGTCCTCCCAACAAAAGCAACCGGGCCGTTGGTAGCCGGCGGTTTGGTCGAAATCGTCCCACCGCTTGGTCGCACTCCGCCATTCAGGCGCTTGTTCAGGGTCGGCCTGAGGGTGGGTGTGCGCCGCGCGCTAGAAGAGGCCCGATACCACTATCCGGCGCACGCCCACGATGGTGGCGTGTGGAGTTAGCCGACGGTCCCGTCGGCCGGCATCTCGAACTCGCGCCCTTCGCTTCCGTCGTCTAGGGACTCGCGCAGCAGCGCATCGGCCAGCTTGTCACCCTCCGCCAGATAGTGCTCCTCACCGGTCTGGAGATTCCGGAAATA
The DNA here is from genome assembly GCA_965224065.1 of Candidatus Multivoradales bacterium. Classification (GTDB taxonomy): domain Bacteria; phylum Acidobacteriota; class Thermoanaerobaculia; order Multivoradales; family JAHEKO01; genus JAOTZA01. The sequence goes on from CBDCYF010000005.1 coordinate 1,551,064, forward strand.
GTAGCGCACCGGACGTTCCTCGCCCTCTTGCTCCCGAGGCTCCTTCCAGACCCTGACCAGAAAAGAGCCCGAGCCAGGGTTTTCACTATGCTTTGTCATTCCTCATCCCCGCGACGTTTTTAGAGCCGGCGCGTCAGGGATCCGTCAGGTGGGCCGCCGGATCTACGGCCGGGACCGCTCTCCCCGCTCAGTTTTCGACGCTCCATGGCCTCGGCCATGCCGGCTAACGGCGTCCAAGGACTCATCGACACTCGCCAATATCTTACCGTACGACCGCGCAGCGCGGGCTGTTAGAGTGCGCCAAATCGAAGCCTAGGAGCCGTCGAGTCTCGGCCGCCGTGCTCCCGACGGAACGGTGACCGGAGCCTCGGCTGCTTCGATTTGCTGGGGGGAGTGAACACATTGAACCGCCTACAGATTCGACTCCTGGGAGGGTTTGAGGCTCGCCTGGGCGATCGAGTGGTGCGGTCTTTTGAGTCGAGAAAAGCGCGCGCGCTCCTCGGCTATCTGGCATACAACCGGCAAACGCCCTTGAGCCGCGACCTTCTGGCCGGTCTGCTGTGGAGCGAGCGGTCGGACGAATCGGCGCGGCGCAATCTCCGACAGGCTCTCTACAATGTTCGTTCGGCGCTCTCGTCGCCCGACGACGAGCGTCCGATCTTTGTCACCGACCAGATGAGCGTCCAGATCGACCCGGAGCTCGACTGCTGGGTCGACGTGGAAGAGTTCCGAGCCTCCGTCACCCGCGGTCTGGGCGACGAAGGGAACGACCCCGGGCAACTGGTGGCGGCAGCTCGCCTCTACCGCGGCGATCTGCTGGCCGGGTTCTATCTCGCCGGCTGCGCCGAGTTCGAGGAGTGGCTCCTCGCCACCCAGGAACAGCTGCGAGACGAGGCCATCACCGTGTTGAGAACGCTGGTCGCGATCTATTTGCAGCGCGGCGAGACCCATCTCGGAATCCGCTATGCCAAGCGTCTGCTGGCCATCGACCCGCTCTCGGAGGAAAGTCACCGGCAGCTGATGCGTCTGTACTTGCTGGCCGGGCGCCGCACCCGGGCCCTGGCGCAGTACGAGCACCTGAGAAACCTGCTCACCCACGAGCTGGGTGTCGAGCCGCTCGCGGAATCGACCGAGCTATATCGCTCGATCTTGCTTGAAACTCACCCGGATCCGGACTCGGAAGACGGAGAGGAGCCAGCGGGACCCCTGATCCCGATGGTCGGGCGCAAAGGCCCGTTCCGGCGATTGGAGAAAGCCTGGCAAGCGATCCTGGACGGCAGCGGCGGGTTGACTCTCGTTGTCGGCGAGGCCGGGGTCGGCAAGACCCGGCTGGTCAAGTCCTTTCTCGATACCGCAACCTCGAAGCGCCACGCGCTCGTGCTGCGCGGAGGCTGCTATTCGGCGGCGCCTCGGGTCCCCTATCAACCCTTCTCCGAGCTGGTCGCCGGTACCTTTACCGACGTGCTCCCCGACGACGAAGGCGCCGTCACGCGACTGCCGCGCCAGACCATCGCCGAGCTGCTGCTGCTCGCCCCGGAGCTCGAGCCCTTGCTGACCGACCTGATCGCGGACACTCCGCGAGTCGACCAGACCGATGAAGCGCGAGTCGGAGATGCGTTGATCCGGCTCCTCGAAGTGCTCACGCAAGAGGACGAGGAGACACCGCTGCCGCTGGTCCTCCTGCTCGAAGATCTGCATTGGGCGGATCCTTCGTCGCTGGCGGTTCTCCAGAAGCTGGTGGCCTGGGCGGACAAAAGACCGGCCTGGATCCTGGTGACGCTCACCCGGTCCGAGCTCGAGACCAGCCATCCGGTACTCGACGCAGCGGGGGACGACGCGATCCGGCTCGAAAGGCTCGAGCCGCGGCATGTCGACACGGTGGCGGAGGCGTTGGTCGACCTCGGTCTGCGGCCCAAGCTCTCGGAGTTCCTGTGGACCCGCAGTCAGGGTCTTCCCCTGGCCGTCGCGGAGCTGGTCAACTACCTGTGGGACGAGGGGATCCTGGTACCGGCAAAACCCGGGCAGTGGGAGCTTCGACGCGATCCGGAGACCACGCCGCCGCCCGAGAAGCTCAGCGAGCTCATCCACTTGAGGATTCAGCGGCTCCCGACGTCGGGCCGGCGGCTGCTCGCCCTGGCGGCGGTCCAGGGGAATCGGTTCGAGGCCGAGGTGCTCAAGGTCGGCGGAGAAGAGCATCTTTCGGTGGTCGAGGTTTGTATCGAGCTGGCGCTCGAGAAATGGTTGATCCGGCAGTTTCCACGCTCCTGGTCCCATTCCGGACGCCAGCGCGACCTCGTCCTGTGGGCGCGCGGAGCGCGCCGGGGCTCGTTCGAGTTTGCGCACCGCGCCATTCGCGACGCGACTCTCGAGTTCATCAACCCGCTCCGCCGCCAGGTGATGCACCAACTGGTGGCGATGGCGCTGCTCGACACTCACGGCGATCCCGAATCGATCCCCGAGCATCTGGCGTTTCACCATCTCGCCTCCGGTGAGATCGAGCGAGCGCTGCCCTGGATTGCCGAGTCGGCGCGCAAGGCCTTTCGCGTCGGCGCGATGGAGGTGTGCCGGCACTACTACGGCCAGGCGTCACAGGCCGCCAAGAGGCTGGAGAGCGGCGATCCCGAGGACGCGGCGCCCTGGCGCCGCCACTGGGAGGCCCTGGAAGAGTTGGGCTCCCGGCTCGACGCGCCCGTGCGCTAGATGGCGCGCTAGGCAGTGCCCTAGATCGGCTAGCCTGCATTTCTCACGCCGTTTCGTGGCGAGGAGGTGCAAGTGGCTGGAGATACGAGGCTTGCGACCAAGGACGACGTAGGCGTAGCCGTGGCTACGTCGAGGAGCCCGACCGAGCGTAACGACGTAGATTCAGTCAGTTGCGCCTCCGCAGTAGAAACGGGGTGAGAAATGCAGGCTAGCCCCCGCCGAGGGTGGCGCGGATCACGTGCTTGGCGACCTCGGGGTTCTCGCGCAGACGGCGGACCGAATACGGGTACCAATCGGCGCCGTAGGGAACGTACACGCGCAGACGGTGACCGCGCTCGATCAGCACCTCCCGGAGCTCCCGGTCGACGCCCAGCAGCATCTGAAACTCATACCGGTCACGGTCCAGGCCGTACCGGTCGATCAACCGCTCCGCTTCGCAGACCAGATACTCGTCGTGGGTGGCGATACCGACGTAGACGCCCTGGCGGATCAGCCGCTCGAGCGTGGCGACAAAGTTGGCCCGCACTGTGTGGTACCCCTTCCAGGCGATCCGGCGCGGCTCGATGTAGATGCCCTTGCACAGCCGAACGTTGGCGCCCTCGGCGGGGAGCGCCGCGCAGTCTTCGGGAAGCCTCCTCATGTAAGCCTGAAACACCACGCCCAGGTTCCCCATCTCCGGCTGGAGTGAGCCGTAGATCCTCAGGGTCGGGTCGACACAGCTCGAGTCCTCCATGTCGATGCGCACGAAGTTGCCAAACTCTCCGGCGGTCTCGGCGACGCGCCGCACGTTGGCGCGACAGTAGGCCTCGTCGATTTTGAGACCGAGAAGCGTCAACTTGATCGAGACGTTGGCGTCCAGTCCATCGCGGTCGATGTCGCGAAAGACCCCCAGATACTCCTCGACCGCCGCCTCGGCCTTGGCTCGCTCGAAGACCTCTTCGCCGAGAAGATCGAGGGTGGCCATCGCACCTTCGGAGTTGAGCCGCCGGACCACGTCGAGGGCCTGCTCGCGGCTGTCTCCGGCGACATAGCGGCGCGCCACCCGGCCGACGAGAAACCGCGGCACCAGTGGCAGCGTGGTGACGACGAAGCGGCTAAAAAGGCCCAAGACCGAGTCAGCCGATTCAGGCCACAGGGGGCGAGGCGGCGTCTCCATCCGCCACCCAGCGGACCGCCCGCGAGCACGGGCAAACGCCTCCGACCCTCGTCAGATTCGGCATGGCGCGCGAGGCGTCCCGGACGGTCATCTCGCCGGCGTGGACCTGGCGGAGCGTCTCGACGTAGTGCTTGAAGTCCCTGCCGGCACGATAGACGTCGGGCAGATGAGCGCTCAGATGCTTGACATAGGAGTCGACGTCCTCGAACGTCTCGCCGGCCCAGCCGGTGAGCTCGAACGCGGGCACGCCCCGGCGGCGGAAAAAGGCCGGATGCGGAGCGTGGACCAGGTCCTCGTATGCGATCCCGCTCTGCGTGCCGCCCTCGGCGAGCAGCTTGTCGAGAAGATCCTCGGCTTGCTGCGAGTCCAGCTCAGGCAGCCTCGCCCGGACAAACCGCAGGTTGAGCCCGCGGACGAGCTTCTTGACCTCTTCCAGGTACTGGCTCTGCGCCTCGGCGTTTTTGATCGGTTTGAGACCAAAGCGCACATTGGTCCCGCCGCCCCGCTCGTCACCAAACATCTCGAGACCGCGCGGCAGCCACTTGTTGATCGCCTTCTGGATGTCGGCGGTGGTCGTGTAATGCGACCCACGGGCGGCTTTCTCCATCCAGCGGCGCAGCGGCAGAACCCCGGCCATCAAGTGAAACGCTTCCTCGCGCAACATCTGCGGCATCGAGTCGGCCATCGGCGCGTAGGCCGAGACTTTCTGCATCGTCAACTGGTACTTGCCGACGCGGTCGATCAGGGCGCAAAACGTCACATTGTCCACAAAGGAGTCGAAGTCGATGTTGAAAGCGCCCAGGATGTGCGTTCCGGTCCTCATCGACAGAATCTGTTCGACCATGTCCTCGCTGGAGAGATCCGCTACCGAGGACCAGTCGTCCTCGATCAGCAAGTGCAGCATCTGGTAGCCGTGACGCAGCTCCTCGGCCATCATGCGCAAGATCCAGAACTGTTCGTCTTCCTCCTGCGCCCGCGCCAGCGTGAGCTGGTGCTGCTGGATCGAGCCGAATTCGGTGGAGGCCTGGGCGCGGATCGCTCCCAGCAGATGCCCCGCCTGGTCAGGGTGCATTCCGCCGGCTTGAGTGAATTTTGGCTCGCCCTCGGCGTCGCCGCACTCGATGCGATTGCACATGCCGAGCTCGCGGTAGGCACACAGACGAAACTTCGGCTCCCTGGGGAAAAACTTCTCCCAGCGCTCCAGTAGCAGCTCGAAATCGGGGATAAACGTCTGCTGCCATTTCACGACGGCGTCGTGAAACTTGCCGGGCAACTCGGTGGTGGTCGTGCTCATGATGATTCTCGGGTGGTGCCGGTCAGAGCCGTTTGACAAACGGCCGCAGCGCGCCGGGTTCGAAACCCAGCGCCGCAAAGAACTGCTGGATCCCCTCCATGTCTTCATCGACCAGCGTCCGCACGGTCGAGGCTCCCCGGCCGCGAAAATGCTCCAGCATCGTCTCGGCCAGACGCCGGCCGATGGATTCGCCCCGGCGGGCCGGGTCGACTCCCATCACCTCGATCCAGCCGGTGGGCTCGTCGAGCCCGAACTCGCCGGACCGCACCTCGCCCAGCATAAATCCCACGACCCCCTCCTCGGCCTCGGCGACCGCCGACGCCTCGGGATCCCGGCGCAGGTAATAGCCGAGCCTCTTCTCCCAGACGTCGGGTCGGTAGGCACCGCCGATCTTCTCGTCGAGCGCGACGATCGGCTCGAGATCGGTGTCCTCGAGAGCGCGGACCCGGATGGTGTCGACTGATTCGGTCATGGCTTCTCTCGCCTCTCCTCTCTCTCGTGTGAAACGGCCCGTAGCGTCGGACTGCAGAAGAATTCTAATCCGCAGCGGGGGTGGGGGCAATGCCGCTCACCAGATCCCGATCCAGCTCCCGCGGGCTGGTGGCACCACACAGCCCCATCACCGCATCGAGCTCCGCGGCGAGCAGCGTCAGGACATGCTCGACCCCGCTTTGCCCCGCGACCGCGAGACCCCAGAGCACCGGCCGGCCGACCGCCACCGCCCGAGCTCCCAGCGCCAGAGCCTTGACCACATCGGAGCCGCGGCGGACGCCGCCGTCGATCAGGATCTCGCATGCGCCGTCCACGGCTTCGACGACCTGCGGCAAGACTTCAATGGTCGCCGGGGCGGTGTCGACCTGCCGGCCGCCGTGATTGGAGACCACGATCGCGTCGACGCCCTCACGGGCCGCTCGGCGGGCGTCGTCGGGGTGGACGATCCCCTTGAGGACGACCGGCAGCCGGGTGACCGAGCGCAACCACTCGACGTCTTTCCAGCACAGCGACGGGTCGAACATCGAGCCGACATAGGCCGCCAGCGCGGAGCCCTCGAGGTTTTGGGGCAGTTTTCGGGCGTCGGCCACCAGGTTCGACAAGCGGAGTCCCTGTGGCAAGCGAAAGCCGCTGCGGGCGTCGCGCTCGCGGTGACCCCAGATCTGGGCGTCGACCGTCAACACTATGGCGCGGCAGCCCGCCGCCTCCGCCCGTTCGACCACAGCCCGCGTAGCCCCTCGATCGCGGTAGACATAGAGCTGAAACCAGACCGGCGCGCTTGCCGCCGTTGTGACTTCCTCGACCGGGCGATTGGAGAGCGTGCTGAGAATCATGATGGTCCCAACCGCTGCCGCTGCGCGCGCCGTCGCCACTTCCCCATCCGGGTGTGCCATGCACTGAAAGGCGGTCGGCGCGATCAGGACCGGAGAGGAGACCGTCTGGCCCAGGACCGTGGTCGACGAATCACGCTTCTCAACATCGCGGAGCACCCGGTAGCGGAGTGTCAGGTCATGCCAGCAAGACCGGTTGCGGCGCAGTGTCACCTCGTCCCACGATCCGCCGGCGTAGTAGTCGTAGACGCTTCGCGGCAGCTTGCGGCGCGCCGCCTCCTGGTACTCGAACAGGTTGAGCGGCGCGCTTGTCTCGCCCTCGCAATGCTTGGGCAGATCGTCGGCCGAATCGGCGGGCAGATCGTCGGGAGGATCGTCTGGACGATTTTGGGGCGGATGTGGAGGCGCCACGACGCTCAGATGCCCGCGCGTTCGACGTGCTCGTGCGCGTGGTAGCTGCTGCGCACCAGCGGTCCCGACTCGCAGTGCGAGAACCCGGCGGCCAGGGCTTGCTCACGGTAGCTCGAGAACTCGTCCGGGTGCACCCAGCGGTCGACCGCCAGATGCCTGGGGGTGGGCTGAAGATATTGGCCGATGGTCAGGATCTCCGCCCCGGCGCCACGGATATCGGCTAGGGTCTGCCGGACTTCCTCGGGCCGCTCGCCCAACCCCACCATGATCCCGGTCTTGACCCGCCCCGCGAAACGACCGGCTGCGCGCCGTCGCGCGGCCTCTGCCAAGAGCTCGAGCGAGCGCTCATAGCTGCTCCCCGGTCGCGCCATCCGGTACAGACGGGGGACCGTCTCCATGTTGTGCGAAAACACCTCGGGCGAAGCGTCGAGGACGGCGTCGAGGGCCTGGGGGACACCGCGAAAATCGGGGGTCAGGACCTCGACCGCGGTCTCCGGATTGAGCTCACGAATCGCCTCGATAGTGGCCGCAAAATGTCCCGCGCCGCCGTCGTCGAGGTCGTCGCGATCCACCGACGTCACGACCGCGTGGCGAATTCCCATCGTGCGGATCGCTTTGGCCACACGACGCGGCTCATCCGGATCCACCCCCGGGCTGGGCCGGCCGGTGGTGACCGCGCAGAAGCCGCAACTGCGGGTGCACACGTCACCGAGAATCATAAAGGTGGCGGTTCCATGCTCGCCCCAGCATTCGTAGATGTTGGGGCAGCGCGCCTCCTCGCAGACGGTATTGAGATCCAGCCCACCGACCAGCCGGCGCACGTCGTGATACCGCCGCGGCGTCTTGAGCCGGATGCGGAGCCACTCGGGCTTGGGCTCGGGCGGGGGACCGCCGCCGGCTCGACCGATCTGTACCAACGAGTCGCTCACGTTTGAAGTCTAACCCGGCCGGTCCGGTCAGTCCTCGAGCGGTCAGCCCCCGAGCGATCAGCCCTTGATGACGCCGATCGGCCGCAGCCGCGCCACGATCTTGCTGATCCCCGCTTTTGCCACCACCTCGACGACCTCGGCTACGTCCTTGTACGCCTCCGGCATCTCCTCGGCAACCGTCCTCATCCCCGCAGCGCGGATCTCCACCCCACGCTCGGCCAGCTCGGCCAGAAGATCGCGGCCGCGCGCTGCGCGCTTGGCCTTCTTGCGGCTCAGCCGGCGGCCGGCCCCGTGGCAGGTCGAGCCAAAGGTCTCGTCGAAGGCTCGCTGGGTACCGACAAGCACAAAGGAATAGCGTCCCATGTCGCCGGGGATCAACACCGGCTGTCCGATGTCGCGATAAGCCCGGGGAACCTCCGGATGTCCGGGCGGGTAGGCTCGCGTCGCGCCCTTGCGGTGAACACATAGACGGCGGGGCCGGCCGTCGAGCTCGAAGGTCTCGAGCTTGGCGATGTTGTGGCAGACGTCGTAGACCACCTCGATCCCGCCGTCGCGGCCGAGGACCTCGGTAAACGCCCGGCGCGCTCGATGGGTCATCACCTGCCGGTTGGCGAAGGCGTAGTTGGCGGCGGCCGACATCGCGCCCAGGTAGGCCCGGCCCTCCGGTGAGCGGATGGGAGCGCAGCAAAGCTGGCGGTCGGGCAGCCGGAAGCCGTGGCGCTGGGCGACACCCAGCATGGCCTTGAGCGAATCGGTGCAGACCTGGTGGCCCAGGCCCCGCGAGCCGCTGTGAAGCGTCAGCGTCACCTGTCCGATGCGCAGCCCCAGAGCTTCGGCGGCTACGGGGTCGAGGACCCGGTCCACGTACTGGAGCTCGGCAAAATGGTTCCCCGAGCCAAGGGTGCCGAGCTGCGCGCGGCCGCGCTCGAGGGCGCGGGCGGACACCCGCCCGGGCTCGGCCGTCTCCAGGCACCCTCCGGCCTCGAGAAACTCCAGGTCCCGAGGGCGGCCCATCTCGCGCTCGACCGCCCAGGCCGCGCCCGCGGCCATCACCCCCCGCAGCTCCCGAGCCGACAGCCGCAGGTCCCGCCGCGCCGCCCCGACGCCGGTCGGGATCTGGCGGAACAGCTCCTCCACCAGGGGCCGCAGACGGCCTTCGAGCGCCGCCCGGTCGAGATCGGTTTTGAGCAGTCTCACACCGCAGTTGATGTCGTAGCCGACACCCCCGGGCGAGACCACGCCGTCCCGGGCATCCATCGCCGCCACGCCGCCGATCGGGAAACCATAGCCCCAGTGGATATCGGGCATCGCCAGCGAGGCCCCGACGATTCCCGGCAGATGGGCGACGTTGGCGACCTGGTCGAGACAGGGATCCCCTTCGAGCTCCCGCGCCAAAGACGCACTCGAGTAGACGATCCCGTCGACCCTCATACCGCCACGACGCCGGACCCTCCAGCGCCAGTCGTCGATCCGCTCCAGCCGGATTCGACCCGCCAACCCAGACGCCGGCCTAGACATCGAAGATCACCCGCGCCTCGACCCAGTCGGGTCGCCGGTCCACCCTCAGACCGTGGTAGGTCACGGCCTTGATCGGAATCTTGAGACGATGGTGGCTGGGCGCGAAACGTTCTCCCCACGCGCGGGCGACGAGCCGGTAACCGCCGGTCTTCCCCTCCTCGACCGAGGCCTCCGCGGTCGCCAGCACGACCCCCTCGGTCTCGAACACATAGAGAATCTCTGAGAGCCAATCGACCAGCAGGAGGTCGAGGCCCTCGGCCGTGAGCTCGAAACGCTTCTCCAGGCTGGGCTCGATGCGGTCGATCTCGGTCAGGCAATCGGCCAGGCCGCGTAGCGCCTCGACAAAGAGCTCGTCGGCGCTCGGCGCCTCGAGCTCGAGCCCGAGGTCGGCGGTGTGATCTAGAGACCGGTAGCCCACGTCTGAATCGGATTCTCCGGCAACGGTTCGAGCCGCCGCTCGAAGACCTCGGCAAAGAAGCCCGCGCAAACGGTGGCGACCTGGTCGAGGCCGGGCCGCCGGCCGGTCAGGCTCTCGATCGAGGTCATCTCGACGTCCGGCAGACCGCACGGCACGATGTCGCGAAAGAAAGAGAGGTCGGTCGAGACGTTGAGCGCAAAGCCGTGGGTGGTGATCCAGCGCGACAGGTGGACGCCGATCGAGGCGATCTTGCGCTCGCCCACCCAGACACCGGTCCAGGGCTGGCGGGTCCGGCCCCGCGCCTCGACCCCGTATTCGGCGAGGGTTCGTACCAGCACCTGTTCGAGATCGGCGACGTAGCGCCGGATGTCCCGCCGGTCCGGGTTGAGGTCGAGGATGGGGTAGCCGACGAGCTGCCCGGGGCCGTGGTAGGTGACCTGGCCACCGCGGTCGGTCGACTCGACGGCGGCACCCCGGGTGCCCAATCGTCTCTCGTCCAGGCGCAGATCCGACCGATCGGTCGAGCGGCCCAGGGTGTAGACGTGGGGGTGCTCGAGAAAAAAAAGGGTGTCGCCGCCCTCCCCGCCCCGGATTCGCTCCCGGGCGTGTCGCTGTAGCGAAACGCCCTCTCGGTACGGAACGGTCCCGAGAAAACCCCAGGCGAGGCTTCGTTTCGACGTCTCCACCACCGCGATTTTAGCGGCCGGCGGGCTTGTCTGTTTACCCAGTCGACCGGCTCGTGCCACCCAAAACAAATAAATCCAAATTTTCTGCCCAAAAAACGTGACCCAGAACAACTCCTTTTTAGAGGGCACAAAAGAACAAAACAAACGCCCTCTGGAAAGGACATACGATGAAAATCAAGTCGAGTCTGCAGGCAGGCGGCAGTGCACGTCCTATCGGCACCTAGCCAAAAGCAACAGTAGTCAGCGGCCTACAAGTTAGGCGCAGCGGGTCTCCCGGGACCGCTCAGCAAGCCGGCTCGCGGACCATCCGTCCAGCGGGCTTGCTTGCTGGACGCGCGGCCAGGATAGATGGTATCCTTATGTCAAGGATATATCCTTTATATCGATGGCCGTGCTCGAAACATCTGCCTGTCCCGCGCCAACCGAGGCCGATTGGTTCGAGCTCTACGAGTATCTCAGGCCGCGCGCATTCGGAGTGCTGCTGCACTACGGGATCCCCGACCAGGACGCCGAGGATGTCCTCCACGACACCCTGTTGCTGTTTCTGGTCAAGCGGCCGCCGATGGAGGACGCGACGCGGTGGGTTCTAGGCACCCTGAAGCGACGCTGCGGGATGTACTGGCGCGCCCGCGGCCGACGCCTTCACAGCACCATCGAGCCCACGGTGCTCGAGACCCTGGCTAAGCCGGTTCCGCCCGAGCAGGACCGGGCCATGTCCCGGTACGATCTGGAGCGCGTGCTGAGCCGTGTCCCGGAGCACCGGCGCCGGGCCCTGGAGGCGACCTACCTGGAGGACCGCACGCCCACCGAGACCGCCAAGCTGCTCGGATACCGGCGGTCGGGGATTTATAAGGTCCTCGACCGTAGCCTCAAGAGAGCGGCCCGGGAGATGGAGGCGCTGGGCCAGCCCGCCAAGGGGTCATGACGACAAAGACCCCGCACCCCACCCGGGCCGAGCTCCAAGCCTTCTACCAGGGCCGGAGTAGTGGCAGGGAAAGCCGCGCGATCGTGCGCCACCTGCTGACCGGGTGCGAGGTCTGCAAGACGGCCAGCAGCCGGCTGTGGACCGAGCGCTTTGGCAGTTCCCAGCCGACCGGCCACCAAGCCGGGGCCGACTATGCCGAGGCCTTCGACCGCGCCGCCAGCCGCGCCCTGGACGCCGCCGCGGGGCTCGAGCGCGAGCGGCGCGAGGCGCCGGCGCTCTTCCGGGAGCTGCAACGTCACCCGGCCGAGCGGCAAGAACTCCTGATCCGCAACAGCGGTCACTACCAGACCTATGGGCTCTGCGAACTGGTTCTGCTGAGGGCCTTCGACGAAGGCTTTCGGGAGCCCCCCCGCGCGGTGCAACTGGCGCGGCTCGGCGTGCAGATCTCCGACCAGATCCCGGTCGAGCGGTACGGCGAGCGGATCGTGGCCGATCTCCGGGGCCGCGCCTGGGGAATCCTGGGCAACGCACACCGCAACGCCTCGGCGTTTGCGGATGCCCGCGACGCTTTCCAAAAAGCATTGGACCTCCTCACACAGGGCACCGGAGATCCCCTCGAGAGGGCGCATGTCTTTGCTTTTCAATCGGCGCTCTATGCCAGTGAGAGCCGGTACGCCGAGGCGCTGGAGGTCAATCGGCGGGCTCTTGAGATCCACCGTGCGGTCGGCGACGAGCACATGGTGGGCAAGGATTTGAGCCAGGAGGCGTTTATCCGCGCCCGGTGCTACAACGAGGACCGGGCCATCGCCCTCTGGGAGGAGGCGCTCGAGAAGCTCGACGCCGAGCGCGAGCCACGGATGATCCAGGTGGTGCGGCACTCGCTGGCGGTGTCGTATGTCGAGACCGGCCGGCTGGCCGAGGCCGATCGCGAGCTGGCGCGGCTGCGGCCCGAGTATGTGGCCAACGGCAACACCATGGATCTGTTGCGCTGTGACTGGGCCATCGGCCAGCTCCGGGTGGCCCAGGGGCGGGCGACCGAGGCCGAGGCCCTCTTTACCGAGGTGCGTGACGCCTTTGTCGAGCTCGGAATCGGCGAGGATGCTGCACTCGTCAACCTCGATCTAGCACAGGCGTTGTTCGATCAGGGAAAGATCGCCGAGATGCGCGAGCGGCTGACCGAGGCCATCCCGATCTTCCGCGGTCTGGGCATCCATCGCGAGGCCATCGCCGCGCTCCTGTTCCTCGAGAAGACCGCCGAGATGGATCGGGTCACCGGCGCGGTGATCCGGGCGACGGCGCGTTTCCTGAAGGAGGTCGGAGACAACCCCGACCTGGTGTTCGAGGCCGACAAGCTCGTCTCACAGGCCTGAGAATCGAACGGCCCGGCCGGTGCCCCGGTCTCGGACTTGCCCGGTTGTCTCCTAGACAAACGGATCGAGCTCGTTCCAGCTCTCTTCGGCCAGGGTCTTCTTGACCGCGTTCATAAAGTGGTCGGCATCGGCGCCGTCCACCACCCGGTGGTCGTAGGTGATCGCAAAATAGGCCATGTGCCGGATGGCGATGCTGTCGACGCCCTCGGCATCGGTGACGACCACCGGCCGCTTCTCGATCATTCCCAGGCCCAGGATCGCCACCTGCGGCTGGTTGATGATCGGCGTGCCAAACAGGCTGCCAAAGACCCCCGGGTTGGTAATCGTAAAGGTGCCACCCTGCACTTCATCGGGCTTGAGCTTCTTGGAGCGCGCCCGGTCGGCGAGATCGTTGGCGGTCTTGGCCAGGCCCACCAAGTTCAACTGATCGGCGTTGCGAATCACCGGGACGATCAGGCCCCAGTCCAGCGCCACCGCCATGCCGATGTTGATGTCCTTTTTGTAGACGATGCTGGTGCCGTCCACCGAAGAATTGACGATCGGGTTGGACTTGAGCGCCGCGGCCACCGCTTGGAAGATAAACGGCATATAGGTCAGCTTGGTGCCGTGGGTCTTGGCGAACGCCGCCTTGGCGCGGTTTCTCACCGACGCCACCCGGGTGAGGTCCATGTGAAACACCGTGGTCACGTGCGCCGACGTCGCCTTGGAGTAGGTCATGTGGGCCGAGGTGATCTCGCGGATCCTGGACATCGGCACGATCTCGACGCTCTCGCCGGCGGTGTAGGCCGGGACGGAGAAGCCGCCGGACTCGCGACGCGGTGGGGCGGCAGCCGGCGCCGGACTCGGCGAAGCGACCTGCGAGACGGCAGCCGGTGTTCCTGCTGAGGATGCCGCGGACGGCTGACCCGCGAGAAAGGCCTCCAGGTCCCGCTTGGTCACCCGCCCGTGGATCCCGGTGCCCTCGACTTGCGCCAGGTCGACGCCGTGCTCGGCGGCCATCTTGCGCACCACCGGGCTCGAGAACCGGCGCACCCGCTCGGCCTCGTCGCCCGGCGCGGTCTTCTCGACGGTCTCCGCCGGCTCGGCCGCGGGGGCCGATTGCTCCGCCGCCTTCTCCGGCCCGGCGTCCTTTGCCGCTGTGGGAGGCGCCTCCGGCGGCGCGGTCACCTCCTCGCCGGCCGCCCCGAGGATGGCGACGATTTCGTTGACCGGCACGGTCGCGCCCTCCTCGAATTTGACCTCGAGCAGGACACCGTCGGCCGGGCTGGGGATCTCGGCGTCGACCTTGTCGGTCGAGATCTCGAACAGCGGTTGGTCGCGCTCGACCGAGTCGCCGATCTGCGCCAGCCAGCGCGTGATCGTCCCCTCGGCGATCGACTCCCCCATCTGCGGCATGATCACATCGGTGGCCATAGTCTCGTTCCTCGAAAGACGGTCATTCTACCGGTTGGCTGTGTCGCCCGATCGCTGCCTGAGGCCGCCCATCGCCACCCGGGGGCGCCGTCAGATGTGGATCGCATGCCCGGTGGCGGCGTGGGCCGCCTCGGCCAGCGCCTCGGACAGGGTCGGGTGGGCGTGGATGGCCCGGAAAAGCTCCTCGGTGGTCGACTCGAGCTGCAGCGCCACACAGGCCTCGGCGATCAGATCGGTCGCCCGGGGCCCGATGATGTGGACCCCCAGGAGTTCATCGTAGCGTGTGTCGCGGACGACTTTGACAAAGCCCGCCGTCTTGCCCTCGATGGCCGCCTTCCCCGAAGCCGAGAACGGGAACGTGCCGACGCCGACCGGGTATCCACGCTCCCGAGCCACCCGCTCAGTCAGCCCGACGCTGGCGACTTCGGGCTCGCAATAGGTCACCGACGGCACGTGATCGTAGTCGAGCGGCCGGGCAGCGACACCCGCCATGTGCTCCACCGCGACGATGCCCTCGGCCGAGGCCACATGGGCGAGCCAGGGCGTCGGGACCACGTCGCCGATGGCGTAGACGTTCTCGACCGACGTCCGCATCCATTGGTCGACCTTGAGATAGCCGCGGTCCGTCTCGACCCCGATCGTCTCGAGCCCCAGGCCCGAGGTCACCGGGGCGCGTCCGACGGCCACCAGCAACATGTCGGCCGCGATGTCCACACCGGAGGATTCGGAGGATTCCGCCTCCACGCCACCCTCGAGCCGGACCGCCAACCGCTCGCCCGACGTATCCACTCCCGCCAGCGAGGTGCCGGTGAGACAGTCGATCCCGCGCTTTCTGAATTGCTTGGCGAGCTCGGCCGAGACCTCTTCGTCCTCGAGCGGCAGGATTCGCGGCAACATCTCGACCAGAGTTACCTTCGAGCCGAACGAGGCATAGATCGAAGCAAACTCGCTTCCGACCGCCCCCGAGCCGACCACGACCAGGTTGCCGGGAACCTCGCGCAGCTCGAGAAGATGATCGGAATTGACGATCCTTGCTCCGTCCGCCGGCGCCATCGCAAGATCGCGTGGCACCGAGCCGGTTGCGACGAGAATGTTGCGGGTGGCGATCGTGCGCTCGCCACCCTCGGCCAGCTCGACGACGACCTCTTCGGCCGACGCCACACGGCCGGTGCCGTGGATCCCTTCGACCTTGTTCTTTTTGAACAGGTACTCGATGCCGCGGGCGTTTTTGTCCACCACCTTCTGCTTGTACGCTCGGGTCTTGTCGAGATCGAGCTCGGCCTGGCCCACCTTGACCCCAAACGCCTTCGAATGACGGATCTCGTCCAACAGCCCGGCTGTGTGAAGAAGGGCCTTGGTGGGTATGCAGCCCCGGTGAAGACACGTGCCGCCAAACTCCGGATCCTTCTCGACGACGGCCACGTCGAGCCCCAGTTGGCCCGCCTTGATAGCGGCCACATAGCCCCCGGGACCGCTCCCGAGGATCACCAAGTCCTTTTTCTCAGGCATGGGGGCGGAGTCTACCCGAGGGCTCACGCGCGGTCGAGACACACGTCCACGATTGACCACAGGCTCACGGACCGCGAGAATCCTCGAAGATGACGAGCCCCGAAGATACGACGCCCGGTAGGGCCGCCCTGGTTCTCACCGGCGGTGGCGCCCGCGCGGCTTACCAGGTGGGCTTTCTGCGCTGCCTGGTCCGCAACATGCCCGAGACCCCGGTGCCGATCATCACGGGAGTTTCGGCGGGGGCGATCAACGCGACCCATCTGGCGGCCTTCAAGGGATCGCTGGTCGAAGCGGTGGACGCGCTGACCGAGCTGTGGGCAAACTTGACGCCCGACGGCGTCTACCGGGTCGGCGGCGTCGCGCTGTCCGGCAACATGTTGCGGTGGGGCCTGCGGCTGCTCTCGGGTGGCAGCCGCCACGGCCCCAAGGTCGAGAGCCTGCTCGACTCCTCGCCGCTGCGCAAGACCCTCGAAGGCGCGCTGGCGACCGTGGACGGCGAGGTCCAGGGCATCGAGGAAAACCTGGCCGATGGCGATCTCCAGGCGATCGCTCTGTCCACGCTCAACTACACCACCAGCCGCACCGTCACCTGGGTCCAAGGGCGGGATTTCAAGGGTTGGGAGCGGCCACGGCGACGGGGAGTGGCCACCCGGATCACCATCGACCACATCATGGCGTCGGCCGCGCTGCCGCTGGTCTTCCCGGCTGTCCGGCTGGGTGACTGTTACTTCGGCGACGGGGGCGTCCGGCTCGCGACCCCGCTGGCGCCGGCGATCCACCTGGGCGCCGACCGCATCCTCGCGATCTCCACCCGCTATCGCAAAAGCCCCGAAGAGGCGCGAGCGGTGCTGGTCAACGGATACCCACCACCGGTGCAGGTCGCCGGCAACCTCATGAACGCCATCTTTCTCGACGCGATCGATCAGGACGCCCGCAACTTGGAACGCATCAACCGGCTGATCGAAGCCTGTCCGGACGCGGTGCCCCATCTGCGTCCGATCAAGATCCTGGTTCTGCGCCCGTCCGTCGACCTCGGCCGACTCTCCGCCGAGTACGAGCCCAATCTGCCCAAGGCCTTTCGTTTCCTCACCCGTGGTCTGGGCACCCGCCAGACCCGCAGCCCGGATTTTTTGAGCATGTTGATGTTTCAGCCCGACTATCTCGGTCGGCTGATCGAGATCGGCGAGGCGGATGCCGAGGCGCAGAAAGGAGAGATCCTCGAGCTGTTCGCCGGCTGACCAGGCCCCGGGCGAACGGCGCTCCGGCCGCTACCCGGAAGGGTGGCGCACAGATCGCATCCCAATGATCCAATATGACCGGGAGACGAGCCCATTTCCACAAACGGAGGTGGTGACTATGAAGCAGATCGTCCGTTCCGCAGCTCTTTTTTTGATTCTCGCTGCCGCACTGGCGGCCCCGGGCCTACCGGCCGAGGCCGACGAGAGTGACCAGACCGACCCCGGCCAGCAGGCCTTCGAGGCGGCCAAGTGCAACTTGTGCCATTCGGTCGAGATCGCCGGTATCGAAGCCAAGACCAAGTCGGAGAAGATGAAAGGGCCTGACCTCAGCGCCGACTGCGAAGAGCTAGACGTCGATTGGACGTTCCAGTACATCAAACGGGAAGTGCTGAAAGACGACAAGAAACACAAGAAAGAATTCAAAGGAACCGACGAAGAGCTCCAGACAATCGTGGATTGGCTTGCCGGTCTGAAGGCTCCGGAGTAACTCGCAAACCGGCAGCCTACGGGGAAGATGCCGAGCTGGCCCAGCCTGGGACTGTTTGCGGTCGCGATCGTCTTCGTGACGCTGGTCGGCTTTCGCCCTTCGCTCACCAAGGCGCGCGGTGGCAAGATTCTCGCCTTTGCCGCGTTGTTTGTCGTGCCGCTGCTGGCGACGGGCCTGGGCACGGCGACCCATCTCGAGCACTCCAAGTCGACCGAGTTTTGTTTGTCGTGTCACGTCATGGAGCCGTACGGCAGAAGTCTGGCCATCGATGACTCCGAGTACCTGCCGGCCGTTCACTTCCAGAACGGTCTGGTCGACCGCGGGCACGCCTGCTTCGACTGCCATACCTCCTACACCATGTACGGCGATCTCCAGGCCAAGCTCAGGGGCTTGAAACATGTCTGGGTCAACTATCTGGGGACCGTGCCGGAGAAGCTAGAGCTCTACGAGCCCTACCAGAATCGTGAGTGTCTCCACTGCCACGCCGGCGCCAGGTCGTTCGCGGAAAACGAGTTTCACGCGGACGACCTCGAAGCGCTCCTGGGCGGTGAAACGTCTTGCCTCGAGTGCCACGAGTTTGTCCATGCGGTCCAGGAGCTCGGAGGGCTAGCCCTGTGGGAGCCCGGCCCGTGAGCCAGGTCGGCACCAAACTGCGCGGCCGGCTCAAGCTGGCAGGGGTCCTGACTGCGGCCGGACTTGCCATCGAGCTGCTGACCCTCCAGTGGTCGCACCCGACCGCTTTTCTTGCTTTCATCCTGGGCGGCGCCTCTCTCGTGGCCGCCGGTATCGCCCTTTTTCTGCTGACCCTGGTCGCCGACTGACCGGGGCGCGCCCCATCCCTCAACGTCAGAAAAACCGCGCTTTGGGGTGGGGTTTTCCCCTGCGCCCTGTGCGAGAAAAAGATGACGGAACAGATAACGGCACACCACAGGGAGGTGCGAGATGAAAGTTCGACGCTGCCTGGTACCACTCGCGGGAACCGCGGTGCTGGCTTTGGTCTTCGCAGCGGCTCTCCCGGCCCAGACGCAGCCTGCGGCCGAATACGTCGGCTCGGAGACATGCGGCGAGTGCCATGAAGGCTACGGCGAGGAACTGGGCAAGACCCAGCACGGCAAGGCCGCTTTCGCCAATCAGGCGGCGCACCCCGACGCGGGCTGTGAGACCTGCCACGGTCCCGGCAGCCTACACGTCGAGGACCCCGAAGCCTTTCAGCCCAGGGTCTCCGGCCTGAGCGTGGCGGACCAATCCAAACTGTGCACGAGCTGTCACGACGGGGGCAGCCAGTTCTTCTGGGCTGGGAGCGCGCACGAGAGCCGCGACCTCTCCTGCCTGTCTTGCCACAGCGTCCATTCGTTCGAGTCAGAACGGGCCCAGCTCAAGACCGAGACGGCCATGGAGCAGTGTTTCAGCTGCCACAGTGACGTGCGGGCCGAGACCTGGAAACGTTCACACCATCCGATCCGCGAAGGACAGATCGGCTGCGACGACTGCCACAACCCGCACGGAGCGCAGTCGCCCAAACTGGTCAACGCCGCCTCGACAAATGACCAGTGCTACTCGTGCCACGCTGAAAAACGCGGTCCGTTCCTCTGGGAGCACCCTCCGGTTCGCGAGAACTGCACCAACTGCCACACACCGCATGGCTCGAACCATCTGAAGCTGCAGAAAACCTCGGTGCCCTATATCTGCCAGCAGTGTCACTCCAATACCCGGCACCCCGGCACGCTTTACGACCGGACCACGCTGGCGGATGGCTCGAGCCCGAGCAATCGCGACTTCAGCCGCGCGTGCCTCAATTGCCACTCGGCGATCCATGGCTCGAACCATCCGTCGTCACCGTACCTGGGGCACTGACGCCTCTCGGGCCTTGCGACAAACCATGACGACCAACGATGAGGAGGCCACGATGACCCGCCCGATCCCTCGCCAGGTGATTTGCTCGATCGCCGCCGTTGTCTTCTGGACCGGCGCCTCAATGGCGATGCCGGCAGCGGCCGAAGAGGACACCTTTCGTTTTTGGGTAGACCCTCTGATCCTCGAGGTCCTGGAAACCGATGTCGATACCGACTCGGCCAAGTTTTTCGAGTACAGAGATCTGGGAAGCGGCCTGCGCACCAGTCTCGGGCTCTACGGCGAAAGCGCGGACGGCAACAGAACCCTGTCCATCATCGGCAAGAACCTGGATCGAGATGACGGACGA
This sequence comes from Candidatus Multivoradales bacterium, assembly GCA_965224065.1. Classification (GTDB taxonomy): domain Bacteria; phylum Acidobacteriota; class Thermoanaerobaculia; order Multivoradales; family JAHEKO01; genus JAOTZA01. The sequence goes on from CBDCYF010000005.1 coordinate 1,570,640, forward strand.
ATCACGCTCGACTACGGGCTTGCCGGACACTACGGGGTACTGGTCGACTACAACCGCATCCAGCACCGTTTCGGCAACAATGCCACATTTCTGTGGGACGTTTCGGCTCCGGGGGTCTACGAGATTCCCGACGCCGTTCAGCAGACCTTTGAACAGGCCATTCGCGACCGCGCCGCCAACGTCAGTCCTTTTGCCGTCAACGCCGGCTTTCTTCGCGGCTTGATTCAGCCGCTGATCGACGGCGCGGACCGAGTCGATCTGGGGCTTCAACGCGACCGGACCCGGATCCAGATCGACCTGGGCAAGACCGGGGCCACCCAATGGGGCCTCGAGTACCGGAACGAGAACCGCCGCGGCAACCGGCCCTACTCCGGGGCTTTTGGCTTTTTCAACGTCATCGAGATCTTCGAGCCCATCGATTACCGGACCAGGGACGCCGAGATTCGTGGCGAGTGGGCCGCAAAGAAAGGCGGTCTCCAGTTCGGCTATCGCAATTCGACTTTCGAAAACGACATCTCGACCTTGGTCTGGGACAACCCGTGGTTCGGTGCCGACTCCACCGATTCCAGGGCCTATCTGAGCCCCAGCGGCCTGTCCCAGAACGGCCCCAGCCGTGGCTTCGCGGACCTCGCGCCGGACAACGAATCCAACACACTTTTTCTGAGCGGGCGAGGCAAGTTCGGTGGCAACTGGTGGGCCAACGGCACGCTGAGCATGGTCAACATGACCCAGGACGACGCGTTCCTCCCCTACACCATCAACTCGGCAATCGTCGGAATCGACTATCCGACGGGCGCCACGTTCGATCCCACGGTGGTCTCGACCTTGCCGGCGCTCCGGGCCGACAACGAAGTCGACGTCCTCAACTTCGGTGGCAGCGCCGGAACGCGCTTCGCGGAGGACTGGAGCCTGACCTTCCGCTACCGCTATTACGACTACGACGACGCCTCGCCGCGGCTCGAGTTCCCGGGGTACGTGCGTTTCCACTCGGCCTGGCAGGAGGTGCCCCGCGTCAAGGTCCAATACGACCACAACCGCGAGAACTTCGACGGCGAGCTGGCCTGGGAGGCGACCGACAAGACCAAGATCACGCTGGCCTACGGCATGGAACGCTGGGATCGGGAGTTCCGCGAGACCGCCTCGACCGACGAGGACACGATCAAGCTCTCGATCGACGCTCGACCCAACGATCGCTGGACACTGCGTGGTAGCTGGGAGACCGGAGACCGGTCCAACAACGGCTACGCCACGGAGGCCCAGGAGGTGACGTTCCTCGACCCGCACGGCATCAACAACCAGCCGGGCCTGAGGAAGTTCACCCAGGCGGCGCGAGAGTTCGACGCCTACCAGGTCCAGGCACAGATGTTCGCCAGCTCAGCCTGGAACTGCACGTTTGGCGTCTCGGCGCGCGAGGAGGACTACGACGAGAGCGAATTCGGCCTGATCTCCGATGAGATCCTGGGGTACAACTTCGAGATCGGATACACACCCGGCGCCCATCTGAATTTCTACCTGTTCGGACACACGTCCGACCGCGAGAGCTTCCAGAGGGCCCGGCAGTCGGGCGGAACGCTCTCCACCAACCCGCTCGATGACTGGGCGGTTCTGCTGGCCGAGGACACCGGAACCTATGGCATCGGGCTGACGTCCGACGGTGACAGCGCCTGGACCTACGACCTGTCGGCGTATCTCTCGGATTCGGACGGTGAGGCCGATTTCTTCACGCCACCCGGGGGCCGAGACGCGGTCGGCTTCGACAACTACGAGGACATCGAGCTACTCGGAGTGTCGCTCGAGGCAGACTACCGCCTAGGAGATCGAACCTCGCTCGGGCTGCGGTACCTGTATGAGGACTACTCGATCGACAGTTTCAACTTGCAGGGTCTCGACAACTTCCTTCCCTCGACGCTGTTGCTGGTACCGAGTTTCGGTGACTACCAAGCCAACGTCTTTGGGGTGATCCTGCGTTTCACAAACTGAGGAGACCGAGAGTCCAAAAAGGGGACTGTTCCCCATTTTTCGGATGGCCCTCAGGCCACGGTGACGTCTTCGCAGAGATAGACGTCCTGGATCGCGTTGAGCAGCTCGATGCCCTCGGCCATCGGCTTCTGGAACGCCTTGCGCCCCGAGATCAGACCCGAGCCGCCGCCGCGCTTGTTGATCACCGCGGTTCGCACCGCCTGGGCCAAGTCGCCCTGCCCACTCGACGAGCCACCCGAGTTGATCAGACCGACCCGCCCCATATAGCAGTTGGCGACCTGCCAGCGGACCCAGTCCACCGGGTGATCGGCCACCAGCTCACCGTAGACCACGTCGCTGGTCTTGCCGAACTGGACGGCGGGGTAGCCGCCATTGTTGGTGGGCTGCTTCTGCTTGACGATGTCCGCCTCGATGGTCACCCCCAGGTGGTTGGCCTGCCCGGTCAGGTCGGCCGAGGCATGGTAGTCGACCCCGTCCTTTTTGAACGCCGGGTTGCGTAGGTAGCACCACAGAATCGTCCCCATGCCCAGCTCGTGGGCGCGGCTGAAAGCTTCGGAGATCTCGACCAGCTCGCGTGAGCAGTCCTCGTTGCCAAAGTAGATTGTTGCGCCGACCGCGGCGGCCCCCAGCTCCCAGGCCTGCTCCACCTGGGCGAACATCACCTGCTCGTACCGGTTCGGATGTGTGAGCAGCTCGTTGTGGTTGATCTTGACCACAAACGGAATCTTGTGAGCGTATTTGCGCGCCACCGACCCGAGCACGCCCAGGGTGGAAGCCACGCCGTTGCAGCCGCCCTCGATCGCCAGGCGCACGATGTTCTCCGGGTCGAAATAGATCGGATTGGGAGCAAAGGAAGCTGCACCGGAGTGCTCGATCCCCTGATCGACCGGCAGCAGTGAAAGATACCCGGTGCCGGCCAGCCGGCCGTGCCCGAAAATCCGATTGAGGCTGACCAGAACACCCGGCCGGCGATCGCTCTGGCCCCAGACCCGGTCCAGATGATCGGGACCCGGCGCGTGGATCTGCTCTCCAGAAATTCCCTTGCAAGCATGTCCAAGGAGATGGTCCGCCTCGTCGCCCAGTAGTGCGACGATGGGGTCGATTCCACTCGCTACTTCAGCAACAGCCATCGTGATGACCTCCAGATCTAAGGCTCGAAAACGGCGGCAGTATACACAAGCCGACTCACCAGGAGCGCCAATCGCCTCCGGCGTCGCCGGACTCCGCGGGGGTGGAGCGCTCGACGGGCTCGACCGGTTTGGGCTTGGGTTTGGGCTTGGGTTTGGGCGTGGGCTTGGGCCGGCTCCGATCGGGCTGACCAGCCGGAGGCGACGCGGCTCGTCCGGTTTTCCGTCGGCGGCTCCCGGGGACCCGGACGGGCGGTCGGGCGCGCGGAGCCGGAAGATCCGCTCCCGCCGGTCCCGTTCCCATCGAGCCCAGCCACTGCTTGACCAACGCCAGAGCTCTGTTTTCGCTCGCCAACCGGTAGATGCGCCGCCGGCCGTCTCGGGTCTCGTCGGCCAGCCGCGCTGCTTTTAGAATTCGCAGATGCTTGGAGACTGCCGGCCGGCTCATCTGCGGAAATCGGTCTGCCAGCTCACGCACCGCCCGGGGCCGTCGCCGAAGAAGCTCCAGAATCTGCCGACGAGTCGGATCGGCCAGAGCGCGGAAGGGGTCGTCGTTTGGCGCCGTCATCATAAGTAACTCCTCAGTTACGGAGTTAATCTCCTTCTGTAACCATTAGGTTACCAAAAGGATCCCCCCCTGTCCAGCAATTGCCGGATCGCTATGATCATCACCCGATGCGCCGGCCGTTCTCCATCCGACTCGCCTCCTTGGCGGCCGCCGGTCTGCTGGCTGAGGTACCGGTGAGCTGCCGTCAACCGGCGGGAGTGGAGCCGCCGGGCCAGCCCCTCGACGGTAGGGCGCCCTTTGTCCGGGTCCTCGGCAGCGTGCAGGACGGTGGGTTTCCCCATGCCGCCTGCCACCACGACGCCTGCCGTGCCGCCCGGGAGTCAGGCCACCACCGGTTTGTCACCAGCCTGGCCGTTGTGCTGCCCCGCAGCGGAAAGACCTATCTGTTCGACGCGACTCCCGATCTGGCGGACCAGCTCGAGCTGCTGGCCGACGTTCGGCAACCACCCCCCGACCGGGTCGACCGAGCGCCGGTCGACGGCGTCTTTCTCACCCACGCCCACATCGGACACTATCTGGGCCTAGCGCTTTTTGGCTTCGAGGCAATCCATACCCACGGGCTGCCGGTGTTCTGCACCCCGCGTATGGCCAGGTTCCTGCGTTCCAACGGTCCATGGAGCCAACTCGTCGAGCTGGAGAACATCCGGCTCGAAGAGATCGGGCTCGGTGAGCCTCGTTCGCTCGGCGAAGGCGTGTCGGTGAGCGCGATCCGCTCTCCCCACCGCGACGAGCTCTCGGACACCGTTGGCTTTCTGATCCGGGGTCCCCACAAGAGGCTTCTCTACCTTCCCGACACCGACTCGTGGGACGCCTGGTCGGTGCCGTTGCTCGAGGTTCTGTCGGGAGTCGACATCGCACTGATCGATGGCACGTTCTACTCAGCCGACGAGCTGCCCGGACGGGACGTAAGCTCGATCGGCCATCCGCTGATCGAAGAGACGATCCGGCGGTTCTCGGGGAACCCACGCCTCGACGCCAAGCGCATTTACTTCACCCATCTCAACCACTCCAACCCCGCCCTCGACCCGGAGAGCGCAGCCTCCGAGCGGATTCGAGAGGCCGGTTTCGGTATCGTCGGAGAGGGCGACGAGTTCGACCTCTAGCCATGAGTACCGATACCTTCTATTTCCGCCAGCTTCTGGCCGGCAGGCAGGTCGCCACGGACCACGCCGCCGCCGGGCAGATGGCCAATTTCATGTATCTGGTGGGCGACCCCTCCCGGCGGGAGGCGCTGGTGGTCGACCCCGCCTGGGACGTCCACGGCCTGCTGGACGTCGCCGAGCAGGACGGCTATCGCGTGGTCGGGGCCCTGGTGACCCACTACCACCCGGACCACGTGGGTGGGGACCTCTTTGGTCTCGAGATCGAGGGCCTGGCCGCGCTGCAGGAGCGGGTCGACGTACCGATCTATGTCAACGAGCACGAGGCCGACGGGGTGGCCAAGGTCACCGGAGTCGCGCCCGCGGATCTGCGCAAGATGAGCGGCGGCGACACGTTTCAACTCGGCGACGTCGAAATCCGGTTTCTCCACACTCCCGGTCACACCCCAGGGAGCCAGTGTTTTCTCATCGGCGACCGGCTGGTCGCCGGCGACACCTTGTTTGTGCAGGGTTGTGGCCGGGTCGACCTGCCGGGGGGAGACCCGGACGCCATGTACGCCTCGCTGACCCAGAAGCTCGCCAAGCTGCCCCCGGGAACGGTGCTCTATCCCGGGCATCATTACGGCCCCGCTGAGACATCGACCATCGGCGAGCAGTTGGAGACCAACAGCTACCTGCGCATCCGATCGCTCGGCGAGTGGCGCCGCTTGATGGGGTACGGGCACTAGCGGCCCTGGAACCTCTTGCCGGGCCAGATTTTTCGCCCTAGAATTAAACAATCGTTTGTTTCATACGTACGTTAGAGCATGGCCGAACAACTGAACCCGGACCAGACCGGCGCAAAATCGGGCCCATCTACTAGTAGGGGCGGCACGGGCAGTGCGGGTTCCGCGGACACCCGCGAGCGCCTGCTGGATGCCGCCGAGCGGCTGTTCGCCGAGCACGGTCCGCACCGCGCCTCGCTGCGCGCCATCACCCGCGAGGCGGAGGCAAACCTCGCCGCGGTCAACTACCACTTTGGCGGCAAGGAGGCCCTGCTGCGCGAAGTGCTGGCGCGCCGCCTGCGCCCGCTCAACCGTCGGCGATTGGAGCTGCTCGACAAGGCGACCCAGGGGCCGGCGGCCCCCTCCGTCGAAGAGATTCTCCGCGCCCTGGTGGCACCGGTCCTGACGATGGTCGAGCGCGAGCCGGGGGGACATCGTTTTGCACGGTTTCTCACCCGCACCTTTTCGGAGCCCGACCCGTCCCTCCGGAGGATCGTACTGGCCGAGTTCGAAGAAGTCATCCAGCGCTTTACCCAGGCGATCGCCGAGGCCCGGCCCGAGCTGTCGAAAGAAGAGATCTTCTGGCGATTCTGGTTCACCGTCGGAGCGATGGCCCACACGACGGGGTTCGGGTTTCTCATCCAAGAGCTCTCGGGTGGATCGTGTGATCCCCTGGATGTCGAGAACGTCACCCAGCGACTGGTGAGCTTTGTCGCCGCCGGCACGACGGCGCCCGCGACCGGTTCCCGAGGTGGCCGCGAATGAGAACGACTCTCGTTCCGCTCGCACTCGCGCTGACCGTGGGCGCCTGCTCGGCAATCCGCCCGCCAGAGCCGCCGGTCGCTCCTCCCGTCGCTCCCGAGACCTGGACCGCGGGGCCCGTCTCGGAGCCCGCGACCGCCGCCCCTGCGGAAGAGCCGTGGTGGGTCGGGTTTGGCGATCCCCGCCTTGCGGACCTCATCTCCGAAGCGATCGTCGCCAACCACGACCTATTGGCCGCGGCAGCGCGCGTCGACGCCGCCGCGGCACAAGCTCGAATCGCCGGCGCGGACCTCAAACCAAAAGCGAGTCTGGCGGTCGACGGCTCGCGACGGCGCCAGAACTTCATCGGCCTGCCGATCCCGGGCGCCGAGGACCGCGTGCTCAGCAACACGTCGACCGCTGTCGGCGTGTCGGTCGACGTGTCCTGGGAAGCCGACCTCTGGGGTCGGCTCCGGGCGACACGCTCCGCCGCCGGCGCGGCCGCAGAGGCGGCGCTCGAGGATTTCGTAGCCGCCCGGCAGTCGCTGGCCGCGCAGACGGCCAAGGCCTGGTTCGCGCTCCTCGAGACCCGCCAGCAAGTCGAGGTCGCCAACGAAACCCTAGAGAGCCGGCGCAGCACGACTCGGCAGATCCGGCGGCGCTATGAAAACGGTCTCCGCTCGGCGCTCGATCTCCGCCAGGCCCTGACGGCCGAGGCCAACGCGGAAGCCGAGCTCGGCCGGCGCCGGCTGCTCCATGACAACACAGCTCGGCAGCTCCAGCTCCTGCTGTCGCGCCACTCGGATCTCGACCCGATCGTAGAGGCGGCTCACCAAACGGCGCTCGCCGAGCCCCCTCCCCTGCCACGGCTGCCGGCGCCTGCCGAGCTGCTCTCACGACGGCCCGATCTGCGCGCCGCGGAGCGCCGGCTCACCTCCGCGGGCTTCGATGTCGCCGCGGCCCGCGCCGCCCTCTACCCGGGGCTCGTCCTGACCGGGTCGGTGGGCCGCACCGGCACCGAGGTCTCTCAGCTTCTCGACGGCGACTTCTCGGTCTGGAGCCTGGCCGAAAGGCTCCTCCAACCGCTCTTCCAGGGTGGCCGCCTGCGGGCCACGGTCCACGCCAACGAGGCGCGGCTGCGAGAGATCGCCCATCAATACTCCGCCCGGGTCCTGAGCGCGTTTGCCGAGGTCGAGACGGCGCTGGACGCCGACCGGGCGTTGGCCGGCGTCGAGCAGTCGATCGCCACCGCCGAGCGGCAAGCGTCCGCCGCCCGCCAACTGGCCGAGGAACGCTATCGCGGCGGACTGGACGGCTATCTCCGCGTCTTGGAGGCGCAACGGCAGGAGACGCAGGCGCGCGGCGCCCAGCTCTCAGTCCGGCGTCAGCGGCTGGACGCTCGTATTGATCTTCACCTGGCTCTGGGCAGCGGCTTCCTCTACGACACCCCACCTGCCGATCGTGCCAACCCGGTCGTTCGAGCGGCTTCCGCTGTCGACCCGGAGCCTTACCGGGAGTTGACCCGACCATGAACCGACGTGCCCGCATCCTCCTTCCGCTGCTCGTTCTCCTCGGCGGCGTCGCGCTCGCCGCGGCGCTGGTGAAGCTCAAGCCCGAGGTCGAGAGAAACGAGCCGCAAGCGGCCCCGCTGCTCGTGCGGGCGGTCCGCATCCAGCCTGCCGACGTGCAGCTTGTGGTCCGCTCGCAGGGCACCATTGTCCCGGGTGTCGAGTCGACGCTGGTCGCCCAGGTCGCGGGCCAAATCGAGTGGGTGTCTCCCCAGTTCGCCCCCGGAGGACGGTTTCGCCGCGGCGAGCCGCTGGTGAGAATCGAGGACACCGACTACCGGTTCGCGCTCGCCCGCGCCGAGGCCGATCTGGCCCGCGCCGAGACACGGCTCGATCTGGAGCTCGCCGAGGCCGAGCAGGCGCGCCGGGATTGGGAAGAGCTGGGAGCCGGAGAGCCCACCGCGCTGACCCTGCGCGAGCCCCAGACCGCCGAGGCGCGCTCGGTACTCGAGGGAGCCGAGTCGGCGCTGGAGCAGGCTCGCCTCGCACTGACCCGAACACGAGTCAAAGCACCCTACGACGGCCGGGTGCGCTCCAAGAGCGTCGATGTCGGCCAGTTTGTAGCCGCCGGAACGCCGTTGGCCGAGCTCTTCTCGATCGAGTACGCCGAGATCGAGCTGCCGGTAACCAAGACCGACCTCGGCTTTCTGGATCTCGAGCTCGGCGGCCCCGGCGTCGGAGAGCCGGTGCCGGTCACGCTCACCGGAGAACTTGGCGGAGCGCCCCAAAGCTGGTCGGCCCGCGTCGTCCGAGCGGCCGGCGAGTTCGACCCTCGCACCCGGATGCTGTCTCTTTTCGCCCGCATCGATGACCCCTTTGGCGAGCGCGCGGCCGGGGCGGCGCCGCTGCCCATGGGGCTCTATGTCGACGGCGAGATCGCGGGTAAAACCGTCAGCGGCGCAACGATCCTGCCGCGCGCCGCCCTGCGATCCGACAATCAAGTATTGGTCATCGATCCGGAGGGCCGGCTGCGATTCCGCGCCGTCGAGGTGGTCCGGGTCGACGGCGAGGAGGTCGTGATCGCCGACGGACTGGAGCCGGGAGAGCGTATCTGTATCTCCCCGCTCGAGACCGTGATCGACGGGATGTCGGTGAGGGTGGCAGAGGAAGAGCGCGACACGACCGGGGCCGAGGAGGAGCTTCTTTGAAGGGCATCATTGCCTGGTTTGCTCGAAACGGCGTCGCCGCCAACCTGTTGATGGTCTTTATCGTCGCCATGGGCATTTTTGCCCTCGGCGAGGTCAAGCTCGAGGTCTTCCCCGAGTTCTCGGTCGACGTCGTGCGGGTCAGCATCCCCTACCCGGGTGCCGCCCCCGAGGAGGTCGAAGAGGGGGTGGTCGTCCGGGTCGAAGAGGCGATTCAGGACCTCGAAGGCATCGACGACATTCGCTCCACCGCCGCCGAGAACGTCGGACAGGTCGCGGCCGTACTGGCTCAAGGCGCCAGCATCCAGACACTGCTCAACGACATCAAGGCCCGGGTCGACGCCATCGACACCTTCCCCGACGAAGCGGAAAAGCCGATCATTGAGGAGGTCATCCGGCGCACGCAGGTCATCGAAGTGGCGGTCTCCGGCGACACCGACGAATGGACGCTCAAGCGACTGGGCGAGCGTGTCCGCGACGACCTTTCGGCGCTACCCCAGATCAGCCAGGTAGAGCTGGTGGCGGCACGTCCGTACGAGATCTCGATCGAGGTGTCGGAAGAGGCGCTGCGTCGCTACGGACTGAGCTTCAACCAGGTCGCGGAGGCGGTCCGCGACTCGTCGCTCGACCTGCCGGGAGGCCGCATACGATCGCGCGACGGCGAGATCCTGCTGCGTACCGAGGGCCAGGCGTACCGTGGCCGCGAGTTCGAAGAGCTGCCGCTGCTGACTCTTCCCGATGGCACGCGGCTGCGCATCGGCGATGTGGCACAGGTCGTCGACGGCTTCGCCGACTCGGACGTCCAGGCTCGATTTGACGGCGAGCCGGCGGTGCTCGTCCAGGTCTACCGGGTCGGCGATCAAAGCGCTCTGCAAGTCGCGGGCGCGGTCAAGGATTACGTGCGACAAGCCCGACCCAGAATGCCCGAGGGCATCTCGCTATCCACCTGGAAAGACGACACGCGCATACTGCGCAGCCGTCTCGAGCTGCTCGGCCGCAACGGCATCGCCGGTTTTGTGCTGGTTCTGGCCGTGCTCGCGCTCTTTTTGAGGATGCGTCTCGCCGGCTGGGTCGCGCTCGGCATCCCGATCTCGTTTCTGGGTGCCCTGGCCCTGATGCCGGTCCTGGACGTATCGGTCAACCTGATCTCGTTGTTCGCCTTTATCGTCGTGCTGGGGATCGTGGTGGACGACGCCATCATCGTCGGCGAAAACATCTACACCCGCTACCAGAACGGCGACGAGGGGCTGGCGGCGGCGGTCCCCGGAGCTCAACGGGTCGCCACCCCGGTGACGTTCGCGGTGCTCACCAGCGTCGCCGCCTTTGCGCCGCTTCTGGCGGTCACCGGCAACATGGGAAAGATCATGCGGGTGGTTCCGCTGATCGTCATCTCGACCCTGGTCTTCTCTCTGATCGAATCGCTGTGGATCCTCCCCAACCATCTCTCCCACCTCCACCGCCGCGGCCGGGCACCGGGTCTGTGGACCCGCACCCAGCGCAAGGTGACCGCCGGTCTTCGCTGGCTGATTGACAACTCGTACCAGCCGGTTCTGCGCCGTGCCGTCGAATGGCGGTATCTGACGGTCGCGATCGGTCTCGCCTGCCTGATGGTCACCGTTGCGGTCGTTCGGGGGGGTTGGATCCAGTTCAACTTCCTGCCGCCGGTCGAGGCCGACAACGTCGCCGCCACGGTCACCATGCCCCAGGGGACGCCGGCTGACGTCACCTCGGAGATCGTGCGCCGTATCGAGCGCGAGGCCCTGGCGCTGCAAGAGGAGCTGGCGCAGACCACCGGAGAGGATCCGATCGTCCATCTCCAGGCTTCGGTGGGCGAGCAACCTTTCCGCACTCAGCAAAGCCGCACCGCCGGGGCGGGATCCTCGTTCGACGGCTCGCATCTGGGCGAGGTGACCCTGGAGCTCACCCCCGCGGAGGATCGCGGCATCTCGAGCACCGAGATCGCCAGCCGGTGGCGGGATCGGGTCGGAGCGGTGGCCGACGCCGTCGAGCTCGGGTTCACGTCCTCGCTTTTCACCACCGGCGAAGCGATCAACCTCGAGCTCGCCGGCCCGGACATCGACGTACTCCGGGAGCTGGCGGGCGCCGTCAAGAAGGAGCTGGCAACCTATCCGGGAGTGCAGGACATCGCCGATTCGTTCCGCGTCGGCAAACGCGAGCTCGAGCTCCGGATCACACCCGAGGCCGAGCTGGCGGGACTGACCCAGCGAGATCTGGCGCGTCAGGTCCGGGCGGCTTTTTACGGCGAGGAGGCGCAGCGGATCCAACGCGGACGCGACGAAGTCAAGGTGATGGTGCGGTTCCCCGAGAGCCAGCGCCGCTCGCTCGGAGATCTCGAGCAATCCCGGGTTCGGCTCCCCGGGGGCGTCGAGGTTCCGTTCTCCACCGCGGCGACCGCCCACCTGTCGCGAGGTCCGGCCTCGATCAACCGCACCAACCGCAACCGGGTGATCAACGTGACGGCCGACGTCGATCTTGAGAAGGGCAGCACGGGCGAGATCCTGGCCGATCTTTCGAGCCGCGTGATACCGAGCTTGCTGGCCGACAACCCCTCGGTGCGGTACTCGTTCGAGGGTCAGCAGGAAGACCAACGAAAAACGATGTCGGATCTCGCGCGCGGGTTTCTCGTCGCCATGCTGGTGATCTACGCGCTGCTCGCCATTCCCTTCAAGTCCTATGTCCAGCCGCTCATCGTCATGAGCGCGATTCCCTTTGGCTTTATCGGCGCCATCTGGGGGCACGTCGTCATGGGGAGAGACCTCGCCATCCTGTCGATGTTCGGCATCGTCGCCTTGACCGGGGTGGTGGTCAACGACAGCCTGGTGCTGGTCGACCTGATCAACCGTTATCGCGGTGAAGGCCTCGAGATCCGGGAGGCCCTCAGCCGCGCCGGCTCGGCCAGATTCCGGCCGATCCTGCTCACTTCGCTGACCACCTTTGCGGGTCTGACACCGCTGTTGCTGGAGAAAAGCCTGCAAGCGCAGTTTTTGATCCCGATGGCGATCTCGCTCGCCTTTGGGGTGCTGTTCGCCACCTTCATCACCTTGCTCCTGGTCCCGGTGCTCTACCTCTTTGTCGAGGATCTGCGGAACTTCGCCAGGCGCCGGCTGCGGGGCCGGATCAAAGAGCCGGCCCCGGCGATCCCGGCATAGTCGCCGCGGCTCGCGCACCGGCCGACCCGCCGCGCTTTCCGGAGCGCCCCGGGCGACATAGGATGCACTCCGGTGCCATGAGGACCTACCTGGAGCTTCTCGACCGCGTCCTCGAGGAGGGGGTCGAGCGACCCGATCGCACCGGGACGGGCACACTGGCGATCTTTGGTCACCAGATGCGTTTCGACCTCGAGCAGGGATTCCCCCTGCTGACGACCAAGAAACTCCACCTCCGATCGATCCTCCACGAGCTGTTGTGGTTTCTCCAGGGCGAGACCAACATCGCTTATCTCAAAGAAAACAGGGTCTCGATCTGGGACGAGTGGGCTGACGAAAACGGCGAGCTCGGCCCCATCTACGGCTACCAGTGGCGCTCCTGGCCGACACCCGACGGCAAGGCCGTCGACCAGATCTCGCAAGTCATCGAGCAGATCCGCTCCAACCCGTACTCCCGCCGGCACATCGTGAGCGCCTGGAACGTGGCCGATGTCGACCGCATGGCGCTGCCCCCGTGTCACACTCTGTTTCAGTTTTTTGTCGCCGACGGCAAGCTGTCCTGCCAGCTCTACCAGAGAAGCGCCGATGTCTTCTTGGGGGTGCCGTTCAACATCGCGTCCTACGCGCTCTTGACCCTCATGATGGCGCAGGTGTGCGAGCTCCGGCCCGGTGAGTTTGTTCACACCCTGGGCGACACGCACCTCTACCTCAACCACCTCGAGCAGGCGCGGCTCCAGTTGACCCGCGAGCCCAAATCCCTGCCGGTGATGAAGATCGATCCGCGGATCCGTTCGATCTTCGATTTTCGCTTCGAGCACTTCGAGCTCGAGGACTATGAACCCCATCCACACATCAAGGCGCCGATCGCCGTATGAGTACAACCCCGATGCGTCTGTCGCTGATCGTGGCCATGGCCGACGACCGGGTGATCGGGTCGGGCGGCGATCTACCGTGGCATCTGCCGGCGGACCTCAAGCGTTTCAAGCGCCTGACCATGGGGCATCATCTGATCCTCGGCCGCAAGACCTTCGAGTCGATCGGCAAGCCCCTCCCCGGGCGGCGGATGATCGTCCTGACGCGCGGTGACGGCGCGAGACTGCCCAAGGAAGTGCAGGCGGCCTCGTCTCTGGACGCCGCCATCCGACTGGCCCGCGAGCGGAACGACGACGAGGTCTTTGTGGCCGGTGGTGCCAGCGTTTACCGGGAGGCGCTCGACCACGCCGACCGGATCCACTTGACTCGGGTCCACGCCACGGTCGCCGGAGACGTATTCTTCCCCGACGTCGACTGGGCCGGCTGGGAGCTTCTGTCGCGCGACGACCACCCCGCCGACAAGCGGCACGAGCACGCATTCAGTTTCGAAGTCTGGTACCACTGGTAGCGCGCGTCCCAGCGGCAGCTCCCAAGACAACCGGTGCCGGTGTTGGTCGGCGGCTCTGTCCTCCCGAGGACGACTCATAGCCCGCATCCGCCGGTTGTTTCCGATCCGCGTCTTGCGATCCAGCGACCGTCTGACGGACTTCTGGGCGGCTCGTCCCTTCAGTGGCACCCGGCTGCCGGGCGCCACTGATTTGGTCCTCGCTCAGCGGGCGATTCGCCGTCCTCGGCTCGGACAGAGTCCGCCGACCGAGACCGGAGACCCCAAGGTTGATTGGGGCGTCCCGCCCGCGCGCACCAGATCCGTTCGCTCGCTCGTTTCAGGTGACGTCACGACAGCGGTTTGCGAGGGCGACCGCATGATCGACCCGGACGGCGGCGAAGCGCCCGCCACGGACCGCCCCAAATCGCGAGTCTGCGAGCGAAGGGGCGGTCCCCCAGCACTATCGACACCGAGTCGGCGAGAGACGGCCGTCAGTAACGACCTTGGCGGATGCGGGCTTCGAGCCGGCGTTCCGGAGATCGTGCGGAGCCCTCAACGCGATGCCGGTCCAACACTCGGTCGCAGGGACGCCGACCGCGTCAGGGGGATCCGTCGAGCGCCGCCAGGATGCTCTCGGCGCTCGAGACATCGACCCCCGGTCCGTTCTCGATCTTCAGCACCCGGACCACGCCGTCGTCCACCAACGCCGCAAACCGCCGCGACCGGATGCCCATCCCGAACCCGGTGGCGTCCAGCTCGAGCCCGAGCGCCCGCGTGTAGTCGCCGTTGCCGTCGGCCAGCATCAACAGATGCCGCTCGACCCCCGCGATCTTGCGCCAGGCGTCCACGACAAACGCGTCGTTGACCGCCAGACAAGCGATGGTGTCGATTCCCCGAGCCTCGAACTCCTCGACCCGGGCAAGAAACCCGGGCAGGTGCGTGTCCGAGCAGGTGGGGGTAAACGCGCCCGGCACCGCAAAAAGGACCACTTTCTTGCCCGCAAACACATCGTCGGTCGACAGGGTCTCGACTCGCCCGGCCACAAGGGTCTGAAAGCTGCCGGCGGGCAGGTGTTCTCCGGGCTTGATGCTCATCCGCGTGGCTCCTTCGAGATCAACCCTAGCAGCCCGCGGCAGAGGCGGCTGGGGAGAGGTCGGGCTAGAATCGGCACGTGTCCGATCTCGAACACCTGATTCGCGCTTGGGACGGCTTGGCGGTCGTCACCCGCTATGACCACGAGAGCGGCGCGTGGATCTTCATCTGCCTTCACGACCTCACACTGGGGCCGGCCAGTGGCGGCACGCGGATGAACATCTATCCCTCGCCGGCCGAGGGTCTGCGCGACGCTATGCGCCTCGCCGAAGGCATGACCCAGAAATGGGCGGCGGCCGATCTGGCCTACGGCGGCGGCAAGGCGGTGCTGGCGGTCGAGAGCCGGCTGGAGGGCGACGCGCGGCGGCGTCTCCTCGAGCGCTACGGCGATCTGATCGCCTCACTCGGCGGTGTGTTCCAGACCGGGGAGGACCTCGGTACGACACCGGACGATCTGACGATCGTTTCGGAGCGAACCCGGTTTGTCCACGGGTTCGACGCCACCGGCGCCAAAGCCGATCCCAGCCCGTACACAGCCCGCGGTGTTTTTGCGGGGATGCGCGCGGCGTTGAAGCACGCCTTCGACAGTGACGATTTCTCCGGCCGTTCGGTACTCGTCCAGGGTATCGGCAACGTCGGCCGGGGACTGGCCCGGTTGCTTTCCGACGCCGGGGCCAAGCTGCTGTTGAGCGACATCGATCAGAAGCGTCTCGACAAGGTTGCCGACGAGCTGGCGGCTGAGGTCGTGGCCCCCGAAGACGTCTTCTCCACCCCGTGCGACGTCTACGCGCCATGCGCTATCGGCGGGACGCTCGATCGAGAGTCGATCGCGGGTCTCGGCAGCCGCGTGGTCGCGGGCTCGGCCAACAATCAACTGAGCGAAGAGGACGACGCACAGAGGCTCGAAGAGCGCGGCATCGTTTGGGCGCCGGACTTCATCATCAACGCCGGGGGAGCGATTGCCTTTGCCCTGCTGCATGACAACCATCAGTCGCACGATTCGATCCTCGCCACGGTCGACAGCATCGAGACCCGGATCGGCGAGGTTCTCGACGAGGCCCACGAGCGGGGTGAATCGACCCTCGCCGCCGCAAAACGCCGAGCCGAGCGCACCCTGGCGGCCGGTGGCACCGCCCGGGCCTGACTCATCCCGACTCGATCTTCTAACCAGTTCCGGGTGACAGCGCTTGGAGCCGCGCGGCCCTCTTGTCTGGCGGCAGCGCGGCGATCTCCTCGACCGCCGAGTAGAAGGCGTCCAAGTCGCCACGGCTTTGATCCATGAGCGCCGCAAACGCGGCGACCCATTGATGGTAGGCCTCGACCGACGCGAGGTCGGCATTGTTCCATTCTCGGCTGGCCCCGGACCCTTCGTTTCGAGAGGACAGGCCGTTCTCCCGCCACGAGCTCACCAGCTCGTCGTGGGTGGTCGAAAGCCGCTCGAAGATGGCCTGTTTGGCGGCACGCTTCTCGTCCACCGGCAAGGGGCTCGCGTAAAGCGCCGCCAGCTCGCTTCGATAGGCCAGGAGCAGCGTCGTGGATTCCCGCTCACGGGCGCGGGCGATCCGATCGGCCGCCAGCTCGTCGGATTCTCCGCGGGCGGTCAGCCACCGGCGCACGCCCTCGGTCTCGACAAAAGTCGCAAAGGACTCGTTAAACCGCGTGTCGTCGCGGACGTACACCTTTTGATGGGCGAGCTCGTGAAACAACAGGCCGGCCAGATCCGCTGGCCGGTCGAAGACAAAGGTCGACAGCACCGGATCCCGGAACCAGCCAAGCGTCGAGAACGCCCGCACACCCGCAACCGAGACATCGTAGCCCCTCGCGCGCTGCCGAGACGCAAAATTGTGCGCCCGCCGCTCGGAGAAGTACCCCCGGTACGAGACGCAGCCCGCGACCGGAAAACACCAGGTCACGGGCTCGAGGGAGAACTCGGGCGTAGCGGTCACCACCCAGGTGACATACGGCCGATCGATCTCGGCGTAGCGCCGGTAGCTGCCGTTGTCCGGAAGCTGCAACTCGTCGCTGGCAAACCGGCGCGCCGCGGTCACGATCTCGAGCTGCCGCCGGAGCGGCTCGGGGGATCGGGGATCTTTCAGAACCCGGTCGATCGGCCGGTCCTTCCTCAGAAGAGACAGGCCACCCCACGCCGATTGGACGTAGTACCCGAGCGTCGAGCAGCCGGAGGCGAGCAAACTCGCCAGTAAGATCAGCGCGAGCCTCACGCGGCTAAGCTACACGACGCGATGCCCGGCGCGATGCAGCCTTTTCTGCCGATCGACGAGATCCTGACCCGGCCAGTGCCACAGGACGGTGAGCTGGTGGCGCGCGGCTCCGAGTCCATCGGTTCTTCGCGCGAGGGTCGCGAAATCCTCGGGGCGCGGGTGGGTGGCGGACCGTTGCACGTCAGCTTGATCGGAGGATGCCACGCGGATGAGCCCGTCGGGCCGGAGACTCTCGCCCGGCTGCTGGCCTTTCTTCTCTCGCTCCCCACCGGCCACCCCTTGATCCGGGACCTGACCTGGTCCGTCGTTCCCCACGTCAACCCCGATGGCCGGGAGCGCAACCGGGTGTGGAGCGAGAGCCGGCTCGACGCAGCCGACTCCACCGGGCGGGCGAACTTTGTTTTCGATCTCCCAGCCTATCTGCGCGGCGCCGTCCGTGAGCTGCCGGGGGACGACATCGAGTTCGGCTTTCCGGCGACTCCCGCCGACGACGGTGCGCGGATCGAAAACCAAGCCGTCGCCCGGTTTCTGCGACCCTCGGCTCCGTTTCATCTCCACGGTAGCTTTCACGGCATGGGCTTCGCGCCCGGCCCGTGGTTTCTTCTCGAGCCAAGCTGGATCGACCGAACGACTCCGCTCCGGAAAAGCCTTCGCCGGCAAGTGCGGCAGATGGGACTCGTCCCGTTCGACATCGACCGGGGTGGTGAAAAGGGGTTCCACCGGATCGACGAGGGATTCTCGACCCGGCCCGATTCCGAGGCGATGAAGAACTACTTCCGGCAACGACGGGACCGCGAGACCGCCGCCCGGTTCCGGCCGAGCTCGATGGAGTATGTGCGCTCGCTGGGTGGCGACCCGCTGACGTTTGTCACCGAGATGCCTCTGTTTTTGCTCCCCGCGGAAAAGGCCAACATCGCCATCGCCAAAACCGCGCCCGGCTCGCTGCGCGATCGCCTGCAGTCGATGGCCGCCGGCTCGAGCGATCGGGCGGTCCGGACAGAAGCCTCCCGGATGGGAATTCGCCCGATGCCGATTGGCGATCAGGCACGTCTCCAATTGGCGTTTCTCGATCAGGCACTGCAAGCCGCGGTCCACGGGTAGCGGGACTACGGCGGCCTTCAGTTCGACCGCGCCGCCGGGCTCGCGGCCACCGCAGCCGCGCCGGTCTCCGCCTGGGGCCTCAGATCGACACCGTCGATCCCGTCGGGGACCGGCACATCGACCATGGCGGCAAGGGTCGGTGCCAAGTCCACCGTCGCCACCGGCCTCGGGGTCGAGCCGGGCTCGAGCTGGTCGCTCATAAAAGCCAGTGGCACCCAGGTATCGTAGCGATAGGCGGAGCCGTGAGTCGAGGCGACCGAGCGGGTGGGCAGAAAATGCTCGTCCCACTGGATCAAAAAATCCGGGCTGCGATCCGGATGGTAGGCGTTGACCCACGGACGGCCGAGCTTGCCTTCTCCGGCCCCCGGTTCCGTGAGCTCGCTCCGGGTCCACACCCTGGCGACCGATGGACAGGCCTCCAAAAGCCGGACCACGGCCTCCTCGACCGCGGGGCGCGCAACACCGTGCTCGGCCAACGCTTGCTCGTCGAGCACCGGACCGGGACGCAGCCAGCGAGCCTCGCCAAAAGCGCGATCCAGCTCGGCCTCGACCGCCTGAACACAGAGGATCTCCTCGTTGCCGACACGCCGCCCGGCGAGGCCCATCGCTCTGCGAACTTCGGGCATCGGCGCAGCTCCGTGGTCCGACGTCAGCGCCACCAGCACATGCTCGAGCCCGATCTTCTCGTCGACAAAATCCAGCAGCTCGTCGAGCGTTCGATCGAGGCTCAGAAGCGTGTCGAGCAGCTCCCGGCTGTCCGGCCCATAGCGGTGGCCCACGGCGTCGACTCCGGAGAAAACCAAAGCGAGCAGATCGGGCTCGGGGTCGTCTCCCAGCTTCTCTTCCCCGATCAGCCTCTGCGCCAGCGCGCCGGTCAGCCGATCCAACCACGGAGAAGAAAAAACACCGTTGTAGAAAGACTCACCGCGCACCGGCGACATGCCCCCAAAAACGTGCGGAAAAACCGGTCGAAGCGGCCCGAGATCCAACGGCACGATGCCCAGCGCGACCAGCAGCTCGTCGGCCACCGGTCGAGGCTCCCATGCTGTGCCAAAAAACTGGTCAAAAGGCCGCGTGGCGTTGAAATCCGAGAGCCAGTGGGAGTTCGAGTAACGGTAGTAGTCCGAGGTCGTGAACCCCCCCTCCCAGTCGTACCAGAGAGCGGCGTCGGCGCGATGGCCGGCGAGCAGAATCGCCGAGCGATCCTTGCCCCCCGCCGAGAAGACCTTGGCCGCCGGATAGCGTTCTTTCAACCAGTCACCCAGGGCCGTACAGGCCATGCGGCGCGGGTCGTCCCCATCGACGGAATAGGTCTCTTCACCTGTTTCGCGGTCGAACCAGTAGTTGTTGATGATCCCGTGCCTCGATGGGTGGCACCCGGTCGCCAGCGAAGCGTGCCCGGGTCCGGTGGAGGTGATCGCGTGCCGGTGGTGAGCCTCCGAATAGACAAGGCCCTCGTCGGCAATCCGTCTCAGCCCGCCGTCGAACAACGGCCCAAAGCGCTCCAGATAGTCCCCCCGCATCTGGTCGACGACAGCCAGAAGGATCAGGCGCGGAGTTCCCTCGGGTGGAGGCTCCGGTCTCGCGCAGGCGAGAGCGAACCACATCGTCAACGGCGCGATGAGAAACAGGACGCGCGAAAGGTTCGCCGCTCGATCGGTACGGGACGACATGCTCGGACAACCTCGAAAGCGCGCGGAGTATACCGCCGGTTCCCGCCGCGCGGAGCACCTGTGACGGTGTCGCTCGGAGGGTCACACGAATGCAATCTGCTTGACAAGACTGCGTCAAATGAAGGAGCCTAGCGCGACAACGCTTTCCTTCCTTCGGGGGATCAATGCCGACGCAACGCGGTCAATGGAGCTCGCGCTTAGGATTTGTTCTGGCCGCCGCTGGCAGTGCCATCGGCCTCGGGAACCTGTGGAAATTCCCGTTTATCACCTGGGACAACCAGGGCGGAGCGTTTGTCTACGTCTATCTCGTGTGCATCGTGGCGGTGGGCTTGCCGATCATGATGGCGGAGATCCTCATCGGGCGCCGAACCCAGAAGAGCCCGGTCGGCGCCATGCGCGAGGCCTTTGGGCCGGCTTGGAGCTGGGTGGGCGCCCTGGGCGTCACCACCGGCTTTGTGATCCTCAGCTACTACCTCGTGATCGCCGGATGGACCCTGCGCTACTTCGCCGCCTGCTTGAAGTGGAGCACCTCCGGCTTTGACCCTCGGTCGGCCTCGGGTGAGGCCTTTGGCGTCTTTGCCGCCAACGGCCCGCTCCAGGTGGCGCTGTCGGCGCTGTTCATCGTCGCCACGATGTGGGTGGTCCACCGAGGAGTCGGCAACGGCATCGAGCGGGTCGCCCGGATCCTGATGCCGACACTGTTCTGCATTCTGGTTCTGCTGCTGGTCAGCGCCCTGACGATGAAAGGATCGAAGGACGCTCTGGCCTTTATCTTCAACCCCGATTTTGGACGTCTGGAGCCACGCGGCGTCCTGGAAGCTCTGGGTCACGCCTTCTTTACTCTCTCTCTGGGAATGGGCGCGATGATCACCTACGGCTCTTATCTCGGGCGGCGCGAGTCGGTGGTCCGCTCCTCGAGCGTCGTCGTGGTGCTGGACACGGTCATCGCCATCGTGGCCACGGTGATCATGTTCTCGGTGATCTTCACCGTTCCCGGAATGAAGGAGCAGATCAGCAAGTCGACCGCGGGAATGCTATTTATCACCCTGCCCCAGCTTTTCTACACCGCGGTGCCGTTTGGCCGCCTGCTGGCGCCGCTCTTCTACGTCCTCGTCGGCTTTGCCGCTCTGACCTCGACGATCTCGCTCCTGGAGGTCGTCGTCAGCTACTTCATCGACGAGCGCAAGATGAGCCGGCGGCGCGCCACTGGGCTCTGCGGGACCGTGATCTTTGCGATCTCCGTCCTCTGCGGGCTGTCGCTGGGGGCTTGGTCCAAGGTCTCCGATTTCAGCCTGATCTACGCCGGCAGCGAGGCTGCCAAGGTCGGTTTGTTCGCTCACATGGATCACATCGCATCCAACTGGCTGCTCCCAGTAGGTGGCTTTTTCATCACCTTTGGCGCCGGCTGGCTGATGACCCGGGACGACACCCACGGCGAGCTGGTCGACGAGACCACCCCGGGTTGGTTCCACTACGGAACCTGGCGGCTGTTTATCCGCTACATCGCCCCCCTGGCGGTCGCCGCGATCATCGTCGCGGTTCTCGCCGGCAAAGATTTCTCCTAGGCCGACCGCGGCAGGGCATCTGGCCCGCTCCTTGCTATATTGCGAGACATGCCGCATTTGCACCGGAGAGCTATGTCCGCCCGAAGCTCGCTCCCCCGCCGCGCGCTCCTGGCCGCCGGCGTCGCCACACTGCTTGCCACCGGTCTTCTCCTGGCCCACGAACAAGTCTTTGGGGAGGCCATGCCCGGTACCGGCCACACGGGCGACCCGCTGGTGCCGGTCGACGGCAGCGTTCTAGATTTCTCCGCGGCCAACGTCGCGATGCTGTCGTGGCTCACACCCGAGGACATCTCGGGCGTCGTGCAGCGCGCCAACGACATCTGGGGCTATGTCTCACCGTCCGGTCGAGAGTACGCCATCGTCGGTCTAGAGGCCGCCACCGCCTTTGTCGAGGTCACCGACCCGATCAATCCGCGGGTCATCAAGGTGATCGACGGCGCAGAGTCCATCTGGCGCGACATGGCGGTCTACAAGACCTACGCCTACAGCGTCAATGAGACCGGCGGCGGCGTACAGATCATCGATCTGTCCCGGATCGACCGCGGCAAGGTGAGGCTTCGCGGCGGGGTCACCGACGGCGGCCTGGTGACGGCTCACAACATCTCGATCAACGAAGACAGTGGTTTTGCCTATCTGAGCGGCTCGAACCTCGCCAATGGTGGCCTGGTGGCCCTCGATCTCACGGATCCGCTCCACCCGGTGGTGGAGGCCGGCACCTGGCCGTTCGCCTACATCCACGACATGCTGGTGGTGACGTACGACAACGGGATCTACGCCGGCCGCGAGATCGCCTTTGCCTTTGCCGGCGAGGACGGCCTCCAGATCATCGACGTCTCCAACAAGTCCAACATGTTCACGGTCTCCAGCCTCGAGTATCCGGGGCTCGCCTACGCCCACTCGGGCTGGATCGACCGCAAGGGCAAGTTTCTCTTTGTCAACGACGAGCTCGACGAGCTGGACTTCACGGTCTCCAAGACCACCACCTATCTGATCCGGATCAAGAGTCTCGAGCGGCCCAAGTTCGTCAAGGCCCTCACCAACGGTCTGGAATCCATCGATCACAATTGCATGGTGATCGGGAAGCGACTCTACGAGGCCAACTACACCACCGGGTTGAGGGTGTTCGATGTCCGCAGACCCAAAAAGGCGAAAGAGATCGCCCACTTCGACACCCACCCGGAGACCGACCGGGCCGAGTTCTCGGGCGCCTGGGGTGTCTACGCGGCCCTGCCCAGCGGCATCGTGCTCGTGTCCGACGTCCAGCGCGGTCTCTTCGTCCTCCTGCCGCCGGAATAGCGAACGGCGACAGCCACTCACAGGTCCCGAGCGGGCCGAGGTCGCGCCCGCTGCCCCACAGATACTAGGCGCTGTGGCCACAGGCGACGGAAGCGTACTGATTCGTACGCTGAGGAGCCTGTGGCCGCAGGAACGACGTAGATGTGGGTAGCGGTGCGACCTCGGCTAGTCGCCCATGACTAGGTCGCCTAGTCCGCCCAAAATCGACCCCTCCCCCTTGCGCTGTCCCCCGGTCTGCGGCGCGGCCGCGTAGACCCGGCTGGCAAGACGGCTGAACGGCAGTGACTGAATCCAGACGGTCCCGGGTCCGGTGAGCGAAGCATAGAAAAGGCCCTCGCCGCCGAACAGCGCGGTCTTGATGCCCTTGACCATCTGGATGTCGTAGCTGACGGTGTTGTCGAAGGCCACCAGGCAGCCGGTGTCGAGGCGGAGGGTCTCTCCGGCGGCCAGCTCACGAGCGACCACCGTCCCGCCGGCGTGGACAAAGGCCAGACCGTCTCCGTCCAGCTTCTGGAGGATAAAGCCCTCACCGCCAAAGAAGCCGGCGCCCAGCCGGCGCTGCAACGCGATACCCACCGAGATCCCCTTGGCGGCACACAGAAAAGCGTCCTTCTGACACAGCACCGACCCGTGTTTTTTGAGGTCGAGCGGGATGATGCGTCCCGGGTAGGGAGAGGCAAAGGCGACGTCCTGCCGCTGTCCGGAACCGTTGCCAAAGAGCGTCATAAAAAGCGACTCCCCGGTGAGAACGCGCTTGCCGGCGCCCAAGAGCTTGTCCATAAAGCCGCCGGCTTCGCTGGCGGCCGAACCGTCACCAAAGATGGTCTGCATCTCGATCCCAGGGTCCATGTACATAAACGCGCCCGCTTCCGCGATGCACGCTTCCTGGGGATCGAGCGTAATGGAGACGAACTGCATCTCTTCCCCGACGATCTCGTAGTCGATCTCGTGAGCCTGGCCGGTCGTACCACCGGAGGACACGGGAGGAGGAGGCGGGGTCGAGCGGGAGCCGGCGAATTCAGCAAACTCCGGATGGCTCGCGATCGGCTGCCAATCGGGCATCCCCTGCTGAAATATGTGGGCGTTGGCACCGAGCTCACCCCGGCTGAGCTTGTCCGCCACCTCCTGCTTGGAAAAGGGTCCCTGCTGCTGGCCGTCGACGGCCACATACCAGTCGTTTGAGTCGCTCATCGCTTGGATCTCCTCTCGCTCGGTTCTTCCCAAAACGCGCCGAGTGTAACCGAGTGACGCGGCGCGCACGTGGTAGGGTCCGCCGAGATTCCGGGCGTGACCCCAGCCTGATTGTCTCACCGCTGAGAGCTCGGTGAGAGAGCGGGTCGGGCGGAAGCGCGGATGGGGTCAGTCTCGCCGTTGTGGCGCCGCTACCGGCGACGGGACCAAGCGAGCACCAGGGAATTGCTCCCGGGGTTGTCCTCGTACAAGCCAGCGTTGGACAGATGGTAGACCGCCAGGGCCAGCCGGGACTTCGCGGTAAGAGCCGTGGAGAGCTCGAGATTGGAACGGAACTCGACCACCCCACCCAGATCCTTGCCGTCCCCCTGTTCGTAGAGACTGACCGCAAACCCGGGGCCGATGGCCCACCGCTCGGTGAAATGCCAGGCGTATTGGGCACCACCGTAGGCCCAGAACGACCCTTCCTCCGTGCCGGCGACGCCCCCTACCCACGACAGTCCCCGCCAGGGGCTCGGGAAACGCAGCTCGAACCCGGCTTCGGTGTCGGTGATCTCCTGGTCGAAGTTGAAGGTCCCGGCGTAGACCCTCCACGATCTCCCCTCTTCGGCGGCCAAGGGCCATCCGAAGCCAAGGACCAATATAAAAATGAATGTAGCGGTCTTGATTCCAGAAGGTCGCGTCACCTCAGGCACTCCTCCAGGCCCGGTCTCGAAGCCCCGGAACATAACAGAACCGTCGGGCTGGACGCCACTAAGAAGCCGGGTGAAAACCTCCAGAGGATCGGATGCCGGGGCGCGTAGACCCAAAGAGACCGCGCGCGCGCCTCTATGTGGTCGCGACATCGCATCTCGACACGCAGTGGCGTTGGACGGTGCGGGACACCATCCGCGAGTTTCTGCCCCATACTCTCGACGAGAACTTCTCCCGTTTCGACAAGTTCCCTTCTTACGTGGTCAGCTTCGAAGGGGCCTTTCGCTACCAGCTTCTGGAAGAGTACTACCCCGAGCGCTTTGCGCGTCTTCGCTCGTACGTGGCCGCCGGCCGGTGGCACCCGGCGGGCTCGATGCTCGATGCGCCCGACGTCAACATCGTCTCCCCCGAATCGCTCATCCGGCACATCCTCTACGGCAGCCGGTACTTCGAGGACCGTTTTGGGACCACCGGTCTCGACGTTTTTCTGCCGGACTGCTTCGGGTTCTCCTGGAGCCTGCCGTCGGTCGCCGCCCACTGCGGTCTCCGGGGCTTCTCTTCTTCCAAGCTCGTCCGCTGGATGAAGGGGGCTTCCAAGCCCTTCGACCTGGGGGTTTGGGAGGGGCCGGACGGCTCGCGGGTCGTGGCGGCCATCCATCCCGACGGCTATGGTGAGCCCCTCGCCGAGGCCCCCAGCCGCTCGCGCGAATGGCTGAAGCGCGCCGAGCGCAACGGCGCACGCCACGGCGTGCCGGTGGCGCACCGGTACTTTGGGGTGGGCGACCGGGGAGGCGCGGCCGATGAAGCATCGATCCGCAACCTCGAGCAAGCGCTTGCCGACGACGGGCCGCTCGAGGTCCTCCACGGCGGCTCGGACCGGCTGTTTCGCGACCTGACCGCCGAGGAGATCGAGCGCCTCCCGGTGCACCGCGGCGAGCTTCTGTTACCGACCCACGGGACGGGATGCTGGACGTCCCAGGCGGCCATGAAGCGCTGGAACCGCCGCTGCGAGCTGCTGGCCGACGCCACCGAGCGGGCCGCCGCCATGGCGTCCTGGCTCGGCGCGCTGAACTACCCGGGCGACACCCTGCGCGAGATCTGGACCGGCTTTTTGTGGCATCAGATGCACGACGATCTGACCGGCACCAGCATCCCGGAAGCCTACCGGCTGTCGTGGAACGACCAGCTACTCTCGCTCAACCGGCTCCGGACGCTTCTGGAAGCGGCCGTGGCGGCGGCGGCGAGGGGCCTCGACACCCGTTGCTCCGGCTCGGGGGTGTCGCTGGTGGTCTACAACCCGCTGGCGATCCGGCGCCAGGATCCGGTCGAAGCCAGGGTTCGATTCGACGGGCCACCCCCACGCGCGCTCCGGGTCTTGGGGCCGGATGACGAGCCGGTGGTCAGCCAGATCGTCGAGCGAGGATCCACGGAGGCGAAGATCGTCTTTCTGGCGACGGTCGATCCGGTGAGCCTGACCGTCTTTCGGATCGAGCCCGCGGAAGAGGACGCCGGCCCGGAGCCCGACAGACCACGGGTCTCCACCGCCGGGCTCGAAAATCGCCACTACCGGGTCACCGTGTCGCCGGCCGGCGAGGTAACGTCGATCCACGACAAGCGCTTGGAGCGAGAGCTGCTCCGAGCGCCGCTGGCCCTCGAGCTGTTGCCTGACCGCTCCCGGCGCTGGCCGGCGTGGGAGCTTCTCTACCGGGACGTGTCGGCCCGGCCCGGGCGCTGGGGCAAGGCAACGGAGATCGTGGTCGCGGAGACGGGACCCGCGCGCGCGACGCTCAAGATCGTCAGCCGGCATGGCCGATCCTCACTCCGCCAGCGGCTGCGGCTCTATGGCGGATCAGACGAGCAGGCGTCGGCCCGGCTCGAGATCGATTGTGATCTCGAATGGCGGACACCCCGGCGGATTCTCAAGGCCGCCTTCCCGCTCGCCGTCGGGAATCCGGCGGCAACCTATGATCTCGGGCTCGGCGCGATCCGGCGCGAGAACAACCACCCTCACCGGTACGAGGTTCCGGCGCAGCAATGGGTGGACCTGTCGGCGGACGACGGCCGGGGTGGCGTGTCGATCCTCAGCGACTCGAGGTCTGGCTGGGACAAGCCCGACGACCACACCCTCAGGCTGACGCTCATCCGGTCCCCCGCCGGGCGGCACAAATTCCGGCATCAACGATACCAGGATCACGGCCGGCACCGTTTCGCCTACGGTCTCTACGCCCACGCCGGGAGTTGGGAGGGCTCGGGCTGTATCGCACAGGCCGAGCGCTTCAACCAGCCGCTGCAAGTATTTCAGACCGGTTCACACGACGGACCCCTGGGGCGGTCCTTCCGGTTTGGATCCGTGGCGCCGGACAGCGTCGCGGTCCGCGCGCTCAAACGGTCGGAGAATTCGGACGGCTGGATCGTCCGCCTCGCCGAGACCACCGGCCGCGCCGCGCCCGATGTGTCGTTCTCGGCCGGCGAGGGCCTGGTGGGGGCCCGGGAGGTCGACGGATGCGAGCGGTCTCGTTGCAACGCTGGAAAAGGCCCCGGAACGGTTGTGGAGGTCAACAAAGGCACCCTCTCGACCGCGCTCAAGAGCTTTGAGCCCCGCGCGTTCGCCTTTGAGCTCGCGCCTCCACCGGAGCCCGTGCCACCGCTCGAGACCCGTACGATCGAGCTTCCCCTCGACCTGCCGGCCACGAGCCTTCACTCCCGGCCGGACGACCCACCGGTCGATTTCGACGGGCGCGGCAACAGCCTGCCGGGCGAGCTCTTGCCACCGCGCCTGGCGTGCGGCGAGGTCCCCTTCGCTCTCGGCAACGGCCGGCCGGGAAGAGACTGCTTCCGTCCCGCCGGGCAGGGCCTAGACCTGCCCCGGGGCTTTGATACCGCGTACTTGCTGGCGTCGACGGTTGCCGACCACCCGCACGGCCTCGAGATCCTCGTCGGCGATCGCGTCGTCGAGATCGCGCTCGACCCGTATTCGGAGCCGATCGGTCAGCGCAACCGGTGGCCGCACATTCGCGGCTTTCGCGTCGGGCGGGAACGGCCAGCGTACCGGCGCACGACCCCGGTCGCCTGGGTCGGAACCCACCGGCACGGCCCCGGGGTCCAGGACCAGGCTTATGTCTTCTGCTATCTGTTCCGCTACGAGCTGGCGATCCCGGTGACCGGCACGACCCTCGAATTCGGCGAGTGCCCCGAGGCGCGCATCTTCGCGCTCACCCTGGCGCGCCACGACGGCACGCAGCTCCGCGCGGCTGGAATTTAAAAAGGGGACAGTCCCTTTTTTTTGACTATTCGGGGCGCTCCCAGGTGGCGGCGTTGTCGTCAAAGGCCGGCAGGTCGAGCTCCTCGCCCAGCTTGTCCCGCACGTTGTACTCCCACATGCGCATGTACTTGAGAAAGGTGCCGGTCGCCTGCAGGCCACAGACCGCCAGACCGTGGAGTCCGTCCAGAAACCCCAACTGCAGAACATACGTGCGGAAGAACCGCCACAGCGGCCGGAATCCGACCTCGACCAGACCCGCCTTGCGGCCCTCGCGAAAACCCTGGGCGGCCCCCCACTCGGCATAGTTGAGGACTTTCTGGAAATACTGCGTAAAGCTCCGGTAGGTGTAGTGGACCAGTGTGTTCTTGAGCGTCGGGACCACGCCTTCGATTTCCAGATCGGCGTGCACCCGCCGGTTCGGGTAGCGGCCCTTGGCCCGGTCGAAGAGCCGGATGACCTTGTCGGTGGACCACCCCGAGTGGCGGATCACCCGTCCCAGCATGACGTTCTCGCGCCGGATGTAGAAGCCGTGGAAGCCGGGCTCACCCACCATGATCTGCTCGATCTCCGCCGCCAGCTCGGGCGTGACCCGCTCGTCCGCGTCGAGGATCAGAACCCAATCGTTTTTGACCTGGTCGAGCGACCAGTTCTTTTGCGCCGCCGAGCCAAAATACTCTCGCTGCAGCAGCTTGACCGGGTAGGGCCGAGCCAGCTCGAGGGTACGGTCGGTCGAAAACGAATCGACCACCAGGATCTCGTCCGCCCACAGCACCGACTCCAGACAGTCGGCGATGTTCGCCTCCTCGTTGTAGGTCGTGATGATGACCGAGACCGGACGGGCCGCGGTCTCCGTGGATTCGCTCGTCATTCGGGCTCACTCACCAGCAGGCGCTCGATCGCCAGCCCGCGGCCGGTCTGCTGGTCGATCTCGACCAGCACCCCGGCGAGCCGTGCGTCGCGCTTCGCAACCTCGAACCCGGCTGGAGTCTGACGCACAAATCGGTGCAGCACCTTGGGAACCCGCATTCCGATGATCGAGTCGTAGGGTCCGGTCATCCCGGCGTCGGTCAGGTACGCGGTGCCCTGCGGCAGAATCCGCTCGTCGGCAGTCGGCACGTGAGTGTGCGTGCCGACCACAAAGCTCACCCGGCCGTCGAGATAGTAGCCCAGCGCCTGTTTTTCACTGGTCGCCTCGGCGTGAAAGTCGACGACGACGATCTTGACCTCCGGGTCGAGCTCGCCCAAGAGCCTATCGGCGACGCGGAACGGAGACTCGAGGGGGTTCATAAAGACTCGCCCTTCGAGGTTGATCGTGGCCACTCGCACGCCGGCGGCGGTCTCGCCGACGTACAGACCGCTCCCCGGCGCTCCTTCGGGGTAGTTGGCGGGGCGCAGCACGCGCGGATCTTCCTCGAGAAGGACCAGCCCTTCTTTCTTGTCCCAGATATGGTTGCCGCCGGTAAAACAGTCGATGGGCAAATCGTCGAGCTCCGCCAGCGTGGCCGGTGTGATGCCGAACCCACCCGCGGCGTTCTCGATATTCACCACGACATAGTCGGCGCGGTGTTTGTCCACCAGACCGGGAAGCCTGCTGGCCAGAATCCGCCGCCCCGGCTTGCCGACGACGTCGCCTACAAACAACAACCTCATTTGGCGTACTCGATCGAGCGTGTTTCCCGGATCACCGTGACCTTGATCTGCCCCGGATAGGTCATCTCCTGCTCGACTTTGTTGGCGATGTCGCGCGACAGCCAGATGGCCTTCTCGTCGCTGATCTTCTCCGAGTCCACGATCACCCGGATCTCGCGCCCCGCCTGGATCGCGTAGCTCTTCTGCACGCCGCTAAAGCCGGAGGCCAGCTCCTCGAGCTTCTCCAGCCGTTTGACATACGTCTCCAGGATCTCCCGGCGGGCGCCGGGCCGGGCCGCCGAGAGCGCGTCCGCCGCGGTCACCAGAACCGCCTCCACGGTCTCGGGGTCGTAGTCGCCGTGGTGACAAGCCATCGCATGCACCACCGCTTCGCTCTCCCCGTGCTTGCGCAGCAGATCGATGCCGATCTCCAGGTGAGTGCCTTCCATCTCCCGGTCGATCGCCTTGCCGATGTCGTGCAGCAGACCCGCGCGCTTGGCGACCGGCACGTTGCACTTGAGCTCGGCGGCCATGGTACCGGCCAGAAACGAGACCTCCTTGGAGTGCTGCAGAACGTTCTGCCCGTAAGACGTCCGGTAGCGCAGCCGGCCCAGCAGCTTGACCAGCTCGCCGTGGACGTTCGGAATGTTGAGCTCGAGTAGCGCCGCCTCGCCGTCCTGACGGATCTTCTGGTCGAACTCCTTCTTGACCTTGCCGATGACCTCCTCGATGCGGGCCGGGTGGATTCTGCCGTCACTGACCAGCCGCTCGAGAGCGACCCGCGCGATCTCCCGCCGAAACGGGTCAAACCCCGACAAGATGACCGCCTCGGGCGTGTCGTCGACGATCAGGTCGACACCGGTGGCGGCTTCGATGGCCCGGATGTTGCGGCCCTCGCGACCGATCACCCGTCCCTTCATCTCGTCGTTTGGCAGCATGACCACCGAGACCGTCGTCTCGGAGACATAGTCGGAGGCGGCGCGCTGGACCGCCATGCCGACGATACGCTGCGCTTCCTTGGCGGCGTTCTCGCGCGCTTCGTCCTCGATGCGCTTGACCAGGTGTGCCGCCTCCATGCGCGCCTCGTCGGTCATGGTGGTGGTGAGGTCTTCCTTTGCCTGCTGGGCGGTCAGCCCGGCGATGGTCTCGAGCCGGGCACGCTGGGCCGCCAGGAGCTCCTCCAACTCGCGCTCGCGACCGGCCAGGGCCTCTTCCTTGGCCCCAAACTTGCGCTCGCGCCGCCCGAGCTGTTTCTCTTTGGCCCGCGCCTCCTCGGTCCGCTTGTCCAGCAGGTCCTCGCGCTGAGTCAGCCGCTTGGAGAGGCCCTCGAGCTCCGAGCGGCGCTTTCTCGAGACCTTTTCGAACTCGCTCCGCGCCTGCAGAAGCTTCTCCTTGGCCGCCAGCTCCGCTTCCTTGAGCCGGGCCTCGCTCTCGCGCTCGGCGCTTTTGATCAGTTTGGAAGCTTCGCGGCGCGCGCTCGAAACGAGGCCGCTGGCGCTACGCCGAAGAAAAAACCAACCCAGACCAAAACCGATGACGGCGGCCGCAACGATCGCCGGAACGGCATAAAGTGGCTGCATCAACGCACCCCCGAGATCTTCTACAGGGGGCGAATCGAGACGGGCTCAGAGCCCAGAGGGGAGAAATGGCATCCCCCGAGAGGCCGTGTGGGTAGCGGATTAGAACCTGGGTCTCACCAGGTGGGTGTCCGCTCCACGAGCCGTCGGCTTCCCCGTACTGGCGGGGCTTGCACTGGCACGCGGGTAAAAGACTCCCAGATAACAACTGTTGGTTCTACAACTGCTGAACCCATCACAAAACCGCTCAGGGGATGCAACCAATGTATGTCTTTTCTCGAGCGGCGGCGGTCTGCTCGCCGAGTAGCCTCAACTCGCGAGGACTTTCTCGAGCTCGCCGGCCAGAGCCGCCACTCTCCCCTCGATCTCGACCCGTTCCCCTTCCTGCTGCTTCCGAGCTCGCGAGAGCTCGTCCGCAATGTTCAGCGCCGCCAGGATCGCGATCTTTGCCGTGTCCACGGTTGCCACCTGACCGGCGACTTCCTGCATACGACGGTCGACAAGGCTCGCCAATTCCCGGAGGTGCTCCGGATTCTGTTCTCCCCGGACATGATAGACGGCGCCAAAGATCTCGACGTCCGTTGTCGTCGTCGCCTTGGTCGCCATTTGCTACATCCGGGTCGCCTTGGACGAGGACATCCCACCCGAGGCTGCGGCGGACTATAGCACAGCGCCAAAGGCCTTTTTTGGATGTCCGACGGGTGCGAGCCGCCTGTTCAGAGCACGCTTTCCAGCGTGTCGATGAGACTCTCCACGCGCTCGCGCAACGCCCGTTTCTCGCCCGCCCAGGCCGCCTCGGACGGCGTCGAATCCGCTGCTTCGCGCTGCAGACGCTTGACCCGCGAGGCGAGTTTTCGCTTCTGCTTGCGGAGCTCCGCGATCTCCTCGGCCGCG
This sequence comes from Candidatus Multivoradales bacterium, assembly GCA_965224065.1. Taxonomy (GTDB): domain Bacteria; phylum Acidobacteriota; class Thermoanaerobaculia; order Multivoradales; family JAHEKO01; genus JAOTZA01. The sequence goes on from CBDCYF010000005.1 coordinate 1,602,355, forward strand.
CGTCTTACCTTGTCCTCCAGCTCGGCCCAGTTGTTCTCGTCCGCCAAAACGTCGGCTACTCCTTTGAGGTCTCTCCCCGCCATCCAAACAGCTCGTCGAGACGCACCGCGAGCCGCAGATGTCTCTCGTTGACCTCGGCATGGGTCAGCGAGCGCTCCGGCGAGACATAGTGAAAGAAGATCGTCGTATTGACCGCTCCGGCGGGGACCCCGTCTCCCTCGTAACGGTCCTTGAGCCCGAACTCGGCCAGCTCTTCCGGCGGCTCGGCGCAGATCGCCCGCTCGATCTCGCTCCAGGCCAGATCGGCCGGGTGGGTCAGCGTCAGATCCACGCCGACGCCAGGGAAACGGCTCGGGGGGTGCACTCTGGGCGGCTCGCTCCGGGACACCGAAGCCACCGCCAGCTCGAGCGCGTAGACCGGGAAGACCAGCTCCGGATCGTCGACCTGCCCCATGTAGCCGACCCGTTGGCCCTCGGCGTCCACCACCTCGCTCGACGTGCCGGCCACAAAGCCCTCCAGCTCGGCGCGCCGGAACTCCAGCTCGACGCCGGCGCGCGCGCCGAGTCCCTCGGCCACGCCCTTGAGATCAAACAGGTCCATTTGCTGCCGTCTCTGCCACGGGCGCTCGAACTCGCCCCCGAGAACGACCGCTACGGCGTCGACCTCGGCGGCTTCCTCGCCAGGGAACAGGTGCCCGATCTCGAACAGACGCACGATCGGCGCTTGCCGCCGCAGGTTGAAGTGGGCGCCCACCACGAGTCCCGGCAGGAGCGAACGACGCATGACCTCGTACTGCTCGGACAGGGCGTTGGCGAGCACGGCCGGCTCGCCCTGCTTCTCGAGCCCGGGGAACATCGAATCCGAAGCTGCGTCCCGGAAAGGATAGGTGACGGTCTCGGCGAATCCCGCCGCCGAGAGGAAACGACGCAGTCGCTCGCGCTCGCGGTGACTGCGGCTCGCTCCCGCGTCGGGGCCCCGGACGGCCGGAACCGTCGCGGGGATCCGGTCGAAGCCGAACAACCGCAGCGCTTCTTCATAGAAATACGCCGGATAGACCTCGCCCGCTTCGTCGAGCTCGAAGTCGAACCGCCGCCACGACGGCACCAGAACCTCCCAGCTCGCAGCGTCCGCGGCGTTCTTTGCCGAAAGCTCGAACCCCAACGCGGCCAAGCCTTGCTCGATCACCTCGCGAGGAACCTCGATCCCGGCGAAGCGGTTGAGACTTTCGAGGTCGAGCGTACCTCGACGCGGCTCAAAACACTCCGCCCGCGCATCCACGGCCACGGTCTCGACCTCGGCCCCGGTCAGGTCGACCATCAGCTCGGCGGCGCGCAGGGCCGCTTCCAGACACACCTCCGGATCGCTGCCACGCTCGAAGCGATGCGAGGCGTCGGTGTGCAATCCGAGACGCCGAGCGGCCCGACGCACCAGCTCGCGGGAGAAATGGGCGCTTTCGAGGAGGACCGTGTCTGTCCCGTCTCCCACCTCGGTGTCCTGCCCTCCCATGATTCCCGCCAGCGCCACCGCCCGATCGGCGTCGGCGATCACCAGGATGTCCCCGTCGAGCTCCCGCTCGATCCCGTCCAGTGTCGTCAGCCGCTCGCCGGCCGCTCCGCGACGCACCACGATCCGGCTGCCCGAAAGCGTCGCGAGATCGAAGGCGTGCATCGGCTGGCCGTACTCCCAGAGAACATAGTTGGTGACGTCGACGACATTGTTGATCGGCCGCACGCCGACCGCCCGCAGCCGCTCGGTGAGCCACGACGGACTGGGTGCCACCGTGACGCCTCGCAGACCGACCGCGACGTAACGCGGACAGCCTGTGCTGTCGTCGATCGTCACCGACGCGTACTCGGCCTTTTCCGCCTCCACTGCAGGCCGTAGCGCCAGATCGGGCCGCACCAGCGAGACCCGCCGCGCCGCGGCGACCTCGCGCGCGAGCCCCAGATGGCTCATGCAATCGGGCCGGTTGGAAGTGACCTCGACATCCAGCAACACGTCGCCCCCGTGCTCCTCCAGCGTGTCGACCGTGAGGCCCATACCGGTGAGGAGCTCGGCCAGGGCCTCGGCCGAGTCGGGAAGCTCGACATAGTCGGCCAGCCAGTTGCGCGAGAACTTCATCGGTCGGTCACCTGGCGCAACAGGCGCTCGTCGCTGTCGAACAAGAGACGGATATTGGGGATCCCGTACCGGATCATCGCCACCCGGTCGATCCCCAAGCCAAACGCGAACCCGCTGTAGACCGCCGGGTCGATGCCACAGCGGGCCAGTACCCGCGGGTTGACCATCCCCGAGCCCAGGATTTCCATCCACCCGGTGGACGAGCACACCCGGCAACCGTCGCCGCCACAGAACGGACAGGTGATGTCCACCTCGGCCGAAGGCTCGGTAAACGGAAAGTAGCTGGGCCGGAACCGCACGCCGGTGTCGGGCGAGAACAGCCGCTTGATAAAGGCCTCGAGGGTGCCCTTGAGATCGCCAAAGGTGATCCCCTTGTCCACCGCTAGGGCCTCCACTTGGTGAAAAACCGGCGAATGCCTCAGGTCGTTGTCGTTGCGATAGACCCGGCCCGGGCAGATGACCCGGATCGGCGGCTGGCCTCGCTCCAGCATGGTGCGAATCTGCACCGGCGAGGTATGCGTCCTGAGCAGCCGGCCGTCAGTCAAAAAGAACGTGTCCTGCTCGTCGCGAGCCGGGTGGTCGGACGGGAAATTGAGCGCCTCGAAGTTGTGGAAGTCGTCCTCGATCTCGGGGCCGTCGGCAACGCTGTAGCCGAGCGGCGCAAAGATCTCGACGATCTCGCGAACCACCAGATGGACCGGGTGCGTCGTCCCCAACCGCGGTCGGCGGCCGGGCAGGGTCACGTCGACCGCGGCCGCCCGCTCGGCGGCCGCCCGCTCGGCGGTCTTGAGCTCGTCGTCGAGGGCATCCAGCCTTCCTTCGACCGTCTCCTTGAGCTCGTTGACCCGGCGGCCGTACTCGCGCCGTTCCTCGGCCGGCACCTCGCGCATCCGGGCGAGCAGCCCCCGGATCACGCCCTTCTTGCGCCCCAGCCACTCGAGACGCAGTTGCTCCCACCCCGGCCGGTCGGAGACTCCGCCGGCTCGCCGCTCGAAATCCGCCAGACGTCTCTCGAGGTCCGCGGAGTCGCCGATCGAGCCGCCGTTTTGCGTCACGACTTGCGCCTACCGAGAAGCCAGCGGGTCGCTAGCTGGGAGCTTCCGAGCCGAGGGATTGTTTTGCGACCTCCGCCAGTTGGGCGAAGGACTCCGGGTCGCGCACGGCCAGGTCCGCCAGCATCTTCCGGTTGAGCTCGCAACCCGCCTGCGCCAGGCCATTGATCAACCGATTGTAGGACAGTCCGTTCTGTCGCGCCGCGGCGTTGATCCGGATGATCCAGAGCCGCCGGAAGTCGCGCTTCCTGTTGCGCCGGTCGCGGTAGGCAAAGGAGCGCGCCCGGTCGACCGCCTGCTTGGCGATCCGGTGAGACCGCGACTTCGTGCCGTAGTAGCCCTTGGCCTGCTTGAGGATCTTCTTGCGCTTCTGCGCCCGCTTGTTTCCCCGTCTTACTCGTGCCATGTCCGAACCTCGTTTCGATCCCCTCGATCGGGGTCGTGGTTTTCTCCGGCGGGACGGACAGGTTCTTTCCGTCCGCGCCGGGCCCGCTCCGATACGGACCGGTCTCCGACCGGGCCGCCGAGCAGTGGTTTAGTTGTGCAGCATCTCCTTGACCCCTTTTGCCAGCCGGCCGCTCGACGTCGTGTCCTGACGCAGCTTGCGTTTGCGCTTCGAGGTCTTCTTGCTGAGGATGTGCGAATGCATCGAGTGCTGGCGGACGACTTTGCCGCCCGCGCTGATCTTGAAACGCTTCTGCGCGCCTTTATGGCTCTTTTGCTTGGGCACTGGTTGTCTCCTGGAATCGCCCATGCCGCTCAGGCGGCACAGAACGTCGGATTGTAGCGGTTCCAGGGATGTTGGGCAAGCTCCAGAACGCAGATTTCACGCCCGAGATCGATGGCCGTGAAGCGGCCGGCGCCCCTGCCGGCCGTTCCACGCCGCCCTGGCCAGGACGCCTCGGGGCCTCCCTTCAGTCACAGCCGCGTGCTCAAAGGCGTTCGAAGTCCCTCAATCGCTTTCGACGATTTCTATCTCCTGATAGGGGTCCCCAACGAACGGAACAGACCGGCTTTCGCGGTCATCCCGGCGAAGTGAGAGTCCACCAAAAATGATCTCAAATTCGTGCTCCGGCCAAAACAAGAACCGGTGAACATATCCGTTGTCATCGACCCGATCCAATTCGTCGTAGAGCAACTCTGACCGCCGGTCGCGAGCCACAGAGGCGAGGACTTGAAGCTGGGTGTTTTCAAACCGAACCCCCGAATAATCCAAGTCGGCATCGAAGTAGCCCTCAATTTTGTCGCCCGCCAGTAGCTCCATACGGAGATTCTGGCTCTTGCGGTCTACTAAAACACGTCGAATGACCGCATCATGGAGATCAACTTCCAGAGCCAGTTTGACGATTGCTGACGGAAGGGTGGGGGTCAAACTCAGAATATGATCTCTGTAGTTTCGTACTACTGCATCTGCCTCCGTGTCGGGAAGCTCACCGTTAGCCCACGCCTTGGTGAAGTACTTCAATGTTGCATTCCACGTGATCTTGGTCTTAGTACTTCTTCGCGCTTCTCGTTTTTCCAATCCACTGTCAGAAGATACTGAGGCGTCTCCAGACATCTCGTCTCGGTCACCGCCAGAATCTCCATCCGCCTTCCCATGGCCGGTGCTTTGCGACTTGGCTGATTGTCCGACCGATATGACCTCGGCCCACGCATAGAGTAGATCTAATGCCTGACCCCGCTAGCTTGGCTTCATTTCTCTTCTTGCCAGATCGACGAGTTCAGCCAAAGGGACACCTTCGCGAACCTGGAAACCGCAGAACCGAAAGAAAAACTCCAGGGAGTCCCTCAGATAGCTCGCGTTGTTTGCTCCCGGCTCAGGCATTACCCTCACACTTCCAAATTCCACAGTCAGCGTCAGCTCACGTCCGTGCGAGTCAAACAACCGAAATAGACCTTGACTCACATCTTGGGCCTCAAGGCCGCGTTCAGCGTCGGAAATGGTTCGAAACAGGCTCACATCGCGCCCTTCGATGACAAACACTGGCTCAGTGACCACCACTTGAACCGGCTCACTCGGGGTGCTTAGAGAATCTAAGACGTGCTGGATGGGGTCCTTGACATGTTCAGGAATGCTCTCCCACCGCCCCAATCTTCCGCCGTATTCGTACTCGACTTGGTGGTATGCATCTTCTAACTTCTCGTGCCAAGTTTCTCCCACTTCCTCCCCTTCCCGAGTCAAGCGATAAACAAAGGCTCCATGATCTTGTGGCCGGCTGACAATCAGAACTACCTCAGCCGAAGGCAGCAGCGTGGAATCTTCGCCGTCTTCTTTAACTGCTTTGGGAAAACCAAGATAGTGTCGAACCTTGGGCAAAATGGCGACACTACTCCCGTAATTCTCGAGAATCGAGAAAGCTCGATTCTGCATGAGTAATTTATTCGGCATCGGTATCAGTCCACGACGTTCACGTGAGCGTTTTCGAGGATGGTTCTTCCGTCGCTCGCTATCGATTCGAAGTTCACATGGGGCTGTGATCTCGAAAGACCAGAGGTCAGCCGATTGACGGGTTCCGCTGGCAAGCCAAAACACACCTGGAGCCCAGATTGCCTGATCGACTTTTCGGCGATAGGGCGAAGAACTAGAACTGACCTGAGATTGTCCTGGATTCAGTGCACCTCGCCATTAATCCCCCGCAGCAAAACAGGCGGCTCGGTGAGGGTCAGAGTACGACCGCTTACTTCTCGCTTCCACTCAAAGAGGCCCGTCAACTCGAACTCTATCTTCGAGTCCGTTGGCATACCTGCAAGCCACATCTGTTTGAAGGCCTCAGTTTCTCGGATCGACTGTGGAGCGAGAAGCGCAACCCCCCTCGCCATTCCGCAAGCCGGATCATAAGCAAGGGCCCCATGCGGAGTAGTTCCGACAATGGCTCTAATACGTAAGACCCGACCCCGTGGACTTGATGCACGGCTCTCGGTAGCTTGGCAAAGATCGAATGACTCGATGCCGTTGTTCGACGCCAGGTGAACACACCCAGCCAAGGCCAGCGTGGCAGTAAACAGGATGCCTTTCATGGACAACCCGCCCGGCCGACGACGCCTTCACACCTGCGTGCGGCAGATCTTAAGGCAAGGCCCACAATCTCGCGCCGATTGTACCCGCCCGCTCGCGTCCAAAGTCGGTAGTTAGTTTCGACACCGAGAGCTTGGCCGGCCGTCGCCTGTGCGAGTGAGGCACGGAACTCGGACGCCAACGTACTCGTCAATGGAATCTGGCCTCCAAGCGCCTGCTGATCAACTCCGTGGGATCCTTCGTGGGCAATGACCGTCCCCAGATTCCCCGATCGGCCCGTCTGTGACAGATCGAACGTCAGTACGCTTGTCCCATCGCGACGTGGCCCCAGGCCGAAGAACCGACGTCTGCCTGGCTCATAATCGGCTTGTGCCGGCGCACCCGACTCGGTTGCCCCAAACCTCACTTCGACTCCGTTCTCTACCCCCTCCTCTCCGTAGAAATCGAGGATGGCTTGAATCCGGTCTCGGCCTGACTCAGAGAGGTTCTCTAAGCCTTGTTCTAGTTCTGCAAGCTGTGCCGAGATCGCCCCGCACTCGTCTTGGGTACCTGAACAGAGATAGAGACCTGTAGGATCGATGAAGTTGATCGGGCTATTCATGACATAAGTGTACTTGTTCCAGGACTGCGGGCTCTTCGGGTCTGAAGAGTCGATCGGATCCACACTCAAGAACCTCCCCTGAACCGGGGAGCAGTACCTTGCGTGCATGTAGTCGAGGTCCTGGAGGGCGGAGTCGATCGAGGCATCAATCTCTGCTGCAAAGACCGCTCCCTGGGCCACGCTGAAGTCCTCGCCCAAGCTGATCGAGTCCCCGGCCTCGAACCGCACTTCCTGAGTCGAGGTGATGTCGGTGTTCTCGGAGGTCACCTCGTCGCAGCCGGTGAAGGTCTGACCCGTCGAGACTGTCTGGTTGTCGACGGTCTCGATCGCCGGGACTCCCGCCGGGCAACCTTCGGAGAGGTAGGGGTCTCGCTCGTGGCCGGTGAACTGGAGCTCCTGATCGGCTACGGGCGTGACCTCTTCCCCGAAGGCCGTGTAAGTGTGGGCGCTGTGGACGGTGGCGTCGGAGCGGGTCCACAGCCGGATGGTCCCCAGGTGGTCCAAATGAGCGTGGCGGACACCCACGACCGGCTCGTCGGTCGCTAAGACCTGGCCCTGGCGGTGGATGGTGTCTTTGTCCCAGGTTGCAGCTGTTTCGTAGAAATCTACCAGCAAGCCAGACCCAAACCGCGCACTAGTACGAGAAGCGCCCAGAAGATTACTCGGGCCGTATCAGCTCCGGATGCGACGCATCTAGACTGGATCCTAGTGGCGCTCCCGTCGCCAAACGTATATCGAAGTAAGACCGTAGAAAATCGCAGCCCAGAAAACCGTATTGATAGTGTAAAAGAGTAGTAGAAACATCCCCCCACCAGCGCTACCTATTCCGATTCGATTTGCCAAGGACGCGATCAGATAGCCAGGCGCAAACAGCGCGAAGACGAAAAGCCTAATCAGCCCTGATAGCCGTTCGGCATGAGTCCAGGCCCACGCACCGACCAGCCATACAAAGAGAGCAGCCAAAACTAGACAGAAGATCACACGTTTCATTCGCCGATTCCTATTCTCATTCGCAGCCGTCTTGTTTCGTACACTGAACATTGATCTCCTGATCACCTAGACCGTCGATAAGAAGGAAAGCGGTTGCGCCCTCTTCGGCAAGGAAGATAGGTATCTGCTGTCCGCTAGACGTCACCGCAGCTGCTGCCGTCGTCGGAAACCCGTCCACGCCAGCACTTACACCGAAGCTCTGGCCCGACGGATCGACCGTTGCCGTCATAGTCACGTTGATCTCGGGTGCTCCTGCCACGAGCGGATTGCCTGAAGCAACGCTCATCCTGAGTACGACGTTGCCTGCGGCATCGAAGGATGCAGAGGCAGGATCCAGGGGCGGAGCTTGACCTCGATCTACCGTGGTCGTCGAATCGAACAGGCTGCGTTGCAGGGTTTCCCCCACAAACTGCGACTGGCGCACGATCGGGTTGTTGCCGGCAATGCTCCGATCCGTCTCAATCGTCACCTGCTGAAAGGTCTTGGTACCGCCGGCGAAACTCTTGGGTCCACCGAAAGTCATCGGTGCCAAGACAGTGGCCTGGTTGATGAAGGTCGAGAGCTGGAAGGTGATCTCTTCCTCCCCGTTCGGGTCCAGAAACTTCATCGGATTGTTTCTGGCGTAGGCGTACTTGTTCCAGGTCTGTGGCTTCATCGCCGCCGAGCGACGCTGTTTCGGGTCCGGACGAGTAAATCGTCCCATGTGTGGCGAACAATACCTGGCGTGCATGTAATCGAGATCCTGCAGCGCCGAGTCGATCGAGGCATCAATCTCTGCTGCAAACACCGCTCCCTGGGCGACGCTGAAGTCCTCGCCCAGGGTGATCGAGTCCCCGGCCTCGAACCGCACTTCCTGGGTCGAGGTGATGTCGGTGTTCTCGGAAGTTACCTCATCGCAGCCGGTGAAGGTCTGACCCGTTGAGACCGTCTGGTTGTCAACGGTCTTGATCGCGGGGACTCCCGCCGGGCAGCCTTCGGAGAGGTAGGGGTCTCGTTCGTGGCCGGTGAACTGGAGCTCCTGATCGGCTACGGGCGTGACCTCTTCCCCGAAGGCGGTGTAGGTGTGGGCGCTGTGGACGGTGGCATCGGAGCGGGTCCACAGGCGGATCGTCCCCAGGTGGTCCAAGTGAGCGTGGCGGACACCCACGACCGGCTCGTCGGTCGCTAAGACCTGGCCCTGGCGGTGGATGGTGTCTTTGTCCCAGTCGGTGTCCCCGGTCAGGCGGAAGAATTTCCGGAGCACCATACCGTCGAGGTCCCGCAGCACCCAGGTCTCTGACGGCACCGAGTTGTCGATCGTGACGAGGCTCCAATGTGCCTCGAAAGGCCGGAGGTCAGCGCCGTTGAGTCTGCCGTTGCTCTCCAGTACCTACCAGATTGAGAAAACGTGGTGGATATCTAGCTCGAAAACAGCCGGATCATCTCCTCCACCAGGCTCTTGTCAGCCTTTGAAAGAACCTCGTGAAGGTCGCCTATGCTCTGGCAACGGCCCGCGAGGCGAACTACTAGCAGATCGACGCGTAGCTGTCCCAACACTTCTTCATCAACGTGTGGCCAGTGCTCGACCGCATCTTCAACTTGCTCGTACATCTGCGAGCCGAATGGGACAGAGTCCAGTTCTTCGGGCCAGCTTTCGTACAACTCATCTAACGGGAGATTCCCGGACAAGGCCCTGTTGAGCAATCCTGCCGCAGTGGTGAGTACTTCTTGACTCAGGCTCATAATTCAACTCCTTTCCCGGATTCACCGCCAAGGCCAGTGCTTCGTCTTCCCGGGAATATCGATGTGGGGTCTGAACACTGTTTTTCCGGTTTTTCTACCACCGACACGAAACCTGTGCCATTCGAAACTGAAGACTCTTCGGCCGTGCCGCTTTAAAGTGATTCCTCCCCCGCCCGCGTTCGGGTAAAGGCGAGCCGCCAACGCCACGCCGGTTTCCGTCGCCGCAAACTCAACCGTTAGAGCCGTCACGGCGAATTCTAGGCCGTCCTCAAAAGCGTCCGCGTATGGAAGCGACGTGCCGGCGACCTCGCCCAGGAGGGCGCAATTGAAATCTTCGCAACTTTGTACGCCTTGGGAGAGCGAAAACTCCCTCGCAAAACTCCGCACCGTATGCCTGGTTCCGTTGACCAGAAATGTCCCCGCAGTTACTGATCTTCCCAATGACTCAAAACTCGAGCCGGACGTGAACTGGTTGAACCCGGCTCGGTCGACCGGGCCATCGCGGCGCGATTGTCGTTTGGGTTTTTCTGGCCCTGGGTCGGCCGCAGTCACGTTGACAGGTTCGTCATCCGCGCAGTGGATATTGCCTTTGTCGTCCGGATTGGCGCAGTTAATGACCAGCCCGTATGGATCGGTGTACTTAAGCGGGTTCCCGAGCACGTACGCGTAGCGGTTCCAGCTCTGAGGTACTCTGATGCTGCCTCCTACTGGGTCAACCGACATAAACCTCCCCTGAACCGGGTTGCAGTACCTTGCGTGCATGTAGTCAAGGTCCTGGAGTGCCGAATCAATCGAGGCGTCGATCTCGGCGGCAAAGACCGCTCCCTGGGCGACGCTGAAGTCCGGCCCCAGGGTGATCGAGTCCCCGGCTTCGAACCGCACTTCCTGGGTCGAGGTGATGTCGGTGTTCTCGGAAGTTACCTCATCGCAGCCGGTGAAGGTCTGACCCGTTGAGACCGTCTGGTTGTCAACGGTCTTGATCGCCGGGACTCCCGCTGGGCAGCCTTCGGAGAGGTAGGGGTCTCGCTCGTGGCCGGTGAACTGGAGCTCCTGATCGGCTACGGGCGTGACCTCTTCCCCGAAGGCGGTGTAGGTGTGGGCGCTGTGGACGGTGGCATCGGAGCGGGTCCACAGGCGGATCGTCCCCAGGTGGTCCAAGTGAGCGTGGCGGACACCCACGACCGGCTCATCGGTCGCTAAGACCTGGCCCTGGCGGTGGATGGTGTCTTTGTCCCAGTCGGTGTCGCCGGTCAGACGGGAGAATTTTCTGAGCACCATGCCGTCGAGGTCCCGCAGCACCCAGGTCTCGGAGGCATTGGGAGGGTTGGTGATCGTGACGATCCGCTCGTCATCGGCCGTGTAGACAAAGGAAAGATCGGTGCCGCCAGGCTGGTCCTGGTGGAGCATCATCTGATCGAGACCGTCGTAGGCATAGAAGGCCGTTCCCCAACTGCTCTGGTTGCCCCGGTCGTCGTAGGTGACCGGACGCTCGGTCGTTCCGGTGAGCCGGTTGGTCGCCGGGTCCACCCCGATCGAGCGCGACCCCACCGGGTCGGTCGCAGCGTGGACCCGGTTGCCGAACGGGTCGTAGGCCGAGGTCTCACCCAACTGGCCCTGGGAGGCGGTCCCCGAGACCAGACGGCTCACGCCGTCGTAGACGAAGACGTCCGAGCCCATGGTTTTGACGTTCCCCGCCCCGTCGTAGCCATAGGTCCCGGTGTCGAAGTCGGTGCCGCTGACCCCGGTGGTCTGGATTCGCGCCGGACGGCGCATCGACTGCGGGTCGAGTCCGTAGACGTCGGTGACACCGTTGGCGTGGACCACCGAAGCCAGCATCTCGTTGGGATGATACGCGAGTGCACTCGCAAACCCCGAGACCGACGAGAGAAACCCATTCATATAGCCGTGGGTCACGGTGCGCGAGGGCTGGCCCGAGGGGTTGCCCGGGGTGCACTCCGAGTTCACCGCGATGGTACAGGTCGGGTAGGTCAGGTCTTCCAGATTCCCCAGGTCGGTCCAGCTAAACTCGGTCTCGAACCAGATCTCGGGACCCAAGAGCACCGAGCCGCCCGAGGTGAAATCGGTCCGCTCGGTCTCGCGCTTTGAGACCCTTCCCCCGACTCCGTTGTAGGTGTAGATCTCCCGGATCTTCAAGTCGACATTCGAGAACTCGGAGAGATAGTTGTGCCGGGTGGCGGAGGTGAGCTTGCCTTCGGCCAGCCCGGCGGTCCCGTAGACGAACTCCTTCCACGTCCTCCCCCCGGCCCCGGACTCTTCGACCGTGACCAACCGCTCCTTGCGGTCATAGAGAAACTCGAGATCGTTGCTCCCGTCAACCTTCTGCCTCACATGGCCGCGGGCGTCGTACTTGGGGTAGGTCACCGTGCCGCCTCCCGCGGCCCCCTTCTCCGGGTGGGTCTCACCGGTCAGAAACCCCCGGCCGTCGTAGGTGAAGGAACGCGTCTGGGTAACGGGGCTTCCTCCCACCGTGGCCGTGGTCGAGACCGAGGCGAGCCGGTTGCCCTCGTCGTACCCATAGGTCGTGGTCACGAGCGCGCCCCCCTCGCCCGAGGGCTCGCTCACCTGGTGGAGACGCCCCTGCCGGTCGTAGATCTCGGTGGTGGTCGACGGGGCCTCGCCCCCGGCGCCCTGGATCCTGATCGTCCGGGCCACCTCGGAGACCCCCTGGTAGGCGAGGGTCACGTCGTGGGCCGCCCCGTCGGGGGGACGGATCGTCCCCGGACGGCCAAAAGCATCGTAGTTTAAAAACTCGGTCTTGTTCGCCGGGGTCCCGGTCTCGACCTCGGAGACCGAGGCCCGCTCGCCCCGGGCGGTGTAGAGCGTCCGGCGCACGTTGAACGTACCGGAGGGGAGCTTGCGCTTCTCCTCGAGCACCCGCCCCAGGTCATCGAAGACGACCTCTTCCTCGGCCAGCACCGGGGTGGCCGCGCCGTTCGGCGTGCGCTGGATCGTGACCTTTGCCTTCTGCCCCACCGTCGCGTTGGTGTAGCTGGTCTCGACCCAGGCCCCGTGGCCCGCCTCCGGCTGCTCATCCGTCAACCGCCCTAAAGCGTCGTAGTCGAAGTCGGTCGTGATGCCTGAGATGTCGTCGGTCGAGGCGATCAACCCGGTCGACGGGTCGATCGTGTGCCGGAAGAGCCGCAGATCGCCGGCCGGGTCCAGATAGTCGGTGAATCGCACCACACCGACCATGTAGTTGTGACGGATCTCGTATTGGTTGGTTCCCGGGAGACCCAAGGCGCACAGATCGCTCGTCGTCAGGACCGTTTGGAGGTCGCCGCCGTAGGAGCGCTCGAACCGGAACTCGCCGGCCCCGTTGCGCTGGAACTCGGTGACGACGTCCGTGGCTCCTTCGGCGATCGGGGCGGTGGTGTCGGCGAACGCCCTTCTGCGGGTCATGAATCCTCGGGTGTCGAAGCAGAAGGTCTCGCGCTGGGTTTGGCCCCCTTCGGTCATCTCGCGGCTCTCGAACGTATCCAGGATCCAGGCATCGGTGGTCGAAGGCGGGGTGAACGAGCCCGGGTAGGTCCCGTTGCCCGGGTTGTAGTCGGTCGTCGTGACCCGGACGTTGCCCGAGGCGAAGTCCCCACTGGTGGTCGCGGTCCGGTAGTGCCCCAGGCCGTCGAAATCGGAGAAGACCGTCTCGGAGAACCGGCCGCCGTCGTCGTGGTAGATCGTCCGGGACGCCTGGAGGCGCCGGTTCGTGTCGTTCAACAGCTCGAGGATCGGACCCACGGGGGTGGTGATCAGCCCGCCCAGCTCGTCCGACTCATAGGTCACATAGGTCGAGCGGATGAGGTTTCCACCACAATTGCCGTCGTAGACCTGGGTCGAGAGGTAGTGTCCGTTGCTCTTGGGCTCCTCCCAGGAGAACGGCAGCCCGTAAGACCAGCCCGGGTCCGGGTTCGAGTCCTCCGTCGGGCTCTCATACCCCGGGTTGGCGTCGAAGTAGTGGGTGGTGCAAAACCCCGCCGGGTCCGTGACGTCGGCCTTGAGCTCGCGCGGCCGGGGCTGGCCCGGGTTGTACGGCTCGGGAGGGACGAGCTCGCGCCGGTAGCGCCAGCTCCCCAAGACGTTCCCGTCCGCATCGAGCGTCCGGCGAAAGGTCACGCCCCGGGTCTCGGTCAGCGGGTACGGCCGCGGCGAGGAGCCCTCGTTCCACAGCGGCATGTCGATGGTCGCGTAGGTCCACTCGATCTGCCCGCGGGTGGGAAGCCGGATCCCCTTGAGCGCGCCCGACTCGCCCAGGCCGCCGCAGAAGGTCAAGTAGCGCGGCGCGCCCCCCGGCTCGGTCATCTCATAGGTCAGCCCCTCGGGCAGGCTCACCTGGGTCAAGAAGCGCACGTCGTGCTCGGTCTCGGGGAAGGTCGCCCCGCAGCCGCCTTCGATCTCGGCCGCCTGGTAGGTGAGGGTGGTGACCGAGCGGGTCCCGTCAAAGCCCGGAAGATCGACCTCGGTCACGTAGTAGTCGTCGATGTCCGAGAAGTAGGTCAAGGTCACGGTCCGGGAGCGGTTGGGGTGGGCCGCCGTGTGGCTGTCGGTGATCGTCCACACCCAGGTGGCGCCGCGGGCTCCATAGGCGATGTCGATGAAGTTGGCGTGCGGGTCGCTCCTGCGGGTCAGGTGCCACTTGTTCGACTGCGGCGAGATGGGGAGCGAGTAGGCGAACTCGTGGATCTCACCGTTGGGGAACTCCACGGTATAGAGCGAGGTGGTCACCTCCTCGAGCCGGAGGTAGGTGTTGTCGCGTGTGTACCACACCCCGGTGGTTCCACTCTCGCCTCGATGGAGCGAGTCGTAGAAGTAGTGAACCCCGCCGTCGGGGCTGAAGTAGCGCCAGTGATCCCAATCGTGCGGGTTCTCGGAGCCCGGGTCGGGCGAGAGCAGGAACCCGGGATTGATCGTCCAGCCAAAACCCGCGTTGACGTCCGCCCGCGGGCTCGCCACCGATTCGAGACCTCCCCCCATCAAGAGCTCGGTCTCGTAATCCCATAACTTTGAGTTATAGACGAGACTCAGACCGTGCGAGAGCTCGGCCCGCACCGGGGTCGGGTCGCCTAGGGGAATCACGACCGTCAATCCGCCCGAAAATACGCTCACCGTGTCGATGTCGCCCACGTCGTACACCGACTCGGCGTCAAACCCTCGTTTCTCGTTCTCGCCCTCCTGGGAGAAAACCGGCCCACACAGGAGCCCCGCAACCAGGACTACCAACGACTGCTTCTTCCCGACCAACGCGAAAGCCATACAACCCCCTCCTTTTTTGGAAGTTGCGACCCGTCGCCCTCCCCCTTTGAGCGCGATTCGTAGTCCACCGATACCACCGGGGACGGGATCTGGCAAACCGCGGCGGGGCGATGCGGCGGCGAGGATCCGTCCGAGCGCGGTAAGTGGCGAAGAGGACAGAAATAATGGGCTTGCGAGAATGATGACAAATCTTGGGGCCGGACGGACCGAATCGGACCGGCGGAAAAAACGGGAAGTACCGGCCCCGTCCGAAAACGGCCGCCAGGGCGGCGCCCAACGGCCGGCAGGGGCGCCGGCCCAACGGCCGCCAGAGGCGGCGGCCGCTTCAGGGGGCCATAACAGAAGGTAGGCGCGGGGCTTGCCCCCGCCCGAGCACAACGGCCGCCAGAGACGGCGGCCGCTTCAGGGGTCGTAGCCGAAGGTAGGGGCGGGGCTTGCCCCCGCCCGAGCACAACGGCCGCCAGAGACGCCGGCCGCTTCAAGGGGTCGCAGCCGAAGGTAGGGGCGGGGCTTGCCCCCGCCCGAGAACGGCCGGCAGGGGCGCCGGCCGCTTCAGGGGTCGTAGCCGAAGGTAGGGGCGGGGCTTGCCCCCACCCGAGACCGGCCGGCAGAGACGGCGGCCAACGGCCGCCAGAGGCGGCGGCCGCTTCAGGGGGCGTAGCCGAAGGTAGGGGCGGGGCTCGCCCCGCCCGAGAACGGCCGGCAGGGGCGCCGGCCGCTTCAGGGTGTGCGCGATGCTTCGGGCGCCAACGGGTCGATTGTCGGCTAGAGATCGAGGCTGCGGTTGGTCGCGTGGTCGAGAATCCGGGCGGTCACGGTCTCCAGGTCGACGGCCCCCAGGTCTTCGCCGGTGCGCAGCCGAACGGCCACCTGGCCGGCCTCTTCTTCGCGCTTCCCCACCACCAGCATGTAGGGAATTTTCTGCATCTGGGCTTCGCGGATCTTGTAGCCAAGCTTTTCGTCGCGCCGGTCGGTCTCGGCGCGCACGCCGGCTTCTACGAGCTTCTCGGCCACGGCCTCGCCGTACTCTGTAAACCGCTCCGAAACAGGCAGCACGAGCGCCTGAACGGGCGCGAGCCACACCGGAAACGCCCCGCCGGTGTGCTCGATCAGGATACCGAGAAAGCGTTCCACCGAGCCCAGCATGGCGCGATGGATCATCACCGGCCGGTGCTCGCCGCCGTCGTCGCCGACATAACTCAGATCGAAGCGTTCCGGGAGATGGTAGTCGAGCTGGACGGTGCCGAGCTGCCAGCGCCGCTTGAGCGCGTCTTCGACGTGGAAGTCGATCTTGGGGCCGTAGAAGGCGCCGTCGCCGAGGTTGACCTGATGGTCGATCCCCGCCTTCTCGAGCGCTGCAGCCAGCGCACCTTCGGCCCGGTCCCACAGCTCGTCCGTCCCCAACCGTTTCTCGGGCCGGGTGGAGAGCTCGATCGCCAGCCCCTGGAACCCGAAGGTCGAATAGAGCTTCTGGATCATCGCCACAGCGGCCAGCACTTCCCCCTCGACCTGTTCGTCCGAGCAGAAGATGTGGGCGTCGTCCTGGGCAAACGAGCGCACCCGGGTCAGGCCCGAGGTCATGCCGCTTTTCTCGTAGCGGTGGAGACGCCCAAAATCCGCGTACCGAACCGGCAGGTCGCGATACGAACGGCGCCGGTTGGCAAAGATCAGACAGTGGGTCGGACAGTTCATCGGCTTGACCGCGAACTGTCGATCGTCCATGTCGGAGAAGAACATCGCCTCGCGGTAGTTGTCGTAGTGGCCCGAGGTGTGCCAGAGCTCGACGTCCAGGATCTGCGGGGTCACGACTTCGCCGTAGCCACCCGCGGTTTGAAGCTCACGGACAAAGTCCACCAGCGCGTTGTAGACAAACGCGCCCTTGGGATGAAAAAACGGCGAGGCCGGAGCGTGCTCGCTAAAGCTGAAGAGGTCCAGGTCGATTCCCAGCCGCCGGTGGTCGCGGGTCTTGGCGAGCTCGACCGAGGCCAGATGCTCTTCGAGCTCCTTTTTGGAGCCAAAGGCGGTCCCATAGACGCGCTGGAGCATCTCGTTCGACTCGTCGCCCTTCCAGTAGACCCCCGAGGCCTCGAGGATCTTGACGGCGCCGATCTGATCGAGCCGCTGGGCGTGCGGGCCCCGGCAAAGATCGGTGAACTCGCCGTGCCGGTAGAGCGTGATGGTCTCGTCCTCGGGAATGTCCTCCAGCCGGGCGACCTTGAGGCTCTCCCCCATGCCGGCAAAGAGCTCCGCCGCTTCGGCGCGCGAGATCTCGATGCGCTCGAAGGTGCTGTCCTCGGAGAGAATCTCCTGCATCTTGCTCTCGATCTTCTCCAGGTCCTCGGCGGTGAAGGTGCGGTCGATGCGAAAGTCGTACTGAAACTTCTCCGAATGATCCTGGCGGCCGACGTCGATCTCGACCTCGGGCCACAGGCGTTTGACCGCGTCGGCCAGAACGTGCTCGGCGCTGTGGCGCAGAAAGGGCCCGGCCTCGGCGTCACGGCCGGTGAGGATGCGAAACGGACCGCCCTCATTCAGCGGCTGGCGCAGATCCACCGGCTTGCCGTTCAAGACCGCGCCGACCGCGGCCCGCGCCAGGCCCGCCCCGATCGCGGCCGCCACGTCGAGAGCGGTCGTGCCGGCCGCGGCCTCGCGGGACGAGCCGTCGGGCAACTGTAGCGAGAGAACGCTTTCAGACATGAGATCGGCGAGGTTGGTAGGCGCTAGCGGACTCGAACCGCTGACCTCTACCGTGTGAAGGTAGCGCTCTAACCAGCTGAGCTAAGCGCCTGCGGCGAACGGCAGCCCGCGAGAGACGTGCGGTAAAGCGGTGCTCGACCACCGCCCAAGAGTGCCACATTCGTCGTTGCTCGCCATTCTGATCCGCCGTTCGGAACTCGCCGTTCAATGGTAGGCCCGAGCGGACTCGAACCGCTGACCTCTACGATGTCAACGTAGCGCTCTAACCAGCTGAGCTACGGGCCTATGACCTCCAGCGGAGCCTGTCGCCAGGCCGTCCGCCGAGGGGCGATGAGGCTAGCAAACGGCCCGTGACAGGTCAACAGAACGGCCCGCGTGCTAAAGTTCGACGATCGTTGATGGATGAGCAGCCGCAAGACGACCCTCCGAATCCGTCCGACGTACGCGTCCCCCCGGCTGGGCACATAGCCGGGCGTAAATAGCCGATGGGAGTGGGAGTCATCGCGCTCGCGGGAGCGCCACTGGGAGCGCCGCAGATCAACCCGTGGCTGGGGCTTGCGATCGGGCTTTTCCTGGTCTTTCTCAACGGTTTTTTTGTCGCCGCCGAGTTCGCCCTGGTCAAGGTGCGGCCGACGCAGCTCGACCCGCACGCCGCCACCGGGAACCGGCGCGGAAGGGTGGCCCGGCACATGGTGCGCCACCTCGACGCCTATCTTTCGGCGACCCAGTTGGGCATCACTCTGGCGAGTCTGGCGTTGGGCTGGATCGGCGAGCCCGCCTTTGTCTGGATCCTCGAGCCCCTGATTCTCTTAATCCCCGGCGCGACACCCGCCCTGGTCCACACGATCAGTCTGACCGCGGCCTTTGTCGTCATCACCATTCTCCACATCGTGCTCGGGGAGCTGGCCCCCAAGTCGCTCGCTATCCGCAAGCCCGAGCTCACCAGCCTGTGGGTGGCGATCCCGCTCTACGGCTTCTACAAGCTCACCTACCCGGCGATCTGGGTCCTCAATCACGCCGCCAACTCGATCCTGCGAATTTTTGGCATCGAGCCGGTCTCGGAAGGCGAGACGGGGCACGACGAGGAGGAGCTTCGGCTGCTCCTGGCCTCGACCCACGCCAGCGTCCTGTCGCGTCAGAAGCGACGGATCCTCGACAACGTCCTGACCCTGTCGCACCGCCCGACCCGCAAGATCATGGTGCCACGCACCGATGTCGTCTATCTGTCGACCCAGGATCCGATCGAAGCCAGCACGGAGAAGGCGCGCCGGAGTGGCCACACCCGCTTCCCGCTGTGCCGGGAGGATCTCGACCACATCATCGGGTTTGTCCACATCAAGGACATGTTCCGCGCCGTGCCGCCGCCGGGCGCCCTGACCGACGTCGCCCGCGAGATCGCCTTTGTTCCCGAGACCATGCCGCTCGATCGCCTGATGAGGAGGATGCGCGCCGAGCGCTCCCATATCGCCGCCGTGCTGGACGAATATGGCGGTGTGAGCGGAATCGTGACGTTGGAAAACGTCATCGAGGAGATCGTCGGCGAGATCCAGGACGAGTTCGACCTCGAGCCTCCCGAGCTGGTCCGCAAGTCGGAGTCGGTCTATCTGGCAGCCGGGTCGCTGCTGGTCGAGGACCTGGAGTCGGAACTCGATCTCGAGTTCAGCGACCGCGACGAAGACACCATCGCCGGAGTGGTGCTCTCGGAGCTGGGTCGCCGTGCCGCGGTAGGCGATCAAGTCCAGGTCGGACCGCTGGGCGCCAAGGTGGTCGAGGTGGACGGTAATCGAATCACCAAGCTCGAGCTCACCAAACCGAAACCGGATCCCGAGCCAGCCGAGCCGTCCGACTCGAATTAAGGGACCAGTCCCCTTTTTATTCTTCGGTCAACAGGTCGAGCACTCGCACCACCGCTCGCTCGACCGGAACCGAATGCCGCTCGCCGTCACGTCGCAGCGACACCTCGACGTCACCCTCGGCGAGTGACTTGGCGCCGACCACCACGCGCACTGGGAAGCCGATCAGGTCGGCGTCCTTGAACTTCACCCCCGGACGCTCGTTCCGGTCGTCGAGCAGAACGTCGACCCCCTTTTCCCGGAGCTCGCGGTAGACGCGCTCGGCCGCCGCCATCACCTCAGAGTCGCCGGTGTTGAGCGGCGCCACCAGGACCTCGAAGGGCGCCAGCGGCAGCGGCCAGATGATGCCCTTGTCATCGTGATTCTGTTCGATGGCGGCGGCCACGGTGCGCCCGATCCCCAGTCCGTAGCAGCCCATCAGCATTGGCCGGCTGTCGCCGTTCTCGTCGGTGAAGACGCACTTCATCGGCTCGGAGTACTTGGTGCCGAGCTGGAAAATATGCCCCACTTCGATGCCGCGGGACAGGTCCAAGGCCGCGCCGCAACGCGGGCAGGGATCGCCGTCCCCCACCAACTGGAAATCCGACCAGCTCTCGGGCCGGGCGTCGCGATCCCAGTTGACGCCGGTGAAATGAGCGTCGTTTCGATTGGCGCCGCAGACAAAGTCCCCGAGCGGCCGCACCGACAGATCGGCCAGGAGCCTCAAATCGCCGGGTAGCCCCACGGGCCCGGCAAACCCGGCCGGGGCTCCGGTTACCTCGCGGACTCTCTTCTCGTCCGCCAGCTCGAGCCAGGCCGCGTCGAGAAAGTTGCCCAGCTTGACCTCGTTGACCTCGCGGTCGCCCCGGATGGCCACCGCCACCGCGCCCCGGTCGCTGTCGTAGACCAGCGTCTTGACCACGCTCTTGGGTCCGACGCCCAGAAACTCCGCCACTTCTTCGACCGTCTTCATCCCCGGGGTCTCGACCTCGGTGGCGGGTCCCGACGGCTCGGGCGCGGTCTCCTCGGCCGGTGCCGCGGCCTCAGCCTTCTCCTGGTTGGCCGCGTAGCCACAACCCGCGCAGCGAACCACCACGCTCTCCCCGGTCCCGGCCACCACCATGAACTCGTGCGACAGCGACCCTCCGATGGCCCCGCTGTCCGCTTCCACCCGGATGAAGTCGAGCCGGCAGGCTTCGAAGATCCGCTCATAGGCTTCGCCCATCGCGTCGTAGGCCTCTCGGAGGCTGGCCTCGCTGGCGTGGAACGAATAGGCGTCCTTCATCAGAAACTCGCGCCCACGCATCAGCCCGAACCGCGGCCGGATCTCGTCGCGGAACTTGGTCTGGATCTGATAGAGGTTGAGGGGTAGCTGCCGGTAGCTCTTGACGTCGTGGCGCACCTGATCGGTAATCACCTCTTCGTGGGTGGGGCCAAAACAGAAGTCGCGCTCGTGGCGGTCACGGATCCGCAGCAGCTCCTTGCCATAGCGCTCCCAGCGGCCCGATTCGGTCCACAACTCGGCGGGCTGGACCGCCGGCATCGAAAGCTCGACGCTGCCGGCGGTGTCGAGCTCGCGGCGCACGATCGTCATCAGCTTGGCCAGGCTGCGCCAGCCGAGGGGCAGATAGTTGTAGATCCCGGCGGCGACCCGCCGGGTCATGCCGGAGCGGATCATCAGCCGGTGGCTGACCACCTCCGCGTCTTTGGGCACTTCACGCGTGGTGAAGAGATAGAACCGGCTCCAGCGCATCCCCGCCCCTATTTGCGCGAGCGCCGCTCCACCCGCTCGAGGAGACGGCTGGTGTCCTTCATGCACTCCATCATGCGCTGCTGGAGCGAGGCGTCACGGACGTCGAGGTTCCTCGCCTGCGAGAGCACGCTCCTCGCCTGCTCGTCCTCGCCGGCCGCCAGCAGGGCCATCCCGAGATGGGTCAGGGTACCGGCAGATCGCCCGAGGTCGCTCGACTTCGAGAGATAGTCGACCGCCCGACGGTATTCGCGCCGCTTGTAGTGGACCCACCCCAGCGCGGCGAGTGGGAACTGTTTGAGCTCCTCGGGGGACGAGTCGAGCGACAGCCGGGCGAACTCGAGCGCCTGGTCCAGGCTCCCCTCCATCTCGGCCATGTTGTACGCCATCTCGTAGTAGGCGATGGTGCGCGCAAACCCCGAGTCGCCCTCCTCGAGCAGCTTCTCCCCGACCCGGTTGCCCTCGCGCAGGCGCCCCTCCTGCCGCAACGCCTCGATCAGCGTCGCGCATGCCGTCGCCTTGAGCATCTCGCCGGGCTCAAGATCGAGCACTCGCCGAGTCAGAATCTCAGCCTCGCGCGAGCGGTTCATCTGGAGACAGGCCAGGGCAAACGAGATCATCAACGTCGGGTTGTCGGGGTCGAGCGCCAGAGCGCGTCGATAGCTCGACAGCGCCCGCTCCTGACGGTTGGCCAGCAGCGCCTCCTCCGCCCTGGCCAGCCAGTCCCGGGCACCGTCGTTGACCTCCGGAAGCGGTGACTTGGTCCGCCCGGAGAGGTAGCTCACCAAGTCCAGATACCGCATCCGCTTGGGGTTGAGCTCCTGCGCGCGGCGAAACGCGGCCAACGCCTTGCGATTCCAGCGCCGGTCGAGATAGGCCAGCCCGAGCAGGTGATGGGCGTCTTCGTGCGCCGGGTCGTATCGCACCACGTCTTCGAGCGCGCGGATGGCCCCGGTCAGCTTTCCCATCTCGAAGAGACAGTTACCCAGCAGAAAGAGCGCCTGCGGCACCGGGTCGATCTCGACCGCTCGGTCCAGAAGGGCCGCCGCCCGGGTGAGCTTGCCGGTCGACGCAAAGACCGCTCCGAGGCTGAAGTTCGGCAGAAAGGCGTCCGGCTCGAGGGCGACCGCGCGCCGTAGCAACTCTTCGGCGCGGGCGGTCTCGGAGCGCTCGTGGTAGATCACGCCGCTGTAGACCAGGGCCTCGTAGTGATCCTGCGCCGCCTCGAGCACCCGCCCAAAATAGTGCAGCGCCCGGTCGGAGTCGCCGTCGTTGAAATGGGTCTCGCCGATAAAGTGCGCCAGCTCGTAGTTGTGCCGGTCGAGCCGGTAGGCGGCCTCCAGCGCCGACAGCGCCCGCTCGACGTCGAACGCAAACAGCGCGTACTCGGCGTCCTGCAGAAACTGATTGAAGAGCTTGCGCTTCTTGCCCCGGTAGAGCCCCGAGATCCGGTCTCGCAGCTCGACAAAGCGCTCCCGCTTCTCGAGCGCCAGGAGCTGGAAGTCCATCTTCTCTTCCCACCGCTCGCCCCACTCGCCGTTGCCGAGGAGCCGTCTGCCTTCGAGCAGCTCGGACAGCGTTGCCAACCCCGCCTGGTGGATCAGGATGCTCCTCTCCTGCTTGTTGATCGTGCGCATCAACTGGCGCACGGACTCGGCGGTTCGCTTGACCGCCTCTTCCAGGATCGAGATGCGCTCTAGAAGATGATCGTCAAAGGAGAAGCCGCCCTCGCCGAGATCTTCCTCAAAGCCCGCCTCCTCCGCTGTGGCGGCCCCGGAAAGCACCAGCAGCTTCTGGTGGCACCGGCAGCAGTACTCCTCGGTTTCCGGGTTGAGCGCACCGCAGGCCTGGCAATACATGTCGGTCTTGAAAACGGGTCCGGCCCGGATGGGCTCCGAGACAGCGTGAGAGTACGGGATCGGTCGCGGCGATTCAACCGTGCTCGACCAGAATCTGCACCGCGCTCATCCCCTCCGCGCGCGAGCGCCCGCGACGACCGAACCGGGTGGTGAGCGCCGCGCCGACACCGATGAGACTGGCCGCCGTCCACGCCCAGGTCCCCAGCCATGGGACCAGCTTGAGGAGCCCGAGTGCGATGGCTCCCAGGACGGCGTGGTTGAGCGCCACCCATCGTCGCTGGGAGATTCGCCTAGCGATCCAGAGCCCGCTGGCGTGAAACAGGGCGACCATCCCCCAGAGCTTGAGGAGGACCGCAACGAAAATCACCAGCAGGAGAAGCGGCAGCCCGACGACAGAGGCTGCGACGGCGCTCAAAAACAAAGCGGTGAGAAACAACGAAAAGACTCCCGCCAGTCCGACAAAGAAATTGCGGAAAGGCTCGCTGGCTACCCCGGCCGACGTGGCGAGAACCGCGCGGCCGGAGAAGACAAAAAGCAGTAGCAGCCAGGCCAGCCAGGCCGCCAGCAGAGCGAGCTTGGCCGCGACCACCGGACCCGAGAGCGCCGGCAGCCCCAGGGTCGGCCCTTCGAGCAGGACCAGCCAAGCCGCGTGGACCGTCGGATATGACACCGAGCGGCCGGAGACGACCGCCCCGGGGGCCATCTCGATGGCACCTCCCAGGACAAACACGTCGCCCTCTACTCGTGCACCACCGTCGAGAACGGCATCGCCACCGAGGACGATCACGTCCCCGCCCACGTTTCCGCCCACTCGAACCGAGCCCCCGACCGCCGCCGCGCCGGCTTCGGCCTCCCCAAAGACCTGCAGATCCCGTCCGAGCGCCACCACCTGGCGGCGGGCGATACTCCCCTCGGCAACGGTCAGGGCCGGTTTTTGGGCCGCGGTGACGGCAACCGGCGAGGCGAGCACGAGAAGGCCGACGGTGGCGAGGGCACGGAATTTCATCCGTCGCAGAATGTACCCCGAGCCGGGCCGAGAGCCAAAGGCACGGCGCGGGCGGGGGCAAGCCCCGCCCCTACAACGGCCGGCAGGGGCGCCGGCTGGGCGACGGGCGGGGGCAAGCACCGCCCCCTACAACGTATGAAGCGGCCACGCTCCAGGCTCGGCCTCCTCGGATGTGCGGACCCCGGGGTTCGCCTCCATTCCGGCTTTGGCGCCGCGGACATGTAGGGGCGGGGCTTGCCTCCGCCCGCTGGCCGATCCGGAGCGCCGGGCGACCCGAGGCGCCCGGGCGATGCTCTCTAAGAGTCCCGCTCTCGATCCGGCGTGTCCACGGTAGCCGGACTCAAGCTCTTCGAAGGCCGCAGCAACAGGCGGATAAACAGCACGTCCACCCCGAGCACAAAGACCCCAAAGGTCACCAGCGTCAGCTTGGACGCACCGAGGATCTCTCCGAGAGCGAGCCCCAGGCCCTGCCACGAGGCCGCCAGGAGCCCGGCACCGGTGACCGCGGCCGAAGCGAACAACCGTCCGACCGCCGCCACCGCCGCCACCGCGGTGTCGAGAGCCCCGATCTCGGGGACACCGCCTCCCAGCCACCCGACGAGCGCCGCGGCGCCGGCGACGAGGGCCGCGGCGAGGGCCCCCGTGCGCCACGTCCGCGGATTGCGCCCCTCCCAGCCCGCCGGGGGCAGGTCGGCGAGCACCGTCTCGGCAAAGTCCGGAGCGACCTCGACCCGTGACTCGGCCAGCAAACCATCCAGCGCCGCGATCTGCTCCCGCTCGACACGACATTCGCGGCAACCGGCCAGATGACGCTCGAGCTCGGAGCGCTCGGCACTCGAGATCTCGCCCTCGGGCTCCAGATACAGCCACTCCCGGTACGTGGTGTGGTCTTTTGGCGGCGGAATCGGCATGGGTCTTTATCGAGTCGGTCCGTCAGTCGGTCAGAAAGTCGGCCAATTTCTCCTTGAGCATCTGACGGCCGCGAAAGAGCTTGTTCTTCACCGTTCCCAGAGGCATACCCTTGAGCGTTGCGATCTCGCCGTACGACAGCTCTCCGAAGTGCCGCATCACGATCAGCTCCCGGTACTCCCAGGGTAGCGAGTCGATGGCTTCCTGTATGGCGTCACCGCGCTCGCGGTTTCGCAAGTGCCCGTAGGGTGTCTTTTCGTCGCCGGCAAACTCCCAGACCTTGTCACCGTCGTCGTGGCGTCCCGGCCGGTCCATCGACACCAGCACCAACCGCCGTTTTCGGATCCGATCGATGGCCGCATTCTGGGCCACGCGAAAAAGCCAGGTCGAGAACTTGTATTTGGAATCATAGCGGTCGAGCGCTCGGTAGGTCTTGAGAAAGACTTCCTGAGCCAGATCGTGGGCCTCTCCGAGGTCTCGCAGAATCCGTACGAGATAGTTGACCAACCGGCCTTCGTAGCGCTTGACGAGCTGCTCAAAACCGTCTTCGTCTCCATCCAGGACCGCCTTGACCAACTCCGGATCGGATGGGGCAGGCGTTTCCTTCGTCATATCTGTACGGGTCTTCAATCGGAAGGTTGCAGCGGGGCGCCGGCGGGGGCAGCCGCCTATCCGGCCTGTAGCCGACGGCCGATCAGGAAGAGAGCGCCTCCCGCCGCCAGCATCAGGACCTCGGTCCGCAGAGCCTCGTAGAAGAGACCGACCAGGAGGGCCGCGCCGACCAGGACCAGGGCGAGAAACTGCAGGCACCACCCGAGACTACGCATGGCCAACGACCGCCACCCATTGTCGTCCCGGACAGCGCCTCCTCACGCCCTCAGTTTACCGCGAGCAAACCACCGTCCACGATCTCCGTCAGCCGTTCGATGACGTCTCCCTGGACGATTCTGCCGAGAACGTCGTCACCGGACTCGACGTGCCCAAACGCTGTGTAGGCCGCGTCGAGATGGGGTTGGCGCGACAGGGTGATGAAAAACTGACTGCCGGCGGTGTCCGGTCCCGATTTCGCCATTCCCACGACACCACGCTCATAGCGAAGGAGGTTGGGCTCGTCGCGGAGGCTGAAGCCCGGACCGCCCCAACCGTCTCCACGGGGGTCGCCCGCCTGGACGACAAAGTCCGGCACCACCCGGTGGAACCGCAGGCCGTCGTAGAAGCCCTGGTTAACGAGCTGGAGAAAACTCACACAGGTCAGCGGGGCGCGGTCGCACTCGAGTCTCAGATTGACGATGCCGTAGCGGGTCTCTAGGGCGACCCGCTTTGTCTCCGCGGACCGCCGGGCCAGGTCTCGATAGTGACGCAGCCGGTGGCCGGTGTCGACCGGCTCGGGCGCGGAGCGCGGCCTGCCGAGCGTCGCGAGCGCGTCTCCCGCCGCCCGTCGAACGAGAAAATCCTCGTCCCGCTCCAGGATCTCGAGCAACGCCACGATGGCTCCCCGCTCCAGCGGCTCGCCCAGCGCGCGGGCCTCGAGAGCGGCGATGCCCTGGAGACGGCACTCGACCAGCCGTCGAGCCTGGCTTCCCCGGATCGCGAGCGCCAGCTCGCCAAAAGCGACGACCGGGCTCTCCGTCAGCCACTCCAGGGCCGCGGCGCGCACCGCGGCGTCCGGATCCAAGAGGGCGAGCCGCGCCGCGGCCTCACCCGTGTCCGAGCCCGCCCTCAAACGAACCGCGAGGACCTCCAGCCGGACTCGCGCGGACTCGTCCGTTTGCAGTCGATCGAGATGGGTCTCGGTGCCCAACTCCCCCGCCGCCCGCGCGGCGGTGGCTCGGTCGTCCACCGAAACCGATTCGACCGCCTCGGCGACGAGCGCCGCCGCTCGAGGATCGTGCCCCTGGGCGAGGGCTTCGAGCGCGAGCTGCCGCTCGTAGCCGGGGCCTTCGGCGAACCGCCGGGCGAGCGCCGCCGAGAGTTCTTGATCCAGCAGCCAGGCACCCGCGACCTGGAGTGCCGTTATCCGCACCCCGGACCGGTCGTCGGACAGCAGCGCAAGGATCTCGGGACGCCAGCTCTCCGGACTCGCCACCCGGCCGCTCTCGATCAGCGCCGCGGTGGCGCGCAGCGTCTGAATCACGGGGCCGGGGTGGGGATCGTCGAGACCGGAGCGCAAGGCCGCCAGATCCGTCCCGACGCCGACCGAGCCGAGTCCCCGGGCGGCCCATCCTCTGGCCCACGGCTCCGGATGGTCCAGAAACCGGCGCAGAGCCGTCCGAGCGCTTTCCGCCAGGGCGGAGTCGGGCTCGACACCGGACGCCTTGCGCCCCACCCCATGGGCGATGTCGGGGTGGAGCGCCGAGCCGTCTTCGCCGAGCAGAGGATCGATCGCCGCCAGTATGTCCTCCAAGGGGAACCTGAAAAGACCCGGAGCGAGGCGCTTCCAGAGCTCCTCCCCGTCGAGCGAGTCGGCAGCCGCGATCACATCCACCAGTGGCGCCCCGAGCTTCGCCAGCGCCTCGATCGCTAGGCGCCCGGTCTCGGAATCCGGGTCGGCAACCACCGTCCGTAGGGCCCGGACGGCCGCCGGCTCGCCCAGCAGCCCCAACGCCAGCGCGGCGTGGCGCCGTGTCTCGGCCGGGGCCGCGGCCAGCATCTGCTCGAGCAGCGAGCGGCCGCGAGGATCGCCGATACGGCCCAGCGCGAGCGCCAGGTCCGGCCAGCTCTCGGGTGCATCGCGGCGAATCTGCTCGACGGTAAAAGGATCGTACAGCCGCTGGTCGGTCATCAACAGTAGCAACGCTCGCCTCTCGGCCTCTGGCGACTCCAGGCGGCTCGCCGGTGTCGGCGCGGCGGCTTGTTCGGCCCCGGGCCGCACACCGCTGCAGCCCAAGACGATCGGCGCGCAGATTCCGGCCGCCACGGCAAGCCCGAGAGACGGCGCTCTGAGCCAGGGTGCCAAGCTAGCCCACCTTTCTCACCCGTGTTCGTAGCGAGCCGTCGCTAAATCCCGGCGGCGAGCCGGTAGGCGAGGATCTGTGGCAGCCCGGCGTCGAGGATGCGCCGCTGCGCCTCTTCGAGCGCGTACTCGCACCGGCGCCAGCGCACTTCCTGCCGCTTGCTGTCGAAAATCACGTAGGCCGCTTGCGGGTTGCGGTCGCGCGGCTGGCCCACCGACCCCGGGTTGACGAGGTACCTGTCGCCGGCTTCGAGCGACATGGTGAAGTCGTCCCCTTCGAGGGCAGCACCGCGCAGACCCGATTCACCGCACACAAAGACCATCGGCAAATGAGTATGGCCAAAGAAGGTCAACCGTCCGTCGAACCGGTCGAACACACCCTCCGCTGTCTCGAGGCTCATCACATACTCGTCCTCGTCGAGCGGCGAGCCATGACACAGGCTCACTCCGGGCTCGAGCTCGACAGGTCCCTTCTCGAGCGCGCGCAGATAGGCGAGATTCTTCTCGCTCAAGGCCTCCGCGGTCCATCGGGCCGCGGTAAGAGCCACCGCGTTGAAGTTGCGGCCACCATCCAGCTCGACGACCACCTTGTCGTGGTTGCCGCGGATCACCCGGCTGGCTCGCGAACGGATGCTCTCCACCACCTCGTTGGGTCCCGCGCCGTAACCCACCAGATCGCCCAGAACCAGAAGCTTGTCGATGCCCTCGCTTCGCGACGACTCCAAGACCGCCTGCAACGCCTCGAAGTTGCCGTGGATGTCGGAGAGGATCAGATAGCGCATCTCAGCAGCTCGCCGAAGTGTCCAAGAACAGCAGGATACGCGAAACCACGTTCTCGACCCCCTCGTCGGGTGAGACCTCGACCCGCAGGTCTGCATCGCGATAGGACGGTAACCGGCCCTGGTACAGCCGCCGGGCCTGCTCCCGGTTTTCGAACAGCGGGCGGCCGGTCGGGTCGCCCTCCAGCCGCCTCACCAAAGTCTCGAACGGGACATCGAGCCAAACCACGGGCCCGTGCGAACGCATCCGCCGGACATTTGAAGGATTTCCCGGCAGGCCGCCGCCGGTGGCGACGACTCCCTCCTTCTCCCCCAACACCTCTTCCAGAGCCTGCGATTCCTGGCGACGAAAACCCTCCTCGCCTTCGGTCTCGAAGATCTCCGAGACCGGCCGGCCGGCACGGCTCTCGATTCGCGAGTCCAAGTCGACAAACGGCACGTCGAGCCGATCCGCCAACCGGCGTCCCACGGTGGTTTTGCCGCTCGCCATAAAACCCGTCAAAAAGACCATCGCACCGTCAAGCCCGTCCGCCCTTCTGCTTGCGGCTCTCGCTGCGTACCGCCCGGGTGAGCAGCAACAAAAAGCCACCCCATACCAGTGTGCAGATGCCGACCATAAAGACGACCGCGAGCGAGCTCATGTCGAGACCTCCGCCGAGCCGCCTCCGCCGCCCCGCCGCGCCAGCCAGCGGTTGGCCGCGAGCAGCGCCGCCAGGGCGATGGCGAACTGGAACAGAACGGTACCGAAGTTTGCCGGCTGGAAGGGGTGGAGCCATTGGGGATCCCAGTCCTTGGCTTCCCATAGCCACCACCCGAGAAGCACTACGGCCTCGACCGGCACGACGACCGAAACCAGGAAGGTCCACCAGCGTCCGACCCGGAGATCGGCGCCGTCGAGGACGACTTCCCGCCGCAGCCTCTCGACGCCGTACCGGCGCGCGGCCAGCGCAAAGAAAAGCCCCGAGAGCATCAGCCCAACCCCCCACACCCAGTCCTGGTTGTGGAGAAAATCCAGAGAAAGCGCCGAAGGCGCGCCAAAAAAGAAGCCGGCGGCCGCCACCCAGGCCACGGCGCGTCGCCGGGTGAGCCCGGCGTCGATCAACACCCTCGTCACCAGCTCGATCATCGAGATCAGGCTGGTGAGGGCCGCAAACGACAGGGCCAGAAAGAAAAAGCTCATAAAGAAGCCGCCCGCCGGCATCGCGGCAAACAGGCTCGGCATCCAGACAAAGGTCAGACCCTCGTTGCCGGCCCCGACGATCTCGCTTTGCGCCGCCGGGTTGATCGCAAAGATGGTGCAGATCACCATGATGCCCGCCAGCAGAGACATCGAGTTGTTACCAAACCCGATCAGAAAGGCGTTCAAGGGGACGTCCTCGCGCGCCCGCATATAGATGGCATAGGTGAGGATCAGCCCCCAGCCGGCGCCCGTGTCCCAGGCGTTCTGGGTCAGGGCCTCGAGCCAGATGCGGACACTGCCGAGCTGGGCCCAGTCGGGCCGGAACAGGAACTCGAGCCCGGCGGCCGCACCCGGCAAAGTCACCGCGCGCACCGCCAGCGCGACCACCAGCACGGCCAACAAGGGGATGAGGACCTTGGCGACCCGTTCGATTCCCCGGACTCCAAACCAGACGACCGAGACCGCCAGCAGCAGCGCGATCAGGTGCGTTACCAGGGCGGCGGGCGTCCCCGCGTACGAGCTCCAGAAGGCCTGGCCATCGCCCCCGGCGAGCTCCCCGCGCAACGAAGCGACAAAATAGCGCAGGCACCAGCCGGCGACGACCGAGTAGTAGAACATGATGGCCATCGCGCACAGCCCGACCCAGCCGCCCATCCAGGCCCTCTTCCGCCCCCCGATCTCGACAAAGGCACCGACGGTGCCCTTGCGAGCCCGCTTGCCGACGGCAAACTCCAGGATGATCAAGGGGATCGACCAGAGCAGCAGAAACACTATCCACGCAACCAGAAAGCTGCCGCCACCGTTTGAGGCGACGATGCGCGGAAACCGCCAGATGTTCCCGGTACCGACCGCCATCCCGAGCGTCGCCAGGATGAGGCCCCAGCGGCTGGCAAATTCTTCAGGGGCCCGGCCGCTCAATTCGCCACCGCTCTCTGCAGGCGCTCCAGGTTCGCTTCGATTCCACCGAGACAGACCGCCCCGAGCACGGCGACCGTATCCGCTCCGCTCGCCAGCACGTCACCGGCTCGCTCGGCGTCGATCCCCCCGATGGCGACCAGCGGCTTGTCGGTCACGCGGCGCGCCCGCCGGATGAAGTCCAGGCCCACGACCGGCCGGTGGTCGGGTTTGCTGCCGGTGGCAAAGATCGGCCCGATCGCGATCACGTCGACATCCGGGTCGGCCGCCGCCTCCCGAAGCTCCGCCTCGTCGTGGGTCGAGCGCCCGATCCAGCGCCCGTCGCCCAGAATCTTCCGCGCCGCGGACGGCGGCAGATCGCTCTGGCCCAGATGCACTCCGGCCACCGGGAAGAGGGCCGTCAGGTCTACGCGGTCGTTGATCCACAGAGACGCGCCGGTCCCCTCGGCGGCGGCGCAACACGCCTCGATCTCGGCGCAAAACTCGTCGTCTTGCAGATTTTTGGCACGCAGTTGGATCCACTCGGCTCCGCCGGCGCACATCCGCCGGGTTGCCTCGGCCAGGCCGGTCTTCCCCAATGCGCCCCGGTCGGCGATCGGATAGAGAGGCGGGACTTTCGACGGCCGCACTAACCCTCCGCCACCTTTGCCATCTTCCCCTGAAACCGCTCGATAAACCGGGTCGATACCTCGCCCCCGCGAAAGCCGCGGTCTCGGAGGATCTTACGGTGGAGCTCGCGGGTGGTATCCACTCCCTCGATGACAAAAAAGTCCAGCGCCCGCTCCATCCTGCTGATGGCCTCGGCGCGGGTCTGCCCGTGCGCGACCAGCTTGGCGATCATCGAGTCGTAAAAGGGAGGAATGACGTAGTCCTCGTACACGTGCGTGTCGACACGGACCCCCGGTCCGCCCGGGAGATGAAAGGTCTCGACGCGACCGGGAGACGGCGTAAAGGTCTCGGGATGCTCCGCATTGATCCGGCACTCGATGGCATGGCCTCTTGCCTGCAGATTGTCGGGCAGCTCCAGCCGCTCCCCCGCCGCCAGCGCCAGTTGCATCTTGACCAGGTCGACACCGGTCACCATCTCCGTTACCGGGTGCTCGACCTGGATACGGGTGTTCATCTCCATGAAATAGAAGCTGCCGTCCTGGTCCAGCAGGAACTCGACGGTGCCGGCGTTCTGGTAGTCGACGTGTTCGGCGAGACGCACCGCCGCCTCGCCCATCTGGCGTCGCAGCTCGGGCGTGAGAGCCGGCGATGGCGCCTCCTCCAGCAGCTTCTGATGGCGCCGCTGAAGCGAGCAATCCCGCTCCCCCAGATGGATCACGCGGCCGTATCGATCCCCTAGTACTTGGAACTCGATGTGCCTGGGCTCGACGAGAAACTTCTCGAGGTAGATCGATCCATCGCCAAAACCCGCCAGCGCTTCCTCGCTGGCGGTGGCGAACTGGCTTTCGATGGCTCGCTCGTCTTGCGCGATCCGCATCCCTCGCCCGCCGCCCCCGGCGGCCGCTTTGAGGATGACCGGGTAACCGACTTTGGCTGCGTAGCGCTTGGCCTCCTCGGCCCCGGTCAACGGTTTCTCGCTGCCGGGCACTACCGGCACGCCGGCCTGCGTCGCAGTCTGACGCGCCTGTGCCTTGTCGCCCATCAGCCGGATGCTCGCCGGCTGCGGACCGATCCAGGCGATCGAGCACTCCCCCAGGGCCTCGGCAAAGCTCGCCTTCTCGGCCAGAAAACCGTAGCCGGGATGGACGGCGTCGGCCCCCGTGATCTCCGCGGCCGAGACGATGGCCGAAACGTTGAGATAGCTCTGCGCCGCGGGCGGCGGCCCGATGCAGACCGCCTCGTCGGCATACGTTACGTGCAGACTGTCCTGGTCGGCCGTCGAGTGGATGGCGACCGTCTTGACACCTAGCTCGCGGCAGGCTTGGATCACCCGCAAGGCGATCTCGCCGCGGTTTGCAATCAGGACTCTCTTGAACATCGAGTGGCTCTTCTCGCTGCGGACGCCGGCGCGGCGACGGACCAACGGTTATCGGCTAATCCGGCTTGATCGAAAAGAGCGGTTCGCCGTATTCAACCGGCTGCGCGTTCTTGGCGTGGATCTCTCGAATCTCGCCGTCGATGTCGGATTCGATCTCGTTCATCAGCTTCATCGCCTCGACGATGCACAGCACCTGCCCCTTGCCGACCTTGGAGCCCACCTCCACGAACGGAGCCGCGTCCGGACTCGGAGAGGAATAGAACGTGCCGACGATCGGTGAGTTGATGACGTGGGCGTCCGCCGCCGGCGAAGCCGGCGCAGGCTGCGGCGCCTCTGCGACCACTGCCGGAGCGGCGGCCGGCACCGGGGACGCCACTACGGCCTGCGCCGGCATGGCCGGGGTCGCCACGGACACGCGGGCCACCGGTCCGTCGATCTTGAGCCGAAACCCGGTCTCCTCGACCTCGATTCCTCCCAAATCGCGCTCGCAGACGATGTCGATGAGCTGTTTGATCTGTTCGAAACTCAGCACCCTGAATCTCCTAGAGGTCCCCTTCGAAGGCGAGCGCCGCGCGACGCATCTCAAAACGGGCGCGACCCAGACCGGCGCCGGCCGCCAGCACCAGAAGCAAGAAGAAGCCCGGAGCGAGCCGGCCGCACAGCGCCGTATAGCGCTCGGTAAGAACCGAAAAGTGATCCACCGGACCCATTTCGAAGTCGCGATGGTTCTCTCCGATGGTGTGGATCTGGGCCAGGAACTCGGCGGCCAGAGCCTCTATGTCGAGGTGGTCGGTCTCGGCCGACGAGTGCGTCTCCACCGGGATGCCGTCTTCGGCCACCAAAGAGACGACCAGCGCACGGTCTACCCTCCCGGCGATTCGCTCCAAGCGCTCGGCAAACATGTCGATCAGGCTCCCGCCGCCGCGGGCTTGAGCCGGGCGAGATAGGCGGTCAGGAGCATGCGTTTGCGCTCGATGACCGGGCCGTGACGAAGCTCGTCGGCCGCCAACAGATCCGACGCCGTGATCGCCCCGCCGGTGCCGGACTCGGCAGCGTCCAGACCCGCTTTTGCCGCCTGGTTGCCGGGCTCGCGCGCCAGGACTTCGCGAAAGACGCGGGTCGCCTCGGCGTGATGTCCTTGCTCGAGATAGAGCCGCCCCAGGGTCACCGTCGCCTCCGCGACCTCGTCTGTTGGCTCGATGTCTGTTGGCTCGATCTCTGTCGGCGGCTCGGCCTCGGTGAGCACTGGCCCCGGAAGGTCGGGCTCACCCGCCGGGAGCTCCAGAGCCACACCGGGGCGTAGCCCGAGGTCAAAGATCGACTCGGTGTCAGCCGATTCTCGATCCGCGGTGCGCTCGATCCGAGACCAGACGTCCAGGAAGGGGTCCTCCGAATCGACGGTTGACGACGTGGCGGCCGGCAGTTCCGGAACGGGGTCGGCGCCGGGTTCTCCAAACGAGGGGCGCTCGACCTCGAAGGTCGGCGCTTCGGCCTCTGGTTCGACCACGGCGCCCGCGCTCAGAGCATCCAGACGGGCCTCGAACTCCTCGATGTCGGTGTCGCTTCCGTTGAGCAGGGTGTACAGATCCAACCGATCGCGGGCTTCCGGCGCCTGGCCAAGTTGCAAATAACTCTCGACCAGAAGTTTGTTGGCCACCAGGTGGGTCTGATCTTCGGCCGTGATCTGCTCGAGGGCTTGACTCGCCTCGCCGGGCCGGCCGGATTCGAGCAAAAACCGACCCAACGCCACCCGCGAGGCGACGTGTCCGGGATGTTTCTCGAGGCCCGAGCGCAGCACCTCGATCGCCACTTCGTATTCGCCGGCACGGCGGTGCTCTTCGGCCAGCTCGAGCGTGCGCCGGGGTGTCGGATCGACGCGCCACTGGTGACGCAGCGCATCGATCCGGTGCTGGTTTGAGTCCTGGCTCATGAATGTTCGACCCCGGCGGGCCCAGCGGACCCCGGGCGATCCCGATCGCCGACGGTAGGTGCCGGCGGGACTATATCAAGGGCGCCAAACGCGGCCGGGAGGCACTTCGCGACGTGGCAAGGGCGGCAGAACCGAGAGAGCCAACCCGCGCGGACCTACGGAGTGACCTCGACCGGCAGTGAGATCGAGTTGCTTACAGACGGCGTGCAATCGGTAATCGTCAACTCCACGGTGTAGGTGCCGTCCATCGCGTAGGTGTGGGTCGTCGTCTCGCCGGACCCGGTGGTGTTGTCCCCAAAATCCCAAGAGAACGTCGCGACCGGGCTGGCGACCGAGGCGGTGGCATTGAAGCTGACCTGCAGGGCTACCGTCGTCGATTGGGAAAAGCTGAAGGTCGGGAGCGGCCTCGGATCGACCGTCACCACCTGCTCCACGGTATCCGTTCCAAAGGCGCTGGTGGCGGTCAGCGTGACATTGAATACAGCCGTCGTCGTATTCGGCGGCAGGTTGGAGAAAGTATGTGTGATCGGGTCGCGGGTGTTCGTTGACACTACCGGCGTGCCGTCACCGAAATTCCACTCGTACTCGACCGGATCGGCAGTCGTGGGCGCCGGTGTCGAGGTGTTGGTGAACGTGACGTCCAGGCAACCGGCGGCCGCAAAGGTAAACCCGGCCAGCGGCGGCTGACCCTGGATGGTGACCACCTCGGTGTCGACCAGGAAGGCGCCGCCGACGCCACCCGACGTCCGCGCCTCCACCGTAAAGGTGTTTTGCGGCAGAAAGGCTCGGATGTCCTGCTCACTCGCCGTCACCGTCGCAAACGCCTGGCCGTTGGCGTCGGTGTTGACGATCGAGCTTCCCGTCGACGGGCTCCCGACCTGTGAGTCGAACTGCACCCCTACGCCCTCCAGCGGGGACCCCAGGCTGTCCTGCACCGTAGCCGACAGGGTCACCGTGCCGCCGGTGGCGGGAATGCTGCTGGGCGAGGCGACCAGGAAGATGTCGGTCGGGAAGCCCACCACGGAGATGGTCTCGTCGACCGAGATGATCTCGGCATTGA
This sequence comes from Candidatus Multivoradales bacterium, assembly GCA_965224065.1. Taxonomy (GTDB): domain Bacteria; phylum Acidobacteriota; class Thermoanaerobaculia; order Multivoradales; family JAHEKO01; genus JAOTZA01. The sequence goes on from CBDCYF010000005.1 coordinate 1,637,983, forward strand.
AGTCCATATCGGGGTCACCGCCGGTCGAGGCACTGATCGTAAAGGTGGCCCCGGCGAGACTTTCGAGGTTGTTTCTCCTGACGGTCAGCGTGTCCTTGGCGACCCCGTTGGCGTTGGTGGGCACCGGCTCGCCCTTGGATTCGAGTCTCCCGAGCTCGGCGTCGAAGAGCACCGCAGCCCCCTTGAGGCCCTCGCCCAGATCGTCGATCACCGTCGCCCGCAGCTTGATCACAAAGCCGCCGGTGGGCACATTGCGGACCGAGATCTCGCCGGGCGTCGCGTTCAAGCTGATGTCGAAGGGCAGCGAGCCGATCTGCACGGTGATCTCGGCCGAATCGAGCGATCCCGAGCTGGCGGTCACGGTCGCGACGCCGACATCGCCGTTGCCGCGCAACACCGCCTCGGCGATCCCGCGGTCGTTGGTAAAGACCGGGGTCTCGATCAGGCCCACGGTCGTCGCCAGGTTGACCTCGGTGCCTGGGTTGACCGGAAAACCGTCCACCTTCCGCGCCAGAACGGTGACGACCGCCTCGCCGCCGGATTCGATCCGCGTCGGGTTCACCGTAACGGTAAGGACCCCGTCGGCGGGGGCCACCGGCGTAACGCTGTCACAGGCCAAGCCCAAACTCACCAGGACCACCATCCCCAGGCCTGCGAGGAGTTTCTTCATCGGTTCTTTTTCAGTATACGAAGCGAGGCGGCCGCCCGTCTAGACGGCCGCCTCGAGACATGGATACTTGGATCACCTTCGATCAGTCGCCTACACAGACTGTCGAAGTCGGAACAAACGTAAAGGCGTTGGGTATGGTCGTCGAGGTCCCGTCCAGCTTCTCGACAGTGACGTCCACCGCCTTCGCAACCTCGCGCTGACCGATTACGGTGTCCATGTCGTCATCGCAGTCCTCTACGATCCGCGGGACTATAGCGACGATCTGGTTGTTCGTGCTGCTGATCACTCTGACGGCCGGAATGCCACCAAACAGCACGCGGAAGAGCGGGAAGAAGCCCTGACCGGTAATGGTGACCTCGGTCCCAAACGGTCCCTGCTCCGGACTCACGTCGATGATGAACAGCCCTTCCGCAACCGACACGATCTTGCTTACCGTGTCCTCGGTCCGGCGGTTGGCGGCCCGCAGCGTCACGACATAGTTGCCCTCGTTGCTATAGACATGGCGTGGGTTCTGCGCGCTGCTGGTGTTGCCGTCGCCGAAATCCCAGCGCCAGCTCGTCGGGTTCCCCGTGGAGGTGTCTTGGAACAAGACCTCACGATCCGAGACCGTGAATTCGAAGTTTGCTTCGACGATGTCGTCCGGATCTTCAGTGACCGAGACGATTTGGCTGGTGGTGTCCTCGCTGCCCTTTTTGGAGGCCGTCAGGGTTACCACGTAATCGCCCTCTGCATCGTAAAGATGTGCTGGGTTCTGTTCTTTGCTGGTCGACCCGTCGCCAAAATCCCAGCGCCACTTGGTCGGGTTGCCGGTGGATGTGTCCTGGAACTGGACCGACAGATTGTTGTTCGAGTTCTGAAAGCTAAACGAAGCCACTACCGGATCGATGGGTGCGACGATCGGCACCCCCATCTGGCCGGCGCTGTTCTCCAGACGCGCGGTAACCAGGGCGGTACCGGTGATCGCGCCCGCAAACAGAAAAGCATCGGCCCGGCCGTTGGCGGTGGCGAGCGCAATCGAGGTCAAGGTGCTGCCCACGAAGTTGAACTCCCCGAGACTGGTCGAGAGAACCACCGTGGTCCCTTGCGGCGGTGGTTGGTTGTTGTCGGCTCGCCGCACCGTCACCGAGATGGTGGCGGGGTCGGTCGCTCCGCGGGTGAGCTCTTTGGGGCTCGACTTGACGGTGATGTTCCAGTCCGCGCTCGCGCCGGTTCCAGGTGGGGGACCGGGCTGTTGTACCGGTGCCGTGGGCGAATCTGTGGAACAGCCCGCCACGGCGATCACAAAGGCGCCGAGAACGGCGACCCATTTTGTTGCAAGTCCTGTTTGCGATCTGCTCATGACGAAACTCCGCTACGGCGTGAAATCAATCGTAAGGGCGGCCGGATCGGTCTCGACTTCGTCACCCGAAAGGGTCCGCCCAAAAAAACGTAGAAAAAGGTTGAGCTTGATATTGGTGCTCCCGGTCTCCTTGTCGAAACCGCCGTTCTGGAACAACAGGTCCGACAGCGGCACGTTGAGCAACTGCGACTGGTCGACGACGGGGAGGCCTTCGATGGTCAGGGTGCCGTTGACCGGGGCGACGCCAAAGATACCGCGTACCAGGCGGGGAGGAACCCGCGTGCCGCTGTCGGCGCGGGTGAACACCACCTCGTAAGACTGGAGCTCGACGTTCATCAAGTCCGAGCCGACTCCGGTGGGGTCCTTGATCACGTTGCTGATGGTGACTTCCTCAATCTGCACAAACCCCACCCCTGCGGCCGTGTTGACCGAGACCCCGATCGGCAGCCCATCGAAGTCGCTGATCGACAGCACCACACCACCGCTGTCCGTGCGGTCGGTGCGGCTTTCACACCCGACCAGCGAGCACGCCAGCAGGACGACCAGGAAGATTCTTGTTGTCGTTCTCATTTGATCCAGACCTCGCTTTACAGCTTGACGATCCGTGGTGTGATGAAGATCAAGAGCTCCTCGTTCTCGTCGGTGCGCCGCTTGTTCTTGAACAGGTGCTTGATGAGCGGCACGTTGGCCAGCCCCGGCACGCGGTCCTCGCCCTGGTCGCTGGAAACTTCGTAGATTCCGCCGATCACCGCGGTGCCACCGTCGCGGACGATCACTCGCGTGCTGGCATCCCGGGTGGCAATCGGGGCGTTGGTGGCCCCGACAACCGCGAACGCCAACTGTGGCTCGCGTTTTTGAATGTCGATATCCATCAGCACGGTGCCCTCGGCGGTCACGTGAGGCGTGACCTCGAGCCGCAGCGTCGCGTTGACGAACTGGACGCTCACGGTGTTGTTGGCGATGGTCTGGATGGGGATCTGGAGCCCGCTCTGGATCGACGCCGGGTGGTTGTTGAGGGTGGCGATCTTGGGCGCCGAGAGGATGTTGATCAGGCCTTCGGACTCTGCCGCCTGCAGAATCACGTCGAGGTTGAACGTGTTGAGCACATTGCCGAGAGAAATGTCGAGAAAGCCGTTTCGTGCCCCGGTCAGGAGGCGGACACCGCCCTCCGCGTCGACGTTGTTCGGAAAGACCAGACCGGTGGTGTTGCCGTGCGCGGCATCGGCTACACCGGTGAAATCCCACTCGATGCCGAGGGTGCGGTTGAACCGTTTGGTCGTCTCGATGATCCTGGCCTCGATCATCACCTGCGGCTCGGGGATGTCCAGGCTCTCGATGACCGCCAGAACCGTGTTGAGGTTTGACGGCAGCTCCTTGATGATCAGGGTGTTGGTGCGGTCGTCCACCACCACCGAGCCCCGCTGGCTCACCAGACTGCTCCCGGACCCGCTCTGCAGCACCGAGGCGATGTCGCCGGCAGTGGCATAGCTCACCCGTTGCATCACCGTCTGCAGCGGGATCGACAACGCCTTGGCGGCTTCCAGCCGCTGCTCTTCCTCGGCCTCGGCGCGCAGCACCTCGATCGGGGCAATGCGCATAATGGTCCCTTCCAGCTGGTAGTTGAGGCCATTGGTCTTCAAGATGATGTCGAGGGCCTGGTCCCATGGCACGTCGGTCAACTCGACGGTGACCGACCCTTCTATGCCCGGCTGAACCACGATGTTGAGGCCGCTGATCTCGGCAAAGGACCTCAGGACGTCCTTGATGTCCGCATCGCGCAGGGTCATGGAGATCGGCTCGCCCTCATAGACCGCCTCTTCGGTGACGGTCACGTCCCGCGACTCGAAACCGGAGGATTCCGACTCTCCACCGCCGACCGGGTCGGCGTTCAAATCGATCTGCGCCACGTCAAAGAGCGAGGCGTCGTGTGCCGGAGCGGCCGGTGGAGGCAGCTCGGCGATCTCGGCGACCGCCTCCGGCTCATAGGCCGGGGGTTCGTACTCGGCAGCCGATGGGTCGTAGGGGGCCGTCTCGACGGTCTCGGTCTCGAGCGGGGGTGCAAGAACCTCCTCGAGGGCCTCCTGGACGGCTTCCATCGCCGGCTCCGTCTCGGGCTGAGTAGTTGGCTCGACCACGTCCAGGTCGTCGCCATCCATCGTCCCGGCCGACGCAACCATCTCTTGGGCTTCCTCGGCGGCCGGCTCGGCCGCAACGGCCTCGGGCGCCGGGACCTCTTCCCAAACGGGCTCGGGTGCCTGCTCGGGCTCTACGGCCTCCGCGACAACGGCCTCTTCGATTGGTTCGCCATACGCCGGCGCGGTCTCTTGCCCGCCGGGAGCCTCGTCCTCAAAAACCAGCTTGAGTCCGTCGTCCGACGCCTCGATCGCCGGCACCGACTGCTCAATCAGATCGACGACAACACGCGCCACCAGCTCGGGCTGTGGCTTGAACTGCGCCACTCGCACGCCATCGACCAGCGGCGCGGCTACTGCCAGGGTCGACACCGGCGAAGTGTTGACGACACCGATCAGATCGATAACAAAGCGATGCGGGTCGTCCAGACCGAAAGTGGAGTAGTAGAAAGCGCCGTCGCCTTGAATCCAGACGGTCGTGGCGCCCGGGCTCGTGGCGACCTCGACGCCCCGGAGCTGTGTCGCGGGAACGCCTTCCGGCGACGGTCCCATACGAGGCTCGTTTGCGCTCGACGGGGAGTCGGGCGCGGAGCGGGAATCGGGCTCGAGACTGGCGACAGTGCTGACCGGCTCGTAGTCGGCGAGCGCGCTCGAGTCGTTCCATCCTCCGGAGGCCTCCGGGGTGGCGCCGTCGGCGGTGTTCGCGGCTGAATCTCGGGCGCCCGCCACCGGCATCAAATCGACCAACAACCGCGCGCCGTCGGCGGTCACCGAGTGTTCCGCCTGGTCACGGGTCCGTACCACCAGCCGGGTCAGCGGACGGTCGCCGCTCTCCTCGACTTCGACCTGCGCCGAGGCCACGACCGCGTCCTCCAGATCGAGGCTGGCGACTTGAACCGATGGCAAGCTGTTGGGCAGCTCGATGATCAGGTTGCCGTCGATGTCCCGGTAGCTCGTCCAGATCATCGGACCGGATGTGGCGACGCTGAGCCGGCTCCCGACCGCCTCATCCTTCAGCTCCATCGCTTCGATCTCGACCGGTACGGTGCCCAGTGCATTGGCGCGCCCGGGAGCTCGTCGTGCTCCCTCTGCCGGGGCGACCGCCGCAAGCCCGATCATCGCCGGAACCAGTCCGGTCAGAACCAGCGCGGTCCGCGCGGAGGCCGACCCGGAGGGTCGCCACCCAACTGCTCTCATTTCATTCGCGTCGTTGCGCATCAGGATGCCTTCCTAGAGTCCGGAAGCTAGGGGTTCAGCTTCTTCACCACCTCGTGGAACGGTTTGATCGCCGTCGGATCGTCGACGATCTGCTTGAACACGACTTCGTCGCCGCTGATACTGACCACATCGCCGTCGTACAACTGGTCTCCTTCGTGCAGCAGATAGCTCTGCTCCTGCTGGGTCGATCGAATCTGGGCCACCGACCCATCGGCGGTCACAAAAATGCCGGTGACGTCGATCTCGTCAATCAGCAGGCCCGGGATGCCGTCGGGCCGCGGGCCGGTCGCCTCGGGCCGCCGTCGAACCGAGAGCAGGGACCGGAACGGGTCCCGGCGCCCCCCCGAGTCATAGCTGTAGCCACCCGGCGCCGCCTGGCCGTTGCTCGCAGCATCTTCGTCGAAGGACTGGGCGTCGTCATCGGCGCTATCGGCGCCATCGGCGCCATCGGCAAAAAGCCCAGGCGCATCGGTACCCGATTCGGGCTCCGGATCACCACCCTCCTGCTGCGCACCGGCGATGAACGCCGTCCCCAGCAATAGGGCCGAGAGGAGGAGAAATCCGCGGGCTGAAGCTCCGAAGCGGCTCATCCGGTGGCCTCCTCCTCTTCGGAGTCGACCGGTTGATCTTCCTTGTAGACAAATGTCTTCGCCTGAAAGGTCGCCTCGAGTGTGTGGGGCGTATCGCCGCGATCGATCGACTTGATCTGGAGATTGTCGATATTGATGATCCGCGGGAACTCGCTGACCTGCTCGAAAAGCAGCGCCAGGTTGTGGTACCCACCTTCGAGACCGATACCGATCGGATATTCGCTGTAGAACTCTTTGTCCACCAGGGTTCCGGGCGCAAAACGCAGCAGATCGAAGTCGCCCAGCTCGGTCAGATCGCGGACCCTCTTGATGAGATCCGGCGTGTTGCGGCGCGCTGGCAGGATCCGCAATAGGCCGTCGAGCTCGATCTCGAGCTGCCGCACTTCCTCGCGGAAGCGAGGGAGCTGGCGCTGCGCGGTCTGCCCCTCCTGAATCTTGGCGTTGAGCTCGGCCAATTCGGTCTCGAGCCGCGCCAACTGGTCCTTTTTGGGCCCGAGCAGATACTTGTTGGCCGCCCAGAAATACAAGCCGCAGGCGAGCGCCAGCCCGATAATGGCACCAAAGTACCAGGGCTTTTCTTCGAGACCGGTGCTAAACGCCACGTTTCCCTCTAACTCTCGGCCGTGGCGGGCTGCGCCACGTCCTCGGCTTCCGCCGCCTCTTCCGGCTGCGAGTAGATAAAGGTAAAGCTGACACTGAACGTGTAGACGGCGCCGCCGCGTCTGCTGCGGCTGATATCCCGGGCCACCGGCTCTTCGCTGAACTGCGGCACCCGGTCAAGGTTCTCGATAAACGAGGCGATGGCGTTGACGTTGAACGCCTCGCCGCTGATCGAGATGGTGTTGCCCTTGACGTCCATCTCGCGCAGCCACAGCAGCTCGGGCAGCGCGCGCGAGATCTGGTCCATAAACTGCACCGGCCCATGCTGTTGGGCGCGCAGTTCCTTGATCACCCGAACCTTGTTGCCGAGTGCTTCCTTCTTGGCCTTGAACTCCTCGACCTCCGCAATGATCGGCGCCAGCCGATCCACCTCAACCTGGGCCTCGGCAACTTCTTCCTTCTTGGCGCGGACCTTGCCCTTGAGGATCAGGTTGTGGGTTGCGGAGACGATCAAGGCCAGCAGCAGAAACCCCAAGAGTGCCAGGCTGCCGGCGTCGATCCCGCTGAGGTTGAGGCCCGAAAAGGCCGACTCCTTCTTTTTTGCGGCAACCGGCTTGCGCCCCTCGGAAAGGAGATTGATCCGAATCATCGGCTCTATTCTCCCACCTGTCGCATCGCCAGCCCGACCGACACCGCCAACATCGGCGCCACCGCGTCTAGCCACTGGCTGTCGAAGTCACTTTCCTTATAGTGGATGCGCCGCAAAGGGTTCATCGGCTCGGCGGCAACACCAAACCGGTCCTGTAGCACTTCCCGCAGACTCGGCGTCAGCGCGCAGCCACCGGAAAGCAGCAAGCGCGTAACCCGGTCGTCCGCCGAGGTGGCGGCGTAGAAATCGAAGGTCTTCTGGATCTCGGCGGCCATCTCGCCGGCCACCGCCTCGAGAACCGTGCGCGCCTCGGCAGGGGAGCAACCCTGGACCTGCTCGCCACGCTTGAGCCGCTCGGCGTGATCGAACGACAGGCTGTACTCTCTTTGCAGGGCTTCGGTGAACTGGTTGCCGCCGATCGAGATGTCGCGCCAGAAGACCGACGACCCGCGAGCGAGGATGTTGATGGTCGTCACACCGGCGCCCATGTTCACCAGCGCCACGACCTCGTGCGGGTCTATATCGTAATTGAGCTCGTAGGCGTTCTGCACCGCAAAGGCATCTACGTCCACCACCACCGGCGTCTTGCCCGCCTGGCTGATAACCGAGACATAGTCGTTGACCTTGTCGCGCTTGACCGCCACCAGAAGGACTTCCATGGTCTCGCGCCCCGGCTCCGTGCCGGGAAAAACCGTGTAATCGAGGCGGACGTCATTGATGTCGAACGGGATGTATTGCTCGGCCTCCCACTGAATCGACTCGGCCAGCTCTTCGTCGCTCATCACCGGTACCTGGATCTTCTTGATGATCACCGAGTGACCCGACAAAGAGGTGGCGTAGTTGGTGCCTCGAACACCGCTTTCGTCGGCCAGCCGGTTGATCGCCTCGACCACCAGGGAAGAGTCCATGATCGACCCGTCGACGATCGCTTCCGGAGAGAGGGGCTCGAGTCCCACTCGCTCCAGGTGGTATTCCCCCGAACGCCGTTCTTTGAGCTCGACCAGCTTGACGGCTGAGCTTCCGACGTCGAGTCCAACGACACCCTTTGAACGCGAGAAGAACACAGAAATCTACCTTAATCCCCTTAACGACCCGAAAATCCCAATGTTCATCAGGCTTTAACAGCCAGAACCAATGCAATGAGGCAAGCTACAGGAACATTCTGGGGGTGTCAAGGGTGCCCGCCTCTTCGTCGTTTCGGTATTCGACCTCGTCATCTGCCTGCCCCCACGAGCAACTATTCCAATCGCCGCGCCCCTTTGGCGACGCGTTTCGTATAGCCAAAATGGTATGCACGGGGGGCCGGACCTGTCTGTTGAGGACTGCACAAGAGCGGCTTGGCTCTGCCACGGCGATCTGCTACCATCCGCGCTCCCGTCTACGAGGAGCCCTTTTCCCATGTCCAGACAATGCGCCCTTTGCGGCAAAAAAACCATCATCGGCCGGCAGATCAGCCACGCCCACAACGTCTCGTCGCGGAGCTGGCAACCCAACCTCCAGAAAGTGCGCGCGGTGGTCGATGGAACGGTCAAGCGAATCTTGGTCTGCACCCGCTGTCTGAGAAGCGGCAAGGTCCAAAAGCCCGCCGCCCGCGCGTGGACCCCGGGCCAAAGCGAGACCTGAGCCTCTAGCGCCTTTAGCCGGCGCCGGTTGCGCGACCCTTGCCCATCTTGCGGAAAACCTCGCGCACGCCACCGACGCTCGAGATCGCCTGCTGCAGCTTCTCCAGGTGCCGGCGGTCGCGGACTTCGAGAACCATCTCGATCCGGCCCTGACCGGTCTCCGCCTCGGCTTCGAAGTGGCGGATGTTGCTGTCCAGCCGGGCGACTACTTCGGTCAGCTTGGCGAGGATTCCCGGCTGGTCTTCGGTCTCGATGACCAGGGACACGGGGTGGACGTCATCAGCGCCGCGCGCCCATTCGACCTCGATCTCGCGCTCCGGGTTGTAGAGCAAGTTCTTGACGTTTGAGCACTCCGCCGAGTGGACCGAGACACCGCGGCCGCGTGTGATGTAGCCGACGATCTCCTCACCCGGCAGCGGGTGGCAACACTTTGCCAGATAGGCGAGCAGATCGCTGTCGCCCCGCACCCGTATGGTGTCGCCGCCAAAGGGCAGAATCTTGTTGACGGCTTCCCTCAGACGCCCCGGCTTCTCGGCGGTGGTCGAGAGCTGCTCTTCGCTCAGCACGCGCCCCAGCACCTGGCGGACCGCGATCTTGCCAAAGCCGATTCGGCCCAGAAGGTCGTCCAGCCCCCCGATCCCCTCCGAGGCGAGGTAAGTCGCCATCGCCTTGCTGTCGAGGACTTTTTTGGGGCTCACCTTGTGTTTTTTGAGCGCTTTTTCGAGCGACCGGCGGCCGATCTCCTGGGCGCGCTTCTTCTGCTCGGTGTTGATCCATTGCCGGATCTTGCTCTTGGCCCGCGAGGTGCCGACAAAGCTCAGCCAGTCGCGCGACGGCCAGCGGGTGGCGCTGGTCTGGATCTCCACGATGTCGCCGTTTTGCAGATGGGTGCGCAGAGGGACCAATTTGCCGTTGACCCGCGCCCCGACACAATGGTGGCCGAGCTCGGTGTGGATCTTGTAAGCAAAGTCCAGCGGCGTGGCGCCATGGGGAAACGAAAAGACATCCCCCTTGGGGCTGAACGCATAGACCTCGTCTGGGTAGAGATCGAGCTTGAGGGTCGCCAGAAACGCTCGCGGATCCTCCACCTCCTGCTGCCACTCCATCAACTGGCGCAGCCAGGCCATGTCGCGCTCACGCGCCTCGCTCGCATCGACCAGCGGGCGGCCCTCCTTGTAACGCCAGTGCGCGGCGATGCCCTCCTCGGCGATGGCGTCCATCTCCCGCGTCCGAATCTGGACTTCAAACGGCTGACCGCTGTCACCAACCACCGTGGTGTGCAGCGACTGGTAGAAGTTGGGCTTGGGCATGGCGATGTAGTCCTTGAACCTACCGGGGACTGGCCGCCAGCTCTGGTGGACGACGCCGAGAGCCGCGTAGCAGTCCGCCGTGTTCTCGGTGACGATTCGAAACGCCAGGTAGTCGTAAAGCTGCGCGACGTCGATGCCCTGCCGCCTGAGCTTGCGGTGGATCGAGTAGTAGCGCTTGACGCGGAAGTTGATCTCGACATCGAGCGCCGACTGCTCGAGACTTTTGCGTAGCCGCTCGCTGATTTTGCGGGTCGCCGCCCGACCCCCCTTGAGCTTCTCGGTCACCTTGGACTCGAGGGCCGAGAACTGCAGCGGGTAGAGATAGTAGAAGGCCAGATCCTCCAGGTCTCCCTGGACCTTGGACATCCCCAGACGATGGGCGATGGGGGCGTAAATCTCGAGGGTCTCTCGCGAAATCCGCCGCCGCGCTTCGGGCGCCATGTGCTCGAGGGTCAACAGGTTGTGGAGCCGGTCGGCGAGCTTGACCAGGATGACGCGGATGTCTTTGGTCGAGGCCAGGATGAGCTTGCGGAAGGTCTCGGCCTGTGCCTGGTCGCGGCGCACGTACTCGTGCTTGCCGATCTTGGTGACGCCGTCGACCAGCGCGGCGATCTCCTCGTCAAAACGGTCCGCCAGCGACTCCCTGGTGGTCAAGGTGTCCTCCAGGACATCGTGGAGCAAGCCCACCGCGACCGCCGTCTGGTCGGCGCGAAAATCCGCCAGCAGATAGGCGACGTGCAGCGGGTGAGTCAGGTACGGCTCGCCCGAGCGACGTTTCTGGTCGCCGTGCTTCTCGGCCGAAAAATCGTAGACGCCTTGCAAGAACTCGCGATCGAAATCACGGCCCTGCTGCTCCATCTTCGCCCACACGTCCTCGAGCCGCACGTTCTTGCGCGGCGAGACGGGCGGGGGAACGTCCGCCGTAGCGAAGCGCTGCGAAACTGTGGCCATGCCGACGTCAAGCTCCGTTCCTTGGACACAGGAACTCTACTGCAAGGCCGGTGCACCCGCCACCGGCTCCCGTCTATGCCCCCCATTATCAGGACGGCCCAGGACGGTTTCAGAACGCTTTGGGGACGGCTCCGGCGAGACGTCAGGCCGACGCTGTCCGGGCGGCCTTGGACTCTTTGCGCTCGCTGCGGGCCTTGCGCCCAAAGCGGCTTTCCCACCACAGCGCAAACGGGCTGGCGATGTAGATCGAGGAGTACGTCCCGACAATGACCCCCACGGTGAGGATAAAGGCGAACCCTCGCAGCACGTCGCCCCCCAACGCCAGGACACAGCCCATCGCCAGCAAGGTGGTTCCCGACGTGAGCACCGTCCGCGACAGGGTCTGATTGAGGCTCAGGTCCATGGTCTCTTCGAGCGACCGCCGGCTCCGCCGCAAGTTCTCGCGCACGCGGTCGAAGACCACCACCGAGTCGTTGACCGAGTATCCGACCAGGGTCAAGAAACCGGCGACAGTGGTGAGATTGAACTCGAAACCGGCCAGCGTAAAAAGCCCGAGCGTGATCAGTACATCATGGATCACCGCCATCAGGGCACCGATCCCAAAGCGCAGCTCGAAACGGAACCAGATATAGGCCAACATGCCGAGCAGCGAAAAAACGACCGCCCAAATGCCCTTGGCGCGCAGCTCCGACCCGATCTGGGGACCTACGTTGTCCGCCCCGAGGACCGAGAACTCGCCCAGGGCGGCGCGCGTACGCACCGCCTCGACTACCGAGGCGTCGACCCCGGGAGCCGACAGCTCCGACCAGTCTCTAAGGATGCCCTCGGCGCGCCGCGCCGAAAGCAACTCAGCCGCTACCTCTTCGTAGCGCTCCTGGGCGGCGTCCGGATCCACCAGCCCGATGCCCTCCGGATCGGCGTCGAGGAGCAGGTCGGCCAGGGCCGCACCGCCGATGCGATTCAGGTCGGCTCCCGTCGACGACCCGTTGAAGGCCTGGTCCAGCGCCTCCACGATCTGGTCACGGCTCCCCTCCTCGCTCCCTTCGACGATCGGCGCCTTGAGCAGGACTTCGCCGCTCCCCGCGTCGCCAAAGCTCTGGATCTGAACGTCTTCGATCCCGGCCGCCTCGACAATGTCGCGCAACCGATCGATCCCCGGGTCGGTCTTGAACTTGAGGGTCAACTGGGTGCCCCCCGCAAAATCGATCCCGACGTTGAGCTTCCCGCGTACCAGGACAACGCCGAGCGAAAGCGCCAACAGCGCCGCCGACACCACCAGCCACTTGCGGCGGTGCTTCATGAACCGGATTTTCGAGTCGCGGAAGAATTCCATTCTTCTTGCCCGGGGTCAGATGGACAGCCGTGCCGTCCGCTGGCGGCGCGACACCACTAGATCGAACACCCATCGGCTCACAAAGATCGCCGAAAACAGGGATGCGAAGATTCCGATTGAAAGCGTCACCGCAAAACCGCGGATCGGACCGGTACCGAACTGAAACAAAAACAGCGCCGCGATCAACGTGGTGATATTGGCGTCGAGCACAGAGGACAGGGCCTTCGAGAAGCCCGCGTCGATCGCGGACCGCACCGTGCGGCCGTGCCGCAGCTCTTCGCGGATGCGCTCGAAAATCAGGACATTGGCGTCGACGGCCATGCCGATTGTCAGAATGATCCCGGCGATGCCGGGCAGAGTCAACGTGGCGCCAAAGTAGGACAACGCGCCAAAGATCAGCACGATGTTGAGCGCCAGGGCCAGCACGGCGTTGAACCCGGCGCCACGGTAGACCAGCAGCATCGCGACGACGATCAGGCTCAGCCCGAGCAAGCCCGCCTTGAGCCCGCGGTCGATCGAATCCTGACCCAGCGAAGGCCCTACGGTGCGCTCCTCGAGATAGGTGATGCCGGCGGGCAGCGCGCCCGAGCGCAGCACGGTCGACAGGTCCTCGGCTTCCTGGCGGGTAAAACCGCCTTCGATCATGCCTTGATCGGCGATGCGGCTGTTGATCCGGGGGGCCGAACGGACCTGGCCGTCCAGAACGATCGCCAGGTTGCGTCCGACGTTGGCGCCGGTGGTGTCGGCAAACGCCTTGGCACCCTCGGGCGTGAGAAAGAAATTGACGATCGGTTGGTTGAACTCACCGAGACCCGGACGGGCGGTGCGCAGATCGCGCCCGGTGATCACCGAGCGCTTCTCGAGTGCGTAGAACTGCTCCGCCACGAGCTCGCCTGCCTCGTCGCGGATCGGCATTCTGGCAATCTCGACATTGTCCGGTAGAACGCCGCCATAGTTCGCCAGAATCTCCTCCCGGCTCGCGGCCCCGCCGCCGGAGCGCGGAAAGTCGACCAGCCGAAAATCCAGAAAGGCGGTGTTCTTGATCAAGCGCTTGACCCGCTCGGGGTCGTCGACACCTGGTAGCTGGACCACAATCCGATCGCCTTCCAAGCCCTGGCGCTGGATCACGGGCTCGGCCACGCCAAACGCGTCGATCCGGTTACGGATAGTCTCGAGCGCCTGACGCACCGCCTGGTTGCTGATGTCGTTGACATTCTGGCCGGTCATCTCGAAGGCCAGCACGTCGCCGCGGCGGCTCCAGTCCCACCCCGGCAAAAATTCCGCGACGATGTCCTGGATGGTGGAGTCGTCACTAGCCGCGACCCCGGTGAGCTCAAAGCTCCGGTTACCGGTCGGGCTGCCGTTCGTCCCGGCGAGGCCCCGGTCCTCGGTCTCTTGGAGGAACCGGCCCAGGTACTTATTTGTCTCGGAACGCAGCGCGTCCTCGACCTCCACCCGCAGCACCAGATGGATCCCACCTCGCAGGTCGAGGCCCAGGTTGATCTTTTCCCGGATCGGGTGCGCCAGCAGCAGCGCGCCGCTGGCTATCGCCGCGATCAACAGACCGCGCCAGACGAGATCGCGGCTCACGAGCTCCCCTCCGGCCCCTCGAGTCCGGCGACCGCCGAACGGGAGATCCGCAGTTTCAGGTTGTCCGCGACCTTGACCAGAAGGACATCGTCCTTGACCGAGGCCACCTCACCGTGGAGTCCCCCGGTGGTGACGATGCGGTCCCCCTTCTTGAGGTTGTCGATGAGCTGCTGGAGCGCTTTCTGCCGTTTGCGCATCGGCGCAAACAGAAGAAAGTAGAAGATCCCGAAGATGAGGATCAGCGGCACAAACTGGATCAGCGGATTGGCGGAAGCGCCCTCGGCCAAAGCAAGCGGAAAAATCTGGATCATCTGTGGAATTCGGAATCGGGTGTGGAGTCTGGCGGCGGCTCTCCGCCCTCTACGGGCTGAGGCGGCGGCCCGGCGTCGCCGTAGCGGGCGGTAAAGAAATCCGCAAACTCGGCCAGCCCACCGGACGCGATAGCTTCTCTGAGAGCCTCGGCAAAGTCAAGGTAAAAGCGCAGGTTGTGGAGGGTCGCGAGGACCTGGGCGGTGATCTCGCCGGCGCGAAACAGATGGTGGAGAAACGCACGGCTGACCCCGGCGCAACAGGGGCAGGGACAGCCCTCCTCGACCGCGCCCGGGTCCGAGCCAAAGCCGGCGTTGGTGATCCGCAGCGGGCCGCGCGAGGTGAAAATCAACCCGTGCCGAGCGTTGCGGGAGGGCAGCACGCAGTCGAAGAGGTCGATCCCTTCGCCGACCGCGTGCAGGATGTCGAGCGGCGTGCCGAGCCCCATCAAATAACGGGGCTTTGTCGGCGGAAGCAGCGGCGCCGTCCGCTCCACGACCCGGCGCCGCTGGTCGAGCGGCTCGCCGACGCTGACGCCCCCGATCGCATAGCCGTCGAAATCGAGCGGTAAGAGGTTTGCCGCCGCGTCCGTTCGCAGCCGCTCGAACTCCCCGCCCTGGACGATTCCGAACAGCAAGGTTTTCCCCGGGTTGGCAGAGTGCGCTTCGCGCGCTTTGCGCGCCCAGCGGGTCGTGCGGCGGACGGCCTCGGCCACCGAGTCTTCGGTCGCCGGCCAGGGGGGACATTCGTCCAGGACCATCGCCACGTCGACCCCGATGCGGACCTGGTCCCGGACGACCTGCTCGGGAGTCAGTCGAACCCGCGCGCCGTCCAGATGGCTGCGAAAGGTGACCCCGCCGTCGTCGAGGTCACGCAGCTTGGCTAGGCTGAAGACCTGGTAACCACCGCTGTCGGTCAGGAGGGGCTTGGACCACCCGCAGAACGCGTGCAGACCGCCGAGCGCCTCGATCGAGTCAATGCCCGGCCGCAGATTCAGATGGTAGTAGTTCGACAGCAAGATGGACGCGCCGAGACGCTCCAGCGCCGCCGGGTCGACGCCCTTGACGGCTCCCCGGGTCCCCACCGGCATAAAGGCCGGGGTCTCGACCCAACCGTGCTCGGTCCGGAGACGGCCCCGGCGGGCGGCGCCGTCGGTCGCCAGGACCTCGAACCGTCCGGCCACGGCGGGATTCGCCCTATCGCGAGCAGCCCTGGAGCTAGCGGGCCGCCGAGCGGGCCTCTAGCTCCACGGTCTCGATGTCGATCCCGCTCGGTAGCTCGAGCACAAACCGATCTTCCGGCAGCGGGGCGTTGACGCGGTAGTTCTCGAATCGGTACTCGGTCACATCGCCGTCCGCCTCGACGTAGCGAAGCCCGACCGGCAAGTAGAGCTCGGGATCGATCCAGATCTCCAGCCCGCGGAGCCGCTTGGCGACTCGCTCGAATCGCGGCGTCAGCTCGAGCCTGTACGCGGCGCTCGCCGCCTCGGGCACAAGCAACGAGACGGTGAAGTACTTGCTCAAGTCATCGAGCGAGCTGCCGGCGCCCAAATACTCCAGGACTCGCTGGGACCGGCCCCCCACCTGGGCCCGCTCGACCTTCTCCAGATCGCGGTACCAGGTCGTCAGCTCATCCTGGGCGATCACCATCGAGATCGCCTCGGGCGCCTGGTACTCCCAGCGCACCCGGTCCGGCGCCGAGTAGGAAAAAACACCGCGCGAAACGCTCGGTTCGAGCAACAGCGCACTCTCCTTGCGTTGCTCGAAGCGCGCCTCGAGGGTCTGGATCTCCGCCTGCTCGGCCCGGCAGCGCTCGAGCAGGGCCGCCAGCCGCTCGCTGGGCTCGAGGGAGCGGTCGCGGGGATCGGGCAGGTCGGCGGAGACCGCCAAGGCGGGTAGCAGCGTTAAGCCGAGAACCGCCACCAGAATCTGATGAGTGTGCTTCATGAGTCCGCGGGAAACGTCGAAAACCGCCTGTTTTCTTGGACGGCCGAGCGTCGGCATCCTACCGTCCGCGCCCGCCGCAATCAAACCAAAACGGCGCTGCGCGTTTGACACCCCCCTAGGCCGATGCTACGGTCACGCCCCCCGGATTGGACCGTTGGAACGAGCCGGAGGAAAGACCGGCCGAGCCTGGCCCTCGAGGACGACCTGATGGAAACCACCGCCGATCTGGGCAACAAACACGAGTGTCCGAACTGTGCGGTCAAATACTACGATCTCGGGAAATCCGACCCGCACTGCCCGAAGTGCGGAGCGTCGGTAACCGGGGAGCTCCCCGACGAGGACGAAGCCACCGACGCCGAGCCGGAAAAGAAGACCACGGCAAAAAAAACCAAAAAGAAAACGACCAAGAAAAAGACTTCGAAGAAGAAAACCACCAAGAAGAAACCCACCAAGAAAAAGACTTCCAAGAAGTAGATCTCAAAGAGACAGGTGGCCCGGCCGGGACCACCCTCGTCGCCCTGGGCCTCGGGAGCAACCAGGGCGATCGCACCGCAAACCTCGATTTTGCGGTCACCTCGGTCTCGGACCTCCTCCACGGCGCGCGCTGCAGCGCGTTTTACGAGACGCTCCCCGTCTCGCCGATCCGGCAACGAGCCTTTCTGAACGCCGCGCTGGTCGGCCGGACAAATCTTGCACCCGACGAGTTGCTGGCGCTCGTCAAGCAGATCGAGCGCGCGGCAGGGCGGCGCCCGGGGCCGCGGTGGGGACCGAGACCGCTCGACATCGACCTCTTGCTGTACGGCGAGCTGGTTCTCGACCAGCCGGCTCTGACCGTGCCGCACCCCCGGCTGCGGGAGCGACTTTTTTGTCTGCGGCCGCTCGCCGAGATCGCACCCGACCTCCGCGTCCCCCCCGACGGAGTCCGGGTGAGCGAGCTCGCGGCGTTTGCAGAGGCGCGGTCGATGCCATAACGTCGAGTGGCTCGTGACAAATGTGAGTCGTCCCACATCAAAATCCTGGTACCGGCGCCTGCACTGGCAGGTCTTGCTCGCCATGGCGGCGGGGATCGTCGCCGGCCTCATCGGCGGTGAGGCGATCGTGCCCAAGGTGGGCTGGATGGGGACGCTTTTTATCCGCCTGCTGCGGATGATCATCGTGCCGCTGATCTTTACTTCGATCGTCTCGGGGGTGGCGTCGATCGGCAGCGCGCGCAGCCTCGGCCGGATGTTCTCCAAGACACTCGGCTACTACGTCTTGACCAGCGCCTTGGCGATCCTCGCCGGTCTGACCGCGGTCAACCTGATCCGCCCCGGTGTGGGCGCCAATATCGCCGGCGCCGAGCAGGCGAGTCTCCCCGAGCTTTCGACACCCAGCTCACCCATCGACATCCTGCTCGACATCGTGCCCCCCAACTTCATCGCCGCCGCGGCCAAGCCCGACATGCTGGCAGTGATCTTCTTTTGCATCGTCCTGGGCATGGCGATCGCGGTGCTTCCGGACGAGCACCGCAAGCCGCTGGTCACGCTGTTCAACGCCGGGTTTCAGGCGATGATGAAGCTCACCGCCGGGGTCATAGTCTTTCTGCCCATCGGCGTGTTTGGCCTCATCACGCGGCTGGTGGGCAGCTCGGGCCTGGAGTCGTTCCGCGCCCTGGGGTTGTACATGCTGACCATCGCGGCCGGTCTGACATTCCATCTGTTTGTTGCGCTGCCGCTGGTCCTGCTGCTCCTGGGGCGGATCAACCCGCGTGTTCACTTCGCCAACATGATCGAGGCTCTGGTGATGGCCTTTTCCACCAGCTCCTCGGCCGCGACGCTGCCGGTGACCATCTCGAACGTGGAGAAAAACGTCGGCGTCTCCAATCGGACGTCGTCTTTTGTGCTGCCGATGGGAGCAACGGTCAACATGGACGGCACCGCGCTCTATGAATGCGCCGGCGTGTTGTTTGTCGCTCAGGTGCTGGGGGTGGATCTGAGCTTCTCGGCCCAGCTCATCGTCGTGCTGACCGCGCTGCTGGCGTCGGTGGGCGCCGCCGCGGTGCCATCGGCGGGCTTGGTGGTCATCTTTATCGTGCTCGAGGCGGTGAACCTGCGCGGGCCCGAGGTCGAGGCCATCGTCGGCGCGATGCTCGCCGTCGACCGCCCGCTCGACATGTACCGGACATCGGTCAACATCTTCAGCGACTCGTGCGGCGCGGCCATCATCGCCAAATCCGAGGGCGAGACGGGAATCGACGAAGCCATCGCCGCGTAGCCCGGCCTGTCACCATCTCTTGCCGTTCTCCTACCGCGACCCGATCCACGGCTTTATCCACGCCGACCCGCTCGAGCAGGCGCTGATCAACAGCCGGCCGCTGCAACGGCTGCGCTCGATCCACCAGCTCGCCTTCGCCTATCTGGTCTTTCCCGGTGCCGAGCACAGCCGGTTCAGCCACGTTTTGGGGGCGATGGAGCTGGCCGGCAAGGTCTACGACGCGCTGGCGGCCCAGCGGCCGGATCTGCTCGACGCCGACCCCGCCAGCCCGGATCGCAGGGCGCTGCGGGTCGCGGCCCTGGTCCACGACATCGGCCACGCCCCGTTCAGCCACTCCGCCGAGGACCTCTTCGAGGACGGTATCGACCACGAGGAGATGACGCGCCGGATGCTGGGTCTGCCCGAGATCACCGAGATCTTCGAGCGCCACGGCCAGGGGCTTACAGCGGCCGATGTCGAGGTGCTGCTCGGCAAGCCCGACGAGCCCAAACAAAGGCTCCTCTCCCAAGTGATCTCGGGGGAGCTCGACGTCGACAAGATGGACTACTTGCTACGCGACAGCCTCTACTGCGGGGTGCGCTATGGCAGCTTTGATCTCGCCCGGGTGCTCGAGACGGTGACCCCGATCGAGGACCCCGAGACCGGCGCGTGGGGCCTGGGAGTGGACGAGGGCGGGGTCCACGCCATCGAGGCCCTGGTGATGGCGCGCTACTACATGTTTACTCAGGTCTACTTCAACCTGACCGGCAAGGCGTTGGAGCTGCACTTCAACGAATGGTTGGAGGAAAACGGCAGGCGGTGGTCGAGCGATCCCGAGCGCTTCCTGGCGGACGACGACGTCACTATGCTGGCGGCGATGCGGGCGAGCTCGAGTCACCACGCCCTGGCGATCGTCAAGCGGCTCCACTACCCGCTGGCGTTCGAGACCGAGGAGCATTTGAGCTCCGAGGAGAAACGACGCTTCGAGGCCCTTCTCCCGGATCTCGAAGAACGATTTGGCGGCGACAACATCCTGGTGTCCAACTCCGCCAAGGACCCCCACCGGCTCGGCCAGAGCCGAGTGCTGGTGAGGCGCAGGGACGGCCGGCTGCGTCCGATGGAGCAGGCCTCTCAGTTCATCCGCCACCTGGCGCGAATCGAGCGCTTTCGCGTCTACACCCCCGAAGCGATCCGGGACGAGGTGGCCGGGGAGCTCGGCCGCAGATGGTCGGCTTAACCGCCGGCGGCAACCGCTAGGCGCTCGAGCGCCTCAGCCCACCGCCGCCGGCAGTCCTCCCAGATCGTCAGACACTCCGACAGCGGCAGGGCCTGAAACCCCTGCTGGAGGACCGCCACTTCCGAGCCGTCCTCGCCCGGCAGCGCTTCGAGCGTCAGTCGTGTGGTGGCACTCCACGCCCGGTCCCCGAACAAAAGCACCCACCGGTTGGGGGGCTCAATCTTGAGCGTGTCACCCCGATCGTGCCGCTCCCCCGCCGGAGTCGTGTGGATCAGCTCGATCCCGCCGCCGGGGCCCGGATCGACTCGCGCCCGGTCGCACAGCCAGGCCTCCAGCTTCGGCGGCTCGGTCAGCCACGCCCATGCCTCCTCCACCGGCACGCCGCGCAGGCCCTGCCGGCGGCGAAGCTGGACCCCGGGAATGTCGCCTTGCCGGATCGCTTCGACCATCGCTCGCCTCGGTAAGGTCAACCCAGCAGATCGCGGAGCGCCGGTTCGAGCTCGGCGAAACGAAACCCGTAGCCCGCGGCCTCGAGCTTGCTTGGCACCGCCCGCTGGCCATCGAGCACGATGGTCGACATCTCCCCGAGCGCCAACTTGAGCGCGATGCCGGGCGTCGGCACAAGAGAGGGACGCCGCAACACGCGCCCCAGGGCGCGCCCGAGCTCGCGATTGGTGACCGGGTTGGGGGCAGTCAAATTGAACACACCGCGGGTTTCGGGATTCTCGAGGAGAAAACGAATCGCACCCACCTCATCATCCAAGTGGATCCACGGGAACCACTGGCGTCCCCCTCCCACCGGCCCGCCGGCGAAGAGCTTGAAGGGAAGCGCGATGCGCGGCAGCGCGCCTCCATCACGGGCCAGCACGACCCCGGTCCTCAACAACACCCGGCGCACACCCAGCCGCTCGACACCAGCCCCCGCCTGCTCCCAGTCGCGGCAGGTACGAGCGAGAAAATCGTCCCCCGCCGGGTGCTCCTCGCCGATCTCCTCGTCGCCTTGGGGACCGTAGAAACCGACCGCTGAGCCCTGGAGCAGGACACCCGGACGCTGCGCGGCGGTCTCGAAAGCTCCCGCAAGCGCCCGCGTGCCGCGCACCCGGCTGTCCCGGATACGCTGTTTCCGCTCCCGGGTCCAACGCCCGGAAGCAATGCCCTCCCCCGCCAGGTGGACGACGCCATCGGCGCCTTCGAGCGCCGGCGCCAACTGCTCCGCCGTCACTCCGTCCCACCCGGCCGTCTCCACCCCCTCGGGGAGATCCCGAATCCGCTCGGGGCTCCGGCTCACCACGATCGCCCGGTGTCCGTCTTCCGCCAAGCTTCGGACCAGGGCCCGCCCGATCAAGCCCGAGCCACCCGTGACTACAACCCGCATCAACTCGCCGTCCTTTCTACCTCGGATTGTCTCGCCACGGCCGCCAAACGGCAAGCTCGACCACACAAACCTACACCGACGCCTCGGTGGCTCCAGGTGAAGCGGCCGGCGCCCCTGCCGGCCGCTTCAAAGTCGGGCCACAGACCCCGAGGCGGAACTCTACGCCGTCGCCAACTCCTCCTCGAGCTGCTGTCGGCGGTGGAGATCCGCGTAGAGACCCCGCCGCGCGATCAACTCCTCGTGGCAGCCCCGGTCGACGATCCGGCCGCGCTCCAGCACAAAGATCCGGTCGGCGGCTCGCACCGCCGAGATCCGATGCGATACTTGCAGCACGGTCCGGCCGACAAACACGGTCCGCAGGTTGGCGAGAATCTCCTCCTCGGTCTCGGCGTCGACCGCCGAGAGACAATCGTCGAGCAACAGGATCCTGGGCTTGCGGAGAAGCGCCCGGGCCAGTGCCACCCTCTGCTTCTGTCCACCCGAGAGCGTGATGCCGCGCTCGCCGACCAGCGTCTCCAACCCCTCGGGGAAAACTTCGAGGTCGGCACCCAAACCGGCCGCCCGGCAGGCCTCGCGGATGTCCTCCTCTTCAGCCCGCGGCGCACCGAGAGAGACGTTCTCGCGTACCGTGGTCGAAAAAAGAAACGTCTCCTGCGGCACGACGGCCAGCGCCGCGCGCAGCTTTGCGAGCGGGATGCGGTGTACGTCGGTCCCGTCCAGAAAAAGCGTGCTCTCCGGCGGATCCGACAGACGTGGCAGCAGCGACAGCAGGGTGCTCTTGCCCGATCCGGTGCGACCCACAAAGGCCACAGTCTGGCCGGCTTCGATCTCGAGCTCGATGTCCGAAAGCGCCGGCTCGCCCTGCCCCGGGTAGGTGAAAGTCAGATGACGGATCGACACGGCCCCTCGAATCTCGGCGTCGGCGACAAGCGGCGGCCGATCACGAATCTCGGGCTCGATGTCGAGCACCTCGCGAATCCTGCCGAGCGAGGCCGAACCGCGCTGTACCAGGTTGATCACCCATCCGATGGCGATCATCGGCCACACCAGCTTGGTGAGAAAGAAATTGAAGCTCACAAACTGGCCGACGGTGATCGCGCCGCGCCAGACCTGGACGCCGCCGTACCAGAGCACCGCCACAAAGCCAAAGCCGACCAGGAGCTGAAGCAGCGGATGGAAAGCGGACGTCCAGCGGATGAGGCGGCGGTTGCGCTCCACATACTCGCGGTTGAGGCTCGAGAATTTGCTCATCTCCGACTCTTCGCGCGCATATGCGCGAACGACCCTGAGACCGGCGAGGTTTTCCTGGACACGGGTCGACAGCGCCGAGAACTGCTCCTGGACGCTCTCGAAGTGTCGATGAATCTTCTGGCCAAAGACCTGGGTGGCGATCGCGACGAGTGGCATCGAGCAGAGCGCCAGCAGCGTCAATCGCACATCGATACGAAGCATGAAAAAGAGCGCACCGCTGCCGGCAAACACCGTGTTGGCGCCGTACATGATGGCCGGGCCGCACAGCATCCGGACCGCCTGCAGATCGTTGGTCGCGCGAGCCATCAGGTCGCCGGTGTGACGCTCGTCGAAGAACGCCCGCGGCAAGGACTCCAGATGAGCAAAATAGTCGTTGCGCAGGTCGTACTCGATGTCGCGGCTCAGGGTCACGAGCAGCATCCGCTGGGCGAAGTTGAACAGACCCTGACACGCGGTGACCGCCACCAGCAGCGCGCCGTAGCGCAGCAGAGTGGCCGTGCTGACCTGGTCCCGGAAAGCGTCGACCGCCGCGCCGATGATGACCGGGGCCGCCAGCCCGACCGCGACCGATAGCAGGATCGATGCGAGGCCCAGAACCAGTTTGCGCGGGTAGCGCGCAAAAAACGGTAGCAGGTAGATCAGACGACGCATAGCGAGACTCGCCTGTTACTCCTCTTCCCCGGCGGTTGCCGCGAGAATCCTCTCGACACCCGCCGGGTGGAACAGCTCGGCGGCGGCGGGAGCGGTACGCACGATCTCCAGCCTCAGTATGGGGCGTCCTTCGCGAAGGTACTTGGCCTCGTAGTTGGTCCGCGGACCGTCGGGCCACCCATTGGGCCGGCTCTTCACCTCGACACCCGGGTGGGTGTCGAAGAGCTCCTCCACCGCCGCGCCGTAGTCGAGATGGTCGGTGGCAAAAAAGAGCCGCCCGCCCTCTTCCAGGGCCCGCAACAAGAGGTCGAGCGTGTCGGCGTCAAAGAGTCGTCGCTTGTGGTGCCGGCTCTTGGGCCACGGATCGGGAAAATAGACGTGGGCGGTGCGCGCAAAACCAGCCGGCAAGAACGCCGACAGCAGGTAGAGAGCTTCCCCGCAAAAGAGCACCACGTTGGCCAGCCGCCGCCGCCGCGCCCTACCGGCGGCCAGCCGAAAGTACTTGCCCGCGACCTCGATGCCAGCAAACCGCCTCTCGGGCCGCGCGGCGGCCCGGCCGAGCAGATAACTCCCCTTGCCAAACCCCACCTCGAGCTCCCAGGGGCCGGATCCGGGAACCAGCCGGTCCAGATCGGCCGTGCCCGTCGAGGACGGCCCACTGAGCGACGGCGCCGCGACGATGACCTTGGGCGGCCGCATCCCTTCTCGTACCCGCAGCTAGCCCGACTAAAGCAGATCCTCGCGCGAGCGCTCGGTAAGCTGCTCGACGATTTTTTTGACATCTTGCGATCGGTTCTTGGGCACGACCAGGACGGCGTCGGAGGTGCGCACGACCACCAGGTCGGAGACCCCCAAGACCGCGATCGCTCCGTGGTCGGCATACAGGACGTTGCCACCGCCTTCGAGGCTCACCACGTCGCCGCTCGAGGCGTTGCCTCGAGCGTCGACGGGCAAGACCTCCGCCAGCGCCTGCCACGACCCCAGATCGCTCCATCCACAATCGAGGGGCACCGTCGCCAGGTCCACCGTCCGCTCCATCACCGCGTAGTCGATCGAGATAGAGGGAAGCGCGGCGTAGAGCTCGTCGATGGCGTCGGGCCGAGCCGCGATCTTTTCGAGACCGTCGGCGATCTCGGGCTCGAACTTCGCCAGCAGCTCGGCCAGCCGACCGCCGCGGAAAACAAAGATGCCCGCGTTCCACAGAAAGTCACCGCTTTCGTAGTAGCGCTTTGCGGTCTCCAGATCGGGCTTTTCGCGGAATCGCCGGACCCGCCGCGCGTCACCATCGGCCTCGAGCGGCTCGCCGACTTCCAGATATCCATAGCCGGTCTCGGCGTGGGTCGGTCGAACCCCCAGGGCGATCACCAGGTCCTGCTCGCGCACCAATAGCGCCCCCGCGGCCAGACTCGCCCGAAACGACTCCGAGTCGGCGATACGGTGATCCGCCGGCAGGACCGCGACCGGGCCGTCGTCGCCGCCGGTGGCTCCCATCCGGCGAAGCGACCAACCGATCGCCGGCGCGGTGTTGCGTCCCATCGGCTCGGCGAGAACCTGCTCGGCGGGGACCTCCGGCAACTGGGCGCGCACGCTCTCGACCAGCGCGCGGGTCGTGCACACCCAGACATCCCCCGGCTCGAACAGCGGATCGAGCCGGCTGAGGGTGTCCTGCAACAGACTTCGACCGGCCTGGAGCGGCAGGAGCTGTTTTGGCCGGCCGCGGCGGCTGAGCGGCCAGAAACGCGTGCCGCTCCCACCGGCCAGGATCAAGGCTCTCATGTCGCGGCTATCTTAGGTCGCCGGCGTGCTTGCGGAGCAGATTCCAAGCGGTCCGCAGGGTGTCTTCGCCTGTGCGCAGATTGCCGATCGCCGCCCGCAGGACAAATCGCCCGCCGAGTCGCGTGTGCGACAGCAAGACCGGCCCCTCGCGATTGACCCGTTCGAGGAGCTTCTCGTTGAGAAGGTTCCGCTCGCTCTCGTCGGACCCGAGCCGCGCGCGAAAGCACACCAGGCTGAACGGGACCGGGGCCGCCAGCTCGAACAGCGGATCGTCTTCGATCCACGACGCGAGCCGCTTGGCCAGACCGCAGTGAAACCGGATGCGCTCCCGGAGACCCTCCGCGCCAAAGGCCCGGATCACCATCCACAGCTTGAGGGCGCGAAACCGGCGGCCGAGCTGCACCCCGTAGTCCATGAGATTGGTCGCGGCGGGGTCACCGCTTTTGAGGTATTCCGGAACCAGCGAAAACGTCGCCTTGAGCTCGTCGGTGTCGCGCACGTAGAGCAGCGAGCAATCAACAGGGGTAAAGAGCCACTTGTGCGGGTTCAGCACGATCGAATCGGCACGCTCCCAGCCGCGAAACAGCTCGCGGTATCCATCGCAGATCGCGGCCCCGCCGGCGTAGGCCGCGTCGACGTGCAGCCACAGACGCGCGCGCTCGCAGATCTCGGCAATCTCGGCCACCGGGTCGGCGCTGCTGGTGGATGTCGTCCCGACCGTGGCGACGGCGGCAAACGGCACCAGCCCCGACGCTCGGTCTTCGGCCACCGCCGTAGCGAGCGCCGGAGCTTTCATCCGAAACTGCTCGTCGCTCGGAACCCGGCGCAGGTTGGCGTTGCCCACGCCGAGGGCCATGACCGCTTTGGCGATCGAGGAGTGCGCCTGATCGCTCGAATAGAGCACCAGCCGTCCCAGATCGTCGCGGCCCGCGAGCCCCTGCTCCCGGATGGCCCCGTCGACCCGATGCCGCGCCACCGCCAGCGCGAGCAAACTCGACATCGACGCGGTGTCGTTGATGTGGCCGGTGAATTCGTCCGGCAGACCCACCAGCCGGCGCACCCAGTCGCAGCACCGCTCTTCGAGCTCGGTGGCGGCCGGAGAGGTCCGCCACAGCATGGCGTTGACATTGAGCGCCGCCGCCAGTGTCTCGCCGACGATCCCGGGCGCCGAGCCCGTGATCGCAAAATAGGCCAGAAAACCGGGGTGGTTCCAATGGGTGACGTTGGGCTCGATCAGCGACTTGTAGTCGTCGAGCAGGGTCTCGAGGGGCACCCCGTGCTCGGGGGCCTCCTCGGGCAGGTGCTCGGACACGGCGCCGGGCGACACCGGCGGCAACACCGGGTATTCCCCGACGTTGCCGATGTAGTCGGCGATCAGATCCGCCGTGCGATGGAGCGCCGATCGCAGCTCGTCGACGGGGAGATCCCCGGGTGCGCCGGTCACAGACCGGCGCGACGCAACTCGTCGTCGATTACCTTGGCCACCGCCTCATAGGGCTGCGCACCGTTGAGAAACCTCCCGTTGATAAAAAGCGCCGGCGTTCCCGAGACTCCCGCCGCCTGGCCCGCCGCCAGATCCTGGGCGACCTGCTGGGCGTAGCGGCTCGAATCGAGGCATTCCGCAAACCGGTCGGTGTCCAGCTCGATCTCGCCGGCCTTTTTCTTGAGGGCGTCGACCGAGAGCTCTTTTTGCGCGGCGAACATCGAGTCGTGCATGGCCCAGAACTTGTCCTGCTCGTTGGCGCACAACGACGCCTCGGCGGCCTTCTGCGCATTGGGATGAATGCTCGACAGCGGGAACTGACGGAAGACGATCCGCACCTTGTCGCCATAGGAGGCGCTCACCTTGTCGAGCGTGGGCACGACGCGGGAGCAGAAGGGGCACTCGAAGTCCGAGAACTCGACGATCGTCACCGGCGCGTCGGCCGGTCCCTTAGCGGGCCCGGCGGCGGCAACCTGCACCCGCAGCGGATCGAGAAAGGTCTCGACCGCGTGCTTGCCGCGCAGGCTGTCGATAAATGCCGTGTAGACCTGGGCACCCTGCTGCTGGCCCAGATACTCGCGGATCTGGTCGGCGACCTGCGCCTTGGGCTGCGGGATCTGTGCCTTTCTGGCTTCGTAGAACTGATCGACTTGTTCGTCGGTCACCGGCGAGAGCTTGGCCTCGACCTCCTGCTCGAGCAGCGCCTCGGAGGAGACCCCACGCTCGGCAGCGGCCAGCTCGACGAGCTTCTCGCGCACCGCCTGTTCGAGTCCCTGCTCCAGGAGCTGGTGACGCTTCTGGTCCAGCTCGCGCAACCCGGAGGCGACCTTTTCCTCGACTTCCGCGCGCAGAATCGGCTGGTCGCCGACCTTGGCCAGGACCTCGTCCTCGACCGCCGGGACGGCCTCTTCTGCCGCCAGATCACCAGACGAAAACGCCCATAGGCCCAAAAAGACGACACCCAGGACAGCTACCAGTAGGCCCGCGCGAGGGAGAGCCTTGTTCTCTTTGTTCATCGCTATTTTCCTTTTTTTGACAACCCGGACCGAAGGACTCGGCCGCTGTGTAAGAAGGGCATGATAGCAGCCCACGCCGGCCGTTACCGGCCGCCGGTCATCCGCCGGTGGAGATAACCCTCCAGAAGCCGATCCGGGGAAATGCCGCGGGCTCGCAAGGGCGGAGCGTCGAGCAGATCCTGCGCCAATCGCAGCAGGCGCCCGCGGTCCGGACCGTCCTCCCGCGCGGCGTGCAGCACGACCGATGCGGCTCGCTCCCAGGGCTCGGCGGACCCGATATCGCGGAAGCCGCCGGAGCGCTTGAGGATGTCGGCCGCGGCAACCAGCTCGGTGGTGTTGGCGCTCCGCCGGTACGCACCGAGGGCGGCCGTGAGCTCGACCGCAAGGGCCTCCAGATCCTCTCCGGACGGCCGGGTCCCGGCGGCGAGAAAGATGGACAGCGAGCGGCTTCTCAGGGTCGCCAGCAGGTCATGGCGTGAGGGCGCCAACAGCAAAAAGTGCCGCGGCGTGCTCCCGGGCGGTTCTTCGAGCGTCTTGAGCAGCGCGTTGGCCGCTTCGGCGCTCAGGGTCTCGGCGGCGGCAAAGACAAACACCTGGCCGCGGGCCTCGAACGGTGACACATGCGCGCCGCGCAGAAACTGCTTGGTGGCCTCGACCGAGGTGACGGTCTTCAGATCCCGCTCGAGGACCTGAAAGTCGGGGTGAAAGCCGCTTTCCGTACCGGGCCAGACGATTCGCCGGCAGTCGCGGCACTCGCCGCAAGGCCGCCGCTCGGGCTCGGCCGAGCACAGCAGGGCGCGCCCCAGTCCGAGCGCGGCTTCCCGGCGGCGCTCGGGATCGGCACCGTACAAGATGACCGCGGGATAGAGCTTGCCCTCGGCGGCGACCTCGAGCGCGGCCTCGAACGAAATCGGCGTCAAGGAATCGCCTGGGGCAACGGGATCAGATCTTCCAGCGCCCGCCGCACCCGATCCTCGGTGTCATCTTGGCTTCCCGAAGAGTCAATCCGGTGGAACCGATCCGGCGACTCCTCCGCCAACTCCAGATAACCCCGCCGCACCCTTTTGTAAAATGCCAGCTCTTCGGAATCGAGCCGGTCGACGTCGCCGGCGCGGCGGCGCCCGGGGGAATGCCCCCGGCGGCGCGCCTCCTCGGCCGAGAGGTCGAAGAGCAGAGTGCGATCCGGCCGCCGGCCGCCGGTGGCGATCTCGTCGGCCCTCTCCAGAAGCGACCGCGAAACGCCTCGTCCGTAGCCCTGATAGGCAAACGTCGAGTCGGTGAACCGGTCGCACAACACAAAGCTGCCCCGTTCGAGCGCCGGATCGATCACTTCGATCAAGTGTTGGCGGCGGCTGGCGAAGACCAGCAGCGTCTCGACAGTTCCGTCCAGGCTCTTCCAGATCGGGTCCAAAAAGACGCTCCGGATCGCCTCCCCCAGCGGAGTGCCGCCGGGCTCCTGGGTCTTCACCACCGGCAGACCGGCGTCGTGAAACCACTTCACCGCGCTTTGGATGTGAGTCGACTTGCCGCTACCGTCCAAGCCCTCAAAGGTGATGAACCGGGGTCCGTCCATGGGCCCTCAAAAATAGCACGCACCGGCCCCATACCCGCGGGTGGGCCGCCGCTTGACAGCGGCCTGCCGCTTGGCGAGGATTCCGTGGTCCCGAGCCTCGCCTACTCCTCACCGCGCGATGAAGATTTTTGCACCCAGGGAACGCGCTCGCGGAGAAACCCGCGTGGCGGTGACTCCGGAGACCGTCGAGAAGATGATCGCGCGCGGTCACGGCGTCACCATCGAATCGGGCGCCGGGATGAGAGCGGGTTTTGCCGACTCGCTCTACCGGGACGCCGGCGCGCGGGTCGACGACACGGGCGACGGTCTCGGCGAGGCCGACCTGGTCTTCAAGGTCTCCCCACTCGAGTCGGACGAAGTCGAGCGGCTTCCATCCGGCGCGGCGGTCTTTGGCCTGCTCTCGCCGTATCGGGAAAAAGACTCCGTTCGCCGGCTCGCCGATCGCGGCGTCTCCTCGATCGCCCTCGAGCTCCTGCCGCGGACGACCCTGGCGCAGTCCATGGACGCCCTGTCGTCGCAAGCCTCCATCGCCGGCTACAAGGCCGTCCTGCTGGCGGCCGGCCGCCTGGACCGCTACTTCCCGCTACTCATGACCGCCGCCGGCACGATTCCACCGGCCCGGGTGGTGGTGATGGGAGCCGGGGTTGCCGGTCTCCAGGCGGTGGCCACCGCCAAGCGCCTGGGGGCGGTGGTCGAGGTCTCCGACATCCGCCCGGCGGTCAAAGAAGAGGTCGAGTCGCTCGGCGGTCGCTTTATCGAGCTGCCGCTCGAGGAAGAAGGGACCGGCAGTGGAGGCTATGCCAAGGAGATGACCGCCGATTTTCTGCGCCGGCAGCGCGAGATATTGAAAGAGCACGTGGCGGCCGCAAACGTGGTGGTGACCACCGCCCACGTCCCCGGCAAGAAGGCGCCGGTGCTACTGGATGAGGAGATGGTCGGTTTGATGAAGCCCGGGGCGGTGATCGTCGATCTGGCGGCCGCGCGCGGCGGCAATTGCGCGCTTACGCGAGTGGATGAGGAGACGGACGCCGACGGGGTGCTGATCCTCGGCCCGTCCAATTTGCCCGCCGCCATGCCCCACGACGCAAGCGTTCTTTATTCGCGGAACCTGCTGGCGCTGCTCGACCACGCGACAAACGACGAGTCGCTCGACCTCGGGCGGGATGACGAGATCCTGACCGGCGCGCTGCTGACCCATGGAGGCCGGATCGTCCATCCGCACTTTGCCGAGCCGACCTCCCAGCCGGCCGGCCCGGTCGCCACCAGCGAGCACTCCGAGGAGCTGGCCTCGTGATCGGACCGCTTCTCGTCGGGCTCTATGTCTTTGTTCTGGCCGTCTTTGTCGGCTTCGAGATCATCACCAAGATCCCACCGACCCTCCACACCCCGCTGATGTCGGGGGCCAACGCCATCTCCGGGATCACACTGGTCGGCGCCATCTATGCCGCCCGTATGGGTGAGGTCAAGGCCAGCGGCGTGCTGGCGTTTGTCGCCATCGTCTTCGCCACCATCAACGTCGTCGGCGGCTTTCTGGTCACCGACCGGATGCTCGGAATGTTCGGCCGCAAGCGCAAGACATAGAGGCCATGCAATCGAACCTCTTCCCGCTGCTCTATCTCGCCTCGGCGATCCTATTTATTCTCGGTCTCAAGGGCCTGACCCGTGTCCGCACGGCCCGGCGCGGCAACGCGCTGGCGGCGCTCGCCATGCTGATCGCGGTGGTGACGACCCTGCTCGAGATGGGAGCCGTCGACTACCGCTGGATCGTCTCCGGGCTGGCGGTGGGCGCCATCGTGGGGGCGGTCGCGGCGGTACGCGTCCAGATGACCGCCATGCCCGAGATGGTGGCGCTCTTCAACGGCTTTGGAGGCGGCGCCTCGGCCCTGGTGGCGGCATCGGTGCTGTGGCTCGACTTGATCGAGCCGCGCGTTGTGTCGACCGTGGCCTCGGCGCTCGGGCCCAGCACCGCCGTGACGATCTTTCTGTCCTTTCTGATCGGCTGCGTCACCCTGAGCGGCAGCCTGGTGGCGTTTTTGAAGCTCAGCGGGCGCCTGCGCGGCCGGCCGATCGTGATTCCAGGCCGCCACTTGGTCAACGCCCTCCTCGTGGCCGGCATCCTGGCGGCCGGCTGGATGCTGGCGTTTGTCACCGCGGGACCGGATTCGACCCGGCTCGCCTGCCTGGTGGTCGCCACCGCCAGCCTGCTGGTCGGGGTTTTGCTGGTGATCCCGATCGGCGGAGCCGACATGCCGGTGGTGATCTCGCTGTTGAACTCGCTGTCGGGCCTGGCCGCCTCGGCGACGGGTTTTGTGCTCGGCAACAATGTCCTGATCATCAGCGGCGCGCTGGTCGGCGCCTCGGGGCTCATCCTCACCCAGATCATGTGCGTGGCGATGAACCGTTCGCTGGGCAACGTGCTCTTCTCGGGCTTTGGAGAGACCTCGGCGGGTGGCGACACCGAGTACAAGAACGTCCGTTCCTACTCGCCGGAGGAGGCGGCGATGGTGCTGGAATCCGCCGAGTCGGTCGTCATCGTGCCCGGCTACGGTCTGGCAGTGGCCCAGGCCCAGCACGCCGCGCGCGAGCTCGCCGACCTGCTGGAGCGGCGGGGCGCAAAGGTCACCTATGCGATCCATCCGGTGGCCGGCCGTATGCCGGGTCACATGAACGTCTTGCTGGCCGACGCCGACGTCCCGTACGAGCAGCTCGTCGAGATGGACGCCGCCAACCCGGAGATGAAAACCACCGACGCGGTCATCGTGGTCGGAGCCAACGACGTCGTCAACCCGGTGGCGGAGTCCGATCCGAACAGCCCCATCTACGGGATGCCCATCCTGCGGGTCTATGAAGCGCAGACGGTTCTGATGATCAAGCGCAGCCTGAGTCCCGGTTTTGCGGGCATCAAGAACGAGCTCTTCGAGCACGAGAACACGATGATGGTCTTTGGCGACGGCAAAAAGATCTTGCAGGCCATCCTCACGGAGCTCAAAGACCTGTCGGCAGCCGCCTAGCAGCCCATGGGCGAGCACGACATCCGGAGCGAAGCCGATGGCCGCGGTCTGCGCGATTTCACCCATAAGCTCCTGACCGACCTGAGGGCGCTGGAGCAGATGCTCCGGGACGGCGTCATCGAGTCCGGGGTCACGCGAATCGGCGCCGAGCAGGAGCTGTTTCTGGTCGGCGACGACTTTCGCCCCGCGCCCCTGGCGCTCGAGGTCCTCGAGGACTTCTCCGACCCGCGGCTGACCACCGAGCTCGGCAAGTTCAATCTCGAGTTCAACCTCGACCCGATCCCACTGGGCGGCGACTGTCTGCGACGCATGGAGCGGGATCTGGTGGACCTGCTTGAGAAAGTCCGAGCGGCGGCGCGAGCGGCCGGCGCGCGAGTCGTTCTCACCGGCATCCTGCCGACCCTCGAGGTGGCCGATCTGGACCTCGACAACATGACTCCCATGCCACGGTACTACGCCTTGAACAAGGCCATGTTCGAGCTGCGGGGCGGGCGCTTCGATTTTCGCATCAAGGGGCGTGACGAGCTCATCCTGAAGCACGACAACGTCATGCTGGAGGCCTGCAACACCAGCTTTCAGGTGCACTTTCAAGTCTCGCCCGAGAACTTTGCCAGACGGTACAACATCGCTCAGGCGGTCACCGCCCCGGTGCTCGCGATCGCCACCAATTCGCCGATGCTGTTTGGAAAGCAACTGTGGCGCGAGACCCGGATTGCGCTGTTTCAGCAATCGGTCGACACCCGGGCCCCTACCGCGCACCTGCGCGAGAGCAGCCCGCGGGTGAGCTTTGGCCGGTCGTGGGTCAAGGAGTCGGCGCTGGAGATCTTCCAGGAGGACCTGGCGCGCTTCAAGGTGGTGATGACCCGTGAAGTCGGCGAGGATCCGTTCGAGTGCCTCTCTCGTGGCGAGGCGCCCAGACTCGACGCGCTGCGACTCCACAACGGCACCGTCTACCGCTGGAACCGACCGTGCTACGGCATCAGCGACGGCAAACCGCACCTGCGCATCGAGAACCGGGTTTTGCCCGCGGGTCCCACGCCCGTCGACGAGATGGCCAATGCGGCCTTCTGGTTCGGGCTGCTGCGGGGCGTCGACGGAGCCTACGGCGACGTGACCCGGGTGATGACCTTCGAGCAGGCGCGGGAGAACTTTGTCAAGGCGTCCCGGTTGGGGATGGCGGCGCACCTCGACTGGCCGGAGAGACGCAACGTTCCGGTGCAGGAGCTGATTCTCGACGAGCTCGTGCCGCTGGCGCGCGAAGGACTCGACGGGCTGGGGATCGACGGCGCGGATTCCGGACGCTACCTGGACATTATCGAGGAGCGCGCTCGCTCGCTCAAGACCGGCTCCCGCTGGATCGTCGACTCGTTCGACTCGATCCACGCGACCGACGGCGCGTCCACCGCCCTGACCGCTCTGGTCTCGGGCACCATCGACCGGCAGGCGGGTGGCGACCCCGTGCACGCCTGGACGCTCGCCGAGCCCGGCGAAGCCGGCGACCAGCGCCGGCACTTCGAGCGGGTGGAGCAGATCATGACCCGAGACCTCTTTACCGTCCACCGGGACGAGCTGGTCGACATGGCCGCCTATGTCATGGATTGGAAGCACATCCGCCACGTGCCCGTGGAAGACCACAAACACCGCCTGGTGGGCCTGGTCACCCACCGCGCGCTGTTGCGACAGATGGCCGAGAGCTCATCCACCGGCACGACGCCCTCCACCGCTGTGTCGAAGATCATGCGGACCGACGTCATCACGGTGCGGCCGGACACCAGGACGCTCGACGCCCTCCGCCTGATGCGGCAAAGCGGCATCAGTTGTCTGCCGGTGGTCGAAGACGACGATCGTCTGGTCGGGATCGTCACCGAGCGTGACTTTATGGGGATCGCCAACGAGCTTCTGGAGGACTACCTGGCTTGAGCGGACTTTTTCTCGTCACAAAAAGAGCCCTCGCGGGCGCAATCGGCCTCGCCACCCTGTTCGCGACGTGGAATACCCCGCTGGAAGCCGCCTCCTTTCCTGCGGTCCGCGGAGCCGGAGGCGCCGTCGTCTCCCCCGAAGCCTCGTCGACGCAGGTGGGGCTGGAGATCTTGCGCCGGGGAGGCAACGCCGTCGACGCGGCGGTGGCGACGGCGCTGGCCATGGCGGTGGTCCATCCGGAAGCCGGCAATCTCGGCGGCGGTGGCTTTGCCGTGGTGCGGATCGGCGACGAGCTCGCCACCCTCGACTTCCGCGAGACCGCACCGGCCGGTGCCAGCCGCGACATGTATCTCGACCCAGACGGCGAACCGAGGTCCGGCGCCTCCTGGGTCGGCCCGTTGGCCTCCGGAGTTCCAGGATCCCCGGCCGGTCTCCACGAGCTGCACCGGCGATTTGGCATCCTGCCGTGGGAGCAAATGGTGGCGCCGGCCGCGGCGCTGGCACGCGATGGGTTTCCGGTGACCCGCCGTCTCCACGCTGCGCTAGCGGGGAGCCGGGATCACCTTTCGACTTTTCCCGAGAGCGCCGCGGTCTGGCTGCCCGACGGCGCGCCGCCACCGGTGGGCGGCCAAATGCGGCTGCCGGAGCTGGCGGCCACCCTGGAGGCCTACGCTAAGCGGGGGCCACAGGCGATCCAGTCGGGCGAGGTGGCCAGGGCGATCACGGCCGCGTCGAGCCGCCATGGCGGAATCCTCACCGTCGAAGATCTGGCCGGCTACCGTCCGGTGTGGCGCGAGCCGCTGCGGTTCGAGGCCTTTGGCTGGCAGTTTGCGGCGATGGGGCTGCCGTCCTCGGGCGGCTTTCTGGTGGGCGGCGCGCTGCAGCTTCTGGAGCGGCTCGGGTTCGCCAACCGCGCGCCGCGTGGCGCCGACCGCGCCCACCTGCTGGCCGAAGTCTGGCGCCGCGTTTTTGCCGACCGCGTGCTCCTGGGTGACCCGGGCTCGACCGAAGCGAGCCCGCTGGCACTGTTGGCCGGGGCGCGGCTGGCGCGGCTTGCCGGGGTCGTCGAGCCGACGCGGGCGACCCCGTCGGACCAGATCGACGGAGGAGCCTATGCCGAACTCGTCGAGCGCCACGGCCGGTTTGGCCCCATCCGTGAAGCCGCCGAGACCAACCACCTGGCGGTCGCCGACGACCTGGGCAATTTGGTAGCGCTGACCACCACGCTCAACGGCAGCTTTGGGTGCGGGCTCCTCGTCCCCGGCGCGGGATTCTTCCTCAACAACGAGATGGACGACTTCTCGACCGCCCCGGGACGGCCCAACTACTTTGGGCTCATCCAGGGCCCCGCCAACGAGATCCGGCCGGGCCACCGGATGCTGTCGTCGATGAGCCCCACGCTGGCCTGGCGCGATGAGGAAGCGATCGTGATCGGCGGCCGTGGCGGCTCCAAGATCCCCACCGCGGTGACCCAGGCCCTGCTGGGCGTGCTCCTCGGTGAGCTCGAGCTGCAGCAAGCCATCAACGAACCGAGGATTCACCATCAGTGGCTGCCCGACCGGATCCTCTATGAGCGAGACGCGTTGGCCCCCGAGACCCGCGAGGCGCTTCGCGCTCGCGGGCACGAGCTCGGCACGAGCTCCGGGCTGGCCCGTGTCCATGCGGTGCGGCGGCTCCCCGACGGCCGTTTCGAGGCCGCGGGCGACCCGCGTGGCCCCGCGGTCGGAGGCGTGGTGAACCCCGAGCCCTGATCGATCTTCGGCTCGGCGCGCCTAGCTTGGCCCGATGGCCTGATCCGATGGCTTGGTCCGACGGCTCGGCCCGACGGCACGGCCCGACGATAGACTCTCGGGTCATGAGAAAAACGACCTCGGCCTCCGCCGCTCTGCTCAGCCTGTTGATCTTGTTGTCGGCCGCCTGCCGGCGACCGCAGGACACCGGCTCGACGGCGGCACGCGTCGCCAATCCGAACCTCGGCCTGGCGATCGCCATGTTGCCCGAGCCGTTTGAGGTCGTTTCGGCAGACGGCGACACGATCGAGCTCCACGCCCCGGGATCCGGTGGCGACGGCCGGGTAGTGATCTCGGTCGGCGAGCCCGATGTCCACGGCGTCAACCTGATCGACGAAGTCAAGGCGCGCAAGACGGCCTTCGAGGGCCTCCCGGGGGGCGTCTATCTCGGCAACCGCGAGCTGGGGACACCGACCGGTACCGCGTTCACCGCCCGGGGCACCTACGACGGAGAGACCGGTCCGGCCGAGGAGACCTGGGTCTACTCACTCCATCCGCTCGAGCGCGACCGGCTCTTGACCCTGGTCTACACCTACCCGGCCGGCGAATCGGAGCGCCGCATCAACGAGCTGCTGCTCCTCCTGGGCGAGATCGAGGGCGCAGCGGGCATGGTCGACAACGAGTAGGCGCCGGCAAGTTTAGGCATTCGCAGCGTCCATTTGCTGGCCGAACTGGAGCTCCACCAGCCTCGTGTAGATCCCCCCGAGCCTCAGAAGTTCGGCATGGCTCCCCTGCTCGCGCAGCTCACCGTTGTGGAGCACCAGAATCCGGTCGGCGCTTTGAATCGTCGACAGGCGGTGTGCGATCACCAGGCTGGTCCGGTCCACCAGCAGCCGCTCGAGCGCTAACTGGATCCACTGTTCGGTCTCGGTGTCGATCGACGCGGTGGCCTCGTCGAGGATGAGCAGAGAGGGTCCAAAGGCCAGCGCGCGCGCAAACGCGACGAGTTGCTTTTGCCCGACCGACAGACCGGCGCCGCGCTCGCGGACCGGAGCGTCGAACTCGCCTTCCAGCCGTTCGATAAAACCGAGCGCATGGACTTCGCGCGCCGCCCAGCGAAGACGCTCGTCGTCGATGGACCCGTCCCCCAGACGGATGTTCTCTTCGACAGTTCCGGCGAAGAGAAAGACGTCCTGCAGCACCAGGCCGATGGCCCGACGCAGCACGGCGAGATCCCAGTCGCGCACGTCCACGCCGTCGACCCTGACCTCGCCCGAGTCGACATCGTAGAAACGCTGAATCAAGCTGGCGAGGGTGCTCTTGCCGGCGCCGGTGTGGCCAACCACCGCCACGGTCTCGCCGGGACGCACTCGGAACGATATGTCTTTCAGAACCACCTTCCCGGGCTCGTAGCCAAACGTCACACGGTCGAATTCGACCTCCCCGACCACACGCGCAGGACGGTGGGGCTCGGGAGGTGAGCGGATCACGGTCTCGCGGTCGAGAAGCTCGAAGACTCGCTCCGAGCTGGCCATCGCAGCCTGCAGGATGTTGTATTTCTCGGACAAGTCCGACAGCGGTTGATAAAACCGTTGTGCGTATTGAAGAAACGCCACCAAGGCGCCGATCGAGAGCGTCTCGGCCATGACCCCGCCTCCGCCGTACCAGAGGATCAGGGCTACCCCGACGGCGGTGATCAGCTCGACCGTCGGGTAGTAGATCGCGTAGTAGAAGATCGCTCGCACGTTGGCCTCGCGGTGGCCGTCGTTGACGGCGTCGAACGACTCGAGCGCCGCCCGCTCGCGGTTGAATAGCTGGACCAGGGACATCCCCGTGATGTGCTCTTGCAGAAACGAGTTGATCGCCGCCAGCTTGGTCCGCACTTCGCGATAGCTCTGGCGCGCCCGCGCCTTGAACCACACGGTCAGAAGCGCTAGGGCCGGCAAGATCGCAAACGTAACCAGCGCCAGCTTCCAGTCGAGCCAGAACAGCACCCCCACGATTCCTGCGAGCAGGACCACGTCGCCAAAGATCGACACCAGGCCGGCGGTAAAAAGCTCGTTCAGGGCGTCGACATCGTTGGTCACTCGGGTCAGCAAACGGCCCACCGGCGTGCGGTCGAAGAAGGCCACCGGCAACCGCTGCAACCTGGCGAAGATGTCCCGGCGCAGATCGAACATGATGTGCTGCCCCATGATCTGCATGAGGTATCCCTGAGACACCAGGACCAGAAAGGCGAGAAAGAGGGCGGCGAGATAGACGGCTCCCACGGCCGCCAACCCGGTGGCCGGGTCGGGGTCCAGACCGCGCCTCGCCAGCTCGCCGGCCACCAGCCGGCTGACCGGCGAGACCACGTCGCCGCCCGCCGCCGGACGCACAAACAGGTCGAGCGCCACCACTGTCGCCAGCGGCCCCACCAGTTGGAGCAGCGAGGAGACGATGATCAGCAGGATGGCAGCCACGGTGTGCCCGCGGTAGGGCCGCAGATACCCCACCAGCCGCCGCATCAGGCGGGCGTCGTACACCCTCCCCGGCTGGACCGCTTCTTCTTCGAGGTCGCCGAGCACGGGCGCAAACTACCACCGGCGAGTTGCCCGAAACGCTTTGCTTGTGACCTTTTACGCAGACCCGCATTACGAGCCGGGTGCTATAATTTCGGCATCTCGTTGCGGCGGGGGGAGTTAGCGGCTCACAACAGGGGTTTTCATGTCAGTTACGCTCAATGCGCTTCTCAAGGTGATGGTCGAGCACGGCTCGTCGGACCTCCACATCACCACCAATTCTCCGCCCCAGATCCGAATCGACGGCGTTCTGCAGCCGCTCGATTTCGCCGAGATGACGCCCACCGAGACCAAGCGTCTGGCCTACTCGATCCTTACCGACAAGCAAAAACAACGGCTCGAGGAGGACCTCGAGATCGATCTCTCCTTTGGCATCAAGGGGATGGCGCGGTTCCGCGCCAATATCTTCCACCAGCGCGGCGCAGTCGCGGCGGCTTTTCGGCAGATCCCCTACGAGATCAAAGGCTTCCGCGAGCTCGGCCTGCCGGCCACGGTCGAGAAGCTGTGTGAGAAGCCGCGCGGGCTGGTGTTGGTGACCGGACCCACCGGCTCGGGCAAGTCCACGACCCTTGCGGCGATGATCGACAAGATCAACCGCGAGCGCCACGAGCACATCGTCACCATCGAAGACCCGGTGGAGTTTCTCCACGTCCACAAGAGCTGCATCGTCAACCAGCGCGAGCTCAACGCCGACACCTGGAGCTTTGGCAACGCGCTGCGGTCCGCGCTGCGCCAGGACCCCGATGTCGTCCTGATCGGCGAGATGCGCGATCACGAGACCGTGGAAGCCGCCTTGCGGATCGCCGAGACCGGCCATCTGACCTTTGCCACGCTGCACACCAACTCGGCGTCGCAAACGATCAACCGCATCATCGACGTGTTCCCGGCGCACCAGCAGTCACAGATCCGCACCCAACTGTCGTTTGTTCTCGAGGGCATCCTCTGCCAGAGCCTGCTCCCCAAGGCCAGCGGTCAGGGACGTGTGATGTCGATGGAGATCTTGATCCCCAACTCGGCGATCCGGAACCTGATTCGCGAAGACAAGATCCATCAGGTGTACGGCATGATGCAAACCGGCCAGTCCAAGTACGGGATGCAGACATTCAACCAATCTCTGGCTCAGCTCTACTTCAAGCGCAAGATCAACCTCAAGACGGCCATGGCCCGTTCGTCGATGCCCGACGAGCTGCAGGAGATCATCTCGCGGGGCGAGCAGGCCCTGAACCCGGCCGTCGGGACGACGCCGGCGCCGGTGAGGAGCGCGAGGAGGTAACCGGATGCCCAGCTTTCAGTGGAAAGGGCGCAACCGATCGGGCGAGCTCCAAGAGGGGGTCCTGCTGGCCGATTCGAAAGGGGCCGCTGCCGCGACGCTGCGGCAACAACAGATCCGGGTCACCAGCCTGCGCCGCAAGGGGCGCGAGATCCCGCTGCTGCCGAGGCTGCCCTCGCGAATCAAGCAAAAGTCCATCGCGCTTTTTACCCGCCAGTTCTCGGTCATGCTCGACGCCGGCCTGCCGCTGGTCCAGTGCCTCGAGATCCTGGGCGAGCAGCAGGAGCACCCGAAGTTTGCCGACGTCATCGACAAGATCCGGTCCGACGTCGAAAGCGGGGCTTCGCTGGCCGAGGCAATGAGACGCCACCCGACGGCGTTTGACGACCTCTACGTCAACATGGTGGCCGCCGGCGAGGCCGGCGGTATTCTCGACGTCATCCTGCAGCGGCTTTCGATCTACCTCGAAAAGGCCGTCAAGCTCAAAAATCAGGTCAAGTCGGCCATGATCTATCCGGTCACGGTCATCGTCATCGCGGTGGTGATCGTCTGGATCATTCTGTTGAAAGTCATCCCGGTCTTCTCCTCGCTGTTTCTCAGCCTGGGAGGCGAGATGCCCGCGCTGACCCGGACCGTGGTTGCCGCCAGCGACTTTGTCATCGACTACTCGATCTACATCTTCATCGGCCTCATTCTGTTGTTTCTGGGGATCCGCGCGTACCACAAGACCGACAAAGGCCGCCGGGTGCTGGACTCG
Organism: Candidatus Multivoradales bacterium; assembly: GCA_965224065.1. Taxonomy (GTDB): domain Bacteria; phylum Acidobacteriota; class Thermoanaerobaculia; order Multivoradales; family JAHEKO01; genus JAOTZA01. The sequence goes on from CBDCYF010000005.1 coordinate 1,678,085, forward strand.
GCGCTGCTCCGGGTTCCGGTCATGGGTGATCTGCTGCGCAAGATCGCGGTGGCCCGGTTTTGCCGCACGCTGTCGACTCTGACCTCCTCCGGTGTGCCCATCCTCGACGGCCTCCAGATCACCGCCAAGACGGCCGGCAACTCGATCATCGAGGACGCGGTCATGGCGGTGAGAAAAAGCGTCGAACAGGGCAAGAACCTGAGCGGCCCGCTGGGAGAGACCGGGGTGTTCCCGCCCATGGTGGTGCAGATGATCAATGTCGGCGAGCAGACCGGAGCGCTCGATCAGATGCTGTCCAAGATCGCCGACTTCTTCGAGGACGAGGTCGACACCGCGGTCACCGGGCTGGTCAAGCTCATCGAGCCGATCATGATCGTCATTCTCGGAACGATCATCGGCACCATCGTGGCCGCCATGTACCTGCCTCTCTACACGATCATCACCCAGATCGACTAGCAGCCCGGAAGGGATCGACGCGGTGGACGCTGAGTTCGAGAGCCGCAGGAAAGCAACGGCGTGGGCCGAGACGACCCAGCTCCGGACCCGCCCGCGCGGCTCGCTGAGGAGGTCCCTCGGCTGGCTGATCGCCATCCGCCTGGTCGTGATCACCAGCGCCATGGTGCCGATCGTCCTGCTCAACCTGGCCGCAAAGGAGCCGGTGGGCGAACCACGGTTCATGCTGCGGTGGGCCGCCGCGGCGTACGCGGCAAATTTTGTGTATCTGGTGCTGCTCCAGCTTCGCCATCCGTCTCCGCGGGTCCAGGCGTATCTGCAGTTTTTTGGCGATCTCGTGTTGATCACCAGCCTGATCGAGTTCTTTGGCGCTGCGAGCGGCCCATGGTCGATTCTCTATCTGGTCGTCATCACCGTCGCCTCGGTCATGCTCCGGCGCCGCGCCGGGATCGCGGTCGCCACGGCAGGGTGGCTCGCCTACGCCATCCTGCTCGCATCGATGTTTTTTGGCTGGGGACCCGGCGACCCCTCCGGTCTGAGGGGGCTGCCGCCGACCCGCCTCGGCTACGACGCCGCGATCCATCTGGTGGGGTTCTACGCCATCGCCCTGCTCACCTCGAGCCTGGCCAGAACGGTCACCCGCGCCGAGGAGGCGCTGCAGGAAAAGCGCGCCGACCTGGCGGATCTTCGGGTAGCGCACCGCGACGTCATCGGATCGATTCCCAGCGGCATCGTGACCACCGACAACGACGGCCACGTCACGAGCGTCAACGAAGCCGCCGAAAGCATCCTCGGCCGCTCGGAGGACGACCTTTTGGGCACCCCGGTCTCGGAGTTGGGACTGATCGACCTGGAAGAGTGGGGAGCGCTGACCCACCAGGCGCTGGCCGGAGCCCGCGCCCGCGAAGAGACCGAGTACACCTCGGACGACTCGGTCCGGACGATCGGCTACTCGGTGACCTCGCTCACCCGCGCGGACGGGTCGGGGGCCGGTTTTATTCTTATCTTTCAGGACCTGACCGAATGGAGAAAGCTCCAGGATCAAGTGCGGTTGGGGGACCGGATGGCGGCGGTCGGCGAAATGGCCTCGGGCCTGGCGCACGAGGTGGGAAACCCGCTGGCGGCCATCTCCGGCTCGGTTCAGATGCTGACGACGAGCTTTCCCGAGGAGTCTTCGCAACGCAAGCTGCTCGAGATCATCGCCAAGGAAAGCCAGCGGCTGGACCGCACGATCAAGGGATTCCTGCAGTTTGCCCGACCCAAAGCGAGGACCAGCGTGCGCTTTGACGTTGCGGCGCAGCTCGCCGAGAACGTCGAGCTGCTTCGCAACAGCCCGGAAGTCACCCGCGGGCACACGATCGAGCTCGACGTGGACCCGCCCAACGCCTATCTCGTCGCCGACCCGGACCAGATCAGCCAGATTTTCTGGAACCTGGCGCGCAATTCACTCCGCGCCCTGGAGGGGCACGGTACCCTGAAGATCGCCGGCCGGATCGTCGATCGCAGCTATCGAATCGACTTTATCGACAGCGGTCGCGGGATGACCGAAGATGAGCGGGCCAATCTTTTTCATCCGTTCCGTTCTTTCTTCGACGGCGGGACCGGGATCGGGATGGCCATCGTCTACCGCATCGTCGAAGAGCACGAGGGCTCGCTCCAGGTCGAGAGTCAACCCGGCAGCGGAACGCAAATCACGGTTGAGATCCCCGGCGCGGCGGCCCCGACCACAGGTCTGACCGCCGAGGCCTAGCAGCCCATGGCAGAGGCGCAAGTGTCCAAAAAAAATCGAATCCTTATTGTCGACGACGAGCAGAGCATCCTCGATTTTCTACGGCTGTTGCTGGAAGAGGAGGGTTACGAGGTGGGCGACGCCCAGTCGCTCGGGGGCGGGAGAGAACAGGCAGCGGCGGGCGGTTTCGACCTGATTCTCTGCGACGTCATGATGCCGGACGGCAATGGGATGGATCTGCTCAAGGAGGTCAAAGAGACCGACCCCCATACCGCGGTGGTGATGATGACCGCCTATGGCTCGACCAAGTCGGCCATCGAGGCCATGAAGCTCGGGGCGCACGACTATGTCACCAAGCCCTTCGACGTCGATGAGCTCAAGGTCGTGCTGCAAAAGGCGCTCGAGCGAACCGAGCTGGCGGCCGAGAACGTCTACCTGCGACGGGAGCTCGAAGGGCGCTATGGCTTCGAGAACATCATCGGCCGGAGCCGCAGGATGCAAGAGGTCTTCGGCCTCATCGAGCGCGTCGCCAGGACCAACTCGACGGTGCTCATCCAGGGCGAAAGTGGTACCGGCAAGGAGTTGATCGCGCGCGCGATTCACTATGCCAGCCGCCGCTCCAAGCGGCATTTTCTGTCGGTCAACTGCGGCGCCCTCCCCGAGAATCTTCTCGAGAGCGAGCTCTTCGGGCACGAACGCGGAGCCTTTACCGGCGCTGTCAAGGACAAGAAAGGCCTCTTTCGCGAGGCAGACCAGGGCACGCTGTTGCTCGACGAGATCGGCGAGATGAGCCCGCCGATGCAGGTCAAGCTGTTGCGCGCCCTGCAAGAGAAGACGGTCCGCAAGGTTGGCGGCCATCTCGAAGAGCCCGTGGACGTCCGGATCATCGCGGCCACAAACCAGGACCTGGTCGAGCTGATCGACGCGGGCGAGTTTCGCGAAGATCTCTACTATCGAATCAATGTCATCCCGGTCGAGCTGCCGCCTCTGAGACGGCGGCGCGAAGACATCCCGTTGCTGGCCGAGTTTTTTGTCGACAAGTACGTCAAGGAGATGGCCCTGGAGTCGCGGCGCATCTCACCAAACGCGATGCGGCTGTTGGAAGCCTACGACTGGCCGGGCAATGTCCGCGAGCTGGAGAACGTCATCGAGCGGGCCCTGGCGCTTTGCCCGGGCGAGCTGATCACCCCCGACGACGTTCCGGCGGAGCTCTCGGTGCGCTCGCCCCGGCGGCCCAAGACCCTCACCGAGATCCCAGCAGGCGGCATCGACCTCGAATCCTATCTGGAGGAGATCCGGCGCGACTTGATGGCCGAAGCGCTCGATCGGTGCAACGGCGTGCAAACCAAGGCGGCGGAGCTCTTGGGCGTTACGTTCCGCTCGTTCCGCTACTACGCCAAAAAGGTCGGTCTCACCGACCCGGGCGGACCGCACCGGGAGATCGAATCCGGCGGTTCGGAGGAAGGGGACAACCCCCCTTCTTAAAAAGACAGCCCCCTTTCAGCGGGCCGTAGCCACCGGCGACCCTGCGGCCCCATCGCCATCGCGCGGCGGCAGGTCCTTGACCCAGACGCCAAAACCGTTGGTCGCAACCAGCAACCGGCCGTCGACGACCAGCGCGTCCGCCAGGTCGCGCGGGCGCAGAGCCAGGCCGAGCGCCAGCCGGTGACGGGCGAGCGGACCGACCAGGGAGGGAGGGGAGTCAGAAACGGCAACCAGGAGCGGCCAGACCGGATCGCCGGTCGCCCACAGCCGTGTCGCCACGCCCTCGCCGACGTTCCAGAGTGCCCTGGAGCCGCCGGACCACCCCGAGTGCGGCGGTTGCAGAATCCCGGCCGGGGACTCCTCGACCGGCTGCCGGCCATCACCGGGCGCGGACGGCAGTGAGAACACGCGGCCGGACCGATCGGTCAGCCACAGGGTGTCGCCCGAGAGCGCCAGGTGCCGAGGCTCGAGCCTGTGAAGGGCCAGCTTGCGAAAAACAGAGCCGCGCTCCTCGTATACCTCGCGGCCACTGCGCGCGAACAATGTGCCGGAGGAAACCACGACCTCGTCGATGCGCCGTTCGCCCAGACCGGTCAATCGCCGCCAATGACCTTGGCGACGCTCGTAGAGACCCTTCTCGGTGGCGGCAAAAACGCGGTCGGAGGAAGAGGCGAGATTCAGGATCGTCGGCAGCTCGACCGGCTCCGGATTGAAACTCAGACCGCCGTCTTTGGAGCTGTACAGCCCCGAAGCCGATTGAGCGTGGTGGACCCCGGCCAGCACTTCGCCCGGGACTTTCGCCAAGGCCGCGACCCTGAGCCCCGACAGACCACGGTTGGCCGGTGAAAAAGACAGGCCTCCGTCGTCCGAGCGCAGAATCCCCAGACCCTCGGTTCCGACAAGGATCCGATCGGGCCGCTCGGGATGGACCGCCAGCGCCAGCGCCACCGCCGGGCTGCCGGAGGACGGCCGCCAGGAGCTGCCCCGGTCATCCGATACAAAGACCCCGCCGACCGTTCCGGCGAGAAGACGGCCGGATGGCAGGACTTCGAAGCTGGGCGTTCGCCGTTCGGTCAGCCCATTCGACATCCGTTCCCAGCTTTCCCCACCGCCGGATCCCCGGTAGACCCAGCCGCAGGTGGAGGCCCACATCTCTCCCGGCCGGTCGGGTACCGGCAGCAGGGAGAAGACCTCCGAGTCGAGCGCCATTCCCTGGTCGAGACGTCTCCAGGTGGATCCCGCGTCGTCGCTGCGGTAGGCGCGACGCCAGGTACCGGCCCAGATCGTCGTGGGTCTCCCACGATCGACCAGCAAGCTGGTGACCTTTTCGATCTCGGGCCACCGAGCGGTCAGATGGCGCCAGCTTCGGCCATGGTCTTGGGTGGCAAAAACACCGATCCGCGTCCCGGCGTAGAGGACCCCGGGCGTGCCCGGCACCGCCTCGAGCGAGTACACCTGACGGTCCGTCAACCCCTCCGAGCGCACCGTCCACGTGTGACCGCGGTCCTCGGAGAGCGCCACAAAGCCCCTCTCCTCCCAGCCACCCTTGAGCGCTGCCCAGACCCGCCGGCTGTGGTTGGGATCGAACAACAGCGCCTCGACCGCCCAACCCGCGAACGGTACGGCCCGCGCCTGCTGTCTCCAGGAGTCACCACCGTTGCGCGACACAAAAATCTGCCCCGAGGAGGTGCCGGCGAGCACGAAGTCGGGGTCGCGGGGATCGATCGCCAGGCTGGGTACGTCCCCACCCCACAGCCCCGCCGGTCGCCACGGTCCACTCCCCGCGGCGACCGCGTCTGGCGCCGGCGCCAAAGTCAGCGCCAGCGCCATGAGCGCGACAGGGGCCGTCAGCACCGGCCACCCCTCCCGACTGGGCCGACCGGGCACCCTATCCGGAATGTTGGGCATACTCCAAGCTGGGCACGTCGTGGCGCGTGTCCGCCGCGGAACGAACCTGGACGATCTCGGCCAGGATCGACACGGCGATCTCCGCCGGCTCATCGCCACCGATCGGCAAACCGATCGGAGCGTAAAAGGGCACGCCGTCGAGCGACAGCCCCTGCTCGACGAGCCGCTCCCTCACCCGGTCGATCTTCCGCTCGCTGCCCATCAATCCAAGGTAACGCAAGTTCGGCAACCGCTGCCTGAGAATCGAGGCCAGCGCCGCGAGATCAGTTTCCCAGCACCGGGTCACCACGGCGGCGAGCACCTCGCGTCCATCAAACGGCTCCAGAAAGGCCCCGTCGTAGTCACGGTCTACCGGTGAAAAGACGGTCCCGCGTGGAAAGAGCTCGGGTCGCCTGAACTCGCAGCGATCTTCGGCGACCAGCAAATCAAAGCCACACGGGTTCGCCGCGCGGGCCAGCGCCTGACCCACGGGACCACCGCCACAAATGACGAGAAGGGGTTTTTGCCTCAGCACCTCGATGAGAACCTCCACCAGCCCCCCACAGACCATTCCGGTCGGCTCCCCCCTGACTGCAGTTTCAGTCAGATAATAACGCTTCACCTCGGGTTTTCTCGCCTGCCGCTCGAGCAACTGCCCGGCATCCGCCTGAACCAGCGCCTCGAAGGCCCCTCCGCCCAGGTTGCCGCTGGACGAGCCGTCCGGTCGAACGAGCATCTTCCAGGCCATCTTTCCCGGCGTCGAGCCCTCGGCGCGCACGATCTGGCACAGCGCCACGGACCCTTGCTCGGCGATGGCGCGGGCGCTTTCGGACAGCAGATCGGCGGCGTTCGCCTGAGACATCCGATTCAGCTTAGCATTGCGAGATGTGCGCGATGTGGAAGATCCGTCAGTCCGTCTTGGAGGCGCCGGTGGTCTTTTTTGCCGAGCCGGTCTTCTCCGCCGGCTTGGCGTCTCCTGCTTTCTCGGACTTGTCGCCCGTCGAGCCACCGCCGCCATCCGAGCCGCCGTCTGAAGATCCCGCGGCCTCCTTCTTGCCCTTGTCCGCGTAGTCGGTGACGTACCAGCCCGAACCCTTGAACTGAAAGGCCGGAGCCGACAGCAGTCGCCGGACCGGTTTCCCGCACTCGTCGCAACCTTGGGGAGCGGGATCGCTCATTCGTTGCAACACTTCGGTGCGGTGACCACAGACCGTGCACTCGTACTCGTAGATCGGCATATTTCTCGGGATCGCGGCGTCCGGGCCAAGGGTCAGGCGGAGAACTCGTCGCCCTGGGATTTTAACTGGATCTTCACCGGCCGCCGCCGCTCCGGTCCCTCCTGGCGGTCGAGCCGGCGCACCAGGTGGAGTACCCGAAAGGCGTACAGTAGCTTGGCATTGTCGGCCGCCGCCAACGGCTCCTGCGAGCACAGCTCGTAGAAAGTCCGCTTGCCGTCTACCGACAGCAGAAGCTTGTATTCGATGCTGTCGAGGCCGATCTCCAGCAGATCCTCGGTGCGAAAAGACGGCTCGAGAATGGTCTCCTTCTTCCCCACCCGCTCGACCAGCGGCTTGGCCTCCGGCGCGCGCTTGATGCCTTCCAGGATGACCCGCCGCATCGGCAGGCGCGTCTGGATCATGTCCTCTTCCCGGTACTCCCCGATCGAGAAGGTCACCTCGCCGTCGTCCCAGTAAAAGAGGCTCCAGACGATCTCCTCGATGTGTTCGCGGATCGCGTCGCAGACCGCCACCGGACTCATCAAGCCGTGCTCGATCAGCAGCTCGCCGACCCGCTTGTTCCCCGAGGCGCGCTGGCGCGCCACCTGGTCGAGATACGCTTGCTCGAGCTTTCCGGCGCGCAGAAGAAACTCGCCGACGCTGTCGTAGCGGTCGTTCGAGGCGGCGTGGATCACATAGCCGTCGCGCAGATAGACTCGCTTGGTGACCGGGCCATTGCGGGCTTCGATCAGACCGGGGACGCGAAAGCGATCGATCGAATAGAGCATCTCGGGCAGCGCCGTCTCGCGCAACAGCGCCCGGTACTGGAATTTGTTGGACATGCTCGATGGTCCCAGGACCGCGCTTTCAGGACCGTCGATCGTGGGCTTCCAATATAGCATTCACCGAGTCTTGTTCGATGTTTCCTAAGTCACATCACCGCGCGCGCGGCCACCCGTCGATCGGCGCACAGGCGGCCGATCTCCCGGAGAATTCTCGTTGAGCCGGATCCCGTCGCCCGAGGAGGCGTGGGAGCGGATCGCCGCCCGGATCGAGCCGCTGCCGATCCAATCCGTTCCCCGACGCAAGGCGGGCGGTCGTGTCCTCGCCACCGATCTCGAGGCGACGACCGACGTCCCAGCCCACGACGTTTCCGCCATGGACGGATACGCGGTCGATCGTGCCGTCTCCGTGGGACAACGGCTGCCGGTCGACGACACCATCGCCGCCGGCGACACTCCCGGCCGTGAGCCCTCACCGGGCACAGCCGCTCGGATTATGACCGGCGCGCCGGTCCCGAGCTCGACCTTCGGCGTCGTGCCGGTCGAGCACACCGACGGCGGAGACGAGACCGTGCTGATTCACGCCGCGGTTCCCGAAGGGGCGCACATCCGGCGCCGGGGTGAGGTCGTGCGCGCCGGCCAAAGGCTGCTACCGGCCGGCTGCCTTCTCACCCCCGGGGCCCAATCACTCCTGGCCACACACGGCCATGAGCGGGTTCCGATCCACCGGCCGCCATCGGTTGCGACCCTGGCCACGGGGGACGAAGTCGTTCCACCCGACCACACACCTCGACCGGGACAGCTTCGAGATTCGCACACCGACTTTCTCCTCGCGGCCGGGCGTGGCCTCGGGCTCGCTTTTACGCCGCTTGGGATCGCCGGAGACAACCGCACGGCATTGCTCGAGCACCTGCGCCACGGCCTCGACCACGACGTGCTGCTGGTGAGCGGTGGGGTCTCGATGGGGGTCTTCGATCTCGTCGAGCCGGTCCTGGAAGAGCTGGGCTGCGAGACCTTGTTGGACGCGGTGGCTGTGCAGCCGGGCAAGCCGCTGGTCGTCGCCCGCCATCCGAACGGCTGGGTGTTCGGGCTGCCGGGCAATCCGGCGTCGGTCATGGTGTCCTTCTGGCTGTTTGTCCGCCCGCTCTTGCGATCGCTCCAGGGCCTCCGTGACGGCTTCTGGCACGGGGCGCTCGACGGCACGCTGAGCGCGGAGCTTCCCGGCTCCAAGGGCCGTGACCGTTTCCTCGCCGCAGACGCTGAGACTCAAGACGGGCAGGCCCACGTGCGGCCGATTGTCCCGCGCGGCTCGCACGATGTCTCCGCTTTTGCTTGTGGTCGGGCCCTGGTACGGGTGCGGCCCGGGTCCGCACCCGCCGCGCCGGGGAGTCGCTGCGAGTTTCTGCCGCTCCCGGGCTGGCCGCTGCCGGAAACGAACGGCGGCTAGCTCACCTCAAAAAGGGGGACTGTCCCTTTTTTTCAGCGCGCCAGGCGAAACTCGTCCAGGAGGAAGTGCCCGGTGGCTCCGCCGGACGGCTCAGAGCCGTTGGGAAGACCGGCGCGAACCTCCTTCACCACCAAACCGGCGTTGTCCAGATCGGACCGCGCCGCTCGGACCTTTTTCTTTTTCCGCAGGAGAACCGATCCGTCCCGGGCCCCTACGCTCGACGCCCGCGCCCATTCGACGGCCAAGTGCACCGCTCGGCCGGCGGGGACCTTGGTTCGGCCGATGAGCTCGAAGTCGCCGCTGTCGCCGCGCGCATAGAGCCTTGCCCGGTAGCGGCCGCCACTCTGCTCGAGAGCCACCCTGACGTGCTGTCGCCCACCCCCGACGAGCGCGAGGATGTCGATCTCGGAGCCCCCCAGCTCGACGCGGTTGGCGTTCAACAGAAAGCTGACGGTGAGGCTGCGCGCCCTGCCCGGTTTTCGCGAACGGACAAAGGAGCGGCGAGCGGTCGACGGATCGACCGCCAGGGCGAACCGGGTGCCGTCGAGACCGGGCTCGACCACCTCGAGACGCCCGCCCTTGGCTTTCCAACGACTCGTGTCCCCGCTCTCGAAGCCGTCGAAGAAGATCAGGTCACTGCGGAGCCGGTGGACCGAGCCGAAGTGATCCAACACGTAGATCTCGCCCGCCTCGTCCTCGCCAAAGCTCGACACCGCCAGATCGGTGTCGAGCAACTCCACCATGGACCAGGAGCCGTCGGCCGCCGGAGTCGCGCCCCAGATACGCCCGGAACAGAAATCCCCAAAAAAATAGACGCCTTCGAGGGCCGATGATGCCTCCCCCCGGTAACGGTAACCGGCGGTCACCGAACAGCCCTGATCGTGGCCGTACTCGAGAACCGGAAGGGTGAGACTCCCATCGTTGCAGCCGGAAGACGGATTGAAGCAAGCGGTGCCCTCCATCCGGCGCCAGCCGTAGTTCTCGCCTCCGTCGCTGGCCGCCGGCTGGAAATTGACTTCTTCCCGCGCTCCCTGTCCTACGTCGCCGATAAACAAATCGCCGGTCTGGCGGTCAAAGCTCATCCTCCAGGGATTTCTCAGCCCATAGGCCCAGATCTCCTCGAGCGCGCCCCCCTGGCCGGCAAACGGATTGGCGGGCGGAATCGCAAACGGCAAACCGTCGACGTCAACCCGCAGGATCTTCCCCAGCCGGGTATCGAGCGCCTGGCCATTGTTCTGTGGATCTCCGCCGCTGCCGCCGTCGCCGCTGGCGATGTAGAGAAACCCGTCGGGGCCAAAGGCCAGATCGCCGCCGTTGTGGTTGCCAAACGGCTGGCCGAACGCCAGCACCTCGGTCTCCGATCCGGGATCGGCCCGGTCGGGATCGTTCCCGACCGAGAACCGGGATACCCGGGTGTCGCCGCCGGGGTCGGTGTAGTTGACAAAGAAAAAACCGTTGTCCCGATAGCGGGGATGGAAGGCGAGTCCCAGCAGCCCCCTCTCGCCACAACAAGAGACCCGGTCGGAGATGTCGAGAAAGGGCGTCGCGCCGGTTCCATCTTCGTCGTGGATGACAATGCGGCCTTCCTGTAAAACGACAAACCGACGGCCCGAGCCGTCTCCGGCATGGGTCAGGGCCACCGGCCTCGCAAGACCGCTCGCAACCTCTTCCAACTCGAGCATCTCCGGTACCTCGCCCAGTGAAGGCGCCGGAACACCGACCAGTGCCAGGGCGATGGCCAGCAAGGTGGCCCGCACCGGAACCGGACACACCGAGGACCGGAGCGAGCGATGGCAAGACGCGCGGAAGGTCTGCATGGGGACCCTTGATCAGGCGCTGGCGGCGGTCCGGGCCCGCGCCGCGGTCCGCCTCGCACCGGCGTAGGGGTCGCGGCCGGAAACGTCGGTGGAGGCACTCACGTGCGCCGCCGCCAAGACCTTCTCATAGCGCGCCAGCGCCTCGAGCGGAAAATAGGTGGCATAGAGGTGGTATCGCAGGTAGAAAACCTGCGGGAATCCCGTGCCCGTCCAGTGCTCGTCGACCCAGCCGCCGTCCGGCCGCTGACCGGCCAGCAGCACTTCGGTCCCGCGACGAATCGCCTGCCGGCCTTCCGGCTCGTCGTGAGCTCCGGAGGCCAGAAGAGCGGTGACCGCCCACGCCGTCTGAGCAAACGTGGTCTCCCCTCGGCCCCTCAACGACGGTTCCTGGTAGCTGGCCAGCGACTCGCCCCAGCCGCCGTCATCCCGCTGCACGGCGAGCAGCCAGTTGACGCCACGACGCACCATCGGATCTGTCGGACCCAGACCGACCGCGGCACACGCCGACAGGGCCAGCCAGGTGCCATAGATGTAGTTCGCCCCCCACCTTCCGTACCAGGCCCCGTCCTTTTCCTGCTCGCGTCTCAAAAACGCAACCGCCCTCTGGATTCTCGGATCTCGGCTGTCGAGATCCAGCTCCTTCAAGGCCACGATCGTCCGCGCCGTGATGTCCACGGTCGGCGGATCCAGCATCGCGTTGTGATCCGCAAAGGGCACGTACTCGAGAACGGTCCGGTTGCAGTTGCGGTCGAAGGCGCCCCAGCCTCCGTTGTCGCTTTGCATGGAGAGCTGCCAGCGGAGACCGCGGCCGATGGCGTCATGAAGCCGCTCCCCCGCCTCCTCGCGGCCCATGTCGAGACCCACCAGCGCGGTCAGCACTTCAGCGGTGTCATCGCAGTCGGGGTAAAACTCATTGGCGTACTCGAAGTACCAGCCACCCGGCTCGGCGCCGGGGTTGGAGCGACACCAGTCCCCCCCCCGGGTGACCTCCCGGTCCAGCAGCCATTCGGCCGCTCGCCGAAGGGCCGCGTCATCCTCCGCCACCCCCGCGGCGCGCAGCGCGCCCACCGCCAACGCCGTGTCCCATACGGGTGAGAAACACGGCTGCACCCTGAGCTCGTCGCCTTCCAGAATTTCCAGCTCCCGGAGCTCGGAGAGCTGGTCCTCGAGCAAGGGATCCCCGAGCTCCCGGCCGACACACACCAGCGCCATGACGCTGTTCATCATCGGCGGAAAGATCGCGCCGAGCCCATCGCTTCCTTCGAAGCGCTCCTCCATCCACCGGGTGGCGCGCTCCAGCGCGCGGCGGCGCATCGGCAGAAAGCCCGAGCGTTCGACGGTGTGGATCAGCCAGTCGACGGCCCGGAAGAACACCGCCCAGAGCCGGCGTCGGAGGGTCAACGGCTGCGGCAGGGGCGAGCCCGCGTCCAATTCGTCCAGCCGGCTGGATTGGGGAACCGGTCGGAACGGACGGTGCGCCCAGACAATCGACAGCGGCACCACGATGGCGCGAGACCACGCCGACATCTGGTAGATGTTGAAGTAGAACCAGCGAGGCAGAAGGACGAGCTCCGGCGGGATGGCCGGAGCCTTTCGCCACGGAAAGAGGCCAAAAATGGCGAGCAGTATCTTTGTGTAGGAGTTGCACGCGGCCAGTCCGCCCTGAGCGCGAATCGAGGAGGCGGCGGCCCGCATGTGAGGCGCCTCGGGATCGTCGCCGGCCAGCTTCAAGACCAGATAGGCCTTGGTGGAAACGCTGACCACAGACGGTCCGCTCGGGAAGTTGGGCCAGCCGCCTTCGGCGAGCTGCTGCGATCTCAAGTAATTGGCGAGCTGACCAAACCGCGGGTCCGCGCCCCGGCCAAGGAAATACAGCAGAAGCGCGTACTCCGACTCGAGGATGGTGTCGCCCTCGAGCTCCGCGCACCAGTGACCGTCGGCGTGTTGCCGCGACCGCAGATGGGCTACGGCGCGATGGATGGTGTCTGAGAGACGGCTGATCCGGTCGTTGTCGGTCACGATTGCAGTCCCTTCGGCCCTCGCCGGGGGCTCGCCAAGAGCCGAGCCCGAGCCGGCCTGGGGGCCTCCAACCCCCGACATGCAAAGTCTATACACTGGCTTTCGGGCCGGACAACCCCATCACCCCATTTCGCAGCGATCAGGCTCCGCACGGGCCGACGTCCCTTAGTTACGCAGCGATCACGACGCGGGATTTGCCCCGCGCGCCGAAGTCCCTAAGAGGTTACGCTGGGGAGATAGCGCTCGCGCAGCACACGCAGATGGTGGCGCTCGTGGCCGGCGATCAAAAACGCCGACGCTCGCACACTGCACGAGACGCCATTGGCGACGCCGGAACGGATCAGCTCGTCGGCGGACAGCTCCTCGAAAAAGGCAATCGTGGAGCCCCGCAGGTGCTCCAACTCAGTGCCGAGAGAGGCGAGTGAACGCCGGTCAAAGGCGGCCGCGGCGACATATTGGTTTTCGTCGAAGCCCGGGAGTGAAGCGGTCTCGCCCCGCGCAAAGCAGACCGCGCGACAGACAAAGATGCGCTCCGCGTCCGCCAGGTGGCCGGCGATCTGCTTGATGCTCCATTTGCCCTCGGCGTAGCGGAAACGGGCCTGTTCGTCGTCAAGCGAAGAAAGCAGTTCGACAAGCTCCTTGCCCTGCTGCGCCAGGAGCTCGAGGACGTCTCCCTCGGGCACTTCGTCGACGTAGGCGGCGTAGAAATCGCCGTACTCGGAGACCTGTGGCCGATCGATTGGGGACATGGATATGTTCTCTCCTCCAGGATCCTATCCGGGTTCTGAAAAGAGCCGCTTGCGGAAACGCCGCATCCCGGCGAGCCACCGATCGTAGTCCGATGTCTTTCGCTCGACGTACTCCCGTACGCGGGGATGCGGCAGGATGAGAAAGCTCTCCGCGGCCAGACCCTTGACGACCTCGTCGGCCACTTGCTCGGCGGTCAGGACTCCGTCGACGCTGGCCGCTTCGGCGGCAGCCTCGAACTCCTCGCCACGGAACATTCGGGTGCGCACCGCTTGGGGGCAGAGCACGGAGATCTTGATCCCCTCCTCGCCGTGATTGATCGCCACGGCTTCGGCGAAACCCAACGCCGCGTGCTTGGTGGTCGAATAGACCGCGTCGCCGATCTGGCTCAGGAGGCCCGCGGCCGAGACGGTGTGCAGCAGATAGCCTCCGCCGCGCTCGATCATCCGCGGCACCACCGCCCGCACTCCCCAGACGTGAGCCATGACGTTGACCTTCCAGGCCAGTTCCCAGCGCTCGTTGGGCTGCGACGACGCCGTCCAGGCGGGAGCGTCGGAAAAGGCGATGCCGGCGTTCGAGCACAGCAGGTCGATCGGCCCAAGCTGCCGCTCGACGGCGTCTACCGCTTCGAGGATCTCCCCTTCCCGCGACACGTCGCAGCGCAAGGCGAGGCCGCCGATCCTCCCGGCCACGGCCTGGGCGGCCTCGGAATCCACGTCCGCGACACCGACGGCCCGCGCGCCCTCTCGGTGAAACCGCTCCGCAAGCGCGCGACCGATGCCGTGCGCGGCACCAGTGATCAGAACGATTTTGTCTTCCAGGATCAACTCGACAAAACTCCTCGTGTCCGGCTCGAGACGCTAAAACAAGCGGTCGATCCGGCCCTTGGCGATCGCCTGGACGGCGGTGCGAGCACACCCCAGGACACCTTGATCGAGCCGCGCAAAGCGTGGATCGGCCGTCAAACCCTTCCGGTAACGATAGTAGATCTGCTGCACGATCACCGCGATCTTGAACAACCCATAGACATAGTAGAAGACCAGCTCTCCGTCTCCGCGACCGGTGGCCTCGGCATAACCCCGTGCGATCTCCGCGCGGCTGGGATTGCCTTTGAAGGTCGTCGGGCTGAGTCGCAGCGCCTTGAGCTCCGGGGGGTCGGCAGGATCCAGCCAGTAGCCGAGGCTGGTTCCGAGGTCCATCAGCGGGTCTCCCAGCGTCGCCATCTCCCAATCGAGGACCGCCGCCACTCGGGCCCCGTTCTCGGTGTCGAGAACCAAATTGTCGTACTTGAAGTCGTTGTGGATCAGGGCCGCGGCCGATTCGACCGGCTGCCGAGCCGTCAGCCAGCCGGCGACTCTGTCCATCTCCGGGACCTCTTCGATCCGGGACTTTTGATACCGCCCAATCCAGCCTTCGATTTGGCGTTCTACATAGCCCTCGGGCCGTCCCAGGTCACCCAGCCCGGCCGCTTCGAAGTCGACCGCGTGCAGCTCGACCAAGGTCTCGAGGAAGGCCCGCGCGATCTCGGCCATCCGATCCGGCCTGGGCGCATCCGCGGCCGTCATCGTCGGCCGCAGAATGGGGCCGCGGACCCGCTCCATCACATAGAACGGTGCTCCCAGCACACTTTTTTCCTGACAGAACAAGAGCGGCCTCGGCACCTTGGGATAGACCCGCACCAGCCGTTCGAGGATCCGGTACTCGCGCCCCATGTCGTGGGCGCTCTTGACCTTCGAGCCAAACGGTGGCCGGCGAAGGACGAGCTCCAGCTCGCCCAGACGCAAGAGATACGTGAGGTTGGAGAATCCGCTGGGGAACTGCAGTACTTGGAGCTCGGTCTCGTCCGCCGGCGCGCCGTTCGGCTGGCGCAGGTTCTCCACCAGGTAACGGCCTAACCGGCCCAACTCCAGCTCTTCGCCGGGGCGGACGGAAGCAGGCTGGTCGATCTGCAGAGTAGCGGTCATCGGCGCCGGTCGACCGGATCTTAGTCGAGCGGCCGTCGTATCATGCGGCTCCGACGCGGCGGCCGCCATGGATTTCGAGATTCCCGAGAAAACGCGCACACTCCTCCGGACGATCGGGGATTTTGTCGACCGCGAGCTCGTCCCGCTCGAAGGTCTCTTCCTGAGCGCTCCGTTCAACGACGTCCTGCCCGAGATCGAGGACAAACGGCGGCGGGTCCGTGAGATGGGACTCTGGGCCCCCGGGCACCCCAGCGAATACGGGGGCATGGGACTCGGGCTGGTCGAGATCGGTCTGATCTCCGAGGCCCTCGGCGGCTGTCCCTTCGGACACCTTGTCTTTGGCTGCCAAGCGCCCGACGCCGGCAACATCGAGATCCTCCACCAATACGGAACGCCCGAACAGAAGGAGACCTGGCTCGGCCCGCTGGTCGCCGGGGAGATCCGCAGTTGTTTTTCGATGACCGAGCCGGGGATGCCGGGCTCCAACCCGGTTATGATGGAGACCCGGGCCGTCCGCGACGGCGACGACTATGTGATCGACGGCCGCAAGTGGTACACCACCGCGGCCGACGGAGCCGCCGTCGCGGTCGTGATGGCGATCACCGACCCGGAGGCGCCTCCGCACGGACGGGCCTCGATGATCCTGGTACCCACCGGCACCCCGGGCTTCGAGCGCCTCCGCAACATCCGGGTGATGGGAGATTCGGGCGAGGGCTTTTTCAGCCACTCGGAGATCCTCTACCGCTCCTGTCGCGTGCCGGTGACCAATCGATTGGGCCCCGAGGGGCACGGCTTTGTCATCGCCCAGGAGCGTCTGGGACCGGGACGCATCCACCACTGTATGCGCTGGCTGGGTATCTGCAACCGGGCGATCGATCTGATGTGCCGCCGCGCCCGCGAGCGCGCCATCGGCCCCGGGCGAATGCTGGTGGACAGCGAGATCATCCAGTCCTGGATCGCCGAGTGCGCCGCCGAGACCCGGGCCGCCCGTATGCTCACCCTGCACACCGCCTGGTTGATCGAGCGGCACGGTTGGAAAGCGGCTCGCCATGACATCTCGATGATCAAGTTTCTCGTGGCGTCGACCCTCCAGAAGGTGATCGACCGCGCGCTGCAGGTACATGGCGGTCTGGGGATGACCGACGACACCGTCCTCGCCTACTTCTACCGCCACGAGCGGGCGGCGCGGATCTACGACGGCCCCGACGAAGTCCACAAACTGTCCCTGGCCCGGCGGATCCTGTCGGAGTTGGATTGAGGACGGCCAGCCGCCTCGCCACTGGGCCGTAACGCAATAGACGCGTCGGGAGGCCGGCGGATATACCGCTCCTCGCGGAGTAGGGGCGGGGCTTGCCCCCGCCCGTTCAAATAGCTCACGCTGAGTGCGACGCAGCCAGAGGCGCCGGCCAATATCAACGCCCCCTATTCGTCATCCAATTTCACGATCTGCTTGCCGAAATTCTCGCCCCTCATCATCCCGAGAAACGCCGCCGGGGCATTCTCCAAGCCCTCGGCAACCGACTCCCGGTACACCAGCTTGCCCTCGCCGAGCCAACCGGCCGCGCGCCCGACCCACTCCCGACACAGCTCGGGGTAGTGAAAGACGATGAACCCCTGCATCTTGACGCTGCGGCCGATGAGAACAAAAAGACCCCGCGGACCGGGTGGCAGCTCGTCCTTCTTGGCGTTGTAGTCGGCGATCATCCCGCAGAGCGCGATCCGCCCGTTGGGCCGCATGTTGAAGATGGCCGCCTCGAACAGCGGTCCACCGACGTTCTCGAAATGGACGTCGATCCCCTCCGGACAGGCTTCTCGAACCGCTTCATGAGCAGACTCCACCGTCTTGTAATTGAAGGCCGCGTCAAACCCGAGCCCTTCCTTTAGATAGGCGACCTTCTCGTCCGAGCCCGCAGACCCGGCGACGCGGCACCCGAGATTTTTGGCGATCTGCCCGACGACCGAGCCCACCGCGCCGGAAGCCGCGGTCACAAACACCCGCTCGCCCTCTTGCAGCTCCCCGATTCCCACCAGTCCGACATAAGCGGTCATCCCGGGCGCGCCCAGAAGGCCGAGGTGATACGAGAGCGGCGCCAGGTCCGGGTCGACCTTGACGAGACCCGTGCCGTCGGAGATCGAGTAGTTCTCCCATCCCAACATGCCACTGACCCACTCCCCCTCGCGGAAGCCGTCATGACGCGAGCTCACAACCTGCCCAACGACGCCACCTTCAAGAGGCGCACCCAGCTCGAAGGGCTCGATGTAGGACTTGACGTCGTTCATTCGCCCGCGCATGTACGGGTCGACCGACAGATAGACGTTCCGGACCAGAAACCGCCCGGGTTCCGGCTCGGCTACCGGCTGCTCGTCGAGTTGAAAATTCTCGGGCTCCGGCCATCCTTCGGGACGGCTCTTCAACAGAACTCTTTGGTTGATGGACACGTGGCTCCTAGTCTAATTTCTAAGTAGATTTCTTTTGTTCCGAATTTGTGGTAACTTATTGGCAGCAATCGTAGTTATAGGCAACGTTGACGGCAGCGTCGGGAGCATTTCCAGTCCCTTGGAGGGCACGAGAATCTACGGAGGTCGTGGGGTTGACGGAGACTCATGCTCGTATTGTCCTGGTCGGAGAGTGCCGCGTCCTGCGCGAGGGGCTGGCTCGAATCCTGACCCAGAAAGGCTATCTCATCGTAGGTCAGCTCCGCGGCCTGGTCGGTATCGTGGAGGCGTGCGTGCGCGAGAAGCCCGATCTGCTGGTTATCGACACGCCGACCCGCGGCAACCTCGGCAGGACCTTGAAAGCGGTCCGGCACGAGCGCCCGCGCCAACGGGTCCTCCTGCTCGCCCAGCTCGCTGATTTCGGAAGCCGTCTCGAGCTTGAGGCGCTACGCGCCGGCGCCTCGTGGTTTCCAGAATCGTCACTCTCTCAACTGCTCGACGGCGTCGCGGAAGCGCTTCGCGGCAATACCGTCTACTCGCCCCAAGCGGCGTACCGGCTCTTCTCGGGCCTGGCGAATCTCGAGCGCCAGCACCGCCGTAGACGCGGATCCGAGGTCCACAAGCTGACGCACCGCGAGCAGGAGATCCTCGAGTACATCGCTCGAGGCATGACCAACAAGACCATCGCCGAGAACCTTTGTCTCTCGCCCCATACGGTCAAGAACCACGTCCACAACCTACTGAGCAAGCTCAACGTCGGGCAGCGGTGGGAAGCGGCCGCTCTCGCGCGGCAACGAGGTTGGGTCAGCGGAGTGGGCGCTTCTCGATCAGGTCACTAGGGGCTTGCCGAGAGACCCTGCCATGAATGCCCAAAACGGGCCGACGCGGGTCCTGGTGGCCTGCCGGAGCCGGCTTTCCAACGACGTTCTCAGCGCCACTCTCGCCGGAGAGGAGCTCGAAGTCGTCGGCACGACAACCCAGCATGAGGAGCTCACCGATTGGCTGGAATCGTCGGCGGTGGACGTGGTGGTGATCGAGACCGGTCAGTCGACTCGGCCCGCGCTGGAGACCACGCGGCGGCTAAAGGACCGCTTCTCACAGGTTGAGATCCTGGTCTTCGGGCTCCACCGAACCCGCGACATCGTGGCCTTTGTGGAAGCCGGCGCGAGCGGTTACGTGCTGCGAAACCAATCGCTCGACGACCTCACAGCCACGGCCCAGGCGCTGCGCCAGAAGCTCTCGCCTTGCTCGCCGCGTCTGGCGGCCTCGGTGGTGTCCAGGATGCGGGAGCTGGCCGCGCAGGAGCCGCAGCACGTCGACGCGGTCGGACGTCTCACCTCGAGAGAGAGCGAAGTCCTCCGGCTGTTGGCGCTTGGTTTGAGCAACCAGGAGATCGCAACCCACCTCGGTATCTCGCTGTCCACGGCCAAGAACCACGTACACAACCTGCTCGGCAAGCTCGAGGCAAAAGACCGGCACGAAGCCGCAGCAGCAGCGGTCAACGCCGGCCTGGTCTAGATCGAACTGGACCGATCACAGGTCGGGAAGCCGCCGCTCGCATACGGCGCACGTGGTGCAGTCGCCATCGGTGACTTGCCGCGATCTATCGCTCAAGCAGACCAGAGTCTAGACCGCTCCTAGTTCAAATGTTGGCCGAACGAGCAACGGTCTAGTCCCCTCATTTGGGCCTTTTTTGCACCGGTTGTCTCATTGCCACCCGCTTCATCGGGCGGGTAGAAATCAAGATAGCAATCCGCGCTCTTTGCCGAGGGCCAAGGTCGAACCGCCGCTCCGGCTGTGAGCGCAGGGCGGAAGCGCCGCTAACGGGATTGAGAGGAGGACATAGATGGACGGCGAAATAGTCAAGACGCGCATCAAGGAAATCATCTCCGAGGTAGCCAACATCGACGTCAGCGAGATCGGCGATTCCGCTCATTTCATCGACGACTTGGGTCTGGACTCCCTCTCGCTCTTGGAGATCGGCGTCGACATCGACTACGAGTTCAAGCTCGGCGTCCCCGACGAGGAGCTCAAAAAGCTCACATCAGTCAACCAGACCGCCGCGCTGGTCGAATCTTGTGCCGCCCAAAAATCACCGGCGAGCGAGGTGGCTTGACCGTGGTCCAAAGAACGGGCCGCCGGGCGCAGCGGCCGGTCGAACCACCGGCGGCCGAGCCGCGCGTCGCGATCACCGGGCTGGGTCTGATCACGCCCGTCGGGGTGGGCCGCGAGGTGGTGTGGGAGAACCTCCTAAAGGGGGTGAGCGGCATCGGTCCGGTCGAGCGCTTTGATACCAGCGAGTACCGGGTCCACAACGGCGCCGAGATCAAGGGGTTCCAGCCCGAAGACCACATCCACCATCTGGATCCATCGGCGATGGGCCGGGCCTCGCAGTTCGCCGTCGCCGCCGCCCGCATGGCGCTGACCGACGCCTCGCTTCCCATCGCCTCGGTCGATCCCGAGCGCGCTGGTGTCGCCATGGGGACCACCTCGGGCGAGCCCCAGGAAGTCGAGAGCTTCAACGACTGCTACCTGGCCGATGACTTTCAATCCATCGACGGCGGCTTTATGTCGCATTACCCCTGCAACGAGATCCCCGAGCTGGTCGCCGCCGAGCTCGGCTTTGGCGGCCCCAACATCATGATCCCGACCGCCTGCGCCGCCGGGAACTACGCCATCGCCTACGCCTTCGACGCTCTGCGGGACGGTGCCGCCGACGTCATGCTGGCGGGCGGCGCCGACTGCTTCTCGCGTATCACCTACACCGGGTTTGCCGTGCTCGGAGCCATCGCGCGCGACTGCTGCCGTCCCTTCGATCTCAACCGTCAGGGCATGATTCCCGGAGAGGGAGCCGGTGTTCTCGTTCTCGAGCCGGTCGAGCGCGCACTCGAGAGAGGAGCCCGCATCTACGCCGAGATCACCGGCTGCGGACTCTCCTGCGACGCCCACCACATGACCGCCGCGCACCCGGAGGGCGCCGGCGCCGTCCGCGCCATGCGCGAAGCACTGCGGCAATCGGGAAGGGCCCCGGAAGACGTGAGCTATATCAGTGCCCACGGGACCGGGACGCCGACCAACGATCGGTTGGAGACCGTCGCCCTCAAAAAGGTCTTTGGCGAAGCCGCCTACAGCACGCCTCTGAGCTCGATCAAGTCGATGCTCGGCCACACCATGGGCGCCGCTTCCGCCATCGAGGCCGCGGCGTGCGCGCTGGCAATCCACGACGGTGTCGTCCCACCGACGATCAACTTCGAGCAACCCGACCCCGAATGCGACCTCGACTGCGTGCCCAACGAGTGCCGTCCGGTCGACGTCGAGGTCGCGATGAGTAACGCCTATGCGTTTGGCGGCAACAACGCCTCGTTGTTGGTGGAGAAATTCGTGCAATGAGCACCGGCCGGCCCCAGGTGGTGATTACGGGCGTCGGGCTACTGACGTCCTTGGGCGATCGCGCGGTGACTCTCCACGGAGCCCTCTGTGAAGGGCACACCGGGTTCCACCCGGTGGCCGACGAAGAGCTGCGAAAAAACGGCATGCCCCCGGTGGACGTCTCGCAGTTGAGGTGGTTCAAGGCGGAGAATTATCTGAGCAAAGGAAACCTGAGACCGCTCGATCGCACCTCGCGGCTTGCCGCCAGCGCCGCCAAGCTGGCGCTGGACGACGCCGGGGTGCCGACGGAGAGCTTGACCGACGGCGACGTAGGCTTGGTCCTGGGGACCATGTTTGGAAGCGTCCACACGATCTCGGCGTTCGACCGCCGCGCCATGTCCGCCGGGCCCAAATACGCAAAGCCGATGGACTTCGCCAACAGCGTGATCAACGCGGCCGCCGGCCAGACCGCCATTTGGCACCATCTGAACGGCATCAACGCCACGATCTCCGGGGCCAACGCCTCGGGCTTACAGGCGATCGCCTACGCCACCGATCTCTTGCGCGCCGGCCGCGCCCGGGTCTTGTTGGCCGGCGGAGCCGACGAGCTTTGCTTCGAGTCCCTCTACGGCTTTTTCAAGGCGGGTCTGCTGACCTGTCCAAACGGCGACTCCGGCAACGGATGCGACGCGACGACAGACGGGATCGGCTGCTCGGTTCCCTACCATGCCCGGCGCAGTGGCTTTTCGGTCGGCGAGGCGGCCGCCCTGCTGGTCCTGGAACGCGCCGCCGACGCCGAGGCCCGCGGAGCGCACATCCTCGCGGAGATCCGAGGACACGGTTGCGGGTTCGATCCGTCACGGGGACGGGACCATCACGCTTCCAGCTGCGCCGTGTCACGGGCTATCCGCGAGGCGCTCCGCGCCGCCTCTCTCGATCCTCAAGAGGTCGACTGCTTGAGCGTCTCGGCCAATGGCAGCGTCGAAGGAGATGCTCACGAGGCGGCTGGAATCGAAGCCGCCTTGGGAGAGGCCACCGCCGCCATCCCGGTGACCGCCGTCAAATCGATGTTGGGCGAGACCCTGGGTGCCTCCGGTGCCCTGCAGACGGTCGCCCTCGTCGAGGCGATGCGCTCCGGGCTGCTACCGGGGGTCGCCGGTCTCACCGAACCGGACGAAAGCCTGCCGCTCAAGAGCGCGACCCCGGAAAACACTGAGATCGACGCCTCGGTGGGTCTGGTGACCAGCGTTGGAATGAGGGGCAACGCGTGCTCCCTGGCGCTGGAGCTATGGAGCGCCAACCACATGATGGCGACCCGCCGATGACAATCCGGGAGACCCAGCCACCGCGACCCGCCGACGCTCACCGTTTTGGCCGAGTCGAGTTGATCCCCCGGCTGCGGGACCAGGGTTACGACAACACCCAGATCCGCAAACGCCGCCGCTGGCTGGAGCACACCGCCGGCTGCGAGCTGCCACACGTCGCGGCGTTCTCGGTGAACGGCGAAGCCATGCGAGGCAACATCGAGAACCCGATCGGGGCGGTCCAGATGCCGCTCGGCGTTGCCGGGCCGCTACGAGTGCACGGAGAGGCCGCCAACGGCATCTTCTATGTGCCGCTCGCCACGACCGAGGGCGCGCTGGTGCGCTCCTACGAGCGTGGGATGGTCGCGCTGACCCAGGCGGGCGGGGCTACCGCGCGCATCTATGAGGACGAAAACCGAGTGACCCCGGTCTTTTTCCTGCCGTCGATCGATTCCGCGCACGCCTTCGCGACGGGACTCGACGCCATCCTGGCCGACGTTCGGCGGGAGGCCGAATCCACTACCCGCCACGGACGTCTGCTGCGTCTGGACACGCACCCGGTGGGTCGCGAGGTGCTGGTGAGCTTTCACTACAACACCGGCGACGCACAGGGCATGAACATGATCGTCAAGGCGACCGACCATGCCTGCCGCTGGATCGTCGCCAACACCCCCGCGACCGGTTACCAGATCTTCAGCGGCTATAACTCCGAGAAGCGCGCCAGCGGCGCGCTGCTGGCGGGAGGCAAGGGCAAGCGGGTCACCGCTGGAGCCCGGCTGCCGGCTCGGGTCGTCAGGGCCTATCTGCACGCCAGCCCCGAAGACATGGTCACGGTCTGGCACCGCACCGTGGTCGGCCATCTCCAGGCCGGGGCCATCGGCTACAACGGACACTACGCCAACGGTCTGGCGGCGATTTTTATCGCCTGCGGTCAGGACGTGGCCAACGTCGCCAACTCGGCCGTCGGCATCACCAACTTTGAAGTGACCGGCGACGGCGACCTCTACGCCAGCGTCACCCTGCCGTCTCTGACCGTGGCCACGGTGGGCGGAGGCACCCGTCTGGGCACCAGCCGGGAATGTCTGGACCTCCTGGGATGCGCCGACTCCGGCAAGGCCCGCAAGCTGGCCGAGATCGTTGCCGCCTCCCTGCTGGCCGGCGAGCTGTCGATGGGCGCGGCGATCGTGAGCGGGGAGTTTGTTCGCGCCCACGAACAGTACGGCCGCAACCGGCCCGACCCGATCTCAGCGGAGAGCGTCCGGTGAGCCGGCCTTTCAGGGGACTGCGCGACCGCGAGCCACTCGCGTCCTACGACGTCGTGGTCATCGGCGCCGGTATCGGCGGGCTGATCACCGCCAATCTCCTGGCTCGTGACGGTCTCTCGGTGCTGCTTGTCGAACAGCACTACATGGCGGGCGGCTACTGCTCCACCTTCCGGCGCCGCGGTTTCACCTTTGACGCCGCCACTCACTTTTATCCCTTGCTGGGCAACCCCAGCACCCTGACCGGACGGCTGTTGTGCGACCTCGGCGTCGAGACCCAGTGGATCAAGATGGATCCGGTCGATACCTTTCATCTCCCCGACGGCTCGCGCTTTGCGGTACCGGCGGATTTCGACGCCTACCGGCGCAAGCTGGACGCCGAGTTTCCCCACCAGCGCAAGGCGCTCGAGCGCTTCTTCGAGACGGTCAACGAAGCCTACCTCCACGGGCTTCTCTACTACTTCCGCGGCCGCGAGACGGCGCGTTTCCGGTTGTACCGCAACTGGACCGTCCGCGAGGCGCTGGATCGGTTCTTTGACGACCGCAAGCTCAAACTGGTGCTGACCGCCGACTGCCCGCACTGGGGCTCGCCCCCAAAACGCACTTCCTTTGTGTTCGATTCGATGCTTCGACTGTCGTACTTTCTCGGCAACTACTACCCGGTCGGTGGCTCGCAGGCCTTTGCCGACGACCTCGCGCGCTGCTTCGAAGACCACGGCGGCGACATCCTCATCAGCACCCGGGTCCACCAGATTCTGGTGGAGGACGGAGCGGCAACCGGCGTCCGGCTCGAGACCACTCGCGGAAGACTCCGCGGTACGAGGACGGTTCGCGCCGGTGTCGTGGTCTCGAACGCCGACCTTCGGCAGACGTTCGAAACACTCCTCCCGCCGGACGCCACGCCCCCCGAGCTCCTGGGGCTCGTGCGGAGCCTGCGGCCGTCCTTCCCCTGTTTTCTCACCCACATCGGCCTCGAGGGTGTTTCTCAGCAACGGCTCGACGAGGTCCAAGGGTACTACTGGAACGACTGGGATCCCGACCGGGTCGGCCGCAACGGTCTGCGCTGCAAGGTCTTCTCACCGACCGTCTACGAGCCGCGCATGGCGCCACCCGGAGGCCAGGTCGTCATCCTGCAAAAGGTCCTCGAGATGGACTACGACGGCGTCGAAGACTGGCCAGGACACAAGCAGGGCATCGAAGACTACGTCCTGTCCCATTTCGAGAGTTTGATCCCCGGTGTGCGCGACCGTATCGTCGTCCATCTTTCGGCTTCCGCCAAGACCTCCCGACGGTTCACCCTCAACACCGCCGGCGCCATGCTGGGGTGGGAGATGTCGCCGGAGCAGCTCGGGGCGGACCGCCCCGGTATCGAGGGCCCGGTCGGGAACCTCTATCTGACCGGGCACTGGACCCGCCCGGGTGGCGGCATCACGCCAGTGATCGTATCGGCCATCCAGGCCGCGTTCCACGTCACCGGCCGCCAGCCTCCGCGCGCCGCCGATGCCCCGATCCTCGCCCCTCCCATCGATGAAGAAACCCAACAACTGATGGCGGCCACCGCATGACTCGTGAACAAAAAATCCGTCTGCGCCGAATCGCCATGCCCGGTCTGGTCGTTTTGGCAATGATGCCGGTGGCCCTGACCCACGTGAGCCGCAGCGACGCCCGCCACGCCAGTTTCTACAACACCGGCGCGACCATCAACGCCTTTCTCAAGACCTATTGCAAAGGCGTCGAGACGGCCTTTGCCTCGCAGAACCCGGACCCGGTTCTCGAGGCCTTTAGCTCGGCCTACCGTTCGCCGGGCCGCGGCCGCTGGTTGGCGAGCGAAACGCCGGCGGGCGGCCGTCCGGTGGCCGGCGAGGCCACGCAGACGGACCTCACGATTGTGGGCGATGACGACTTTGACCGCCCGGCATTGGCACAGGCGGTCCAGAACTATCTCGGCGGACTGTCCGCCATCGAACGCACGGTCTGCAAGATTGATCTGATCGAAGACACCGACCTGAAGACCTCCGCGGTCCTGAGCGTCAAGTTCATCCTCGATGGGATCGACCGCGAGGACCGGCTTTTTCAGGATCGTCATTTCTACCGCTGGCACCTGGTCAACGAGGGCGAAGGCAAGGCCTTTGACTGGAAGATCACACGCGATGAGCTGATCGAAGGAACCCGGATCGCCGGCCGGGGCGACGGGCTGGTGGCGACCGACCCCGAGCGCCTCGGCATCGACTACCGGCATCACCGCAACCCCCACGTCGACATGAAGACGTTCCGCGCCGAGCTCAAGTTCGGCGTGGTGCAGCACGCCGCCGGTGGAGTCAGCGCGGCCGACTACGACCTCGACGGGAGACCCGACCTGCTTTTCCTCGACGGCGTCGACAGCCGTCTCTACCGCAACGAGGGCCTCGACGCCGAAGGTCTGCCGGCGTTTCGCGACGTGACTGAAGAGGCGGGTCTCGACGGCCTCGACCGCGCCCACGTCGGGATTTTTGCCGACTACGACAACGACGGCGACCGCGACCTCTTTGTCGGCCGCTATCTGGCGCCCAACCGCTTTTACCGCAACCGAGGCGATGGCACCTTTGTGGACGAGGCGCCGCAGGTCGGTCTCGACGCGTCGATGCCCACCATGGCGGCAACCCTCCTGGATTTTGACCGCGACGGCTTTCTCGACCTCTATCTGGCGGTCAACGGCAACGCGTTCGAGGAGCTGCCGCGGCTGCCCTTCTTTGCCCGCAACGGTCTGCCCAACCGCCTTTACCGCAACCAGGGCGGCGAGCGTTTTGTCGACGTCACCAAAGAAAGCGGCACCGGTGACACCGGCTGGAGCCTGGCGGTCGCGGCGGGCGACTACGACGGCGACGGGCTGACCGATCTGGCCGTGGCCAACGACTTCGGGCGTAAGTCCTTGTACCGCAACGAGGGCGACGGGACCTTTAGCGACCGGGCAAAGCACGCCGGGGTGCTGGATTTTGGCCCCGGCATGGGCCTGGCTTTTGCCGACTACAACGACGACGGCCGGCTCGACCTCTACACCTCGAACGTCAACTCGAACCAGCGTTGGTACGGCGAGGACATGACGGTCAAGCAGTACCTGCGCAACGTCATGCGCACGCGCTGGATCCTTGCCGACGCCGGCGAGTATCTCGAGGTCTACCGCCTGCTGGGCGAGGACTGGGTCGAGCTGGGGCAGCAGTTTGGGGAGGGCAACTCCCTTTTTCGCAACGACGGCGACGGTGTCTTCACCGAGCTCAAGGAGAGCCATACCGGGCGCACCGGTTGGGGCTGGAGTGTCAACTTTCTGGATGTCGACAACGACACCGATCTCGACCTCTATGCCGCCAACGGGTGGATCAGCAACACGCCCGGTACCGATTTGTGACTGCCCTTCACCAGCGGTGCGGTCGCACGCGTGAACCAATACAAACAGGGCCTCTTCTTCAGTCACGACTTTGTCGGCGAAAACTCCTGGAACGGCTACGAGTTCAACTGTCTGATGATCAACGTCGGCGGCGACCAGTTTGTGGAAGCCGGCCGGGCCGCCGGCGGCGACAGCGTGCTCGACGGTCGCGGCGTGGCGGTCGCCGACCTGGATGGCGACGGTCGCCTCGATCTGGTGATCAATAACAACAACGCGGCGCCGACCGTCTATCTCAACCGTCTGCGTCGAACCGGCCACTGGCTCGCTCTGGCGCTGCGCGCCGCCGACGGTGCGCCCGACGCGGTCGGCACCCGGCTGAGTCTGACCGTGAGACAGGGCTCGGGTGAGCGCAAAACGATGAACCGCTGGGTGGAGGCCGGGTCCGGATACGCCGCGCAGTCCGACTATCCGGTCCATTTTGGGCTCGGCCCCGAGCCCCGGATCGAGGAGCTCGAAATCCTCTGGCCCAGCGGCCGGGCCGAGCGGATCGTTGGAGAAGCGTTGCGGGAACGTCTGTCCCTCGATCGCGTCAGCCACCTGGTCGAAGGAGAGCTCGAGGGATGATCGCGCACACCCAGCCGGTTGCGCACCGCCGCGCGCGGATCGCGCTCGCGGGCCCACGCCGAGCGCTCCTCGAGGCCCTGCGCACCGAGCTGGCGGGCTCGGAGACCGTCGACACCGCGCCGCTCTCTGAATCCGCCGACTCCCCCGACTCCATCCTTCTCGCGCCGCGATGCGACGAGGACCTGGCCAGCCAGCTCGAAGCGGTCGGGGCGGCCGGAGCCGCTTGCGCAGAACACTGGGTTTTGATCTCGGATGCGCGAGCGAGTCCGCCGAGCCACCATCACCCAGGACACGTGCGCGAAGAGTTCGCGACACAAAAGCGCGTCGCCCACCCACTGGCTCGGGCGTGGCTGCGTCTCGAAGCGCAAACGGCGGCCGCGGCCGACCGCCATGGGGCCACGCTGACCGTGCTGCGGCCCTGCCCGGTGGTCCTACCCGGCGGCCGCGGGTTCTTCGACCGTCTGGTACGCGGCCGCGTCGGCTGGACAGTCGCCGGCTTTGATCCATCGATCCAGCTCTTGAGCGCAACCGACCTCGCGCGCGCCGTCGAATGCGCGGTGGCGACGCGGCGCCCGGGCATCTTCCATGTCGCTCCCCGGGGAGTGGCCCCGCTGTGCCGGCTGCTGGGCGCCTCTCGCACCCTCCGCGTTCCTCTCCCCTACACTGCGCACCGGCTGGGCCGGGCGGTTCTGGCGCGGATGGGCCTGGCGGGAGCCATTGCCGAGGTCGACTATCTCCGCTATCCCTGGTCGGTCTCGGGCGACAAGATCCGGCGGGAGCTGGGCTTCCGGCCTCTGCACGACACATTGGAGGCGGCACGGCACGCCACAGCCACCGACACCGGCTCCGACAAGACTCCCTCTCCTCGGTACGACGATCACGGGTTCGACCGCGACTATGTCGATCGCCGCGGCCGCGGCCTGTTTCGTTTTCTCCACGACCGCTATTGGAGGGTCGAGGTCAAGGGACTCGAGCATGTGCCCGAGACCGGCAAGGCCGTTCTGGTCGGGATCCACCGCGGGCACCAACCCTATGACGCCGTCATGGCCCTCCATCTGCTGGCGACCCGCCGGCGACGCTACCCACGGTTTCTGATCCACCCCACCCTAGTCAAGTTTCCCTTTCTCGCCTCGTTCATCACCCGCTGCGGTGGTCTCCACGCCTGCCAAGAAAACGCCGACTGGGTCCTCGAGCACGACCGGATCCTGGGGGTCTTCCCCGAGGGAATCCGCGGCACCTTTCGCCGCTACCGGAACGCCTACCGGCTGGGTAAATTCGGACGCGACGAATTCGTCAAGATCGCGCTCCGCCATCAGGCGCCGATCATTCCCTTTGTCACGGTCGGGAGCGCCGAGATCTTCCCCATTCTCGGCAAGCTGCGCTGGGGCTGGTTCAAGCGGGCCACCGAGTGGCCGTGTCTTCCGATCACGCCGACGATGTCGACCGTGCCCCTGCCCTCGAAGTGGCACACCTGGTTTCTGGATCCCATCCCGGTCGCCGGCCGCTACCCACCCGAAGCCGTGCGCGACCGGGCGACCGTCCGGCAAATCAGTCAGGACGTGCGGGCGCGGCTCGAAGCGGCGATTGCCGAGATGCTCGAGCGGCGGCGCTCGATCTTCTATGGACAGATCTTTGACCGGGAGGCTCCCGCATGAGAGCGCGCATGGCCCTATGCCTCGCCGCGGTTCTTCTGGCCGGCTGTGTTCAGGCGCCGGAGCGGCTGACGGTGGGCGCGGTGGCGCCGCATTTCGAGCTGACCTCGCTCGAGGGCCCGAGCCTCGACAGCCGCAAGCTCCTGGGCCGCAACATCGTCCTCAATTTCTGGGCCACCTGGTGTCTGCCCTGTCTACGCGAGATCCCCGAGCTGATCCGCCTCTCCGAGGAGGTCGATTCGGTCGAGGTGGTTGGGATCGCGCTCGACGCCGAAGGCGCCGATGCGGTGCGTCCCTTTGTCGCCAAGCACGGGATCCAGTACACCGTGCTGCTGGGTAGCGAGGAGGTCTTCCAGCGTTTCAACGGTCTGACCATCCCGTACACGCTGGTCCTCGACCCATCCCACCGGGTCGTCAACATCTACAGCGGCCCGGTGACCCGCGCGGCGATTGAGCGGGATCTTGCTTCGCTCATCGCCACAGGGCCGCCCCGCGACCGATTCCCCGCCGAGACCGCACGATTCCAGCCGGCGATGTCGGACATGGAGGAGAAGACATGAATCCCTCGAGCCCCCAGCCGTCACCCCTTGCTCAGGACGTTCAGGACGCTCAGGACGTTCAGGACGCCCAAGACGTTCAGGAAGTTCAGGACACCGCGACGGCTCCGGCGCGACCCCGGCCGCGGCCGGCCGACACCCCCGAGCCGGTGCCGCACCCAGCGGGATCGAAGACGCCCCGCGGACCGATTCGACGCTTTGCCCAGCGGCACCCGCGGATCACGATCTTGCTGGTGGCGATCGCGGCGATCGCCATCGCCACCTCGGTCACCTTCGACATCTTCGACCGGCAGGGGAAGGACTTTTACCACGCCGGGCGGATCACCGTGGAGACCGCCGGCTATCTCGGCGGCTCGATCGGCCGACGGGACCTGGGCGTCATCGGATCGCACTACTCCTCCGACTACAACGGCGCTCCGCTCGGTCTGGTCACCCACACGCTGGTCTCCGATCGGGACGGGATCGCCCGCTATCGCTTCGCGCCGGGCGAAGCCTCACTCGATCGCGAGGGCGCGATCGACGAGTGGCGACGCTACATCGAGGGCTTCGAGTCGATCGACGAGAGCGTGATGCACGTCCACCGGGTGGAGGAATGGGACGCCGCCGGCGACATCGTCGCTTCGATCCGGTTCGAGGTGATCGGCACGCTGCGGGGTCACCAGCATCCGACCGTCGACCGCGCGCTTTTCCGTTTCGACTTCCGGCCCACGCCCGGCGGGATGCTCGACATCGAAAGCGCCTCCCTGATCGAGGGTGAGCGCTTTACCGGCGACCGCGCGCATTTCACCGACGTGGCCGCCGAGGCCGGCATCGCCTTTCGCAATCGCTACTACCCGGCCTTCCTGACCACGCCGCTGCGCTTCGCCATGGTGCGCTACGCGCCCGCCGGCATGACCGCGGTCGACTACGACAACGACGACTTTTTCGACCTCTTTATCCCGGACGGCGTCGACTCGCGGCTGTTCCGCAACCGCCGGGACGGCACTTTCGAGGACGTCACCGAGGCGACCGGGCTCGCCGGTCTCTCGGGCGTCAGCACGGCGGTCTTCGCCGACTACGACAACGACGGCTTCAAGGATGTCTTTGTCAGCCGCACGTTCGAGCCCAACCAGCTCTTTCACAACAACGGCGACGGCACCTTTACCGACGTCACCGCCATCGCCGGACTCTCATTCGACTGCTGCACCACCGTCGCCTCCTGGGCCGACTACGACAGCGACGGCGACCTGGACCTCTATCTCGGCCGCTATCTCGACCCGCGGGCCGACATCCCGACGACCTTTTACACCCGCAACGGCGAGCCCAACCGGCTGTACCGCAACAACGGCGACGGCACCTTTACCGACGTCGCCGAGCCGGCGGGCGTGGCCGAGATCGGCGTCTGTTTGGGGACGGTCTTTGGCGACTACGACGACGACGGCGACCCCGATCTCTACGTGGTCAACGACTTTGGCCGCAACACGCTGTATCGCAACAATGGCGACGGCACCTTCACCGACGTCACGGTGGAGACCGGATCGTTGGCCTACGGGGCGGGCATGAACGCCTCGATGGGGGACTACGACAACGACGCCCGGCTCGACATCTACGTCACCAACATTCGCTCGGAGCACTCCTGGTACGCCGAGAACGCTATGGTCCGACGGTATCTGGCCAATTCCTGGCGCCAGGGCGTGTGGCTGAGCGACATGCCCCTGTACTGGGAGATCTTCCGCCAGTCGGGGTTCCAGTTCTCCGCCGTCTTCCGCCAGATGGGCTCGGGAAACATCCTGCTTCGCAACCGGGGCGACGGGACCTTTGAGGACACCACTTGGGCCGCGGCGGCCAACCCGCCCGGATGGTTCTGGGGCGCCAGCCTGGCCGACTTCGACAATGACGGCTGGCAGGACATCTACGCCGCCAACGGCTGGGTCTACAACAACCGGGGCACCGAAATCGAGCTCGAGTTCTTCGAGGGCGTCATCGGCGCGCAGAAACGTTACAAGAGCGGGATCTTCTACGATCCCAAGCACTTCGGCACCGAATCCTGGCACGGCTGGGAGCGCAACCGCCATCTGCTCAACAACGGCGACGGCACTTTCTCCGAGGTCGCGACCGCCACCGGAACCGACCTGCTGCTCAACAGCCGGGGCGTGGCAGCGGCGGATTTCTGGAACCGCGGCGTGGTCGACCTCGCCGTGGCGGCTTCCGCCGACACCCACGCGCTGCTGCGCAACGACGTCGGCGGTACCAGGAACTTCCTGACCGTTGGCCTGGTGGGCGCCGGCGACCGGCTAGCGCTCGGCACCAACCGCGACGCCGTCGGCGCGCGGGTGGTTCTCCACTACGGCGATGGCGTGCAGATGCGGGAGGTCAAGGCCGGCGACGGCTATGGCTCCCAGAACTCGCTGCGTCTCCACTTCGGTCTCGGCACGGCAGACACAGTGGAGCGGCTCGAAGTGCGCTGGCCGCGGTCGGGAGAGGTTCAGCAATTCGAGCAGCCGGCGATCAACCGCTTTTACGAGGTACGGGAAGGACAGGGCGAGCTGGTGGTCAAGAACTTCCCGGCCACAGACGCTCTCGGAGCCAGCGGAGCCACAGAGGCCCCTTGAAGGACACCGTCCGATGCGTCGCCCGTCTCGTCCATATCGCGCGCGTATTTGGCCGCTATGCCCTGGCGCGCGCGATTCCCGAGTGGGTCCGCGCATCGCCGATCGGCCGCCGGCTGCCCGAGAAGCCGGGGCCCGAACGGCTGAGAGTCCTGTTCGAGGAGCTCGGAGGGACCTTTCTCAAGTTCGGTCAGATGCTGGCGCTGCAACCGGACATCCTGTCCAAGGAATCCTGCGACGCTCTGCTCAAGCTGCTCGATCGAATCGAGCCCTTCTCGTTTTCCGAAGCCGACCGCATCTGGGGCGAAGAGATCGGCTCGGCCGCCGACGCGACCTTCGAGCGTTTCGAGCGCGAGCCGATCGCCACCGCATCGGTCGGCCAGGTCTACGTCGCCTACCTGGACGACCGGAAGGTCGCGGTCAAGATCCAGCGACCCAACATCGAGATCGAGTTCGCCAACGACGTCCGTCTCATGGTGATCGCGATGCGGCTCATCCGCTGGCTGCGCTGGAAGCGGTTCTACTGGCTGCTCGAGCCGACGTCCGAGTTTGTCGCCTGGAGCCAGGAGGAGCTCGACTACCGGCACGAGGCCCGGCACTCCGAAGAGCTACGGCGCCACGCCCGGACCAATCCGGCACAGCACGTTCCCCGCGTGTACCGCGAGTTCACGACCCGCAGGACCCTGGTGGTCGAGTACCTCGAAGGGGTGACGCTGCTCGAGTATTTGCGGGCGCGGGAGCGGGGAGACGAACAACTTACACAGCGTCTCGAGAAAAACGGATTCGTCCCCTCGCGCTTTGCGGCCAACGTCATCGGCAATTTCCTCGGAGACGCTTTTCAGCACGGCATCTACCATGCCGACCTCCACCCGGCCAATCTAATGATCCTCGAGGACAACGTCGTCGGCTATATCGACTTCGGGATCACCGGCCTGATGAGCCGTTACTCCCGGCGCCATCTGCTGTCGATGACGCTGGCACTCGCCCGCGGCGACATCGAGACGCTGACCGAGGAGTACCTTACGATCACCTCGTCGGATTCCGGCTCGAACATCGGCGCCCTCCGCGACGGTCTGCGTCGGCTGTCGCAAGGCTGGTACGAGCATCTGGGCGATCAGCGCCGGCTGCGGGTCAGCATCACGCGGATCTTCGACGAGATGCTGACGCTCTCCCGCCGCACCGGCGTGCTGCCCGACCGCGACATCGTCAAGTACATTCGCTCCACCATTGCCATCGACGGGCTGCTGACCCGTTTCGACCCCGCGTTCGACATCACCCGGCACATCGGCAAGACCTGCGCTCAACAGCTCGGCCGAGAAGCGCGGCGCGAGTGGCTCTCCGCCGAGCGATTCCAGTCGCTGGTCAGCGCCGCCAGCCGGTTGATGGTAGACGGCCCGGTACGCGCCGCGACGTGGGTGGAGCGGCGCTCGGCTTCCCGGCCGCGAGCGCCGGGGAGGCCATCGGATCGCCCGGGCACCTCCCGCCGGTCCCTGTATCTGGCGCTCGCGATCCTCGGGGTCGCCTGGCTTTTTCAAGGCCAACCGGGCTCCGCCGAGCTGGGAGTCAACTTGCCGACCGCCGAGCTGCTGTTTCTCGCCGTCGCGGGCGCCCTCTTGGCCCGCCAGCTGGCGAGTCTCTGGCGGCGAGACACCGGATGAAATCGATCGGATGAGACCAATCAGATGACTCTTGGAGGTTCTTCAGATGCGTGAGTTGGCCAAGTCCCTGATGCGTTTTTCCTGGGCGCTCTCTGTGTTGGGCGCCGATCAGCTCCGCCGGGGCCTGGAGCCCGACGATGGGCCCAACCGGGTTCGACAGTCGCTCGATCGGGTGAGCGACCTCGCCGAGGACGAGCTGACCGAGCCGATGCGCGGCTTCTACAAGTTTGGCCGGCGAATGCAGAGCCAAACGGTGGACACCGTCTCGAAGGGCACCCGGATCTTCGAGCCCTTTCTGGATCGCGCCGCCGATCTCCTGCGGGGCCGCCGCGACAAGGAGACCTGATTTTCTTGCCGACGATCTCCCGAGAGCAGATTCGAGCCGGGAGCCCGTCTCCCGTTTCGGCTGCGCTGCCCGCCGATGTGGAGTCCAACCTTCGCCGGATGGCCCGAATCGGTGTACAGGTCGTCAACCCCTCGCTCTTCAACCCGTGCACCTGGACCGACCTCGCGTCCGACCTAGCGGTGCGATCCGCCGCCGGCTGCCGCGCCGCCCTGCGCGGCGACGCCGAGCTCGGCGCCCTCGAGCTGGTGAACAAGAGCCAGATCTTTGTGTTGGTGTTGAGCGTAGGCCGTCTCATCGGCGTGCCCTCGGCCGGGTTTCCACTGCCGCTCGAAGAGCTGGTGCGGCGCTCGTACGCGCTGGGAGATTTCCGCGCCCTGTGGGCGATCGAGGGCCTCGGCCACGACTACGGCGAGAGCTTCTACCGCCAAGGGCGGGCACCGCGAGGAATCTTGTTCCCGTCGGTCGTGCGTGGTCTTCCCTCCTCCGCCCTTCTCATGCTCAACGCCGGGATCGGTCTGGCCTTTGCCGACCAAGGGTTGGAAGATCTGCCCGCCATCCGGCAGCCGGACCGGCTCGCCAGGACGGTCGAGACCATCCTGCGCCTCACACCGGCCAACGCCACACCGGGCAGCGAGGGCGCCTCGTTCGAATCACTCGGCCTGGTCACTCGCCTTTTCTTCCCCCGGCTGACGCACGACATCGACCGCATCCTGCGTCACAACCGGCCGGAGCTGCGCGGATTCTTCTGGCACGGCGCCGGCCGGGCACTCTATTTCACACCGGTGAGTTTTCTGCCGTTCTCGATCTGGCAAGCCTATGAGATGGCCGAGGCCGAGGCACCCGACGAGCTGGCGCTCCACAACGCCAGGGCCGGGATCACCTGGGCCTTTCTGCTGGTCAACCAGCGACAACCGGAGATCATGGCCGACTTGCTGATCCGCCCCTACGGCGAGCGAATCCTGCGGATGCGCGGCTTTCGCAACGGCATCGCCTCGGCGACGATCATGCGCTATGACACCACGCCGGGCGCGCCGTTTATCCGCTCGTTTTGTGACTACCGTCCCGAGGATCCGCGGACCGGACAGCTCTGGACCGAGCTGGTCCGCCGACCCTGTCACCGGGCCCTGGAGGTCATCTACCCGAGGCTCCTGGCCACCAACCGGCTGGGCCAGGTCTTTCGCTTTCACGACGGGCCCCGCTGGTGGGAGCAAGCCGCATGACGCCCAACCCTTCACGCGCGGTGGAGGCCCGCGAGCGCCAAGCGTTCGAGAGCTTGGAGCGCGCCGGTCTTCAGGCCGGTCCCCGACGACTCACTCGGGGGCTCGACCGCCGGCGGGTGCGGGACGGTTTCTACCGCCGGCTACGGCGTGCCGCCACTGAGCTCGGCGGCGGCTTCGCGCTCTACGGACGCTACCTGGCCGGGCGAGCCGATCTCATCGACACCGCGGACTGTCTCGAGCTCGCGCGCATCCCCGATCGAGCCTCACCCAGCTCGCCCGACGCCGTCTCCCAACGTCTGGAGTCCGCTCTCGGCCAACCGCTCGACGGGCTTTTTCCGACCTTCGAGCCCGAGCCCTTCGAGTCGGGGATCTTTTTTCAGACCCACCGAGCCTGGACGCGGGAGGGACAAGCGGTCGAGGTCCGGATCGAGCATCCCGACTTCAGGGCCGAGCTCGAGCAAGACCTGGAGGTCTTGCCCGGCTGGCTCGAGAGACTGTCGATCTGGTCTCCCCACCCGATGGCGCCCATCGAAGACTTTGCTCGAGACGTCGAGCATCGATCGGACCTCGGCCGGACGGCCGAGGCGCTCCGAGATCTCGCCGCCCCAGGCGCCGTGCCGCACGGCGTCGCCGCTCCCCAAACGCACTCCGAACTGTCGGGCGCCGGCATCCTGACCCTGGATCACCCCGGTGGATCGCGCGCGGCGGAGGGACAGCCGGTGGCCGCTGACTGTCCCGAGTCCGCGCGGCACCTGGCGGGGTGCTGGCTCCATCTGGCGCTCGCCGGACGCTGGTTCCCGGTCGCCGGAGAGCTCACGCGGTGCGCCGATGGACAACTGACGCTGGCCCGCGCCGGCTTTGCCAGGGCCCGAGGCGCCTCGCAGGCCAACCTCTGGACCTATCTCAAGGCGGCGGCTGAGCACGATTCGCGCCTCGCCTTCGAATCCCTGGCGCGCGAGATCGAGGTCCACCCGGCGGCCACCTCGGCCGGCCTTCTGGAGAAGCGAATGCGGCAGGCCGTTCCCCTCCACGACGGCCTATTGAGCAAAAGCGGCGAGAGCGTGGCGGAGCACCTGATGCTCCACTGGCGGCTGACCCGCGATTGTGGGCTACAGGTCCCGCCTCACCTCGCCGAGTTCTTCCGCGGCGCGCTCTGGCTGGCGGTTCGGATCCAACCGTCCGGCGACACGGGCGACCGGGACGCTCTGCGCGACGCCCTCGACGACCGGCGGCTGTTCGACGATTGGAGCCGGGTGGAGCGGCTGTCCGATCCACTCGAGATGGTGGCGCTTGCCGAGCGCTACATGGCGTCGATGACCGCCCTGCCGCACCACGTCGACCGACTGTTGGAGCGCGCCCCCGAGGAGGCCGCCCCTGGGCCCGCCGCCGGTCCGCGGACGGGCGCCGATACCGGTCGGAACGATACCGGTCTGGCGGTGGTGGCCATCGCGATGGCGGCGCTGGCGCTCAGCGCTCCGCGCCTGGCCGAGTTCTTTCCCCATACCGACACAAACCGTGTCGTTGTGCCGATATTCCTGATCTTGGGGGCGCTCTTGCTCCGAGCCATCGGGAGACGGCGATGAACCCGTCGCTCCGCCTATCGCGGACCGACCCAGCCTCGGAGTCTCCGGCTCCGTTCAGAGGAGGTAGACCGTGCAGGAAATGATCAACCTATTCGAACAGATGATGGCGGCGCCATTCCGCGTCCTGGAAAGCGTCAGCCGCAGCGCTGCCGCGGCCAACGCGTGTGGCGCTCCCGTCCCGCTGGCGGCCCCGGTGAAGGCGCTCGCCGAGGCCTGTCCCAGCACCTGGCCGGCAAAGCAGGATTTCCACTGCAAGGAAGAGGGCGAGTGCTGCGGTGTGTCGTGTTGCCCGCCCGGCTGCCGCTGTGACGGTGGGCGCTGCAAGTCGGACTGCCCGTGCTGCGAGCGCACGTATCACACCGGCAGCGACCGGGTACGGCTGGTCGACTACACCCTGGCCGAGGTGCGCCGGGGCGAGGCCAGCCGGGTCCTGGAGCACCACCAGGAGATCTTCGACGACTGCACCACGATCGACGAGATCCACAACCAGATCATCACCCGGTATGTGTGCCGGCACCACGAGGAGAAGTGCAAGGACCCCGAGTTCGGCAAGAACCTGAGGGTCTACACCAAGGTCCTCGACTCCTGGTGCAAGCCC
This sequence comes from Candidatus Multivoradales bacterium, assembly GCA_965224065.1. Classification (GTDB taxonomy): domain Bacteria; phylum Acidobacteriota; class Thermoanaerobaculia; order Multivoradales; family JAHEKO01; genus JAOTZA01. The sequence goes on from CBDCYF010000005.1 coordinate 1,716,190, forward strand.
TCGTGGGACTACGAGGAGGCACAGATCCGGGCGCTGCGGGGAATCCAGGCCGCGGTCGCAAAATCTTAAACGGGTCGAGATGGTGGTCGGAGCGGTCGAAGCCCTGACGGGGCACGGCCTGGCCGTGGCACGCCAGGTGAGCTACCGGGAGAGGGCGCCGGACCCTGGGGCGGCGGTGTGGGCCGCCCCCCGGGTCTCGGCTCGTCTCCTGGTGCGCCTCGGCGTCCTCCTCTGGCGGCAGGCCGTGCGCCGGTCCGCCCGCGCCGGTCCGGGTCCACCCGGTGCATGGACGTGGACCGAGCTCGGCAACCGGCTGCGGGTCTTCGACGCCTTCCACCATCCCGACTCCTACCTCCCTGGAGGGTCAGCGACCGAGCAACCTGGATTGGCGGCCCGGGTCGAGGCCGCAGGGCGCTTGCCGGCCGACATGGCGGTCTGGGTGCTCGAGGGGCTCGGGTACGCGGCGGCCGAGAGCAAGGCGGTCGGACGGGCCCCGGCGGTGCGCGATCGGCTCACCACCGGCCGGATACCGGAGTCGGCCTGGATGCCGTTGCACACCGGGCAAGGGCTCTCGCTGGCCGCTCGATACCTGGACCAGCGCGTCGACCGGCGCGCCGATCGGCGCGCCGGGCTCGGCCCCCAGGCGGCGCCGGCAGCCCATTTCGCCAGCCTCGCGCTCGGTTTTTCGCTCGCCGGTTATGGCCGCGCCACGTTCGAGGCCCTCGGATTCGCCGCTGTCACCCTGGCGCCGGACCGCGTCGGGGAGCTCGACCGGGAGCTCGACCGGGACCGGCCGGATCTCCTGCCGTGGTTCTGGCACGGCGTCGGCCGAGGACTCTACTTCTGCCCCTCCTCGGCCTGGCCGGGCGCGGCGGGCTACGCGGCTCGCCGCGCCTGGTGCGAGCCTCCGCATGAGCTCGGGAGAGCCAACGCGCTTGCCGGGCTGGCCTGGGCGGTGACGCTGGTCAACCTGGGCCATCCGGAGGTCGTCGCCCGGTTGCTGGAGAGCTTGCCCGCGGGGAGTGCCCGGCGGGTGGCGATCCGGGGCGTCGCAAACGCCACTGCTCTGTGGCTCGACGCGCGCGGATTCGATCCCCTATTGAACGGGTTTCTCGACCCACCCTGGACCGGCGCGGCCGCCAAGAGATGGGGCGAGCGATGGCGGGCAACGGTCACCGGTCCCTGCCAGCGCGCCTTCGATCGGTACCGCTCCCTCAAGAGCGCCCGCCGTCTGGACTCGCTTTTCGCCCTCACCGACACCTGAGACGGAGCACGCCATGGAACCGCAGGCCTCAGAGCTCAACACTCGCGACCGTCGGATCGTCGACCGGGTGGATCTCTATCTGCGCCGGGGTCTCGATCTCAAGGCCTGGTGGGATGACTCCGGCCGGGGCGATTTTGACGACCGGTTCGAGCTTGCGTTCACCTTCAACCGGCCCGACGTCGCATACGGGTTCTTTGACGAGGCGCCCGTCGAGGGCCGTCCGCTGCCGGTCCTCGGCACACTCCAGACCCAGTTTTACGACCAGCCGAAATCTCCCGCCCGGAGCGGGTCGGAGGCGGCCGGCTTTCTCAACCGGCAGGTGCAGCAGTTCGTGCTGCGCTATTTCATGCGGGTCAGCGACTTCCGCGACCCGCAGGCCTATACCCGCGCCGACGCCAACCCGCCGCCTCTGCTCCGCCCCTTGAGCTGGTGCCCGTCGGAGGACCCCCAGCTCCAGGGATTTGGCTACTCCCAGCTCTACTACAAGCTCCGCGACGGCGGCAGGGTCGGGAAGTTTCCAGCCGACAGACGCTCCGAGATCATCGACCTGCGGCGCATCGGGCCGGAGTTCGAGTGGATCGTCGTCAAGGTCCGCATCTTCGACTTCAACTTTACCTTCCAGCCCTTCGGGCCCAACGGCCCCTTCATGACACTGCCGCTGCGCGAGGACAGCCTGCTGATCCTCACCCCCGACTTTCTGACCAACGACGCAAAAGCGCGCGAGGGCCGGCTGGGTCGCTATGGCCTGGGGTACGCCTTTATCAAGAACCCCGGCCCGAGCCTATTGGGCTGGGGCCCCGGCGAGTTCGACGCCGCTTTCCAGACCATCGACTTCGACGTGCTCTCGGACGGCAGGGTCCGGGTGTCGATGCTCTTTGTCGCCAACCGTCCCACATCGATCGTCAACTTCCCGATGAACCCCTTCGAGATCGCCGGTCGGATGACCGACACGGTCTCGCAGGGCGCGACATCGGCGATGACGGAGCCCTTTCTCAACCTGGCACGCCGCGTGCCGTTCAGCACCGCGAGCGTCGACCCGGTGCTCGGCTCGATCGCCCTGGTCAATCTGATGACTGGGGGTCTGGCCGCCCGGGAGCTTTGTATCTCGCGGCGGCAGTTCGAAAAGGACTTGATCCTCAAGCACTTCTCCCAGCACTACAACACCATCGTCGGATCGCTCCAAACCTGGCGCCAGATTCGGGATTGGCTGGACACCGAGCACTTGCCGCGCTGGGTGGTCACCGGGGAGAGCGCGTGAACGGGCGCGGTGGTCGCCAAAGAAGTGGCTTCGTCCTGTCGGACGGGGCGTCGCGCGGCGCCTACGAGGTCGGGGTGCTACAGGCGGTACTGTCCGGGCACTCGCCATCGACCGGCTATCGCCCGATCGAGCCGGTGGTCTACACCGGGACCTCGGTGGGAGCTTTCAACGCCGCGGTCATGTCCTCGCAGCCGGGTACGGCGGCCTGGTCGACCGCCAACTACCTGGCCACGGTGTGGCGGGACCGGCTGGCCGATCGGCTGACGACCTGCGGCAACGGGGTCTATCGCCTGCGCGGTCTGCCGCTTCAAGGCCTGCAGATCGGCTGTCTTCTGCGCCCGTTTACCACCGGCGTCACCAGCGCGGTGGACGCCGCCTACCTGTCGGCGCGCGCGGTCGAGACCGGTGTTCAGTTTGTGACCGAAGGGGGCACTCTGGCGTCCCGATTGCTGGAGAGCGTCGACCTCACCGCCGTCTTCTCTCCCTTCCCGCTCGCGCAGTCGATCGAGGCCACGATCGATTTCGCCGGCATTCAACGTTCCGGCCGCCGGCTCGCCACCACAGCGACCAACTGGGACCTGGGTGTGGCGCGTGTTTTTCACACCGAGGAGTTCCAAGGCCGGCTGGGCCGGGCCGCGATCCTCGCCTCGGCGTCGATCCCGGGTCTTTTTCCCGCGGTCAAGATCGAGGGGGCGCTCTATGTCGACGGCGGCCTGTTGATCAACACGCCGCTCAAGCCGGCGCTCCGGGCGGGCGCGACCGATCTGCACGTCGTCTATCTGGATCCGCTGGTCCGCAATTCGGATCTCGGCTCCTCCAACACCTTTGACGCCATGGTGCGCTCCTACTCGATCATGACCGCGCAACGGCTGCGCACCGACATCGCCACCGCCCGGCGGATCAACCGGGCGCTCGAGATCATCGACTCCCTCCAACGCGGCGAGCGAATCCCGGCCGAAAGCGGCTCGCTCCAGGCGATCGGGGTGCTCGACGACGTGGTGGAGAGAGAAGCGACCGGGAAGCAGCGCAAGCTGATCACGCTTCACCAGTACCGTCCCGCCACCGACTTGGGAGGGGCCTCCGATCTGCTCAATTTCGATATCGGAAATATCGACTCGCTCATCGCTCAGGGCTACCACGACGCGGTCCATCACGACTGCCGAGCCCAAAGCTGCATAACTATCGGCCGCCGGGGGCTGCTCACCCTGCCCCCGGCCCGCCCCCGGCCGCGAGCGGCCTAGAAAGAAAGGTTGGAACATGAGCTCCTCATCATCCTGCTGCGCCCTCTACAAGCTGGTCCGTTGGAACATCGACTTCATCAAGCCGGAGCTGCACGTCGCGTTCCCCGAGCACGAGGAGCTGATTCGCGACTGTGTGACGCTCGAAGAGTTCCGCAACGAGAAGGTGGCCCAGTTCGCCTGCGAGGTGTGCAGCTCGGATCCGCCGCCCGAGTGGCGCAAGCACGACTACCCACCCAAGGGGCCGGACGGAAAGCGCCGCTTCCCGCCGGAAGACGGCAAGTACATCCACGTCTACACCGAGGTTCTCGATTGCTTCGAGGGCGAGTCGTGGGATTTCGAAGCGGACCAGGTGGCGCTGATCGACGAGATCGCCGCGACCATCGCGGGCGAGCACCGGATCCGTTTGCCCAAAACCGGCCTCCTGTCCTGCGCCATCGACAGCAAGACGAGCGATTTTGGCGACGAGTTTGTCAACTTCCCCGACTTCCTCGGCGAGCGCCCCAAGGCCGGCGAGACCATGCTGAGTGGTTGGCTCCACTTCAAGTTCGACAAGCCCAAGGGCGACTGGGCCGAGTTCGAGCTCACCTACCGCGCCGTCGGGACCCCGGTGCAGATCGAGTGGGGCGGCGGTCAGGTTTTCGACTTCTTTCAGACGCTGTGCTTTCCCACGCCGTTTCTCAACAACCTGGACACCACCAACCGCGGCCGGCTCAACCTCAACACCGGCCGGGTCGAGGACCTGAGCATCTATTGCACCTTTCAGGGCACGACCATCGGCCGCACCGACAAGGCCAACCGCATCCCGTATGCCTTCCCCTATATCTACCCGCCCCTGCCTCTGCCGCCGGGCTTCAAGCCCCCCAAAGAATACGAGCCACCGATTCCGCCACCCGCAGTCTTCGCCGATCTCGAGTTCGAGACCGACCGGCACGGAAACATCATCGGGGTCAGCCTGCGCAGCGAGACCTTTGCCCCCACCGGTCTGTTCCCGTTTCTGCCCCCGATGCCGGTCGGGTTCTTCCCGCCCTTTTCGTGGGGCCGCGACTTCGGATTCCATTTCGCCAACCCCGACCGCTGTCTCCAGGGAACTCCGCCCGAGGCCTGCCCCAACGACCGCGACAACCCCGACGGCATCCTGCGGCCGCCGGATTCGTACAGCGTGTACTTTCACCCCCATCTCAACCTGGTCAGCCGCCACGTCGAGGCCGGCGAGCCGATCGACGGGCCGCCGGCCGGCGCTCCCGAGGCATTGGCCGACAGCCTCACGGTAGGGGCGGGCCACCGTCTCTATGTCGTCGGCGGCTTTGACGCCGAAGGCGTCAGCGGCGCGGTTCACATCTACGACACCGAGACCCACGACTGGCACCAAGGCGCGTCTCTGCCGCAACCGGTCGCCTCAGCCCAGGGCGCGGTGGTCGAGGGACGAATCTATGTTCTTGGCGGCTACACCGACGCCGCCGGCAAGGTCACCAACACCGTCCAGGTCTACGACATCGCCGCGGACTCATGGTCCAAGAAAGGCAAACTCGATCTGGGGGTCGCCGAAGCGACGGCTACCGCCGTCGACGCCAAGATCTACGTGGTCTCCGGAGTGGACGGCAAGGGCCGGGTCACCGGCAGGGTCCAGATCCTGGACACGGCCAGCGGAAAGGTCGGCAAGGGCCAGGCGGCGGCCATCCCGTCGGCCGGCGCGAGTGCCGTAGCCGCCGGCCGGCGGGTCGTCGTAGCCGGCGGAGCGCTCCCCGACAAAAAGGGCAAGCTGAGCGAGAACAGCGCCGTCAGCGAACGGTCGGCGGTCTACGAGATCGACAACGATCTGTGGGCTCTGGGGCCCGACCTGGTCGCGCCGACCTACGACGCGGTGGCGGCGCGGATCGACGGGCTGGCGTTTCTCATCGGCGGCCGCAACAGCTTCGAGGGCTCGACCGTCGCCGAAGTCCAACAGCTCGATCTGGCCGAAGTCGCCGACGACGACCGCGACCGGTCCAAGGACCAGGGCTGGCGGCGCGCGCTGCCCCAGCCCATCCCGACCGGCGGTTCCGGCAGCGGCGCGGTCGGCAACGCGTGTTATGTCGTCGGCGGCCGCACCATGACCGGCATCGAGGCCGCGCCGGGAGAGCTCTCGGATCTGGTGCAGATCCTGCGTCTGGACAACGACTGGATGGTCTCGGCAGAACGGCCGGCCATCACCGCAGCCGGTGTTTTCAACCAGGCGGGTGTGGCCATGGGGCCACACGACAACGAGGATCTGGACGCTCGTTCGCTGGTCTCGCCCGGTTGCCGTGCCGTGATCCTCGGTGCACACCTCGAGACCGTCACGGGTTTCACCGTCGGCGGCCTGCCCGGCGAGCTTGTGGCACCGCCCACGCCCCAGGTACTGAACGTTCTGATGCCCACCGGGTTCGACACCGCCTCGGGGGTCGCCGAGCTGCAGCTCGAGAGCGACAGCCCACACCAGGCCCCACCGCAGCCAATCGCGGTAGCCGACGTCGCCCCGGGCCTCTACTTTTACTCCTTCGACAGCCCGCCTCTGCTCCCCAAGGTTGCGCCGGGCTTTTCGTTTCTCGCGCTCGGCGAGTTTCACGAGCCGGCCTTTTTGGACAACGGCCCCGCGCTGGTGTGCAATGACGACGGCAGCCTCAACTTTGCCGATCAGCCGGCGACGCCCGGCGCCGGGATCCAGCTCTGGGCCACCGGACTCGAGGGAGCCAACAAGTCCAAGCTCGAGGTCAGGGTCCGAGCGGCCCCCGGCGGCCGCTCGGATTTTCTCAAGGCCACCGCGGTCGACATCGCTCCCGGGCCCGGCCATCTGCCCGGTGTCCAGGTCATCACCTGCAAACTGCCCAAGAGCGCCAACCTCCAGCTCTCGAACAACACGCCGGTGCTGGTAACCTACGACAAAACCATCGTAGCCAACCGGGTCGTGATCTCGATCCGGGAGAAAGCGACCCGCCGTAAAAAGCCGGTGCCGTGCGAGATTGGGCTGTTCTTTGTCTTCGGTCCGCCACCCCCCGGTTGATCGACGGTAGAGCGAAGAACAAAAGAGACCGGAGGGAAGACATGATCCCCAACGAGCTTCAGGACATGAAAAAGGCGAGAGAGACAACCCTCGATCTCGTCTCGGAGCTGACTCAGTTGCAGTTCGACCACACCCCGCGCCAGGGAGGATGGTCGATCGGCGAGGTGCTCCATCACCTGATCCTCACCGACGCCATCATCACCAAGGACGTCACCGATCTGCTGGAGCTCCACCACGCCGGCAAGAAAACCGTGGTGAACCGGAGTCTGGTCGAGTTCGACGTGTCGATCGCTCCCATCCCCAAGAGCTTTTTGAAGTTCGCCGCCGTCCCCTTCACCATCAACAGCCGCTTGCTGCCCAAGGCGATGCTCAACTACATGGCGCGCTCGCGCTGGGTGCCCTTCCGTCATCCCTCAGCCGCCAATCCGACCTCCGGGCTGCTGGCTAAGGACCTGCGATGCGACCTCACCGAGAGTCACGAGTCGCTGGCCGCGGTCTTCGAGGGTGACCCCGAGGTCGATTACACGCGTCTCATCCATAAGCACCCGCTCTTCGGCGTCAACAACATCGTCGAGGTCCTGGTCTTTGGGGCCAACCACGAGGGGCGGCATCAGGAGCAGATCCGCGACATCCTCCGGTCGGCGGACCTGCCGCCGACGACACCGGGGAACTGACCGATGACTGGCGGAAACGACCACTACGACGTCGTCATCCTGGGAGGCGGGCTTGCCGGTCTGTCGCTGGCGCGGCATCTACTACTCGAAACCGATCGCACGGTTCTGCTCCTGGAGAGGCGCGACAAGCTGCCGCCCCGTCGGCAAAAGGTAGGCGAGTCTCTGGTCCAGCTCGCCGGCTTCTATTTCTCGAAGGTCCTGGATCTCGAGGAGTACCTGCTGCGCGAGCACTACATGAAGTACAACCTTCGCTTCTACTGGAAGAGTGGACGCCGAGACAACAACCGTTTCGAGGATTTCTCGCAGGCCTATATCCGGCCTTTCTCGAACATCGCCAGCTATCAGCTCGATCGCAACAAGCTCGAAGGCGAGCTGCTGGTGAGAAATCTCGCGTCTTCTCGATTCACCTTCGAACCGGGCATCTCCGAGCTCGATGTCGGCCTGCGCGAGGATGCGCCGCACAGAGTGGCGTTCAAGACCGGCGGCCAGGCCCGACAGGTCACCGCCGGCTGGGTAGTCGACACGACCGGCCGCAACCGCTTTCTCGCCCGCCGCATGGACCTAGCCCGCCAAAACGCGATTCGCCACGGCGCCTTCTTCTGGTGGGTGGACGGCCTGGTCGACATCCAGAAGCTCACCGACTCGACGCCCCGCGAGATCCGCCAGGCCCGGTACCGGCGCTCTACCGGGCATCTGCCCACCTGGCTCGCCACCAACCACTTCATGGGCGAAGGTCTGTGGTTCTGGGTCATCCCCCTCCAGGGCAAGACCAGCCTCGGCCTGGTCTACGACCGGGAAGTCGTGGCGCAAGAGGACGTCTTCTCGGTCGAAAAAGCGACCCAGTGGGTGTGCCGCGAATTTCCTCTCTTTGCGCGCGATCTGCCGCACCGCAAAGTGCTCGATTTTGGTGGCTTCAAGAATTTCTCGCACGACTGCGCCCAGACCATCAGCCCGCAGCGCTGGGGCATGGCCGGGGAGGCCGGTAGATTCTCCGACCCGCTCTACAGCCCGGGGAGCGATCTGATCGCCGTCTACAACACGCTCCTGGTCGACGCGATCCAAACCGGTGATGGCGAAGGCGATGGCGATGGCGATTCACTCGAAGACAAATGCCAGCTCTACGAGCAGCTCATGCGCTCGGTCTACTCGGCCTATGTGCCGACCTACTCGACCAGCTACGACGCCCTGGGCGACCCAGAGAGCTTCTCCCTGAAATACACCTGGGAGCTGACGATCTACTTTGCTGGTTATGTCTTTCCGTTCATCAACGACCTGATCACCCGCAAGCGCTTCACGATCTCCTTTCTCCGTCTGTTCTCGCGTCTAGGCCCCGTCAACGACGGAGTCCAGAGGCTTCTGAGCGGCTACTTCCAATGGAAGAAGGAGCACCGCCGGCCGCAAGAGGAACCGGTTTATTTCGATTTCACCGAGCTGGCCACGCTGGACCTGGCCGAGAAGACCTTTTACTGTGTCGGCGCCTCCCCCGACGAGGCCCGGGCGGTTCTCGCCGAACAGGTCTCAAACGCTCACGAACTGGCCCGCTTGATCGCCGCACACGTCGCGTCGGTAGTTCTCGATGAGCCCCGCGTCGTGACCCACCGCCGGTACATCGAGGGGATCGACCTGGAGCGGTTGCGGTTCGACCCCGAGGACATGCGGCGGCGCTGGGCACTCTGCTGTCACGACGAGGCGCTCTACCGATGGCGAACGCTGGATCCGGGAGTCCTGGACCGGTTTCGCTCTTCGCCACGGCTCGCCGCCCCCGCGATGGCCGCCAACGCCGGGGGATGACGATCGACACAAGGAGGCAACGCCCATGATCACCCCAGCCACACCGGTCCGTGAGGACGCCGACCACGCGCCGCTGCTCGAACGGGCGTTTGCCCTCGACATTCGCGAAGGTGACTACCGGATCGAGGATATCGACGGCACTCTCCCCGACTTCGTGCGCGGGAGCTACTACGTCAACGGGCCTGCCCGCTTTCACAACGGCTCGCTTGCCTACCGGCACTGGCTGGACGGCGACGGCATGATCTGCGCGCTGCATTTCGACGGCAGCAGTATTCGGTTTGTCAACCGCTTTGTTCGCGGCGCCAAGTTCACCGCGGAGGCCGAGGCCGGCAGGCCCCTCTTTCGCTCCTTTGGCACGGCCTTCGACGGCGACCGTCTGCAGCGCGGGATCGGTTTGGAGTCGCCAGTCAACGTCAGCGTCTATCCGTTTGCGGGCACGCTCCTCGCGTTTGGCGAGCAGGGCCTCCCGTGGGAGCTCGACCCCCTGACCCTGGAGACCCGTGGGCTCTACGATTTCGGGCACAAACTCAATCCGATCAGCCCATTCTCGGCGCACGCCAACATCGACTACGAGACCGGTGAGCTGTTCAACTTCGGAGTCTCTTTCTCCGCCACCCGGCCGCAGCTCAATCTCTACCGGTTCGGCAACGACGGGCGACTCGTCTACCGGCGCCGGCTGGGTATCGAATTCCCGTGCTCGCTCCACGACTTCGGCCTCAGCCCGAACTTCTCGGTCTTTTACCTGAGCCCTCACCTGCTGGCCATGGAGAAACTACTCGGCGGCTCGACTCTCCTCGAAGCCCTGTCCTGGGAGCCCGAACTGGGCAGCCGGATGGTGATCGCCCGTCGCGAAGACGGCGAGCACGTCAGCACGGTCAGCATCGGCTCGCGCTACTCACTCCACCAGGCCAATTGCTTCGAGCGCGAGGGCCGGCTGGTGGTGGATGTGATCGAGCTAGACGAGCCGGTCTACGACCAGTACGACGTGCCGGGTCTCTTCACCGACGTACGGCGGGCGCGGCCAGTCCGATATGTGGTGGATCCTGAGGCCGGGGAGCTGCTCGAGCGCGTCGCGCTAGATCACCACCTGATGTGCGACTTCCCGGGGATCGATCCACGGTATTCGACGCACGAGTACCGGGATTTCTGGGTCCTGGCGATCTCGGCGACCGAGGCGCCGGGGCGTAAGTTCTTCGATCGCCTGGTGCATCTCGACTGGGCGCGGGGTGAGGTCGGCCACTACCAGTCGCCGCCGACCCGGTATCTCGGCGGCGAGCCGGTGTTTGTCGGCGACCCCGACGCCACCGACCGTGGTGTGATCTTGTGCCAGGAGTTCGACGCCGAGAGCCGCGTCAGCTCGTTTCTGGTCTTCGATGCCTTCGACGTTGTGGCCGGCCCGGTAGCCAGGCTCCGGCTTCGGACACCGGTCCACCTGGGTTTTCACGCCTGCTTCGCGCCGTCCGGCGTCAGCTAATCAAGGGACAGTCCCCTTTTAAAGGGCTTCGATCCCGGCGGGGAGCGGTGCCTCCCGGAGCACCGAGGCCAGGGCCAGCTCGGCCACCTGGCGGGCGACGTCCTCGCCCTTTAGAGCGCCGTCCGGCCGGTACCACTTGGTGATCCACATCACGGTGCCGAGCAGGCTGAAGGCGGCGACGGTCGTGTCGGTGTCGCGCAACCGCCCCTGACGGTCGAGATCCTCGAGCAGCCCGCGGATCACACCGAAGTAGGCCCGTTTGCGATGGTTGATGATGCGGAAATCCTCGGCGCGCAGCGCGTTGGCCTCGTCGATCACCAAAATCGTAAAGGCACCACCCTCTTCCTCGGTGATGGTCCGAGCATGGTTGTGGACGATGCGCCGCAGCCGCGCCTCGCTGTCGGATTCCCCGACCGTGGCCTCCATCGTGTGCTTCTCGATGACGTCCATCGCATAACTCATGATGGAGAAGAGAAGGTCGGCCTTGCTCTCGAAGTGGTAGTAGAGGCCCGGCTTGGTCACCCCGGCGCGCTCGGCGATGAGGTTCATCGAAGTGGCGTCGTAGCCGAGCTCAAGAAACACCTGGGCGGCGCTCTTCAGGAAGTGGGTCCTGCGGTCGCTTCCTTTCGCCACTCGGCTCCTTTCGCGGCTAGCGGCCCAGCCAGTCGACGCTCGACGGCATCATACGACACCGGGCCTCGCCCACGCGCCGGATGGCGGATAAGATGCCCCAACCGCAAAACGATGCTCAATCTGGCCACGATCCTCGAGGAAACCGCGCTCCGCAGGCCGGACAAGGCCGCCTTTATCCTCGGCCCGCACCGGCTTTCGTTCTCCGAGCTCGACTCCGCCTCCTCGCGCGTCGCGACCGCCTTGGCCGACCGCGGGATCGGCGCGGGCGACAAGGTGGCGCTGTCGTGCCCGAACCTGCCCTACTTTCCCGTCGTCTACTACGGGATCCTCAAGGCGGGAGCCGCCGTCGTACCGCTCAACGTTCTGCTCAAGCGCCGGGAGATCGCCTACCACCTGGAGGATTCCGACGCCAAAGCGTTCTTTTGCTTCGAGGGAACCGCCGAGCTGGCGATGGGCGAGGAGGGAGCGGCCGGTTTCGCCGCCGTGCCCGGTTGCGAACATCTCGTCTTGATCACAGCGGATCCGGCGGCCCCGACGCCCGACTTCGGTGTGCCCGACCTCGGCGCGGAGGATGTATCCACCCTGAGCGCGTTTATGGCCGACGGGCGGGCGGAAACCGATGCGGCCCTGACGCACGCCGACAACACCGCGGTGATTCTCTACACCTCGGGCACCACCGGCCAGCCCAAGGGGGCCGAGCTCACGCACTCGAACCTGTTCCTCAACACCCGCTGCACCGCCGACATGCTCCGCGCCACCGCCGACGACGTCGGGATCATCGTGCTGCCGCTCTTCCACTCGTTCGGACAGGTCGTACAGATGAACGCCAACGTGTTAAGCGGCGCGACCTCGGTGCTGCTGCCCCGTTTCGAGCCCGGTGCGGCGCTCGCCGCCATGCAGGAGCACGGCGTGACGATCTTCTGCGGCGTGCCGACGATGTACTGGGCGCTACTCCATCACCCACCAGATGAAGCCGTGGACCTCGCACGGATCGCCGGGAAGCTGCGGCTGTGCGCCTCCGGGGGCGCCTCGCTCCCCCTCGAAGTCCTGCGCGGGTTCGAAGAAAAGTTCGAGGTCCCGATCCTGGAGGGCTACGGGCTCTCCGAGACCTCGCCGGTGGCCTCGTTCAATCAGCTCGACCGCGACCGCAAGCCCGGCTCGGTCGGCACCCCTATCTGGGGGGTCAGGATGCGGATCGCCCTGGAGAACGGCGACACTGCCCCGGTCGGCGAGCCCGGGGAAATCCTGATCCGCGGTCACAACCTGATGAAGGGCTATTACAAACGGCCCGAGGCGACCGCCGAGACGCTTCGTGGCGGTTGGCTCCATACCGGGGACGTCGGCACGATGGACGAGGACGGGTTCTTCTATATCGTCGACCGGACCAAGGACATGATCATCCGCGGCGGGTTCAACGTCTACCCGCGCGAAATCGAAGAGGCCCTGCTCGAACATCCGGGGGTCTCGCTGGCCGCGGTTCTCGGCACGCCCAGCGAAGAGCATGGAGAAGAGATCGTCGCGTTCGTGGTTCCGGTTGCCGACGCTGAAGTCTCGGCCGACGAAATCGTCGCCTGGTCCAAAGAGCGCCTGGCGGCTTACAAGTATCCGCGCCGCGTCGAGCTGCGCGAAGAACTGCCGATGACCGCCACCGGCAAGATCCTCAAGCGCGAGCTACGCAAAGAACTACGATGACGCGATAACCTCGATCCATGTGTAGGAACATACGTCCTCTTTTCAATTTCGATCCGCCCGCAACCGACGCCGAGCTCCACGATGCCGCGCTCCAATACGTACGCAAGATCAGCGGCATGAGGGCGCCCTCGAAGGCCAATCAAGCCAGTTTCGAGCGCGCCGTCGAGCAGATTTCCGCCGCCAGCCGGCGGCTGGTGGATTCGCTGGTCACTACTTCGCCGGCGCGGAATCGCGAGGAGGAACGGGCCAAGGCCCGGGAGCGCTGGAAAAAGCGCAGCACCCGCATGGCAGCGAGCGGCGCGACCCGGTAACGCGCCGTCACCGCAGCTCGAGGTCGACGACGATCGGCAGATGGTCGCTCGCCACCTTGGACACCTTGAGCCGGCAGCGGCGTGCGGTCAGCAGCCGAATGGGCCCCCGGTAGTAGAGCCGGTCGAGACCGCCGCGAGGAGAAAAGGACGGGTAGGTCTCGATCGGGACCGTACGCGCCCCCCGGACGCGGTCGGTCGCCGAGCGGAACTCCAAAGCATCGACAAAAAAGGGGCGCAGGAGCGAGCGCCAGTCGTTGAAGTCGCCGCCCACCAGACAGGCTCGACCGTGATCCAGCGGAGCGAACTCCGGCGAGCTCGCCAGCAGACCGACCTGCTGCCGACGCTCCCGCGCCGACAAGCCGAGGTGAAGATTGAAGACTTCGAGCTGATGCGGATAACCGGCCCGCTTCTCGAGCCTGACAGTCGTGTGCTGACAGCCACGTCTTTTCTTGCGGCCCACCGTCAGGTCGATGTTGCGCTCCCGGAGGATCGGGTGACGGCTCAGCGTGGCGTTGCCGTACCGACCCTTGCGCAAGCTCACATTGTGTCCCACCGCGTAGAACGGATAGTGGGCCTCCACCGCCAGCTCGAGCGCCAGATCCATCTCGCGCGACCGCGGCGCTCCCTCGTCCACTTCCTGAAGAAGAACGATGTCGGGAGCGTGGTGGGCGATTACCTGGAGGATCCGTTCCGGGCGGAACCTCCGGTCGACCCCGATCGCACGATGGATGTTGTAGCTGAGGATGCGAAACTTCAAGAACGGCCATTGTAACCGCGGGAGATATCGACGATTGCGCACATCCTGCGTACAGTGACTTTCCTCATAGTAAGGCGCGGGGAGGGACGACAAGATGCTCGAGTCGAGTGATATCGACCGGGCGAGCCGACGATGAAAAACCCACCGAGAGTCCTGACCGCCACGGCCAACCAGCGCGTGCTGGACCAACTGGAGCATCTGCTCTCGATCGTCGACGCGAAAAACGAGCGCGTGATCGACGGCGAGGCGGCGCTGGGACGCGCATTCCGCACCTCGTTCGACCTGATCGTCACGGAATTTCCGCTCGCCGGTCTCAACATCGCGGACTTTCTCGAGCGGCTTCGGCGACCCCAGTCCGCGTCGGCCGACAGCCCCGTCGTGCTCCACACACGGCCGCTCCACCTGCGTGCTCTCGAGCGCTGGACACGCGATCACCGCGAAGGCGTGACCAACTGTTCGAGTCTGCGAGAAGTGTTGCGCACCGTGGCGATGGCCCTCCACATCAGCGACCGCGCCTCGGCCCATCTCCTGGTCAAGGCCGAGATGATCATCGAGTCCGCGCGCATCGAGCGCGCCTGGCAGACCGAGAACATCTCGTCCACCGGAATGCTCTTGCGCACATCGCGCTTCCTGCCGATCGGCTCGGTGCTGCCCTTCACCGTCGAGCTGCCACGGGACGAAGAACCGGTCCACGGCCGCGGCGAGATCGTCCGCCACACCGACATCGACGCCGAGGACATCATCGGTGTCGGCGTACGGTTTCTCGGACTCGACGGCGACGGCGGCGAGCGCCTGGGCGGCTTTGTGCGCGAGCACATCGAACAGGCCCGTTCCGCGCTACAGACCGGCACCGGCCTCCAATAGGCCGCCGAGCCCGAGACCGGGGGGGCAGCCTGCCTTCTCGGAAGACGAGCTAGGATGCCTGACGAAGGAGGCACGACATGCGAGCGCGATGGATGATTCCTTTGAGCGTCCTGGCCATCGGCCTGATCCTGGCGGGTATGGGGCTGCGCGCGTACCACAACGACGTCCGCTACCTCGACTTGCCGGGACGAAGCGACCAGTTGCCCTTTAGCCATCTGGCCGTCGCGGGCAGCACCCTCTATGTTGCGGGCACTCTCGGCCTCGACCCCGACACCGGCCAGCCCCCCGCCGATCCCAAGACCGAGGCCCGTCTCGCTCTCGACGGAGTCAAAAACAAACTGGCCCTAGACGGAGCGTCGATGGACGATCTGGTCTCGGTACAGATCTTCTGTCCCGACCCGGCACTTTACGAGGACTTCAACGCCGTCTACCGCACCTACTTCGACAGCCACTTCCCGACGCGCTCCTTTATCGGCTCGGGACCGTTGCTGCGCGGCGCCCGCTTCGAGATCAACGCCGTCGCGGTCAAGCGCTAGCGGCCCGGACGAATGCCGCAACAACATGTGTCGGGCGTCCCGACGGATCGCAACGGGCGTGATTTCTAGGAGCTGCCCGCGTGGTCCATTTCGCGCTTGAGCCAGGCTCTGGCGAGGCGAAGATCCCGGTCCACCGTCGACGGCGAAAGCTCTAGAGCCTGTGCGATGTCCGTGTGGGTCAGGCCGGCAAAGTAGTGCATCTCGATGACCCGGACCTTGCGCTCGTCCACCGCCGACAGCGCCTCGAGGGCGTCGTCGAGCTCCTCGACGCCGGCTTCCGGCGCAGCGGGCTGCGAAAGAGTCTCTTCCAGCGACACCTTGACCATGCCGCCGCCACGTTTGGCTCGACCGCGCGACCGCGCGTGGTCGACCAGGATCCGGCGCATCATTCGGGCCGCCACCGAAAAGAAGTGGCCACGGTCCTGCCACGGCACATCCACGTTGACCAGCCGAGTGAAGGCCTCGTGGACCAGAGCCGTGGGCTGGAGGGTGTGGCCGGACCGTTCGCCACTCATCTGCGCGGCGGCCAGGCGCCGCAGCTCGTCGTACACCAGAGGAACCAGCTCTTCGGCCGCCTGAGCACCCCCCGAGCGCCAGTCCAGCAGGAGTCGGGTCACCGGGCTGAGGTCGCGTGAGTCGTCTCTTGGTTTCACGTCGCTGGACTCGCCCTTGTTTCACGCGTCCGAACTAATCGGCCGCCCACGCGGCCTCTGCCCGCGCTTGCAGCTCGGCCGCCTTTTCCGGCCGGCCGCTTTCGCCATACCACTCCACGAGCTGAGCGATGGCCTTGCGTGCCCGGCGGTGCTTGGGGTGCTGCTCGAGCAAGATCTCGACCCCACGAACGAGCTCGGCCTCTCCGGCCTCCATGCGGCCCCGTCGAATGAGACAAATGCCGTAGGTCGACTTGAACGAAGCCGTGACCCAATGGTTTCGGCCCGCCGGGCCGTTGTAGAAGAGATCAAGCGACTCCTCGAGCAGTTTTTGAGCCTCCGCCAACGATCCGTTGTCGAGCATCCAAGAGGCGTAGTTCCCGATGGGCAGAGCCATCGTCGGGTGGTCGCGACCAAAGACTTCCGAGTACATCGCTACCGCTTCCTTGAGTACCGACCCGGCCTCGGCCTCCGAACCCCGAGCGCGCAGAAAAATCCCGTAGTTGTTCATCGACTGCGCGGTGGCGTGGTGGACCCCAAGATGCTTGCGCCGGAGGTCGAGCGCTCGACGGTAGAGCGGCTCGGCTTCGTCGAACAAACTGCGGTTCTTGAGATAAACGGCCAGTTGGCCGGAGACTTCGGCAACCCGAAGATGATCTTCACCATACAGCTCAATCGAGCCGGTGAGCACCTCGCGTAAAAGCGCGAGCTCTTCGTCGGTTCGCCCCAGTGTCCCGGCAAGCTCCGAGTAGGCCTGCTTCAGGTGCAACACCGTTCGATCGGCATCACCCCGGAGCACCTGATATCGCTCGAGGGCACCACCGTAGTGCTGCTCGGCCTCCTCGAACTTGCCGGCCGCATGAAAAAGCGTCGCAAGCTGAGCGAGCGAATCGGCGACTTCGGTCGACACGTCCCCCGCGAGCCGCTTTCTGATCTCTAGGGCCTTGAGGTATTGCGCTTCGGCCTGCTCGTGGTCGCCCGCGCGGTACGCGAGCTCACCGAGCGCCGCGAAGCTTGCCGCGGTCTCCAGGTGCTCCTCTCCGAATTCGGCCAGGCGAAGCGAATGCGCCTCCTCGACCAACTCCTTCGCCCGTGTGTATTCACTATGAAACACATAGACCTCACCGACCGTCGCCAGCAGGGCGGCGCGCACGCCGGGCTGGTCCTCGAGCTCGCCGGCCGCCAGTTTCTCGGCACCTCGATCCACAAGCTGTCGGGCCGTCAGATCGCCGGCGACCACACCGGCATCGTCCCAGCTCGTCAGCAGCTCGTTCATAAAGCCCGCCACCCGGCGGGCCTTGTCCCGCTCCAGATTGGCCACGTCGCGCTCTTTCGCCAAGCGCTGGGCCTGGATGAACATGAGCAGGCCGAATGCGGAGACCAGGAGCGCCAGCAGCGTGGCGGTGGCCACGCTCCACCGGTGGCGCCGGATGAACTTGC
Organism: Candidatus Multivoradales bacterium; assembly: GCA_965224065.1. GTDB lineage: Bacteria > Acidobacteriota > Thermoanaerobaculia > Multivoradales > JAHEKO01 > JAOTZA01. Next base: position 1,733,794 of record CBDCYF010000005.1, read on the forward strand.
GGCTGCGGTAGCCCAATGTGTCCGGCCGCGATCGCACCGGAAGGCCGTTTTCAAAGCGCTCCAGGTCGTCGGCGAGCTCGCCCGCCGAGCCGTACCGGCGCTCGGGCTCCTTGCGCAGCGCCATCAAGACGATGTTGTCGAGATCGCCTCGCAGCCGTCGGGACGGAACCGAGGGTGTCGTCCCGGCGTCCTCCGGACCACCGTCCTCCGCCACCGCCTGGCTCGGTTGCGCGGGGACCGTCTCGCAGACGATGCGCTCGATCTCGGCCGCGTTTCGGGTGGAAAAATCGTAGGGCCGGCGACCGGTCAGAAGCTCATAGAGCACCGCGCCCAACGAGTACACGTCGCTCGCCGTCGATACCCGCTCGGCCCTCACCTGCTCCGGGCTGGCGTACTCCGGGGTCATCCAGGTACGCGCCGTGACGGTCATGGCGGGAGCTTCCGAATCCAGGAGCTTGGCAATGCCGAAGTCCAGCAACTTGGGGGTGCCGTCCGGCTGCACCAGGATGTTGCTCGGTTTGAGATCCCGATGGACGACCAGCCGCTGGTGGGCGTATTGAACGGCCGCACAGACCTTGCGAAAAACGGCGATCCGATCGCTCAAGCCGAGGTCGTGTCGCCGTGCGTACTCGTCGATCGGTAAACCGTCGACCAGCTCCATGACGACAAACGGCGTACCGTCCTCGCGAGTTCCGCCGTCCAACAAGCGGGCGATATTCGGATGCTCCAGGTCCGCGAGGATCTGGCGCTCCTGGCGAAACCGCTCGAGCGTGTCGTCGCCGAGGAAGCCACTCCTCAAGACCTTGACCGCGACTTCTTTCGAGTACTCCTCATCCGCCCGAACCGCCCGGTAGACGGTCGACATTCCGCCACGGCCCAGAACGTCGATCAGCCGGTAAGGGCCGATGCGATCGCCCTCGGCGACCGGCGTGACCGAGGCGTCCGCGCCGTGCGTACCCGCGACATTTTGCGCCGCCTCTTCGATCGCCGCGCCGACCGGGTCGCGAAGGGTCTCATCGGCCCGCAAAAGGGACTCGATCTCCGCCCGCAACTCGTGGTCCCCCCCGCACGCGGTCTCCAGAAACGAGTCGCGCTTCTCGACCGGCAACGCCGCCGCTTCGGCGAACAGCGCCTCGATCTTCTGCCACCGGCCCTCTCGGGCTCGTCCTTCCATTTGCTCCAGAAGTTTGTCGCCTTGGGCGGTCTCTGGCAACCGGACCCAAAAGGCTACGGATTCCTTCGAACCGGATCGGGAGATCGACCGTGAAACGTCGCTTCTATAAATGAAGGCAGGTAGAACCACAGTTTTCGGCTCAACGGGAGGAACAAGTGCGGAAGTTATCGGCGAGCAGCATATGGGCGGTAGTGGCAACGCTTTGCGTGACCACCGTCGCCGAGGCGCAATCCACCCAGGCCGAATTGGATGCAAAGCGGCGCGCGATAGAGGCCAGGGCCCGAGCCCAGGCCCCTCAGGCGCAGGGCGGGGCGTCTCCATCCGGGGAGGCGGTCGTCGGCCGTCCGGTCGCAGCCTTTCGCGGCTGCGATGGCCCAAAAAACCTCGGTGATTCGCTCGCCGACACGGCGGAGCGCGTGAGGTTGCGCCAGGCCAGCCGTACCGACCCGACCACGGCGCGCGTCTTCGCGGCCCGGAAGATCGAGTTGAACGAAACGCCCTCCACAGAGGCATTGGCCAACGACTGCCGGTACCGGCTCGACGGAATCTGGACACAGGACGTGGAGATCACGTTGGACGCATCCGGAGATCCGAGTGGTTTCCGCGGTGTTTCGGGGCATTCCGCAAAAGCGCACCTGGCCAACGGCAACTACACGACGCCCGTCCACATGTACGTCGAGAGTCTGGAGAACGGAGAGGCCCTGAGTGTCCGGCCGGCGGCGGATGCCAACCCGCCATTTATCCTCCGCAGCGCGGACGGCATCCCGCTCGAAGAGGTGTTGAAGCCGGGCGGCCTGCGCAAGGCCTACCTTTTCCCCAGCCAGGCATCTCCCGACGAGAACACCAGCTTCTTTCTCGACGTCACCCGGTCCGGACGGGTACGGATGCGTATCAGCGGAACAAATTTCTACCGGCCCAAGCCCAATGTCTCGCAAAGAGCCGATCTGAGCTCGGTCGACGCCTTTATCGTCGGCTTCAACCTCGACAACCTGTCCGCCAATCGCAGGGGCTACGACATCGTCGAGCAAGATCCGTTCAGGCTCAACACCAACGGCAAGTCGGAGATCTTTGCGGCAGCGGACCCCAAGGACTACGCCATCGTCGAGAAGCGCACCATCCCGCTGGGGCTGAAGCTCGTCCCGGAAGGCGATCAAGGAACGATCGCGGCCAGCGGGATGATCTCGACCCAAAACGAGTATCAGAAGACGGTCGCGACCTCGTTTGGCGTCAACATCGGTTTCACCAAAAAAAACCAGGATGGACAGGAGCTTGGATCCGCCTCGGCGGGATACAGCCACTCAGAAGAAAACACCTACGGAATGAGGAGCGCCTCGAAAGAGTCGATCGCGATGGGGTTCGCGCGGCACAAACTCTACGCGCTGGTCATGGATCAGCCCTTTGCCAAGCTGTCGGACGCCTTTGTCGACGCCATCGACGATGCCCGCAGGTACGGCCGCTACGACGAGGTCATCGAGAAGTTCGGGACCCACTATCCCTATGCGGTCACCTATGGGTCGGCCGCGAAGATGACCGCGACCTTTTCGCAGCAAACCGTCGCCACCTGGAGGGCGCAGGGCAAGAACGAGCATGTGAACGCCGGGCTGGCAATCGGTGGCTTTGAGGTCGGCGCCAGCGGCGGAAGATACGAAGCCTCCCAACAGAGGAGTGAACTGCTGCTGGAGGCCTCCAGCAGCGAATTTGACGCGGTCGGTGGAACCGGCAGCTATAGCGAGGGAGGGCACAGCACCGGGACGCCCTATCCGATCCTGGCGGACCTGCGACCGCTGCACGAGCTACTGAATCCGATGAACTTCCCGAACGAGCCTGAGATCTACGGACCGATCCGTGGCCAACTCGAACGAGCGATCGAAACCTACCTCGAGGCAGCCTCCCGCTAGCGCAGGGGCGCCGACCTCCGAGGGCACACGTCATTCCGACTTTCTGCAAGGAGCCCGACATGTTCAGAACACTCTCACTGGCCATTACCTGCGGCGCAGTTCTCTTCGCCGTCTCGCCGCTTTCCACGCAGGACTACGTGCCCGATGTGCTGGAGCTTGACGGCAAAACCACACTCGAATTCCCCGCCGACGCCCGCATGGACCTGGTGGGCGGCGCGACAATCGAGTTCTGGGTCACCCCCGATTGGACCGAAGATCCCGGCTACGACCCCGTCATCCTCTCCAACGCGGGCCCCGGCGGCGCGTCCTATCTCGTCGTGCTGCTTCGCGACCGGGACGGCATCGGCATCCTGTCGGGTGACCGCTTCGAGCTGGTGCCGCACGACTTCACCGACGGCGAGCTGCACCATGTCGCCATCGTCGACTACGGCGACAGCGTGCTCGTACTGGTCGACAACGAGCCGGCGGCCGATATCGACATGACTTTTCAGAATCTGCCGTCGTCGGGCTTCTGGATCGGCACGTCCGACGGTCAGAACGGCGGGTTTGTCGGCGCCATCGCCGGATTGCGGATCTGGGACATTCCGGTTGCCCCGGAAGACCTGTCCGCCTACTCGATGGTCGACATCGTCAACGACGACCAGAACATCCACCCGGATCTCGAATGGCTGATCGGAGTCAGCGACTTCGAGAACCAGAGCTTCCTGTTGCAGGACTATGCGAACTAGCGTCCGGCTCGAAGTCAGACAAAAACGACCGGAAAGGACAACCATGACACGGCCAAAGCCCACCAAGATCGCGATCGGTTTGCTTTCCATCGCGTTGATCGCACCCGGCTTTTTGTCGGCCGACCCGCCACCCAGACCGAAGCCGGGCACGAGCGGCAAGAAGGGGGCGAAGTCCTCTTCTCCGAACAGGCGGGCGGCCTCCCCCCGGCCGAGCGGCAGAACGCGTGCCTCGACGAGTGGAGGTTCCAAGCCAAGGCGTGCCCACGACGGACGGAAGCCCAGCCCCCAAAAGGAGGCTGACCGCCGCAGCTTGAATCGAGCTGGAGATCGCAGAGGGCGGATCGACCTGCCCAAGGTCGTCCCGGCGTCCAGCTCATCCGGGAACAAAAAGGGCCGGAAGCCGTTTGGGACGCTGCCTCCTCCTCCCGGACACCCCCCTCCACAACCGCCCGGACAATCCACCTCTCGACCCACCGGCAACAGATCGGCGACGAGATCGAGAGGGTCGAGCCCACAACGCGCCAAGCCCTCCGGGCGCACCCGGGAACGCGAGAAGAAGTCCGCCAAGAGCCTGGAGCGGGCGCAGAGAAAGGCCGCTGCCGTCCACAAGGAAGTACGAGTCGACGGTCGGCCTCGCTTTGCGGTGAGAGGAGGCTATGTCGTCCCTCAGAAATCCGCGCTGAAGAGGCAAACCCTCGATCGCAAGCAGAAAGGCCGCAAGAAGCCGCGGCTGTTGATTGCCGAGAGCAAGAACCAGACGCTGACCGTCCCAAACCGGGAGGACCTGGCCAGGATGGCCGCACCCAAGCCCACCATCTTCAGACGCCTCTTCGGCAAGCTCTGGACATAGACCGCCCTTACGGAAGGAGCCGGAGATGCAAACCTCAAGAGTGCTTGGTTGGATTGGTCTGAGCGCCGCGGCAGTCTCGAGCATCGCACTCGCGGCGGAGGGAGCGGGCCTGTCCATCCACCTGCCGCAACAGGTTTCCGGGTCGTCCGAGTACAACTACCGCGTCTCGTTTGACGGTTCAAAGGCCGAGGTCACAGGCGATGGCGTCGACCCGACGACTCGTTCCCTGGCCGGCCTCGACCGAATCACCGTCGCCGGCTCACCAGCCGACGACACCCTGACCGTCGCTCTGGCTGCTGAGGTGCCGAATCTCGAGATCTTCTACGACGGACGGACCGGCTTCGACACACTTGTGATCGAAGGCTCGGCGAAAATCGAATCGGTGACCTACGCCCCCGGCCCTGGCAACGACGAGGGCATCTTGAGCTACCAGGCCGGCGCCCGTCGAATGACCATCCGCTTCGCCGGACTCGAGCCCGTCGTAGACGGCACAACAGCGCCCCTTCTTACCGTGAACGCCACCAACGACGCCAACGTCATCACCTACACCGACAGTCCGACTCAAGGTCCTACCTGGGGACGGGTGGCGGTCGACGGCTTCGAGGTCATTGATTTCCAGAACAAGGCCTTTCTGGACATCAACGGACTGGACGGCGCAGATACGTTTCATCTCGAAAACACGCTCGTCCCGAGTTCTCTGACTTCGGTCCGGGTGTACGGCGACGACGGCACCGACACCTTCAACATCAAGGCGGCGCCGACGCCAACCACGGCCAACGGCAACGACAACTCGGACACCTTCAACGTCTCGTCCGATGCGCCCGCGAATATGGGATCGCTGGACGGCAACGTGCAGGGCATCACCGTCAACGGCCACGGACACGACGCCGGCACCACGACCTTGACCATCAAGGGGGCCGGCAACACCCTCGATTCCGGCGACACTCTGAACATCTCGGACGCCGGTGACACCGACGCAAGCACCTACAGGTTTACCTTCGGAAACCGTTTCGAGCGCGACAATATCCCGGTTCTGTTCGACACCATCGAGACAATCAACCTCTCGACCAGTACCGCTGGCGCCTTCATCGACATCATCGACATGGCCGACGGCATCAACTTGGGGCTGACGACCCAGGACGCGGACGACGTGATTCTCTTCCGCGTCACGGGTAACTCGGCCAACATCACCGTAGATACGGCCGGTGGAGCCGACGACACCGGAATCGAGACCATCGGCACGAATACATTCCTTCGGGCAAACGGCGGGAGCGGCGACGATCTACTGGACATTTCCACCGCCTCAGCCGGCAGCCGTATCGAGTTGAACGGTGAGGCCGGAGCCGACCTCATCGAAGTCCGAGCCACAGCCGCCACCAGCCTGGTCAACCTCAACGGCGGTGCCAACAACGACACCTTCAACGTTCCGGGGTCTTTGCCTCTGGGCTCCGATTCTCTCGATGACATTCTGGGACCCGTTTGCGTCAACGGCGACGCTCACGATGCCAGCCCAACGACGACCCTGACCATCCAAGGCGGCGGCAACACCCTTGCCACGGGAGACATCCTGAACGTCTCCGACAGCGCGGATGTCGACGATCACACCTACACCCTCACCGCGACGACTCTGAACCGCACCGGCGCGGCGACCATCACCTACGGCACGATCGAGACGCTGAACGTCACCGGAGCACAAGGCGCCGAGGACGTCGATGTGCTGACCACCGTACCGTCGGTCAACACGACCTTCACCTTGCCTGACAATGCAACAGCCGAAAACGACGACATCGACGTGACGACAACCGGAGCCGGCGCCAACGTCATCCTGAACATCGGCGGTGGCTCCGACACGGTGGACATCGCCACCACCGGCCTCAGTGCGTTTACTCAGATCACCGCCGTCCAAGATGGCGTTACGGCAAACTTGCTGGCGACCGGGTTGGCCAGCCGGACGGAGCTCAATAGTCATTTCGGGGTCGATACGGTCAACGTGCGCACGACCGCCGCGACCAGTCTGGTCAACATCTTCACCGGTCTGAACAGCGACACCATCAACCTCTCCTCGGACGCCCCTGCCAACACGGGCACGCTCGACGGCTTCCTGGGAAACGTCGTCATCGACGCCAACTCCTGCGATCCAGGCTCGATGACTCTGACCATCAAAGGGTTCAGCAACACGCGGGATATCTGCAACGTCTTGAACATCTCGGACTTGGGAGACACGGGCGCCAGCACCTACACGCTGGACGGAGGTTTGTTCGCTCGCACCGGGATCGCAACGATCGATCACAAGCAAGCGTCGGTCAACCTCTGGACCGGTACGGGGTCCGCCGACGTTGACGTTGTTGCGACCAGATTCAACATCACGACGATCACGACGCAGGGCCAAGCCGACGATATCGACATCGACGATCTTTCGATCGCGAGCAGCACGATCATCAATACCGCGGGAGGCAACGACCAAGTCGACATCAACATGGACTCGTTCGCCTCGCGTGGCGCGTTTTTGCAGGTCAACAGCGGCTCGGGCAACGACGTCCTGACGGTCCTCGACACCGACCAAGAGAGCAGGATCCAGCTCAACGGCGAAGGCGGCGCCGACACGATCAACGTGCGCAAGGTGACTTTCCAGGGCTTGGTCGACGTCACCGGCGGCGCCAACACCGACACCATCAACGTGTCCTCCGACGCGCCGGTAAATGCCGGCTCTCTAGAAACCATCGACGGTCAGGTTTGCATCGACGGCGGCGACCACGATCCGGGGACCACGACCTTGACCATCGACGGTGTCTCCAACACGTTGGACAGTGGAGACATCCTCAATCTCAGCGATGCGTCGGACGTGACTGGGGCATTCCAGAACTACCTGCTGACGGCCTCGTCTTTCCAGCGAGAGGCCGAACCGACGATCGACTACGCCACGATCGAGACCTTGAACATCACGACCGCCGCCGTGCCGTCGAACATCGATATCCAGAACACCGCCGTGGCGGTCAACACCAACGTCATGACCCAAGACTCAGACGACGACATCGACGTTATGGACACCGGCACCGACAGTAGTGTCGTGGTGGCGACCTTTGGAGGCCGTGACGACATCACGGTCGACGACGCCGGGATCGACGGAAGCGACAGCGGCTCAGCGGGGGCCTTTCTTCTTCTTTTCGGCGGCGCCGATTCAGACATCTTCGACTACACGGACGGCAGCGCGACCTCGGTTCCAACCGGCCCGGCCGATGGTTTCGTCTTCCCAACGCAGGCCCAGCGAATCGAGTACTCGAGCTTTGAGAATTTCGCTGTCGGCACCGACTGGGGCGACGCTCCCTCGACCTATCCCACCACGGCGGCGGCCAACGGCGCGCGTCACGGTGGCGCCGGCGCCCTGCGACTGGGCTCGACATGGGATTCGGAGACCGACGGTCAACCCGGCTCAGGGGCCAGCGGGGACGGCAGTGACGAGGACGGAGTGACGGTCAACATCGTTGTGCTCGGTGCTGACTCGGCCGGAGGCAACGTGGATGTCACGGCGTCCGGTATCGGCAGGGTGGACGCTTGGCTCGACTTCAACCACGACGGCGACTGGGACGACAGCGGAGAGCAGATCTTCACCAGCCGAACATTCCCCGCCGGCACCGTTACCCGGACCTTCAACACGACCGGAGAGGCACTACCTGGGCAGACTTATACCCGCTTCCGCCTAAGCAACTCGGGCGGCCTTGCCCCGGCCGGCCCCGCCCTCGACGGAGAGGTCGAAGACTACGAGGTGACCATCCAGCCGGTGGACGATCTGTTCTTGCAAAACCGAGTCGAGAGCACGACCCGGACCTTCTGGGCCTGCGACTCCATCACGGCAGGCGACTTGTTCGGCACCAACCTGTTCCGCGTCCTAGCCGGGGCCGAAATCACTTTCCACGCCGAGAATCTCGCAACGTTTGCGAACGGCACGGAGATCGAGGTGGGCGGCGAGCTGACGGTGGTGCTGGGGGGCGTTCCAGGATGCCCGTAGGATCGCGCGGGGTGATCGCGAGATCGAGGTCAGCGCACCCGGCGTCACCGAGCACGGCCGCGGCGATCGTCCGTCCAGGCAGCTTTCGCACCTGGGAGCCGTCAAACGGGTTCAACGTAACCCCTCGGATCGCGCCGTTCTTCCGCTTCCGCGCCAGCACGGCGGCGTAGGCGGGGCCTCGGGGTTCTTCCCGGACGATCTCGAGATCGAGGAGAACCAGCCTTCCAACGACCGATCCCGGCCTGACGGGGACGGCCGCCTCGGATTCGGGAGAACCGGGAGCCGTTGGAGAGCGGAAGGACGGAACCTAGCGCGGCGTCTTCACCGCCCGGCGCTGCCGTTCTGCGACCACGAGCTCGGGGAGGACGAACTGAAGCGCCGGGTCATGCTCCACTTGGAGATAACCACCATTCTCGACCTGAAAGCCGTTGTCGAATCGCGCCACCGTCCCCACGGTGAGCAGTAGATCACCCGTGACCGTCAAGTCCGGACCCGCCGTGATCGCGCACTCCTCATAGTCATTGCTGGAGAAGATCGTGTCCGAGCTCAGGACCAGAACCGGGCAACCCATGTCCTCGTAGGCTCCCGCGTCGCAGTCGCCGATCCGGGGGGCATTACGCTGGTCCCGAAGCAGCCCGAAGCCATTGCAGTGCAAATTGGGTAGCGCACCGGCAATGGGGATGTAGTCGATCGCCGGGCTGCGCCCGGCGAAAGCGTGTGTGAGAGTCGGGCCGCCGTTGTCCGCCAGCAGAGACAAAAAGGCATCCGTGTTGACGCTGTCGGTCAGGCTGGTCAGTTGGCAACTGTTCGACGACTCGATGTTGTAGCCCAGGGAGAGGATCGACCCTAAGTTCAGCTCGCAGTTGTCAGCGCCGGCCTCTTGCTGAATCACACTGTTTCTGACCGTGAGTGTGGTGACCGTGGCGTCGTCAAGCCGTATGTTGGGTTGATTCAGGTTATCTTGCACAAGAGTGACGTGGTTCAGCGTGGCGGTGGCGAGAAGCTCGAGATGGAGGTTGGGACCGTTCGAGAAGTTGAGATTGTCGGAGAGAGTCGAGTTGTTGATGGAAATGTCGGAGGCCGGGCCCACGAAATAGACGGCGGCACCCAGACCCTCGTTCCCGACGATGAGGCTCTGTGAGATGACCGCTGTCCGGGTGGCCGCGTTGTTCAAATGCAGGGCACTGCCGAGGCAGACACCGTCTCCGCCGGTGATGGTCGATCGCCAGATCACGGCGTCCGAGTTGCCGGAGCGAATGTTGCACCCGAAACCGCCGCTGGAGTTGAGGTTGCCGTCAACGACGACGTTGTCGAGAGTGTAGTGACAATTCTGGAAAAGCAGTCCGCCGCCGTGCTGCGGCGGGCTGGTGTTGAAGAAGATGCCCCCGGTGACGGAGAGGTTGCGAAGCGCGACCGACCGGAACCCGGACGAGGGCTCACAGTGAAACACGCGGTCGGAGACGGTCTGTTGGATGACTGTGTTCGCCGGACTGACGCCGACGATCTCGAGATTGGCGTTGAGGTCGAGATCGCCTTCGGCGCCGTCATCCTCGAAATCGCAACAGATGTCGAGGGTATAGGTGCCAAGGAGCGGTAGATAGATCTTGTGCGGGAATGGACCGGGCGCCGTTTCTGCCTGTTGGATGGCGGCCCGCAGCGTGCAATCGCCGGTCGCCGATTGGCAGACGTTGTCGGCCAGGTTCGCGTCGACGCCGTCGGCCAGGGTGTCGACGGTAAAAATCGCCGCCCTGGCCGGAGCGCTCGCAAGCGCCGTCGAGATGGCGGCCAAAAACAAAACGGTTCGGACTTCTCGCCTCATAGTGCCTCTCATCGTCGAGCTCCTTCCAAGGCACGAGTCTGCAAGAGGATCGCGGCCTCCAACTGAGGGCTCGATGAGAATTTGATGAGAAACGCGTCTTACCGTGTGCTAATCTGCTTGCCAAGAAGGACTTAGCGTCGAGGTCGGACCACCGCCACGGCATTTTGGCGAAACGGCCCTCGACCGCGGGGAGCCATCGAGTGTCAACGACGACGATGCGCGACCGTCTGGACGGTCAAGCCGCTGTCGGCCTGGTGGGCCGTCGACAGGAGCTCGCTTCGCTCTTGCGATGTCTCGAGCCCGACGGACCGTTGGTGGTGCAGATTCACGGAATCGGTGGCATCGGAAAGACGGCCCTGCTGTCGGCCTTCGCTGCGGAGTGTCGCAAGCGGGACATCCCGGTCGTGGCGCTCGACTGCCGGACGATCGAGCCCACCGTCCGGGGGTTTCTGGCGGAGCTGGAGCAGCAGCTTGGGGGCTCCGTACAGAGCGTCGAGGAGGCGGCACACCGCCTGGAGGCGCTTGGCCCACGAGTCGTCGTGACGCTGGACACCTTCGAGGTCTTCCGGCTGATGGACACCTGGCTGAGAAAGGTGTTCCTGCCCGCACAGAGCGAACGGGTTCGCTTTGTGTTCGCCGGTCGCATGGCTCCTGTGTCGGCCTGGCGCAGCCACCCTCAATGGCGTCAGCTCTTTGCGGAGGTGCCGCTCCACCCGCTACCGGAAAGCGACGCGCTCCTCTTGCTCGAAGATCTCCACGTGCGTGGCGCGGAAGCGGATCAAATCCAGCGCTTCGCCGGCGGGCACCCGCTGGCCTTGACTCTCGGCGCGGCCGCACGCTCGCGAGCCGGCGCAACCCTGGATCGAGTCGCAGGGAACCCGATTCTCGAACTGAGCCAACTCTTCCTCTCGGACGTCGAAGACGAGGCCACACGCGACGCGCTCGAGGCGGCCTCGGTCGTCCGGCGGGTGACTCGCCCCGTCCTGGGCGCAATGTTGGGGACAATCGAGATCTCCGAGGTCTGGGACCGCCTGCAACGGCTACCGGTCGTCGAGCTACATACCGACGGCCTGGTGATCCACGACACCGTCCGGGATGCCATCGGGGGCGCGCTCAAGGCCGCCGACCCCGACCGCCATCGCCGGTACCGAAAGGCTGCCTGGAAGCAGTTGCGATCCGAGGTGCAGGACGCGAGCGCCGAAGACCTCTGGCGCTATACCGCGGACATGCTTTATCTGACCGAGAATCCGGTAGCGCGGGAGGCTTTCTTCCCCAGCGGAGCATCGGCTCTGGCGGTCGAGCCCGCTCACCCGGAAGATCGCGACCGCATCTTCGAGATCAGCGGCCTCCACGAAGGCCCGGAGGCCGACCGTCTGATCCGGCTTTGGTGGGAACGCCTGCCGTCCGCGTTCCATGTTGTCCGAGACGAGAACCATCAGACCGTCGGCTTTTACTGCATGTTCGACCCGAGCGCGGTCTCGCCGGCCGATCTCGAGCGCGATCCCCTGACATCCGCTTGGATCCAAAACCTCCGGCGGGAGTATGTCTCTCGCAAGCTATCGGTCCTGTTTATCCGGCGCTGGTTGGGTGCCCAAGACGGCGAGGCGCCATCCCCCGTCCAGGCCGCGTGCTGGCTCGACATCAAACGCACCTACATGGAAATGCGGCCGGGTCTGCGGAGAGTCTACCTGCCGGTCATCGACCTGCCGACCTACGCCCCGGTTGCCACCGAGCTGGGGTTTCGTCCCATCGCCGAAGCCTCCTGCACGCTCGATGAGCAGACCTACCATACAGCCATGCTGGATTTCGGGCCGACCTCCGTCGACGGCTGGCTGGCACGAATCGTCGCCGCCGAACTGGGCGTGCAAGAAGGCGGAATCCTCGATGTGAGGGCTCGCCAGCTCGTTCTGGATGGGCGCCGTCAGGATCTCTCGCCGCTCGAGTTCGAACTGCTGTCGTATCTTTGCGAAAACGAAGGCAAGGCCTGCTCACGCCCTGAGCTGCTGGAGAAAGTCTGGGGTCACGAGCACCTGGGCGCGAGCAACGTCGTCGACGCGGTGGTGCGTGGCCTGCGAAAGAAACTCGGCGACCACGCCGATCATCTGGTGACCGTGCGGGGAGTCGGCTATCGGTTTCAGCCGAGCGGATAGTTTTGTGGCGTCAGGCTAGAGCAAGCCGGCCAGCCAACGCATTACGTTGAGGACGAACTGCTGGTTGCCTTCGGCACCCGGGGCGTTCATGCCGATTTGAATGAGCTTGTCATCGAAAGTGAACTCCTGAGCGCTGAACATCGCCGCCTCACCGAACACTGCCACCCGGCCCCGCCCATGGGTCAGGACGGCACCCTGGAGCAGGCCTTCGGCGGAAAGCCTCGGCGTCTTCTCTGTGATCTCGGAGTGTTTGCTGGGAAGGGTAATGGTCGTCTCCGCAGGGAGTACGAGTAGTGGCTGCACCTCCCGCAAAGCACGAAAGCCCTGCCCCGTGAAACTGACGACCGCGTCGATCCGCTCGGTGGGAGATCGTCCGGCCGTGGCGGGATGCTCGCCCAGCGTCCCGTCGCCCCGCTCGAAGCGGATCTGCGAGCCGCCGGAGTCGGGTTGCGCGTAGCCGTTGATGAACGCGAGGCCAAAGGCCTTGGCGAGGTCCTGAGCTGCACCGGGAAACGGCATGTGATCTGCGATCAGCAAGAGTGCGCCCCCCGTCTCCACCCAATCGTCCAACGCGACGATCTCATCGCTACGAAAGGCCGAAGGGGTCGGCAGTCGCCACGCGTCGCATTTCTCCTCGGGCATGGCGTTGGCGATCACCAGGATGTCGGCCTCCGCCAGCGAGTCGGCGGAGAAACCGGACGTCAGGGAACCGACGGCAAAGCCATCACGGCGCAGCAGCTCGGCAAACGGCGCGTATCGGCCCGTAGCGGTGTGGAAGTTACAGTGGCTCTCGTCGATCAGGACTCGTGGACCGTCACCCTCGGCGTACGCCGGCCGGTCGACGACCGGCTCAAACGAGAGCGATTGTATCTGCTGCACTTGTACGCAGCCGCTCGAAAGGACGGGCAGCACAAGCAGCACAATCCAAAGCTCGGATGAGCTCGAATGACTCGAGCCTTGCTCGTTGCGGATGTTCTGGATACTCATGGGCTCCTCTCCAAAGATAGGCGTCCTGGCGCCGATACACCGACATCCTAAAGCTCGCGGCCCGGGAAAGTATGTCGGTCTGAGCCTCGAAGGGTGTCGAGCTGTTACAGACCCCCAGTCGGTCACAACTTGATACAAATCTTCCGGCAATCTTCCGGCACATTGCCCTCAATCTGTGGCCGGTATCTGCCAGACTGGACAGAGCCATGACCGAGGCCGGGCCGCACATCCTCGTCGTCGACGACGAGCGGGGCATCCGGGAGCCACTCGCCCGGGTGCTGCGCAAGTACGGGTTTCGCGCGAGCACAGCAAGCGACGGCCTAGAGATGGATCGGGTCCTGGCCAAGTCCGCCATCGATTTGGTGGTCCTGGACATCATGATGCCCGGCGAGGATGGACTGAGCATTTGCAGACGGCTGCGCGATACAGAAGGCGTGCCCGTCATCCTCTTGACGGCCCTGGCGGAAGACACCGACCGGATCATCGGGCTCGAATTGGGTGCGGACGACTATGTGACCAAACCCTTCAACCCCAGGGAGCTTGTGGCGCGTGTGAAGTCCGTTCTTCGGCGGAGCGAGATGCTCCCGCCCCGGCGGCCTCGCGCCTCGGGTCGGGTCAAGTTCGGCCGTTGGCGATTCGACTTTTCACGTCCCGAGATCCTGGGCCCCGACGACGTCTGCGTGCGGTTGAGCTCCAGCGAGCACAAGCTCTTGGTCGTGCTCATCGAGCACGCAGGCCTCACGCTCACCCGGGACCAGCTATTGGATCTGACCAAGGGCCGCGAGGCACGACTTTTCGATCGCAGCATCGATGTCCAGATCAGCCGGCTGCGCCGCAAGCTGGAAGACGATCCTCGAACCCCGCAGATCATCCTCACCGAATGGGGCGGCGGCTATGTGTTCGCCGCGGAGCTGGACTGGGTGTCCTGACAATGCTCTCCCGTCTGGTACCCAAAAGCCTCGAAGGCCAGCTCGTAGCGGTGGTCGCACTCTCGCTGGTGCTGTTGCTGACCGTGTTGGGCGGTTTCGAGATCACCAGGCAAAACACGACGATCGAGTGGGCGGAGAGCGATTTCATCCTCGACCGGCTTCGGACCATGCGACCGGTCCTGGCGGGTCTGAACGCTGAGCAAGCCGAGCAATTCCTTGCCGCTCTTTCCTCGTGCCACAAGGGTTCCACGGTCACACCAGAGCCCTTCCCCATCCGTCAAACGACTGCGGAGACAGACCGGTTGGGGAGCCGGATCGCCCGCGAGTTGGGCCTTGACCCGACGGGCGTTCGGGTCGGCTATGCCAGTCTTACGCGAGAGGACTTCTCTTATGCGCAATGCGGTCAGGGAGAGTTCGATTTCCCGATCGAAGGCATCGTTATCAGCGTGGGGCTTCCGTCGGGCCTCTGGCTTAACGCCGAGGTGCATCCCCACCAGTGGCACACGCGACACATCACGGACTGGCTACGCCGGTCGAGTATCGCGTTTCTTGTCGTCGGAGGCGGTGCGATTCTATTGATGCGCCGCTTGAGCCGGCCCTTGAGAGAACTGACCGGTGCAGCCAGAAAGTTCGGCAAACGCCTCGAAACCTCCGAGGTCGAAGCGGGAGGGCCGCCAGACTTGAGAGCGGCAATTCAAGCCTTCAATGCAATGCAACGGGACGTCACCGGGGAGGTCCAGAGGCGCGCCGATACCTTAGCCGCCGTGAGCCACGACATCCGTACGCCTCTGACGGCACTCAGGATCAAGGCCGAGCTGATCGACGATGTCGAGCTGCGCGACGACCTCGTCAAAAGCATCGACGACATGAAGAGAATGGCAGTCTCCGCTATCGACTTCTTGAAGGGTGAGTCCCGGGCAGAGCCGATGCGGCGAACCGACTTGGGTGCACTCGTCAGGAGCGAATGCGACAACTTCGCGGACCTGGGAGAAAACGTCACCTTCAACGGTGAAGGAACGGTCTTCTACAGGTGCCGGCCGGACGCCCTCGCCCGGGCGGTGCGCAACCTGATCGAGAACGCGACAAAGTACGGCGGCGGCGCAACCGTCGAGCTTCGTTCGAATCCCGATCGAGTGGAGATAGCCGTCGCCGACACCGGCCCGGGAATACCCAAAGACAAGATCGAACAGGCGCTCGAACCATTCGAGCGAATCTCGAAGGCGCGCGAGCCGAGTCAAGGCGGCTTTGGACTGGGTCTCGCCATCGTCAAAGCGATCTGCGAAGGGCACGACGGAGAGCTTGTTCTGGCGAACAACGATCCGGCCGGCTGCGTCGCGACGATTCGACTGCCCGCCCGGTCGGTCGCGCCCCAAAGCTGAGCTGCGAGAGCGTGCGAGTTTTGCTCAGCGTTGGAGCGCGATCAAGCAGATGCGGCTTGAGCCGACGGCGCCAGCTTCATGCCCCTGACCAGGGCCACGAGCTCGGCCATCGAGCCGCCGATATAGAGCAGGTCGCTCTTCGGTAGCCTCAGCTCCTTGGCGTGGCTGCCGCCGACCACCAAGGGAATGTCACTCTCGGCCAACGCGGAAAGCAAACCGAGGACCTCGTCTCGGGTCTTATCGGGGGCCGCGACGTAGCTCACGCTGAGCCAGACCAACCGAGCTTCCGAGGCCTCCGCGGCCAAAGCCAGGCTTTCCGCGGGCGTGTCCGCGCCCAGGTTGATCGCCCGCACGGCCTCTCCCTCGAGCACCGCGGCAACCGCCTGGGAAGGCAAAAGGTAGTGATCACCCGCGGGTGCTCCGCCGACGACGACCGGAGCGTCGGCCGGAACCTCCAAAAGAAAGCGCAGCCGGGCCAGCGCCTGCACCGCGATCTGCGTCGCCCGGTGCTCCCAGAAGATACCGGTGGGTTGATGGAGCCAGAGCTCTCCGATCCGAGCCATGGCGGAACGGAAGGGCCCGTCGATGATCTCCGCGACGCTCCGGCCCTCCAGGAACAGCGAGAGGATCAGTCCCCGTGCTTCGGGCTCGGCGCCGTGGCACAAGTAGTCGAAAAGGCGGTCTGCGGCGTCGCCGGCCTCAGGCTCCCGGTCGCCCTGCGCTGTAAGGTCCGATAAGCCCAGGACATCCGGCCGCACCAGGGGAATCGAACGCTCGCGGAGATAGCGCCCGGCCTCCTGGATGGAGATCCGGCGGTGACCGCCCGCCGTGCGCGTGGCTTCTATGTCGCCGCGGTCCACCCAACGCTTCACCGAGGACTCGCTGACACCGATCGCGTCGGCGAGTTCGCGGGGGCTCACGATCAGCTTCAAAGAAAACTCCTTTCAGTGGACGTTTTGAACGCACTAATTCTACACGGGTTCATCGGGAGAGTCAAGAAAAAGTCATACAACAAAAGGAGTTTTGGATGAGTTTCACGTTTTGAAGGAAAAGAGCTTGACATCTCTCCGCTCGATATGCATGATATGCACGATTTGAACGTTTTAACCAACCCAAAGGAGGCCCTCTATGTTCAAAACACTGTCATTCGTCGCCCTCGCCGCCACGCTAGCCTTCCCGCTGGCCGCGAACAGCTACCGAGAGAAGGACATCGTCGACACGGCCGTTGACGCCGGCTCGTTCAACACCCTCGTTGCGGCCGTTCAGGCCGCCGGGCTGGTCGACGCCCTGAAGGCAGACGGTCCGCTGACGGTCTTCGCGCCCACCGACGAGGCGTTCGCCAAACTCCCGGCCGGCACCGTTGAGAGCCTTCTCGAGCCCGAGAACATCGACCAGCTCCGCGCGATCCTCACCTTTCACGTCTTGTCGGGGCAGGTGATGGCCGCAAGCGTCACGGATGGCCTCGAGGCCGCCAGCCTGAACGGTCAGACCCTCACCTTTGCCGTCGATGAGAACGGCGCTCGCATCGGTGACGCCAACATCGTGACCACCGATGTGGCCGCATCGAACGGTGTCATCCACGTGATCGACACCGTGCTCCTCCCCGCCGAATAAACGACGGGGAATCGGGACTCGTCCGCGTAGATCCCCTCACCGGCCGGCAACACGATAGCCGTCGGTGAGGGGATCGCCTTTTTCAGTGGCGAAGCGATGATCTGCGCTTAGCGGCTAGCGGCTACACCGGTCGGCGCCAGGCCGCCCTCCAGGCGAGCCAGCCGGCGCTCGAGCCGCCGGTTCTCGTCTTCGAGCTGGCTGAGCCTCGAGGCCAGCTCCTGAGTCGCAGCGAGCGCCACACCGGCCAAGTCCACCACCGAGATCGCCGAGGGTTTGTCCCCGAGGCTGAAGACGGCATGAAAATCCTCGGCCATCGGACCCAGGTGCCTGACATCCGCACCCTGTGCCTTATAGCTCCACCGCCAGATCGGAAGCTCGATCAGGCGGGACAGAATCTCACCGCCGTCGATTCCCTCGAGCGCCGTCTTCGAGGCCCGGCTCGAGTTGACCTGTAAGTCGTTCAGAATCGTGGTGGTCCCCAAGAAGTCGACGTCCAGTGTCGCCGGCGCCCGAACGTCGTACTCGATGATGTCGGTGCCGCCGTTGCCTTCGAGCGTGGCGTCGTTGTTGTTGAGCTCAAAGTACGCTTCGCCGGCGCCTCCAGAGGTGTCGTCGAGCGTGATCTCCGGGCTGGCGCTCCGGATCTCCAAGCTGCTGCCCGGCGTGCTGGTCCCGATCCCAACCCGCTCGTTGCTGTCGAGATACAGCAGAAAATCGTTCGTATTGTGCTCGATCACGAACGGCAGACCTTCAGGGGCACCGTCTTGCCACAGGAGATGGAATGCCTCGGAGACACCTGGCGTACCGGCGCTGCACGGGGCATCGATGCAGATCACCCAGTCTGCCTCGCCGGCCGAACTATCGATGAAAGTAAACGACGGCGTACCGGCGAGGTCGCTGATGGAAATATCGGACAGGAAGGCCGGTCCGCTGGCGAGCGCCGGCGTAGCGGCCAAAACGACCGCCGGCAGTGACCTCAGGATCTTCGTCCGCTTCATGGCTTTGCTCCTCAATGCTCGTGAACTTGGGTGTCGCTACCGTGCTCATGAACAGCGGCAGCCGCCTGGGTTTTGATAGCGGGCTGGGGCAGCACGATTGAGCCGCCTCGCACCTCGAACCGGCCTGCCTGGACGAGAGTGCGCGCGTCTTCCTCCCGCGCCAGCGCCCGGATGAGCGCCTCGTCGTCGTTCTCCGAGGCGATCTCCCGGAGCCGCTGGTCGACCTGTGGCTGGGTGCGCAGCTCGTACTTGTAACGGCCGTCCGGCAGCGGACCGAGCGGACCGACCATGACGAAGGTCGGCGGCGCCCCGGACGGGAACTCGAGCGTCGTATGCAGACCGGGTCCGGCGACCGTCAGAAGCATGCCGTCGGCCACCCGGGGCGCGAACGACAGCTCGAGGCCGACCGCGGCCGGCAAGGCGACCCGATGGGGGTCACCCACCGCGGCGGCTTGCGCCCGGCCCGGGGCCGGCGCCGCGGCCAGACAGAAAGCCATGACGCCTCCGGCGAAGATGTGTTTTCTGGCTCTAACCGTGGGGAGGAATCGCATGTAGTTCTCCTTCTCGCTCTCTGGGTTCCTGGCTCGGCTTCCACCAGGTAAGTCGTCAAAGCGCGTCGGAGAGCGCCATCCCGCCTTTGCCGCCTCGTTGTGGCGGGGCTCGTTTGGCCCCAGCCGGATCTTTCAGCCCAGCTCTTTGAGCAGCCAGGCGCGCGCCCTCGACCAGTCACGCTGCGCGGTGCGGAGCGAGATGCCGAGAGCGCCGGCCGTCTCCCGTTCGGTAAGACCGGCAAAGTAGCGACACTCGACGAGCCGCGCCAAACGCTCGTTGAACGAGGCCAGGCTCTCGAGGGCGAGGTCGACCGCCAGCACCTGTTCGGCCTGCTGCTCGAACGCCAACCGCTCCGGTTCGAGCGTCAGGTGCGCCTTGCCGCTGCCCCGTTTCTGAGCGCTTCGCTGGCGCGCGTAGTCGACCAAGATGCGGCGCATGGCGCGGGCGCAGATGGCATAAAAGTGCGAACGATTCTGCCAGTCGACCCCGGTCTCCTCCACCATTTGGAAGTAGGCCTCGTGGACGAGCGAGGTCGTATCCAGCGTCTGACCGCGGCGGTTGCGGGCAAGCTGGCCGCGGGCGATACGCCGCAGCCGCTCATACACCAGAGGGACCAGTTCGTCGAAGGCCGCTCGGTCTCCTTCGTGATGCGCGCGCAGCAACCGGGTGATGTGCTGGGCCTCGTCCAGGGAAGGCATCGCGTCCGGCAACGATAGCAGTCCTCTGTCTTACTTGCGCGCGGACCGGGTATGCTTCGAGCGACCAATGGCCAAAACCACCCGGGCACGGATTGACGCCCTCTTCGCCAGAGCGCTCGAGTGCCCGGCAACGAAGCGAGCGGCGTTCCTGGATTCAGCATGTGCCGGCGATGCGGCGCTGCGCGGCGAGGTGGAGGAGCTCCTGCGCCTGGCCGAACGCCCGGCCGCCGATTTCGACGCCGCCGGCATAGCGGACGGCCAGCTGGTGCGCGAGCTTCTCGACGAGCTCAAGGCACCCACAGGGTCAGCGCTCGTGGGCCGGCGGATCGGTCCGTGGCGCCTGATCGAGGAGCTCGGCCGTGGCGGCATGGGGGAGGTCTTTCTCGCCGAACGCACCGCGGGAGGCTTCGAGCAGCGGGCAGCCTTGAAGATCGTCCAAGCCGGCGAGCGCTCCGACGAGGCACTCGAACGTTTCGGGCGCGAGCGCCAGATCCTCGCCTCGCTCGAACACCCCTATATCGCTCGGCTCATCGACGGCGGACGAGCGGACGACGGCCGCCCCTATCTGGCGATGGAATACGTCGTCGGGCGCCCGATCGACCTCTACTGCGCCGAGGAGCGGTTGAGCCTCGACCAGCGCCTGAAGCTCTTTATCGACGTGGCGGGGGCCGTCCAGGCCGCCCACCGCAGTCTCGTTGTGCACCGCGATCTCAAACCGTCGAACATCCTCGTCACCAGCGACGGAACGCCCAAGCTGCTGGACTTCGGTATCGCCAAGCTGCTCGAGCCGGAGCCAGACGAGGCGTCCGTCACCCGCACCCTGGTCCGCGCCCTGAGCCCCGAGTACGCTAGTCCGGAGCAGGTACGCGGCGAGACGATCACCACGGCCTCCGACGTCTACCAGCTCGGCCTGCTGCTTTACGAGCTCCTCACCGGGGAGCGAGCGCAGAGCCTCGACGGCGCGGCCAGTCCCGGCGCTATCGAGCGCGCCGTATGCGAGCGCCCGACGCCGAGACCGAGCACCGCCGTCGCCGCGTCCGAGACTGGAGAGTCCGCAGCGGGTCTGACCCTGCCGGCGCGCGCGCTACGTGGAGATCTCGACAACATCGTGCTGCGTGCGCTTCACAAAGAGCCGGAGCGACGGTACGGCTCGGCGGCCGAGCTGGTTGCCGATATCGAGCGTTTCCGCGCCGGCTTCCCGGTCGAGGCGAGACCCGACACCCTCTGGTACCGGTCGACTCGCTTTGTCCAGCGCAACCGCTTGGCCGTCGTCGCCGCCGCGCTGGTGGCCGCCCTGCTCGTGGGCTACGCCGTCACGGTAACCGTCCAACGCCGCCAGATCCTCGCCGAAGCGGAGCGCGCCCGCGAAGCGACGGAGTTCGTCAGCCAGATGTTCCGCGTGCCGGGCGAACGCCAAGTGGGCACCGCCCGCCGGCCCGCGCTCGAGATCATCGACCAGGGCGCCGACCTGGCCGCTACAGAGCTCGACGACCAGCCCGAGCTTCAGGCCGAGATCCTCGCCGAGTTCGGCAAGCTGCTGATGGAGATCGGTCGCTACGAGCGCGCCGGACAGATCCTCGAACGAGCCATCGCTCTCCAGTCAGAGTTCGCACGGCCACCGGGAGATGAGAACGCCGGTACGTTGATGCTACTCGGTATGAGCCGTCACTACTCGGGCCGGTTGCACGAGGGCGAGGAGCCCCTCCGGCGGGCGCTCGCGATCTGCCTCGACGCCTTCGGGCCCAGCCACCCCCACTCGTGCACGGTTCGGGCCCACCTGGGGGACCTGCTCCACAGCCTCGGCGACCTGCCTGCCGCCGAGGTGGAGCTCGAGACCGCCTACCGGGAGTGTGGTGGGCCGGCGGCGCTCCGCGATCTGGCCAACGTTCTGCGCGATCGCGGCGACCTCGACCGCGCTCTTGCCGCCTACGCGACCGCCCTCGAGGAGTACCCGATGGATGACCGTATGGGCCAGGGATTGACGCTGGTCTATCGAGGCTACGCGCTGACCCTGGCCGGCAGGCTCGACGAAGCCGCGCGGGCCCTCGACGCGGCGGTCGAAGCCGGTCGGCCCAACTGGGGCGGCGACCACCCCGTCCTGGCCAACCGGCTGCGCTACGTTTCGCGCCTCGCCCTGGCCCGCGGCGACCTCGACGCCGCCCACCGTCACGCCGAGGAGGCCCTCGTTGCGCTGAGCCGCTGGCTCGGTGACGACAACCACCTGGTCACGCGGGCGTTCGCCGACCGCGCCGCGGTGGCTCTCGCCCGACGCCGGCCGACCGAGGCAATCGAGATCGCGCGTGAGGCGACGGCGCGCTACCAGAAGCTCGGTATTCCCGCTCACCCCAAAGCCCTGGAGGCGCGCCAGGTTCTCGGTGCGGCCCTTCTCGAGTTGGGCCGGCCCGAAGAGGCTGCCAGCGCGCTCCGAGACCTGCTCGAGCTTCAGCAGACGACCTACGTGCCCGGCGACGCCCGAACCTCCGCCTCGAAAGCCCTGCTGGGAGCGGCGCTCGAACGAGTGGGACAAAACGCGGAGGCCCGGAGGCTGCGGGCCGAGGCGGAGCGGTTCCTCGCCCGCGACTCCGGGCCGACGCTGCTCTACCGCGCTGTCTACGGCGCGGTATTGCAGAGTCCGCCAGCCGACGGTTTAGCCGAACCGCCCGACCCAGCCTGAACGCCAAATCCGGGTGGCGTCTTTTTTGGGGCGTTTGCGACTTTCTCCATAGGAGCGGCGACTTCGCGCCGCGTGGAGGCATCGCAATGACGCTCAACTATCGCGCCGGCCCGCGCGATCGAATCGGGTGGGCCCGGCGGCCGGTTCTCTATGTGACCGGTTGGATCGTGATGCTGGCCGCCACCGTGGTCGGTGCGCAAGAGATGCAGGTCGACGGCCGGCCGGTTGAAACCAAGGCCGACGGAACCTGCGCCGGCCTCCTAACGACCGGGACGCAGCGCTACGCAGACTGCGGCAACGGCACGGTCTACGACACCATCACCGGCCTGCTCTGGCTCCGTGACGCCGCGTGCGCCGATCTCGGAGTCGCGGGCAGCGACGACTGGCTGGACGCCCAGCACGACACGCACGACCTGCAGCACGGCCTGTGCGGACTAACCGATCACTCGCAGCCTGGCGACTGGCGGCTACCCACGCGTGAAGAGTGGCTTCTCACGATCGACGCTGCGGTCAGCCTGCTCTGCATCTCGGGCGGCGCCGGTGGCCCGCCATCGCTCACCGACGACACCGGGGTCGCCTGCTACGGGCTGGGGGCCATGTCGTCGTTCGTAGGCACACTCGCCACCCGATACTGGACCGCCGATTCCTTCGAGCCCGACCCGGGCGACGCCCACTTCATTGACTTAGACGTCGGCAACACGGGCATCACCGACAAGGCGAGTATCGTTCTGGGACCCCTGGGAATCTGGCCGGTCCGGCGGGATGGCGGCCCGGGCACACCGGCACCCGCGGTCGTCGAAGGTGGCCCCGTCGAGACCAAACGGCGGCAGACCTGCCTGGCGGGCGCGACCAACCTGGCCCAACGGTACATCGACTGCGGCGACGGCACGGTACTCGACCTCCACACCGACCTGGTCTGGCTGGCCGATGCCTCCTGTCCTGACCTCGCATGTTCGAACTGGCCCACCGCGATAGCGGCGGCGCAGGCTCTCGCCAGCGGCACCTGCGGTCTCTCCGATGGCTCCCAACCCGGCGAGTGGCGTCTGGCCACCCTCGACGAGTGGACGGATACGATGCAGCGCGCCAAAGACCTTGGGTGCACAAGCACGGGGGCCGGCACCCCACCAGCGTTCACCGACCTGACGGGCGAGGACTGCCTGGCCCACGGCGCGACCCCTTTCACCGGGATCGAAAATGTCTACTGGGCGCTCGACGCCATCACCGCGGATTTCGCCACCTTGGCTTTGACTCCCGGCGGCAGCGGCGGCGCAGACAGCAAATCGAGCTTCTACTGTGTCTGGCCCGTGCGAAGGAGATGACGATGCGCTTTGCGATGCCTCTTTCCAGCCTAGGACTGGCCCTTGCACTGACCGCGCTCGCCGCACCGAGCGTTGCCCAGTCGTTCCTGATCGATGGCTACGACGTGGAGACCAAGGCGGAAGCGCCCCAGCCCTTTACCGACGAACGCTACGTTGACGATTTCACCCACGGCACCGTGCTCGACACGGTCACCGGGCTGGTCTGGCTCGGCACCGGGACGTGCGAAGACGTACCGGGTGTTGGGGCTTCCGGGGCGGCGACCTGG
This sequence comes from Candidatus Multivoradales bacterium, assembly GCA_965224065.1. Classification (GTDB taxonomy): domain Bacteria; phylum Acidobacteriota; class Thermoanaerobaculia; order Multivoradales; family JAHEKO01; genus JAOTZA01. The sequence continues at coordinate 1,757,835 of CBDCYF010000005.1, forward strand.
TCGGATGCTCGCCGGGCAGTGGCGCTCCTCGCGGACGGCATGTGCGGGCTCGCCGACGGCTCCCAACCGGGAGATTGGCGTCTGCCGACCGCCGATGAGTGGTCGGCAACGATCGCGAGGGCGGTTGCGATCGGCTGCACGTTCGCCGGGGCAGGCAACCCACCGAGCCTCACCAACCGCCCCGGTACCGGCTGTCACGACAGCGGACCGCCGATCTTTCACAGCATACAGTTCCTCTACTGGACCTCGACCCTGGACGACGTCAACCCCGACCAGGCTTGGTTCGCCAATATCTTCAGCGGCACCGTTGAATCTCAGGCCAAGGTCACCAAGTTCTCGATCTGGCCGGTCCGCGACGAGCGCTGAACCATCCGGTCGCGCGCAAATAGACACAGGAACCACTATCGAGCGGCCGAGTCGAAGACGAGGACGCGACGGCCGAGTGACCGTGCGGTCCCAGCCATTCGTCGCGTGGCGATGAATGGCGGAAGCGTGGATCTGAATGGGAATCGCTCTAGAGCGGACCGTTCGCCAGAACGGGACGCGACGACCGAGTTCGCATGCGCTTGCGTCCATCAACGAGCACGCAGTGTGAGGAGATGGCGGAAGCGCATGGGAATCGAACCCACCCCCCAACGCAGGAACCCACGCGGGACTACGGTTTTGAAAATTGCCGGGATCCAACTGACGACAACAGTCGGCAACTGATAACCACTGAAGATCGAGGTGGTTGCGGACCGACGGTCTGTTGAGGACTGTTGAGCAGAGTGGTTGGGAGTTGCCGTCTACTGCACCAGGAGTGCACCACGGAAAGCCGACTCGGAGTGGGCACCACGCCCCGTTCCCACGAGGCGCCTTGCGTCCAATGTACGGGTGCCAGCCGTTTCTAATCTTCATTCTGGATCAGGTAGATGTCACCATCGTCCGTGTCCTGGGTGTAGACGATCGTTTGCCCATCGGGCGACCAGCTACCGTTGTGCACATGCCAGTTTCCCCGACCGTCCGTTAGTCGTTCGAGCTCTCCGACCGCCCTCGGCAGTCCCTCCGCGGTGGCCGGTGGCTCCAACTGCAGCTGGAAGAGCTGCTGATCGAAGTGGCTGGACGACTGGACAAGGGCGATCGAGCTCCCGTCAGGAGCAAGGATCATCTCGGTGTGGGGCCCCGAATAAAGCAGCCGATCCTCGTTCGTCACCAAATGGGCCGCGCGCAGCTCGAGACCGCTCTCCGTCAGCGTCGTGTAGACGATGCGGTTCCGGTCGAGATACCAATCGAAGCGCAAGACACCCGATCGCAGCTCGGTCGTCCGGCCCCCATCGCGATCGATCGACCAGAGCGACGTGCCCTCCTTGGTGGCTACCACGTAGCCTATCGACTCGCCATCCGGAGTCCACCGGGTGCTCAGACTGACGGCCCACACCACACTGGGAATGGGAATCTCCAACTCCGAGAGGCGCTCAGGCCTGCCACTCCGGTCGGCCTTGGCGACCCAGAGGTTCATGGCCCCTTCTCGGTTCGACAGGAAAGCGATCTCCTCACCGTCGGGCGACCAAGCAGGCAAGAGGTCCTCCGCCGAGTTGTCGGTGAGGTTCACCTCGTCGCCCGTCGCAGCATCCAGGATCCAGATCTCCGAGTTGCCGGTGCGCGTCGACTGATACGCGATCCCGCTTCCGTCAGGCGAGTAGCGCCCGACGAAGTTATCCTGCGTCCACGAGGTCAGCCGCTTCGGCTCGACACCCTCCAGAGAGACGGTGTACAAGTCGGTTTGGTGGCTGTGGTGCGTATAGACGATCAAGCCGTCTGTCGAAACACTGGACCACTGATCGGCTCCTCCGCCGAAGGTCAACTGACTCAACCGACCTGAGCTCAAACTAACCTCCCAGATATTGAGCGGACCCGAGCGGTTCGAAGTGAAGACGACTCGCTGGCCACCAGGCAGGAAAGCGGGTTCTCGGTGGTTGAACTCGTCGACCACGATCGCGCGGGGCTCACCACCCTCCGCCGGGACGACCCACAACCCGGAAACGCCGTTCTGCACTCTGGCGAAGACGATCTGCTCACCGTCGAAAGACCAGCTGGCGCTGAGATCCTGAGCCCCGGCCGGAGGGAAGGTGATCTGCTTCTGCTCGTTCGAGTCGAGATCGACCTCGAAGACAGCGACCTCCCCCGTGTCCAACCGGCGCGAAAAGATCAGGCTCTCATCTCCCGGTGACCATGCCATGGAGCCTAGGGCGAAGATCGCTTGCCAGAACGACTGGAGGTAGGGTATTCCGGTCTCGACGAGCTTGATGGGGGTGCCGCCGGTTGGCGATGTGCGGTAGATGTCGCACTCCGTTCCGTTCCCGGCCACGTATGCGATCGCATCTCCGTCGCGCGACCACCGCGGCAAGAGCTCATCGCCGGGAGCCTCGGTGAGCCGCAAGACCCTCCCTCCCTCCAGCGGCTGCATAAATAGGTCCATCGTGCCGTGCTTGGTGTGGCTGTAGGCCACGAACGTGGAGTCGGGCGAAAGGTTCCCCGAGTACTCGGGGCCGGCCGAGAAGGTGAGTCGCTTCGCGGAGCGCGGAGTTGCGTTCTCGCCAGACTCCCACGGGCGCGCGACCCAGAGACCGAACGCGAGAGCGAGTGCAGCACCTGACACCGCCCACCAACTCTTCCACCATGGTGCGACCGCGTCTGGGCCCGGCGGCGCTTGAGCCGTCTCACCCGGGGCATCGCGCTCGAGTCTCTTCAGATCGGCCCGCAGTCCGGCGGCGCTCTGGTAACGCAGCTCGGGCTCCTTCTCCAGCACCTTGTCGAGGATGCTCTCGAGCTGTGGCGAAACCTCCGGGTTGAAACCCGCCGGTGCGGTCGGCACTCGATTGAGGATGGCGTCGAAAACGGCTGCCGAGGTGTCGCCTGCAAACGCTCGGCGAGCGGTCACCATCTCGTAGAGAACGACCCCCAGCGAAAAGAGGTCCGTGCGGTGGTCGAGATCCTTGCCGAGAGCCTGCTCGGGCGACATGTACGAGACCGTGCCCATCACGGTCCCCGGCGTCGTCATCCCCAGTGCCGTCTGTGTCTCGTCTTCGGCTCCGGTCCCGGACGTCGAACCCGCCGCAAGCGTGGCAAGCCCGAAGTCCAGCATTTTGGCGCGAGGCGAACTCGAGCCGTCCGCGACGATGAAGACGTTGGCGGGCTTGATGTCTCGATGGATGATTCCCTTCGCGTGTGCGGCGACGAGGGCGTCAGCGATCTGGATTGCCAACTCGACCGCGACCTCGACATCCATCGGTTGGCTCCCGATGTGCTCTTGAAGCGACTCGCCCTCCAGCAGCTCCATGACGATGAACCGGCGCCCCTCCCAGTCGCCGATGTCGAAGATCGAGCAGATGTTCGGGTGATTGAGCGTCGAGGCGGCGCGCGCCTCGCGTAGGTGGCGGTCTACGGCATCAGCACGCTCGACGTCCTCTTCGGGGACGAACTTGAGCGCAACATGGCGATGCAGCCGAGTATCCTCGGCCTTCCAGACGACGCCCATCCCACCCTCGCCGATCTTCTCGATCAGGCGGTAGTGACCGACCTCGGTGCCGCTCCTCATCGCGGGCCGATCCTACGCCAGCCAGCGGCGGCAAGGGCGGAGACCGGCAGGCAGATGGCGGAAGCGCATGGGAATCGAACCCACCCTCCACGCAGGAACCCGCACGGGACAACGGTTTTGAAGATTGGCGGGATTCAACTGATGACAACTGTCGGCAACTGGTAACCACAGACGAAGCGAGCAGTTGCGAGGCGTCGTGTTGTTGAGGACTGTTGACGAGAGTGGTCGAGAGTTGCCGTCTACTGCACCAGGAGTGCACCGCGAAACACCGCCGTATCTGGCCGGATTGCCATCCGTGGCCCTCAACCCGCTGTGCTATCTTTTTCGGCGTTATGCGCCGCAAGAGAGGCTTGAGACTGTCAATCCCGCCCCTCGTTCTGTCGTCGTTGACACTGCTCTCGGCATCGACGTCGGCCTCGTTCGTGGTCAAGCAGTCCCCCACGGCCACTACGCTGCTCTCGGGAGTCCCGATCGACATCGATCATGATGGCGACCTGGACCTCGTTCTGGCGCAGTACAACCCCGATGAGGAAATCGGCTCCGGGGTGGCGGCCGAAGACGTCAAGCCGTTGACCTTGTTGGCCGCTGTGAACGATGACGGGCGGTTCGAGATTACGAAGAAGCCGATCCGAAAGCTCAAAGCCATCCGGGTCGGTCACCAGAACCTGGCGGCAGCGGACTTCAACGGAGACGGTCTCACCGACGTCTATGCTGGAGACAGCGGCGTCGACCGCGACAACACTCCTGGAGGGAGGAACCGTCTCGCGCTCGGTACCCGGAACGGCAAGCTGATAGACAAGAGCAGCCGACTCTATCCGGAGTGGATCGAGTTCACGCACGGCATCGCCGTGGGGGATGTCGATGGAAACGGAGGCCCGGACATCTACGAGGCCAACGTCGGCTGTGGCGGCGCGAACTGCGAGCCGGTCCCCGTGGGTCCGGCCCTGTTCATCAACGACGGCAAGGGCAAGTTCACCGTCGGAGAGGGTCGTTTGCCCATGGGACTCGAACAAGACACGACCGATGTCGAGCCGCCCTCGGGCGGTGAGTTCAATTCGGCGGCCTTCATCGACGCCGACCGGGACGGAGATCAGGATCTCGTTCTGGGTTGGGCAGGACCGGCGGTCGGGTTCTTTACTGTCGATCCCCCACCGGGCGAAGGATGGACCGAGGAACTTCTCCTGAACGACGGTACCGGCTTCTTCAACTGGACACCGGCCGGAACCATGCCTCCGCGCCGCATCGAGGGCGACGCGTCGAATCCCGGCCTCACCAACCAGGTGATCCCCGCTGATCTGGACGGCGACGGATGGCTTGATCTCGTCCTGCTCAACGGCTCACGGGATTTTGAGATTCCGCTGATCGTGCAAATCCTCAAGAACCAACGAGACGGCACGTTCGCAGACGCTAGCGGCGGCCTGCCCGATGTCACCACCGATCTGATCACCGTCTCCGACCTCAACGGCGATGGCTATCCGGACATATTCGGCACTAGCTCGGAGGGTCTGCCCCTTCTTCTCCTCAACCGCGGCAGGTTCAAGTTCAAGATCGCAAAGAATGTGTTCGCGGGCGAAGGAGCGGTGGTAAACAACCTCGCCCAAGCGGAAGCGTTCGGCTATGCCGCGGATTACGACGCCGACGGAGATAACGACATCGTTTTCCTGGGCGGTGGTGGCCTCTACTACGCCGAGAACGTTGATCCGATTGACCCCGTCAAGAACCTCAAGAAACCGGGCAAGCCGAAAACACGCGGCCCTAATGGCACCATCTTCACTGCCGATCGCGCAATCTTGGAGTGGAAGCACGCGAAAAGGGCCGCCACCTACCGGATCGAAGTCGCGATCGACACTACTTTCGACTCGGTTATCTACGCTCGCGACGGCTGGACTGGCAACTCGATCGAGGTCTCGGAGCTCGACGCCGGCACGATGTACTTCTGGCGGGTCCGGGGAAACAACCTCCGCGCCACCGGGAAGTTCTCAAAGGCGTCCTCTTTCACGACGGCCAACTAGCTCAAATTCTTCGGCCTGGGTCGTGCGGAGAGCTGGCGTAAAGCGCGAGCGGCAGAAGCGCCTTCCGAATGGGAATCGCTACCGAGCGGCCGAGTCGAAGACGAGGACGCGACGGCCGAGTGACCGTGCGGTCCCAGCCATTCGTCGCGTGGCGATGAATGGCGGAAGCGTGGATCTGAATGGGAATCGCTCTAGAGCGGACCGTTCGCCAGAACGGGACGCGACGACCGAGTTCGCATGCGCTTGCGTCCATCAACGAGCACGCAGTGTGAGGAGATGGCGGAAGCGCATGGGAATCGAACCCACCCCCTACGCGGGAACCCGCGCGAGACAACGGTTTTGAAGATTGGCGCGATCCAACAGACTACAACTGTCGGCAACTGGTAACCACAGACATGGCAGGTAATTGCGAGGTGCTGTCTTGTTGAGGGTTGTTGACCAGAGTGCTCAGGAGTTGCCTTCCACTGCACCACCAGTGCACCACGGGGGGCCAGCATCCACAAGCACCACTCGCCTACCGCTTGTCGCTCGAGGCGGAACAGCAGCGGCCTAGGTTGCCGGTCAGGCGGTTACAGGGTCCTGCCCAGGACGAGGTAGACCTTGCTGCGACCTTCTTCGGCCTGGCCGTCGGCACTGGCCCTGCAGCTCGTTGTCGACGAAGCCGGAGAGCGATCCGAACCCGCCGACGTACCGTCCATTGATCGCGAATTCACACGACGTGGTTTCAGGCCCCCCAGCCACGCGCTGAACCGAGGCCTGAATACCCTCAAGAACAGGAATCTGGGAGCCCTCTGCATAGAGACGCATCGCGAGCCCCGCGGTGTAAAAATGACTGACTGCATTAGATCCTTAAAACAGCAGAGGTATATAGAACGGTCGAGTGGTAGGAGTATCAGCCACGATCCGTGTGAGCCGCAGGTTAGCTGCGAGCATCGGGTTTGCGAGGGGCGTCTCACAGTGCACTGAAACGTACTCGATGAGCGCACGATAACCTTCAGGAACTGCTGTCGAAAAGTCCACGATCTTGCCTCCCTCTATTCCCGTCAGCTGGATGCCCGCGGAGTCGTGAAAGTAGTTCTCCACTTCGCTGATCGCCGCAGTGGTTTGCTCCGTTCCATCTGGGAACACGATGCCCTCTTCGGTGAGGGCAAGGCCGGCGGCAAGCGCGGGTTCTTCGAGGGGCGAGACTCCGAGGATCAGAGACCCCAGGACGATCAAGTTCGACAACGGCCTCATCACGGCCTCCCTTGTCTGTGAGCGTGTAGGGTTCTTGCGGGCGGGCTCTATCTCTAACCTGTTAGCGGCTTTCACGAACCGGCCAGATCGGAGCTGTACCGAGGCCGATCTTGGGGCTGGCAACGACGCTGCCGTCGTCGGTGTTGACGCCCCAAGCGACCCCCTGGATCGCAACGTGCGAGGACGAGGACCAGTAGCCCGACTGCACGGCATTCGCCCAGGGCCCGTCCGAGTAGCAACCGGTGGTGGGAGATGCGTTCCCCACGATCTTGGGCGCTGTGGGACAGCCTGGCACGACGAGCTCCTCCAATTCCTCTTTCGATGGAAGCCGCCAGTCCCCGGCCCGGGAGCCGTCCGTCAGGCCGCAGTCGCCCCCCGTGAGATCATTGGTCGAGCCATCGAACAGTCCCGCAGCCGTCGCGTTCGCGGCCGCGTAGTCCTGGCCCGGGAAACAATTCGCGTTCTTGAGCCAGATCACGCCCGTCGCCGTGTCGGTCACGGTGCCGTTGCCGCAGTCGACAAAGCGCTGCGCGTTGCTGAAGCACGGCGGATCCGGGTTGTCGAGCAAGGCGAAGACCGCGATGAGATCCGTGTAGAGCGCGAAATCGAACGATCCGAAACCGTTCAGCCGTTCGGCGTTGAGGTTCGGAACGACCGTTGTCGAAGACACGGCCAGCGGCGGTGTTCCCGTCGCCGCGGTCGACACCAACTGGCCCCCGCTCTCGATATTGCCGTCCGCCCGCATGCTCTGCGCCCCCACGGGCGAGGCGACGACGACCAGCAGGAACAAAAGAGAGAAACTGCGCATAGACTCTGACCTCCTGCCCAGTTAACGCAAAAGACACCTGCGCGAGGTCAAGTCTCGTCCACGGAGCCGATCTCTCGACCGTGGTTCACGGTCTTTGAGCGGTCTGTCGGGATCCAACTGACGACAACTGTCGGCAACGGATAACCGCAGAAACAGCAGGCGTTTGCGTGGCATTGCAAGGTTGCGAGCATCGCCCTTCAGGATTCGGACATTCGGCGGTCCACATGGGTGGTCTCCGCCTCCAGAACTCTTCTGCTTCAAGTCTGAGCCTTCCTCAGCTGGGCCACATGCTGGTCGTTCTAGCCTCTCAGGATCGTACCAGCTGGTCCTAGCCAGTGCACCAGGAGTGCACCACGAACCGGCTCCAGCTCGGATCAGCAGCTGAACGTCCGACCGCCAAAAGCCCCGCAAATGATTGAGAATATTGGCGGAAGCGCATGGGAATCGAACCCACCCCCCACGCAGGAACCCGCGCGGGACTACGGTTTTGAAGACCGCGGGAGGCACCAGCCCCCGAGCGCTTCCGGGGCACGAATTCTAGCCCAGCGCTCGTAGAAAAGCCGGGTCGCCGCACCGAAACTCGCGGAGACGATGCTCCGTAGGGTCTGTTGTCGACCGAGGGGAAGCCAAGTGACCGAAGAAAGCCCATCAGACGATCACGGCTTCACTGACGATCAGGCGCCCGCCGCCGGCCGCCAAACTCGAATCGCCGCCGGCGCGGTGCTTCTGATCGTCTTGATCAATCTGGTTTTCTCGCTGGTCAGCCGGCGGGTCGGAGAGGCCGGGCACGCCGCCAGCTTCGCCGCCCTGGGTGGAATCGTTCTTTGCTTGGTCGTCGTGTGGGGCACACAACGGCTGTTGGGGCTGGGCTGGTCGGAGATCGGGCTCAAGAGGCCCGCGAGCTGGCCACGGGCGGTGGGCGCCGGTGTCCTGGTGTCGGTGGTGGCGTATGTGGTGACCTACGCCACCCTCATCCTGGTGATCGCGCCACTCACCGGCAGCGAGACGCCCGACGTCAGCCGGTTCGACTCGACGCGCGGGAATCTCGGCGTGATGATCGGGACGGTGCTGACGGTCTGGATCACCAGCGCCTTCCCGGAGGAAGTCATCTGGCGCGGTTTTCTGATGACCCGCATCGCCAAGCTCGCCGGAGCGGCGCGTTGGGCCTGGGGCCTGGCCCTGGTTCTGACCTCGGTCCACTTCGGGTTGATTCACTTGTATCAAGGCGTGACCGGGGTGGCGACGACCGGTCTCATCGGGTTGCTCTACGGGGTGGCGTTTCTGCTCTTCCGGCGCAACCTCTGGGTTCCGATCTTTGCTCACGCAACGACGCACGTCATGTCGTTTACCGTGATGTATCTCGGGCTGGTGTAGGGACCCCCGCGGGCCGGGGCAAGCCCGGCCCCTACAATTTTTAGCCCCAACGGCCGGCAGGGGCGCCGGCCGCTTCAGGCCTACACGGCTTTTCCACGAGACCAGCGCCGAGAGGATCGTCCGGAGCGGATGCTGCTTGAGCTGGAGCGAAGCAAGACCCCGAGGCGCCCGGAACCGCGCGGGAGCGACCGCTTCGCCGCGGGCCGGGGCAAGCCCGGCCCCTACAACTGTAAGGCGCCCTGTCGAACTCGCTGAGCACCAGCCCAACGGCACCAGGGCGACCGCCGCTTCAACGACTACGCGCTCGCCTGGTCCTTGACCCGATCGTCCTCGGAAAGGCCGTCGAGGACCTCGATGAGGATACCGTCGGAGAGGCCGGTCTCGACACGGCGCACTTCAAAGTCCTGGTCGCCGTTCTCGACTTCTACAAAACTGCCGTCATCGTCGAACCGCAGCCAGCTCTCCTGGATGGCCAGAACATCGTCGCGCTTGTCGAGGACGATATCGGCGTTGGCCGAGTAGTTGGCGCGAACAAAAACGCTGTCTTTGAGGTCCATGGCGGCGCGGATCTCGAACTGGATCGCTCCCTCCTCTTCGACGCCCTTGGGCGCGATGTATTCGAGGGTGGCGCGAAACTGTTCTTTTTCGACCGCGCCGATGGTCAGCAGGAGTTCCATGCCTTCCTCGAGCTTTCCGACCTCGCTCTCGTCGACCTTGCCCTCAAAGATCATTTCGTCCATGTCGGCGACGGTGGCGATGGTGGTGCCGTCGTTGAAGGTGTTGGCCTCGATGACGGAATCGCCTTCTTCGATCGGCACTTCGAGAACCATGCCCGAGGAGGTCGCCTTGACCAGGGTGTTGGTCGAGTAGGCGGATTTCTTGCGCGCGCCCTCGCGAATGACGGCCAGGTTGTCTTCGGCGGCCGCGACCTCTTCGCGGGCGTTTTTGAGCTCGATCTCCCAGACCTTGAAGGCCGCCTCGGAGACCACGCCCTCCTGGAAGAGCTGCCGGTTGCGATTGTATTCGGTCTGCGCGTTCTCGAGCGAGATCCGCGAGCGATTGAGCCGGTTTTCCGCCGCCGACAGGCTCGCCATGTTGGGAATGATGGTGACCTTGGCCACCAGATCGCCCTCTTGAACGACCTGCCCCGGCTCTACGTGGAGCTTGTCCACGATGCCCGAAACCTGCGGCTTGATGGCGATCTCCTTGCGCGGCACGACCGACCCTGTGGCCACGGTTTTCTTGACGATGGAGGTCACAAAGGGGCTGTTGGTCTTGTAGACGACCGGCTCCTCCTGGGACTTCGACCAGAGAAAGTAGAGCGTGCCGGCAAAGCTCGCGAGAAGGACGATGCCGAGAAGGATGAGAAGGGTCTTTTTGATCATGGGACGATTCCTTTAGATGACGCGGGCAGGGGCAAGCCCCGCCCCTACAAAGACGGATCCGGCCGGCAGGGACACCGGCCGCTTCAGGTTCCGAGTTTGAGAAAAATCCGCTTCGATGCGGACGGACAACGTTCGCTCCGGCCGCCTCCGGCGTTCAAACTGCATGGAGGGCCTCCACCGGGCTGATGGCGAGCGCCCGCCGGGCCGGGATCAACCCGGCCAAGGCACCCGCGGAAACCAGGATGAGCAACGCCTGGAGGGCGTTGGCAAAGCTCACACCGGGGTTCTGGAACATCCGGGCATTGACCCCGGCGGTCTCGAGTCCGACGCGCACGCCCTCCACCAGGCCGACACCGACGAGCATTCCGAGATAGCCGGCGATCGCGGTCAGAACGATCGACTCGAGCAGGATCTGGCCCACGATCCCCATCGGTGTCGCACCGATGGCTCGGCGCAGCCCGATCTCTTTGGTGCGCTCCTTGACCACGATCAACATGATGTTGGAGACCCCGATCACGCCGGCCGCCAGCGTCCCCACTCCGACGATCCAGATCAGCATCCGGATGCCGCCAAAAAGCCCCTGGACCTTGCGGAACTCCTCTTCGGTGTTCCAGGAGCCGACGGCGCGGGTGTCGTCAGGGTGCACGCGATGGCGCTTCTTGAGCAGCGAGACGACCTTCTCCTCCACCGCCACCGCGGAGTGCTCGGGTTTGGACGTGATGGCGAACCAGCCGACTTGGTCGCCGTAGTTGAACGCCCGCTGGAAGGTGGTGAACGGCGCGTAGATGGTCTCGGCGTCGCGCAGCGCCTGCTCCCCGGTGGTCCGGGGAGTAAAAACCCCGACCACTTTGAAGTAGACGCCGTTGATCTTGATGTGGTCGCCGATCGGCTCTTCACCGTCCTCGAACAGCACCTCGCGGACGCGGTTACCGATCACCGCGACCTTGCGTGCCTCGTCGAGGTCGTGGCGGTTCAGAAAACGGCCGTCGAGGACGCGTATCGGTTGAATGTCCATGATCTGCGGATGATCGCCCATGACGTTGAAGGCGCCGGCCTTGAGCCCGCGGGTGACGTTGTTCCCCCCGCGGAAGCCGCCGAGCTGGTTGCGCGGGGAGATGACCGCGACCTCGGGGACTTCGCGGCGGATCGCCTCGGTGTCGCGGTTCGACAGCTCGAAGCGGCGACCGCTCGGCAGCCCACGATAGGGCTTGGTGGTCCGCCAGGTCCACACATAAAAGCTGTTGGTGGCCGTGCCCGTGAAGTCCGAGCTGATTCCATTCTCCAGCCCCTGGCCGGAGCCGAGCAGCACCATCAGCATGAAGATGCCCCAGAAGACACCAAAGGCGGTGAGCGCGGTGCGCAGACGGTTTTTCGCCAGCGAAGAATAGATCTCGTGCCAGTTGTCTAGGTCGAACATGGTCAGGTTCCTCGTTCGTCTGGCATAACGGCGGCGCCGGTCCGGGCTGAAGCGGCCGGCGTCTCTGCCGGCCGGCAGGGCACCGCGGCCTGGGGACGGCCGGCAGGGGCGCCGGCCGCTTCAAATGTCGTGTGTGACACCAAAGGGCCGGCGGAGACGCCGGTCGCGGCGCGCCAGGCCGCGGTCGCGCGCCTACTCATCCTTCAACGCCTCTACCGGTCGGACCTTGGCGGCGCGGTACGCGGGCACCAGACCGGCCAGGGTTCCCGCCAACACCAGAAGCACGGTGGCCGCCAGCGCCAACCGCAGGTCGATGCCCGGGTTGATAAAGAACTCGGACTCGGGCAAAAACCGTCCACCGGCCTCCAGCAGGGCCACACCCAGAACCAGCCCGATGTAGCCGGCCACGGCGGTGATCAGCACCGACTCCTGGAGGACCAACCCGAGAATGGAGCCCGGCGTCGCGCCCAGGGCCTTGCGCACCCCGATCTCCTTGGTGCGCTCCTTGACCGCGATCATCATGATGTTGGAAACCCCGACAACACCGGCCAGGATGGTGCCGATCCCGATGATCCAGACAAAGATCCGGATCCCCGACATCAGATTCAGAAAGCGCTCGAAAAACTCGTTCAAATTGTTGACGAACACGGCCCGCCGGTCCTGGGGCGAGAAGCTGTGGCGCTGAGCCAACAGGCTCTTGATGTCCTCGGTCATCTCCTCGGTCTTGGCGAGCTCGGCCTCGCCCGTGGTGAGCATGAACATGCGAATCCGGTTGCCGCCGCCAAAGGCCCTCTGGGCAGTAGAGATCGGCAGATAGATCTTCTCCTCTTCCGACTCGCCCCCCTCGTCCTGGAACAGACCCACGATACGGAACGGAATCCCGTTGATGTTGATGTATTCGCCGAGAGCCGGAGCGTCTCCAAAAAGACCCTGTTTGACCCGCTCGCCGATCGCCGTGACCTTGCGGTATTCGGCGATGTCGAGCTCGTTAAGGAAACGGCCCGCGCTGACGATGGTGTTCTCGAGGTGCTGATGATCCGGGTGGACGGAGCGGATGTCGTAGCTGCCGGTCTCGCCCTTGTAGCTCACCGCCAATTGGCCGCGCGGGTAGAAACGCGACGTGATGTGCTCGACTCCGTCGATATCGCGAGCGACCACGTCGTAGTCCTCGTTGGTGAACCGCACCGTGCGCCCCGGTTGGAGCCCCTTGTGGGGCACCGATGTCTGGCCACTTCGTACCCAGATCGAGTTCACCGCGTCGTCGCGGAACTGGTATTCGATGCCGTTGGCCAAACCCTCCCCCGAGCCCATCAAGACCACCAGCATCAGGATCCCCCAGGCGACACTGAAACCGGTCAGAAAAGCACGCAGCTTGTTCTGCCGGATGGTGGCGAAAATCTCCTGCCACTTGTCGAAATCGAGCATCGGTCAGTCGCTCTCGCCTTTGACCCCGGCGGCCTGTGGGTCCGCGGCGCCGGCCCGCGTGGATTTTCCGCTCCCCCCGTTGGTCCGCTCGTGCCCGATCACCCCGTCCAGCAGGTGGATCACCCGGTCGGTCATCTCCGAGATGTCTTGTTCGTGGGTGACCACCACGACAGTGGTTCCCTCGCGGTTGACGTCACGTAGGATCTCGATCACCTCCCGCGAGGTCTGGCTGTCGAGCGCCCCGGTGGGCTCGTCCGCCAGGATCACCTTGGGCTCGGTGATCAGCGAGCGCGCGATGGCGACTCGCTGTTGCTGGCCGCCGGAGAGCTCGCCCGGCAGATGGGCTGCCCAGTCGGCCAGTCCGACCTTCTCCAGATAGTCCATCGCCACCCGGTTGCGCTTGCGCCGCCCCACCTTCTGGTAGTAGAGCGGCAGCGCAACGTTCTCGAGCGCGGTCTTGAAGGGGATCAGATTGAACGACTGAAAGATAAACCCCAGCAGGCGGTTGCGATAGTACGCCGCCCGGGTCTCGGAGAGGCCCTTGATCAGCGTGCCGTCGAGGCGGTACTCGCCGGCGTCGTACCGATCCAGGATGCCGAGGACGTTGAGCAGCGTCGACTTGCCCGACCCCGAGGGGCCCATGATGGAGACCATCTCACCCTGGCCGATCTCTAGGTCGATCCCCTTGAGCACATGGAGCCGGTTCTGCCCCACGGTATACGACTTGTTGATGTCATCGAGACGAAGCATCGCCGGAGCGACCCACAGCGAGACTCGAGGGTCATGTCCTTTAGACGCAGCACGACCTCGCTTGGTCTCACCTACGGACGAACCGGGGTGCGTGTTGCGTCGCCGCGGCCAGGCGGCCAAAAAACCGGCAGATCGGATCTTCGATCGCCTGCCGGCGGGGCTGGGCTAGCTGGCTAGTCGCCCCCGCCGGCGTCCCGGAGCTCGACAAGCTGGCGGATGAGGCGATCGTGGAACAGCGACACGGTCTCCCGCTGGTTACGGTTGAGCCGTAGCCTCTCCCGGCTCGACCGGTCGCTGATATAGGTCGTCTCGAACTCCTGGATCTCATCGATCAGCCGTCTGGCGGTCTGGGCGACCTGTTGTTCGGCTTCACGGCGAGCCCGGTTGGCCTCCTGGAGCTGGGCCGTCACGGTGTCGTCGATCGACTGCGTGCGCACGCCGACCTCGTCAAGACTCTGTTTGTAGACCCCCAGCTCCGCGAGGATCTTCTCGTTCTGATTATTGAGCTCGTCGAAGCCACGCGCCACCGCCTGAGCAAACCCCGAGAGATAGTCGTTTACTTCCTGCTTGACCCCGGCGGGGATCAACTCGAGGATCCGCGCCCTCTCGCTCTCGAACTCCCGGATGGTCTGCGGCAGGGCCTCTTCGACCACCGCCTGGATATCGTCCCAGCGCTCGATCTCCTTGGCGAAGCGGCGCTCACAGAACTCGGCCGCCTCCTGGGCTTTTTGCTTGTCCTGCCGGCACTCCTCGGCCTGGGCTTCGATCACCTGGTGCTTCGATCGGGAGACGCAGCCCGAGCTGAGGACAAACGCTACGAGCGACAACGAGATAAATCGTTTTGTCATGGCTCCTCCGCTGAAGATTGTGCGCGGTCGGGCAGAAATCTATCAGGACCGGCCCGTCGCGGCCTCAACCGGCGAGAGCGTCGAGCAACCGATCGATGTCGGTGTCGTCGTTGAAGACAAACGGCGACACGCGGATCGCCCCCTCCCGCCACCCGACCGAGATCCTCCGAGAACGCAACCGGTCGCGCGCCGCCTCGGTCTCCCGCCGGCTCTCACCCACCAGAAACAAAAGGTTCGAGCTCGCACCGTCCGCCGGGTGCAGAAGCGGCCGGAACCCAGCGGGCAGACCGGTCAAAAGCCGGGCGAGCAGACGCTGCACGTGGGCTTCGGCCCGGCCCACACCGACATCCACCAGATAGCGGGCCGACGCCGTCCCCGCGGCCAAGGCGATGAAATTGGCCGTCTCGTTGACGTCGAAACGCCTGGCCCCGGGCTCGAACTCGAGCTCGCACTCGCTCAGACGGTTGAAGTCCCGCGCCCCGCGGATCGCGAACCAGTTGACATTGCCCAGCTCCAGACGATCGCCCAGCTCGGCCGAGACCCAGGCGAAACCGAGCCCGTAGGGCCCGAGCATCCACTTGTACCCCGAGCACGCCAGCAGGTCGCACGACGTCTCCGCCAGATCGAGCTCGAGCCCACCGACCCCCTGACTCCCATCGACGACAAAAAGAACCCCTTTTGCCCGACAGAGCTCACCGACCGCGGCAAGGTCGCGGCGCGTGCCGTCGCGGTAGCTCACCCACGCCAGCGAGGCCACGCGGGTGCGCGCGGAGATCGCCGCCTCCAGCCGGTCAATTAGCCGCTCGGGACCGTTGGTCTCTGAGTCGCCTCCGAGGTCGGCTTCCTTCACCACCACACCACGCCGTTCGAGATAGAGCCACGGGAAACGGTTGGCGGGAAACTCGCCGGCCGGCAGCA
The DNA here is from genome assembly GCA_965224065.1 of Candidatus Multivoradales bacterium. Lineage (GTDB taxonomy): Bacteria > Acidobacteriota > Thermoanaerobaculia > Multivoradales > JAHEKO01 > JAOTZA01. Next base: position 1,773,585 of record CBDCYF010000005.1, read on the forward strand.
CGACCTCATCGCCGGGGCGCCAGTCGAGTCCGTTCACCACCAGCATGACCCCGTGAGTCGTCGAGTCAGTGACCGCGACCTGGGCGGGGTCGACACCCACCAGCGGTGCCACCGCCCGCCGGTAGTCGTCCGGAACCGAGAAATACATCTCGTCGGTGATCCTGTGCGGCTGGGTTTCTAGCTCCAGCGCCTCGCGGGCCGCCGCCACGGACACCCGCGGCAAGGGGCCCTGAGTCGCGCAGTTCAGGTAGATCGACTCGCCAAAGTCGAAGAAGTCCTTTTTGTGATCGAAATCGGCACACCCGCTCATGGGCCCATGCTACTCTCCGGGCTTCGCGGAGGAGACTGATGAGCGAAGAGCTGACACCGGAAATCGGTTCGATCGGCTGGATCGACCTCACCGTCCCAAACGCAGCCGAAGTCAGGGACTTTTACCAGGCTGTGGTCGGCTGGCAGCCGTCCGGCGTGGACATGGGCGGCTACGAGGATTTCAGCATGGGCACGCCCGAGAGCAATAGCCCGATGGCGGGTGTTTGCCACGCGCGAGGACTCAACGCCCAGATCCCGCCTTCGTGGATGATCTACATCAATGTCGCCGATCTGGACGAAAGCCTCGCGCGCTGTGGAGAGATGGGCGGCAAGATCATCGTCGAGAGCCGGGTCATGGGCGACCACGGGCGCTACGCCATGATCGAGGACCCGGGGGGCGCGGTGTGCGCTCTCTTCGAGCCGGCCTAGGCCAGACGGAAGGCCGCCAACTGCCGCGTCGGCGTCAACAGCGGCTACGCTCGGAGCGACGCTACGGTCTTGCGGATGCCCCGGAACGTCTGGCGACCCGCTCGGTGCGGGGCGACGGGGCGATGGCGCCGGCGAGGCGGCGCCAGGCTCGGTCGCCCGAGGACAAAGCGACAAACGCCTCGACATATCTGCCGTTGGAGCACCCCCGGCCGGCAGCCTCGTAGGCTCGGAGCGCGTGCTCGAGCGCAAACGCCAGCGACCGATCCGGCGCATCACCCAGAATCGCTCGGTCCGCCTTTTGCGCCGCGGCTCCCAGCCGCAAACAGCTCTCGCTGGCTCCCTCCAGCGAATCGACGGCGACCGCCTCCGCAAGCTCTTGACGCCGGGCCCTCAACGTCGCCAGCTCGCGCTCGACCCTGGGCCGGAACCGTGCCATTTGCGCAGTGCGCTCGCGCCGCCTGCGCTCGCGGATCTGCCGCCATGGCTCGCCGCTCACAGACCGGATGACGATCCGGGGCGGCCCGGCTTCCGCGGCGTGCGCGGGCGACCCTTCGCTATTAGGTTTTGTGGATATGTCCGGAGCGGGTGTCGTCGGCACAGTTGTCACGGTGGTCTCCGGGACCGGGAGCGCAGCCGGAGCCTGTGAAAAGGCGGGCTCGGCAACCTTCGAGAGCTCGACCGGCGCCTCTGGGGCCGACGGCGCACTTCCATCGGCGTTCGCAAGACGCTCGGAGACGGCGCTCGACAGACGCGCCGCGTAGCGGTCTGCGCGAGCCCCGCGCTCGTCCTCGGACATCGGCGCGAGCTCCTCGACGATCCCGACCACCTCGGCGGTCAGTGCGCGGCAGGCCTCGGTCGAAGACTCCTCGCACCCGCCTCCATACTCGGTCAGGAGCGCCCAAGCATCGCGCAACCTGCCACGCTCCTCGAGCCCCACGGCGGTGACCAGAGCCAACGCCACGGCGAGGCAGGGGGCTAAACAGGAGATGAGGCTCCGGAGGGATTTCCTTCGCATCGCACCCACAAAGACGCAAACCGAGGCCGCAACCTTGCAGATGGCTCGAAAACGGGCCCCTCGGCTAAGGGGTCACCACGGCACCCCTACTTGCGCAGCCGTCTTTTGATCTTCTTGCCGTCTTTTTTGGTGACGCGGACCGACGGGATGGTGATCGAGGGGTCGCTCCCACCCAGCCCAGGCGGGGGACCGGGCTCGTTGTGGACGATGATCGCCGCCACCGCGCCCGCTTCCTGAGCATGTTTGACCTTCTCCACAAACAGACAATCGCCGCGATCGATCACCGCGATCTTGCCGGCCACCGCGGAGGCGTTGACAATCGGCTGGCAGGCGAAGGTCGGCTTGTCGCTGCCGTCGTCCACCAGCGCCAGGTTGCGTCGGAGCCCGGCCTCGTCAAGCAGCGGACCAAAGTTTGCCGGTCCCGCGAGATAGCGTCCGCGGAGGCTTTTGGGCTTTTTGACCTGCACCACAAAGCTGCCCCCGAGAAAGGTCTCCGCGGCCTTCGTGATCTCGGGCCCGTCGAGACTCACCTCCCCCGGGCGAACAGCCGACTTGGCCCGCTGCGCGTCGGTCATCTCGTCCCAGTGGAGCTTCTTTTTGGTGTCGAAGGTCAGGGTGGTGAAGACATCGGGCCGGCCCCGAAAAAGCGCGCCCGATGCGAGGTCGACAAAGCCAACGAACCCCAGGCCGTGGCCGATCTCGTGGAGGGCGACGGCGACAAAGGAGATCTGCCCCGGTGGCGCGTCGCCGTCGAGCCCGTAGTAGTAGCCGGCGTCGGCGCCAAGGCAAGCCTGGTCGATACCGAGATTGAACGTCAGCCCGAGATCCGCCGCGTCCGGATTGGAATTGTTCTCCAGGCTGAGGTTTTGGCCCGCGAGCGCTTCGGCGAGCGCCCCTGAATGCCACACGCCCGGCGTGCCGCCGGTAAAGTCTCGAAACGCGAATCGGGGACCCGCTCGCGCCAGGGTCGCGCCGTCGTCGTCGCAGGTCAGATCGTCGAACGACGCGTCGATGTTGACCGTAACCGAGCTTCCGAGAATGGCCGACCACACTCCCACCGCGGCCTCCAGCGCAGTCTTGCGCTGGCTCCCCAGGACCGGGTCGTTGAACCCGGTCGAGGCTGAATCCGAGTAGTTGATCTGAAAGTCGAGCCCTCCGGCAGGCCAGCCAAAATCGTGCATCGCCGCCCGAGTGAGGTCGACCTCGGCGAACGCCAGATCCGAGTTGATCGCCGGCTCCATCAGCGCGTTGGGGAACACCGAGGGCTCGAAATGAGAGTGGCTCGAGCCGTCTTGCACCGGTTTCGGGGTAAACAGCAGCACCCGACCTTCGGCGTCCGCACCCGAAGGCATCCGAGGATCGAAGCGAAGCCGGGCGTTGACCTTGGCCGCCTCCGCCGACGTACCGGCGAGCGCGGCGCAGAGGACCACGAAAGCCAGTGCGGATCGGAACCGGTTCACTGGACCTCCGGCGCTTTGCGCGGCACCTTTCTCGGCACGAGGCGCGTCACCTCTCGCGGTATCTTGCGGACGACACCCGAACGGGAGCCTTCCGTAAGATTCTTTCGCGCGTGAGTGTCGCCCTGAGAGCACACCACGCGCAGGCCGCCATCCTCCGACCGCAGGACCCTAAGCTCGTGATCCGCCCAGCCTTCCAGAAAGACACCCTCCCCACCGTTGCGGAGAGGGAACCGTCTCAGCTCCCAGGAGTTACGCCGCTCGCCCCGGCCCTCGCGGCCTGCCCGGGCGCTCCTTAGTCTTACGAGTTGGGCGTCGGTCGGCTCGCTCACCAGCTCGCCGGTCACCGGATCCACAAACACCCTCAGACCCGGTTTTCCCTCCTCGGCGCGCGCCCCGGCGAGCCGAGGCGACACAACGGCCACCGAGAGAAACAAGAACCCAAGAGCGAAAGACATGCGCCTCATCGAATCGATCTCATGCTCATGCGGCTCATACGGTTCATGCTGCCCACGCGGTTTCCTCCGCCCGCAAGCCTAGCAGCCGGTGGTGGACGTCACGCCGGGAAACCTCCATCGCCAAAAGAAATCTTTGAGTTTCAATCGATAAGTTTAAATAAATCGAACGCGAATATTTGTATAGGTTTTCACAGACATCTCGGCGCGCAGCGTCTATCCTTGCATTGCTTACGAAGGAGCCGTAATGAAACCAACTTCCGACATCGATATGGGACAAGACACGACCGGCCTCACCAGCAACGCCAATCTTCGCGAGCTGCTCGCGAATATCGAGCTTTTCCAGAAGCTTCCGGAGAAATGGAGGTACCTGGTCGAGAGCCTGCTGCAACGCGAGCACTTCGACGAGGGCGAGATCGTCTTCCGCGCCGGGGACCAGGCCACCTGCGTCTATGTGGTCGAGTTCGGCCAGGTGGCGCTTTTTACCGACACGATCGGCGAGCCCATCCATCTGCGCGCCCAGATCGGACGGGGCGGAGTGTTTGGGGAGCTTGGGGTGCTGGAGGGCTCGAAGCGCTGTCTTTCGGCTCGGGCAAACGAACCTACCGGCCTCTTGCGGCTCGACGGCGCCGACCTCTTGGGCCTGGCCAAGGCGCACGAAAGGTTTGCGCAGGAGCTGTGCCAGATCGCCATCACCTACGCCAGCAGCAATCAGGTGGCGCGGGCGGAGCTGGCTCGCCGCAAAGAGGCACGGATCCGCATCGGCCGGTCGGTCGACATCCGGGTCCAGGGGCAGCCGCCGCTGAGCGCGGTGCTCGAGAACCTGTCGCTCGGTGGCGCCTGTCTGAGCGGTATGCCCGAGGACTGGGCGCTGGACGAGGAGGCGCTGTTCTCGGTGGCCGTCGACCCGACGACCGCTCTGTTTAGCGTGCACGCCCGCGTCCAGTGGAAAAAAGACGACCACACGGGGCTCTGCTTTACTCAGACCTTCGACAACCACGAGCTCCAGATCGCCGGAGCCGTCCACCGGCTGGTCTCTGACGCCAAGGCGGAGTCCGAGTCGGAGAGCTAGCCACCGCTCGAGCCGCTAGCCGAAAAGCGTCCGTGTTAGACGCGCCGGCGAGCAACGCTCGTGTAGTCGCTAAACCGGAAAGCTGGCGTCGGGCCGAAAGGCCTCGTCGTGGGCGCGCAGGGCGTAGCGGTCGGTCATCCCGGCGACGACGTCGAGCACCTGAGCGACCAGCGGCTCGTCCGAGATGCGATAGCCGTCCGGCATCGTCGCGGGGTGCTCCAGGTAGTAATCGACCAGGTCGCGAAGGACCCTGACCGCCTTCTCGGCCTGGCGCCGGGATTCGGGCCGTAGATAGACCCGCTCGAACATAAAGTCCCGGAAGTCGTGCATCGCCGCGAGGACGTCCGGGCGCATGGCGACTTCGCCGCGCTCGAGCGACTCGTCGATCACGGCGTGAATCATGGTCGAGATCCACTCGCGCCCCGGCTCGCCAAAGACCCGGCGGCTCTCCAGCGGGAGGTCGTCGCGGGTCAGCACACCGGCGCGCACCGCGTCCTCCATGTCGTGAACCAGGTAGGCGATGCGGTCGGCAAACCGCAATAACAGACCCTCCGGAGTGGCCGGCGGCGGATCGATCTTCCAACTGTGCGCCCGGATGCCATCGAGCACTTCCCAGCTCAGATTCAAGGGCTCGAGGACGCTCAGCACGCGCACGCTTTGCTCGGCGTGGAGCCACTCGCCCTCCACATAGGGGCTCAGGGCCACCTCGCCGGTGTGGCCAAAGGGTGGATGGCCGACCTCATGGCCCAGACAGATCGCCTCGGTGAGGGTCTCGTTGAGACCCAGCGCAACCGCCAACGAGCGCCCGACTTGGGTAACCTGAAGGGTGTGGGTCAGCCGGGTCACGACGTGATCGCCTTCCGGGTTGATGAACACCTGGGTCTTGTGCTTCAACCTGCGAAAGGCTTTTGAATGAAGGATGCGATCGCGGTCGCGGTCGAACGCCGTGCGGTAGTCGTCGGGCTTCTCGGCGACCGCCCGGCCGCGGCTCTCGGAGGATCGGGTCGCCGCGGGAGACAGCCGGTCCCGCTCCGCCCGCTCCCGCTCCTCCCGCGTCACTTTCGAAAAGGCGCTCATCTTCGGGGGGCAGAGTCTAACCCCTCATTACACTGCCTGCTAAGCTCGCCACCCCTTCGGCACGGCTTGACCATGGAACCCAACGAGAAGAGCCGGGATTTCTCCCATAGCAACAACCCGGGCTTCGATTGCGCCGAGGCGGCCCTGCTTCTGCCGTTTGGCCGCTCGAGCTACCTCGAACAGACCGTCGAGCGCTACGGCGGCACCCAGGTCGGGCTGGACGAGACCACGGATCGCATCGTCTACCAGCTCGAAGGAGCACCGGTTCCGGTCACGCTCGTGTACTCGGGGATGGGCGGACCGGCGACCGCCAACGCGCTGGAGATGGCGGCAGCCAACGGCGCCAAGAAAATGGTGGTTTTTGGGGCGTGTGGCGGGGTCGATCCGAGCCTGGGGGTCGGTGAGCTGCTGGTGGTCGAAGGCGCGGTCCGCGGCGAAGGCGCCTCTCGCTACTACGCGCCGATCGAGTTTCCGGCCGTTTGCGCGACCGGTCTGACCGAGGCCCTCTGGAACGCCGCTTCCGAGACCGGCGTCCCGGCCCACCGCGGGTTGGTCTACACCACCGACGCCGGCTACCGGCAGGGGCCGGGGATCTACGAGGCCTACAAGGGCTTGCTGCTGGGCGTCGAGTGCGAATGCGCCACCGCAGCGGTCGTAGCGCGTCGACTCGGTCTGTCGCTGGGCGCGGTCCTCTTCTGCACCGACAACGTCACCCTGCCGGAGGAGGGCGATCAACGCTATCGCGGCCTGGACGAGCCTCGAATCCGCCGAGGTTTCGAGGCGGCGCTGGCCACGGCGGTCGAGGCGCTATCGGCTGGCGGCCGGAAGTGACGGTCCTGTGAAACTCGGACCCCAGCGGAGCGTCACGCGGTAGACTGCCCGCTCTCGCGATCACCCGATGACCGCCAAGACAGAGCGCTCCGACTGGATCCCCCGCGTGGGCTGGGCCCTCGTGGCGATGGCCTTTGGGGTCTTTATCTGGGGGCTCGAGCGACGCGCCCGGCTCGAGGCGTCCGAGGACCAGATCATCCGGATGCTCTTTGTGCCTTCGGTCGAACAGGGCACATTGGTCGAGCGTGGCGACCAACTCGCGGCCTACATCCGCCGGGACACCGGGCTAACCCTGCGGGTCGACGTGCCGACCAGTTATGCGGCGGTCATCCAAGCGCTCGGATCGGGCCAGGCGGACGTCGCCTGGATGCCCGCGTTTGCCTATGTCATCGCCCACGCCCGTTATGGTGCCGAGGCACGGCTCCAAGTGGTGCGCTCGGCCGAGAGGCACGGGATTCTCATCGCCCGCAAGGGGGACGGAGAGCCACAGACCCCGGAAGACCTCGCGGGGCGAGCGATCGCCCTGCCCACCGACTTGCCGACTGATCTCACCGCCAAGATGCGCGCCGTGCTGGACCAGCGCGCGCCCGGCTGGTCGGCGGTCGAAGCCGAGAGCGACAAGGAGGCGGTGCGTCTTCTGATGGACCGGCCCGTGGAAGTTGCCGCGGCGGCCTCGAGCTGGGTGTTCTCGGGGCCCCACGACTTTGTCGGCGACGGCAGAAAAGAGCTCGAATACGAGCGTCCGGGAACCTTGACAGGGACCGAGGAGCTCTTCCGCACCGAGCAACCGGTTCTCGAGCACGTCACCAGCTACCACGGCTGCGTCTTCGCGCGGGTCGACTCGCCGATGCGACGGCTCGAGGATTTCAACGGCCGCCGGTTCGCGTTCTCGGACGAGACCTCCACTTCGGGGCACATCTTTCCGCGGATGCTGCTCGACCGGGAAGGCATCAGCCTGGGGCGGGTCTTCTACGCGGGCGGCCACCCCAACGTCATCCAGGCGGTGCTCGACGGCAAGGCCGACGGCGGCTCGGGGTTCTACTCGCCTCCCAGCGAGACCCAACGCTCCCAGGGCCTCCACGTGGGGGACGCCCGCTATCTGATCATCAAGCGGATGCCCGAAGCCGAGAGGCTCGGCCTGCTGGACGAGATCCGGGTTCTCCGGCTGTCAGACCCCATCCCCAACGACCTCTGCGCCATCCGGCGGGGCTTTCCCGAGGCCACTTGGAAGCGGTTCGAGGAGTCGTTCGAACGCTACCTCGAAACCGAAGAGGGCCGCGAGGTCTATTTCGACGTGCTGTCGGCGGTCGGCACCGCGCCGACCGACGACGCCGCCTTTGACGGCTTCCGGGCCGCCCTGGAGACCGCCGGCATGAGCGCCGAGGGCCTGCTGCAAGAAGCCGAGAAAAAGCTCGAAGACCGACGCAAGAAGGCGCAAGGATCGTGAGCGCGGAGCCGGCAGTAGATTCCGCGACACCCGCGCCCGGGACGGACGTCGTCCGCGTCGAAGGGCTGACCAAGGTCTTCCCCAACGGCGTCCGGGCGCTGTCGGATGTCTCGTTCCAGGTCGAGGCCGGGGAGTTTCTGGTCGTCATCGGGCTCTCCGGCTCGGGCAAGTCCACGCTTCTGCGCTGTATCAACCGGCTGATCGACCCCACCGAAGGCAGGATGTGGGTGTTTGGCCGCGAGACCACCTCGGTCTCGGGGGCCGAGCTGCGCAAGCTCCGCTCGGACATCGGGATGATCTTCCAGCAATTCAATCTGGTGCGGCGGCACTCGGTGCTCGCCAACGTGCTGTCGGGGTCGCTGGGCCGTGCGGCGCTCTTCAAGAGCCTGCTGGTACGCTTTCCCGAAGACGAAGTCGAGCGCGCTCGGGCCGCCCTCAAACGGGTGGGTCTGGCGGGCCGCGACGCCGACCGCGCCGACTCGCTCTCGGGAGGCCAGCAGCAGCGGGTCGCGGTGGCCCGGGCGCTGATGCAAGCGCCCCGCTTGATCCTGGCCGACGAGCCCGTGGCGTCGCTCGACCCGGCCCTGCGGCATAGCGTCATGCGCCACATCGAGGCTCTCAACCGCGAAGAGGGGATGACGGTGCTGTGCACCCTGCACGACGTCGATTTGATCCGCCGCTATGCCACCCGGCTCATCGCCCTGCGCGACGGCGAGCTGGTGTTCGAGGGCCATCCCGACGGCTTCGACAAGAACACGTTCCGCGACATCTACGGCGAAGACGCCGAACCTGCGGTGGGGATCGATGGCTAACAAGGTGTCCACGCCACGCGACACCGGGTGGAAGGCCCGGCTGCGTCCCTGGAACGCGTTCCTGATCGATGCCTGCCTGATCCTGTTGTTTCTCTTGATGGTCGATTTTCTGGCCATCGCGTTCTCCGGCCGCCGGGGGCCGACCGGGCTCCTGGTTACCCCGGAAGAGGTGCTGGACCTCCTGCACTACGGGCCGGCGATCCTCGCCGCCCTGGTCCTGGCCGGCCTCTGGACCCTGGCGCGCGGGAGGCTGGGAGCTTCCCCCGGCCACGCCTTGGCCGCCGGCCTCGACAAGACCGAGGCGGCCATCCCCTGGACCCACACACTGCGGGGCTGGTTCACCGTCCTGCTGATCCAGCTCACCTTCTTTAGCGGCTGGCTGATCACCGAGGTCGAGCTGGTCAGTTTCCTGACTCAGTTCTCCAAGGCGCAGGACATCGTCCGCGGGCTGGTCAATCCGTCGAGCACCATCCTGCACCAGGGCCTCATCCTGCTGGTCCAGACCATCTTCCTGGCGTTTATGGCCACCGCCTTCGCCATCCCGGTGGCCTTTGCGCTGTCGTTTTTCGCCGCGCGCAATTTGACTCGCGGCACCTTTGCCGCGCGCGCCGCCTACACGTTTGTCCGGGCGCTGATGAACTTTACCCGCGCGGTCGAGCCGCTGGTGTGGGCGCTGATCTTTATCTCCTGGGTCGGCATCGGGCCGTTTGCCGGTGTCCTGGCGCTCTGGGTGCACTCGGTGGCCGCGCTGGTCAAGCTCTACTCGGAACAGATCGAGAGCATCGACTCGGGTCCGGTCGACGCGATCACCGCAACCGGTGCCTCGACCCTCCAGGTCCTACGCTACGGCGTGGTCCCCCAGGTCATCCCGCCCTTCTTGTCCTTCACGATCTATCGCTGGGACATCAACGTCAGGATGTCCACCATCATCGGCTTTGTCGGCGGCGGCGGGATCGGCTACATCCTGAAGCCGCGGGTCGATCTCGGCCAGTGGGGAGAGGTCGGCACCCTGGTGCTCCTGATCGCGGCCACGGTATGGGCGATGGACATCCTCTCGGCCAAGATCCGCGAGAAGATTGTTTAGGTGAACGCGCACATCTCCACCATCCTCAAGCGCACCGGCGAGCTGGCACCGTTCGACCGCGAGAAGATCCGGGTCGCCATCTACAAGGCGACCGCGGCGGTGGGCCGGCACGACCGCGAGCTTTCCGAGAGCCTGACCGACCAGGTGGTCACGGCGCTGGGCTCGACCTATTCGGACCAGGAGCCACCCACGGTGGAGGACATCCAGGACATCGTCGAGCGGATGCTGATCCGGTCGGGGAACAGCGACGCGGCCAAGGCCTTTATCCTCTACCGCTACGAACGGGCGCGGCTCCGCTCGCGCAGTCGCAGCGCCCGGGCCGAGAACATCCCCTACAAGGCCATGTGGCAGGCGCTCGACTGGGCGGTTGCCCACGACTGCCACACCATCGAGGGTCTCAACCGGAAGATCCGCGAGGACAAAATCGGCGAGCTGGTGGCCGCCGCGGACTCCTTCTACGACTCGACCATCCAGGAGGCGGCCGAGGCGATCCTGGCCCGGTGCGGCGAGCTGCGGTTCATCATCGTCGCCGGACCCAGTTGTTCGGGCAAGACCACCACCACCCACAAGATCAGTCAGCGGCTGGAGGCAGCCGGAATCGAGGTCGTGCCTCTCTCGCTCGATCACTACTTCTTCGACCTCGGTCTCCACCCCACCGACGAGTTCGGTGACTACGATTTCGAGACCCCCGAGGCGCTCGACCTCAACCTGATCAACGAACACCTCGCCGATCTCGACTCCGGCCGGGCGATCGAGATGCCCCACTATGATTTCAAGAGCGGCAAGCGTCTCGACAAGACAAGCCGTTTCGACCCGGGGCCCGGCAGCCTGGTCCTGCTCGACTCGTTGCACGGTCTCTACGCAGGTCTCACCGCCAGCGTGCCCCAGAGCCACAAGTTCTCCGTCTACATCGAGACCATCAGCCAGATCAAGGACCGGGCGGAACGCTATGTGCGCTGGACGGACATCCGGCTGCTGCGCCGCATGGTTCGCGACGCCGCCCATCGGGGCTACGAGCCCGAGAAGACCATCCTGCACTGGCACTACGTCAGACGGAGCGAGTTGAAGCACATCATCCCTCACCAGGGGAACGCGGACTTTCACGTCAACGGAGCGCTGGCGTACGAGCTGCCGTTTCTCAAGCTCCACCTCTTCGACAAGTTGCCCGGCTTTCTGGAGAAATGGAAGCACGACGAGAAACGCCTGGACGGCTACCTCAGGGCCCGGCGAATCCACGAGCTGCTGGACTCGATCGAGGACGTAGAGGACGACTCCGCGGTGCCGCCGACCTCGCTCCTGCGCGAGTTCATCGGTGGCGGCGCTTACGACATCCACTAGGACTCTGAAGCGGCCGGCGCCCCGGCCGGCTGAGGCGCTCCCTTCAGAGGAGGTCGGAGCAACGAATCTGCGTGAGGCTGGGTCGGAGGCTCCACAGGGCCGTTTGACCGAGCGCATAGCACAAGCACGCCAAATTAAAGCGCCGATCCGGCGCGAGGGAAACCGAGGCGCGGGCTTCAGGTCACGGAGCGAGTAGCTCGCGCCGTGCCCTGGGAGACTCCGACCCAGCCTTACGCGGCTCGTCCCGGAGTCCGAGTAGCGCGCAGTCTTTCTTGAGGAGACTGCCCCGTGGAGCCCCGACCGGCCCGTGGCTTGGAGGGGTTGCGCAGCACGCGGGGGCATTTTTCGCCTTTTCGTGATAAAAAGAGCGCCGGGGATGCTCCCGTGCTGCTTGCGTGCGGGTTCGGCTCATGTTCCCCATGTGCCGATACTCAGGCAAGCGGCCGGCTAGCACCGTACGCCCCGAGACCAAAGACGGTCGCCAGGTAGTCCACCGCGAACGCCTCGCAGAGATTCGACACAGCGTGAACCCGACCAAAACCAAGCGTCCTCCACGCAAACGCCGCTCGCGCTCCCGCGCCGCCGGCGGTCCCTCCTCGGTGCCGCTCCACAAGAGGAGCCGCTCGCACTTTCAGCCCGCCGAGCGCGAGCTGGGGACCGACAATTACCTGTCCGGCAGGGTGCGTATCGAGATCGAAGGAACCCGCGCCCGCTCGCTGGTCGGAGACGCCGACGGCGAAACCTATCGGGTCGGCATTGATTGGTCTCGACTCTCGATACGGCGGCTTCACACGTTTTGCGAGTGCCCCCGCTTTGCCGGTGGCAAACCCTGTCAGCACATCTGGGCGGCCCTCATCGCGCTCGGCGAAAGCGGCCCCGAGAACCAGCCCGAGGGCAAGGATCGGCTGAGCGTGCGAAAGGACCGGGCCTCGAATTGGGAAGATCTCGGCGGCTCGTTGGGCGCCGCCGTCCCCCAGACACCGGTCCGCGCCTACACCTCCGAGACCGCGACGTCCCCAAATCGGCGGCGCTCGATGCCGGGCAAGAGAGGCCGCAAGGGCGTCACGTCCTGGCGCTCCCAGCTCGCCGACCTGCGCGAGCAGGTCGGTCCGGGCGCGGGTCCGATGAGCCTCCCCGCGGCGAGACCCCGCTCGGCGGTCACCTACCACTTCTTTATCAACCCGAATGTCAGCCATCGAACCGGCGGGCTGGTCCTGGACATCTTCGCGCAGGAGACCGGAGGAACCGGGCGCAGCCAGAAGCTCAAGCGGGCCGCGATCGATCCCGAAAAGCTGGAGGAGATCCTGCTGCCCCGCGGGGCCGACAACGGCGGAAACGGCGATGGCAACGGAGGAGCCCTCGCCCTGGTGACGGCGCTGTCGGGATCGGCTACACGGCGAAAATCGGGAAACCGCCGGGGCGGCCAGAAGGCCGGGGCGGGGATCGGCCGGCTTTCGATCCCCCCACGCCTCTACGGCTCGGTTCTGCCGCATCTGTGCGCCCAGGGGGTCTTGGGGTGGTGGGACGGCCGCGCCCAGAGCAGCCTCCGCCCGCTGTGGTGGGACGCCGGGACCGCCTGGCACCTGGTCCTGCACCTCGAAGTCAACCAGTCGGGGACGGCCCGAATCCGCGGTGGTCTGGATCGCGAGGATGAGAGCGTCGCCCTGTCCGAGCCGGTGCTGATCCTGTCACCGGACGACTCGAGCAGCGGACCGGCGCTGGTCGTGTTTGCAGAGTCGATCGGCCGGCTCGAAGTCGACCACCGCCGCGATCTCCCCTGGATCAACCTGCTGCGCGGGTCCGGCGAGATGGTGATCACGAAGAAAGACATCGAGGAGGCCCTGACCGAGCTTCTGGAGCTCCCCACCCTGCCCCGGCTCGAAATACCCAAGGAGCTCGAGCTCACCGAAGAGGGCTCGCCTCCCCAGCCGCGGCTGGTGCTCGAGCCCGCCCGCACCTTTGTCGGCAGCAACCCTCCTCTGGCGGCGGAGCTCTCGTTTGACTATGGGCCGCTGGTAGTGGGTGCCCAGGACTCCCGCTCGTCGGTTATCGATTGGGAAAAACATACCTTGTTGCGCCGTGACCTGGATCGCGAGCACGCCGCCCTCGTGCGGCTTCTCGAGCTCGGGCTGCGGGCGGTCGAGGCCGGGGGTGACATTCACGCGCTGGAGCTCGACCCGCGCGAGCTGCCGTCGGTGATCGAGCCGCTGCTGGCGGAGGGATGGGCGGTCGAAGTGCAGGGCCGCACCGTCAGCCCGCCCAGCCCACCCTCGTTGCGGGTCGAGAGCGGCATCGATTGGTTCGACGTGAGCGGCGAGGTCGATTTCGACGGCGACCGGCTGGATCTTTCGCGAGTCATCGAAGCCGTCTCGCGCGGAGATCACTTTGTCGAGCTCGACGACGGCTCGCGCGGCCTGCTGCCGGCGGCCTGGGTCCAGACCTACGGCGAGCTCGCGCAGCTCGCCAAAAGCTCGACCGACGAAGGGCTCCGGTTCCTCCCCTCGCAGGCACTGATGGTCGACGCCCTGCTCACCGCCATGCCCCCGGCGGATGTTGACGCCGCCTTCGAGAAACTGCGCGGCAAGCTCTCCTCCTTCGAGCGCATCAAGGCAAAGAAGGAATCGCGGAGCTTTGGCGGCACGCTCCGTGCGTATCAGCGGCACGGCCTGGGCTGGCTGACCTTTCTCCGCGAGTTCGGGCTCGGGGGCGTCCTCGCCGACGATATGGGGCTGGGCAAGACGGTTCAGGTTCTGGCCCTGGTGCAGACCCACCGAACGCCCTCCAAGACCACCAAGCTGCCCTTTCTGGTCGTCGCCCCACGCAGTGTGGTCTACAACTGGATCGACGAGGCGGCGAAGTTCACCCCCAAGCTCAAGGTCGTCGAATACAGGGGGCCCGGTCGGGAGGAGATCCGCGAGCGCTTCGGCGAGTACGACATCGTCGTCACCACATACGGCACGCTGCGCAAGGACATCAGCTTTCTCGCTCCGATCGAGTGGGACACGGTCATCCTCGACGAAGCGCAGGCGATCAAGAACCCGGCCTCACAGACCGCCAAGGCGAGCCGTCTGCTGGTGGCGCGCAACCGGCTGGCGCTCACCGGCACCCCGATCGAGAACCACCTGGGTGAGCTGGGCTCGCTCTTTGAGTTTCTCAACCCCGGCCTGTTGGGCCGGCTGCCGCGGCTCGAGGCCTTGAACGGCAGCCGGGCGCCCAGCAAGGACGAGCTCGAGCACATCGCCGAGGACATGCGCCCGTTCATCCTGCGGCGCACCAAGGCCCAGGTGCTCCCCGATCTGCCCCCCAAGACCGAGCAGGTCCTGCTCTGCAACCTGCGCCCGCCGCAACGCGAGCTCTACGACAAGGTGCGCGCCAGCTACCAGGCGAGTCTGCTCGAGCAGGTCGAGAAAAAGGGCGTCTCGGGATCGGCGATCCAGGTGCTCGAGGCGTTGTTGCGGCTCCGCCAGATCGCCTGCCACCCGGGTCTGGTCAACAAAAGCTGGGAAGAGGCCGGAAGCGCCAAACTGGAAGCGCTTTTCGAGCAGGTGGCCGAGGTACTCGACGAAGGCCACAAGCTGCTGATCTTTTCTCAGTTCACCAAGCTGCTCGGCTATGTCCGGGAGCACCTGGACGCCGAAGAAGTTCCCTATGCCTATCTGGACGGCCAGACCCGCAAGCGTGGCGAGGTCGTCGAACGATTCCAGAACGATCCGGAGTGCAACCTGTTTCTGGTCAGCCTCAAGGCCGGCGGCACCGGGCTCAACCTGACCGCCGCGGGATATGTCTTTTTGCTCGATCCGTGGTGGAACCCGGCGGTTGAGGCCCAAGCCATCGACCGCACCCATCGCATTGGCCAGACCCAACCGGTGTTCGCCTACAAGATGATCGCGAGCGATACCGTGGAAGAGAAAATCCTCGAGCTCCAGACCTCCAAGCGCAAGCTCGCCGACGCCATTCTGGAAGGCGAGGGCCAGTCGCTGCGCGACCTCACCGCAGACGATCTGCGGATGCTGCTCAGCTAGCATTAGCGGGCGGGGCCAAGCCCCGCCCTACACCCGAAAGCGGCCGTACAAAATTGTTGGGGAGCGGCGCCCGTTCGGGCGGGGGCAAGCCCGGCCCCTACACGGCAGGTGGCTGTACCAAATTGTCGTAGGGGCGGGGCTTGCCCCCGCCCGATGACCACCTACCCGGCCGAGCGCTCGGCCACCGGCTCGTCCGACCCCGCCAGCTCCTCCAGGATCCTGTCGCCGGTCGAGTCGATCTGGTCGGCCAGGAAACGGCAACGCGGCTCGGCGCGCTCGAGATAGCGCTCCAGAACCTCTCGCCGCTCGGAGTGCCGGTTCGCCTGGTCGAGCAGGATCCGGCAGATCGCCGCCTCGGCCATCAGCTCGGTCAGGCGTCCGGCGTGGAGCTGCGCCGGCGCGAAATCGCGCTTGGGGTCCCAGTCCTTGAGCATCGCCTTGGTGCGGGCGCCCAAAGGCGTGCCCTGCAGCGAACGGAACTTCTTGCCGGCCAGCCGAGTCATCAGGTGTTGCTGGGCGCCAAACGACATCGTCTGTACCCTGGCCACCCGCCGATCGAGCGAGTCCCGGCTCGAAACCGAGCGCCATTGCGCCTGCGCTCGGAGCCGCAGGAAAACCTGTGGGTTCTTGAGGATCCCGTTGAGCGTGTCACGGGTCGCCATCAGCGCTTGGATCTGGCTGGTGCCCTCATAGATCGGCAGCACCAGCGAGTCGCGCAGTAGCTTCTCCGCCGGGTAGTCGATGGTGTACCCGTTTCCGCCGTGGATCTGGAGACAAGTCCGCGCCATCTCGACTGCCCGCTCGGCCGCCAAGAACTTGAGCAATGGGGTCGCGCGTCGCAGGCGGCGCTGGTGGGCCTTGACTCGCCGCTCGAGCCGTTTGTGCTCGAGCTCGTCCACCGGTGGGTCGAAAAGCAGACACAACCGTAGCTTGTCGGCCAGCTCCTGGTGGACGGCGCTATACATCGCCAGCGCGCGCAGTCCCTGGATGTCGGTGCGCATCTCATCGAGTGAATCGGCGATCATCTCGTGGCGGTCTATCGTCTTGCCCATCGACCGGCGCTCGGCGGCATAATCTCGCGCCGCCCGGTAGGCGGCTTCGCACAGCCCGACGGACTCGAACCCGACGCTCACGCGCGCGCCGTTCATCAACGTCAACATTTGGCGGAAACCCTCGCCTCGCTTGCCCACTAGACGGGCCGGCGTCTTGTCGAAACCGAGCGCGGCGGTGACCGAGGCGTGGTGACCGATCTTCTCCTCGAGCCGTTCGAGCTTGGCGTGCCGGACGCGGCCGCCCGGCTCGTCGTCGTAGGTCTTGACCAGAAACATCGACAACCCGGCGAGCCCCGCGAAGGGGTCTTCGGAGTCGGACGCCGTCTCGGTTCGCGCGATCACAAAATGGTACTTCCCATGCCCCGAGGTGATGAAGATTTTCTGCCCGGAAAGCGTCCAGTTGCCCTCGGAGTCCTGCTCGCCGATCGAGCGCAGCGCCGCCATGTCGCTTCCCGCGTCGGGCTCGGTGATGTCCATGCACCCCCACGCCTCACCCCGTGCAACCTCCGCGATCTCGTCGGCGAACCGGGTTCGGGTTATCTTCAGATTCTCCCGATCGAACTCGGTCGAGCCCTCTTCGATCGACAGTGCCAGCATGGCAAGCGCCATGCCGCCGTGGAAGGAGTAGTGAGTCATCACCGCCTGCTCCGCCCTTCCAAGGAGCTCGTTGTGGACCTCGTAGAGCAACACCGGGGCATTGACCCCGCCCAGCTCGCGGGGCAGGCACATGCCGTGGACCTCGAGCTCCCGCATCTTGTCGAAGATGCCTTGCAACCGGGGCGGGAACCCGGCCTCGCCGTCTTCGAAGATCACGCCCTGGCGATCGATCTCCGCGGAATGTGGCGCAATCTCTTCAGCGACAAACTCGCCAAACAACGTCACAATGTCAACATAAAACTCGCGTGCTTCCTCGGTACTGCGGAAGCCGTCGGGCAGCCGCATCCCGAACTCGCACGCCTCGACGATCGGTCCCCAGTCGATTCCCTTCTCCAGATACCAGCGAAGGTCGTCGTTGTCGCTATAGAAGTTGGCCATCGGTCCTTTTCCTCCGGCGCCAAGAGTACCAGTGTGGCCGTGCGCGGGCACCACCCCGGGGAACGGGTCAAAGGGTAGATGCGGCGGCGCGGCCTATACTCGATCTATGGTCCTGGACCCCTTCAAGCCGGCTCGAGGTCTCGCCGCCGTCTTCTCGGTCGTCTTCTTGGCCGTCTTCTTTATGGGGGCCTCAACCGTTTCCCCGGCAGTTGCCCAGGATCGGCTGGAGGTGGTCTCGGTCGAACCCACAGGGCGATCCCTTCACGCAAAGCCGGACACGACGATCCGGATCGAGTTCGACCGGCCGGTGGACCGCTCCTCGATCGCGCCCGAGAGCTTCTGGGCTTTTGGCCGCTGGAGCGGCGTCGCGACCGGCCGGATCCGGCTGTCCCGAGGTGACCGACTCTTAACTCTGATCCCCGACCGGCGCTTTTCGGCCGGCGAGACCGTGATGGTCGTCCTGTCTCGCGACATCCGGGCGATGGACGGAACCACTCTCCGAGAGGCCGGCTACTCCTACCAGTTCTGGACTGCGCCCCGCCGGAGCGAGCTCGACTTCATCGAGATCGACCGCTTTTCGACCCGCTCGTCGCCCGAGATCACCAGTCGGGCTTACGGTGGCTTTGGCTCCGACCTCGACGGGGACGGCTTTCTGGACCTCACCATCGTCAACGAGGACACCCACGACCTGCGGACGTTTTTGAACCGCGGCGACCGCTCGGGCACCTTCGACGGGTTTCTGAGGCCCGCCCGCGCCGGCAACGTCCCGAGCCCAAGCGAGCCGACCGACTTCGACCGCGACGGCCGGGTCGACGTGGTGGTCGCCAACACCCAGGACGACTCGGTGTCGGTCTTTCTCGGCAAGGGCAACGGCAAGTTCCGCCGCGCCGACCACTACACGGTGGGCGGCGAGCCTAGGGGCGTCACCGTGCTCGACGCCGACGGGGACGGTGACATCGACATCGCGGCGACGTCCTTTGTCGCCGGAACCGTCACGGTGTTGTTCAACGACGGCAATGGGCGATTCGACAGGTCGGATACCTTTGGCACAGATTCCGGTGAACGCGCCATCGCGGCGGGCGACATGAACGGCGACGGCGTTCTCGACCTGGTCGTCGGGGCACTCCCGGCCGAGAGGGTCGACGTCTACCTGGGCAACGGCGATGGATCGTTCACGCGCTCCGCCAGCCGAGCCGCGGGTGGCCAGGTCTGGATGTTGGTCCTCGGGGACGTCAACGGCGACGGCGCCGAAGACGTGGCGGTGGTGAATAGCATGTCGGACAACGCGGCCATTCTCGCCGGCGATGGCAATGGCGGTCTCGGCGAGCCGGCGACCATCACGACCGACCCCTTCCCGCTGGCCACCGACTTGGCCGATCTCGACGGCGACGGCGATCTCGACTGGATCACCTCGAGTTTCTCGGGCGACTGGTTGCTGTTCGAGAACGACGGGCGCGGGGGGTTCAGCCACCATAGCTCCTTCGACGCCCCCCGCGCGGCCTCGTGCAGCATCCCGATGGACCTGAACAACGACGAGGTGCTGGACCTGGTGCTGATCGACGAGCTGGCGGACGAAGTGGTGTTGAACAAAAACCGCGCGGCGCTTTTCGAATCGAATTTCGAGTCCGGCGATCTCGCGGGTTGGTCGAAGACAAAGGGCACTGTGCGCGCCGTCCAGCCGGGTCTACGGGACAGCTCGTTTTCCATGGAGGTCGTCGCCGACGGCGGGCGCGCCTTCGTGGCGCAAGATGTCTTTCCCGCGGGCAGCGTCATCGTGAGCTTCGATCTCGACCTCCAGCGTCTCGATCCAGGTCTCGATCCAAGAAAGGCCGGCAACGGAATGGGGCTCGAGATTCTCTACCTCGAGTTCAGCGAGGTTTCGCTGGCACTCACTCGCGCGGGCGAAGGGAGACGCGTTCACCTGTTCGTCCGGGACCGCCCCGGCTATCGCAAGATCGGGAGTACGCGTGTGCCCGCCGACGGGCCGGTGCGACTCAGCGTCGAATGGTCGGCGGCCGGCGGCAGGAGGACCCGCGACGGGCGGGTCGCGCTCCTCAAAAACGGCAGACTGCGCGCGATCGCGACCGATCTCGACAATTTCCCCCTGCCCACATCGGTAGTCCGTTTGGGGCTCATGAGGGGTCGGAAGCAGGCGTCCGGCAGCCTGCTGATCGACAACGTCGAGATCACACGCTAGCCGAAAAGGCAACGGCCCCTCGCGGTAACACCGGAGGGGCCGTTTGCCGCCGCTTGCGCGGCATCTTGGAAACCCGAGGCCTAGTTGCCCCAGGAGGTGTTGAACTTGTAGCTCAAACGAGCGTAGTAGAACGCTCCGTTGAAGCCAAACGGCGTGTACTGGCTGTAGCGGTTGCCGACCCCTGCGCGCGCCCCGGTGTTCTCGTCCGGGAACGTGTCGAGCGCGTTCTGCGCGCCCAAAGTGATCGCCAGATCCTCGGTCAGGTCGTAGGCCGCCTCGAGGTCGAGCAGATACTCGCCCGAGTAGGACAGGACGTCCTCCGAATCAAACCAACCGTCGTAGAAGCTCACCCGACCCAGCAAACGGAAACCGTTGTTGGTCTTGTGGGTCGCGCTCAGGTTCCAGCGTGTGTCGGGCAGGGTCTCCTGGAGCTCGCGGATTCGCGTATTGTCCAGGGTCGCCGGGTTGAACTTGGTGACGTCGGTCTGGGTGTTGTTGAACAGGAAGCTGAAGTTCGTCCTGCCACCCATCGCCGGCGGCGCGTAGGTGAGCACGACGTCCACACCCTCCGTCTCGGTGTCGAAATCGTTGGTGAAGAAGCGAAAGTTCTGCAGGTTCCCGGCACTAGTGATGCCCTCGGCCAGCAGATCCTCGACCTCCTGCGGTGTCAGCGAGAAGTTCTGGGTCACCGCCAACCGGTCCTCGAGGTCGATGTTGAAGAAATCGACCGTCAGGCTCACCGGCCCGTTGTCGAAGACAAAACCCGCCGCCAAGTTGGTGGACTCCTCGGCGGTCAGCGGCTGGCCGCCGCGCAGCTCGGCCACGCGCGAGGACGACGGAATAGTGCCGTTGTTGACCAGGTCCATCAACTGAAGGTCGAACTCGGTCGACACGTTGAAGGCGTTGGACTGGCCGGGTGTTGGCGCCCGGAAGCCGGTCGACGCGCTGCCGCGAATCTGGAACCGGTCGTTCACCTGGTAGCGGCCCGAGAGCTTGCCGTTGGTGGTGGTGCCGAAGTCCTCGAAGTCCTCGAAGCGGACGGCTACACCGAACGTGCCCTTGCCGTTGGCGCTGGTGCGCTCGAGGTCGCCGTAGACTGCGTAGTTGCTGCGGCTCCAGTTGCCGGCGGCAATGGGGCTGAAACCGGGAAACCCGTTCGAAGCGGCGCTAAAGCCCTGGTCGGCCAGCGGACCGATCTCCCAGGAGGCCTGGTCGCCGAGCCCGATGGTGAATTCCTCTTCGCGCCACTCGACCCCGCCCGCCAGGTTGGTCTGGTCGTTGAGAGCATAGGAGACGTCGAAGTTGAAGTTCAGCTCTTCCTGCTCGTAGAGACCCGGGTCAAACGAAGTCGGGGTGTCCGGACCCAGCGAAGCGTTGACCGTGTTGAAGATAAAGAAATCGACCTCGTTGGCGCCGGTGCTGACGCTGGCGTCCCAGTTGAGCCCGCCGTTGGTCGTGCCTCTCAGACCCAGAAGAATCGCGGTGTCCTGGACGTCGCCACCAAAGTTGGGCGTAAAACCACCCGGGAACAGCTCCTGAAAGGAGAAGCAGTCCGGGTTGGCGAAGACCTGCTGGAGCGCTACCGGGTCCGGCACGTCGTTGGTGACGGTGACCACCGGGCAGTTGGCCGAAGGACCGCCGCGAGCCAGCGACAAATCACCGATCAGAAGCGTCTGCCCGCCGTCGGCGCTGAACACCGAGCCGCGGGTGTTGGGATTACGAAAAAAGAACCCACCGGTGACCGTCTTCGAAACGTAGTTGGCGTGGCCGTAGAACTGCTGGCCGCCACCGGTCAGCGAGCCAAAGTTGGCCCACAACTTGATGTCGTCGTCGATCTCCGGAGACCCCCAGATCTGCGCCGGGTTGCGAACGTCGGTGTTCCCTGCCGCAATCAGAGCCGCCGCGTCGTTGCGCTGCACGCTGCGGTCGGTCGGGTCGCTCTGGCCGGCCTCGACGCTGAAGTTGAAAAACCCGTTTGACCCCAACGGCAGGCCAAAGTTGGCGGCCACCGTGGTCGCGGCGCCGTCACCCTCGGCGTATTCACCGGTCTTGACCTCGACGCTGCCCCCTGAGCTCGAGTCCTTGAGCATAAAGTTCATGACGCCCGCGATGGCGTCCGAGCCGTACTGCGCCGAGGCTCCATCGCGCAGGACCTCGACCTGCCTCAGCGCGATTGCCGGGATCGCGGAGATGTCCGGGCCCTGGGCGCCATCGGCCACGCCGTTGCCCAGCCAATAGATGACCGCGGCGCGGTGCCGGCGCTTGCCGTTGACCAGCACCAGGGTGTGATCCGGCGCCAGGTTCCGCAAATTGGCCGGACGGACGACCGTGGCGGCGTCGCTGATCGGCTGGGTGTTGACGTTGTAGGACGGAGCGACATTGCGCAGCAACGTGCTGACGTCGGTGTCGCCCTGCTGGACGAAGTCGTCCGGTGCGATGACATCGATCGGCACCATCGACTCGACCACAGATCGGCCCTCGGTGCGGCTACCGGTGACGACGATGGTCTCGCCAAAGTCGCCCTGTGTGTCTTCGGTTGCTTCGTCGGCAGCGTCTTCTGCGGCCTCCTCGGCCTCCGCTGCGTCGCCGTCATCCTGGGCAAATGCCAGTTGCGGCAGTCCAACGACCAGCACTAGGGCCAGGCCGAGGACCAATAGGACATTCTTGAACGTGCTACCGATCACCTATGAGCCTCCTCTGGATTGGTCGCGAGCGCGCATGGGACTCGGCTCCTCGCCGAGACGTGGAATGGGCGTTCGGGACGCGGTTTTCCTTTCTCCTCAGACAGACCTTAACAATCTCATGCAATCTACCAAGCGGTAAAGTTGTGCGTCAACTATCGACGTCTACAGTGATTACGGCCACCGGTCCGGTTTGGTTGCGGCGGCTCCGGTAGCATCCGGGACATGTCGAGGGCGCAGCGATTCGCGGCCGGCACGCTCGCCGGCCTCTGCCTGTCCGCGTTGGGGAGCGCCACAGCGGCCCGAGCCTGTACCACCGTGCTCATCGGCCGGGCTCTCACCGCCGACGGATCGGTGATTCACGCCCACAACGAGGACATGGGAAACCAAGCCGCCGGTCGGGTCTGGTGGACTCCTCCACGCGACTATCCCGCGGAAGCCGTCCTTCGAGTGCCCTATGTCGAGCTCGCGCAGGCCAAACGGACACTCGGCTACTGGGCCTCGGGCAATGTGGAAGGGGCGGTCGGGCTCGGGACCTCGACCGACATCCACGGCCACGACTCGGTGCTCGTCGGGCTCAACGAGCACGGTGTCTCGATGAGCTGCAATTGGGCCCACTCCCGGGAGGAGAACCTCGAAGCCCGGGGCATCCGCAGGTACGCGATCCGCCAGATCCTCCTGGAGCGGGCCACGAGCGCTCGCCACGGCGTCGAGATTCTGGGCGAGCTCATCGACACCTACGGACAGGCCGACTGGGGCGGGCTCATCTACCACCTGGCGGATCCGGTCGAAGCCTGGGTGGTGGAGACGACCACCCATAACTGGGTGGCGCGCCGGGTCCGCGACGACGAGATCCGCGTTACCGCCAACCGGTTTCGCATCGGTAGTGACTACGATCTCGCCAGCAAGACCCTCGTCCGCCAGGCTTTGGAGAACGGCTGGCTCGCAGCGCCGATCGCACCGACCGACAAACTGGATTTTGCCCGCGTCTACGGGCGGCCCGAAAGGATGGACGAGGTCTACGACACGCGGCGGGAAGAGCGGGCCGAAGCACTGCTCGCCGGCAAACGTGGCGCGATCGTGCCCGGCGACCTTCTGCGGCTTCTGGGCGACCGCTACGAGGGCACCCGTTTCTACACGCCGCCCCAGGCTCAGCCCGTCTGGCGTGAGGACCTGGCGGAGCGGCCCGACCTAAGCCGCACCATTTCAACCAACCTCGCCCAGTCGACCTTTGTCGCTCATCTGCGCTCTTCTCTTCCACCGCCAGTCGGCGCGATGATGTGGCTCGGGCTGGGGACCCCGAGCTACGCCGCCTACGTCCCTCTCTATGCCGCCGGTGGTCCGTTGCCGCCTGAGTATCTAGGCCAGGAAGCCGATTCCTCGGCGTGGGCGCTTTTTCGCCGCCTTCAGCGGCGCGCGGATCTCGACTACCGCCGCTCGTATCCGGCAATCCAAGCCCTCTGGAACAGCCGTCACGCGCTGGCGCTCGAGCGTCAGCGCCGGGTCGAGTCGGAGGCACTTACTGCGCTGGAAGCAAAGGACCACAAACGCGCCGTGAGCCGGCTGGAGGGCTTTACCTTTGGTCAAGCCGCCGACGCGCTCGACGACGCGCGGCGGCTGCTCGAGCTCCATCCGCCTACGGCCGCCGACAACTAGGAGATACGCAAAAAGAGAGAAGCGACGAAAAGCAACGACAGTTCCCGCTCTAGATTGCCCCTGATCATCTCTTGACATCTGATGCTCTAACTTATAGCATCAGATGATGAGAACGACACTCAACATCGATACTCCCTTACTGGACGAGTTGAAACGGCTGCAAAAGCAACAAAAAGGGAAGGCCGTTTCTCTGGGTCGGCTGGTGTCCGAGCTCCTTACCGAGGCACTGGCTCGCCGACGTACGGAAGTCGCGGAAGGCCCGGGTTTTGAGTGGATTTCAAAGCCGATGGGAGCGCTTGTCGATGTCGACGACAAGGAGGCTGTCTACGCCGAGCTGGATCGGGCACGGCCCGGTGAAACCGAATGAGCTACAGCATCGACGCGAACGTCCTCCTCTATGCGTCGGACGGCAGCAGTCGGTGGCACTCTCAGGCAGCCGGGTTCCTGGCGGCCTGCACCGTCCGCCCGGAACTGCTCTGTATCGGGTGGCCTACCTTGATGGCCTATCTGCGAATCGCCACTCACCCCCGGATCTTCGCGTCTCCACTAACCCCCGACGAGGCCGAGGCGAACGTCGACCGGCTCCTGGCATTGCCGCGAGTTCGCGCGCTTGGGGAAGGCGACGGGTTCTGGACTGCGTATCTGACCCGGACGATCGAGACGCCGGTGCGCGGCAATCTGGTACCGGACGCACACTTGGCGGCGTTGCTCTTGGAGCACGGCGTGGAAACGCTCTACACTCGCGATCGCGACTTCTTGAAGTTTCCAGGGCTGCGGGTCGAAGATCCG
This sequence comes from Candidatus Multivoradales bacterium, assembly GCA_965224065.1. Lineage (GTDB taxonomy): Bacteria > Acidobacteriota > Thermoanaerobaculia > Multivoradales > JAHEKO01 > JAOTZA01. The sequence continues at coordinate 1,798,343 of CBDCYF010000005.1, forward strand.
TTCCGCGCTCGCTAGAGCACTTTCGCGTAAGCCGACAGCGCCGGCTGCCCGCCGAGATGGGCGTAGAGCACTCGGGAGCCGGCGGGGATCTCGCCGCTCTCGATCAGGCCGAAGAGACCGGCCATGGACTTGCCTTCGTAGACCGGATCGGTCAGGACGCCTTCCAGGCGGGCCACGGTATGGATGGCGTCGAGGGTCCGTTCGTCGGGGACGCCGTAGACGCCGGCGTTGTACCCGTCGACCAGGATGATCTCTTCGTCGCGAAGCTCACGATCCAGGCCGATCTTGGCGGCGGTCGAGCGGGCGATCCGCGTCACCTGGGCGAGTGTCTTCTCCTCCGTCGCCGAGGCGTCGATCCCCACTACCCGCCGGCCCGGTCGGTCTTCCAGGGCAAAACCGGCGATCATCCCGGCGTGGGTCGATCCGGTCACCGTGCAGACGACCACGGTGTCGAAAAAGACGCCCAGCTCGGCTTCCTGCCGGGCCACCTCGCGCGCCCAATTGGCAAAGCCGAGCCCTCCCAAAGGATGATCCGACGCGCCGGCCGGGATCGCGTACGGGACGCCGCCCGCCGCGCGAACCGACTCGAGTGCCCGCTCCCAACTGTTGCGAATTCCGATGTCGAAACCCGCCGGGTCGAGCCGGACGTCGCCGCCGAGAATTCTCGAAAGCTGGAGGTTGCCGACCCGGTCGTAGATCGGGTCGTCCCACTCCACCCATGACTCCTGGACCGTGACCGCCTTCATCCCGAGATGCGCGGCGACACCGGCGACCTGTCGGGTGTGGTTCGATTGGACACCGCCGATCGATACCAGCGTGTCGGCACCCTGGGCGATCGCTTCGGGGATCAGATACTCGAGCTTTCGGACCTTGTTGCCGCCAAACGCGATTCCCGAATTGCAGTCCTCGCGCTTGGCCCAGATCTCGACCCGGCCGCCCAAGTGGGCACTCAGCCGCGGCATCGAGTGGACCGGCGATGGACCAAAGGTCAGCGGGTAGCGTTCGAAGTCATCGAGACTCATGTCGTCTCCGTCGCTTTTGTGCTCCGCAGGAGCACCGCCACCAGGCAGGTGACGACAAACGCCGCCAGCACGATGTGGGCGGCGTGCAGGTTGGGAAAGGCCGGCGGCGGCGGGTACGGCTCGTCAAACGGCTCGGGAGAGACCACCAGCACCCCCGCTCCTGCGGCGAGTTGGAGGGCCACACCGGTCAGCAGGAGCCAACCCCACCTGCGGAGCGCCGTCGTCCGCGCCTGGCGGATCACCGAGAGCGCGAGAAGTACCAGCCAGAGCACCAGAAGCACGGCGGTGAAGAAATGCGCCAGCAGGCTCGACACAAACAAAAGCTCGCCCGCCGGCGGATGCCGCGTGATCGATCCCAGCGCCACGGCCAGAAAGACCAGCCCGATCGCGGTCCGGGAGCGCGAGCGGACACGCTCGAGCTCCTGGCTCGCGGGCTCTTTTTCACCCGACCAGATCAGGAGCGCCAGCGCCGCGATCGCCACCACGGTGGCGATGGCAACGACGACATGAAGCGCTCCCAGCCAGGGCGGGTTGAGGCGGAGCACGATGAGACCGCCCATCAGAATCTGCACCGCAAGCGCTCCGCCCCCCACCCAGGCCGCCTTCCTAGTGGCCGTCCGTATCGAGCCCGGTGCCGACACCCCACGCCGCCATAAAACAGCGGCCGTCGCCAGGAAGAGAACCAAGGTCGTGCCGGCGGCCGCGCGATGGTGCTGCTCGTAGAAGATGTTGCCCGGCCAATCGGGGGCCAGGATGTGGCCATAGGACAGCGGCCAGTCGGGAACCGAGAGAGCGGCTTGATAGGCGTTGACGTGCGCCCCCGCCACCAGCAGGTAGAAAGCGCTCCCCGCCGTCAGTAGGGAGAAAGCTCGCAGCAGTCCGCGCACACCGGTGGCGATGGCTCAGCGAAGCTCGGACCAAAGGTGGCTGTAGGCCAGAGCGAGCCGGTAGGCGAGCTGGTCGTTGGTGCTGCTGCCGCCGTGGCCGCCCTCGGTGTTCTCGTAGTACCAGGCCTCCTGGCCGTGCTCGAGCATCTTCGCCGCCATCTTGCGGGCGTGCCCGGGGTGGACCCGGTCGTCGCGCGTCGAAGTAAAAAAGAAGACCGCCGGGTAGTCGGTCTCGGTCTCGAGGTTCTGGTACGGCGAGTAGGTCCGGATGTAGCTCCACGTGTCGGGATCGTCCGGGTCGCCGTACTCGGCCATCCAGCTCGCCCCGGCCAGGAGCTTGTGGTACCGCCGCATGTCGGAAAGCGGGACCCCGCAGACCACCGCTCCCCAGAGATCGGGACGCCGGGTCATCGCGGCGCCCACCAGCAGCCCGCCGTTGCTGCGCCCCTCGATTCCCAGGTGCTCGGGGGCGGTGACACCCCGCTCGATCAGATCCTCGGCCACGGCCTCGAAATCCTCGTACGCCTTGTGGCGGTTCTTGAGCAGCGCCGCGGCGTGCCACGCCGGGCCGAACTCGCCACCACCCCGGATGTTGGCCAGCACAAACACGCCGCCACGCTCCAGCCACAGCTTGCCGTAGGCGCCCGAGAGGGCCTCGTAAGAGCCCGAGTACGAAGGCGTCAGCGAGATCCGAAAGCCGCCATAGGAAAAGATGTGCGTCGGGTTCGAGCCGTCGAGCTTCAGATCCTTCGACGCGACCACAAAGTAAGGAACCCTCGTGCCGTCGGCCGAGACGGCAAAGTGCTGCTCCACCTCGAAGCGGCCGCCGTCGAAGGTCGCCTCCTGGGTCTTGACGATCTCGGGCCGCCAGTCCGGCCCGGACACGTGGTAAAGCGTCGGTGGAGTCGTAAAGCTCTCGTACTCGACAAAGAAGTTGCCGCTGTCGGAGTCGACGTCGGCGACACTCAGGGTGCCGTTGTCGGGAAACGGGATCGATTCACGATCCCATCCGCCGCCGCCCAACGGACGGTACCGATAGAGCTTGCCGCGCACGTTCTCGAGCATGGTGACCAGGATTCCCTCGGGCGTCGCCGCCACATGCTCGACCACCGCTTCGGCGGTCGGCTCGACCAGGACTTCGAGGTCGGGCTCCGCCCCGGCGTACAACGACTCGGGGGCCGCGATCACGATCGAGCCCTGGAGAAGGGTGCGGTCACCGACGGTCCAGTCCTCCTTGAGCGAGAAGATCAGCCGGCCACGATAGCCGTCTTCTACTCGCGCCGTCTCCGGCACTTCCAGCTTGTGCAGGGTGTCGCCGGCCAGGTGAGAGCGTTGTGCCCGCCAGAAGGTCAAGCCTTCGGTGATGATATCCACGTCCCCCTCGTCCATGTGGTAACGCAGGCCGCCCGCGCCCACCGAGTCGGTCGCCCCTTTGTAGAGCGTCTCGGCGTCCTCGAGAGGGGTACCGCGCTTCCAGCGCTTGGCGATCCGCGGATAGCCCGAGTCGGTCATCGAGCCCTCGCCAAAGTCGGCGCCGGCAAACAGCGTGTCGCGATCGATCCACGCCACGCTGTTCTTGGACACCGCCAGCTCGAATCCACCCTCGACAAACTCCAGCGCGTCCATGTCGTACTCGCGCACCGTCGTGGCATCGCCGCCCCCGGGAGAAAGAAACACCAGACATTGCCGGTACTCGTCGGGGAGACAGTCGACCCGTTTGAAGACCCACTTCTCGCCGTCCGCCTCGGACATCGCGTCGATGTCGAGGACCACCTCCCACTCCGGCTCATCCTTTCGGAACTCGTCGAGCGTTGTCCGCCGGTAGAGGCCTCGCGGGTTTTTCTCGTCGCGCCAGAAATTGTAGAGATAGGCCCCGCGCTGCTCGACGTGCGGAATCCGAGAGGTCGAGTTGAGCGCCGCCAGGGCGTCCGCGTAGAGCGACTCGAACTCGGGGAAGGTCTTCAAGTGCTCGGCGGTGCGGGCGTTCTGCGCGTGCACCCATTCGAGCGCTTCCTCGCCGTCGATCTCCTCGAGCCAGAGAAACGGGTCGGGAGCCTCTCCCGATTTTCGCGCTTCTTGAGTTTCCTGCACGCACCCGGCCGGTACGAGGGCGAGAAGGACGAGGGAGTAGGTTGCCAGTGGGGTTGCGGGACGGATCTTCATGCCGACATGTTCCTCCGGGGCCGTGCCCCCGTTGCTGCGACGCCACACAATAGCAGCGAACGGAGCGCCTCCACTTCACGCCCGGCCCGGATAATCTCCGCACCGATGCGCCGGCCAAGCCAAGCGGTACTCGTGCTCCTCGCCGCCCTGTCGGGCACCGTCGCCTCCTCTGTAGCCAGAGGAAGCGACCCTCCCGATTCCGAGCTCCGGCACTACGAAGTCTGGTATCGCCTGAAAGCCCTCGTCCGCAGTCCCCGGATCGACGCCGACATCCGCGCCGGCGGGCGGCTCCTGATGAGCGTCAACCCGAAGGCCGGCAACACCCAACGGCTCAGCCTCGTTGCCCCCTTGGAGGATCCGTGGAAACTCTACTGGGTCGACCCGCTCGGTCCCTTTGGCCAGGAGACCAAGGTGGCGATGGTGACCGCGCTGCCTCAAGGCTCGTGGGACGCGCTTGCAACGACTCGCGAGAAGATCGAGCGCATCGGGCGCGAGCACCACACGGTCTGGCTACAAGATGCCGATCCAAAACGTCCGCTGGACGGTGTTTTTGGGTTCCTTGTCATCGGACCGGCCCGGGATCGCTTCGCCATCGATTTCGCCCCCGAAGGTACCGTCGAGAAAGTGACCAACCGCCTCACCGACCGTTGGCTTCCGGGCCCGTTCGATCAGTTCGTGGGGCGCGAGGCGGGAAAAAACCTGACAAAAGGCTACTGGTTCTGGAACGACCGCGAGGCTATGCCGCCCGATTGGGAGCCGCACACCTACCGCGCGCTGGCGGCGGCGCTCGAGCTCTTGGCGCTGCCGCTCCCCGATCCGCAAGCGGGGGAGGCCACCATCCTCTGGGAGGACCCAGAGGAAATCGCCACTCGGGTCCTCGCGACCCTGGCCCCAAAGGCCCGGCTCGGCGGCCGGACCCGAACATCGCGGCCCAAGACCGTTCGAGCGGAGGGCCGGCGAGAAGGCCAAACCCTCAGCCTACGCGCCCATCGGGCCGAAGACGATCTTCTTATCGACCGCAGAACCACCCGGTCCTCACCGTCTCCGATCCCGGAGAGCGACCACCTCCGCCTCGAGATCCAGCACCGGACCCACCTGCTGGTGATCGAAGTCGGCTACCAACGGAGCGCGCATCAGGCCGAATGATCCTCCAGAGTGGCCCTTTCGAACAGTCCCCACGGTATAGTGGGATCGAAGGGTCGGTCAGCGCTTCCGAACCCACGCGAACATGCACAAACCGACCCAGAACGACATGGCTTCGGGGAAGAGCCGCCTCGCCGACGAGGCGGCACGCTACTGGAATCAACTCCTGGCGCCCTATTGCGAAGCCAACAACCTCAAGGCCACGTGGCAACTGGTCGGCACCGTCGCTCTTTTTGTACCCCTTTGGTACCTCATGTACCGGAGTCTGGCGGTCTCCTACTGGCTGACACTTTTGCTGGCTCTGCCGCAAGCCTTTCTTTATATTCGGCTTTTTATCTTCCAGCACGACTGCGGGCACGGCTCGTTTTTCCGCTCGACCAGGGCCAACGACCGGCTGGGCGCGGTGCTCGGGCTGCTGTCGTTGATACCCTACCGGTACTGGCGCCGCACCCACGCCATCCATCACGCCACCTCGGGCGACCTCGACCACCGGGAGTTTGGTGAAGTCGCTACCTTGACGGTCAACGAGTACCGGGCGCGATCGGTATGGGGCCGCCTGCGCTACCGGCTCTACCGCAACCTGTTCGTTCTCCTCGTGCTGGGCCCGATCTACCAGTTCATCCTCAAACACCGCTTCCCGTTCGACATCCCGCGCCGCTGGAAGCGCGAGTGGGCCAGCGTGGCCTGGACCAACCTGGGTCTGGCGCTGGTCCTTCTCGTCGCCGCCTGGACCATCGGCCTCAAGGCCTTTTTGATGGTCCAGTTGCCGATCACCCTCATCGGTGGCGCCCTGGGCATCTGGCTCTTTTACGTCCAGCACCAGTTCGAGGACACCTACTGGCGCGAGCATCCCGAGTGGAACTTTCACCGAGCGGCCATTGAGGGCAGCTCATTCTACGATCTGGGCGAGCCGCTCCACTGGCTCACCGGCAACATCGGTTTCCACCATATCCATCACCTGGCGAGCCGGATCCCAAACTACCGCCTCAAAGAGTGCTTCCGCCGCGTGCCCGAGCTGCACCACGTCACTCGTCTGACCATTCTCGGCAGTCTGCGCTCCGCCCGTCTCCATCTCTGGGACGAGACCCAAGACCGTCTGGTCGGCTTCCGCCACCTCCGGACGCTACGCGCGCAGACCTGAGGCAAACAAAGCCACCCGCGCCAGCCGGCTACCAGGTGGCGCCACCGGCCGGCGGCGGCCAGGCCGCCTGGATCCGGCGCAACAGCGCGATCTGACCGATGTGGTAGCTGTTGTGGCTGGCGATCAGCTGCAGAATCTCGGCGGCATTTTTCTCACCCACCTGCTCGAAGAGATCGCCGCGGGCGGCCCGGTCGTGGAACGCCGCGAGCCCTTCGCGAAACCGGGTCACGGCACCTTGCCACTCCTCCTCATCGTTCGGGGCCGCGTCCCCCGGCCAGCTCAGCTCCGCGTGCTCGGGTGTCGCGGGCTTCTCGCCGTCGAGCCAGGCCAGGGCAAAATCGTGCCAATAGATCAGGTGGTTAACCGTCTGGAAGATCGTGTGTGGGCTCCCCGGCACAAAGGCGCCGGCTTGCTCCAGCGTCAGCCCCTCGAGGGACTCCGCAGTGTCGGCGTGGGCGCCGCGCCCGCTCAGCGCGTCGGAAAAGACTTTCTGCAGATTGGTGTCGTCGCTCATGGATCGGTCCTCCATCGATTCCGGCGTTTGGCGTCGCGGGGATTCTACGCCCCTGGGCCTCCCGCGCATCCAGAACGATCGGCTAGGCTGAACTTCTCACCGGCGTTCGAGTCAGAAGGGCGCAAATGCCTGGAAATACAAGGCTTGCGACTGAGGGCTACGCAGACGTAGCCGTAGCTACGTCGAGGAGCCCGACGGGAGCGCAACGCAGTAGATTCAGGCATTTCCGGCCTTCGGGCCGGACGCTGGCGAGAAGTTCAGGCTAGGATCGAATAACCACCTGAGCGTTTGCCTCGGAACCCGGTTTCGAGAAGGAGGAACTATGTCCAGTCTGTCGCTTTCACGTAGATCCCGCGCTTTTTTCGCAGCTTGGGCTTGCCTGATCCTGGCCGCGGTGTCGGCCGGCCTCGCCGCGGAACCCAACGCCGAGACAAAGACCGTCCCCGACGACTATCTCGGGGTCGAGCAGATTCTGGACTTCGAACGCGTGTCGAATCCCCAGATCTCGCCGGACGGCTCCCGGGTGATCTACACCCGCCGGCACGTCGACCAGCTCGAGGACCGATGGGACGCCGAGCTCTGGGTTCTGAACGCGGACGGCTCCCGGCACCGCTATCTGACGAAAGGATCGAGTCCGCTGTGGTCGCCCGACGGAACCCGGATCGCCTACCTTGCCGAAGACGACTCGGGCTCCACCCAGATCTTTGTCCGGTGGATGGACGACGGGGCGACATCGCAAGTGACCCGGGTCCACGAGTCACCCGGCAGTTTGCGCTGGTCTCCCGACGGCCAAACGATCGCGTTTCTCATGCTGGTCCCTGAGAAAGAAGAATGGACGGTCGATCTGCCCTCGGCGCCCAAGGGCGCCGAATGGACCCAAGCGCCTCGGCTGGTCACCAAGACCCACTACCGCCAGGACTACCGCGGCTTTATCAAAGAAGGCTTTACCCATTTGTTCGTGGTCCCCGCCGATGGCGGCACCGCCCGGAAGCTCACCGAGGGCTCGTGGAGCGTGGGCGCGCGGTTCTCCGGAATGGAGTTTGGCGCCGGAATCTCTTGGACACCCGATGGCCGGGAAATTCTTTTCGACGGCCTGATGGACGAACAGCCCGAGCTCGACGGCTACCGCCAGAACTACATCTATGCCGTCGACATCGAGAGCCGCGCTATCCGCCGGGTGGTTACCGCCAAGGGCGACTGGCAGCAGCCCGAAGTCTCCCCCGACGGCGAGACCGTCGCCTTTGTGGGCTTCCCCTTCACCCTCCAGAGCTACCAAGCCTCCGAGCTCTACGTCGCGCCCGTCTCGGGCGGCGAGCCGCGAAAGATCTCGGGCGATCTCGACCGGGACGCCGAGCAGCTCCTCTGGAGCCCCGACGGCCGCGGCGTTTACTTTCAGGCCGACGACCATGGAACCCGCAACCTCTACTTTGCTTCGTTGAAAGGAAACCTCCGCCAGGTCACCGAGGGTGTTCACATGCTTTCCCTCGCCTCGCTCAGCCGCAAGGGAGCGGCGGCGGCGACCCGGTCGTCCTCCCACCGGCCCTCCGACGTCGTGTTGCTCGATCTCTCCGGTGAGGGAGACACGACCCAGCTCACCCGCATCAACGATGACGTCCTGGCCGGCAAACGCATGGGCGACGTCGAAGAGGTCTGGTACACCTCGACCGGCGACGCCCGGGTGCAGGGCTGGATCGTCAAGCCGCCCGACTTCGACGCGGACGAGGACTATCCGATGATCCTCCACGTCCACGGCGGCCCCCACGCCATGTACAACGTCGGCTTCAGCCTCTTCTACCAGAACCTCGCCGCGCTGGGGTACGTCGTGCTCTACACCAACCCTCGCGGCTCGACCGGCTACGGCACCCCGTTTGGCAACTCCATCGACAAGGCCTATCCCAGCGTCGACCACGAAGACCTGATGGCCGGTGTCGATGCCGTCCTCGACCGAGGCTACGTCGATGAGAACCGCCTCTACATCACCGGCTGCAGCGGCGGCGGCGTGCTCTCGAGTTGGGCCATCGGCCAGACCGACCGCTTCGCGGCCGCGGCCGTTCGCTGCCCCGTCACCAACTGGATCAGCTTTGCCGGCACCGCCGACATCATCCAGTGGGCCTACCATCGCTTCGACGGCTACTTCTGGGACAAGCCCGACAAGTGGCTCGCCCACTCGCCTCTCATGCACGTCGGCAACGTCACTACACCGACCCTCCTCATGACCGGCGAGCTCGACTTGAGGACCCCCATGGCCCAGACCGAGGAGTACTACGCGGCCCTAAAAGTCCAGGGCGTCGACACCGCCATGCTGCGCTTCGCCGACGAATACCACGGCACCACCACCAAGCCGTCCAACTTCATGCGGACAGTGCTCTATCTGGTGGATTGGTTTGGGAAGTATGAGAAGGGGGAAGGGGGATGAGGAGCCCGGGTGGGTAGCGGCCACACCTCGCGTCTGCTTTTCTTTCGGGTATGCTCGGAACATCGTCGATCTGGCGACGATTGCACATTGACTTTCTGACAGGAGGGGGACAGCAAGCGTGGCTTGGTCGCCAGAGCGGTTTCGTCGCGCAGAGGAGCTTTTCCACGAGGTAGTGGATCTCGAGGAACCCGCGCGCTCGGAACGCCTTGCCGAACTGACCGCGTCGGACTCGGCCCTGCGGGCCGAGGTCGAGAGGCTTCTCGAAGTCGAAAGCGCCGACAACCCGATCGCGACGGGGCGGGTGCACGAGCTAGGCTCTTACATCCCCTCCGAGAGGGACCAACAACCGACCTTTGGGGAGGCCATCGGGCCATATCTCCCGACTCGGCTCCTAGGCGAAGGAGGCATGGGGCAGGTCTTGGAAGCCGAGCAGGAGTCACCGGTGCGGCGGACGGTGGCGCTCAAGATCATTCGTGGCGGCTCCAACACGGAAAACGTGCTGGCCCGCTTCCAGGCGGAGCAGCAGGCTCTGGCGCGGATGGATCATCCGCACATCGCACGAATCTACGACGCCGGCATCACCGAGGACGGCCGCCCCTACTTCGCGATGGAACGGGTCGACGGCGTCCCGGTCGATCGCTTTTGCGACGACCACCGACTCGAGATCGGGGATCGGCTCGAGATCTTCCTGGATATCTGCGACGCCGTGCGCCACGCCCACCGGCGAGGCGTCATTCACCGGGACCTCAAGCCGTCGAACCTCCTGGTGTCAGAGCGCGGCGGCAAACCCCACGTCAAAGTCATCGACTTCGGTATCGCCAAAGCGGTAGAGAACCCTTTGAGTGGGGAGACGTTTTTGACCCGGGCCGGCGAAGTCGTCGGCACGCCGGAGTACATGAGCCCCGAGCAAGCCGCGGCCAAGCCCGAAGCGGTCGACGTCCGGAGCGACGTCTTCTCTCTCGGCATCGTCCTCTACGAACTCCTGACCGGGGCGCGGCCGTTCGAAGCGGAGGCTGAATCCCTCGACGTTCGCAGACTGATTCTGGAGCACGAACCGGCGCGCCCAAGCACGCGCGTGACAACTTCGGTGGCTACCGCCTCGGCGGTGGCGGACCGGCGCCGCACCAACCCGGCCGCCTTGTCGCGAACGCTGCGCGACGATCTCGACTGGATCGTGCTCAAAGCCCTCGCCAAGTTGCCGGACGAACGGTACGAGAGCGTTTCGGAGGTCGCCGCCGATATCCGGCGCCACCTGGCCAACGAGCCGATCCTGGCCGGCCCGCCCAGCACCGCGTACCGGCTCCGGAAGTTCTGGCGCCGGCATCGCGCTCTGGCGGCGGCGAGCGCGGTCGGTGCTGCCGCCATGCTCGTCGGTCTGGCCGGTCTGGTAGTGGGCTTCTGGGAATCCCGCCGCTCGGCTGCGTCCGCGCGGCTCGAGGCGGCCAGGGCGGAAGCGTCGACCGACTTCCTGATCGACCTCTTCCAGATCGCCGATCCCACATTCGACAATCCAAAGGATTTGACCGCACCCGACATCCTGGCGCGCGGATCCGAGCGCCTCGAGCAGGAGCTCGCCGACCAGCCCCTGGTCCGGGCCCGGCTGGCGCAGAAGATCGGAACGGTCTACCGCAACCTCGGCATGTACGAAGAGAGCCGGACCAAGCTCGAGGAGGCAATGGCCATCTGGGACACCGACCCTGTCGCGCACCGGGCGCAACGTGTCGAAGGCCTGTTGGAACTGGGCAAAACACGAGTGCAGCTTTCCCGGCCCGAGGACGCCCTCGCGCTGTTCGAGGAGTCGGCGGCCCTGGCTGAAGAACAGAGCGACACTCTGGGACATCTGAGGGCACAGGCCGAGATTGCGGACACCGTTCGGTTCCAGGGCCAATATCAAGAAGCCCTAGATCTGGCCCGCGCGGCGCTCGGCCGAATCGACTCGAATCCATCCCTCGATCAAGAAGCCGTCTTGATCAATCTGTTGAGTACTGAGGCGGATTGTCTTCTCTATCTCGGCAAATTCGATGAGGCCGGCGAGGCCTGGCAGGCCGTATTGAATCGGCTCGAGGCCAGAGATGGGCCGGACCACCCCTCGCTGGCGGACCCGGTGGCAAAGCTCGCTACGGTGAACAAAGCCAAAGGCCGACACGCCGATTCGGTGGCTCCGGCCCAGCGGGCCCTCAAACTCTCCAAGAAACGTTTTGGCGAACGGCATCCCCAGGTTGCGAGGCGACTCCGCGACCTGGGCGAGTCGCTCCGGTTGACCGAGCGTCATGACGAGGCCGAGCCCCATCTGCGGGAAGCGCTCGCCATGAGCCGTGAGTTTCACTCTTCGCCCTCGGCTGCTCTGGCCGCGAACGCCTACGAACTGGCGCTACTCCTCATGGATGACGGCCGGCCGGCCGAGGCGCGTCCTCTGATCCTCGAGACGGTCGAAATCGAGAAGGAGCTCTACGGGACCGATCACTCGAACCTGGGGGTCACCTATGTGGGTTTGACAATCGCGGAACGGAGGATCGGCGATTGGGCGGCGTCGCGCGCGGCCGGGCGAGAAGCTGTCCGGATCCTAGAAGCGACTCTGCCGCCCGAGCACTGGCTACGAGCACTACCGATGATGGAGATGGCCACCACATCGATTGCAGCCGGCGACTTCGACAGAGCCGAGGGCGAAGCCGAGCGTGCCCGCGCCCACTGGGCTATGACCCTCGGCGAGAGTCACGAGTATTACCTCGAAGCGACGGCCAACTATATCGAGAGTTTGCTGTTACAAGGCGATGTCGAACGGGCCGAGCCCCTGCTGCGGCAGACGCTCGAAGTAGCGCTGGCCGAGACCGGCGAGACCGGCCGCATCACGGTACGGCTCGGTGAGATGCGCCGCCGGTTTTTTACCGCGTCCTGATTGTCGATGCCACGAACCGGCGAGATCACCCTCCTCCTCAAAGAATCGGCTGGGGGTGACGCCGCGGCTACCGACCGCTTGTTCGAGCTGGTTTACCCGGAGCTCCAACGTATTGCGACCCATCACATGCGCCGTGTCCGGCCGGAGCGCAAGGGCCTCACCCTCGAGCCGGCCGTGCTGGTGCACGAGTCCTATCTCAAAGCCCTGGGCGACGAGCCGTCGTTTGAGAACCGGCGCCACTACTACGCCTTCATGACCAAGGTGATGCTGCACGTCCTGCTCGATCTCCAGCGTGCAAGGGGTGCAAAAAAGCGAGGTGGAGGCGTGGTTCATCTCACCCTGACCGGGGCGGTCGCCGGCCAGCAAACGCCCACCATGCCTGTCTCCGATATCGCGCGGGCGCTGGACCAGCTGGAACGGCTTGACTCCCGCAAAGCCGAAGTGGTGAAGCTGCGGTTCTTCTGGGGGCTCGAGATGTCCGAGATCGCGCAACTGCTCGAAGTGTCACAAAGCACCACGGAGCGCGACTGGCGCTTTGCGCGGACTTGGTTCGCGGCCCAGCTCGGTTAGGGTCTCGCGGTCGGCAGGAGCCAAGCCGGTCCGCCTCGGCCACGCCGCATGGTCCTTAGGTCGCCAAAAGCGCCGTGATTCCGCTCAGTCAGGGACGTAGACAGCGAACGAGAACGGACGACGGCTGGCCAAGCCGACCGGGCCAAACGTGTAGAAGCGCAGCTCCGTGGAGCACGCCGTCTGGGTGGTCCGGTAAAGCAGAAATTCCCTGGTTGCCGCCAGGACGATCGGGTCGTCCGAGCAAGAAAAGTCGGGCGAGGCGATGACCGTGTAGTCGCCCGTACCGTCCGAGCCCAGGCTCAGGGTGAAGTTTCCCGAGCCGCTCACGATAGTGCTGGACGACGGGGTCACCGATCCCCAGACCACCGGAACCGCAGCGTTGTGCAGCACGCCGTCGTCGCCAATCTCGAACCTCGCCGGGTTGGTGAAGTAGTTGGCGTTCGACCCGAAGGTGAAGCGCAGGTCCGAGCCGCCGCCGGTAGTCTCTCGCACGATCGCCCACTTCTCATTGGAGATCGACGAGCCGTCCACGGTCTCGCCAAAGACCACGGCCGAGCCCGCGGAGCCCGCTTCCGAAGAATAAACGCCGACCACGGCATCATCCCCCTCGACCAGAACTTCCTCGCCGTTGAGGTAGGTCGCCGGGATCTCGATGTCCTGGCTTCGGACAGAAAGCGGCGTCGCCAGCTCGTCCGAGCCCACCGCTAGGGACTTCGCGATCCGAGCCGAGCCCGCGGCCTGGAAAACCGCCGTCGAGGCGTCGAATCTCCCGACCGCCCGGCTCGGTTCCATCGCCGTCAGGCCGACGACCGACTGAGGTTCGGAGGAAGCGTTTCTCCCTCCGGCCAAATGCACTCCGCCGCCGCCTGGGTCGCCAGGACGTGCGGCCCGTCCACGCTCGCCCCGGCCGCTGGCCGTTTCCACTTCGAAGACCGCCGGAGGTGACCAATCTCCCGGCCCATCCCGTTCGATCCTGCGAATCGACCAGGCGTAGCGTCTCGATTCTTCCAGGCAGCGAGCACCCGAAGGCCGCCAGAGATACGCTGAGGCTGGAAGGACGTCGTGCAGCGCAGCTTCCGCGCCGACGTCGGCCGGAAGCCTTCTTCCGTCGAATGGATAGACCACGATCTCGACCGAACCACCGCCTTGGGCCTCACCCCAGTGAAACACCGGACAAGCCGAGGTCACGAAGATTTCCTCCGGGGTCGACACGGGAGTAACCGGCTCCGGGGTTTGGGCCAGCCCCGCCGCAGACAGCGACAAGGCGGCCGCCGCCAGGACGGACCACGCTCCGCCAAGACCTCGATGTCCCCGAACCAGCGGAGGGAGCCCCGATCTATCCGCCCGGCATCTGGCGCTGGACTTGGCCGTGTAACCCATGACTTATCCCCAGAGCCTCAGCCTCTGAACATCGCGAAGGAAAACGCTTCGAGAAAGTTGGTGCCGACGCTGTCGAAAAAATAGACCACGACCTCGTCACGACCGGTGAAACAGAAGTACTGGGACGAGCGAGTCGCAGTGTTGTTGAGCACGGTCAACAGCACGATCGGGTCGTCACCACAGTCGAGGTCTGGTGACAGAATCTCCCATTCGTTGTTGAGGTTCTGCGTCACCGTGAAGTTTCCGGACCCGGCGAGTATCGTTCCGTTTGAGCTCACCCGGCCCCAGACCACGGGGAGCCCAAACCCCGAAAGCTTGCCGTCGTCACCGATCTCGAGCTTCGTGTCGTTGGTGAAGTAGTTGGCGCTCGATCCATAGGTGAAGCGCAGGTCCGCCCCGCCGGCGGAGGTCTCCCGAACGATTGCCCACTTCTCGTTGGAGATCGCCGAGTCGTCCACGGTCTCGCCCAGAACCAGGGCCGAGCCCGCGGACCCGGCTTCGGACGAGTAGATGCCCAGAACCGCGTCCACTCCTTCGACGATGACCTCCTCGCCGTTGAGGTAGCTCGATGGAATCTCGATGTCCTCGCTACGTACATGGAGAGGCGCCCCGATCTCATCCGAGCCCACCGCCAGCGAGTTGGTGATCCAAGCCGAGCCCTCAACCTGAAAATCCGCCAGCGAAGCCGAGACCCGCGACGCCGAACGGGTGGCTTGCGGCTCACCGTCGAGCCCGGCCACCCTGGACGCAGGATCCGACACCGAGGCAGCCACATCTTGGTACAGGTCGGCAGCAGCAACCGCCCCCGGGCTCTCCGCCTGCCACAACCCCGCCTCCGATCCCTCCCAGGCCAGTGCGGCAAGACTTCCCGAGACCTCGAAAAAGGCCGGTTGAGACCATTCGCCATCAGACGATCCGTTGATCGCTCGCACCGACCAGGAGTACCTGCCCGGTTTTTCCAGACATGCCGTCCGTGACGGCGTCCAGAAACGCGCAGCGCCCGAAAGCGTCTGATAGCGTACCGACTCGCCGACCTCCGGCTCCGCCGAACCGTCCGCTGGCCCCACCGGATAAACCACGAGTTCGATCCGTTCGGCGGGTCCGGGATCGGTCCAATGAAAACCCGGACAAACACCGGCAACAAAAGGCTCGCGGCTGGTCCCGGCAGGCGTAACCGGCTGCGGCCCTCCGGCCGACACGGGCACAGCCACCAACAGGCTCAACAGAATCAAAACAAGACGGCCCATCTTCGATGCCTCCTCTGCCTTTTACAGACGGCAAGGGACGGTGGAAACCGTCATTGCTTTTCAGTGGCAGATGCCTTGCAGCTCGATCCCCGCGGTCGGTGCTCTATCTGGTGGGTTGGTTTGGGGGGCCGTACCAGCGCAGGTACAGGAGTTTGCGTTGCGACACCATGTGAAAGTCAATTGATGCCGGCGGTTACGGTAGGCGACACTGTCATTCCATATGGAGTTCGGCGGAGCCCCCGAGCCAGGCGTTTGCGGATCACCGTGCGGCCGGGAAGCGTCGACGTCGTGGCGCCGCGATTCATCCGGCGCTCGAGGATCGAGGCGTTTGTCGAGTCGAAGCGGCGGTGGCTCTACGAAAAGACTGAGGCGCTTCGCGAACGCGAGCTCGTGGCGACACCGCAGCGGTTCGCCTCGGGCGCAAAGGTGCTTTTCCGTGGCCGGTTCTTGCGCCTGTGGGTCAAAGAGGGCGCGCCGGCGAACTCGCTTCGGTTCGCCAATGCCTTTCACGTGACGGTTTCGCCGGGCATCAAGGACGACCAGCGCGAGCAAACCGTCCGTGGCCTAGTGACCGCTTGGCTCAAGGACCGAGCGCGCCGGGACGCCCAGATCTGGGCGCGTACATACGGCGCCGACCTCGGTGCCAAGCCCTCCCGAATTCGGATCGCCAACCAAAAGACCCTGTGGGGGAGTTGCTCCGCGCGAGGGGTGATCTCGCTCAACTGGCGGCTCGTTGCCGCGCCCAAGCCGGTCTATGAATATGTTGTCGTCCACGAGCTCTGCCATCTTCTCGAGCGCAACCACGGCACGAGGTTCTGGTGCATTGTCGAGTCGTTGATTCCCGACTACCGAGAACGCCGCGCGTGGCTCAAGAAGCACGGGGTGGCGCTGGGCTGACCGCGAGCTCGAGGCCTGATCAAACTTGAGTCGCCAACGGAACAAGCTCCTTCTGGTCGATGCCCTCAATCTGATCCGGCGGGTCTACGCCGCCCAACCCGGGGAGGAGGGGGCAGACAAGGCGGCCGGGGCGCGGACTTCGAGCGTGCAGTCCCTCGAGCGAGCCCTGCGCGAGAACACACCGACCCACGCCGTCTGTGTGTTCGACGGCAAGGAACGAAGTTGGCGCCACGAGCTGTACCCGGACTACAAGGCCGGTCACAAGGCAATGCCCGAGGCCCTCGCTTCGGCACTCGGGGACTTTCGTGACGCCTTTCGCCAAATCGGGGTCGCGTCGCTGCGGATTCCCGCGTTCGAAGCCGACGACACCGCAGCCCACAAGGCCTCGGCGGCCGGGATCTCCGTGATCATCCTGTCCACCGACAAGAGCTTCCTGCAACTTCTACAGGCAGACATCCGGATTCGCGACCACTTCCGCCGTGCCGACCTCGACGCGGCCCACGCGAGAGAGAAGTTCGGAGTGCGCCCCGACCAGCTTGTCGACTTCCTGGCACTCGCCGGCGATCGCGGAAACGGGATTCCCGGCGTCCCCGGCGTTGGGACAAAGTCGGCGGCGAAACTGCTGGGCCGTTTCGAGACCCTCGAGGCCATCTTGGACCGAGCCGGGGAGCTCGAAGGCAAGCTCGGTGAGCGACTCCGGGGTCACGCGGAAACCGTGCGCCTGTACCGCAAGCTGGTTGCCCTGCGCACCGATCTCGAGCTCGGAGCTAACCTGAGCGACTGGCGCTATCGGCCCGCGAGCGTTGACCAAGGCAGATAGCGCCGTCACCGACCGGCGAGACGCGAGATTTGGTGGAACCGATCGGGATCGCTCTAGAGCGGGTTCGCCGAAGGCGGAGACGCGACGACCGTCCGCGAGAGGCTCCGTCGGACGACGAACCACAGGTGAGGAGTCTGGTGGAGCCGATCGGGATCGCTCTAGAGCGGACTCGCCGAAGGCGAAGACGCGACGACCGTCCGCGAGAGGCTCCGTCGGACGACGAACCGTAGGTTAGGAGTCTGGTGGAGCCGATCGGGATCGAACCGACGACCTCTTGAATGCCATCCGTTGGTACCAAGAAACTCCTACTTTTTTCGTTTCGGCCGACGCTATCGACACTGCACAAGATAAACATCATAAAATCAGTAATTTACAGAAATTATCCTACTGCGATTTTCTGCGATCTCTTGCGCTCAAGTGCGCTGAAACGCGCTCTGGAGTGGTGACTTTGTGGTGACTTCTTGGTGACCCGCTGCTAGGGTCACTTCGTGAAGCTCACCAAATCCATCGTCGACCGGGCCGCCTATGGCGGCGCAAGCTACTCGGGAAAGCCGAGTCGCTACGTCTTGTGGGATGACGATCTACGTGGCTTTGGCGTGCGGATCTTCCCGAGCGGCGTGAAGACCTTCGTGCTCTCGTACCGCTCGGGAGGACGGAAGCGGCTGATGAAGATCGGCCGCTACGGAGTCCTCACGGTCGACCAGGCCCGAAAGAAGGCGAGGAAGTTACTCTCGCGTGTGGACGAGGGTGCAGACCCCCTGGCCGAGCTTCAGGAGAAACGCCTGAAAGCGAGCCAGGCGAAGACCGTTTCCGAACTCTGCGACATCTTCATCGAGCGGCACGCGAAGGTGCGGAAGAAGAGCTGGAAGGAAGATCAGCGGAAGATCGACAAGTTGATCAAGCCGGAGCTCGGGCACCTGCGAATCGAGGATGTGACGAGAGAACGCATCGCCCGCCTCTACCGGAAGATCGGTGCCGACCGCCCGTACGTCGCGAACCGCCTCCTGAACCTCCTCTCCACGATGTTCAACATGGCCACGGAATGGGGCCTGGTTTCTGAGACGTCCGCCAACCCCGCGGCGATGAAGCGTCACTCGATGTTCAGGGAAAAACGTCGTGACCGACCGGTCAAAACGGAGGAGTTGCCCCGCCTTCTCGATGCGATCGAGGCGGAGTCGAGCCCCTATGTGCGCGGTGTTCTCAAGCTGCTTCTCCTGACCGGGCTACGAAAGAACGAGGTCCTTCGGGCGAAGTGGATCAACATCGATCTCGGGCGCGGGACGCTCCGCCTTGAAGACACCAAGGCTGGACGACCTCGCCACGTGCCGCTCTCAAGCGCGGCCCTCGAGATCATCCGCGCCCTACCCAAGATGGTCGGGAACGCCGAGTTCTTGTTTCCGTCGCCGACCAAGGTGGGCGCGCCGCTCTATGACCTCAAGAAGCCGTGGGAGCGTGTTCGGAAGGCCGCCGAGTGCCCTGATCTACGGATTCACGATCTGCGGCACACGGTCGCGACGCTTCTGGCCGAGAGCGGCCACCCGGCTCAGACGATCCAACAGGCGCTCGGTCACCACAACATCCAACAAACGATGGGCTACGTCCACGCCGGAGACCAGCACGCGCGGGAAGCGCTCGAGGAACTCGGGCGGCAGATCCTGGAGGTTAGGAAATGAGTCGGCGGCCCGCGCCGGGAAAATAAGCGAGTGAGTTCTTTGGAGAAAACGAGATGAAGAAACGACTCTAAGCCGAGTCGAACACTAATCGGCCGAAAAGCGGGCCCCGGGAGAGCACACACTCCCCCGAAGCCCTAGGCCAGGCAAAGGAGTAACCCCAATGCCCGACCCTAAAGTTGAGTCTACCGAAGCTACACCCGAAGACCGAAAAGCTGCTGACGCGATCTGCGCCGTTCTCAAAGAGGCTAGAGGCACCATTAGCGCGCTCCGCGGCGACCTCCTGAACGAAGCCCGCCGTCACCATCCCGGCAAGCCCGTGGTCGTCGACGGCAAGCCAGCTCTCATCAATGGCGACCAGTTGAGTCTCGCGCTCTGGCTCCGAGAACGAATCGAGGGGCTGTGCAATGAGGGCGCCATCGACGACGCTCTGAAAGCGCTTGAGTATGAGAGCAGTAACCCGCTTTCGACCCTCTCCCTATACGTACGCGAGCACCGCGACGAGATCGAGCGTCATCGCCGCCGGAGGCTCGCCGCCGTCGGCCAAGCTCTGGATCAGCTGGCCCGCCGCTTCTACCGGCACGAGCCGGAGGCGATGCGGCGGGAGGTAGGCGGCTTGCTCAAGAAATACACTTCGGTATAGCGCAGGCGGCCTAGTAGGCGCTTTTCGGTCGATCCGCTGAGGACTTTGGGCGATCCCGCTGTTCTCCATGAGAGCCGGCGTTGCAGCTAAAACGACCTCGCGAGGTGACAGTTCGAGCCCCACTTCCGTTTTCCGCATCGGTCTACCCCAAAAGAGAATATCTACGCTGGGATGTTGACACAAGTATCTTTTTTTCAATGACTTAGAAGAAGTCTGGCCTCCTGTAGACTTCGTCGATTCGCGGGGTCGGCATAGGTATTGCTGTCGTCTCAGACGTGCGATTAAGTGAAAAAGGCCTTGACTTAATACAGGTGCCCCGTCTAGACTCCCCCCGAAGAGGCTGGAGAGGCAAATGCGCACCGTCAGGCCCGACGTTACCGTTGTTGGAGGGGGGATTCTGGGGGCGATGGTCACCTACGTTCTCTCCGTCAGATTCGGGCTGAGGACCGTCATGATCCGGAAAAGCGACAAGGGGACGCCCCAAGCGGAGACGTTACGCAACCACGCATGGCTGCAATCGGGACTTCTCTATCTAGACGCCGAACCGCGGTGGCTACCAACGAAAATGTACCGCGCGGGCGTGACCATGCTTGAAGAGTTCGGTGTACCGCTCCCTTCGACGCCGAGCATCTTCCGAGTTGAATCTGACGAGAAAGCGGAGGCGTTTCTCGCGAAGGCCAGGAGGTTGGCCGTTGGCGCCATGGTGAGCCAGGTCGAATCAGCACGGAAACTCGCCTGGCTCACTGACCGGTTCCATGAGGACGGGCGGCCCGCGTTCTATACGCCGGACTCTCCATTTTCGGAGGCCGAACTGCTGGAGGCGGCATTTCAGGCGATTCTCGGCGAAGGGAACGGGTCCATCAAAGAGGTCTCGGCGCCGGCCACCCTGGAGCGAGACGCAGGTTTCGACGGCGGGTGCGCAGTCCGAGTTGACGGCACGATTTATGACTCACCCGTGACCGTTTTGGCGGCCGGCGCGGGCACGCCTAGCTTGTTGAAGAGCCTTGAGATTGAAACCTGTCTAGGAGTCTACCGATCTCCCCTTCTGGTCGTCGGTGGCAACGAACACATGAAGGTCCCGATGCTGGTGGACCTCGATTCAGGACTTGCAGTGGCGTCCCATACGCCACGCGCGGCTCCACCAGACGGGCGACTGGTTATTGGTAACCGGGAAAGGAAGCTACTGACTGCCCAGCAAGTCGCCGGGCCGAGAAAAGTGACTGCGGACGACCAGAACTCGATCCTCGGCCTTCTCACCGACCCCGACGATCTACTGAGAGGGCGGATGCACCGGTTTACGGCCGGCTACAAGGTCGAAGCCCACTTTCGTGGGGATGTCGAGGATCTAGCTGGGAAGCCACGAGTTGTTCCGTGGTCAAAGTCTTTCCAACGGTACGAGGGTCTGATTGCTGCAGTCCCAGGCAAAGCCACGATGTCTCTCTACCACGCCGAGCAAATTGCTGCGGAGGTCGAGCGTCTCCTGGGTAGAACACCTCATGCTGACACTGGCCATAACTTCATGGAGCATCCGCCATACACAGGACCAGCTAGACCTCGAATGCACCACCACTCCGAATACGACGATCTGAACGAAGCAACCAATGGCCGGCCCGGGGAATCCTCGGACCACAAAGATGAAAACGATGAACATGAGTAAAGATACCGCGAGCCCCTTTGCGCTCGCTCTAAAGGATCTCCTAGACGAGACCAACATTTTCACTCGGCAGGAGTGGGCTCGGCTGCTCGATGTCAGCACACCGGCGATTTCGCAATGGGTCCGAGATAAGACTATTCCACGTGCTGCGGCCTTGGCTACGATCGTATCGACGGTCCGTAGCGCGGTGGGAACGTCTAACGAGGCCTTGCGGGCATTCCTCGCAATCGCCGGTCTGCCGGCGCGCGAGGTGTCCCCTCACGGCAACCGGATGGCGCCGACCGTTATGGACTATCTGCTCCAACAACGTGTCAGCGGCCTTCTGCGGGCGTTTCGACGCTTGCAAGCAGAGCACAAGCCTTCTTACCTTAGTTTCAGTGTCCTGCTGTTCAGTCATCTCGAAAGGGCTCGTCACGAACTCGCCCCCGAGGTGGCCGATCTCGTCGGGACACTGGCATCAGTTGACCCCAGCCAGCAGCGCGTACTGGTGGAACGGCTCCAAGACTCTCTGACGGATCTGCCGGTCGAGGAGGAGATCGCCGTTACGGAGGTCGAGGCGGCTGACAGTAACGACTCCTCTTTGGACATTGAGCGACCAGTAGAAAGTACGCCGATCAGTGCGGCCACGACACTCGCAGATGATGCTGACTACGGCCAAGAGCGACTGCTTCTCGTCGTCAGGGGGCGTGAGCTTGAGAAGGTCCTCGACTTCGACCAACGCGTCTCAAGATCAAGAGTAGATTTTGGAGACACGCTCCAGACACGTCTCGAGGCTCTTTCTCTGGTCAATCCCTTCCATCCAGAAGCGCAGGCCAGCCTGCCGACTTTTCAAGTCTTCCTTTGTCGGGCGCTTAGCAAACGCTTCCTCACGCTTGGGAGTCTGCCAGTTGACGAACTTGCTTTCTTTCCACTGTGGGGGCATTGGGAGTTCCGCTTCGAGGGCAGCGAACAGCCTTTCCACACTCACACCGATGATTACCAGCGGCGGGGGTTCTGGCTCCCAGGCGCGCGCTGGGAAGGTCTTGGAACGCCACCTGCTTTGGTGGCGCCTGGCGAGGTAGGTGCCTTAGGGCTACTTGTCGCCTATTCAGCGCGAGCAATGGGACACGAAACAGAGATTTCGCAACCCACGCTCGATATGACGCGCATGACCGAAAAACAAGTTGAAGGATACTGGCGGGCTGTACGAGAGTCTGTTCCTCATCTCGAAGGGAAAGCGGAACCCGTTGAAGTCCATTTGCCCTTTGGTAGATCCGCCCTCGAGGGCTATTTCAGCGATGGCTCCCATTTGATGTCCGGAGGCATCCATCAAGACGCCCGGGATGCCGGCCAGATGCGCGACGCCAAGTTAAGCGAGTGGTTCGGAGGTCACGAGAACGGTGATTACCTCAAAGATGTGGGGCCCCACCGTCCAATGCTCGACTTCAAGCTCATTCAGTTCCCAAGGACCCACCACGACTCGAACGATCGAGAGATCCACCTTGCGCGGCACGATCAAAACTACGAGGTCTTGGTTCCGCTCGATGGAGCCTTCTCCTGCTTTGGCGTCCGAATGAAGAGAGGCCTTGAAGATGAAAACCTGAGCGCGCCACTCGGAGCCTTCGCACAGGAACGCTGGAATCGAAGAACAGTCTCGGGCACCAGCGAAGAACCTACCCGCGATCTCCTGTTCTTCTCTAGTGAGCTCTACCACGGCTTTCGAGGTGCTAAGGATCGAGACGCCTACGCACTTCATCTGCGCTGCTTCGATGCGGCACCAGATCGCGAACTAAGATCTCCGGTCCACGAAACCCTGGCTACACCCGAATTCCGAGCAGTCGGTTCAGAATGACATCTATTGACGCGTCAGCTTTGCTCGCCGAAGTCGACGACTGGCTCTCAAGGAGTCGGATCCCCGAAGCCATCAAGCGGGGCGTCATTCGCAGACAGCGTACGGGCCTCGGCGGCAGCCATACGGTCGTGACGTACCCACCGCTCGATGTGCTGCCACCAATCAACTCAAGCGATCTTCTTCAGGCAGCCACGACTATCCCCGCTCTTCATCTTTACGTTCACTTCGCCTTCTGTGAACACATCTGTCATTTCTGCCACTACGAGACCGAACGCCTTGCGATCGGTGCGGAGAACGCAGCGACGGAAGACTACTTCGCCGCCCTCTGTGACGAACTGTCCTATTGGGCCGAGTTACTCGGCCCAGGTTCGCGACTGTCATCGGTCTATCTCGGAGGCGGTACACCCACCGCGGCGTCACTTGGCCGGTTGGCGGAGGTGGTCGACGCGCTTAGCGCGTTTACCTGGCTCGACGGCGCTCGGTTCTGCGCGGAGGTGAGCCCAAAAACGATCATGGATAGACGAGGTAAGGAGAAACTCCGGTTCCTGATCGATAGTGGTGTAGATCGCTTCTCGATTGGAGTTCAGAGCTTCGACGACGACCTCTTGAAAGCTACTCGTGGTCACGGCCGTCAGACCGCAATCCAGGCCGTCGAAAGACTTCTTCACACGGATACCGAACTAAACGTTGATCTCATCCAAGACCTGAACGGCCAAACGGAAGACGCAATTGTCTCTGACGTTGAAGCGATTGCCAGACTCCGCCCCCATCAAGTGACGTGGTACACACAGCGTCTTCACGAACGGTCCGCCTGGCACACCCTGTACGCCCTGGGGCGTCTCCCTACAGTCGATGAAAACGAAAGTGTTAGAAGACGGCTACTCATCCGAGTTGCGATGCGCGCCATCGGCTATCTACCGCGGTCGGGTGGGCGTTTCGTTCGTAGCGAAGATCTGGTCGATACGTTCAAGAACGTGAGAGCCGGCACTGACCAGGCTCTGATCGGAACGGGCGTCTCCGCCTACTCTCATGCCTGGGGCTATTTCTTCCGCAACACGTCCCGGACGGGTTTCCAACGCACAGCACGGCGCGAGTACATCGCGGCCGTTGCGTCATCCAGACTGGCTGTCGCTACTGGCCTCCGTTTAGACAAGACAGAGCAAGCCGCAAGCCGCGTCGTTTCCGGCATTCGCCACGGTGTAAGCCTCGCTGGCGCACAGGCACCTGCAGCCTATTTGCGACACGCCACCGAGGTACTCGACCGCTTGGCCGCCTACGACTTGGTCACGGAGGAAGCTGGAGTTTACGAACTCACCGAGGCAGGCCGACTCTTCGAGGAGGAGATTTGCGCCTCTCTATATAGCCCGTGGACGCTCGAACAACCTGAACTCGTGACCGGGAACCGAGAAAGGCAACAGTATGCCCGAATTGCCGAAGCTGCTAAAGCAGAAACTGCCACCCGTTGAGTTCGAAACGCTTCCACCGCCAAAGCCGCTTGCCGCTCTGGTCGGTCCGGGCGTGATCATGTTGGCGACTTCTTTGGGCTCGGGGGAGATTTACTTCTGGCCTGGGCTAACGATGAAATACGGATTCTTGTTTCTCTGGCCCGCTCTGATCGCCTTTGGCCTCCAATATGTCCTCAACACCGAGTTCGCGAGGTACACGGTCGCCACGGGCGAAACTATCGTCACTGGCTTTGCTCGGCTCTGGCGCCCGTGGGCATGGGTCTTCCTGCTCTGTTCGACTCTGCCGTGGCTATGGCCCGGTTGGAGTACAGGAGGAGCCACTGCTCTTTCTTGGGTCGTCGGAGGCCGGGCAGATATCATCTCAGCAATCTCGCTCCTCGTCATCGGAATTGCCCTGACCGGCACTCGCGTCGTCTACCGCGCGGTCGAACGAATCGAAATGGTACTGATCTCCTTTGTCATCGTCACCGTCGCTCTTGTCGCAGTACTTGTCATCCGCGCCCCCACACTGACGGCCTTCGGTCGTGGCCTCTTGGACTTCCCCACGTCACTGCCAACAGACCTGAACATCGCGACCTTTCTGGCAGCTCTGGCCTTCTGCGGAGCGGGGGGCTCGATCAACTTAGCAACTAGCCATTGGGCCAGAGACAAAGGCTTTGGTATGGGGGCGAGGGTCCCGAAGGTCACCAGCCCTCTAACAGGAGAACGAGTCTCGATCGCTTCCAAGGGATTCTTCTTCGAGCCAAGCAAAGCCAACTTGGCTCGCTGGACAGAATGGTGGCGTCTGATGCGCCGTGAACAGATGGTGACATTCTTGTGCCTCGGATTAGTCGGTCTCGTCCTCCTGATGTTGATTGCTCACGCGCTCTTGTACGGGCAAGACCTGGAGATCGGCATGGGGATGCTCCGGGCGGAGGGCGCAGCTCTTGGTTCTGGCTCGCTCATGACGAGCGCCTTCTATCTCATAGTGGCTGCCATCTTCTTCACGAGTGCTCTAGGCGTCTTGGATCATGTCGCTAGAGTGTCCGCAGACATCATCAAGGCGAATTCACTATCTGTAAGGCGGTCGGAGAACGCTTTCCTCAGTGAAAGCGCTCTCTACTTCTATGTACTTTGGTCGATGATTGCCTTTGCAATCGGCGTTCTGTTCATCGCGAACATCAGAGACACGCCGACTCTGCTGAAAATTGCGGGCTCACTTTCCGGCATAGTGATGTTCTTGTACTCAGTCCTGGTCATTGTCCTAATGCGTCGACTCCGGAAAGAGGTGGAGGCCGCTGATCCCCGCTTTGGCAGACAGAACCCATTTGCGCTACCACTTTGGCGACAGGCATCGCTAATCGCTGCCGTTCTTCTCTACGGCAGCTTCTCAGCGCTACTGATCGTGAATACTCTCAAGAGCCTAAGCGGGTCGTGACAAGGGTCGGCCTGATTCGTCACGGAAGTACGCTCGCATCGGAAGCAGGGAAACTGTTGGGCTCGGTCGACGCCCCCCTCTCGCTAGCAGGCGAAGCGGAGGCCTCAGCCATGGCGCAGCGCATAGCCCGTCAACTCGGACGCAGGGCGCTCCCAAGTGATGGCCTGGTTGTGAGCAGTGATCTTCGTCGATGCCGTGACACGGCTAGGTTCCTGGAACGTGAGATTGGCTGGGAGGTAATCTGCCGGCCGGAGATGCGAGAACGGTCGTTTGGCGCGTGGGCGGGCCGCTCCATCGCCGATCTTCTTCGTCAGCCCGACGGTACGACTTTCATCGCGGACCCCCTTTCAATGGACCCACCGGGCAGCGAACCGATCGCGCAACTAAGAGCTAGGGTCAAGGCTGGCTGGGACTGGATACAGCACGCTGCAGACCCGTTCGAAACAGTCCTCGTCGTCGCGCACGACGGTCCGATCCGGGTTCTGCTTGGACTTCTCGGCTGCCCCCGGGAAGCAGAAGTTCCACTGTTTAAAATCCGCCCCTGTTCGGTGGCTTGGTTTACCCGGACAGCAGCCGACCGAGGCTGGCACCGGCGGTCTCCGACCACATCACCGATTACGTCCTAGACCAGAAAGACGCACGTTGCAGGTCACGCAACTTTGCACCATAGCTTGAGTCCACGCTCAGGGAGCTTGGCTTGACCGCGAATGTCGTCCCTTAGGAGCCGCGGTCTAGGTCCGCTGCTTCCGGTCCCGCCGCCCCTTCGCAGACCCTCTACTTGGAGAGCTTCAATAAGAGAACTCTAGCTGCCGGAACTCTTCTTGCAAGTTGCTGGCCCAAGTACATGCCGGGCAAGTCCCGGCCGGACAGGAGTGCCTGAACTTGGGCGAAAGTGGTGAACGAGCGCGGGTTACCCCTTAGAGCCGATCCAAGTCTGGATGTCGGGGGTCTCTATCAGTCGGCTGAAATCCAGCCGACCGTTGCTGAGAAGACTGTCGAGCGCTTGCTCTCCTTCCCCACTTCGGATGCCGCCATCCGCGTCCTGAACTGCTCTACCCTTGCGAACAAGACGACACTCGACGTCATCCTCGCGCGCTCTCGCTCGAGGATGAGCACCGACCTACCCCGCGCGATGGAGATCGCCCGGCTCGGTCGCCTGCTGGCGACACGAACGCTGCCACGTACTGTGGCAGCGCCGGTCGCGGCGGATTGTCAGATCCTCGCGCTCGTTCAGATCGCAAACGTCGCCAGGCGACTCTTTCGATCTAAACGCGCCGGAAAGGCACTCGCGGCCGCCGAACAACGGCTCGACGACTACACCGGCAACCCGCAGGTCGCCGCTACCTATCTGATCTCGAAGGCCCTCTATCTCGCCGATGCGAAACGCTCGGGCGAGAGCCTTGCCCTCCTCGAAGACGCCTTGGTCCTCTTCGAGGCGCTCGGCGACTCGCACTGCTTCGGCAAGGCTTTACTTGACCAGGCGACGATCCTGTTCAACTCGGATCGCCCGCAAGAAGCGATTCAGAAGGCGCAGCGCGCCAGGAGCTATCTCGACATCGCACACCAGCCGCGCTGGGGCTTCGTGCTCCTTCAGAGGCTCGCTCTCTTTCACACAGCGACCGGCGAGGTTGAGCTGGCACACGACTATCTGAACGACGCACTCGCAATCCCCCACTACACGGTACCTACTCATGAACGTTTGCAGATCCTCCGGACCCGCGCGCGGCTGTTTGCGCTCAAAGGACGCTTGAAAGAAGCGCTCGCCCTCTCCATCGAAGTTCGCGAGGCGTTTCTCGCCGAGGGACTTCCCTATGAGGCCGCTCTCTCTTCGCTCGACTTCGCGCTCGAACTCGCCCGGTCGGGGCGATGGACGTCTCTGGCTGGTCTCGCGGAAGAGTTCGTCACGTCCTTCCGAACGGCGGGTCTACCCGCAGAGGCACTCGCCGCTCTCGAGCGTCTGAAGACCGCTCGATCTGTCGAAGCGATCCAGGCGATCATCGCGACCGTTCGGCGATTGAAGGCGCGGCGTCCTATCCGGCCGGCAGCCTAGCCCTATCGAACGCGGCCGGCTCGCGAAGAGGCGGCGTTGGCGGACGCGGGCCTGGTCGAGTCATCGGTGGGGCCCTCACCTCAGCCGTTCGGTCCTCTCGGTTGCGGACGGAGGATCGGATCGGCGCGAACTTCAGACCTTTCTCGCTGAGCTCAGCGGCGCGGGATCGGTCGTCCTGAACACCTGACACGCCTCTAGCTCCATCGGCTGTCCCCTCCCCGCGGTCTCCTCCCGTCAGTTGCGGTTCTTGCTCTCCGCTCGCCTGCGCCTCTCCTCCTCGCTCCGCCGCTGAAGCCCGCGCCAGGCCACCCGCCCACACCCCCGCGAACCTGTCACGGGCTTCGCCGTTTCGCTCGTCGTCGCGTCTGGGCTCGCGGGTGGCTCTAACGGTTCCTCCGGTTCGGCTGCCTCTCTCTTCGGGTGAAGAGGCAGCAATGAAACGAACCGAAGGAACCGAAAGAGCCACCAGATGAGAACCGCAGCTCACATCGTCAACCGCCCCACGGAGGGCACCTACCGAAAGGAGCCAAGATGCTCAACCGAGTCCAATTCATCGGCAACCTCACCCGCGACACCGAGCTCAGCGAGAAAGAGGGATCGAAGGCCCGCGCCGTTTTGTTCCTCGCCGTCAACGAGCGCTTTCGAGCCAAGGACGGCTGGCAGAGTCGGGCCGACTTCCCGATCATCGTCGCCTTCGGCGCCCGCGCCGAGTACGCCGGCACCCTCACGAAGGGCGAGCCGGTCTTCGTCGAGGCCTCGTACCGCACCGACCGCTACGAGAAAGACGGCGAGACGCGCTTCAGCCATCAGTTGGTCGCGACCACGATTCGCCGGCTTCGCTCGACGAGCGACGGCGAGTCTTCCTAGGCCGAGCGCCGGGGTCCCCTTTCGGGGGCCCCGGCCTCCCCTCCCACACGTCCATTCGATCCCGCCCCGAACGAGGGGCGGTGACCTCCCCGCCTTCCAAGAAGGAGCGGTCATCTCATGACGACCGAGCAGCTCCACGACGCCGGCGTCGAAGAACTCCGGCTCGCGATGCGAGCGGTCCTCTTCCGTCGGACCTGCCAGCAGGGCTGCCTCTTCCCCGAACTCGAGTCGGCAGGAAAGCCCGATTCACCCCCAACCCAAGACAAGAAGGAGACCACCCGTGATCCACGAACCTGACATCCGCTACCTTGAGCAACCTCTCCTCCCTCTCGGAGAGCCGGAGACATCCGAGTCCACCGAGCCTCGAGACGTCGAATCGACGCTCGAAGAGGTCCTCGGCAAAGGCCTGCTCGAGACGCTCGGAGGCGTTTTCGATCGCATGGAGATCGCCGAGGAGGAGATCGAGCGCGCGAAGAGCCGCTGGCCCGAGCGGCGCGACGAGATCCACGGCGCCTTCCACCTCCTCGTCCCGACGACGGTCCTCGGAGAGGCGCCAGATCTCCTCTACCGAAGACACGTCCGCGAGGTCCTCGAGCGGGTCGCGGAGGCGCGCGACCCGGATCGGGCGACCGACTCCGAGTGCCTGGCCGCTCTCCGGGCAACCTCGCTCGTCGCTCCGCTCCGTCACGACGCCTTCGTCGCCTACGCCCGGCTCTTCTCGAAGCTCTTCCCCGAAGAGGCCCGTCGGCTCGGCGCCGATCTCTCGGGAACCGAGAGCTACTCCGGCGCGGTCGAGGAGCTTCTCGAAGGCCTCCGGCGGAAGCTCTCCGGGCCACGGTCCTGTCACCGGCGGTAGTCCGCCGGGCGCGATTCGCGCGGGCTCGAGCCGGTCGCCGGCGGCCGGCTTCCCGTCTTTCCGCGTGCTCCTCTCCAGAAAATCCTCGAGCCTCCTCCCATCCTCCCTTCCTCCCCCAGATGAGGTAGGCCGTCTCGGACGCCGGCCTGGTCCCCGCTCCCCCGCCCTCTCCCATCGGTCGGTTCCTCGAAAACGCCTCCGGCGATTGTGGTGATCGCTCGCTTATGCGCCGCAAGGTCGCCGGCCCTACGGGCTGCCGGTTACTCCGCCTCTTAACGAGGCTCCGCTTACACCGCGGCTCTCTGGCGGCGCGCTCGTCGACCACCCCGGCTCTTGGGTCGTTTTCGAGGAATTTCCCTCGGGGGCAGAGACAGGAGCCAGAGGCGATGAGCGAGCTAGTACACATCGGGCGAGGCGGGGCGGTTGGTCGAGATCGAGCGGTCGGAGACGGAGAGGAGGTCTGGGAGGAGACACCCCGGTATCGGGTGTCTTTGGTGGCCGAGCCGTCAGCCGGGCGGCCGGGGCTGTCGTTGTCGAGTCCGGGTCAAGTGGTGACGTTCCTCTTCGACGACTTGGAGGTCCAGCGGTCGCCCCAGGAGCGGATGCTGGCTTTATTCTGCGACATACGGAATCGCCTGATCGGCTATCAGGTGGCCTTTGTCGGGTCGGTGTCGCGGTGCGTGGCCGAGCCACGGCCGATCCTTCAGGCGGCGCTTCTCTCGAACGCTGTGGGAGTGCTCCTGACCCACAACCACCCGAGCGGCGATCCCGAGCCTTCGGTCGAGGATCTCGCGTTCACGACCCGAATGGAGCAAGCGTGCGAGGCCGTCGGGCTCTGTTTCCTCGACCACATCATCACCGGGCACTCGGGGCGTTGGGTGTCGCTCAAACGGCGGGGCGCGATGTAGGAGCGTTTGCGGCGGCCGGAAAGGCTCCGCCCGAGGCGGAGCGCGACATAAAACTTCTCTCATCTTTATCCCCGTATCTATGTATGACGAAATGAGGAGCCGCCAACCTATTCGCAAAACGCCTTTCTGGCGCCTGGTTCTCCGGTCAAGACTCCGCTGACTCGTCACTCGCCGGCCCTCCGAGGCCGGCCGTCGCCGATGGACAGAACACACGGTTGGACGATGAAACCCGCAGTGACCGAGACCGCACTTCTGACCGGTAGCAAGCAATGCCTGGGTGCCACAACTGCCATGGCATTTGTGTCCCCCAGGCAACGCCATGCTCGCCCGTTCGGCGACGCGCCTCAGGGGCTCGGACTCGCGCGCTTCCGCGCGCTCGAAGGCTCTGCTTGGTCTCGCAGCTTCCTTCGGAAGACTGCCCGCGACGCCTCCCGCCACCCGTGGAAATCCCCCACTCCCTCGCTCGGTCGAGCGAGCGCCGGAGAACCGACGCAGCGCGCCGTCGCTTCCCGCCGAGGGTCTCGGTGACGACCCGTCCGAACCGCACCGTTCGCCTCTCGGACGAGGAGTGGGAAGAACTCCGGCGACGCGCCGGGAAAGAGCGCCTGACGATCGCCGGCTACCTGAGAACCCTCTTCGGTGATGTCCCCATCCGATCGGGACGGCGACCCCGTCAGCGCCGAGCCGCCCTCCCCGCGACTCTGGAGCCAGTCCGCCGCGAAGCCCACCGAGACGATCCGCGAGAGCGACTCTCCGTTCATCGGAACGTCCGCTTCACCGCGAGGGAATGGAAGCGAGTCTGCGAGCGCGCGGAGCTGGTCGGTCTGTCGCCCCGGCGCTTCATCCGCTTCGCCGCACTCGGTCACCGGATCTCGGGCCGCCTGACCGGCGAAGCGGTCCGCCAGCTCGCCGGCGCCGCCAACAACCTGAACCAGCTCGCACGCTGGGCGAACACCGCCCGCCGCGCTCCGGACGGAGCGCGGCTCGAAGAAACTCTTCGCGAAGTCGAGCGGACGATCGGGGAACTTCTGTGATCAGCAAGACGCCGGCGCGCGGCGCGCTGTCGCGTGGTTTCGTCGGACTCTATGAGTACTTGAAGAACGGCAAGGACCGTTCGGCGCCCGACCGCGCCGACTGGGTCGCGCTCCGGAACGTCGGCGTGACCGACCCCGAACTCGCACCCGCGGTCATGCAGAAATCGGCCGCCAGGGGACGGACCGAGAAACCCGTATACCACCGGATCGTGAGTCTCGCCGAGGGCGAGCACCTGTCGCGCTCCCAGATGGAGCAGGTCGCCGATCGCCTCCTGGCCGGGCTCGGCCTCGAAGAGCATCAGGTCCTCATAGCCCAGCACTCGGACAACGGCAAGCAGCACCTTCACCTGGTCGTCAACCGGGTCCACCCCGAGACCGGCCGCGTCTGGAACGCGAGTCACGACTACGCCAAGGTCGAGCGAGCACTCCGCGGTCTCGAACGTGAGTTGGGTCTGAAGGAGGTCCGCGGACGACACTGGGCCGAGCCGGGCCGCGAGCGTCTCGAGAGCTCTCGGACCTCGCGCGAACCGTTCGCCGAGCGGGCGGGCCGACTGGTCTCAGACGTTCTCGGGAAGGCTTCGAGCTGGCAGGAGCTTCATGCCGGGCTCGCCCAACACGGCCTCTCGATCGAGCCCGACCGCAGAAACCGTGGTCTCGTTCTGACCGACGGCCGCTCTTGGGTGGCAGCGTCGCGGGTGTCGCGCAGTGCGAGCCGTGGAGCGCTCGAGAAGCGTCTCGGCCCCTACCAGAGGAAGTCCCGGGACCTCGAACGCTTGAAAGAGAAGGCTCGAGCACTCGGTTCCTGGAAAGCCGTCGAACAGGATCTTCTGGGTCGCTCTCAAGCGACCCAGCGCAAATGGGGAATCTTCACGGCGCGCGACCGCGAGCGACAATACTCGAAGGCGCTCGACGCGGCTATTGAAGGCGCCTACCGGAACCCCGCCGTCGCACGGCGCCGAATCGAGCGCGGGCTCGTCACGGACGGCTGGCGGCAAGTGCGCCGGAATCTCGAGCAGCGTCCGGAGACTCTCGGTCGCCTCCGCGGTCGGGGCCGCCCGTTCCCGAACCGTCGGCGCAAGGAGGCGCGGGCGATCACCGCTCGACTCGTCGACTACGTTCAGCGCTGGCGCCTCGCGGAACGTGGGCTGGCGCGCTCGGAGTTCGCGCGGTCGGTCCGCAAAAGGAGCTCCGGCGCGTTCCGGGAAGCCGGGAGCTGGGTCGAGGTCCATGCCGGACTGCGGCGCGAGCGTTTACAGCTTCTCCCCTCCCGAACCGGCAAGTCACTCGTCGTGACGGACGGCCGGGCGTCGATCCCCACCTACCAGCTCGACCGGCGATTCGGGAAGAAGGCTCTCGAACAGAGGCTCGGTGAGTTCGAACGGTCGAGCCACGCGCTCGATCGCCTGGCCCACACCACCCGCCAGCTCTTCGCCCGCCAGCGCCTGGACAAACTCCTGACCCGTCACCGTTCCGCGCTCGACCGGGCCGAGTCGCGGCTGGGCGCCGTGGCGGCGGCCGAGCGCGCCGTCTCGAAGACCCGGCGGGCACTTCAGGCGACGACGCGAGCCGTCTTCCGCGAACCCAAGGCCGCGATCCAGGCGCTCGAACGCTACGAGAGGGAAGCCGGGCGGAAGAAAGCGCGCCTGGCTGCTCTCGAGAGGCCCGAGCGCTTCGGCCGTCTCCGCGGCGGGCGCCTCGTGGGTTCCGGCGAGCGCAAAGAGGCGCTCGAGCTCGCACGACGAGAACTCCCGCACCGGCTCGCCGATCTTCAGGCCGCGCGGCGGCGCCTCGTCAAAGCCGAGCGCGAGCAGCCAACGCTTCGCCGGGCGGCCCGACGCTCGAAGCGGGCCATCCGCCGCCTCAAGCGCGTCGGGGAGCGGCTTGCCCCTCGAAAGAAGCTCGTCCGGCAGGCCGAGCGGTTGGTCGGTCGTCTCGGCTGGACCGTCGTCGCCCGGCTTCTCCCCGTACCGCAGTACCAGGCGCTCCGGATCGTCGTTTCGCTCGCGCGAAAGGCCACGGTCGAGATGACAAAGCAACTCGGACGATGAAGATGCCGACCGTCCACGACCGAACCCCGCTCTTCGTTCTGGGCGCACTCTTGATCACGCTGGCCGTCACGCTCGTCTTCGAGCTGCGGTTCAACTTGACGACGAGCCGCCCACCGGGCGTTTATCGGGTCGTCGATGGGCCGATTGGCCGAGGCGACCTCGTCGTCTTCTGCCTCGACGGCGAACCCGCCCGGCTGGCTCTCGAGCGTGGCTACCTTCCTCGTGGTTCCTGTCCATCCGGGGTGCGCCCGGTCTTGAAGGGAGTCGCGGCGATCGGCGACGATGTCGTGTCGCTCGATGCCGAGGGTGTGGCCGTCAACGATCGTTCTCTTCCACAGGCTCTCCGGAAAGAGAGGGACCGGCATGGGCGCTCTCTGCCACGCCCGGCGCGGGAGTCCTTCGTCCTTGGTCCGGACGAGATCTGGCTCCACAACCCGGCGCGCGATTCCTGGGACAGCCGCTACTTCGGGCCGGTCTCGCTCTCCGCCTCGCGCTGGGCTCTCGCGAGACCGGTTCTGACGCTCCCTCGACTGGACCGGCAGGAGGCAGGACGATGACGGACCAACCGCTCTACACGCTTCCGAGCTTCACGCGGATGACTTTCCGGGCTCTCGCCTTCGACGCGCTCGTCTTCTACAGCGGAGGGATGTTCGTCCTTTCGGGCGTTCTCACCCAGTTCGTCGCGCACCGGCTCGGTTACGACCCCGAGCTCGGACCCGCACTCCTGTCTGGGTTCGGCTCGCCGGGAGCCCTCTTCCCGATTGCCGTGACCAGCGCATTGGTCGGCGCCGTTTTCCTGTTCTTCCGCCGGACGCGTGCCCTGAGCCTCGTCCTCGCCGGCATCGGCTACCTGTCGGGGTCGCTTGCCTACGGACCGCTCTATCTCCCCACGAATCTCTACTACTGGTCGGCTCGGCTCTGGCCGGACCTCGGTTCCCGCGCGATTCTCCGCGAGCCGCTTCTACTTGCGCTAGGCGCGGGAGCGGCCGGCGCTCTCGTCCTGGTCCTCTATCTCGCCTCCCGGTCGCACGGCTTCCAAGAGAAGGCCGACATCCACGGCTCCGCCCGCCTGGCGACGACCGACGAGGTCCGTGGCGCGGGTCTTCTCGGCCACAGCGAGGGTCTGCTCCTCGGTCTCTGGCGGGACGGGAAGCGGCTGCGGTATCTGCGGCATGCCGGACCCGAGCACGCGATGGTCTTCGCGCCCACCCGAAGCGGGAAGGGCGTTGGCCTCGTCCTGCCGAACCTTCTGACCTGGCCACACTCGGTCCTTGTCCACGACATCAAGGGCGAGAACTGGGCGCTGTCATCCGGGTGGCGCGCCCACGAGCTCGGAAGCCGGTGTCTGCGGTTCGACCCGACGGACACGACGGGCGAGGCGGCCCACTACAACCCGCTGCTCGAGGTGCGGCTCGGACCGTCCGAGGTCCGGGACGCTCAGACCGTGGCCGATATCCTGGTCGATCCGAACGGCGACCGCCTTCGCGACCACTGGGACCGGACGGCCCACGCGCTCTTGACCGCCGTGATCCTCCACGTCCTCTACGCCGAAGCCGACCGGAG
This sequence comes from Candidatus Multivoradales bacterium, assembly GCA_965224065.1. Taxonomy (GTDB): domain Bacteria; phylum Acidobacteriota; class Thermoanaerobaculia; order Multivoradales; family JAHEKO01; genus JAOTZA01. The sequence goes on from CBDCYF010000005.1 coordinate 1,833,446, forward strand.
CCTTCGCGGGTGCCTGCACTTCCTGGCGCATCCGGAACGCACGGTCGAGAGCGCTCTCGAGATGATGATGACGGCCGAGCACGCACCCGACGATCATCCGGGATGGACCGACGGGGTGGGCCGCGGACGCACCCGAACACACCCCGAGGTTACTTCGGCGGCTCGGGCCGTACTCGACAAGGCCGAGAACGAGCGCTCGGGAGTGATTTCGACGGCGCTGACCTTTCTCGACCTCTACCGTGATCCAGTAGTCGCGGCGAACACGTCGGATTCGAGCTTTCGATTGGACGACCTAATGCACGACGAGCGTCCGGTCAGTCTCTATCTCACCGTTCCGTCGTCGGATCTCTCCCGCACCCGGCCACTCGTTCGAATGATCCTGAACCAGGCGTGCCGGCGTCTGACGGAGCGACTCGAGTTCGAGAACGGACGGCCGGCTCCTCACTACCGTCACCGGCTTCTGATGATGCTCGACGAGTTTCCCGCGCTCGGTCGCCTGGACTTCTTCGCCGAATCGCTCGCCTACCTCGCTGGCTACGGTGTGCGGTGCTTCTTGATCACACAGGACCTAGCGCAGCTTCACTCGATGTACGGCGCGAACGAGTCGATCACCGGCAACTGCCACATCCGCATCGCCTTCGCCCCGAACAAACCGGAGACCGCCCAACTCCTGTCACGCATGGCGGGCGTCATGACGGTTCATCAGGAAAAGCGGTCGTACAAGGGGAGCCGGTTCGATCTCCTCCTCGACAACCAGTACATCTCCCAGGCCCAGACACAGCGGCCTCTCTTTACGCCGGATGAATTGATGCGGCTGCCGGCGGAGGATCTCCTGCTCTTCGTCGGCGGTCGCCGGCCGATATGGGCGTCGAAGATCCGCTACTTTGAGGATCGAAAACTCTCCCAGCGGAGCTGTTTACCTCCCCCGCAGAAGTGACTGGCGGCCCCACGGCCGAAAAACCCATGACGAAAGTCCGACCGCAAAGAACAGACTGCTTGTCTAGCACCTCTCCCAGCCACACACGGTGCGGCCGTTCTCGTCCTTTCGGCATACCCAACAGTATCGATCGCCCGCAAGTCTCACACTAACCTTGTCCTCGACCTTGCGGTACTTGAGGACTCGGTGCATTCCCTCCAGAATCCACTTGTTCGTCTCTTGTGCGGTTTTCTTTGCCACGATTATCTGCCTCCTGTCAGGCTCACTACCTGAGTTGCCCCTACTGTTGTCTAGCCCGTCACTCTGACCTTCGCGACCAAGTGGGTACCGCCTTCCGCCTCCAATAGAAGATGCACTTCCCCGGCCTTCGCTGTGACCTTACGAGTCAAGAATATTGTGATCTCTTTGGAAGTCTTGGTGAAACGCAGCTCATCCGCGCCGAAGAGGACCTTGCTCACCTTGGACAGGTTTTCTCCTTTGAATTTGGCGACGACAGCCGAGTCCTTGACCGCAGAGACCATCTGCCCACCTGGCTTTAACACCGCCTTGGGAGTCGCGACCTTAAAGCCAGGTACAGCTAGCATTTCGACAACTTGACCGGATGGGCTCTTGACGCCGAGCCTGGCGTATTTCGCCAGCAATTCTGCTTTCACCTGCAACAAGAGAAGCTCTGGATTGACGAACTGAAGGCGGACATCCCGGGCCGCGCCGCCAGTCCCTTTCGCGGGTGCGTACTCTTGGTCGAGGAGGATCCGCCAGTCGGGACTGAAGGCCCAGCCGTGTATCGCAAGCGTCACTCGTTCTTTTCCGCCAATGCGCTCCACATGCATCTCCTCCGACGTGTACTCGAGGACCCTCGACGCGTACCAGCTCTTTCCAAAAAGCGGGATCCGAGCCGACACGATGACGTCCTTCTTGACCGCGGAAGCCGGCACGAGTGCCTGAATGCTGATGCAGTCTCTCTCGGTGGGAGCCAGGCTCGGGTTCCACAGGTCTATTGCTCTGCAGCGGATTGGCGTGACGTCATACGGCCCCGGCAGCGGTACGCCTCCCACGGCTATGAGGGGCTGCAAGTTGGGGTCGAACGGCAGATCCTCGCCGCGACGGTGCTGCAGTATGACCTCTAGGTTCACAAGTTGCCGACCACGGACCGGGCCGAGAATGGTGGAGTTCATGAAGACGCCCTCGCCAACGGTGGTGCCTTTCAAGTCGACGCTGGGGCCAAAGCGTCCGCTGAGGCGGCCGTCCTGCGTCGCGAGAGCCTTCATGCTCGTTGTGAACTCAAGGGTCCTGTCAGACTTCAGGATCAGCCCCGAAGTCTCGTCAATAGTCGTGTCCCCGAGCAATACCCTTGTGCCTGGGAAGAGATTCTGCCCGTTTACAGTGACGAGCGCTTTGTCAGCCCCTATGGTCGACCAGCTGACACTCTCTACTGAAGGCCGTAAACTCTCTTCGGTCCAGCCAGATTTCCAGGCCGCGACTTGCCCGAGAAGTACGGGCCCGCGGCCGAGTTGCTCCTGGCGCCGACTCGTCTGCGATTCGGCGTGGTACTTCCTCCAGTAGGTCCGGACGTGCACTTCGAGTTCCAGGCCACCTGCGCCAGCTCCGGTGTCTCCCTGGGGTAGAGCCAGAACCGCCATTAGCTGCCGCGGCTCGGCACTGACAGACTTTCTTCCCAGCACCGGGCGGAACTGCCAACCGAAAGCTATCGCCGCGGCCCCTAGCTCAGCCGGAGGCGCGAGGTGCGGAAAAGAAATAGTGTCCGAGTCGCGGTAGAGGTAGAAGACCTGGTTCTTTTTCTTGACGTTAACACCCAGTGAAAAGACACCCGCCACCGCCGCACCGCCGAAAGCGCCGCTCTTCGTGCTGACCGAGGACGCATTGTAGGTCTTCTCTTGTGGCATGAGCGCAACAACAGAAAGCTCGCTCAAGTCGCACTTGCAGCTGGTGTTCTTCGGGACGATCGCAACCTCGACAAATGCCGCCCTACGGCGGGCCTTCCGCGGCGGATCGATGTTCACGCGAAAGCCAAGGATCGCCTGCTGGCGCGGATCACCGCTCTTGAGAAGTCGATCGGATAGAGCTCGCTCCAAGAGAAGACGCAGCGAGAAAATCTGGTAGGTCAAGTTGACCTGATCGGAGAGGAGGTCTTGCGCGTGCACTCCGAAGCTCAACGACGAAGTTGGCGTCGCAGTCTGCGTGGGCAGTGTCGGAACCTGCGGGGTGAATTCAGTCCTGGTCTCGGTGACCTCTACGGGCACAAGCTCGCCTGTATCTTCGTCCGGTGTCAACTTCGTCGTCGTTCCCGGCGTCGGCGTTGACGTCACCGATCCGGCTACTTCCAACTCGCTCACGCGCTGACCTTGAAGTTGGCCCAAGGCGCCGATCAGTTTTTGCTGATCGACGACTGAGATTCGTTCGAGTTGGCCTTCGAGTTCCTCGAGCATTAGGAACAACGCCCGTGCGTCAAACAGCTTGGGTTCAGCGACGTGGATACCGTTTGTGGGTGCCGCCGCTGCGACCAAACCAGGCGTGGTGACCATTAGCAGTACTGCTAGTGCGCCCAGTATTCCCTGCCGAGTTCTCCTCATTCTGGTCTCCTTATGCGCGGACCCTCTGGTTTTCACTAGACGGACACGGCCCCAGCTTTCTCTGTCGAGGACTGCGACGGCACCGCGCTGCCGAGGCAGCTGAAGACCGCTCACTCCGGGCAGCAGGCATAGGCAACAGAGATCTCTGACGTTGCTAGAAAACGGGAAATCGCGCCGAGTCGTTCGACAGGGACGGCAACCGTCGCCATGACACCACTCGAAAGGGAATTCAACCTGAGAACTACCGCTTCGGTCTCAAAGCCTCCCTGTCCCGCCAGAATCGTCGGAGAGAACAAGAGTCTCACCTTTGTCCCGGCTGCCAGTACGGCCTCGCTGGTGTCCGCCGACAACGGCACCTCCAATAGCACTTTCCCCTCCAAGTCTGTCGATCGAACGCCCTCAGGTGTGAGATCCGCCTCGGCCAGGATCTCGCTCCCCGCCACTGGCCTGAGAAGGCGCCTGCCGACGACTTCCCTCGGCGACGCGAAGCCGGGCCGTTCGGACTCACGCAGAGCAACATCATCTTCAGTGACCAAATGAAGTGCAGGTAACTTTCTTAGTGCTGCAACCACCGCTGGTTGTTGTGGCAGATTGGCGATCCGGTAGCCAGCAAGCGTGCCGAACGCGATCACCGTTGCCGCAAGGAGAAGATCCCTCCCCGTTGGTAGCCAACGTGGCCGCTCATATAGCAGCGCGGACGCGAGAACAAAGGCGATCTCGTCTTCGCCGGTTCCAGTCCTCTTGTCGACATTCTCGAGCCCCTTCGGAAACTCGGTTCCAACATCCCTCCAAAGGTCCTCGGTGGTGCGGATGCCTTCCCTCTGGAGAGCGGCTCGAATCTGAGGACTGACTCTCTTGAGCTTGTGGATACGCATCAGCGGCCCGCGCGTTTACGTAGCGCCTTCTAGGTCACCCTCATGGTCATCCTCCGGCAGCTCTATGTCTTCGTCTCCAGACAACTCAAAACTTTCGTCTCCAGGTAGTTCAAAATCCTCGTCTCCAGGCAGCTCTGCTGCGAGGACTCTTCCAGAGCCACGGTCTTTCGCGTACTCGATCAGCCCGTCCAAGTATGCCCGGGTCGGCATCGAGCCCGGCGTCCGGCGTTTTCGCCGAATTTCGGTTAGCTGTTCGATCAGAGTGTCTATTCCGACGTTTCCAAGTCTCTCCCATCGATCGAGTCGGAGCGTCGAAAGAAGAAGGAGCAGTTCCTGTCTCTTCATGAGGCACCTCCCGAGACTGCCTTCTGGTAGCGAACTCGCCGAGCAATCTGATACTTCAGTGTTCGAACCGAGGCCGGCGCAATTTCGGATTGCAGATGAAAAAAATATGGATTCGATCCCACGACCACCAGTTCCTTCTCGTCGTCTGGCACTTGTGAGCCGGCTACGAAATCGTAGCCACTGGGCACCGTGTCTCTTACCGTGACTTCTTTCGCCGGCTTGTCTTCCTCGACGCTTCGCACCGTAAGCACGACGGTTAGACGGCCATCATCTCTGTCGCCTTCTACAGTTCTGAGCAGAGACACCTCCGTTCCGTTCTTGGCTACCGCAGATGTGGACTCAACTGGTTCGCCAGCCGGTGGAGCGTAAGCAGCGCGTGGCGAGTAGCCATAGGCGGTTCTCCATGAAATTCCCCTCCACAAGTCCCCTTCCTCTTCGCCCGTTTTGGGTCTTCGGCTGTAGCCGAGTTGGGAGAGGAGTTCCCATCTGTAAAGGTCGAATGCACTACGAACCGTATTGCCCCAGGCGGCCGCTCGACCGACCGACTGGTCGTAGAACCACGCAGCAAGGAGGCCGAGAATCAGAACTGAAAGCAGTCGGAACCGCCACGATCCACCGTCGAAGACTGAACTCGGCTGCACCAACCCCGCACCCAACAAAAGCATGGTGAGCGCCGAAGAAAGGGAGCACGAGTTCAGTGTGAAGTCCAGGCTTGCCTTGGCGCCTTCCATAGTCTTGGCATAGCTCGGGTCTATCTTCGCTACCAGCCTCGGCCAAAGCGTTACCCCGGCCATGCCGTACATGCGGGCCGGATAGCTTTCGAAGCTACGAATGGTGTTGCCAAGCCGTGTCGGGAGCACGGAACCCGAGGACGCCGGGAAGTTCAGGTTCAGCTTGCGGCGGGCAGCCTTTTCCGCTGCTCTGGACGCTTTGCGAGCTTTTCCCAATTCACTGCTTGTGAAAACAGGCTGGGTTGGGGTTGCCACCGTGAGTCGCCTGCGGAGCTCCGCGTGCCCCTCTCGCTGTGCGGCCAGATAGTAAAACTCACTTCGGAACCGCTGCCTTCTCCATTTGCCAATAAGCGTGTCCTTCCATGGGTACCCCTCATATAGCCGGATGTGCGGTGTATTCAGATGATGAAGAACGCCACTGAGCAGAACGACTATCAGACTCAGGGTGAAGACCTCACTGTCCTCGGCAATCGGCAGCACGATCGCCGACGGAAACACCTCCGGAAGTAGCAGACGCGCCACGATCACGAAGATCGTTGCAGGTAACACCGTTCCCAGAACAAGTGAAACGTTGAACTTGCCGGAAATCCCTGAAAGCAGGCTCGTCATGCCTAATTGCGTCCCAGCCAGCGCCGGGAAGTCACCCTACTGAGTGCGTTGAAACCGTGGCACAAGGCTATCAGATTCGGGGTCTAGACGCTTCCAATTCGACCCTAGGCAAACCCCTGTTCGATTCCGCTCGCTTAGAACGGCAAGCTCTCCGTTTCTCAGCTGAAAATCGACGACTATGAATCTAAGGGGATGTCCATAGACGTATGTCTCAACGTATGGAACACGATTCGACAAACCTCGATCGCTTGCTCGGTCCCGTTCTGCTGGAAGCCCTCGCCGACGAGACCGTCCTCGAGATCATGCTGAACGCCGACGGCATCCTGTGGGTCGACCGGAGGGACGCAGGCCTCGAGCGATTCGAGTCTGGGGAGACCGCCTTGCGGCCGATGGCTCTGATCCGGCAAGTCGCGGGCCTGCGCGATCTCGCCGTTCGTCGCGAATCGCCGATCCTCGAGACCGAGCTGCCGCTTGACGGCAGCCGGTTCACGGCCGTTGTGCCTCCTGTCGTCGAAGCCCCGCTCTTCGCCATCCGAAAGCGCGCGGCGACCGTCTTCCCGCTTGACGACTATGTCCGCCGCGGGAGCACCACCGCAGCGGCGGCCAGGTTGCTCCGATCCGTCATCGGGCGCCGGCCGGCCGGTAGCTCGGTAGAGGACTTCTTTTCTAGCTCGGGCGAGGCGGCCGGAAGCGACCTCCCAGCCACGATCGGCCACGCCTTCCGTCCGGCCAACATCGTCATCTCGGGTGGCCCCGGAAGCGGCAAGACGACGCTTGCCAACGCCCTCGTTCGAGAGATCTCGGACGGTGCCAAACGCGTCGAGCGCATCGTCCTGATCGAGGACACGGCCGAGCTTCGATGTGACGCGCCGTGCCATGTCCAGCTCCACACGACGGAAACCGTCGACCTGCGACGCCTAGTCCGGCTGGCGATGCGGCTGCGGCCGGATCGGATCATCGTGGGCGAGGTTCGGGGCGCCGAGGCGCTCGAGCTCTTAAAAGCCTGGAACACCGGAACGCCGGGCGGTATTGCGACGGTCCACGCCAACTCGGCGACGGAGGCTCTCGACCGGCTGGATCAACTCGCCGCTGAAGCAACCGGAACGTCGCAGAAGGCGCTAGTCGCTTCGAGCATCGACTTGGTCGTTCATATCGAACGCCGAGGCGACCGGCGCCTTCTAACCGACATGGCCCAGGTTCTGGGTCTCGACGAGACCGGCGCGTTTCTCGCCCGCCGCCCTTCCGTTCCTGTCACTGAAAGGAGTCCTGCTCATGCCGTCTAAACGAAAACTGCTGCCGGCACTTGTCGCCTTCGCGGCGGGCGTCTCGGCACCGGCTGGTGCGGTCACGTCCGGTCCGTCCATGCCCTGGGACGCCGGCATCTCTAATCTGGCCGAGAACATCACCGGACCGACCGCTTACTTCTTCGTCCTGATCGCGATCGTTATCACCGGCCTCTACTGGGCCTTCACCCGTCACTCCGAGGGCGGCAACCGTCTAGCGCAGATTGTCTTCGGTGCCGCTATTGCCCTGGGAGCGGTGGCGCTTCTGACCGCGCTCGGGATCAGCGCCACCGTCGTATGAACCGCGAGCGCCCGGTTTCGACGCCGATCCACCGATCGTTGACCCGCCCGCTGCTTCTGGGCGGCGCGCAGCGGGAGCTAGCGCTCGGAAACGCGGTGATCGTCGTAGCGCTTCTCTTCGGCACGCCGCCGCATCTCGTGACCTGGGGTCTCGCTCTCGGTCTCGGCACCGCCGGGCACTCGTTGCTCGTCAAGCTGGCAAAGGCCGACGAGAACGGCTGGCAGGTCTTCTTCCGTCACTTGCAGTACCGCGACTACTACCCGGCGCTCTCTCCGGTCGCGGCTCCTCCCGCCAACATCGCACCGACCGTCGAGCGGAGGTAGCCGTGCTGCTGCGCGAACATCCGCGACCGCCAGGCGGCCTCGCCGATCTCCTGAACTGGGGCGTCCTGGTGGGCGACGGGGTTCTCGTCAACAAGGACGGGACCTTCTCAGCCGGCTGGAAGTTTCGCGGACCGGATCTCTTCTCGGCCACTCCCGCCGAGGTCGACGTCCTAGCCGAGCACGTCAACCGCGCGCTCCTTCCCCTGGGGAATGACTGGCTTCTACATGTCGACGCCGTCCGATCGCCGGTAGAGCGTTACCCGACCGGGGGCACGTTTCCCGACCCGTTGACTGGGCTCATCGACGAGGAGCGGCGGCGGCGTTTCGAGACCGGCGGTTTGAAGTTCGAGACCAGTTTCTTTCTCGTCCTGACCCACGTCCCGCCGGAGGACCGGGAGAGGAAGCTGCGCCGTTTCCTCGTCTCGGGCTCGGCTGGCAGCAACGAGCGTCCGGACTGGGACCGGCAGATTGCGATCTTCCAGAAGAGCCTCGACGACTTGGAAGACCTCCTGTCGGCTCGTCTGTGGCTCGAGCGCCTGGATTCGGCGGCGCTTCTCCGTCATCTCCACTTCTGCTTGACCGGTCTCGACCACTCGATCGCTCCACCGCCGGGTCCCTACGATGTCGACTTCTGGCTCGCGAGCGCCGACTTCTACGGCGGCTTCGAGCCCAGGATCGGCGATCGGTTCGTCGCGCCGATCGCGATCCGCGGACTGCCGCACGCGACCCGCCCCGGAGCACTCGACTTCCTCAACCAGCTCGGTCTCGCCTTTCGCTTCTCGACCCGCTGGCTCCCGCTCGACGCGCACACGGCCGAACGGCACCTACGCCGGGTCGGCGACAAGTGGTTCCAGAAAAGAAAGAGCCTTGGCGACCACCTGCGCTCGGTTCTCCATCGGCGGCCGATTCATCTCGCCACCGAAGAGCCGTTCTCGAACCGCGACGCGGCCCGGATGGCGGACGACGCGGACGAGGCACGGGCCGAAGCCTCCGGGCAGCGGGTCCGTTTCGGGTTCTACACGCCGGTCCTCGTCCTGATGCGCTCCGATCGCGTGCGGCTCCGGCGCGACGCCCGGGTCGTGATGAAAGAGCTCCGCAACCACGGGTTCGCCGCCGATCTCGAGACGGTGAACGCCGTCGAGGCGTTTCGCGGCAGCCTTCCGGGGCACGGCTGGCCGAACTTGAGACGGCCGATGATCCACACGCGAAACCTCGCCGACCTTCTCCCAGCAACCGCCGTATGGCCCGGGCCGAAGACGATTCCGTCGCCCTACTTCCCGGCCGAAAGCCCGCCCCTCATCGCAGCGGCAAGCGAAACGACACCGTTTCGATTGTCGCTCTGGAACTCGGACGTAGGCCACACGCTTCTCATCGGCCCGACCGGGAGCGGCAAGAGCACGGCGCTCGGTCTCCTCGCGGCGCAGTTCTTCCGCTACGAAGATGCCCAAGTCGTCTTCTTCGACAAGGGATATTCGGCCCTTCCGCTCGCTCTCGCGGCGGGCGGCGACCACTACGACATCGCTTCCGGCGAGAGCGGTCCGGCATTTTGCCCGCTCTCGGGGATCGAGAAGACGGCGGAACGGTCTTGGGCCGCCGAATGGCTCGAGGCACTCTTCGAGCTGCAGGGTGTCTCACCCTTCGCGCCGCTTCATCGTCGCGAGCTCCACCAGGCGCTCGAAAGTCTCGCGACTCTCGACTTGGGCGGCCGGACACTCACCAACTTGAAGCTCCAGCTTCAGGACCATGACCTGCGCGAAGCGCTCAGACCCTACTGCTCGGGTGGTCTCTTCGCCCATCTCCTCGACGCCGGTAGCGACTCGCTCGAGACATCGCGCTTCCAGGTCTTCGAGACCGCGCATCTCATCGAGCTTCGCGAGAAGGTCCTTGTTCCGATCCTCCTCTACCTCTTTCACCGGATGGAGCAGCGGCTCGACGGCCGGCCGACGCTGGTCGTCCTCGACGAGGCGTGGACCTTTCTTGTCAACGGTCTCTTTGCCCGGAGGATCGAGACCTGGTTGCGGGAGCTGCGAAAGAAGAACGCCGCGGTCGTCTTCGCGAGCCAGAGCCTGGCCGAGATCCGGCGAAGCGAACAACGCTACGTCATCTGGGAAAGCTGCCCGACCAAGATCTTCCTTCCCAACGCCGAGGCACAGACCGAGCAGACCTCACGGCTCTACCGCGAGATCGGCCTGAACGATCGTGAGATCGAGATCGTCGCGCGAGCGGCTCCCAAACGCGACTACTACGTCACCTCCCCCGCCGGGCGACGCCTCGTCGACTTCGAGATCGGGCCCTTCGCGCTCTCGTTTCTCGGGGCGACCGGCCGGGAGGATCTTCGAGCGATCCGCCGGCTCGCCGCCGAGCATGGGTCGAGATGGCCGGCCGTGTGGCTCGAACGCCACCGCGGGCTCGGCGATTGGGGGAAGCGCTTCGAGGCCGGGAGCAAGGCGATCACGCAATCAAAGAAAGGAGTCTCAGCATGAGAAGCCGATACCTGATCGCGGGGGTGTTTGTCGCCGCGATCGTCCTTCACTCCACCGCGGGGTACGCGCAGTTCGGGTTCGAGGTGGTCAAGGACCCGTGGAACCTCGCCGAGAACGTCGAGCAGATCCGCAAGCTCCACGATCAGATCCAGCGTCTGGACCGGAACCTCGAGAAGATCCCCGACCGTCTCTACCGCGATCTCTTCGACCAACTCGGCTCGCTTCTCACAGCGGCCGAGCGCGGGCTCGTCTCCTGGACTTCGCCGGGGGTCGCCGATCTCTTCGCCGAGCTCTACGGCAGCCTCGCGGTAACGCCGGAGATCATCGAGATCCTGGACGCCCAGGGCATCCAACAGGAGCGAGCCAAAGGGGCACTCTCGACCTTCGCCGGGAGCCTCGGGGCGGTGGCGACCCATGCCGAAGACTACGAGTCGGCGCTCGCTCATCTCGCAGATTTGAAAGCCAACGCCGGCGCGGCTCGGGGGAACCTCGCCGCGCTCGAGGTCGGCAATATGTACCAGGACGCCACGGCCCACGAGCTGGTGAAGCTCAACCAGAGCCTCGGTGCGCTGGTCAGCACACAGGCGGCCGCGGCCGGCTACGAGATCGCCGACCGGGCGACCTACGAAGCGACGCTCAATTACCTCCTCGACGAGCACACCGAGGACGAGTTCCCTTTCTACGACGGCGTCGAAGGCCAGGACGGCATTCCCGACGACTGGCCCTACCCGTGCTTCGGGTGCAACTAGAGGAAGGTCCGAGGGAAAATCCATGACCCGCCGCGCTACGCTCGTCGCCCTGGTCGCGCCCTTCCTCGCCGCTCCCGCCCTGGCGCAGAACGATCAGATCCTGAACGACATCACGAACGCCTACGCGAACGTGACGGTCGCCTGGCTCGACTCGACCCTCGACATGGCGACCTTCCTCTTTGCGGCGCTCGCGACGATCGACATCAGCTGGACCGGCATCCGGGCGGCGCTCTTCCGACGCTCGGGCGACGACCTCTTGGCCCACATCCTGGTCAAGATCTTCATCGTCCTCGTCCTCTTCTCGCTGGTTGCGAGCGCCGGGAGCTGGATTCCGTTTCTGGTGAGCGGATTCACCCAGGCCGGGCAGACCGTCGCAGGGTTCGACAAGCTCGACCCGTCCAAGGTCTTCGGCCAGGGCATCCACGTCGCATCCGACCTCTACGACAACGCGCGCCAGGCGTTTTCCTGGTGGCGGATGCCTTTCTGGGCCCTAGTCGCTCCGGTGGTGGTGGTCATCTCTTTCACGCTTCTCGCGGGCGTCATGGTGCTCACCCTGGTCGAGAGCTTCATCATGCTCGGCGGCGGCGTCTTCATGCTGGGGTTCGCCGGCTCGCGGGTGACGATCAACCTGGCCCAGAGCTACCTCATCTGGGTCGTCCGCGTCGGGGTCAAGCTCTTCGTTCTCTACTTGATCATCGCGATCGGAAGCCAGCTCCCCGAGCAGTGGCTGCTGCTCCAGAACGAAGTCAATCCCGGCGATCCCGAGTTCTTCTGGGAAGTGATGGGGGGCTCGATCATTCTGGCCATGCTGGCGCTCCGTATCCCGTTCTTCGCCGCCAATCTGATCGGCACCGGCCGGCTCTTCAACATGGAGCACCTGCTCAATGACTAGGAAGCGCGAGACGGCCGGCAAGGACTCTCGGCGCGACGACTATCGCGACCCGCGTCTCGCCTGGCTGAGCGAGCGGCGTCTCTCGGCCCGGCGCATTCGCAACCTCCAGCTCACGGCGATCGTTCTCTTCAGCGCGTGTCTCGCGCTCGTCGGGCTCATCGCCTGGATGTCGGCCCAGGCGCGGGTCGTGCCCTACGTCGTCGAGGTCGACGAGCTCGGGCAGGCCGTCGCCTTCGCTCCGGCCGAGCGGCTGGAGCGAGTCGACGACCGGCTGATCACCTATCAGCTCTCGGTCTGGATCCACTACCTGCGAACAGTGACCCCGGATCCCGCAATCCAGCGACGCTACCTGCGCCGCGCCTACGCCCTGACCCGAGACGACGCCGCGTTCTTCGTCGAGCGCCACTTCGAAACCCGGAACCCGTTCGAGCGCGCCCGGCGCCACAGGGTCGAGCCCAGGGTCCGGAGCATCCTCCCTATCGGGGAGTCGCTCTGGCAGATCCAGTGGACCGAGGCGGTCAGAAGCGCGAACGGAAGCTCGATCGAGGAAAAACGCTGGCAGGCCGTCGTCAGCACCCGCCTCGATCCGCCGCGCGACACGTCGACTCTTCTCGAGAACCCACTCGGTCTCTACGTCACCAACATCGACTGGACCGAGACCCTGTAGATGAGAAAGGAGAGCAGCATGATCACACCAACCCAACGAACCCCGCTCTTCGCCTGGTGCCTCGCGGCCTTCCTCGCCGCATTCGCAGGATCGGCGTCGGCCGAGGGTAGCGACGAAGTCGCAGGGATTCGACCGCCGGCCGCCGTGAACGACGAGCTCTTCGAGGCGGGCTCCGAGGCCATCGACAACTCGATCGCCGAGGACACGAGCGAAGGTCGCCGGACGGCGAGCGCACCCGAGCTCGGAGACCGGCTTGCGGAAATCGTCCGTGCAATCGAGCGATACCGCGAAACCGGAGAGGCGGCCGTCCTCAAACGCTCGTCGGTCGAGATCTTCCCGTTCGGCGAGAGCCAGCCGGTCGTCCGGTGCAGCCTCTTCGTCGTCTGCGACATCGAGCTCGAGCCGGGCGAGATCGTCACCGACGTTGCGCTCGGGGCTCCACGGCTCTGGGAGGCGCGCGAGATGGTCTCCGGCGACCCGCACGAGCCGACGCCCCACGTGATCGTCTGGCCGCTCGACTACGACCTGGTGACCAACGCAATCGTGGCGACGACCCGGCGAACCTACCACCTGGGGCTCGTCTCGCCGCCCAGACACGAGGTCGCGGGAGGGGGAACCCCCTACCACCGGCACATCTCCTTCTACTACCCGGCGGAGACGGTCCGCCGGTGGAACACGCTCGAGGAGATCCGCAGAGAGCAGGCCACCGGCGAGACTGCGGAGCGGGAGGCGGCGGTGTCGCTCTCGGTCGGCGCACTCGATCTCGAAGCGATCGGTCTTGCCTACGATCTCAAAGCCGACCGCCGGGCGAGCTGGGCGCCCGATCTCGTCTTCGACAATGGCCGCCAGGTCTTTCTCCACTTTCCGTCGCACGTCCGCTCGACCAACTTCCCGACACTCCTGGTCGAGTCGGCCGAGGGCACGCTCGGAGTCGCCAACTTCCGGGTCAGCCCGGACGGGCGCTGGATGATCTTCGACGGTCTCTTCCGGCGTGCCCGCCTGGTCTCCGGAACGGGCCGAAGCCAGCGGAAGGTCGAGATCGTGAAAGGAGGCTGACGATGGCCGAAGACGACAGAACCCAGGTGTCGCCTCCCGAGCCGGCAAAAGCCGAGAACCTCGAGCCGCAGCCGATCCGCACGACCCGGGTCAACCGAAGGGTGCTCGCTCTGGTCGGGATCGTCGCGATCGTCGTCCTCTGGAGCGGGGTGTGGGTCTTCAGCCGGGCCAGCAGGCGCCAGTCAATCGCGGAGCCGAAACCCGCCGAGGTGGCGGCGACTTCACGGTTCGACGAAGGCCAGATCGCTCGCCTCGAACGGCGCGCGGCACCGCCGAAGACCAACCCGCCACGGTTCCTCGCTCCGCGACGGGAGGTCACCGTACCGCAACGGCCGGCACCCCGGTCGCGGCCGGCACCGAGTCGTTCGAAGTCGAGACGCCAGGTTCTCCTCGAGAGCTCCTACGACGCCGACCGCGTGCTCTCCTCGTTCACCAAGAGGGGCGTCTACGCCGGCTACCTCTCGGGGAAGAAGGACACTGACTCACCTGGCGCTCCGTCTCTAGCCCGCGACCCGCAGCCCTTCGACACGCGAGAGCCGGGGTCCGTCCGAGATCAACCCTTGCTCGCGGACGCGGGCGTCGGGGGCACGAACGACTCCTTTCTCTCCGAGGTCGCCAGGACGGACTCGCCGAGCCTTCACGCAGCCTTCGAAGAGCCGCTCTCGCCCTACACCGTCCAGGAGGGCTGGCTGATTCCGGCCGTTCTCGTTACTGGCATCAACTCCGATCTTCCCGGACAGGTCCTCGCGATGGTCCGCGCGCCGGTTTACGACTCGGCAAGCGGCCGTTTCGAGCTCCTCCCCTCCGGAACGCGAATCCTCGGGACCTACGACAGCGGGATCGCCTGGGGCCAGAAGCGGCTTCTCGTCGCCTGGGAGCGGCTCATTTTCCCGGACGGACGGTGGATCGACATCGGAGCGATGCCGGGCGCCGATCTCGCGGGCATGGCCGGTGTGCGCGATCGAGTGAACAACCACCTCGTTCGGACGTTCGGAAGGGCTCTTCTCGTCTCCGCCTTCACCGCGACGGCACAGTTGAGCCAGCCCCAGGAGAGTCAGAGCTTCGGCGAGGCGGCTTCGGCTCGCCAGGTCGTCGCGGCGGCGGTCGGCCAGGAGCTCAACCGCACCGCGAACGCCTACCTCCGCCGCGATCTCTCGGTTCAGCCGACGCTCGAAATCCGGCCGGGCTACGCCTTCTACGTCCAACTGACCGCCGACCTCGTGCTGCCCGGCCCGTACCGCGCTGGGCGCTCGAGGGGCACCGAGGTCGCACGTTCGAGGAGCAAGCCATGAGCCGGCGGCTCTCGTCGACGACAACTCTCTCCAAGGAGGTTCATTGCCATGACCGATGTCAACCTGACCGTCCTCGTCGGCCGTGCCGGCCGGGACGCCGACTTCAAGACCGTCTCAGGCCGCGAGGTCGCGAGCTTCACGCTGGCGACGCACCGCGTCTTTCGACGCGCTTCCGGCGAGATCGAAAAGCGCACCGACTGGCACGACGTGGACATCTGGGGGCCGCTCGCCAAGGGAGCAGCGGCCCACATCAAGGCGGGCAAGCTCGTAGCGATTCGCGGCGAGCACCGGACCCGGCTCGTCGAGCACGAAGAGAAAACCTTCCGCGTCTCGACCATTGCGGCCGAGTGGTTCAACACGGAACCGGAAGCGCCGCCAGCGGACGAAGGCGAGACCCCGTCCGCCGATGCAGGCCAGCCGGCCTAGGCCGACCGGCGTCTTTTCTGGCCTCGGCGACCCGAGGCCGGCTGGAGCTCCTCGACCAGCGCGCGAAGGCCCTGAACTTCGATCTCGAGCCTCGTCGTCGCGTGCTGGACAGAGTGAATCTGACTCTCGTGATCGGCGAGCGTCTCGCCCACGTCCTTCCAGGCCGCAGCATGCTCGAGCGGATTCGCGGCGGAGGCGCTGCTCACGGTGACGTTCCGGAGTCGCTTGGCGACGGCTTCGCAGTTCTCGCTCGGCCGACCTTCGAGGAATTGCGCTGCGAAGTCGTCGAAGAGAGCGGCAATCCCGTCCCGCTCGCTCAAGGTCGGGCGATAGAAGAGCTTCCGCCCTTTCTTCCGCGTCTTCACCCACCCCTTGTCCTTGCAGACACCGAGAACGGTCTGGACCGTCCGATACGCCTGGTCGCCCCCGTGAGCGGAGAGGAGCTTCGTCACCTCGCCGGCCGTCGCTTCGTCACCGGCGGCCCAGAGAGCCGCCATCACGGCTTGCTGTCCACGAGAGAGCCCTTGACGCTTCTTGCGTGCCATCGTTCCTCCGAACGTCTACGAGCAGGTTGAGAAAAGACGCTACCACACCTCTTAGATTTGTCCACTCACTAGTATGCGAAACTCGAACAGAAGATCGACTTCGCGAGCGGCAAGGGCGCTGCCGCGGCTCCTCACGGAGGAGGAAGCGGCCAGATGCCTACGCGTCAGTGTGCGGACGGTGCAGGCGTGGCGTGTCCGCGGAGGCGGGCCGACGTTCGTCCGTGTCGGGCGGCTGATCCGCTACCGACCGGCTGCGCTCGAACTTTGGCTTGACTCGCGCGAGTCCAATTCCACCAGCGACGCCTCTGCCACTCGGAGTGGCGCAGCGGAGCGAATGCAGCCGGTTTCGTGAGCGCCCTCTAGTGTCGGTCGCCCGGCGGCGTAGCGGCCGAGCGTCCAAAATGGGCCACGAGTCGATCAGCCCGTTGTGCCTTGCGGCCCCCCTTGTCCAGCTCGCAACGCCCCAGCATGTAGATGAGTTCCGGGTTTCGGAGTTTGCGAAGAAGCGTACTCTCGGCGAAGCGAGACGAGCGAAGATAGCCTAGTTTCTTTCGTTTCGGTCCGCTGTGGCGCAAACCGAAACGGATGCACAATGTCTCCAACTGCCGACCGGTCAGCAGACCGAAGAGTGCGAAGAAGGACTCATCGTCGAGGGCCTTTTCTTCCGGCTCTGGTTCGGGCTCGTCGGCGGGCGCTTCGGCCAGGTCCAAACCAGCGTCGAAGTGGCTAGTCAGACGGAAGACGAGCTCTTCCTTCGAGCCGCTGGTCCGACATCTCACGTGTCTCGCCAACTTCCGTAGCGAGAAGATCCCAACCTGACTCACGACGCTCGATGCCGGGGCGAGGTTGTCGACCAGGCGCTGTACCTGTTCTGACTTGGACCCTGCGACTCTGAGATGCAGATCTGCGAGGGCAGCCCGCAAATCTGCTCTGGAGAGGTTGCCGTACAAACGCGCCGCGGGCGCGCGGCTCATCTCGACTCCGAGAGCGCGGCGAACGTGTGGCACCAGTTCCTCGGGCAGGACTATGTCTTCCCCGCGAGCGTAAAGGATCCCTCGCTTTCGCAGGGCATCGAGAGTCCAACTCAACGGGTCTCCGTGACGCCAGAAAGGTTGAATGTCCCGGTGGTGTGCCAGCAGAAAGTGCTCCACCCGCGTCATGCCGAGCTCCTTACGCAACAGCCCCAACAGAGCCGTCTCGGACGAATCGAGTTCGAGGTCGCTCTGCCAAGCCGCAGTCAGGACTCGTCGGTAGATTCGGCACTGGCCATCACGGCCGAGTAACTCGCCTCGACTCACTTGGCGGCACCACTTCTTGGTCAGCGCCATCACGGGCTCGGCGAGGTCGGCGGTGCCCGCGGAATGACCTTCCGTCTCGAGCAGATAGATCAACGTGGCAAGCACCGGTGGCCGGCGAGCGTTGACCGTCTGCTCGACCTCACCAGTGTCGCGCAGGATCGACTCCAGGTTGTGAGGCCAAAGATGGTTTGGCAGCTCCGCAGCACCGGGAATCACCCGATGCGCCACTTCCTCCAGTTCCCTGCTATCGAGCTCCCCAATGAGTTGACCGAGCCGCATCGCGAGTCACTCGGCAGAGTCGTTGTAGATCTGATTGGGCATCGAAGCCGGGAAGACGAGCGTCGGATACCAGAACCGCTTGTCGCTCCAGAATGGGTCTGCCTGATCTTGCTTGAAGAGCATGAACGTCGGCTCGCCTCTCCTCTGCGCATCTGCCACCTCGTCGCCGGACGCGGCGCCCGTGAGCAAAACGGGACCGGCTCTCTGCGCCTGACGTCGCATGGGCCGGTACGTGATCCATCCGGAGCCACCCAACGATAGGAGGATGTTCTCCAGCGCCGCTGCGTCCCATTCGCCTACGTCGAATAGTCTGACGAGATCCACCAATCGCTCGATGGGCACGAACTCGGGGCCGGCGCCTTCCGTCACGTCCCAGTCTTGGCCGAACGCCTCCCGTGCGAGCACTTCGATCCTACGCTCTGTGGCGCGAGACATTCCGAGGTCTGGCTGGACGGGATACAAGTGTTTTCCACTGCGGATGGTCACCACCGAGCCCGTATCCAGGACTCCGTACCGCGTGGCACGGAGCTCGCCCGCTACGCGAACGGGAATCTGGTCCAAGGACTCGGACTCCGAAAGCAGCTCGCGAAGGTCGGACTCCGCGACGTGGATGTCGTGGAAACGTGTCGCAAGGCTCGGCGGAAGAAAGACGCGGGTGTAGGGCATCAGCGTTGCCCGATACCCGAACATGCGGGCGTGCTGGAGCATCGTGTCCATCTGCGAGATCCGCGGCTTTCGTAAGTAGTAGGTCACCAGCAGATTGGAGATCGTCAAACCTCGACCGACGATGTTGCCGCCGATGATGAAGTTCGGCGCACCTCGGACCTCCTCGCCGCTCTTTCCCGCCGCGTTGAC
The DNA here is from genome assembly GCA_965224065.1 of Candidatus Multivoradales bacterium. Taxonomy (GTDB): domain Bacteria; phylum Acidobacteriota; class Thermoanaerobaculia; order Multivoradales; family JAHEKO01; genus JAOTZA01. Next base: position 1,851,983 of record CBDCYF010000005.1, read on the forward strand.
GATACGGATCTTTCTTCTCGGGAGCCTTTCGCAGATGTCTTCCACGATTTCGTCCAGGGAGGGCGCCTCCTGGAGCGTCTGCTTCAATTCTTCGTGCGCCCAAGCCAGGAGATCCGCCGCGCGGCCTGCCGGCGGATTCAACTCGTCTTCGAATCGAGACAGGAAGTCGGCAATCAGCCACTGTAGTTTGTCGTGCTCTGCTTGCCTATGGCTCGTATGACAGAGGAAGTTCTGACTCGACCGGAAAACGGTTGGGTCGGTCACAACCTGCGCTGCGGACGCCGTCAGGAAATAGGCGATTGCTCGTTCCAGGCCGGCAGGTGCGGTTTGCAGATCTCCCGCGATCTCGTCCGCCTCCACTTCCGGAACGAGAACGACTGGCGGCCGTGGGTTGTTGCCCTGCAGGTGGTTCGTCGAGAAGAAATGCTCGCCACCTCGGTAGGCTTCTCCCGGAGTCAACAAGTAGGTGAAACGAGGCCGCGAAGGCGAATCGGCATGCTGAAGAAGCAGTGCAAAGGGCGTCGCCGTAACCTGGACGAATACGTGGTGGCGCAGCTCGTTGCGTAGATCGAGGATCCGCTCGTGGATTCTAGTTGGCGAGACGTCTTCGTCCGTTCGCGACCGACGCCGGACGTTGGCGTCAGGGCTCGCCTGGTCTGCCTCGTCGTCCAGGATCAAAGCGGGATAGTCGGCCGCTTCAATTCTCCGCAGAAGCTCCACGACGCTCTGTAGATGAGTTGCATCCTTCGAACACACGACGACCAAGCCACGGTCGCCGACGTGCTTTCGGAGATTCTCGACGTCCTGCTCCCACATCTCCTTCTCGGTCGATGCTGTGACGAGGACTCGTGCTAGGTCGTCGAACCGGGTCTTCGTCTGACGCACGAGTTCGAGAAAGTTGGTCGTGAGTACAACGACCACACGAAAGCCGTTGTCGACGGCCATCGCGGTGAAAGTGATCATGGCAAGGGTCTTTCCACTCTGGATCCGACCGTAGAGCAACCCCGTTGGACAGCTCCCGTCGACCTCCGTTGCACTCGCCCGGGCGCTGCCACCCTCTCCAACTTCGCCGGCCGCGACACCATCCTCGTAGGCTCGAACCACGCCGGCGAGAATCTCTGCTGCTTGGTCGCGAACGGCGTCGAGAGCGGTAGCGTCGACGCTGTCGATGCGTCTCAACGTTTGCGTCAGGCACCGTCCGTCGAGAACCAACGTCCGAGGTGCGTCGGTGGGTCCGTCGGAAGGGGGAGTGGGATCGTCTGTCGTGTCAACGTGGTTGCTCACGTGCTGCTCCTCACCGCACATGCAACAGAAGAACCTCTTACAGGCCGCCTGCCACCGTGCGGGTTTCTAAACAATAGTCTGGATATCTGTGGGAACCTTACGATCGGCCCGGGATCCAGTCAACCCGCGCCGGTTCATCCCGGGGCTAGGGTTCCCACCGTGGCAACGTCTTGAGCGTGGCCGGTACGACCATGTTTGCGGGCGCCGCTCGGATATCATGGGCTACAAATCTATGGAGATGCACCGGAGACGTGACCGATAGAGTCGCGGAGTCTCAGGACTCACGAACAGATTTCAGCGCCGCTCAGGCGACTTTCCACGAGCGGCATGGCTCATCCCTGGGTGGAAGCCCAGAGCTAGCGGACTGGGTTGCCCAGGTGCTGGGCGGAAAGGCCGAGGTTCGGCACTATGCGACGTCGGATGCCTCGCCGTCGAAGCAGCTGAAGAACAAGCTTGCACAGGCGGCTTCGGCCGGACCAGGCGTTCTCGTCCTGTTGTCGCTCAGCGGGACGGCATACGAGAAAGGGCTCAAGGCCCTCGTCGACGGGTGGCACCGCAACGGATGGGCGCGCGAAGCGCCCTGCGTTGCTCTCGTGGGGCCGGCCCCGGACGGTAGCTGGGCAATCCGAGATCTCGTCATCAGCAGGCCCACAACTTTGCCAGACTCGATTCAGAACCTTCTGTTTCCGGAGGCGAGGCTGTGGCACGCCGTGGGTTTCCAGTTTCCTGCAACCTCCATCGAGGAACTGGCCGAAAACCTGTACGTACCGGCTAAGTGGCTTGCCAGCGTCGAAGCGCAGCTTCGGAACAAAAAGGCACTCGTTTTCTACGGGCCCCCTGGAACAGGCAAGACCTTCATCGCCAGACAACTCGCTGCCTACATGCAGCCAGACCGGACGCTCAGACCGCTGATCCAGTTGCACCCCAGCTACACCTACGAGCATTTCTTCGAGGGCTACCGACCAGTACCCGGCGATGGGGGCCTACAACTCGAGAAGCGTCGGGGCCCGCTGAAACGCCTTTGCGACGAAATGGGCGACCGTGTCGGTGTCCTGATATTGGACGAGATGAATCGAGCCAACTTGGCCGCCGTGTTCGGTGAGCTCTACTACCTGCTCGAGTATCGCGATCAGGACGACGGCGTCGAGCTCATGTACGCGGAGCAAGCCGACGACGCGAGGTCGAACGAGGTCGAGCGCTTCCGTCTTCCGGAAGAGCTTCACTTCATCGGCACGATGAACACGGCCGATCGGTCGGTTGCGCCCATCGACCAGGCGCTCCGTCGGCGGTTCCGGTTCGTGCCTTTGTTCCCCAACCAGCCGCCGCTGGCGCCGAACAAAGAGACCGGCCATCAGGGCGTTCTGCGCGAATTCCTCGCCGACCGACGCGAGCTGGGATGGCTTCCGGCGATCTTGGACAAGGTGAACGAGCGTCTGGGCGACCCGGACGGTGCGATCGGCCCGTCCCACTTCTTGCGGGAAGATCTTTCGGACGCCGCGATCGAAGACGAGTGGAAGCACACGATCCTTCCGATGGTTCGAGAGCGAGTCCGGGGGAGGACCGACCTCTCCCTCGACGACTTCGACCTTGCATCGCTCAAGAAAATCGTCGGTGCGATCGATGACGACGCTTGAGCCGTTTCGCGAGCACGAGAACCGATCTCTACGGCTGACCGCAGAGGAGGCGGAGCTCCTGCGAGTCTGCCGCCTCAAACTCAAGGTCGTCCGGGAAGCGGCCGGCCTCTACCGCGTCGGAGCTACGCGCTACGTCGGCACCGACGAAGTGGCAGGCCTTCGGATTACCGTCATTCCGAAGCTGCCCGTCGATCGGCTCCTGTATCTGCTGGGTGTCTACCCTGAGGGGATCGAGACCGCCGCCTGGACCGAAGTTCGCGAGGAGGCAGGAGCGCTCGAGGCGCTAGTCGTTCTGTTCGCTCATGGACTGGACAGGGCGCTCTCGCACGGCTTGCCGGCAAGTTACGAGCCAAGGGTCGAGGATCTGCAGCAAGTCCGGGGGAAGCTGGATTTCCATCATGTGGCGACCGCCAGATTCGGTCTCTTTCCTCCGCTTCGGTGCCGCTACGACGACTACACGACGGACATCGAGCCGAATCGCCGCCTGCTGGCGGCGGCAAGGACGCTCCAGCTAGCCAGCGAATGCTCGCCGGCGTCGCGGGCACTCCTGGGAGCCCACGCCGAGCGCTTGGCCGCCCTCGTTGCGGAGACGCCGTACCCGAGAGGCATCGAGCCGATCGAGCCAGGGCGGTTCGTCGAACTTCAGCTCGGGAGGGGTGCTCGGGACTATCGCGCTGCCTTGGATCTTGCCAACGTCGCCCTTCGCGGCGGCTCCGTCGAGTGGACGGGGACGGGCCTCGGATCCCTCTCGTTCGTCGTCAACATGGACAAAGTCTTCGAGAAGTTCGTCTGCCGAACGCTAGAGAAACACCTTGCCTCTCGCGGGGGTCGGTGGCGCGAGGAAGAGACGGGCCATCTCGACCGGGGCCGAGTTTGCGAGATCCGTCCCGACACCGTCTGGCGCGACGAAGACGGGAACGCCAGAATGGTCGTCGATGCGAAGTGGAAGCAGACCGAGTCCGGTCGGTCGGACGACATCAAACAGCTGGTGTTGTACTGCACGGCCCTCGGCCTTCGCCGGGGAGCGTTGGTCTACGGCAGTGCCACCGTACCCGCAGTCCATCGCATTGCGAATACGCCGATGGAGATCCACGTCCTCGAGCTCCCTGTCGACGGACCGCTCGAACAGATCGAAGGACGAGTCGCGGTACTCGCGGAGAAGATCGAACAGCTCGCGACCGATAATCGTCCTCTGCTGGCAGAAACGGCCTAATCCCGGAACACCCGATCGAGGCGCTCCGCGAGACGCTCCGGATCGCGCGTTTCGCATTCCCAAACGACGAGCACTCGGTACCCGAACGACTCTAGGTCGCGTACCGCGGCAGCGTCGCGCTCTCGGTTCCTCCGGAACTTCGCCCGCCACCACTCCCGGTTCGCCTTGGGAATCGTCGCACGAGGGCAACCCTCGTGATGGTGCCAGTAACACCCGTGTACGAAGACCGCCCAGCGGCGCTTGCGGTTCGCCAAGTCGGGGGATCCCGGAAGATCCGGATTTCGGACTCGATACCGGATTCCGCGACTCGCAAGAAGCCGTCGGACGACGATCTCGGGTTCCGTGTCGCGCCCCTTTTGGCGGCGCATCCTCTCCCGGGCGGCTGCGCTACTCGCCGGGGGACGCTCGGACACCGCTCAGCCGGCGGCGGCGCGTGGCTCCGGTGACCGATCGAGGCTCGTCTCCATCGCCGCCGCGTGTGCTTCGAGCGCGTCGAGAAAGCCTGCCGGTTTCCGCAGCCTGCTGTCTTCGAACCGCGCTTGGAATCCCCGAGCGGCTCTGGCCGAGAGAGGCACGGGGTTGACGATGTACTCGGCGAGCGATGGTACGGAGCCCGCCTCCGAAGAACCTTCCTGAGGCCACGTCGTCACGTCCATGACCCGGTATCTGCGGCCCTTCGACCCGTGCGCCGCGGTGGGCCAGCCGTCCCGCGGCGCGAGACTTCGCGATTTGGGCGCGGGCCGAGAATCGGACCCGCTCAACAGGTCTCCAACCCATTTGGCGGCGTCGACCGACACGGCATTGCCGACGAGCTTCCAGCGAGCCCGCTGTCCGCGACGATCGACCTCTGCGGCAGCTCGGGTCCATCCCCGGTCAAAGCCTTGGAGCGCCTCGGCGTCCTCGATACTGGGCTTGAAGAACCGGATCTCCCGAGGGAAGTCCGGGTGGCCTTCCGGAAACCAGATGGCGGGTGGCGAGGGGATGCCGATCGTCGAGCCACCCTTCAGGGTCGGGATCGCATTCTTCGCCCAACCTAATCCTCGGGTGCCTTCCGTCCAGTAGAAGCCGCACGGCAGACCGTCGTGGTTGTGCCCGTCTTCGACCGGATCGTGGCTTTCGTGGAACAACAGCCGAGCCGGATCGGCCTCGCGCGAAGCCAGCAGGAAGACGCGCTCTCTGCGTTGAGGCAAACCGAACGACCGAGTGTCGACGACTCTATAGGCCCACGAATAGCCTAGGCGCTCCAGACTACGGGTGAGGTAGCGCATCGCGTCGCCACGATCCAGGCGGAGCATGAAGGAGACGTTCTCGATGAAGAGCCAAGGAACGTGCGTCTCTTCGAGGAGTTCGAGCAGGTGACTCACGACACCCGACTTGCTGCCGTTGATCCCCCTCGTCTGGCCGGCTTGGGAGAGGTCCTGACACGGAAAACCGGCAGTGAAAAGCTCGACTCCGGAAGGTATCTCGCTGGCGCTCACCTTCGCGACGTCGCCGGCAACCGAGCAACCGAATCGGTCCCGGAGCACGGCGGCCGCATAGGGATCGTTCTCGCAAAAGAAGGTCGTCTCGTGACCGCCGGCACGATGGAGGCCCTCTTCGATGCCCCCAACGCCCGCGAAGAATGCAGCAACCTTCACTCGGTATCTCCCGCTTCGTCTCGCGACACTACTTGCTCCAAGGGTAGCGTACCCTGCCTCTCGGAGACATACTCCTCGATCCTCTCGAGCAACCAGTCTTTCGCGGTCCTTCCGTCACGGGCGAGTGCCGCGCGAAACTCTCGCTTCAGGGTGGGATCGATCTCGAAGACCATCCTGCCGCTAGGGCCGGTCGGCATTTCCTGTTATATAACATAGAGTACATAACTCGTCAAGGCGAGCGAACCGCCGAACAGTCGTTCGCAGGACCCAAGGACAGGGCTGCTTTCCTAGCTTCAACCCTAAGAAAGAGATCTTGACTTTCTGCGCTAGCTAGGAAAGAATTCTTGTCTAGGAGGCGAAATTGCCGAGAAAGACAGGCTGGACGGAACGCACCATGGTCGGCGGCGAGGAAGTCGCCGCCTTTGTCCCGTACCCACTCCCTCCCTCAGATCCACCGCTGACCCTGGACCGCAAGACCGAGAATCTCCTCCGGGAGGCCGAACAGGCGCTCTTCCGGCTGGACATCGCAGGCGACCTGGTCCCCTCGCCCGACTGGTTCCTCTACGCCTTCGTCCGCAAAGAGGCGGTGCTCTCGTCCCAGATCGAAGGCACGCAGGCGACGCTCGTCGATCTCCTCAAGTTCGAGGTCACGGAACGCACCGAGCCCACCCTCGAAGGCGACATCGAGGAAGTCTGCAACTACCTCGCAGCGCTCGCCTACGCCCGGCGCGAGATCGCGAGCCCGGGTAGTCCGCCGCTCTCGATGCGCCTGCTGAACGAGACCCACGGACTCCTGATGCAGGGCAGCCGCGGCCGACACCGGAGCCCCGGCGAAATCCGCCGGAGCCAGAACTGGATCGGCGGCACCAGGCCCGGCAACGCACGCTTCGTGCCCCCGCCTCCACACCTCGTGGCCGAGGGATTGAGCGCCTTGGAAGACTACGTTTACGCGAGCGACCGTCTTCCGACGCTCGTCCGAACGGGTCTCGTCCACGTGCAGTTCGAGACGCTTCACCCTTATCTCGACGGAAACGGGAGGATCGGCCGTCTGCTAGTGACTCTCCTCCTCGAACATTGGGGTCTGCTCACACGGCCCCTCCTCTATCTGAGCCTCTTCTTCCGGAAACATCGAAGCGAGTACTACCGACGACTGAGTGCAGTACGAACCGACGGCGACTGGGAGGGCTGGACTAGTTTCTTCCTCGAGGGAATCCAGTGGACCGCCGACGAAGCCGTCGATACTGCCCGGGACCTTTTCGTCCTCGTGACCCGAGATCGAGCTAGCGTCCTGGAGGGCGGGGGAAGCTCGATCACTGCGGCACGACTGTTCGAACTTTTGCCACGGCATCCATTCGTCACCGTCGCCAAAGTGACACAGCTCCTCGACACGACCAAACCGACCGCTACAAAGGCGGTTCGAGATTTAGTAGAGACGAACGTCCTGGTCGAGACGACTGGGAAAAAGAGAGACCGTCTGTTCAGCTACGCTGCGTACCTAGAAAGGCTCGGCTCCGGCACCGACTTCTAGGCGCCAAGATCTGAACCCACTAGGCACAGGGCGACGCGGGTGCAACCGGACTGATGTTTGCTAACGTCGAGAGGACGGGCCCCAGGCAGTGGCACCCGAGAGGTGCTCTGGGCATGTGTCAGCTTCCATGAGTCTCAAGGTGGTTCTTGGCGAGAAGATAGCGCTCCTCCCAAGCTCGATTTCCAGTGCCGAACAGTCGTCGGTGGCTCTCCAGCCATCCGCTAGCCTGTACGAGCCACTTGTCCGCGATCCCTGCCAACCCGCCGCCGCCTCGGTTTGAGCGTAGGAAGAGCACGATGAGCGCCATGAACTCTTCGAGCGACCGGAAAAACACGTCGGCGGAGGCACTCTGACACCTCAACTCCGACAGACCAATCTCCCGCTGTTCCTCTCCCTCGGTCGCTGCTGTAGCCCTCAGACGAGCGAACTCGTCCTCTACCAACAGCTCTAGGCCACTCAACGCTACCGCCATGCGCTCCTCAAAGCGCAGGCGAGGCCGCCTGACGAGGTGTGTCTGGGCCTCTCGTCTCACTAGCCCCAGGTCGGATAGCGCCCACTGGATGTAGGGTGCAGACCGCACTAAGTAGTCCGTGTAGAGCCTGCCTGACCACGACAAGCGAACCCTAGCGGCCGAATCATCAAACCACGCCGACTCGTCGGCGGGCGACGTCAGTAGCAGTCGGGTGTCAAGCCTCACAAGGCTGGTAATGACCTCGAGCATCTCTTCCCTCGTGTAGCCCTGACGCTCGAGGCTCAAGCGAAGTTGTGCCGCACGCACAGATCGCGCTGGGCTCTCCCGAAGAGTGTAAAGAACCCTCAACGCTGACGATCGGACGACCCCACTTTCCGAGGCGAATAGGTTTACGGCGTGCCTCGTCCTTTTTCCAAGCAGGGCGATCGTAGCCTCAAAGCTGCTGAGCAGCGTTCGCGCTCGTGGTGTCCTATAGGGAGGCTGCCGACTCGGCGTGATCACCTCCCAGCGATAGCCTTGACCCAGCAATATGGAGAGTTTCGAATCGACGCCAGCCAGGGTCTCAGCAATCAAGCTCCCAAGCCGCTCACGGGAAACGCCTCCGTCTCTCGCAAAACCGTCGATATCTACCCACTGTGTTGGGACTGCCAGCGTTTTGGCAGGCTCGTCGAGCCGGCTCGGATTCCGCACTTCGTGTGAGATCGCGTTGGCGATCTCCGATCGCGAGTTCCGCAGTCCCGCTGGGTCTCCGTCCACGAACCCGTGGGAACAAAGTACCGCTCGCCCCATGCGTAGCCTGCCCGACGACGACGAAAGAGCCCCAGGCTCGGCCACGAAACCTCGGGCGATCGACTCAGCCATCTCTGCCAAGACTCTTCGAGAAAGTGGTGGCAGTATCCGCGACTCCAAGTTGCTCAGACCTTCTCCGCGCCATCTGCGCGGATCGATTCTCGCCTCAAGCAACCAATCTGAGGCTAACCTCTGGGCTGTTCGGATGTTCGTGCCCGCCAAAGAATCCAGACTCCGATACACCGAGCTGTCACGCCTTGCGAGATGCCGCCATAGTTCAAGGAGTCGGCCCACAACCTCCGTACGCGAGTGTTCATTTAACGACTGATAGCTTCTATAGCTGTCTGGCTTCAGCAGAAATCGAGTTGCGCGATTGAACACCACTTCCGACGGTTTCGGCCCATAGTGTGGCAAGACAGCAGAACTCGTACCGCTAAACGAACCTTGTTGAATCCAAGATGTCGAGAGATTCTCTGGTCGCAAAGCGACGACTAGCCGTAGACCGCTCTCTCGCCAAGCTGCATCTGACAAGATTGCAGATAGCGCCTTGAAGAGGCCTTGTTGAATCTCTTCCGGTATGTGATCTCCATTGTCGATCGTCAGCAGGAGAGCTGTACCGGACTGCCTCTTCATCCTCCAGGCCAGACCAAGGTATGGCAGAAGTGCCAGTAGCAATTGTTCTTGTACGCCCGCACCGCTGTACGTTCGAACGTCCTCCAGAACTTCCTGCCATTCGCCGCGATTGCTCTCGCGGGACCTCAAGCGGCGTAGAAGCCGCGATGCGGCTTCGGTGGATACGGCTAGGTGGCCTCTCATTCGACTTGCTGCTAGAGCTTCCTCCGAGAGCTCAAACCGCGCCGTGGCCGCGTCGGTATCGCCTAGCAAGAACTGGTCTAGCGCGCTGTGCAGCAGGCCGGCCAAGAGTGAGACGATCTCGCCAAGACGTGCCACCGGGCTAGAGTCAGATCGCTGCTTCCAGAACGTTGCAGGATCGATAGCCAGCAGGTCGAAGACACACAACCTATGCCGCGACGGCGAGCGTTTACCGGCAAGCCCTCCAGCTCTCCCCGAAGCACCAAGCAGTTGTAGGCGGCGTAGGAGGCTTGTCTTGCCGGCACCGGCCTCTCCAACGTAGAACACTAGCCCCGCTTCTGCCGTGAGCCAACCGTTTAGCGTTGCATGCTCGTAGGGTTCCGCTCCGTCGTATTGACCTAGCTCGACTAGGCGCAGCTCCGGTCCGCTCTTTAAACCAAACCCACGTCGCATTTCGTAAGCGGCACTATTGAGGTAACCGCTCTCGTCGGAAACTGGCGCAGCGTTGAACACCTCGCGAAGCAAAGCTTCGAACCCGGTTCGGCTGCCCGCTGGCGCAACCTGAACAACCTCGGGAGCTCGCTCTCGTTTGGGCTCTTGAGGCCGTTGCTCGACATCTGCGTCCGACGCCACCTCGTCGCGTTCGCGTTCCGCTCTCTTGAGCCACCCACGAGAGAGCGCCTTTTCCAGGACCAAGTTCCTAAACCGCGGTTCTCCATCCGCACGAACCCGGCCGATAACGCCGGCCAGATAGAGTTCCGAAACCGCCTTCTTCGGGAGTAATGCTCCCTGTCTCAACTTCAAGGCCAGCGTGCTGTCCAGCAGACGCGCATTGCCGCGTACGAGGTTTTTCACGTGGTCAATTGGAGGGTTGTTGTCACCAGACAAATAGAGACGTGCCACAGTTTCATCCACCCAGCCGCGATCGACCTTCTGGTCTTGCGCTAGGTCGTCTTCAAGCTGTGAGCAGATGTCCCAGGTAATCCTCGGGCTGCCTTTCGCCCATTCGTATACCCTCCTAGCCACGGCCGTCCCGAGGTCGAGTTCCGCCTGCCGCAAGAACTGACGGAACTCAAGCTCAGAGAAATCTTCAAGATAAATGTGTTGGCTAATATTGAAAGGAGAGATTGCCTGCTTCTTGATTAGTTCACTGGGCTCCGAGACTCCGGCCAGCACATACGTCAGGTATTGCAGAGGAGGGAACGTCTCCCGCTGAAAATAGGTCGCTCGAATCTGGCTGAAAACTTCGTCCGACGCATCGCTTTCGGCGAGGCCGTCTATTTCGTCAAGCACGATCGCCAGCTTCGTCAACCTGCCCTCATCCAACAGGCAAAGGAGCTCCCTCCTGTGGAGCATGTGTGGTGGCAGGCCTGTCGCGGCCTCGCCGTCCCGCAGACGGCGAATCGTCTTTCCAGCAGTCTCGAAGACCGTTGGACTTGCTTCCAATATCGTGTCCACAATCAGCCGAAAATAGTCTCGCGCCGTCTGCAGCGGCGTCGAGAGGTCAATGTGGACCAAGCAGGTCGTCTCGTCCTGTAGCGTTCGTACCGCTCTCAGCAAGAGATTCGTCTTTCCCATTTGGCGAGCTGCCAACACGTAACCTGGTCGTCCGGCCTCCCGAATGACGGTACGGATCAGATCGTCTGCGGGCCGCCGGACGTACAGCTCCTCCGGGATGACAGCGGTCTGCGTAAGTCGCTTTACCGTCATCCGAGGTCCTCGCGCCGAGACTCAGCCAGGAGATCTGGAAAACTGGCAAGGCCCGAAGGCAGCTGATCAGCAGCCCTACTAAGGAAACGCTTGACTCGACGAGGTCGACCGTTCGCAAATCCCACTAGGTCGTCGACGTCGCTTGCATCCAGCTCAAGACCCAGTTCAGGCACCAAGAGCTGAACGAGCGCCCGTATCTCTTCGTTTGGCCAAGGATCGATACGAACGAAGTCCAGGCGTTGCGAGACCTTCTTCTGGAAGGCTCCTATGCAAGGCGTGGGGTTCGCGATCGAGCTGAGAAGAAGTCGAAGATCTATGTCCGGCGCGTACTTGGGACTAGCAATCGAAAGCGCACAGATCCGCTTGACGAACTCCGAGAAGCCGTCCGTTCCATCGAGCGGAATCTCATCGACATGCAGGTGAATCGCCCTTCCCTGAAAGCGAGTGTTGAGGTCGTTTAGGAGAGCATGACTGATTGCCTCCGGTTCCAGGTCGCTCGGCACGATCGCGGTATCGCCCAGCTGCTCAAGGACCTCCTGATGGATCGCCCTCAGCAACTGACGAGTATCTGCTTCGGTATATAGGCCGAGATCGACGTATAAGTAGGGGCTCTTACGAAGAACCAGCTGCCGTTGGATCGCGCAAGTCTTGCCCGTGCCGCTTGGTCCATAAAACCAGAAGCTGACACCCCTCATCCGCCGCTCAAGTGCCCTGTCAATAGACCGAACTAGGTAGTAGGGCTCACTTGTGTCCGTATAGATCTCGAACAATGCCGCTAGCCGTTCCGAGTCCGAAAGCGGTTCCAGGGTGATTTCGGGGTCACAGATCGGTCTCAATCCTAGGTCGACGAACGCAGTCGAATCCGATAGGACCGTTTCTGCGAGTGAAACCGCTGCGGCTGCTGCGGTTCGTTGCCTAGCGGCCTTGTCTACACCCTTGTTCCCATCGGCATAGTCGCAAATCCCCTTGGCGAGTATCCACTCAAGCCCCCTGTTTGCAGCCGCCGCATAGAGCCCAGCTCCCTCCATTTCGCCGCCCTTGGCCGCGGGGAACTCTGCGAGGAGGGCGTCGCGATACCCCTTGCGATCTATGACGGCCTCACCAGAAAGCAGGGTGCACGCGATTAGACGGGCGGACTCTCCGTCATTCAGTCCGTGCGACCAACCGGTTACGTTCTTGAATCTGTTTAGAAGCAACGGACCCGCTTCTACTTGCGGACCTCGGTAGATCGTCTTGGACTCTTCGACCTTTCGAGGCTCGTACAACTGCACGGAAGCCGACAGGAGTACGTCCCCGATCCGCTGCTTCGTCGGATCGGTACCGAAGGCGATGCCGACCATCAAGACAGCCCTCGGCTTCCATGTATCGATCGCGTCCGTCGCCGTGAGTATTGATCCCGACCGTCCCGTCGACCCCATCGTGCATTGAACATGAACGACACCGAACGCACCCAACTGTCCAACGTAATAAGTGTGATTGCCGGACGCGACCTTCAGGATCGCACCACGGGTCGGTAGCGGTAGAAGCGCCGAATGAAGCGCCCCGGATTCAACCGGCGTTGCTGTCAGTACCAAGAGACTGACAAACGGCCGTATCGCAGGAACGGTGTCTGGGTCGACGGATAGGTAGTCCGGAGGCGCTTCAAGTTCGTTCATGTTCTTCGACCAGGGGTCGCCCGTGCTTTTCGTGTGTTCTGTAACTCGTATCAATCGAGAAATCGGCCCGCCACCACAAAAGCAACGACACAGAAGACGATCGCTCGCCGACACAAGAATCCGGGCAAACGAGTTTCCCAGAGCTTCCCACAGCGCCGCCCTCATGTTCGGTCCGGTTTAGCTTGATTCTACCTGTCCTAGCGACGGAATGTGGGGCTTCGGGCCGCCGGCACGCTACAACCGAACGGATGGGCGCATCACCCGCGAATAATTGGTCGTAGGCTCCAGGCGCACTGCCACAATCAGCCCCGGAGCCAGTTCCTGGTTTCAAGTAGCAGCCAGGTAAAATCTGGGAGGGCGCCTCAGGCGCCCATCTCACCGATCCTCACAGGACGGCTTCAAGATAAGGCCGAATCACTCGCTCCATGCGGCAGACGCGGGCCGCGTCCCAGAGCTCGGGAAGGCGGAATCGGCGATCTCGCCACCCTTCGCGCAGGGCCTCGACCGCGGTGTCCTGCCCTACTTTGTTCCGGTATTTGAAGCAGTCGGCGATCGTCTTCGCCGGCGAGGTCACCGGCAGCTCGACGCCTTCGATCTGGTGGCGCTCGACGCCATGTTGTAGAGCTTCATCCGAGAAGCGGACGACGCGCGTTGCTACCTGCGGGACTTTGGGACGCCGAGCCTTACTTCCAACAGAGATCCAGACCTGGTGCGGAAGCTGCGCGCCGATGCCATGAAACGCGAGCGCAGAGAGGAGGCAAATGACTCCGCCCGGTACCTGCTTGGCGACCTCGAGGAGGCTCTGGTGCTCACTCAGCTGACGACCGGGAAGCGCGTACAGTCCGCGCGCTACACGCTCGACCTCACCGCTCTCCAGCAGACGCTGGAGCGCCGAACGAGGAATGCCTCCCTCGGTAAGCTCCATGGGTCGGAGCAGCCCCTTCTGCTGAAGTAGCTCAAGGACCCCGTCGCGGTGGTTATGTTTGGTGTGGAGCATGGTACAAAACGTCGGTGAACATGATTAAGTTCCGACATTTTGTACCACACTCCCCTACAAGAAACCACGCCCGTCAACCCAGACCAGGACTCACCCTGAACGCCTGGGGAATCCGCTCCGAGGCCTCTCGACGTCAGCTCAGGCGGTGACTTTGTGGTGACTTCTGATAATCACCACCGGCGGAAACAACCACGCCGGTCGCCGCAAACTACTGATTTTTAAAGACTTAACTGGTGGAGCCGATCGGGATCGAACCGACGACCTCTTGAATGCCATTCAAGCGCTCTCCCAACTGAGCTACGGCCCCATCTTGTGTTGGATCGGGCCGGCGCGGTGGGGCGCGCCGGCGGGCGGAGAGTGTAGCGGCGGCCGAGGAGGGGTGTCAACGAGGGGCGGCAGCCCCAGACGGCCGGCAGGAGCGCCGGCCCAACGGCCGCCAGAGGCGGCGGCCGCTTCAGCGTCGGATGGAGATTAGGTGCCGGCCGCTTCAACAGACGGAGCGGGTTGGGACGCGGCCGGGTGCGAATCAGCGTCGACGGGGTCCATTCCCAACCGCCGCCGGATTTCGTCTTTGAGCTCGTCGAGCCCCTCTCCGGTCACGGCAGAGATCCATACGCCGGAGCCGTTGAAGGCGACGGGGCCTTCAAGGAGGTCGCGCTTGTTGAAGACGCGAAGCACCCGGTCCCGGTCGACGCCAAGGTCGTCGAGCACGCCTTCGGCCACTTCCATCTGTTCTTGCCACTGGGGGTGGCTGCGGTCGATGACGTGGAGGACGAGGTCGGCGTGGACGACTTCTTCTAAGGTAGATCGGAAGGACGCCACGAGATGGTGGGGCAGTTTTCGGATGAAGCCGACGGTATCGCTGAAGACGGCGGTGTCGGCGCCTCCGAGGCTCCCCGACCGGAGCCGCGAGTCGAGTGTGGCGAAGAGCCGATCCTCGGCCTTCACTTTGGCGCGGGTAAGGCGGTTGAACAGAGTGGATTTGCCGGCGTTGGTGTAGCCGGCGAGCGCAACTTGTCTGGCCTCGCGGCGCCCCCGGCGCTGGATCTCGCGGGTTTTTTCGATCTTGGCGAGCTCTTTTTTAAGTTTTTTGATCCGCACGCGAAGCATCCGGCGGTCGGCCTCGAGCTGTTTCTCACCCTCACCACCCCTGAGCCCGATGCCACCGGCCTGACGCGAGAGATGGGTCCACCGGCGGGTCAACCGCGGCAGGAGGTAGTTGAGCTGCGCGAGCTGGACCTGGGTACGAGCCTCGCGGGTCCGCGCCCGGCTGACAAAGATGTCGAGAATCAAGGCGCTGCGGTCGATGACCTGAGCCTTCAAGAGCTTCTCGAGATTTTTGACCTGGCCGGGTGAGAGGTCGTCATCGAAGATGACCAGGCCGGCCTCGAGATGCTCGCAGGCGCGCCCGAGCTCTTCGACCTTACCTTTGCCGATCAATGTCCGGGCGTCGGGCGCCTTGCGGTATTGCTCGACCCGTCCGACGACTTCGACACCGGCGCTTGCGGCCAGGTCGGCCAGCTCGTCGAGGTGTTCTTCGACCAGGTGGCCCGGCTGTCCGGGACGGGCGAGACCGACGAGGATGGCGCGGCGGGGTTTTTGATGGGAGGTGGGGTG
This sequence comes from Candidatus Multivoradales bacterium, assembly GCA_965224065.1. Classification (GTDB taxonomy): domain Bacteria; phylum Acidobacteriota; class Thermoanaerobaculia; order Multivoradales; family JAHEKO01; genus JAOTZA01. Next base: position 1,867,332 of record CBDCYF010000005.1, read on the forward strand.
TGTGACCAATGGAGTACCTGCTGGAGAGATCTTAGCGTGGATGTCGGTGGGGCGTGGGAGAAAGACGCGGGCGGGGGCAAGCCCCGCCCCTACAAGAGACAACTACAAGGCACCGTCTCAACGGCCGCCAGAGGCGGCGGCCGCTTCAAATTTGAAAGGTCCGCGGTCAGGCGGCCGCTTCAAGCCTGAAAAAACCGGGCTCAGGCGACCGTTTCAGTAACTACTTGCCGTGTAGGGGCCGGGCTTGTCCCGGCCCGGTCGTTTGGGCGCCGACTCAACGGCCGCCAGGGGCGGCGGCCGCTTCAGACCTGAAAGCCCGCCTCTAGAAGTGAAACGCGAAGCCGGCGTGGGCGGTGGCGAAGAGGTCGTTGGCGTCGAGGTCGGTGATGTGGCCGATGATCTCGATTTGGAATCCCACTTTGGGGGCGAGCTCGAACTCGCCGGTCACGCCGACCGCCAGCCCGACGCCAGTCTCGTCCAGCTCGGTGGTCGTCCCGGAGATGTCGGTGAGCACGTCGCCCTCGAGCCGGTAGTACCCCAAGCCCAAAAAGACGCCTGACTGGTAGAAGCGGTCGGAAAAGCGATAGTCCCCTCCCACTGTGAAGTAATCGAGCGTCGGTTCGATAAAGGGGCCCAGCACGTCGCCGGGCTCGTATTCGATGCGGCCCACCCGACCCCCTACATGCACCCCGTCGGCCGCCACGACCGAGAACCCGAGCTGGAAACCGGTTTCGAAGCCTGTGCTGTCGCCGGGCTCCTCATTGACCGGTCCACCGACGCCGCCTTCCAGGAGGATCGTGTAGGTGAAGTCCTCGGCGACCGCTGGGCGCGGCGCCAGCAGGCCCCCCGCGCCCGCCAACAGCACGCTAAGAGCAAGCAAACCGCGGATCGAGTGAGTCGGGATTCGAGTCAAAGCCATTCCTTTGCTTGTTTTACTGAGTCGGGCCGAGCCGGCCGGAGACATTTGCAAGTATAACCACAGTTTCTTCGTCTCTAGGTGTGTGAGATCGGTACCTCTCGGGAGGCTTCTACGCATGAGACGGGCCTCACGTCCAGCGGGACGGGCCGGGGCAAGCCCGGCCCCTACATCAAGAGGATGCATCATCGACAGAGCGCTCGGTAGGACGCCGTGACGCATCGAGCCGGAATGCTTCGCCGGAACAACCCGGCCCCTACACAAGAACCGGCTGGGTCGTAGTGAAGACGCATCTGTCCATAGCCGGCCGAGCGCTGCTGGATCTGGTGTTTCCGGCACCGTGTTTGGCCTGTGGCCGGATCGAGTCCGGCGATCTCGGCGCCGCGGGTCAGTGGCGGACCGGACCGGCACAACGAATCGGTCTCTGCTGCCGTTGCCGCCTTGCGCTCACTCCCCAACCCCGCCCGGCGTGCGCACTCTGCGCTCGGCCGTTTCCTGGCGCAAGGCTCCCCGAGACCTATGTCTGTCCCGATTGCCGCAGCCGGCCGCCCCCATACGAGCGGCTGGTTGCCGCCTGGGTCTACCGGCCACCGATCGACGCGGCGATCCTGGCGCTCAAGTTCCGCGGGCTCCGGTATCTGGCGAAGGCGCTCGTCTGCGGACTCGCCACCCGGGTCGCAACCGAGGTTCCCAAACCCGATGCAGTCGTTCCCGTGCCTCTGCACTGGCGCCGCCGGCTCCGGCGCGGCTACAACCAATCCGACGAGCTGGCGGCCACTCTGGCAGCCCGGCTCGAGCTGCCGCTCGTGCACGCCTTGCGACGTCGTCGCGCGACCCGCACCCAGATGAATCTCCCGCTCAAGGACCGCCCGGCAAACCTTCGAGGTGCCTTTTCGAACCGTCGCACGACCCAACGTCTTCGCGGGCGGCGGGTTCTCCTCGTCGACGACGTCGTCACCAGCGGCGCCACTCTTTGCGAGGCCGCCCGATGCCTCGTCCGTGGGAGCGCCGGCCCGGTCTATGCCGCCGCCGTGGCCAGAACTCCCGACCCGGGCGACGACCCCTGTCTTGGTGAGACTGGTGAGACTGGCGAGACCGGCGCGACAGGCGCCCCGGCCCGCTCCGCCGGTCTCGGCGCCACCCCGCCGGGGCCTACCGGCTGGCTCTAGCGGCAGGCAATCACACACCGATTCGGTCCTCTCCGGCCATATCCGGCGGCCTCGTTAAGGCAATCATTACGCCCTGCTATACTTTCGTCGCGGACGGTGACCGCCTGCTTTGACGTACCAGGTGCAACTGCCTATACTCGAGCAGCGTATCTGTCCCTTGAGGACCTTGGATGAGGTATAGCTACCGAGCCGCATCGTTCACGCTTGCCGTCGCGGTCGGCATGGCCGTCATGCCGTCCGCCGGGCTGGCCGAGGAGCCCGGGCTTCTCACCGGCCATGTCCGAAGCTCGGTCGAGCCCCTGGCTACGGCCACGGTCTACGCCTACCAGGTCGCCGACTCGACGACGTGGAAAACCAACACGACGAACAGCGGGGCCTTCTTTTTCGACGGTCTGCCGGCCGGGATGTTCAAGGTCATCGCCTACAAGCCCGGCTTTCTGCCGGCCGTTCAAGTTTTGCGGCGCGCCACGGCACACGTTCGTCAAGTGCTGGATCTGGAACTGGTACCGGTCGTCACCGACAGCGGCTCCTCGGCCCTCTCGTTCTGGGAGGTGCGCGAGCAGATTCCGACCGACGTCCTGCGGGACATCGAGCGCGCGGTCGTCGACCTGACCACTCCCGAGTACAACGCCGCCCCCGAGGGTCCGGCGACGCGCTTTGAGACCAAGATGGCGGCGATCGCCGGCGTCGAGGAGGGGATCGATTTCGGTGAGGCCGAGGTCACGGGCGCGGCGGTCGGAATCCGCGGGCAGATCAACGACATCAAGATCGACTTCAACGGCCGGTACGCCGAGCTGGGCTCGGCCGCGACCCTGCCGACCGAAACTATCGACCCGGCAAGCGGCAGCAGCCAGCAGGTCTCGCTGCGGGTCCAGAACGGCGAGGGTAAGGGCCGCTCGCGATTCGACGTCGCGTCCCGGTCTAACCGGTTGACGACGCTCCAGGAGGGCAGCCCGGGAGAGGTCGATTTCGAACGGCATCGGCTCTCGTGGTCGCGCGCCGTCGGCCGTACCGGCCGTTCCGACCTCACGGCTCAGTACACCGCCGAGAACAACTACTACCGGCAGGCCCTGATCGGGCCGACCGGGATCCCCACCGCCTCGCGTTCCTGGGAAGTAGAAGGCTCTTACACCGGCAACCTGACCGAGCGGGCGACGATCGAAGCCGGGATGAGCTACCGTGAGCGCGAGAGCGACTACCACCTGACCGAAAGCGGTTATCTGCCCCGCGAGTCTGTCGAGGTCTTTGGCCGCGGCGGGGTCGCGGTCAAGCCCGCGGTGGTAGTCCAGTACGGCCTCTACTCCACCCTGCGAGACGGCAGCTTGTCGCTGGCGCCGCAAGGTGGGCTGGCCCTCGAGCTGGGACCGAACTGGCGGGCCTCGACCACGTTCAGCCGGCGCATCGACTCCGATCCCGAGGAAGAACGGCGCCGTGATTTTGTCACCGCGTATTTCGGCGACCGGGCACCCTGCCGGCAAGCCGAAGAGTACTGCTACGAGCTCTTGCTCTCCCGGCTGCTGGGAGACCGCCAGACGGTCGCTTTTGGCGCCGTCCATCGCAAGATCGGCGAGACCCAGCGTCTCTACTTCAGCGACGATTTCTTCAACCGTTTTGACAGCCTGTATCTCGTCGAAGGCGACCGGCTGCCCGAGCTCAAGTTCGAGCTCACTCGGAGACTGGCGCCGGCGATCCTCGCGCGGCTGCGCTCGAACGTCGCGGCCGGCGGCGGCGGCCTGTTCTATTCCACCGCCGAGACCCCGTACCAGAACAACGTACGCTACCTCGTCACCTCTCTCGATACCGAGTTCGAGGACACGCTCACCGGCGTCTATCTGGCCTTCCACCGTCTGGAGCAGGAGCTCGAGCCGGTCGCAGGGACCACAACCGCCGACGGCTTCCACGCGCTGGAGCTCGAGCGTCTCCAGCTTCTGCTGCGCCAGGATCTCGACATCCTGAGCAATCTCGCCAACGACTGGGCGGTCCAGCTCAACATGGAGCTCAGCCGTGGTGGCGTCGGGGCCGCCGGCTCGCTTTTCGACGACGAGCTGCGGAAGCGGGTAACGGGCGGCCTCGCGGTCAAGTTCTAGAAAACGGGCGGGGGTAAGCCCCGTCTCTACGTGCAGCGAGCAAGCCTCCGTCGCCTCTCGGTCGCGACGCCTTGTACCTGCACGCCTCAGGCCGCGCGAATACCGGGCGGGGGCAAGCCCCGCCCCTACCCTGAACGCGGCTCGCTCCCGCCATCGAGTGCCCCGCACCGCGTAGGCACCCGGTCTATGTAGGGGCGGGGCTTGCCCCCGCCCGGCGGGTTTGCCCCGGTTCGGCCCTGACGCGCGCGCAAGTAGCTCTCCCTGCCGCTAGAATCAGCGGCGCCAGGATGACACCCTCGATTCAGTTTTTTGACCGCAATTCAAGGCCTTGGACGAATCGGCGCAAAACCCTGCAAAAAGAGAGCTTAAAAGCGGTTCAATCAACCGATTTCGTGGCATGATTTCTGCTTAACTAGAAGAAGCGCTTCACGGCGAGACAAGCGCGAAAAAGAGTTGCATCGCATGGCCGAGCTCTCGAACAGGAGAAAAACCACCGCGCTCCTGGCGTTGTTGCTGGCGGCGGTGGTGCTGGCCATAGGAGCGATCAGCGCCCAGCGCAAGGTCGCGAGCTTCCAGCCGATCGGGTTTACGGCCAAGCCCGCCACCGGACACTGGTTGGTGACCTCGGTTGCCGGTTCGACCGCGGCCGACACCGGCCTCGAAGCCGGCGACCAGATCCTGTTGGTCAATGGCGAGGGCGCCGGCAGTATCGGCGGCCAGGGCGACTTGGGTCGGGTGTTGAGGCAACGTCCCACGGCCGAGCTGGAAGTGGTGCGCGGCGAAACGTTGCAAACGGTTGCCTACCGCCTGCCGCCGCTTGACGTCGATTTCTCCTATCTGATCCTGGCGCTCATCGGCTGCGGCTACGTCTTTATCGGGTTCTACACCTTGACGCGCCACCGCGAGCGCCCGGCACTGCTGTTCTATCTCTGGTGTCTGGCTTCGACGGCCGTCTACCTGATCGCCGCTGAGCCGCCTTTTGACGATGGCGCGGCGAAGTTCGCCTATGTGGTGGAGGCCGTCGCGCGCATCCTGCTCGCGCCGCTGACCCTTCATCTGTTCTCGATTTTCCCCCGCCGCGACGCATCGCATAGCCGGCTCCGGCGTTGGATCCCGTTCTACTACCTCCCGGCCGCTTTCTTGCTGCTGCTGCAGCTCGACCTGATTCAATTCAACGGTCGCCTGTTGCTGGGCGGGCGGCTGGCGACGGCGGTTCCGGTGCTGGATCGCTTCGAGCTCTACCACCTGGTGCTCTTTTCGCTCGCCGCCGCCGCCGTTCTGGGCTGGCGTCTCTACCGTCCGCGCGACCACGAGCCACACCGGCAGGCCACCTGGATCGCGGTCGGCATGGCGGCCGGCTTTCTCCCGTTTATCTTTCTCTACCTGCTGCCGCGCGAGCTCGGCTCGACGCTGCCGCAGGTAGTCACCGCGGGCGCGGTGCTGCCGCTGGCCCTGGTGCCCCTCACGTTTGCGTACGCCATCCTGCGTTACCGGCTATGGGACATCGGGATCGTCGTACGCGACACGCTGTCGCTCGGCCTGACCATCGTGATCGGTGCCATCGGTTTTTCGCTTGCCAACCTGGTCGTAAGCCGCATCGTCCCGGAGAACCTCGAGCTCGGACGGAACCTCCTGGTCTTTGCGTCGGGGGTCTCGATCGCGGGGCTGATGATCCCGACCCGGCGGAGCTTGAGCGAGTCCCTCGAACGGGTGCAGTACCGCGGCGCATACAGCCGCCGGCGAGCGCTCACCGACTTCGGCCGGGAGATCATCGGCGAGACCGATCTCGAGCGTCTGTCGAGCCGGCTGGCCGCCGAGCTCCAAGCCAGCTTGGGGATCCCGCTGACGACGGTCCTCAGCCTCAGGGGCCACTCGCTCCACCCGGCTCACCGGTCCTCGCGGGAGACGGCCGAGCTCACCTCGGGGGATGGCGTCCTAGAGCCGTTTCTCTCCGCCGAAGAGTTCTCGGGAGACTTTTGGGACGCCGAAGTCAACAGCTTCGCGGTGGTGGACTTCCCCGCCAGCAACCTGTCGACCGCTCACAAGCTCCACGCGGCGGGCTACCGATACGGCTTCCCCCTCAAGGTCCGGGCTCACAGCCTCGGCATGGTGGTCACCTCGTACAAGGGCGACGGCATCCCGCTGTCGAGCGATGACGTCGATCTGCTGCGCGGGTTGTTCAACCAAGTCGCGCTGGCGATCGAGAACGCCCAACTCCTCGGGCAGGTCCAGCGGCAGCTCGAGGAAGTGTCGCGGCTCCAACGCTTCACCGAGCAGATCATCGAGTCTTCCCCGGCCGGCATCGCGGTGGTGGACGGCGACGCCCAAATCGTCTCGGCCAACGCGGCCCTCGGCCTTTTGCTCGAGACCCGGCCCGAGGATCTGAGCGGCAAGAAGCTTCACGACTACCTGCCCTCCGAGCCCCTGCCACGGCCCGGTGAGGGGTTGCGCGAGATCAGTCTTTCGGCGCATGACGGTTCCGAGCGCTATCTGCAATTGAGCGCCGCTCCGCTTCCGGCCCCCGATTCCAAGGGCCACCGCGTGATCGTAGTCCAGGACGTGACCGACCGTGTGGCGATGGAGAACGCCCTCAAGGAAAAAGACCGGCTGGCGTCGTTGGGAATGCTCGCCGCCGGGGTCGCCCACGAGGTCAACACACCGATCACCGGCATCTCGAGCTACGCGCAGATGCTCCTGGCGGAGACCCCGAGCGACGACCCGCGGCACAAGCTGCTCAAAAAAGTCGAGAGCCAGACGTTCCGCGCCGCCAATATCGTCAACGGCCTGCTCGACTTCGCGCGCAACCGGGGCGGCGAACACACGACGCTCGACCTCGGCCCGATGGTCGACGAGAGCCTCGATCTGCTCCGAGAGCGTCTTCACCAGCAGCACGTGGGGCTCGAGTGGCAGGTCCCCGGCGACAAGATCGAGGTCGTCGGCAACACTATCGAGCTTCAGCAGGTGGTCACCAACTTGACCCTCAACGCCATCGACGCGATGAGCGAGACCGAGAACGCCAAGCTGACGGTTGCCGCCGGCTCGAGCCGCCCGCGGGGCGCGGGTACCGCGATGGCCTGGATCACCATCGAGGACAACGGACCCGGGATACCCCCGGCCGACCTCGACAAGATCTTCCAACCGTTCTACTCGACCAAGCTGTCGAGCGGGGGCACGGGGCTGGGTCTGTCGATCTCTTACAACATCATCCGACGCCATCACGGCACGATCCGGGTGGTGAGCCAGCCGGGAGAGGGTTGCCGGTTTATCGTCGAGCTGCCGCTTGCCGTCGAGGGCTCCGCGGAGAGCAAGACCTAGCGGACCGTGAACATCCTCATCATCGACGACGAGGAGGTTCTCCAGGACGTCCTCACTTCGCTGCTGCGAAAGGAAGGCTACTCAACTCTCAACGCCCGCACGGGCGAAGAAGGTCTCGCCCTGCTCGCCAAGGAGGACGTCGATCTCGTCCTGCTGGACCTGATGCTCCCGGACGTTCCCGGGCTCGACGTACTCAAACGGATCCAGATAGACGACCCCGACCAGGTTGTCGTGGTCATTACCGCCTACTCATCGATCGAGGGCGCCATCGAGGCGATGCGCGAGGGCGCGTATCACTACATCCCCAAGCCGTTCAAAAACGAGGAAGTACTCCTCACTCTGAGACAGGGGCTCGAACGGCGGCGCTTGCGGGCCGAAAACCGCGCGCTGCGCGAGCAGCTCCGCCAACGCTACGCCTTCGCCAATATCATCGGCAAGTCCAAGCCGATGGAACAGGTGTTCGAGACCATCAAGCTGGCGGCACCGGCCAAATCGAACATCTTGATCCTGGGCGAGAGCGGCACCGGGAAGGAGCTGGTGGCCAAGGCGATCCACCATCATTCGGGGCGCGCCAAGGGGCCCTTTGTCACCGTCAACTCGGGCTCGATGCCCCCCGATCTTCTCGAGTCGAACCTCTTTGGTCACGTCAAGGGAGCCTTTACCGGCGCGGTCTCGAACAAGAAGGGGTTGTTCGAGATGGCGACCAACGGCTCGATCTTCTTCGACGAGATCGGCAACATCCCCATCGACACCCAGGCCAAGCTGCTGCGCGTGATCCAGGAGAAGGAGTTCATGCGCCTGGGTGGCGTCGAAACGCTCAAGGCCGACGCGCGCGTGATCGCCGCCACCAACGCGGACCTGGAAGCCAAGGTGCGCGATGGTGAGTTTCGCGAGGACCTGTACTACCGGCTCAACGTCATCACCATCCAGCTCCCGCCTCTGCGGGAGCGGGTCGACGACATCCCCCTGCTGCTGCGGCACTTTCTCGACAAGTACACCGAAGAAAACGAAAAGCAGGTGGAATCGATCTCACCCGAAGCCATGCAGGCGCTTCTCGACTACCGGTGGCCCGGCAATGTCCGACAGCTCGAGAACGTCATAGAGCGCGCGGTCGTGCTGGCCAAGAGCGACACGATCTCGATCGAAGCGTTGCCGCCCAGCGTCGCCAACCCCGAGGGTGCCGGAGTGGCGCCGGCGACCCTTCCCGACAACGGGATCTCGCTCAAGGAGGCGATGAGCGCCTACGAGCGGCAACTGATCGTCAAGGCCCTCCAGGCCGCGGGCGGGGTCCAGAAACGCGCCGCCGAGCTCCTGAGCGTCAAGCCCACGACGCTCCACGAGATGATGAAGCGGCTGAACGTATCGGTCGACAACCTCGGGCTCTGACCCGGACGGCCGCCAGAGGCGACGGTCGAACGGCCGCCAGGGGCGGCGGCCGCTTCAGGCCACGCGAAATTGCGGGCGGCGGGCGAACCCTATACCGCCCGGATCAGCCCGCTCCGGCCTCGACGGTCTCCTTCATCCGCTCGGCCTGAAAGTGGTCGGCCAGCGGCTCGATCAAGGGTTCGAGCTCACCTTCGAGAATGGTCGGCAGCTTGTGGAGGGTCAGCCCGACCCGATGGTCGGTGACTCGGTTCTGGGGAAAATTGTAGGTACGGATCTTCTCTGAGCGATCGCCCGATCCCACCATCTTGCGGCGCTCCTCGGTCAGCTCGGCCTCGGCTTCCGAGCGTTTGATCTCGAGCAGCCGTGACTTGAGTACCCGCATAGCCTTGGCGCGGTTCTTGATCTGGCTGCGCTCGTCCTGGCAAGAGACCACGATCCCCGTCGGCAGATGGGTGATTCTGACCGCGGAGTACGTGGTGTTGACCCCCTGCCCGCCCGGGCCCGAAGAGCAAAAGCGGTCGATCCTGAGGTCCTTCTCGCTGATCTCGATCTCGACGTCCTCGGCCTCCGGCAGCACCGCCACCGTGACCGCGGAGGTGTGGATGCGGCCGGACGCTTCGGTCTCGGGCACTCGCTGCACCCGGTGGACACCGGCTTCGTATTTGAGCCGGCTATAGGCGCCGCGCCCTTCGACGATTGCCGAGACCTCCTTGATGCCACGGATCCCGGATTCGGACAGGTCGATGATCTCGACCTTCCATTTCTGTTGTTCGGCGAACCGACTGTACATGCGGAAGAGCTCCGCCGCGAACAGGGTCGCCTCGTCGCCCCCGGTACCGGCCCGGATCTCGAGCACCACGTTGCGCTGGTCGTTGGGGTCCTTGGGGGTGAGCTCGCGCTTGAGGCTCTCCTGGAGCTCGTTTTGGCGCGCGGCAAGACTCTCGCGCTCCTGCGAAGCCATCGCATAGAGCTCGTCGCCCTTGTCGAGCTCGGAGAGCATCTCTTCGGTCTCGGCGAGCTGCCGCTCGACCTTCTCGATCTCGCGGTACAACTCGACCACCGGAGCCAGCTCCGAGAGCTTCTTCCCGGTCTCGGCAATCGCCGCGGGGTCGCTGGCGAGCGCGGGATCGGCGAGTTTCTCGGTGAGCTCGCGGTGTTTTTCGACCAGTTCTTCGAGACGTTCGAGCATGGGTTCTCCGATGGGACTTGAGTCTATTGCAAAGCGCGCAGGGAGCACGGCACGCGCGCGGCCCTGCACACGAGCGCCGTTTTCAGGATCGCCGGCACCCCGCGCCGCCGTTCAGGCGGCTCGGCCGGCGGAGGCTACTGGTTGGCCGATTCGATGCCGTAACGGCGCTGGAAGCGCTCCACACGGCCGGCCGAGTCGACCAGTTTCTGCTTGCCGGTGTAGAACGGATGGCAAGCACTGCAGATCTCGAGCCGCAGCTCGGGCTGGGTCGAGTGGGTCTGGAACGAGCTGCCGCAGGCGCAGGTGACGGTCACCAGGTGGAGCTCTGGGTGAATACCTTCTTTCATCTCGTGACCTCTCGATAGCCTGGTGCTTTGTGATCCTCGGGGGCGGCGGCCCCTACGCAGGGCGGCAAATAGTAGCCGATCGAGCGCCTTTATGCAACGCACGAGGAGGCCGACGTATTCCCTGAGGCCAGGGGACTGGACTCAGCCTGAATTGAAGAGCGGATCCAAGCGGGGCCTGGTCGGAGCCTCCACAGGGACGTTTGACCGAGCGCAGGGCTTTGGCCATCGCAGTTTGCGCCCGATCCGGCGCGAGGGAAACCGAGTCGCGCGCCTCTGTCGCCGGAGTCCGAGTTGCGCGCGACGTGCCCTGGGGAGGCTCCGACCGGGTCCCGCTCGCCTTGCAGGCGACCATCCGGCGCTTGGGTACACTGATCCGGTGACGGTCTCGATCCGGGAGCTCGACGAGTTTGGGCGCCGGCAGCTCTCGACGGCGGCTTTTGAGGCCTCTCCCCGGGAGTCGACGCTGCTGCTCGGCCATGTCTTGGGGCTGACCGAGGCCCAGGTGCTCGCCCGCGATCGGGAACGCGTGGGCGATGAGCACGCCGGCCGCTTCCGGTCGCTCATCGCCCGCCGGCTCACCGGCGAGCCGGTCGCCTATCTCGTCGGTCGCAAGGAGTTTTTTGGCCGGCTGTTCGAGATCGACTCCAGGGTTCTGATCCCGAGGCCCGAGACCGAGCACTTGGTCGAGGAGGCGCTGAAGCTCGATCTGCCCCCTACCCCACGGATCCTGGACCTGGGGACCGGCTCGGGTTGCTTGGCGGTGACCCTGGCGATCGAGCTGAGCGCTCCTACGGTGGCCGTGGACGTTTCCCCGGCGGCACTGGCAGTGGCGTCGGCCAACATCCGGCGGCACCGGGTCGGCCATCGGGTTCGTCCGGTCGCCGCAGATCTCGCGACCGGTCTGAGCTTGACGGGTTTCGACCTGGTGGTGTCCAACCCACCCTATCTCGGTCCGGAAGAGATCGACTCGATCTCACCCGAGGTCGCCCGTTTCGAGCCTGCAACGGCGCTGTTCGCGCCGGGTTCCCCGGACACCGTGATCGCGCGCATTCTGCTGGAGCTCGAAGGGCTGCCCAAAGGAACGCCGCTTCTGATCGAGATGGGGCACCTCCATGGCGGTCGGCTCGGCACTCTTCTCGCACCCGGCCGGTTTATGCTCCGCAGGACCCGGCGCGACTACGCCGGGATCGAGCGGATCGCCGTTTTGGAAAAACACTAAATGGAACAACTCCACATCGAAGGACCGGCCAGGCTCGAGGGGACTGTCCCGATCGCGGGCGCCAAGAACGCCGCGCTGCCCGCGCTGGCCGCCAGCCTCCTGACCGACGAGCCGATCACTCTCGCTCGCCTCCCACGGGTGCGCGACATCTCCACTATGACGCGGCTTTTGATGCACCTGGGGGTGAGCGCGACCGAGCGCCAGGACCGCCTGGTCCTACGGCACGACTCGCCCGCCGATGCAGACGACGCGCCGTACGAGCTGGTCAAGACCATGCGCGCCAGCGTCCTGGTCCTGGGTCCGCTGGTCGCGCGGCTGGGTCACGCTCGGGTTTCGCTTCCGGGAGGTTGCGCCATCGGGGTACGGCCGATCGACCAGCACCTCGCCGGGCTGGAGGCGTTGGGAGCCGAGGTGCGTCTCGAGCACGGCTACGTCACCGCCCGCGCCAACCGCCTGCAAGGCGGGCGGTTCCGTTTTGCCATGCCGACCGTCGGCGGCACCGAAAATCTGCTCATGGCGGCCAGCCTGGCCCGCGGCACTTCGGTGCTCGAGAACTGCGCCCGCGAGCCCGAGGTTCGGGACCTGGCCGAGATGCTTGGGAAGATGGGAGCCCGCATCCGCGGCGCCGGAGAGGAGGTCATCGAGATCGAGGGTGTGGAGACCCTCGGGGGGACCGAACACCGGATTCTCCCCGACCGCATCGAGGCCGGCACCTATCTGGTGGCCGGCGCCATCAGCGGTGGCGACGTGACTCTGGACGGCGCCCACGCCGCCGATCTGGCACCGCTCACCGAGAAGCTGACCGAGTGCGGCTGCCAGATCGAGGCCGTCGGGGACGGGCTCCGGCTCACTCGCCCGGCAGACCTCAAGCCACGGGACATCGTCACTGCGCCGCACCCGGGGTTTCCCACCGATCTGCAGGCACAGTACCTCGCCCTGATGACCCAGGCGGAAGGCGGCTGCACGGTGTGCGAGACCGTCTTCGAGAACCGCTTCCAGCACGTGCCCGAGCTCAATCGAATGGGGGCGGAGATCGAGATCGACGGCAGCTTTGCCCGGGTCCACGGACCCACTCCGCTGTCGGGCGCCAAGGTAATGGCCACGGACCTCAGGGCCTCGGCCTGTCTGGTGCTGGCCGCGCTGGCGGCCGAGGGGAAGACGGTCGTCGACCGCATCTATCACCTGGATCGCGGCTACGAAGAAATGGAACTGAAATTGCAGACCCTGGGGGCGAGGGTCGAGCGCCGTAACGGCTGAGATCCCTCTTAGGCCAAACAGATGTCGGATTGTATTTTCTGCAAAATCGCCGGGGGCGAGATCCCCACCGAGCTGGTTTTCGAGAATGACGACGTCGTCGCGTTTCACGACCTGTCGCCCCAAGCTCCGGTCCACGTCCTGGTGATCCCGCGGCGGCACATCGCAACGCTTCTCGACGTGCCCGACGAGGGGGGCGCGATTCTGGGCAAGCTGCAGAGCGCGGCGATCGAGATCGCGCGCCAACTCGGTCTGGACAAGAGCGGTTTTCGACTGGTGACCAACTGCCTCGAGGACGGTGGCCAGTCCGTCTTCCATCTGCACCTCCATCTGCTGGGCGGGCGGCGGCTCGCTTGGCCTCCCGGATGATCCGGACACTCCTACTCATCACCGCGGCCGGGGTGACGGCGGCAGCGGCCCAGGATCCGCCGCCCCCGGACTCGGGAACCCAGGATCCGAGACTCCAACTGGTTCGGCTCCAGCTCGAAGGCCGCACCGAGGAGACACTTGCCGCCGTCGACCGGCTGGTCGAAGAGGACCCCGTCGGCGCCGCCGAGCTCGGTCTGCACCACCTGCGCGGCGCACTGCTCGAAGATGCCGGACGCCTGCGCGAGGCCCATGAGGCCTTTGCCCAATCGATCGGCTCGAGCCCGGCGCTGGCCGCCTACAGCCGCTACCGGCTGGCGCTCGTTCAGCTTTCGCAGGGGCATCCGGAGGTCGCGGCCGGGCTGCTCGCCGGTCTGCTGTCCGGCAGACCGCCGGAGCGGCTGGTACGACCCGCGGCGTCCTTGATGATCCACAGCCTCGCCGGTGGCGGGGACTGCCGCCTGCTCGGCCAGGTCGACACCTGGCAACTGCCGGAGCGAGACCTTCGCCGCCTCCAACTGGCGCGGAGCGACTGCGACTTGAGCCACGGGAACGTGGAGGGAGCGGTGGCCCGTCTGCTGGGTCTGCTGCAGCAAAACGGCAACGACGAGACCGCGCGCGGCGCCGCCGAGCGGCTGACGCGATTGGAGCAGAAAGCTCTTCCCGAGCGGGAGATGGCCCTCCTAGTGGGGCGGGTCTTTCACCGCCACCGGCAGTTCGACCTGTCCATCACGTATCTCGAACAAGGCCTGAGCGTCGGCATGGGATCCGGCGCGCCGTCATCGGGAACAACCACGGGAGCACACACGGGAACACCTGCCGGACAGGCTGGCGGCCATCCTTCCATCGGGGACGGCGAGACCCTGTACGCCCTGGCGCGCTCCCACTTCTGGCAGGAGAGCTACCTTCAGGCAGCTTCCCGCTTTGGACAGCTCGCGGCGACGGTTCGCCGGCCCGAGGAGAAGGCCCGCGCCCTCTATCAACAGGGTCGTAGCTACGAGCTTTCCGGCAACTGGAGCGCCGCCAGCCAGAGCTACCGGCTCGGGTATCTGGCGGATTCGGATGGCCGGTGGGCGGACGCCAACCTGATCTCCGCGCTGAGAGTCGAATGGCGCACGGGAAAAGAGGAGTCGGCACTGCAGCTTTACGAAGTTCTCGGCTCGCGGCGAGAGTGGCGCAAGCTCTTTGGTCGGGCGGCGTTGTTTCTGGCCAGCTCCGACCTGGTCCGCGAGCGCACCGACCGGAGTGGACGGTGGCTCGCGGACGCGGCCCGGTCGCTGGATCTCAGTACCGGTGAGATCGAGTACTGGCAAGGCCGTCTCGACGAGCTGGAGGGCCGCCCAGAAGAAGCGATCGACGCCTATCTGGGCGCCCTGAGCGCCCGTTGGTCCCACCCCTTTGGCCGCGCCGCCGCGGCTCGGCTGGCGAAGCCCGAGCTCGCGCCGCGGGCCCGCGAGCTGGCGCGCCGGTTGGCCAGCACCAGCCAGGCCAACTCGCTCTATCACGCCTGGCTTCTGCTGGGTGATGACGACCCCTTCGGGGCCGAGGCAAAGCGCCGTCTTATCGCGAGCCTCTCCGCCACCCGTCGCGCCGCGCCCTTTCTGCAGATCGCGTTTCAGCCGGTCGAGGAGTGGCCGCTGTGGACCGCTACCCTCGGACAGCCGGAGGAGATGCTGCTGGCGCTCGGTCGGTGGCGGGCGGGGTCTCCGGCCATCCGAAAGCACTTCCCGCTCGCCGACGCCTCGCTGGGCTTTACCGCCGCGGAGCTCCTGGCCCGTGCGGGAGCGCACCGCGACTCGCTGCGGATCGCAGAGATCCTCCAGAACACGGCCACGGATTTGGTGCCCGACGGCTTGCTCCCCGCCGGGCTCCGGCGGCTGATCTTCCCTCGCCCCTACCGGGAGATCATCTCGCGCGAGGCCGCAAACTACAGGATCGACCCAACCCTACTGACGGCGTTGATTCGGGAAGAAAGCCGCTTCGACCCGCTCGCGGTGTCGGCGGCTTCGGCCCGGGGGCTCACCCAGTTGGTGCTGCCGACGGCGAATCGCATGGCCGCGGCCACCGGCAGAGAGCGGGTCGCCGCCGCCGAGCTTCACCGGCCGGAGGTTGCGATCAACTTGGGGGCCGCGTATCTGAGCGAGCTCTCGCGACGGTTTGACGGTTCTACACCGGAGGTGATCGCAGCCTACAACGCCGGCGAGCGCCAGGCCGAGCTGTGGCGCAGCTACTGCTACAGCCGAGAGCCGGTGGAGTTCCTCTCCAAGGTGGGCTTCCCCGAGACCCGCGCCTATCTTGGCCGTGTGCTGTCGACGCGCGAACAGTACCGGGAGCTCTACGGGGAGTTTCATGGCGAGGCCCCCGCGGTGTCGGGCGAGCTCGTCAGCGAGACGGTGAATTAGGCCGAGATTGGGCTGAAGCGGCCGGCGCCCTGCCGGCCGAACGACGGTGCGGTCGGACAAACGGCCGCCAGAGACGGCGGCCGCTTCAGACAAAGGGAACTAAAGGCCGGGCCGGGGCAAGCCCGGCCCCTACAAAAAAGGCGAGACGACCGGAACCAGCCGTGTAGGGGCCGGGCTTGCCCCGGCCCGCTCTTCGGCTGGAGCAACGGGCAGCCCCTAGGCGCCCGGAGCGTGAAGCAAAACCGGTCTTTTCAGTCGACCGAAAAAACCGTTTGGGTCGGAAGCTCCGCCAGGGGCCGGTCGAAGTAGTCCTCAACGTCGGCCTCGCGCCACAGCTCCTCGGTCCAGCGCTCGATCTCTTCGTTGAGCCGCGCTTCTTTGAGCACGGCTCGGATGTCTTCGCGCACCGACTCGAGCGGCGGCACGCTACGACCGCCGGCTCGCAGCTCGTCGGTCAGCGGACCGTCGTAGTAGGCCCGGATGTCGTCGCTGCCGACAAACACCCGCGGCCCCAGACGCTCCTCGACAAACGTCAACACCATGATCTGTCTCGCCACAAGCTGGCGTACCCCATCGGGATCGAGCCCCAGCTCGGTGAGACGCTGGCGAAACGCCTGCTCGCTTCCAAAACGCCGCCGGATACCCTGATAGCCCTTCTCGACGTCGGCCAGCGAGACCTCGGTGAAGCCAAACCGATCGATCTCGTGGAAACGGAGCCGCTCCTCGATCAACTGGTCGAGGACGCGGCGCCGAAGCGTTTCTTGCTTCTCATCCGACGTGTCCCCTTCCGGCTCGGCCGAGACGATCCCGAGCCCCAACACCCGGTCCACATCCGAGGCCAGAATCGGGTCTTCGTCGACGACCGCGAGGATACGGTCGAGGATCTCGGGCTGTGTGGGAAGGTCTTCGCCCGGCGTCGCCTGGGACACGGCCGGAAGCGGGGCCAGCGCGGCGGCGGTCAGCGCGAGCACGACGCGGCGGCGCAGCTTCATCGGGGTCACATGCTACCATGGGATCACTTCTCGAACGCCGCGTTCCGGCCCCAAAATGAGCACCCAACTGACCGTCGGACTCGCGCAGATCGACTCTCGCCTGGGCCACGTCGAGGCCAACCTGGAGCGGCATCTGGAGTGGATCGAACGGGCCCGCGACCAAGGCGTCGAGCTGCTGGTTTTTCCCGAGCTGTCGCTCACCGGCTACCGTCTCTTGCATCTGACCGGACGAGTGGCGATGCACCGCGGCTCGCAAACGATTCAGCGTTTGCTCGAGGCGGCCGGCCGCATGTCGGTCGTCGTCGGCCTGGTCGAGGAGGACGACAAGGGGGTCCTCTACAACAGCTCGCTGTTGATCCATTCCGGCCAGGTCAACCATGTTCATCGCAAGTTGTACCTGCCCACCTACGGGATCTTCCAGGAGGGGCGTTTTTTTGGGCCCGGGGACGAGCTGGCGCTCGCCGACACCGACGGCCGGCACCTCGGAATGCTGATCTGTGAAGATCTCTGGCACCCACACCTCGCGCGCAACCTGGCGATCGCCGGCGCCAAAATGCTGACCGTCATCTCGGCCGGCCCCGGTCGGGTAGGGTCCGGCGAGGTGCCCGAGAGTCATCGCGATTGGGAATCGTTGACCCGCTCGACCGCGCTGGTCAACACCTGCTGGGTCCTCTACTGCAACCGCGTTGGCTGGGAAGAGGGCTCCTTCTACAGCGGCGGCAGCCACGTGGTGCGTCCGGGGGGCGAGGTCATGGCCCGGGCGCCTTACCTCGAAGAGCACTTGCTCCTCGCCGACATCGACTTGCGCGAAGTCGACCGCCTGCGCTGGCGGCTGCCGCTTGTGCGCTCTGAGCGCACAGATATCAGAACACCGCGCTCCGAGCGCACGGATATCAGAACACCGCGGTCTGAGCGCACGGACATCGAGGGGGCACGGTGATCCGCAAAGAGGAAGTCAGCGCGCGGCTCGAGCTCAATGCCTCCCTGGCGGTCGCGGTGCTCGAGTCGTTTATCCGCGACGCCGCCGACACCGCCGGCGCCGAGGGAATGGTCGTCGGTCTGAGCGGCGGCGTGGACTCGGCACTGTCGACGGCGCTGGCCGTGCGGGCGCTGGGGCGCGGGCGGGTACACGCCTTCTTCTTGCCCTACAGCGCTTCGACCGACGAGTCGCGACGCGACGCCCGAGCCACCGCCGAGAGCCTTGGCCTCGATCTACCCGTGATCGACATCTCGCCCATGGTCGACCCCTATTTCGACCACTACGAACCGGAGGCGGACCGCCTGAGACGCGGCAACAAGATGGCCCGTGAGCGGATGTCGATCCTGTTCGACCAGGCCAAGAAACGGGGCTGTCTGGTTCTCGGTACCTCCAACAAGACCGAGATCCTGCTCGGCTACTCGACGATCTTTGGCGACAACGCCAGCTCGATCAATCCGCTCGGCGATCTGTACAAACAGCAGGTTTGGCAGCTCGGCCGGCACCTCGAGCTACCGGCCGAGGTCGTCGACAAGAAACCGTCCGCGGATCTGTGGCCCGGTCAGACCGACGAAGCCGAGCTGGGCTTTGGCTACGCGCTCGCCGACGAGATCCTTTACCTGATGTTTGACCGTGGTCTGGCGCCCCGGGAGATCGTCGCTCGCGGCTACGACGCACCGGTGGTAGAAAAGATCCAGCAGCTCGAGCGCCGCAATCGTTTCAAGCGACGCCTGATGCTCATCGCGCGTCTCTCCGGAAGCGCCATCAACCTGGACCGGGAGATTCCCCGGGACTAGCCCGCCCTTCTCACCAACCTCCTACTGCGCCGCCGGAAATGACTGAATGGTAGACGGGGCGGACATGCCCGGCAGCCTGCTCCTCGTTTCGACCCCGATCGGGAATCTACAGGACCTCTCACCGCGCGCGCGAGAGGCCCTGGAGAGGGCCGACATCGTGGCCTGCGAGGACACCCGCGTCACCGGACGCTTGCTTCACCACCTGGGTCTCGACAAGAGGCTCGTCTCGTTCCACGAGCACAACGAGCGAGCGCGTGTGCCCCGTCTGCTCGCGGAGCTCGAAGCCGGCCGCACCGTGGCATTGACCGCCGACGCCGGCACTCCGCTGGTGTCGGACCCGGGGTTTGTGCTGGTCCGCGAAGCGGCCCGCTCCGGGATCCGGGTGGAGCCGATCGTCGGTCCCTCGGCGATCCTCGCCGCGCTGGCGGTCTCAGCCTTGCCCCCGCAGCCCTTCACCTTCGCGGGGTTCCCACCCCCAAAACGCGGCAAGCGCCGGACTTTTTACCGGCGGTTTGCCGGGCTCGACCACACGCTGGTGTTTTTCGAGTCGCCCCACCGGATCGTCGCCAGCCTGAAAGACGCTCTCACCGAGCTCGGCGACCGGCCGGCGGCCCTGTGCCGGGAGCTCACCAAGCTCCACGAGGAAGTCATTCGTGGATCCCTGACCGAGATCGGTCAGGAGATGGAAGCCAGAAGCTCGATCAAGGGCGAGCTCACGCTGGTCGTAAGAGGGAAAGAAAAAAAGCGCCCCGGCGGCGCGGAGTGACGGAAGCGGGAAACCGCCGACTCCGCGCGGCGGCTTCAAGCCGCCGGGACAGGCTGCCGAAAAGCTGCCGCCGATGCGCCGGCCGATCTAGGAGCCGAGCTCCGCGGGGGAGGTCCCCCTGGGAGGAGCGGGTGATCGACCGGCGCTCCAAAAGGCCTTTTCTAGCCCTTGTCCGACCAGAGATAACCGTAGACTGATGCGAAGCCGTTCCAGATCCAAATCCAAGGCATTTCGTTTCTCCTCTCGTGCCGCGATCGATTCGCGGTGTACCCCCCAAAGGAGCACGGGCCGTGCCAGAAGAATCGGGCGATGCGTATGCATCTCTTTGCCTTTGTTGATCGAAAGTTAGCGCCGCCGGCGTAAAAGTAAGGAACGGCGGCCGCGCCGTTTTTATGGTGCAACCGCCGTTTTTCTCGCCGATCGACCCGGCGAAAAGCCGGTTTCGAATCTAGCCGCCCGTGGTGCCGCGGTGGGCTTCGACCAGCTTTGCCACCACGGCGGGCTCGGCCAGGGTGCTGATGTCCCCCATGCTCTCGTACTCCCCGGCGGCGATCGAGCGCAGAATCCGCCGCATGATCTTGCCCGAGCGGGTCTTGGGGAGGCCCGGCGCGATCTGGATCCGGTCCGGTGTGGCGATGGGACCGATGGCCCGCCGCACCTGGCTTCGGAGCACATCGACCAACTCCTCGGTCTCGGTCTCCTGAAACTCGGGTGTCACCAGCACATAGGCGTAGATGCCGGTGCCCTTGATCTCGTGCGGGAATCCGACGACCGCGGCCTCGGCAACCGATTCGTGGGCCACCAGGGCGCTTTCGACCTCGGCGGTGCCCAACCGGTGGCCCGAGACGTTGAGCACGTCGTCCACCCGGCCGGTGATCCAGTAGTAGCCGTCCTCATCGCGGCGACACCCGTCGCCGGTGAAGTAGCGGCCCGGATACTGGCTGAAGTAGGTCTCGCGGAAACGGGCATGATCGCCAAAGATCGTGCGCGCCTGTCCCGGCCAGGAGCGTGCGAGACAGAGGTTCCCCTGCACATCGTTGCCCTCCACCACCGCGCCGTCTTCGTCCACCAACACCGGCTCGACACCGAAGAAAGGCAGCGTCGCCGAGCCGGGCTTGGCCTCGATCGCTCCCGGGAGCGGCGTGATCAGGATGCCCCCGGTCTCGGTCTGCCACCAGGTGTCCACGATGGCGCATCGGCCACCCCCGACGACATCGTAGTACCACTGCCAGACCTCGGGGTTGATCGGCTCGCCGACCGTGCCCAGGATGCGGAGCGACCCTCGATCGTAGCGATCGACCCATTCGTCCCCCTCGCGGGCGATCGCCCGGATGGCGGTGGGAGCAGTGTAGAAGACCGTCACCCCGAGGTCGTCCACCAGCCTCCAGTAGCGGCCCGGGTCCGGGTAGAGCGGTGTGGATTCGAACATCACCGTAGTGGCCCCATTGGCCAGCGGTCCGTAGACGATGTAGCTGTGCCCGGTGACCCATCCGATGTCCGCTACGCAAGCATAGACATCGTCTTCATGGACGTCGAAAACGGTCTCGTGAGTCAGGGAAGCGTAGAGCAGATAGCCGCCTGTGGTATGCAGCAGGCCCTTGGGTTTGCCCGTGGAGCCCGAGGTGTAGAGAACAAACAGCGGGTCCTCGGCATCCATCCATTCGACCGGGCAGGTGGTGCTCTGTCCCGCAGCCTCCTCGGCCAGCCAATGGTCACGCCCCTCGACCATCTCGACCTCGGTATCGGTGCGGCGGGCGACCAGCACGGTCTCCACCAGATCCTCGAGCCCGGCGAGGGCCTCGTCCGAGATCTTCTTGAGCGGGATCGTCTTGCCGCCGCGAAGACCCTCGTTGGCGGTCACCAGGATCTTGCAACCGGCGTCGACCATCCGGTCGCGCAGCGACTCGGCCGAGAAGCCGGCGAAAACAACCGAATGGACGGCGCCGATCCTGGCGCACGCCAGCATCATCGCGGCCAGGTCGGGGATCATCGGCAGGTAGATGCAGACCCGGTCGCCGCGGCGCACGCCGTGCGCCAACAGCACGTTGGCGAGGCGGCCGACGCGCCGATCGAGATCGCGGTAGGTGATGTGCTCGTACTGGCCGGCCTCGTCGGCGGCCCAGATGATGGCGGTCTTATCGCCTCTCGCCTCCAGGTGCCGGTCGACGCAATTGTGGCAAGCGTTGAGCTGGCCGCCGCGGAACCAGGAGATCTTCGCCGCGTCAAAGTCCCACTCGCCGGCCCGATCCGGATCTCGAAACCAGTCGAGCCTCTTGGACCGCTCGAGCCAGAATCCCTCCGGATTCTCCAGCGAGTTCTTATACAACCGCTCGTACTCCAAGAGCGAGCCGACATGGGCCCGTTTGGCGATCTGCTGTCTGATTGGTACCTTCGACACTCTCGCGCTCCTTTTGTTGATGCGGTTCAGGCGGTACGCGGCGCCCCTGCTCGACGGTCGCCCAGCGGTCGATCGATCCAGCAGCCACCCAGAACCCGGCTGTCCCGATAGAAGACCGCCGCCTGCCCGGGTGTCACCGCCTCCTGGGGAGTCGCGAACTCGACCTCCACGCGCCCGCCACCCAGAGGCCGGATCCGCGCCGCGACACCCGAGTGGCGGGCGCGGATGCGGACCGTGGCCTCGATCTCGCCGTCGGGCTCCTCGGCGATCCAGTGTGCGCGCGCCCCGTCGAGCCCCGAGGCCGCCAAGCTCTCCCGCGGTCCGACCTCGATCTGGTTCGCCGACGGCTTGACCTTCAAGACATAGAGCTTCTCGGACGCGCTCACCCCGATCGCCCGCCGCTGGCCCACCGTGTAACGATAGTAAGGCTCGCCCCGGCCGAGGGTCGCGCCGTGGCGGTCGACGACCCGGCTCGCCTGCCCGGCGGCGATCGCCAGGCCGCGCTGCGCGGCCTGTTGCTCGACAAAATCCCGCACGCCGCCGTCGACAAAGCAAATCTCCATCGACTCGCTCTTCTCGGCCACCACCAGGGCCGCCCGACGCGCCAGCTCTCGAACCTCCCGCTTGCTCATCTCCCCCAAGGGAAACTCCGCCGCCGCGAGCTGCTCCTGGGTCAACTCGAAAAGATAGTAGCTCTGGTCCTTTTCTTCATGAATGGCCCGGTGGAGCTCAAAGCCGCCGGAGCCCCGGACGATTCTGGCGTAGTGGCCGGTGGCGATGCGGTCGCAACCCAGCGCCCGCGCTCGCTCCAGAAACAGGTCGAACTTGATGAAGGTATTGCAGCGCGTGCACGGAACAGGAGTCCGGCCTGCTAGATAGTCATCGACAAACGGATCGACCACTTCGCGGCGGAAGTCCTCCTCGAGATGCAGGGTGTAGTGGCGAATGCCGCATTGCTGCGCCACCCGTCGAGCGTCGCCCAGATCGAGCGCGCCGCAACACCGACCGTTTCTCTCTTCCGCCGAGCGATCCCACAGGAGCATCGACAATCCGACCACCGGACGCTCGCCGCGAGACAGCAACCAGGCTGTAACCGACGAGTCGAGACCGCCGCTCATCGCCACCGCGACCCGCCCCGCGTCGTCGACAGCCGGCCGTCCGCTCACCGTTCTCCTCCCGAGACCTTGCCGAGGGACGCCCGGCGGAGCTCGCCGACGTGGCGATCCAGCGCCTCGAGCAGACCGTCGACTTGCCGCTCGTCGTTACCCAGGCCGAAGCTCACGCGAATCGAAGCCAGTGCCTCCGAGGCTTCGATTCCCATGGCCGTGAGCACACGGCTCGGCTCGACCTTGCCCGACGAGCACGCGGCGCCCGACGAGACGGCAAAGCTGTCTAGATCCAACCGGATCATCAGCGCTTCGGCGGAAACACCGGGGAAAGCGACGTGGCTGGTGTTGGGAAGCCGCTCGACGTCCCGGCCGTGAACGACGACATCGCCGAGCCGGGCGAGACCGCGCTCGAACCGGTCGCGGAGCTGGGCCATGTGCGCTCCTCGCTCGGCGACCTCGGCCGCCGCCACCCGGGCCGCCTCGCCCAGGCCGACCAGCGCCGCCACGTTCTCGGTCCCCGCCCGGCGGTTGCGCTCCTGGCCACCCCCGAGCAAAAAACCGGCAAAAGGCGCCCCCGACCGCACCCAGACCGCCGCGGCCCCGGCAGGGCCGTTGAACTTGTGGCCACCGAGGACCAGATAGTCGACGCCGAGCTCCGGCGCCGAGACCCCAATCTTGCCGACGGCCTGAACCGCATCGCTAAGCAACGGCACGCCGCGGGCGCGGCACTCCGCCGCTACCTCCCGCACCGGTTGCACCGTTCCCACTTCGTTGTTGGCCAGCATCAGGGCCACCAAAAACGTCCTGTCGTCGATCGCGGCCGCCACGTCGCCGGACTCCACGCGCCCGTCGGCTCTCGGCCGGACCCGCTCGACCTCGAAGCCTCGGTCCTCCAGATATGCGGCCGAGGCTTCGATCGAAGGATGCTCGATCGCCGAGATCACCAGGCGGCCACCCGGCGGGGCGGATCGCGCCACACCCAAAACCACCGCGTTGTTGGCCTCCGTACCCGAGGATGTGAAGACGACTTCGGTGGCCTCCGAAACACCCAGCAAGGCCGCAACCTGCGCCCGCGCTCCCTCGACGGCCTCGCGCGCCCGCTGGCCAAAGGCGTGGACCGACGAAGGATTGCCGTGCAGCTCACCCAACCACGGGAGCATCGCCGCCCGGACCCGCGGGTCCATCGGCGTGGTGGCGTTGTGGTCGAGGTAGACCTCCCTCATGGACCGGAAAGTCTATCCCGCGGCCCGGCTCGCTTCCTGCAAACAGGCCAATTTGTACCTGGATTTGCCCGCGCCGAGCGCGGGTCATAGGATGAATTCGGCATGAGCAAGAAGATGCGTCGTTACCTGACTCTCACCCCGCTGCTCGTCGTGCTGGCGGCTCTGGCTCTCGGGACCGCCGCCGACGCCTCCAAGAAGCGCAAGATCGAGAAACAGAAGATCGCGGCCCTGCCGGTCGAGTACCAGCAGTGGCTCCAGCACGTCGAACCACTGATCACCGACGAGGAGCTCGCGACGTTTCTCGAGCTGGTCAAGGACTATCAACGAGACGCCTTTATCGAGCGTTTCTGGCGTACCCGCGACCCCTACCCCGACACCGCCCGCAACGAGTTCAAGGAGCGCTGGGAGGCGCGCGTGGCCGAGGCCCTGCGGGTCATCGGCACCCTCGACGAAGACCGCTCGCGGGTGCTGCTGGCCAACGGCCTGCCCGACGCCCTGCTGGAGCTGCGCTGTTCCGATCTCTGGCCGGGCCAGGTCTGGTACTACCAAAAAGCCGAATCGAACGGCCTGGAAGTCATCGCGTTGTTTTACCAGCCCGGCGGTATTGGAGCCTACCGGCTGTGGAACCCGGTCGAGCAGTTTCGCGTTCTCTACCGTTTCCCGGTCAACGCCAACTCGGGCAACGTCCAGGAGCTGACCGAGAGCTGCGTCCTCCAGTCGCGGGAGGCCCTGACCGCGGTGATGCGCCGGTTCTACGCCGAGGGCGAGCTCGGATATCTGACGCTCATCAACGGCTTGCAGAGGATGCCCGACAAAGTGTCCGGAGAGTGGGCGACGACGTTCAATTCCTACACCACCGATGTCGAGCCGGGGGCCGCTTCCTTTTCGGCCGAGCTTTCGATCGACTTTCCGGGCCGGCACAAGAGCCGTACCGTGGCCCAGGGGGTCGTCACGGTCGAAAAGAGCCAGTTGGCACTTTCGACGCTGGGCGAGCACACTTCTTACAACCTCGCCATGATCGGTGAGGTCTTGCGCGACGACCGCCTCTTCGACAGCTTCCGCTACAAGTTCAACCTCCCGTCCGCGCAGGTGGAAACCGATGAGATACCGCTCCTCTTCGAGCGCTATCTGCGTCCCGGGGACTACAAGCTGATCCTGCGGGTCCAGGACATCAACGCCAATTCGTTTTTCCGGGTCGAGCGGGATCTTTCCGTTCCCCGAGTGGAGACGGCGCTCAACCGCGCGCCCCGGGACCCGGAGACGGCGAGGATCCTGGCGGAGGCCAACGCGGCGATTGCCAGCGGCGACACCACGCTCAAGATCGTGCCGCCCCGGGGCGAGCTCCACACCGGAATGATGAGAATCGACACGTTGAGCTCGGGGACGGACATCGACCGCGTGCATTTCCTGCTCGACGGCTACGAAGTCCTCAAAAAGAGAAGCCCACCCTTCAGCGTCGAGCTCGACCTCGGTCGGTTGCCGCGGATGAGGACACTGGGCGCCGTCGCCTACAACCGGGACGGAAACGAGGTGGCGCGCGACGAGCTGGCGCTCAACGGTGGATCGCACCGCTTTGCCGTTCGTCTGGTCGAGCCCCGGCGGGACCGGACCTACACCACCAGCTTGCGGGCCGAGGTCGACGTGGAAGTGCCCGAGGGCAAGGCGCTGGAGCGCGTTGAGCTCTATCTCAACGAAGACCTCATGGCGACTCTCTATCAGGAGCCCTTCTCCTACCCCATCGTCCTGGCGGACCCCGGCCAGGTCGCCTATGTCCGGGCGGTCGCCTACCAGCCGGACGGCAACTCGACCGAAGATCTGGTTTTTGTCAACGCGCCCGATTATCTGGAAGAGCTCGACGTCCAGTTTGTCGAGCTCTACATCGCGGTTCTCAACCGCCAGAAGCGACCCGTCGACAATTTGGCTCAAACCGAGTTTGAAGTTTTCGAGGATGGAGTCCGCCAGAGCTCTCTGCGGTTCGAGAAGGTCGCCAACCTGCCGATCCACGCCGGGATCCTGATCGACGTCTCGGCGTCGATGGCCGAGAACCTCGAAGCGGCTCAGACGGCGGCGCTACGCTTTTTCGAGCAGGCGATGGAGCCCCGCGACCGCGCCACGCTAATCACTTTCAACGACCACCCCAACCTGGTGGCCAAGTTCACCAACGATCTCGAAGAACTCTCCACGGGTCTGGCCGGTTTGACCGCCGAGCGCGGCACTGCGCTCTACGACAGCTTGATCTTCTCGCTCTACTACTTCAACGGCATCAAGGGCCAGCGCACCCTCATCGTGCTTTCCGACGGCCGCGACGAGCACAGCCGCTTTAGCTTCGAGAACACCCTCGAGTACGCGCGGCGCGCCGGTGTGGCCATCTATGCCATCGGGCTCGACCGCGGCAAAAAGCTCGGCGACGCCCGCCAGAAACTCACCCGCTTGGCGGCAGAGACCGGTGGCCGGGGGTTCTTTATCAAGGACATCGCCGAGCTCGGACCGATTTACGAGGAGATCCAGCGCGAGCTGCGATCCCGCTACTATCTCGCCTACCAATCGAGCAACACCGAGAACACCGAAGACTTCCGCTCCATCGAGGTCAAGCTGGCGCGCTCGGATCTCGAAGCCAAGACCCTGCGAGGGTATTACCCCTAGCAGGCCGGCGGCCGTGGTAGCTCCCGTGCCGAGACTCCCCAGGGTTGCACCGCTCTCTCTTGCGGTGGTGTTGACGTTGGGATCGGGGCTGACGGCTTCGGAGCAACAACCGCAGAAGACCCTCGGAGACTCCCCGGCTGCCGCTCGGCTGAGTGACGCCGACCGCGCCTGGTTAAGCGAAGTCGAGTTTCTGATCAGCGAAGCGGAGCGCGAGGCCTTTCTGGCCCTGCGCCAGGACCACCGGCGACGGCAGTTCATCCAGCGGTTCTGGGAGGTGCGTGACCCGTTTCCCTCCAGCGCCGTCAACGAGTTTCATCAGGAATGGCTACGCCGTGTCGAGCTCGCCCGCGACCGCTTTGGCGGCACCGGCTCCGACCGCGGCCGCGCGGTGCTGCTCGCCGGACCACCGACCACCGTGCACCGAAACCTCTGCCCCGAGATCCTGACTCACAACGAGGTGTGGGTGTACCGAGACACGGGTCCCCTGGGAGTCAGCCTCGTCTTCGTGCTCCGACCCAACCGCTCGGACGATCCGTACAAGCTCTGGGACCCCCTGGACGGGATTGCCTCCCTGTCTTCCCCTTCGGCGGCGCGGGTGCCGCTGGGCTCGGACCTCCGGCGGGCTCTCGCCGGCTGCAGCCGAGAGCGGGAGGTTCAAGAGATCTTCTCGACGGCGGTCGATTTCAAGCGTTTTGTGGCAGCCGGCGAGTGGGGCCCTCGTCCCTCGTCCGAGTGGGTGGCCTCGTTTCAAGGCCGGTCCACGGATCTACCGGAGGACGTGCCCCTGCTGGGGGCAAACCTCGAGCTGCACTATCCGGGCCGCTACCAGAGCCGCATCGTCGTCCAGAGCCTGATCACCATCGACAAAACCACCGCCGGAGTTCACCAGAGTGAGGAAGAGGGCGAGGCCGGCGGCTCGCCGTCGCAACCGGATGCCGCCAGCTACAACTTCCTGGTCGACGGCGAGATCTTGCGAGGAGAGGAGCTCTTCGAGAGCTTTCGGTACCGTTTCGATCTGCCTCACGCAGCCATCACCGGCAACAGGCTGCCCCTGGTCGTCCAGCGCCACCTGCGGCCGGGTCTGTACCGTCAGATCCTGCGGGTGCGCGATCTGAACGGCAACCGGTTTTTTCGCGACGAGCGCCATCTCGAAGTGCCCTCGCTCGAACGGGTCCGGACTTCTACCGCTCGAACGGCGGCGGCCGAGCCCGTTGCCGCGACCGCCGCCCCGGTGGCTCTCCCCACCGATATCGACAACGCAGCGGCCTTGGACGGCGCCACCCGCTCGCTTCTGCGCGTCGCCGAGCCGCAACCCGAGCCCAGCGACTCGACGCTCAAGCTGCTGCCGCTGCCCGACCGGATGCTCACCGGCCGCTCCCGGGTGGACACCCGTATCTCGGGCGACGATGTCGTCAAGGTGGCTTTTTTTCTCGACGGCCGGCGCATCATGACCAAGGGCCGGCCGCCTTTTTCGCTCGAGCTCGACTTTGGCGAGTCGCCGCGTACCCACGTTCTCGAGGCGGTGGGCTATGACGAGTCGGGCACCGAGATCGCCCGCGACCGGCTGCCGGTCAACTCGGGACCCCACCGGTTCTCGGTCCGGTTGCTCGAGCCGCTGGCGGGCGGGCGGTACGCCGAGGGCCTCAAGGCGCGGGCCGAGGTCAGCGTACCGCGCGGCGAGACCCTCGACCGGGTCGAGCTCTTTCTCAACGAGACCCTTCTGGCGACGCTCTACCAACCACCCTTTGTCCAGCCGGTCCTGCTCCCAACCAACCAGCGGATCACCTATGTTCGGGCAGTCGCTTTTCTCGAAGACGGCAACTCGGCCGAAGATCTGGTGATCATCAACGGCCCGGAGAACCTGGATCACGTGGAAGTCGACTTTGTCGAGCTCTACACCAGCGTCGTGGACCGGAAGGGAAACAACATCGAGGGTCTGGCCGCCGGAGATTTCACGGTGTTGGAGGATTCCACGGAGCAGGCGATTCGCCGCTTCGAGCGGGTGGTCGACCTGCCGATCCACGCCGCCTTGATCCTCGACGCCTCGACCTCGATGGAGGACGACCTGGAACAGGCCGAACGCGCGGCGATGCACTTCTTCGAGCGCGTCATCCAGCCCAAGGACCGTGCCGCGGTGGTGGTCTTCAACGACCAGCCGGAGCTCAAGGTTCCGCTCACCAATAATCACCAGGTTCTAGCGGGCGGTCTGGCCGGCATGATCGCCGAGGGTGAGACCGCTCTCTACGATAGCGTCGTTTTTGGCCTCTACTATCTGTCGGGTCTGCGCGGGAAGCGCGCCCTCATCTTGCTGACCGACGGCGAGGACTCCTCCAGCAAATACAGCTACAACGACGCCCTCGATTTCGCCCGCCAGTCCGGGGTGGCGATCTATGCCATCGGCCTCGGCATCGACAATCGGACCAACCAGGCGCGAGGTCTGCTGCGCCACCTGGCCAAGGCCACCGGCGGCGCCTATTACTCGGCCTCGGCGGTGGGTCAATTGGAGGGAATCTATTCGAAGATCGAAGACGAGCTCCGCGCCCAGTATCTGATCGCGTATCAGTCGTCGCAAACCGCGGGAGACGAGTTTCGCGAGGTCGAAGTGCGCGTCGCCCGCCGGGATCTCAAGGCCAAGACCATTCCCGGCTACCTTCCCTGACCTGAAGAGCCCTGACCTGGAGAGCGCTCCCGTGCCGATCGCCCCGCCCCGCCACCGGCTCGTCCTGGCCTCCGCATCGCCGCGCCGAGCCGAGCTTCTGAGGAGTCTGGGGCTGGATTTCGTCATCCAATCCGCCGACATCGACGAGACCCGGCGGCCGGCCGAGCCGCCCGAGGCCTATGTCGAACGGCTGGCAAACGAGAAAGCGCGCGCCGGGGCCACCCGTCTGAAAGATGAACCGGCACTGGTCATTGCCGCCGATACCATCGTCGTGCACGACGGGCGGGTCCTGGGAAAACCGGCCGATGAGGACGACGCAAAGAAGATGCTGCGGTCGATCGCCGGCCAGAAGCACGAGGTGCTGACCGGGGTCTGCGTGGTCGACACCGCCCAGGGACGGACCGCAAGCAACCTCGAGCGCACCGAGGTCGCCATGGCGCCGCTCGGAGACGGGGAGCTGTCCTGGTACGTGGGCACGGGGGAGCCACTCGACAAGGCCGGCTCGTACGCCATCCAGGGTCTCGGGGCCATCTTCGTAGAGCGTGTGCGCGGCAACTACACCAATGTCGTGGGGCTGCCCCTCCCGCTCCTCCATCGTCTGGCGTCGGAGCTGGGCTTCGACCTGATGGCGTTCTCCCACCATCGCTAAAACTGAAATCGCTCGCGCGGGGTTGACACCGGCACCCGCCGTGGTACCTTCTCCCCGCGCCACGAGCGAGGGACTCGACGAATGACCGACGCTGCGACACCCCGGGCTTATCTGATCTTCACCGGCACCGGTCCGATCCTGATTCTGTCGACCTACCCCAAGCTCACCGACGAACGGCTGGTCGAGAAGCTCCGCTACAAGGGAATCGAGAAATTCCTCGCCTACGAGGTGGCCCTGTCGGCGGTCGAGGCGCGCTATGCCGAGGGGTACGAGCGGATCGCCGGCGATCTGGGCGGGGTCGAGGACATCCGGGTCCTGGACTTCAACGGCCACCAGATCATGGCCAATTTCTCGCTCGACGAGCTCGGCGACCCGATTAAGTTCGGGGCGTAAGTCGCGCCGGTCGGCAGGAAGCATCCCGCCAAACGCTGGCGGCGACATCGGTCGGAGTCTCCGCAGGGCGGTCTCCTCAAGAAGATTGCGAGCTACTCACTCCGTGACCCGAGGCTCGCGGCTCGGTTTCCCTCGCACCGGATCTGGCTCGGACTGCGACGCCTATTGCCCCGCACTCGGTCAAACGGCCCTGGTGGAGACTCCGACCGGTGCCGCCGCACAGGTCACTCATTCAGTTCGGCCGAGGTCGTCGGCAGCCAAACGGCGGCTCGGTGCATGAGCCGGCAAGAACGCTGGGAGCCCGCGCGCACAGGAGGAACTCCGAAGCATGAAGCGGCCGGCGTCCCTGCCGGCCGACCGATGGCGGCCCGGCACAACCAACGGCCGCCAGAGGCGGCGGCCGCTTCAAGTGCAGGGGCGAGGACCTTCGACAGGGCATCGCGCGGCGAGCGGGTCGTCCGGAGCGGACGCTGCTTGAGCTGGAGCGAAGGGCGACCCAGAGGCGCGGACCAACGCCGGTTTCCAGCCGGTTCATGCACCAGCCGCCGAAGCGCGCCGGTCAAAATGGAGCCAAGGTAGAGTGCCGACCTCATGGTGGACTCGGAAGCACCCGCGGTCGTCCTGGTGCGGCCCAGCGAAGAGGGAAACATCGGCGCCACCGCCCGAGCGATGGCCAATATGGGGCTCTCCCGCCTGGTCCTCGTCGAGCCCGCGGCTCCGATCGGGTCCACGGCCCGCGCGTTTGCGGTGGGAGCCGGGGACATCCTCGAAGCCGCCGTCCGGGCGGACTCGTTTGTCGAGGGGATCGCGCCGTTTCAGCGACTTGTCGGTACCACGTCCCAGCGCGCCCGTGCTCTCGACGTACCGTTGATCTCGCCGCGCGAGCTGCCCGCCACCCTGGCGAGCGATCCAGCCGGCACCTCCACGGCGCTGGTTTTCGGCCCCGAGCGTTCGGGGCTCAACAACGAGGAGCTGGCTCGACTCGAGCCTCTTGTACGGATCCCGACAGACGCCCGGCAGCCGACGCTCAACCTCGCCCAGGCGGTTCTTGTCATGGCGTGGGAGCTGTACCAGGCCCGGCACACCCACGGCGACCGGCTGGAAGCTTCGGACGCGGTCGAGACCGCGGCGACCGAGGCGACCGCGGCGACCGCCGCCACCGCGGCCGAGGTCGAGGGCCTGTTCGGTCAATTGGTGCCGCTCCTCGAGGATCTGGGTTTTGCCCGAGACGACACGTTTGCCGGCGTCCTGCGGGATCTTCGGCGGCTCGCCGCCCGGTCCCGAGTGACCCAACGCGAGGTGGGGATTCTGCGAGGAATCTGCCGGCGCGCCGCTCGGGCGATCGCCTTCGGGGGCACCGGAGCGGATCGACCGCGGTGATAGGATCGCGCCTCGGAAAAGGCGGGACCGCGCCCTTGTCACCCACAACAATCGAGAGCCGAAAGGGGGTCGAGTCGAGCATCCGCTCGGCTCCCGTCATCGGAGTGGTTCGCGCCTCGTCGGAGAGCGAGGCGGAGCGGCAGGCCAATGCCCTGATCGACGGTGGGCTCGAGCTGGTCGAGATCACCTTTACCTGCCCCAACGCGACGGTCCTGGTCGAGAGGCTGCTCGCCCAGCGCGCGGACAGTGCCGACACCCGCCCTCTGTGGATCGGCATGGGTACGGTCACCAGCCCCGGAAGGGCCCAAGAAGCACTGGCGGCCGGTGCCGAGTTTCTGGTCACGCCGAACGCCCGCGCGGAGACCGCCGCGGTGGCGGTCGAGGCGGGCGCGTATCTCGTCGTGGGAGCTCTGACACCGACCGAGATCTCGGCCGCCCGCGACATGGGCGCCGACCTGGTCAAGGTGTATCCGCTTCCCCCGGTCGGTGGAGCCGCCTACCTGTCCACCGTCCGGCAGCCCTTGCAGGACATCCCCATGCTGGCCGCCGGCGGATTCCCACCGGAGGAGATCCCCGCCTACCGGGCCGCCGGCGCGTCGGCCTACGGAATAGGCGCGCCGCTCTTTGGCTCGACCGCCGAGGAGATGGGCCGTCGGATCGGCAACGCATTGCGTTTGGCGCGAGGCGACGACAATTGAACTCGAACGTCCAGCCGCGCCACGTGATCTTCGACCGTACTGCGGAGATCTTCGCCACCGACAGCTCGGGGGTTTTCTCGCACATCCTGCGAGTCGACGGCGAGGAACGGGTCGAGACTTCGAGCTTTGACGAGATGCGGATCGTGGTCTCGATCTGGCATCCGTCGAGCCGCCGCACCATCGACCTCGATCGCGCCTATGTCGAGCTCCGGGCCTGCCTCGACCCGGGAGAGGAGCACTGGATCAAGCTGGCCGAGATCGAGCCGGTCGTGCCCCCCTTCAACCCGGACGGGGTCTTTGACGGCTGGATCGTGTTGCCGGTCCTGGCCGCCTCCAACGCCTATTCCATCTGGGGGAGCGGATTCGAGCCGCGCGCCCGCATCCAGGTCCGCGGGAGCGCCTACCTGGTGGCCTGATCGAGCCCGACGACCCAGAGATGCGGCACCTCGAGTTTCTCTCCCGGCTGGCCCAGCGCGCCGACACCCGGATCGTCCTGCTGATCCTGGACGGGCTGGGCGACTTGCGCACCGCCGGGCAACCAAAAACCGCTCTCGAGCTCGCCCACACCCCGCATCTCGACGAGTTGGCTGGGCGCTCGGCGCTGGGCCGGATCGTGCCGGTGGCGCAAGGCGTCACGCCCGGAAGCGGCCCGGCTCATCTAGCGCTTTTTGGCTATGACCCGCGCGAGCCCGCGGCGGACATCGGCCGCGGAGTGTTGGAAGCGCTGGGTCTCGGTCTCGAGCTCGGCTCCGATCACCTGGCGGCGCGCGGCAACTTTGCCACCGCCGACCCGGACGGCAATCTCACCGACCGCCGCGCCGGGCGCATTCCGACCGAAGAGGGCCGACGGCTGTGTGCCAAGCTGACGGAATCGCTGGAAGGCATCGAGCTGGCCGGTCTCGATGCGCGGCGCGTTCGCATCGAGCCGGGTGAAGGCTACCGATTCGTACTCCTCCTCGAGGGCGAGGAGCTGCGCTCCGAGATCGCCGACACCGACCCGCAGCGGCTGGGCGTGCCTCCCCTGCTACCACGCGCGCTTTCCGACTCGGCCGCCGACACCGCCAACGCACTCGGCCGCCTGATCGTCCACCTGGAGCACGCGATCTCCGACGAGCCGCAGGCCAACCGCCTCCTGCTGCGCGGATTCTCGCGCCTCCCCGACCTGCCGGCGTTTCCGCGCCTCTACAAGATGCGCTCGGGCGCGTTTGCGGGCTATCCACTCTACCGGGGGGTCGCGGCGGCCTGCGGCATGACGGTGGTTCCGTGTAGCAAGAAAGTGGACAAAGCAATCGCAACGGTACGAGAAAACTGGAGCGAATTCGACTTCTTCTTTGTCCACGTCAAACAGACCGACCAGGCCGGCGAAGACGGCGACGTCGAGACCAAGGCCCGGGTCATCGAGCAGGTGGACGCCGCGCTGCCGGAGCTGCTGTCGCTCGCACCCGACGTCCTCGCCATCACCGGCGACCACTCGACTCCGGCGCCGATGAAGGCCCATAGCTGGCACCCGGTCCCACTGCTCCTACACTCGGACCGCTGTTTTGTCGACGAGACGGACCGCTTCGACGAGCACTCGGCGACGCGGGGGCACCTGGGGACGATCCCGTCGACGGAGTTGGTCGGGTTGATGATGGCGAACGCGGGTCGCCTCGCCAAGTTCGGCGCCTAGCATTCTGGGGAGGGCGCGTCTACGGCGTTGGACAGCCTGCGGGGCTCCTCGACGTACCACAATGTACGCCTGCGTCGCCCCTCGGCTGTCCGCCTTGTATCCACACCCTCCCAGAACGCTAGTCCGCGAGCGGAACACAATCGGTTTCCGGTCGGCGGACTCTGGCCGAGCCGAGACCGGCGAATCGCCCGCCGAGCGAGGACCAAATCGGAAGAAAAAGGAACTCCGATAACCTCCTTTTTCTTCCGAAGGGACGAGCAGGCGACGAGCTCTCCGAACGGTCGTGCATGTCACCGAGACCTCACCGACCATTGCCGGCAGATGCGGGCTATGAGCCGGTTCTCGGGAGGACAGAGCCGCCGACCAAAACCACTCCCGGTGAGCTACGCCGTGCCCTGGTGGAGCCTCTGCCCGGGCCTTGGCCGAGCCCTCAAGCCTCTCAACGCCGGCCGCCGGCCTACCGGAAGCCGCGCCGCAGCTCTTTGCGGAAGGTCTGGAAGTTTTCGTCGTCGTAGAGGACGACCACAACCCGTCCCAGCTTGGTGCCGCCCTGGAGATAGCGGTGGATCTCGGTCAGGGTGACCCGCGCGCAGCGGTCGGTGGGGAAACCGAAAACTCCCGTCGAGATCGCCGGCAGCGCGATCGACTTGAGGCCGTGGCGATCGGCCAGCGCCAGCGCCGAGCGCACCGCCGCCGACAGCTTGCGGTCTTCGTCGCCCTCGCCCATCTTGGGACCCACAGCGTGGATCACGTGCTTGGCGCTCAGGTTGCCCGCCCCGGTGATGACCGCGGTGCCGACCCCGGTACCACCGATCCGGTTGCACTCTTTCTGGATCGACGGTCCGCCTTTTTTGAGAATGGCTCCCGCCACGCCCGAACCGAGCTGAAGATCGCCGTTGGCCGCGTTGACCACCGCCTCGACGTCGAGCTCCGTGATATCTCCCTCGAGCAGCTCCAGCTTGGCGCCGTTGAGCTCGATGATGACGTGGTTTTCTGCCATCGTTGCCTTTCCTCCGCCCATCAGACCCTCCATCTTATCAAGACACGGGCGACATTTCCGCTCCCCCTTAACCACGGCCTTATTTGGGTCAATAGAGCCCTTTTCTAGCGCCTTTTCGGGGTACACTCCGCGCGCCATGCTCAAGCGGCTCAAAAAGGAGTTGGCCGAGCGTCTCGCCGCGCGGGTCGAGGAGCTCTGGGGGGCCTCGGTGTCTTCTCATCCCGTGCAGCCCGAGATCCCGCCCCGCCGCGAGCTGGGTGACCTGGCATTCCCGACCGCGCTGCAGCTTGCCCGCGAGCTCAAACGCAGCCCCCGGGCCATCGCGGAGGAACTGGCCGAGGGTCTCGAGCTCCCCCCGTGGGTCCGCGAGGTGCGGGTAGAGGGCCCGGGCTTTCTCAACCTCTTTCTCGACCGTTCGTGGGTCGTCGCGACCCTGCTCGAAGAAGATCTGCTCGAGCCCGCGAGCGAGGATCTTGGCAAGACCATCGTCGAGCACACCAACATCAATCCCAACAAGGCCGCCCACATCGGCCATCTGCGGAACGCGGTTCTGGGTGACGTCCTGGCTCGCACCTTGCGGGCACTGGGCCACCCGGTGGAAATCCAGAACTACATCGACGATACCGGGGTCCAGCTCGCCGACGTCATCGTCGGTCTGATGGACATGCAAGGCTTGAGCGTCGCCGAGATCGAGGCCATTCCCGATCCCTTCGACTTCTACTGTTGGGACCTCTACCGCGACGTCAGGCAGTGGATCGAACAAGATCCCGAACGGCAGGAACTGCGGCGAAAAACGCTCCACGAGCTCGAGTCCGGCTCCGGACCGCGCGCCGACGTCGGGCGCCTGGTCGCTCGCCGCATCGTCCACCGGCATCTGGCGACCATGCGGCGGCTGGGGATCGGCTACGACCTCTTGACCCACGAAAGCGCGATCTTGGGCCTCGATTTCTTCGACAACGCGTTCGCCAAGCTCAAAGAAACTGGCGCCGTCCTACTGGAGAAGGACGGCAAAAACGCCGGCTGCTGGGTGATGCCGCTAGCCGGCTCGGCCGAGTTCGCCGGTCTGGAGGACCCGGACAAGGTCATCGTCCGCTCCGACGGCACCGTGACGTACGTCGGCAAAGACATCGCCTACCAACTGTGGAAACTCGGTCTCTTGGGCCAGGATTTTCGCTATCGATTCTGGGAGGACGAAGAGATCTGGCAAACCGTCACCGAAGGGGCCGATGAGCATCCCGAGTTCGGCTCCGCGGACCGGGTGGTCAACGTCATCGACGCCCGGCAGAGCTACCTCCAGAAGATCGTCCGCGCCGGTGTGGAGAAGCTCGGCTTTGCGGACGAAGCCGCCCGATCGATCCACTTCGCCTACGAAATGGTGGCTCTTTCGACCGCCGCCGCCGAACAGCTCGGCGTCTCCACGGAAGGTGACGAGCCCTCTCAGGTCGAGATGTCGGGGCGCAAGGGCATCGGCGTCAAGGCCGACGATCTGCTCGACCAGCTCGAAGCCAAGAGCCGGCTGGAGATCTCGAGTCGCAACCGCGAGCTGGGTGAAGAGGAGCTGGACGCTCTCTCACGGGAGATCGCCACCGCGGCGCTGCGTTTCTTTATGACCAAGGCGACCACCAACCGGTTGATCGCCTTCGATTTCGACGAAGCGCTCGCCTTCGAGGGCGAGTCCGGCCCGTACCTGCTCTACTCCCTGGTCCGCGTCAAAAACATCCGGCGAAAGCTCGCCGAGGCCGGGCGGGAGACCGGGAGCAGCCCCGCCGAGGCGGGCGCTTTGGAAGCCGGGCTGTGGACCGACGATCTCTGGGATCTGGTGTTCACCGTCGCCCAGCTCGAGGAGCGGGTGGAGACCGCGGCATCGACTCTCGAGCTCTCTCTGCTGGCTCGCACCGCCCTTGAGCTGGCGCAGCGGTTCAACGCCATCTACCACCGGCACCCCATCCTGCACGAGGAAGATCCCGGCCTGAGAGCCGTTCGACTGGCGACTACCGACGTGTTCGCCCGCGGGCTCGATCTACTGACCGACCTGCTCGGGCTCCCGGTCCCCGAGCGGATGTAGGCGGCTGCGGGGGCGCGTCGCCGCCGATCAGTCCGGCTGCGCGCCGCCGTTGAGCACTCCGGAGAACGAGCTTTTATACGCGCGAGCCAGAAAGATCCCCAGGATCAGGCTCAAGATCGGCACGACCAGGCCGTCGGGGCTCGGTTCGAGAAAGACGTGGAACAGCACGATGTTGAGCACCACCGGGGCCAGCACCGTCAGCGCCAGCGGCACCCAGCGACCGATGAGCAGAAGCACGCCACAGGCGATCTCGGTGAGCTTGATCAGCGGGAACATATAGCCCGTGCCGGCGAGGGCGCCCAGAAACTGGCCCGCGCCCTCCGACATCTCGGGCATCGGAATAAAGTGGAAAAAGCCATTGAGACCAAACACCGTGAAGATCAAACCCAGGATGATTCTCGCCACCAGGACGGCCTTGCTCATTCAGCGCTCCTTTCTTTGATTCGCCGCCATCCTAGCGCGTTTCCGGGGTCGCCGTGCGAGGCTCGCCCCAGTACGTTGCTCTCGGGTTCTGGGCGCGCCCGGCCTACTGACCGCCGCGCACCGGCCAGAAGAAGTCCTCGCCCGTCTTGGACTCGCCGTTGTCGATGAACCCATTGAACATGTTGATGAAGTAGACGAAGTCGACCGAGAATTCGCTGGTCGTGGCCGAGAAGTAGAAAGCGGTCTGGACGTTCTCAAAACTGCTACCGGCCGGATCGTCAGACCAGCACGCGGTGCCGTCGTCGTTGGTCAGGAAGGGTGAGCAGCCAGTGGCGGTGGCGGTCATCGCCTCCCACTCGTCACGGGTCGGCAGGCGCCAGTCTCCCGGCGCCGAGCCGTCGGTCAGCCCACAACGGCCGGTCGAAAGGCCGGCAGTGGTGAGCATGGCGTCGTGCCATTCGGTCGCATTGAAGCACTTGGCGTTCTTGAGCCAGACGAGCCCGCTTCGCGTGTCGGTCACGGTGCCGTTGCCGCAGTCGACGTAGATGTCTCCGCTGCCGTCGTCGCAAGAGGGCGCCGCCGTGGTCAGCGCTACGAGGCCTTCGCCGGCCTGACCGGCGAGTGAAACAGCCAGAACGGCAAACACAAACAGGCCCGTCGCCAGGATGGCTTGTCGCTTCAAACGAGTCGAGATCTCTGAACGAGTGAACATGGAGCACCTCCCTGAACGGCCATCTCAGCCGTCTCATCCATGTAAGCGAGAAAGACGGCACGATCCGGTCAAGCTCCCGCCGGTGGGCGGGGTGACTGGTTCGTTAGCGGGTTCTCGCTTACCTCCGTGGGGAAGGCTTTCAAAACCGACGGAGGAGGATTCGACATGAGACTGAAAACGCAAGTCATCGGAAGTCTGGCGAGTATGGCGACAATGGTGGCACCGCTGCTGGCGGCGGGCCTGGATGGGCCGGTTCCGGCGGCGCCAGGTGGGCCGGGCACGGCGACCTCTGTCGCCCGAGCCTGTCCGACGTTCCACTGGAGCGTCGTGCCCCGGGCCGCTGGATACGAGCTGGCGGTCTACCGGATCGACGGCGACGCCGGCGACCCGAGGGCCGCTGCCCTGCCCCGGATACACCAGCGCCTCGACGGCAACGTCGGCGGGTGGACCTTGCCCCCGGGGCGTTGCCTCGAGCCCGGCTCGCGCTACGCCTGGTCGGTGCGCGTCATCGGGCCGGAGGCGGCGGTAGAGAGTCCGTGGTCGGAGCCCGCCTTGTTCGAGGTCGCCCCGGCGCCGTCGCTCGCGGAGATCGAGGCGGCGCTCGAGCTCTTACGCCGAAACTCGGCCGAAGACCACCTGACCGACGCTTCGATGTTAGAAGGCCCGGTGGACGAGCCCGCACACGCCGCCGCGAAATCGGCGGGCGAGCCCGCACGTACCAATGATCTTCAGACGCCGCTCGCGCCCGGCGCCGCTGGCCCCGGCTCGCGCGCGGCTCCAGCCCAGGGCGCGTCGCCTTCGCTCGTCGTGGACGACCAGATCCACCTCGGAGAAGACAGTGACGTTTTCCGGCAGGGCGTCCCGTTTCTGTGGACCGATGGCGTACCGACGGGCTCCGGCAACCTGGGACTCGGTCTCAACGCGCTCGCCGTGACGACCGGGACACGCAGTACCGCGGTCGGCAACCTGGCATTGCGCGACAATACGACGGGATCGAGCAACAGCGCGTTCGGCGAGGACGCGCTCCGGGACAACACGCTAGGGTCCAGCAACACTGCGGTCGGACAGGGCGCGCTGCGCGAGAACGAGACCGGCGCGCGCAATACGGCGATGGGTCAGGGGGCGATGCTCTTCAACGACACCGGCTGGGACAACACCGCCCTGGGCGAGGACGCGCTCAAGAACGTCAGGAGCGGCGGCAGCGACAACATCGGGATCGGCCGCCGGGCAGGGTTCCAGCTCGGGACGACCAGCGACAACATTATGATCGGCAACGAAGGTCTCGTCACCGACTCGCAGACCATCCGCATCGGCGTCCAGGGAACGCACCTGCGCACCCACATCGCGGGGATCTCCGGTATCTCGGTTGGCGGGGCCAACGTCGTCGTGGGGTCGGACGGGCGGCTCGGCGTCGGCGCCTCGTCACGCCGATTCAAGGAAGACGTGCGCGACATGGACGAGGTGAGCGAGGTGCTGTCGCGGCTGCGGCCGGTGCGATTCCGATACAAACCCGAGCACACGAGCGCGGCCGACCGGCTGGTGGAGTACGGACTGATCGCCGAAGAGGTGGCCGAGGTGCTGCCCGAGCTCGTGGCGCGCGACGCCGACGGCGAGCCCTACACGGTGCGCTACGACCTGCTCTCCTCCTTGCTCCTCAAAGAGCTCCAGCGGCTCCAGCGGACGAACGATGCGGTGGATCTGCAGCAGGCACGGCTGATCGGAGCCCAGCGTACAGAGATCGAAACGCTCAAGGGAGAGCTCGCCGGGTTGCGCCGCACGCTGGACCGGAGGCGGGCGCGCCGGTAGTGGCGGCTGGGTCAGCCGGTTGCGCAGGACTCGGCCACGGCCTCGGCTCGGAGTCGATCGGGATCGGCCGCGGGCAACTCAGCGCGCAGCACGGGTAGGGACGCGCGCACCAGATCGGTAGCCGCGGGGCAGCCGACCGCCGCGGCGGTCAGCTCTGCCAGCCGGGCACGGCCGATCGCGAGGCTGAGGTCGTCGTCGCCCGAACTCGCCTCCATCAAGGCAACCGAGCGCTTGAGCTGGAGACGAGCCTCGGAGCTGCGACCGAGACGCTGGTTGACCTCAGCCAGTTGGAGCAAGGGCGCCGCGAGGCTGGGATGATTCGGATCGAGCGCCTGCTCGCGAACCGTGATTGCTCGCTCGAAGAGCTCCGCGGCTTCTGCAAGCCGGTCCGCCGCGGCGTAGGTCTCGGCAAGGGTGCCGGTGGCCCATGCGAGCGTCCGCGGATTCTGAATCCCAGCCAGGATCCCCAAACTCTCGCGTCCCCACGCGATGGCGTCGTCGAAGCGACCCTGGTGGCGAGCCACCCGGCCCAGGTTGGCCCACGTGATCGCGGCGGCCAACGGGTTGCCGCCTGTCGGAGACTGGTGGATCGAAAGGATCTCGCGGTAGACGTCTTCGGCCTGGGCGT
The DNA here is from genome assembly GCA_965224065.1 of Candidatus Multivoradales bacterium. Lineage (GTDB taxonomy): Bacteria > Acidobacteriota > Thermoanaerobaculia > Multivoradales > JAHEKO01 > JAOTZA01. Next base: position 1,907,968 of record CBDCYF010000005.1, read on the forward strand.
GGCGCCCTCGCCTGCCGTGCAGCGCCGCCATCCCTTCGAGAACACCGGCGTACGAGGGGTGATCGGATCCGACGAGCTTCAGGTAGACAGCACCGGCCCGCTCGTAGAGAGGCAGGGCCTCGTCTTCGCGCCCCTGCAGCATCAGGGCCACTGCGATCGACTGCAGGGCGTCGCCCACCTTCGTGTGCTCCTCGCCCAGCACCGACTCTCGCAGTTCTAGAACCCGCCGGTAGTGTCGCTCGGCTTCAGAAAAGTCGCCCCGGCCCCAGGCCATCGTCCCCAACTGATTGACCGTATCGGCGATCCGGTGATCGTCGGGGCCATAGGCGGTGGTCATGATGTCGAGAGCTCGGCGGACCATCGGCTCGGCGTCGATCGATTCACCGCTATTGACCGACGAGATCGCCAGATGGTTGAGCACCTCGGCTACCTGCAGGCTCTCCATGCCGCTCGTCTTCTCGTGGATCGTCAGCGCCTCCTCGAGAACGGGCACCGCCGCCGCGGGATCGCCGCCGTCGTGGAGGGCTCGGCCGAGCGCGAGGAGCAGTCCGCCGACCTCGGACGACCGGTCGCCGAAGGAGCTTCGGCCGGCCGCGACCGCGTCAGTGAGGAGTTCTCTTGAGCGATCAAACGACGCCAGCCGGCGATAGATGTCACCCAGGAGGCCAAGCATCTCGATTCGCGTCTCGGTCTCCAGTGTCACTTCGTTCCTGATCTTCTCGGCCCCCGCGTCAAGAAGATCTTCGGCCGTTAGGCTCCGGCCGCGACGGACGTCGGGGTCGGTCACCTCGAAAAGGGAGCGCAGAAACTGAGCCGTTTGAGTCGCCTTCTCGGCTTCGCGTCGCGCTCTGTCGCGCTCGACCGACAGGCGCGCCGTGTAGTAGGCGATGAGGCCACCGACCAAGACCAGGAGTCCTGCGCCGGCGACGAGCGCCAGCGAGTGCCGCCGCGCGAACTTTCGTACTCGGTACGCGAAAGAATCTCCGTACGCCTGAACCGGCAACCCATCAAGATGGCGGCGAACGTCCTCGGACAGCTCGGCCACCGAAGCGTAGCGCTGCTCGGGCGGCTTGCGCAGTGCCATCAGCACGATGTTGTCGAGATCGCCGGTCAACGCCTTGCGGAGCTGGGCGGGCTCCAGGCGACGGGCCCGACCGATGGTCGCCGGCGTGGACGAGCCCGTCCCGGACGCTTTCTCCGGCACCTCCTCGGTGGCGACCGCGCTCGGCCGTCGTGGATCAGTCTCGCAAACGGCGCGCTCGACGTCGGCCCGCCGGTTCGAGGTCACCCGATGCGCCCGGCGTCCGGTCAGGAGCTCGTAGAGCAAGAGACCCAGGGCATAGACGTCGGTCGCCGTCGAGACGGGCTCGCCCAAGACCTGCTCGGGGCTGGCGTACTCGGGCGTCATCACGCGGTCCCCGGCGACCGTCACAGCCGTGGGCCGGCCCATTTCGGACTCGAGCAGCTTGGCGATGCCGAAGTCAAGGAGCTTCGGCTCGCCCCCGGTGGTCACCAGGATGTTCGAGGGCTTGAGGTCGCGATGGACCACCAGCTTGCGATGCGCCGACTCGACCGCGGCGCAGACTTTTCGGAAGAGGGCGAGCCGGTCTCGGATCGAGAGCCGGTTGGCGTCGCAGTACTCGTCGATCGGCACGCCCTCGACGTACTCCATGACGAGGTACGGGACACCGGTGTCGGTGGTGCCGCCGTCGAGCAGCCGGGCGATGTTGGGATGGTTGAGCTGCGCGAGGATCTGGCGCTCGGCGCGGAAGCGCGCAAGGGTTCGGTCGTCGAACGCGGCGGTGCGGACGATCTTGACCGCGACTCGCTGCTCGAACTCTTCGTCGACGCGCTCGGCCAGCCAGACGGCGCCCATTCCTCCCTCGCCGATCCGTCGAACCAATCGATAGGGACCGACCACTTCACGGTTGCCGATAAGCGGCTTGGAGACTTCTTCGGTAGCGGCCGTGAGGACTCGCTGAACCGCGTCGGCGCTCGCGTGCTCGAGAAGCGACTCGACCTCCCGTCGCAGCTCTGGGTCCTCGCGACACTTGCGAACCAATGCCTCGGCGCGCTCCGCCGCCGGTAGGTCGACGACCTCGTCGAAGATCTCCTGTATCCGCAGCCAGCGCGTCTTGCCCATCGCGTCCCCTCAGGCGAGCGCGCGCTCGAGCCACGCTCTGGCGAACCGCAGCTCGCGGGTGATGGTGGCCTCGGACACGCCCAGGGCCTCCGCGGCCTCGTCGTAGGTCAGGCCCCCGAAGTAGTGGAGCTCCACGATCCGGGCCTTGCGCTCGTCGAGCTCGGCCAGCCTGGTTAGAGCAGCATCGAGGTCGAGCACGTCGGGGGCGGCTTGGGGCGTTTTGGAATGCTCGTCGACGAGCGTCACCCGCAGCCGGCCACCACCGCGCTTCAGACTCCTCTTCGCCTTGGCGTGGTCAACCAGCACGCGCCGCATGGCCTGGGAGGCAACGGCGAAGAAATGGACCCGGTCGGACCATTCAATCTCGCTGTCGGAGAGCCGCAGATAGACCTCATTGACTAGCGCCGTGGGCTGGAGCGTATGGTCCGGGCGCTCGCGCCGCAAGCGGCGCTGCGCCTGCTTCTGGAGCTCCGGGTAGACCCGTTCCAACAACGCGTCGCGTGCGCCGGTGTCGCCTCGTCGCCACCGATGCAAAAGCTCAGTCAGGCTACCCGTCTCTCCCTCCACATGAGTAAGCGAAATCTGGACGACTTCTCCGTCACACGAACCGGGAACGGTCCCCACTTACCCGGCATCAACCGCCACTCATCGACCTTGCGTTGAGTTTACTACCCGGCTCACTCCGTGACTGTGACATTTAAAAATGACCCCGTTGGCGACCGACGGAACACCGACGGCGTGCGGCTGTCGGTTCGGCTGTTAGACTGCTCGTAATCGCGCCAAACCAGGCGAACCACACCGCGCAATAGGGGAATTTTATGGCTACCGCGGAAAGAGTCTTCTGGGAAACGGTCGTTGCGCTCGGTTTTGTGGCCTTGCTGGCGGCTTCGTGGTTTCTCTCGGGACGCCGGGCCGCCCACCGGCTCGAGGAGACGGCCAGGGAGAGCCGCGCCGCGGCCGAGGTCGTGGCCCACGACCACCAGCAGGCGCTCCACGCACTCGGCTCGACGTGCGAGGGCTGGGCGGATTCGCAGGCGCGCAGCGAGGCAGAGGCGGCGTTTCGGGCCTTCTCCGCCGGGATCCAACCGGCTGCAGCCGCCCGCTGGACGCGCTTTCTGGGGGTTACCAGAGACGAGCTGCTGCGGTACCCGAGAGTCGCCTTTGTTCACTTGATGACTCCCGGTGGCAGGGTTCTGATGTCGAGCGATGATGACCTCACCGCGGCCGGACGGGTTGATGAGCGCGCCGACTGGGCGCGCGCGACCCAAGGCTTGGAGACCCGGCGCGAGGACGGCAGCTCGATCCTGGAGATGGCGGCACCGGTGTTGGAGAACGGCCAGGCGATCGCCTATTTGTGGCTGGGATATGACGTCACCGCGGCCAAGGACGCGACCCGCCCGGAGGCGCTGCGCGCGGCGGGTTGATCCGGCCGCGGGCGGGCTCGAACAGCGACATTCAAGACGGGCGGGGGCAAGCCCCGCCCCTACATACCCAGCGGCCCACGCCCGAACAAATTGCCGGGCGGGGGCCGGTAATCAAAACGGGCGGGGGCAAGCCCCGCCCCTACACACACAGCGGCGGGCGCCGAGCGGGTCGCCCGGAGCGGACGCTGCTTGAGCTGGAGCGACGGGCGACCCCCAGGCGCCCGTCTCCAAAAAGCCCGTGGTCAGTAATCGAGCACTTCGCGAGCCGCGGCCAGAACTTTTTCTTTGTTCGGAAGCAGATGCTGTTCGAGGTTTTTCGCAAACGGCACCGGCCGGTCGGGGAACGCCACACGCTTGAGCGGAGCGTCTAGCCAGGGGAAGGCGCCGTCGGCCAGCCGCGCCACCACCTCGGCCCCAAAGCCCGCGGTCAGCGGCGCCTCGTGCACGATCACCGCGCGGCCGGTCCGCCGGACCGAGGCCAGGACGGTTTCCTCGTCAAACGGGACCAGGGTGCGTAGATCGACGACTTCCGCTTCGACGCCGGTTTGGGCCAGCTCCTCCGCGGCCTCGCGACACAGCCAGGTCGACGAGCCATAGCCCACCAGGGTCAGATCGCGGCCCTCCCGAACGAGTAGCGCCTCGCCGATCCGGGCCGCAGGGATCTCCGCGGGCAGGGGCTCCTTAATTCGCCGGTAGAGAAATTTGTGCTCACAAAAGATCACCGGGTTGGGATCCCGAATCGCCGAGCGCAGCAGACCGCCGGCGTCCGCTGCGGTGGCGGGGCAAACCACCTTGAGGCCCGCGGTGTGCGCGAACCAGGCTTCGGGGCTCTGGGAGTGAAACGGACCGGCACCCACCCCGCCCCCGTAAGGCAGACGCACCACGATCGGACAGGGGGTCTCCCAACGGTAGAACAGCTTGGCGGCTACGTTGACCAACTGGTTGAAGCCACAGGAGACAAAGTCGGCGAACTGCATCTCGACCACCACCCGGTAGCCCGAGAGAGCCGCCCCGATGGCGATTCCGAGGGTCCCGCTCTCGGCGATCGGCGTGTCCAGAACCCGATCCGGCCAGCGCTCATAGAGCCCACGGGTGACCCGGAAAGCGCCTTCAAAGACGCCGATGTCCTGGCCCATCAGGATCAGCTTGTCGTCACGCTCCATCTCGTCTTCGAGGACCCGGTGGATCGCCTGGACATAGGTTTGCTCCTCGGTCTCGGACGGTGCCGGAGCTTCGGCGACCGGAGCCTCGCCGGTGGCAAAGACGGGACGGCTCGCGGTCTCGGCCTCGGGTGCCGGGGCTTCGAGGGCGGCGGCCACCGCCTCCTCGATCAGCTCGTGGATCCTCGCTTCGAGCCGGCCGCGAGTCTCGCCGTCCAGTAGGTCCTCTTGCTCCAAGCGCTCGGCATAGGCCGGCACCGGGTCGGCCGCCACATAGCCGGCCAACTCGTCCTCGGGCACCACCTTGAGCGAATCGTCTCCCTGGCTGTGGCCCCTCATCCGGCCCAGCACCGCTTCGATCAGGGTCGGTCCATTTCCCGAGCGCGCACGGGCCACGGCCCGCTCGACCGTCTCCGTCACCGCCTCGGGATCGTTCCCGTCGACGGTCTCGGCCGCGATCCCGTAACCCTTACCCCGGTCGCTCAGCTTCTCGCAGCCGTACTGGAGCCGCGTCGGCGTGGAGAACGCGTAGCGGTTGTTCTCGACGATCAGAACCAACGGTAGCCGCCAGACCGCCGCCATGTTGAGGCCTTCGTGGAAATCACCGGTCGAGGTGCCGCCGTCGCCGATGAAGTTGAGCGCCACACGATCGCCGCCTTCCTGCCGCAGCGCAAACGCGCAACCCGCCGCCACCGGGATCATGGACCCCAGATGGCTGATCATCCCCACGTGACGGATGCCCCGCTCGGGGACCAGATACCCGTAGTGAAACGACCGCTCGACCCCTTCCGAGAAACCGCCGGACCGGCCGAGCAACTGCCTCGCCAGACGCTCGAGCAGTGCCGCCGGGTCGGGCCGCCGCTCGCCGGCCGCCGGCTCGAACCTAAAATCCGGGAAGGCCCTGGCGGGATCCAGGTACACGGCCAGGATGGCTCCGAGGTCCCGGTGGAGCGTGCAGAGCGCATCGCCGGGCTCGAGCGCCAGCCCGGCCGGCACGGTCGTCGCCTCATTGCCGATCTCGCTATACCACTTGGAAATCCGCCCGGTCAGCAGCAACGACTCGAAGCGCTTGTCGAGCTCGCGGGCGAGCTTCATGTAGGCGTAGCGGGCGCGGGCCGCCTGTGGGCTCCGAGTCACAGGCGTCAGGCTACACCTCGATCCCGAAGATCGCGTCTTCCCAGCTCTCGCCGTGCTGCGAAAAGGGCACACCCAGCAGACGCGCCGAGCCAAAGCGAATCCGGTAGTCGAGACTCCTGAGGACGTCGGGCTGCTCGATCTCGGAGGCGATCAATGCGAAATGCGCCAGCTTCTGCGCGTCCTCCACGCCATAGCACCCGCCCAGCAGTCTCTCGCCGAGCTTCTCTCCCAGCTCGGGCAGCGCTTCGGTGTAGCGCCGAACCAGCCGGGTCGTGGCTTCCAGCGGCGCCTGGAAAGCCGGGACTGCAAACGTCCCCTTGCCGCCACGGCCCACGGGCCGGCCCCCGCCACTCCCACCCAGCAGACTCCTGAGAATCCCGGTGTAGCTGGCCGTCCGCCCGCGGCCGCGTCGGCGGATCTCGACCTCGGCCGGCAGCAGCCAGAAGGGCCGGTAGTCGTGGGCCGCGATGTGGGAGGCGGCGACAAACGCCACGTCGACCGGCTCGAGCGTGTTGCGGTCGTCGTCAAACCGGTATCCGTTGCGGCAGGAGACGCAGTAAAACACCACGTCGATGCTCGCCGCCTGGACCGCGGAGCCGCAGGTCGGGCAATCGAGCGGAACGAGCCGGAACTCGCTTGGCGCGGCCGGGGCGGGAACCTGTTCCTCGCTCACCGCCGTCTCCCGAGCCGTCCGATCTGCTCGAGGCTGGAGATCAACTCGCCGGTCGACCCCGTCTGGGCCGCCCGCTCCAAGGCCTTGCGGACCTGCCGTCCCCGCCCGGTCTTCGGAACCCCCGTCCCCTCGATCACCACTCCTCCGTAGCGGAACCGGCGCCAGCCCCAGTAGAAGAGCGCCAACCCCAGACCCCCGCCGATCAGCAGCACCGGCAGGCTGGCGCCGGCGAGTTGGAGGGCGGTGGTGAGCAGGAACATCGCCGCCGCCTCGGTAGCCACCAGGGCGAGCGCCCGGTAGAGGTCGTTGCCGGGTGCCTTGCCATAGGCGAGCGCGCCGTCCTCACCGTCGACCAGGACTTGATAGGCGCGGTTCTGAAAATGGTAGCGGACAACCCACAACGGGTAGTAGATGACCGTCAGCCGCTCGCGCAGCGTCTCCAAGAAACGAAACCGCGTCCGATGGAGACCCGAGGTCGGCTCCGCCGATCTTTTGAAGGTCTCGACCGCCGCCGAAAAGACCTCGCGCTCCGATCCGGTGGGCGGAAAGACCATCCCCTTTCGCGCCAGGCCTTCGCCGTCGAACGGCACCAGGGGATCGCCGGTCAGGTCGACCCGCTGGATGCCCCACTCGGCTACGTTCGAGGCCGGGTACGTGCGGTCAAAGCTCCGCTCGACCTTGCGCTCGACATCGACCTCATACGTTTCGACCCGGCGGTTTTTCCCCGAGCCCACGGTGCGGCGCCGCTGCTCGGTTCCGAGCGCAAAGCCCACCGCGTCGGCCTCGACGCGAAAAAAGGGCAGAAAGCACAAAAAGGCCTCGCCGTCCCGGGTCTCGTTCCCCAGCCGCGAGTCCTTGTTGAAGCCCTTGCGCAGCCACCGCTTGGCGATCTCGCGGGCGCGGCCGGCGCCGATTCGAGGCTCGATCGCGAACCGGCGGGTCCCGATCTCGCTCTTGACCAGCAGGGGGGTGGCGCAATACGGGCAGTTGACCACCCGCAGACCGGTCTCGATCTCCAGGTTGCCGCCGCAGTTCGGACACGACAGCCCCTCGACCCTTTTTGAGAGCCGGTGCGGTACCTCCTCGAGCTCTGCGGCCGGTGCCGCCGGCTCCTGGGCCGCCGGAGGAGGCGGCGGGATCCGGATCTCCCCCGCTGCCGGGGACGCGGGGGGCGGGGGCGGTGGGATGCCGTCGGTCATACCTTGCGGGTCACCAGATAGGCCAGCAGGGCCAGCGGCAAGGCGGTCATGCCGAACACCACAATCTTCAGCAACGGGTTGGTGATCAGCAACCCTTCGAGGCCAAACAGAAACAGACCCAGACCGGCCACCAGATAGTACGGGCTCTCCGACTTCTCGGGATAAACGGTGGCCAGGACCTTGCCGGTCGAGCCCTCTACGAGGGCCTGATAGCGCTGCCCATCGTATTCGTAGTCCGCGCGCCACAGGGGAACCTCGACCAGCGAGCTTTCGATGACCGGTCGGATTCCGCGCTCTTCCAGCCAGCCACGCGCCGTGGCCAGCGGGATGGCGGCTTCCGCGGCTTCGATTCCCTCTTCACCGCCTCGGAACGGGACCAGGCGTCCGGCCGGCACTTCGAGGTCCGCCAGAGTCGGGATGGGAGTCGGTGCGGCCGGCTCGACAAACACCTCCTCGGTACCGCCGCGTCGCACGCGAAAGAGCCACATGGGAAAGCGTGTGGCGGAGAGCGAGTGCAGCTTGCTCTTGCGGTCGAGCCCCTTGACCGTGTCGTTCCCTGCCATCCATCTTCTGAGGGCCGCCGCCGCCTGCTCCTCCTCGATCAGGCGGGGCAGCTCGAAGTGCCCGACGACTTGCGAACGGTCCGCAAACAGCATCGTGTCGCAAAAAGCGCATTGAAAAAACCGTTCGCCAGCGGCCAGCGGGTTGGCGCCGCCGCAGTTGGGACAGTCGATCTCGAGCACCGGCTCGGGCTGCGGTGCCGGCTCCTCGGTCGACGCCTGGCGCTCGGGGGTCATCCTCAGAGAGATCGGCTAACCGGTACGCACGGCCGACCGGTGGCCGTCGCTATCCGACCAGCTTGGTTCCGCAGGCCGGGCAAAAACGCGCCGCCGGCGGTAGCTTGTGGCCACACTGATGACAGAAGGCCGGGGCTTCGACGGCGTCTTCGGCCGGGGGGGCCGCTTCCGCCGGTGGCGGCTCGGCGGCGCCCGAGTCGGCCGCCGCGGGCTGGGCCGGTGACGCGCCGCCTCCCGCGGTCGGCGGCGGTGCCGATCCGGCCTGCATCGCCTCCTTCATCATGCCCGGCAGCATCATTCCGAGACCGGCGCCCATACCCAGTCCCATGCCGGCGCCCACGCCGCTGCCCGCCTCACCGCCGCCGCCTTCTTGCTGGGCGGCATCGCCCATCGCCTTGGCGGCCTTGTATTTGAGGTAGGCGTTCATGTCCCCGACGGCCGCCATGCCGGCGCGCTCGTCGATCTGCTTCTGGACTTCTTCCGGTGGCGTGATCGCCCCCAGGAAAAGATCCACCAGCTCGATGCCGTACTTGGCGAAATCGTCGGTGACCCGGGCCTTGAGCCCCATCGCCAGCTCGTCGTAGACCTTGGGGAGGTCGAAGATGGATTGCAGGTTCTCTCCCAGCAGATCGGTCAGCCGGGCGACGATGGCGTCCTTGAAATAGGCCTCGACCCCGTCGGTGGTGTAGATCCCCTGGGTACCGACGATCTCGTTGACAAATTGCTGCGCGTTGTTGATCCGCACCGCGAACTTGCCAAAAGCGCGCAGCCGGATCATCGCCAGCTCCTGGTCCCGGTAGACCACCGGCTCCTTGGTGCCCCACTTCAGATCGAGAAAGGTCTTGGTCGAGACAAAGATGACCGCAGCCTGGAACGGCGACTTGCCCTCGAAGGGCATACCCAACAGCTTGACCAGGAACGGCAAGTTGGCGGTCGCCAGGGTGTGGCGCCCCGGATCGAAGGTGTCGAGCGCCTTGCCGTCGCGCAGAAACACCGCCTGCTGGCTCTCCTCGACGATCAACTGGCTGCCGAGCTCGATGGCTTCGGTGCCCGAGCGGGGAACGCGGGCGACCATCGTCTGGCCGGTGGGATCAACGTACTGGATGACTTTCATGGCTTACCTCTGAGTGCCGATAGGTGGATGACGATGTCGGCGCGGGCTACCTTTGCACGACGTTGCCGATCACGCTCTCGCGGCCGGCCCATTTGTCGGCAAGCTGGACAACGCTGTCAAGCACGCGGTTGATGGCCTCGCGGGCCGCAGAGGCGTCTTGCCGGTCCGGCCCCGGCAGGGCCCGGACCTCGCCGTCGATCGCCCCGACATCCTCGAGTAGCGACACGTCGAAGGCGTACAGCCGGTCGAGCTCGTCTTCTCCGATCTTGACGACGTCGAAGATCCCGGTGGCGCCGTAGTCGGCAAACCGTACCGCCTGGGACAGGCCGTCGAGCTTGCGATCGAGGCGCTCGAACAGGTGGAGCACGCCGATCTGACCGGCGTCGGTGTAATCACGCGCCTTGGATCGCACCACCGATTTGATCCGGCCCAGCTCACGGGAGAGATGGTCGCGCTGCATCCGGTCGACGTCGCGCCGCAGCTCGCGATCGCGATAGCCGCCAAACCCGGGGATCTTGGACCCGATCTTCTCCAGCCAGTTCCGCTGTTCTCGTGCTTCTTCGTAGCCGTTTGTCATCTTTGCGTCTCTCCCAGCAGGCCGAAATGGGCCGTAATGTTAGCAGAGGCCCGCGGGGGGTTCTAGCCTGTCTTTCTCACCCGGTTTCTACCGTGGAGGCGCAACTGACGGGATCTACGTCGCTACGCTCGGTCGCTACGGCGAGCCGCGGCGGCGACCTGCATCGTGGCCACCGCCAGCAACCCGGCGACGGCGTTGAGCCCCACGTCGCGCAGATCGTAGACGCGGTTTGGCAGCAGGTGCTGGATGCCTTCGTCCAACCAGCCGGCGACGAGCGTCAACCCGACCGCGACCGCGGCGATCCACAGCGGGGCCCGGGGTGGCGGCTCGCGGCCGGCAAGGCCATGACGCTCCAGCAAGGCCGAATAGACCAGCCCCGCCAGCAACCCGTACTCCAGGAGATGGAGGCGCTCTTCGGGCTGGTCGAGCCACCACAGGGCCGCCAGATAGAGCGCGGCCGCAACCAGCAGCACGGTCCATTCGCGAAGGCCCGGACGACGCCTTCGGACGGCAAAAAAGACGGCCAGAGCGACCCCGGCGAAGACCACCGCCACCGTCCCCCGCAACAGGTTGCGATCCCGCAGGTACTCGATCGGCCCGCGCACAAAATAGAGCGTCGAGTAGATCAGCAGCAGCCACAGCGCCGCCAGGATCCACAGTCGCTTCTCGCGCGGCGTCACCTCGCGATCCTAGCCTGAACTTCTCACCAGCGTCCGCCAGCCGTTCAAGGCAGCACAGACGGAATCATCACCAGCACGTCACCAAGCCCAAAAATCAAGGCCTCCGATGTGGAGCTTCCTAAGCGTCCTCAGCCAGCTCTTCCAACAGGTCGAGCCACTCCTGGGTGGCGACGATCTTGCGCACGATGTTGTCGCGCGCCTCCGAGTCCATCCCCGGCTCGGCCAGGTAACCCAGGAAGTCCCGCACGACGTCTCCGCGGCGCGCTCGCAACTGCCGCTTCAAGTATGCGACCAGGGGTCTTGCGTCGCCGCTGTCGAGGTAAGCGTCGTATTTCGTCTTCGCCTTCTCAACCAGCGGCCGTCGCTCCTTGATCGGAGTGGTGGTGGGTATCCTCCTGGGGTCCGCCTTTCCCCCACCCCCCGATCGACGCCCGCTCCAGCAATGCCAACCGGATGGCAAGTGATACATCCGTGGCGGCTTGTAGCGAAAGATAATGGGGTACCCGCAGTAGATGCAGATCGAAACGTCTGACACGACTCGCCTCCTTTCTTTACCTCCTTTCTCTAATTAATAGAATAACGTATTTATTTGTAATAAGAAACCCCACCCCGCACACCGGCTCAAAGCACCGCCGGGGACTGCCGGATGGGGCTACTCGCTTGGCGGCAGCTCGGGTGGCTGGTTGAAAAATACCGCGCCGACAAAGAAGCGAATCCGCTGGCGGTCCGTTTCGCTCAAATCGCTAAACCGGACCCCCATCCCCGTCGGATCCGACCAGACGACCGTGCCGGCCCCGCGCAGGGGCGTCTCCGGATCGATGCCGGGGATTTGGAAGCTGAACTCGACGTTGCTGCCCTTTGGCAGCGGCTGGTTGGTGTCGACAAACATCCCGGTCTCGCTGATGTCCTCCACAAAGGCAGCGGTGGGCGGAGAGTCGTGCCAGAACTGGACCTCGAGACGCTGTTTGACCCGGAGCGCGCCCTGTCTGTTTTCGTCCGGCATCTCCTCCTCGTCGAGGCTAGCAGCCCGCGCGGCTAGTCCATCTGTTTGCGAAGCACCGTCGGGATGTCGTAGTCGTCGACGTTGGACCAATTGGGCCCGTAGCCGTTCGGATCCTCGTCCCGGCTGTTGGCGAGAGCCTTGCGATAAAACGGCACCTCGGTCTCCGCCTCTTCGAGCGGCGCGGAAGGCTCCGGCTCAGGTTGCGGCTGTGGCTGCGGCTGCGGCTGCGACTGGGCGGGCTCGGCGGCCTCCTGGCGCAAGAAGGGATCGAACTCGGGCTCTTCCGGAGTGGCCAAGACGCCTCGGTCATCCGAGGCGGCCGGTGCGGCGGACTCCTCTTGAAACAGCGGTCGGAACGCCTGTGTCGGCTGGTTCTTGAACCCGGTGGCGATCACCGTGACCTTCATCTCCTCCTCCAGGCTCTCGTCGATCACCATGCCCGAGATGATGTGGGCGCCCGGATCCACCGCCTCGGCGATCACCTTTGCCGCCTCGGCCACTTCGTGGAGGGCCAGATCGCGACCACCGGAGATGTTGAGCAGAACGCCACGCGCGCCCTCGATCGAGGTCTCCTCGAGCAGCGGCGACGAGATGGCGCGCTGCGCCGCCTCGAGCGCGCGGTTCTCGCCCTTGGCGATGCCGGTGCCCATCAGCGCCATCCCCATCCCGGTCATCACCGTCTTGACATCGGCAAAGTCGACGTTGACTTCGCCCGGCACGGTGATCAGATCGCTGATCCCCTGGACGGCCTGACGCAGCACGTCGTCGGCGATCCGAAACGCCTCCGACAGCGGCGTGCCGCGCTCGACAAAGCTCAACAGGCGCTCGTTGGGAATGGTGATCAGCGTGTCCACCGCGCCGCGCAGCTCTTCGACCCCGCGCTCGGCCTGCTCCATCCGCCGCCGTCCCTCGAACGAGAACGGCTTGGTCACCACCGCCACTGTCAGGGCGCCGATCTCGGCCGCCAAAGAGGCCACGATCGGCAAGGCCCCGGTACCGGTGCCTCCGCCCAGCCCGGCGGTCAGAAACACCATATCCGAGCCTTCGAGCAGCTCGAGGATCCGGTCGGTGTCTTCGAGCGCCGATTTGCGGCCGACTTCCGGATCGCCACCTGCGCCCAGGCCTCGGGTGAGGGTGGCGCCAAGCTGCAGCTTGGTCGGCGCCTGGCACTTGCGCAGCGCCTGAAGGTCGGTGTTGCCGGCTACAAAGTCGATCCCGCGCATACGCGCATCGATCATGCGGTTGACCGCGTTGCCGCCTCCCCCGCCGACACCGATCACCTTGATCTTGGCGGGCACCATGTCGGCGTCCTCGAGCGTGATCGGCAGAGGACCTTCGGTTTCAGCGTCGTCAAAAAGAATCATGGCTGGGCTCTCCTCTCGTGGATTTCCAAACTCAAAAAATCAAAGCAGATCCGAGAACATCTCTTTTAGGTTTCCGACCATCGAACGAACCGTGACTCCCCTGCGGCGCGTCGCCCGCCGCCGGTTTTCGTCGGCGGAGCGACCGTAGAGCAGCAGACCGGAGGCCGCCGACCAGATCGGCGAGCTGATGACGTCCACCAAGCCTCCCAGACCCTGGGGCAGCCCATAGCGGACGCCGGTATTGAAGACCTGTTCGGCGAGCTCGAGCATTCCGTCGAGCTGTGCGCCACCGCCGGTGAGCACGACTCCACCCCGCAGCTCGTTTTCGTAGCCATACCTGGCGAGGTCGTTCTGCACCAGGGTCAACATCTCCTCGGCCCGCGGCTGCAGGATCTCACACAACTCGCGCTTGGGTACTACTCGCGGCGCCCCACCCGCAACCGTCGGGACCGCCACGCCCTCTTCTTCGCCCACCATCCCCGGCAGGCAGCAGCCGTGCCGGATCTTGACCTGCTCGGCCTCGGCAAACGGCGTGCGCAGCACCATGGCCAGGTCGTTGGTGAAATGGCCGGCCCCGATCGGCAGCACTCCGCTGTGCTGGATCTCGCCATCGACAAAGAAGGCAAACTCCAGGGTCCCGGATCCGATGTCCAGAAGCAGCGCCCCGAGCTCGCGCTCGTCGTGGGTCAGCGCCGTCTCGGCCGCGGCCAGCGGCTCGAACACCATCTCGACGACCTCGATTCCGGCGCGGTTGAGACAGGTGAGGAGCGTCTTGGTGCGGGTCACATTGACGGTCACCAGATGGACCGCCACTTCGAGCCGCGATCCGATCATCCCCAGCGGATCGGCGATCCCGCCCTGCTCGTCGACAATGAACTCCTGCGGGATGGCGTGGAGGATCTCGCGGTCCGAGGGCAAGGCCGCCGATTGCGCCGCATCCAGGACGCGCGAAATGTCCTGCCGGGTGATCTCGCGGTCCTTTCTCGCCACCGACACCATGCCGCGCGCGTTGACGCTGCGTACGTCGGTGCCGGCGATACCCACGTAGGCGCGCGAGATCTCCATACCCGCCATCACCTCGGCCTCCTCGGAGGCCTTTTTGAGCGAGTCGACGGTCGCCTCGACGTTTACGACATTGCCCTTGCGGCTGCCGCGGTGGCGGGCCAGGCCCTTGCCAACCACTTCGATACCGCCGGAATCGTCGATCTGACCGATCAAAAAGCCGACTTTCGACGAGCCGATGTCGACGGAGACGATGGAGGAATCAGGTTTGGGCATGTGGGTTCAACCCTCTCTGGTGGGCGGCAGGGCCGCGGTTTGGAAAACGATCTGTTGACTGAATCTCAAATCCACCGAATCCACTCCAGGATAGCTCTCGGCGATCATCGCGGCGACACTGTCGAGCCGGGCCAGCGCCGGCTCGAGCGCTTCCGCGCCGACCAAAACGGCAAAGGGGAGTGTGTCGACACGGAGGCGAAAGGTCCGCGCGCCGAGGATCTCGACCCGCGAGACGGTCTCGTGGCGGTGCCGGCTCCACTCGGCGGCAAGCTCGATGGCGCGGCGGGCCCGGCCGGGCTCGAGATCGCCCGCCGCGGGCGGACGCTCGAGGACCACAAGATCCGCTTCCTCGGAGGGGTCCCCAGCCGGAGCGATCGCGTGGCCCTCACGGTCCAGGAGCACCGCGCCCGACTCAATCTCGTCCAGGAGAAGAGCCGCCGGTTGTCGCTCGTGCAGCTCGACCGACAGCCGGCCGGGGAGCTCTTTTCTCATCTCGACCGTGTCGACCCAGGGGTGCTCATCGAGACGCCGCTCGATTTCCTTGAGGCGCACGGTCAGAATGTGCCGACCGCGCAGCGGCTCGAGACGCTGGGCCACCCAATCCGGCTCTACCCGATCGGTCGATCCGACCACCACCTCGCGCACCGAGAATTGGGGAGAAACGACGATCCACCATCCGGTGGCCGCGGGGAGCACGACCAACGCCACCGCGCTTGCAAACGGCTTGGCCAGACGCGCCAGCAAACGACGCCGGCGGCGGGGCGCGACAAACCGCCGCCGCTTGAACGGCTCCGCCTGTGGCTTCCGGTGTACCCGGCTCATGCGTGACCTCCGGCGCGGGCCGACTCGGATTCGACTAGCCGCTCGGCGAGCCGGTAGATGTCGCCGGCCCCCAGGGTCAAGATGACGTCCCCCGCGCTGACCTCCTTGGACAGCCGCGACGGCAGATCGCGCCAATCGGGGCACCAACGGACGTTGCGATGACCGCTCTTGCGGGCCGCATCGAGCACCAACTGACTGGTCACGCCGGGCATCGGGCTCTCTCTGGAGGGGTAGATGTCGGTGATCCAAGCGCAGTCGGCACTCAGCAGCGCGCGCCCGAACTCGAGGGCCTGGTCCTTTGTCCGGCTGAAGAGATGGGGCTGGAAGATGGCGTGAATCCGCGGAGCGTCGGCAAAGGCCGCGCGCGCCGCGGCAAGCGTCGCCTCGACCTCGGTGGGATGGTGGGCGTAGTCGTCGACGACCGTGGCGCCGCGCCAGCTCCCCAACCGCTCGAAACGACGATGCACCCCCGGGAACTTTGCCAGAGCCCGGACGATATCGTCGAACTCGAGACCGAGGGCTCTGGCGACGGCGATGGCCGCCAGGGCGTTCTGGACGTTGTGGCGGCCGGGCATCGGCAGATGGACCGGCCCGAGGACGCCCCGCTCGGAGTCGCGGACGACAAACCGGCAAGAGGCGCCCTCCGACTCGATCTCGCCGGCGCTCAGGTCGGCCTGGGGCGAGAGCCCATAGCTCACCACCCGGCGGTCGGCCAACCGCGGCAGGATGCTCTGAATGGTCGGGTCGTCGAGGCAGACCACGACCTCGCCAAAAAAGGGCACACGCCCGGCAAAGTCGACAAAGGCCTCGCGGATCTCATCCAGATCGCGGTAGGTGTCGAGGTGGTCTCGATCGATCGACGTCACCACCGCCAGGATCGGCTGGAGGCGTAGAAAACTGCGGTCGAACTCGTCGGCTTCGGCCACCAGATAGTCGCTCTTGCCGAGCCGCGCGCCGGTTCCACCGACCCGCAGCCGCCCGCCGACGATGACCGTCGGATCGAGCCCGGCCTCGGTCAAGATGGTTCCCACCAGAGACGTGGTCGTGGTCTTGCCGTGGGTTCCGGCTACGGCGATTCCGTACTTGAGCCGCATCAGCTCACCGAGCATCTCGGCGCGCCGCACGACCGTGATGTGGTGCTCGCGGGCCGACCGGACTTCGTCGTTGTCGTCGGGAATCGCCGACGACACCACCACCAGCCCGACGTCTTCGAGGTGGTCGGGCGAGTGTCCGATCTCGACCCTCACCCCGAGGCTTTCCAGCCGGCGGGTGGTCTCGCTGGCCTGGAGGTCGCAGCCCGAGACCTCGAGATCGTAGTCCAGCAGCACCTCGGCGATTCCGCTCATCCCCGCCCCACCGATGCCGATGAAGTGGACCTTGGAGAGGCTGGCGAACTGCCGGAACATCACCACTCCTCTCCCCCTTGCAGCAGATCGGCGATCCGGCTGGCGGCGTCGGGCCGCGCCAGCGAGCCGGCGGCCGCCGACATCCGGAGCAGCCGCTCGCGGTCCCCAAAAAGTGATCGCAGAATCTCCGCCAGCTCGTCCGCGCCACCGGTGTCGAACAGCTCCGCAGCCCCGGCCGCGCGGAGTCGCTCCGCATTGTCCCGCTGATGCCCGGCGGCGATGGTCAAGGGCACGAGGATCGCCGGACGGGCGGCGGCACAAAGCTCCGCCAAAGTCAGGGCGCCCGCCCGCGAGATCACCAGATGGGACGCCGCCATCTCGGCCGCTACGTCGTCGACAAAGGAGGTCACGCGGACCTCGACACCTCCCCGCTCGCGCGCCGAGTAGTCCGCCTTCACCGAGTCGACATGGTCCGCGCCCGCCTGGTGCAGGACCGTCAGACGACCGGCCGCTCCCGCCGTCTCGTGCCGCAGACCCTCCGACAGTCGTCGGAGGGCGGCCGGCAGAAGCTGGTTGATCTGGCGAGCTCCCTGGCTGCCGCCCAGAACCAGGAGCCGCGGCGGTCCATCCGGCAGCCCGGCACCGGTGAAAAACTCCGCCCGCACCGGGATCCCGGTGTGCACCGATCGGCCTTTCACCTGGGTTGCGGTTTCGGCGTAACCGACGCAGACCCCGTCGGCAAACCTCGACAGCCACCGATTCGCCGCGCCGGCGCGAGAGTTGGGCTCGAGCAAAAACACCGAACGTCTCGCGAGCCGCGCACCCAGAACGGCCGGCGCGGAGACATACCCTCCGGTTCCGAGCACCGCGTCCACCCCCTGGCGCCGTAGCACGCCGCGCGCCCGGATCGCCGACACCGCTGTGGTCGCCAGAGCGCCGATCCGGGCCATTGCACCGCGCCCCAGGACCGCGTGCGCCTCGAGCGCGTGGTAGTCGAGACCCTTCGCCTCCACCAGCTCGCGCTCCATCCCTACCGGCCGGCCGAGCCAGCTCACCCGGCACCCCCTTCGGTCGAGCTCCTCGGCCACGGCGAGACCCGGAAAAACGTGGCCGCCGGTCCCGCCACCCGCGAGGAGCACATGCCGCTTCGGCGCTTGCTCTCCATTCCTCATCCATGCTGCGACACGTTGAGCAAGACTCCGCTCGCGGTCAGGCAGACCACCAGCGAAGAGCCGCCATAGGAGACAAAGGGCAGCGTGACTCCGGTTGCCGGGAAAAGGCTCAGCGCGACGCTGACGTGAACCAGCGCCTGGACCACCAGCAACGACGAAAACCCCCAGGCCAGATATTTTCCGAACTCATCGGGGGCCTTGAGCCCCGCGACCACACCCCGCCAGAACACGATTGCAAAAAGCACCACGACCCCGGCGGCGCCCAGAAGACCGAGCTCCTCGCCGATGATCGAGTAGACAAAATCGGAATAGGGAAAGGGCAAAAACGAGAGCTTTTGCAGGCCCTTGCCGAGCCCCAGACCGAAAAGCCCTCCCGAACCGATGGCGATCAGGGACTGGAGGGGCTGGTGCCCCGCCCCCAGGGGGTCGGTCTCGGGCTGCAAGAAGGCCAGAAACCGGTCCCTGCGATACGGCTCGAACCAGATCGCGGCCGCTGCCGCCGGCAGGGCGATTGCGAGCCCGGCAAACAGCGTGAGCCACGGAATTCCGGCGAGAAACAGCACCGCGCCGGTGACGACCGTCATCAGGAGCGCGCTCCCCAGATCGCGGCCGAGAAAGACCAACGCCGTCAGCAAGGCGCCGGCGAAGATCGACGGCCAGACAAAGTCCCGTTTTTCGGAGCTCTCGCTGCTGCGCGCGATCTGGTAGGCGAGAAACGGCACCAGCGCCAGCTTGGCGAACTCGGAAGGTTGTATCGACAGCCCGCCCAGCACCAACCATCTGTTGGTGGCATTGCGCTCGGGCGCCAGGAGCACCACGGTCAGCAGGAACAGCGCTCCTCCCATCAGGGTCCAGATCACCACCCGCCGGCGCAGCACGCGGTAGTCGAGATGCATCATCACCCACATGGCGACCAGACCCACTCCCGCCGCCACGCTTTGTTTGATCAGCCGGCCCTGGCCTCGAGCGATGCCCGAGGTCTCCCCCGTTGCCGGCCCGCTGGCCGAGTAGACCATCGTGAGGCCCAGCCCGACCAGCACGATGATCGCGGTAAAAAGCACCAGATCGTAGGCGAGCTTTTTAGCCACTCGAGCCCCCGTCGGAGTCGGCCAAGCCGGCCACCAGGCGGGCGAAATGCTCGCCTCGCTCGGCGTAGTTCCGGTACTGGTCAAAGCTGGCGCAGGCGGGGGACAGGAGCACGGTCTCCCCGGGGCGCGCCGCTTCAGCGGCAGCAGCCACCGCGCGCTCCAGGTCACCGCTTGTCTCCACCGCCACCTCCCGGCCCAGGACCGCGCCGATCTCGCCCCCGGCCTCCCCGACCAGGTACACACGGCTCGCCACCCGCGCCACGGGGACCGCCAGCTCCGAGAAATCCGCGCCCTTGGCTCGGCCGCCGAGAATCAGATGGACCGAGCCCGGCTCGAAGCCCTCGAGCGACCTCACCGTCGCGCCGACGTTTGTGGCCTTGGAATCGTCGATCCAGATCACTCCCCCCACCCGACGCACTTCTTCCATGCGATGGGGCAGGCCCTCTACCTCCGAGAGCACGGCCGAGAACTCATCTGAAGGGGCTCCCATCGCTCGGGCCAGCAGGGCCGCCGCCATGGCGTTCTCGAGGTTGTGGACCCCGCGCAGCCGCAGGGTCTCGACGTGAAAGAGCACCTGAGGAGCGCTTCCCGGCACCGCCTCGACCACCGTTCCGTTGTCCAGATAGCAGCCGTCTTCGACCGGCCGGCGCCGGGAGAAAAACCGCCGGCGAGCCGCCGTCGCCACGGCGGCGACGTGCGGATCGTCCGCGTTGAGGACCGCGATGTCTTCGACCGCCTGGTTTCTGAACAGCGCGGTCTTGGCGGCCAGGTACCGGGAGACGTCGCGATGACGGTCCAGGTGGTCGGGCGAGAGGTTGAGCAACGCCGCCGCCCTGGGATGAAAGGCATCAATCCCCTCGAGCTGGAAGCTCGACAGCTCGACCACAAAAACCCGCCCCGGTGGCCCGTTGACACAGCTCGAGAGCGGCACACCGATGTTGCCGCACACCACCGACTCGAAGCCGGCGCCGCGAAGCAGGGCGCCGGCGAGCGCGGTGGTCGTGCTCTTGCCGTTGGAGCCGGTGATGCCGACGACCGGACCGTCCAGAAAGGCAAACGCCAGCTCCACTTCGGCGATCACCGGCACACCGTCGGCACGCGCCCGCTCGAGCGCCGGCAGGTCCCACGGCACTCCGGGGCTGACCACCACGCCGTCGACGTCGGCCGGCAGCCGTTCCGGCTGGGAGCCGAGCCGCAGCTCGAGCCCTTCGCGTCGCCCGAATTCTCCGAGCTCAAGACCCGGCTCGGTGCGCCGGTCGAGGGCGACGACCGTGACCCCGCGATCCAGGAGCAGCTCGGCAGCGGCCCGGCCGGACGCGCCCAGCCCAAAGACCACCGCGCGCTCCCACGGGCGGGAGCTTCTGGGCAGGGTCATCGCTGCGGTCATGACAGACACCGTTCGGTCATCTCAACTTGAGGGTCGACAGGCTCAGAAGCGCGAAAAGGATCGCCAGGATCCAGAAGCGGACGATGATCTTGGGCTCGGCCCATCCGCCGAGCTCGAAATGATGGTGGAGCGGGGCCATACGGAAGACCCGCTTGCCGGTCAGCTTGAACGAGGCCACCTGGATGATCACCGACAGCGCCTCGATGACAAAAAGTCCCCCCACCAGGACCAGAACGACTTCTTGCTTGGAGAGCAGGGCGACGATCCCGATCGCCCCTCCGATGGCCAGCGAGCCGACGTCCCCCATAAAGACCTGTGCCGGGTAGGCGTTGAACCACAGGAACCCCAAACTGGCGCCGACCAGGGCGCTGCAAAAGATCGCCGCCTCGCCCGCTCCGCGGACATAGGGCACCTGCAGATAGCCCGCGACCACCGAGTTGCCGGCTACGTAAGTGAAGATCACGTAGGTCGCCGCGGCGATCATCGTCGCCCCGATCGCCAGGCCGTCGAGCCCATCGGTGAGGTTGACCGCGTTGGACGCCCCCACCAGCACCAGGGCCGCGAACGGCACGTACGCCCAGCCGATGTCGAACACGGCTCGCTTGAAAAACGGCAGTGCCACCGTGTTGGCGAACTCGTGCTCCGCGCCGAGCGAGCGGATCGCCAGCCCCGCTCCCACCGCGACAATCACCTGGAGGGCGAACTTTGTGCGCGCGGTCAGGCCCTGGTTGCGCCGGTTGCGCACCTTGAGCCAGTCGTCGGCAAACCCGATGGCTCCAAACCCGACGGTAACGCCCACGGCCAGGTGGATCCACGGGTTGGTCAGATCGACCCACAGCAAGGTCGGCACGAGCAGCGCGAACAGGATCAGAAGTCCACCCATCGTCGGCGTGCCGGCCTTGGTCTGATGCCGCTCGGGACCGACGTCGCGGATGGTCTGACCGATCGACAGCCGGGAGAGTAGATTGACAAAGCGCGGCCCCAGAAGCAGCAGCAGCACGATGGCGGTGAGGACCGCCCCGGCGGCCCGAAAGGTGATGTAACGAAACACGTTGAAGACCGCAAAGGCCTCGTGGAGCGGGTAGAGAAGGTGGTAGAGCATTCAGCCGCTCTCTCCTTCCAGGAGCTTTTGCACTACGACCTCGAGCCCCACCCCGCGCGAGCCCTTGACCAGGACCAGATCGCCGGGCCGGAACCTCCGGGCCGCTTCGGCAGCGGCGTCCGCCGCGCTCGCCAGCCACCGGCCTTCCCCGCCCGCCGCTTCTACGGCTTCGACCAGCACGCGCGCCCCAGGGCCCACGCCGAGCACGGGCGAGAACCCCAGCTCCGCCGCCCGTTTGCCGGCGGCGCGGTGAAATTCGGGGCCGGCGGGACCCAGCTCGAGCATCTCTCCGAGCACCGCCCACTGCCTTTCGCCGCCCAGTGCCGCAGCGCTCTCCAGAATCGTCTCCAGCGCCTCGGGGTTCGAGTTGTAGCAATCGTCGACCAGGATCGAACCGTCTTCGAGCCGGTGCACGACCCCGCGCATGGCCTCGGGCTCGACCTCTGCGGCCGCCGAAGCAATGTCTTCCGGGCGCACGCCGAGAGCCGCGGCGCAGGCGGCCGCGGCCAGAAAGTTCTCGACGTTGTGGCTTCCAAACAGACGCAGAGTCACCGGCTGCCGCCCGTCTCCATGCCGCCAGACAAACCGCATCCCTCCGTCGTCGGTGGTCTCGATCCGTTCCGCCGTGTGATCGGCCTGAGGGTCGCTGGCGCGATTGGTCGTGAACCAGATGACCTGGCGGCCGCGAGCGTCTCGGCGGACGATCCGAACCACTTCCCGATCGGCGGCGTTGGCGATCACCAGGCCGCTGGGGTCGAGCCCGCGAAAGAGCTCGGCCTTGGCGTCGGCGATCGCGGAGACACTGTCGAAGGACGCGAGGTGGGCCGGCTTGACGTTGGTGAAGATCGCCACACCCGGCCTCCCCAACCGGCTCACACCGGCGAGCTCGCCGGGGGTCGACATCCCCATCTCGGCCACCATCCACTCGGCGTCGTCGGCGATGCCCAGCAAGGCGATGGGGAAACCATAGAGGTTGTTGAGGTTTCCGGGGCTGCGCGCCACTCGGAAACGGCGCGACAGCATGGCCGCGAGAAGCTCCTTGGTAGTCGTCTTGCCGCTCGACCCAGTCACCCCGACCAGGTTCTGCGGCGTCCGCAGCCGGACATGCCGGGTCAGGGCGTGAAGAGCCTCATAGGAGCTTTGGACCTCGACGACGGTCGCTCGTTCGTCGACCTCTACCGGGTGCTCGACCACGACCGCGGTGGCGCCGCGGTCCAGCGCATCACGGGCAAAACGGTGACCGTCGGTGTGCTCGCCCTCGAGGGCGAAGAAGAGCTCGCGTCCCGAGATCCGCCGCGAGTCCAACGCGGCTCCCGACCACTCGGCGCTTTGGTCCCCGCTCAGGATCCTTCCTCCCATGGCCGCCGCGGCCTCATCCACTCTTCCCTTGGCCAAGCCGCTCCTCCAAAGCCCGTTCGATCTCCTCCCGATCGGAGAATTCGAGCGCGCGATCGCCCAGTATCTGTACCCGCTCGTGCCCCTTGCCCGCGACCACCACCGCCCACTCCGGGCCGGCACGGTGAATCGCGCGCCCGATCGCCTCGCGCCGGTCGGGCACCACGCGGTAGGCGGTGTTGCCGCTTTCACGCAGGCCCTGCTCGACCTCGGAGATGATCGCCAGCGGGTCTTCGTCTCTCGGGTTGTCCGACGTCACGATGGGCAAGTCCGCCAGCTTCCCCGCCACCCGGCCCATCAAGACACGCTTACCGGTGTCGCGGCCACCGCCGCAGCCAAAGACCACCATCACCTTTCTCTCGCCGAGCTCCCGGACCGAGCGCAACGCTGCCTCGAGTGCCGCGTCGGTGTGCGCGTAGTCCACGTACACCGGAAAGTCCTGGCCGCGATCCACCCTTTCGAGCCGTCCCGGAACCGTGCCCTGAAGCGCGATGCCCTCGACGGTCGCCGCGTGCGGAGCCGCGAGCGCCTCCCCGATCGCCACCGCCACGCTCAGGTTTTCGAGGTTGTAGCGACCGACGAGTGAAGAGCGAATCTCGAGCTCGCCGCGCGGTGTCGTGAACACGGCTTCGATCCCCTCCTCGTCCAACCGGACACGGTGGGGAGCCACCTCTCCGCCGGCCCCGACCGTCAACGGCCCCTCGAGATCGTCCGCCAGCCGCCGACCGTAGGGGTCGTCGACATTGACGACCGCGCGCCCCCCCACCTTGAGCAACGAGAACAACCGCCGCTTGGCCGCGAAGTAGTCGTCAAAACCCCGGTGGTAGTCGAAGTGATCGCGGGTGAGGTTGGTAAACGCGGCGACGTCGAATCGGGCGCCGCTGACCCTCCCCTGTGCCAGCGCGTGCGAGGACACCTCCATCGCCGCCGCCTCGGCGCCGGAGTCCCGGGCCTGCCGCAGCGT
The DNA here is from genome assembly GCA_965224065.1 of Candidatus Multivoradales bacterium. Taxonomy (GTDB): domain Bacteria; phylum Acidobacteriota; class Thermoanaerobaculia; order Multivoradales; family JAHEKO01; genus JAOTZA01. The sequence continues at coordinate 1,931,793 of CBDCYF010000005.1, forward strand.
GCGGAAAAGCTGCGTCGCTTCGGGTGTCGTCCGCTCGCCGGGAAAAGAGTGCTCGCGGAAGCTGTACCCGAGGGTGCCCAGGGTGACGGTGGGGTGTCCAGCCGCCTCCAGGATGGACGTCACGAGCGCCGTCACCGTGGACTTGCCGTTGGTCCCGGTGATCCCGACCATCACCAGCTCGCGATCCGGGTGGCCGTAGATCCGCGATGCCAGCGAACCCATCACGCCTCGCGGGTCCTCGGCTTCGAGCCACGGGCCGGAATAGCCCTCGGGCGGTCCGCCGGCGGAGAGGATCGCCGCGGCACCTCGCCGCCGTGCCTCACCGGCAAAGGTCCGGCCGTCGAAGCGCTCCCCGATCAGAGCAACGTAGAGATCGCCTTTTTCCACCAGCCGCGAGTCATGGGTCACCCCAAAGACTTCTGGCATCTGGCCGCTTGGGCGATCACTTGGCTGGTCGCTTGGAGCGTCCGGATCGGACGGCTGGATCACGCGGATGGGCAGCCCGCGAATCAGGTCGGAGACCTTCATCATGTTCCGCTCTCCGGCCACGACGACTGCGCCGATAGCGCTGACAGCGCCGGTGGGTCGGGCGCGGTGCCGAGATAGGCGAGGGCCTGTCGCGCGATCGCCGAGAAAACCGGCGCCGCCACGTCACCGCCATGGTAGAGACCTCGCGGCTCGTCGACCATCACCAGCGCGGCGAGAACCGGCCGGCGCGAAGGCACAAACCCCGCAAAGCTCGCCACGTGTTTGTCCGGCGAGTACCCGCCGTCACCGGCCTTCTGCGCCGTCCCCGTCTTGCCCGCCACCGTGTAGCCGGGAACCGCGGCCCGACGGCCGGTTCCCTCTTCGACCACCGACTCGAGCAACCGAATCATCGTCCTGACGGTTTGGGGGGAGGCCACCCGCCGGCCGGTCTCGTGCTCGCGCCGCACCGGCCGCCGCTCGTCACCGACCCCCCTTTCGGCCACCAGATACGGTGTCACTCGCTCGCCGCCGTTGGCGATGGCGGCAAAGGCGGCCGCCACCTGGAGGGGGGTCACCGACAGTCCCTGCCCGATCGAAGCGTAGGCCTCCTGGTGCCGCCACCAGCTTTCGACCGGCAGCAGAAGACCGGGCTCTTCGCCGGGCAGATCGACGCCGGTGGTGGCCCCGAACCCAAACGCCCGGATCTGGTCGTAGAGCCCCTCCCGGCCCACCAGCAGACCGGTCTTGATCGAGCCGACGTTCGAGGAAAAGGCAAAGACCTCCCTCAGGGTGAGCAGACCAAAGGGCTTGTGGTCCCGAATATAGGCCCGCTCGAGCTCGATGGCCCCCATCTCGCAATCCAGCACGTCGACCGGATCGATCAGGTTGCGCTCCAGAGCCGCCGCCATAGTGACCAGCTTGAACGTCGAGCCCGGCTCGTAGACATCCTGGACGGCGCGGTTGCGCCACAGCCGGCGGTCGAAGTCGCCAAACCGGTTGGGGTCAAAGGTCGGGTGAGAGGCCATGGCCAGCACCGCCCCGGTCTGCGGCTGGAGCACCACTGCGGTGGCGGACTTGGCGTTGTGCTCCTCGACCACCCGGGCCAACTCGCGCTCGACCATGTACTGGATCGACGAGTCGAGTGTCAGGTGGAGATCGGACCCCGGCTCGGCGTCACGAAAGGACAAAAGCGCCGAGTGGATCCGCCCGGCCCGCGCGTCCTGGATCAGCGTCCGGCGGACCGGCGTCCCCGCCACCGCGGCCTCATACTGGGCCTCGATGCCCGCCAGTCCCGTGTGATCGGTGCCCACAAAACCGAGAACCGGTCCGGCGACCTCGGCCAGCGGGTAGTAACGCTTGCTCTCCGGGACAAACCCCAACCCCTCGGCCTGTAGCTCGCGCAGGGCCGCCGCCTGCTCGGGCTCGAGCAAGCGCCGCACCCAAACAAACCCCTGGTTGCGCGATACGCGCTCGGAAAGCGCCTCCGGATCCACCCGCGCGACCCGCGCGATGTCCCGAATGACAGCTTCCGCATCGCCGTCCGGATTCATCCTCGTTGGGAACAGGCAGGCCGAGTCGACGGTCACCGAGACCGCCAGCTCCCGGCCCCGCGCGTCGAAGAAAGTCCCTCGCGGTGGCTGGACGTCGACGACCCTTTGCTGCTGGCTTTCGGCGCGATCGGCATACACGCCGTGCTCGGACACCTGCACCTGGTACAGCCGCGCCGAGATGGCGCCGCCCCACAGCACGAGCACCAGAAGAAACAGAACCAGGCGATGCTTCATTGCGCCGCCTCGAGAACGACCAGCTGCTCGGGCTCCGGCAGCCGCATCCCCAGCTCGTCGACCGCTCGCGCCTCGATCGCCGCGGGGTGCCGCAGCCTGGTCAGCTCGAGCCCCAGCCGCCGCTCCTCGCGCTGCTGCTCCCGCAGCGAGGATTCGAGCTCATCCAGACGGTAGCCGGTCTGAAGCAGCTCCATGCGCAGCCACACGTAACCGACACAGCAGAGCGCCACCGGCAGCATGGTCACCAGCACCCAGCCGAGCTCTCGCAGCCGGCGACGGTCCCGCTCGCGAACCAGATAACTGTTGACGATCGGACGCCCGACGGCGTAGGCCCTTGGCAGTTGCGTAGTGCGCAACAAGCGCTTAGATCCTCCGCGCCGCCCTCAAACGGGCGGAGCGCGCCCGCGGGTTGAGTGCCACTTCCTCTTCGCCCGGCCGGATCGGCTTGCGGGTCAGGACCTCGACCAGCCGCGTCTCGGACCACGGCCGCCCGGTCACTTCGTCGATCTTGCCCCGGGCCAACGTCCGCAACGAGTTCTTGACGATGCGGTCTTCGAGACTGTGGTACGAGATGACGACCAGCCGGCCGTCCTGGTCGAGGAGGTTGACGGCCTGATCGAGCAATGACGTGAGCTCCTCGAGCTCCCGGTTGACCTCGATCCGCAGCGCCTGAAAGACCCTTGTCGCCGCATCGACCCGGCCCTCGCGCCGACGGCCTCCTTTTGCGCGGTAGATCAGCTCGCGCAACTCCCGAGTGGTCTCGATCGCCCCGCCCGTGCGCGCCTCCGCCACCACCCGGGCAATCCGTCCAGCCTGCCGCTCCTCACCGTACTGTGAAAAAAGTCTCTTCAACTCGGCCTCCGAATAACTGTTGACGACCTCTCCGGCCGTCGGTCCTTCAGACCCCATTCGCATATCGAGTGGCCCGCTGTGTCGAAAGCTAAAGCCCCGCTCGGGTGTCTCCAGTTGCAGCGAGGAAACCCCGAGATCCGCCAGGACACCCGACACTTTCTCCACCCCCCGCTCGTCGGCCACCCGTCGCAATCGGCCAAACCGGGCCTCGACCAGATCGACCCGGTCGCCGAACTCCGCGAGCCGCTCGCGCGCCTGGCCGAGCGCCCACGGGTCGCGGTCGAGCCCCAGAAGACGGGCTCTTTCCCCGGCCTCCAGCAGAGACCGGGCATGACCTCCCAACCCAACGGTCACGTCCACGAAGAGCCCACCCCGTTCGGGCCTCAAAAAATCGATCGCTTCCGCGACCAGGACGGGGATGTGGCTCACCCGCGCGAATCAATGAACCCCAGTACCGGAGCTCCTCACAACTCAGATTCCTCTCTCGCTCAGATACTGAAACTCGTCATCAGCGAACGGCTCGCCGTCGAAACGGTTTTGCAGCCGCTCGTGATTCCAGACTTCCAAGTGGTCGAGCCGTCCGCTGACGACCACTTCTCCCGCCATCGCGGCGCTGTCGCGCAACAACGGCGGCACGACGACCCTTCCCTGGCCGTCCAATCGGCCTTGCTGGCCGAAGTAGGAGACCCGCTCGAGGTAACGGCGCTTGACGCGGTCGGTCGACGGCAAGGCCGCCAGCCGCTCCTCGACCTTCTCCCAAACCCCCAGGGGGTAGATCAGCGCGGAGTCGCCGGATACCGAGGTGATGAAGACATCGGCGCCATGACGCTCTTCGAGCAGACGCCGAAAGCCCGTCGGGACTTTCAGACGGCCTTTGTCATCAATACGTGTAGGCGCACTGCCGCGAAACATAAACTCCACCTAGAGGCAACGAATGCCTTGCGGAGTCTACCACTTCGCTCCATTTCTGTCCATTTTTATCCACTACGGACCACCACCCCGTAGCGCCCGCTAAACCGCCGTCAACCGGGCGATGCGGATGGCTCCCCCGGCTCGCTCGGTGCTTCGGGAACCGGTGGATCCTCCTCGCCGTCGAGGGGTGGGAGCGTCTGGATCTCGGGGACCCCCTCGACGGCTGGCTCGACCACGGCCGCCGAGGCCCCTGCGGAGCCCAGAACGGGCCGGAACGTGGCGGCTTCGGGTGGCGGCCGCGAGACGATGTGCGAGCTCTCCACCAGCTCTTCCATGTACTGGCGCATCTCCGCCTCGAACAGGCGGTTTCGCTCGCGGCCCTCGATCCAGTCGCGCACGTCATTGAACTCCCGGATCGCGGATTCCTGGACCTCCACGACTTGCAGCAGGTGCAGCCCGCCGCGCGCCGCCACCGGCTCGCTCACCTCGCCCGCCGCCAGGGTCTCCGCGGCCGCCGCCAGCGTGGAATCGAGATCCTTGGGCTCGACCCAGTCGTGGTCGATCCAGCCGGTGGTGCGGCCGCTTTCTTCATGGGTCGCGAGCTCCTCGTCCACCGAACCGGCGAGGATCGCTTGACGCAGGCCGGCACCGAGCTGGGCGCGCTCCTCCGGTCCGAGGTCGGACGAATCGAGGACGACGATCTCGCGCAGCCGGATCTTCTTGGGCTTGCGGAATTGCTCCGGATGCGCGCGGTAATAACGGCGTAGATCTTCGTCCTCGAGCTTGATGCGCTGCTGCACCTCACGGCCCATCACTTCCCGGATAGCCAAGCTGCGCCGGATCTGTTCGCGGAAAGCCGGCAGGGTGAGACCGTTCTGGCTCAGCGCGATCTCGAGCTCGGCGGGGTCGGTGATCCCGAAATCCGTCATCGTCTCCTGGACCGCCGCGTCGAGCTGCTCGGTCGAGACCGTGACGCTGAGCTGCTCGGCCCGCGACAGCATCAAAAGCTCCTGAAACAGATTTTGCATCGTCTGCTCGCCGAGCCCGGCGAGGATCTCCTGCCGCCGGCTCTCCGGGACCGAGGCCTGCGCCAGCGACGCGAGCTGCTCCCGTTTGAGTGACTCGTAGTCGTAAAGGGTGGCGATCTGGTTGTTGACCCGCAAGACGATCCGGTTGACGTCGCCGGCGACCTGCGCGCCAGCGTACGTGACCAGAAACAATGCGGCCGCGAAGACGCTACTCGCCCGCAGTCCGCTCGTTGTCGTTCCCATAATGTCCTCGGTAGTTGAACGGAAGATTCCGTTGATAGATCTCGACATTGTAGCGATCGCGCGCCTCGCCGACCAGATCCGCGAGCACGCGACCCGACGTCTCCCGATGAAGCCGGTCGACGATCTCGGGGGTGGCGCGCTCGAGGCCGACCCGCTCGGCGGGGAGCCGGTCGAGCACCTGAAACAAGTGAAATCCGTAGTCGGCGCTGACGATCTCGCTCATCTCCCCGGGCTCGAGGTCAAAGATGACATCGGCAAACGCCACGGGGACGTCGTCCCGCGAAAGCTCGTCCTCCCGGCCGCTGACCTCGTTGGTCTTCTCGCGCATCAAGGCGTCGAATGAGGCACCACGCCCGAGCCGGTCCCGAACCTCTTCGACGACGGCGCGCTCGGACCCCAGGATCTGGCGCAGCCGCACGCGCTCCGGCCGCTCGAAGCTCGCCCGATTCGCGGCATAGTAAGCGACGACCTCGTCGTCGGCCACCCGCGTGGCGTGGCCCCGGACCAGCTCTTCGGCCACCTCCCAGCCCTCGGCGTCGGCAACGTCCAGGCCCCGGTCTCGGGCCAGTCGGTGGAGCAGGAGCTCGTCGACAAACTGATCCAGCAAGCCGCTCAGCACCTCACTGCTCAACACCGTTTCGAGGCCGACCGAGCGATCGAGATAGGTCTCGAAGTCCGCGTAGCGCACCGTCTCCCCGTCGATCCGGGCGGCGGCGTCGGAAGGCGCCAGCGACGAGCTATGGCAACTGATCGCCGAGACCGCCGCCGCCACGCCGAGCAGAGCCAGCCACGCTCCCGTCGATGATCGGGTTGGTCTCACGAACCCTCGCTCAATGCACCGTAGCCGACATGGGTGACACCAACTGCAGCACCTCGCGCGCTCGTGAGACCAGCGCCTCGCGCGGCACTTTGTCGATCGTCAGCACGCCGTTTGGCGTGAAGCGGAGATCGTCGCGGCTGGAGACCAGCTCGATCAAGCGCTCGACCTCGGCTCGCGTGTCCTTGCGAAACCTGATCTGGAGCTTTGACCCCGTGCCGGAGCCGGAACTGGAGATGGATTGGATGCGCAGATCCTCCGCGTGCCGCTTGAGGGCGCCCAGCTCGAGCAATCGCAAGACCGGCGGAGGGGGGGCGCCAAATCGGTCTCGGAGCTCAGCCAGTAGATCCTCCTCGGAGGCTTCCGCGGCAGCGATCCGGCGATAAAAGTCCATCCGCAGATTGGTGTCCGATAGGTAGTCGGCCGGTATCGCCGCATCGACCGGGAGATGGATGGCCGCCGCCGGCCGGTCTTCGATCTCTTCGCCCCTGAGCTCGCGCACGGTCTCGTCGAGCATCTTGAGATAGGTCTCCAGACCCACCGCGGCGACGTGTCCGCTTTGCTCGGCACCGAGCAGGTTGCCGGCGCCGCGGATCTCCAGATCGCGAGCCGCCACCCGGAAGCCGGATCCGAGCTCCGAGAACTCCTGGATCGCCTCGAGCCGGCGCCGCGATTCCACCGACAGGATCCGCTCGGGCTCGGTCAACAGATAACAGTAGGCCAACTGTGAGCTACGCCCGACCCGCCCGCGCAACTGATAGAGCTGGGCCAGACCAAACTGGTGTGCGCGGTGCACGATCATGGTGTTCACGTTGGGGATGTCGATGCCGTTCTCGATGATGGTCGTCGCCAGGAGAAGATCGTATTCGCCGCGTTTGAAGGCGTGCATCCTGCGTGCCAGCTCTTTCTCGCTCAACTGCCCGTGCCCCACCACCAGGCGCGCTTGCGGACAGATCTCGCGCAACCGCGCGGCCAGCTCGGTGATCCCCGCAACCCGGTTGTGTACGTAGTAGACCTGGCCACCCCGGTCCAGCTCGTATTCGACCACCTCGCGAACCAGCTCGGGCGAGAACGGCAAAATGGAAGTCTCGACCGCCATCCTGTCGCGCGGCGCCATCTGGATCGTCGAGAGATCGCGCACACCGGCCAGGGAGAGCTGCAGCGTCCGCGGCACCGGGGTGGCGGTCATCGCCAGCACATGGACGTCTTTTTTCAACTCCTTGAGACGTTCTTTTTGCGCCACGCCAAAGCGCTGCTCCTCATCCACCACCAGCAGCCCGAGACGCGGTAGCCGGATGTCTTTCGACAGCAGCCGGTGGGTGCCGATGAGGATATCGATCCGGCCTTCGCCCAACCGTTGGGTGATCTCCCGGATCTCGGCCGGCGAGCGGAAGCGCGACACCATCTCGATCTCGACCGGAAACGAAGCGAACCGGTTGCGGAAGGTCTCGAAGTGCTGGTCGGCGAGAATCGTGGTGGGCGCCAGCACGCCGACTTGGTAACCGGCGGAAACGGCCTTGAAGGCCGCCCGCATGGCGACTTCGGTTTTGCCAAAACCGACGTCGCCGCACAACAGCCGATCCATGGGTCGGCGACTCGCCAGGTCTTCCTTGATGGCCGCGATCGCCTCGAGCTGATCCTCGGTCGGCTCGTGCTCGAACTCGGCCTCGAACTGCGTCTGCAGATCGTCGTCGGCCGGCATCGCCGGACCGTTGGCCACTTCCCGCTCGGCGTACAGCCGCAACAGGTCGACCGCCATCTCTCGCATCCCGGCCCGTACTTTTTCTTTGGTGCGCACCCAGGAGCTCCCCCCCAGGCGGTCCAGCCGTGGCGTCGCGCCCTCGACCCCGGAGTAGCGCTGGACCAGATCGAGACGGCTGGGCGGCAGCAAAAGCGTCTGACCACCGTGATAGAGAATTTCCATGACCTCGCCGTCACCGGCGGCCTCCCGCTCGGCCAACGGGCCGAGCGAGGCGGGAAGCTCGGGCCCGGTGTCGGCGGTGGCAGCCAGCGTTCGCAGACCGACGAACTGGCCGATCCCGTGATCCTCGTGGACCACAAAATCGCCGACCTTGAGGTCGCGCAAACCGGACAAGAAAACGCCGTAGCGGGGGGCGCGACCCCGGCGCGGTGACGGTACCGGGCGAAAAAGCTGACTCTCTGAGAAGACCACCAACCCCGCACCCGGGAGCCGGAAGCCGCGATCCAGCTCGCCTTCGACAAGCTCGATGGCTCGGACGCCATGGCTGCCTCGCCCGCCGGAGTCCCGGTCGAGCTCGTAGTGATCGACGAGAGCCGCAAAGCGACGCCGGTGCTCGGCGCGACCGACAAAGAGAAACCGCTCGCCGCGCGCCCAGGCGGTCTCTACCTCACGGGGAAACCGCGGTACCTGGTCGTGGAGCACGTCCGTGGCACAGGCCCCAAAGTCCGGCGGCCGGCGACCGGCGGCCGGCGACGCACCGATTGCGAGATCGCAGCGATGGAGAAACTCGCGAACCCGCTCCGCCGGGACCTCGATCGCCTCGGGCGGCGGCGCCAACAAACCCTGATCCCTACGGATCCGGTGATCGCCGTCCAGATCGGCGGCGTGGCGGTCGACTTCGGCCAGCGCCATCTCGGGATCCAGGACCACCCGCAGCGCGTCCCGGCCGGCAAGCTCTCCCAGATCCGTCGCGTCGGGGGAAATCAGGGGCAGGTAGTTTTCCCAGCCATCGAACCGCCCGTTCTGGCGCAGCTCGTCGAGGACCTTGAACGCCTCCGGGCTCGAGGTCTCCTGCCCGAGCAGATCGGCCAAGCGCTCGGCTTCGGCGACGCCCGCGGGAAACAGCGACAGCGGCAACACCCGCGCCCGGTCGACTCCTTCGCGAGATCGTTGGTCGACCGGATCGAACTCTCGCACCGACTCGATGGTGTCGCCAAAGAGATCGAGTCGTAGCGGTGCCTTGTTTCCCGGGGAAAATACATCGAAAACACCTCCCCGGACGGCAAACTCGCCAACCTCGACAACCAGATCCCGGCGCTCGTAGCCATGCGAGAGGAGACGCTCGGCCAGATCTTCGAACGAAACCCGCGCGCCGGCGGAAAGCTCGACGACCCCGCGCGCAAAGGTCTCAGCGTTGGGGAGACGCCGAAACAACGCGCGCGGCGTGCACACCAGAGTGCGGCCGGATCCGCCGTGCACGCGATCCACCGCGACCGCCTCCTGGGCGCGCACCGACAGAGACGTCTCGCCACCTTGGTAGGGCGTCAGGGAAGGCGTGGCGAAGAAGTCGCCGTCAGCGCCCAGCAGCTCGAGAGCCTGTGTCCAGGCCAGGGCCTCGGATTCGTGTGGCACCACAACCAGGAGAGGCCGGCTCAGGTCGGCCGCCAGCAGCTCGGCGATCCAGGCAGCGGCAGGGACCGGAAGCCGTCCGACGTCGCCCAGTGTCTCGGCGAGCGACCGGTAGGGGGCGCTTTCGCGCAGCCGCCCGGACAACTCGAGCCACGGCTCCCGCAAAGGCATCGCGACAGTTTACGCTGGTGTACGATAGGCCGTCTTTTTGACCACCATTGGACCACTCTGAAGCGGGGGGCTCGATGCGACGCGCGATTCTCGGTCTCGTACTCATCGGTTTGTGGCTGGCCTGGAGCGGCACTCTCGGAGGCGCGACGGACGCCGCGACCGAGACCGCCACCCCAACCGAAGCGCAATCCAGCGGGGACGATCACGGGAGCGGCGACGACCACGGTGGTGGGCACCAGAGCCCGGTGACCCCCGTGCTGCTGGGAATCGTGATCATCCTGCTGGCCGCCAAGCTGGGCGGCGAGATCGCCGAGCGGGTCAGCCAACCGGCGGTGCTCGGCGAGCTCATCGCCGGAGTCGCCCTCGGCAATCTGGCCCTTCTCGGATGGCACCAGCTCGATTTTCTGGCGACCAACGAAGGCATCGCTATCCTGGCGGAGATCGGGGTCATCTTGCTGCTCTTCGAGGTCGGGCTCGAATCCAACGTGCGCGAGATGCTCTCGGTCGGCGCCTCCAGCCTGGCGGTGGCCGTGCTCGGAATCGTGGCGCCGTTTTTTCTAGGCTGGGGTGTGGCCGCCTGGCAGTTGCCCGACGAGAATGTCCTGGTGCACGTCTTTATCGGCGCCACGCTGTGCGCTACCAGCGTCGGCATTACCGCAAGGGTGCTCACCGACCTCGGGAAAGTCAGCACTCGGGAGGCCAAGATCGTTCTCGGCGCAGCCGTCATCGACGATGTCCTGGGCCTGGTGATCCTGGCGGTCTGTGCCGGTATCATCTCGGCCGCCAACACCGGTGGCGTGCTCGCCACAAGCGACGTGGCGATTATCGTCCTCAAGGCCACGGTCTTTCTGGTGGGCGCGATCCTAGTCGGCGGCTGGCTCTCCCCAAAGCTCTTTCGCATTGCCAGCCGGCTGCAGATCCGCGGGATGCTGCTGACCCTTGCGCTCGCCTTTTGCTTTCTTCTCTCCTATCTCGCCAACGTCATCGAGCTGGCGCCGATCGTCGGGGCCTTTGCCGCCGGCTTGATCCTGGACGAAGTTCACTACCGGGATTTTCTGGATCGCGGCGACCACTCGCTCGAAGATCTGATCCACCCGATCAACACGTTTCTAGTACCGATTTTCTTTGTGCTGATGGGGATCAAGGTCGATCTGTCGACTTTTGGCCGGGTCGAGGTGCTCGGTTTCGCCGCCTTGCTGTCGGTCGCGGCGATCATCGGCAAGATGATCTGCGCCGGGGGGGTGCTCGAGAAGGGGCTCGACCGGACCTCGGTGGCCGTGGGCATGGTGCCGCGCGGCGAGGTCGGTTTGATCTTCGCCGGGATCGGCGCGTCGCTGGTTCTCCACGGAGAGCCGGTGATCAACAACTCGATCTTCTCGGCCGTGGTGATCATGGTGATCGTGACAACCCTGATCACGCCACCGGTTCTCAAGATCACCCTCGCCCGTGGCGACCGCGCCAAGGCGGCGGGCGAGAGCTCCTAAGAGCGCCTTCGACTCACTCGACCGGCGGACCCGGCGGAACCAGGACGATGACGTCCTCGGGAAGTACCAGTCCGAGCTCTTCGCGCGCCAGCCGTTCGAGAGTGGCCGCGTCGGTCCTGACCAGCTCCATACCTTGGCGCAGGCTCTCCGAGCGCTCGCGGCTTTTTTCCAGACTGTCGACGAGCATCGTTTCGCGCGCCCGCACTTTCTGCAATTCGCCGTAGCTCCGCGCTCCGGCCACGGCGAGGGCCGCGACCATTACCACGGCGGCAACGACCAACAGCGACCGGAAGGACCCGGAGCGCTGAGGCGACTCGATCACCGTTGTCGCGGGAAGGCACTCGGACCGGGGTACGACCCGGCGCCTTCGAGCTCCTCTTCGATTCGAAGCAGGCGATTGTATTTGGCGACGCGGTCGCTGCGGCAGGGGGCACCGGTCTTGATCTGCCCCACCCGTGTGGCGACGGCCAGGTCGGCAATCGTCGTGTCCTCGGTCTCACCCGAGCGATGGCTGATGACGTTGGCGTAGCCGTTGGTCTTGGCCAGCTCGACCGCCTCGAGGGTTTCGGTCAACGTGCCGATCTGGTTGAGCTTGACCAACAGCGCGTTGGCCACGCCTTCGCGGATTCCTCGCGAGAGGATCTCGGTATTGGTGACAAAGAGGTCATCACCCACGAGCTGGACTCTGGAGCCAAGCCGCTCGGTCAGTAGCTTCCAGCCCTCCCAATCACCTTCCGAGAGACCGTCTTCGATCGAAACCAACGGGTACGCCCCGACCCACTCCTCGTACAGATCCACAAGATCCGAGGCCGCCAGGCCCGACTTGCCCTCCCCGGCGAGATCGTAGCCGGCCCCCCCGTTTCCGCCTGCAAACTCGCTCGCCGCGACGTCGAGTGCCAGCGCGATGTCCTTTCCTGGCTCGAGGCCGGCGGCCTCGATCGCCGCCACCAGCAGGTCGAGGGCTTCTCGGTTGCTCTTGAGATTGGGGGCAAACCCGCCCTCGTCTCCGATCGCGGTCGAAAGCCCGCTTTTCTTCAGCACGCCCTTGAGGCGATGGTAGATCTCGGTGCCGGCGCGAAGCGCCTCGGCAAAGCTCTCCTGGCCGACCGGGACCAGCATGAACTCCTGGATGTCCACGGAGTTGTCGGCGTGGGCGCCGCCATTGAGCACGTTGAGCATCGGCACCGGCATCACGGTGGCCTGTGGCCCTCCAAGGTACGCGTAGAGCGGCAACGCGCAGGCCTCGGCGGCGGCCTTGGCAATCGCCAGTGAGACGCCCAACATGGCATTGGCACCGAGCCGGCTCTTGTCGGGTGTGCCGTCGATTTCGATCAACGTGCGGTCGATCAGGCCCTGGTCACGGGCATCCATCCCGGTCAGCTCGGTGGCCAGCTCTCCGTTGATGTTGGCGACCGCCTGCTGCACGCCCTTCCCAAGGTAGCGCTCGCCGCCGTCGCGGAGCTCGAGCGCTTCGCGGCTCCCTGTGGAGGCGCCGGACGGCACCGCGGCCCTTCCCATGGCGCCGCCGCCGAGGAAGCAATCCGCTTCCAAGGTCGGGTTACCGCGCGAGTCCAGGATCTCGCGGGCTCGCAGTTCTTCGATCTCAAACATGGGCGCGCCACGCGGACCGGTCCGGGCGGCGCCGTAAGACTAGCGGGAAACCCCTCTCCCCCTCAAGGAGTACCGGATCCACTAGTACTCAGTCCACAACGCATTCCTCTCCTCATTGGTGGTTTTGGTTGGCAGCTCTGTCCTCTCGAAGACCGGCTCATGGCCCGCATCTACCGCCAGAACTCATCGAGCTAGGGTGCTATGAAGACCGGGTTGGGACCGACGACACGGCTCGTCCCTTCGCGAGCGCCCGCAGCCGCACGCTCGCGATTTGGTCCTCGCTTTGCGGGCGATTCGCCGGTCTCGACTCGGACAGAGTCTGCCAACCCAGACCGGCGGTCCGGCTTCGAATCCGGGAAACGTTTCTCACAAATAGCGAATCAGAAATGTTACAAAACCCACTTCGCTAGTTGGGCCCTGGCGCGACGGAGCGAGTCGGAGGATCCGACAGGGCCGTTTGACCGAGCGCATGAGCAGGAGCTCGGAAGTCTGGTCCCGATCCGGCGCGAGGGAAACCGAGGCGCGCGCTTTCGCGCCAGTGCTTTCAGGGTTCGACGGTCGACGCTACGGAGTCCGAGTAGCGCGCGCCGTGCCCTGTGGAGACTCCGACCGGTCCGTACATTGACACCGTCAGGCGGATATGGAACGATCCCTGCCCCCGGGCAAGCGCCCGGGCCTTGAAAAACTGGCGCGGGGTGGAGCAGTCTGGTAGCTCGTTGGGCTCATAACCCAAAGGTCGCAGGTTCAAATCCTGCCCCCGCAACCAACATTCTCCGGGGTCGTGTGACCCCGTTTTCTGTTTCCGCGCGGCTACGAATTCGCGCGCCGAGCGGGTCGCCCGGAGCGGACTCCCAACACGCTAAGATTCCGCCATGCCTCCGCTGGCCAGCGACCTGCACGCGCCGTCCTTGCTGATGGCCACGCCACAGGTCCTCGACCCTTTTTTTCAGCGCAGTGTGGTGCTGCTGCTGGGGCATACCGGTGAAGGGAGTTTTGGCTTCAATCTCAACCGGCCCACGACCGTGTCGGTCGCCGAGATCCTCGAGGGGATGGAGATTCCGTGGGCCGGGGACCCCGAGAGCCACGCCTATTTTGGCGGCCCGGTCCAGCCCCAGCTTGGGACGATCCTCTTCGAGCAAGCGTCCAAGGCGATTCTCGCGGACGTCGAGGGAACCTCTACCGAAGTCCATCCCGGAGTGTGGATGACCCAGCACATCGACGATCTGACGCTTCTCGCCAGCACTCCCCCGCCCGGCTTTCGCCTTTACCTCGGATACGCCGGCTGGGGCGGCGGTCAACTGATTGACGAGATCCTGCGCAACGACTGGATTCTGGGGCCGGTGAACGACGATCTCATTTTCGCCGACGACCCGGAGCCGATCTGGGAGCAAGCGCTGCGTGGGGTGGGCGTGGATCCCGGAACCTTGCCGTCGTGGACCCCCGACGACGGCGACGACGAGGCCAACTGAGATTCCATGCTGCGCACGGTCGCCCAATTGGCCCTGAATGGACTCGGAGTATGGCTCGCGGCGCGACTCGTGCCCGGCATCGAATACCAGGGGGGCGTTCTCTATCTGCTGCTGACCGGCCTGGTGATCGGTTTGATCAATCTCTCTGTCAAACCGATCGCGACCCTATTTTCGATCCCGTTTATCGTGCTGACCCTGGGTCTGTTTTTTCTCGTCATCAACGGCGCCATGCTGATTCTCGCCAGCCTGGTTCTCAAGGGGCTGTCGATCCAGGGGTGTCTGCCGGCGATCCTGGGCGGGCTCGTGCTGGCGCTGTTTAACTGGGTCGTGCGAGCGTTCGGAGAATCGTGACGACCGGACGGCTCACCCCCGCCAAGGTGCGCCGCGAGTCCAAACGGGCGCGGGGTAAGCGCACCGTGGAAGTCCTCACCCGGCTCCGCGGCGAGTATCCGGAGGCGCGGGTCGCCCTTCAACACTCGAGCCCGCTCGAGCTTCTGGTCGCGACGATTCTGTCGGCGCAGTGCACCGACAAACGTGTCAACGAGGTCACTCCGGCCCTTTTCCGCCGTTTCCCCACCGCAGCCGACTACGCCGACGCCCCGATCGGCGAGCTCGAAGAGATGGTCCGCTCCACCGGCTTTTTTCGCAACAAGGCACGCTCTCTCAAGGGGCTGGGGCAGGCGCTAATCGGCGAGCACGGAGGCGAGGTGCCCCGGACGATGAAGGAGCTCAACGCGCTGCCCGGGGTCGGGCGCAAGACCGCCAACGTCGTCCTCGGAAACGCTTTTGGGATCGACGAAGGAGTGGTCGTCGACACCCACGTGGGACGGATCTCCCGCAAGTTGGGGCTGACCGAGGAAAAGGACCCGGTCAAGGTGGAGCGGGACCTCATGCAGCTCGTGCCGCAAGATTCGTGGACGCTGTGGGCCCATTTGCTGATCTTCCATGGGCGCTCGGTCTGCAAGGCCCGCAAGCCCGCCTGCGGAGACTGTGTGCTGCTGGATCTGTGCCCGTCGGCAGAGGTCTGATCGAGGCCACCGGAGTATCGGCGCACTGGCGCACCAGCGATGAACGAGGCCACACGCAGAAAGACCGCGGTCGTCACCGGCGCCAGCGCCGGGATCGGCGCCGCCACCGCCGCGGCACTCGCCACCTCGGGCTTCGACGTCATTCTCGGCGCCCGCCGGCTGGACAAGCTCGAAACCGTGGCGCGCTCGACCGGCGGCACTGCCCGGCCGCTCGACGTCACATCGCCGGAGAGCGTCGAGGCATTTGCGGCCGCCTGCCCGGACACCGTCGACCTGCTGGTCAACAATGCCGGCGGCGCCTTGGGTCTCGAGCCGATCGAGGAATCGAGCGATGCCGACTGGCGCGCGATGTGGGAGGCCAACGTGCTGGGTGTCGCCCGCATGACCCGCGCGTTGCTTCCGGCACTGAGAAGGGCGCCCAGGGCCCACGTCGTCGTCGTCGGCTCGATCGCCGGGTTCGAGACCTATGCGGGTGGCGCTGGCTACACGGCCAGCAAACACGGTGTGCGCGCCGTGACCCGGACGCTCAGGCTGGAGCTGCTCGGTGAGCCGATCCGGGTGACCGAGATCTGCCCCGGGATAACCGAGACCGAGTTCTCGCTGGTTCGGTTCCGCGGCGACCGGGACCGCGCGGAGGCGGTGTACGAGGGTCTCGAGCCGCTGACGGGCGAAGATGTCGCCGATTGCATCGTGTGGGCGGCGACCCGTCCGGCGCACGTCAACATCGACGAGATCGTCGTGCGGCCGCTGGACCAGGCGACCGCGACCAAAGTGCACCGACAGCCTTGAAGCGGCTGGCGACTCCGCCAGCCGTGGTGGTGTCATCACCGTCGATCGGCCGGCAGGGCGCCGGCCGCCTCAGACGTGTAGGGGCGGGGCTTGCCCCCGCCCGCCGCATCCGCGCATCGGCGCATCGGCGCATCGGCAACCACGGGCCGGGACAAGCCCGGCCCCTACAACTGGAGCTAAGCGACGAACGTTCCTAAAGTTCCCGTGCGCGCGGAGAGAAATGTCCACCCAGAACGATGGACCGCCCGGCCGCCTCAGACGTGTAGGGGCGGGGCTTGCCCCCGCCCGCCGCATCCGCGCATCGGCGCATCGGCAACCACGGGCCGGGACAAGCCCGGCCCGTACAACATGAGTAGTGGCGTCGCCACCATCGCTCCGCCGCCGAGGACGCCGGCCGCTCAGTCCCGCCCGCTCGATCCAAAGCCGCCGGCACCGCGATCGGTCTCCGCGGTCGATTCGACCTCGACCCATTGCACTTCCGGAACCTGTGTCAGCAGAAGCTGTGCGATGCGGTCCCCGCGGCGAACCGTAAGCGACTCCTCGCCGAGGTTGATCAGAAGAACCTGCACCTCGCCACGGTAGTCGCTGTCGATCGTTCCCGGTGAGTTGGTGAGCGTGACGCCGTAGCGGTCGGCGAGACCGCTGCGCGGCCGCACCTGACCCTCCCAGCCCTCGGGGATCTCCAGCACCAGCCCCGTAGGAACACGCGCCCGGCGGCCCGGGGCGAGCTCGAGCTCGTCTTCGACCGCTGCCCGCAGATCGAGCCCGGCGCTGCCCGGCGAGGCGGTCTCCGGGAGTGCGAGCCCTCGGGCGTGCTCCAGACGGCGCACTCGGACCTCCAGATGTGGTCGATCGACCGTCACGGGCTGCTAAGACCGATTGCGGCTGCGCCGGCGCCGGTCTCGCCGTTCACGGCGGGGACGTTCCTGCGGCTGCTCCTCGTCCTGTGCCTGGGGCTGCGGGCCGGCGGCAACGCCCGGCTCGACACCCTCCGGGAACGGCCGGCCGATCGTTCGGCTGTTGAGACGGGGAACGACATCGGCCACCAGCCCCGTGGGAACCACCGGGATGATGTCGGCGGTGAAGTTCCAATCACTGGTGTTGTTCGAGCCCATGAACGTCCTCGCCGCCTCACGCTCGGTGACCGGCCGAACCCCCTGGATGGGTCCTGCCGCCTGCGGGCCCTGGCGTGACAACCGGCCGGCGTCCCGGCGGTGCTCGCTCACGTCCTGCACCGGCTCGGGGACCGGCTCGTTCCGCCGATTGCCCTGGTCGTTACGTCTTTCTCGATCGCCGCCGGGGGCGGCGCCGAGCTGCCGGCCGCGTGTCGTCCCGGCCAGGATCACGCCCCACTGGCCGTCGTCGCGAAATGGATCGGTCCACAGTTGCCGGATGGACCGCGGCTCGACTTCCAGCAACTCGTCCAGACGGGTCGGCAGCCGGTTGTGAAGCTGCTGAAACCGCCGGATGGCCTCAGCATACTGGAGGCCGCGAAAAATGAGCTCCTCCTCCCTCTCACGCTGCATCACGTGGCTCCACAACGGCAGCGCCACGGCGACAAGGATGTTCATCACCGCCACCAGCATGACCAGAATGACCAGGTTGTAGCCGCGGCTGCGGCTGCGGCACAAGCGCTGCCAGCGCGATCGCACTCGCGCTCGGGTCACCACTCGCTGTAGGCCTCACCATCGAGGCTCGTCTGGGACGAGCCGGAGTGAACGTCGATGATGCCGGGCTGTCCGCTGTCGCCCAGATCGGTCTCGGCGGGCTCCATCTCGGGGTCGATCTCCTCGAACTCCACTTCCCAGCTCTCGTCACTCTTGGTGAAGGGATCGACCGGGATGCTCCGCAGATAGCCCTCTTCGACCAGGGCCTCGAGCGAGGGGGGATAGTGCCCCTTGTCGCCGTAGAACTGGTCGATGACGTCGCGCATGGTCCGCAGATTGGTCTTCAGTGCCGCCTCCGAAGCGCGGCGCGGTACGTCCCGCAACGCCGGCAGCGCGATGGCTGCAAGGATGCCGATCACGGCGATGACGACGATGAGCTCGAGGAGAGTGAAGCCGCCGCTTCCCGGCCGTTGCACGGCTCGCCGGGCGTCTTTCGTCACAATCACCATTCCGAGTAGGGGACTCCGTTGAGCCCCACCCCCTCGCTTGTGGAATAGACGTCGAACACGTTCTCACCTCCCCAGCTACTCGAATCCCAATCGTCCTGAAAGCTTCTCTTGCCCCACTCGTCATCCCCCTTCATCGGGTCGACCGGGATGCGGCGCAGAAACCGCATCCGCTTGCTGATCTGCCCCACCAGGTCGACTCCTTCGACCAGCACCTCGAGATCCGAGGGATAGCCGTCGGTGCCCAGCTCCGGCGGGATCAACCCGGCGTCGCTAAAGCGCTTGTACTCGTCGATGGCGTTGCGCAGCTCCCGGAGGTGCTGGCGCAGGGTCGCCTCCTTGTTGCGCTTGACGCTGAACTTCGCGACCGGCAGCGCAACACCGGCCAGGATCGCCAGGATGGCGACGACCATCACCAGCTCGGCCAGCGTGTAGCCGAAACGGCGACGCGTCACGATCATCGTTCGCTGTCGATCCCGACCCGGACCTCGGCCTCCTCGGTCACCAGGGGCCGGATCTCTTGCAGCTCGGCGTCGAGGGCCTTGCTTCTCTCAAACCGGATCGTCGAGCTTCCGGTGCCGACGGCACGAAACCGGATCGCCGCGACGACTCCGCCCCCCATGACTCCGCCGCCGGCGCCGAGCTGGCTGGCGCCCAGGACGAGCCGCCCCTCCGAAGAGGCATCGGAAAGCACTTCGGAGCGCGCAGCGTCCAGGAAGTCGCCGCCAGACACCCCAACTACCGAAAGCACTCTCGGATCAAACCCGAGGGTGACCGGCAAGTGCGCGACCGCCTCTTCCGATTCGATCTCCAGCTCGACGACAAACTCCTCACCCAGGACGACCTGTGGCCACTGCGCCACCAGGCGAAGGCGTGCCGGCGCCGACGGGGCAGGCACCGGCAAGGGCGGCGGGGCCTCCGCGCCTTCAACCGCTTCGGCGCTCAACGATGCGACCGAGATCTCGTCGGCAAAGTCACGGTCGGTGGGCACAAAGATCAACGACGTGGGCTCGAGTGCCGCCTCTTCGCCTTCGTCGTCGTCGTCCCCACCGCCGCCTCGAAATGGGTCAGAAGGCGGCGTGGCCGGCGTCAGATCGACGCCCGGCGGCGCCTCTTGTTCCTCTTCCCCGGCCTCATTCTGCAAACCGCGCGGCAGGTTCTGGATCCGGCGCCGGATCATCTCGCGGATGCGCTGGGCGTCGCTCTCGTCTTCGCGCTCAAAGGGCCCTTCGACCTCCGACTCGACCCTCGGGCTCCCCCCACGGAAGGTGATGTTGGCCTCGGTGCCGACCCAGATCGGGAGCAAGTCCTCCTCGGCGATGTCGGCGGTTCGGATGATGTGCGGCGTCAGGGTCAGCACCAAGTCGGTGCGGCGCTTGTCCGAACCCTTGTTGGAGAACAGACGCCCGAGGACCGGGACGTCGGAGATGCCCGGTACCCCCACCTGGTCGCGCGACTCGTCGGTCCGGATGAGACCGGCGAGGAAATTGGTCTCGCCGTTCTTGAGCCGGATGGTCGACTCGAAAGTCCGCGTGCCGATGACCGGCTGCTCTTGTGTCCCGGCCTGGATGGACTCGCCCAGGTTGCTGACCTCGACGGTGATCTTGAGCGTCACCTCGCGGTTGTGGTGGATCCGGGGCTCGATGTCGAGGCGAATGCCGACATCGCGGTACTGAAACGAGGTCAGCGGCACGATGTTGCCGCCCACGGTCTGGCCGGTGTTGAAGCTGGTGACCGGGATCGGAACGCTGTCGCCGATGTGGAGCGACGCGGTCTCGCCGTCGCTGATCCGCACCTGCGGGCTCGCCAGAAGCTCGGCCTCGGAGCTCGTCTTCATAAAGTTGTAGACAAAGCTCGGCAGGGTGAGGAACCAGTTCCCCTGGTTGATGAACTCGAGATCGGAGACCCGGATGCCGCCTTCCGGCTGATCGAGACGCTGGCCCACCTGGTATTCGGAGAGCCGCACGCCGAGGTCCTGGAGCAGGCTGGTGTTGATCTGCAGAAGCTCGACGTCCACCACCACCTCCCCGCGAGCCTTGTCGATGGTGTCGATGATCCGCTCCGCGACCTTCACCTTGTCGGCGGTGTCGCGCAGGATGATGGCGTTGAGCTGATCCGCAGAAGCGACGTTCTTGGCGCCCACCAGGCTTCTCAGCATGGTCAGGACGTCCTTGGTCTCGGCGTTGGAGAGAAAAAAGGTCTGGATGACCAGGTCTTCGTAGTTGCGGCGATTCTGCGGGTTGTCCTCGACCACAATGATCGAGTGTTCGTCGACGACCTTGTAGAAATGGCTGGCCGTGCGCATGAGGATCTCGAGCGCGTCCTGCGCCACAACATCCCGTAGCTCGATCGCAATCTGCTGATCGCGCAGTTTGGGGTCGAAGAGCACGTTGATCCCAAAGGCGCGACCCAGGGATTTATAGATGTCGAAGACCGAGACCGGCTTGGGGAACTCGAGCGAGATCGGCTCGTTCGAGCGCGGGTTGAGCTCTGGAGGCTGCGGACGCAGACCTCGGTTGCGCGCCTTGATGTCCTGGAGCGTGCCGGGTGCCTCCCGGCCCTCCTCTCCGCGCAGCAACACCTCTCTCAATTTCTCCATCTCGACCTGCGCGTACTGGTTGGTCGGATCGAGCTGTACCGCTTGCTGATACTCGGCAAATCCCCTCTCCAGCGCGCCGGCGTCGACAAAGCGCTTGCCCTTCTCGAAGTGAGCCTGGGAGGCACGGATCTTCGAGCGCAACAGACCGGTCCGGTACTCGACCTTCTCGGGGTAGCGGTTGGTGAGCTCGAGATAGCGCAGCACCGCCTGGTCCCAGTCACCCACCAGCTCGGCCTGCCGGGCGGCACGCATCGCCTGGTGGCCGGTGCAGCTCGCCAGCGCCATGAATCCCGCCAGACACAGGAGCGCGATCGTTTGCTTTCTTTTCATCGTGTTCTCGGGCTCTAGCCCCCTGCCGCCAATCGGGCCGGTGGGGCGTCGGGGAAGTTGACGTAACTCAGGTCGGCCGACTCAAAACCAATGCTTGCGACGACGAAATGCTCCTTGACCACGTCGCCGACCCGCGCATTGTAGAGGTCATTACCGTCGGTGAACACCGCGATACGACCCTGGGCGGGGCCAAAACTGCCCAGAAAGGTAACCGTAACAGGTGGCGGCTGCGGCTTTGGCGGTTTTGGCGGTGCTTGCGCGCGCTGGGGCCGCGGCCGGGGCGGCGGCCGACGCGGCGGGGCCGCCGGCTTGGGCTTTGGCGGGGGCGGCGGAACATAGAAACGGAACGGGTCCCTTCCCGGACTGAACTCCGCCGGCTTTTTCTCCAGATCGGCCAGCCGCAGATCGACCAGCGGCGGCAAGTCGAGCTCGGATTCGTCGTCGCGCGCGCCATCGAGGCCGGACACACTCGGGCCGCCGCCGCCCGAAAAGAGCCCACCGGCAACCCGGATCGCCGCCAGCGCGAGAACCACCGCCAGGGCCACCAGCAACGTGCGTTGGCGCCGCTTGTCACTCATTCGCCGGCTTCCTCGCTCGACGAGGGGTCTGCCGGCGCGGGTGCGTCGCCACCACCCGCGTCGGCGGTCGAAAAAAGTGTCGCAATCTGAAGGGCGATATCCAGCGTTGCCACCTCATCGCTCTCCTCGCGCAAGGCCACGCTTTCGAGCACCAAAAAGGAGTCCGAGAGCTCGAGAAAGTTGACCAGCCGGCGGAGCGCCGCATAGTCCCCCCGCACCGGGAACTCGATCGACCGGCGCAAGAGATCTTCTTCCTCGAACGTCTCCCTTTGATAGTCGATCTGGGCCGGCACCAGGCCCGCACGGCGTGACAGATCCTTGACCTCGGCGATGATCCGGGTCAGCGCCAGATTCTCGGTAGCCAGCCGCACTTCGTAGAAATCGTCGAGCCCGTTCTCAATCTCACCGGCCCGCGCCACGACTTGGGCGAGCGAGGCCCTTTCCGCGGTCAACGCCTCCAGCTCGGCGCTCCGGCGGGCCAGCCGTGCTCGCCCCATTTCGGCTTCTTCGGCGAACCCCACTCGATAGACCACCAGCAAAATTGCATTCACCAGCAGAAAAGTGAGCGCCGGCGCCCAGATCCGCGGGTGTCTCCCCCACACGCGCGGGTCGAAGCTCATGGCGCGGCCTCCGCTTGGGTGACGACGGCACCTGCCTCCGCCGCCGGAGCCCCATCCACCGTAGCTTCACCACCGGAAGTCGTCAGACCCGGCCGGTAGACTACCGAGAGCTCGAACTCGAGATGCCCGTTGTCGCGCGTTTGCTCGCGGGTGAGGTCGGGGCGTCGAAACGCACGATGCTCAAAAAAAGCATCGACAAAGGCCAGCAGCTCCTCGTCGTTTTTTGCCACGCCGTCGATCGCCAGCCCCACTTCCCCCGGCTCGAGCTGCTGCGCTCGGTCGCGCCGGCTCCGCCCGCCGCTGAAGGTCGGGGTCAGGCTGGTCAACCGGACGTCGTTGGGAAGCGCTTCGGTCAGGCGGTCGAAAAGGTTGCTCCAGGAGAACGTCCGCTGCTCGATCTTCTGGTTGACAAACCGGCTCCGCTCGTTGAGTGAGCCCGGTCTCAGTTGGGCCGCCTCGTGTCGCAGCTCGCGAATCGCCTCGACCTCGCGGCTCCGTTGCGCATCGATCTCCAGCAGCCGGGCTCGCGCCTGATTCTCACCTGTGAAGTGATTCCAGTAGTTGCGGGCGTTGAGCGCCATCAGTAACGCGCCGGCAAGCCACAACAAAGTGGCGGTTCGCTTGAGGGGGCGTAGGTTGGCAAACGGCCGCCGCGCCAGGTTGAGATCATTGCGATCCATGGCGGTCAGACGACCTCCCTCCCCGCCGCGCCCAAAAGCGGAGCCGCTTGCTCCACCGGAACGCCTTCGACCGTCCCCGGGATGTCGCCCCACTCGCTCGCGACGCTGCGCACCGGCAGCTCAAAGGCCGCTTCGAGCGTCCTGCGCCAGCCCGCTTCGCTTTCGGGCGGCGCCACCAGGATGACCTCTCCCAGGGTCGCCGCTTCCGACTGCGCCGCGACAAAACGTCGGGTCAGGGTCAGGTCTCGCGCCACCAGGTCCCACGCCGGCTCGGCGCGGGAGTGTGACTTGAAGCGATGGAGAATCGGCATCCCCTTCTTTGCCACCACGACGCTGTAGCTGTCATGGGTGGCATGGAGGACGAGGCCCGTCTCCTGCCCGCCCAGGGCGGCCCGCAGCGCAGAGAGCAGGGACAGCCCCTCGTTGGAGAGCTGGCCGATCCGCACCCCGTTGGCGGCGAACAGGTCCTCGAGCTGGGTCAGCAGCGCCTCGGACGCAAAACCGAGCAGGAGCCGTCTCGCGCCATCGGGCCCCGCGGCCGCCTCGATGTCGGCCACCCGCAGATCTTCGACCCGGAACGGCACCAACCGTCGCAATTTGAACCGAATCACCTCGGCCCTCTCACGCCGGCCGCGCGGAACGTCGTCGCCGGCGGTCGACGCCACCCTCAGCCACCTGTCGGGGAGCACCAGGGACGCCTCGCTGACCGTAACCCCCGAGCGCTCGAGCAACGCCTGCAAGGCTTCCTCCAGCCTCTGGACGTCACGCGCCGGTCCGGCCAGCGGGCCATCGGGAAACAGGCCCGGCTCGAGCTCCTCGATCAGGTATTCACGGAGCTCCAGCCCGCGAGGCTCGACCCAGAACCGAGCGTAACGAAGGCACTCTCCGTCGACCGCAAACACATGCGGTGGAACGCCCGAGGGACCCAGCCCGGCGAGCCGCTTAGTCCACGAAAGTAACTTTGTTGATCTCACGTAGTGTCGTTATTCCGTCGAACACTCTCTTGAGTGCCGACTCGCGTAAGAAGATCATCCCCTCTTCCGCCGCAGCGCGCTTGATCTCAGAGGCCGACCGGCGCTCGAGGATCAACTCACGGATCCGGTCCGATAGATCCAGCAGCTCCGAGATCGCCGTTCGCCCGTGGAACCCTGTTCCACTGCATTCGACACAGCCACGCCCTTCGAAGAACTCCACGCCGACGCACTGCTCGCGGCTGAGGCCGCTCTCCTCGAGCAGTTGATCCGAGACGGTCACCGGCGCCCGGCAATGCTCACAGATCCGGCGCACCAGCCGTTGCGCCAGGACACAGTTGAGCGCCGAGACAAAATTGTAGAGGTCGACTTTCATGTTGAGAAAGCGGCCGAGCACGTCGACGACGTTGTTGGCGTGGACGGTGGTGAAGACCAGATGCCCGGTGAGCGCCGACTGGACGGCGATCGCAGCGGTGTCCTGGTCGCGGATCTCTCCCACCATGATCTTGTCCGGATCGTGGCGCAGGATGGAGCGCAGCCCGCGCGCAAAGGTCAGACCCTTCTTCTCGTTGACCGGGATCTGGGTGATTCCCTTGAGCTGGTACTCGACCGGATCCTCGATCGTGATGATCTTGTCCTCCGAGGACTGGATCTCCGACAAACAAGCATAGAGCGTGGTCGTCTTACCCGAACCCGTGGGCCCGGTGACCAGGACCATCCCGTAGGGCTCGCGGATGAACTTGCGGAACTTGTGCACCGTGTCGTCGTCGAGCCCGAGGACGGTGAGCCGCAGGTTCTTGAACTCCTCGCTGATCGACTCCTTGTCGAGGATACGGATGACGCAATCCTCGCCGTGGACCGACGGCATCACCGAGACCCGGAAGTCGATGGTGCGCCCCTGGTATCTCACCTTGAACCGGCCGTCCTGGGGCACCCTCTTCTCGGCGATATCGAGCTCCGACATCACCTTGACTCGGCTGACGATGGTCTGGTGATGCGCCTTGTCGATCGGCTCCATGGCCTGGTAGAGCACGCCGTCGATGCGGTACTTGACGATGACCTCGTTGTCGCGGGTCTCGATGTGGATGTCGCTCGCCCGCCGCTGGATGGCGTTGAGGACCGTCGAATCGACCAGCTTGATGATCGGGCTCGAATCCGCGCTGATGCGGTCGATCGACAACACCTCGTCGGTGTCGCCGTCGTCCTGGACGAGCTGAATGCGGAAATCTTCGGTCGCTTCGTCCAGAACCCTCTGGGCGCTCTCGGATTTCTCCAGGATCTCCTCGATCGCCCCACGCGCTCCCACCTTGACCTCCAAGGGCTGACCGAGCAATAGCTCCAGCTCGTCGAGCTTGGTGATGTCCGAGGGATCGGCCATGACCAACGTCAGCCTGTCGCTTTCTTGGCGCTCGGGGAGAAACTCGTATCGCAGCATGAGCTCGAAGGGGATCGAGCGAAAAAGATCGTTGTCGATGCGAAAATCGTCCATCTCCACGAACTCGAGCCCGCAGGTCTCGGCCAGCCGCCTCGCCCGGATGCGCTCTTCCTCCGGATCGACCCGTGGCGGACTGTCCTCGGGCTGCCCGCCGGTCCATACGTTCGTCAGCGGTTCATCCATGGCATTCCTCTGGCCGTTCGGCTCGCCTCCTCGCCCGTCTCGTCGCTCGCCTCATCGCCCATCTCATCGGTTGACCTGCCCCAGCGCGCTAAAGAGCGGCAGATAGATCGACAGCAGCAAAATCGCCACGATCGTACCCATCATCACCAGCAACAGGGGCTCCATCAGGGTCAACACGCGCTGCAGCGTGGTCTCGACTTCCTCGTCCAGAAAGTCGGACGCATTGCCGAGCATGGTGTCGAGATCGCCGGTCTCTTCGCCCACTGTGGTCATCTCGATAACGACTTCGGGGGCGACCCCGCTTTTCTCGAGCGAGGCATGGAGCGGCTGGCCCTGGCGAACCTGGTCGACGATCGGCATCAGACGCTTGCGAATATGCACATTGCTGATGGCCTCCACCGAGCTCTCGAGCGCGGACACCAGCGGGATCCCACCGGCCAGCAGAGTGGAGAGCGCACGGCTGAACTCAGACAGGGCCATCTTCTGGAAAAGGTTCCCGAGCACCGGCACTCGCAGTTTCCAGGCTCCCAGCAAAAGCGCACCCCGGCGGGAACGGGCCGCCAACGCGGTGGCGATCAACAGACCGGCCAGCACAACCGATCCCACCAGCCAATTGTCGCTCAGAAAGGTCGAGACCCCAACGGTGACTCTTGTAATCGCCGGCAGCTCGGATTCCATGCTGGCGAAAAAGGCGCTGAACTTCGGCACCACAAAAACCGTCATCACCCCGATCAGGACAAGCGAGAGAACCACCAGGAGCGCCGGGTAGATGAGCGCCGACACGACCTTTCGGCGAGTCGTGGTGACCAGCGTCTGGTAGCGGACAAAGCGGCGGATGACCTGCTCGAGCTCGCCGCTGCGCTCCCCCGCCTTGAGTGTTTGCGGGTAGATGCGGGGAAAGAGCTCGGAGAAATCGGAGAATGCGTCGGAGAGATCGGCCCCGTTCTCGACCTTTGAGTGGACCTGAGTCAGTACTTCGTGAAAAAGGGGCTCCCGCTGCCGCCGGAGCATGATCTCGAGCGCTTGCAAAATGGGAAGCCCCGCACGCAGCAACGCGGCGAGCTCCTGGTTGAAGAGCAACAGCTTGTCGTTCGGGATCCTGCGATTCCGACGCCCCAGACGCGGCAGCGAGATCGCCCCAAGGACACCGCCGCGGCGAATCTTGAAGACATGGTAGCCCCGACGTATCAACTCCTTGCGCGCCGCCTCCTCGGAGCTGGCCTCGTGGATCTCCTCGATCACCCGACCCTGTGGCGTGCCGAGCGTGCAGACAAACTCCATCTAACCCGTCCCTCTCAATGGCCCTCTCACTTGCTCGCCGTCCGGGTCTCGGACTCCAAACACTGCAGCACGACCATCAGGGCACGGTCGCTCGACTCGGTCTTGGCCAGGCCGAGAACCAGGGGTTGGTCCATGCTCAAGTTGAGATTGGTGTGGATCAGCGGGTCGGGCTCGCCTTCCGACTTTTGACGCGACACCCGAAAACCCTCGAGACGGACCCGTTGGCCGTCCAACTGTTTACCGAGACGGAAATCGATCTGATACTCCTCGCCGATCTCATAAGCGGTCGCGTGACCTTCCGGCAGCTCCAGCTCGGCTCGCCCGAGAAGCGAGTAGCTCCGGTAGCGAAGCAGCTCACGCAACCGGGCCAGGACCTCGGGGGGGAGCTGCGGCTCTCCGACAGGGCTCGATTCGCTGGCGCCGGCACTGACGATCTGCACCCCAATGCGAAGACTCTTCGCGGGCTGGTCGAAGTCGCGCAGACGCGGCAGGATGCGGTCGATCGACTTCGCGACGTCGCGCAGAACCAGGGTGTTGCCGCCGGGCTGGAGCTCGACCGTGCCCGCGCTTGAGAGCATCGGGTAGACGAGGGCCACGGCTTCCGCAGCCGGTTGATACCGCAAGGTCATGGCATACACCACCATGTCTTCTCTACCATCGGCACCCTGGGCGGCCAATAAAGAAGGCCACAATACGAGTGCCGCGCAGAGCCAACCGGCCATCGGCCGCAGGGGGCTTCGCCTGGGATTTCTCGCAGCGAACATCTCGGCGTCTACCACCGGCCGCTAGAGGTCGATCGACTCGTCGACGATCATCACGACCGGGAAATCCTGCTGGTCCAGATGGTAGATGCGGGCGGACGACGGGCTGATCGATTCGACCACCGCCAGCGAGGCGGTCGACCGCCGGTTCCCGGCGTCAAAGAAAGAGCCGGGACCGTTCGCCGTTATCTGGGGCAGAGTGGCAGGGGCGTTGGGATCTCGGACCGGGCCGGCAAACATGAATCCGACGCCCAAAAGCAAAATCACGGCAGCCGCGTGAGCCAGACCCGAGCCGCGCCGGCCGATCTCCATGGCACGGACACGCCGCATCGCCTCGACCTGCCGCTTCACCGCTTCGACATCGGAACTTTCCACTTCGGCCGGGGCCAGGTGCGTCACGGCCAGCGTCGGGTCGAAACGCAGCGCCGCGCGTCGGCAGCTCGGGCACTCCTCCACATGCCGCAGCGCTCGCATTCGCTCCGCCGAATCCTCGGAGAGAAAACGGTCGGCCTCCCGAGCGACCTTCCCCCAGTCGAGACAAGCGCTCATTGCTCTTCGAGCGCTCGGTGGCCGGCGTATTCCGGAAACCGCTGGAATAGCTCGCGACGCAGGATCTTGCGCGCGGCAAACAGATGATTGCGCACCGTCGACTCTCGGCAATCCAGCACCTTGGCCACCTCGCGCGAGCTCATTCCTTCGATCTGGCCGAGCACAAAGGCGATTCGCTGACGCTCGGTCAGAGCCGAAGTGATGTCGTGCAGCACCGCGAGCACATCCCGCTCCAGGAGCCTCTCGAGATCCGTTTCGGGCGGCTGAACGATCCGGTAGAGATGCTGGCGCACCGGCTCGAGCTTGTGGAGACGCGTGCGCTTGGCGCGCAAAAAATCGATCGCCAGATTGGTGGCTATCCGGTAGAGCCAGGTGTTGGGGCTGAAGCGCCCGTCGAACTTGTGCCGATGCTCCCAGACTCTCAAAAAGGTGAGCTGAACGAGGTCGCGGGACTCTTCCCGGTCTCCGACGATCCGGTAGGTGAGGGCCAGCAGCGGTGCCGTCTTTCGCTCGAGGAGCTCGGCGAAGGCGTCCTCGTCACCCCCCTGAACCGCCAGGAGCAGGTCGCGGTCGCTGCGGGAAGGCTCAGGATCCGGCGGCGGGCTGGAGTGGACGAGATACGGCATTTGTTCCCGAGTTTCTTACGGCCGGGCCATTAGGATCGTCTAGCAGACGGGCCTGCCCCCTTCTAACGTCCTATCGTCAAAAGATTATACTGACGCCCCCACCCCGGATGTGGATCCTCTACCAGATCGCCGTCCTTCTGATCAGCCTGGCGGTGGCGCCGTTTCTGCTGCTGGCGCGAGGGTCGCATTACCGGAGCACGCTGCGGCCCCGCCTGGGTCTCTATGGGAACGGCCAGGGAACGGCCGGCTCACCGCTGTGGATTCACGCGGTGTCGGTCGGCGAGGTGGGAGTGGCCGCGACCCTGGCCGAGCAACTTGCCGAGCTCGCCGGGCCCGGTGGGCTCCTGGTGACCACGGTGACTCCCACCGGGCAGGAGCAGGCAAAAAAGGCCTTCCCGGGGGCGCAAAGGACCTATTTGCCGTTCGAGATCGGGTTTGCCGTGCGGCGTTTTTTTTCACGCTACCGTCCCCGGGCGCTGGTTCTGGCCGAAGGAGACCTGTGGCCGCTGGTGCTCCGGCGGTGCCGCCGCCAGGGTCTCCCCGTGGTGGTGGTCAACGGAAGAGTGAGCGATCGCAGCTTTTCCCGCATGAAGCGGCTGCGCCGGTTCCTCGGACCGATCCTGACGCCCGTGGGACATTTTGCAGTGCAGACGGCAGACGACCGGAACCGGCTCGAAACGCTTGGTGTCGAACCGGCGCGGATCACCGTCACCGGCAACCTCAAGTTCGAGAGCCCGGAGCCGGTCGAGCTCAAAGACCTGGCGCGAGAGCTGCGCCAACTGGCCGCAGAAAGACCGATTCTGGTCGCCGGATCGACCATGCGGGGGGAAGAAGAGAAGGTGCTCGAGGCCTTTGCAAATGCCTGTTCGGCCACGCCGGCGCTTTTGGTGCTGGCTCCCCGTCATCCCGAGCGCTGGGACCGGGTCGGCGAGCTGCTCACGAGTCGAGGCCTTCGCTGGGTTCGCCGCTCCGAGCTGCCCGGAGACACGGCGGCGAACGTGCAGCCGCCGAATGTCGTTTTGCTCGACAGCATGGGGGAGCTGGCGTCGGTCTATCGGTTGGCCGCCAGCGCCTTTGTCGGTGGCACCCTGGTGCCATCGGGTGGACACAACCCCCTCGAAGCGGCACGGTTCGGCGTGCCGGTGGTGCTGGGACCCTCGATGGAGAATTTTCGTGAGATCGAAGAGGCCTTTGATTTGGCCGGCGCCTGGACCCGGGTCGAAGACGCTGCGAGTCTAGCGACCGAGTGGAAGCAAATCCTCGCCGACCCGGCCGCGGGCGAGGCGCTCGGCCAACGGGGTCTCGACCTGTTGGAGCGTCACCGCGGCGCGGCTCACAGAACCGGCGAGATTCTCCGCCGCTATCTAGGATCAGACGCCTTGGGATCAGACCCCTTGGGATCAGACCCCTTGGGATCAGACTCTGAGCGCAGCCGGGAGGCGACGGCATGAAAAGGTCGCCGGTCTCTTCGGGTGTCCCGGCACCCCCGGTCTCTCCCTGGCAGCGTCTCTACGGCGGCGCCCACCGCCTGCGCCGCGCCTGGTACCGGCGGCGAGCCCAACGGCTTCCCCGCCCGGTGGTGAGCATCGGCAACCTCCACTGGGGCGGCACCGGCAAAACACCCCTGACCGCAGCGGTCGCCGCGCGGCTCCGGGACGGAGGTCGCCGTGTCGCCATCCTGTCGCGGGGCTATGGTCGCCGTGGGCAAGGCGTGCGGGTGGTCAGCACCGGCTCGGGGCCGTTGCTGGGGCCGCTGGCGGCAGGCGATGAGCCGGTTCTGCTCGCCGGCGAGCTGCCGGGCGTGAGTGTCGTGGTCGGCTCCGATCGTCACCGAGCCGGGCGGCTGGCGCTCGAGCGGTTGCCCGAGCCACCCGACGTGTTTGTTCTCGACGATGGTTTTTCTCACCTGAGGCTTGCGCGCGATGTCGACATCCTGGTGTTTCCACCCGATAACCCGATGGCTGGAGGGCGGCTTCCCCCCGGGGGACGCTTACGCGAGCCGCTCGCCTCCGTGCGCCACGCCGACGCGGTGATCTGGTCGCTCGGCGACCCACCGCTGGGCGGCGCCCCGGACATCGAAGGGCTGGTCGCCGGACTGGAAGCGTACGGCTTTCGGGGCAGGAGCTTCCAAAGCCGAACCGATGTGCTGCCCGCAACTCACGAGAGAAACGAGGAGCTACCGGACGGGGCCCGGGTTTTCCTGGTAACCGGCATCGCCCGGCCCGGAAGGGTTGCGAGAGCGCTGGCGCGGATGCCCTACGAAACCGTCGGCGCGATCGAGTTTCCCGACCACCATCCGTACACCGACGATACGCTGCGCCGGATCGAACGAGAGTGGCGGGACTCCGGCGCCGACTGGGTGATCACGACCGGAAAAGACCACGTCAAGCTGCTGGGCCGGCTCGAGGCGCCCCTGGCCCAGTTGCCGATTCGAGCCCAGCCGGAAGAAGAGTTCTGGGAGTGGCTCGCCTCGCGCCTCGCGAGCGCCGACCGGATGTCGCCGTGACCGGCCGCGCGGTAGCCGATCGGCTGGCGGCGGCGTTTCCGGACTTACCGGCCAGGTCACGCCAGCGGATCCTTTCGCGTTCACTGGCAAACGCCGCGCGCGTCGAAAACGAGCGGCGCGCCATCGGTGTGGACGCCGCGGTCGACCCGGCCCGATTGTGCTCGCGGCTCGAGCTCGATGGCTGGGGGAGGATCGCCGAGGCCGAGCACGCAGGGCACGGTGTGGCTCTCCTGAGCGCCGGGCTGGGGATCTTCGATTTGCTGCCGGTCGTCCTTCGGCTGTACAAGGGGGGGATCGAAACGCTCGATTCAATCGCTGCCCGCGCGGATCGGGCCGACGCCGGCTCCTCCGACCCGCCTCGCCTGCTGGCGCGCCTCGACCGGCCGTCCCGAGCTCGAGCGACCGACGTCGAGTTTCTGGGGAGTCCCTTCTCGGCCTCGACGCTTGCTGCGCAGAAAGTCCTCGATTGGCGATGTCCGGCTCTGCCGGTTTTTGCGTTTCTCGAGGGAAGAAGAAAACTCCGGGTGGTGGTGCGACCTCGGATCCCGGTCGAGAAAGCGCTCGACGCAAACGCGCTCACGCAGAGATTTCTGACGGCGGTCGAAACGGAGATCCTGGCCCGACCCGATCAGTACTCTTGGATCGGCGTCGAGGAGCCGAGTGGGAGCGTGCGTTGAAAACGTTGGTGATTTTTCCCAACTGGGTCGGAGACACCGTGATGGCCCAGCCGGCCATCGAGAGCCTCGTCGACTCGGGTCGCGAGATCCACGCCTTCACCCGGGAGTCCCTGCACCCGCTTGTCGGGTTGATGCCGGGGATCGCCGGCATCCTGGCTCCCGGCACAAGCGACGCCGAATCCACGAGAGTCATCCGAAAACTAGGGGCCGAGGAGGTGATGATCCTCCCCAACTCCTTTCGTTCGGCCTGGTGGGCCTGGCGAGCCGGAATTCCGCGCCGCTGGGGCTACGCCGGCGATTTTCGCCGGCCCCTGCTGCGACCCGCCGTCCGGCGACCGCGATCGCCCCGGGCGAAGGGGGCGCATCGCCACCAGCTCAACGATTACGACCGCCTGCTCGAAGCGATGGGGCTCGAACCGGTCGGGACCCGGCGGCCCCGGCTCGAGCCCTCCGCAGAACACCGGGAGACGGCACGGCGCGTCTTCGAAGACCATGGCTGCGGAGCCGCCGGCAAACGTCTCGTTGGTCTCTTCCCCGGGGGCGCCTTTGGTCCCAGCAAGCGCTGGCCGGCGGGGCGCTTTGCCGCCGTGGCCCGCGAGCTCGCCGTCGCACACGCCACCCACGACGTCGTCGTGATCGCCGGCCCCGGTGAGGAAGAGATCGCCCGGTCGATCTCGCACGACCCGGGACGGCCGCTGCCGGTGGTCGGCCCCGATCTCGATCTCGCCGAGCTGGCGGCGGCGCTCGGACGGCTCTCGCTTCTGATCACCAACGATTCCGGTCCGATGCATCTGGCCGCGGCCGTCGGTACACCGTGTCTGGCGCTCTTTGGCCCGACGGATCCACGCCGGACCGCGCCGCTCGGACCCGACCATCGAGTCCTCTCGACCTCGCGCTGGTGCTCGCCTTGCTTCCGGCGGCGCTGCCCGCTGCTCCACCACCGGTGCCTCAGAGACATCCGGGTCGAAGATGTGGTGCGCGCCGCCGGTGCCGAAAACTACTCGATCTCGTAAAGCGGGTCGCCGCCCTCGACCGCCTGACCGGCGGCGACAAAAAACTTTCGGATCACGCCGTCGCGATCGGCGCGAATCTCGTTTTCCATCTTCATCGCCTCGAGCACCAGGACGCCACTTCCGGCCTCGACCGCTTCGCCCTCCTCGACCAGCAGCTCGACCACCCGTCCCGGCATGTAGGCCGTGACCCGGTCGACTCCCGAGGCCGCCGCCTCACCGTGCGCGGTCTCGGCCAGATGCGTCAAGCGGTCCAGAACCCGAACCCGCTCGAGACCGTCCGCGGTCTGGATCTCGTACTCACCGTCGGCGGTGTGCCCGACCGCCACGTCGTACTGTCGGGCTCCGACCCGCAGGCTGCGGGTCACGCCGGACGTTTCCAGATAGTCCACCTCATAGCTCCGATCGCCGATCTCTACGCGGAACCTCCCCCCCTTGCCTTCGAGCCAGAGGTGTCTTTCTTCGCCTCGATGGCGGACGATCAACTCCATCCGGCACCCCCACGCTCTCCGACCGCTTCGTTGCGGGCGGTCTCGCGCCAGTGACCCCGCCGGCCGGTACCGATCGGCGCCGCAGATCTCCTCGTCTGGCGCTCCAGGTGCTCGAGGGCCGCGACGATCAAGGGCAGATCTTGCTCCTCGACGGAACGCGGCTGCTGGAGCAGCTCACCCGCGGCCAGCTTTCGCTCCAGCATTCCGATATCCATCCGGCCGCTGCGAAAATCCTCGTCCCGCAGCATCACCCGGTAGAGCCCGATCGCCGTGTGCACCCCGTCGAAGCGTGTCTCGGCCAGCGCCCGGTCGAGCCGTTCGATGGCCTCGGCCCGGTTTCGCCCGTAAACGATCAGCTTGGCCAGCATCGGGTCGTAGTGGATCGAAACCTCGCTCCCCTCGTAGACGCCGCAGTCGTTGCGCACCCCCGGACCCTGTGGCAGCCGCAACCGCTCGATCCGCCCGGGAGACGGAACAAAGCCCTGTTGCGGGTTTTCGGCATACACCCTGACCTCGATCGCGTGCCCTTGCGGATCGATCCCGATCTCGGCCATCTCGTCCGGCAGCGGCTCCCCTTCGGCGATGGCAATCTGCCAGCGCACCAAATCCAGCCCGGTCACCAGCTCGGTTACCGGGTGTTCCACCTGAAGCCGGGTGTTCATTTCCAAAAAGTAGAACTCGCCCGAGGGTGCGAGCAAAAACTCCACCGTGCCGGCGTTCTGGTATCCGACGGCGGCGGCGGCCGCGACCGCCGCCTCGCCCATCCGGCGACGCAGCTCGGCGCCGACCACGGGAGACGGGGCCTCCTCGATGACTTTTTGGTGCCGCCGCTGGATCGAGCATTCGCGCTCGCCCAGGGAGACCACCCGGCCGTGGCGGTCCGCCAGCACCTGGATCTCGACATGGCGGGGTCGCTCGATGTACTTCTCGACATACACCGTGTCGTCGCCAAAGCTGGCGCGCGCCTCCGATCGCGCCCCTCGAAACGCCGATTCGAGCTCCGCGGCCGACGGCACCAGCCGCATGCCCTTACCGCCGCCGCCCGCCGAGGCCTTGAGCAGCACCGGATAGCCGAGCTCGTCCGCTTGGCGAGAGGCTTCCTCTAGGTCTCCGACGGCGTCCAGACCCCCCGGGACCACCGGGACACCGGCCTTCTCCATCAGCTGGCGGCTTTCGATCTTCGAGCCCATGGCAGCAATCGCATCGGGCGGCGGCCCGATGAACTCCACTCCCTGCTGCCGGCAGAGCTCGGCAAACGCCGCATTCTCGGCGAGAAAGCCATAACCCGGGTGAACCGCGTCGGCGCCAATCCGCTGCGCCAGCTTCGCGATCGCCTCGGCCCGCAGGTAGCTCTCGCGCGCGGGCGCCGGCCCGATGGGGTGGGCCTCATCGGCCAGCAGCACCGGCAACGATGACCGATCGGGCTCGGAGTAGATCACCGCGCCTTCGATACCCAGCTCGCGAGCCGCGCGCAGAATGCGTACGGCGATCTCCCCGCGATTGGCGACGAGGATCTTGCGGAATCGTTTTCGCGCTCCGGTCAAGGCCATTCGGGACGCTACCTTAGCTCGGCCGGAGCGACTCGCCCAAGACTCGCCTAAGATAGCGCTCGTGCCGCGCGCCACGACCGACCCTGTTCGCGACATCATTCGCGACATCGTCCGATTGATGCGCCCGGCGCACTGGGTCAAGAACATCTTTGTTCTCGCGCCCCTGATCTTCGCCGGAAAACTGACCGAGTCCGACGCGGTGGCCCGGGTCGGGCTCGCCTTCGTGTGTTTTTGCGCCGCGGCCAGCGCCGTCTACGCCTTCAACGACCTGCACGACCGCGAGCGCGACCGCAACCACCCGGTCAAGAAAGACCGCCCGGTCGCCGCCGGCCGGATAGCGGTGGCCGCGGCCGGCGGCCTCGCGGGGGTGCTCGCTCTGGCAGCCGTGGCCGGCGCGCTGGCGATCAACGGGCGATTCGCAACCGTCGTCCTCGGCTACCTGGGGATCAACCTGCTCTACACCCTATGGCTCAAGCGCCTGGTCATCCTCGACGTGATGAGCGTCGCCACAGGCTTCTTGCTGCGCGTCGTAGGCGGAGGAGTCGCCGTCGCGGTCGAGCTTTCGGCCTGGCTCTTGTTGTGCACGATTTTTCTGTCGCTCTTCCTGGCGTTTTCAAAACGCCGGCACGAGCTCGCGCTCCTCTCCGGCGAGGCGTCCAAACAACGCGCCGTGCTCGATCACTACGGCGAGGCTTTTCTGGATCAGATGATCAACGTGGTCACCGCTTCGAGTGTTCTGACCTACGCCCTGTACTCCGTCTCACCGGGGATCGTGGAACGGTTCGGACACCGCTTTCTGCTCGTCACTATGCCGTTTGTGCTGTTTGGTGTCTTTCGCTATCTCTACCTCACCTACCAACGGCCGGGGCAGCTCAACCCCACCGAGGCGGTGGTGCGGGATGCGCCGTCGCTCCTCAACGTGGCGCTCTGGGGGGCGGCGGTCGTCGCGATGATCTACGGGACCGCGTAAAGGCCTTCCCTTACGCCGGCCGGTCGTTCGAAAAAAAATCGGCGACTCGGCGACAGACTCTCGAGACCTCATCGTCGGTGAGCTCGGGGAACATCGGCAGACACAGGACTTCGGCGGCCGCCCGCGTCGAGATCGCGAGATCTTTCTCTCTCGCCGGCTTGTAGGCCTCGAGCGCTGGCTGATCATGAAGCGGCTCGGGGTAGTGGATCGACGTGCCCACCCCCTTCTCGGCAAGATAAGCCGCCAGCTCGTCGCGACGCGACGTCAGGACCGTCATCTGATGGTAGACAGGCTCGATACCGACCGGATCGTCGAGCAACGTGAGCCCCGAGAGGGATTCCAAGCCAGCCCGGTAGCTCGCGCCGATCGCCCGCCGCCGCTGGTTTGCCGCCTCCAGGCGCGGCAGGCGGCAGTTGAGCACCGCTGCCTGCAGGGCGTCGAGCCGGCTGTTGGTGCCCAGCTCCTCGTGCCGGTAGCGTCCGCGCTGGCCGTGGTTTCTCAACCGCCGAACCGTCTCCACCGATTCGGCCGAGGCGCCGGTCACCGCCCCGCCATCCCCAAAACAGCCCAGGTTCTTGGTCGGGTAGAAGCTCCAAGTCGCCAGCTCGCCGAAGGTCCCGACCCGCCGGTCTCCGACCGCGGCGCCGTGGGCCTGGGCCGCGTCCTCGACCAGCCAGAGACCGTGGCGATCGCAGACCGTACGCACCGCCTCGACGTCAAAGGGCCGGCCGTAGAGATGCACTCCGATAACACCCACGGTTCGCCCGGTGACCCGCTCGGCGACTTGCTGCGGGTCGAGGTTGAGCGTTGCCGCCCCGATATCGGCAAAGACCGGCTTTGCGCCCAGCCAGGCGACCGCAGTAGCGGTCGCGGCAAACGAAAAGGCCGGGACGATCACTTCGTCATCGGGGCCGACGCCGAGAGCCTTGAGCGCCAGCACCAGGGCGTCGGTGCCATTGGCCACTCCAGCGCAGGCCGGCGCGTCCAAGTACTCGGCAAACGCCTCTTCGAACCTCGATACCTCATCGCCCCCGACAAAGGCGGCGCGGCCCATGAGATCCCCCCAGCGAGCCTCGACTTGGGATCGTACCGAGTCGACTGCGCGGCGCAGATCGAAGGCGGGGACGGTGTCTTCGCTCATGATCGCTCGAATACTCGCGCAAACCGAGTTGGGTTGGGCGGTCGGCCTTCGCATGATATCTGCCCTACCGGCTGCTAACATCCGCCGCCGATGTCATCCCTGTTCAAGAACCCAAAACAGCGGAAAGTCGCGCGGATCTGTCTCTATGGCGGCGCGCTCGCGGTGCTCGCCGCGGTTGTGGCCTTCTGGCATGTTCTGAAAAAGCCACGGGAGCTCGACGAGGACCAGATCTGGACCCAGATGGACTTTGCGGCGATCCCCGAAGTCGACATGCTGCGGCGATACGTGCGCATCGACACATCCAGAGACACTGGAAGTGAGCTGGCCGGAGCCGCGTTTCTTGCCGGTGAGCTCGAACGGCTCGGGCTCGAGCCCACCATCGAGCGGCTAGGGGAAAACGCCGCCAACCTGTGGGCCGTCGTCGAGGGCGAAGAACGCGAGGCCCTGGTGCTCCACAACCACATCGACGTTTTTCCGATCGTCGACGAGGAGAAATGGCAACACCCACCCTTTGAGGCGTACATCGACGGCCCGTGGCTCTACGGCCGCGGTACCTTCGACATGAAGAGCGTGGCGATCGCCCAGCTTTCGGCGATCGAAAGCCTGCTGGCTACCGGGCGAAAGCCCAAGAAGTCGATCATCTTTCTGGCCACCGGGGGAGAGGAGCACGGCAGCGAGTTGGGAGCTCAGTGGATCGTCGACCAGCACCCCGAGCTCATCGGGCGCTTCTGGGTCGTGCTCACCGAAGGCGGCGCGGTCGAGCCGATCACCCACACCGAGATCAAGTACTGGGGGATCGAAACGGCCCAGGATCGCTACGCGATCCTGGTCTTTTGCGCAGACGAGCGTGAGGGCCTCGAAGGCTTGCGTGGCGAGCTGGTGCGGATCGTCGAGGAGAGGCTCGACCTCCGACTGACCGACGAGACCCAAGCTTTTTTGCGCGCCTATGGGCCGACCCGCAAAGCAACGGCCTTGGCCGAGGCTGTAACCGACCCCTGGGTGGCGATTCACAACCCTGAAAATTTCCGCAAGCTGCGCCCCTACCTCAAAGCGGCTTTTCGGGATCACCTCACACTTTTTCCGGTCGAAGAGGACCCGGAGGGCGGCTACCGGCTTCGCGTAGTGTTTCTCTTGCTACCGGGCACCGACTTCGAGGAGGCGCGCCGACGGATGACTCCCGAATGGCTGACCCACGGCCTGACCTACCGTCTCGACCCGCCAAGAGGAGCCTCCCACGGCAGCCCGTACGGTCATCCGGTGTTCCGCGAGCTCGCCGAATCGGTCCGAGGCGTTTACCCGGAAGCACCCGTCGGCCCGCTGTTTCTGGCCGGCACCGCCACCGACGCACGCTTCTTCCGGGAAACGGGAATTCTGTCCTACGGTTTTTCTCCGTTTCCGATCTTCAATGTCGACACCTTCCGAAAAGACGGCCGCAACGAGCGCATAGGCCTGCGCGGCTATGTCAACGGCCTCGAGATTTATCGGGACGCGGTCCGCCGGCTCGCCGGCTGACAATTCACGTCACCCTCCTGGCAAATCCCGTCGGAAACCTGCAGAAAACATGGCAAAAAGGCCCGAATTCGAGGGCTTTGGCCACTGGCACGCATCCTGCTCCTTCCCCCGGCGTAGCCCCGAGCGGGGCGTAAGTTTGTAACCGTAACAGGAGAAAAAAACATGATGCAACGAATCAACCGCCGCCGGGGCCAGAAGGGTTTCACCCTGATCGAGCTCCTCATCGTGGTCGCGATCATCGGAATCATCGCCGCCATGCTCATCCCGAACCTGATCGAGGCGCTGCAGAAGGCCAAGCAGAAGCGCACCATGGCCGACCAGCGCAACATCGGCTCCGCGATGTTCCACTGGTACACCGACATGGTCGGCGCCTCGGCCGCAGGCGTGACCTTCGAGACTTTCGATTGGAGCGCCATCACGGCCAAAACTCATGCGGAGGTCGTGGCCATCCTTGTCCAGGGACAGAACGGGCTTCCCCAGTACATCCAGGTCGTTCCCGAGCAAGACGCCTGGGGTACCAACTATGAGTTCGCCATTGCCGCCAATCTGCTCGACGACAACGCTCTCGGCATCCGCAGCATGGGGCAGCCGCCTGCCGGCCAGGACCTCGGCGTCGAGGACGGGACAACCTACGACAAGGGCGCCTACCTCGCGTTCAACACCACCTGCGACATCGTGTGGGCGGACGGCGAGTTTGTCCACTACCCTGCGGGCAAGAAGTTCATCGATGCCCAGGGTGGCGAGGCCGGCCCCGCCTGCGCGTAACAGAACCACCTGAGGCAATAGCCAAGGCGCCGCAACCGCGGCGCCTTTTTTTTTGCTTTAGGGCACCACGCAAAACGTCCCTTAGAATCCAGGATCCAAGTGCCGATCTTTGCTTTCTATCTGCTGGCGTTTGTTCTCGGTCTTTCGGTCGGCAGCTTTCTCAACGTCGTCATCCACCGCTTGCCGCGCGGTCGCTCGACCGTCTCGCCGGCCTCGGGCTGTACGTACTGCGGGGCCGGCCTGAAGGCGCGCGACAACGTGCCGCTCCTGAGCTACCTGCTCCTACGAGGCCGTTGTCGAACCTGCGCCGCGCCGATCTCGTGGCGCTATCCGGCGATCGAAGCGCTCACCGCCGCGTTGTTCGTCGCGTGTGTGACCCGCTTTGGCCCGAGCCTCGAAGCGGTCGCAGCCGCTGTGTTCTGCTCGTTGATGGTGGCCCTCGCAGCGATCGACGCCGAGCACTTCCTGCTCCCCGACAAGCTGACCCTGCCCGGAATCTTGGCCGGCCTCGCCCTCCAGCCCTATCTTCCCGATGCGACGATCCTCGAGGCACTCATCGGCACGGTCGGCGGCGCCGGCGCGCTTATCCTGCTGATCAACCTCTGGTACTGGCTGCGAGAGGAAGAGGGCATGGGGCTGGGTGACGTCAATATGCTGGCCCTGATCGGCGCCTTTCTGGGTTGGAAAGGAGCGCTCATAACCCTCGTCGCGGCGACGATCCTGGGGGCCCTCACCGGGATCGCGCTGATGATCCCGGGCCGTCTCAAGGTCAAGTCGCGCCTTCCTTTTGGTGTGTTTCTGGCCGCCGGGGGGCTTCTCGCCCTGTTCTTCGGCCGCCACTGGGTCGAGCTCTACTCCAACCTCTTGTGAGCCCCCGACCCACCGAGAGATGAGCAGGCCATGAGCCCGAGCACCCAACGGTTCCGAATCGGGCTGCGGCGGGAGATCCTGATTCTCCTCCCAGTCGCGTTGCTGCTGATGGTCCTGCTCTCCACCTTTACCCTGCTCTCCTATCGGAACGGAGTCCGGCTGGCGACCGAACAGCGACAAGGCGAAGCCTTAGTTCTGGCCCGCGACATCGCCGAGTCGGTGGCGGCCGGTTCGCTGCCGGTAGCGACCGAGCTGCGACGGCGCGGACCACACGCCGCCCGTGTGGCGATCCTCGACCCCTCGTTGTCGGTACTCGTCCAAACCGGTACAGGCGTCGCGGGCGACCGATTGCCGCTGAGCTCCGCCGCGCTGGAGCAAGCGGCGGTGCTCGAACCCGACGCTTCGCCACCTGGTCGGATGGTAGCGCTGGCACCGGTGGTGCGGCAGGGTCAACGTCTGCTGGTGCGAGTCGAGCTCGACGCCACCCACTTGGCCGGCGAAGCCCGAAGGCTCCGACTCCTGACTTGGGTGGTCTCGATCGCCAACACCACCCTGGCCGTTCTCCTGATGTTCTTTTTGCGTCATCTCCTGGCCCCCTGGGACCTTCTGCTGGCCCAGGCGCGCAAAGTTCGACCGCAGGAAGACGCTTCGGAAGACGAGGCGGCGTTTCTCGTCTCTTCCTTCGAGAAGGCTCTGGAAGCTCTCGCCAGTCGTACCGAAAGCGATGAGATCGTGGCTCTCGAGGACATGCTGGGGCCCAGTCTCGAAAGCGGCCTTCTGCTCATTGGACGCCAGCAAGAGGTCCTGGCGCTCAACCCGGCGGGCGCCGATCTGCTGGGGCTCGAGCCACCCGAGACATCGGATCGGCCGCTCGAAGAAATCCTGGCCCCCCATCCGGCCCTGCTCCAGCGAATCGAGACCGCGGTCGAAAACGGCGAAGCTCTCCAGCGGCAAGAGGTCGAGGTGACGGTGCAGAGCCAACCGCGGCCGCTTGGGCTGACCCTCCACCCACTCAAGCGCGAAGGGGCCGAGCCACGAGGGTATCTGCTGCTCTTTGCGGATCTCACCGAAGACCGCCAGAAAGCCCGCGAGGAACGGCTTGCAGTGAGCCTCGCCCAAGTCGGCGAGTTGGCCGCGGGTGTCGCCCACGAGATGCGCAACAGCCTGGCCACCCTGCGCGGCTATCTTGCACTGGCCGAGAGAAAGCCGGCGGCCGGGGGAGGATCCCCGGGTGGTTCAGACGACGTATCCCCTCGGGAGTATCTGGCGGACATCCGTCGCGAAAGCGATCACTTGCAACGAGTGCTCGAAGATTTCCTCACCTTTGCACGGCCCGGCAGCACCAAAATGGAGACGCTCGAGCTCGAGACCCTGGCACGACGGGCCGCGGTCGATCCGGCGCTGGCCGGCGTCGAAGTGCGCGTCCGATCCGCAGCCGGCACCGGCGTCATCCACGGAGATCGCCAGCTCATCGAGAGGGCGATCCGCAACCTCCTTCGAAACGCCGCCGAGGCTCAGCGCCAGGCCGGCTCTCCCGAGCCCCTCGAGATCGGGCTCGAGAGACGAGAGGACGATCTCGTCTTGGCAATTGCAGATCGGGGCAATGGAGTCCCAGAGAAAATCCGCGACCGCCTCTTTGAGCCGTTTGTTACCGGCCGGCCCGACGGCGTCGGTCTCGGCCTCTCGCTCGCCCACCGGATCGTAGCGCTCCATGGCGGCCGGCTGCGGCTCGAGGACCGCGCGGGCGGCGGCACCCGGGCGGTGATGGAGCTGCCGGCGGCAAGCAGGGGGCAGAATCCTCGATCGGCGTCGCCCGCGCTCGAGAAAGACAACCCTCCGGAATGGCACAGATAGAAAACGAACCGGGAGTCGCCGGCGCAGCTCTTGCGCGTCTTGCCACCGTGGTGACCGCCTCCGGAGCCACCTTCATGGCGTTCGAGATTCTCTCGAGCCGGCTCCTTTCGCCTCATTTCGGCAATAGCGTCTATGTCTGGGGCTCGATCATCAGCGTTTTTCTGGCCGCTCTGTCGATCGGCTACGCATGGGGTGGACACCTGGCGGACCGCCAGCCCCGAATGGAGATCCTCGGCCGGCTGTTGGCTTTTGCCGGGCTCTTCCAGGTTGTCTTGCTTTTCTGGGGTGTCCGGTTGGCAGGCGTCTTCGCCGATTGGACCGATGGCCACCCTGCCGGGACACTCATCGCGGCCACCGTGTTGTTTGGCCCTGTCAGCGTGTTGTTTGGCACGGTCTCGCCGTATTCCGTGCGTTTGGCCTCCCGCGAGCTCCATCGCGTCGGCAACACGGCGGGCCGCCTCTACGCTCTTTCCACCGCCGGCAGCCTTGCCGGCACCCTGATCTGCACTTTTGTCTTCATCCCGCTGCTCGACCTCCATCGCATCCTCGCCCTACTGTTGGCGCTGACTACGGCAACGGCGGGCATGGCGCTGGCGGCTAACTATCGCAGCGAAGCGCTCTCGATCGGGCTGACGGTTCTGCTCGGTTTGGTGGCGCTATGGGGCGGTCTTGGGATGTCCGGATTCGGGGGATCGGGGGGCCTCTACGAGCGCATATCGCCGTATCAATCGTTGGAAGTGACGGAGGTCGAGGGTGTGCGCCGCCTGAGAAGCGACAAGTTCACCCAAGGCGCGATTCGCTTGGCAGACGGTGAGCCGGCAATCGCCTACCCTCGCTACGCATCGGCAGCGCTTCTGTTGAACCCGGAGATCAAAAGAGTGCTTGTTCTCGGTCTCGGAACCGGCGCCGTGGGAAGCCACCTGTCAAAACAACTGCCCGGCCTCGAAGTGGACTATGTGGAGATCGACCCCGCGGTTCTGGATATCGCCAAGCAGTTTTTCTTCTTTGAAGAGTCGACGGCAAACCGCGTGCACCTGATGGACGCTCGACGCTTTTTGGCCACCAGCGACGCGAGTTGGGACTTCATCTACTGCGACGTCTATGTCGGCCAGGCGGTCCCCTTCCACCTCACCACCGTTGAGTTTTTCCGCGAAGTCAAGTCCCATTTGAGCCCAAACGGTGTGTTTGGCTTTAACGTTGCGAGCGGGGTCAGTTCCCCCTTCACCCGAGCGCTCTACCGGACAATCGCCGACGAGTTCACCTTGGTGATGCCTTTCGATGTCAAAAACGCAAACAACGAGCTCATCCTTGCCACGCGGCAGGAAAATTGGGTGCCCACCGACCGCTTGATCGAAACCGGACATCTTCTGGACCAGCGGTACGCGTTTGAACCGCCGCTCGAGGAGATCGCATCGAGGCTGCAACCGACGGATCTCGAGCTCTCGGAGATCCCCATCCTGACCGACGAGCACGCGCCGGTGGAACACCTGATCCTTCTCGGGTCGTCAGCGCCGGCGGCTGCAGGATCCGGTGGCTAGCGAATATCGAAACCGACCGAGAGAGTCCGACAACGCAGGATCTTGACCGAGTCTTTCCAAAAAACAGAGAGGTGGCTGGATCGGAGTAGCGCTCTAGCGCTGGGAGCCATTTTGCTGCTTTCTGTGGCACTGCGGGTCATCGCCTTTGCTGAGCTGAACGATGGCCCCACGTTTTGGTTTCACCGCTGGGACCAAAGCGACATGCATTTTTTTGACCTCTGGGCTCGCCAAATCGTACAGGGCGACGTACTGACCGATCAGTCGCTTCACCCCCGTCTCGGCTGGCACGACAGGATCGCCCAGGCCTTCATCGAACGCTACCCCGAGAAGGCGCGTGAGCTGGTCGGGAGGGCCGTCACAAACCCGAACGACCCGCAAGCTTCGAGTGTTCTTTGGGACCGCTGGTACGGTGGCAAACAGTTCCATCAGGGCCCTCTTTACCCGTACCTTGTGGCCCTGACCTACAAAGCAGCCGGCTCCGACCCTCGCTGGGTTTTCGGCTGGCAGCTCGCTCTGGGCGCGCTGGGGAACGTGTTGATCTATCTCATAGCCCGGCGGCATTTTGGACCTCTGGTGGGGACCGTGGCGGGGCTGCTGGCCGCTTTGTGCGGCCCGTTACTTTTTTACGAAACGGTTCTTCTTCGAAGTGCGCTCGTCACCTTCCTGGGTCTCCTATTGGTGTATTTGACCGATCTCGCACTGGCAGAGGGCCGTTTCTGGCGATGGGTCCTCACTGGGACAGCGTTGGGGATCGCGATCCTGCTCAAGTCGACCTTCGCAATCTTTGGTTTGGGTCTTCTGGTGATTCTCGCGTATCGTTCGCGGAGCCGCCCCGGAACACTCGCAGCTCTCCTGCCCCTGGCCGGCGCCATCCTCTTGACCTTGAGCCCGCTGCTGGTCCGCAACGCAGTAGTCGGCGCACCCCTCGGGTCGTCTTCGAGCGTCGGGCCGCTGGCTTTCGCCTGCTCAAACACCGCCGATTTCGAGCCCGAGGCCAGTTTCAGCCTCAGCCTCGAGTACGTGCCGGCCATCTTTGAAAAGTCAGACGGTCATTTCACGCCGACGGTGGTCGAGACGATCAAGACACATTCAAACATCCTCGGCTGGGCAAAATTGTTATGGGGCAAGTTCGTCAACGTATGGCATTGGTACGAGAAACCCAACAACACAAATTTCTACTACGCGCGGCTACATTCGACCGTGCTACGCCACCTGCCCATCACATTCCTCTTTTTGGCTCCGGTGAGTCTGCTCGGTCTCGTTC
Organism: Candidatus Multivoradales bacterium; assembly: GCA_965224065.1. Lineage (GTDB taxonomy): Bacteria > Acidobacteriota > Thermoanaerobaculia > Multivoradales > JAHEKO01 > JAOTZA01. Next base: position 1,976,654 of record CBDCYF010000005.1, read on the forward strand.
TCGGCTTGCGTCGAGACCCGACTCCTCTGACGCTTTATCTCCTCGCATTGACCCATCTGGCTCCGCTGGTCCTGTTCTACGGGTTATCTCGGTTTCGCGCGCCTCTGGCGGCCGCGCTCTTGCCCTTTGCGGCCCTTGCGGCCGTTTCTGTCGTTCGCTGGTGGAGTGAGAGGAAGTGGAAGCAGCTGAGCTTAGCGATCTTTTGCCTGCTTCTGGTGACGCTCGTAACCGCGCGACCGCTCAAGCAACCACGAGTCCGGGCAGGATTCCATCAGGTTGGCTTTACCGTTTTCTACATGCCTCTCTGGACTTACGCGTCTTCTCACGCCAACCGAACAGGTGCGGTCGAAGACTGGCGATACGCTGCTAGCGTGGCTCGAGGGTCACTTCACGCCGAGCCGGCTGCGGTAAAGAGGTTGGGACCTGGTACTGCGCCCCGGGATCGTGAGGGAGCCGCCCTTGCGGTTCTCTACGCACAAGCCCGAGAGAGGCTCGCCCGGGCATTGGCTTCCGCAGGCGAGCAGCAGGCTTCGAGCCGAGAGCTGGAGCGAGCTCGCGAGCTCCGCGCCGCGGCGGCCCGCTGGGCTGGCTCGCGCAAGTAGGTCGTTTGTGTTCGGCGGCCCCGCCCAACACACTCCCGTTACACTTCTTACATGGCTGCGGGGAATGAGGATGGCACTTCAGGTCGCCGATGGCTCCAATTTGTCGCGCCAGCTCTACTGGTTCTGCTCTACCTCCCGACCTTGTCGTATCCCTTCCTCTGGGACGACTTCGCGTTTCTGGCGGACAACGAAGCATTGCGGAGCACGTCGAATGTGCCGCTTTTCTTTAGCGATTACAAAACCATGGCGTCTTCGCCCGAGGTCAATCCGGGGATTTACCGGCCGCTGCGCAATGTTCTCTGGGCTTTCGAGTATCCGCTGTGGAAGGACTGGCCGGGTGGATATCACCTGGTCAACGTCTTGCTCCACGCTCTCAACACCTTTCTCCTTTGGTGGTTGAGCGTCGGCCTGCTGGCTGGCCTCGGGCGCGAGGCCGCGCGCTTTGGCGCGTTCGCTGCCGCCCTCCTCTGGGCGGCTCACCCACTTCTGACCGAGGCCGTTGCTTGGGTCAAGGCCGGGGACGACTTGCTGGTCGCGACGTTTTGTCTTGCCGGCGGGATCGCCGCGCTCCGCCTCGGCCGGAACCACCGCGAAAACTCGTCGGTAGCCCCGGGGGGGAAACGACTTTGGCTCATGGCAGCCCTCGTCTTATGTCATCTGGGTGCGTTGAGCTCGAAAGAGACGGGGGTTGTCTATCCGGCGGTCGTGCTCGTGCTGTTCTGGGCGGCTCGGCGCCTGCGAGACCAGCCTCTTTTTGGGACCCGCAGCGCGCGCCGCGGTATCGCGACCCTGCTTGCTGTGGGATTTCTGCTCGATCTTCTCTATTTGCTCGTCCGGGGTCGCGTGGTTGGCTCTCTCGCCCAGGTCACCGAACCGTTGGCCCCGTGGGCCGACCTGCTGTGGACCCAACTACGAGCCACCGCGCGGGGGCTGTGGCTGGTGGTGTGGCCGAAGGAGCTGCTCGCGGACTACTCCGGTTACCGGGTGTCCACCGAGACCGGTGTCGTCGAGATCGCCTCACTCGTTCTCGTCGGTGGCCTTCTCCTCGCCGCCGTGTTGGCCTCGAAACGCGCTCCGGTCGTCACCGCGGGGATCGGAATCTGGTTCGTCGGGATTTTGCCGGTCTCGAATCTGGTCCCGACCATGCAGTTTCTCGCCGAGAGGTTTCTATACCTACCTCTCGTCGGACCGGCGCTCATCGTAGGCTGGGCCGCGGCGCGTGGATGGGGCGAGACCGAGGCCGGACTGACCGTGCGCCGGCGAAGGCTCTTATTGGGCATCCTCCTGGTTGCGGCGTTGCTCATGGCCCGGACGTCAACTCGCGTCGGGGTCTGGGCCGGTGAAGTCGAGCTGTTCGGAGCGACGGCCAGGCAGAGCCCGGGGAGCGTCCGAGCCCAGGCCAACTACGCGCTGGCTCTTTTTTATCGTGGCCGGTACGCAGAATGTCTCGACACGCTTTCGGTGGTCCGGCGCCTCGATCCGGAGCACGATGTTCTCGACGACTTGGAAGAAGACGCCCGGTACTTGGCAAGGAACGGCCCCCGAATCGAATCGATGCTTCAGACTGTGGACCGAGAACCGAACAACCTCGCGGCAAAGCTGGAACTTGGCGAGCTGGCGGGCCGCGCGCGGCGGGAGGGAACCGCGCGGCTGATGTTCGAGCAGGTCATCGACACCCGCCCGGAGGACTGGCGGGCTTGGGCAGGTCTGGCTTGGGTCGAAGCCCTGGCCGGCGATGGGCAGGCGGCACAGGCGGCAATCGAGCGCGCCCGCACGCTGGCCGGTGGCGACTTCGAGGCCGCGTCCGCTCTCTCGGCAAGAGAGCGGAGGGTCACCGCCCAGCTTGGACGGGCTACCAACTCGGCATGGAGGGGCTCGGCGGCGGCAAACAGACGATGACGGCCTCGGACCCCTAGAGGCCGCTCCCCCTCCTCACCGTCTACTGCAAGTAACCGAGGGCCTCGAGCCGGCGGCGAGCGTCCTCCGATGGATCGGCTTCATCGACCCCCACTGCCACGCTCTCCCGGTAGCCGGAAATCACTTCCCAGGCCGCCCCGGGCGCGTCGGCTACCCGGTTGTCGGACTCGCCTGAGTCCCCCGCGACATACCATTCGCGCTCAGCGAAGGAACGCGGGCCGACGAGCGGGAATTTCTTGCCAAAAAGCTCGGTGTTGACGAGGGCCTTTCCGGAGCTCGAGACAAAGCCGAACTTCTCGGACCCATAAAGTGTGCCGGAAAGAAAGACACCCGGCCGGTTGAGGGCTTTGCGGCGGCTTCTCGCCAGGAGGTCGATTCCTTCCAGCTCCTCCTGAGGTCGGATCCCGGCCCAACCCAGGATCGCGGGAGCCAGGTCGACGAGGCTCACCGGCTCACGCCGCCGCTCGGGTGCGACGCCGGGCCCGGCGATCAGAAGTGGAACTCGGGTGACCTCATCGTAGAGGGTGTGGCCGTGCTCGAAGTTGCCGTGTTCCCAGAGCTCCTCGCCGTGGTCGGCGGTGACGACAACGAGCGTCCGCTGGGCTAGGCCCTCTCGGCCGAGCGTCTCCAGGAGACGCGCGATCTCCCGGTCGACAAACCGCACCTGGGCGTCGTAGAGACGGCCCACGAGCTCACGGTCCGTCGCCGTGAGCCGGCCTTTCTCACTCAAGGCCCGTACCGTGCCGACGTTGATCGCACCGGGCCGGAGCTCGGGGCGCAAAGTTCCCGGGTCGAAACCGGGCGCCGCGTTCGAAGCATATGGAAGGTGCGCGTCCATAAAATGTAAGTAGGCGAAGAAGGGCCGTTCGGACATCCCCGGGAGCCGTGCGGAGAAGGCGTCAACGACCTGAGACGCGGTCCCCGGTGTCAGCATCTCGAAATCATCGAAGACGGCGTCGAATCCGAACTCATCGCTCACAAAGACGTTGCCGGCGTTGAGGAAAAGCGTCTCGTAGCCGGCGTTGCGCAGCAGCTCGGGCACGGTCGCCGTTCTGCGCGGCAACACGTCAAAGGGGTCGACTGACCCGTGACGGGTCGGATAGAGACCGGTCAGGACGCTGACGATCGCCGGCTTGGTCCATGCGGCGGTCGAATAGGCACGCTCGAAGACCAGCGCACGCGCCGCCAACCGATCGAGCCTCGGGGATGTGCCCCGGTCATACCCGTACGCTCCCAGTCGATCGGCCCGTAGACAGTCAACGACGACGAACAGGATGTTCGGACGATCCCGTGCGGCCCGCTCGTGCGCCGCCATCAACCCGCCGAGAGCCAGAAAACCGGCCACGGCGAGGGTGCCCATGTATGTCAACCACCGCCAAAGCGAGCTCCGATGCCCGGTCTCGCCGGCCATCCATCGAGCCGTTCGGACCACCCCGAGCCCACCGAGGACCGTCACGACCGGCAGCGAGAAGAAAACCAGACGACCGACCCATCCCTGGGGTGGCTCCCACAGCCGGTCCTGAAACCAGCCCACCGCAAGCAATGCCACCAGCCCCGTCACGATCCAAGCCGTTGGCCACCGCTCCGATTTTCTGCCGGCTATCCGGGCCAGCAACAACCCGACCATCGCGCAGAGCGCACCGATCGCCAGTCCGGTCTGCGCCTCCTCCAGTACCGATTCGACAGCCAGCCAGGGCAATCCCTTGCCGTAGTCCATGCGCTGGACGCTCGGATACGCGCCTGCCACCGCCCCCACCGCGGCGCCGACACCGGCACCAAAAGCCAAGGGCGCAAGGAGTCGTTTGAGTCGCGTATTGTTCATCAACCTACTCGATGTAGCCCAGAGCCTTGAGGCGCTCGATCTGCTCGTCCGAAAACGCCGCCGACTCCACCGTCCGCGTACCCCGCGCCGCTTCGAGACGACGATGCCAATCCGATAGGGCCGTCTCCAGGCGCTTGGCGACATCCGGGTTTTCGGCCAGGACATCGGTGCGCTCCTGTGGATCGCCAAGGCGATCGAAGAGTCGCGACGAGCCGCCGCGCAGGTCGCGGACGAGCTTCCAGCGCTTCCAGATCGCCGACTGCAGCCACCGCCCGCGCGCCAAGGTCTCGGCGAAGAGGACCCTCTGGAAAAACCGCGCCCATCCCGAGTCGTCGACAACGCCGCCGAGCGGCAACGCCCGGCCGCGCGGGTCCCAGCTCCCGGGAGGCTCGACGCCGAGCGCCGCCAGGATCGTCGGCGCGACGTCGATCAGACCCACATTTTCCGAAACGCGAGCCGCGGACACCGTCGACCCGGCCGGCGGCCGGATCAGGAGAGGCACGTGCACCAACTCGTCGTACAGGGTGATGCCGTGTCCGATCCACCCGTCGTCCCTGTCGAGAAACGCCTCCCCGTGGTCGGCCGTTACCACCAGCCAGACCTCGTCGTCCAGCCCGCGCTCGCGCAGACCTTCCAGCAGCCGGCCGATGTGGCGGTCGGTATAGGCGATCTCCGAGTCGTAGAGCGCCCGCACGTGCTCGATGTCGGCGGTGTCCATCTCGGGCACCGCCGACAGCAAACGGCTGTACTCGAGATCGCTGACGACCGTTCCCGTGTAGCGAGGATCGAAATCCAGTTGGTCGTGTTGAACAAACGCGAAGTGAGGATCGAAGAGATGAACAAACAAAAAGAACGGGCGACCCGCTCTCCGGTCGATCGCCGCAAGAGCCTTGTCGACGACCGAGGGCGAGGAGATGTGATGGTGTCCGAGGGCGTTTTCCGAGTCAAAACGGTCGAAGCCTTGATCGAACCCGAGCGGCTCGGCGACATAGGTATGGGAGACCACCGCTTCGGTGGTGTAGCCGCGCCCGCGCAGAATCTCGGGAAGGGTCAGCTCGGCCGGCGCCAGCCGGACCGGCTCCGCGCTGTCGGCATAACCCAGCTCGCCGGGATCTCGGGAAGTCAGGAGCGCGGCCACCGACGGCGAGGTCCACGGCGCCGAGGCGTAGGCGTGCTCGAAGACAACGCTCTCTCGGGCCAGGGCGTCGAGCTCCGGTGACGTCGGTCGCTTGTAACCGGCCAGGCCCAGATGATCGTGTCGGAGCGTGTCGATCACCAGCACTACGGCGCTCGGACCCGGAGCGCCACGAGCCCTGCGGACCGCCGTTGTGGCGGCCCAGAAAACGGCCGCGGCGGCCAGGAGAGCCAGGGCACCGCCGCGAACCCTCCGCGCCGTGGACGAGCCGAGGTCCAACCGTGTCAACAACGCCACCGCCGCAACAGCCGCCAGTAGTGTGGCCATGCCGTGCTGGAGCGCGGACGAAGGGAGCCAGGGCACAAAAGCCCGGAGCGGTTCTTCCAGGCACCGCGCCAGGGTCCACAAACCTCCTACTGCGGCCAGCCACGAGAACGACCTCGGCCACGCCGTGACCCGCTGGTGCACGATCCAGGCGGCCCCCGCGAACACCGCCGCAACCGCCAAACCGACGGCCGCGAAATCCTCCAGCGATTTGCTCACCGAGAGCGCCGCGGCCATCGGCAGTCCCTGGCCGAGGTAGTTTTGCGTTGCGGCGTCGAGGGCCCCGCGAACCAAGGCAACCACCGCGAACGTCGCGGCGATCAAAGCGCCTACGGTAAAGGCCACGCCGAAGCCGGAGGTCTGTGTCACTCCCCTGCCGGTCAGCTCGTCACTCCTCGAACCCGGTGCGTTCAAGACCGGTACTTGGGGTAGCCCTCGAGCCCGTGTTCTTTGACCCGTCTCTGAAGCGTCCGGTAGCTCACGCCCAAAAGCTCGGCGGCGGCCTGTTTGTCGCCACCGGTCTCGTCGAGGACGTTTTTGAGACGGCGTTTGTCCTCATCTCCGGACGCGACCGCGAAGAGCTGTTTCAAGTCGGCCGACCCGATCCGGTCTCCCTCGGCCAGAATCACCGCCCGCTCTAGCACGTTGGAAAGCTGGCGGACGTTGCCGGGCCAGTCTTGCTGCTCGAGCAACCGGGTGGCCCCGTCGGTCAGCCGAAGCGCCTCGCGGCCGTGCCGGGCCGCGATCCGCTCGAGCAGGTAGCGCGCCACCAACGGGATGTCGCTCCGTCGTTCCCGGAGCGGTGGGAGCTCGATCGGGAACACCTCGAGCCGGAAGTAGAGATCCGAACGGAACTCGCCCGCGTCGACCATCTGTCGCAGCGGCCGGTTGGTGGCCGCCACCAACCGGACATCCGCCTTGATCGTGGCGCCCCCTCCCACCCGCTCGAAGGTCCGTTCTTCGAGCACCCGCAGGACCTTGCTCTGGACCGCCGAGCCCAGCTCTCCTACTTCGTCCAGAAACAGCGTGCCCCGCCGGGCCTGCTCAAAACGTCCCGCTTGCCGCCGATGGGCACCGGTAAAGGCCCCCTTTTCGTGTCCAAAGAGCTCGTTTTCGAGCAGGGCCTCGGGAATGGCCGCGCAATTGACCGCGACAAACGGCCCGCCGGTGCGCGCCGACAGGGCGTGGACCGCCTGGGCAAAGAGCTCTTTGCCGGTGCCGCTCTCGCCGGTCAAGAGCACTGTGCTCTCGGTCGCCGCTACCCGTTCGAGCAGTTTGAGCGAAGCTCGCATCAGCGGATGCCGGCCGACGATCGTGGGGCCGCCGGGGATCTCGAGTGCCGGTGGGTCGGACTCGCCGCCATCGCCGCCCTTCAGATACCCGCCTACGATTGCAAAGAGATCGGCGATCTCGACCGGCTTCTCCAGAAAGTCGTTGGCCCCGCGTTTCATCGCGTCGACCGCCGTCTGCACGGTCCCGTGCGCGGTCAGCACGATGACCGGCACATGGGGTCTCGCCTCGCGGCTCGCCGCCACGACATCCAAACCGGAGGCGCCCGGGAGCTTCAAGTCGGTCAACACCAGGTCGTAGTCCCGCGACCGGATCTCTTCGATGCCGCTTTCTCCATCGGCGGCGGCCACAACCTCGTAACCCTCCTGACCGAGCGCGGTGGCCAGCATCCGGCGCAGCGAGTCCCGGTCTTCGACCAGCAGAATGGTCGCGCTCACGACCGGAGCGCCGCCTGCACCGAGGTGACCAGGACTTCATCATCGGCCGGATTCACGGTGCGCAAGTCGAGGACCAAGCGGCCGTGACGAATGTAGCCCACGACCGGTGGCTCGGCCGCGCGCAGCTCCGCCAGCAGGACCGGACTCTCGGGCAGGGCCAGCGCCTCGCCGACAATGGCCTCGGCGGGTGCCGCGCCCCCGCCGACAAAGGCCTCGGCCTCGACCACCTCGGCTCCGATCCGCGCACCGACTGACTCCAGACGGGGCCGGAGCTCTCGCGGATCCGCCCACAGACGGTCCAGCGGCAGCTCGGAGCCGGCCAGATGGAGCCGCAGCACCGCCGCCAGCGCCGTCAAGGCCGTTCGGTCGGGACGCAGCGCCCGGTACAGCGGATGGCGGCGGCACCTCTCCACCAGATCGGAGCGTCCGACGATCAAGCCGGCCTGGGGCCCACCGAGCACCTTGTCGCCGCTGCCACAGGCCAGGTCGCAGCCGTCGGCGATCAGCTCCGACAGACTCGGGTGACCGGCGAGCTGGGGCGCCTTGTGCGGTCTCAGAAGACCGGCGCCCTCATCCGCCACCACCGGGATGCCGTGCCGTTTGCCAAGCGCCACGAGCTCGCCCGGTGCGACGGCTTCGACAAAACCCACCTGCCGATAGTTGCTGGTGTGGACCTTGAGCAGCAGACCGGTGTCCGGACCGATCGCGCGCTCGTAGTCGGACGCGCGGGTCCGGTTGGTCGTTCCGACTTCGACCAGCTCGACCCCGGCCGCCTGCAGGATGTCCGGGATACGAAACGAACCGCCGATCTCGACCAGCTCGCCACGGGAGACGATCACCTCTCGACCCTGAGAGCAGGCCGACAGGATCAGCACCAGGGCGGCGGCGTTGTTGTTGACCACCAGGGCCGACTCGGCGCCGGTCAGGGCGCACAAGAGCGCGGCGACGCTGTCGTTACGGTCCCCTCGCTCGCCGCGCCCCAGATCGAATTCGAGATCGCACGATGCATCCAGCAAAGCGGGGAGCGCCGACGCCACTGCCGGGGGCAGCGGAGCCCTGCCGAGATTGGTGTGGAGAAAGACCCCGGTGGCGTTCAGAACCCGCCGAATCGGCGATCCGAGGGTCCTCTCCAGACCCTCGCGAACACGGCCGGCGAGGGCCGCGACTCGCTCGTCGGTGTCCACCGATTCCGACCCGCCGCCGGCCCGGATCTCGCCCCGCAGCCGTTCCAGCTCGGAGCGGATTTGGACGCGCACCTGGTCTCTGCCGTATAATAGGAGGGTTGCGCTAAACTCCTGTCGGCTAAGGAGAAAATCGACCGAGGGGAGCTCGCGCAACGGATTGCCGGAGACCTGCTGGACCATCGAATGTCCATTCTAGGGGATCGAAGCGTGGCCGAGAATTCGAGCGTAATGCTGGACCTGCTCGAGGGCGGGATTCGGCGCCTCAAGATCGATTTCGACCGCTTCTTCAACGGCGCCCTCCCACTGCCGCCGGAAGACCAGCGCAAGGAGGTCAAACGAATGCTGCGGGAAGCGCGCTCGCGCCGGCTCCCGACGTTTGCCGAGCGGTTTCATCTCAACACTCTCGAGGCCCGGTTCAACACCCTCAACGAGCTTTTCAACCGTAGGCTCCGCGAACTCGAGACGATTGGCACCGCACCGAGCGCCAAAACCGGAGCGGCGCCCGTGTTTCCCGCCGCCGGTCTGGTGGTCGGCACGAGCCCGGATCTCTCGGCCGTGACCGCGATCTACAACGAGCTCTACACATCCGGCGGCCGGCAGGCCAAGACCGATTTCGACAGCTTTCACAGTTATCTGCGACAGCAGATCGACACCCTGCGCAAACGCACCGGGTGCGAGCAAGTACGCTTCCGCGTGACGTCGGCCAACGGACAGCCCACACTCAAGGCCAAGCCCATCAAGCTGGCGGCGGCCGATTAGGAGCCCACTGGATGAAGCCAAAAAAGACCGCCTTGGAAACAGTCTCCCGCCTCCTCCGCGGCGGCATGGGCTGTTTTCTGCTGGTGGCGATCCTGCCGGGCCAGCCGCTCGAGGCCGGCGTCCGGGCCGACGTGCAACGCGCGCTCGACGTGCAGCACGAGCTGGTCGAGAAAAGGCCTCATCGGAGCGGGCTGTGGAACGACTTGGGAAATCTCCTGGTGCTCGCCGACCGGGTCACAGAAGCGGAGGAAGCCTACCGCCGCAGCCTCGAGATCGCGCCCGACTCGATCACCACACGCTACAACCTGGCGCTTCTCTTCCAGGAAACCGGGCGCGCTCGCAAATCCAGGCGGGCCTTGAAGCAAGTGCTCAAAAAGAGCCCCAACCACGCCTGGTCGCACTACCACCTGGCCGTCGCCTATGCCGAGACCGGGCAGCGTGTTCCGGCGGTGAAGCACTACGCGCGCGCCGTGCGCCTCGAGCCGCGGCTGACCGACCCGCGCTACAACCCGCACATCCTCGACAACCACCTGGCGGCGCACGCGGTGCTTGTGGCGTACTCCGATCTTCCGGCGGCGGAGTTGGCCCCCCGGCTCTACCAGAACCGGACCCGCATCGTCGAGACGATGATTGGCGCCGACGAGGACTCGAGACAGTTGCCGGAGATGGAGCCGGCGGCGGTCGAAGGCGCTGAAACGACCGCCGAGGCCGCGGAGCCCGAGCCGCGCAAGCAGCGCAAGGCGAGACGGCAGCGAAAGAGAAAGCGCGAAGACGGCTGAGAAGGGCCGTTCGTTAGCCTTCCACCAGCTCCAGACCGGATACCAGCAGAGAGGGCGAGCCGACCAGCGCGCCCAGCGGGAAGAACGTCAGGTCGCGGGCGACTGCGCGGACACCCTCGAGCAGCGAGGTCACCTTCCCCGACAAGACAGCCCGTGAGACACGCTGCACCGGGCGGCCCGAGCGCACTTCGAAGCCGCAAGCCGGCAGACGGAAGTGGTTGTTCTCCAGATCGAGCACTGGCGGCCCGAGCACGTCGGTCAGGTAATAACCGCGCGCCAGATCCGCCAGCAGCGTGGCGACTCGCACCGCCGGGTCCGCCTGGATAAATAGGTGCGAAGCGCCGAGTCGCGGCAGATCGCGCCAGCCGGCCCGCCTCAGGCAACCCGCGGCGCTGGCCGGCGCCTTGCCGGAGTCCTCCTGAAACCACGTGCGAAGCGGCTGTTTGTAGACACCCTCTTCGACCAGCACAAGAGGTCGTGTCGGAACCCCCTCGCCGTCGACCGGCGCGGTCAACAGTCCGTCGGCCAGCGAGCCGTCGTCGACGATGGTGACCGTGGGCGCCGCAAACCGGGCCGACCGGCCGCCGTCGAGCGCGCGGGCGCGGGCGGCACCCTCAGGGCCCACGAGGAGCGGCCGAAGCCCGGCCAGAATCCTCGCGCCGACGACCGGGCCGAGCAAGACGTCGGCCCGGTCGCGCTCCACCCGCCGGCCTTCGCGATGAAGGACCAGCCGATCCGCCAGCCGGCGTACCAGCATCCTCGGATGGAAACGCTTCGCCTCGCGTTCGCTGTAGAGCTCGACGATCGAGCCCCGACCGGCGTCGGGGTCGAGGGCCTCGAGAAACAGGGTCGCGACCCGGCCCTTGTGGCTCGCCTCGACGCCCCGCGAGTTGGCGATCTCGACGTCGCTCCGTCCGTCTTCCAGAACCGCGCGCAACAACCGCGCGCTCGGCAGCTCCTTGCCGAGCTCGCGCTTGCAGACTTCCAGGAGCTCCCTCGCCTCGCTCTCGACCATGAGGGGCGCTTCGAGGTCGGCCGGCGGCTTCCAGTCTGTGGGCGCCACCGGATAGGGCAACTGGATCGGAAAACCGTCGGGCTCCGGCCAGGGGCCCTCCAGCGATAGATCGCCGGTCCCGGCGACAAACAAAGAGGACCGGCGGCCGCTCGCTCGGACCGCCCAGCCCCGCTCGTCGTGCCGCAAGGAACACGAGCTCGACTCGTCCAGCTCATAGCGCCGGACCCGGCCTTTTTTGAGATAGACCTCGACCTCCTCGAGACCGCTCTCCGCCAGGCTCGGACAGGCGGTCTCCACCGCGCGACGGGCTTCGCCGCTCACGCCACCGCCTCCACCGGCAGATCTTCGAGCAACAGGGCCGCGCTGGTGGCCCAGACCGGCATCTTGTAGCCCGCCTTGGCGCACCAGCCGGCGCCTGCAAAGCGGGCCTCGTCACCCACCGCCGCCACCGACCGGAGAACATCCGAAACGCGACCCCGAAACCGGCAGGGACCGACGTAGTCGGCTGGGCCATCGCTTCCGATAACCCTGCCGTACGGGAACGTCAGGCTGAATTCGCCGGCAACGGGATCGAGGCGGCCGCTCGAGGCCTCGGGCAGATACAGGCCGCCCCGGGCGGCCTCGAACAGTCCGGTCTCGCTGCTCTCTCCCGCCAGCAGCTCCAGATGGGTCGAGCGCGGCACCGGTGGCGAGTGCCGGTCGGCTCGCCGGCCCGCGCCCGGAGACAGGCGCTCGGAGCCGCCGGCAAACCGGAGATCGGCCAGCGGCTCACGGATCCGGCCTCCCTTGAGCAGCCAGCGGCGTACCACCGGAACGCCCTCGTCGTCAAAGCGGCGCGCCACCCCGGCCGGCGCCCCGGCCGGATCGTCGAGGATGTCCAGCGGCGGGCTTCCCAGCTCGAACCCGCGGGCCGCCTCGGGTCGCCCGCTCAGGACGAGCGTGTCAGCCTCCAGGGTGTGCGCCACCGCTTCGTGGAGCAGCACGGCGGCCGCCGCGGGCCCGAGCACGAGCGGCCCCCGCCGGCTCCGGGGGCCCTGGCCGTGCTGGGCCAGAAAATGGGCCACCAGGCTGTCAGCGAAGAGATCCGCCGAGCCCCCGGTCAGGTCCGGCAGCAGCCCGCCACAGCGGCCCCATGGCAAATCGGCCCGCACGCTGTAGAACAGTTCCTCCTCCGGCCCGGACACCAACCGCTCGCCCGCCACCTGAACCCAGCGGCGGTGGCGGCGGACGGTCAATTGCAGCGGAAACGCGACGTGGGCCTCCCGAACCCGCCGCTCGACCTCAAGAGGAAAACCGCGCACTTCGTCCGCCCGGAGCGCCTCGGTCTCCGGAGGCGGCAGTCCCTCCGGGGGTGGGTAGGCCATGGTCGGCCGGGCTCGCGCCACCTCCCGCAGCGCATGGGCAAACTCGGCCGGATCGAGGTTGTCCCGGGACGAGAGCCAGCTTGATTCGTCGCGCAACAGCCGGACGGCGAACCCCTCCTCCCGCCGCACCACAAACCCGGGATCGTCGCCGCCGGCGCCGCGGCCGCTGCCGACCTCCACCTCTTCCCGGCGCTCCAGAAAGACATCCGCTACATCTCCCGGTCGCTCGGCCACCTGCGCCAAGCTTCGGCCGAGGGCGGATGCGTCCAGCCGCGAGAATGGCATCTGCGGATTTTCGCATGGGACTGGAGGGCGCGACCTCGATATGATCTTCGGGCACCCCAACCGCGTCGTGGCGAGTGGCTCTCCGTACGGGTCGTCGTCCGGGCTCTGAGCGAGGTAGGAAGATTGAGCACCAAACCGTCCGTGGAACGAGCCCGGCTCGAAGAGCTCGAGCGCCGGCGGCAAGCCGCCCGGCTCGGAGGCGGTCCGGAGCGCATCGAACGACAGCACGCGGCGGGAAAGCTCACCGCGCGGGAACGGATCGAGCTGCTTCTCGACCCGGGCTCGTTTGTCGAGGTCGATGCCCTGGTGACGCACCGCTGCCGGGACTTCGGCATGGAGAAAAAGACCGTGCCGGGTGACGGCGTGGTCAGCGGCTACGGCACGATCGACAACCGGCTGGTCTATGTCTTCGCCCAGGACTTTACGGTCTTTGGCGGCTCGCTCTCGGAGACCAACGCCCGCAAGATCACCAAGATCATGGATCTGGCGGTCGAAAACGGGGCTCCGGTGATCGGGCTCAACGACTCCGGCGGGGCCCGTATTCAGGAAGGCGTCGCGTCGCTCGGCGGCTACGCCGACATCTTCTTGCGCAACACCCTGGCCTCCGGGGTGGTACCTCAAATCAGCGCCATCATGGGGCCGTGCGCCGGCGGCGCCGTCTACTCGCCCGCCATCACCGATTTCATCTTTATGGTCGAGGGAACGAGCTATATGTTCGTTACCGGCCCCGACGTCATCAAGACCGTCACTCACGAGGAAGTCACCAAGGAGGAGCTCGGGGGTGCGTCGACCCACGCCTCCAAAAGCGGCGTCTGCCACTTCACCGTCGCCAACGACGCCGCCTGCCTGCTGGCGATCCGCGAGCTGCTGTCGTTTCTACCCAGCAACAACCTCGAAGACCCGCCCCCGGGAGCCAGCGAAGATCCCGCCGATCGGGAAGAGCCCGAGCTCGACGGCCTGATACCGGACGATCCCAACAAGCCCTACGACATCAAGGCGCTGATCACCGCGGTCGTCGACGATCGCAATTTCTACGAGGTCCAGGAGTCCTACGCCAGAAACATCGTCGTCGGCTTCGCCCGGTTTGCCAACCAGGCGGTGGGCGTGATCGCCAATCAACCCGCTTATCTCGCCGGGGTGCTCGACATCGACGCGTCGCTCAAGGCCACCCGCTTTGTTCGCTTCTGCGACGCCTTCAACCTCCCGCTGGTTACCTTTGAGGACGTCCCGGGGTTTCTCCCCGGGACACGGCAGGAGTTCGGAGGCATCATCAAGCACGGCGCCAAGCTGCTCTACGCCTTTGCCGAAGCCACGGTTCCCAAGATCACCGTCATCACCCGCAAGGCCTACGGGGGGGCCTATTGCGTCATGTCGTCCAAGCACCTGCGAACCGATGTCAATCTCGCCTACCCGAGCGCCGAGATCGCCGTCATGGGACCCGAGGGAGCCGTCAACATCCTCTACCGGCGTGAGCTCGCCGACGCCGGCGCCGACCGGGACGAGGTGCGCGAGCGGCTGACCGCCGACTACCGGGAGAAGTTCTCCAACCCGTACATCGCCGCCGAGCGCGGCTTTGTCGACGCCATCATCGAGCCCCGAGAGACCCGCGCGCACGTCGTGCGCGCCTTGCGCCAACTGACCGGAAAGCGCCAGCGGCTGCCCAACAAGAAGCACGGCAATCTGCCCATCTAGACCGATCCTCTCTCTTGACAGCCAACCGGCTCTAAGACAAGCTCCGCGGGCCGACCCGGTCGGGGCGGCCGTCAAAAGAAATGCGCGAAAAAGACAGAAAGCTCCGGCGCAGACGCCAGCGTCGCCAGAAACGACTCAAGAAGCGGCGCCGCGAGCTGTTGGCCGAGGCGCGCAAACGGCCTACCGCATCGAAGCGCTCGGTCAAAAAACCGGCCCCGGCGCCGGCAAAACCGGATTCGGCCAAAGCGGATGACGCCACAGCCGAGGTAGCCGAAAAGACCGAAGAGAAAAAGCCCGCGGCCGCCAAAAAGAAAACCGCAGCCAAGAAGAAAACGACCAAAAAGAAGACCACGGTAAAGAAGACTTCCACCAAGAAAAAGACTGCGGCCAAGAAAAAGACCGCAGCCAAGAAAAAAACCGTGGCCAAGAAAAAGACCACGGCCAAAAAGAAGACCACCAAAAAGACCGCGGCCAAAAAGAAGACCGTCAAGAAGAAGACCGCGGCCAAGAAAACCTCTTCCAAGAAAACCGACTAAGGCGACCCGTGGCAGCGGTCGACCAACGATCCCTCGCCGAGGCGGACCCCGAGGTTTTCGACGCCATCGCGAGGGAGACACGCCGGCAAAACGTCGGGATCGAGCTGATCGCGTCGGAGAACTTCGTCAGCGCGGCGGTCCTCGAAGCGGTGGGCTCGGTTCTCACCAACAAGTACGCCGAAGGTTATCCAGGCCGTCGCTACTACGGCGGCTGCGAATGGGTGGACGCCGCCGAATCGCTGGCGATCCAAAGGGCCCGAGAGATCTTTGGCGCCGAGCACGTCAATGTGCAGCCTCACAGCGGCACGCAAGCCAACGCGGCGGTCTACTTTGC
The DNA here is from genome assembly GCA_965224065.1 of Candidatus Multivoradales bacterium. GTDB lineage: Bacteria > Acidobacteriota > Thermoanaerobaculia > Multivoradales > JAHEKO01 > JAOTZA01. The sequence goes on from CBDCYF010000005.1 coordinate 1,992,129, forward strand.
GGTTCTGCGGCCGGGCGACACGCTCCTCGGCATGGATCTGTCGAGCGGCGGGCATCTGACACACGGCCACCGTCTCTCCTACTCCGGCAGGGACTTCGAGGTCGTCTCCTACGGCGTCGACCGAGACAGCGAGCAGATCGACTATGAGGCCGTGGGCCGCCTGGCTCGCGAGCACCGGCCCAAACTGATCGTCTGCGGCGCCTCGGCCTACAGTCGAGTCATCGACTTCGAGCGGTTTCGCGCGATCGCCGACGAGAGCGGGGCTCTGCTGATGGCGGACATTGCCCACATCGCCGGGCTGGTCGCCGCCGGCGTACACCCTTCACCGGTTCCTCACTGCCACTTTGTGACGACCACCACCCACAAGACCCTGCGCGGGCCGAGAGGGGGCCTGATCCTCTGTGAGTCGGGGTTTGCCAAGAAGATCGACCGGGCGCTCTTTCCCGGGATGCAAGGCGGCCCCCTCATGCACGTGGTCGCCGCCAAAGCGGTGGCCTTTGGCGAGGTCCTGCGACCGGAGTTTCGCGACTACCAGCAACGGATCGTAAAAAACGCCAAAAAGCTCGCGGCCGCCGTTGCCGAGGCCGGGCTGCGCATCGTCTCGGGAGGAACCGACAACCACGTCTTTCTGGTCGACGTCACCCCCATCGGCCTCACCGGCAAGATCGCCGAGAAGGCTCTCGAACTGGCCGGTCTGACGGCCAACAAGAACACCATTCCGTTTGACCAGAATCCCCCGCTGGTGGCGTCCGGCATCCGGCTGGGCACGGCGGCGGTGACCACGCGGGGGATGGGCGAGCCCGAGATGGAGCGCATCGCCGGCTGGATCGCCGAAGTGCTCCGCGAGCCGGAAGACGAGTCGGTGGCAAAACGGGTGAGCGGCGAGATCGAGCGGCTCTGCGCCGACTTTCCGCTCTACCCCGAAGGCTGATCGCCCGGCGCCGGACTCAACGGCTCGGGCACGCCGAATCGTCGGCTCAACCGTCTCCGGATCTCACCGACGAGGTAGAGCGAGCCGCAGACGACCAGCCCCGATCCTTCGGCCGCGGCTCGCTCCAGTGCCAGATCGAGCGCGCGCTCCGGGTCTTCCGCGACATCGAGCCCACACGCGACGTCGACTTCTTCCGTCAGGGCGTTTAGAGCGTTGGCCAAATCGGCGGGCGGGCGAGCCCGCGTCGAGGGTGGGCGCGTCAGCACCACTCGGAGCGCGCCCGTCATCAGGGCGGCGACCATCTCGGTGGCCCGCTTGCCGCGCAGCGCGCCAAAGAGCAGCACATATCTCGGGTAGTGCCGCTCGAGAAAGCCGGCCAGCGCCAGCGCTCCGTCGAGGTTGTGCGCGACATCCAGGAGCACCGATCCGCCATTGGCCAACTCCACCAACTCGCATCGGCCGGGCCACCGGCAGCGGGCGGCTCCGGTCTCGATCGCAGCCCCCGACAGGCGGCCAAAGCCTCGGCCCACCAGGATCTCAGCGGCCTGTGCGGCCAATGCCGCGTTGACGCGCTGGTGCTCTCCGGCCAGGGCCAGCCGGAGCCGGCGCCGGCCGGCGCCGGCCGGTATCTCTACTACCTGCCCCCCCACGCCTTCCTCGACGACCCGGATCCCGGCCGGATCGACGATTTCGAGCGGGGCCGCGAGCTCTTCGGCCACCGAGCGGATCGCTCGCAGCGCGGGGCCCTGGCAGGCGGTGACCGCGGGCCGACCCGGGCGCAGGATGCCGGCCTTCTCGACGGCGATCTCGGCCACGGTGTCGCCCAGCAACCGCTGATGATCGAGACCGATCGAGGTGATGATCGAGATCGCCGGCTCGCAGACATTGGTGGCGTCGAGCCGTCCTCCCAGCCCCACCTCGACCACCGCGATCTCGACCTCCCGGCGGCTGAACCACTCGAGCGCGCCGATGCACAGGGCTTCGAAGTAACTCGGCGGATGACCGAGGGCTCGGCGCCCCGCCTCGATGGTGTATTCGAGCAGCTCGGCCAGCTCCGCATCGCCGATCGGCCGTCCATCGAAACACAACCGCTCACAAGGGCTCTCTAGGTGGGGCGACACAAAGCGGCCCGTGCGATAGCCGGCGGCGCGCAGCATCGAATACAGAAGCGCCACCGTCGAGCCCTTGCCGTTGGTCCCCGCCACCAGGACCACCGGGTATTTCTCCTGCGGATCGCCCAGGACCGTCAGGAGCTCCCGAGTGGTTTCGAGCCCAAGCTTGATCCCGAACCTCTCCAACCCGGCGAGGACGGCTTCCGAGCGCGGGGCGGCCGGTGGCAGGCTCAGCTCAGGTGACTCAGACAGCGGGACACGGTTTCCTTGAGCTCGCCGCGCGGTACCACCAGATCCAGAAAGCCGTGCTCGAGAAGAAACTCACTGCGCTGGAACCCTTCGGGCAGGCTCTCTCGAATGGTCTGTTGAATGACCCGGGGTCCCGCAAAACCGATAAGCGCTCCCGGCTCGGCGATGTTGAGATCGCCCAGCATCGCAAACGAGGCGGTCACCCCGCCGGTCGTCGGGTCGGTCAGGATCGACAGGTAGGGCACGCCCGCGTCCCTCAGCCGGGCGAGCGCGGCGCTGATCTTCGCCATCTGCATCAGCGACAGCACGCCTTCCTGCATCCGGGCACCACCCGACGCACTGACGATCAAAAGCGGGGCTCGCTGTTCGAGCGCCCTTTCGGCGGCCAGCGTGATCTTCTCCCCGACCACCGAACCCATCGATCCACCCATGAACCCGTACTCGAGAACCGCCATCACCACCGGCCGCTCTTCGACGTGCCCTTCGACGACGATCACTGCGTCGCGCTCGCCGGTCTTCTTCTGGCTTTGCCGGAGGCGGTCGCGATAGAGCTTCGAGTCCTTGAACTTGAGCGGGTCTCCGGGCTCGATCTCCCCAAAGAGCTCCTTGGGCGACGGCTCATCGAGCAGCAGGGCGATTCTCTCCCGCGCTCCGATGCGGAAGTGGTACCCGCACTTGGGACAGATCTGCTGATTGTGCTTGAGCTCCTTGGCGTAGATGATCTCGCGGCAGCCGTCACAGCGCACCCACAGCCCCTCGGGGACGCTGCTCCGGGCCCGTTCGGTGACGACCTCCCGCGGCTTTTTTCTTCTTCGAAACCAGGCCAACTCGACGCCTCTCGAATCGCGCCCGCGGCGGAACGGGACCGACGGCCGCAGCTTTTTCGTCCCCCGATCGGCGGACGCAGGGCGGGCGATGGTACCACGCCGCCAATGCCGCCGATCGGCACCGCCGCCCGGTTCGGGACTCGATCAGCCGTCCGAGGGGGCTTCGCCGGCGGCCTCTTCGAGCCTCTCCTGTAACCGCCGCTCTTCCTCTACCAGGGCCTTGCGCAGCTCGTCCTCGCGACGTTCCAGCTCGCGCTCGACCAGCTCCTCGAGCTCATCGCCCGCAGCAACCGAGCCGGTCTGCGAAGCCGCGGCTCGGGCCTCCGGGTCGGCGGCCGGAGCCGCATCTTGCCGGCCAAACGTCGCCCGAAGCAGAAGAGACGTAATGGCAAAGACCAGCAGACCGGCCGCCACCCCGAGCCAGAACCGTTTCCAGCCGTCCCCGCCACCGTCAGCGGCGACACGCTCGGTCACCACCGGCTCCTCGTGAGCCTCCGGAGTCTCCGACGACGCGGGAACGGGCGGCTCGGACGGACGTGTCGGCTCGGTATCCGAGCCCTCGATCTCCAACTCGGCCCCTGTCGCGAGCTCCGACAGCGCCTCGATACTCAGTTCTTGCGTGGACTCCAGATCCGGGCTCGGCGGGGGGACCGCCACTTTCCATGGCGGCGGAAGGGGCGGATCGGGTGTCACCTCCGCGGCGGCGGATGCTCCCGGCACCGGGGGCGGCTCCACAAAGGCGTCGCCAAACCAGGCATCGACTTCCGGAACGGGGTCGACGGGAGTGACCGGATTGGAGGAATCGGGGGGATCGGGGGTGGCCTCGTCCATGTCCTGGACCGCCGGTTCTTCCGGTTCTTCCGGTTCTTCGGCTTCCTCTGGTTCTTGCATCCCGACCGGTGCCGGCTCCGATTCTCGCGAACCCTCGAGCTCCGATGGCGGTTCCGGCGCGGCGGCGAGCTCCGGCTCTGGTTCCGGTTCCGGCTCTGATTGCGACTCGCTCGTCATCTCGATCTCGGGCTCTGGTTCCTGGCGCGGAGACGTTTCCTCGGCCACCGGCTCGATGTCGTCCACGTCGCCATCGGGAAGATCCGGAGGTGGCGGTGGAGTTCCTGCCGAGGTGACCTCTTCCAGCACCTCGGCAAAGATGTCCTCGGCCGACAGCACCGCGCCCTCTTGGACTTTCCCTGCAGCAACCGGGCTGTGGGGTTGCGACATGACTTTTTTCGCCTCGCTCAAAAGCGCCTGGTGATCGGACCCTTTGGCCAACACCGAATCGGCGTGCCGGGCGCCGGGCGCGCTCGCGACCTCGCCGCTCAAGACGACCGCGCCGGGTCCACCGCCGCGCGAGCCAAAGACGCGCACCAGATCCGCGGTACCGTCGATCTCATCGTCGATCAGGACCAGTTGAGGCTCCTGGTCCGCCGCCGAGCGCAGAGCAGCCTGACGGTCTTCTACCTGAGAGACCCACCAACCCTCGGCGCCCAGGCCGTCCCGCAGCCGCTTCCCCAACTCATTGTCGTCGGTAACTGCCAGAACAAGAACCATGGTTCCTCCTAGGACGTATCGGTCGCAGACGTCATCCTCGCAAGCTCGGCGGCACCGCGACTATGGCGAATTCCGCACTCGGCCAACCCCGGACCTCGCCAAAGGGGTCGCCACGCGCCTCCAATCGGCGCAAACCACCATCAAGACAGAAGACTTGAGTTTCATCGCACCGAGCGAGCACCGGGTCCACACCAAAAGAAAACGACCTGGTGACGCTCCCGCACCCACGAGGAAAAGCTAGAATCGGACCCGGCGGACTTTCCTCCGCGACTCGACAAATGGCCGGTCACAGCAAATGGGCGCAGATCAAGCGCAAAAAGGCGGTTACCGACAGCCGCCGGGGGCAGCTCTGGACCAAATTGCTCAGGGAAGTCTCGGTGGCCGCGCGGCTCGGCGGGGGCGACCCCGCGGGGAACGCCCGTCTGAGAACCGCGGTCCTGGAGGCCCGCTCCAACAATGTCCCCAATGACAACATCAAGCGGGCGATCAAGCGCGGCACCGGAGAGCTGGAGGGGGCCAACTACGAGGAAGTGGTCTACGAGGGGTACGGCCCCGGCGGCGTCGCCATCCTGATCGAAACGCTGACCGACAATCGCAACCGCACGGTGGCAGACATACGACACCTTTTTTCCAAACACGGTGGGAACCTGGGAGAGAACGGCTGCGTCGGCTGGATGTTCGACAAGCGCGGCTATTTCGCCTTCGACCCGGCCGGGCTGCCCGAGGAGGCCTTTATGGAACTGGCCGTGGAGCTCGAGGCGGTCGACATTTCCATCGAAAGCGACGTGTTCGAGCTGTTTGTGGCGCCGGAGCGCTACCTCGAGGTCAAGGACGAGCTCGAGCGGCGCGAGATGACGACGGTCGCGGCCGAGCTCGCCATGGTGCCGCAGAATTACCTCGACGTCGACGCGGACAAAACCCAGAGCAACCTGCGCCTGATCGAAGCGCTCGAAGAGCACGACGACATACAGCACGCCTGGGCAAACGTCGAGGTCAGCGCCGAGATGGCGGCTGCCGGGGACGGCTGACCGCCGACAGCGGACAGTGGCACAAACGACCGCGGCTCTCCGTATCCTGGGGCTGGATCCCGGAAGCGTTTACACCGGCTACGCCCTGGTCGAAAAAAACGGCAGCCGGCTCACCGCGATCGATTCCGGACGCATCGCCTGCCCGCGCAAAGCACCTCTAGCCGATCGACTCGGAGCCCTCTCGGTCGAGCTCACCGGGCTGATCGAGCGTTTGCGCCCGGACGCCGCGGCGCTGGAATCGGTATTTCAGGGTCTCAACCCAAAATCGCTCATCGTCCTGGCTCAGGCGCGCGGCGCTTTACTGGCGGCGCTGTCGCGTCACGGCGTCCCGATTCGGGAGTATTCGCCCACCCGGGTCAAGACCGCGGTATCGGGCTACGGCCGGGCCGACAAGGACCAGGTCGCGGCCATGGTTCGGAGGATTCTGGGGATCACCACCCGGAAGCTGTCCAACGACGAGACCGACGCGCTCGCGATCGCCATCTGCTGCGCCCAGATGAGCCGGAGCGAGGAGCTGCGAGCGGCGAACTCCTAGACCGCCGTCGAGACCCGGTAGTCTCCCAGGACACCGCCCGGGGAGCGGTAGTGGGCTAACGGCCCACGACTATTCCACCTGCAGACTTCCACCCAACTCGTCGGCCGTCAACTCGACGGAGACAAAGAAGGTCGCCGGCGCAAAGCTCGCGTTCTTACGCTGTGCGGTACCCTGCTCCGAGCAGAGGAATTCGAGATTGTCACTGTCCCTCCGGACCTCAATCTCGTCTTCATGATATGAGGGGCCGGTTCTGAGCCGATCGAAGAGCCAGAGGATGGGTAGCGAGACCAATGCACCCGATGAGACCTTTGCCGAACAGGCTTTTGAGTTGCGGCATGAATTGGTTCGATTTTTTGCGTTGCGCCGTCAAGGACCCAACGCCGAAGATCTTGCGCAAGAAGTCTATGCGCGCCTTCTGCGAGTGGACGAAGTCCACACCATTCGCAATCCGCGCGCCTATGTCTTTCGTGTCGCCATGAATCTCTTGCTGGACGCACGGCGCCATCGTCGCGCCCGCATCGACACCGTCCCTTCGGGCGCCTCGGCCCCAGAGCTCATCGACGATGGCCACGATCCTTTCTGCGTCGCGGCGGAGAAGGAAAAACTCGCAATCGTAAGGCGAGCGATTGCACGGCTTCCAAGACGGTGCCGTAGGGCCGTCATTCTGCATCGGTACGACGGCTGGACCTACGACGAAATTGCAACAGAACTCGGAGTTTCCAAGTCGATGGTCAAAAAGTACCTGAAGAAGGCGATGTTAGCTTGCCGCCACGCGTTAGACCAAGCCGACAAAGCGCATCGAGGGAATCGATGACTTCTCGCGAACGGGATCTTGCCAGACAGCAGGCCGCCGAGCATGTTGTTGAATCAGAAGACCGCGCTGTCAACCAAGACACGCTGGCGTGGCTCACTCAATCACCTCGGAACGTCCAGGAGTACTTGGCCATCGACTCACTGTGGCACATTTTGGGTGAATGCGCTCAACAGAACGAGATCACTTCGATACGGGAGAGAGTGAGATCGTGGCAACTAGCTGCAGCCGCCGCAGTGATTGGACTCGTGATTGCAACTTCCTGGGTCTTTTGGGGTGGCACGAGTGCAATCCACAAGACGGGAAAAGGAGAAATCACTTCTTTCCAACTCTCCGATCGTTCGGTCGTGTTTCTGAACGTCGGCTCTGAAGTCTCAGCACGCTACAGCGACGATCTGAGAGAGGTCGTCCTTCGATTCGGCGAAGCTACTTTCCAAGTAGCCCGGGACGAAGAACGGCCCTTCGTTGTTGAGTCAGGCACCGCTCGAATCACTGCAGTGGGGACTGAATTCGCGGTCCGGCGCTATCCAAACGAACAGGAGACAACGGTCACCGTCCTGGATGGCCAGGTGATCGTGGAAAGTCTCTACGATGCGGTTGCTGCCAGCAAAGAGCGCCCGGCTTCGCGCGAGAAGACGCGCACTGAATCGGTATTCATCAAGAGTGCGCCGACCGTCGCGGGGCAACGAGTTTTGGTGGACGACGCAGGTGGGCTTCGTTCGGTAGAGATCACAGAGGAGGATCCGGTCGCATGGCGCCGCCGCCGACTCGTTTTCAACCGGCAGCCCCTCGAGGCGGTTGCGAGCGAATTCAATCGCTTCAACACGACACGAATTGTCATTGACGACGCCAGTTTGAGCCAGCTGGAAATTACCGCAGTCTTTGAGGCGGACAAGCCCGGGTCTTTTCTAGACTTCCTGCGCTCGATGGACGGTGTCGCTGTCGAAACCAGTGCCGACGGTGATGCTTTTGTGCGCAGAACTTCCTCATCACAGCCTTCTGTGGTACCCGACTTCGAATAGCGGGAGTCTTACCCTGTAGACGCCGCGCCGCACCAGGGGGGGGCGGCAATGGTAGCCACCGTATGGAGGGTTTGGATGACGAGAAAAATTATCCAGTGTGTTGCAGCGCTCGGCCTCGTGGGCGGCTCGGTGTTCGCCGACCCGGTCACCGTCGAGGTCCCCGCTCAAGACCTAGCTTCCGCTCTACGGTCTTTCGCCGAGCAATCTGGCGTGCAAGTGGTGTTCGTCACGGCGCTCGCTGACGGCCACGCGACCGGGGGATTTTCAGGCAGCGGCGAACCAGAGGAAATCCTGGAGCAGCTACTTGCGGAGTCCGGTTTGGTTTGGCGTCTCGACAATGGCCACACGTTCGTCATCGAACAGGGCGAACTTCAACAGACGGCCGATGCCGATGAAGCGCCGACTCAGGTTACGGACTCCATCATCGTTACGGCAAGGCGCAGAGAAGAGAAGTTGGAGGATGTGCCGATTAGCGCCGTCGTACTCACAGAGGAGATACTGAACGACAAGGGAGCCGAAGAGTTTTTCGACGTTGCAAGGGAAATCCCCAACCTCGACGTAACCGGCACCGGGCGGGACAGTCTGGGACTCAGCATCCGAGGCATTCGGACCCTGACCCGCGGAAGTGGTGGCCAGACCATGAGCTTCTACCTCGATGAGGTTTCCATCTCGAGCCAGCCGGCGGTAGCGACCTTTGACGTAGCGAGAGTTGAAGTGTTGCGAGGTCCGCAGGGCACTCTCTTCGGCGAAGGCTCGTTGGGTGGCGCGATTCGTTTCATCAGCAAGCCACCCGACACCGAGGAAATGAGCGGCCGGCTCAGGTTGAGCGTCGGGACCATCCATAAAGGTGACTCGGAGTGGTCCGCTGCTGGAGTGATCAACCTTCCGCTGGTCAAGGATCGGTTTGCTCTTCGGCTTGTCGCTCACAAACAAAAAAATGGAGGGTTCGTCGACAACCTCGAGCCGGGGTTTGAAGAAGTGGACCTGAACTACGGTGAGATCGAAGGGACCCGCCTCGGCACCTACTGGACCCCGAGCGACAGCCTTCGGGTCACCTTGCGAGGCAACTTTCAGCGAACGCTTTCGAACGGCGGCAACACAGTAACCCTCGAACCGGCCCCGGGCGGAGGCTTTCTGAGCAGGCCGGCGTTTGAACTGACCACCTTTTCGACGCTCGCTCTGCCAGCTTCCGAATCGGAATTTTTCCAGCCCTCCTTGGTCATCGGAAAGACTTTTGCCAGTACCGAATTGACGAGCGCCACCGCCTATTACGATTCGGAGGGCGGCCCAAGCGAGGGAGAACTCGGATTTTTTGTTACCGAGGAGGATTTCACCCAGGAAGTGCGCCTTCATTCTACGAGTGGCGGGCGATTCGGGTGGCTTGTCGGCGCCTTCTATAAGAAGGAAACGGGCGCCAATAACACACACTTGTTGGGGCCTCTTGGCGAGTTTTTTTCCGATGCCAACTTGGACCTCGAGCACAAGGCGGTTTTCGGCACCGTCAGCTATCGTTTGAACCGCACCACCTTTGAACTGGGGGCGAGATTCTTCGAGGAGGAAACCACCGAGGATCTGTCTCTTAATGTTCCTGATTTCCCGATCATCAACTTCCAGTCGTTCGGTGCCGGTGACGACTCCGTCTTCAATCCGCGTTTCGCCGTTACCCACGCCCCCAACAACGACACCATCATCTACGCCACTGCGGCCAAGGGATTTCGGCGCGGGCAGGTCAATGTCTTCAATCCTGACGTGTTTCCGGTGATTCCCGCCTCGGTGCCGGCATTCTCGGCGCCCGATGAGTTGTGGTCGTACGAGGTCGGTACCAAGCAATCCGTTGCAGGTGGCAAGGTGTCTTTAGAGGCGGCGGCCTACTGGATCGATTGGAAGGACATTCAGATCTTCGACACAGCGATTTTTGAAGGTATCTTCCTGAGTTTCGTCCAAAACGCGGGTGGCGCGGAGTCGAAAGGCGTCGAGTTTTCAATCAACGCGCGGCCCACCAACCGTCTTCGTCTGGGCCTGGCGGGCTCCTTCGCCTCTGCCAAACTGACGGAGACCGCTGCGAATTTCATGGCGGGCGACGAGATCTCAGTGAATCCAGACTACAGATTGTCGCCGCACATCGACTACACCTGGTCGCTTTCAGACAAGGCAGCGCTGCACTTGCGAGCCGACGCCACCTTCCAGGACGGCGTGCTCAGTAGGACCGGCACTAGCCGCGATCCCGCGTTGGTGACCACCGATTCCTACGCGCTTGGGAACCTAAGAGCCGGCCTTCGGATGGACCGATTCGACATCTATCTGTCGGTCAAAAATGTCTTGGACGAGCGCGTCGATTACATCATCGATCGAGTAGTAGGGACTGCGCAACGCAACATCCCACGAACCGTTTCGATCGATTTCAGCACTAGCTTTTGAGGCCGTGCTTATGTTGATCAGAGCAGCGTTCGGTGAGCTGGCTCCATGGGTGCCAGCTCGGCGTAGAAGCGATAGGTTCCGCCTAGCTGCTTTCGTTGTCGTTCTGGTGGCCGGCGCCGGGTTCGCGGTGTCATGTGGCCCCGAATCTACGGCTCTTGGTAAGGCCGAGCTGCCCAGGTTCGTTGTGCAAGGGCACATTGTCGACGCTGCAGACAAAGCCATAGGCGGCGCCAGGGTTGTGGTGAGTAAGACAGTCGACGGGCCAGCGTCCGCGGTGGTCGAGGTGTCCGCGGACGGCACTTATCGCTTTGAAACCGACGAGGAAGGGTTCGCCAATCTGAGTTTCCAGGCTGTCGATCACGACGAACTCTCGGTGCAGACGTGGCTCGAAGCGGAAGAAACCGCCGAATTTCAGCTCGACGTTTGCCTGGGTGACTATCGATTTGCCGAGAATCCCAAGAGGGTCGCCGTGTTCGGCGACTTCAACGACTTCGACGCCTGGACCTCCAAGCTCATGACCAAAAACGATGATGGTTCGTGGAGCTTAGTATTGGAAACGGATCGCAATGAGGTAGCTTACCAAATCGTCGGCTTGGGTGACTCGTACCACGGGAACAATAACGACAACGTCCGATACTTGAGCGACCAAGGTTGGGTGGGCGTGGTATCAGCGGTGGACGGCCAAGCGGAGATTCGCTTGGATGCTCCTACTGCGGCGCCTATGGAGTGTGGGGAGTCTTTTCGGATGGCACCGGAGGAGGCGGGCCCTGCCCGTATCGCCCACGCTCTCGCAAAGTTCCAGAACGAATTTGACAGCGTTCTTCGAGACATTTCACAGAAGGCAAAAGCCGACGATTACAACCCGGAGGACGGAGCGGGTCTTTACGAGAAGGCCCGCGAAGAACGGCTGGACCCTCTATTCCTGCGGCTGCGTGAAGAGCATCCAGAGCCGGCACACCGTACCCTTTTGGACGTTACGTATTTCACCTGGTCTGCAGGACGCCTCAAACACGAATTGGCGGCAGAGGTCTTTCGACGCTTCGAACCCACCACGGCGGAGCTGGCGCTCCACAGCTCGATCGCCATGCGGCTGGTCTCGTACGGCGTTGAGACTTGGGGCGAAGAGGCGAGGGAGTTCTTGGATGCTGCCCTGGCCGAACATCCCAACGCGACTTTCAGAGCGAACATCCTCGAGCACATGGTCGGCCGCGCCAAGTTCCAGGGCGACGAGGAGCTAGCGGAACAGCGAACCGTGCAGCTCCTCGCCGAGTATCCGGACAGTGAAGCCGCGGAGAACGTTCGCAAGCGGTTTGGAGACCTGTCTGCTCTTCCGGTCGGGTCAAACGCCCCTGAATTTACCGTTGCCGGCCTGTTCGATCCCGAAGCACGCATCACCAACGAGACGATGGCCGGACGCCCTTACCTGGTGGATTTTTGGGCAACGTGGTGCCTACCCTGCATTAAGGAAATCCCAAATCTCAACAAGGCGTACGAGCGCTACGCTTCTCAGGGACTCGAGATCTTGAGCATCGCTCTCGACGGCGACCCCCAGAAAGCCATTGACTTCGTGCGCGGCCGCGATGACATGCCCTGGCTGCACGGCGCAGATGCACAAGGAACATTGGGTGAAACGGCGCAGGCCTTCGAAGTCAGGGGCATCCCCGCTCCCTATCTCATTAGCTCGGACGGAACCGTCGTCGCCAAGGGTTTTGAGTTGCGCGAAGACAACCTGGAGCGGCATATCGGCTCATTGCTGGCTGTCAAAGATTAGCGCCATACTTGCTTCTGCGGAGGGCAAGAATGTCCTCCGCCGCCGACTCTATTCCACGATCAGCTTGCCGCCGGCCGCGACCTCTAGACCGTCTCCGACCTCGACCGCCGAAGCGGCTTTGAGGGTCAGATCGCCCGGGCTCGCCACGATCACTGCGTCGCCGGTGCGCAGCACCGTGCCGGCCTCGCAGACCACGGTGGTGGTGAAGACGCCAAGGCCGAGAGGCCGTCACGCACTTCTAGGGACACCGCCCGAAGCCCGATTTCTTGTCTTCGTTTCGGGGTTGTGCTAGGGTCCCGTCCTGTCTTTTTTCGGCGAGCGGAACGCCCCCGGCGCGACCGGGATAGTGGCTTGTTTTCAGACCGGTTTCAGCGGGGGATTCGCTTTTCGGGGCGTGACGGAATATCGCTGGAACCAGTCTCTCGAATTCACGGTCTAAGAAAAACGCAAGAGGAGGATTAGCGTGGATATCAGCGGCTTTGGTGGAACATTCGTCAAGATCTTCAAAGACGGCGGCTTTGTGATGTGGCCGCTGCTGATCTTCTCTCTGCTCTCGGTGATCTTCATCTGCGAGCGCTTCTTCGCGATCCGCAAGGCGAAGATCAACGTCAACGAGTTCCTCGCCAAGGTGCGCAAGGAGCTGATCGTCAATCGCTCGATCAAATCGGCCATCAAGGTCTGCGAGGACAACCGCGGCCCGGTGTCGTCGATCCTCAAGGCGGGGCTGCTCAAATACGGTCAGCCGCGCGAGGACGTCGAAAAGACCATCGAGAACGCTGCCCTCTACGAGATGGGCCGGATGGAAAAAAATCTCGTGTGGCTCGCCAGTATCGCCAACGTCGCGCCGCTACTCGGTTTCTTCGGCACGGTCGTCGGCATGATCAAGTCCTTTGACGCCCTCGCCGAAGCAGGCCTGTCGAATCCGGGTCTGGTGGCGGCCGGTATCTCCGAGGCGCTGATCACCACGGCGGCCGGTCTTTTTGTCGCCATCCCGGCCCAGTTGGCCTACAACTTCTTTATGAGCCGCATCAACAAGTTCGTGCGCGACATCGAGACCTCCTCCAACATGTTGATGGAGACGTTTAGCGAGATGGACCGCAAGGGCGTCCAACCGGAGACGGCAAGCGCCGCGACGAGTCCGCAAGCGCCGCGACAGACGTAGATCCGATCGAGAGATTCCTATGCGGTTGCAAGCACGTTCGGTACAGAACATGGGCATCCCCACCGCCTCGATGGCGGACATTGCCTTTCTTCTGATCATCTTTTTTATGGTCACCATCTCCTTCGAGGTGGACAAGACCCAGGTCGGACTTCCCAGGACCGCGTTGCGACTCGAGATCCCCAAGAAGTCGGCCTATGTGTCGGTCACCAAGAACGGCCAGATCCGGGTTTCCGGCGGCGACGAGATCAGCGTCCCGGTGCCCGGTCCGCAAGAAGTCCTGTCATTTGCCGCCGACGTCGTCCGTCGTGACCCCTCGAAGGCGTTTGTGCTCAAGGCCGACAAAGAGGCGAGCTACCGGCACGTCGACGGCGTCATCGACGCTTTGAAACAAGCCAAGGCCGAAGTCATTTTCCTGCTCTCCGATCAGGAGACCGTCGATTCCGTCGGTTCCGAGGGTCAGCCATGAAGATCACCCGCTCGAACGTCAGTGATGAGATCCCGACCTCGTCGATGGCCGACATCGCCTTCTTGCTGATCATCTACTTCATGGTGACGACGACCTTCGCCGCGACCCGGGGACTCGACTTCTCGCTTCCCAAGGACGACGACACCCCGCCGATGATCGAAAAGGAGGACTCCGTCCTTATCGAGATTCAACCGGGCGGTGTCTTGATGGTCGACCAAAAACAAATGCCTTTGACCGAGGTTCTCGATTACCTCAAACCCAAGCTGGAGATCAATCAGACCAAGCCGGTCATCATTCGTCCACAGGAAAACACCGAGTACGGTTACATGGTGGACGTGTTCGACGAGCTCCGTCAAGCGAAGGACAAGATCGGGATCGAGATCAAGAACATCTCGATCCCGACCCAACGTGAAATCGACATGTTCTGGTTCTGAGGGTAGAAGATGGCACAAAAGGAAGAGCCTAGGACCCCGAAGAGCGCCGAGCAGGAAGCCACCGAGGCGGCGGCCGGCGACTTCCTCACCTTTGCCGCGGAAGAGGCCGAAGACAAGAAGAGGGTGAAGTGGGCTATCGGCGTCGCCGCGGTGCTCCACGCGATCTTTTTTATCGTGCAGATCCCCGAGGCCGTAGCCAAGGCCCGTGAGGCGCCCAAGCAGAAGGTCTACGTCGTCCAGCAGGTGCGATTCAAGCCGCCGCCACCCAAGCAGCAGCAAGAGATCCCCAAGCCGAAGTCGAAGAAGGTGCCGATCCCCGACCCGACGCCGGACGAGCCCGAGCCCATCCGCCTCGAAGAAGACATCGAGCCGGAGCTCGACCTGCCCGACACCGACATCATCTTTGGCATTCCCGAGGGTCCACCGCCGGTCGAGCCAACCGGCCCGGTCCGCGTCGGAGGCGACGTAGCGGCCCCCAAGAAGATCTCCGCGCCGCAGCCTCAATACACCGAGATCGCCCGCAAGGCGCGGATCACCGGTGTCGTGATCGTAGAGGCGATCATCGACAAACAAGGCAACGTCACCAACGTCAAGATCCTCAAGGGTCTACCCATGGGTCTGGATCAGGCGGCCGCCGACGCCATCAAAAAATGGAAGTTCGAGCCCGCCACGCTCAACGGCAAGCCCGTTGCGGTGATCTACAACCTGACGGTCAACTTCCAACTGCAGTAGCCACGATGTCCTATCGGGAGGTCGCTCCAGGAGCCACCTCGCCGGGTCGCGAGCGAGGGGGGAGGCGTTTTGCCTCAGCCACCCCTGACGCAATGCGCCGCTTACGTCCGAGATTACTGGCACGTTGATTGCTCTTCCAGAGAGTCTCGACGGGAGCGCGGGGCAACGGAAAAGGAGAACCACGATGACAAAACGACTCAATTATTCTGTGGCGGCTGCGGTTGCAGCGATCGCCTTTCTCGGCGCCGGCGCGGCGCAGGCGGGTTGGGACGAAGGCAAGGCGGCCTTCACCTCCGGCAATCTCTCCGCCGCGGCGCAGGAGTTCCAGGCGGTGGTCAACGCCCAGCCGGAATGGCCGGGTGGCCACTTCATGCTCGGCTGGACCGAGCTCCGGCGCGACAACCCCACCAGGGCGATCGAGCACCTGAGGAAGGCCTACGATCTCGACAAGGCAAACGAGCTGTACCGGCTGCGGCTGGGGCAGGCTTATGTCAACGCCCGGCGCTACGGGGACGCGGTGGCGTTTCTGAGCAAAATCAACTCCGGCGCGCTGCCCAAAGATCTCCAGGGTCTCCTCGCTCAACTCAAGGCCGTCGCCTACAGCAAGAGTGGCCAGAGTGGCGCGGCGCTGGCCGAAGTCGCCAAGGCGGCAAAGGCGAGCCCCAATGACGCCGATCTGCAGTACAAGTGGGGCGCCATGGCGGTCAAGGAAGGCGACATGACCAGCGGCATCCGCGCGCTCGAAAACGCCGTGCGACTCGACTCGGGCGACATGGACAAGCAGCGAGCTCTGGCCAAGGCGTACCTCAAGATGGGGCGCACGACGCGGGGCAGCGGCAAGACCGGCGCCTATCAAAAGGCCGCCAGCGCAGCCCAAAAAGTGGTGGCGAGGAGCGCTTCCTACGACAACCTGATGCTGCTCGGCGGAGCGCAGTTGGGCGCCAAACAGTACGACGGCGCGATCTCCACGTTCCAACAGGCGTCGGGCAAGTCGTCGGACTGGCTGCCGCAGTTCTACATCGGCCAGGCCCACACGGCCAAAGGCTCCTATCGCTCGGCGGAAAGCTCGCTCAAGCAAGCGCTCAACAACACCTCGAGCCCCCAGGACCAGAGGCAGATCTGGAAACAGCTCGGGTTTGTCTACGAAAAACAGAAGAACTACAACGAGTCGATCGCCTTCTACAACAAGGCCGGCGACTCCGGTAGCGCGGCGCGGGTGCGGGAAAATCAGGAGACCGAGGAGTACAACCAGAAGGTCCAGGCCGAGAACGAGCAGATCCGCAAGCTCGAAGCGGAGAAGAAGGCCCTCGAGGACGAGCTCAAGAATCTTCCCGGAGCCTCCAACCCCGGACGCTAGGGACCACTCACCAACGACTCTTTGCGGGGACCTCTGGGTCCCCGTTTTTTATGGGGACTGTCCCCAGAAGATCAGGCTAGATCTCTCGTCGAAGCGAGAGCACCGCTCCGACAAAGCCGGTGCTTGCCCCCAAAACGACCACGCCAAGGAACACCCACGGTGACACCGGTCCGAGGGCAAGCGGCCCCCCGGCCAGCAGCGCCGGCCCACGAGCCGCGAGCACGCTGAGCGACAGACCGAGCGCCAAGGCGGCCAGCAGGCCACCGAGAAGTCCCTGCAAGACGCCCTCGACGACAAAGGGGCCGCGAATGTAGAACTCGGTGCCGCCGACCAGCCTCTGGACCGAGATCTCCCGCCGGTAAACGTGGGCCGTCAAGCGGATGACCGTGGCGGTGGTAAAGATCGCCGCGCTCAGGAGAACGGCTCCGAGAACAAGCCCCAACAGTCGCAGGAGGGCCGCGAAAACGTCGACCTGCTCCAGCCATCGGCGGTCGTCGTCGACCATGGCAACACCGGACAGCGAGTCGAGCTCCTCGAGCCAGCTCCGGGCTTCGGCGGTCCCGACATGCTCGGGCGCCACGGTGAGCTCCAACGACGGGGGCAGGGCTCCCTCGCCTTCCACCTGGACCAGATCCGAGATCTCGGGAAAAGACTCGGCAAATCGCTCGGCGGCGGCCAACGACGACACCGTTTCGACCTGCATCACCCACGGTGCCGCCTGAGCCAGGCTTCCGATCTCGTCAATTCTCGCCGCCGTGGTCCCGGGCTCGAGGTACACGACCACCTTGGCGTCTCCCCGCCAGTCCTCGACCGACGTAGAGACACCGCGGGCGAGAACGAGAAAGACACCTCCCACATAGAGGCTGGCGGCAATCGTCACCACGGCCAGCACGCTCACCCGCCATCCCCGCGCGAGATTGAGGCTCGCCTCTCGGAGAAAGTGGAAGAGAGCCTGGAAGAAGCTCATCCAGTGACAACGGGCCGCGATTCATCGACCGTAGCTGGAGGCTCGTCCGCCGGGAGCGGGCCGAGCCGTCGATCCTCCGCCAGCTTGCCGGTCTCGAGTCGCAAGACCCGGGCGCGCTCTCCGTGCCGCAGTCCCGGGTCATGGGTCGCCAGGATCACCGTCGTCCCCTGCCGGTTGACGTCGAAAAACACCCGCAGGATCTCGCGGGACAGCTCGGGATCGAGGTTGCCGGTCGGCTCGTCGGCAATCAGGATCTCCGGCCGGCTGATCAAGGCACGCGCGATCGCCACCCGCTGCTGCTCCCCGCCCGAGAGCTCGGCCGGAAAGGCGTTCTGGAAACCCTCGAGCCCGACCTTGCCGAGCGCTTCCGCAGCCATTTCCCTTTGCGTGGATCGCGCGGCGCCCAGAATCCGCGGCAAGTAGGTAACGTTCTCGAACACGGTGCGCCGCTCGATGAGGCTGAACTCCTGGAAGACGACGCCAATCGTGCGGCGCAAATACGGCACTTTCCGCCTCGGGAGCGAGACTACGTTGCGACCGTTGACGATGATCTGTCCTTGGGTCGGCAGCTCGGCCCGGTAGATCAGCCGCAGGAGTGTCGTCTTGCCGGAACCGCTCGGGCCGCGAAGAAACGCAAACTCGCCCCGGCCGAGCTCGAAACTGACTCCGGACAGCGCCACGCGATCGCCAAAACGCTTGCCGACGTCAAAGAACTGGATCACGGAAGATCAGTCTATCCGAGAGCCGTCTCTCCGGCTCGTTTCTCGAGCCACGGAAGAATAGAATTCCGGGATGCCTTCTTCCCCATCGCCAACCCAACCGGCCGGCGAACCGGCGGTGTGGCCGGCGCGTCGCGGCACGATCGAGGCGCGATTTTGCGGACGTAGTGTCGGGGCCAGCCGCGAGTCCCCCCGTGAATCACCCCGCGAATCCCCCCGCGAATCCCCTTCCGAATCCCGTAGCCAGGTCCTGGATCGCGTCGCTCCGGAGTCCATGGATCTCGCGTGGTTGCGCCAGATTCACTCCAACCGTTGCATCGAGGCGCGCCCCGGGGCGGTGGAAGAGGGGGATGCCTTGTGGACGGACCGACGGGGGATCGCCCTTTGTATCGCCACCGCCGATTGCGTCCCGGTGGTGATCGCCGGCAACGGCCGACTCGCGGTGGCCCACGCCGGTTGGCGAGGGATCGTCTCGGGCGTCGTCGCCTCGGCGCTCGAGGCGCTGGGCCAAAGCGCCGAACCGGTCGGCTGGATTGGGCCCTCGATCGGCGTGTGCTGCTACGAAGTCGGAGACGACGTGGCCCGGCGGATCGCGGACTCGTCCAGCGCCGACGTCATTCGAGCGCAGGCCGGCCGGCGTCCCCGGGCCGATCTCGCCGCGGCCGTAGAGGCGCAGCTAACCGCCGGCGGTGTCCATGACGTGCGCCATCTGGGCGGGTGCACCTCGTGCCAGACCGATCTGCTGTGGAGCTACCGCCGCGAAGGTCCCGGCGGGGGACGAAATCTGACCTTCGCCTGGATCGGATAACCGAGCAACTCACCAACTGAGACGGCGACCCCCGCCGCGTGGCTCCCGTTCGCGCGAGCGCAGTTGGCCGCAGGCCGCGCTGACGTCGTCACCACGGCGACGGCGGACGGTCGTCGGCATCCCCCGGGACTTGAGGCGTCTCCGGAAATCCTCGACCACCGTAGGCGACGGCTGCTGCATCCGTTCGCCCAGTACCGGATCGGGATTGATCGGGATCAAGTTCGCCTTGACCTTGAGCTCCGAAAAAACGGACACCAGGCGGTCCGCGTCCTCGACGCGGTCGTTGAAATCACGGATCATGACGTATTCGAGAGTGATTCGACGCCGGCCCTCGAGCGGGTACCGGCCGAGCGCGTCGACCAGCTCCGAGAGCGGATAGATACGGTTGATCGGCATGATCCGGCTCCGGCGCTCGTCATCGGGAGCGTGAAGCGAGACCGCCAGGTTGGGGCGACGGCGCCAGGCAGCCATCCGTTCGAGCGCCGGCAGGATGCCCACCGTGGAGACCGTGATCCGGCGCCACGAGATCTGCTCGGTGAGGATCTCGAGCGCCACTTCGAGCGCATCCAGATTGAGCAACGGCTCGCCCATTCCCATAAAGACCAGGTTGAGCCCGGCGAGGCCCCGGCTACCGGGTCGGCGCAGGGCCAGGACCTGTCCGACCATCTCACCGGCGGTCAGGTTGCGGCCTCCGCCCCAATAGCCGGTGACGCAAAACGCGCAACCCAGGGCGCAACCCGCCTGACTCGACAGACACAACGTGCGCCGCTCACCTTCGGGAATATCGACGGTCTCGATCTTGACCCCGTCGCCAAGCAGGAGAAGGGCCTTTTCGGTTCCGTCGCTCGAAACGTGCCGCTCGCTGACCACCGGTAGGCCCACCCGGAACTCTTCGGAGAGGGCGCGGCGCAGGTCGAGACTCAGGTCGGTCATCTCGCCAAAGTCGACGATGCCGTGGCGGTAGATGTGATCGAAGATTTGATCGGCCCGGTACCGCCGGTCGGAAATCGACGAGATCCGCTCGGCCAGTTGCCCGCGGGTCAGACCGAGCAGATCGAGACGCTGTTCGGGCTGCTGGTGGCTCGGTCGTTCCAAGGCGACGCTATGCTACCCTCCCGCCGCCATGGAAGAGACCGGACGGCGAGAGTGGATCGAGACCCAGGGCTTCGACGTCGCGCGTCTCGAGCCGCTCGCCGGTGACGTCTCGCAGCGCCAGTACTATCGCGCTTATCTGGGGGCTCATCTAGCGTCGCCGGCGACCGCCATTCTCGCCACCTATCCACCGGAGATTCGCGAGAGCTGCCGCCGTTTTGAGATCTCGACGCGCTTGCTCGAACTGAGAAACGTGCGGGTGCCCCGGATTCTCGCCCGCGACTGCGATCGCGGTTTGGCGCTGCTCGAAGACGTCGGACCGCTGACCCTCTACGATCTCGCCGACCGGGATTGGAGCGAGCTCGCCCCGCACCTTTTCGCCGCCGTCGAGATGATCGGCTCGATCCAAACCGTGCCCGCCGATGTCGTCGAAGAGCTCAACCCACCGCTGGACGGCGCCCTGCTGCGACGAGAGCTCGCTCAGACCCGCGAGTTGCTCCTGGACGAGCCACCGCTGCGCGCCCCAACGGCCGAACGGCGACGGCTACGCGAGACCCTGGACGCGCTGTGCGAGCGTCTTGCCGCCGGCCCCACGGCCGTGTGCCACCGCGACTTCATGGCCCGCAATCTGGTACCCCTCGACGGAGGAGGCCTCGCCGTCCTGGACCATCAAGACCTCCGCATCGGACCGGCGCACTACGACCTGGCGTCGCTCCTGAACGACAGCCTCTTTGTGCCACCGGAGCTCGAGCGGGAGCTGCTCGACGCCTACGGGGTGTTAGGAAAAGACAGGGACGAAAACGGGGACGCCGACCTGGATCTTTACCGGGCCTGCGCCGCCCAGCGCACGCTCAAGGCCGCCGGCACCTTCGCGGCCTTTGCGCGGCGTGGCTTTTCCCGCCACCTTCCCCTGATCCCACCGACCCTGGCGCGAGCCGCGGCGCACCTGCGGCAGCTCCCCGAAGGGGCCGAGCTTCCGGAAGAGCTGTTCGAGTCGTGGGAACGCTACGGGCAAACTGAGTGACGGTCCTGCCATTGGCCTCGCCAGGGCCGTTTGACCGAGCGCACGAAAATGACGTTGGAAGTTCGAGCTCGGTTCGGCGCGAGGGAAACCGAGGCGCGAGCTAGATCACCGAAGGCCGAGTTGCTCGCGCCGTGCCCCGGTGAGGCCAATGGCAGGACCGTCACTCAACGAGATGCGGGCTAGGAGCCGGCTCTCGAGAGGGCCTCCGACCAAACCACAATGTGCGCAGCCGGAACGTTTCACCGGCTGCCGGCAGAACCAGCTACGACGAGTTCGCGGTCTCTTCGGCCTTGTCGGCGGAGTCTGCCGAGTCGTCCTTGAGGCCCTTGCGGAAGTTCTTGATGCCTTCCCCGAACCCGCGGCCCAGTTGTGGGAGCTTCGACGCACCAAAGATCACCACGATGATGAGCAGGATGAGCAACAACTCTGGAACGCCGAAGCCGGCCATGGATCTCTCCTCGCGTAAGACGGTCTGTTCGGACCGGGAATCAGTCTAGCAGATCGACCTCGGTCGACCGTGCTCGCAAAGGCCGCCGTGTCTGGCGGCGGGGGCTAGTTCGCTACGTGCCAGTCGCGCCGCAAGTGGTCGCGCCACAGCGTCCGGTGGTGCGCGACATAACGGTCGAGGACTCGATCGACGTAGGCCTGGGTCTCCGGGAAGGGCGGCACCCCGCCAAACCGTAGAACGTTGCCCGGGCCGGCGTTGTACGCCGCCAGAGCGAGCTCGAGGTCCCCACCAAAACGGCTGAGAAGTTGGCGCAGGTATCGGGTACCGACGTCGACGTTGACGGCGGGGTCCAGAGGATCGTCGGCGCCCAGGAGATCAGCCGTAGACGGCATCACCTGCATCAAGCCGAGCGCCCCGTCCACCGACACGGCGTAGGGATCGAATCCGGACTCCGCTTCCACCACCGCCGCGATCAGGAGACCGTCCAGCTCGTATCGCTTGGCCGATTTCACGATCAGATGGCCGTGCGGCATTCGCCTCAGCAAGCGCCGGCGCTCTCGCTGCGGCAGGTAGTCTCGGAACAGCGTAAAGCTCTCCGGGCGCCGCCGGATCTCGTCGCCGATCTCGCTCGGGTCGAGAGGCCGCAACTCGACCCCACCCGTCACGCCGTCCACCCACTCGCGCAGCTCGTCGAGAATCACGACCTCCCTCACCGAGGGTGGCAGCGGACGATTCTCGGGAATCGAGGAAGTCGTCGGAGCGGTGTAGAGGCTGAGTGCCAAAAAGGCGCCAACCCCGACGAGGGCATTGAATTTCCAACCGGACATCCGGCTCATCACAACTCGAAAAAACTCAGATTCTATGGAGAATTACGACTTGTACGGTTTGGCTTTTTCGAGACGTCGTAACGGCGCGCCGATACGGGTCCGATCAATCCAATCAGTGCCAGCTAGAAAGACAGCAATTTGAATGCCACTCTATCCGGTCCGCCGGAACGGTGGCGAACCCGGGGCGGAGGTCAGCTTCGCGGGGCGCGCCGGCGCTTTTTTCCCGCGATGTCGGCCGGTCGAATCCTCAGATTACTGACCTTGTTCCGCAGCGTGTTGCGATGGATTCCCAGGGCTTCGGCGGACCGGGTCAGGTTGCCGTCGTTGCCGCGAAGCGTGGCGACGATGTATTGCTTCTCGAACTCGCGGACTCCCTGGTTGAGCGTCAAACCACACCCGGCCAGCTTCTCGGCAAGCCGGACCATCTGACCGTTCAGCGTGTCTTTCATCCCGACAAGAAACAGAGATCGAAGAGTCGAAACCATAGCACGGCGCGGGCGCACCGACCAAGCAAAATGTGCCGCGACCCAGCCGGCGGCTGCTAGTGCTTGAGCGCCAGCCGGTCGCCCACGTACACCGCGTAACGCGATTCCAGAACCTTGGCGACCGAGGAGCGTTCGTGCGTCGTCAAGACGCCGACCTCTCCGATCACGACCGGAGGAAGATCGTCGTTGTGCAACCGGTATACGGTGAGGATGTCGCCCGGAGTCAGATCGGCGGAGCCGCGATCGAGATACACGACATGATCCTGTCCGACGGTGAAGATACCCGCCTCGGAGCGCACGATGACCGGCGCGTCTTGCAACTGCTCGCTACCGACGGGATCATTCACCCCGACCATGCCTCCGCGTCTTGCCAGC
The DNA here is from genome assembly GCA_965224065.1 of Candidatus Multivoradales bacterium. Classification (GTDB taxonomy): domain Bacteria; phylum Acidobacteriota; class Thermoanaerobaculia; order Multivoradales; family JAHEKO01; genus JAOTZA01. The sequence goes on from CBDCYF010000005.1 coordinate 2,015,277, forward strand.
GGCACCGGGATCGCCTCAAACGGCCGCAGCCCGTCACCGACGTTGATCGGCATACAACTGTGGGTGATCTCGGCGATCGCGGTGTCGTCTTGCACGCTCAACACCCGCACACGGCCCGAGAACCGGTAGAACCGGCCAAGCTCGGCTCCGCTGACCGGGTGCGCTACCCGCTCCCGCGGCGTGATCGCCATAAAGGTCATGCCCGGAGTCAACCCGGCCGCGGCCCCACCGTCCAGATAGACGATATCGCCGGTGGTCAAGTCCACCTTGACCGTCTCACGCGCTCCGAAGGTCGACACACCCGCCAAACCTTCGATGACCCGAATCCTCGGCATCAGCGCCTGGAATTCGGAGCCGATGAGCCGCCGCTCGAAAGTCTCATCGACATCGCCGATAAAGCCTGAGCAGTAAACATCGGACTCAAACCCGAGGGGCTCCGGGGCAGTGCGCGATCGATCGAGCCTCAGACCGCCGTCTTCCCCGCCACCATCGGTCCCGTCGGCCTTGTCGGTCACCGCGGCGATGTCTCCGATGGGGGTCACCTGAATGCTGACCAGCAGCGGGTCGCCGGGATAGATCCAGTGGGCGTCCTGCACATACCGGTTGCGCTCCCAGAGCTGAGGCCACAGATACGGGTCGCCGTAGAAACGCTGGGCGAGATCCCACAGGGTGTCTCCGCGCTGGACGGTGTAGACGTCCGCGCCTTCGGGAAAAGAGGTCGGTGGATACCACGCGGTCCAATGGTCGCCGACGAGATGCAGGTCGGCCGGTGGCTGATGCGCCGCTATCGACCCCGCGAGCAGAAATATCGCGAGAAACGCGGGTACAGTACGGTGGTATCTCATAGGCACATCCCGAACCGGATGTTCAAGACAAAAATGCGCTAAGTCGTGAGCTTAGAGTCCTTTCCTTGGACTGTCAACCTTTAGCACCACATGCTTCATGTGCTACTTGAGGTCTTGCAACCCGTCACCCACCATAGACGCTTGGACCCGAGTTCTCTGTGAAGAACTCCACGAGACCCCGCGCGCGCCGCGCCGGGAGAATCCACCGCGCGCCACCCGCTAGGGGAGCTTCTCGAGCCGCTCGCGGGCCAGTGCGGCCGCCGCCGTGTTCGGAAATCTGGCGATGATCTCTCGATAGGTCCTGCGGGCGGCCTCGGAGTCCCCGAGCTGCTCGAGGCAGTGACCGGATTTGAGCATCGCGTCCGGGACCTTGTTTCCCTCCGGGAACCGCTCGATCGTCTCGCGGAAGGCGGCCAGCGCTCCGCGGGTATCGCCGCGCTGAAGACGGGCCGCGCCGATCCAGAATTGGGCGTTGTCGGCCAAGTCGCTTCCCGAGTGACTTTGCAGAAACTGCTGGAACGCGCTTTCGGAATCCACCAAACGACCCTGGTGGTAGAGCGTGTAGCCCTGGTCATAGAGAGCCTGCGCGTTTGGCGACTCCACCGGCGGTCCCGACGCGGCCGATGGCGCTGATGGCGCTGATGGCGCTGATAGCGCCGGTGACACCGGTTCGCCGGTGTGCTGCTGCGCTATTACCCCGTTCGCCGGTGCCGGCGCTAGCTCCTCCGACTCCACCGACGGCTCGACCATCGGCGGGGCAAGCGGCTTGTTTTCGGCGGGCGGAACCGGATCCTCGTCGGGCACAGTCACCGGTTGGGTGCCGGTAGAGCCCCGAAGCTCGGCGATCTGGCGCCGGAGCCTCTCGATCTCCACCTCGGACATCCGCGCCTGCTGCTGGAGCTCGAGCACCCGCTCTTTGAGCCGCCGGATCTCTTCGGCCCGCCGCGAGCCGGGGGTCTTGGGGAGCCACGACGAGGAGCAGGCCGCCGAGAGCGACAGCGCCAGCAGAAGTACGATGAGACGATGGCTCATTGTTTCTTGGCGGCCCTTTTCACCTGTTTCCGGTCCCGCTTCGCCCGCCGCTTGGCGACGCCGCGGCGCTCGCCCTCGAGTCTCCTGAGGTATTTACTGCCGGTGTACTCGGCCTGGAGTAGGCCCAGCACCTCTTCCGCCTTCTCGTTCTCGCCGATTTCGAGGTGGGCGATACCGAGAAAATAGTAGATCTTGTCCTTCTCGGGGTAGGCGGGGTACTCATCCAGCACCCGTTGCAAACGGATGGTTGCCGCCTTGAAGCAGATGTTGCCGCATTTGGCATAGCGTGCCCGTCTGAAGTTGTAGTGCCCGACCAGAAACTCGGCCTCCGCCAGGCTCGCGTTGACCTTGTCGATCTGGCGCTGCGTCTCCTCGGTGTATCCGCTGTCGGGAAACAAGTGCAACAGATCCTGATACGCGATGAGCGCCTCCCGGCTGATCGACTGGTCGCGGTCCGGCCGGCGCATTCTTCCCGCCAGGCTGGATGCGATCTGATACTGCACATAGGCGGCGCGTTCGCTGGTCGGGAACCGATTCTGAAAGTCGCGGTACTTCGCCTCGGCCTTGATGAAATTCTGCGTCCCTCCCTGCTGAAAATGCGCATCCGCAACCAGCAGCAAGGCCTCGCGCCCGCTGGCGGAATTCGGCTCGACCTCGAAGGCGTGGGTCAGGTACTGCCGCGCGCGATAGAACTTCTTGGCGGCCATCAGGGCCTTGCCCTCCGCCAGCGACTCCTGCGCCGAAAGCCGCAGGATCGGGTCCTCCTTGGGCGCCCCGCAGCCGACCGCGAGCAACGCCAGCGAGAGCAGCCACATGGCCGATCGACTCCGAAGCCTCACGACGCCACCCCCACCGCTTGCTGGCGCAGGTCGGCCATCGCCGCCGCCGGATCCGTTCGGCCAAAAACCGCGGAGCCCGCGACACAGAATCCAACACCGGACGAGGCCACTTCGGCGATATTGCGCTCGTCGATCCCGCCGTCCATCGCCACGACCAAATCGGGCTTGTGCTCGGCTCGCATCCGGTCGAGGCGCCGCGCCTTCTCGAGGCTGCGAGGCAAAAAGCTCTGCCCCGCAAAACCGGGATTCACCGACATGATCAACACAAAGTCCAGGCTCGGCAACACGTCGACCAGTACCTCCACCGGGGTCGCCGGGTTGAGCGCCACTCCCGCCTTCGCCCCGGCCCGCCGAATCCTCTCCACCAGACGGTCGAGATGAGTCGCGGCCTCCCAGTGGACCGAGACCCAGTCGGCTCCTGCCTCCAGATAATCGTCCAGCAGACGCCCTGGATTCGACACCATCAGATGGACGTCGAGGGGGAGCTGGGTGCGCTGCTTGAGCGCGCGCACCACCGGGATCCCAAACGTGAGATTGGGCACAAAATGACCATCCATCACGTCCACGTGCAATAAGTCCGCGCCGCCGCGCTCGCAAAGATCGCAGACACCGCCCAGGTCGGCCAGATCTCCCGCGAGGATGGAAGGTGCGAGCAACACTTGGGCTACGCCTCGGCCTCGGACGTCGTTACCACCAGCGAGATGACGTCGTTTTTGCGGAGCTGATGACCGGGGAGCGGGTACTGGCGCAGCACCACACCGGCGGCGATTCCCTCATAGGTCTCGAACTTGACACTCCCCAGGCGAAAATCCAAGGCCTTGAAATAGCCCTCGACCTCGGTGAGCCGCCGGTACACCAGATCGGGCATCATGTAGGTCTCCGACGGATTCTCCGCGCACAGGTAGACCTCGACCGCGGTGTTCTTGCCCACTTTGGTATGCGCGGTCGGTTTTTGTTGCGCCACGGTTCCCGGGGACGCGCCGGCGGCGTAGATCGCCGCGGTCCGGCCGAGCGTGAGGCCCGAGGCCGCCAGCGTCACCTGGACGGCTTGCAGGGCCTTGCCCCGCAGATCCGGGACCGACACCAGCTCCTCGCCCAACGACCGGACGACGTCGATGGCGCTCCCTCGCTTGACCAGGCTTCCGGACGCGGGCTTTTGGAGCAGTATGTGCCCCGCCGGCACGTCCTCGTCGTAGCGCTCTTCGCCCTCGCGCCAGCGAAGTCTGAGACCCTGGTCTGTAGCCGCAGCCTCGGCCTGTCCGGCCTCCAGTCCCTCGAGCGCCGGGACCGCCGTCACCCCACTGCGCACAAAGAGATTGAACGCAAAGTAGCCCGAGACCGTAAAAGCCACAAGGACCACCGCGGCGTAGACCAGCCAACCCAGAGACCTGATGACGCGCGAGCCCATTCGGCTCAGCCCTCAGTTGACCCAGAGATCGACCAGGCGATTGATCACCGACCGCGGGTAGTTGGCCGTCGAGGAGGGCAGACTCTTGAGTCGACCCCTGATCTCTTCCAGGGCCGTTTCCATCGACTCGAGCGGCTTGGCTTGCCACAGGACCTTCTGGTCGCGGTTGACCAGCACCAGGACCGGAGCCGATTCACCTTCTTCGGCGTTTTCAAAGCCAAAAAGCCCCGAGAAGCCTCGATCGTCGCTCAACAGGGGAAACGGCAGCTCCAGCTCCCGCTGGAGAGACTTCAGCTCGTCGAGCTTTGCCGGCGAGACGCCGAGTGCCTTGGCGCCCACGAGCGAGCCCGCGTGGCTTGCGAGAAGGGACAGGTCCCGGCGAGCCCGCTGGTCGGCGGGAGCCCCAAAGAAGTAAAGCAAAACCGCGGACCGTGGCACTTCGTCGCGGAGCATCAACACCGCGTCCTCGGTCGAAGCCAGGTCGAAATTGGGCGCCGTGTCGCCTTCCGCCAGTCGTGCCATCAACACCGGTCCTTTCGCGAGAGCTCTTCCAACGGTCCCGTCAGGAGCCCGAGAGAAGACTCTCGGGGACGTTCTTGATGACGTCGAAATATAGCACCATGACCATCAGCATCACGATGAGCACAAACCCGACTTGATTGATCCGCTCCTTGAATTTGAGGGACAGATCCCGCCGAAAAACGGACTCGATGAGAAGCAACGCGATCTGGCCTCCGTCGAGCACCGGGATCGGCAGCAGATTGAGAATGGCGATGGAGATCGAGATCAGACCCATCAGATGGAGCAGGTTGCGAAAACCGCTTCGGGCCGCCGCCCCCGACAGCGCGGCGATCTCGATCGGTCCGGACAGCGCGCTCTTAGCGGCCAGCTTGCCAGTGAAGATCTTCCCGAGAACGCGAAACGTCTGCTGTGTCACGTCCCAGTTGAACCGCACGCTCTGGACCAGGGACTCGACCGGGCCATAGCGCTGAAACGCGGTGGCGGCCAGGCTGACGCCGATCCGGCCGCGGCCGTCCTCGAGCGCCGGCACCACGCGCAAATGGACCGGCTGACCGTCGCGCACAACCTCGACGGCGATCTCGCGCTCGGGATTCTCCGACAGATAGGCCACAAAATCCTGCTGCCCCGCCAACGGCCGGCCATCCACCGCGCGCACCTCGTCTCCGGACCGGAACCCGGCCCGCTCCGCCGGGTCGCCCTCGAACACCTCGACGATCCGTGGCAGCACATTGGGGTAGACCCCCGCGTCGCCAAATTCGTAGCGCGGGACCTTGATCGGAGTGAGAACCGTCTCGAGCGTCTGGTCGCCACGCCGGAACCGCACGGTGAGCTCCTGCTCGGGGGCCGTCATGATCGCGAACCGCGCTTCGTCCCACCGGGTGATCGCTTGACCGTCGATCTCCAGAACTTCGTCCCCGGGCTCGAAACCGGCAGCGGCGGCCGGACCGTCGGGCCGCACGCTGCCCACCACCGCCGGGATGTCGGGCGGCGCCGCCACTTCGATTCCAACCATGAAGACCACCGCGATCAACACGATCGCCAGCGCCACGTTCATGACCGGCCCGGCCAGATAGATCAGGATCCGCTGCCACCGTGGCCGGTTGAGAAACTCCCTTGGATCGTCCGAGGCCTCCGACGGATCCTCTCCGGTCAGTTGGACGTATCCGCCCAGGGGAACCAGCGCGACGCGGTAATCGGTCCCTCCCCGCTCGAACCCCCACAGCCGCTTGCCGAATCCCAGAGAAAAGACCCTCGCCGGGACGCGAAAAAACTTCGCCATGAGCAAGTGCCCCAGCTCGTGGATAAAGATGATCACGCCGAGCGCGAACACAAAGGCGGCGGCATTGGTCAACAGATCGATCATCGTTCTATGCGGCTCCCAACCTGGGGGAACGGCCCCCGATCATACTTCACCCTCGCAGAGGCATTGCAGAAAACATGCCGCTGCCCAAGACCCACGGTTCTCAGCCCAGCCCCAGAATCCAGGTCAAAAAAACAAACACCGGTGCGGCCAGGAGGAGGGCGTCGAGGCGGTCGAACATGCCCCCGTGGCCGGGGAGAAGGACGCCCGAGTCCTTGACTCCGGCCGACCTCTTGATCATCGACTCGATCAGGTCGCCGGCTTGCGCCGCCACCCCCGTCAGCGCCGCCAGCAGCAAAAGCCCTGAGCCGATGCCGCCGTGGCGCCACCACCCCCACACGGCGGCGGCGGCCAGGCCGGCCGCCAGACCGGCACCGGCGCCCAGCCACGTCTTGTTGGGGCTGATCTCCGGCGCCAGCTTGCGCTTTCCCCAGCGGCAGCCGGCATAGTACGCGGCGGAATCGCCGGCCCAGACGATGGCCAAGAGCAGCACGAGCAACCAGGGCCCGGCGGCGTGGATCCGGTGGAGGCTCGCCACCGCGACCGAAAAGTAGGCGGCGCCAAAGCTCAGCGAGCCGACGGTCAGAAAGGCTTTGTCGACGCCGCCCCGACCGGCGAGCGTCGCGATCCCGGCGACACCCGAGAGCAGAAAAGCACAGAGGAGGATGAGCCTCTCGGCCGTCCCGCCCTCCGGCGTCCGCCACAGATCGGCGCTCATCAGGAGCGCGGCCAGCGCCACGATCGCCGGCAACGTCCAGACGGCTCGGCCGGCCCCGGCCGAGCGCGCGAGCCGGACGTACTCGAACACCGCGATCTCGACCGCGGCGAGAAAAAAGAAAAAAGACCACGGGCCCTGCAGCCAGAAGACCGCTGTGGCGACCAAGGGAAGCGCGACCGCGGCGGTCAGAATACGCTGCAACGACCGCTCGCTATCCGAGACGGCTGCGACCGGCCCGGACGCCGTCCCCGGTGTCGCCGATCCGGCCGAAACGACGGTCGCGCGCCTGAAAGTCGATCAGCGCCTCCAGCAGATGGCGGCGCCGAAAATCGGGCCACAACACGTCGACAAAGGAGATCTCCGTGTACGCCATCTGCCACAGAAGGAAATTGGAGACTCTCTGCTCACCGGACGTGCGAATCAGCAGGTCCGGGTCGTGCTGACCGGCGCTGTAGAGATAGCGACCCAGGGTCTCCTCATCGATGTCGGTCCCCTTGCCCTGCGCCCAGTCGGTGACGATCCGGCGACAGGCGTCGACGATCTCGCAGCGGCCCGAGTAGTTGAGCGCGATGTTGAGCCGCAAGCCGGCGCAATCTCGCGTCGCATCGAGCGCCTGTTCGAGAACCCGCACCACCGATGGGTCCAGCTCACGCCAGCGGCCCAGGATCTCGAGGCGGATGTCGTTGTCGACCAGCGACTCGAGCTCCTTGCGAACATACTCCTTGAGCAGGTTCATCAGGGTCCAGATCTCGTATCGTGGACGGTTCCAGTTCTCCACCGAAAACGCGTAAAGAGTCAGCGCCTCGAGCCCCAGGGCCGCCGAGGCCTCGATCACGTCGCGCACCGAGTCGACCCCGGCGCGATGGCCTTCGACCCGCGGCCGGCCCTGGGCCTGAGCCCAGCGTCCGTTGCCGTCCATGATGATGGCGACATGCTTGGGCAGCCGCTCTTCGTCCAGGCGCCGCACCTGCAGCTCCTCAACCGAGCCCGGCTCGGCCAGCTTTTGGCGATCGATCATCGAGGAGACCCTCCTGGTCGCCGCTAACCTACCATAGCCAGGCCGTTAAACCCGGTGTCAGCGGGGCCTGAGACGGGTGTCGTACTCGTCCAGCGGTTGCCATCGCTCGGGGTAATCGACGCGCTCGAGAGTGAGCCCATGGGCCGGCGCGGTCGGACCGGCGTCGCTTCGGGGCGCTCCCTCCAGGAGCGTCAGAAAGGACCGAACCGAACGTCGACCGCCCCCTACTTCGAGAAGGGTCCCGACGAGCGAGCGCACCATCCCGCGCAAGAACCCCTCACCCTCGAAACTCAGCTCGAGACGCTCTCCGGCCTCGGCGATCTCGGCGCGAAAAATCCGCCGGTACGGGTCGCGATGGGAACCACCGGCGAGCGCGAACGCGGTGAAGTCGTGACGGCCCACCAGACCGGCCAGCGCGCGCCGCATCGCCTCGACGTCGAGCTCGCGGCTCACCCGCACCGAAAAGGGCGCATCGAGCGGCGACTGGACCCGCGAGCGCACCAGCCGGTAACAATAGAGCTTGCCGGAGGCGTGTTTTCTGGCGTGGAACCCCTCAGACATCCGGCCGGCGGCGATCGCTCGTATGTCCTCCGATAGCACGTGGTTTGTCCCATGAACGAGAGCGCGAAGCGGAAGATCCTTTGACAGCTCCAGATGAGCGGCCTGGGCGCGGGCGTGCACCCCGGCGTCGGTGCGACCCGCGCCCACGATCCGGACCGGCCGGCGGACCAGTGCGCCGACCGCTTCCTCGACCGCCTGCTGAACGCTCCGCGCGTCGGGCTGCCGCTGCCACCCGCAGTAGGCGCCGCCCCGATACCCGAGAATCAGCCTGTAGACCATCGCCGGGAACGAAGAAACATCAAGCCAAAGGGCGCCCAGATGGCCAGATAGACCCACGGCATGAGCGGCGCGCCGGTGAATTGCGGAAGGTAGGAGAGCGGGACCAAGGCCGACAGCAGCAGCCACGCCGGTTGCCGGGAGATCGCGGCCCAGGGCAGCACCCACAACAGATACCATGGGTACACGGTTGCGGAGCACAGAATGATCGTGCCGAAAACCGCCCCGGTGAGGGGAGCCACGCGGCCCGGCCGGCTCCGCCAGGTCAGCAACGCGATGCTCCCGGCGGCCAGCACTCCCAGGACGATCTTGGCGAGCAACTGCGGATAGTTGAACGGATAGAGACGATTCCACCTGTCGTGCCCGCCCTGGCGCTCTTTGAGGGCGTCGAGCACTCCCTCGATCCAGGCGGTGATCTCCAACCGATCGATCAGCCGCCACAGCGGCTCGAACAACGGCCCGTTGAACTCCCACGAAACACCATAGGTGAGATATCCCGGCGGTATCCCGCCCACCGAGTGGACCACCGGCGCAAACGAGATCGCCGCGACCGCCAGGGCGACGGCCAGAAAGACCAACGGCCGGCCGCTCGAGCGCGCCCAGACCGGCAGCGCGAGCAGCGGAACGACCTTGGCCAGGATCGCGGCGCCGGCCGCCACCGCCGCGCCCGTCACCCGCTTCGGCCGGCCGGAGAGCCACAGCACCACCACGGCGACCGCCAAGACCCCGAGGGCGTCGACGTGGCCCATCCCGGCGATCTCGAGCACCGGCAGCGGGCTCCACGCATACCAGACCACCCGGCCTACCGGCACGGACAACTTCCGCGCAACCAGCACCAGCAGATAGCAGACCGCGAGATCGGCCGCCGTCAGGATCGTCTTGAGCACCAGAACCGGCGCCGGGAACCGAGCTGCGAGAGCAAAGACCGAGACCGCCAGCGGCGGGTAGACCGTCTCGACCTCGCGGTGCGCCAGGCGGTCGTACAGACCGTCCCGCAACGGCTCGAGCTCGGGGTCTTCCGGCGCCACCAGATAGGGGTTGAGCCCGGCGCCGGCGACGCGACCGTCCCACACATAGCGGTAGACGTCATCCGAGAGGGTCGGCGGCAACGGCAGCGCCAGCAGCCGCAAAGCCGCGGCCACCAGCAGGATGCCGGCCATCGAGGACTGAGGATCTTTTGCTATCCTCGCCGCCGCCCAGACGAGACCGCAGAAACCGGCCGCCAGCCAGGCCACTGTCACCCACGGATGGGCCGCAAGATCGAACGTCACCAGCAACCCCGCCTGAGCCACGAAGAGCGGCGCCGCCGCCACGGCAGCGCGACGAACTGAACGCCTCACCAATCGCAATGGAAGAACTCTTCGCCCAGGCGACGCTCGTGACGTACTACCTGATTCTCGGGATGCTGGCTCTTTTTGGTGGCCACCGGCTCCAGCTACTGCGTCTCTACTATCGCACACGGCACGTCGAACCACCCGAGCCCCGGACACCCGAGGAGTGGCCCGACGTCACGGTCCAGCTCCCGCTGTTCAACGAGATGTACGTAGCCGACCGGTTGATCCGTTCGGTCTGTGCGCTCGACTACCCGCGCGAGCGTCTGCACGTCCAGGTTCTGGACGATTCCACCGACGAGACCCGCAAAATCGTCGCGGCGACGGTCGAGGAGTATCGCAACCGCGGGTTCTCGATCGAGCATCTGCACCGCACCGACCGCACCGGTTTCAAGGCCGGGGCGCTGGAGGCCGGGCTGGCGACTGCCCGTGGCGATCTGATCACCATCTTTGACGCCGATTTTGTGCCGATCCCCGAGTACCTCAAGCGCATCGTTCCCTATTTCACCGACCTCGCCACCGGCGAGGAGCTCGGCATGGTGCAGGCGTGCTGGGACCACATCAACCGCGACTACTCTCTGTTGACACGCATCCAGGCGGTCTTTCTCGACGGCCATTTTCTGATCGAGCACGCGGCGCGCAATCGCTCCGGCCGTTTTTTCAACTTCAACGGCACCGCTGGGATGTGGCGCCGGCAGGCGATCGAGGACGCCGGCGGCTGGCAGCACGACACGCTGACCGAGGATCTCGACCTCTCCTACCGGGCCCAGCTCGCCGGCTGGAAGTTCCTGTTCCTCCCCCACCTCAAAGTGCCCGCAGAGCTGCCGGTCGAGGTCAATGCGTTCAAGCGGCAGCAATTCCGCTGGGCCAAGGGATCGATCCAGACCGGGCGCAAACTGCTGTCCCGGATCTTGCGCGCCCGCCTGCCGTGGAAGGTCAAGCTCGAGGCGCTGATTCACCTGACCAACAACGCCAGCTACTTGCTGATGGTGGGGCTGTCGCTTCTGATCTTCCCGGCGATGACCGTCCGCCGCGGCAGCGAGGCGTGGAGCCTGTTGACTATCGACTTGCCTCTCTTTTTGTGCGCCACCGTGTCGGTCCTGCTTTTCTATCTCGCCAGCCAGCTCGCGGCCGGGCGTGGGCTCGGGCGCGGGCTCAAACACTTGGCCCCGCTCATGGGCCTGGGCATCGGCCTGGCGATCAACAACTCCCGTGCGGTGATCCAGGGACTGGGCAGAGACGTGGGCGTTTTCGAGCGCACGCCAAAGTACAAGATCGAGCACAGCGGCGACGGCTGGTTTGGCAAGAAGTACCGCGTGGGCGCCGACCTGTCGACGGTGCTCGAAGGCATCCTCGCCGCCTGGTTTGTGTGCGCGTTTGTGCTGGCGTTCAAGATGGGGATGTGGATGTCGCTGCCGTTTCTCTATCTGTTCCTGCAAGGCTTCTGCTACATGTACTTGCTGTCGATGTTCTCCACCGGCCGCGGCCGCTGGCGTCCCACCGAGCCGGCACCGGGCTAGAAAACCACAACAACGATACGGGCGCCTCGGGGTCGCCCTTCGCTCCAGCTCAAGCAGCATCCGCTCCGGGCGACCCACTCGGCGCCGTATGTCGCGACACCCGTCTGAAGCGGCCGCCGTCTCTGGCGGCCGATCATCGGTGTTGGAGCGACCAACGGCTGGCAGAGACGCCAGCCGCTTCAGGCCTCGATTGATGCGGGCGATTCGCCGCCCTCGGCTCGGACAGAGTCCACCGACCCATACCAGCAGAGTCGCGAGCTGCATGATCGCCAAGTCGGGAGCGCCCAGCCCCAAGCGTAGTGAATAACCTATGTCGGTTGGCGATCAGCGCCGCCTGGTAAACGCCGCGGCTGGAACGCTGGGAGCCCGTGCGCAAGCAAAAATCGTCGAAGGACTCACACGGTCCGCACGGGCGGACAACGAGGCGCGAGCCCACGTTCGGAGTTTGCAAAGCGAGCGCCGTTTCCAGCCGGGCGTTTCACCGGGCGGCCGCTACCCAACCGAGTGGGGCGTTCATTACCCCTGGTAGAGTCCTCGACCGATGCAACCCCAAGTCAAGCCCGCCGCGCGCACGGTCTCGGTGCGGCCGGTCCACCCCGGTGACTCGGTCCTGCTCGACCGCTGGCGCCGCGAGCCCGAGGTGCGCCGACACCAGCCACTCAACGACTCCACCGTCGCGCAGCTCTACTCCGAGCTGTCCCACCAGCACGTTAATGACCTCTACCAGGGCCGGGGCGAGAAGTTCCAGTGGGTTGTCCTTGCCGACGGCCACCCCGCCGGGTGGATCACCCTGGTGGTGACCAATTGGACCCACGGCCTGGCCGAGATCGGCTACGCGCTCTCGACGGCCTTCCAACGACAGGGCCTGATGCCCCAAGCGCTCCGCATCATTCTGCGGGATCTGTTCACCCGGACCGGGCTGCGGCGCATCGAGGCCCGCTGCGCGATCCAGAACGAGGGCTCGTACAAGGTGCTCGAACGGCTCGGCTTTCACCGCGAGGGCCGGCTGCGCGACTACTTTGTTCTCGACGGTCAAACCGTCGACAACTACCTCTACGCGATCCTGCGGCGCGAATTCCTGCGGATCCAAAAACGGTGACGGGCTTAATTTTGGAGGGATTTCTGGCGCGAGTTGACCCGCGCCAGCGTTTTCAAAATTAAGTACCTGTCACCTAGAGATATTCCAGGCCCGCGTATTTGGCGATCAGTTTGCGCTTGCCGACGCGGTCGAAGTAGACCGTCAGCTTGGAGTTCTCGCCTTCTCCTTCGGTCGCCACGACGACGCCATCGCCCAGCACCGGATGGCGCACCCGCCGGCCTCGCCCGGCTCCGGTTTTCGAGTCGCCGGCCCCGTCGGCAAAGGGAGCCGCGGAGCGAGAACGGCCAAAAAAAGAGCGTACGCCGGCGCTTCGTGAGTCGGCAAAGAGCTCCGGGCTGTTGGTGATCTCCAGACCGTCGGCCGGAATCTCGTCGAGAAACTGCGACGGCTCCTGATCCTGGTACCGACCGGCGATCCGGCGCCGGCGGCAGGTGGTCAGAAAGAGCTTTTTTTCGGCCCGGGTCATCCCGACGTAGAGCAGGCGGCGCTCTTCCTCGAGTCCGTCCGGAGCGCCCTGAGAGTTGAAGTGCGGCAACAGACCGTCTTCGAGCCCGGCGACGGCCACCACCGGGAACTCGAGCCCCTTGGCGGTGTGGAGCGTCATTAACGATACCCCGCGCTCCTGCTGCCACTGGTCGATGTCGGCCACCAGGGAAGCGTGGTCGAGAAATGCAGTCAGGACGTCCTCTTCACTCCGTCCCGAGCGCTCCTCGGTGAACTCCTGGGCGGCGGTCAGGAACTCGCGAATGTTCTCCAGCTTGGCCTGCGACTCGGCGTCGTCCTTCTGATACTGCTCGGCATAGTTGGTGCGCTCGAGCAGGCGATCGAGCAGCGCCGGCAGCGGCAGATCGGCCATCGCCTCTTGCAGCTCCAGGATCAGGTCGCGGAAACGCACCAGGGCCTGGCCGCCGCGGCGCGGGTAGGCGCTGGGCTCGATATGGAGAAGCCCATCCCACAACGGCTGTTTCTGGGACTCGACCTTCTCCGCCAGCAATCCGCGAGTCGCCTTGCCGATCCCCCGCGGCGGGCGGTTGAGGATCCGGCCGAGCGAGTAGTCGTCGCGAGGATTCCGCAGGACCCTCAGATAGGCGACCAGGTCCTTGATCTCGGCGCGCTCGTAAAACCTCATCCCCCCGACCAGCACATAGGGGACCTTCTCTTGCAGCAGGCGCTCTTCCAGAGCGCGGGTCTGCGCGTTGGTGCGCACCAGCACGGCCATGTCGCTCCAGGAGAACTCGGTGTGGAGCTGCTTCATCGTGTTGACGATCCAGCGCGCCTCGTCGAGCTCGTCGCGGGCGCGAAATAGCTCGACCGGCTCGCCGGCGCCGGCGTCGGTCCAAAGCCGTTTGCCCCGCCGTCTCTGGTTGTGGGCCACCAGCCCGTCGGCGGCCGTCAAGATGTTCTGGCTCGAGCGGTAGTTGCGCTCGAGCTTGCGGATCTCGGCACCCGGGAAGAAGGACTCGAACTCGAGCACGTTGTCGAGATCTGCGCCGCGCCAGCGGTAGATCCCCTGATCTTCGTCCCCCACCGCGGTCAGATTGCCGCCCGCTCCGGCAAGCGTCTGGATGAGCTTCATCTGCGCGTGGTTGGTGTCCTGAAACTCGTCCACCAGCAGGTAATGGATGCGCGCCCGCAAACGCTCGCGCAGGCTCTCCTCGTCGAGCAGCAACCGAACGGCGAGACGCAGCATGTCGTCGAAATCGATGCCCATGCCGGCTTTGAGAAGCCCCTGGTAGCGACGGTAGACCAGCGCGATCTTCTGCTCGTAGAAGTTCGCCGCCTGGCGCTCGTAGGCCGCCGGCGCCAGCAGCAGGTTCTTGGCGGTCCCGATCGCCGCCAGCACCGCCCGCGGCGGGTACGAGGTCTCAGCCAGTCCTTCGGCGGTCAACGCCTTTTTGACCAGCGAGATCTGATCTTCGCGATCGAAGATGACGAAATCCCGCGGCACCCCCACGCGATCGCCGTAGCGCCGCAACAGGTCGAGCGAGAATCGATGAAAGGTCCCGACAAAGGTCGGCAGCGGATAGATTCCCACCAGCCGCTCGATGCGCTCGCGCATCTCGCCCGCCGCCTTGTTGGTGAACGTCACTGCCACGATCGAGCCCGGGTCGATTCCCAGCTCGCGCACCAGGTAGGCGACCCGGTAGGTGATGACCCGGGTCTTACCCGACCCTGCGCCGGCCAGAACCAGTTGCGGCCCCTCGCCGTGGGTGACGGCGGCGAGCTGCTGCTCGTTGAGCTCCTGCTCGAGATTCAAGCTACTCGACGGTCACGCTCTTGGCGAGATTGCGCGGTTGGTCGACATCGGCGCCTCGGCGCACGGCGACAAAATAGGCGAAAAGCTGAAGCGGCACGACGTTGACGACCGGCTGGAGAAGCTCCGAGACGCTCGGCACGGAGATGACATGGTCCGCGGCACCGCCGAGGGCCTCGGGATCGCGGTCGGTCACCGCCAGCACGACGCCGTCTCGGGCGCGCACCTCCTGCATGTTGCTCACCACCTTGTCGAAGACCCTCTCCCCGGTGGCGATCGCGACCACCGGCATGGACTGGTCGATCAAGGCGATGGGGCCGTGCTTCATCTCACCGGCGGGATAGCCCTCGGCGTGGATGTAGGAGATCTCCTTGAGCTTGAGCGCTCCTTCTAAGGCGATGGGGTAATTGGCACCGCGCCCGATGTAGAGAAAATCGCTCGCTTCGGCAAACCGGCCCGCCAGCGCCTCGAACTCGGCCTCCCGCATGACGACCTCGTCGATCGACTGGGGCAGGTGGGCCAGATCCGCGAGCAGCGACTCCTCCACCGGCCGGCCGAGCTGCTGTCTCAGATAGAGGGCCAACAGGTAGAGCGCGATCAACTGCGTCGTAAAGGCCTTGGTCGAGGCCACACCGATCTCCGGGCCGGCGTGAGTGTAAATCACCCCTTCGGCCAGCCGGGTCGCCTGGCTTCCGACGACGTTGCAGATCGCCGCCAGCCGGGCTCCGCGCTCACCGGCCGCCTCCATGGCCGAGATCGTGTCGGCAGTCTCTCCCGACTGCGAGATCCCCACCGCCAGATCGCCCCGCCGGACCAGCGGGTCCCGGTAGCGGTACTCCGATCCGTAGTCCACCGCCACCGGAATCCTCGCCAGCTCCTCGAGCATGAACTTTCCGATCAGGGCCGCATGCCAGGAGGTTCCGCAGGCGAGCAAATGGATCCGGCCGATGGCCGCGACATCCTCCTGGGAAAGCTCCAGACCGTCAAAACCGATCTCACCGCTCTCGAAGTCCACCCGGCCGCCAAAGGTGTCCTGCACCGCCTGCGCCTGGTCGTGAATCTCCTTGAGCATGAAGTGCTTGAAGCCGCCTTTTTCGGTCTGGATGGGGTCCCAGTCGAGTCGCACCGTGGGGCGCTCGACCGGCTTGCCGGAGCCGTTCCAGACCTCGAGGCCGTCGGCCGTCAGCCGGGCCACGTCCCCGTTCTCGAGAAAAATCACTTCGCGTGTGTGGGCGAGAACCGCGGTCGGGTCCGACGCCAGAAACTGCTCGTCAGTGCCCCGGCCGAGGACCAACGGTGGCCCACTGCGGGCCGCTACGATCTCCGGCTCCGACGACTCGAGCGACAGCACCGCAAATGCGTACATACCCTCGAGATCGGCGACCGTCTTTTGCACCGCGTCCCGGAGATCGCCCTCGAAATGCGAGCTCACCAGGTTGGCGATGACCTCGGTGTCGGTGTCGGAGACAAACTCCCAGCCATCCTCGACCAGACGCTGTTTGAGGGGCAGAAAGTTCTCGATGATGCCGTTGTGGATAAGCGCCAGCCGCTTCCGAGCGTCCAGGAGCGGGTGGGCGTTGCGCTGGGACGGGATGCCGTGGGTGGCCCAGCGGGTGTGGCCGAGTCCGTAGACGCCGGCCAGCTCGCGGCCTCCGAGCTCCTCGACCAGCCGATCCAGCTTGCCCTCGGCCTTGACGACTTCGAGGCTGCCGTTGACCGGCACCACGATCCCGGCCGAGTCATAGCCCCGGTACTCGAGCCGCCGGAGCCCGTCCAGAAGCAGCGGCACGGGCGACTTCTCCCCCAGATATCCCACGATGCCGCACATTGCCTAGCCCTTTTTCGCCTTTCTTTTCTTGCGCTCGGCCCACCCGTCGATCGTGCGCTGCCGCGCCCGCCCCACTCCCAGGCCGCCGTCGGGGACATCGGCCGTGATCACCGAGCCCGCCGCGGTCACGGCCTCGTCGCCGAGGCGAACCGGCGCCACCAACATCGTATCGCTGCCGACAAACGCCCCGGAACCGATCTCGGTGCGGTGCTTGTTCTCACCGTCGTAGTTGCAGGTCACGGTGCCGGCGCCGATGTTGGCTCCGGGGCCGATCTGGGCGTCTCCCAGATAAGCCAGGTGCCCGGCCTTGACCCCGGCCTCGAGCCGTGAGTTTTTGACCTCGACGAAGTTTCCGATCTTGGACGCCGGTCCGATCACCGTTCCGGGTCGCAGCCGGGCAAACGGGCCCACCCGCGCCTCGGTCTCCACCTCGGCTCCGTCCAGGACCGAATGGGGCTCGAGGACGACCCCGTCCTCGATGACGCTGTCGCGCACCCACACCCCCGGGTGGAGCACGCAGCCCTCGCCGATGCGGGTCCGTCCGCAAAGCGTCACCCCCGCGTGAATCTCGGTGTCGGCTCCGACCTCGACCGAGGGCTCGATCCAGAGCCGGTCGGGATCCCAGACCGTCACCCCGGCGTCCTGAAGCTCCTGGGCCCGCCGGCGGGAGAAGGCTTCGCGGGCCCGCGTCAGGTCGGCCCTTCGATTGACCCCGAGGGCCTCGGCGGTGTCCGCGAGCCGCTGGAGACGGATGCCGGCGCCGCCACGGGCCGCCGCGGTCAACGCGTCGGTCAGATACAGCTCGCCCTGGGCGTTGTCGGGACGCAGCCGCTCGAGCTCGGAGAAGATCTCCGGTACGGGCAGCACATAGGTCCCGGCGTTGACCGTCCGGATGGCGAGCTCCTCGGCGTCGGCGTCGGCGGCCTCGACGATCCGCTTCAAGGTCCCGTCGGGCCGTTCGATGACCCGGCCAAAGGAGCCCGGGTCTTCGAGATCGGCTACGGCCATGGACCCCCAGCCCTCTGTGCCGGCGTCGATCAGCGACTCGAGGGTGGCCGGCGTGACCAGGGGCACGTCGCCGGACAGCACCAGCACACGGGACGGCCCCAGCCGCTCGACCGCCGGTCGAGCCTGCGCCAGCGCGTGACCGGTCCCGCGTTGTTCCTCCTGCACCACCCAGTCGACGCCGTCACCCGGCGTCGACTCCCGGACGCGATCGGCCTGGTGACCGATCACGCAGACGATGCGCCGGCATCCGCTCGCGCGGGCGGCCTCGAAGACCCACTCGAGGAGGGTGCGGCCTAAAACGCGGTGCAGAACCTTGGGCGTCGAAGAGCGCATCCGGGTCCCCTGCCCGGCGGCCAGGACCACGGCGACCGGGCCGTTCCCGGCCTTTTCACCGCCCGGGCTCACGGATCACCGCCCCCGTGGTCATCTTCGTCGTCGTCGTCTTCTTTCTGGGCCTCGGCTCGCCCGTCCGTTTGGGCCCCGGTCCGGAGCGTCGCCGTGGCCATCGCGAGCACCGCGCGCCGCAGCTTGGCCGGGTCGTGCCGGATCAGCTCCCCCGACGCCAGCAGATCGGCCGAGGTCACCTCGACTCCCAGACGGCCCAGGGCCTCGGGATCGACGTGTACCGGCACCGAGCCGACGTCGGCATAGTGGGCCAGCAGACGATCCGGATACGCACCATGGTGCACCAGCACGGTGTCCACCAGATCGTCTCCGGTGTGCCGGCTCAGAGCTTCCAAATGGTCCACCGCGGTCATGTCTTCGGTCTCGCCGGGCTGGGTCATCAGGTTGAGTGGCAGGAGGACCCGCGCCTTGCTCGATCGGATCGCTTCGAGGATACCTGGGATCAGCAGATTGGGGAGAATCGAGGTATAGAGAGAGCCCGGCCCCAGGATCACCAGATCGGCGTCCCGAACGGCCGAGGCCGCCCGCGGAAAGGCCGCGACCCGCGCCGGCTCGAGCTCCAACCGCTCGATCGGCTCCCCCGAGCCACCGACCTCCGATTCTCCGTCGTAGAACCGGCCGGATCGTCCCCACGCCTTGAGACGCACGTCGCTCAGAGTTGCGGGCAGGATCCGGCCCCGGACCGAGAGCAGCTCCTCGGCGGTCAGAATGGCCTGGTAGAAGTCGCCGGTGATGCCGGTGAGTGCCGTCAGAAAGAGATTGCCGAAGGAATGACCGGCCAGCCCCTCGCCGTCGGCAAACCGGTACTGAAAGAGCTTGGCGACGAGATCCTCGTCGCGGGCCAGAGCCACCAGACAGTTTCGAATGTCTCCAGGTGGCAGCACGCCGAAGTCTCGCCGCAGGCGGCCCGACGAGCCGCCGTCGTCACTCACGGTGACGATCGCCGTCAGCCCACCGAGCTGGCGTCCGAGAGTGGGTTTGAGCGTCCGCAGGAGCACGGACAGGCCGCTACCCCCGCCGACAGCGACGACGCGGGGCTTGCTGATCAAGGCGGGGCTCAGGGCTGTTCGAACAAGCCAGCGTACTCTTCGCTGCCCCGCAGCTCGCCGAAATCGGAGTCGTGGAAGGCGTAGACCCGGTTTTTCGGGTTCATCTCGATCGCGGCCCGTAGCGAGTGTGCAGCGGCCTCGTGATCGCCCTGGAGCGCGTGGAGCGAAGCCGCCAGATAGGCGAACCGCTCGTCCTTGCCCTCACGCCCGCCGCGGCGACAGATCTCCAGAGCCTCTTCGAGATTGCCCCGGTTGCGCTCATAGACGGCGTGCAGAAACGGATCCTCCGGCCCCGACGGGCCCTTCGACGCTTTTTGCTCGGCGAGCAGCAGAAACCCCCGCGCGCGCTGCGCCAACTGCGGAAAGTCGGTCTCGTCGACGACCCTCTGCAACTGTTTCGCCGCTTGCCGGTAGTCGCCTTTTTGAATCGCCTTGAGACCGCTCTCGAACACCTTCACCAGCGGGTCGTTCTCGATCCGCATCGGCGTGATGGTGTCCTTGGCCTCGAGCGCCATCTGCTCGAGCTTCTCGGCAACGGTCTCCGAGTCGGTCTTGAAGCGCTCGGCCAGCTCCTCCAGGCGCTTGATCTTGGCGTATCTTTTGAGATACGTCTCTTCTTCTTTCTTCCAGCGTTTTGCCATTGATTTAAACCTCTATTGCAGGACTAGCGCTTGCGGAGCTCGATGAGAATCTGCTTCGCCACCGATTTCAAGGTGTCGAACACTCCGACCCCCTCCGGAGCGACCGCTTCGAAGGTTGGTTCGCGCTTGTAATTCAGCATCCGGTACATCTCGTCGACCGGCATCGCATTGGGCAGGTCCCGTTTGTTGAACTGCAGAGCGAATGGGACCGTCAGCAGCTCGAACCCGTGCTCCCTGAGGTTGGCCTCCAGGTTGCGGATCGACTCGACGTTCGCCTCCATCCGCTCCCTCTGACTGTCGGCGACAAAGACCACGCCGTCGACCCCCTTGAGTATCAGCTTGCGGCTGGCGTCGTAAAAGACCTGGCCGGGCACCGTATAGAGGTGAAAGCGCGTGGTGAAACCGCGGATCGATCCCAGGTCGAGGGGCAGAAAGTCAAAAAAAAGCGTCCGGTCCGCCTCGGTCGCCAGCGAGATCATCTTCCCCTTCGCAGCGGGAGGGGTCTTGTTGTAGATGTACTGCAGATTGGTCGTCTTGCCCCCGAGCCCGGGGCCGTAGTAGACGATCTTGCAGTTGATCTCTTTGGCGGCGTAGTTGATGAAGGTCATTCGCTAAAAAGAGCGTCGATGTCTTCGTCCGTGATCTCCGAGAACGGGCTCGCTTCGGCTCGGGCGTCCGGGCCGCGCTCGGTCTTGTCCGCCATCTGATCGAAGACTTTTTCGAGCTCCGCGCTCGCCCTCTTGACCCTCAGTCGTACCAGACCCAAAGACGAGCGCTCATCGAAGATCACCAGCAGGATCGCCCGCCGAGCGACGATCGAGATGTGGATGTGATCTCTCTGGCCCTCGTGGAAAAGCACCGAGAACTCGCGCTCGCCGATGAGCTTCGCCAGCCCGTCGGTGGCCGCGACATTGCCGGCGGTTAGCGAAGCCAGCGAGGTCGAATCGAACTCGTCAACATCGCCGGCGGCGGCGATGTGCTGGCCGTTCTTGTCGATCAAGAAGACGGCTTTTGCGTTCGAGTCGTGGCGCAGCCGCCGGAGCGCCTCCTCCAGGCGGTCGAACTCTTGTTGGAAGACTTCCATCAGCGTCCCGAGATGCGCTCCACCTGGCCCGCGCAAGATATCACAGAGACAGCAGCGCTCCTGTTGCGGACGCTACAGCGGCAGGGCTTCACGCGACCGCGACACCAGTGGTGCACAGGCCGTTGATAGTATGCCAATTGCGCCGAAAAACCAGCCGATGTGACGCCCTCCGGCCCCTGAGAATCACGCTCCGATGCGCGCCCTCGTTCCGCCCCGCTCGACGGCCGCGCGGCGGGAGGCGCTCTCCCGGCTGGGCGACCGGGAGTGGGACCTTCTGGTCGTCGGGGGCGGAATCAGCGGCATGGCGGTGGCGCGAGACGCGGCGCTGCGGGGGCTCTCGACCGCCCTCATCGAGCGAGAGGACTTCGCTTTCGGGACCTCCAGCCGCTCGTCGCGACTCGTGCACGGCGGGCTGCGGTACCTCAAGAACTTCGACTTCAGCCTGGTGCGCGAGGGTCTCGTCGAACGGCGCCGGCTGCTGGATGGCGCGCCCGGGCTGGTCCGGCCGGCCCGCTTTGTCTACCCGGTCTACCGGCAGGACCCCGACTCGCTGTGGAAAGTGGCCCTCGGCGTGCGTGTCTACGAGACCCTTTCCTTCGGCTACCGGTTGGGTCGCGGTCGCCGCTATCGCAAACGGGGCCTGATGGGCGTGATGCCGGGTCTGCGGCGGGACTCGCTGGTGGGGGGTGTTGCCTATACCGACGCGGCGACTCACGACACCCGTCTGACCCTGGCCGTCGGGCTGGGAGCCGCCGGCGCCGGTGCCCACCTGGTGTCGCGCTGCGGCGCGGTGCGGCTCGAGCAAACCGACGGCGTGGTCACCGGTGTGCTGGCCGAGGACCGCATCTCGGAGCGTGAGTTTCCGATCTCGGCGCGCGCGGTCGTGCTGTGCTGCGGTCCATGGCAGAAGCTCTACGCCCAGACCCCCGTCAAGCTGCGCACCGCGCGCGGCACCCATCTGAGCGTGCGCTGTCGCCGTCTGCCGCTCGACTGTTTTGTGGCGCTCCGCTCACCCCGCGACGGCCGGCTGGCCTTTGCCATGCCGGTTGGCCGGTATGTGGTCCTGGGAACCACCGATGACGACGACGCCACCGAGCCGGGCCGGGTCAGGCCCACCCGTGACGACAGCGACTATCTTCTCGAGCTGGCCAACCACGCCTTCCCGGCCGTAGACGTCACCCGGTCGGACATCGCCGGCGCCTGGGCCGGGCTGCGGCCGTTGGTCGCCGACGGATCGGGCGATGATGCCGACAAGCTTTCGCGTAGCCACACCGTCGCCGCGGGCCCCCCGGGGTTGTGGATCCTGACCGGCGGCAAGCTCACCACCCACCGCCGGATGGCCGAAGATTGCCTGGACGAGGTGGCACCGTACCTGGAGGCTATGGGTGTGGCCTCGCTGCCGTGCTCCACTCACCAGCGAACCCTCCTCGATGGCGACCTCGGCCGCGGCCGCGCCCTCCTCACCGAGGGTGGTCTATCGCCCGAGCGGATCGCGGCCTTTGAAGCGCTCTACGGCAGCCGGCTGGAGCGGCTTGCCGTCAAGGCCAGCGAGCACGCCGGCCGAAACACCATCACCGGCGACGCGTTGCTCGAAGCTCAGATCGAGCTGGCCGTCGAGGAGGAATGGGCCCTGTCGCTCGACGACCTGTTGCTACGCCGGATCGGGTCGGGGCAGCTCGACTTGAGAGCGGTCTGGAGCCTGGCTCCGGCCAGCGCGGCCAAGCTGGGCGATCTGCTGGGCTGGAGCGCCGAGGAAACCGCCGAGGAGGTCCGCGAGCTTCGCGCCGGTGTGGCGCGAGACCTGGTGGCCGCGGGCGCCGAGGGGCTGGATTTCCCGGCCGGCGCCTAGCAGCCTTCTCACCTGCCGGCTACTGCGCCGCGGCCTTTGCGACGGCCTTCTTGGCCGTCTTTTTGCGCCCACGCCCGCCACCGCGGCGGCGGCGTGAGACCAGCGCCACGGTGTAGGTGCCCGAGCGCTCGTCCTTCTCCAGCTTGATGATCTTCTGTTGCTCGGCGTCTTCGAGAAGGTCGGTAAAGGTCGAATAACCGTAGTAGCCCTCATTGAACGACGGCCGCTTGCGCTGCATCGTCTGCTTGACCATCGAGCCCCAGAGGATGTCCTTGTTTTCGCGCTTGAGCGCGTGGATGGCATCGACCATCAGCTCGAACGCCTCGGCGTTCTTGCTTTTGCCGACGCCGGTGAGCTTGGGGGCTTTCTTGGCCTGGGCCTTATCGCGCCAGACATCCTCGTAGAAGATGAACTCGTCGCAGTTGTCGATCAACAGCGCCGACGAAGAATTCTTGACCCCGACGCCGATGACGCTCTTGTTGTTCTCCTTGAGCTTCGAGACCAGCGGCGAGAAATCGCTGTCCCCCGACAACACCACAAAGGTATCCAGGTGCTCCTTTGAGTAACAAAGCTCCATGGCGTCGACCGCCATCTTCAAGTCCGCCGAGTTTTTTCCCGAATAGCGCCGTTGGGGGATGTCGATCATCTCGATCCCGGACTCGTGGAACGGGCGCTTGAACTCACTGTAGCGTTCCCAGTCGCAGTAGGCCTTCTTGACGATGATCTTGCCCTTCTCGAGCAGACGCTCGAGCACCAGCTTGATGTCGAATTTTTTGATCTCGGAATCGCGTACACCGAGCGCCACGTTCTCGAGATCACAGAACAGCGCGATTTTTCGTTCGTCGTTCAAAGGACGGATTTCCTTTCAGCAAGTGCGACAACGCCGGGCCAAACGCCGGCGCAAGAGTCTGTTTTCCTGGAAATGCCAGGCAGGTAAGGGGTTGGAGGATGGATCAGAAGCTCTTGGGGCGCGGGTAGTGAAGGCCCCAACCTCGTTTTGCGGGTGGAATTGTAGCATCCAAGCCGGCTGTGCCGAGATAAAATCCACCGCCGCCGTCCGGCCAACCCACTTTCCGCATGGCACACCGCGTCGCACTGCTCGTCACCGGGGCTTCCGGAATGGCCCTGCCGCGGCACCTCTTGGCGACGCTGACACGGGTCGAGGAGGTCGAGCGGGTTCACCTGGTGGTGTCCCGCGGCGCCAGCCAGGTTTTGCGGCACGAGCTGGGAGCCGAACAAACCGGCGCCGCCGATCTGGTCGAAGCGGCCGGTCTGGCGGCTCCACAACGCGACAAGATCGTCACGCACCGCGACGGCGAGCTCGACGCTCCAATCGCGTCCGGGTCTTACCGGCTCACCGGCACGGCGATCGTGCCGTGCAGCGCGGGCACACTCGGCGCCTTGGCCACCGGCGGCGCCCGCACCCTCGTCCATCGGGCCGGCGCGGTGGCACTCAAGGACGGCTGGCCGCTGGTGCTCGGGTTTCGCGAGACCCCGTACTCGGTCGTGCACCTCGAGAATTTGAGACGGCTCGCCCACCTCGGCGCGGTGATCCTGCCGCCGGTCCCCGCTTTTTACATCGGCGGCGAATCGATGGAGCGCTTTCTGGATCACTACGCCATGCGGGTGCTCGACCGGCTGGGGATCGCCATCCCTCAAAGCACCGGGCTGCGCTGGCCCCCGAGATCGGGTCAAAAAAGCAGTTAAGGGAGCCGGCCGCCGGCCTCAAACTCGGCCGAAGGCCCGATCGGTCAGAGCCCGAGCCGCCTCCAGCATGGCTTCTTCCTCGGCGCCACCCGCCAGCGTCAAACCGATCACCGCATCGTCGTCGCAGGTCCAAAGCTGCCCCGTGTTGAGGGCCGAAGCCGAACTGAAGGCCCACCACGCCTCGCTGCCGAGGTCGGCGATGTTCTTGGGGGCCGCACCGGTTCCATCCCGGGCCGCGCGCATGTCTCGGCAGATCTCGGACATCTTCCGCGCTCCCTCCTGCTTGACAAAAGCTGTCAGGCTGAGGCTCGTCTGGTCCAGCTCGTCGGTGTCCCACAGGCAGTACATCGAGCCCATGGCGCGACCAGCCTGAACCGGGTTTCCCACCAGCTCCGACACCTCGGTGTCCTCGATCAGGCCGCAGACGTCGACTCCGAGCTTGCGCCCCGCCCGCTTTGTCTCGGCGGTGGCGACGATCTCTGAGAGAGCCGGTGAGAGACCCGGCTCACCCTCCGTTGCGGCGTCCTTGTCGGATCCCCCGCATGCGGCCAGCAAGAGGACCACGCCCACCGTCGACGCAGCGACCCGCCAGCGTTGTTGCATTCCTAGTCTCATCTTCTCTACCTCCCGAGCTCTCTTTTGCGTCCGCCGCGCCGGGACCCCCTCACGGCCTCGACCCCAGTGTGAGGGTCTTTCGCTTCTCGCCGACGACCCGCACCTGTTCGAAGATCTCGGCCGGGGCCCCCTTCACTCGCACCGTGTAAACACCCGCCGGAACCGCCACCGGATCCCCACCGACCGCGCCGGTCGCCAGCACCGCCCCGTCGTGGTCCACGACGTCAAACGAGCGGCTGACGGCTGCCACCATCGATTCCTCGAGCGAGCGAGCATCGCCGGCATCGTAATACCGCCCGCCGCCCAGTTCGGCCCATCGCCGAAATCGCGCCCGGGCGGCTTCCCGGTCGCTAGCGTCGACATCGAAGCCGACGATGTTGAGCTCCACGTCGTATCCGCGCCGGCGGAGCGCCTCGATCGCCGCCTCCACGTCGCCGCCGCACGACTCCTCGCCGTCGGTGACCAAGACCACCCTCTTGGGCCCGGGCCCCTCTCCGAGGTCGCTTCCGACCAGCTCCAGCGAGGCGGCAATCGGTGTCCCCGAGAACGGCTTGGGCTCGACCGCCGCCAGCACGCGGGCGGTCTCCGCGGCATCGAGCGGCCCGAGCGGCATCTCGAGATCGGTCCGGCAGGCTTTGGCTTTCCGATTGCCGAACACTCGCAGCGCGAACGGCGTTCCGGGGGAGAGCACATCGCTGACGAGCTGACGAAGCACCCGTTTGGCGACGTCGATGCGAAGCACGCCCCCGACCTTTCGATACATGCTCCCGGAGGCATCGAAGATTACCTCGACCGATTCTCCGGCCGTGCCCGGCGCGGCACCATCGGTGGCAGCGGCGACGACCTCGATGCTCCCCGGCCCCGCCGGCTCCTCAAACCCGGTCTCTACGAGAACGCGGTAGCTCTTGGGCCGGCGCAAGTAGCACGACGCTCGGGCAAAGCCGACATCAAAATGGCCGATGGTCCGGGCCGAATCATAGAAACCGCCCCCGACACCCGCCCAGCTCTGCATCAGATCCTGGCTGGCGGCCGACCTCGGCGAATCGTGCTCGATCGAGGGTGTGTGCATGGTGAAGATCTGCGGCGAGGTCTGTGCGAACGTCTTCCAGAGATCCGTCGTAAGCGCGTAGCCGTTGCTGAAAGCATCGGTAATGAGCACGATCGCCCTGGCGCCCGGCCTCTTCTCCAGTGCGACCCCGGCGGTCAACAGGGCCAGCTCCGAGTTGCTGGAGAAGGCCTTGGCCGTGTCGTGCCGGTTAAGCGCCGACATCACCTCTGCTGGATCGCCCGACCATTCCTCGAGCAGAAATCGCGGCGGCTTGTCGAACGGCAGCAAGTTGACGACCTCCCGGCCGGGCTTGACGGCGCGCGCGAACTGAGTCGCCGCGGCACGGATAAAGTCAGTGTACGGGCCGATGCTGGCGCTGGTGTCCCAGGCAAGCACAACCGAGCGCGGTGGCTCCTCCAGCCGCAGGTAGTAGCTGCCCGGGGCGACATCAGCGGTCAGCTCGACCCGCTGGTAGGACCGTTCGGACTCGCTCTCCACCGGGCGTCCGCGCGGGTCTTGCAGACTCCACGAGAACGCGACCGCCGGATCGCCTTGCAGGGTGATGCGAATGGCGTTGTGGCCTTCAGGAACCTCCACCCGGTACCAGTCCACGTCCTCCTCCACAAGCACCCGCCCCGACAACGCCCGGCCTGGCGACAGCGGCTGAGCCCGCTCCCGGCTGTCGTTGTGATCGGCCTCGGCGAGAACGGACGTTCCCGAAGCCGGCCGGCCGGCCTCGAAGATCGCGCGGCGGCTCATGAATCCCCACTCGCCGAGGATGGACCTGTAGTCGGCGTCCGCCCCCTGCTCGAAGATCCTCAGGGTCTCCGGGTACCGGTAAGGTGTCTGCGGCCGCAGATCCCCGGCGGTGAATCGAACAAAGCGCGCCCATGCCGGCTCGCCGAGCGTCAGGCGCTCGACACCGTCGCCTCCGAGCCGCCAGGTAGCCAGCGTCTCCCAGGGCCCCAACGGGCTCTCCGTCGAAGCGGCCACCTCGATCTCCTCAAAGCCCAGAGCCCTCGAGCTCCGGCTCTCCGACGGGACCCACTCGAAGCCGGTGATCCTGGCCGCCCGATCGTGGTGAAAGCCCACCACCCAGCTCGCGGTGTCCTGGTCGTCGGCCGTAGTCGCAAACGTCCGCTCCGCTGCGACCGAGAGGATCGGGTGCTCGGCCGATCCGACACCGATGACGGTCCCGAACTCCTCGGTCCCAATCAGCGGATCGGACCAAGCGACATGGCCGCCGAGCGACGGCTGGGCAATGTCCCAGGGTTCGGAGCGCAGCCTGGTCCCGGCAGCGGCGACGAGCTTCCACTCCCCGAGCGCCACCCCGCGCCCTCCGCCGTGGCTGCTGCCGAGCACAAGTCTCGCGAACCGGGCCTCGACCGGCTCTTCGAACGCAAAAACCTGCTCGCCAGGAAGCGGCTCGAGACGGCCGGTGAGGACCTCCTCGAAACGCTTGCCGTCGAGCGATGTCGAGACGGAGAATTCGGCAAGCTGCTCAGTCGCGCCTTCGATCGAGCGCCCCAGCGGATGGAGCAGCGCTCCCCACAGCTCCACCGGTTCTTCCCCGGCCAGATCGACCGTGATCGCCTGCTCCGTCTCGAACCGAGTCCGGTCTCGCAGCGGGATCGCGAGCCCATCGAAAAGCTCCCCCACAAAACGATCCTCGCCTTCCGCCGCCGCCCCCAGCGCCGGCCAAGCGACGTTGAGCCCTCCCAGCAGGCGGTCGGGCAGGGGCCACGCCTCGCCGGCCGCGCGGGGCTCCGCCCCGCACTCCGGCTGCAGCTCCACCGAAGCGGTCGCGACCGCGCCGCTTGCGGTCCGGGCGGCAACCGTCAGCAGAACCGGCTGGTCGTCCCGGGCGTCCGGCAGGATCTCCACCTGCAGCGGAATCGCCGCCGACTGGGCGGGCCCGACCTCGACCACCTCGCGTAGCAACCGACCCTTCCATGCAGCATCGCTGGTGGCGACTTCAAAACGCAGCGTCTGTATCGTCCCGGTCAGATTCTGGACCCAGAGACCGAGGTCGAGGACCTGGGACTGTTGCCAGTAGGCGGCGGCTGAATCGATTCGCCCTTTGATCCCCATCACCACCGCCGGGGCAACGTCGCCGGCTTCCGCTTTCGACACCCGGTCGACATCCGCCATTTTCTCGGCCGGGGTCAGAAAGGGATCGAGCTGCTCGAGCCCTACTTGATAGAAACCTTCGAAGGGTTCTCGTGGCCGGACCGAGATCCAGTGATCGCCGGGAAGCAGCCATCCTTCAAAAATCGCCGGTTCGCCGGGCGCGGAGCTCTCCGACCGGGTTCCGCCAGTCACGTCGAAGACCACGCGGCCGTCTTCCGGCGGTTCCACCCGGACCCGCACCGGTTGCTCGGCGGCCAGGTGAAAACGGTACTGATCGACATCCCTCGGATCCGTCAGCAGCCCGATGCGTGGAGCGCCAACGCGCAAGGTGCCGGCCTGAGCGGGCAGGTGATTGGGCTCGAACTCGCTCAAACCGGGCGGACGCACGCCGGGGATCTCCACATCGCCCGCAAGGTGCCGCGACGCTTCGAGTCCGGCTTTGGAATCCGCCGGCCCGATGGCCACGATCTTGAGCAGATACTCCGAGTCCTCTCCCTCGACGGCGATGAAGTGCTCGCCGGGAAGAAGCAGAAGGTTGTCCAGCCGCACCCGGCGCTCACCCGAGGCGCCGGCGCTCGAACCGGCATTGCCCCCCGCATCGTAGTGGCGCATCGCCCGGACCGGCTGGTCTCTCGCCAGCACCTGCGCACGCCAGAGCATCGGCTCACCCTCGACCTCGAAACGGTAGACGTCGGTTTCAGCACCCACCAGTCGCCCACGGACCGTCCGTTTCTCATCGAGCGGAAACGCCCCCGCGATGGTGTCGTTCGGTTCGAGCTCGCGGCCGTCTTCTCCCTCGCCCGCCGCCTCGACTCGCAGGAGGTACGGCGCGGGGGTTCGGTCGGCACGGGCCAGCTCGATCACCAGCTCCCCGGCCGGCGAGGACAAGTCGTCGAGAACCATCCGGCCGGCCGCATCGGGCTTGCGCTCGGCCAACAGGCTCCCCTCAGCGTCCAGGACCTTGAGGCTGGTTCGCAAACCCAGAATGGTTTGCGCGGACAGGCGCCACGTGTGGGGTGCCTCCCCGGGCGGCACCGACCACCGGATGGCGTCGGAGGAGCCGGTCAGGTCCCCGGACAAGACGAACGCGCCGATCCGCGCGACCGCCTCTTGCGCCGGATCGCCGGGCTCTCCGCCGACCGCCTCCGGCAGCGCCCCGGCCAGCCTCAGGTCGAAACGGTAGGGACCTTCGCCGCTCCCGCCGACGCCGAGCAGGTAGCGGCCGGGCGCGAACAGCAGCGGCCCCGACTCCATCGACCGGACTCCCTGGACATCCAGAGTAAAGACCTTGCTCACCGCCCCGCCGGGTTCGCCGGCCAAAAGGACATCCAGCTTTGTTCGCTGGCCCGGAACGCCCTCGAGCTCGAGCGTCCACAGCGCGGGGCTCTCGCCGGCGACAGTCCACCAGAAAAGATCTTGATCGCCGCTGCCGAGCTCTCCGGTGACGCACATGGCGACTTCGAGGCGCTGCCCCTCGTCGGGCGTGTTGTTGGGCTCGGTGTCGGCCGCGCAATCGGCGACTTGCCCCGCCGCCAAGCCCGGCGCGAGCACAAGCGCCAAAAGGCAGACCGACATTCGGAGACCGCCCGGGAACCTCGCTGCGGGCCGAAACACGACCGCTCCTCAGTGGCTGGCCGCCAAAGAGGCGCCCAGGACCCGGAGGAGGATCCCGACGATCCCCCGGATAATCCTCGAAAGCAGCATCATGGAGCCGCCGTAGGCGCCGACGCCGGTCACGGTCCCGGCAACACACAAACCCGCAGCGATCATGTCGAGAGACCGTGCGCTCGAGTAGACGCACAAGGCCCCGCTGATCAGATTCGCGACGATCAAATACTCGGTGATGCTCGCGCCCCAGCCGTTTTCGCCGATGGCCAGGATCTCGCCGGTTGCGGGATCGAATCGCCACCACCCCCGGTCGCCGGTTCCTCCTCCAGCGTCCGTCTGGGGTGCGACGAGCCAGAATCCCCTCGCCGTTTCCCCCTCCGCGCGCGCCAACGTGTCCGGCGGAAACCGGGAGCCCTGGCTCCGAACGTCGTCCTCGTCGCGAAGCAGGACCCACGCATCAGCGCCGAGAGACGTCGAGAGCCGATCCGCCAGGTTGTCGTAGGTCCGGCATGGCAGCATCCCGCTGGTCGGATCGCAGGCCTCGTCGCCCAACAGCGCTTCCAGGTTCGAGTCGGCGACTCCCTGAAAGAGGGCCTGCCGGCCGTCGGCCGGCAGGGACGCCACGCGATTGGCCACGATGTCAAAAGCCTCCAGGCGCACCGGATTGCCAGACGCATCCGTCCTTAGTTGCTGATGGAACGAGAAGACATTCGGCGAGCCCAGAAAAACGGACTCCCCCTCGCCGGACACCCCGTGCCGCAAAGCCTCGAGAGACAGAAGATCCTGGCGCGGCATTTCAGGCTCCCGACCGGCGTTCGGGTCGCGCGGCGCGCCTGCCGGACCCCTGACCGCGTCCAGGATCGCCTGCCGCTGTTCGAGCACCCTGCGGGTCACGAGATCGGATACATAGGCTTCGGACAGCCGCGAACCGACGATCAGGATCTCGGTCGTCCCCAGGACCGCCAGCCGCCATAACGCCCGATCCGTTTCGGTCTCGGCGGACCCGGGTCGGCCGCCGCTCCGGCGCGTGGCGGCTCCGATGAGATCGAAGATCTGCCGGCGGGTCACCTCCGGTTTCTCCCCAGGCACACGGATCTCATACTCGATCCACTCGGCCGTCAGCCGGCCCGGTTCCTTCACCACACCGGCCCCCTCCCCAGCTACCCCACCCAGCCCGGCAATGGCGCCCGCCAGACCACCCGCCTTGCGCTCCAACGCCTTCCCGACCTGGGCCGTGGCGTTGAGCGCCTCTCTCGCCGGACTCAGCTCGCAGGTGTCCCTGTATGCCTGACTCATCACAGCCTGGGAGCCGATGTCCAGTACGGGGACCCAGAGGTCCTGCTCGCCCACGGTCTCCACGAGACGCCGGCCCGGGTCCGCGGCGCTCGACAGATTCAGATCGGACGGCCAGCTCGCCGGAACGTGTCTCAGGGTCACGGGGCGGCCGACGAGCTCGGCGGGGGTCAGGGGCGCGCTCTGCAGCAAGGTGTGCTCCACCAGCGCCTCGCCGTTCCAACACTCGAGAATCAGCCGAATCCGGACTGTGTGCAGCACGTCCCCTCCGAGTTGGGAGAGCCTCTCGATTTCGACCGTTCGGTGAGCCGCGGTGGCCGCCCAGCCGACCGGTGCGTTGGGATAGCTCGGATCCAGATCGATCCATCGCCTGCCGTCCTGCACCCGTACCCACCAGTGGTCCTCGAGGGCGCCGATCTGGCGGCGGCGAAGACCTTCGGCGGCGCCTTCGGGCAGCGGACCGATGACCTCCGCCAGGAACTTCGCCTGTTCTCGCGTACGTTTCCGCGCCTCGGTCCGCAAACGTTCCACCGCCTCGGCGGTTTGCCGGCCGGCGTCGAGCAATCGAGGTTCGTCCAGACCGAACTCGGCGGAGTAGCGGTGCAGCTCGGCGAGGGCTGGCCCATCCGAACCATCCGCCTGGTTCCCGGCTCCGCCGGCCGGAACGGGCCGCGCGAAGGCCATCAGGTCGCTGGCCGCCTCGGGCAGCAGCCGACCGTTGGCGAGCCTCGTTTCATAGCCCACCTGCCGGAGCAGGGTGCTGAGCAGCAGGGCCCGATCGAGACTGTTGCCTCTGCGGTCCATCAACACACCCACCGGCCCGCGTAGAGCGCCACGGTAGGGCACGAGATGGGTGTTGTCGCGCACCCATTCGAACAGCGGCTCGACCTCCGGATCGACCAGGTCCAGAATCGCCTCCGGATCGAAAGTGTCCCGCGGGATCTCCGCGGCTGCTTTTTCCAAAGCGTCAAAAACACGCTCGGTTTGCGTGACCCGAGCTTCGGTGGCCGCTGCGGCCTGCGCCTGCGCGACCCGAGCCGCCACCGGCCCCGGGACCAGAGCAACGTTCAAAGTCAGGAGACACAGCACCACGTGGCTGGTGAATCTGGACGCGATCGAGTGGTTCATGATCGTCTCCCCATAGCTTCCGAGTCCACGCCGCGCGCTCGCCGACCCCTACTATGTCAACGCAAAGAACAGCCAAACCGGGTCACGCGCGACCGCGTGGGTCGGCGAGAGACTCGGGTGATCGCAAGCTCGAACGGTATATTCTGACACGAACCGTCCCCCCGAGAGGCCACCCCGATGACGCTTGTGCTCTCGATCGCAACTCTCGTTGCCGCCGTGCTGGGTATCTGGGGTCACTACACAACCGAGTCCCGGCGCTGGCTGGCCTACGTCTTCCGGCCGCTGGCCGGGATCTTGATTCTCTGGCTGGCCCTGCTCGGCAACGAGGCCGCCGATCCACGCTATTACTGGGCAATCGCCGCCGGTCTCTTGTTCGCGCTCGTCGCCGACATCCTGCTGATGGTGCCGCGCGATCTCTTCGTCTACGGCCTGCTCGGGTTTGCGGCCACCCACGTCTGCTTTCTCTATGCCTTCACATCGGGAGTCGACTTCGCCGCCCACAAGTCGCCGTTTGCGCTCTTCGCCCTGGTCGCGGTGGGGCTCGTCGCCTTCATCTGGTCGGGCGTGGGCGTTTTGCTCCGGCTGCCGGTCGTCCTCTATGTCGCGCTGCTGGTGTCGATGGCCTCCCAGGCCTGGAGCCGCCACGCCGACTTGGCGACCGGCGCGACCCTTCTCGCGGCGATTGGGGGAGCGCTCTTCCTGAGCTCGGACGCGGTGCTGTCGGTCGACCACTTCAAGAAGCCGTTCCAGGCCGCGCGGCTCGCGGTGCTGTCGACGTTCTACGCCGCCGACTGGCTGATCGCGCTCTCGGTCAGCGGGTGAAGCGCTCGCCGCCGTACAATCGGCCGGTGTCCACGTTCGGCCGTACATCCGAAGACGCACCACCGAGGCTCGGGCTGCCGATGGCGGGCGCCGTCGCGCTGCTCGCCATGGCGTGCGGCGGAGCCAGCTCCGGCGAGACCGTCTACCGCCAAGTCTGCGCCTCCTGCCACGGCATGGACGGCGCCGGCGTCGCCGGCTCGGGCCGAGCCTTGCAAAACAACGCCTGGATCCAGAGCCACACGGACACCGAGGCCGTAGAGTTGATCCTCGACGGCCGGCCCGCGGATCACCCCGAGAACGAGCTGGGAGTCGACATGCCGCCCCGGGGCGGTGACCCGTCGCTCAGCCACGCCGAAGCCCGCGCCATCGTGGCCTACCTCCGCACGCTGCAACCATGACGAGAAATCGAGTCCCGATCTGGACGATCCTGACGATCGTGGGGCTGCTCGGCGGCTGCTCGGCGCCACCGCCCGAGGCCCCCAACATCATTCTGATCCTGGTCGACGACCAGGGCTGGGGGGGCACCTCGGTGCCCATGCACCCGGAGATCGAGGGGTCCTATAGCGATTTCTACGAAATGCCCAACCTCGAAAAACTCGCCGAGGAAGGGATGCGCTTCTCCAACGCCTACGCCGCCCACCCCATGTGCTCTCCGACCCGGGCGGCCATCCAGACCGGGAAAGAACCCTCCCGGCTCGGCATGACCGACATCATCAACCGTCACGGCGCGTTCCGCGAGGGCAACCCGCTGATCCCGCCGCAAAGCCTCAAGGAGCTGCCCGCAGACGAGCTCACCATCGCCGAGCTGATCCAGCGCGAGCGTCCCGAGTACGCGACCGCCCACTTTGGCAAATGGCATCTCCGTGGCGGGGGTCCCGGCGCCAACGGCTACGACGAGCACGACGGCGACACCGGCAACAACAGCTCGCCGCGCGGCCGCTCGCAGACCACACCCAACCCCAAGGACCTCTTCGGCATCACCGAACGCGCCAACGACTTCATGGCCCGTCAGGTCGAGGCGGGGCGGCCCTTCTATCTCCAGGTGTCCCACTACGCGCTCCACTTGCGGGTCCGGTCGCTCGCCTCGACGCGCGCCAAATACGAGAGCAAGCCCCGGGGCCGCTATCACTGGGACCCCGGTTACGCCGCCATGACCGAAAACCTCGACACGGCGGTGGGCCAGTTACTGGCCAAGCTCGACGAGCTCGGCATCGCCGAGCAGACCTATGTCGTCTACACCTCGGACAACGGCGCGATCCTGTCGTCCCCCGCGGGCCGGCAAATCAACGACAACTGGCCGCTGTCGGGCGAAAAGACCCAGGTGCGCGAGGGTGGGATCCGTGTTCCGCTGATCGTCCGCGGACCCGGAGTCGAGCCGAGCTCTTTCCACCACGGACCGGTGGTGAGCTACGACTTCTATCCGACGGTGTGCGACTGGTTGGACCTCGATCCCGAGACCTGCGGCGACGTCGACGGTGGCTCGCTCGAAAGCGTTCTGACTGCGGGTGGACGGGGCACGGTTCGGCGTCCCCGCGAAGAGCTGGTCTGGCACTATCCCCACTACCAGCCGGAGCGGGGCACGACCCCCCAGACCGCCATCCGGCTCGGCGATCTCAAGCTCATCCGATACTATTTTCCGCCGGTCGAGATGCTGTTCGATCTGGCCAGCGACCCGGGGGAATCGTACGATCTGACCGCCCAAGATCCCCAGATGGGAAACGAGCTCGGCCGACGCCTGGACAGCTATCTCGAGGACGTCGGCGCGCCCATGGTCCGGACGAACCCACAGTACACACCCCCCGCCGGCGAAGAGCCCGAGGCCGGCTGAGAACGCGATGACGATCACCCGCCGCGGCTTTCTCGCCGGCGCCGGGGCCCTGGCCGCGTCCGCCTTGGGCTGCCGGAGCCCCGAGCGGCGCTGGGATGTGTGCATCATCGGGTCGGGGTTTGCCGGCACATTCCTGGGGCTCAGGACCGCGGCCGGCGGTCTCGATACCGTCATCCTCGAGGCCGGGACCAAGGGTGCGAGACCCCGCAGAGGGGCGGCCGGTGAGTTCTTCAAGTACCGGACCAGCGGCGAGATCGATTATTCGGTCAACGCCACCCGCGCCATCGTGGTCGGCGGGACGAGCACGCTCTGGGGCGGAGTGACCACCCGGCTCTGGCCGAGCGATTTTCGGCTCCAAACCGAGCACGGCCTGTGGGTCGACTGGCCGATCGGCTATCGGGATCTCGAGCCCTACTGGTGTGAGGCCGAAGAGCTCCTGAAAACAAGAGGCGGCGCCGTGGCGCCGGAGGCCGAGCCGCCGAGAGACTGCGACTACCCCACGGGCTTCGAGCAGAGCCTGGAGAGTCCCGCGGTCGAGATCGAGGGCGCGGTGCGGCCGTTCTTTCGTATCGCCCGGTCGAAACGAAACGGCCGGGCCTTGAGGCTCGACGAGGGAGAGACCGAGGCCTTTGAGACCCACCGCTTGGGGACACTGCTTTCCGACCTTCAGGTCACCCGCATCGTGACCCTCGACGGCACCTCGATCGACCACGTCGAAGCCCTGCCGATGAAGGGCGGCGAGCCGCAGATAATTCGCGCCCGCTACTTTGTCGTGGCCGCGGGTGTCATCGAGAGCGCCAGGCTTCTGCTGATGTCGCGCTCCCAGTGGTTCGAGAACGGCCTCGGCAACCAGCACGGCGAAGCCGGTCGCTACTTCACCGTCCACCCGAGCTATCAAACGCGCTTCCGCACCACCCGACCGATCAACGTCGGGGGCGGCCAGTTCAGGACCTGCGCGCTCAACGACG
Organism: Candidatus Multivoradales bacterium; assembly: GCA_965224065.1. Lineage (GTDB taxonomy): Bacteria > Acidobacteriota > Thermoanaerobaculia > Multivoradales > JAHEKO01 > JAOTZA01. The sequence continues at coordinate 2,051,071 of CBDCYF010000005.1, forward strand.
ACTACAGACGCCGCGGCCTCAATGCCACCCAATTCCAGCTAGACGTCCAGCGGGCCGACGACCTGCGGTGGCGGGTCCAGCCCGAGATTGAGCCGCAGAGCGACAATCGGGTCACGTTGAGCGGCGCCACGGATTCCAGAGGAGTGCCCTTCCCCGATATTCGACTCACCTATTCCGATCGCGATCGGGAGACCTTCCGGCGCTGCCGAGCCTTTCTCGACGAGACGCGGGCGGATCTGGGCGCGGTCGAGAGCACGGTTCGCGACCACGACCGCTGGCGCGCTCACCCCTCAGGGACCTGCCGCATGGGGTTCGACCCGACCAACGGCGTCGTCGATGCCGACAACCGGGTCTTTGGTCTGAGCAATCTCTTTGTCTCGGGCGCATCGACCTTCCCCACCGCCGGCACCGCCAACCCGACCAACACCGTCGTCGCCATGACCCTGCGTCTCGGCGACCACCTGTTGCGCCTCGCCTAGGATCTCAACGACACGGCCCACGCCGAAGGAAGCCACCTCGGATCGAAGACAAACAGGTGAGCCAGGATCATTCCCAACGTGAGGTCCGCGAAGTCCACCACGAGGGCAATCCCGAGATGCATCACCAGCATCCACACCCACGCAATCCGTCGGCCGGCCCGAAAAAGAGCAAGCGGCAAGGCCGCCAGCTCGCCCACCAGCGCGAACCAGGTCATCCCGGCGAGTATTGGGGCGGGCAAGCCCACTAGCAGGTCGCGCACAAACCAGTCGCGAGCCAGCGGATTGGTAACCAGCATCGCCATTGCCTCACCGTTGAGCCAGGATGGCGCGGTCAACTTCATCACGCCGCTGTACGTATAGCCTGCCATCAGCGCGACAAACCCGGCGCGCCAGAGCCAGCGCGGCATCTGCCAAGATTCTCTGGGTCGACAGTGGCCCGGTGAAAGACCTTCGCCGGGTGGAACCAGCGCCACGAGCACCAAGAGAAGGCCCACATAGGGCAGTGCGGGGTTGGCAATCAGCAGGTTGCGGTTAAAAAGACACGTCCAGCCGTACCACAGCACAAGCGCGGTCACCGGACGCCAGTAACCCGCTGCGAACACCAGGGCGAGGAGACAAAGCAGCACCAAGGCCGCCTGGATCACTCCCGGCCCGTCCAGCACGGCAAGAAGGTTCGGGAACAGTCCGTGGATCGGGCTGACCGAGGGATCGGGGTAGACACCACGGTCGCTGAAAAGCTCGCTCCCCCACGGCACGAGGTGGGCGAAATGAACCGCCAGATAGAGACCCAGCAGCCAGCGAAACAACGCGAATTGATAGGCCGATTGTGGGACGGGAGCGCTCACGAACATTCCGGCCGGAGTACCCATCGGTCGCTCCGTCCGCGGGTACGCGTAACGATCTCGACGGCAAGGTCCTCGGTTCGAGCCGGCAGGCCCAGCTCGCGGCGAAGTGGCCCGTCCGACGTCAGGCCATAGCAGTACACCGGTTGCCAAAGCTCCTCGGAGAGGCGTGGCGCATAGGCCAGTGCCGCTCCATAGACGTTCCGCCGGTTGTACGGACCCTTCAGGCGCGAGTAGACCTCCGGCGTGATCTCCAACCGTTTCTCATCGTTCTCGTCGCGCCAGACAAACGCGAAGCTCGACGAGAAGGTCTCCAGACCCTCGACGTCGCTGAACACTTTTGGCCTCGGAGAGACACCCCAGGCCGCCGCGACACCCACCAACGGCCGCCATCCCGCGACGTCTCCGATCATCTGGGCCAACGCTACGACCAGCAGCGCTATGCCAGCCAGGTCACGCCAGCTCGTTTCAGACTTCACGGCGCGCTTCTCTTTCCCGAGATTCCTGACATGCCCAGCGTTTGGAACAACCGATGCAGGTCGGCAGAAAATGCAGTGGTGGGCGGCCGTCGGCACGCTTGCCGTTGACGTTGCGAAACACCAGCATGTCCTCGAACCGGTCCTCACGCCACGAGTCAAAGCCACAAAGCCGAGGGGATCGCCGGGCGTTCGCAAACGTCCCGAACATCATGTCGAAGACCGGCAGGTCGGCGAAGTTGTTGGTGTGGAAGCGGTACTTGTGATGGATACGGTGCGACTCCGGCCGCTGGATCAAATAACCGACCCAGTACGGCGTACGGATGTTCCAGTGGTAGAAAAACTCAGCCAGGGCGGTCATCAACGTGTACCAGGCCCCCGCTTGGATACCGCACCCGAGCAGGGTGTAGACAATCGCCGAGCTGAGAATCGAATTCGCCCAGATCTCCACCGGGTGTTTATAAAAAGACGTTAAGAGCTCGATGCGCCTGGGCGAGTGGTGCAGTTGATGAAAGACGTTCCAGACCCATCGCGATTCGTGACGCAGCCGGTGCCACCAGTAGTAGACAAACGTCGAGACGAGATAGGCGACAAGTGCCTGCGGGATGACACCGAGCCGCTCTTCCAGATGGAACAACGACGCTCGATCGAGCCACCGATCCCACGTCAGACCCGCCAGTAGAACGATCCCAAGCTGGACGAGATTGACGACGATGACTCGTGGGTACCAAGCTCGAATCTTGGGAAGATCGTTGGCGGGCCAAAGCCGTTCGGTCACCCAGCAGCCGGCCGCGACGAGGATGACGAGCACGAGCGTCATCTCGGCCGCTCTCTACAAAGAGACGCTCGTATACTGCGAGCCGGGACGATACGAGACACCGCACCCACAATATCGCGACCCCCAAACAAACGCGCTGTCGATGAAGAAGGAACCGAGCATAGGCGAGCTCCGCACGGTGCTCGAAATGATCAAGTTCGAGCACACGCTCTTTGCGCTGCCGTTTGCGTTTCTGGGGATGCTCTTGGCAGCCGGCGGATGGCCCTCCTGGCGCGTGGTCGGTTGGATCGTGGTGGCGATGGTGGGGGCCCGGAGCGCGGCCATGGGGTTCAACCGGCTGGCCGATCGCCGGATCGACGCCACCAATCCCCGCACCGCCGACCGTGCCCTGCCCACCGGCCGCGTCAGCGCTCCCTTTGTTGCGGTGTTTGTCGCCGCCAGCGCCGGGCTTTTGATCCTGGCGGCGTGGCAACTCAACCCGCTGGCGCTCAAACTCTCGCCGCTCGCCCTGGCGATCGTGTTTTTCTATTCCTACACCAAGCGCTTTACCCCGCTGTCGCATCTGGTCCTCGGTCTGGCCATCGCCGGCGCGCCGCTGGGCGCGTGGATCGCGGTCCGTGGCGACGTCACGCCCACTCCTCTGGTGCTCGCCGGAGCGGTCCTGCTCTGGGTCGCGGGGTTCGACGTCCTGTACGCGCTCCAGGACCGCGAGCACGATGTGCGCTCGGGGCTTCATTCGATCCCGGCACGCCTGGGCGAGCGAGGGGCGCTGTGGGTCTCGGCGCTCTTCCACGCCGGGATGCTGGCGCTGCTCTGCCTCATACCGTGCATCTATCCGGCCCTCGGCGCCTGGTACTGGGTCGGAGTGGCGGGCTGCGCGGCGCTGCTCGTCTACCAGCACTGGATCGTCCGCCCGGGAGACCTGTCGAGACTCGACGCGGCGTTTTTCCGCGCCAACGGGATCCTCGCGCTGTGGCTTTTTGCCGCGACCGCGATCGATCTGTGGCGGGCATGAGCCGCACCCCGCCCCACGCCGCTACCGAGCAGGGCCGCTACGAAGGGTCCTGGACCGACGGTGTAGCGGTCTTCCGCGGCATCCGTTTCGCCACGGCGCCGACAGGACCGCTTCGCTGGGCGCCGCCGGTCGCACCGGAACCGTTCGCCGGAACCAAGGGGGCCGTCGAGTTCGGCCCCGCTTGCCCGCAGACTCCGGATTGGGACGCGCCCAACCGAGCGGCCGCCCGGGCCGCGGGCGTCGACCCCGCCCGCGTCGCCATGGAGGCGGGCTCGACCGGCGAGGACTGTCTGTCTCTCAACATCTGGACGCAGGCGCCCGATGACGGCCGCCGCCCGGTGATGGTGTGGATCCACGGCGGGGCTTCGAGCTGGGGCTCGGGGTCGGCGGCGCTCTTCGACGGCTCCCGGCTGGCCGCCGAACATGACGTCGTGGTAGCGACCATCAACTACCGTCTCGGCGCGCTCGGTTTCCTCGCCCACCCCGAACTCGCCCAGGAGAGCCCTCTGTCGACCGCCGGCAACTACGGCTTTCTCGACCAGGTGCAAGCCCTTCGTTGGGTGCGGGCCAACATCGCCGGGTTCGGCGGCGACCCGGCCGCGGTCACCGTCTTTGGCGAGTCGGCCGGCGGCCGGAGCGTGTTCGAGCTGCTCGCCCACCCGCCCGCCCGCGGACTCTTCCACCGCGCCATTGCCCAAAGCCCGTGGGAGGAGATCCACCACAGTCGCCGGCTCGGCGAGCCGTACGCGGGCGTCGAGTCCGCCTTCGACCTGGGCGAACGGCTGGTGGGCGAACTGGGTCTCGGCCGAGACCGGGTGGTCGAGCGGCTGCGCTCGGTCCCGGCCAACGAGCTCGTCGAGGCGTCGCTGCCGCTGGGCAATCCCGGCACGACGTGGGGACCGGTGGTCGACGGCACGGTCTTCCAAGACAACCCGCTCGCCACCCTCTTGCGCGGCGAGGGTCACCGGGTACCCTTGATGCTCGGGTTCAACCGAGACGAGGGTACGATCTTTTTTCTCGACCCGGATTTCCCCCTTCTGGACCCCGGACGCTATGGCGACTATGTCCGGGGCCTTTGTGGCGACGCGGCGGCCGAGGTCCTCGGCCGCTACCCCGGCTCGGACGATCGGGTGGCAGCCCACCGGTCGTTCTCGGAGCTCTACGGCGACCGGGTGTTTTCGCTGCCCTCGGTCGCCGCCGCCAACCGGATGGGCGCCTCGCACCCGGTCTATCTGTATCGCTTCTGCCACGCTCACCCGCCCCTGTCGGCCGCCCAGGACGGCCGCCGGATCGGTTGTTTCCACGGCTCCGAGATCCCCCTCCTTTTTGGCACGACGGCCGAGGCCTTCGACCCGGCCGACGAGCCGTTGGGCGCGACGATGCGGGCACAGTGGGCCCGCTTTGCGCGCTCCGGCTCGCCCAACGGCGAGGACCTTCCGGTGTGGCCGCGGTACGAAGCGGACGGGGGCACGTATCTAGAGCTGGACGAGGAGATCCGCACGGCGAGAGACCCTCTGGACGGTCGGTATTCCCTTTTGGCCGCCGAACTCGAGGGGAGGCTCGGCCTTCGGACCGGAGCTCTCTAGGGGCTCCAAAAGCGCAAAAAATTGCGGTCGGCTGTCAGAAACACGGCGCGAGCGGCATATTTAGGGCGAGGAGGCCCTACACGTGCTACTCGACAACGTCGTTTCCTGGTTGTTGATCAGTCTGGTGACCGTAGCGACCCTGACCTTGGGCGCCGCCGTCGCCCGCCTGGTCTTTCCCGAGCTGCGCCCTCTTCGACTGGACCGGTCGGAAAGCAGCGCGCTGGTTCAGGCCCTCGTCATTGTTGGCGCGGCCCTGCTGGCGCTGACGTTTGTCGTGTTCGCGCTCCGCTCCTTCGCGGCGGGCCTCTGAGCCCAGGGGCTCGCTGAAGGACTCCAGCCAAGCGCGTACTCTTCCCCATCCACGCCGAAAACTCCGGGGGTATGATCCGCTCGCCCGACGGGCTGACGCGCCCGGAGTCACCCATGGCCACTCCACCCCCCGAAGAGCTCAGAGAAGATCTGAGGACCGATCTCCGAGGCGATCTCAGAAACTTGGCGATCATCGCCCACGTCGACCACGGCAAGACGACCCTGGTCGACGCGATGCTGTGGCAGAGCGGGATCTTCCGTTCCAACGAAGAGGTGCAGACGCGGGTGATGGACTCCAACGACCTGGAGCGCGAAAAGGGCATCACGATCCTCGCCAAGAACACCGCGGTCGAATACCAAGGCGTCCACATCAACATCGTGGACACCCCCGGCCACGCCGATTTCGGCGCCGAGGTCGAACGAACGCTCAAGCTGGTCGACGGTGTCCTGTTGCTGGTCGACGCCAGCGAAGGCCCGCTGCCGCAGACGCGATTCGTGCTGCGCAAGGCGCTCGACGATGCTCTCGAGCCCATCGTGGTGATCAACAAGATCGATCGCCCGGACGCCCGCGCCGACGAGGTGCTCAACGAGATCTACGATCTCTTTATCGATCTCGACGCCGAGCCCGAGCAACTCGAGTTTCCGGTGCTCTATGCCAACGCTAAGGCCGGCACCTGCCGCACCGAGCCCGACGGTGAGGACCACGACCTCCGGCCGCTCTTCGACCAGATCCTCGAGACGGTTCCCGCTCCACGCCACCATCCCGGCGCGCCGCTCCAGATGCTGGTCACGACCCTCGACTACGACGACTATGTCGGCCGCCTGGCGATCGGGCGGGTGTGCGAAGGGACTCTGCGCAAGGGCGAGACCGTCGCCCGGTGCCGCCTCGACGGCGCGACCGAGACCGCGACGGTTACCAAGCTCTACGGCTTCCGGGACCTCAAAAGACACGAGATCGAACGGGCGGGCGCCGGTGAGATCGTCGCCGTCGCGGGTCTCGATGAGATCGCGATCGGCGAGACCCTGTCCGATCCCGACGACCCGCAGCCGCTCCCGCCGATCCACGTCGACGAGCCGACGCTCGCGATGAGTTTTTCGATCAACGATTCGCCGCTCGCCGGCACCGCGGGCACCGGCGGCAAGTTCCTGACCATGCGTCATCTGCGGGACCGGCTCCACCGCGAGACGCTGACCAACGTGGCCCTTCGGGTCGAAGAGGCCCAGAAATCCCAAACAGCGGCAAACGAGATTCAGGTGGTCGGCCGGGGCGAGCTGCAGCTCGCGATCCTGATCGAGACCATGCGCCGTGAGGGCTACGAGTTCTCGGTCGGCCGCCCGCGGGTGCTCACCCGGACCGACAACGGCGCCGTGCTCGAGCCGATGGAGCTTCTGAGCGTCGATTGCCCCGAAGAGTTCATCGGCGCGGTCACCCAGAAGCTCGGCCCGCGCAAGGGGCGGATGAACAAGATGGTCAATCACGGCGGCGGCCGCGTCAGGATGGAGTTCTCGATCCCGGCACGCGGGCTGGTCGGCTTTCGTTCCGAGTTTCTGACCGAGACCCGCGGCACCGGCCTCTTGAACCATCTCTTCGATGGTTACGGCCCGTGGCAAGGCGACATCCCAAAACGCGCCAACGGCGCCCTGCTCGCCGACCGCGCCGGCAAGGTGACGTCCTTTGCGGTGGACCACCTCCAGGCGCGAGGCGTCTTTTTTGTCGCGCCCGGTGACGAGGTCTACGAGGGCATGATCGTCGGCGAGCACTGCCGGCCCCAGGATCTCGACGTCAACATCACCAAGGAGAAAAAGCTCACCAACATGCGCGCCGCCTCGGCCGACGACTTTGTGCGCCTAGTGCCGCCGCGCGTCCTCAGCCTCGAGCAGGCGATCGAGTTCCTGGACGACGACGAGCTGCTCGAGGTGACGCCAAAGATCTTCCGCCTGCGGCACCGAACGCTGGCGGCCAACCGCAGAAAATAGTCGCCCGCGGAGCCCACGGCCCCGGATTTCGCCGGTTCGCGGCGGGATATACTCACGGCCCCGGAAGCGCTCGAAGAGCGAGAATGACGACGCGGAAGCCCATGATCCAGCCCGAGCGATTCCCCGAGGAGCTCCGCGGCCTGGCCCGCAAGGTCCGCGACGGCGCGCGTCTCTCGGGCGACGACGCGCTGCTCTGTTTCACCACGCCCCACCTGCTCCACCTGGGGCGGCTGGCGGATTCGGTGCGCCGGGGTCGGCACGGCAACACGGCCTACTTCAACATCAACCGCCACATCAATCCGACCAACATCTGTGTCTACACCTACGACTGCAAGTTCTGCAGCTTTGCGGCGCTGCCGGGAGAAGACCACGCCTGGAAGATGACCCACGAGGAGGTCTACGAGCACGCCGCCAAACAGGGGGGCGACCGGGTCACCGAGTTCCACATCGTCGGCGGGCTCCACCCCGAGCTGTCGCTCGACTGGTATCTCGAGATGATGCGGGGCCTGAAGGAGCGGTTCCCCAGCGTCCACCTCAAGGCGTTTACCGCGATCGAGATCGGCTGGTTCGCCCAGCACGAGAAGATCTCGATCCGGGAGGTGCTCGAGCGGCTGCGCGAGGCGGGTCTCGGCTCGCTACCCGGCGGTGGCGCCGAGATCTTCCACTCCGAGGTGCGCGAGATCATCTGCAACGGCAAACTCGATGCCGCGGAATGGATCGAGGTCCACCGCACCGCGCACCAGATGGGGATCCCCTCCAACGCCACAATGCTCTACGGGCACGTCGAGAAACCCGAGCACAAGGTCGACCACCTGCTGCGTCTGCGCGAGCTCCAGGACGACACCGGCGGCTTCAACACCTTTATCCCGCTGGCCTACCACCCCGAGAACAACTACATGGGGCTCGAGTACCACACCACCGGCACCGAGGACCTGCGGCACCTGGCCACCTCGCGTCTGGTGCTCGACAATTTCCCGCACATCAAGGCCTACTGGATCATGATCAGCCCCAAGCTGGCGCAGGTGGCGATGAGCTTTGGCGCCGACGATTTCGACGGCACCGTGGTCGAGGAGACGATCTACCACATGGCCGGTGCAGAGACCGAGCAGCATCTGACCCGCGCCGAGCTCGAGCGCATTCTGCGCGAGGCCGGATGCGTGCCGGTCGAGCGCGACACTCTCTACAACCCCCTCGAACGACCCGCGGCGGCGACCGCATAAACAGCCCGTGGCCGACCCTCTTCCCGTCAACTACATCGCGGTGGACGGCCCGATCGGGGTCGGCAAGACCACGCTGGTCGAGTTGCTGGCCGAGCGCTTCGACGGGGTCAAGATCTTAGAAGACGTCTCCAACCCGTTTCTGCCCTCGTTCTACGAAGACCGGCCCGGCTCCGCCTTCCAAACCGAACTCTATTTCCTGCTGTCGCGCTACAAACAGCAACAGGACATCGCCCAGCGCGAGCTCTTCGACCGTCTGCTGGTCGCCGACTACACCTTCCCGAAGAATCGAATCTTTGCGTACCTCAACTTGTCGGACGACGAGTTGATGCTTTTCGACAAGCTCTACACGCTGCTCGAGCCCAACCTGGCGGTGCCCGATCTGGTCATCTACCTGGTCGCCAATCTCGAGACCTGTATGCAGCGCATCGGGCGGCGCGATCGCACGTTCGAGCGCGAGATGTCCGAGGACTACATGCGCGAGCTGATCGACGCCTACAACCACTACTACCACTACTACAACCGCTCTCCACTGATGGTCGTCGACACCCGGGAGCTCAACTTCGCCGACCGGCCCGACGACTTCGACGACCTGGTGCAGCGGATCTCCAAGCCCATCAAGGGAACCCAGTACTACGTGCCGCTGGGCTCGCGCTGAAGCGGCCCGCTCAGAACTTGAAGCGGCCGTCGTCCCTGGCGGCCGGGTGGTGGTGTCGCGACTACGGCTGGCAGAGGCGCCAGCCGCTTCAAATTGGGTCACCCGCCCGGCGTTTGAAGCGGCCGCCGTCTCTGGCGGCCGGGCCTCTTAGAGTAGAGGTAGGGGCGGGGCTTGCCCCCGCCCGAACAACCGCAAAAATCACACGGTTCCCGGATACAATCCCCTTCCCATGACCACCACCGCCCCAACCGACACGTCGCTCGCCGTCGAACCCCTGACGATCGCCGACCGCACGTTTACGTCGCGGCTGATCCTCGGCACGGGCAAGTACGACGACTCAGAGACCATGCTCCGGGCCTTCGAGGCCTCGGGCACCGAGATGATCACCGTGGCGCTCCGACGGGTGCCGCTCGACGAAATCGGCAAGGGCTCGCTGATCGATCAAATCGACCAGAAAAAGTTCCTGCTGCTGCCCAACACCGCCGGCTGCTATACCGCCGAAGACGCCGTGCGCACCGCCCGGCTGGCGCGTGAGCTGGGCGGCTGGAGCTGGGTCAAGCTCGAAGTCATCGGGGACGAAAAAACCCTGTTCCCCGACAACGTCGCGACCTTAGAAGCCGCCGAGACCCTCATTGCCGAGGGATTCACCGTCCTGCCTTACACCAGCGACGACCCGATCGTGTGCAAAAAACTCGAGGAGCTGGGTTGCGCCGCGGTCATGCCGCTGGCGGCACCGATCGGCTCCGGGATGGGGGTCCGCAACCCCGCCAACATCCGGATCATCGTCGAGCAGTCGGAGGTGCCGGTGATCGTCGACGCCGGGGTCGGCACGGCCTCCGACGCCGCCGTCGCCATGGAGCTCGGTGTCGACGGCGTGCTGATGAACACCGGCGTCGCGGGCGCAAAAGACCCGGTGCGGATGGCACGCGCGATGAAGCTGGCGGTCGAAGGCGGGTGGCTCGCCGCCCACGCCGGCCGGATCCCGAAAAAACTCTACGCCACCGCTTCCTCGCCGCTCGAAGGCCTGATCGAGTAGCGGCCCGTCGCCCGCAGTCGAGCGAAAAACGGGGAGGGGCGCCCCGCTTCCTAGTCCTTGGCTGTTTCGAAAAGGGCTTTCAACGCCACGACGAGCACCGCGGCACTGATGAAAGCCACAACGTTTCCGAGGATGGCGGACGCGCTCTCCCCGATATAGGGGATACCTCGCGCCGCCGACGCCGACACAATCAAACCGATTGCCGCGAGCAGGAACCCGTGCGTTTCGCCGCCGGTCACATTCAAGAAGCCGACGACCAGCCCGAGCAGAATCAGCACCCAGCTAAACCAGCTCTGATCAACCCCCAGCCCACCCAGGACGGCAATCACCAGGCCCACGATAAAGGCCCACTTACCGACTTGTCCCATAGTCCTCCCTTCTCGGATTCGACTTGTGGAGATCTGGGGCGCCCCGAGCCTCGAGCTTATCAGGCCGCGCTTGCGACGGGATCGCGCCTGTCCTAGAATCCCCCTCCCATACGCGCTCCTGCGCGGCACGTGCACCGATAGCTCAATTGGATAGAGCACCTGACTACGGATCAGGAGGTTGGGGATTCGAGTTCTCCTCGGTGCACCATTTGTTTCAATCACTTACGGCTTCGTTGAACGTCGGCGTCAGCACTCGCCGGTGGAGCCCGAGGGTGCCAAAAAGTCAGCCGACTAGCTTAGCCTCCCTTTATACGGGCCGCGCGACATCGATTTCGCCTTCTGGATCACATCCGGTGTGGGCTCGTAGGCTTTGGCGATCTCGCACTCTCTCTTGTTTCTCGTCTTCACAAGTCGCCGGATAAGCTGAACCATCAGCAGCAGGATCTGATCGACTACCTGCGAGAAAAGAATCGGATCCTGCGGAAGCATCTTGGCTCCAGCGTCTTCGGCTCACGGATGAGCAGTGCCGTCGCCTTGCCGTTCGAGGCAAGGTGCTCGGACGCAAGCGCCTTGACGAGACCGCCGGACCCCAATCTAGACCCCCAGTGTCCCAAGCGTGTCGGCGGATTGCTCAGCTACTACCGGCGCGAGGCCGCGCCACCTGAGCTGTGGGCCGATTTATTTGCGCCCTGCGGACGGCGACGCTGTTGAGCGCAGTTGGGAAGGAAGATGCTAGACTCCCTCTGACTCCTATACAGATAAGGTCTTCCTAACCGCCCGAGGAGGTGCAACAGGAATGAGATCCGCGACATTTACGCTGGCGCGACCTTCAGAAGAGTGTGTGTACCGAACCGCCGCTCTGTTTGTGCTTGCAGCACTCATCTTGCCCGTTCAGGTCTCCGCGAGACCCAAGAGGAATCTGCCAGACAATTCTCCTTTATTGTGGACCTTGACAGACGAAATAAGCCCAACGGAACTTCGCCGTGCTAGAAACGACCCTCAAGCAGTGCGATTGAGAGCCAAGGCTTCTCGGATGGCCCCGGAAGCAAGATCTCGACTAACCGACTTTGTAGATGGCAGAGCGACACCCGCTCTGGTCACAATGGCTGAAGCCTTAACAGGTTTTGCGGGTTACTTTGATAGCGATGTGGCGGGCGAGGCCAGCATAGGCAAGCTTGTTGCGTGGTATCAACACTTCCATATTTCTACGGATGGCGCGGACAGGCTTACAGAGTTTATGGTCAGAATGGACAAAACCTACAAAAGGCACCAATCGCTGGTGGGTACCGATCACGTCGATATCGCCAAGTCAATTGCCAGACTAGAAGAGCAGACTAAGAAGAGTCATCCGAAGCTGTGGATCGCTTTCGAGACGAACGATCTCAAGACGCTTTCTAAAGGCTTGGATATGCCGATCAGAAAACTGCGCAAGAAGCTCCGCTATAACTACGATCCATGGGACCGGTATCTAAGCAACAACCTACCTCAATTGCGCAGCGACCTTTCACCATACGATTGGAAAGGACTTAGAACTATGTTGTACGAAGTCGTGGTTCCGGGTTTTTCCTCGATATCCCAATAGAGTAAGGCAACGGTTATGACAACAAGGGTCCGTTACCTCGTCAGTGCCGCAGCACTAGCAACAACCTTCACCACGGTGGTCGCACCGCTGAATGCGGGAACAATTTCTATCTGGGCTTACATGGATATCAACTTGGCTACCCACCCGGAGAAAGATTGGGTAATCGCGGGGCACCGAGCTACCTACAATAATTTCGCTGGTAAGGACTATTACCAGTATAACTTTTCTGCAGACGAGAATAATTATTGTTTCGACGCTACGGACGGCTGGGACTCCGGGTTCATCAACCATAACGCATCCCAATTCGGGGCCATTACATCCAATAGTTTTGTAAAGAGGGCTGACAAATCTAACGGGAGCGATGCCTCTGCGTTGTGTTGGAGCTGCCTGGGCGACAGAGATCCAAATGAGTATGTGGCAACGGGCTTTGCACACGTCTTCAGGGGCACCAAGCTAATTGCCTCGCTTTCAAAGTCGTACGCAAGAGACAGCGGCAGTCTTTGTTTGTGGAGTATCGAGCCGCCGCAAAGTCCGATTATTCTCGACATGGGTGGAGACAACATCAGACTTTCCGGTCCGAGCGTAGAGTTTGATATTGACGCAGATGGTGATTTAGAGCTTGTTTCCTGGGTCAAGAAAGCCGATGATGTTTTCTTAGCCTTTGATAGGAATGGCAACGGAACTGTGGACAACGGGGCAGAACTGCTCGGTGACTCTACTCCGCTGCTTAACGGAGCGACAGCAGAACATGGCTTTCAGGTGCTAGCTGAATTGGACTTGCCTGAGAACGGGGGAAACGGTGATGGGTATTTTACTGAAGAAGATTCTACTTTCGGGGAACTTCTTCTTTGGTCAGACAGCAATCGAGATGGATTTGGGGGCAGCGGTGAACTTCAACCGGCAAGCAGCGCGGGATTGGTGTCGATCGATCTCGACTATGTTGAAAGCCGGCGGCGGGACCGCCACGGCAATGAGTTCCGCTATAACACCAAGGCTGCGATCATAATAGACGGTAAAACCGGGATCCGCCATGCAAGCGATGTGTTTCTGGTAACCATCGAGTAATGGCCTCGAATTACCTTGCCGCAGTTTTTTGATGGAGAATTATTCCAGGCCACGGGGAACTCTAGCGAGAGTTCCCATAAAGTTTTCGTCTACTTTCCAGCCATTGTTGGTCGGGTGAACTCGTAGCTGACCCTCGAGTCGGCGTGCGACGAGGTTCTCGTGTCTGGAGGCAGTTTTTTGCAACGCTGGGTGCTCGATCCAGTTCTTTGTGACCTCTGCCCAGTATTCGAACTTCACGTCTGAGTAAACCTTCCCAGGACGGACCGGCTCGGTGAAGTCCTTAATCTGTATGCGGGACTCTCCAAAGATCAGGCAGTCGCCAAGGAAGTTTTTCTTGTTGAATGACTCCCCCTTTTCTGTGAGTACATAAGTGACCTTGGTTTTTTTATTGGGTTTCTGATCCGCTGTTGGATCCCAGGGCATTTCCGGAGCGTTAACGACTTCGATCTTCTTCTCCATCATGCCTGCCTGTACCAAGGAATCTTCATTCCCAAGTGTTCCAAGACAGGCGGTGTGGTTATCCGCTAAGAACGCTTCTATGGCATCGGTAAGCTCCGCCTCCGAGACCCCTACAGCGCAGCCGAATGAGAATCCACAGGCAAACAGCAGTACAACAGCCCAACACTGGTTTCTCATCGGCTCTTCTTTAGTAGGTTCGGCGTCGCCAATAACTACCGCGTCCACGTGCTTCATGACACGCAAAAAGGCCCTGTGTCAAGAGATCTGCGCTGTGCGTGCTCCCGTCCTATCCGAAAATTGGATCATGCATAACTTGTTCTCTCGCCCGCGACCCGAAAACTCCGGCGCCCCGCCTCTTCAGGCCGGTTGAGTCTTACGTTTATTGACGGCTCTCCGCGTCGAGGCTAATCTGTCGTCAGATATCCGACCCTTCTAGAGGAGACGGAGATGAGGCTCTGTGGCGGAGTCTCCGCTGTAGAGCCTGCTGGTTTTTGGGATCGCGTCCGCGCCGGGACACTGTAAACGACCGTCGCTGTTCGACGCTTGCCCGACAGAACCCCGCCGGCTGGTCCGTCTAACCCCAGAGAGGAGGCAAAGCAAAATCATGAAAGCCAAGCGCACGGTTTTAGACGCAGAGCTCCTGTCAATGGCCGACCGCATGGCGCCCGACGCGCCCGACAGAGCCGAGCTTCTTTCCGAAGCTGTGGTTCGGAGGGGTCTGGTGGCCACCGACGCGGCTCCGGCGCCCCCCGAGGGAATCACGATCAAGTTGGTCTGTCGCGCTGGCGAGAGCGAGGCCGGAGCGGCCTGGGTCCGTGAGGCTGGCGGCGACGTGGTCTCGACCGCCGGCGAGGTCCTGGTGGCCAACGTTCCCTCAGCCCAGCTTGGGGCGCTCGAGAGCATGTCGTGGATCCGGCGCGCCGAGGCGCCCCGCTATCTGATGCCCAAGCTCGACGAGGCTCGTGCGGTCTCGGGTCTCGACGCCGCTCTCAACGAGCACACTCTCACCGGCAACGGGGTTCTTCTGGGTGTGGTCGACACCGGGGTCGACTGGGGCCATCAGGACTTTCAGAACGACGACGACACCACCCGGTTCGAGCTCTTTGTCCACGCCTTTGTGCCACCTGGCCAGGAGGTCTCGCAGATCGACGAGTTCGATGCCGCGGCGATCAACGCCACGCTCCAAGGCAACGGCAACGCGCCGCAAGGTGACCCGAACGGGCACGGTACCCACTGCGCCTCGATTGCCGCCGGTAACGGCCGCTCGATCAACGGCAATCCGTTCCGAGGGGTGGCCCCCGGTGCGGCCCTGGTGGGTGTCCGCAGCGAGCCCTTGCTCGACACCCACACAATCTTCGGAATCCGTCGCACTTTCGAGCTGGCCGGCAACCGCCCCGCAGTGGTGAGCCTGAGCCTGGGCGGGCATCTCGGTGCCCACGACGGCACCACCGCCCTCGAGAACGCCATCGCACGCGAATCGGGACCGGGCCGGATCGTAGTCATCGCGGCCGGCAATGAGGGCGGCGACGGGATCCACTTCGCCGGCGAGATGGAAGAAGGCGTAGATCTCGAGATCCCGGTCCGGAACAGCGACCCCAACCTGCAGTTCATAGACGTGTGGATCGAGCGTGGCGACGAGGTCGACGTGGTGATCGAGTCACCCGACGGCGTCCAGCACCCCGCGGATGGCACCGTCCAGGAAACCGATTTCGGTTTCTTCCGTGCCGATTTCCGAGAGGATTCGATCAACCGCGACCAGAACTTGACGCTGGCTATGGCCGGAGGCCAGGCCAATGACATTTGGACGATCCGTATTCAGCCACAAGTGGTTCGGCATGGGATGGTCCACGCCTGGGGCGCTACTCGTGACGCCTCCACCTCGCGCCAGTTCTTCCCTGGATCGACCGACCCGTCATTTTCGATCGGGATGCCGGCCACCGAGGAGCGCGCGATCTCGGTGGGCTCGCTGGTCAGCCGCACAAGCTTTCAGACCGTCAACGGCACGGTCAATACGACATTGAGCAACGGCCAGCTCTCGAGCTTCTCGAGCCACGGACCGACTCGCTATGGGGCCCTCAAGCCCGATCTCGCCGCACCCGGGCAATTCGTGACCGCGGCCCTATCGGCGAACTCGGATCTGGACAACAACGTGGCGCAGCGCCACCACCCCAACGGGCCATACGTGACCATTCAGGGGACCAGCATGGCGACCCCGTTCGTCGCCGGTGTCGTGGCACTGTTGCTGGAGCGCGAGCCGAACCTGACCCCGGAGGAGGTTCAACAACGCCTGCGCATCACCTGTCGGCGCGACGGCAACACAGGGCGCGTGTGGGGCGGAGGCTTTGGTTTCGGGAAGCTCGACGTGGAAGCCCTACTCAATTATCAGGGCTGAGGCTCGGCAGTTTAAGTTCCATTCGCCGCGGCTCCTCGAGGGCGACGAGCCATTCCAGCTCGGCGACGAGTTCGAGGGCCGCCGCGTCGGCCTGTATGGTGATCGCGCCCGCCCCGGCGCTCTCTACCACGGCGCCGCATTCCTCTAGCTCGTGCACCGCCTGATCGATATCGGCCGAATACGCTGGTCGCGCAATAGCCGTGCGCGGCCGGTCGGTGTCGCTGTTTTCCACGACCCAGGTCCTTAGACCGGGCGCCATCTTGTCGGCCGTCTTCTCAGTGTCGGTTGGCACGTTCGTCTCCTCGGAGGATGCTAGCACCGTGTCCGTGGGCTTCTCGTCGCCGTCCATGCTGGGCACGCTGGGCGACGAACCGTGTTGCTCGGCTGGCGGGGCCGAGGTGGGCTCGGGCGGCGGAACGCAGCCGAGTGCCGCGATGAGCAGCACCGCTACGAGGATGCCAGCCTGAGACGAACGTGTGTGCACTTGTTTGGAACGGCCGTAGGCCAGTTTATCACGACGAAATTTCCCGCTCGTCGAGCGCTTTCAGCGCCAGAGGCTCGGCCCGTCAAGCTGCCGCAGGCCGCCTGGACGAGCCCTACACCACGCGCCGACCACGGATCAGGAGGTTGGGGGCAGCGCCGCCAGGGCGTCGGCAAACACCTTGGTGACCGCATCGAACCCTTTTCGGGTCGGATGGAGCTCGTTCGCCCACCAGTCCTCCCAGGTCTCGTCATTGGGGAGAACGGGGCGGAGGTTGACGTGGCCGACATGTTCGAAGTCGTCGAGCTTGGTGGTCGCGATCAACATCTTGTTGAAACGATCGATCAGCTTTTTCACCATGGCGGTCCGTTTCGAAAGCGGCTCGTCGGGGAATCCTTTTCTGCGGAAGCCGGGCCGCAGCCACGGACCCGGCAGCGGCCCCCACCCGCCCCAGTAGCCTCGACCGTCGGGGACGGCGTGAGCGTAGCCATGCAGGAGGATGGGGATCTTGCGCCCGAATCGTCGCTTGCACAGCATCGTGATCGCGGTCAGCAGGGTGACGTAGGCGTGATGCAGCCGGCGATCGATAATGCCTGACACGACTTCCTCGTTGAGGCCGGGCCGCGGCGACAGGGCGTGATCGAGCAGGAGTGCAAACTCGTCTCCGGCGATGTCGTTGCCACCGCCCGAGAGAAGCACGGCCCGGGGCACGATGCCTCTTCTCGCCAGCTTTTCGACCACGCGGGCCAAGCGGTCGAACTGCTTCCGGCTGTAGGCCATGTCTTCCAAGCGATCGCCCCGATGCGCCACCGACTCCACGTCGTAGCCGTGGTCGTCCTCGAGGGCGTCGAGGATGTCCTTGCCCGGATAGTGGAACCATGAGTCGCCCTCGGCGACAAGCGTTCCGGCCCGGACGTCGCCACCCGCGGCCCTGACGAGCCGAGCGGGCATGAGCTGGGGCAGGGCGAGCCCGGCCTCGACCTCCTGGGCCATCGCCCGGCGCCGCTTCAGCGCCTCTTCGCGCGCCTTCAATCCCTCCCTGGCGAGCCGCCTTCCGGCCGCTACCGCCTTCCGCATCTGGGCTTCCGAGCTACTCATACGGTAGATGGGACGGACACGGCGCGTGGGTTACCGGCAAGGAGGCGGACCGCCTCCTCGCCGGCAGTCGGTGTCTTTACTCGACCAGCGTGTAGACGGTCTCGGCACGCTCGGGCCACTGGATCGCGAACTGCTTTCCCGGTTCGATCCAGCGCACCTGGACCCGCGAACGCACCCAGAACGGGTTGGTATAGCCCTCTTCGGCATTCTGCAAGCCGGCGTCGCAGGTACGGGGGTGAACGTAGAAGTTGATCTTCCCCGCCGGCACCTGGCGGCTGCCCCGGGTCTTGGTGGCGGTGACGAAGTAGCCATTGGCGGCGACGTCGAGCACCTCCGGGCTGGAGCCGATCTGCCACTTGCCGGGCGGCACGTAGCAAGCACCCTGCGGGTAGGCGGGCGATCCGCTCACCGGCTGGGTGGCCGCCTGCCGCTGAGCGCGATACTCGGCCAGCCAGCTCTCGGTCATCTTGGCGGTGCGCTTGAGCTTGCGGTGGAGGGCGGCCGTCGCCTCCTGATGCTCCGCGCCATGGGCCTCGGCCCACTCACGGACGAGCCGCTTTGCCGGCCGGTCGGGGCTGCCCTTGGCCGCCTCCACCAACTCGGCGGGTAGCGTGAGCCCGGCGATGCGACCGGTCCGGTCCTTGCCGTCCGGCCGTGTGGCGGCGAGCTGCACAAAGGCCACCTCGTCGATCAACTGGCTCGTGGGGGCCGAAGCCCACCCGTTGGCGGTCGGCCAGACGACGACCTCGGGTGAGGCCATCCCCTGCTCGATCGCCGCCAGCTCCCCCGCTACCCGCTTGTGGGTGGCTTCGAGGACGGCGATTCCGCTGTCGAGCCGGCCCAGCTCGTCCGGATCGACCTGGGCGGCCAGGGGTACTACGACGCACGCCAGCGTCATCAGCATCAATGTGTTTCTTACGGCTTTCATATCGAAATCTCCCTTGAAATAGTTGACTATTCCGCCCCCCCATCGTATCCCGGAAAGCGACGGGCGGTGGAGATTTGTCGGCCTCAGATATCCCGACTAACGATCGGCTGGCGTCAGCGGCGCCAGCTCCGGCGTCCGGGCCGCCTTCCCCAACGACGGTCGATGACCCGCACCCGATCGGCACCCTCGAAGTACCGGCCGTCGGTCGTGCGGCCACTCACGACGACCCGCTCGACGCCGGGTTGCAGCTCGGTGTCTCGGGTCCTGAACCGCAGCACCAGGTCCCGGCGGCCGTCCCGGTTGACGTCGAACCGCAGTGAGCCCCGCCACCGGCGGCCGGGCGCGCTACCGGGATCGAGACGCACGGTCCCGGCGTCGACGTCCCGCGCTGCGAGACTCCCAAATTCGCCGGCCGTGCTCAGGATGGCGACCGAGAACCCTCGGCTCCTCGTGTTGACCACGTTTCTCCAGGAGAACGGCCGCAGGTCGATCTCGATCGGCAGCGCCTCGACAGTGAGGTTAAACGACCCTCCGCCGACTCCCCCGTCGTCGTCCAGGACGTTTACGGCCACGGTGTAGGTCCCTGGCTCGTAGTACACGCGGCTCGCACTGGCCGTTCCGACGCCCCCTGTTTCCTCGACCAGGCCGTCGGCGCTCTCCCCGTCTCCCCAGTCGAAGGTCGCTCCGTGGGTGTCGACCACTCCGGGGTCGGTGAACGACGCGGTGACGCTGAGCGTGTCGCCCGAATAGATGGTCCGGTCGGCCAGCGGCATCACCACTGGAGCGGCGTTCGAGATGACGGCCTCCACCGTCGCGGTGGCCGCGTTGCTCTCGCCGTCGGTCAGGGCGAGGGCCACCGAGTAGACCCCGTCATCGTCGAACACGTGGCCGGGGTTGGTCTCCGAGCTGAGCGTCCCGTCGGGGAAGGTCCAGACCAGATCGACAACGCCACAGTTGTCCGCGACGCCGGCGGAGTCGAACGCGACGACCTCTCCCTCGGTCCCAGTGTAGCTCAACCGGTCGGGACCCGCTGGCGGCAAAGTGTCCCGGACCGTGACCGTCGCGGTGCAGGTGTCGGTGGCGCCGTCCTGGTCGGACACCGTCAGCGCGATGGACTGGTCGCCGAGGTCGGAGCAGCCGAACTGTGTCCGCTCCGCCTCGAAGCTCAGCACGTCGTCCGGGTCGGGGTCGGAGGAGCCGCCGTCGAGGTCCGGAGCGGCGAGGCTCGCCACGCCGTTCTGGTCGAGCTCCAGCGTGACGCCCCCGCACAGGGCCTGTGGCGCCTCATTGCTGCCGTGAACCACCAACCGGCTGCCGGGGACGTCCTGGAATCCGGCCAGGGGAAACGCCGCCTCCTCCTCGTCGTCGTGGAAGTTGACGTCGACGACCTTGAACTTGGCGACATCGGCCAGGCCGCTGTCGAACGTCAGGAGCGAGAACTTCGGCAGTAGCGTCTTGGGCACGCCCAGGATCTTGAGCTGCCAGCTCAGGATCTCTGCTTCGACGGTCACCGCCCCCACCAGGTCGGTGTCGTTGGTGAAGAGGTTCTCGTCGAGCGTGTACACCGGGTCGATCGTCAGCCGGCCGCCGGGGTGGTGGAACTGGATGTCTCTCCCCACCCTGACCCTCTTGACCGAGACTCGCTCGAAGGTGCCGCTGCCGGGCCCGGTCTCGACTTCGGTCGGCCGGCTGAAGTGCAGGTCGACCGCCAGTCTGGGGTCGAACCGGAGCCGCTCCTCGAAGCTGAAGATCGTCCCCAGGTCCTCGTCTATGAGACCGGCCGACACGGAGGCGGCGTCGATCAGCGGCACCGGCGACGGGATCGAGGCCTTCACACCGCCGACCGGCTGCTGTGTGGTCCACGCCAGGATCCCGTCGATGTCGAAGTCGACCCGCGCCACGTCCGGGTCCTTCAGACCGCCGTTGAGCACGAACAGCCGAAAGCCGCGGCGCTCGCCGGCCGTGAGGCGGTGCTCGATGAAGGTGTTGCTCGTCGCGCCGTCGCCCAGCGCGACCTCGCTCTCGAACTCCCCTTCGTACTTGGGGTCGGTGCGAACCGGGGTCCCCATCGCCGGCGTGGCCAGCCCGAACTCCGCGATGACGAAGCCGAACTCCACCGGAGTCCCGGGCCGGGTGAAGAAAGCGCTACTCAGCTCGAGCGGAGGCTCCAGGATGTCGCCGCCCGGCACGTCCAGACCATCGAACCAGTCCCCGATCGGAAAGCCGGTCGCCTCGACGTCGAACAGGTCAAACCCGCCGACCGTGAGGTCGAGGTCATCGACGCCGACGAAGAACTCGACCAGCCGTTCGTGCTCGGGGGTGTCGGGATCGTCGGCGACGTACTCCCGGCCGTCGGTCGCTCCGTCGAAGAGCGTGAACGCCTCGTCTCCCTGGTTCCAGGTCGAGGTGAGCGGGTCGAGATAGGGAAAGAGCAGCCTCCCGTCCACTCGGAAGTCGCCCTCCGAGTAAGCGTCGAGGAACATGGTGACTCCCGGCCAGGTCGAGGACATGTCGAGGACCCCTACATCGGGGATCTGCCGGGTCTTGATCACATACGCCTCGACGCCGCCCGAGTCGCCCAACGACTCGACTTCGAGGCGGACGGCCGGCTGGAAGCCGATCTCGACGCTCCCGGGGTCGGAGAGGATCCCACCCTCGAGGCCGACCTTGATGTCCCAGTCGTAGTCCGTCGTGAGACCGGCCCTGAAGTTGCCCTCGCCTTCCGGAACGAGCGCGAGGTCGGAGCACGCCCCGACCACGTGGACCGGAACCGAGGGGTTCCACTCGAGGCCGTCGGGGCAGGAGTAGCACCCGGTCAGCGCGGCGTCAGGGAACTGGCCGGCTGGGCAGCCGAAGAACGTGTCCCCCACGAGCTCGGCGACCTCGTCGTCGCGCTCGAAGCAGACGCCCTCGTCGTCGGCCGTGAGAAAGGGATCGTGGCGGTAGCCCGCCGGGCAGGTGTAGCAGCCGTTGCTCACGACGTCGTAGAACTGGTTCTCGCCGCAGATCAAGGTGATGTCGTTTTGCCGGGTCGCGGTGTCGAGGTCCGTTTTGAAACACACGCCCGGCGTGTTCACCGTCAACAGAGGATTGTGCGCGTAGCCGGACGGGCACGCGTAGCAGCCCGACAGTTCGAGGTTCGGGAACTCGCCCTCCGCGCACCCGAAGGCGTGCTCGTAGTCCGCGGTCCGGTTGCTGCCGGCGTGGAGCTTGGTGCAGATCCCTGTCTGGTTGAACGGGACGAAGATGTTGTGGGTGAATCCGCTGTCGCACTTGTAGAGGTTGTTGCCGTCGCGCACCTGCCAGCCGGAACACGAGTAGTCCCAATCCAGACAGACACCAAAGATCGGATCTCTCAACGCGCAAGAACGGGTGCCGCACTTCTTCATCTTGCGCTCTTCGGTATAGGGAGGCTGGAAGCAAACGCCCGGCGTGTCGACCGTGAGCAGCGGGTTGTGCTGGTAGCCCGAACGGCAGGTGTAGCAGCCGCTCAAGCCGGCGTCGGGGAACTCGTCCTCCGAGCAGCCGAAGTCCCGTTTGCGGTCAGCCGTCTCGAAGCTGGGATCGAAGCAGACCCCGGGCACGTCGACCGGCAAGAGCGGGTTGTGCTCGTAGCCCGCCGGACAGGAGTAGCAGCCGGTCAGCCCGGCGTCGGGGAACTGGCCGCCGGGGCACAGGAACTCGGCGTCGTCCACCCGGTCGGCGATGGTCTCGTGCCCGAGCTGGAAGCAGACGCCGGACTCATCGACCGGCTTGAGCGGATCGTACTCGTAGTTCTCGGGGCAGGTGTAGCAGTCGCCGCTCACTAGATCCAGGAAGTCGCCCTCGGCGCAGACCAGCGATAGGTCCCCTTCGAACGTCGCGACCGTGCCGTCGGCGTCGAACCACAGGACCTGCTCCGCCGTCCCCTGATCGACGAGCTCGAGCAGCGTGACGTCGAAACCCTTCTCGTCGACCGACTGCGGTCCCCAGATACTCTGCCCGCTGGTGGAGAAAGCCGGGGTGTCCGAGGCGGACAGCACGTCGGGCTCCTCCCCTCTTGTCGGCAGCCCGGACAACAGCACAGCGACGATCAACAAATTTATTGTTTTATGCGCATGTTTCATGACCTGTCTCCCGTGGGTCCCAACGGACAAACCGTTGTGCCCCAAAAGGTTGCGGGAAATCGGCCGGAAAAGCTAACTCAGCCGTTGTGGCGTTTGTCGCGCACGTTGTAAAACGCCGCAAACGGCACGATCGAACGGCTCATTCCCGAACGGGATCCGGAATCGGCCGGTTCAGGCTGTGCCCGCGCGCATACTTCGACGGCGTCTCGCCGTAGTGGTCGCGAAAACACTTCGAGAAGTGCGACAGGCTGGCAAAGCCGACACCGTAGGCGATCTCGGTGACGTTGCCGGCATTCTGGGCCAAGAGCTGTGCCGCTTGCTCCAGTCGGAACCGGCGCAACAACTGCGACGGCGACTCATCCAGCAAGGACTGCACCCGGCGATAGAGTGCCGAGCGCTCCATCGCGGCTTCGTTGGCGAGCTCCTGGACGCCGAACTCGGGATCGTGCGCCTTCCGGTCCAGAATCTCGCGCAACTTGTCGAGAAACGCCGCTTCGGCCGACGTCGCCTCGACCCGTGTGGGTCGCAGAGCACCGGAATCCCAGCGGGCTTGAAGCCGGCGCCGCGAGGCGATCAGCCCGCGGGCTCGCGCGAGAAGCTCGGCGCCGTCGAAGGGCTTGGCCACGTAGTCGTCGGCTCCGTGCGACAGACCCTCGACGGCTTCCGCCGGCGTCGCGCGGGCGGTCAACAGGATGACCGGGATGCAGTCGAGCTCGGGATCGGTCCGGAGCCGCCGACAGAGCTCGTAGCCGTCGAGCTCCGGCATCATCACGTCGGCGATGACGAGATCGGGCAGCGAGCGGCGCGCTTCCTCGAGCGCCTCGTTCCCGTCTCCCGCTTCGAGAATCGCGAACACGGGCTCGAGATGCACCCGCACCAGCTCGCGCACTTCGGCGTGGTCGTCTACCACCAAAACGGTGGTCCGGTCCGCTGCGCTCGCCCAGGACCGCGTCGGCAGAGCCTCTTCGGGACGCGACGCGACCGGGCCCTCGTCGAGCACAAAGGGGCTTGGCGCCAGCTCCGGATCGGGCGCTGTTGCGGCGGAGCCTTCCGCCGCGGGCAACAGGACCGTAAAGACCGCGCCACGCTCGGGCCCGCTGTCCACGCCAATCGTGCCGCCGTGAAGTTCGACCAGCTCTTTGGAGAGAGCCAAACCGATGCCCAGGCCGTCTCGCGGAACCGATGAATCCTCGACCTGATAAAACCGGTCGAAGATCCGCGGCAAAGCCTCGGGCGGGATCTCGGAGCCGCTATTCTCGACCTCCAACCGCACGGATCCGTCGTCGCTGTCCACTCGCACACCGACCGTGCCGGCGGCGGGGCAGAACCGAACTGCGTTTGCCAGCAGGTTGGTGAGAACTTTGGCCATCTGGTTGGGGTCGAACTCGGCGTAGTGGCGACCGTCGGGCGCCGTGACGAGAAACTCGATGCGTCGCTTTTCGGCATGCGCGCGGAACAGCTCCGATTGCCGGCGGACAAACCGCCCGAAATCCAGCACCGCGGGTTGGAGCGGGAGCTTCTCGGCCTCCAACCGGGCCAGGTCCAGCAGCTCCTCGACCAACGCGTGGAGCCGCCGCGCGGCCTTTTGTGCCGCCTCCAGCGGGCGGCGGCTCTCGGGGCTCACTTCGCCATGCCGGCTGCCCAGCACGTTGCCGACCGACCCCAGGATCAGGGTCAACGGAGTGCGGAACTCGTGCGAGAGATTGGCGAAGAACCGGGACTTGGCGCGGTCGAGTCGGAGAAGCTCCTCCGCTTGGGCCTCGATCCGGCTCTTTTGCTCCTGTATCTGCCGCTTGGTTTGCCGGAAACGCAGCGAGCGCCGGTAGTCGATGTAGTTGCCCGCGAGCGTTCCCGCCAGCAGATAGGCCAACGCCAGCAGGGTGACGTCGAAGGGTGGGTCGGGGTTGAAGTCAAAACCGTGCGCCAATCCGACCGCCGCAACACCGGCGGCAAAGGCCGCCACCCCGCGCAGGAACAGCCGCGGCCCCCCGACGCTCATGTTGGTGGCCGCGTTGACCGTAAACGACGCGGCGACCGGAAAGGGCGCGAAGTCGATCAGCACGGCGGCGACGCCGATCAGGAATTTGTCGATCACCAGATGGGTGAACTCGCGCCACGCGTCCGACCCGGATCGGGCGTAGCGGGCCGCTGCGACGTGAGGGTAGGTCAGAAACACAAAGACCACGGCCCAGACCCAAGGGTCCAGCTTGTCGAGCTGATAGCAGTAGCTGACCAGCCAAGCGGCGCCCAAAAAATATCCGACGGCTCGGACCGGATAGATCGCGCGGCCTATCCCCCTCCCGGCGTAGAAGAGCTTGTTCGGGTGCGCCATCGAGCGCGCGGAGTGTACTAAAGATTACGAACGCCACCTCGCGGTGCGTGGGGCCCGGATACCAACCGTCCCAGCGCTGGCCCGGTCTCAATCTGATCCGCAGGCACGGCCTTGAGCGAGCCTATCCTCGCCACCGCCGTACTCGAGACTCACGTCACCAAGTGCAGCCGATGCACTCCGGGGGACAATAGCCAGGACCATCTAGATGACAGTAGCTACCAGGATTACCCCACATGAAGTCGACGTACAAACAACCCTGGCACAGCGGATTGAATACCAGGTTGAGAGGGAAACAGACTACCGCCGAAATGTTGCACTGCTGGCACCGCCAGTTACATCCCGGTGTTTGTCCACAGAAAGGCCAAAACCAAGAGACGTAGGAACAAGCAGCCCCTGTGTGTGTGACCCCTGCCATGTAGCAAAGATCATGCTGATCACAACACGGCCTCAGAGAAGAGTTGTCGAGAAAATGGAGCCCGTCGCAGCCGATGGTGTCCAGGTTGGTTCTCGGAAGAGAGCCAGCCGCCTTGGTCTGACTGGCCGCCCTCGCTGTCGCCCGGAGAAACTGAAACCACGATTGACGAATCTGAATTTCAGCCCAAGCCATGCTCGGCTCGAACGGGAAGTGACCTCCTGGCAACACCGAGGCATCGAGATCTGTCCACACCCCAGCCGAGACTTGTTCGCCGAATGAAAAAGACATGCGTTCGGCTGTCGAGTTCCATACCAAAAGCCCGAGCGGAGGCCCGTTTGGTTCCTCAGTGACCAGCCCATGGTCCCCGGGCGATCTCTTCCACAGAGTGGTTCGAAAACCGGACCCTGTCTTCTCACTGCTCGCGAACATATCGTCGTATACGAGGGTGCTCGCCCCCGTTTCCCCAAGAAACTCGTTCGCGAGTCGTTGTTCGCTCTCGACAGCAACAGGTCGGAGCAGCCCACCTTGCCACTGCGTTTTGACAAGTGGCAGCCGGGCCCCTCGCCTGCGTGCTCTCGACCCTCTTCGCGTCTTTTGAGCGTATCGTTCTACTTCTCTGACGAAATCGGGAGTGTCCCATAGATAGACGAGTTGCAGCGCCGACCAGACCAAGGGCCGCGCCTGCTCCTCTTGAAGAGCAAGTCTGGCGACAGGTCTCCATTCGGAGGTCTTCGCTTTCCTGCGTTTCTTGCGCCCGGTACGAACATCGAGACGCAGCGTGTGCCCGTTGTTGCTCGCATCGACTAGCCGGACGATGGGCTGGAGCTCTGAACCCATCAGCGTAGTTATGGATCCCTTTTTTGTTCGACGTGACTCCACCAAGTAGTCGCCAATACTCATGAATCCGAAGATCGCCTCGCTTTCCCACGTTACGTGGGTTGGTCCCCAGCCGAGATCGGGCGAATCGCCAGCTTGTACCGTCTCTGCACTCAAGCCACCAGCGGTCATCACCAAAGCCACGCCAAGCGCGCTCACGAGTTGACTTGTTCTCCACTGCTTCATAAGACCAACCCTCCTTCTGATGTATCGATTCGACTCGACTTGGCCCACATGGGCCTTTTTGGCTGAAGCCCGCACGGCTCGCGGAATTCGCCACATTGCCCGACCAGCGGACAGCCTGAGAACTTTTTCGGTTGTTCTGCCAATACTTATCTCATAATCCCAGAGCCGTCGCAAGACAGGCGTTGTAGAACCCCTAGCGCAATCGCGACACAATTGGCGCGACCTCGCACCTCATGAGGTCAGCAGCGACCTACTTCGACATGGCGGATACAGCTTCAGACGGACTCCCGACACCACCACTCCTTGCACCCGTGCTGCGAGCGTGCCTCCTCTACGGCCTCCTGGTCGGCCTGGGCCTGGCCGTCTCGATCACCTGGCTCAACCACCCGCTGCGCACCCTGCCCGACCTGCTGGTGGCCTTCTTCTACCTGGCATTGGTGTACGGCGCGGCATCGCTCGCCTTGGGGGCCGGGGTCGCGGCAGCGATACGGCTGGCCTGGCCGGGGCCCGGGCGAGGCTGGCGAGCTGAGGACGTTCGCTCGCTCGCCGCCGCCGGCTTTGTTGGCTTTGGGGTGTTTTTCTACCTCGGTTCGTGGTGGCGTTTCCGGGTCTCGGTCGTCGAGCAGGGCTCGCTGCTCTCCCCGCTTGCAATCGCCAAGCTGGCGGCGGCCCTGGTAGCGGCGGTCCTGGCCGGTTGGCTGGTTTTTGTTCTGCATCGCAAGCTCGCCTTCGGTTTTTCAAAGGTCCGCTGGGTCGCGCTGCCGGTCTTGGCCGCGCTGCTGGGGGTCTGGCTGTTCGGCGCCGGCTACTCTCTGGGACGCACTCCAAAAGACGACGCGCAGCCCGCCGCCGACTTCCGGCTCGACCCCACCGGCACCAAGGTGCTCCTGGTCGCCCTCGACGCGGCGAACTGGAAGACCCTCGGCCCGCTGCTCGAAGCCGGCAGGCTCCCGGTCCTCGCCGGGCTGGTCGAGACGGGCGCGTCGGGTCCCCTGACGACGTTCGAGCCAACCGAGTCGCCGCTCATCTGGAACACCGTCGCCACCGGCATGACGCCAAAAAAGCACGGCATCCGCGACTATGTGGTGACCAAGATTCCCGGTCTCAATACCAGCTATGTGTTCGGTCTGGTCCAGGCGAGCTATCCGCGCTTCACCGGCGTTCGCCTGGTCATCAACCTGGTGCGCAAGCTCGGGTGGATCGAGACCCTGCCGGTCACGAGCGACATGCGCAGGGCTAAGGCCCTTTGGGACATCCTGGGTGAGGCCGGGTTCACCGTCGGTGTCAACAGTTGGTGGGCGACCTGGCCGGCCGAGGAGGTCAACGGTTATCTGGTCTCGGAGTACATCTCGATGACCCCCGAGCCCCACGCCGAGTCGCTCGATCGAACGCTCGACGCCCTGACCTACCCGCCCACGCTCTATCCGGAGATCCGGCCGCTACTCAAAAGCCCGGACGAGCCGATGGCGCGCGCCGAGGTGGAGCGCTTTCTGTCGCTTTCGGACGAGGAGCTGGCCCGGCTCAACGGGCCGTACACCGAGAACGAGCCGCTGTCCAATTTCAAGTGGATCTACCATCGCGACGCCAACACCTGGTCGAGCGAGAAGATGCTGATGGAGCGCTTCCGGCCCGGTTTCTCCACCTTCTATCTGCGCGGGATCGACATCATCTCGCACCTGTTCTGGCAATACGTCGAGCCCGAGCATTTCGAGGGGATCGAACCGGCCGACGTGGCCCGCTTTGGCGACCTGCTGGGCGATTACACGGCCCTCGTCGACTCGATCCTGGGCGAGCTCCTCGAGCTCATCGACGACGACACGGTGGTCGTCGTGGTCAGCGACCACGGCATGGAGGCCACCGGCGAGCTACCTCTTTCGGGCAATCACCCGCACGCTCCGGACGGCATCGTGATCGTCTCGGGCAAGAACATCCGCGCCACCCGGCTGGAGGGTGTCTCGGTGTTCGACATCGCGCCGACAATCCTGCACCTGATGGGTCTGCCGCTCTCGAAGGAGATGGACGGCCGCGTGATCACCGAGATGATCGCACCGGATTTTCTGCAGGCGCACCCGGTGCGAGAGATCGCCAGCTACGGCGCCAGGGCACCGAGACGGGGGAGCCAAATGAGCGAGGAGAGCCGGGAGGAGATCGAGCAGCGGCTGAGGGCGTTGGGGTACCTGGACTGACGCCGGCCGATTCGACTCATTCCCTTCCGCGATAACCTCTTTATACGCGGCTCGGCCCCTCGAATGCCCACACCCGATCTCAACACCGACGATCGCTCGACGGCCTTTTCGGTGGTGATCCCGTTCTTCAACGAGGAACAGAATCTCCAACCGCTTCTGGAAGAGCTTGTCCCGGTGATGGAATCGCTCGACGGCTCCTTCGAGGTTCTCCTGGTCGACGACGCCTCGACCGACGGGAGCCTCGCGGCCGCCAAGACGCTCGCGGCCGAGGACCCGCGGCTACGGCTTCTCCATCTCGAGCGTCAGCAGGGTCAGTCCGGGGCGCTCGCAGCGGGGTTCCGGGCGGCTCGGGGACAACGGGTCATCACCCTCGACGCCGATCTGCAGAACGACCCGGCGGACCTTCCCCGCATGGTCGAGGCGTCGTCGAGCTATGACGTGGTCTGCGGCATCCGGCAGGAGCGTCGGGATTCCTGGGTTCGGAAAGTGTCGTCACGGATCGCCAACGGCATCCGCAACCGGGTCACCCGGGACTCGATCGAGGACGTCGGCTGCTCGCTGCGGGTCGTCCGGGCCGATCTGCTGGAACGGGTACCGGTCTTCTCGAGTATGCATCGATTCTTGCCCACTCTTCTCCGCATGGCGGGCGGAACGGTCACCCAGCTCCCCGTGCGGCACCGTCCGCGTCTCGAAGGCGAGTCGAAATACGGCATCGGCAACCGCGCCTGGCGCGGTCTGGTGGACCTGTTCGGAGTTCGGTGGCTGCAACGACGGCATGTCGACCCGGCCGGCGCTCGGGAGCTCACGCCGAGGGCGGGCGAATTTTCGCGCCGCGCCCGGTAGGCCGATTTCTTATTACTCGAAGCTCACTCGAGCGATCTCGCCGGCAATCGCCGTCACCGGCTGGCGCCGCACCCCGGTCGACGGGTCGATGAGCTCGACGATCCAGTCGCCGGGCGGGACAAACGGGATTGCGCCGTAGGGGTTCGGGAGCGGGATCTCGGACAGCGCCTCGCCCAACATCGGCACGACCAGCGGGGTTCCGCTGGGCGAGAGGAGCCTCACCCTGGCCCCGGCGACCGCCGCATCCAATGGGATCGCAACCGAGACCGACGCCCCTTGCGGCAGAACCACCTCGGCCGCCGGCCCCGGGATCGTCACTCCCTGCGACACTACCGCTGCGCCCTCGGTGGCGAGGAGCAGCGTCCACTCGCCGGGTGGCGCGGAGGCCATCCGGAAGCTCCCCGCCGGCCGGCCCATCAAGGAGTCCGCCGCGACGCGGTTCCCCGAGCCGTCGAGGAGCGCGAGGCTAACCTGGCCCGGCCGCAGACCGTTCCACATCGTCACCGACAGTTCGAGCTCGTCGCCCGTCCCGAGTACCAACTCGAGGCCGGTGACATCGCCCGATGCGGTATCCACGGTCAACGAGTCCTCCGAGAGACCGGCCGCTCGAGCCCGCACCGTCACCCTCTTTCCCGCGGGAACATCAAGCTCGAACTCCCCGGCGAACGAAGTGATCGTCCGAAGCCTGCTAAAAACCGTCGACAGATCGCCATCGGCCGCGGCGGTCACGCGCGCCCCGGCGACCGGCTCGCGTCGATCTTCGGTCACCACCTGCCCCGACAGCCGCGCGCTCGAAAGGTCAATCTCGATCTCGGTGTCCCCCGCCATCAGGACCGATTGGGTACGACGGTCGCCATGGCTCGACACCGTTACCTGCATCATGCGGTCCTCGAGCCCTTCGATCCGGAACCGCCCGTTCGAATCGGTCTTCGCCGTGCCAAGTCCACGTCCGCTTCCGTGCACGACGACCTGCGCATCCTCGAGCGCCCCTCCGTTCCGCCGCACAACACCGCTCAGTGTCGAGCCTTCGCCGAACTCCAGATCCACCCAGGTCTCACCACCCCTCGGGTCGAGCGCAAAAGACTCCGTGGCGACCCGGCCGCGCGCCTGGATCATCGCCATGATCTGGCCTTCACTGAAACCGACATTGAGGATACGGTACTCGGCATTTTCATCGACCGTCCCAGTGGCCGCGCCGTTCTCCCGATCGGTAGCGATCACCTGGACCTGTCCCAGATCGTCCGGGTCGACACCCAGGATGCGGCCACGAATCGTTCCACCCGTCCGAAGGGTAAGCGTCACATACGCGTCCTGACCCGGGCCCGCCTCGACCGTTTCGAGCGCGCTCTCGGCAAAGCCCGTCTTTCTCGCCCGCAGCCGATACGCGCCGGCGGTGAGTCCCGAGATCTCGAACCTCCCATCGCCGCCGCTTTCGGCCACCTGGTTCCCTCCCATGACCACCGCGTGGGTCGCGACCGTGCTCATCTCGATCTGCGCTCCCCCGACCGGCTCGCCCGCTTCCGTCAGTACCACACCCGACAGCACGCCGCCTTTTTCGACCACCAGGTCCAGGTGGTTTCTACCCCGCCGGATCTCGAAAGTCCGCTCGAGCGACGCGTAGTCCGGATGACGCACCGAAACGACTACTTGCGGAATTTTGGGGTCGATGCCGCGAACCGAGTAGTGGCCATCGCCGTCGGTCGAGCCGTGGCTGCTGGGACTCCGAACGTGGAACCTGTTGACGAGGCTCGACCCCGAACCGTGAACGGACACCTGCACGCCGGCGTCTTCTACCGGCCGGCCGTCGGTGTCGGTCACCCGACCCGCCAACTCGGCTCCACGACCGACCCGCACCAAGACACCGGTGCGCTCCTCACCGGCCGAGAGCGTCATTTCCAGCGGCTCATGAGCAATCCAGCCCCTCACCGGCTGAACCCCCAGCTCGACCCGGCCGGGCGCGATCCCGAGGATCTCGAAGGTTCCGTCCACTTTGGAGAAGCCTGGCCGCTGCCCGAGGGCTCCTGCCATCCGGCCCGCGGAGGGGGTCTCCCGCGCTATGGTCATGACGTCGAGCCGCACGCCCTCGACCGGCTGACCCGAGTCATCGACTACGCGGCCCGCGATCCGTGCCCCCCGTTCGAGAACGATCTCAACGGGTGCCTCGTCTTGCGGATCGACATCGGGGAGCCACCGGTCGACGTAGTCCGGGTGGCTTACGGACGCGGTGAGACTCTGGTTTTTGCTCAGTCCCTCGACCCGGAACCCGCCTTTGGTATCCGTGGTCGTGTTGCGTCGCCTGTCTTCCTCGGACTGGAGCCCTGCTACGGCCGGATCGAATATCTGAGGATAGATGACGATCCTCGCATCTTCGATCGGATGCTTGTCATCCGAAACGACGCGGCCCTCGAGAGCGACTCCCCAACCCATCTCGACGTCTCCCAGATCCAAGACGGTCTCGTCCCCAGCCGGGTGGTCGGCCAGCTCGATACCGCGCACGACCCGATCGGCGAGACCTTCGTGGCGCGCCACTAATGCCATCAACCGCGGCGGCAGGCCGTCCAGCCGAAATCGGCCTTCGCCGTCGGTGCCAGCCCGGGGCAGCCGCTCGGTCCGCAAAGAATAAGACCGCATTCTCGGGTCGGATTCGATGGCCACCATATACACCCGGCCGCCGACCACCGGCTCGAAATCCGGAGTGACCAGCCGGCCGGTAACCGAGCGGCCCGGCTGAAGCACGATCTCGACGTCATGCCCAGGCCGCGCTTTGAGCCGCCGGTACTCCGGAGCGAAGCCTTGCGCATCGGCCACCAGCTCGTACGATCGCCCGGCGACCAAACCGCCCATGCGAAACGCTCCCTCCTCGGTCGTGCGCGCCATCAAAGCCTGACGCTCTGCGGTGACTCGCACCAGCGCATCCTCGATTGGCTCACCGACCGGGTCCACGACCCTGCCGGCGAGGGCGCCGGTGGGACGAAGCGCGAGAGTCGCGCCGCGCGGGCCGTCGGGGCCGGTCGAAACCTGCGCAACGGCCGGCGCATAGCCGGGCGCGGCGGCCTCGAGAACCCATCGCTCGCCCGAACCGCGGACAACTCGATAGCTTCCGTCGGCATCGCTCCTTTCGATCTCCCCGACATCTTGCGGTGAAAAGACCATGGCGGCGCCCACGGGCTCCCGGGTCTCGCGGTCGATCACCCGCCCGGCGAGCGTGATCGGCGGCGGCAGCGCCCAGGAGCGCGTCACTTCGTCGCCATCCGCAAAATCCGACTTGGGCACGGACAGCTCGGTGGCTTCGATCTGACCTTCCTTCTGCCGCGCCGTCAGGCGCAACGGCTCTCCGGGCGTCACAAACACGCGGGCGCGACCGCCCTCGCCAACCACCGCGGCCACCCAGTTGAGCGGTGAAACGGTGACGACGGCGTCGGGAACCGGATCCCCCGCGGCGGACCGCAGGAGCACCGTCACCGGCTTCCCCGGTTCCAGCCGCAGGGTGGTGCTGGCCGTCGACAGCTCGGTCGAAACCGCGGGGAGAAAACCCGTCGCAAAGCTATGAAGACGATATTTCTGACTCGCTTTACGGGCCAGGCGCACCCGCCCCCGTTCGCCGGTTCGGCCGTAGTTTCCGGTGGCCCTCCACGGCGAGACGAATCGAGGAGCGCCGCGTCGGGACCTCGGTTCTTCATCGACGATCAACGCGGCCCACACCTGAGCACCCGCGAGCGGCGAGCCATCACCGTCTTCGACCCGCACGTCGAGACCCGCGTCGGCCTCGAGCACGGCGTCGGGCAGGGTCTCGCTTTCGAGCTGCGGCGCGAGACGGCATCGCAGCGGCACTCTCCCGTTGGCCGAGACCTCGACCTGCCACATCCCGGGCTCGGGAACCGCGAGTCGGTACTCCCCGCTCGCCGTAGTGCGGACGGTCGTTTCGGTTTCCCAGGCGGTCTTGCCCTCAAAGATCTGCAGCGCGCGATCGTAGAATGGCGGGATCGGCTGCAGCTCGACCTTGGCGCTGGCGATCGGCGCACCGGCGGTGTCGACCACGCGTCCGGTGAGCTCGAGGACCTCCGCCTCCGCTCCGCAGACCGAGACCCCGACGGTGAGAAGACAGGCCACCGCAAGCCAACGCAAAGGCGCCGGCGCCCGGGATGCGGCGGCGTTCGACGCGGTCACTTCGCGGATGATCTTGGCACAAAGGCAAGTGGCCTGCGAATTGCAGCTCTGAAGTGCTCGGTTGTATCGCCATGGTTGCTTTTGTCACTCTGTTTCTGGGGCTGGTTTTCGGTGTGCAGACGGTGGAAGTCGCCGTCGACGGTCCGGTGGCGGCGGTCGAGCTCCGCCTGGACGGCGACGCCGTTGCCATGCGCTCGGTCTCCCCCTGGGTCTTTCGACTCGATTTGGGCGACGAGGTGCGGCCTCACCTTTTGGAGGCGGTGGCCCTGGACGGTGACGGCCGGGAGATCGGGCGAGTCGAGCAGTGGCTCAA
Organism: Candidatus Multivoradales bacterium; assembly: GCA_965224065.1. Lineage (GTDB taxonomy): Bacteria > Acidobacteriota > Thermoanaerobaculia > Multivoradales > JAHEKO01 > JAOTZA01. The sequence goes on from CBDCYF010000005.1 coordinate 2,085,241, forward strand.
CCTGCCGAGCCGTGAGATCGAGTCCCAGATCGTGATCTCCTCCGGCGACAACGGGGCCGGTGTCGAAGCGCGTGTCCTCTGGGAGAGTCGAGTCTCCCCTTCACCGGAGGACATCTCGGTGTCGTTCGACGGCCGCCCGCTGGCGGTCTCCGACTCGGGACGGATCTCGCTGCCACCCCACAACCCCGACGAGCTGCATCTCCTGAACGTCGAGTTGCGTTTCCCGGACGACCACTCGGCAACCATCGTCAAAACGATCGGAGGGACGTACGGAGATGAGGTCGAGACCGAGTTAACCGCAGTACCGGTGCTGCTGCCCCGCGGGCCGTTGCCGAGGGCGGAGGAACTGATGGACAGCTTTGTCGATCCGGCGGGAGAGCGGCTGGAAGTCGCGGCGATCGAACGCGGGCTCACCGACGTCGTCATCGTGCGGGACGCCGAGGCGGGGCTTTTTATCGACCGGCTGGCGGAGAAGATTACCCAGGTTTTCGAAGATCCCATGCAGGCGCGGTTTGCCGTGGGACTCAAAAAGAACCATCGCTTGCGTTTTCTTTCTCCGCTGATCAACACGCGACAAGGTCAGAAGCTGCAACACGCTCTTTTTCCCGTCTCGCAGGAGTACACGCGCTCGCAAGGAGGGCTTCCGTGGCTGATGCACTGGGATTTCAGGTGTTTCTCGCCCAAAGCGCAACGGTTGGCGGAGGCAGTCGCGGTCGCCGGCCTGACGGCGGTGGAAAACAACCGCCGTCGCGCGGTCGTGCTGGTGCTGAGCGATGACGAGCCCGATGCGAGCGCCCTGTCCGCGCAGGCAGTACGCAACTACCTCGCAGCGATTCGCGTGCCGTTGGTGGTGTGGGGCCTGGCTGACGAAGCCGGCGGCAGCGCCTGGCAGCCCGATCGAATGATCCGGACCGTTCGGCAGCTCAAGGTCGCCTGGGACGACCTGACCAAATCCCTCGAGCGCCAGACCATCGTCTGGGTCCGCGGCCGGTATCTGCCACAGGAAATCCGGGTGCGCGAAGGGGTGGAGCTGGCTATGGCGAGATAAGCCACGCAACGACGTAACCTGAATGTCCTTCTGTCCCTCTGGATAAACGGCGGAGCCGTGCGTCCGGGATAGGATTCACGCCGCGGCCCCCGCCGCGGCGCGTCATGTCCCAACGCATCAATCCCCTGGTCCGTTTTGCCGTCGAGCGGCGCGTGACGATGGGGATGATCGTCCTCGGGGTCCTGGTGCTGGGCTGGCTCTCGCTCGCCCGCTTGCCGCTGGAGTTTCTGCCCGCTTTTTCGTCGAGCAACATCTCGGTCTACGCGAGCTACCGGTCGTCCTCACCGGAGGAGATCGAGCGATTGATCGTCCAGCCGCTCGAGGACTCGCTGGGCACCATCAACGGCATCGACACCCTCTCGGCCACGGCCGCCCCCGACGCCGCCTATGTCCGTGTCTCGTTTGTCGGCGGCACCGACATGGACCTCGCCGCGGTCGAGGTACGGGACCGCGTCGACCGCGTCCGCCACCTGCTGCCCGACGACCTCGAACGGGTCAACATCCGGCGCTTCCAATCCACCGACCTACCGGTCTTGCGTTTCGATCTCTCGGCTCCGTGGCCGCCGGAGCAGCTCTACGAGTTCGCCGAGGACACCATCAGCCGCCGGCTCGAGCGGCTCGAGGGGGTGGCCCAGGTCGACCTGCGGGGCGCCCAGGAGCCACAGTTGCAAGTCAACCTGGACCCGGCCCGGTTGCAGGCGCACCGCCTCGACCTGCGCTCTCTGGTCTCGCTTCTGCGGTCGAGCAACGTCAACGTCTCGGCCGGCGATGTTCGGCTGGGCAACCGCAAGCTTCTGCTCCGCGCCGTCGGTGAGTTTCAAACGCCCGACCAGATCCGGCGGATGCCGATCAACGGCTCGGGGCTCACTCTCGGCGACGTCGCACAGGTCTCCTATACCTTTCCGGAAAAGGAGTCGTTCAACTTTCTCAACGGGGTCGAGGCGATCACGGTCAGCGTCAACAAAGCCTCGACCGCCAACCTGCTGGCGGTGGTCGACCGGGTCAAGGCCGAGCTGGCCGAGATTGAAAAGCTCCCCGAGGCCTCCGGCTCGGCGATCCGGATCTACTCGGACGCCTCGCTCGACGTGCGCCGGGGTCTCGGCCAGCTGCGCGACGCCGGTTTGGTGGGTGGGCTGCTGGCGATCGCGGCCGTCTATCTCTTTTTGCGCCGTTTTCGCACCACCCTTCTGATCGCGGTGGCGATTCCCATCTCGGTGGTCGCCACCTTTGTGCTGCTCTACTTTCTGCGCCAGGCCGGCGTCTTCGAGATCACGCTCAACGTGGTGAGCCTCGCAGGGCTGATGCTGGCGCTGGGGATGCTGGTGGACAACTCGATCGTGGTGATCGAATCGATCTTCCGCCACCGCAACGAGCTGGGGGCCGACGCGCGGACCGCGGCGCTCGCCGGAACCGGCGAAGTGGCGCTGCCGATCGTCGCCTCGACCATCACGACGATGTGTGTCTTCCTGCCGCTGATCTTTCTCAGCTCGGACGGCCGTTTCAAGCTCTATATGGAGAACATCGGGGTCACCGTGTGCATCGTGATCGTGGCCTCGCTGCTGGTGGCGCTGACGGTCGTGCCGATGGTGGCGGCGCTGGTCCTCAAAGACCAGGCGTCGCGCGAAGGAGGCCTGTTCCGCAAACTGACCGGCGTCTACTCGCGGGTCCTCGGCTTCACCCTGCGACACCGCTTGGCCTTTGTCATCTCGATCGCCTTGCTCTTCGCCGGCTCGATCTACCTCTTCTCCACCATCGAGCGCTCTTTCTCCGGGCGGCAGCTCGAGCGCCAGATCATCCTCAAGGTCGACACGCCCAAGCAGTATTCGACGGAGCAGATCGCGGCCCTCTACGAAGAAGTCTACGAGGTGCTCGACCGGCACCGCGACGAGCTCGATATCGCCGACGTGAGCTACAACTACGACCGCCGCACCGGGCGCTCGCGCGCGAGCTGGCGGCGCAGCCGTCAATTCGACATCTATCTCAAGGACGAGAACGAGAGCCGGTTGACGACCGCCACGGTACGCGACCGCATCCGCGAGCTGCTGCCCAAAAAGGCCGGCGTCGAGCTGCGCATGGCCACCCAGGCCGGGCGGCACGGCACTTCGGGGGTCGAGATCCAACTGATGGGCGACGACCCGGCGGTGCTCGAGCTCCTGAGCCAACAGGTGGCCGAGCGGCTGTCCGCGCTGCCGATGATCCGGGACGTGGACACTTCGCTCGAGAGCGGCGATGAGGAGATCCGCGTGTCGGTGGAGCGCGAGCGCGCGCTGCAATCCGGTCTGTCGTCGCGGGCGGTGGCCTTCACCGTGGCCAACGCGCTCTCCAGCCGCGCGGTGAGCTACTTCAAGACCGGCGAGCGGGAGGTCGACCTCGTCATGCAGTACCGCGAGGACGAGCGCGAAACGCTGGACCAGCTCAAAAACGTCCCGGTCTTCGCCACCGCGGCGGCGTTGCCGCTCGGCGCGCTGGCCGACTTCGACTTTGTCGCCGGACCCCGCTCGATCGAGCGCGAGAACCGGCGCGCCAAGGTGACGATCTCGGCCAACGCCGCCAGCTCGGGGGCGACCTTCGCAGCCATGCGGGCGATCACCGGGATCGTCGGCTCTCAGTCGCTTCCGCCGGGATACGAATGGAGCTTTGGCCGCTGGAACCGGCGGCAACAGCGGGACCAGTCGGCGGGCCTGTTTGCGCTGCTCTTCGCGCTGCCCCTGGTCTACATGGTGCTGGCGGCGCTGTTCGAGAGCTTTACCCAACCGTTTACCATCATGCTGTCGGTACCCTTTGCGCTGCTCGGTGTGGCGGTGGTGATGAAGTTGACGAATCAGCCCTGGGAGACGATGACGATGATCGGGCTGATTGTGCTCTTGGGTGTGGTGGTCAACAATGCGATCGTGCTGATCGATCACGTCAACTTCCTGCGCTCGACGGGGCTGGGCCGCGACGAGGCGATCCTGCGCGGCGGGCAGCACCGGCTGCGCCCGATCGTCATCACCGCGGTGACCACCATCCTCGGGCTCCTCCCGATGGTTGCGCCGTTTCTGCTCCCGCAGTGGTTTGGCCCGGTCGAGGGCCGTGCGGCGACCTGGGCGCCGATCGGTCTGGTGATCATCGGCGGGCTGACGACCTCGACCTTTCTGACGCTCTTGATCATCCCGACGTTTTATTCGCTGCTCGACGATCTTTCGGCGTTTCTGCGGCGGGTGGCGCGGGCAGCCGGGGAGGCCGCGTGAGGCGCCGCGGGCCCCGCCGATCCGGCCGGCAGGGGCGCCGGCCGCTTCGGTGGTTTGCGGTCACGACGTTGGCGTTGATCCTCGCAGCCTGCGGCCAGGGCGGGGCCGAGACCGAGGGTGGACCGGGCAACGCCGGACGCAGGGCAGGTGGTGGCCCGGGTGGCGGGCGGCCTGGGGGCCCAGGCGGCCCGGGATCGCCGGCCGGCGGCGCTCCGGCCGCGGTTCCGGTGGAAGCGGCGCCGGTCGAGCGCCGCGCGATCTCGGCCTTTCTCGAATCCAACGGCACCCTCGAAGCCGAAAACGACGTCCTGGTCGTGGCCCGCACCACCGGCCCGTTGGTCGAGCTTTCGGTCGAAGAGGGGGACCGGGTCCGCCGCGGGCGGATCCTGGCCCGCATCGACGACGAGGAGATCCGGGCGCAGGTCGAGATCTCGCGGGTCAACCTGGAGGAGGCCAAGCAGGCCTACGATCGCGCGGTGCGGCTGCGCGACCTCCAGCTCATCAGCCCCGAAGAGTACGAGTCCGATTCGAGCCGCTACGAGACCGCTCGGGCACAGCTCGAATCGAACCGGATCCAGCTCGGCTATACCCGCATCCGGGCGCCGTTCGACGCGCTGGTGATCGAACGTCACGTTCAGTTTGCCCAGCAAGTCTCCCCCGGCGCGCCGCTGTTCCGCCTGTCGGACTTCGACCCCTTGCTGTGCCCCATCCAGGTGCCCGAGCGCGAGCTGTCCCGGCTCGAAGTCGGCCAGGCCGCGCATCTGACGGTCGAGGCCTGGGGCGAGCGACGGTTCGACGCCAGGGTGCTGCGGATCCGTCCGGTAGTGGACGCCGCCACCGGGACGGTCAAGGTCACGCTCGAGGTGGAAGCCGACGGTGTGCTGCGACCGGGGATGTTCGCGCGGGTCTTTCTGCGCACCGACACTCGTGAAAACGCCCTGGTGATTCCCAAGGCGGCCCTTTCGCTCGAGTCGATCGGCGACACCGTGTACGTCGCCCGCGACGGCGTGGCCGAACGCCGGGAAGTGGCGCTCGGGTTTACCGAGGGCGACGCGGTCGAGGTCCTCGAAGGTGTCGAGCCGGGTGAGCTTGTAGTGACGGTCGGCCAGGACGGGTTGAGCGACGGCACCCCCATCCAGGTACTGAACCGGCCCGGTGGCGAGACCGTCGCCGGCGACCAGCTCGCCGAGCGACCCGGCGCGGCGCCCGGCAACCGGGCCGGTCTCGGTGGGCCACCGGGCCCACCGGGAAGAATGGGCTTCGATCCCTCGAACCTCTCGGCCGAGCAACTCGAGGCGGTCAAGCAGCGGATGCGCGACCGCGGGCTCTCGGAAGAAGAGGTCGAAGAGCGGCTCGAGCGGATGCGTCAACGCGCCGCCAACCGGTAGACAAGGCTTCCCATGAAGCTGGTCTCTTTCTCGGTCCGCCGGCCGGTCTCGGTCTTTATCTTTGCGGTCGCGGCGGTGGTCTTCGGGCTGGTGGCGTTTCAGCGGCTGGCCACCGACCTGCTGCCCGACATCACCTATCCGTCGATCAGCGTGCGCACCGACTACGAGGGGGCCGCGCCGCTCGAAGTCGAGAATCTGGTTACCCGCCCGGTCGAGAACGCCATCGGGGTGGTCAACAACGTCGTCCGGGTCGTCTCGAGCTCGCGCCCGGACGTCTCAGAGGTCACCCTCGAGCTCGGCTGGGGCACCAACATGGATCTGGCGGCCCTCGACGTCCGCGAGCGGCTGGATGTCCTCGAGCTGCCGGTCGACGCCGAACGGCCGATCCTGCTGCGCTACGACCCCTCGCTCGACCCCATCATGCGGCTGGGCTTGAGCGGGCTCGACGATCTCGTCCACCTGCGGCTGGTGGCCGACGAGAGGGTCAAGCGCACCCTCGAGCGCATCGAGGGCGTGGCCGCAGTGGTCGTCAGCGGCGGGCTGGAGGAAGAGATCCAGGTCGAGCTGGACGAGCGGCGGCTGGCCAACCTGGGGCTCACCGCCGACCTCGTGCTCGCGCGCCTGGCGCAGGAGAACATCAACTTGACCGGCGGCCGGCTGCGCGAGGGGCAGACCGAGTATCTGGTCCGCACGGTCAACGAGTTTCTCCGTCCGCAGGATCTCGAGACGGTGGTCGTCGACAGCTCGCGCGGGGCCATCGTGCGGCTCCAGGACGTTGCCCGGGTCGTGCGCGGCTTCCGGGAGCGCGAGGTGATCACCCGGATCGACGGACGCGAGAGCGTCGAGGTGGCGATCTACAAGGAGGGCGGCACCAACACCGTAACGGTTTCCGATGCCGTCCGCGACGGGCTCGAAACGGCGGGATCCCGATTGGCCCAGATCGACCCGGCGCTCGAGCTAACCGTGGTGACGGACCAGGCTCGCTACATCCGCCAGTCGGTCTCGGAGGTGCTGCGGACCGCGGTCTATGGCGGTCTGCTGGCGATTCTGGTGCTCTATCTGTTTCTGCGCAGTTGGAAGACGACCTCGATCATCGGCGTCGCCATTCCGATCTCGGTCGTGGCCAGCTTCTTTTTGATGTACGTCTCGGGCATCTCGCTCAACATCATGTCGCTGGGCGGTCTGACGCTGGGAATCGGTCTGCTGGTGGACAACTCGATCGTGGTCCTGGAGGCCATCCAGCGCCGCCGTGACCAGGGGCTCGACGAGCGCGAAGCCGCGGAAGCCGGCACCGGAGAGGTGGCCCGCGCGGTGGTCGCTTCGACGCTGACCACCATCTGCGTCTTTGTGCCCATCGTCTTTGTGGAGGGCATCGCCGGCCAGCTCTTTGGCGACCAGGCCCTGACCGTCACCTACTCGCTGTCGATCTCGCTGCTCGTGGCCTTGACCGTGATCCCGATGCTGGCGTCGCGCGACTTTGGCTCCAAGACCGCCCGCTCGGCGCCGGAAGGCCCTCGGAGCGGACGGGCGACGCGTGCCGCGCACTCCGCCGGCGTTTGGATCGCGCGAACGCTCCGGAGCACGGCGAAACTCATCGGGCAAGCTCTACGGGCGGCCACCGCGCCGGTCCTCGGCCTGTTCGAGAGGGTCCTTTCCGGCCTGGCCCGGTTTTACGACCGCCTGCTCGGCCGGGTGCTTGCGCGACCGCTGCCGACGGTCCTTCTCGCGGTGGGCCTGCTGGTCGTGAGCCTTCTGCTCGTGCCCTCGCTGGGCCGCGAGCTGGTCCCCGAGCTCATCCAGGGAGAATTCTTTGTCAACACCGAGCTGCCGCCGGGGACTCATCTCGACGTCACCCAGCGCCGCATGGCGGCGCTCGAGCGCTTTGCCGGCGAGCTCGACGGGGTCCGGACGGTCTACGCGGTAGCCGGCACGTCGAACGAGCAGGGTGGTGTGGCCGGTGAACGGCGGGAGAACATCGGCCAGATGACCGTGGTGCTGGCTCCTCCTCGCAACCGTGGGCGCGAAGAGGATCTGATGGCCCGCCTGCGGCAGGCGCTCGACCGCCAGGAGGCCCTCGAGTACCGTTTTGGCCGGCCGTCGTACTTCAGCTTCCGTACCCCGGTCGAGGTGGAGATCCGGGGCTACAACCTGGAGCTGCTGAAGCGTCTGTCGGAAAACCTGGCCGTGCAGATGAAGGCCATCCCGGGGCTGACCGACGTCAAGTCCTCGACCGAGGGCGGCAACCCCGAGCTTCAGGTGCGCTTCGACCGCGCCCGGCTGGCCAACTACTCACTCACCTTGGGGCAGGTCGCCGAGCTGCTGCGCTCCAAGGTCCAGGGCATCGTCGCCACCGAGATTCAGCGCGAGGATCGCCAGATCGACATCCGGGTGCGCAGCGACGAGACCTACCGCGACAGCGTGCGCGATCTGCTCGCGCTCGCCGTGCATCAGGAGGGCAAGACCGCGATCCCGCTCTCGGCCCTGGCCGAGGTACGGGAAGTCGAGGGTCCGGCGGAGATCCGGCGCGCCGAGGGCGAGCGGGTGGCGGTGGTCACCGCCAACTTGGTGGGCAGTGATCTGGGAACCGTTTCCGAGAAGATCGCCGAAGCTCTCGAGAAGACCGAGATGCCGTCGGGCTTCGATTGGACCATCGGCGGGCAGCGCCAGGAGATGGAGACATCGTTCGACAGTATGCGTCTGGCCATCTTTCTGGCGGTCTTCATGGTGTATCTGGTGATGGCCTCGCAGTTCGAGTCGCTGCTCCACCCCCTGGTGATCCTCTTCAGCATTCCCTTTGCGGCCATCGGCGTGATCGCGACCCTGGCCTTGTTTGAGGTACGTATCTCGATCGTGGTACTGATCGGAGCGATCCTGCTCGCCGGAATCGTGGTCAACAACGCGATCCTCCTGATCGACGCCACCAACCGCCTGCGCCGGGAAGGCCGCGCCAAGCTCGAAGCGCTGAGGGAGGCGGGCTCGAGACGGCTGCGGCCGATCCTCATGACCACCGCGACCACGGTGCTCGGTCTCACGCCGATGGCGCTGGGCCTGGGCGAGGGCAGCGAGCTGCGAAGCCCGATGGCGCTGACCGTCATCGGCGGACTCCTGACCTCGACGTTCCTGACCCTCCTGATCATCCCGGCGGTCTACAGCTTGGTGGACCGTAGAGTGTAGCCACGCCGGGCTCAACGGCCGGCAGGGGCGCCGGCCGCTTCAAGCATACGGGTCTCGTGCTTCGCCTCCTTCTCTGAAGCGGCCGCCGTCTCTGGCGGCCGAACGATGGGGCGCCGCTACCCTTTCTTTTTCTTCTCGGCGCCCGAGAGCGCTTCTTCGATCTCGTCGGGGCTCAAGAGGCCGCGGCTTTCGAGCGCCCGGGTCAACAGCTCGAGAAGCGCGGACACGTCTTCCAGCAAGGGGTCGCCGCTGGCCGAAGCGCGTTTCCCCAACTTGCGTAGCAACTCGGAGGTGACCTTGCTGTCCGCGATCTCCTTGGCCTCCGTTGAGCTCTGACCCAGGTCCCAGCGCGCTTCTTCGGGCGTCTTGCCGGAGAAGAACGCCTCGGGCTCGACACGTAGGTGCTCGAGCACCTCCAGCAGCACTTCGAGGGAAATCCGTTTCTCTCCCCGCAGTGCGTCGCCGATATAGCCGCGGCCCCGCCCCATCTCCTTCTCCACCGCCGCGACCGACTTGCCACGCAGGTCGATCAAGTACCGCAGCCGGCCGACGACCGCCTGCCGAAAAGCCCGAGCGCTTGTCATTTCGGCTTATGTTGGCACCAAGGGCGCCTTTGGGCCGCAAAGACAGCTTTTGTCTGTCCCGAACTTGAAACGGCAGACTTGTTCTGATATTATCCCATCAGAGATCCCGGCGACAGATTTATTCCTCTTCTCGGCATCGCTGCCTCGACGAAAGCGCTGGGATGGGAGCGACTTGGGAGACCCGATGACAACAATGCGCCACCGCCTGGGAATCCTCATCGTCGACCGTGATCTACGTTTCATCGTTCGCGTGCAGCGACATTTGCACTGGCAAGGCTACGAGGTCTTCTCCGCAAGCGACCGGCGGAGCGCCGAGCGGCTTCTCGGACGGATGCCGATTTCCGTGCTGCTCACCGGCCTCGAGTCGGGCGCCGACAACGACGGAGAGGGGGCTGAGCTCCTCGAGGTCGTCAAGCGGCACCGGCCGTCGATCAAAACCGTTCTCTTCACCGGAGCTTCCCCGCCCCCGCTCACCGTCGATCAGGGCGATCCCTGTTTCGATGCCTGCCTGAGCAAACCCATCGACCTAGAACAGCTCCGGCTCACCATCCTCGGTCTTCTCAAGACCGCCTAGCTTCGCGAAGATCCACTTCCCTCGGCGCTCCGCCGGTCGCACCCACCTACTCAAATTCTTCAGCGAGCCGCCCGCGCCCCTCGCGGGCGCTCACGGCCTCTTTCTCGGATCCCCCTACTGACCGAACCCTACCGCAACCTGCAGACCGGCGCGAACGCGGTTCCCTCGGTATTCGTAATAGCATCGGGCTCTTTCGACGCCACTGCGTCGGAGGGCCTCAAAGAATGGAGCTCGGGATCACCGGTTTCCCCAAAGCGGGCAAGACCACACTGTTCAATCTACTCACCTCGTCCGAGGCGGCGACCGACAAGTTCGCCAAGTCGACCGAGGCCCATGTCGGCGTCGCCCGGGTCCCCGACGCTCGACTGGACGCCCTGCGCGAGCTTTTTCAGCCAAAGAAGTTTACGCCGGCCACGGTTCGTTACGTCGACATCCCGGGGGTAGAAAAGGGTCACGGTGCCGACGATCTCAACCTCGTCCAGCTCAAGGAGGTCGACGCGCTGGTCCATGTCGTACGGGCGTTCGAGGACCCCGAGCTACTTCATCCCGAAGGCTCGATCGACCCGGCGCGCGATGTCGCCTCGTTCGATCTCGAGCTGGTGTTCGCCGACCTCGAACTGGTCGAGCGCCGGATCGAAAAGCTCGAACAGGCCAAAAAACGCATCCTGACCGACGCCGAGAAACGAGAGCTGGCGCTTCTCCAAGAAGTCATCCGGCCGGCACTCGAAAAAGAGCAGCCCCTGCGATCGCTCGACTTGCCGGAAGATGACGAAAAGCGTCTCCGAGGGTTCCAACTGCTCTCGGCCAAGCCGCTTCTGCTGGTCGTCAACGTCGGGGAGGACCAGCTCGCCGATTCGAGCACCGAGTCGCTCGGCATCGCGCCCGGCCCGTCGACTGAAATGGTCGTGATGAGCCTGCCGATCGAGACCGAGATCTCCCAGCTCGCGGCAGAGGAGCAGCGCGAGTTTCTCGCCGAGCTGGGTCTCGAGGCGCCCAGCCTCGACCGCACGATCCAGGCGAGCTACCGACTACTCGGCCGGATCTCGTTCTTCACCGTCGGCGAAGACGAAGTGCGCGCCTGGACGATCCGACAGGGCACTCCCGCCCGCCGGGCGGCCGGAGCGATCCACAGCGACCTAGAGCGCGGCTTTATCCGCGCCGAGGTGGTGTCGTGGGAGGAGCTCCTGGAGGCCAAGACCCTCGCCGCCTGTCGCGAGGCCGGCAGCCTTCGGATCGAAGGCAAGGACTACGTGGTGTCAGACGGCGAGGTCGTCCACGTGCGTTTCAACGTCTGACGGCGGCCGTGGGCCGCGGCCCTAGCAGCTGGTCTGTCCTCTTTAGCGCGTCAGCTTGCGGATCATCTCCGCGCCCAGCCGGCTGTAGGCCTGGGCGCCCGTCGACCAGCGGTCAAACTCGAAGATCGTCATCCCGCGCTGGGGTGCTTCGGCGAGTCGCACATTGATCGGAATCGTGGTGCGGAACACCTGCCCCGAATAGGCTCGCCGCACCTTGCGCACCAACTGATCGGTGACCTTGATGCGGTGATCCACCATGGTCAGCAAGATTCCCAGAAGCTGTGGCCGGCGTACGAACAGCGAGCTCATCTCCTCCAGGCCTTCGAAGAACCGCGCCACCGCCTCGACCGCCAGATCGTGCGGCACCACCGGGAGGACATAGCTGTTGCAAGCGGTCAGCGCATTGACGGTCAGAAGCGATAGCCCCGGCGGGCAGTCGAGCAGAACAAAATCGTAGCGTCGCCGAACCGGCGCCAGCGCCTTGGCGAGGATCTTTCCCGGCTCCTGCTTGCGCGCCATGGCCACATCCGCCGACGCCAGGTCGGTCGCTCCGGTGACCAGATCCAGACCCGGGATGCCGGTATCGATCACGACGTCCGGGATCGAGCGTCCCTCGACCAGCACCGAGGCCGACGAGGGCTTGAGGTCCTTTTTCGCCACACCCAGCGAGTGACTGGAGGAGGCCTGTGGATCGAGATCGACCACCAGGACCTTGAGGTCGCTGTTGGCAAAGGCCGCGGCCAGATTCACCGTGGTGGTGGTCTTTCCCACGCCGCCCTTGACGTTGACAAACGAGACGATCATGCGAGCCTCCTCTCCTTTTTGGGGCGCCAATATTACAGGAGGGGGGATTCAGCTCGCTCGATGACATTGGCGCCTCGGGGTCGCCCTCCGCTCCAGCTCAAGCAGCATCCGCTGCGGGCGACCCGCTCGGCGCTGGATCGTCGAGCAAGCTCAGGCCCGGCCTGGTCTCCCCCGGCCGTTCAGATCGTCAAGGAAACAGCTTCCCAATCTCCCGCCAGCTCTCGCACCGGGAGATACCGTCGATCGGTTCGGGATGGCGATTCCAGGGACGGTCCATCAGGCTCACCGGCACACCTACGGTGTCGGCCAGGAAGCGAGCCATGTCCATCGAGTCTTCGACGGCAAAAAGAAAATCTTCTTTCGCCAGCTCGTCGAGCGAGACCGGCGGGGTGGTCTCTTCGATCCCGGCGCCCGGGTGGATCTCGTGTGAGTATTTGTCGACAAAGCGCAGCGAATGATGGGGCACTCGATGCCGCTCGAGCCAACGGCGCGATACGTCCTCGGTGGACGGTGGCCGACCAGTCAGGATCGAGATTCGGTGCCCGGCCTCGGCCCACTCGGCCAGCACGTCGATGGCCCCGTCCATCGGCGCAAGGGCTTCGAGCACTTCTTCGCGGTGTGCGGCAACAAAAAAGGCCTCGAGCTCCTTGCGGTCGAGACCAAAGGAGATCCCGAGGTTGAAGGACTCCATGTCCTCGAATTCGACCGTGCGGCCGAACTCCCGCGCCAGGACTTCCACGAATCCGCGGCCCGTCTCGCTCAAGACGTCGTCCAAGTCGACGTAGACTTGCTTCGACGCGCTCATCGGACTGGAAACCTAGCAGAACGGCCGGCAGAGGCGCCGGCCGCTTCAATCACCTGGGACGATTCGTCGGCCGCCTCGAAACGGCCGGCAGAGGCGCCGGCCGCTTCAATCACCTGGGGCGATTCGTCGGCCGCCTCGTAACGGCCGGCAGAGGCGCCGGCCGCTTCAATCACCTGGGGCAATTCGTGGGCGGCCTCTGGCGGCCGTTTCGCCGCCAACCGTCACTGGAGTCCGGCGATCAGCCGTTCACGCGCTGCTAGTATCGATCTCCCTCTATCCGGCAACGCAACAGGAGAAGCGCGATGGCCAAGTCGACTGCGACACATTTCACCCCGGCACTGTTCCGGTTCCTGCGGGATCTCAAGAAAAACAACAACCGCGACTGGTTCCAGGCCAACAAGGCCCGTTACGAGGCGGACGTCAAGGAGCCCGCGCAGCAGTTCATCAGCGACTTTGGCCCGTCGCTGGCCAAGATCAGTCCCCATTTCAACGCCGATCCGCGGCCGAGCGGCGGATCTCTGTTCCGCATTTACCGCGACGTCCGCTTCTCGAAGGACAAGACCCCCTATAAGACGTCGGTCGGGATTCAGTTCCGGCACAAGGCGGGCAAGAACGCCCACGCCCCGGGCTTCTATCTCCACCTCGAGCCGGGTGGCATTTTCGCCGGGATCGGGGTCTGGCGCCCCGACGGGCCGTCGCTCAAGAAGATCCGCGACGCGATCGCCACCGATCCCACCGGCTGGAAGCGGGCGATTGGCGGCAAGCCATTCAAGCAGCACTACCAGCTCGACGGCGACTCGCTCAAACGGCCCCCTAAAGGCTACGACCCCGAGCACCCGTTGATCGAGGATCTCAAACGCAAGGACTTCATCGCGGGCAGCCGGCTGACGCAGAAGCAGGTGGTCTCGGCCGGCTTCATCGACGTGTTTGCCGGTCGCTGCCAGGCCGGCAAGCCCTTTGTGCGGTTTCTGTGCAAGGCGGTCGGAGCACCTTTCTAGCCGCACCCCACCGATCATGGGGGCCGAAGCGACCGCAAACCGCGCGGCTCGGCCGCGTTGGTCCGTCCCGCTACGTTCTGGTCCGCTTGGTGGTCTTCGCCGGTCTCGTGTTGACCGCCGGGTGCGGCGGCCGGCCAACCACAGAAACGCTGCTGGAATTGGCCGAAGCGCTGCCGCTGGCCGAGATCCGCCAAGAGCCCGGTCGGATCGACCTCGGGACTCCGGCGGCCAATCTCGTCCAGCTCGAGGGCTGGTCGTGGGACGAGACTCCCCGCGGTGGACCGAGCCTGACGTGGGGGGTCGGGGCGGCCTCGCGGTTGGAGATCTTTGTGATCGAACCGAGAGCGCTGCCGCTGCGCGCCCGTTCGATGCCGTACGACATTCCCGGTGTCGAGGCGCAACGCGTCCGGATCGAGGTCAACGGAGAGGCGGCCGGGGAGTGGACGCTCGGCCCGGGGTGGCAAGAGACCGAGCTCGACCTGCCGGAAAGCCTGTTGCGACCGGGCTCGAACGAGCTGGCCTTCCACTACTCACGGGGCGCTTCGCCCAAAAGCCTGGGCCGTTCTTCGGATAGCCGCTGGCTTGCGGTCGCCTGGGACTGGGTGGAGGTCGGCACGGCGCCCGGCAGCGCCGCCCGCGCCGACCCCGCGCGGGGACTGTTGCACCTGCCCGCGGGAACTCGGACCGACTATTTCTTCGAGCTGCCGGTGCCGGCGAGGCTGTCGGCCCGACTGGCGCGTCGAAGTTCTTCCGGTTTGCGGGTCGAGGCCCTGCTCGACGGCAGCGCCACGCCCCAGAGTGTGGTTTTCGACAGCAGCTCTCGGACGATTGAGATGGACCTGGCCCCCGGTCTCAACCGGCTGCGGCTCGAAGCACCGGTCGCCCTGGATCAGACGCCCCCGGTGGCGTTGCGCGACGCGGTCCTCGAGACGGACCACGAACTGCCCCTGCCGGCGGACGAACTAGCTTCCGCGCCGGCTTGTGGCTCCGACGAGCCGCCTGACGTCTTTGTCTACCTCATCGATACGCTCCGCGCCGACCGCCTCAGCCTCTACGGTCACATGCCCGAGGTCTCACCGGCACTCGCCGCTTTTTCCGGAGACGCGGTGCTTTTCGAGGCAGCCATCGCGCAATCGTCCTGGACCAAGGCTTCGGTGGCGTCGATCTTCACCGGTCTATGGCCCTGGAGCCACGGCGTCCAAGGCCTCGAAGACCGGCTGCCGGACGATCTGCCCTCGCTGCCTCGTCTGCTCCACAACGGCGATTACCAGACCGCCGCGGTGGTGGCGAACCCGCACATCTCGGCGGTGTTCGGCTTTGACGACGGTTTTGAGGAGTTCCGGCTCCTGGAAGAGCTCACCACTCCCTCCGAGACCGTCCACGCCGCCATGCTCGAGCTGCTCGATCGTCAGATGGTCGACCGCCCACGGTTTGGCTACGTGCACACGATCGATCCTCACGCGCCCTACGCTCCACCCGAGCCGTATCGCACCCGTTTTGCGGCATCAGTCCGCGACCTCGAGCTCGGTACCGTGACCGCCTTGGCCGCGCGAGCGCAGACGCGAAAGGCGCCCCGTCCCGAGGAGGTCGAAGCGCTGACCGCTCTCTACGACGCCGAGATCGCCTACAACGACTACGAGTTGGGACGGTTCTTCGACGGGCTGCGCCAGCGGGGACTCTATGAAGACGCGCTGATCATCGTCGTATCGGATCACGGAGAAGAGTTCTATGACCACGGCGGATGGACCCATGGGAAGACCCTCTATTCAGAGGTGGTACACGTTCCGCTGTTGATCAAGTTTCCGGACGGCGCCGGAGCCGGTCGCCGCGTCTCCTCGCCGGTCCAGCACCTCGACCTTCTGCCCACGATCCTCGACTGTGCCGGTCTCGCAAACCCACCCGGGCTCCAGGGCGAGAGCCTGGCGCGGTCCGAATGGTCGGACGACCACTCCACGATGCGGCCGAGACCCATGCTGTCCTACCTGCACTATTCGAGATACGACGGAGCCAGCGTCGTGCTCGGCGACTGGAAGCTCATCGTGCCGATCCCGGGCTCTCCCGACGTGGCCCGCGAGCTCTACCATCGCCTGGACGATCCCGCCGAGCAACGCGACTTGGCCGAGGAGCGCCCGGTGATGGCCGGATACCTGGCGACCTTGCTTCGCCGCGCTCTGGCCGAATCACCCGCCGGACGGAGCCAGCCGGTCCAGCTCGACGACAACACGGCGCGGCGTCTTCGCGCCCTCGGCTATCTCAACTGAATCCGGACCGAGCGGACTCCCGCCGCTGCTAGAGTCCCGCCATTCGGTCGCTAGAACGCTTTCGGCCGCCTGGACCCTCGAACAAGGAGACTCGAAGAATGCAAAACTCCGGAAAGACCCTGCGAGCACACCACGGGTGCGCCGTGCTTGCCTTTTGGATCACAGCGGCCGCCGTCGCGCAAGCCGGCCAAAACCCACCGGCCGAAGGATTTGACTTGGAAGGCTCACACCAGACGGCCATCGGCCTCGCCGATACCGTGATGGAGAACATGGGCGGACGGGAAGCATGGGACAAGACCCGCTTTCTCACCTGGAAGTTCTTTGGCCGCCGGTTCCACGTCTGGGACAAGCACACCGGGGACATCCGGGTCGAGGGCGTCGAGCGCGACAGCGGCGAGCCCTATGTGATCCTGATGAACCTCCACACCAAGAGCGGGCGCGCCTGGCGGGGCGGTCAAGAGCTGGACGGTGAGGAGCTGGCGGAGATGATCGACCACGGTGAGGCCGCCTGGATCAACGACAGCTACTGGCTGGTAATGCCGTACAAGCTCAAGGACAGCGGCGTCACTCTCACCCAAGTCGGCCCCGGCGAGCTCGAAGACGGACGTTCCGGCGAGGTGCTCCAGCTCACGTTTCACGACGTGGGACGAACACCAGAGAACAAATACCACGTGTGGATCGCGGAGGACACCGGCCTGGTCGAGCAGTGGGCTTTCTTTGCCGATGCCGCGGACGAAGAGGCACGGTTCATCACGCCCTGGGCGGATTGGAAGCGCCACGGGGACATCTTGCTCTCGGCCGACCGCGGAGAGAACGGACACACCGGCGTCGCGGTGCTCGAAGAGCTACCCGAGGGCGTGTTGACCGATCCCGCGCCGGTCGATCTGGCCGGGACGGAAGACTAGGGTCAGAAGATAGAAGAAAGAAAAAAGGCGCCGGGCCGCAGTACTCGGGGGAAAGCAAAGGGGGTTGCTGGCCGATAAGCCACCTACTGCGACCCGACGCGAAGAGATTCCTATTTCATTTCAAGACGACCAGGGCGACTCTCCGGTTGCGCGCCCGGTCCTCGCGGGAGCCGTTGTCAGCAACCGGCGCCGACTCGCCATAAGAGATCACCGACATCCTGTGTAGGGGA
Organism: Candidatus Multivoradales bacterium; assembly: GCA_965224065.1. Lineage (GTDB taxonomy): Bacteria > Acidobacteriota > Thermoanaerobaculia > Multivoradales > JAHEKO01 > JAOTZA01. Next base: position 2,102,537 of record CBDCYF010000005.1, read on the forward strand.
AGCCCATGCTCCTGGTTCAGGTAGCGGCGCACGGCTTCGGCTCGTTCTTCGCCCAGACGTAGGTTGTAGTTCTCCGGGCCCACGGCATCGGTGTGCCCCTGGATCTCCACAAACACGTTCTCGCCACGCGAGACGAGATCGGATGCCAGGGTGTCGAGCGCTCCCTTGGCATTCCCGTTGAGATCGGCCTTGTCGAAGCCGAACCTCACCAGGTCGTCCGATAGCACTCGCTCGAAAAGAAACTTGCCTTCGGCGAGCTTGCCGGCGGCGACGGCTCGCTCCAGGGCGTCGCGGGCGGTTTCCGAGATCTCGTCCATGCGCTCATCGTGCTCAGCGAGCTGGATCTCGGCGTTCTCGATCTGAGACTGCATCACCTCGATGCGCTCGGCGGCGCGCTCCTCGGTCGCGGCCACCTCGGTTCGAACGTACTTCTTTGTGGCGCATCCGGTGGCCGCCAGTACAACCACCGGCAAAAGCCACGCGACGGTTTGTTTCGATCTCCTCATTTCGTTCGCCTCCATCCAGACCTGCGGTCAAGCTCTCCTACGCCGTAGACGTCTGAGCGGCGCTTCGCCGTTCCGGCGGAGGCGTTTCGCGTCCGGTCGCTCGCTGCGAGCCAGTCGCTTTCTTTTTCACCGCTTGGGAGGCGGACCCGGAGGACCCAACCGAACCGGGTTGCATGTCGATCGCCCCCTTGAACTTGGCCCCGTTTTCCAGGTTCACTCGCGGCGCCGTGACGTTGCCGCGGACTTTCCCCGACTGGCGAATAATGACCTGCTTCTCGCCGAAGAGGTTGCCATGCACCTCGCCTTCGACACAGATGCTGGAACCGTGAACGTCGGCCCGTACCCGACCGCTGCGGCCGATGGTCACGCTCTGGTTGTGAAGCGCCACCTCTCCCTCGAGACGACCCTCGATGACCAGGTCTTCCTCGCCGGTGAGCGTGCCCTTGATCGAGATCGAGGGACCCAAGCTGGCCACCCCTCCGGTGGCTTGGCGGTTCTTGCCCGCCGCAGCGTTCGCGCCGGGCTCAGGGGGCACGTTTTCCCCCTCGGCTTCGTTGCGGTTCCACATGCTTGCCGCTCTATAAGGCAAGACCGGTGCCAGCCGGCCGAGCACCCGGGCACTCCGGCTTAAGTCCTTTGTTCAAAAGAAGATATGCCTTGCGAGCGCTTTGAGCTGAGGATTCCCTGGGTTAAAGAAGTCGGAATTATTTTCCGGGCGGCGGCGAATTCCGACTAGACTGATTCCAGCAATGACAAGCGATTCCTTGAGAATCCTGGTCGTGGAGGACGAAGCCGCGATGCGAGAGGTACTGGAGATGCGGCTCGCCGACCGCGGCTTCGAGGTCCGACTTGCCGAGGACGCGACCACCGCCGAGCGGCTGGCGCAGGAAACGGCTCCTCATCTGGTGATCTCGGATGTAGCGCTGCCCGACAGCTCCGGCCTCGAGCTCCTGGAAAAGCTCCGCGCCGGAGACCCCGGGCGGCCTGTCTTGCTGATCACCGCTTATGGCACCGTAGATTCCGCCGTCGAGGCGATGAAGCTGGGTGCCCTCGATTTTCTGACCAAGCCGCTCGACTACGACAAGCTCGACGCCGCGCTGGAGTCGGCGCGCCGGATGATTGCCAGGCGCACCGACTCCCGCCGGCTCGACGAGCGGCTCGACGAGGACGCCGGTCTCGGTTTTCTCATCGGTACGTCAAAACCCATGCGGGCGGTCTACGAGTTGCTCGAGACCATCGCCTCGAGCGACGCTTCGGCGATCATCAGCGGCGAGAGTGGCACCGGCAAGGAGCTCGCCGCCCGCACCATTCACGCCTTGAGCCAACGGGCCTCCGGGCCTTTTGTGCCGGTCAATACCGCGGCGATCGCCGAGGGCATCACCGAAAGCGAGCTATTCGGCCACGAGAAGGGTGCCTTCACCGGTGCCTCGCGCAGCCGGGCCGGCTATTTCGAGCTGGCCGACCGGGGGACGCTCTTTCTCGACGAGATCGGCGAGATGCCCGCCCCGGTGCAGAGCAAGATTCTGCGGGCCGTCGAGGATGGAAAAATCCGCCGGCTCGGTGGCACCAAGGAAACCGCGGTCGATATCCGGCTGCTGGCCGCGACCAACCGCGATCCCCAGAAGGCCATCGAGGACGGCAGGCTCCGCGAGGATCTTTTCTACCGCCTGAGCGTCTTTACCGTCGAGATGCCGACCCTCCGGGCCAGGCCTTCCGACGTTCCACTGTTGGCCCAGTATTTCGTGCGCCTCTGCAACGGGAAGCACAAGGCTTCCGTCGAGGGAATCAGCGCCGAGGCCCTCGAAATCCTGACGGGGTATGACTGGCCCGGCAACGTCCGGGAGCTGCGCAACGCCATCGAGCGATCGGTCATCGTCACCCGCCGCGGCTGGATCGAGACGGTCCACCTGCCGCCTTTTCTACGGCACACGGACCGAACCGAGCCCACACAACATCCCGAGATCCGCCTGCCCGCGGACTCGACGGTCGCCGAGGCCGAGAAAATCCTCATTTTGGAAACCCTCAAGAAGACCGGCAACAACAAGACCCAGGCGGCCAAGCGTCTGGGGCTCGACGTCCGGACGATCCGTTACAAACTCAAGGCCTGGGCCGACCGTCCATGAGGGTGGTCAGCAAGATGGCCGCCGGCTCCGGTCTGCTGGTGGCCTTGTTCCTCGGGGTGCTGGCGTACAACCTGACACAGGTTCGCCGGTTGGCGACCATGCAACAAGAGCTTTCGCGCACCGACATGGGCGCCGCGACGATCTCGCTCGAGCTCGTCCGCCTGTCCAACCGGCTCGATGACTTCGAAAGAAAACTCTATGTCTTGCGCGACCCGGCCTATGCCGAGCGGATCGAGGAAGTCCGCTTGGCTTTCGAGGAACAGCTTCATGCGCTCGCGGCCCTGGAGCTTCAGGGCGAGAAACTCGAAGAGGTCGAGCGGTTGCGAGCTCTGTGGAACGATTTGCCGCTCGCCGGCTTTAGCGAGCGTCTCTTGAGCGCCGAGCCCGACGAACAGGCCGCGGAGGTCGACGCCGAGTTTCTCGCCGCCTTCCGGGAAAAGACCCGAGCTTTGAACGCTCAGGCCGAAGCGGTCGGCACCGCGGTGCAGTCCGCCATCACCGAACACGTAGAACGCGCGGCCGCCGCCAGTCAACGCGCCAGCTTTGTCTCAGGTATCGTCGTCGTCGCCGCCCTGACCTTGAGCATTCCGATCCTGCTGCTGACGTTGGCCTCGATCCGGGAGCCGCTCAAACGGCTGCGGCAAGGCGCCCGGGCCGTTGCCGGCGGCGAGTTCGATATCGACCTCGACGCCTCCGGCGACGACGAGTTCTCGGGTGTCGCCACCGCTTTCAATCAGATGGCCCGGCGGCTGGGGGAGCTCGACCGGCTCAAACAGGATTTCCTCTCCCACGTCTCCCACGAGCTCAAGACACCCGTTGCGGCGATGGAGGAGACCAACCGGCTGCTCCTGGACGGGTTGCCGGGCCCCCTCAACGACAAACAGAAACGGCTCCTGGGTCTCAATCTCGACTCGAGCCGCCGGTTGTCGTCCATGATCGGCAAGCTGCTGGATCTGGCGCGTCTGGAAGAAGACGCGGTCGCCTACGACTTCCAGCCGCACGACATCGAGGAGCTCACCCGGGGAGTCGTGGAAGGCTTCGAGGCCGCGGCGGCCGACAACGGTTTGCTGCTCACCCTCGAAACGCCTCATGAGCCAGTGGTCGCCGTCTGTGACCGCGACCGGCTGATCCAGGTAGTCGCCAACCTGCTGGACAACGCGGTCAAGTTCTCCGAGGAGGGCGGCAAGGTTCGGGTGACGGTGGCCTCGGCCGCCGGGTCTTTTTCGACCAGCGGCTCCGCCGGTCGCTGTGTGATCTCGGTCGCCGACGCGGGGCCGGGTATCCCCGATTCTCACAAAAAGAAGATCTTCGACAAGTTCCACCAGGTGGGCAGCCCCGAAACCAGCACCGGGGGCGTCGGGCTGGGGCTGGCCATCTGCCGGCAGATCACAGAGGCCCACGGGGGCCGGCTGTCGGTCTCGGACAACACGGAGCGTGGAAGCGTTTTTCGGGTCGAGCTGCCCGCGAGCGCCGGCGCTGCGAACCGGGTGGCGTTGTGAGGCGGCAGTGGACCTCGAGAATCGTCACGGCCGCCACCGGCGCAACGCTGGCGGTCTTGACCACCGGCTGCCTGTCTACCGGGCGGCTCGCCGACCGGCTATTTGACCAGGGCCACTACGGCGCCGCCGAGCACGCCTATCTCGAACTTCTCGAAACCGAATCGGCGCGAAAAGCCAAAAAGGAACGCGCGCTTTACCGCTTGGGGCTGATCTACGCTCTTCCCACGAGCGGCCGCTACGATGCGGAGAAGGCACGCGAGCATCTCGAGCTGCTTCTGGAACTCGATCCGCCGTCCTCCTATGCCCTCCAGGCCTCTCTGGTTCTGGCGCTCCAGAAGCAGACCAGCGAGCTGCGCGAAAGCGTGGCTCGGGAGAACGAAAAGGCCAAAGCGCTGTTGGCCGAGCTCGAACGGCTGCGCGACCAGACCGCGAGGGTGGCGACCGAGGCCACCGACCGACAGCGCGAAGCCCGCAGATTGGCCGCGGCGATCACAGCGCTGCGCGAGGAGATCTCCCGGCTGTCGACCGAGCTGACGGCGCGCGAGCAAGAGCTCGAGCGCATCAAGCAGATCGATCTGGAAGGGCCTCCCTAGGAGCTTGCTGAAAAGACTCTAGGCCTCGCCGCCGAGGCCTCCGGCGCGTCGGGTCGCCTCGACCACCGCCTTGATCAGGGTGACCCTGAGGCCGCCTTCCTCGAGCTTGAGGATGCCGTCCATCGTGCAACCCGCCGGGGTGGTGACGTCGTCCTTGAGAAGCGCCGGGTGGTTCTCGGTCTCGAGCACCATCTTGGCGGCGCCAAAGCAAGTCTGGGCGGCCAACTCGGTGGCGACCCGCCGCGGCAGACCCATCTTGACCCCGCCTTCGGCCATCGCCTCGATGACGATGTAGATAAACGCGGGGCCGCTCGCGGAAAGGCCGGTCACCGCGTCGAAGTGCTTCTCGTCGAGCACCACCGTGCGCCCCATGCAGGAGAAGATCTTCTGTGCCTTGGCCACGTGCCCGGTGCCGGAAGACGCGCCGCCGCAGACCGCGGTCATCCCCGCGCCCAGAAGGCTCGGGGTGTTGGGCATGGCGCGGACCGTGGGGATTCCGGCCGGCAGGTGGCTCTCGAGCTGCGCGGTGCTGACGCCGGCGGCGATCGAGATCAGCGTCTGCTCCGGGCCGAGCTCCGGGCCGACCCCAGAAAGAACCTCGCCAATGGTCTGGGGCTTGACGCACAGCAGGATCGTGTCGGCGCCCCGGCACGCGGTGCTGTTGTCGGCGGTGGTCGAAACGCCTTCTCGTCCGGCCAGCTCCTCCAACGGCTCCTTCCGCCGGCCGCTCGCAATGACCTGCTCCGGCTCGAACAGGCCGCCGCCGATCACCGCGTGAATCAAGGTGGTCCCCATCTTGCCCGCCCCAATGACGGCCAACCGTTTCATCTCGCCGGTGTCGCTCGTGTGGGATGCGCTCATCGCACTGTCTCCTCACTTGCCGCCGGCAACACACCGGCGGCGCGTTTTTTACCGGTTCATCCTAACCGTTTACGGCAAACCGGGACCGCCTCTTTCGCGTAGGACTCTCTGGGTGTCCATGCTTCTGACCTATCTCCTACTCGTCGGCGGAGCGATTTTTCTCGCCTGGGCCAACGGGGCCAACGACAATTTCAAGGGCGTCGCGACGCTCTATGGAAGCGGCACCGTGGGCTTCCGCACCGCCCTGGTGTGGACGACGGTCGCCACCGGTCTGGGCAGCCTGGTTTCGGTGGCGCTGGCGGGGAAACTGGCGGCCGCCTTCAGCGGCAAGGGCCTGCTGCCCGATAGCGCCCTCGACCCGACACTTCTTGCGGCAACCGGCACCGCCGCCGCGGTGACGATCTTTCTCGCCACCATCCTGGGAATGCCGACCTCGACCACACACGCTTTGACCGGCGCGCTGGTGGGCGCCGGCCTAGCGGCGATCGGCCCCGCCTCGATCGACTGGCAACGCCTGGCCACCAATTTCGCGCAGCCGCTCCTGCTCAGCCCCATCCTGGCGGTGGCCGTCACCGCCACGGTGTACCCCTTTCTCACCCGGTGGCGACGGCGACTGGCGGTCGAGGAAGAAAGCTGTGTGTGCGTTGCGGAAAGCGTGCCCGCGGCGCCGGAGCTCGCAGGCAACGGCGTTGCGGCGTTGGCGTCGGACGCGAAGGGTGGCGCGCTCGAGATCGGGGTCGGGTCGCGACGGGAATGCGCCGAGCGCTACCCGGGGAAAGTCCTGGGGGTCCAGGCACGAAAACTGGTGGACTGCGTCCATTATGTGTCCGCCGCCGCGGTGTGCTTTGCTCGCGCGGTCAACGACACGCCGAAGATCGCGGCTCTCCTGCTGGGAGTCACCGGTCTCGTGGGGGCTGTCCCCACCGCGGCGCCGCTGGCAATGGTCGCCCTGGTGATGGCGCTGGGCGGCTGGCTCCAGTCGCGCCGGGTCGCCGAAACCATGAGCCACGACATCACCGATCTCAACCCGGGCCAGGGTCTGACCGCCAATCTCGTGACGGCGGCGCTGGTTCTGGGCGCCTCGCGTCTGGGGCTGCCGGTGTCCACCACTCATGTTTCCTGCGGATCGATCTTTGGCATCGGGCTGGCCAGCGGTGGGGGGCGCGGACGGACCATCCTCAAGATCCTGACCACCTGGGTGACCACCCTTCCGCTGGCTTTCTTTCTGGGCTTTACGATTCTGCTCCTGTTGCGGGCCTTTTGAGTCCTCGCTCGGACGGATAACCTACGCGCCGGCCCTGCGCCGACCGGCGACAGTCGGCGGAGCCTTGGTCATCCGGCCGTCATGAGACAGCGCGACATCTTCCGGTTCTGGCTGCCGCTGTTCTCGAGCTGGCTCCTGATGACCGCCGAGGGGCCGATCATCAGCGCGGCGATCAACCGGCTGCCCGACGAGGTCGTCATGCTGGCGGCGATGGGCGTCGTGTTCAGCCTCGCCGTGGCGATCGAGAGCCCGATCATCAACCTGCTCGCCACCTCGACCGCGCTGGTTCGCGACCGGCAGTCGTTTCTCGTCGTGCGCCGGTTTACCGTTCACTGGATGATCGCGCTTACCGCGGTCGCGGTCGTGATCGCGTTTACGCCGCTCTTCGATCTGGTGGTTCGGCGGTGGATGGGGACCCCCGACGAAGTGGCCCGATGGATTCTCCCCGGTCTCAAGATTATGGTGCCGTGGTCGGCCGCCATCGCCTGGCGGCGGTTTCTGCAAGGTGTCCTGATCTCATTCGGCGACACCCGCAAAGTCGGCTGGGGAACGGCCATCCGGCTCGTGACCTCGGGCGGCGCGGCACTCGGCCTGGCGGTGTGGGGTGCGTTGCCCGGCGTATTTATCGGTGCGGTGGCGCTCGTCGTCGGTGTGGTTGCCGAGGCGATCTACGCAACCCTGGCGGTCCGCCCCTTGTTGCGCAGGGAACTGGCGCCGGGCGGGCGTTCGGAGGCCGAGCCGCTGACCTACCGGCGGCTCTTCGACTTCCACCTTCCGCTGGCCTCGACCTCGGTCCTGACGCTGTTGATGCAACCGATGGTCGCCGCCTGCCTCGCGCGCCTCGAGGACCCGGTCGAGACCCTGGCCGCCTGGCCGCTGGTCTTTCAGTTCATGCTGCTGATGAGGGCGGTGGCGCTGGCGCTTCCCGAGGCGATCATCGCGCTCAGCCAGAGACCGGGGAGCGCCGCGGCCCTGCGGCGCTTCAGCCTCTCTCTGGCGGCAGCCAGCGGTCTGGTCATGGCGGTGTTTGCTCTCTCGCCCCTGGCCGACTTGTATCTGACGCGAATACAAAGCGCCCTGCCCGAAGTCGCCTCGATCGCGCGCCTGGGTTTTCTGCTGTTTATTCCGTTGCCGTCGTTTGCCACGTTGGTCTCCTATCTCCGAGGTGTCCTGATCCACCGCCATCGCACGCCGGCGGTCAACCAAGCCATGCTGATCCGGCTTGCGACCACTGCCGCGCTCTTGGCGGCCGGTCTGGCCTTCGACTGGCCCGGCATTGGTGCGGCCGCCGGCGCCCTGGTGACCTCGCTGGTGGCCGAGTCCGTCTGGCTGGCGGCGCGGTGTCGCGACGATTCCCCGCAGGTCGCGTGAATCACCCTGTGGTATAACCATCGCCCATCGCGTTCGCAGTCGGCGGACGCAAACGTTTTTGGAAAAGGAGTCTGCAGATGGGTCTCAAGGATCTTTGGAACAAAGGAAAAGAGACGGCCGGTGACGCCGCCGAGGCGGCCGGAGATGTGGCCGAAGACGTCGCGGACGCCGTGGGTGACGCGGCCAGCGCGGCCGTCGATACGGCTGGCGACGTCGCCAGCGGAGTCGCCGACAAGGCGAGCGACATCGCCGGAGCGGCCGTCGAGACGGCGGGCGACGCCATCGAAGCGGTCGCCGAGACCGCCGGGGACATCAAGGACGCGGTGGTTGACAAGGCCGTCGACATCAAAGATGCCGTCGTCGATACCGCCGGGGACGCCGTAGACGCGGTGGTCGATAAGGCGGGTGACATCAAGGATGCGGTCGTCGATCGGGTCAGTGACTCGGCCGACGAGGCCGAGGCCGTCGCAGAGGCGGTGGACGAGGCAGTAGACGAAGCGGTCGACGAGGCCGTCGATGCCGTAGAGGACGAAATCAGCTAGGAAGAGTGCGCGAGCGTTTTTTCCGACGGGGGCCACGGCCCCCGTTTTTTTGTCCGCTCTCGCGGACTACTTAGTGGCGGCGGCCGTTTCCGCCAGCACTCGCTCGGCGAGCTCGTCGTAGACTTCCGGCGGCCTGGCATCGACGACTCGGTGGGGCGATGCGTAGCGCAGAGCCAAATCGTCCGAGAAAGTCAGCTCGACACCATCTTCCGTGCGGCGAAGCGCGTCGTACCCGCGAGGATGACGGGTCGCAAAGCCCTCGTCCAACTGCGCGACCACACGACGGACCTCCCGCGTCTCGGAGCACTCCAGCTCCAGCAAGCCCTGCGCGGCCTCGACCACGATCGATCGGGAATCGCCGGATTCGCAGGTGACTTCCAGGCGCATGTCCCTACCGAGGTCGAACCGTACGACGCCATCGCCGTCCGCTTTGGCCCGCTGCTGCCTTTGCGACAGGGCCATGGACCGATAGCGCTCGAGCACCGTCTGGGCCAAGTCGGCACCGCCCGGCACATCGAGCGTCGGAACCGAAGCCAGAGAGATCCGGCCGGCGGCGGCCCACCGGGGCACCGACAGCACCGCCGCTCCCAGACCGGCGGCCGAGAGAATGTCACGACGAGAGAACAGCGCGCGCGGGCTCATTCCTTCACCACCATACGCGTCGCCTTGCCGTCCAGGTTGCGGAATCTCAACACCACCCCCCGAGGGTTCTCCGGCCGCCACTGCCTCTCGAAGTTGCGAAACTCCCGCAGGCCCGAACCGTTTAGCCAGTCGGGCGGATTGTCGACCTTGTTGGCGCCCTTGATCTTGAGCTTGCCCATCAGATCGCAGTCCACAAAACGAATACTGCCGTCGTCACGCCGCTCGATGCGCGGGCCGATGTACTCGGGAACGCCCGAGAAGAGAACATCGTGGACCGCCTCGAGGTGCTGATAGCCGTAATTTCCGACCTTACTGAGCACGGACCCTTCGTCGTAGAAAAGCGGCCCCTTGTCCTCCGTGGGCAGCAGCGTCGTCGCCTCCGCCCAGTTGTTGGTGGTACCGATCCAAACGTGGCGCTCGCCGTCGATTCGGCCCGAATTGGAACGCGCAAGGCGGAGGAACTTCTCGACGTCTTTGCGATTTCGAGCCAGGATCCGGGTTCGGGGTCCACCGATGATGCTGCGGAACTTGGAATCGTCATACTGGCAGGAGATCGCCGGGATAACGTCACCCTGCCGCGGCGAGTCGGGGTCGGAATACTGTCGAAAATACTCGCGGAAGATTGGAATCACCGTCGAGATGTCGGTGTCGGCGCCCTGGAGGTGCGGGGTCGCGGCGACAAAGCCCGTGTACCCGTCCATCTCCGGTGGGATCTGCACCGACCCGAACACATCGCCCAGAACGTAGACGCCCTGGCTCCGCGCCTCATCCAACAGAGGCTCGATGTTTCGAGTCCCGTTGGCTACCGCCCAGATATAGAAGACCGGCTTGCCGCGAAGGTGCCAGTAGTGACTGTGCCCGAAATAGTTGGCCCACATATAGGCGAGATCGGCGCGTAGCATCTCGGCCAGCCTGGGACGCGAGAAATCGAGCGGCCCCGACTGCTCCAAATCGCGGCTTCTCGCAGCGAGCACCGGATCGTAGAAGATGTTCCATTGAGCCTTGGTCTTCTCGATCTCGGGGAGAAAGACGGCGTTGATGTTCTCGTCGATCAAGTGGTCGGGGCTGATCCACTCGAGCGAATAGACAAAATTGCGCCCGTCCCGCCCGGTATAGCGGTGGAGCCACTGCATCTCCTGGCGCAGCACCCGGACGTCGGAACTGTCGGTCTTGCCCAGCCGTGGCGTGATCGGGATCATCGACCGCCCCTGGAGGCGGTAGTTGCGGTTCTTGGGCGGCCCCAGAAACCAAAGATTGTGTTGAGCGATTGCGCGCACGGCTAGCGTAGACCCCCGAAAGCCCCGAACTGGCGAAGGCCGGAAAGTCTAGCAAATCGGTCCGGCGGGAGGCGATTTTCGTAATGTTGGGGGCTTGGCGAGCACCGAGCCTACCGACACACGTTGCACGCAGGACACTGGACCTACTCTTTACTCTAAAGCCGGGCTCAGGTCGTGCTGGGCGTTACACCCAAGCGCTAGTCAGGAACTGGCAGGTGGCTAGCACCAAGCCACTGGCCACCTACAACAGCGTACTTCGTCGTTCCGTCTTCAACGAACTCAATTTCTGCTTGATCCGGCCCAGCCTCAAAAAACTCTACTACCTCGACTCCTGGCTTGCGCCAGATTATCTGCGGACGGAAAGAGGCATCAAATACGGCAACACGGCTCTCGAGACTTTCGCCTGACTCCCCGCGGTCGACCTCAGCGAAATAGTAGCGCGACCCTTCGAAGGTCCATGGCGAGTACACCACATTTCGGCCCAGGAGCACGAACTGTTGACCATCCCAACCGAAAAGCGTTACCGGTGATGCTTCGTCGTAAAAAGCGGAGTCATCAAACACCGCAATGAATCGATTTTCGTCCACCAACTCGAGCGTAGTAACCCACGAACTGAAGTCGGCCACCGGTTCTTCGTATTCCGTTCGAAGGAAGCCGTCCTCCGTTTCCACCCACACCCATGGCTCGAACAGGTCCAGGCACACTAGCTTTCTGTTCGAATCAAAACTAGTTGGGCCGCAGCGGTAAAAAGGATTGGGCCGGCGACCCCATACATTGGGTGACTCCGGGGGCGAGATCTGATCGATCTCGTCGACTCCGTAGATAGGTTCCTTCGGCTTCTCCAGGAGCGTCATCGAGGAACTCTCCAACCTCCCCCCATAGAGTCCGAAATGACCGCTGGGTCCTGGCCTGAACACACCGCCTACTCGCACTCGATAACCGTTCCACTGTTCTAGAACCTTCAGACCTACCCTTTCGCTACCACCAAGTTTTTTCCAAGCCAAGTCCAACCAAAGACAATCGTCACGAATAAGGCCCCGCTCTGTTCGTCCCGCGGGGCATAGTGAGTGATCCTCAAACTCGAGCCAAAGCTCTCCCTCGGTCACTACTGCTTTGCCATCATGACGTGCACCTGACTCAATGAGTGAGTCGAGCGAAACCGCCTCTCCTTGCGCTTCATCACCGAGGTGAGCCAAAGCACCTTCATTGCTCCAAATCTCTTGCAGTTCAACTTCTGCGGCTGATGCCAGAGAGAACAGAACAGGAATAACTATCTCAATGAAGTTCATTAACTCGACCTTCCCGACACCACTGCCCGCCGTTCATCTGGCTCATGCTGCCGAGAGCATCGTAGGTGTAGGAGTTGCCCGCCCACCCGGTGACGTTTCCCCGGTCTTCGCAGGCCGCCATCGCCAAGCCACGGACCGACCACAGTCTAGTCCGACAGCAGAAACGCAGCAACGAAGCGCGCCGTCACCCACCCAGTACCCAACGCAACCAACAGGTTTCCGCCCGTCGCTTTCCACGATATCGGGCCTCCGCGGAAACCAGCTAGGAGCGCAGCAGCCGAAAGCTGCAAGCACAGAGCAACCACAATCACCGCCATCGACTCGGCTGCAATGCCAGCTATTCTACTGCCGTGCACACTGCTACCCAAGCCGAAAGTGAACGCCGCAGCAGCAGCAAGTCTGCTGGGATCGGACCCTATTGCTGGAAAGAACTGAGCCAGCAGTGGCGTTACCACAGCAAAAAGGGCGATTGATCCCCAGATCACCATCTCGACGTTCGCGGAACCAAGCCTGTGTCTAACGACAAAACCAAGCAACCAATAAACAAAGACTGCAGTTGCGAGGGCGGTAGCGACGGGGGTACCCAAAACTGCACGGCTCTGGTGGCGCAGGAGCAACGCTCCGGACCCAATCCCTAGTAGAACAAGCACAAACGGGCCGACCCCTGAACTTGCTGGCGCCATGAAGACAGACAGTGGGTCGGAGGCCCGCCACAACTCCCATCGGCCTCCCGGCGGTGGTGCCAGCACTGAGTACGACTCCAGTACCTCCCGGATCGAAAATACCGTCCACCAGCCCAAGAACCAGATTCTTGAGTCGCTTCGACGGACCAAAACGCGAGCTGCCGCGATCAAGGCCACTAGAGCTTCCACCGCGTAGTATGGCGAAGGGAGAATCAGTGGCCAGTGAGCGCCCCCCTTGATCGCCTGTGATAGCGCCCCGAGGCTTGCGGTCACAAGACCGAAAATCACTATCCAATGATGCCCGTCTCGATTGACGTCAACCGACTTGTTACGGCCCGTGTCACCTCGCAACCGATCATTCAACCTGCGGTTGCCCACATCCGCTTCGATCTCTCGTTCGACAGTCATCTCAAACTGTCGCGGAATCACCGCGTCAGACACCGGAGTCCTTATGAGGGCTTAACTAGCGTCTCGACGAGATCACTTCCCACCTTCGCTGCTCCTTCTGGCTCATGCCAGAGAGCATCGCAGGTGTTGGAGTTATTTGTCACCGAAACGGTAGGAATCATCGCCCAGCACACCAAGAGACCCATGCCGGGGGTACTTAGGTGCTCGTAACCAGTTCGAGATTCAAGGCTGAGAGCCGGGTTCAGACTCTAGTTCCGGAGCCGTCGGTGGACTGGCTCCAAGCCATTGCCCACCCACAATCGTCGATTTCACCTCCTCGCTCTCCACAAACTCGATCTCTGCTTCGTCCGGCCCAGAGTGGAACAGCTCTACAACCTCGGCGCCGTCTCTCTGCCAGACCAACAGCGGACGAAACGAGCTGTCTACCGCGAACACCCGGCTCTCCACGGCAGTTCCCGATTCGTCTCTGTCGACTTCTGCATAGAAATAGAGACCCCCGTCATACGACCATGAGCTATACAAGACATCTTGCCCGAGAGGCACGAACCCCTTCCCATCCCAGCCAAAAAGTGTGGCAACTTCGGGGCCGCTGATGGGCAGGTCGTCTGCAATAGCGATGAACCGACCGTCAGCCACTATCTCTAACGCCGTGATCGACTCAGCGATCTCACCGCTTGGGTCCTCGTATTCGGTGCGAATGAAACCTTCCTCGGTCTCAACCCAGACCCATGGCTCGAAACGATCCAGGCACATCAGCCTTCCCTCGTCGTCGTACTCAAAAACGTAACATCGGTAAGCGGATATTTCTTTACCGCTCCACATATGGGGCGATTTCGGTGGAGGAATCAGATCGATCTCATCGATCCCGAAGATGACCGTATCTGGGTCTTCTAGGAGAACCATGGATGAAACGCCCAAGAGTTCGCCGCCATACAGCCCGAAATGTCCGGCTGGTCCTTTTCTGAATCCACCTTCCACGCGCACCCTGTATCCGTTCCACTGTTCTAACACCTTGAGAACCGCCTTTTCGTCACCACCGAGTTCACTCCAAGATAAGCTAAGCCAGAGGCAGTCGCCCCGTAGAAAACTTTCATTCTTCCTTCCCACAGGACAAAGCGAATGATCTTCGGACTCAACCCATAGCTCGCCCTCGGCCACCGCCAAGTCCTCGGTGTGTCGCGCCCCCTTGGCGAGCAGCTCCGCGACCGTCGCCGCCGGAGCCTTGATTTCCGCACCGAGCTGCCCATTTCTGACCGCAGCACTTCCTCCTGCAATGCAGGCCGTCGCAACGAGTGATAAGGCCATCGCAACAATCTTGATGGGGTAGGAGCAGGTGTGAATTGAGGTTACCATCGCGCGTTACCCGAGGCGATCCGGCTGACCTTGTCGTAGACATAGGTCTCCGCACCGATCGCCTTGATGTTGCCCGATCCGTCGTAGGAGACCGCGCCCGAGTCCGGCCCAGCCGGCCGGGCGAGACCCCGTCGACAGTGGCACCTATTTCTGTTCAGAACCTGCTCTTGGTCGGCGCGCAGCGAGCTGCTCCAAGCTCCTTATCGCTTCGGCACGACTCTCCTCGTCAGCGAGCGCCACGGCCTCGAGTGCAAACGCCAGATCAACGAGGCGGCGCGCAACTGTCCCTTCGTCGGGGCTGTGCGCCATCGCGCAGATGAGACCGATCCCCCAAACGAAGGTAGAGAATTCGTAGCCGACGCCGTCCGAGACCCCTCGCACCTCCTCTCTTCGAGGGTAACGCGCGCCTAGGATCTCATCTTGGAACTCCTTGCGGAGCTTCTCCGCCACTTCGGTAGGCAACCGAGCCTGTGCGATCGAGACCTCGACCTTCACCGGCGGCTCGACGAGCACTCGAGGCAGGCGCCAGACGGGGAACACACCTTCGAGACCCGGCACCTCCTCGCGGCGTTCTAGATTTGCTACGACGATGTCCTCGATCGGCACCATCGAGGTCACTTCAGAGTTTCCCTCCGGGTCGGTCTCGAAAGTGATCAACCTGTCCTTGATGGAGCTAAAAGGCGGTGGAACAGAATCAAACACTAACACCCGAACGCCGAGAGTGCCATCGTATGAGCGAGGGTTCTCCAGACCCAGGTTCACGTTGAAGCGCTTTCGCAGCTCCAGGTCGATGGCGGAGTATTCTGACGGACTCGGGCAAGGAGCAAGCTGGGACCAAGGGGCAGCGTTCAGAGAGGGCGGCAACGTCGTCCAGACCGCCGGAATCAGCCACACAGCTACCAGAATCTCGTTTCTCATGGTTCGTGCGTGATTCCTGCAAACGCTCCGTCGCTAAATCAAATATGCAGCCACTAAGAAGTATCTCGTGGCTAGAAACGCGGCTACGCCGACGACAAGACAACCAATAGACATTCTCCAAGACAGCGGCCGCTGACGTAGGCTCGCCACGAAGCCGGCAAAGCCTAGCTGCAAGACCGTCGCTACGACGATCAGAGCGAGCAACTGAGCGGCGCCGCGAGTGAAGCTCCCACCACACATCGTACTTCCCAAGCCGAAGGCAAAGGTCGCGGCAGCGCCAAGCTCGACCATACTGGCGCCCCTCGTGTGCCAACGCTGCAGCAACAACGGCATCACTAAACTCAAAACCAACAAGGAACCCCAGATCAAGATCTCAGAAGCAGGCCCGCTAACGCTCGTCCCTGTTCTCCGAATGACAACGGCTAACGCATAAATGCTCATTGCAGCGGCAAAAGAAACGACTGCTATACGAGCCGGCACCACCTGTCGTTCTCCTCTCACGAGCATCACACCGGCCCCGATACCGAGCAAAACAAGAACAAACGGCACCAACCCAGAAAGGTCGAGCACCATGAAGATGTAGAGAAGATTGGGAGCACTCCACCACTCCCAGGTTTCCTCTACCGACAAGCTTGCCGCCGCGTGCGTTTCTATCGCCATCCGCAGAGACATTGTCGCCCACCAGAAGACGAACCAAATCTGACGACTGCGTCTCTGAAATAAGACTGACGCCGCCGCCGCTAGAGCCAGAGCACCCTCCAACATGTAGAACAACGGCGGGAAAATATAAGGCCAATCATCTATTCCCTTGGCCGCCTCGTGGATCGCTCCCGCACCAGCGATCGACAAGCCCAGAATCGCCACCCACTCAAGCCAGTCGCGCCAAGCTCTGACCGGCCCGTCCTCGCTTACCCTCAGCACTCCTAAGGCCGCTGGTGGCCGGCAGCGCCTATGGCTCCGACTCTTTCAAAGAACGCGCGCTCCTGCAGACAACATCCACACGCTCGACCTCGCGGCGAAGCTCTTTGACCCTTGCCCTGACCGCTTCGGAAGGTGAATCGTAGTATGCCAAGTAGATCTCACCACACATACGCTGGAAGCACGTTGGCGTCAGTTCCGGATTCGGATGGCCTATCGCCCAGTGCGTCTCCTCACCTACGAAACAAGGAGTCAGCCCCACCTCAACGTCGAGAATACAACGCATGTCTGCGAGGATCGCTCGGCCCGCGGAGTCACCCAAGCGGCATTTAGCTTCAGCGATCTTCGGGAGCGCACGGTAGTCCGGAACCTCTGAAAAATCAACCGCGTCGGCAGCAAGAAAATGCTCCAGGGCCTTTGCGTACTCACCTCGCGAGAGCTCCGTCTCGCCGAGGGCCATGGTGCGATTGAATTCCTCAAGAGTTGGATCGTTGTCAACTGCGGATTGCGTGGGACAGAGGTCCGCAGGGCAGGCAAGGCTCCCCAAGGAACGAAGAACGACAAATGACAACAGCATGGCGACCGCGGGCTTCATCGACATCTCCTCACTGCGATTCATCCACCTCACCTGGTTTAGTACAGGTAAATGTCAAGTCAACACAGTTCCACTTGGTCACAGTTCAAGGACAGTTCGACGGCACCGGGATTACTGTTACGGGATCGATCGGCTTCCCTTTCCTATGGCCAATCCGGACCTCGACGTGCACGTGGTTCAGCATCGCAGGGTCATGTCTTAAATGGAGATCCTCAGCTGTCCCGAGAACCTGACCGGCTGTAACCTGTGTCCCGATGAGTGACGTATCAAGGGAGACGTAGAAGAGTCTAGTATAGAGACCATTCTGGGTCAGAAGGTCGACCCCGGTGTAAAGAGGAAGGTGGGGCTGGCTGCTATCGAAGGGGTAGACAGCATTTACTTGTCTAACGATAGTTCCTGCAACTGGAGCAAGTACATCTTGTCCCGGCGTTGCAAGAAAATCCGTGCCGGCGTGAGATCTGGCACCACCATCACGCGGCTCGCCGAAGCCGCCTCTGCCCTCACTGTCGTTGCGGATGCACCCACCTGTTGGGTTCACCCACTGAGGCGGCGGCGTGGCACTAGGAACGTTGCCGTGTCCGCTCGTCCCCCCTCCTCCCCCTTGCCCATAGCTCGGCAGGATGTTGAGCGGGTCGTACCAACCATGTCGCACCCCGAAGAGGTAGTTTTCGTCGACCCCGGTGCCTGTGACCGTTATGTTGTCGAAGAACGTGCCGCCCTCCTCCTGCACCTCTTGGAAGTGGTCCTTGGTCCTTCCATCAAGATCCAGGAAAATCATCGGGTTGCCGTGGACATACGCATAGCGGTTCAACGACTGCGGGTCCTCCGCCTTCCCTTTGAGCTCGTCCACCTGGAAGAACCGCCCCAGATGAGGTGAGTAGTACCTCGCCATCATGTAGTCGAGGTCATCGTCGGTGCCCGAGTAGTTCTCATCGCGCGCGTGGACGGTGTAGCGGTAGGCCTCGCCGTCGGCGGTGGAGCCGGCGACTTCCTCCCCATAGGGCAGGTAGGTGTGCTCGCCCACGACTTGCCCGGCAGAGTCGGTCACGAGCCGCAGGCTCCCCAGGTGGTCCCGGTGGTAGTGGCGCACGCCGTTGGCCGCGGAGTCGGAGCCGATCAAGCGTCCGCCCGCATAGACGTAGTCCTGGACCCAGCTCAAGTTGGCCGAGGTGTAAGCGCCGGTCGCCTCGAGCTCGCGCATCACCCGGCCTCCCGGCCCCCGGATCGCGTAACGCTCGCGCTGGGGGCTGTCGTTGGTCAAGACCGCCACCCGTTGGTCGTTGGCGTTGTAGAGATAGGTCCACTGCCCACCGTTCATCTGGCTCATGCTCCCGAGAGCATCGTAGGTGTAGGAGTTGCCCGCCCAGCCGGTGACGTTTCCCCGGTCGTCGTAGGCCGCCATCGACAGCCGGTTGGTCGCCGCCACGGTGGAGATCGTCCGTGTCTGGGGCGAGCCCCCGGCCGGCGTGTGGGTGATCGCGGTCAGGTTGCAGAAGCCGTCGTAGGTGTAGCTCTGGGTGTCTCCCGCCGCCGTCCCCGAAGCGATCCGGCTCTCTTGGGACCAATCGGAAGCACAAGTTTCGCGACCTATTCTGGTGAGGATGTCTCGGACCAAAAAATCGAGTCTCTTCCCTCAGGGGCCTTCGCGAGCCACTCTGGACCGGGGACGAGGAACTCAAAATCCTGAACGCTCTTTCCCAGTTTGCAACGAGCCACGAATTGGCGCATTCCGACGTATACAAACTTTTTGTCTACAACTACTGAGTTGGCTTCTCCTATCCACCCTCCCCAGCCTGCGTGCGGGATCAGGATCGACATCTCCCTTCGTCTTAGGTTCACTCGCAGCAACATGTTCGCCGTCGCAACAATATAATCATCTTCAGCAATCCGGCCAATTGCTTGGGCAACCTCGTGTAGTAAGAAGAGCTCGGTAACCGCCCAATGGCCCTGGACCTTTTGGATCTCGATTATTGAACCATCGGATGTTCGATTATGAGCAAGACCTTCGACCGCAATTACGCGATCGCCTTCTATCAGAAACCCGTTGATCTGATGGGCTGAGAGCTTGACTTTCTGCTCACCGTTTTCGTTGAACCAATAGACCGCACTGCCGTCGCCGTCTACCGCCTCATAAGCTGCAATCCAACCATCGTTGACTCTCACCGTACGGAAAGCCGCCGCCTTTCGGTATCGAAGCTCTACAGTAGTATCGAAATCGGGTGACGGGCCCGTTTCCGCAGGCCCATCCTCGAGTAGTCGGGCGACCGCCCTGCCGTCGACGCTCTCGACGATCCACTCATAGTCGGACAGCATCGCCCGCTGATCAAATGCCCCATACTCCCACCAGTCATCCCTATCTGGACGAGCAACAACCTTCCAGGTGTTTGGATCGACGCTGTATCTACCCGCCGGTCCCGACTTCGTACCGAGTGCGGCTGTCTCTTCAGCTACCTGCTCTAGTGGCGCTTGGCACGAGAGTAAGAGGCTGACGAGAAAAACCGCATATGTGCCCCTTTTGTCGGAAATTGGAACCCAACCCATATTTGCGAGCAACCTTGATCTCAAAAGCAGTTTTTACGTCCACTTTCGGGGACGAGGCCCCATGGGTCTCGTCCGAAGTAGGACCACGGCGCCGTGACAAGTTCATCCAGTCCAACCCAACGCCCCCCCGGTACCCACAGGGTCACCCCTCGATCCGTCAAGATAAATCCATCCCAGGGGAGGTTGGTATCTGCACCCGGAGTCGGGAACCAGTTCGATTCATGAGTATGATAATCGAATAGAACTATTTGCCCCTCCTCGGGATTTGGAATTGGTGAGTGACTGCCGGTACGACCTTCAGTTTGTGTGAGTCCGAATTCACCTGTGTTCTGGTCGTAGTAAGCGTACCCTGAATATTCTCGTCCCCACTGTCGCGTGCCATCGGGACCCATCGGAGCCGACAAAGACAACAATCTAGCAAATAGATCTAGTATCTGTCGGCGGTTCGGCCCGGTGGTTACGCGTGCCCACCCTCGTCGCCAATTCCGGTTCTTTACGGTGGCCCCCACCATGGCCAATCCACACCCACTCCGCAAATAGAGTGTCTCGTCAGTAACGTGCCCACCCCCTCCGCCTCCCGAGCTTGGGCTAAACCAAAACTCACGAGACCAGGGCGGCTGGATCCATGAGTAATCTATACCCCCACGTGAGAATGGCTCATTCTCTCTTTCGCCCATGACGTCAATCCGTGAAAAAAAGCGGGGATTCTTGCCATCGGGATCCAACAGAACGAGCGGCCCCCCCTTTACATACGCATACCGATTCAACGTCTGTGGGTCCTCCGCCTTCCCTTTGAGCTCATCCACTTGCAGAAACCGTCCCAGGTGGGGTGAGTAGTACCTCGCCATCATGTAGTCGAGGTCGTCGTCGGTGCCCGAGTAGTTCTCATCCCGGGCGTGGACGGTGTAGCGGTAGGCCTCACCGTCCGCGGTGGAGCCTGAGACTTCCTCGCCGTAAGGCAGGTAGGTGTGCTCACCCACGATCTGCCCGGTCCCGTCGGTCACGAGCCGCAGGCTCCCCAGGTGGTCCCGGTGGTAGTGGCGCACGCCGTTGGCCGCGGAGTCGGAGCCGATCAAGCGCCCGCCCGCATAGACGTAGTCCTGCACCCAGCTCAGGTTGGCCGAGGTGTAGGCCCCCGTGACCTCGAGCTCGCGCATCACCCGGCCGCCCGGGCCCCGGATCGCGTAGCGCTCGCTCTGGGGGCTGTCGTTCGTGAGCACAGCCACCCGCTCGTCCTTGGCGTTGTAGAGATACGTCCACTGCCCGCCGTTCATCTGGCTCATGCTCCCGAGAGCATCGTAGGTGTAGGAGTTGCCCGCCCAGCCGGTAACGTTTCCCCGGTCGTCGTAGGCCGCCAT
Organism: Candidatus Multivoradales bacterium; assembly: GCA_965224065.1. Lineage (GTDB taxonomy): Bacteria > Acidobacteriota > Thermoanaerobaculia > Multivoradales > JAHEKO01 > JAOTZA01. The sequence continues at coordinate 2,123,278 of CBDCYF010000005.1, forward strand.
CGACAGCCGGTTGGTCGACGCCACGGTTGAGATCGTCCGTGTCTGGGGCGAGCCCCCCGCCGGGGTGTGGGTGATCGCGGTCAGGTTGCAGAAGCCGTCGTAGGTGTAGCTCTGGGTGTCTCCCGCCGCCGTCCCCGAGGCGATCCGGCTGACCTTGTCGTAGACATAGGTCTCCGCACCGATCGCCTTGATGTTGCCCGATCCGTCGTAGGAGACCGCACCCGAGTCCCAGTTCGAGCCCGCCGGGGTGGCCCCGGTGGTGTAGCTGCGGCCCAGCCGGTCGGGTGAGACCCCGTCGACATCGGTCTCATCACTCACTGTGTTCGCGTGCGGCAGCTCGGCGAGGCTCCCGCTCGGGTGGACCGCGAGATTGCCCGTCCAGCCCGAAACACTCCGCAACGCCCCCGAATCAAAGGTGTGGGTCAGCGTCCGGCTCGGGGCCGGCACCTGCGGACATACCGTTGAGGCGCTGCACTCGGGATAGTCGAGCGTCTCGACCTGGCCCAAGTCGTTGTAGGTCTGGTCCTGGTAGTAGAGGCTCGAGACAAACCGCGTCCACAGCCGCGAGAGCCGGCCCCCCGGTGCGTTGTAGGCAAAGGTGTTCTTGACCCACAGGTCCTGCTCGCTCCCCACCCACGGCAAGGTCACATAGTTATGACGCGTCGCCGATTTCAGCTTGCCCTCGCCCGAGCCCGCCCCGCCGTCGTAGACAAACTCCTTGAGCACCCGGTCCCCCTGGTTGCGGTCCTCCACCCGGGTCAACCGGCCCATCGCGTCGTACTCGTAGCCTAAGTCCGAGGAGCCGTCGAGCACCCGGCCGGCATTGCCGTGGACGTCGTACTCGGAGTAGTCGACCCAGTTGTTGCCCAGAGCCCCCTTCTCCGGATGCCGCTCCCGAAGCAGGAGCCCCCGGTTGTCGTACTCGAAGTAGCGGTTCTGGGCCACCGAGAGCTTGGGCTCGTTGCGGTAGATCCGCGCCAGCCGGTTGCCCACGTCGTGGTAGTAGGTCGCGCTCATCCACGTGGCGTCGGCAAACGGCTTCTGGAGAACCTGGTACAGGCGGCCAAAGCTGTCGCGCCGCGTGATTGACGCGACACTCTCCTCCGAGCTCGCCGACGTCGCCACCTTGGAGTAGTGGTACACCTGACGCTCCCCTTGATAGGTGAACGTCTGATCGTGGCTCGAGCCCTCCGGCGGCCGGATGGTCGCCGGGCGGCCAAACGCATCGTAGCCGAGGTACTCGGTCTTCTTCGTGAAGTCGCCCCAGGCCGAGACCGAGGCCCGCCGGCTCATCGCGTCGTACAGGGTCTCCCGCTCCACCCAGCCGTGGTCCGGCAGGAAGCGGCGCTCCTTCCACGACCGGCCGAAGTCGTCGTACCAGGTCTCCTGCTGTGAGAGAACCGTCCCGCCCGCCGTCTTCTGTGCCACGGCGTACTGGAAGGGCTGCGAGCCCGTCGCGTGGGTCAACGTCGCCACACTCTTGGCCCCCGCCTCGGGCACTACCTCGACCGCCCGACCCATCAGGTCGTACACATAGTCGGTCTCGACACCCGAAGGGTCGCGGCTCGTGAGAACCCGCCCCGTGCTCGCGTCGAGATCCACGTCGTAGGAGAAGAACGGGAAGTAGGTCCCGTCCGGTTTCTTGACCTGCGAGGTCTTCCTGACTCCGTACTGGTACGTGTGCTCGACCCGGTACCCCCAGGTCGCGGGCGGCGTCCAGCCCGGGCCGGTGGACAGCGCCTGCAGATCCCCGCCATAGGTGGTCTCGGACAAGAGCTCTCCGTAGGATCCCGGCTCGAAGACCACCAGGATGTCGTTGGCCCCGCGAGATGTCCCCGAGGCCAGCACCCGTTGGGCTTTCAGGAACCCGTTGGCCGGGTCGAAGTCGAACTCCACCCGAGCCTCGGTCTCATACGTCGCTCCGGGCTCGGAGACCTCGATCGAGTCGTAGAGCGCCATCACCCAGGGATCGGTCTCCGGCACCGGAACATAGTTGTGGTTGCCGGTCGGTGTGTTGTTGGTTTGATTGAACTCGTAGGTCCCCCGAGCCGGGTTGAAGCTCGTCGTCGTCACCCGGGTGTCGGATGGCCTCAGGTCCCCGGTCACGGTGGCCTTGCGGTAGTGCCCCAGACCGTCGAAGTCCTCGTAGCTCGTGTCGATGTAGCGATCCCCATCGTCGTGGAAACGCACCCGCTGGCCCACCAGGCGCTGGTTGTTGTTCGACCATTGGTCCAGAACCGAAGCATGGGCCGTCGACGGGAGCTCATCGTGCTCGTATTGAACGTAGGTCGAGCGGAGCTTGGTCCCCGCACACCACGTCCCCGACGTGTTCGACGTCCACACCTCCTGCGACAGAAACCGGCCCCCGTCCGATTGGGTCTCGTCAAACGGCAGCCCCATCTGCCACCCTCGCCAGCCCGCCGTCGTCACCACCGGGTCGGCGTAGAAGAAGCTCCGCGTGCAGCTCCCGTCCGGCGACACCACGTCGGTCCGCGTCCGGTCCTGGGGGGTCTGCCCCACCGGCAGGAGCTTCTGTGAGTACGTCCAGATGCCCTCGATCGTCCCGTTGCGGGTCAAGAGCGTCCGCGTCTCCACCCCCGCCCCCGTGTCGATATACGGGTAGCTCGACGTCGGAAACTCGAACTCCTGGAAGTCCCACTCGATCTTGCCCTTGGTCGGAAGCTCGATCCCGGCCAACACCCCCGGGATGTCCTCCGGGTCGCCTGTGCCCCAGGTGTCGTAGTAGTGCGGCTGGCCGGCCGAGTCGAGCATCCGGTAGCTCGAGCCGTCCGGGTAGGTGATCTGGGTCAACAGAGGCACCAGGATCCGGTCGTTGTTGAACGGGTAAGTGTCCTTGGCACTCCGCCACCGGTGCTGCTCCCAGTAGGTCAACGAATAGACCGCCCGCTGGCCCCCCACTGTCTCGTAGTCGATCTCGGTCACCTGGAGGTTGAGCTGGCCCGTATCGGAGCGCACGTAGTGGGTCCGGCCGTGCCGGTCGGTGATCGTCCAGAGCGTGGCGTCTGAGTTGTAGGCGATGTCGTGGTAGTTGCCGAAGGCATCCTCCAACCGCGTCGGGAGCCAGACGTAGTACCAGCCCCAGAGCTTCTTGGTGAAGGTGTGCTCGGAGCCGTCCGGGAACTCGATCGTTCGCACCAGATCGCTCCCCGTCATCCTGAGATAAGAGCCGTCGCGCGTGTACTGCGGGCCGGTCAGAGTGTTCTGCCCCGGGTTGGGCTCTTCGCCGATGTGGAGCGAGTCAAAGAACGTGTGCGTGCTCCCGTCCGGACCCTCGTAGACCCAGTGGTTCTCGTTGTTGGGCCAGTAGTTGTACTTATACACCCGGCCCAGCGAGAGCACCCAGCCCAGACCCGCGTTCGAGCGCGGGTGGGCAAGGGCCTCGATGCCGAACGGGGCCCGATCCTCATACGTCCAGACGTGGCTGTTGTAGACCAGCGTAAAGAGCGGACCGACCGGGATCGACAGCGACAACCCGCCGTTGTAGGCCGAGATGCTGTCGATGTCCGAGCCGTGGAGACCCGGAGCGCTCAGGCCACCTTCCTGGTTCGGGTGCTCCATGGCATAGAGGGCGGGTGGGGCCAGAAGAAGCAGTGCGAGTAGGAGCGGGTAGCGGTACGGCACAGATCGTCCCCTCATCGCGCTCCCTCCGAGTCGACCGATCCGAAGCGAACGGCGAAGAACCGCAGGGCTCGCGGGTCGACCCCCAGCACCACGTCTCCCGCGCGAAGCTCGTCGAAGGCTGACTCGGTCTGACCCACAGGATCCGCCTCGGAAAGATCCACCTCGAGCTCTCCATCGGAGGAGACCCCGCGGTCCCGCGGACCCCCTTCGGAGGCCGCGAAGGTCCAGGCTCCCTCCCCCGGACGGGCCACCAGTAGCTCGACCGACTCGAAGTCGTGCTTTAGCCGGCGAAGCGACCCCTCGGGCGATCTCGCAAGCCCCCGCGAACCGTCGAACGCCACCTCCCGGGCCGAAGAGCCCTCCGGCCCCCCGATCGCGAGCTCGCCCGTCGACAGATCCACCACCGCCCACACCGAGGCCTGAGAGACTCCTCGCTCCGGCCGGATCTCGACCGAGCCGTCCCCATCGTCGTCCGCCACCAGCTCGCTCCAACGAACCAAGCGCACCGACCACGGCAGCGACTCCCGCGAGACCGAAAACACCGCCGCCGTCGCCCCGGGCTCGAGCGCGGACGCCACCACGCCCTCCCCGGTGAACTTCAGATCCACCGCCCCGGCCGAGACCGCGGACAGCACAAACACCGCCGCCGGCGCCACCGCCGCGGCGAAGAAACGCTTCTTCATGGGGACCCCTCCTTTTTGATCAACCGGAGCCAACGCTCCGAACCACGAGGCCGTCCCCCTGAACCGTCTTCGTGGAAGTTCGGGCCTCAATGTAGCACAACCGAGCATCCGGTCTCATTCGATCCGGTTAGACCGGCCGCTACCGGCTGAGGTTCCCGCGGCGGAACCCCTTTGGCGTACCCGCCCGGCGTTCTGCTTGCTACTTGCGGCTAACTCCGTGTGGCTACTTTCTTCAGAGCCGCTCAGCGGCCATCCGCGCCAGCTCGAGGACGCGGGCTTTGTCGTCACCATACGCGCCGAGCGTCAAGTCCCCGCGCAGGAGAACGTTCACCGAGTGCTGGCGCTCTTTCTCGCTGTAGGTGATGTAGGCCTCGTCGCCAAGTCCCGGAACCGGCTCCAACTCGAGGTCCTCGAACTGCCGTGCCAGCTCGAAATCCGTCTCCGGGCTGACCCAGACCACATAGATTCCACGCGACTGCTCGAAGTAGGTGCACTCGCTCATGTAGTCCTTGGGGCTCGCACTGGGGTCGCGGTTGAATTCGATGCCCAGTCTTTTTCGGACCGCGTCGCCGGGCAGCAGGGCACACAGATCGAGGCTGGCGAAGTCCCGAGAGGATTGCGATGCCATCGCCGTCGCCGTTGGCGATGGCGATGGCTCCGGGCCCGCTCCTCCCGACCCGGTCTCGGCGACGGGCTCGGCCTGGCCGCAGCCCAGAACGGACCCGAGCGCGGCGATGGCGAAGAGTTGTTTGTTCATTCGTACTCCTCCTAGGGCAAGGTCATGCCCGAACCGGCAGCCGGATCTCGAATGAACTCGAACGTGCCGCCGTTCAAAATGGCGAAGCTCGGGTCGATGGACACGCCGTCGCGAGCGCGAAAGGTCGCGTGGCCCCCGGCCCAGACTTCAAAGTTGATGGCGTAGATGGACAGGCACCCCTCGAACTCCTCGGTGCCGGTGATGATCTCGAACCCGACGAAGAGCTCGGGGTCCCCCAGACACGGCAGTACCTCCACCGCGCCTATGTCGCAGGTGGCGACGCCGCTCTTGTCTCCATCGAGCGGACGGGTCGCGCCGCGCTGGTCGTCGGTTTCACAGGTCGAATTCTCGCCGGCGTCGACCACCGGCCCCGAGAGAGCCGGCACCATCGTCCGCGTCGTTCCGCCGTTCAACTGCAACGGCCCCAGCAGCGGATCGGTCGCGGGCAGATCCCCCATTGCCGCGCTCAGACCACACGAGTTGTCGCTGTCCAGATTGTGGTTCCCGGCGACGTCGAAAACCCCGGCCGAGTTGAACTGACAATCGGCCTTGCCGTCGGGGTTCGAGTCCGTGTTGTGAGCGATGATCGTATTTTTGATCACCACGCTGTCGAGCCCGGTGGCCGAGAAGTACTGAACGCCCTCGTTGCCGTTGTCGACAACGGTCGAGTTCAACAGGGAAAGCCCGGTGTTGGACACCGCGATGCCGTTTTTCTGGTTCCCGGCGATCGTAGTATTGCGAACCGTCACGGCGCCGCCGTCCGATGTCAGGGCACCGTCGCCGCCAAACGGGCTCTGGTTGCCGGCAATCTCGCTCTCCTCGATCTCGAGAAAGCCAATGTTGGAGATGGCGCTCCCGGTGAAATCGGCGGTGTTGCCGACCAGGGCCACGTCCACCAGCCGATCGACCACCGGGAAACCGCCGGTGTCCGGCTCCAACCGCAGCGCGCCGCCGGTCGAAGCATGATTCCCCACCAACCGCGAGGAAGTCACCATGATCAGGGTGTCGGGCCGCCCCCGGATGGCCCCTCCGTTCGACGCTCCGGCGTCGCCCCCGGTGAGCACCAGCCCGACAAAGGTCGCCGGCGCCGGGGAGTGAACGTCGAAGATCCGGTCGATCCCGGCGGCGTCGATCACCGGCCGGAAGTCGCCCGCCGCCAGAGAGCCGATCGCCACCGATTCGGTAATGTCCAGGTCCCCCGAGATCGCCGCGTCTTCCCCCGCCCCGATCTGATCGAGGACGATCTCGAAGCCGCCGGGGATGACGATCACGTCGTGGCCGGGGAGCGCGTTGGCCTCCTGTACCGCCGCGCGCAGCGTGCAGCGCTGGTTGGGCGGCGGAAAGGTCGCCCAGGCACACACTCCGTCGCCCGGGTTCAAGTCCCCGGCATCGACGACGGTCGTGTCGACCAGAAAGTTGGCGGCGTGAACCGCCGCGGGCACAAGCCCTGCCAGACAGCCTAAGATGACAAATGCTCTGTTTTTTCTCATCGCTCGATTCCTCGCCGGCCAGAACGCCCCTCACCCGGTTCCACGGAAACCGGCTCGGAAATGGCTCAGAGAGTGCCGCCTGATTTTTGGGCCAGGAGGCTGGGCGGTAGAAACTAGCGACTCATCGCGTCGTACAGGAAGGCCCTGGCCTTGGACCAGTCACGCTTGACGGTGCTGGTCGAGCTGCACAAAAGCTCGGCCGTCTCGGAGATCGACAGACCGCCAAAAAAGCGTAGCTCGACGATTTGCGCGAGCCGCGGGTCGATGACCTCCAGGCTTCCCAGGGCCTCGTCGAGCGCGACCAGCTCTTGGGCCCGCTCCTCGACCGAGACCTTGCCCTCGTCGAGTGCGGTCTTGTCCACCATCCCGCCGCGCTTCAGGGAGCCGCGGCGGCGCGCGTGATCGACCAGGATCTGTCGCATCGCCCGGGCGGCGACCGCATAGAAATGTTGCCGGTCATTGAGCGAGACCCGGGCCGGATCGACCAACTTGAGGTAGGCCTCGTGGACCAGGCCGGTGGGGGCGAGTGTGTCGCCGGGTGGGCGGCGACCGAGCTGGGCTCGGGCCATCCGCCTCAGGTGCTGATAGACGAGCGGAAAGACCCGTTGCGGCGCCTCGCCGTCTCCTTCGGCCCACTCCTTGAGCAGTTGGGTGATCTCGCCCGGGGCGGCGTCTGCTTGCGTCACGCGACCTCCGTCCGTCGAGGGCCAGCCTAGCAGCCCGACGACGAGGATGGAGTCTCTCGGGCGCAACGAGCCCGTCGGCGCTACAATCGAGGGCAACGATGGAGCTCTGGTGGGATTCACTCGCGACGCCGCTGCGCGTCTTCTATGTGATCGCGATCTCCACCACCGCTTTTATGCTCCTGCAGTTGGCGGCGCTCCTGCTGGGCCTGGGGGACGGCGACATCGACGTGGACGGGACCGATGCCGACGGCGGCGGTGGACACGTGCTGTCGGTACGCACCGTCTCGGCATTCCTCGCCGGCTTTGGCTGGACCGGCGTGGTGGCCCTCAAGCGCGGGTTGTCGTTGCCGCTCACCCTGGTCCTGGCACTCGCCGTCGGCGGTCTCTTTATGCTGGGCGTGCTCGCTCTGATGCGCACGCTCTACGGTCTGCGCTACAGCGGCACTCTCGACTACAAAAATGCCATCGGTGAGGTCGGCAACGTCTATCTCAGAATCCCGGCGGCGATGAAGAGCCCCGGACAGATCGAGGTGCGCGTCCAGGGCCGGCTGGCGGTCGTCCAGGCCTTTACCAAGGCCGATCGGGACCTGGAAAAGGACACCCGCGTCCGGGTCGTGGACACCCTGGACCAGAACACGCTCGTCGTCGAACCGCTCGAGGAGGCCTGAAACACCCATGGAATATCTCTTTCTGATCCTCGTCGCCTTCTTTATCGCCATTCTGACGATCGCGGCGTTCCTGTCTCGCTACAAGCGCTGCCCCTCGGACAAGATCCTGGTGGTCTACGGCAAGATCGCCGGCGGCGGGCGAGGCGGGCTGTCGGCCAAGTGCTACCACGGTGGCGCGGCCTTTGTGTGGCCGGTACTCCAGGCCTACAAGTTCCTGGACCTGACGCCGATGACCATCGACATCAAGCTCGAAGGAGCGCTCTCGAAGCAGAACATCCGGGTCAATACTCCTTCGACCTTCACCGTCGGCATCTCGACCGAACCGGGTGTGATGGAGAACGCTGCCGAGCGTCTTCTCGACCTCGACATGCAACGGATCTCCGATCTCGGCCGCGACATCATCTTTGGCCAGATGCGCGTGGTCCTGGCCACCATGCCGATCGAGGAGATCAACGCCGACCGCGACAAGCTGATCGAGAACATCACCGGTGGTGTCGAGGTCGAGCTCCGGAAGGTCGGCCTGAGGCTGATCAACGTCAACATCCAGGACATCACCGACGAGTCCGGGTACATCGACGCGCTGGGCAAGGAGGCCGCGGCTCGCGCCATCAATGAAGCCAAGGTCCAGGTGGCCGAGAAGGAGCGCGACGGTGAGATCGGCCGGGCCAACGCCGAGCGCGACCGGCGCGTCAGCGTCGCCGCCGCCGGAGCTACCGCGGTCGAGGGCGAGAACACTGCCAAGATCACCATCGCCCAGTCCAACGCCCGGCGGCGCGAGCAAGAGGCCGAAGCCGAACGGGCCGCCAGCGCCGCCGAGCTGGTCAAGCAGGCCCAGGCGCTCGAAGAGTCGTTTATCGCCGAGGAGGCCGCCGAACGCTCCCGTGCCCGGCGCGAAGAAGCCACCAAGATGGCGGACATCGTCGTACCGGCCCAGATCAAGAAAAAGGAGATCGAGACCCTGGCCGAGGCCGAGGCCGAGCGCGTGCGGCGCACCCGTCAGGGCGAGGCCGACGGTCTGCGCGCGGTCATGGAGGCCGAAGCCGAGGGCCTGAAGGCGATTCTGACCCGCAAGGCCGAGGGCTTCGACCAGATCGTCGGCGCCGCGCGGGGACTGCCCGAGCTGGCCTCGCTCCTGCTGGTCACCGAGCAGCTTCCCAAGCTGGTCGAGGAGCAGGTCAAGGCCATCTCCAACCTGAACATCGATTCGGTCACCGTGTGGGAAGGCGGGCGCGGCGCCGACGGCAAGACGGCGACCGCGGATTTTGTCTCCGGCCTGGTGGGCGCGCTGCCACCACTCCACGATCTGGCCAAAAACGTCGGCGTCAAGCTGCCGGAGTATCTGGGTCGGCAGGAAACGGACGAGGAAGGCTCCGGCGGTGGCGAGACCGACGAGTAACATCCGGCAGACCCAGACGAAATCGCTCGTCGGCGTCGTTCTCGCCACCCTGCTCGCAGCCTGCTCCGCGGTGGCCGAGGACCGGCCCTCGGCTCGCCTCTACGACATCTTCGATCGCGAGTGGCAAGCCCGTCTCGAGGCCAGCCCGTTGCTCGCCACCGCGGTCGGCGTCCACGACTACAACGACCGGCTGCCGTCGGTGGGACCTGAGGATCTCGAGGCCCAGGACGCGGTCTGGCGCGGGTTTCTGGCCGAGATCGTGGCGCTCGATGCGGAAGCGCTCAACGACGAGGACCGGATCAACCTGGCGATCTTTAAGGCCCAGCTCGAGGACCGGGTCGCGGGCCATGAGTTCGGCGCCTACCAGATTCCGTTCAATGCCGACTCGGGTTTCTACTCGGGTTTTGCCCGCCTGGGCTTCGACATGCCGTTCCGCACGACGGGCGACTATGAAAACTACCTGGCGCGTCTGGGCGCCTGGCCCACCTATGTCGAGCAGCAGATCGGCAACATGCAACTCGGGCTCGAGCGCGGCATGACCCAGCCGCGTGCCGTGCTCGACGGCATCGACCAGGTGATCGGCACCCATGTCGTCGAGCAGGCGACCGACAGCGTTTTCTATCGGCCTTTCGAGACGTTCCCGCCGGGCGTGCCGGAGGGTGAGCGCGAAAGGCTGCGAACCGCGGCCTCCGAAGCCATCCTGGGGAGCATCGTCCCCGGATACCGCGCGCTGCGCGACTTCATGGTCAACGAGTACCTGCCCGGCGCGCGCGAATCGCTGGGAGCCACCGAGCTCCCCGAGGGGGAGACCTACTACCGCCAGAGGATCTGCCACTTCACCACCCTCGATCTCACCGCCGAGGAGATTCACAGGATCGGACTCGACGAGGTCGCCCGGATCCGCGGCGAGATGAAGGACATCATCCGAGAAGTCGGCTTCGAAGGCAGCTTTGCCGAGTTTCTGGATTTTCTGCGCACCGATGAGCGCTTCTACGCCAAGACTCCCGAGGAGCTCTTGCGGCACGCCGCCTATATCTCGAAGACCATGGACGGCAAGCTGCCGGCGCTTTTCAAGACCTTGCCCCGGCTGCCCTACACGGTCGAGCCGGTGCCGGCGGACATCGCGCCCAAGTACACCGCGGGGCGTTATGTCTCACCGCCCGAGGGATCCACCCAGCCCGGCCGCTACTGGGTCAACACCTACGCGCTCGAGACCCGGCCGCTCTACAACCTGGAGGCTCTGTCACTCCATGAAGCCGTTCCGGGGCATCACTTCCAGAACGCCCTCAACCGAGAGCTCGGCGAGCTGCCGAACTTCCGCCGTTTCTCCTATCTCTCCGCGTTCGGCGAAGGTTGGGGGCTCTACTCCGAATGGCTCGGGCTCGAGGCGGGCTTCTACAAGGACCCCTACTCCAACTTCGGCCGGCTGACCTACGAAATGTGGCGCGCCTGCCGGCTGGTCGTCGACACCGGGATCCACGCCATGGGCTGGACCCGCCAACAAGTGATCGATTACCTCGCCTCGAACACCGCGCTGTCACTCCACGAGATCACCACCGAGACCGACCGCTATATCTCCTGGCCGGCCCAGGCGCTCGCCTACAAGATCGGCCAGCTCAAGATCATGGAGCTCCGGCGCCGGGCCGAGCAAAAGCTCGGTGATCGTTTCGACATCCGCGAGTTCCACGACGCGGTGCTGCTCAACGGCTCGATCCCGCTCGACGTGCTCGAACAACAGATCGAGAAATTCATCGCGGAGCAGAAGGCTCGGGGCTGAGAACCGTCGCACTCGACACAAGCGGGGTCGCCCTTCGCTCCAGCTCGAGCCGTCTCCGGGCGGGGGCAAGCCCCGCCCCTACCTCCTGAAGCGACCGCAAGTCCGCAAGCGGTTCCGGTCGGAGGCTCCACCAGGGACGTTTGACCGAGCGCATAGCGACAATCGTTGCTTGCCACCCACCCTGAAGCGGCCGCCGCCTCTGGCGGCCGGGCAGTGGTCATGCCAGCCAGCGTGGCCGCGGGCGGTCAACGGCCGGCAGAGCGCCGGCCGCTTCGATGATGTTGGAGGACAGCAACCCTACGGGTAGTAGCCGCTCAGCGTCCGCACCTCGGCCCCCTGGGGCGCCGCTTCGACTCGGATGGCGCGGAACTCCGCAGGGTCTTTGGCGCTCGACGACTGGTAAGCGATCAAATACTGCGAGCGCAGCTCGTCCTGAATCGAATCGTAGATCGGACCGAGCTCGGCCAAGTCCTCGATAAAAAACGCTCGCCCGCCGGTCTCCTCTGCGATTTGCGTCAGCGTCTTGCGGGCGTCCTTGTCGCGGGCCGCCTCTTCGAGACCGATCACAAAAATCGTCACGCCGGCCCGGTAGGCGGTCTGGAGCACCGCGTCGAAATCAAACCGGCTCGACTCGTCCTTGCCGTCGGAAAGCAACAGAAGCGCTTTCTGTCCCTTGATCCCGTCGAAATAGTTGAGCGCGAAGATCAAGCTGTCGTAGAGCGCCGTCGAGCCGATCGGCCGCAGCCCGGCCAGGGCGTTCGACACTTCGCTCGCCTCGCTGGTGAAGCGGGTCTCGATCTTGGGTCGCTGTGAGAACGAGAGCAGGGCCACTCGGTCCTTTTCCTCGATGGTCTGCTCGACAAATTCGAGCGCCGCCCTGGAGACCCGACCCAGGCTGCCGGCCATCGAGGCCGAGGAATCGATCAGCAAGCCGGCGTGAATCGGCAGGTTGCGCACATAGTCGAAGCGGCGGATGTCCTGCTGGACGCCGTCCTCGAAGACGGCGAAATCCTCGCGCGCGAGATCCAGAAGCGGCCGTCCTCTTTTGCCAAAGACCCCCGCGTAGAGCTCGACGTACTGCACGTCGACGAGCTCGAAGTATTCGGGCGTGTTGATAAAGACGACGTCTTCGGAAGTGTTGCCGTCGGCCAGATAGCCGACCGCGCGCACATAGGCCAACCCATCGGCCTTGAGCAGCAGCGGCTGCACAAACGGTGGCTGATAGAGCGTCGCCATCCGCTGCTCGTCGAGAAAGATCTCGAGCCGGTCGAGACTCTCTCCGTCCGGTAGATCGACCAGCACCACGGCGCTGACACTGCGCTCGTACTGTCTTTCAGGACGCGGCTCGGTCAAGCGGACGCGAAACCGCTGCCCCCCCTGGTTGACCAGGATCTCGTCGCTGGCGAGCTCGGTGTCGTCGGGACCGGTCGCGACCGCGCGCAGCCGGTGGGCGGCGGCATTGCGTCCGAGGTTGAGCTCGACGCTAAAAGGCGGCCGGGTCTTGATCAAGATCGGGTTGTCGTTGAGCAGAAACGTCACCCGGTCGAAGTCGCTCGAGCCGATGGCGGTAAACCGCACCATCCCGAGCTGGATCTCGTCGATCGGCGGCGGCACCAGCCGAAGGGTGTGCTGCCCTCGCTCGGCGGCCGCGTTGGCCTCGTCCAGAAGCTGGAGAAACGGCAGATCGGCCTCCTCGCGAACGGATTCCAGCCGCGCGGGTGGCGGGACATCGAGCGCGCGGCGCGCGTGCGCGAATCGGCCGCTGTGAAGATCTTCGATCTTGACGCGGACCTCGACCTCGCCGGCTCGCAAATACCGTTGGAACACCAGCGGGATTGTCGTCAGGCCGTCTTCGGAAGGGACGTCGAAGCGATAGCGAAAGTTCTCGAAGAGCTTGCCGTCGCGTATGACCTCACCGGTGAGCAGAAAACCATGTAGACCGCCCTCCTGCGACGCCAGAGAACCCACCGACTCCGCGGGCACGGTCACGGCGCCCTGGACCGCCGTGCGGCTCTGGTTGCGACCCGGATACGCGAACTCGAGATCGACCGGGAACACTTCGGCATCGCTGGGCAGATCCGTGGTCATGGCGGCAAAGGTATCCACCCACTCCACCGAATCGGGACGAGGCTTCGACAGGGCGACGCGCAGGAGATTCTCGTAGGCGCCCGGGTCGGCGCGCACGAATCCCAGCGCCGAGCCGTAGGTGTCGCTGTCGCACAAATCCAGCACCCGGGTACTGCCGAGCCTCTTTCTTCGTTGCGGCTCGAGCCGATCCCCCGGACGGTAGATGCGATACGGCTGGCCACCCGGAAATCTCGGCCTATAGAAGATCACCACAAACCGGCGGGGCGTCCGCGCGCTGCCGCCGTAGAACCAGACCTCGACGTGCTCCTTGGGTCGCAGACACTTCGAGACCACCCGGCCGTTGGGCAGCTCGAACCGGCCGGGAGGCCCGTTGAGGAGCAGGACCTTCGCCCGGGCGTCGTCAAAACGGCCATAGGCCGACAAGGCTTCGGTAATCCAGGAGCTCCATCTTCGTTCGAGCTCGTTGTAAGCGGTGCGTGGCTCCGGGTCCCGCACCTGCCAGAACTTCTCCATAAACGCTTCGCGCCGGAAGTTCTCTCGCAACGAAAGAAAGTACTCGCTCTCGCTGGGGAAGATCAGATGTTGAACCTGCTCGAGCCACTCGCGGTAACGGCGGGGCAGATCCTCGCCGTCCACCGCCGTCTCCTCGCTCGGCGCGATCTCTTCCTGCGCGGCCGGCCGGTCGTCCGCCGTCACCCGGCCCGATGGGTTCAGAAAACCGGCGGCCCACAGGGCGGTGAGAGCTGCTACCGTTCCCCAAGGCAGGTGGAAACGCGCTCTTTTCTTTGTCTCGCTACGCACGTCCCGTCGAGTCGCAAGATCGATGCCGAGTCTAATCGCTCGAACGCGTTCACTTGTGCTTGCTAGGATGAGCGGCCCCCAAACCGGGTTGTCCTTTCACTGTCGCTCAACCGGGGTAGGCACCTTGAGAATCGTCCGGCTTCTGGCACTCGTCACGCTCGCCGTTTCGGCGCTTGCCGCCGGCGCGCGCGCGCAATCGGAGCCCGAGGAGCCCACCTTCTTCGACCAGATCGACGTCCAGATCATCAATGTCGATGTCTTTGTGCGTGACGCCGAAGGGCGACCCATCCGTGGGCTGACTCGGGACGACTTCGAGATCCTCGAGGACGGCGAGCCGGTCGAGATCGCCAACTTCTTCGCCATGGACGGCAGCGCCGAGACCGGGGCCGATGACGCCGGTACCGCCGAGGCGGCCGGAGCGACCAGCCACCAGGCCCTCCCTGCCGGTCAGCAGCTCCACCTGCTCATCTTTATCGACAACTCGAGCCTCACCCCCGCCGCCCGCAACCGGCTGGTCCCGGAGATCAGCGATTTCATCGAGCGCCGGAAAAACGATTCACAGCAGGTCACCGTCGCCACCTATGACGGCGGCCTCCAGATCCGCCTGCCCCCGACCAACCGGATCGAGCACGTGCTGACCGCGCTCGAAGAGACCATGACCCACGCGGGCGCCCAGACCGATCTGGAGCTGCGCGGTCTGCTGCGCGAGCTCGACCGCATGGACTATGCGGTGCTCAACTCGCGAGCGGAAGCCGATGAGTCCGGGGCCACGGTCGGCACCGTTGAGGACGCCGCCCGCCGCACCTACGCCAACATCCGAATGTATGCCCAAAACCGCTACCACCAGACCCAGCGCGCCCTGCGGCACGTTCGGGAGTTTGTAGACGCCCTGACCTCGCTCGACGGACGCAAGGCGGTGCTCTTTGTCAGCGAAGGGCTGTCGCTCAATCCGGGAGAGGCCCTGTTCTCCGCGTGGGAGCGCAGGTTTGGTGGCCCGGCGGGGTCCGACCTGAACCGCACGGCGGATTCGGTCGAGCTGCAGACCGGCCCGCTGGTCCGGGAGATGGCCGAGTATGCCAGCTCGCGGCGGGTGACGTTCTACGCCGTGGGCGGAGGCAGCACGGGCAGATCCAGCGGTGTGCGCGAGACGAGCGGTGGCGGTCTTTCGGCCGGTGGCAGCGGACCTTCCTGGGGATCGAGCTTCGAGCCTCTGGCGGCGGCCAATCGCCAGCAATCTCTGACCCTTCTGGCCGAGACGACCGGGGGGCTGTCGGCGACCGGTCTCGGCGGTATTCGCGCAGCGGTGAAGCAGCTCGATCTCGATCTGGCGGATTACTACTCGCTCGCCTACACCCCGCCGCACCAGCGCGACGGCGAGCTCCACCGGGTCGAGGTGCGGGTAAAGAACCCCGATCTCGTGGTCAGGCACCGCGAACGCTACCGGGCCAAGTCGGTGGGGGAGGAGATGCGCGACCGCACACGATCGGCGCTGCTCCTGGGAGAATCGAACAACCCGCTCGGTGTGGCCCTCGACTTTGGCGACGAGGAGGAGATCGACGGCGGCGACTACAAGGTGCCCGTGATCGTCAAGATTCCGATCGGTCGCATCGTCCTGTTGCCGCAAAAGCGCCATCATGAGGGGCGCTTGACGCTTTTTCTCGGAGCGCGCGACGAGAAAGGCGGCACCTCCGAGATCTTCGAGACCGAGATCCCCATCCGCATTCCCAACGAACAGGTGCTCAGTGTGTTGTCCCGGGTCGGCGGCTTCGGGATCAACCTCTCCATGCGTCCCGGACCCCACCGCATCGCCGTCACCGTCCGCGACCAGTTGGGCAAGACCCAATCGGTCGCCACCGCAGACTTCGAGCCCGGCCGCTTGCGCGTTGAGCTCGATGCACCGTCGGCCTCGCGCTAGACGGCCGGGCGCGGAGAAGCAGGGGGCATCGGTGGCGAGGCGACCGGCTGGAGTGGCCAGGCTCGCCCGAGGACTGGCGACCCTCTTTCTGTGTGGGCCCCCCATGGGGCTCGCGTCCGGGAGCGTCCGGGCACAAGTGACTCAGGAAGCTCAGGGGATTCAACCAGCTCGGGCGCCTCGCGTGGTCGAGGCCGGCGGGCTTCCAGCCGAGGCGGCCGCGCTGTTGATGGGCACCGAGGCCGGGGGGCTGCTACCGATGGAGGCGCTCATCCTCCCCCGCTCCGTCCATCCCGACGGCACCCTCGATGTCGAGGTGATTCTCCAGGTTCGCGGGCCGGACGTTCTGGAAGGTCAGGACGAAACGGCGCGCTTCGAGGTGTTCGCGTACGCCCTCGATTCGGACGACGCCGTTCAAGGCCTGCTCCTCAAGGTCATCGAGATCGAAGGAGATGCGCTGCGCGAACGAGTGGCGGCGACCGGCCTCGAGTACTCGGGGCGGCTACGCCTGTCTCCGGGCCGGTACTCCTTCCGAATCCTCGGCCGTAACCCGGTCTCGAGCGCGGTGCGGCTGAGACGGATAGAGATCGATCTTCCCGGTCGCGATAGGCCCGGTCGCGATAGGGAACCGAGGATCTTCCCTCCAATCTTCCAAGAGCCCGTCGGGACCTGGGCTCGTGCCGCCTCGCCCGTCCCACCAGAGCCCGGGGCACGGGCTCTGATTCCCGACGGCACCCGCGCAACCTGGCCGGTCGTGTCGGGCTCGGAGGTCCGTCCCTTCGAGGTTCTCGCCTACGCGCTCCCGCCTGCGCCGGTGCTGGCTTTGGAGGTCCACCCGCGGACCGAGACCGGCGAATGGGGTGAGCCGCTACGGATCGAGGCGCCGGTGCTGGCGAGCGAGAGCCCGGCTCCCGGTTGGACAAGGATCTCCAGCCGGATTCCCCCCGACGAGATCGGGCTCGGCAACCACCGGGTCCGGGTCGTTCTCGGGGAGACGGGGAAGACGCGCTCGGGCGATCTGCCGCTCTTCCGCGGCCCGGCGCCCGACGGGGAGGGGCCCCAAGTCTGGGCGAGTCTCATCGGCCGGTCCCCAACGACCTCGGCAAATCGCACCTCGACCGAGCAGCAGCCGAGCTCTTTTCGTCTGGGATTGCCGCGCCCCGAGATCCACGCCGAGCTGCGCCGCGCGTACGAGGACTACGCCAAAGGACGAATCCGCCCGGCTCTCGACCGTCTGACTGCGACGCAGGATAGGGCCCTGCGCGGCAGCGGCGCGGCGATCGAGGCGTTGCGGCAAGCAGAACTGGAGCTGATCGGCACGATCGCCCGACCGGCGCCCGAAAGCCTGGCGCCGTTCGTAGAGCTGTATCTCGCGGCCTATCTGGATCGGCTGGCCGCGGGCGCGAACCTGCTCCACAGCCACAACCGATTTCTGGTCGGCGATCTGGTGAACCTGGAGGTCGCGATGCGCGATTCACCCGCGGCGCGCCAACACGCGGCCGCCACCCTGGTGCGGCTGGCGACCGCCTCCGGCCGGCGGCTCACGACGGTGTCGGAAGAGCTCTACGCTCGGGCTCTCGAGCATGACCCCGACAGCGAGGCAGCGTTGTTGAGCCTGGCCACCGGCTACGAGCGACGGGCGGAATACTCGGAAGCCGCCAGCCAGCTGCGCCAACTGCTGAGCGCTCGACCCGAGCACCGGGAGGCCAAACTCCGGCTGGCGGTCAACCTGGGCCGGCTCCGCGAGCCACGCGCTGCGCGGCGACTGCTCCTGGAGCTGACTTCCGAGGGCCCGGCGGACTGGATCCGGGCGGTGGCGTATCACGAGTTGGCGGCTCGGCTCCTCGACCGCGGTGAGATCCAAGAGGTAAGGGACCTATTGCAGCAGGCCCGCGCCGTTTTTCCCACCGATGAAAAGCTCCGGTTTCTCCACGCCTTCTCGCTCGACAAACAGAACCGGCCACAAGGAGCTGCCGAGTTGCTGGAGCTGGATTTCGACGCGGCGGCGCTCGACTCACCGCGCTTTGTCTACGGCCAGGGGCTCGCCGACATCCTGAGGCGTTACGACGGCGAGCTTGCCACCGGCGGGGAAGCCGAGATGGCGGCGCTTCGCGACGCGCTCGCCCAATCGTCATGAACCGGGTGGCATTCTTCATCGCCCTCGCGTTGGCTGTCGCCATGCCGGCTCACGGGTTTGAAGTGGCCATCACCAGCCCCGAGCCGGGCGAGCCCATCTTCGGGCCCGTGCGGGTGCGTTTCGAGATCTACCCCATCGGCACCGAGATCTCCGAGGTTGAGGTCTTTCTCGACAATCTGCGGGTCGCGGTGGTCGAGGCCGAACCGTTCGAGGCCCTGATTGACGCCGGACAGGACAACATCGGCCATGTCCTGCAAGTCATCGCCCACTCCCCCGACGGCGAGACGGCCTCGGCTAGCCTCGACACGCCGTCCGTGCGGGTCGACGCCAAGGTCGACGTGGCGCTCCGCCAGCTCTACGTCAGCCCCAAGGACCCGGGGTCCATGCAGGGTCTCGGAGCGCAAGACTTCGAGGTTCTCGACCAGGGAGTCCCACAGCATCTGGTCACGTTCGAGCAGGGCGACGTCCCATTCAGCGCCGTGCTGCTTCTCGATGCCAGTCTCAGCATGGCGGGCGGCAAGCTCCGTACGGCGCTGGCCGCCGCGCACGCCTTTGTCCGGCAGCTCGAGACCCTCGACGAGGCCAAGCTGATCCTGTTCTCGGACCGCATCCTGCGCGAGACGCCGTTCACCAATTTTGGCTCGGTGCTCACGCTGAGCCTCGGCGAGGCCCAGGCGCGGGGTGGCAGCGCCATCAACGATGCCCTCTATCTGGCTCACAAGCGCCTCGAGCCACGCCAGGGGCGCAAGGTGATTTTCCTGCTGTCGGACGGCATCGACATCGACAGCATCCTGCCGATGAAGCGGATTCAGTGGGTCTCTCAACGTCACGAGGCGGCCATCTACTGGGTCCGACTGGGCTCGAGCACCGAGCGGTCCCCCGAGACCCAGCGGATGAGCTCCTGGCGCGACGTCGCCGGGCACCGGCGCGAGCTCACCCTGCTCTCGCAGACGGTGCTCGAAAGCGGCGGCCGCATCCTGCCGATCGAAAACGTCGACCGGATCGAGGCGGCCCTGCAGGAGCTGCTGCGGGAGCTGCGGGGCCAGTACGTTCTCGGCTATTACCCCTCGGTGACCTCCGGACCCGGATCCTGGCACGAGATCCGGGTGCGGGTCCGAGGCAGCGACAAAGGACACCGGACCCGACGCGGGTATCTGGAGTTCTAAAAAAACGCTCGCCTGCAGCGCACGTACAATAACCAGGAAGTGCGATTTTTCCCGCGTCGAGCCGCTTCGATCCGGCGAGATCCGGCACGGTACCGTCCTTTTGCCGGATCCGCGCGCCTCCTGGTTGCGCTTCCCACGCTGTCGCTGGCGGTGGCCTGTACGGCGGCCACCGCGCCGCGGCCGATGGGAGAGGAGGAGCTCCGGCGCGCGATCGCCGAGCGCGGACTGGATCCTGAGACGCTGGTGATCCCAAGCCGGCTCAACCAGGAGATGAAGGACTGGTTGGCCGACCGCGTCCGTTCCTACGGCTCCAATTTCGAGATCCTCAGAGATCTGATCGAAGAGCTGCAAAGCCCCCGCGATCTCGACCTGGTCTATGAGCCCGGCTATACCGGGACCGCCGAGGAGGTCTTCTCCTCGGGTCAGTTCAACTGCCTCTCCTACACAAACCTCTTTGTCGGCATGGCGCGCGAGCTGGGGATCGAGGCCTACTACGTCGCGGTCAATGGGGTCGAGCGCTACCGTCGCGATGGCGACCTGGTGGTCCGGTCGGGCCACGTGACGGCGGGATACGACGCCGGGCCCAGCCACCGCGTGCTCGAGTTCTCTATCGGACCGGACGCCGACTACCGCCGAACCGAGCCGCTCTCGGATCTGCGGGCGATGGCACTCTACTACTCCAACCGGGGCGCCGAGCTGCTGCGCGAGAAAGACTATTCGCGAGCCGTCCAACGGCTGGAGACCGCGGTCCGGCTCGACCCGGCGTTGGCAGAGACCTGGATCAACCTGGGTGTCGCCCGCCGGCGTCTTCTGGATCTGGACGGAGCGGAAGTCGCCTACCAGCGCGGCATCGACGAGGACCCGGAGGCGTTCTCCGGCTATCTCAATCTGACGACGCTCTACCGAATTCGTGGTGAGAGAGAGGCCGCCAAGAAGCTGCTGCGTCTTCTCGGCCGCCGAAAGTCGAGCAACCCCTTTCTCTATCTCGCCCTCGGCGACGACAGCCTCGAAGAGGGCCGGCTCGACGACGCGGAGCATTTCTACCGACGGGCGCTTTCGCTTGCCGACGAACCGGCGGAGGCCCGTGCTGCCCTCGGTGCCTGGGCGCTGGCGGCCGGCGACCGCGAGCTGGCCAGCCGGTGGCTCGAACGGGCCCAGCGGCGCGACCCCGCCAATCCCCGGGTGATCAAACTGGCGCGAGATTTGGCGGCCCATCGTGGGTCTCGGGGGTAGCACGGGTTGACGCCCACCGCTCGAGGGATGAGCGGACGGCAGATCCCGAGCCTCCCGCGATAACATCCATCGGTCCTCGGCACCGCGCGACCGCTCGCGGGTGGTGCGCGCGGAAAGAGCATGACTCGATCGGCAGTTTTGATCCTGGGCGCGGCCGCCCTGGTCCTTCTGGCGGTTCTTTGCACGGCGCGCCATTACGGCGAGCTGCGGACCGCGTCGGCCCGGGGCGCGCCGCAAACACAGAGTGCGGGTGAGCTTCGGTTTGCCGCGGGCCGCACCCGGAGTCGAATCTTCCTCGAGGGCACCGTGCCCGACACACGAACCCAGGCGGCGCTCGTTCGGCGGGCGGGCGCGATCGTCGGCGCGGACAACGTCGTCGATGAACTACAAATCAAATCGATCAATCCACCGGATCATTGGCGAGACGCCGCGCTGGCCCTCCTCGATGCGCTCGCCCCGCTGATCGACGGCCAGGGGTCGCTACAGGGCATCGACCTCGACGTCCAGGGGATTGCCTCCACCGCTGCAACCGCCGAAACGGCTCGCGCAACCTTTGCGCAAGAGCTGCCGCCGGGTTATGACGGCCTGGCAAGGGTGTCGTCCCTCGACGAGACCTCGGAGGTCACGGCACGGCTTTGCGGAAGCCTCTTGCGAGAGTTGATGCAACGCCCGATCCGCTTCGGCCCCGGCAGCGCCGTCATCGACAGCTCGAGCTTTGATCTGTTGGACCGGCTCGCCGCCACCGCAGAGCGGTGCCCGAGCTCGCGGATCGAGATCTCCGGTTTTATCGACACCGACAGCGACCGCGAGGCCGATCTCGAGCTGAGCCGCGCCCAGGCCGAGGCCGTGCGCACTTACTTCATTCAGACCGGCATCTCGCCCCACCGTCTCGTGGCGGTCGGATACGGCGACAGCCCCCCGGCCGGCGAGGATACAACCTGCACCGCGCGGCACAACCCGCGAATCGAGTTTTTGGTCGAGTAGGAGGACACTCGCATGATTGCTCTTTTCACCAAGATCCTCTTTTGCCTGACTTTGGCGGCGGGCCTGGGAGGTTTGATCGGCTGGCTCCTCCGCGGTGCCGGCATTGGGCGGCGCCTGGCCGATGCCGAATCGAAATGGCGCCTGCGCTTGGACACCGCGGAGAAGGAGCGGCTCGCGATCTCGACCGAACGCGACCGGGTGGTGAAGGAGAACGCGTCGCTCAAGAGCCTCCACGCGGCCTGCGGCCCGCGGATCGCCGAGCTCGAGACGGAGATCGAGACCGTGCGCGCTCGGAACCAACCCGACGCCGGTGCCGCGGCGGTCGCGGACAAGGAGCTCGAACGGATCGCCGAGCTGGAACGAGAGCTGGAGCAACGCGACAAAAGGCTGGCCGCCTTCGAGCTCCAGATTACCGAGCTCGAGGGAAAGCTGGCGGAAAACGAGCTGCAAGAAGTCGATCTCGAGCTTCCCCAACTCGACGAGGTAGGGTTACCCGCTCCATCGGGAGACCAGCCCTCGGTGACCGCGACCGAAGACGGTGGCGACTCGCCGGACGACCTGAAAAAGATCAAGGGCGTCGGCCCGGTCCTGGAGCGCAAGCTCAACACGCTGGGTATCTCTCGTTTTCGGCAGATCGCCAGTTGGAGCACCGGCGATGTCCAACAAGTCGCAAAAGACCTTGGCGCGTTTCGCGACCGCATCGAGCGCGACGACTGGGTCTCCCAGGCCGCGCGGCTCCACAAAGAAAAGTACGGAGAGAACGCCTGAAGCGGCCGCCGCCTCTGCCGGCCCAGCGGGCCGGGGCAAGCCCGGCCCCTACATCCCGGGGAAAACGCCCACCACCCCTGGCGGCCGTCAGCCCAGCAGGCCTTCGACCGCCGCCCGTTCTTCGCGCAGCTCGCTGTCGGTGGCCTCGATCCGGCCGCGGCTGAACTCGTCGATGTCGAGACCCTGCACGATCTCGTAGTCGCCCCCTCTGCACCGGCAGGGGAAGGAGAAGATGACTCCGGGGTCGATACCGTAGCTGCCGTCTGATGGAACCGCCATCGACACCCAGTCGTCCTCCGGTGTCCCCTGGGTCCAGGTGCGCACATGGTCGATCGCCGCGTTGGCCGCCGAGGCCGCGGAGGAGGCCCCGCGCGCCTGAATGATCGCCGCGCCGCGTTTTTGGACCGCCGGGATGAACTCGTCGCGATACCAGTCGCGATCGACCAGCTCGGCCGCCGGGGTGCCGTCAACCGTGCAGTGGCTGATGTCGGGATACTGGGTCGAGGAGTGGTTCCCCCAGATCGTCATCCCACGGATGTCGGTCACGTGCCGCCCGGTCTTCTCCGCAAGCTGGCTGACCGCCCGGTTGTGGTCGAGGCGGGTCATGGCGGTGAACTGCCGGGGGTCGAGGTCCGGCGCGCTCTCCAGTGCGATCAGCGCATTGGTGTTGGCGGGGTTGCCCACAACCAGGACCTTGACCGCGCGTGAGGCGTGGTCGTTGAGGGCCTTGCCCTGGGGCCCGAAGATCTTGCCGTTGGCACCCAGCAGGTCGCTGCGCTCCATCCCGGCCTTGCGCGGCATCGCTCCGACCAGCATCGCGCAGTCGGCGCCGCTGAAGCCTTCGGCCAGGTCCGAAGTCGCGACAACCCCCTGGAGCAACGGAAAGGCGCAGTCGTTGAGCTCCATGACCACCCCCGCAAGCGCGTCCATTGCCGGCGGGATCTCGATCAACTGAAGGATGACCGGCTGCTCGGGCCCCAGCAGGTTCCCGGCGGCAATTCGGAAGCAGAGAGCGTAGCCGATGTTGCCGGCGGCCCCGGTGATGGCGATGCGTTTGGGTTCGCTCATGGATCTCCTTTCGGGAGTCCCTATCCTGTCTGATTCGGCCGAATTTTCAAGACCTCGTGGGGCGGCCCTCGAGCGTGTACAATTCGCCTTCCCTGGAAGGAGACCCATGAGCGAAGAGAACACCCCGAGCGCGGACGAGACTCCCGAAGAGACTGCGGAAGCGCCTGCAGAAGAGACGACGGAAGCACCCGACGAGGAGCCGACTCCCGAAGCAGCGGCAGAGGAATCGGCCACCGAGGCTTCCGCGGAAGCGGCGGCTGACGACGAGGCCGGCGACGAAAGCCCGGCGCCGGACCCTGAGCCCGAGCCGGAGGCCGAGGCGGAAGCGGATGTCTCAACCGACGCCCCCGACGAGCCTGCCGACGAGTCTTCTGAAGCCGAGGACACCCCGGCGAGCCCGCCCGAGCACACCTATGAAGAGCTGCACGGCATGACCGTGGCGCAGTTGCGCGAAGTCGCTGAGGGCATCGAGGACGACGCCCTGCACGGCTACACCACCATGCACAAGGAAGCTCTACTGCCGGCGCTGTGCAAGGTTCTCGGAATCGAAGCGCACGAGCATCACGAAGTGGTGGGGATCGACAAGGGCGCGGTCAAGGAGAGCATCCGGGCGCTCAAGAAAGAGCGGGAAGCGGCGATCGCTTCGTCGGATCGCGCCGAGCTCAAGCGCGTACGACGCAAGATCCGGAGCCTCAAGCGAAAGCTCCGCAAAGCGACCGTGTAAGCGGCTCGGCAGACGGCCGTCTTTCGCGTCGTCCCGCTCCTGTAGGCTTCGGGCGAATGCACCAAGAAGGTGTCATCAAATTCGACGTCGAGCACGAGAGCCGGCCGATCGACGCCCTGGTCCTGGGGGACGTCGCCTGCCAACTGATCGCTTGGCGCGAGATCATGGCGCTGACCGGGCTGGTGGGTCAGGATCCGGCGCTCTATGAAGGCGCGGGATACGGCAACGCCAGCGTCCGCTTTGGACCCCGTTCGGCGGGACTCGGCCGGCGGCGGTTTCTGATCACCGGCACCCAAACCTCGGGCCGCCAGACGATCACGCTCGACGACTTCGCCGTCATCGAGCGCTACGACGCGCGCCGCAACTGGGTCAAAAGCCACGGCCGGACACAGCCGTCGTCGGAGTCGATGACCCACGCGGCGACCTACGATCTCGGCCCTCACATCCAGTGCGTGCTCCACGCCCACACCCCGGCCTTGTGGCGCCGCGCCGGCGAGCTCTCGCTCCCTACGACCGATCCCGCGGTGCCGTACGGCACACCCGAGATGGCAGCGGAGGTCGGCCGCCTCTACCGCGACGGGCTCTTTGCCGAGCGCCGCATCCTGGCCATGGGAGGGCACGAGGACGGCATCCTGGTCTTTGGCCGCTCCCCCGAAGACGCCGGCCAGGTGCTGCTGACCTGGCTGGCGCGTGCCTACGAGCGAGACTGCAGCGTGGGCGCCGGCGCCCGCTGCCGCCGGTAACGTCGAGCCCGTGGCTTTTCTCTTTATCGCCGTCATCGCCTTTCTGGTCTCGGGTCTGACCCTGTTCTCGGGATTCGGGCTCGGCACCCTCCTGCTCCCTGCCTTCTCGCTTCTCTTTCCGGTCGAAGTAGCGGTGGCGGCCACCGCCGTGGTCCACGCGCTCAACGGCCTCTTCAAAAGCGGTCTCCTCTACCGGCACGCGGTACCGCGGATCCTCCTGCGGTTCGGGATCCCGGCGGTGGCGGCGGCGTTTCTCGGGGCTTTCATCCTGACCCGCCTCTCGACCGGCGAGCCCTTGCACGTCTGGTCGCTTGGGGGACGCCAGGCCGCCATCACGCCGATCAAGCTGGTGATGGGAGGCCTCATCCTGCTGTTCGCCGCCTTCGAACTGGTACCCCGGCTCCACAACTTGAAGGCGCCGCCGCGCTGGCTGCCGCTCGGCGGCCTGCTCTCGGGCTTTTTTGGCGGCCTGTCGGGGCACCAGGGGGCTCTCCGGGCCGCCTTTCTGCTGCCGCTGGGGCTCGAGCCCGCGGCATTTGTGGGGACCCAGGCCCTTCTGGCCACGATGGTCGACACCGCGCGGCTGCTGGTCTATGGAGCCGGGTTCTTCTCCGGCCGCATGGCCGGGGTGTCGACTCCCGAACAGTGGAAACTCGTAGCAGTCGCCACGCTGGCGGCCTTTGCCGGCGCCTACACCGGCCGGCGCCTTCTCCCCAAGGTCACCCTCTCCGGTCTGCGATTTGTCGCCGGGGGTCTGCTATTGCTCGTTGGGATCGGACTGCTCTCGGGACTGATCTGAAGTAGAACGGCCGGCTGGGGCGCCGGCCCTAACGGCCGCCAGAGGCGGCGGCCGCTTCAACGGGACAACCGCCAAGCCATCTCGAGCGCGGGGCGATCCGCGCACGGAGCGCCACACCGCGCGCAGGATCACCCGCGCTCCGTATCGGTCCGAGTTGGGGGGGGACCGGCTAGACTCGGCTCGATGCGAACTTTTCGGCGAACGACGACGCCAGGCGGGCGCATTCGCGTGGCAGTGCCGCACCGTGGGGCCGATCTGCTGGCCGAGCCGATGTACAACAAAAGCTCGGCTTTTTCGCTGGAAGAGCGGGCGACGTTTGGTCTCGAAGGCCTACTGCCGAGCGTCGTCAGCACCATGGCCCTCCAGGCGCAGCGGGTCTACGGGAACATCGTCCGCAAGACGGAGCCGCTCGAGCAGTACATCGGCCTGGCAGCGCTCCAGGATCGCAACGAGCATCTTTTCTATCGCGTGCTCCTCGACCACCTGGAGGAATTTCTGCCGATCGTCTACACCCCGACCGTGGGTGAGGCCTCGAAGGAGTTCAGCCACATCTTCCGCCGCGGCCGCGGCATCTGGATCACGCCGGATCATCGCGGCCGCATCCGGCAAGTGCTCGAGAACGCGCCCTTCGAACAAATCCGGCTGGTGGTCGCCACCGACAACCAGGCGATCCTTGGGATCGGCGACCAGGGAGCCGGGGGCATGGTGATCCCGATCGGCAAGCTGGCGATCTACTGTGCCGCGGCCGGGATTCATCCGGCCGAAACACTCCCGGTGAGTCTCGACGTGGGGACCAACAACCAGGATCTTCTCGACGACGACCTCTACCTCGGCTGGCGCCGGCCAAGGCTGACCGGCGAGCCCTATTTTGAGCTCGTGGAGGAGTTTGTCGCGGCGCTCCGCGACCTCTTTCCCGGCGCGCTGCTCCAGTGGGAAGACTTTCAGAAGGCCAACGCGTTCGAGCTTCTCGAACGGTACCGCGACCGGATCCTGTCGTTCAACGATGACATTCAGGGAACCGGCGCCACCGCGCTGGCCGGCTTGCTGGCCGCCGGACGGGTCTCGGGTGTGCCTCTGGCCGAACAGCGGATCGTCATCGTCGGCGGTGGTGCAGCCGGTATGGGTATCGCTCACCAATTGAGGATTGCTCTGGCGGCCGAAGGTGTGGAGGGGGACGACCTGACCCGCGCGGTCTCGGTGCTCGACTCACGGGGTTTGATCGTCGATGACCGTGAGCATCTCGACGAGTACAAAAGGCGCTTTGCCTGGCCGTCGGCGCTGGCGCGGGAGGCCGGCCTCGGTGGAGAGAGGGACTTCGCGACCGTCGTTTCCCGGGTCAGGCCGACCGTTTTGATCGGGACCTCCGGACAGAAAGACCTGTTTGCAGAAGAGATCGTCCGCGAGATGGCAGCTCACGTCGAGCGGCCGGCGATCCTCCCGTTCTCCAACCCGACCGCGCTCGCCGAGGCTCGGCCTGAAGATCTCTACCGATGGACCGAGGGCCGGGCGCTGGTCGCAACCGGCAGCCCGTTTGCGCCGGTCGACTGGCAGGGACGCCCGCACCGCATCGGCCAGGGCAACAACGCCTTCATCTTCCCGGGTGTGGGGCTCGGAGCCCTGGTCGCCGAGGCCGGCTCGATCTCCGATGCGATGTTCACCGCCGCCGCCCGGGCCCTCGCCGGGTCGGTCACCGAAGACGACCTCGAGCACGGCCAGCTCTATCCGTCGATCGGCAACCTGCGCGAAGTGACGCGCCGGATCGCCGTGGCGGTGGTGGAAGAGGTCGAGGCCGGAGATGTCGAGGTAGCGACGCAGAACGCCGCCGAGAAGACAGAGAAGGCCATGTGGTACCCCGAGTACCCCGAGCTGGTCTCTATCTGAAAAGCGGCCTGCACCGGAAGATTCGAGCGCCTTTCTGACCCAAAGGCTTATACTCATTCGACGCCAAAAGTGAAATCCATGCAGGTTTCTGATGCCATTCGGCGGCTCGGGCCGCTACTCATCCTCCCGTTGCTGACTTCGTCGGCACTCGACGCTGCGAAGTGGAAGAGCTCCGGCCCCGCCTGCGGTGCGACTATCGCGCTAGTCGAGGACGGGGCCGGAGACCTCTTTGTGGTCACCGGGGAGCTCGGGCTCATCTTCCGCAGCCGCAATCAGGGGGGCTCGTGGCGCGAGATCACACCCCGCAAGGCCGACGCAATCTTCACCGCGCTAGCCGCGCACCCGGAACGACCGGGCGTGGTCCTGGCGGGAAGCAGGGAAGACGGCATCTTTCGCACCGCAGACGGCGGCGTTTCTTGGAAACGGGTCGAGCGCTCACTGCAGTTTGTGCAGGGGATCTGGGCCGACCCGCGAGATTCGGGGACGTTCTTTGCGATTGCCCACGACGGGAGCCCTGGCGGCCCGTTTCTTTTCAAAGCAACCGACGGTGGGTCGAAGTGGAAAGCGCTGAAGGAAACCGGAGGCGCTCGGTTCTTTGCCATTCACCCTGAGAACTCAGACCTTCTCTACCTCACGACTTCGGTTCGGGACCGCCGAGTGATTCGCTCCACCAACGGCGGAAAGCGCTGGAAATCTGTAGACAAAGGGCTCGGTTTCTCGATCGAGTTGACGAACTTGACCTTTGATCCGACGCAAAAATCCACCCTCTATGGCACAAACCGCGCGGATGTCTACCGCACAAAGAACGGCAAGAGCTGGAAGAAAGTAGGGGCGCTAGGGCACTCGATCCTGACCCTGAGTGTAAACCCCTCAAAGCCCAAGGAGCTATTGGCCGGATTTTGGACTCCGGACGCCGGTGTGTGGCGCAGCACGAACCAGGGCAGAACCTGGGAAAAGAGTGGACTACCCAACGACGGTGCCCAGGTTCTCGTGAGAAGTAGGAAGCGGCCCGGCGTGGTCTATGCCGGGAGCCACCGGAACCTCTTTCGCAGCAAACGCAACGGGCGCGGCGGCTGGAAGCTGATCGATCGCGGAATCAACACGGCACCGGTGATCTCGATGGCAACAGCTTCACCTCTCGACGATTCCACAAGCACAAACCGTATCTTCGCCAGTTGCGGCCGAGGAGTTCTTCACAAAGACGAGGGGAAAAAGACCTGGCGTCGCGGGGACTATGCGGACAACCCCGCACTCGGCTCGGATATCCCCCGGATCCAAGCCATGGCGGTGAGCCCGGTTGATTCGAAAGTGGTCTACGCAGCCGGTGACGGGAGGATGGCCATCAGTGTAGACGGTGGGGAAAGCTGGGGCACGTACTCGATGGGTGCCTCGGGACAGGTCGGTGCGATCGCCTTCGACGCCGAAGACCCCAGGAAAATGTACGCCGCGATCGGAACAGCCCTCGCTACCAGCGAGGACGGTGGGATGACCTGGTCGGTCGACCGCGACCTGCCACTTGCAGCCAACATCTGGGCGGTCGCCACGAGTCCGACCGAGCCCGATGTCGTCTTCATCGGTGGTCTCTCTGGTGCAGCCCGGAGCCGCGACGGGGGCTCGACCTGGGATGCGAGCTCCGCCCTCGAGGGGCTACCGGTACAAGGGTTCGCTATCGACCCCAGTGACGGCGACCGGTTGTTTGCAAGGGTCGGATTTAGTTTCGTTTTCAGAAGCGTAGACGGCGGAACGACTTGGCGACAGCCTGGCGAGGGGCAGCAATTCCCAAATAGCGTGTCGTCGTTGCTGGTCGACGCTTTCAATCGGAACGTGGTCTATGCGGGCACATCGGGTGGCGTGTTCCGATCGACGGATGACGGCGAAACTTGGATACGTTTGGGCGGCGAACTGGACACACTCCGAGTAGCGAGTCTCGCGCTATCGTCTTCGGGGACACTCTACGCCGGGACCGCGGGCCGAGGCGTTTACACGCGCTCCGTCGCCAAGAACAAGACGCCCTGAGCCGCGGGGCACTGCGTCGCGTTCGCGCTGTTCATGGGCCGCCGCTTCTCGAATCTCGACCCCGCCCATCGACCGCACCGCGCGGGCGATGTCTTCCGTTGGGGGGTTCTCGATCCGGTCCGCAGACGTCGGCGCACCGCGGCCCCGGGACCGCCGGCCCCGCGGGTCGAGCCCGACCTGGACGCGATCCATACGAAGTCCAGCCGGCCCCGCCTGACCTGGATCGGCCACTCGTCCTTTCTCGCAACGCTCTCGGGCCGCTCGGTCCTGATCGATCCGGTCTTTTCTCGACGGGTCGCCGTCGTTTGCCGGCGGTACGGCGAGCCGGGTCTCGAACCCGCGGGCCTGCCGGAGCTCTCGGCGGTGCTCGTGACCCACAGCCACTATGACCACCTGGATCGCGCTTCCCTCGCGGCATTGCCGGCAAAGGTCCCGGCCGTGGTTCCCAAAGGGCTGGCCCGCTGGTTTCGCCGCTGGAACCGCCGCCCAGTCACCGAGCTCGAGTGGTGGGAGACGGCCGAGCTCGACGGTCTGCGCGTGACCCTGGTGCCGTCGCGCCACTGGTCGCGGCGCGGGATCCTGGACACCAACCAAACCCTTTGGGGCGGTTTTGTCGTCGAGCACAAAGGCCAGTCGATCTACCATGCCGGCGACAGCGCCTATTTTGGCGGTTTCACCGAGATCGGACACCGCTTCCCGGGCCTCACCGCGGCGATGTTGCCGATTGGGGGCTACGCCCCGCCTTGGTTTATGGAGAAGCAGCACATGAACCCCGAGCAGGCCGGCCGAGCCTTCGGCGATCTCGGAGCCCGAGTGATGGTGCCGATGCACTGGGGCACCTTTCAGCTCACCGACGAGCCGATCTCGGAGCCCGCCTCGCGAATGCGAGACTGGTGGGAGCGCCGGTCGAACGGTTTGCCGGGCCAGGCCCTGCGAATCCCGGCGGTCGGAGAGACGATCTTTTTGGACGAGGCCGGATGAGCGGTCCGTCAACAGAGTCAAGCGCGGTCGATTCCGCGCGGATGCTCGAAGACGCGCACACACTGGCCTATCCGCGGTTTCCCGGCACCGAAGGAGATCGGCGCGCCATCGCCTGGCTCTCGGAGCGCCTGCGCCATATCGGGCTCGACGTCGAGGAGCAGTGGTTCGATTACGACATGCGGCCGGCGTGGACCGCCCTCCGCGCGCTCCTCGCCGGGGCCGGTCTTCTCATGGGCGTCGCGGGGTGGCTGGCTGGCGAGCATCCCGCCGTGGCCACGGCGTTCACCGCGCTGGCTCTCGCCGGCGGCGGTGTCTTTCTCGCCTGGGCACCGGGACTCGAAAAGCTCTACCGGCGGCCCGGCCCGACGCGCACGGCCAACGTCATCGCCCGGCGGTCCGCACCCGCCGGCGAGCGGCCGCCAAGACTCACCCTCGTCCTTCTGGCGCACCACGACAGCAAGTCGCAGAACCTGCCGCTGCCGGCCCGGGCCGGTCTTACGATCCTGGCGCTCCTCGGCTCGTTGGGCCTGACCGGCGCGCTCGCCGCCCAACTCGTCGGGCGGGAGGTGGATTCGCGTCTGGCGCTCGGCTGTGGCCTGGCCGCGGCGTCGGCTCTGCTGGCTCTCTCGACCCTCAAGAGCGGCAACCGGTCCCCCGGTGGTGTGGACAACGCGGGCTCGGTGGCGATCCTGCTCGAGCTGGCGCGCCACCTGCCCACGGATCTGCCGCCCGATGTCGATCTCATTTTTCTCTCTCCAGGGGCCGAGGAGGACCACATGGTCGGCGCGATGCGCTGGCTCGACCGGTACGCGGAAGACCTCAGTAACCGCCCACTCTACGCTCTCAACTTCGATGGCGCCGGCATTCCCGGGCGCCTCGCTCTGCTCGAGCGGTTTGGATTCGGCCGGCCGTTTTCGCCGACGCTTTCCCGGATCGCTCGCGAGTGCGCCGGGCGTCTCGCGATCCCGGTGCGCGGGGTTTTTCTGCCCCCGGCGATGGGGGTCGACGCCATCCCGTTCGCCCACCGTGGCATCGACTGCCTCACCATTGCCTCGGGGTCGCTGGGCCGAGCCACCTTCGCGGTCCACTCGGCCGGCGACGTGGCCGACCATCTGTCGCCCGAGGCCCTGGAGGAGGCGGCCCGGCTGGGATGGGCCATGGCCCGCGAGCTCGCGGCCGCCGCCAGCCGGCATCGGGCGGGGGCAAGCCCCGCCCCTACATAAGAACCCTGACCGGGCGTCGTCGGGCAAGCCCCGTCCCCGCGCAAAGACACTGGCCGGGCGTCGTCGGGCAAGCCCCGCTTCTACGTAACGGCTCTGCCTGGTTCCCAGCTCCAGCAACCGAACGGCCGGCAGGGTCGCCGGCCGCTTCAACGGGACGCTGTTCTTCCCGCAGGCTCCCTGAAGCGGCCGCCGCCTCTGGCGGCCGTTCGGCCCGTTATCATTCGGGCCGAGGTTGCACCGTGAAAATCGAGCCCTGCACCAAGGCGGATTTCGACTGGATCCTCGATCACTTCGACCGTTTCTGGGACAACGACGCAACCCGTCCACGACACCATCCCATGTTTGTCAACGAGTTTGCCGACACGGCTTTCGTCATTCGCGACGACGACACCATCGCCGCCTATCTCTTTGGGTTCGTGGCCACCGCGTCGCCCACCGCTTATGTGCATATGGTGGCGGTGAATCGGGCGCATCGTCGCCAGGGCTTGGCGACCCGCCTCTACGATAACTTCATCTCGCTCGCCCGCAGCCGCGGATGCAAGAGGATCAAGGCCACGGTCGCTCCCGAGAACCGGCTCTCGATCGACTACCACCTGGCACGCGGGATGACGATGACCAGAATCGAGAACTACTCCGGCCCGGGAATTGACCGGGTCGTCTTTCTCGCCGATCTTCAGCCAACCTGACCGACGCTCATGCTGCAACTGACCGAAGAGATCCGTTTCAGCGCCACCCAGAGCCGGGGTGATGTCACCGGCCTGTTGATGCGTCCGGCCGCCGCGCACTGTCTTCTTGTCTTGGCACATGGCGCCGGTGCGGGGATGCGCCACTCGTTTATGGATTCGATCTGCGCCAAGTTTGCCGAGCGCCGGATCGCCACCTTCCGTTTTCAGTTTCCCTACACCGAGGCGGGGAGGAGACGGCCGGACCCGGCGCCGATCCTGATCAACACGGTGCGCTCGGCGGTGGCTCGTGCCCACCATGCCATCCCGGAGCTGGCGCTCTTTGCCGGGGGCAAGTCGATGGGCGGAAGGATGACCTCGATGGCGGCGGCGCGCGAGGCACTTCCCCACGTGCGGGGCCTGGTCTTTCTCGGTTTTCCGCTGCATCCAGCGGGCCGGCCGGCGACCGAGCGGGGAGAGCACTTGAACGCGGTGGATGTTCCGATGCTCTTTCTCCAGGGCGATCGCGATCGGTTGGCCCGGCTCGAGTTGTTGCGACCGATCGTCGACGACCTGGGAGACAAAGCCCGTCTGCACGTCGAAGAAGGAGCCGACCACTCCTTCAAGGTGCCAAGACGCTCCGGGCGAACACAGGAGGAAGTACTCCAACAACTCGCCGACACAACGGCGGAGTGGACCGCGGGGGTCGGTCGATGAGTCGGAAGAACATCTCGACCGGTACCCCCTGGGAGCCCAAAGTCGGTTATTCCCGGGCGGTGCGGGTGGGACGGCATGTCGCGGTGGCGGGAACGACCGCGACCGGTGCCAACGGCTCGATCGTGGGAGTCGGCGACCCCTACGCCCAAGCCGTTCAGACGCTGGCCAACATCTCGTCGGCGCTGGAGCGCGCCGGAGCCTCGCTGAGCGATGTCGTCCGCACCCGGATCTATGTCACCGACATCTCACTCTGGCCGGAAGTCGGTCGGGCCCACGGCGAGGTCTTTGGCGACATCCGCCCGGCCACGTCTCTGGTCGAGGTCTCGGCACTGGTGTCCCCCGAGATGCTGGTCGAGATCGAAGCCGACGCGATCGTAGAAGGCTAGCGTCTGCTAGCGCCGCTCCCAACGGACCGTCAGACCGAGCGAGCGGCCGGCCGCAGGCGGCACCTTACGATCGGCCGAGTTGAAGTACATCTCGTCGAGCAGGTTCTTGCCGCTCAGGGTCAGCGCCCAACCATCACGGATCTCATAGGTCAGCGAGAAGCTGACCAGATCCGCCGAAGGGATGGGCTTCTCGCCGCTTCCCGGGTCGTTCTTGGCTCGCCGACGCTCCCACCGGTCGGTCCAGGTCCAGCGCCCGCGGCTCCACTCGGCTCCGAGAAACACCGAATCGGCCGGACCGTCGGCCAGCGTCTCGCCGGCGTCGCCGCGCCCCTCGATCGCCTGACCACCAAACGACAGCGACCCCGCATCGCCGACCCGCGCCACGCCTTCGATCTCAACGCCCTCGATCTCTCCCGAGGTCAGGTTGCGAAAGCTTAGTACGTCGGGCTCGATCTCCACCCTCTCGATGTAGTCGTCGATGCGGTTGCGAAAGACAAAGCCGGTCAGATAGACCCGGTCGCCATACCAGCGCACACCGAGATCGCTGTTGAAGGAGCTCTCGGGAGCGAGAGCCGCGTTGGCCTCGACCTCTCCCCGTCCGGTGGTGCCGCTGAAAAAGCGCTCGGACAGCGAAGGGAAACGCAGCCCGGTTCCCAGGTTGGCCAGCAGCTCGAACCCGCCGCCGAGCGGCAGGACCAGACCGGCAAATGCCGTAAGGGCGGTGTCCTCGGTGGTGCGACGACCGGTGTTGTCCTGCCGCTGATAGGCGGCGCGGCCACCGGTCAGCACCACCGCCTTGCCCGCCGACCATTCGACCACGCCGTAGAGCCCGATCTCGTCTTCTTCGCCTCCGTCCAGCGTCCGGGCTCGCTCGGCCTCCGCCGCCCCCGGCACTCGTGTCACTTCGGTCGCATCGACCGACCGGCGGCCAAAGTAATCGGCTCCAAACCGCGCGTGAAGCCCCGCGCCGAGCGAGCGCTCACCCTGCCAGCTCGCGCCGAGGTCGAAGCTGGTGTTGTCGAGCTCGCTCTGTCGGCCCGAGGCCTCGGTTACCCGGGTTTCGAGCGAGTGCGGGTGGAGCCACAAATCGGCGCGCGAGCCAGTGCCCGTTTTGACATCCAGACGCAGCAGCACATGCGTCTCTCGTGGATAGACCGTGGTGCGCACCGGGAAATCGGTGTTGGCCTTGCCGATGTCGTCACCCAGCGAGGCGATCGCGGTCAGCCGAGCTTCGCGTTCGCCCCAAAGCCAGCGCCGCATCCCGCTCGCCGACGTCTGAGAAAAGCCCGAGTTGAGCTCGGTTCCGCCCGGGGTCTCGGCGCGGTCCGCTTCGCGCCGCGCCAGACCCAGACTCCACCCTTCCGCACCCCCTCCCACGGCCAGGTACCGGACCGCCCCCTCGGTCTCGTAGCCGGCCTCGAACGAAAGACGCTCGAACTCGCGTGGAAACAACTGTACGACTCCCCCCAGCGCGCCCGACCCGTAGTAAGTGGATGACGGACCCTTGAGCACGTCGACCGACCGTATGAGGGCCGGGTCGACAAACGACGCCGAGACCCCGGCCCGACGCTCGGAGACGATCCGCATTCCATCGAGCAGGGTCATCACCCGCCCCCGGGCCACACCCCGAACCGAATAGGTCTGGAAAATTCCTCCCTGGCCGTTTTCCGAGACCCCGGCGACTTCGCTGACCAGCTCCGAGAGGGTGTGCCTCGCCGTGCCGGGCTCGATCGTCGTCACCGAAACACTCACCGGGGCGTAGGCGTCCTCGCCGCGATTGGCGGTAACCGCGATCTCTTCGTAAATCTCCTGCTTCGCGTCCAGGACGATCTCGAGAGCCGTCACCGGTTCTTCGCCACTCAGCTCGACCGACGTCTCTTTGAACCGCGGATGCGCGACGACCAGAACCACCGGAAGCTCGACGGCCAGCAGAAACCGGCCGTCGAGATCGGTAAAGACCGTCTCTCCTCCCGGCTCGGCCCGCACCCGCGCGTGCTCCACCGGGATGCCCCCGGCGCTCTCGACCCTCCCGGAGACAGCCGCCAGGCTCGCCGCGGGGACAAAAAACAACCACAACAGAATCGATCGACGCATGGGCTCGCGCCGTTCTATCCCAAGCGCTCCCGGCTGTCGAGCGAGCACATATACTCCCGCCACATCATGGAAGCCTCGGTCGAGCTGCGCGACTTGCGAAAAAGTTACGGGGACTTCACCGCCGTAGACGGCATCTCCCTCCAGATTCCCAGCGGATCGATCTTTGGTCTTTTGGGACCCAACGGCGCGGGCAAAACCACCACGATCCGCATGTTGATGGACATCATCGCGCCGGATTCGGGGACCATTCATTTCTTTGGCCACGAACGGCGCAGGGGCGACCTGAGGCGAGTCGGCTACCTCCCCGAGGAGCGCGGTCTCTATCCCAAGATGACCATCCTCGATCAACTCGTCTTTCTCGGCCGTCTCCGTGGCCTGTCGAGATCCGAGGCCGTGCCGGCCATCGAGCACTGGCTCGAGCGGGTCGAGCTCGCCGAATGGGGCAAAAAGAAGGTCGAAGAGCTGTCAAAAGGAATGCAGCAGAAAATTCAGCTCATCGGCACCGTGCTCCACGAGCCCGACGTCGTGATCCTCGATGAGCCCTTCTCGGGTCTCGATCCGATCAACCAGGAGCTATTCAAGGAGCTCCTGGCCAGCTACAAGACGAGCGGCAAGACGGTCCTGTTCTCGACCCACATCATGGAGCAGGCCGAGAAGCTCTGCGACAGCATCTGTCTGATCTCCAAGGGCAAGGTGGTGCTCGCCGGCGAGATCGAGCACATCAAGAGGGACTTTGGCGGCCACTCCTACCATTTGGTGGCCGACGGCGACCTCGGCAAGGTGCGCGACATTCCCGGCGTCGAGCAAGTGCTGCCCGACAACGGCGGCGCCAAGCTGATGCTGGCCGACGATGCCGATGGCGCCTCGGTGCTGCGTGAGCTGGTGCCCTTTCTGACTGTGCGCGAGTTTCGCTCCGAAGCGCCCGGACTAGAAGAGATCTTTATCAAGGTGGTCCGAGACCGTGGCTAGCGCCCGCCGTCTTCAGAGCATCCAGAACATCGCCCTCGTGGCTCGGCGCGAATACCTGGCGCGAGTCAAGACCAAGGGGTTCTGGATCGGGACCGTCGTCATGCCGGTCTTTATGGCCGCGTTGATGATCGTGCCGAGCATTCTTCTGGTCAAGACCAAATCGACTCTCGAAACCGTGGTGGTCGATGAGACCGGCTTGCTGGCCGAAGACCTGCTCGCCGAATTCGAGTCTCCCGGGTCCGACCCGGTGAGCGAGCAGGCGTCGCGTATCTCGCTCGCCGCCGAGGACGCGGGTCCCGACCCGGAGGCCAAGAGGGCCGAGCTCGACCGGCGGGTTCTCGAGGGCGAGCTCGGTGCCTGGATCTGGATCGACGACAAGACGATCTCCGAAGGCGACGTCGAGTATCACGCCGAAAGCGTGTCTAATTTCGTCACCCAATCGGTCCTGGAGCGTGCCCTCTCGCGCGTGGTACGGCGTCACCGGCTCGAGGGCGCCGGCTACGACCCGGAAAAGGTGTCCGAGCTGGTTCGGTCGGTCGGCCTTTCGACGGTGCGAGTAACCGAGGAGGGCGGTAAACAGGAAGGCGCCGCGGCGGGGATCATCCTGGCTTTTGCGCTTTTTTTTATCCTCTACATCATCCTGCTCATCTACGGCCAGCAGGTTCTGCACGGGGTGATCGAGGAGAAGAGCTCGCGTATCGTCGAGGTGATCGTCTCGGCCGTCCGCCCCTTCGAGCTGATGATGGGCAAGCTGATCGGAATCTGCGGCGTCGCCTTGACCCAGACCTCCATCTGGATCGGCACGATGGTGGTGCTCACCCTGCCCGGTGTGGTCGCGGCGATGACCTGGCTGCCCGAAGAGGTCTCGATCCCCACCCTCGAGCCGGCTCTCCTGGTTCATTTTTTCCTGTTGTTTTTGCTCGGGTTTTTTCTCTTCGCCAGCATCTACGCAGCGATCGGCGCGGCCTTCAACAGCATCCAGGAGGCACAGCAGGTCGCCGGCGCGGCTGTGGTGTTTGTCGTCGCCCCGTTTCTGTTCATGAACAGCGTCTTAAACGACCCCGACTCGACGATGGCAGTGGTGGCGTCGCTGGTGCCGTTCCTGACTCCGCTGTTGATGCTGTTGCGCATCGCGATCAAGACCCCCCCGATGTGGCAGATCCTGCTGGGTTATGTACTGACCACCGCTACGGTGCTGGCCTTGGTCGCGATTGCCGCGCGGATCTACCGGGTCGGCATCCTGATGTACGGCAAGAAGCCGACCCTGCAAGAGATCTGGCGCTGGCTGCGCTACGCGTAGCGCGTCGGTTTCATTCGCCGCCAGAGCGACGGTAGCGCTACTGTCAAGTCGCGGCAGCCCCGTGTGACCTCTGGCGAGAGTCGGCCTTGCCGGTGTCTGCCAACTTCCGACTACGGCAGCGCAGCTAACCGACTGCGATGCTCCTCCGCCGCTGCCCTTCAAAGAAACGGAAAACGGCGAACGTGTCCGTCTACTCCGATGCATGGAAACTCCTCAAATCGGTGGAGGCATTGAGACGTGATCGAAACAACAAAGACATTCACGTGCTGGGAAGAAATACTCCGATCTGCTCGGACGCCTATTGCGCTCGTTTTGTTGTTGACCGCATCTCCCGCCCTTTCAGCGCCACAATTCCAGAAAGAACCCTATAGAGAGGAGCTCCGAGAGGACGCGGGCATCGGCAGCTTCGTCCTCACCGTGGAGGCTACGGGGGGCACGATCCGCTACACCATCACTGGTGGCGACCCGGATGGCGTCTTCAACCTCGACAACTCAACCGGAACAATCACTCTGGCAAAGGCATTGAACTATGACTCTGTGCGTCAGTACGCGCTGACCGTCCAAGCTACCGACTCCAGTGGAACAGATACGACAACAGTAACCGTCAAAGTGCGACCAAGAAGCATCGCTGAGCTGATCGGCCAAACCAAACCCATGACAGCCGTGTTGTTCTCAATGCAGGAGCGCAACAGCTTTGAAGTCGTAAAGAACCCAACCTCGACAGACTCAGCCGTGGGACTCATCAATCAAAATCAGGCGGGCGAAACTGCCGGGATCTTAATCGCTGCCGAAGCACCATTCGCGTTTCCGGTGGTGGACAAATTCTGCGACGGCTGCGTAGTCCCCATCGGGGCCTGGTTTGGCGTTAACCTTACGACAGGAGGCGGCGAGGATGTAAGTGATGTAGGTCTCGCTGCGGGTTTTAGTTTCTCCTTTCTTTCGGCTAACCGAATAAACCGGGTCCGTTCGGGAGGAGGGGCAGGGCTGTCCGGCTCCGCCAGGCTACTTTTGGGAGCTCTTTACGGAGAAGTGGCTTCGCTTGGCCCGAAAAATCCTACTGAGACCCTCGAAGTCGGAGACCCCTACCCCGTGGCGGACTCTTTGCCGCTCAACCGAAACAAACAAGTCTCTTTCACCGCGGGCTTCGGTTTCCGATTCTAGTCAGCCTTTCGAGCGCGCCGAACCGCATCTCGGGCCGGACAACGGCCACCACCGCACCCACCACCGCCGGGCCGCCCGCTGCGGTAGACTCCCCCGAATCACTTTACGGGGGAGGTACCAGTCGAAATGCAGTGGGTCAGCATCCTGGGTCTGCTCGCGCTTCTGGGGGTCGCATGGGCGATCTCGCTTCACCGCACCGACATCAAGATCCGAACGGTGGTCTGGGGCCTCGGTCTCCAGTTTCTCTTTGCGCTGATCATCCTCGGCCGGGGCGACTGGAGCTTTGTCGGCATGGCGGTGCTCGCGCTCTTGATCATCACGTACCTGTTCCACGGCGACAAAGAAGGCGGTGAGAGGCCCGCCTGGACCACCATCGGCGCCGTGGTGGGAAGCGGTGCGTTGGCCGGCTACCTGCTCTACCGGTTTGCTGCGCCCGCCGTGGCGGGCTGGGCTGCGCTCGCGCTCCTCGCCCTGCTCGCCCTGGGAGCGGCGCTCAAGATCGGCTCCCCCATCGTTCGCAAAGTCGGGAT
This sequence comes from Candidatus Multivoradales bacterium, assembly GCA_965224065.1. GTDB lineage: Bacteria > Acidobacteriota > Thermoanaerobaculia > Multivoradales > JAHEKO01 > JAOTZA01. The sequence continues at coordinate 2,162,720 of CBDCYF010000005.1, forward strand.
CTCGCTATTTCTGATCCTCGGCCTGACCTATCTGGTGGCAAACAGCTTTAACGGTCAGGTGATCTTTGACGGCTTGACCGACCGGGTGGCGAACTTTTTGAACCTCTCCGACTACGGCGCGCGGTTTCTCTTTGGCAACCTCGCCGACCCGGAAAAGGGCATCGGGTTTCTGTTTGCCTTCAAGGTGTTGCCGACTATCGTCTTTTTTGGCGGCTTTATGGCCGTTCTCTACTACCTCGGCATCATGCAGAAAGTGATCGAGGCCATGGCCCGCTTTATGCGCTGGACGATCGGCACTTCCGGAGCCGAGACACTTTCGTGCTCGGCCAATGTCTTTGTCGGTCAGACCGAGGCGCCGCTCCTGATCAAGCCCTTTCTGGGAAAGATGACCAACTCCGAGCTCCTGACCATCATGGTGGGCGGCTTTGCGACCATCGCCGGCGGCGTGCTGGCCGGCTATATCGGCATGGGCGTGCCGGCCGGGCACCTGATCGCGGCCAGCGTCATGTCGGCACCGGCGGCGCTGGTGATCGGCAAGATCATCTACCCCGAGCTCGAACACTCGGCCACCGCGGGAGACGTCAAGCTGCCCGAGATCGACGCCGGCGGCAACGTCATCGAGGCGGCGACCAACGGGATCACCGACGGCTTGAAGCTGGCAGTCAACGTCGGCGCCATGTTGCTGGGATTTATCGCCCTGATCGCCGTCGCCGACGTGGTCCTCAACTTTCTCGACTCACTGATCGACGGACGACTGCTGGGGGGCGAGCTGCGCACCTACTCGAGCGGCGGGCTGTCGCCGGTGACCCAGGAGTTCGCCGGCTTCTTCCCGGGCTCGCTCCAGACCTTTTTTGGCAACGTGCTGCGGCCGCTGGCCTGGCTGATGGGCGTGCCGTGGGAAGACGCCGCCGCGGTGGGGAACCTGCTGGGGATCAAACTCTCGCTCAACGAGTTTGTCGCCTACGGCCAGCTCGGGACCTACATCAATCAGGACGCCATCGGCCCGCGGGCGACCGTCATCTCGACCTACGCCCTGTGCGGCTTCGCCAACTTCTCGTCGATCGGGATCCAGATCGGCGGCATCGCGGCGATCGCGCCGGAGCGCAAGAGCGATCTGGCGCGGATCGGTCTGCGGGCGATGCTCGGCGGGGCGATCGCCTCCTGGATCACCGCGACCATCGCCGGGATCCTGGTAGCGACCTGAGCAACACCACGATCGACGGACCGACCCGCTGACCGCAACGCCAAACGGCCGGCGGGGACGCCCGCCCAACGGCCGGCAGAGGCGCCGGCCGTTTTCAAGGGCGCGAGCCGGCAAATCGTCCCAACGACTGAAGCGGCCGCCGCCTCTGGCGGCCGTTCGGAGGCCGGAGCCGCGCCGGCCGTGCTAACCGGCGATGTTCGCCCCTACTGTGGCCCCATCGAACGAAGCCTGTAACCCTTGGGCGGTTCGAAGGCATCCGGGTCGAGGGTCTGGCGCCTGGCCGAGCGCAGGGCGGTCTCGCCCTCGAGCGACCCATCGTAGTCATCGAACTCCCGGGTGACCACCGGGAAGCCACCGAGCTCTTTCATGTGCTCGAAGGCGGGGTCGCCTTCCGCGTGGCGAAGGGACGAGCTCCGCTTTCGCCGTCGGCGCGCTGCGATACCATCGGCTCTCTATATGAGCGTCTTGGGCCCGACAGGCTAAGGAATGAAGCGCGTTCTGGTGACCGGCGCGCTGGGCCAGATCGGCTCAGAGATCGTGCCCGCGCTGCGGAAACGCTATGGGGCCGACAATGTCGTTGCTTCCGACATCCGTATGCCGCCCGATTCGGCCGGAACCAACGGACCATTCGAGTTTGTGGACTGCACCAACTTCGCCCGCATCCGCGAAGCGGTCCAGCGGCACGACGTCGACGCGATTTTTCATCTGGCAGCGGTCTTGTCGGCGGTGGCCGAAGAAAAGCCGCAGGTCGCCTGGGACGTCAACATGGGGGGCCTTTACCGGGTTCTGGAGGTCGCCCGGCAGAGCGGCTGCTCGATCTTTTTTCCCAGCTCGATCGGCGCCTTTGGCCCCACCACCCCGGCGGTCGACACCCCCCAGGACACGGCGCAGCGGCCGACTACGATGTACGGGGTCACAAAGGTCGCCGGTGAGCTGCTTTGCGACTACTACTACAAGAGGTTCCGGGTCGACGCGCGCGGCGTGCGCTTCCCCGGGCTCATCTCGCATGTCGCGCCACCCGGCGGCGGCACCACCGACTACGCGGTGGAGATCTTCTACCAGGCGATTCGCTACCAGCACTATCGGTGCTTTCTGGCCCCCGAGACCCGGCTCGACATGATGTACATGCCCGATGCCGTGAGGGCGGCGATCGAGGTAATGGAAGCCGATCCGGCGCGTCTGGTCCATCGCAACGCCTTCAATATCACCGCGATGAATTTCACCCCGGAGGAGCTGGCGGCCGAGATTCAAACCCACATTGCCGATTTCCGTATCGAGTACGAAGTCGATCCGGTACGCCAGGAGATCGCCGACTCCTGGCCCGACTCGATCGACGACGGCGCCGCACGCGAGGAGTGGGACTGGCAGCCGGTCTACGATCTTCCCGCGCTCACTCGCGACATGCTCGATAAGCTCGGCGAAAGACTCGCTGGAGGGTAGCCATGCCTTGTGACCGCCTGGACGCCGCGCTCGATGCGATCGTCACCGAGCTCGAAGAGCAAGGCACCGCGAAGGGCGCCGAAACCGAGATCGTCGAGGTGATTCCGGCGGCGGGCGCAAACGGACCGCGTGTCCGCCTTGCCGACGAGGGCGACAAACTCTTTCTGCGTATGAACTCGAACGGCTATCTGGGGATGGCCGACCGGCCGGAGGTGATCGAGGCGGAAGAGCGGGCCACCCGGAAGTTTGGCGCCGGCCCCGGAGCGGTGCGTTTTATCAGCGGCACCTACCGGCCGCACGTCGAGCTCGAAAAAAGGCTCGCCGAGTTTCACGGGCGCGACGCCGGGATGATCTTCAGCTCCGCCTACGCCACCATGGTCGGTCTTCTGGCGCCCTTGATCACCGCCGAGACCGCGGTGGTGAGCGACGAGCTCAACCACAACTGCATCATCAACGCCATGCGGCTGGCGCGGCCCAAGGTCAAGAAGATCTATAAACACTCGGATCTCGCCGACCTCGAGCACAAGCTGGAGGAAGTGGCGGACCAGGCCGACCGCGTGATCCTGGTCACCGACGGAATTTTCAGTATGCGCGGCGACTGGGCACCCCTGGCCGAGATTCTCGCTCTGGCGCGCCGGTTCGATGATCGATTCCCGGAGAATGTCGTGGTCCTGGTCGACGACTCCCACGGGGTCGGGGCCTTTGGCGCCACCGGCCGCGGCACCGAGGAGCACACCACGAGCGGGCCGGCCGATATTCTGGTCGGGACCCTCGGCAAGGCGTTCGGGGTCAACGGCGGCTACGTCGTCGGCACCACGAGCCTGGTGCGCTATCTGCGCGAGACCGCACCGATGTACATCTACTCGAATCCCATCACCGTCGGCGAGGCGGCCGCGGCCCTTGCATCGATCAACACCGTCGATTCCGACTCCGGGCGGGCGATGTTGGACCACCTCCGCTCCATGACCCGGCGGTTCGAGCAGGGGCTCCTCGATCTGGGCTACGAGACCATATCCGGCGAGCATCCGGTCGTGCCCCTGATGGTGCGCGACACCGCGAAGATCGCCGCCCTGGTGCGCCATCTCTACGATAACGGCATCCTCGCCACCGGGCTCAACTACCCGGTGGTGCCCAAGGGTAACGAGGAGATCCGTTTCCAGGTCTCGGCCGCTCACACCCCGGCCGACATCGACTCGACCCTCGAAGTCTTGGCGACATTTCCCGGCCGTTAGCGCACACGACGGGAACCCCGGCACACTCTCGGCAGTCTAACCGGACATCGAGAACGCTCTCATCACCGAGAGAGGGGGTCGAAATGCCGGAGCAGACGACACTGATGACGTGGATGAACGAGGGCGGTTGGGTGATGTGGATCCTCCTCGGCTTCTCGCTGGCCACGGTGACCGTCGCGGTCCAGAGATGGCTGGTGTTCCGCCGGGCGCTGCGACCCGCCGAAACCGTGCTGATCTCGGTTCGCGACACGCTCGCGCGTGCCCCTGGCGACCGCGCGGCGGCGGCGCGACGAGCGAACGAGCACACCGGCGCGGTGGCGCGGTTGGTCGAGTCGGGCCTGCGGCGGACCGAATCCGACCCGGAACGGTTCGAGCGCTACCTCGAAGGGATCGCCCTCGGTCACCTGAGGCGTCTGCGCCGAGGCTTGCCGATCCTGGCTTCGACAGCGGTCACCGCGCCGCTGATCGGTTTTCTCGGGACGGTGACCGGCATGATGGCCTCTTTTGAGGCACTGGCGGAATTCGGCATAAGCGATCCGACGATGGTGGCGCTGGGCATCAAGGAAGCGCTGACCACCACCGCGGCCGGCTTGATCGTGGCGGTGCCGGCACAGCTCCTGCTTCAGTACTTCTCGAGCCGACTGACCCACCTGGAAAGCGAGCTCGAGACGGCCGGCAATTTCCTGCTCGACCTCGAGCGAGTGGAGTCCGGCTAACGGATCAACGACCAGAAGACGCCAAAGATCCCTACGAACCCGATCAGGACGTAGACGACCGCTATCCAGGGGTTGGGATCGCCGCTCAGGATCTCGGCAGCAAACCCCTGGACAAAGACGCCCAGCAGCCCAGCACCGATGAACTGAAAAAAGACGTTCTCGCGGTTGCGACCGGCCGTTCTCAGAAGCCGGCTAGCGTACTGGACGTCCTTTTTGAGAACCAGGGGATGGTTTCTCGATTTGGCGGCGGCCACCGACTCGCGGATGATCCGCTCGCCGTACCGGCGCATCTCACGCACGGCCAGAGCGCGGGCGTTCTCGTGAAAGCTGATCTCGTCGCGATCGGCGGATGCGTGAGTCTCTTCCACGGCCTTGCTCAGACGTCGAACTGGCGCGAGAAATCTGCACTCGGCCGCAAACTCACGGCGAGGTCCCCGATGGCCTCGCGAACGATCGAGCGCTCGTCACCGGTCAGCTCCCGGCGGAATTTCACTCCGCCGGTCACCTGAATCATGGTCAGGGCCAGGCCGATCAGCAATACCATCCCGAGGCTCACCAGGGTGATCGCCATCACCTCGCTGCGCGCCACCCAGGCGCTCGGGAGCACCCGCACAAAGAGCGCCGCCACGCCGGAAGCGATCAGCATCGCAAAAAGGCTGAAGATCACCACCCCGCGATTGGTCGGCGCCTCCAGAAACAGATTCACCTGCCGCCGGGCGTCCGCCAGGCGCGCGCCCACGGAGGCTTCTTCATCTTCGCCCTGACGCCCCAGCAGTCCGAGCAGCGAGCTCACCAGCTCGTGAAGCGTCAGCTCGCCTTCGGCTCCGACGCTGGCCTCGATCTCACTCCGGCGCATGGCGATCTCATCGAGAATGATCTTTGAGGGCGGCGGCGGGTCCCCCACAAAGTCGGCGAGCTGTGACACCCGGCAGCCGGCTTCGACCAGCGGCGTGACATCAATTCCGGTCGACACACCCAGGCTGTCGAACAAGCAGACCAGCTCTTCGGTCGCCACGTTGCCGACCGAATGGGCGACCGTGATCGCGCCGCCGATCCCCGCTATCGAAGCGTCGAAAGTCCGCACTCCGGCCTGATAGGCCGCATAGGCGTTAGTGACACCCAGGCCCCGCCGATCGTGGAGGTGGACCCCGATCTTCTCCAACTCCACCCGGCCCTCCAGGTGCTCGACGACCCGCGAGATGTCCTTGGGCGTAGCCAAGCCGTCGGTGTCGGAAAGCGCCACCCGCTCGCATCCCATCTCGATCAACCGCTTGGAGATTTTTTCGACCTTCTCGGCCGGCATCTCCTCGCCGGGGAGCGTCTTGTCGCGAAACGCATAGGAAAGGTAGCCCCTCAGCCAATATCCGTCGGCGGCCGCCGCGGCGGCTACTTCGGCGGCGCGATCCAGGGCCTGGTCGACGCTCATCCGTGTGTTGGCCTGCGAGTAGGCCTCGGACGCGGCCACAAAGAGGGCCACGGTGTTGACGCGCGGCGCGCCCCGCAACTGTTTGTAGTAGTCGAGCGTCGGCACCAGCGCCGCGATCTGCCCCTCATAGGGTGGCAGCCGGGACAGCATCTCCGCGGTGTCGCGCATGGCCGGGACCACCCGCGGGTTCACAAACGAGCCGACTTCGATGTACGGCACGCCGGCCCGCATCAGGGCTTTGGCGAGCTGGAGCCGCGCTTCGAGCGGGATGATTGCGTGCCGATTGAGGATCTGCATCCCGTCGCGAAGCGATACGTCGCAGATCTTGACTTCGGGCATGGGAAAGAGACTCTACCAGGGCGACCATCCCGTCGGTGCTAGGATCCTCGGATGAAAATTCGCCGTCTCGCGCCGGTCTTGCTCGTCCCGCTGACCCTGGTCTCGTGCAGGCCTGAGGTCGCCTCCGACGGCGAGCCCCCAGTGGCCGAGACAGTGGCCGAGACGATGGCCGAAACGGTCACCGAAGCCCAGTGGACCGACCTGCTCCCCAACGCGCGTCGGCCGTTCGAGGGGATCGTCAGCGGCGGCCAGCCTGAGCCCGAGCAGCTCGCGACGGCGCGCGATCTGGGCTTCAAAACCGTGGTCAACCTCCGCGCCGCCGGCGAGCCCGGTTCGCGGCGCGAGGAGGTGGAGGCTCTGGGGCTGGTGTATCTGGAAATCCCCATCGCGGGGGCCGAGGGCTTGACCGCCGAAAACGCGCTGGCCTTTGCCGCCGCGCTGGAGGAGGCCGAACGGCCGGCGCTGGTTCATTGCGGAAGCGGCAACCGCGCCGGCGCTCTGTTTGCGCTCAAGGCCTTTCACGCCGACGGCAAGAGCGCCGAGGAAGCGCTGGCGATCGGCAAGGCGGCCGGACTGACGCGGCTCGAAGGAGCCGTCGAGCGGCACCTTAGGGCGGCCGCAGAAGAAGAATAAGGAGCCAACGTCGTGAGAAGAGCCCTTGTCAGCTTCGCTTTGGCTCTTCTGCTCACCGGGGCGGCGGGCGCACGGACGCTCTACTGGCGAGCGCTGGAGGTCGACGCACGGCTCGACGCCGACGGTGTCCTGCACATCGTCGAGGACCAGGCGATGGTCTTCACCGGCGCCTGGAACGGCGGCGAGCGGGTCTTCGACCTGCGACCGGGCCAGAAGCTCGATTTCCGGTCGCTGGCGCGCATCGATCCGGGAACCGGCGGGGCCGTTCCGCTTCGCAGGGGGAATCTCGACAAGGTCGACGACTATTCCTGGGTCGCGCGAGACACTCTCCGGTGGAGAAGCCGGTTGCCCGGCGATCCCCACTTCAACAAAACCGAGATCCGCTACCGGCTCGAGTACTCCCTGTCGGGTGTCGTTCGCCGGGTCGGCGACGAGTACCGGCTGGAGCCGGACTTTGTCTTTCCGGATCGAGCCGGGGTGATCGAGACCTTCTCCCTCGATTTCGAGCTCGACCCGGTATGGCGCCAGCTCGTGCCTATCCCGCCCCACGTCGAACGTCACCAGCTGGTCCCCGGAGAGGGCTATGTGGTCGAGGCCCGGCTGGCCCACACCGGTCCCGAGCCACCGGCGAGGGTGCTGCGCCATCTCGGCGGGGCCTGGCCGGTGATGGCGTTCGCCGCGACCCTGGCGGCTCTGGCCGCTCTCTGGAGATCCTTCCACCGGCACGAGATCAAAACCGGGCGATTCAACGCCGAGCCCCTGCCGGGCCCGATCGACTCGGCGTGGCTGGAGCAACATCTCTTTGACCTGCTCCCCGAGGAGGCCGGTGCGCTTTGGGACCATCGAATCGGCCCTCACGAGGTCACCGCCCTGGTTGCGCGCCTGGTCGCCGAGGGCAAGCTCGAAAGCGAGGTCCTGCCCAAGAGGGGCTGGTTCGGGCGGCCGACCCTGTCGCTCCGGTTGCTGGCCCCACACGGATCCTTCGAGGGCTACGAAGGAAGACTGATCCGCAAGCTCTTCTTCGGTGGACGCACAACCACCGACACCAAGGCGCTGCGCAAACGCTACCGCGCCACAGGGTTCGACCCGGCTTCTACGATCGCGGCGGGGCTGCGAAAAAGGCTGCGCGACCTTCCCGGTGGCGGCTCCAAGCTGCGCAAGCCGCGCCGCGCCTGGACCTTACTGCTCTTTCTCGCCTCCGTGGCCCTCATCGTCTTGGAGGCGCTGACAACCGGCGAAACCGCGGCCCAACAGCTCATCGCCGGTCTGGTTCTGCTCACGCCGGTGACGCTCGTCTGGGGATACATCTCCGCAGCGTGGTTCAAAAAGAAAGTCGACCGGCTCGCCGGGGCCACGTTGTGGCTGTTGGCGCCTCTTTTCGTACTCTTGGTGGGCTGCTTCGCTCTCGCGCTGGGCGGCTCGCTCGGACGTTTCCTCCCCGGAATACGGCTCGGACTCCCCGGCATCCTGGCTCTGGCCGTTTTTCCGGTCGCGATCTGGAGCAGTGTTCTCAACCGCGCCCGCACCCGGGACCGTCCCGGCATCACCTGGAAGAGAAGACTGCTCGGAGCGGCGCGGCGCCATTTCGGAAAGCAGCTTCGGGAGCGCGAGCCGGTTCTGCGAGACGAGTGGATGCCCTACCTGCTGGCTTTCGGGCTCGGCGGTCGGGTCGACGATTGGGCAAGGTTCCACGGGACGGCACGGAGCACGGTCACATCGACATTCGGCAGCTCCTCTTCCATCGGCACCGGTGGGGCCGGTGGCTGGACCGGCGGCGGCGGTGCGTTCGGAGGCGCCGGCGCGGCGGCGGCCTGGACCACCGCTGCGACCGGCCTGGCGGCGGGCGTCGCCCGTCCCCGCTCCGGCAGTGGCTCGGGTGGCGGAAGCTCGGGCGGCGGTGGCAGCTCCGGTGGTGGGGGTGGCGGCGGCTGGTAGGCCGCCGTCCGATCCGATCCGCCCCGACTAGGCTAGTTGAGCTTCAACTGTTTGGCGAACTTGGGGAAGTTGTCGAGAACGTACTTGAGCGAACCGTAGAAGTCCGGCTCGCTGAGAGTGTTGCACGACGCAAACCCCGCCGACAGGACCCCGACCACAAACTGCTTGGGCCAACGCTTGCCCACCATCAGAGAGGAGCCGCTGCTTCCCGGCTCGGTGGTGGTCTTCTTTTTCCAAACCACTTCGTAGTGAGTGATCCCGCTGTTGATAAAGCCCTGAGAGGTGACTTCCACAAGACCGCGGATCTTCTTCAGCACGGCGATCTTTCGAACATCGCCCTGGGGATGACCGATGCTGGCGCCCTTCTTGGTCCCGACGTGCCCACCCTCGATCGAGATGCCCTGGAAGTTGACGTCCGCGGGCAGATCTCGCTTGACCAGAACCAGGGTCGAGTCGCCTTCTCCAAGGCCACCGCCGCCGGTGGTGGCCTTGAGGGTCGCGCCCCCAGCGAGCTGGGTCATCGGAAAGGTCCCGCCGCTGCACATCGCCTGCTGATAGTCGAAGAAAAACGTGATCGAGCGCGCCGCCGCCTTGGTCTCGAAACAGTGAGCGGCGGTCAGAAACCAGGGTTTCTGGGTCGACGGATTGCCGTCGACGATCAATTGGCCCGTGCACTGGCCGACCCGCCCACCCGGTAGGTCGTACACGATCATCGCAACGGCCTTGGAGGCCTCCAGCCATTTTTTAGAGCACGCGACATTGCGATTGCAAGAGCCGGAGTCACCGGGCCCCTTGGCAAATCCGGGGAGCAGCGGTTTGTAGATGTGCGAGACGCGGTCCAGCAAAAAGACCACGTCGTCGCCGGCCTCCCAGCGGGGGACATGGATCTCGACCGCGATCGACTCATCCTGGATGACAGGCGACCAGAAAAGCTCGCGCGCCTTTTTCTTTTTCTTCGTCGGGCGGGGCAGGAGAAAGGAAGACTCGAACGGACCGACCGCATCGCTTACATCGTTGGGCGAGTAGAAGCGCACCTCGGCGTCGGCGGGCAACACCTCGAAGGCAATCGCCAGCCGGATCGCCCGCGCACCGGGCGAGGTCATCGAGAAGGTACCGACTTCTCCGCCACCCGGCACCGATTCCCAAACGAGATCCTTGGCCCGAATGGGCACGGTCCACTTCGCGGGAAGCCGTCGATGGACCCCTATCCGGCGTGGTGTACCGAATTTTGGCTGTTCGGTCAGGTCCGACTCCGGTACCTCGGCCGGGTCGAGCCGCATCTCGAGCGCGATCGGGGCGTCGAGGTCCTGCCGCAGCGGTCGCGCCAGGTCGGCTCGCGTTTTCGTATCGATCCCGCCCCGGTAGCTCTCTCCGGGGATGCCGATGACGCCGTCGGCTTCTACCCACAAATCGGTCTCGGCGGCGGCGGGAGCCACCATGACCACGCACAGGGTGAGGGCTGCGCCGATGAATCTGTTGGTTCTAAACGACGCCATCTTTGCGACTCCTTTCAGCGCGGGCTATCCGCGCCGGTCGAGAACGAACAGCGTAGCACGGCGATCCGCGGGGTCGACACTACAGCCACCCGCGCCGGTTCCGGCGATCGTCCCGCCGGCGCCCGGCGAGAAGGTCTCCCAACTGTGCTGCGACGTCCGGATGACGATCGGTGGCGTCGTACGACTCGCCGGGGTCGGCTTCGAGATCGAACAGCCAGGGACCCCGCAACTTCGCCGGTCCCCAGGGCCAGTTCATCGGGTTGCCATACGCAACCCGGTGCCGGTCGTGATATTTGAACCGGCCCCGGCGCACGGCCCGCAGGACCCCCAACTGGTAGAAAAAGAGGGGTCTCTCGACGGCAATCGCCGCGGCCGGCGAAGCGGATTTCTCGAAAAGCGAGCGCAGGCTGACGCCATCGAGAGCCCGGTCGCGGGGCTCCGGCAGACCGGCCAGATCGAGCACCGTCGGCACCAGATCGATCCCCATCACCGGCTCCTCGATCACCCGGCCGGGGGCGATATGTCCTTCCCACGCCGCGATCAACGGCACCCGCATCCCGCCCTCGAAGATGTCGAGCTTGCGACCCCTCGCTGGACCGGTCCCGCCCTGAAACCAGGGCCCGTTGTCGCTCGTCGCGATCACCAGCGTGTCGCGCTCGAGACCGTATCGGGCCAGCGCCGCCAGCACCGTGCCGACGCTTTCGTCCAGTTCCTCGACGACATCGCCGTACAGGCCGCCCGGCGATCTGCCCCGGCGGTCTCCGGCGACATGCAACGGGATGTGCGGAAAGGTGTGGGGCAGATAGAGAAAGAAGCGGCGCTCGCGGTTGGCCTCCAGGAAGCGCAACGCGCGCTCGGTGTAGCGCCGGGTCAGAGTCTCCTGGTCGACCGGATGCCGTTCCACCACCGCCCGGCCGTCGTACACCGCCGGACGGCCCTGGTCGTTGGAGTGCAACAGCCCAAAGAATTCGTCAAACCCGAGATCGTTGGGAAGGGCGGGCTCGGCGTCACCCAGATGCCATTTCCCGAAGATTCCGGTGGCATAACCGGCGGCCGAAAGCGCCTCGGAGAGCAGAATCTCGTCCGACGGCAGCCGGCGGTTGCGTCCACCGAGCCGGAGGAGCAGATCGGGCCAGGTCCAGCTCGGTTGCAGAACGTGATCCAGACCCGAGCGGTAGGCGTGGCGTCCGGTCAGCAGACCGGCGCGCGAGGCCGAGCAGTAGGCCGACGAGGAGTAGGCGTGGGTGAATCGGGCCCCTCGGGCGGCGAGCGCGTCGAGGCGTGGCGTGCGAATCGCACGGCCGCCGTAGACCCCCAGGTCCGAGTACCCGAGATCGTCGAACAGGATGACGACCAGGTTCGGCCCCGAAGGGGCTCCGGGCCGGTTCGTAAGCGACTTCAAATACTCACGCTTGCGCTCCAAGTGCTCACGGCTCTCGTGGTGCTGGGGAAAGACAAGTCGCGCCGCGAGTCCGACCAGCCCGAGGAGAGCCAGCAAGGCCACCACGCGACCCGTCCGCCTCGCCCCACCCCTTTGAGCCGGCGTCATCGAGACCCGAGCGCGCTCACTCGCCGGTCTGCACCAACCCGAGCGCGCGAAACAGGGAAGCGGCCACCCATAGCGGGCCCACCAGCGTGTGCACCAGGTTGCGGTGGAAGGCCGGCGCTCGCCCCTCGAAGACAAAGTGACCCAGATACTGAAGGGCGACACCGACGGCGAGAATCGGCCAGAGCCAGGCGGCCGGAAGCGCGCTCCCGGCGAGATAGAGCGGCACAAAAAGAAGACCTATGCCCAACGCCAGACCGCGGTGCCAGGCGAGATACACGGCGACCAGAGCGATCGCGAGCGCCACGCCGAGATCGAACCGCATCCCGTTCGGCAGACGGAAGAGCTCGATCTTGGAGCCGAGACCGAAGAGGGCCAGGGCGATCGTCGGGATGCCGACAAAATGGGTCAGCTTGTTGAGCCGGTTCCGATGATGATCCCCGTAGTCCGCAAAGAGCCGGTCGAGATCGGGCATTTGAGGGAAGGGTACCACCGGACCCGCGCCGAGGATGCCCTCAGGGCTTCAACCGCGCGGCCAGGCGTTCGACCTCGGATGCCAGCTCAGCGAGCTTGTCCTCGAGCTCGGAGACGCGCTCGGTGAGACCGGGTTTCGACGACGGTCCGGCCGCCGCTCGCGGCTCCTCCGGCTCTTCGTTCGCCGCCGATTCGTCGCCCGATTCGCCGCCCGATTCGCCGGACATCCGATGAGCCCAGCGGGTCTCCTTCTGACCGGGCCGCCGCGGCAGCTCCACCACCAGTTCGCGGCCCTCCGCCGCCAGCCGGCGCAGGGCGTCCTCGACCTCGTCGAGATTCCCGAACGAATGCAAGCGTCCGCTGCGCGCGCGGATCTGGCCCGGAGTCTGCGGGCCGCGGAGCATCATGAGCGTCAGCACGGCCTTCTCCGCCGGATCCAGCTCCAGCCGACGGCTGATCGACTGGCTCCAGCGCTCCACCCGAGCGCCGTCGCTGCGCCAGGCGAGGACGTCCTGCCGCAGCGATTCGAGTGCCTCCACCACCTCGGTCTCGGTCAGGTCGGTGACCGGATCGCGATTGCTCTTCTGGTTGCAGGCTGCGATCAGCGCGTTGACCGTCAGCGGATAGTACTCGGGAGTCGCCTGCTCCTTTTCGAGCAATGCGCCGAGAACCCGAATCTCGACGGTTTCCAAATCGCGCAGGATCTTCATCTCCCGCCCAGTCTAGACCGGATAGGGACCTGAAGGCCCGATGCCGCTTACGCCGACCCCAACTACAGCAGCGGATCCTTTCTGGTCGGACCCGGAGATCATCAGATCACCATCGAAGTGCTGCCGGGGAGCTTCCTGGCCGGCCGCGCCTATATCCGGATCGACCCGCCCACCGACCCGCTTTGCGCGGTGGTGCCGACGATGCCCACTGCTGACCTGGTGGCGCTGCTGGCGGCTCTGCTCCTGGCCGGCGGATGGATTCCTGAGAGCCCACCGGACCGGCGCGGCATCCCGGTCCATTCGGGCCTGACCCGCGGGCCGCACACTCGGCCGCGCACCCGGTCTCGCCGATCGGGCTAAAGTCCGAGCGTGACAGACCTGACCCTCCGCGAAGCCCGGCGACTGGCCCTGGTCCGCGCCGGGCTGCTCAAGCCCGAGTGGACCGGGATGCCGCGGCGGGCCTCCGGACAGGGACAGCGGGCGCGGCGCGCGGCACACGCGGTCATCCGCCGCTTCGGCTATCTCCAACTCGACACCATCTCGATCGCCGGTGCCCGCAGCCACACGATCACTCTGATGTCGAGGCTTTCGGGTTTCGACCCGAGCATGGGCGAGGCCATCTTGCAGCCCGGGGAGCCGTTGTTCGAGTACTGGGGCCACGAGGCGAGCTGGCTGCCGGTCGAGCTCTACCCCACCTTCGAGTTCCGACGCCGCGAGTTTCACCACCATCCCTGGTGGGGCGACGTGCTGGGAGAGAATCGCGCGCTGGCCAGGCGGCTTTTGAAGCGCGTTCGCGATGAGGGACCTCTGCGCACAGCCGATTTCGAGGGATCGTGCAGCGCCGAAATGTGGGCGACCAAAGTGGCGAAAAAGATCGCCCTCACCTTTTGGATGCGTGGCGACCTGGCGATCCGCGAGCGCAGAAACTTCCAACGCGTCTTCGATCTCACCGAACGGGTGATCCCAGCGGAGCTCCGGCAAGAGAAGATCAAAAGGCCCGAGGCTCTCCGAACGCTCCTGCTGTACGCGCTGGCCGGCCATGGCTGGGCACAGACCGGCACACTTGCCGCCACCTGGCGGTTGCGAAACTTGCGACCCCAAATCGGCAAGGCGCTGGAGGAGCTACGGGAAGCCGGGGAGATCGTTCCCTGTGCCGTCCAGTCCGATGGTAAGACACTTGGCGGCTGGATCCGGCCGGCCGATCTGGAGTTGGCCGGCCGGTTGAGGCGTCTGAGGCCGAGACAGGACGCCGGGGTCCTGCTCTCCCCCTTCGATCCCGTGTTGTGGGACCGCCCGAGAGTCGAGCGTCTCTTCGGGTTTCACCAGGTTCTGGAGATCTACAAACCCGCGCCGCAGCGGATCTACGGCTACTACTGTCTGCCGGTCCTCGCCGGCGAACGATTGGTGGCCCGGGTCGATCTCAAGGCCGAGCGCAAGGCGGGTCGCTTGCACGTGCTGTCCAAACGCTTCGAAATGGACCGTCCCTCGGCGGCCGACCGGGCGGCGGCCCGAAGCGCCCTCGAGCGCTACGCGGCAAGCCTCGAGCTCAAACTATCCTGACCCCCGCACCGTGCGGTTTCCATCGACGGCTGGCAGGGTCGCCAGCCGCTTCAGCCAGGTACCCGCATGTCGTGCCCCTGAAGCGGCCGGCGCCCCTGCCGGCCGTTAGGTCCGGCGCCTCTGCCGGCCGTTCAGCCCGCGCTCTGCCACCCCGTCCGAGTTGAGTATGCTCTCGGTCGCGTCATGATCCGCTTTGATCCTCGATTCCTCCTCGCGGCCCTGGCGATTCCCGGATCGCTGACCGCGCAAACGGGGACGCCCACCGACGGTGGGCAAAGCCGTCCGATCGCCGCCGCGGTCCGGCTGAGCGACACTCCCATCCTCGACGGCGAGGTTGCCGGCGACCCGGCGTGGTCCGGCGCGCCCGCAGCCACGAATTTCGTGCAGAACACACCGGATGAGGGCGAGCCCGCGACCGAACGCACCGAGGTCTACATCGGCTACACCGACAGCACGCTCTATCTCGGTGTCATCTGCCACGATCGTGATCCGGCCGGGATTATCGTGGCCGACAGCCGCCGGGACTCCTCGCTCGCCGACACCGACAGCTTCCAGGTGATCTTCGACACCTACCTGGACGGCCAGAGCGGGTTTGTCTTTGGCACCAACCCGGCCGGGGTCGAATTCGACGGTCAAGTGACCGGAGCCGTGGAGGGCGGCATGAGCTCGGGAAACACACTCAACCGCAACTGGGACGCCGCTTGGGAAGTGGAAGCTACCACCTCGACAACCGGTTGGAGCGCCGAGCTCGCCATCCCGTTTCGGTCCCTGCGCTTTCCGCCGGGCAACGAGCAGACCTGGGGAGTCAATTTCCAGCGCAACATCCGGCGCCGCAACGAGATCGCTCACTGGGCGCCGCTCGGGCGCCAGTTCAACCTCTACTGGGTGTCAGAAGCCGGGCGTCTCGAGGGGGTCGAGCCGCCCAAGCAACGCAATCTGCAGCTCATCCCCTACGCACTCGCCGACGCGACAAGGCGGCCGATCGCCACTGCAGACGGCTTCGCGACCGAGACCACCGAAGACGCCGACGGTGGTTTCGACCTCAAATACTCCATCACCCCCAGCTTGACCCTGGACGCCACGATCAACACCGACTTCGCACAGGTCGAGGCCGACGAGCAGCAGATCAATCTCGACCGGTTCAACCTCTTTTTTCCCGAGAAGCGGCCGTTCTTTCTGGAGAACGCGGGTCTCTTTTCGGTGGGCGTCCCCGGGGAGCTACAACTTTTCTTCAGCCGCCGGATCGGACTGGGCCCGCAGGGACGGGAGATTCCGATCGACGGTGGCCTCCGCCTCTCCGGCAAGCTCGGCCGCAACAACGTCGGGCTCTTGGCCATGAGGGTCGAGGAGTCAGAAGGCCTGACGGCGCGCAACGATTTCACCGTGGCCCGCTACAGCCGCGATTTGCCCAACCGCTCGTCCATCGGCGCGATGCTCGTCAGCCGCGGTGGCGGTGGGTCACTCGCCGGCCCGGACGACACCAACCGCACGTTCGCAATCGACGGCCAATGGGGAATCGGAAAGTACGGCCAGATCCTCGGCTTTGTCGCCCAGACCGACACGCCGGGGGTCAACGGGGATGACCACGCCTACCGGGTTGGTGGCCGCTACGACTCCGACACTTGGATTGCCTCGGTCAACTACACTGAAGTCGCCGAGAGCTTTAACCCCGAGGTCGGATTTCTGAGCCGTCGCGGCTACCGCAAGCCTGACGTTTTCGCGCTCTACCGCATTCGTCCCGAGAAACTCTGGGGGCTTCACGAGCTGCGCCCACATATCTCGTATTCGGGGTTCTGGGACTTCGACGACTTTCAGGAAACCGGGTTTTTGCACGTCGACAACCACTGGGAGTGGAAAAACGGTTTCGAAGTCCACACCGGCGTCAACTTCCGTCACGAAGGCGTCAAGGAGCCCTTCGAGATCTTCCCCGGCGTGGTCGTGCCCGCCGCGACCTACAAGGACGACGAGGTTCAGCTCGTCTTTCAGACCAACGAGGCGAAAGCGCTGGCGTTCGAAACGCGGCTCACCGTCGGCGGCTTCTTTGGCGGCGACCGGGTCCGTCTCACGCCCGAGCTGGAGTTCCGCATCCGCGAGCGCTTCAACGGCGAGCTCGAATGGGACTACAACGACATCGAGCTGTCGGGTGGCGCCTTCGAGACCAACCTCGGCCGGCTGCGGCTCAACTATTCTTTTACGCCGCGAATCTTTGTCCAGACACTGGTGCAGTACAACGACCGGGCCGATGCCTGGGCGACCAATTTGCGTTTTGCCTGGCTCCAGCAGGCCAACACGGGTCTTTTTGTCGTCTACGACGAGGTGCGCGACATCGGCTCCACAGGGATCGGGATTCCCGGACGCAGCCTGATCGTCAAGTACAGCCGGTTGGTCGATTTGCTGCGGTAGAGAGGGCGCGCACAAGGGCTGCCGGAGCGGCGCCGATTGACGGCCACGTCACAGGCGGTCCTCTTTTGCTCCCAACGGCAACGGCCAGCCGCGGGTCGAAAGCGGCTACTGTGACGCGCACGACACGGAAGGAAAAGATTACTGTAAACATGACAAGGTTGGCGGTGCCACCGAGCGGCTACACCTCGCCGACTTACTTTCCAAAGGGGAAAAACTTGTTGCCTTTTACAGTGATGGACACCCGGCGTCCATGGGGCTCTGCAGCATGATTCGACGATTGGAGGCAGAAGAGCTACAGGCTTTTGTCGATGCCATTGCGGCCAGCGTCGCCGTTCTGGAGCACGACCCCACCGGGCACCATCTCGTCCGCGTCTGCAACGATCGGTTTCGGCAAATGGTCGAGGGTGGAAGTCCTTTGACCCGAACGACCCCCTTTGCGTTGAAAGACCTGCTGCCCGGCTATGCCCGGCGTCCCTTTGCCGAGGCCATCGACAACTGCTACAACACCACGGAACCGTTGGAATTCGAGCAGGTCTACGACCTGCGCGACGGCACACGCTGGTGGCGCTACACGGCTACGCCGGTCCTCGAGCCCTCCAACGAAATGTACCGGGTTCTGTTGACGGGTCTCGACATCACGTCAAAGATCGAGCTGGAGCACGAGCTGCGATTCACCAGCTCCCGTTTCGCCTCAGTGATCGCCGCGGCCTACGACGGTATCGTGACGATTGACCAGCGGGCTCGGATCACGCTGTTCAACCAGGCCGCCGAGCAACTCTTCGGCTACTCGGAAGAGGAGCTTCTCGGTCAACACCTCAACGTCCTCTTGCCCGAGGACAATCGAGAACACCACGACGCCTACATCGACCAGTTTGGCCGCTCACCGGTGCCGTCGCGGCAGATGGACGAGCGCGGGCGGATCTTTGGCCGTCACAAAGACGGAACCGTATTCCCCGTCGAGATCGCGATCTCGAAGATCAACGTCGGCGGCTTGATCGAGTTCACGGCGATCATCCGCGACATCAGCGACCGCGTTCGTCTGATGGACATTCTCGAGCAGCAGGCCAAGCTCGACCCGCTGACCGGGGTACCCAACCGCCGGGAATTCCGCGAACAGGGCGAGCCGGCGTTCCAGCAGGCTCAGCCCGGCGCGTTCTCACTGCTCATTCTGGATGTGGACCGTTTCAAGAACATCAACGACACGCACGGGCACGACCGGGGCGACGATGTCTTGCGAGCGCTAGCCGCCACCGCCGCCTCGACCGTCCGCCACCTCGACGTCTTCGCCCGCTTGGGCGGCGAGGAGTTCGCGGTCTTGATGCCGGACACCGGTGACACGCAGGCCTCCGCTACGGCCGAACGCATCCGGCGGATCTACGACGAGCAGGCCTTCGAGCATGAGTGGAACGGTGAGCCGATCCCCTTTACCGTCAGTGTCGGGGTGGCGACCAAGACAGAAAGCGACGCCGATTTCGACGCGTTGCTCAAGCGTGCCGACACGGCGCTCTACCGGGCCAAGGAGTCGGGGAGAAACCGGGTCGAGGTGGACTAGTCGGAGCCGCCGAGGATCTCTCGGATCGAGGACGCGTCGTAAAAGCCCCGGATCTCCTGGATGGCATCTCCCTCGACACGGACCCAGTCACAGGCTTCGACCACGCCTTTTGGGGTCGTGTTCTCGTACAGGACCGCCGCCTGATTCCCGCTGGCGATCACATCCTTGACCGAAAGCTCCGACACGCTCTTGCGCGCCATCGGCTCGACCTCGGCGAGGTAGTTGTCGCGGCCGTCGTATCGCCCCAAGGGACTAACGTGGACAAAGTCGGGGGCCAGCCGCTGCCGAAGCCATTCCATGTCGTACTTGGCCCATGCCTCGATCCAACCTACGGCCAACTCTGCGGTGCGTTCACTCATCGCCGATCTCCTTTCTTGGTTGGTAGCCCGACCCGTGGTCAGAGCCGCCGGTAGCGTGCCGGATCGGCGGCGAGGATCAGCAGATCGCCGCGGCGGCGAACCTGTCCGGTGATCTCGACCGGCTCGGCGACAAAGTCGAGTACCCGGTCGTTGACGGCAGCGCCGTCCTCGTCGGTGAGCAGAAAATGACGGTAGTCCCCGTCCGCGGTCTCGACCCTCAAGACCGGAGGGATGCCCCCGCTGATACAGCGGGTGGCGCAGGCGCGGTGGGGCTTGCCGCGGCCGGGCTTCATCACCCCCAGAAAACACTTGCTGTCGACGATCTCGCCGCGCAGGGTCCGGCGGCCGAGATCGACCACGGCCTGGCGGCTCGCCTGCCTCTGCTCGAGCGGTTCGACGCTGCCCGCGACCATTTCGATCATGTGCTCGCCTTCGCGGTAGATGAGCGAGCCCCGGAGGCGTACCCGCTGCCCCTCGAGCCCCCCGGTCTCGGGCTCAGCGCCGTGCTTGCCAAAAGCGACGAGCAGGAACCGCGCGGCGGTCGTCTCTCCGAGCTGCACCGGGGCATCGAGCAGGAGCACCGGGTGCGGCCGCTCGCTCACGACGCCTTCGAAATCGCGAACCACCCCGAACTCGAAGACCCCGGGATCGAAGCGGTCCTGCAAGACGGCCAGTGCCGCCGCGACGCCCGCTCCGGCCACCAGCAGCAAAACGACGACACGCCGTAGAAAGCCCGCCAGCCCGGCCGGGGCCTGTTTCTGATAGCCGACATAGAAGTCGTCGCGGCCGCTCATCGGGTGCCTTCCTGAGCCGCGCCGATCGTCGCCGGCTCGACCGGGGTTCCTGCCGGGTTGGGCCGCGGATGGACCAGCACGCGATCCCCTTCGACTCGCACGCGGAAGGTCGGGACCTTCTCGGTAAACGGAGGCGGTGAAGAGCCGTTCTCCGGCCGGTACTGGAACCCGTGCCAGGGGCAGGTAATGCATCCGTCGATGATCCTGCCCTCGCCGAGCGGGCCATTCTGATGCTGACAGACATTCGAGACCACCGAGATCTTGCCGTCGTAGCGAAAGACCGCCACCCGCTCGCCCGCCAGGCAGACGATACGAGCACGCTTCTCGGCGATGTCACCCACCCGGCAGGCTTCGACATAGCCATCCGCGTCTCCAGCCGCCTGAAGCTCGCGGTCGCCGGCGCGCTCGCGCCAGCCCGCCACCAGATGGAGTCCGAGCACCCAGACCAGACCCAGCCCAAGCAGGCCGGCCAACACCGGGTGCCGCTCGGATTGCAGTACGCCGAGCGCCACGTGGAGCACGATCAGCCCGTAGGCAACGTAGACCATCATATGGAGCGTCTTCCACACCGGCGCCGTCAGGTTGGCGAGCCAGAAATCGTGGCTGGTCGCGGCCATCAAGAAGAGGATCGCCAGCGCCGCCAGCCCCAGCGGCTGGAACGGAAACTGCGCCAGATCCCCCCAGCGACCGTTCGAGGTCAAGACGCTCACCAGCGGGTTGACGTCGCCGAGAGCGTGAAACTGGAAGATCGAAAAACCGCCGTGGACGAGCGCGAGAAAGAACAGAGTCACGCCCATGTGGCGGCGGTTGTAGAGCAGCGGCAGAAAGCGCGTGTCGAGCCGGCAAAGCGGGCCGATCGAAAGAATGACATGGAGCAGCAGCAGCGCCGCAGTGCCGAAGGCGCGGATGAGAAGCGTTTCGACGGTGGCGTTGGGACGCGCCAGCGCCCCCAGTCCCACAAACACCACCAGATACAGGAGCACCCCGGCGAGAAGCGCGCGGTCGTAGATCTTCTTCTGCCGGTTCCAGCCGACAAACCGGTAAGCGTGGCTCATCGCTGGGCCTCGACTAAGTTCTCTTCATACGGGCGCTCGGGCCTGGCCGCCAGCGCCGCGAGAAAAAGCACCAGGGCCACCACCGCGATGATCGCCACCAGCCAGAAATGGCGTCGGCGCAGCGGCCGGATCACCGCCGCGTCTCCTTGTGCGACGAAAAGACCGGCCGGCCGGAGCGCGTGAGGTCTCGGTGAGGGTTGCGCTCTTCCGGGGGCGACGCGCCCCGAATCCACCGCCGCGCCAGCAGCGGCCACAAGGCCGCGGTCGCGGGCAAGATCGCCAGCCGGAACCCCCAGCTACCGCCCACGGCCTGCGGGTCGATCCGCTGAGCGCCGCGGATCACAAAGGCAATCCCAAAGAGGAGACCTATGCCCAGGTACACGCCGGTTACGAGTAGCAGCCAACTCGCGATTGTCTCGGTCATCTGTTCCGCCGGTTTTGGAGGTTCACGCCTTCAGACCAGCTCCGGATCGGCCACGACCTCGACCAGGCTGGGACCGTCGTGCGCCAGTGCCCTGTCTAGCGCTTCGTCCAGGTCCTCCTTGTCGGTCACCCGGATACCCAGGGCCCCGCACAGCTCCGCGTATTTCGAGAAATCCGGATTGTGAAGCGAGGTCTGCCAAACCTCCCAGTTGCCCGATCGCTGCTCCTTGGAGATCTTGCCCAGCTCCGAGTTGTTGAGCAGCACGTGGGTGATGTTCATGCCGTACTTGACCGCGGTGGTGATCTCGCCCAGATACTGGCCAAAGCCGCCGTCGCCGGTCACCGCCACCACCGGGCGGCCCTTGAAGCGCGGATCGTCTTCCTGGGTCGCCGCCCACGCCCCCATCGCCGCCGGATAGCCAAAGCCGATCGAGCCCAGATACCCCGACATCAAAACGGCCTGCCGGCTGCATTCGAAGTAGCGCCCGAACGAGTAGGTGTTGTTGCCGACGTCGACCGCGATGACGGCGTCCTCGGGCACCTTGCGGTTCATGGCGGCAAACACCGCCGAGGACGAGACGCCCCGGCCGCGCTCTTCGGCCTGGCGCCGCTCCTTCTCGTGGCGCCAGATGGCCCACCGCTCGGCGATCTCGGGCCGCTGGTCGACCGTATCGATCCCGTCGCCCAGCTCGTCTCGCAACAGCCGCGCGGTCACCCCGATCTCGCCCCACACCGGCACCTTGACGGCGTGGAACTTGCCCAGGATCATCGGGTCGTAGTCGACCTGGACGATCGGACGCTTGGGGGTGATCCCGGTGTGGTTCGAAAAGCTGGCGCCAAAGACCAGCAGGGCGTCGGACTCGTTCATGAAGTAGCTGGCGATCGGCGTGCCGCTCCGGCCCAGGACGCCACAGCCCAGCGTGTGGTGGTCCGAAACCAGGCCCTTGCCCTTGAAGGTGGTGAGCACCGGGCTGTTCAAACGCTCGGCCAGCTCGAGGATGGCATCCATCTCGAAGCGGGCGCCGTGGCCAACGATGATCACCGGCCGCTTCGATCCGCGGATCACATCGAGTGCCCGGTCCAGGGACTCTCGGGGGGGCGCAATCTCGCGCGGCGCCACCCGACCCTCAGGGCGGCTCGCTTTGGCATTGGGCGGCGCTTCGAGCGTCTGGACCTCGTCGGGAAAGATGAGATGCGACACGCCCCGGTTGAGGATGGCGCTCTTGGCCGCCAGGTTGACCAGCTCGGCGTGGCGGGAGGTGTGGAGCACCGGCTGGCTCCACTGGGCGACCTTGCCAAAGGCCGCCGACAGATCGACCTCCTGAAACGCCCCCGGCCCGAGCACCTGGGTATCCACCTGGCCGGTGAGCGCAAGGACCGGCGAACGGTCCACGTTGGCGTCCCACAGGCCGGTCAGCAGATTGGTCGCGCCCGGCCCGGCGATGGCCAGACAGGCTGCCGGCCGGCCGGTCAGCTTGCCGTAGGCCGAGGCGGCAAACGACGCCGCGGCCTCGTGGCGGATGCCGTAGAACGTCAGGTTGCCGGCCTCCTCCTGCCGTCGCAGCGCGTCGGCCAGACCGAGGTTGGAGTGCCCGACCATGCCCCAGACATGGCGGATGCCCCAGTTGACCATCGTCTCGGCCATCACGTCGGTCACCGTCGGGACGTGAGTCTCCTCGGGCGCAAAACCGACATAGACACCGTCCTTGCGCTCTTCGACCGGGAACGTCGCCACCCCGTCGTCAAAGCCCGGAGCCTTACCGGTGAGCGGATCGTAGTCCCAACCATGCCAGGGGCATCGCAGCAGACCGTTCTCGATCGAGCCCTCTCCCAACGGCCCGCCCTGGTGGGGACAGCGATTGTCGAGCGCGCCGTACTCGCCGTTGTGACGCGTCATACAGACCGTGGTGTGCTCGCAGGTCACCGGCTTGACCCGGCCTTCGGCCAGCTCGTCCGGTTCTAAAACCTTCAGCCAGACTCTTTCGCTGGTGTCGCTCGGCATGGATCTCTTCGCCGCCCGCTAGAGCGGGACGGCGCCTCCGTAGTGGACGCCGGTGAGGTAGGCAACGTCTCGTTTCCAGGTCGTCAGGTCCTCGATGCGGAAGTCCGCCAGACGAGAGTGGCCGCAGGCCCGCGCCAGCAGCTTCATCAGCTCGACCGAGGCGCCAAAAAACCGCGCCAACCGCTCGGCCGCCTCGTCCACCGGCAGGCGTTCGCGCAGTTGCGGTTTCTGCGTCGCGATCCCGACCGGGCAGTTGTTGGTGTGGCACGCCCGCATACCGAGACAGCCGATCGCCTGGATCGCCGCGTTCGACACCGCGACGCCGTCGGCGCC
Organism: Candidatus Multivoradales bacterium; assembly: GCA_965224065.1. Lineage (GTDB taxonomy): Bacteria > Acidobacteriota > Thermoanaerobaculia > Multivoradales > JAHEKO01 > JAOTZA01. Next base: position 2,186,352 of record CBDCYF010000005.1, read on the forward strand.
CAGCGCCAGCGCCTTTGCAAAGTCGGCGGGAGTGCGGAGCCCGCCGGTGATGATCAACGTGACCTCTCCGCTCTTGCCTCTGAGATCGAGATGCTGCCGCGCCCGCGCCAGCGCCGGCAACGTCGGCACCGAGATGTTGTCGCGAAAGATCAGCGGGGCCGCCCCCGTGCCCCCGCCACGGCCGTCCAGGATGACGTAGTCCACGCCGATCCGGAGCGCCGCGTCGATGTCGTCCTCGATGTGCTGGGCCGAAAGCTTGAACCCGATCGGAATGCCGCCCGTGGACTCGCGCACCTCGTCGGCAAAGTGACGAAAGGGCTCCACGTCGTCCCAATCGGGGAAGCGCGACGGCGAGACCGCCTGCTGCCCCTCCTCGAGACTCCGGACCTCCGCGATCTTGCCCACGACCTTCTCGCCCGGCAGGTGTCCGCCGGTTCCGGTCTTCGCCCCCTGGCCGCCCTTGAAGTGAAAGGCCTGCACCCCCTGGAGCTTGTCCATCGAGAAACCGAAGCGCGCCGAGGCGAGCTCGTAGAAATAGCGGCTGTTCGCTCCCTGCTCCTCGGGCAGCATTCCCCCTTCGCCCGAACAGATCCCGGTGCCGGCGAGCTCCGCCCCTTTTGCGAGAGCCACCTTGGCCTCGAAGGACAGCGCGCCAAAGCTCATGTCCGAGACAAAGAGCGGAATGTCGAGCACCAGCGGCTTGGCGGCGTTTGGGCCGACCACCAGCTCGGTGCCCACCGGTGTGTCGTCGAGCTGGGGCACGCGCGCGAGCTGGGCGGTGACGAACTGGAGATCGTCCCAGACCGGGAGCTGGCTTCTCGGCACGCCCATTGCCGCCACCGGGCCGTGGTGCCCGACCTTTTCCAGCCCGTTGGCCGCCAGCTCGCGGATGAACTTGACGTATGGCTCGGCCGGGCTGCCTTTCGAGTGGTCCTGAAAGACTCCTTGGTAGGCGTCGCGCGCATAGGGCTGCGGGTTATCACGCTCCCAGGCGGCAACCTCGTCCCGGTCGACCCAGACGCCGCCGTCTTCGACCCAGGAAGAGAACTTGTGGAGCCTCTCCTCCGGGGCGTAGGAGCTCACCCCGCTTCGAAACTGATAGTCCCAGTTGTGGACTCCGCAGATGATGTCGTCACCACGCACAAAGCCGTCGGACATCAAGGCACCACGGTGCTGGCAGCGACCGTAGAGCACCGAGACTTCCTCGTCGTACCGAACCACCACCAAGTCGACGTTGGTAACCAGCGCGTGGGCCGGCTGGCGGTCGGCCAGCTCTACCCACTCGGCGATCTTCACCTTGTCCATGAGTCCTCCGTAATCCAGCCGCTGCGCCGGCGCAGTCTACAAGGCCAAGTCAGCGCTTGGCCCGTACTACACCGGTTAGGATGGGGTGGCGATGAAAGGACTGAGCTGGATCCTCCGAGGCATTGCTGCTGTCATCCTCTTGCAGACGCTGTTCTTCAAGTTCACCGCGGCGCCCGAGTCGGTCTTTATCTTCGAGACTCTCGGAATGGAGCCCTGGGGCCGGATCGGCTCCGGTGTGGCCGAGCTCGTCGCCGCGGTCCTCCTCCTCGTGCCGGCAACCACCCTATACGGCGCGATCCTGGCGTTGGGATTGATGGCAGGCGCCATTGTGAGCCATCTGACCCGTCTGGGTATCGAGGTTCAGGGTGACGGTGGCCTGTTGTTCGGTCTGGCACTGGTCGTTACCGCATGCTGTCTCAGCCTGGTGGCGCTCGACCGGCGCCGTCTCGGTGAGCTTTGCGCGCGTATCCTCGGGCAGGGCCGGAAGAAAGGGTAAGCGCCAAACCCACCGTGGCCGAACCTCGAGAAGACGACCGACCGAAAAGCTCCGACGGCTGGAGCGGCGCAGTCGGAGGCCGGTCCGAGCGGACGCTCGAACGGCTCTTCGAAGTCGCGTCGGCACAGATCGCGACCGAGCATGAGCTCACCAGCCGCGACCGCGACCCCGAGGAGCTCTATGACGAGCTGGGGATCGCGCTCTCTGAAGAAGGCGTCTCCTTCGACGAGGTCGTCGACCGGTTGCGGGCCATCCTGGCGGCGACTCCGTCCGCGGCGGGTCGCCGCTTCCTCAACCAGCTTTTTGGCGGCCGCGATGAGATCGCCAGCCTGGCCGAGATGCTCACCCCGCTTGTCAACACTTCGATGTATACCTACAAGGTGGCCGGCCCGCAGGTGCTCCTCGAGCGGGAAGTGCTGGCCCGCATGGGCGCAAAGATCGGTCTGGCCGACGGCGAGGGAATCCTGTGTCCCGGCGGCTCGCTGGCTACGCTGACGGCGATGCTGATCGCGCGCAACGAAGCTCTCGACGGGGTGCGGGACCAGGGGCTTGGAGCCATGGCCGGGCGGGGCTTGACCCTCTACACATCGGTCGACGGCCACTATTCGGTACGCAAGAACGCCGGCATTCTGGGTCTGGGAAGAAGCTCGGTACGCGAGATCGCGACCGACGACGGCGGCCGTATGGACGTCGAGGCCTTGCGCCAGACTATCCGCTCGGATCGGGCCGCCGGCCACCGGCCCTTGCTGGTCAACGCCACCGCCGGCTCGACGGTGCTGGGTGCCTTTGACCCGATCCACGAGATCGGCCTCATCGCCCAGGACGAAGGAATGTGGCTGCACGTCGACGGGGCCCTGGGCGGCTCGGTGGCGCTCTGTTCGCGGCACCGAGACCTGATCGACGGCTCCGAGCTGGCCGACTCCTTTGTCTGGAATGCCCACAAGATGATGGGTGTGCCGCTGCCGTGCTCGGCGTTGCTCTTGGCCCGGCGTGGCCAGCTTCAGCGCCAGCTTGCCGAGCCGGCCGACTATCTCTTTCAAAGCCACGGCGACGAGCTCAACCCGGGCACGCGTTCGATCCAGTGCGGGCGCCGCAACGATGCGCTCAAGCTGTGGGCGGCCTGGAAGCTCCACGGAGACCGTGGCTACGACCGACGGCTGAGTCGCCTGTTCGACCTGGCCCAATACACGGCCTCGCGGGTGGAGGCTGACCCGGCTTTCGAGCTGCTCTTGCCACCGGAATCGATCAACGTGTGTTTCCGGGTGAAGGGAAGGTCGAGCGCTGACATCTGCGGGCAGCTCGACCGCGAGGGCCGTCTGTTGATCGGACACGGCAAGGCGCAAGGGCGACAGGCGATCCGGCTGGTCTGTGTGAACCTCGATCTCGAGGAACGAGACATCGACGACGCCTTGGGTGCGATCCGACAAGCCGCCGCGTCTCTGCCGGCCGTCGAAGACCCGACGCCCGACAATCCCATCCCATCGGCCGCTCGATGAAGACGCTCAGCCAGGTCTTCCCGCTTCACCGCGAACAGCTTCCCACCACAACCCTGGGGGAGAGCCACTACGAGATCCGATTCGCCCAGACTTCGGAAGAGCTCGATGCCATCCAGAAGCTGCGTTTCGAAGTGTTCAACCTCGAGATGGGTGAAGGCCTCGAAGAGTCATTCGAGAGCGGCCGCGACGCCGACGCCTTCGACCCGGTATGCCACCACTTGATGGTCACCGACCGCAACACCGACTCGATCGTCGGCTGTTACCGGATGCAGACCGCCGCGATGGCAAGCGCCAATCGTGGTTTCTATTCGTCGAGCCTCTTCGATCTCTCAACCCTCCCCGAGACCGCAACCGAAAAGTCCATCGAAGTGGGCCGCGCGTGCGTCGCCAAGAGCCATCGCAGCTCGCTGGTGCTCTTTTTGCTCTGGAAGGGCCTGGCTCTCTATGTCGCCCACAACCAGGTGCGGTATCTCTTTGGCTGCTGCTCGCTGACCAGCCAGGATCCGGCGGAGGGCAGCGCGGTCTTGCGCTATCTCGAAGAGGGCGGGCGTATGCACCCGGAGTGGTCGATCCAACCGGTCCCCGACTGTGTGTGCCCCATCGACCGCACCGTCGAGGCGGCCACCGGGGTGCCGACGCTCTTCCGGACATATCTTCGATATGGCGCCAAGGTCTGCGGTCCCCCGGCGATCGATCGCGAGTTCAAGACCATCGATTACCTGGTGGTGCTCGATATCGACGGGCTGTCTCCGCGAACCCACCGGATGTTCTTCGATTAACCCGGGGCCTCACGGGTGCCGAGAGAGCTGGAGTGAAAACCCTCCGCGCCGGTTGGCGTCTTCTGCTCGTCGCCAAGACGACGGCTTTTTTCTACGCCCTGGTGCTTGCCGGGACGGCGGTAGTCGCTTTCGCGCCGCGCCAGCGCATCCGTTGGCGCGATTTCTGTTTCCGCAACTGGTCGCGGTGGGTGCTTGCGATTCTCCACGTCACCGTCGAGCACCAGGGTACGCCACCTCGGCCACCCTTCTTTCTGGTCGCGAATCATCTGAGCTACATCGACATCCTGGTGCTGGCCAGCCACGTCGACGCGGTGTTCATCGCCAAATCCGAAGTTCGGTCCTGGCCGATCATCGGGCTTCTCTGCCGCTCGGTCGGCACGCTCTTTGTCGACCGCGGGTCACGGCGCGACATCCCGCGGGTGATCGCCGAGATCGATCGTGTGCTGGGCCACGGCCAGGGAATCGTCCTCTTCCCCGAGGGCACCAGCACCCCGGGTTTCGAGGTCGGCCGCTTCCGGCCCTCGCTCCTCGAGGTGGCCGCGCGCGCCGGGATCCCGGTCTCCCACGCCAGCCTGAGCTACGACACCGGCGACGAATCAAAGCCGGCCCACCTCACCGTTTGCTGGTGGGGAGACATGGAATTCCCCGGCCACTTCTGGCGTCTGCTGGCACTCCCGAGGTTCACCGCAAAACTGTCGTTTGGACGCGACACGATTCAGGACGACGACCGCAAGCGTCTCGCCGATCGCCTGCAAGCCGCGGTCGAGCGGCAATTCGTTCCCGTCGTGTCCGAGGGCGCACCCACGGAGGCGGCGTGAGGCGGTCGGGCGAGCCACAAGCGTGAAGCGCCGGATCTTTCTCGCCCTGGGGGCTGTCTATCTCGCTCTTCTGGCGATGTCGCACCTCGTGCGCTCGCAGCGCGCCGCACCGGTCCCGCCACCCGAACTTGCCGTCCTGGAGCTGTCCGCAGGATCCGATGGCCGTGACCCGGTCCGCCTCGGCTACAAGAGCTGGGGCCACTCGACCGACGTTGCGGTCGACGTTGCGGTAGTTCTCCTCCACGGCAGCCCGGGATCCAGCCGTGATTTCGACGCGCTCGGGCCCCGGCTGGCCGACGACCGCCGGGTGCTGGCGCCGGATCTGCCCGGGTTCGGGTTCTCGACCCAAAGCGTGCCCGACTACTCGATCGCGGCGCATGCCGGCTATGTTCAGGCGTTTCTGGATCGCCTGGATGTCGGACAGGTCCACGTCCTGGGCTTCAGCATGGGAGGCGGGGTCGCGCTCGAGCTCGCGGCGCGGCAACCCGATCGGGTGCGCTCGGTGACCCTCCTGTCTTCAATCGGCGTCCAGGAGCTCGAGCTCCTCGGAAGCTACCCCCTCAACCACGGCGTCCACGGGTTGCAACTCGCCGGCCTGTGGTTGCTCCACGAAGCGGTGCCGCATTTCGGGATACTCGACGGATTCCCGCTCAATGTCCCCTACGCCCGCAACTTCTTCGACACCGACCAGCGGCCACTGCGAGGCGTTCTGGAGCGGCTCGAGATGCCGATCCTCATCGTCCACGGCGAACACGACTTTCTGGTGCCCGCGGCGGCCGCCCGCGAGCACCATCGCCTGGCACCTCAGAGCGAGCTGGCGATGATCGACGCCGGCCACTTCATGGTCTTCCGGGACAACCCATCGCTGGCGTCGACGGTCGGGGATTTCTTGGGACGGGCCGAAGCCGGCCGGGCAGTCCGGCGGGCGGAAGCTCTCTCCGAGCGGCGGGCCGCGGCGCTGGTGCCGTTTGACGCCGCACAGGTTCCCGCGGCCACCGGCGTCACCCTGGCGGTCTTGATCGCGCTGATCGCGATCGCCACCTTGATCAGCGAAGACGCCACCTGCATCGCGACCGGCTTGCTGGTCGCGCAGGGCCGCGTCGGGTTTCTGGCGGGCAGCGTGGCTTGCGCCGTCGGCATCCTGGTCGGCGACTTGATGATCTACGCGGCCGGACGATTTCTGGGGCGACCCGGGCTCCGTCATGTGCCGCTCAAATGGCTCGTCTCGCCACGCGCCCTCGCTCGGGGCTCGGCGTGGTTCGCTCGCCGCGGACCCGCGGTGATCGTGTCGAGCCGGTTTTTGCCCGGGACTCGGGTGGCCACGTACTTCGCCGCCGGTCTTCTCAAAACCAGCTTCTGGAAGTTTCTGGGCTATTTTCTGATCGCGGTTCTCGCCTGGACGCCGCTCCTGGTCGGTCTGTCCGCCTGGCTCGGGAGCCGGCTGTCGCAGCACTTCGAGGCGTTTCAGCGCTGGGCGCTCCCCGGCGCCGTTGCCCTCGCGCTTCTCGCCACCGTCACCCTAAAGCTCGCGCGGGCGCTGTCGAGCTGGAAGGGACGCCGCCTTCTTCTGGGCGCGCTCGGCCGCAAGCTCAAGTGGGAGTTCTGGCCTTGGTGGCTGATCTATGTTCCGGTCGCCCCGTGGATCGCCTGGGTGGGGCTGCGTCACCGGAGCCCGACGCTCTTTACCGCCGTCAACCCGGCGATTCCGGCAGGCGGGTTTGTCGGTGAGTCGAAGGCGGCGATTCTGGGATCGATCGACCCCCGGTGGGTGGCGCGGTTTCGGAAAATTCCCGCCGGGGGATCACCCGCGTCCCGACTCGGGATGGCCCAAGACTTCTTGCGCCGCGAGCGGCTCGAGCTGCCGGTGGTGGTCAAGCCCGACGTCGGCGAGCGGGGGACTGGATTTGCGATCGTCCGCACCGAACAAGAGCTCGAAGAAGCGATCGCGGAGCAGAGTCACGATCTGCTCGTTCAGGAGTACGTCGGGGGCGTCGAGCTGGGGATCTTCTACACCCGACGGCCCCAGGAAGACAGCGGCCGGATCTTCTCGATCACCGAGAAGAGACTGACCACACTGACTGGCGACGGAACGTCGAGCATCGAGAAGCTGATCCTCGCCGATCGGCGCGCCGTGCTGCAGGCCCCGATCCACCTCGACAAGATGGCCGGCGAGCTCGACCGCGTCCCGGAAGCCGGCGAACAAGTGGCGCTGGTCGAGATGGGCGTCCACAGTCGGGGGGCGCTTTTTCTGGATGGCTCCGGCTTTCACACCGAGGCCCTCGAACGGACGATCGACGGGATCAGCCGTTCCTTCGATGGGTTCTTCTTTGGACGCTACGACGTGCGAGCGCCGTCCCACGACGCTTTTCGCCGCGGCGAGGGTCTCAAGATCCTCGAGCTCAACGGTGTGACCTCCGAGGCCACCCATATCTACGACCCAAAGAACTCATTTTTGGACGCGACCCACTTACTCCGCCGCCAGTGGACGCTGGCCTTCGAGATCGGAGCACAGAACCGGGCCCGCGGTGCGCGACCTGTCGGTATCGGCACGCTGGCCCGGCTGGTCTTCCGGCACTATTTTCCCGAGAGCCGCTAACCGCAGGTCAGCCGGATGCGACGCCGGTTGGCTCGGTACTCGGCGAGCGCGAGCTCCTGGAGCTCGTCCAAACCGTCGGCCTCTACCCAACGTCTTCTGATCTCGAGCTCTCGCTCGAGGCTGAAGCTTCCCGGCGTCTCGCGGTGCCGCACGGTCTGGATGAGGGCACCGAGCGAGTTCTCGACGGTTCGCGCCGTCTGCCCCGGTGGGCAAAGCCCTTCCGGCAGGGTGATATTCCACACCGTCGACGTCAATCGCGGCGCGATCACCACCGCTGTTTCTCGCTCGACGAGCGCCGATGGCTCGGGCAGCGATTCGAGCGCCACCGCCTCGAAGGACGGCGCCCCGCTCTCCAGCCCCTGGACCAACGACTGGAACCCGACCTGCGCGGTCAGGTGAATCGTCGGCACCTCCCCCTCTTGCTCGGCCCACGAGACCGGACCGAGACGAGCCGCCGGGACGAGCGCCGAGAACAGCCCCCGGGTCTCCTCCTCGTTGCGCGCGGATGGTTGCGCCGCGAACCGGTGGAGCACACCGCTCGCCGCCGACCCCACAAAGGACAGCGCTGCGCCGCCGTTGGCGCTTCCATCCGGCTTTACCGTGAGGGTCACCGTCATCTCGCGGCGCTCGTGCTGGGGGCGCTGGGGAGTCCGAGCCAAAGTTCCTCCCCGGCCGGTGACCACGAGTGCGTGCTGGTCCTGCACGCCCGGGTGCAGCCAGCCGGCGGTGCCACGGGTCTGCGTCGGATCGACAAAAAAGAAGCCGTCGCCCACCGGATCGTCGCCCTCCGCCGAAACCTCACCCTCCGGGATGGCCACGATCATGTGGTTGAACTGGGTCGGAGACGGAAACTCGCTGCGAACCCGACCGCGCCGCGCCGACAAGATCAACGCAGGGTACGCCTCGATCTCGGCTTCGCGCAACAGGTCCAGAAGCAAAAGCGATTTGTCCTTGCAGTCGCCCCAACGCCGCTCCAGAACTTCTCCGGGCGGCGAGGGCCGGTAGCCCCCGATGCCGACTTCGACGGCCACATAACGGATCTGGCGACGCAGATAGGCGAGCAGACTCTCGAGCCGTTCGCGTGGGCTGGTGGCCTCGGCGATAAGCTCGCGCGCCTTGCCGCGAACCTGTGGGTCGCCGCGCGCCAACCCGGACGCGACCCCCTCGTACCAACGCGCCACGCCGGCCCAAGTCGCGTCCTCACTCCAGGCGACCAAAAGATACGACGCTTGCGCCTCCTCCGGCGCCCGAGCCGGTGCGATGACGCCCTCGAGACCGTTTCCACGAACCGTCAAAGCGCCTTCCGCGACGCTGGCTTCCAAGTCCCCATGAGGTCCGAGAAACTGCCAGCGCATACCGGACCCACCCCCGACAACTCGCACCGAGAGCTTCTCGACCGGCTCCTCGCCACGAAGCCACAGCGTGCTGGCCGGGAAGTAGGGTCGAACCTCGAGCGTGTACGAGATGTCGATCACCGAGCCGGTGCCGAGACCCGGCAGCTCGAGAATTTCAAAGCTGGCCGAAGAATGAAGCAAGTCTCCGGAGTACTCGACCCGGTCCTTGTGCCGCCGCTTGACCCGGTCGCGGCGGCCGTCGGCGTGAATGGCAAAAGCCTCGACTCCTTCGAGCTTCCGGTTTTTGTTGAGACGGATGGGATAGACCGACCAGTCGGCCGCGTCTGCCGCCGAGTCCATCCGAACCCTCATACGGACCCGCTCGACAAACCGATCGGCGCCCTGAATGTCGACGGTTACCGTCCGTTCGAGAATCGTCGCTGCCGCAAGTGGCTCCGCGCCGACCGCCAAGACGGCAGCCATGAAAAGAACGCTAGCGCGACACCAAAACCAGTCTCTGCGCATCGCTCTTGACGACCCAATCAAACAGATCTCGAATCGTTTTGTAGGATTCCTGTCCGGGAAAGAGCGTCTGCCGGACGTCCACGCGACGCGTATAGCGGAGCCGGCGTTGCTCTTTGTCGACCTCGAGCCGCGCGGCCAACGATCCGGCCGAGCTGTCGAACTGTCGATCCTGAGGAGTTATCTCGATGTCCCAGCCCGCAGGCCATGCAAGCTCCAGCACCACCTCGTCGCGATCGGCGAAAGGCATCAGAACCGGTGTGGCGCGGCGGCTTGGATCGAGGGCAAAGGGCTGACCCACCGGCCCGAGCGGCCGGCTGGGAATCACGGATGCTTCGTCTCCCAGCACCTCCTCCTCCCGCTGCGCCATCGACCAGCCGACGCGGATCATCTGTTCCTCGACCCGCTCCTCGACCCCGACGTCGTCGATCCCATAGCCGGGGAAGCGATCTTCGAGCCATCCGCTCCAATAGTCGAGCCGTGCTTCCTCGTCCTCCCCCGAGCGAAGGGCCACCCAGGCATGATGACCCAAAAGCTGCAACGACCCGGAGCCGCGGACCCGGCCCTCCGGATCGAGCGCGAGATCGAGCTCGGCGCGGCGCGTGTTGTCGTCAAACGGTCGCGACGGCAGGACGATCACCTCGGGCTTGCGGTGATGAAAAACCAGCGCCTGAGTCCCTTCGAAGTCAGGAGCCAGACGCCCCATGGCGAGACCCCGATCCGATGGATCGAGAAAAACCTGTTGTCCTTCGACTTCGACCCGGACCAGAGAGCGGTCAAACCACCAGGGATTGGCGACGGTCAGATCGGCGCCACCCTCACTTCGGCGGGTGGCCCAGATGAGATCCGGCTTGAGCTTGAGCGTCTCGAGCATGGTCCGCAACAACAGTGCTTTCTCGAGCTCGCTACCGGCCCTCTCCGTCAGAACCAGATCGGCCCTGCGGCCCTCATCGACGCCAAAGTCGAGGGTCGAGAGCGTGCGGATCTCGTCTCGGACAAACCGATAGATCGCGTCGATCGACGCCCGCAGGCTAGGTTGACCGGCTGCGAGCTCGGCGGCCTCCTTCTTGGTCTTGGACTTGCGGCCGACAAAATTGTTATGCGACTCGCGAAAGAGCTCGCACGCGCTCTTCCAAGAGTCAAGGAGTGGGTACGGCGAACCACTCAGCATCACGCTCACCGGGATCATCATGATGCGGCTCGACAGCGCACGGACCGGCAACGAAGACGGCTCCTCGGGAATGGCCCGCACATTCTCCATCCACACCCGCACCCGGCGTCCGACGGCCCCCCTCTCAAGTTCCGTCTTGATCTCGTTGCGGGTCGAGCTCACCCACCAGCGCTTGACCGAGAGATTTCCGGGAACGATGTAGGTGATCTCGGACTCGAGCGCCGGCAGCGAGCCGGCGAAATACCACGGCTCGAGAAAAAAAAGTGAATCCCAGCGCATGTCGTAGCGGTAGTCGAGGATCGCCCCCACTTCGACTGCCGGAAACGCCAGCTTGGTCACAAAATACTTTTCCGAGCGCGACCGGCGCTGTTCGAAGACCGCGTCCTTGGGTAGCTCGACGACTCTTCCGTCCGGCAACACGGTGCGGCCTTCCACGTTCTTGAGTCGGAAGAACCGGCTGTGCGGGATCTCCACCTCGCCGAAACGGATTCCGGCCTCGGTCAGCACCTTGAGGCGAACCTCGACTTGGAAACGCGACGAGGCCTCGGTCGGAAAGTCCATAAACTGCAGCTCGCCGCTGCGGAAGAGGACCACCGCCGCGGCTTCGGGATCGTACGGCGGCGCTCCCTGGGCTTTCTCGGCGTCGGTGATCGGTCGAAAGCCGGCGGCCTGAACAGGGGAAGTTGCGAGCCCCGAGGTCACTGACAGGGCCAACCAAGCAATCGCGGCAGCAAGCGCACCGCTTACGCGGGTCCCTCCCCGTTTTGTCCCGCTCAAGATGCCCGGAATTGTAACACTCGCGCGCCGGGCCGCGGGAGCGTCACTGCCGGCCGCCGTAGACCCGGCAGGCCGTGGCCTTGATCACCAGAAAGACCCCGCGGCCGAGCTCGAGCCCGAGATCGGCCGGTGTCGATTCGGTGACTTCGACAACGACCGGTGGCAGACCCGGATCGAGATCGAGCCGTACTAGCGCCGCCGCGCCTACCGGCTGGATCTCCCGCACGCGTGCGGCGAGCGCGTTACGCGCCGAGAGCCCGCGCGGCGAATCGGTGGCGATCAGGACCTGGTTGGCCGCCAGGCCGATCAACACCTCGTCCCCGACGGCCGCCCGCGCCTCGCCGGTCACCAGCTCGGCTCCTTTTTCACCCAGAGCGACCCTCGCTCCCCGCCCAGTGCTTTCGACCAGCCGACCGGGCAAAACGTTGACAAAGCCCTCGAGCTCGGAGAGCGGAAAGACCTCGGGATCGCTCAACACCCGCGATGGCTCACCGGTAGCGGCCACCCTCCCTTCGCGCAGAACGAACGCGACGTCGCACAGGGCCTGAACCTCGATCGGGTCGTGGGTGACCAGGAGCATCGGCACGGTCAACTGCGAGCGCACCCGGCGCAGCATCATCAGCAGACGCCGCCGGAGCGGCCGGTCGAGCGAGGCCAGCGGCTCGTCCAGAAGCAGGAGCGCGGGGTGCGAGCACAGCGCCCGCCCCAGCGCCACCCGTTGCCGCTCGCCACCGGAGAGTGTCGCCGGCCAGCGGTCCAGCAGCTCGTTCAACTCGAGGAGACGCGCGATGTCTTCGAGCGACGCACCCGGTCGCGAAGAAGAGTGCGCCCCCGCCAGCAGGTTCTGGCGCACGCTCCAGTGCGGGAACAGCAGCCCCTCCTGGGGCACGTAGCCGATGCCGCGCCGTTCGGGTGGCACGTTGATCCCACGCTCGCTGTCGAGCCACACTTCTTCGCCATAGACGATCCGTCCGCGCGCTTCCCGGCGAGCACCCGCGATCGTCTCCAACAGACTGGTCTTTCCCGCACCCGAGGGACCAAAAACGCCGGTCGCCGGCCCGTCGGTGGCGAGACCGACATCGAGCTCGAACCGGTCGAGCGGCAGCGAAACCCGAGCGTCCAGCCTTTTCATCTCGCGCCTCGACGGCCGGGAAAGGGCCGGCACTGCCCTCGCCGCCTCACGCGTCGCCTGCGTACTCCTGGTAGATCACGTGACCGCACGACTTGCAGTGGCTGGCGTCGGGATCGTGTCCGGTCAAGCCGCAGCGCTCGCAGGTCGTCTCCACTTTCCCGAGTCGGAAGAGCACCCGGCGCGCAAGCGTGGTGAGCTGCCAGGGGATCATCAGGACCCCCACCAGAATCATGACCATCGTGACCATCTTGCCGGCCAGGGTGTGGGGCGTCATGTCGCCAAAGCCGACGGTGGTAAGCGTCACCACCGCGAAGTAGATGCCGTCGAACAGGCTCGGCCAGGTCTCCGGGTGCGCCTCGTGCTCGAGCTCGTAGAGCGTGCCTCCGGTGACAAACACGAGACAGACCACGGTAAGGACGATGCGCAGCACGATCAGGTGCTCGGCCGTCACCTCGCCAAAGAAGAACTTGCGGCTCTGGACGAGTCGCAGCAGCCGGAAGAAGCGCACCAACCGGACCAACTGGAGCTGCGGACCGAGAAAGAGCGGCAGGATCGCGGCACCGTCGATCAGCGCCATGGGCGACACCAGATAGCGCAGCGAAAACCCTTTGGCCCACCAGCGCACCAGATACTCGACCAGAAAGATCACCGTGATGGCGACTTCGAGCGTCCGGATGACCCGCATGGTCGCCGGGGGCAGCTCCAGGGTGCTCAAGATAAAAAGCGCGCAGATGGCCAGGATGAGGGCCCCGACCACCGCTTCGATCACCCTGCCGGTGGTCGAGGCCGGCTCGTTCAAGTACCAGTCCATCCGGTCCTGAAACGACAGCTCGGACGGGTCGACGACTTCGTAGACATCGTCGACGTCGCGGAACAACCGAGCGTCCCGACCCTGCAGGAGCCGCAATTTGGCGGTTGAGGAGCCGCTGTCGGACTCGCTGGGGCGCGGGCTCACGCGCCCGAGTTTAGCCTGACCGCCTGCGACCATGCGCTGCTAGACTTGCGCGTCGACCCACCGACCGTCACCTTCAACCTTCAGCCGAGGAGGCGAGATGACCGACGCGCCGGCCGAGAAAACCGCTCCGCCACCCGATCAGCCCCAGGGGTTTGTCTACCGCGCCCTCGCATGGGTCGAACGGGTCGGCAACAAGTTGCCCGACCCCGCGATGCTCTTTGTCATCGCGCTGGCGGTCGTCTGGATCGCCTCGTGGCTGCTGGCCGACTACGCTTTCACGGTTCCGGCGCAAGACGGCGAGCGCGCGCTGGCGGTCCAGAACCAGATGACCGGCTCGGCGCTGGCCCAGTTTCTCTCCAAGATGGTCACGACCTTTACCGGTTTTGCGCCGCTGGGGGTCGTGCTGGTGGCGATGTTGGGGGTCGGGGTCGCCGAGCACACCGGCTTTATCAACGCGGGATTGAAGGGCCTGATCGCGATCACCCCAAAAAAGCTGCTGTCGCCGATGCTCCTGTTGGTGGCGATCGTCAGCCACACCGCCGCCGACGCCGGCTACGTGCTGGTAATCCCGCTGGGCGGCATCATCTTCTACGCCGCCGGCCGTCACCCGTTGGCCGGGATCGCCTGCGCGTTTGCCGGGGTCTCGGGAGGGTTCAGCGCCAACTTCATCCCCTCCGGGATCGACCCGCTGCTCCAGGGCTTCACTCAGTCGGCCGCGCAGATCCTCGACCCGGCGCGCGAGGTCAACCCGCTGTGCAACTGGCTGTTCACCAGCGTGTCGAGCATCCTGGTGATCGCGGTGGGCTGGTTTATCACCGACAAGATCGTCGAGCCACGCCTCAAGGGCACCGAGATCGACGGCGAAGAGATCGAAGGCGCCAAGATGCACGAGCTCTCCCCGCAGGAGCGCAAGGGTCTGTGGGCCGGCATCGCGGCGATGGCTCTCGGTGTGTTGATCTTGTTTCTGGCGCTGCGACCGGAGGACTCGCCGCTTCGCGCTGCCGACGGCTCGATCACTTCTTTTAGCGCCCCGATCATGCAGTCGATCGTGCCGCTGATCTTTTTGCTTTTTCTGATCCCGGGCACGGTCTATGGATACGTCGCCAAGACCACTTCGAATCATCGCGACCTGATCCAGGGCATGTCGAAGACCATGGCCACCATGGGCTACTACCTGGTGATGATCTTTTTTTGCGCCCAGTTCACGGCCGCCTTCGGACGCTCCAATCTGGGCGCGCTGCTGGCGGTCAAGGGCGCCGATTTCTTGAAGGCCCTGGCGCTGCCGGGGTCGGTGACCATCGTCGGCATCATCCTGCTCTCGACGCTGGTCAATCTGCTGGTCGGCTCGGCCTCGGGCAAGTGGGCGCTTCTCGCGCCGATCTTTGTTCCCATCCTGATGCAGGTAGGGCTCTCGCCCGAGCTCACCCAGGCCGCCTACCGGGTGGGGGACTCGACCACCAACATCATCACGCCGCTGATGCCGTACTTCCCGCTGGTGGTGGCGTTTTGCCAGCGTTGGGTCAAGAACACGGGCATCGGAACGGTGACTTCGATGATGTTGCCGTTTTCGGTCACCTTGCTGATCACGTGGACGATCTTCTTGATCGTCTACTGGGCGATCGGCATCCCGCTGGGGTTGCAGGCGAGCTACGTCTACCCCTGATGCGGCGGGCCGGGGCAAGCCCGGCCCCTACAAAATTGAAGCGGCCGCCGCCTCTGGCGGCCGGCGGGCCGGGGCAAGCCCGGCCCCTACAAGATCGAAGCGGCTTGCACGCGGGACTGAAGCGGCCGGACCTGTGCCGGCCGTTTGGGCCGGCGCCCAGGCGGGTGTTGCCGTCGCTGGCCGCCGACGCACCTGATTCAGCCGGCCGCGACGTCGGCGCGCCGCAGGTGCTGGTCGATCATCACCGCCGCGATGTTCCCGGTCCCCATCGCCACCGAGACTTGCTGGGTCATCGGCCGCAGGTCACCCGCCACCCACACACCCGCCACATTGGTGTCGCCACGCTGTGAGCTGGGCTGGGCGTGGTGGCCGGTGGGCGCGATCTTCACCCCGAGCTGCTCGGCGAGATCGGTCCGTCCGATCGCCGGGCTCGACACAAAAAAGGCCTCGGCTTCGAGCGTGGCGCCGTCTTTCAGGCGAACCGCCCGCAGATGTTGGCGCTCGCCCACCAGCTCGGCGATCTCGCCTTCGACAACCGCAATGCCCTTACCGGCCAAGCGGTCCGCGCGGCCCTCGGAAAGCTCCCGGCCGCCGGTCGACAGCACCGTGATCTCGTCGGTGTAGCGACTCAAACCGATCGCCATCCCCGCGGCGCCGTCGGCCGATCCGACACCGATCACTACCGTTCGCTTGTCGCGAATCTCGGGCGCCTCGCAATCGGGACAGTAAAAGAGGTTGCCCTTGCCGGCGTATTTAAAGCACGGCCGGTAGTCGCCGTCGACCGTCGGATGGTAGCGGGCGACGCCGGTCGCCAGAAGGAGTGTCCGAGCCCTCCACTCCTCGCCCTTCTCGCCGGTCAGCACAAAGTCGCCTTCCTCCCCTGAGGCCCCGACCACATTGGCGCGCTCGAGCTCGACGCCCAGCTCTTCGGCCTGCGCGCGCAGCCGGCGCTGGAGGTCGATCCCGCGGACCGCCGGCTGGCCGGGAACGTTCCACAGCTTCTCGAGCGTGAAGAAAAGCGGCCCGGTTCGGCGATCGATCAGCAGAACCCGCCGATCGTGCCACGCCAGGTGAATCGCCGCAGTCAACCCCGCGGGGCCTCCTCCCACCACGATCGTTTCGTAGCTCTCCATCGCGGGCCGCATTCTAGACCCTCTCTATAATCCTCTCGCGCTCGAGAGACGAGCGCTCTGCAACATGAACGCTTTCGATACCGACGCCGTCTCGCCGGACGGGGACTCGCGGCGCCGGTCGGGACTCCTGCTCGGCGTCGTGGGCTTCTTGGGAACCCTCCTCGCCCCGGCGATCGCTCGGGTCCCGGAAGCTCGCCTGGGCTGGATCGGCATGGCGCTGCTCGTGGCGGCAGCCGCAGTGGCGATCCGCGGCTTCGCAAAGAAGACGCCTGCGGCCACCGCCGCGGCCGCCCTGCTCGCCTGCCTGGCTCTGGTGAGCTTCGCCGCGCCCTACACCGCCGGCATGTCCCAGGCGGCCCGAGCCACGCTGGCCTCTACCGTCCTGATGGCCGCCTGGTGGGTGACGCTGGCGGTCCCGATCGCCGCAACTTCACTGCTTCCGCTGGTTCTCTTTCCGGTTCTGGGCGTCGGCACCAGCTCCGAGACCGCGGCCGCCTACGCCAACAACAACATCTTCCTGTTCCTCGGCGGCTTCATCCTCGCCCTGGGGATCCAGCGCTGGGGCCTCCACCGGCGCATCGCTCTCCAGATCGTGCGCCTGATCGGCTCCAACCCGTCGCGGATGGTACTGGGCTTCATGGTGGCCACCGCTTTTCTGTCGATGTGGATCTCCAACACCGCGACGGCGCTGATGATGCTCCCCATCGCGCTCGCGGTGATCTCCTCGATGCGCGAGGTCGGTGGAGGCCAGCGGCTGGGTGGCTTCGCTCCGGCGCTGCTGTTGGGAGTGGCCTATTCGGCCTCGCTCGGCGGGCTCGCGACCCCCATCGGCACGCCGCCCAACATCTCCTTTCTGAGAATCCTCGAGATCCTCTACCCCGAGGCGCCGCCGATCTCCTTCGGCCGCTGGCTGGTATCGTTTCTGCCCCTGGTGGTGATCTTCCTCCCGCTGGCCTGGCTCGTTCTCACCCGCGTAGCCCACCGTCCGTTGCGCCGCTCGATCGCCGCCGGCGCGCAGGTCATCCGCGCCGAGCTCGACCGGCTCGGACCCCTGGCGGGCGCCGAGCGGCGAATGCTGTGGATCTTCGCCGCTACCGCGGTGCTGTGGACGACACGCGGCGATCTGGACCTCGGCCGGCTGCATGTTCCCGGTTGGGCGGGGCTCGTCGAGCGCTGGCTCGGCAGCCCGTTTGCCGCCTCCAACCTCCACGACTCAACCGTCGCCGTCGCCATGGCCGTGCTCACCTTCATCCTCGCCGGCGACCCCGACGAGGCCGGCCGCCGCCGCGCGTTGATGGACTGGGAGACCGCCAAGAAACTCCCCTGGGGGATCCTGCTGCTCTTTGGCGGCGGCTTTGCGCTCGCCGGAGCGTTCAAGACCTCGGGGCTGTCTCGCTTTCTCGGCGACAGCTTTGCCGGCCAGGTCTCAGGGCTCCCTCCTTTGTTGCTGGTCGCCTCTTCCTGCTTCCTCCTGACCTTTATGACCGAGGTCACCTCCAACACCGCCACCACCGAAGTGATGCTCCCGGTCCTCGCCGGCACTGCCGCCGGTTTGGGTGTTCATCCGTTGCTGTTGATGATCCCGGCGACCTTGTCGGCGAGCTGCGCCTTCATGCTGCCGATCGCAACACCCCCCAACGCCATCGTCTTTGGCTCAGGCGAGCTCGAAATGCGTCAGATGGTGCGCGCCGGGGTTCTTCTCAACTTGCTCGGGATCCTGTTGATCTCCCTTTTCTTCTACTTTGCCGGCTCGGCACTCCTGGGTGTCGACCTCGGCACCGTCCCGGCCTGGGCCACCGATTGAAACGGCGCGGCTTCTGCCGACCGCCGGGCGGGGGCAAGCCCCGCCCCTACAAGAAATGACCTCTGAAGCGGCCGCCGCCTCTGGCGGCCGTCGGGCCGGGGCAAGCCCGGCCCCTACAGGAAGGGGTGCCGCCAAGGGTGCGCCCGTCGGAATCGAAGATGTAGGGGCGGGGCTTGCCCCCGCCCGACAATGCACCCAACCCGACGTCTACCCGTTGGCCGAACGCAGGGCCGGATCCGCCGGCGTTCCCGCCAGGCGGATATGATGCCCGAAGCGGCCGCCGCCTCTGGCGGCCGTCCGGCCGACGCCTCCGCCGGCCGAACCGCCAGAGGAACCGCTATGCCGACCTTTATCGTTCTGCTCGACTACACCGACCAGGGAATCCGCAACCTGAAGGACTCTCCCCAGCGGGCCGACGCCTTCAACGAATTTGCCGAAAAAGCCGGCGTCAAGATCCATAGCCAGTACTGGACCATCGGCAACCACGACGGAATCTTCATCATGGAGGCACCGTCCGAGGAGGTCGCGGCTTCGGTGCTCCTTCACCTCGGAGCGGGCGGCAACGTACGCACGACGACCCTGCGCGCCTACGACTGGGCCGAGGCTCAAGACCTGATCGAAGCGGGCTAGCGACCCGTACTAGAGACGGTCACTGGCCGCCGCGAACCGGCCAGACGACGTTGCCGTTGGTCTTGCCGCCGCGCCCGACGTGGCCGACGTTGAGGAATACCTCCCAGGCGAGGGTGTGGTTGTCGGTGGCGGTCGTCGACGTCCAATAACGGAACAGCCACGTCACGCCGTAGAAGCTGCTCGGGCCGTTCACCCAGCAATCACTGCCGCTGTCATTCGTAATCGTCGGTGGCGATGCGGTGCAGTCCGGGTCGCCCACAAAACCCAGAGCGTCGGAGACCATCCTCTGCCACTCGGCGGCCGTCGGCAGTCGCCACTCGCCGGGAGAGGATTTGTCACCCAAGCCACAGTCCTGGTCGGCCAACGGGCTGCCAAGGCGCTGGGGGGGAAGATCCGACAAGTTGGCGACGATCTCCGTCGCCTCGTGCCATTCCATCGGGCCGTAGCAGTCCGCGTTCTTGAGCCACACCAGCCCGGTGCGGTTGTCCGTCACCGTTCCGTTACCGCAGTCGACGTAAATGTCGCCACTGTTGTCCGGGCAGGCCGGGTCGGCGGTCTGCAACGCCACCATCCCGTCGCCCCCGAGCACCGGCGCGGCGCCCGGCCACAACAGCATGAATCCTGATACCAACGCTCCTGCCCATTTCATCATCGACGGTCCTCCGGTTGTTGGCTCCCCCTAACCTCTACAACGCAAACGGGGAGCCGTTTGGATCAAACGAAGGGTCGGGGGGCGCCAGGCCGGAGAGATGAACAGGCGGCAACCCAGGTATATTCTTGCTCCAGCCAGTTACTCATGACGCAGACCCGTGCAACCGCAAACACGCGCCGGCGCACGGGGCCTCGGCAAGGAGGTCCTTCGATGCAGCAATCCACTACCGCAGCGGCCATTCTCTTCGCGCTACTGTCGTGGCCCCTGGCGGCCGACGACGGCGCCGAAGCCAGCCGGCAGACGGCCTTGGACATGATCGAGGCCATCAACGAGCGCGACCTCGATGCACTGGATACCGTCGTCGCGCCGAACATGGTCCGGCACAGCGCCGCCACACCGGGAGCCACGATCGAGAGCCTCGATCAGTTCAAGGCTTTCTTGACCGAGGACTTCAAGGCGGTACCCGATTCCCAGGTGACGGTAGACACCCTCTTAGCCACCGAGAACATGGTCGCGATCCGAGCGATCTATGCCGGCACCCAAACCGGACCCATGGGGCCATTTCCACCCAGCGACAAGAAAGTCGAGCTGCCCTTTCTCGGCATCCTGCGCATCGAAGCCGGAAAGATCGTCGAGATGTGGGTCGAGTGGGACAACCTGTACATGCTGACTCAACTCGGCCACTTTCCGCCGCCTGATGCGGAGCCGGCCGCGGACAACCGGTGCGAGGCCTGCAAGATGCATGACCGTCAGCACGATGCGGCCTGCGCTCACGGCGGCTCCCACACGCCCGACGGGCCATGACCCGTTCCGGGCGGGATCGAGCCGCGGTTCGGGTCCCACCACCACTCGTCTTTGTGCTCGTGGTCGCCGCCGGGTTCTTCCTCCACCGATCGCTCCAGCCCCTACCTCTCGGGCTTCCCGATGGGCTGCGCAAAGCGGCTTCCGCGGTCACACTACTTTCCGGCGCCGGGCTCCTGGCATGGTCGCTGACGCTTTTTCTCAGGAGCGGTCAAGACCCGGCACCCTGGAAGAGCACTCCCGAAATGATCTTCAAAGGCCCTTTTCGGTTTAGCCGCAACCCCATGTATCTGTCGATGGCCTTACTCCAGATCGCCGCCGGTCTCTGGTACTCAAACAGCTGGATCCTGGGCTTGCTGCCCTTAGCGCTTTTTTGCGTCTACCGGACGGCCATCCGCCACGAGGAAGCGTACTTGGAGTCCAAATTCGGGGACTCGTACCGGGAGTACAAGGCCGAAGTGCGGAGATGGATCTAGGGCCTAGGGCTCTAGGCTCGGATCGATTTCGGCGGCAAACACGTCTCCCTCGACCGAGAACTCGTTCGTAAGCCGAATTTCCTGTCCAGCGCAAGCCAAAGGCTCCCAAGAGCCAATCATTGTCCGCCGCGAACCGGCCAGACATAGTAGGTGCTGGCCTTGTTGCTAATGCTGAAGGCGCCGTTGGCGAGGAACACGGCCCAAGCGCTCGTGGGGAAGGGGACATCGGTTCTAGCCGACCAATAGAAGGTCGACACCACGCCGGTAAAACTACAAGTCCGACCCGAAAGAAAACACACGAGAGGATCGGCCCAGCAACCGGTCCCCTCATCGTCGGTGATCGCAGGACTGCAAGCCAACACGTTTGGCGACATCATCGCCTCCCACTCCCCCACCGATGGCAACCGCCACTCCCCGGGCGACGAACCGTCCGACAGACTGCAGTCTTGCGCCGCAGCAGCCGACGTCGCCGGCTCGTCTGACAGACCGGCCACGAACTCCATCGCCGTATGCCAGTCCACTTGGCCCGGCGGGGCACCAACCCCACCGCCGGCAGAACCGATACAGTTCGCGTCCTGCAGCCATACCAGCCCCGTCCAGTTGTCCGTCACCGTGCCGTTGCCGCAGTCGATGTAGCGGTCGCTGTTCGTCGGGTCCGCACACGACGGGTCCGCGGTCTGTAGTGCGACCACCCCGTCGCCCGCCCAGGCTGCCGAAACGCCCCACAACAGACAACAGAGCAGACAAGCCAAAGCAGTGGTACCTCTCGATCTCGTGATGCTGTAGTGCCTCATCTCGAACCCTCCATTAGAAAAGCACCGTGGCAGCTACCCCGAAGGGCCAAGGCTCCCAAGAGCCAATCATTGTCCGCCGCGAACCGGCCAGACATAGGCGGTGCCGGACTTGCTGCCGGCGACGAGGATGCCGCCAAGGTTCGCGCCCAACGCGAACGTTGGGTTGAGGACACTGGTACTAGCCGACCAATATAACTCCGACAGCACGCCGGTAAAACTACAAGTCCGACCCGAAAGAAAACACACGAGAGGATCGGCCCAGCAACCGGTCCCCTCATCGTCGGTGATCGCCGGATTGCAAGCCAACACGGTTGGCGACATCATCGCCTCCCACTCCTCCACCGATGGCAACCGCCACTCCCCCGGCGACGATCCGTCCGACAGACCGCAGTCGATCGATGCCACCACCGACGTCGACGGCTTGTCCGATAGCCCCGCTACGAACTCCATTGCCGTGCGCCAGTCGTAGGCGCCGTCCAGACAGTTGGCGTTTGCAAGCCATACCAGCCCCGTGGCGTTGTCCGTCACCGTGCCGTTCCCGCAGTCCACGTACCGATCGCCGCTGTCGTCCGCGCACGACGGGTCCGCCGTCTGTAGTGCGACCACCCCGTCGCCCGCCCAGGCTGCAGAAACGCCCCACAACAGACAACAGAGCAGACAAGCCAAAGCAGTGGTACCTCTTGATCTCGTGATGCTGTAGTGCCTCATCGCGAACCCTCCACTAGAAAAGCACCGTGGCAGCTACGCGCCAACCTCTGAAAGAAAAAGCAGGGGGGCTCACGCCCCCTGCACCCTCCCGAAGAGCCAAAACTCCCAAGAGCCAATCATTGTCCGCCGCGAACCGGCCAGACATAGTAGTCGGCGGCCTTGGCGCCGCCGCCGACGGTGCCGAAGCTGAGGAACGCGACCCAGGCGGTCGACGGGACGCTGACCCTGGTACTAGCCGACCAATAGATGGACGACACCACGCCGGAAAACGAGCAAGCACCCACGGTCACACACGCCACGTCCCAGCAGCCATTGCCGGCGTCGTTCGTGATCGTAGGGTCACAACCCAAGGCAACCGCATCGGCGACCATCGCCTCCCACTCCTCCACCGATGGCAACCGCCACTCCCCAGGCGACGACCCGTCCGACAGACCGCAGTCGTGCGCAGCAGCAGACCCCGCCGGCTTGTCCGACAGCCCCGCCACGAACTCCATTGCCGTGCGCCAGTCCACTTCGCCCGGCGGGGTACCAACTCCACCGCCGGCAGAACCGATACAGTTCGCGTCCTGCAACCACACCAGTCCCGTGGCGTTGTCCGTCACCGTGCCGTTGCCGCAGTCGATGTAGCGATCGCTGTTCGTCGGGTCAGCACACGACGGATCCGCCGTCTGTAGTGCGACCACCCCGTCGCCGGCCCAGGCTGCCCCAACGCCCAACGAGAGACAACAGAGCAGACAAGCCAAAGCAGCGGTACCTCTCGATCTCGTGATGCTGTAGTGCCTCATCTCGAACCCTCCATTAGAAAAGCACCGTGGCAGCTACGCCGCGCCGTAGAACGAAACTCAAGAAACGAGTCGTAAAAGCCCTATCACCGGCGAGGCCCCCCGAAGGGCCAAGGCTCCCAAGACCCAATCATTGGCCGCCGCGAACCGGCCAAATATAGTAATCGGTGATCTTGGTGCTGATGATGCCGACGGTGCCGTCGCCGAGGT
Source organism: Candidatus Multivoradales bacterium (assembly GCA_965224065.1). GTDB lineage: Bacteria > Acidobacteriota > Thermoanaerobaculia > Multivoradales > JAHEKO01 > JAOTZA01. Next base: position 2,209,386 of record CBDCYF010000005.1, read on the forward strand.
CCGCGAACCAGGCGCCCGTGGTGGGGAAGGTGACGACGACGGTACTAGCCGACCAATAGTGCGACGACACCACGCCGGTAAAACTACAAGTCCGACCCGAAAGAAAACACACGAGAGGATCGGCCCAGCAACCGGTCCCCTGATCGTCGGTGATCGCCGGACTGCAAGCCAACACGTTCGCACCCGACATCATCGCCTCCCACTCGGCCAACGACGGCAAACGCCACTCCCCGGGCGACGAACCGTCCGACAGACCGCAGTCGTGCGCCGCAGCAGCAGATGACGCCGGCTGGTCCGACAGCCCCGCCACGAACTCCATCGCCGTATGCCAGTCGTAGGCGCCGTCCAGACAGTTGGCGTTTGCAAGCCATACCAGCCCCGTGGCGTTGTCCGTCACCGTGCCGTTCCCGCAGTCCACGTACCGATCGCCGCTGTCGTCCGCGCACGACGGGTCCGCCGTCTGTAGTGCGACCATCCCGTCGCCCGCCCAGGCTGCCCCAACGCCCCACACCATCAAAGCCGCGGCAAGCGAGCCACAAACAGTCATTCTCTGCGTCATCCCGGTCTCCTTCCTCATTGACAGAGTCCGTTACCGAGTCATTTTGCTCAAAGAAGATGCGCTGCAAGCCAAGCGCGTGACCGAAGGCAGCAGCGCCTCAGTCAAAACGAGCCGTGATTCGCTACCAAAGTGAGGACGGCGGAGCCGTCCGAGCCGCGTCCGAGATCACGGACGCGTTACGAACGACCGAGCGACGCGAGGGGCATCGGCTCCCCTACGGGATTCGCTCTAGAGGACTTCGGATGGAATCCGAAGTCCGACGACCGAGATCACGGACGCGCTGCCGGACCGAGCGCAGCTTGCTGAGCGAGGGATGGTAGCGCGTACGGGATTCGAACCCGTGTTACCGGCGTGAGAGGCCGGCGTCCTAGACCCCTAGACGAACGCGCCACGGGATTGTGGAGGGTAGCAGAAGGGAGCGCGGGGGCTCAAGGTCGGACGGACGGCAGGGAGGCCGGCTTCCAAACGGCCGCCAGAGGCGGCGGCCGCTTCAGAGAGTTGTGCGCGGCGCGGGGCCGCCAGCCGCTTCAGGGAGCCGTGCACGACACAGGACCGCCGGCCGCCAGCCGCTTTAGGGAGCCGTCGGCCGCCAGAGGCGGCGGCCGCTTCAGAGAGCTGTGCGCGGCGCGGCACCGCCGCCGGCATCAGGGAACGGCAGGCGCCTCAAAGATGCTCTTGGGCAGGTGCATGGCCACCAGCATGTGGGGCACGTCGACGGTCTCGGCGATTTTCAGGTCGCCGGCCAGCGAGCAGAGCATGTAAGCGTCGTTCCGGCTGAGGCCGCGGGTCTCGACGAGGTAGTCGATCATGTATCGGGTGGCCTTTTTCGCCGCCTCGTCGATGGTGGTGGCAAAGCCGGTGGTGGCGTAGTAGGTGTCGGTCTCGTACTGGGGCTCTTGGATGGACCGGTCGCCCTCGACCACGCTGACCCGGTAGACGATCCGCATGGGGGTCTCGATGGCGGTGCCGGAGACTTCACCCAGGCCCTGTGCGCCGTGGGTATCGCCGATCGAGAACAGCGCGCCCTCGACAAAGACCGGGAAGTAGACGGTGGTGCCGGCCACCAGGTGGGGGTCGTCCATGTTGCCGCCGTTAGCGCGCGGCGGGATGGTGTTCAGCATTTCATCGGTGTCCGGGGCCACGCCCATGACACCGGGAAAGGGCCGAAGCGGAACGGTGATGCCTTCGGCGTACTCCAGAACGCCTCGCTCTTTGTCGAGTGGAAAGATCTTGAGCACCGACTCCTGGAACTCCTCCGCCAGGAAGCCAAAGCCCGGGGCGATGGCCATCCAGCCCCAGTCGGCGGTCTCGAGTTCGAGCAACTCGACCGCCAGGACATCGCCCGGCCGGGCGTCTTCGACATAGACCGGTCCGGTCAGGGTGTGAATCCGGTCCATGTCGAGGGTGGCGAGATCGTCTGGGGTCGAGTCGGGGCCGAACTGGCCGCCGGTGGCCTCGTGGGTGGAGACTTCGATGACGCTTCCCGAGGGAACACGGATGGCGGGCGGGATCGAGCGGCTGAACTTGTCGTGGGTCTGATCGGCGGTGAGGACGAAATCGGGCTCGGGGACCTTCGACTCCGCTGCCGGTTCCGCCGCGGGCGCCGGCTCGGAAGCCGTCGGGGCCTGGGTGCAGGCGCCGAGAAGCACCAGGCAAACGGCCACGGACGCGCAAACGGCGCCGACGTCGAGACGAGGATTGTTGGACGTCATCATTTTTTGTGACCGGGTCAGCCTAGTGCGGGTGGTCGTCTTCCATGAATAGAATCTTGACCCCGTCCGGGTCGTGGGTCTCGAAGACCAGCTTGCCGTCGGCGAGGTGTTTCAATCCGCCCGGGATGTTTTTCTCGCGAAAGATCAGATCTTCGTAGGCCTTCTCGGCCGACGGCACCGACAGGGTCAGGGTCATCTTGTGCAACGGGCCCTGGTAGGAGAACTCGTCCTCACCCAGCGACCCCGCCGGCACCGACGGCCGCCCACGGACTTCGACCAGCCCGGAACCGGCCTGAAACACCGCTCCACGTCCGTTCTCGCCATCCCAGCTCGCGATCCCGGGCAACCCCAGGACCTCGCCGTAGAAACGCGCGGTCTGAACAAAATCGCGGACCCGCAAGACGACCCGAAACTCTTGGATTTCCATGCCTTAGCTCTCCCCGGCGCCGGATTGCCGGTGGTATCCTCGACCCGCCGTGGGCCGCTCCACCCTTCGTCTCTTCCTCTCCATCTTACTGCCGATCGCGTTGTTTTCGGGAGCGGTGACCGCGCGTGAGGTCATCAAGCCCCCGGCGATCGTCGAGGCGGGTTTTGCGGACGCCCGGCTCCCCGGAAACCGCGGCCCGGTGAGCTACTCGCGGACCGCGTTCGGGCCGCTGGTCTCGCTGGCGCCGATCGTCGCGGCGCTCGGCGGCAACCTCGATGTCGGGCCGCTGCGGCAGAGGCACGAGCTGACGATCGGCGAGGAGAGTTTTTTGTTTGGTCCCGGCGCTTCCGCGGTGACCGTCGGGCAGGAGATCGACGACCTGAGCCAGCCGCCTCAGAAGGGGCCGGAAGGGCTCCAGGTGCCGCTCGATCTGCTCGAGATGATCTATGGGCGTCTGCTGGGCTATGACTTCCGGTGGCGGCCGACCGGACCTCAGCTCGAAGTCTCCCGGCGCCCGGCCCGCACGATCCCGCTGGTGTTCGACATTGTCAACCTACAAGGCGTGACGACGCTGGTGTTTCAGTTCCCGAGCCCGCCCCGGTATCGCATCGAGCGTTCGCCCTCGCGCCTCGAGGTCGAGATGATCGGCGACCGGCTGGAGCTGGGATCGAAGCGCTTGTTCCCCGCCGACGACCTGGTCCGCGACGTCCGCCTGACGCCGGAGAAGATCTTGATCGACCTGGCTCCCGGCACTGTCGCCCAGGACTACGAGCTGGAGCAGCCGTTCCGGCTGGTTTTCGACGTGCTGCGCGATACCGGCTCGGGCCGGCGCACGGCGGCTAATGTGCCGCGGCGCAGTCCGCGGCGGGCTTCCTCGATCCGCACCATCGTTCTCGACCCCGGCCACGGGGGCACCGACCCCGGGGCTCGCGGGCCGGGCGGGACCGAGGAGAAAACCCTCACTCTGGCACTCGCTCGCTCGCTCAAACAGAGGCTCGAGCAGCGCCTGCCGGTGCGCGTCGTGCTCACCCGGACCGGGGACTCGCTGCTCCCCCACGACACCCGCTCGGCGCTGGCCAACCAGCACAAGGCCGACCTCTTTATCTCGGTGCACATCAACTCATCGCCGGCGGCCGGCGCCAGCGGCGCGGAGACCTATTTCGCCAGCCTCGAAGCCAGCGACGAGCGCGCCGCCGAGGCGGCGACGGCCGCAAACCACGGCGACCCGCTCTACGATCTTCAACTGATCCTGTGGGATCTGGCGCAGAGCCGCCATCTGGCCGAGAGCCAGCGGTTCGCATCGCTGATTCAAGCCGAGCTCAACGACACGCTCAACTTGAAGAACCGCGGCGTCAAGCAAGCGCCCTTCCGAGTTCTCATGGGCGCCGCGATGCCCGCGGTTCTGGTCGAACTGGGCTTCCTGAGCAACCCCCGGGAAGAGTCGCGTCTGGGAGACCCGGAGTACCGCGCCCGGCTGGTCGACGCCCTGGCCCGCGCGGTCGGACGTTACAAGGCCCAGATCGAAGGCGTCCCGGCGACGTCGCAAGATACGACCGGTCGATGAACCGCGGCATCGCCAACTACCTGCTGGCGTCGATCTTCGCCGTGGGGCTCGTCGGGATCGGCATCTGGCTGTGGACGACAAAAGGCGACGCGTCCGGCGCAGGCGGGGGACGCGGCGACGACTCGGCCCGCCTCGGCAGGACGGCGCAGTTGATGTTCCCCGGTCCGGGAAACATGCTCCACACCGAGACCCGGGAGCTCGACGAAGCCTCCGATGAGGAGGAAAGACTTCGCCGGCTGGTGGAAGCGCTTCTCGAGGGTCCGCAAACCGAAGGGCTTTTTCGGCCCTTCCCCGAGGGAATCGAGCTGGCCTCGATCCTGATCGCAACCGACGGCACCGCGATCGTCGATCTGGCTTCGAGCGAGGGTGGCCCGCCTCCGTCCTCGGGATCGACCGAGGAGCTGCTCGCCGTCTACAGCCTGGTCAATACGGTGCTGCTCGACGCGCCCGATCTGCGCCGTGTCGCCCTGCTATGGAACGGGCAGCATCGCCCGACGCTCGCCGGACACGTCGATCTGACCCGGCCGCTCGGCCTCGCCCGCCAACTGATCGCCGGCGAGCCCTCGCCCGCCGCTTCGTGAGCCGCTCGATCGGCGTCTTTGACTCCGGTGTCGGAGGGCTGACCGTGGTCGAAGCCCTGCGCCGCCGGCTGCCGGACGAGCCCATCCTCTACCTGGGCGACACGGCTCGGCTTCCCTACGGCACCAAGTCGGCCGACACCGTGGTGCGCTACACCCGGCGCAACTTGTCCTTTCTCGCCGAGCGCGGGGTCAAGGCCATCGTCGTCGCCTGCAACACCGCGTCGGCGCTCGCTCTTGCCCACATCGATTCTCCCGTGCCGGTCTGGGGAGTGGTCGAGGCGGGTGCGGCGGAGGCGGCAAAAGTCAGCGCGGGGAGTGTCGGTGTGCTCGCCACCGAGACGACCGTGCGCTCGGGCGCCTACCCGCGCGCGATCCAAAGGCGGCGGCCCGAGCTCGAGGTCCACAGCCAATCGTGCGCGCTCTTTGTGCCCCTGGTGGAAGAGGGCTGGCAGGATGACCCGGTGGCGGTCGAGATCGCTCGACGCTATCTGGAGCCGCTGCTTGCGGCCGGCGTCGACACCTTGGTCCTCGGGTGCACCCACTACCCGCTGCTCGAGAAGACGATCCGCCGGGTCGCCGGACCCGAGACACGGTTGGTGAGCTCGGCCGAATCGGCGGCGGCGCGGGTCGCGGCAGATCTCGAGGGTCTGGGCCTGGCGGCGGGGCCGAGCGAACCGGACGCTGGGCGGGTTCATCTGTGCATGACCGACAATGCGGAGCGGTTCGAGGCGATGGCGCGGCGGATTTTGGGGGAGTTGGAGCGGCCCCCGGAGCATGTCGACGTGTAGCGGCGCGGGCCGGGGCAAGCCCGGCCCCTACACGGTCGAAACGAGTGCGAAGCGGCCGGCGCCTCTGCCGGCCGTTTGGGCCGCCGCCCCTGGCGGCCGTTCGGACACCGCAACCAGCCGGTGATCCCGCAGCGTCGTAGAATGACGGCCCCATGAGCGACGCGACCCGACCCGCCGGCCGAAGCGACGACGCCCTTCGCGACATCGGCATCGCGCTCGGCGCGATGAAGTTCGCCGACGGCTCGGCGCAGATCGACGCCGGCGACACCCGCGTGCTCGTCGGGGCGACGATCGAGAACCGCGTGCCCCCGTTTCTCATCGATTCCGGCAAGGGCTGGGCCACCGCCGAGTACGCGATGCTGCCGCGCGCCACCTCGACCCGCTCGCGCCGCGAGGTCACCCGCGGCCGGCCCTCCGGCCGCAGCTCGGAGATCCAACGCCTGATCGGCCGCAGCCTGCGCGCGGGGCTGGATCTGACCGCACTGGGCGAGCGTACGTTGATCCTCGACTGCGACGTCTTGCAGGCCGACGGCGGAACGCGAACCGCGGCGATCACCGGCGCTTACGTCGCGGCGGTCGAGGCGCTTTCCGGGATCCTGCTGGCCGGCGACATCGACCGCTGGCCGGTGATCCGTCAGATCGCCGCGGTCTCGGTGGGCATCGTCGACGGACGGCCGCTTCTGGATCTCGAGGCGAGCGAAGACCAGCGGGCCGACGTGGACATGAACGTGGTCGCCACCTCGGAGGGCGAGATCGTCGAAGTTCAGGGCACCGGCGAGGGGCGGAGCTTTACCCGCGGAGAGCACGATCGCCTCGTGGACCTGGCGCTCGAGGGCATCGCCGAGCTGGTGCGGCGGCAAAACAAAGCGCTGGCCCCGGTGATGGCCGAGGTCGAGGCGGTGCTCGCCAAGGGAAGCCGGCGCCCGGCGCCGCCCAAAGACGAGCGCGACGTCTGGGACCGGCCGCGGTAACAAAGGGTCCCGGGCTCACTCGTGTAGGGGCAGGGCTTGCCCCGGCCCAAACGGCCGCCAGAGGCGGCGGCCGCTTCAGAGACAGTCCAATGTTGAAGCGGCTGGCGACTCTGCCAGCCGGTAAGGCGGCGGCGGCTTCTTTCTTTAGGTAGGGGCCGGGCTTGCCCCGGCCCAAACGGCCGCCAGAGGCAGCAGCCGCTTCAGAGACAGTCCAATGTCGAAGCGGTTGGCGACTCTGCCAGCCGGTAAGGCGGCGGCCGCTTCAGATCCTTCGGGCTTCCGCCGCTACAGCACCGTCCCGGACACGTCGACCTCGACCACCGGCTGCAGCCGGCTGGAGGTTTGGAGCCGGACCTTGCCCTCGAACGGACCCTTTTGCATCTCGGGATCGAGTGTCAGGCGCAGGCGGAACTTCTTGCCACCCTCGACCTCTTCGACGTCGGCCGCCAGGCCTTCGATGTCGGCGCTCGCCGAAGTCACCGAAACGTTCGCCGAGCTCAAGTTCTCGACTTCCAGGAAGGCGCTGTACGGCCCATCCAGCTCCCGGCGCCCAAAGTCGGCGGTCCGCGGCCGCACCGCGATCACCGGCCTGACAAACCCCGACACCGGCAGCTCGACCGTCCTGCGCTTTGGCTGGTTGGTGCGAATTCGCACAAAGTCGGCCATCGGCCCCACCGGCGCATCGTCGGCCAGGGCGATGACGATTTTCCATTGCCGGTCCGGTCCGTCGGAACGCCGCTCGGCCTCGGTGGCTTCGCGGTAGGACACATCCAGAAACGGGTAGGGCGAGTCCACCGACTGGATCTCCATCGGCGGACCTTCGGTCGCCCACAACAGGTGCTCGCTCGACGGGTGTTTTTCACCGACCACCACGACAAACCGTGCGTAGACCGGCTGCAGCTCGAACTGCGGCCGCACGTCGGCCTTGACCACCAGGCTGATCCGCGGATTGGTGGGATCGGTGGTGAAAACGGTGACCGACTTGGCGATCGGACCGCGAAAATCCTTGGTCTCGATCCGGGTCACCACCCGCCCGCTCCGCCCCGGCGAGATCGTGCGGTCGTACTCAGCGACCGCGCAGCCGCAGGACGCGGTGACGTCGCGGATGCGCAGGGCCTCGTTGCCGTCGTTGCGGATCTCGAAGGTGTGCTCGACGGTGTCCCCCTTGTCGACCGAGCCGACGTCGTGGACCGGCGAGACCGGAACCGCCCGCGGCTGGGCCGACGCCGGGGCCGACACGAGAGCAAAACACACCGCGGTCAACAGGAAAAACGCTTTTCGTCGCAAGGCTTTGACCTCCAAATCGAGTCCGAGCGCAATGCTATACTGACCGCAACTCGACGCAAACCGCGCCCCGCAGCTTGGACATCTATCTCATCGCCATCGGCGGCACCGGAGTCGCGCCGCTGGCTTGTCTCCTCCAGGAGGAGGGCCACCGGGTGAGCGGCTCCGACGGCCCGCTCTACCCGCCGATGAGCACGCTCCTCGAGTCCACCGGCATCGAGATCCATCAAGGCTACGATGCCGCGCACCTCGATCCGGCCCCCGATCTCGTGGTGGTCGGCAACGCGGTGCCGCGCACCAACCCGGAAGCCGAGGAGGTCGAGCGGCTCGGTCTCGAGCGCGTCTCGATGCCCGAGGCGCTGTATCGCTTCTTTCTCGAGGACCGCAAGCCGCTGGTGGTCTCGGGAACCCACGGCAAGACCACCACCACGGCGATGGCGGCCTGGGTCTACCTCGAGTGCGACGCCGACCCGGGGTTTCTGATCGGCGGTCTGCCCAAGGATCTGAGCCGCAACTTCCGGCGTGGCCGGGGCGAGCGCTTCATTCTGGAGGGCGATGAGTACAACGCCGCCTATTTCGATCGCGGGCCCAAGTTCTTCCACTACCGGCCCGAGACCCTGATCCTCACCAGTGTCGAGTTCGACCACGCGGATCTCTATCCCGACGCCGAGGCGGTCGAAGCCGTCTTTGTCGAACTGGTCGAGCGGATGCCGGACGACGGTCTGTTGATCGCCTGCGGTGACTCACCCGATGTGCGACGGGTTGCCGGGCACGCCCGTTGCCGGACTCTCTTCTACGGTCTGGAGCACGACAACGATCTTCACCCCACGGCCACGCCCGATACCGACGCCGATTCGACCCGTTTCGAGCTCCTCGATCCCGACGCCGGGGAGGTCACCGTCCGGCTGGGGCTGGCCGGTCATCACAATGTGCAGAACGCGCTGGCGGTCTGGGCGGCCGCGCGCGCCGACGGTCTTCCGGCCGAGGCCGTGGCGGCGGCGCTGGGGAGCTTTGGCGGCGTCAAGCGGCGTCTCGAGCTGGTCGGCCGGCCCCGCGGCATCGCGGTGATGGACGACTTCGCCCACCACCCCACCGCGGTGTCCAAGACGCTCCAGGCGCTCAAGGCCCGCTTCCCGTTTCGCCGCCTGCTGGCGGCCTTCGAGCCGCGCTCCTTGACCACCGCCCGCAATCTGTTCTTCTCCGAGTATTGCGAGGCCTTTACTCACGCCGACCGGGTTTTCTTTGCGCCGATCTACCACGCGGCCCGCTTCGAGCCCCACGAGCAGCTCGATCTCGAAGGGATCGCGCGCCACTTGGCCCGCCATGGCAAGCGCACCGTGCTGACGGCAACGACCGACGAGCTGCTGGCGCGGCTCACCGCCGAAGCGGAGCCCGGCGATGTGATCGTGACCATGTCCTCGGGCAGCTTCGACGGCCTGCCCCACCGGCTGGCGGCCGCACTCGAGGAGGAGTCTCAGGCCTCGTCCTAAAGACCGGCTCGAGCAAGCGCGTTCTCGAGGATCAGCCCGTCGTGGAAATTCTCGATCCCGAGCTCCGCCGGGGAGCTACTTTCCAGGGCCTCGCCCGGTATGAGACCCACCAGCTCGGTTCCAACGACCCGAGTCTCCCGACGGGCCGCTTCGCGCTCGACGGCCTCCAGCGCGCGCGCCGGTGAGGTCACCCGGTAATCGACCAGGTTCATGCTCACTTGAGCGCAACCGCGAGATTCGAGCGCGACCCCGATCGCCTTGAGCGCCGGCAACCCACCGCTCGCAGTACGCACCCGGCGGGCAATCGCGCGAGCTACGCGCACGTCGTCTGTGTCCAGGAAAGCGTTGAAAGCCACCAGAAAGTCCCGGGCGCCGACCGCTACGGCCCCGGCGCTCGGATGGAGGCCGGCGGGACCAAAATCCGGCTCGCCACCCACCCGCGCCAACCGCTGGGCGACGCCACGCAGCCCGTCTTGTCTCAGCGCCGAAAGCTCCGCTCTCTCCGGCCGGCGGGCGGCCCGGCCATAGAGAAAAACGGGCAGCTCGAACCTCCGGGCCGCGCGCTCGGCCAGTGAGAGCGCCGTCCGTACCGCGACCGCCATCGGAGCGTCGCGAAGCGGCACAAACGGCACCACGTCGACGGCGCCGATTCGTGGATGGACTCCCGACTGCCGCCGCAGATCGATCCGGTCCACGGCCACCGCCATCAATTCCTCCAGGACCTCGACCAGCGGCTCGGGGCTTCCCGCCAGCGTCAGGACGGTTCGATTGTGGTCGAGGTCGGAGCTGCGATCGAGAAGGTGGGCGCCCGCCACGGACCCCGCCACCTCGCCCAACCGTTCGATCACTTCCGGCCGCCGGCCCTCGCTGAAGTTGGGAACGCACTCCAGGATCGCGTCAGAGGACGACCGTTTCACGGCCGCACTGTACCGAACCCGATCTGCTAATATTTCGGCTCCCCACCGCGGTTGCGGCTAAGGGATTTCTCTACAATGACTTACCCCGGCAACCGATCTCTCTCCGAAGAGATCCGCGAGAGGATTACGACCACTTTCGAGCAAACGCTCGATCTGGCGGCCGAGGGCAGGCTCCAGGAAGCACGGACCGGATGCAACTTCGTGCTGCAGCTCGACCCGCTGTTGGAGCCGGCGCGAACCCTCAAAGACCGGTTGGAGTCGGCGACCGGTCCGGTGGCGACCGAGGACCTGCGGATGTCCGCGGAGGGCACGACCGCCCCGGCAGCCGAGGGGGCTCCGGGACCCGAGCCGGCTGCCGAGCCGAGCGAGGAGGTCTTCGACTTGTCACCGGCCGCGGGAGATCAGGAGCCCACAGAGCCCATTGTGGAGCCGCCGGCAGCGCCCCCGAGCGGAGAGAAACCGGATGCCTCCGCCCATGACGAGGGCACCGAGCGTCTCGAAGCGGCGCTCGATCTGAGTATGCTCGGGTCGACGGCGGAAACGCCGGACACTGTCGAGCCGGCCGCGCCCCCGGAACAAGTGCCCGTGGCTTCGGACGGCGGGAGCGCCGCGAGCGAAGACGAGCCGGCCGGCGAACCGGCGGCCGCTCTCGACGCCGAGAGCGAAGGACGCATCACCGAGCTTTTGGCCGAGGGTCAGGCCGCTTTCGAGGAGAAGCAGTACCAGTCGGCGATCGACGCCTGGTCGCGGATCTTTCTCGTCGACATCGACCATGCCGAGGCCAGCCGGAGGATCGAGCTGGCCCGCAAGCTCAAGGCCGAGGTCGAGCGCCAGGTCGAGGAGACGTTTCACGAGGCGGTGGCACAGGTCGAGGGCGGGGACTTCGATGCGGCGCGGGAGGGCTTTCAGCGCGTCCTCGAGATGCATCCCAGCCATCTGAGCGCGCAGGAGTATCTGGAGAAGCTCGACTCGGGCGGATTTGCGCCCCCTTCGGCCGAGCCGGCGCCGCCTTCCGTGCCGCCTGCCGCGCCGACCATCGACCCGGGACCCGACGACCCCGGTCTCGCCGCGCCGGTGGAAGATTCCTTCGGAGACGCCCTCGGCTCTCCGGCCGACGAGACAACCGTCGAGGCACCCAAAGGACCGCCGCCCCAGGCCAAACCCCAGCGTCCGCCCGCCAAGCAGGGCAGGTTTCGCCCTTCGTTGCTCTATCTCGGCGGCGCGGTCCTGCTCCTCGTCCTCGCCGGTATCTGGTTTCTTTGGAGCAACTGGGACAGCACGTTTCCCAACGCCGGCGACCAACCTGTCGCCCAGAAGCGGCCCCGGATCGACCCCATCGCTCGCGCCATGAAGGTCCACGACGATGGCAACGCCGCGCTGGCCATCGCTCAGCTCAAGCGGCTACCGCCCAGCCACGAACGCTACGCCGAGGCCCAGGCGCTGATTGCCCAATGGGAGGCGCCTGCCGAGGAAGAGGAGGTCGCCGAGGTGGTCACGGCCGAGCAGACCGCGGCTCGCGACCTGTTCGTTCAACAAGCCCAAAGCGCCGCGGACCGCCGGGAGTTTCTTCTCGCCCAGGATCTGCTGACACAGGCAGCCGACAGCGCTCCTCTTGAGGAGGGTTCGCTCGCGCTGCAGAACACCGTCGAGCAAGCGCTGGCTCCGCTGGCGACCGAGCTCGAGATCTTCCGGCAGGGCGAATGGGCGCACGGGCTGCGGAAGCTCTGGACGCTGCGTGAGAGCAATCCCACCAACCCCGACATTCAACGGCTGATGGTGGATTCGTACTACAACCTGGGGGTACGCGACCTACAGCGGCAGGAGCCCCTGACCGCGGTGGAAAACCTCACCGAGGCGCTTCAGCTCGCCGGCGCGGACCCCGAGGTCCAGCGCCTGCTGGATTTCGCCCGCGCATACGAAAAACAGCCGGTGGATCTTCTCTATCGCATTTTTGTCAAGTACGTCCCGTTCCGATAGGTGATGGCGGCTCGCGATGAAACGCCCCGATCGGTCGTCTGAAGTCGACCTCCTTTTCGACCTGCCGCTCGAGAAACCGGACCCCCACACGGCGGCGGACGATATCGCCGACTTCGACGCCGACTTTGTCGAGGTCCAGAAACCGCTGGTCTTCGAATCGACCTCCGAGCCGGATCCCGCAGGCGAGACCAAGGTGCCGCCCTTTGCGGGGCGGAGCGCTTCCGAGCCGCCGGTCTCATCGCGTTTTCTCGCCGCGATCCTCGATCTCGGAACGGTCGCGGCAGGCGTCGCGGTGGCGCTGGCGGCCGCCGCCCTCCTCGGCGCTCGCCCCCACCCCGCGGCGTGGCCGCCGTTTGTGCTTTTTGGACTGTGTTTTTCCTTTCTCTACACCGTCGTTCCACTGGCCTTCTGGGGCAAGACACCCGGGATGGCCTACGCCGGGATCGTCAGCCGCGGCAAGGACGGGCTGCCGCTGACCATTCCGCAGACGGTTCTCCGGTGGCTCGGTCAGATGATCGTCTACGCCGGAGCCGGGCTGCCCGCGCTCCTCGCCCTGAGCGGCGTGTCGCTCTCCGACCTGCTCAGCCGCTCGCGCGTAACGATCGACGACTCACCGGCTACGCAGTAGATTCCCGGTGAGAACGTCTGGCTAGCCTGACTTTCTCACCAACCTCCGGCCCGAAGGCCGGAAATGCCTGAATCTACTGCGTTGCGCTCCCATCGGGCTCCTCGACGTAGCTACGGCTACGCCTGCGTCGCCCTCGGTCGCAAGCCTTGCATCTCCAGGCATTTGCAGCCTTCTGCCTCGAACGCTGGTGAGAAAGTCAGGCTAGGGAATCGTTCCCTCCAGCAGCAGCCGGCCGACCTCGGCGATGAGAGAGCGGCGCCTTTGCTCGCCGAACAGCTTGACGTCGCGGCTGAGATTGGCCAGTAGACCCAGGCCCACGAGGGCCCACGCCGCTTGCTCGGCGTCGAGCGCACTCGCCCCCTTCCGCCGCTCGCCATGCTCTTCGATCCGGCCGCTGATTTCCTTGTGGAAGCTGTGGAACATGCGGCGCAGCGCGGTCCGGATCTCGGCGTCATCCGCCTCGCTGAGCCCCGCAAAAATGATGCGGTAGAGGCCGAATTCCCCCAAGTGGCGGGACTCGTACTCCAAAAGCCGCTCGGCGCGGCTTCCCCCCTCACCGGGTCGGTCGAGGACCTCTTGCCAGATACGGGCGGAATTCTGGTAGACGTGCTCGATCGCCGCCAGGAACATCTCCTTTTTCCCGGGCCAGAGCCGGTAGAGAATCGTCTCCTGGACGCCACAGGCTTCAGCCAGCTCCGCGGTCGTGGTGCGCCGATACCCTCGTTCCACAAAACACTGCGCGATAACGGGCAGTAGCTTGGCGCGCTTTTCCTCGCTCAGGTTGGGTCTGGCCACGATGGTCTCCCAGGATCTCCGTTGCTGGCACGAATGGACGACAGCACGAAGATCATACCGGGGCCATACTGGATAAGATCCCTCCAGTGCGTATCGCCGCGCTCGCCCAAATTGTCCTACTCGGCCTTTGCGCAGCCATAGGCTTGCTGGGCACTTTCGCGGTCGCGAGCGACTGGATCCGAGGTCTCGACACCTGGTTCTGGGAAGAGACGGTTTGCACGATCGAGTCGTCCGAGGCGGTGCGGCGCCCGCAATACGGGGACACCGAGCTCCAGGTCTCGTACCGGTACGACCACCGTGCCCAACCCTACTTGGGAAACGCCTACCGCCACGGCTATGCTGGGTCCGAGACGGTCTCCGAGGCCCAGGTTCTGGCCGGGCGGTATCGAGCCGGCGACAAAGTGACGTGCTGGGTCGACCCGGAAGAGCCCGGCCGATCGTATCTGCGCCGGTCCAATCTCTGGGAAGGGTTTTGGATCCTGGTGCCCCTGGTCTTTCTGGCCGTCGGGGCCGGTGCCCTCTGGCTGTTGCACGGCCCTCCTTCCCGAACCGACGGGGAGGAGACCGCGGGCGACGGCCCGTTGCCCAAGAAGGCCCGCTCCGGACTGGCGGTCGCCGCGATCATCTTCTTCCCCGGCATCTTCTTTCTGGTCGGCGCCGGTTTTCTGATCCCGTTTTTCATCTGGCCGGCTCTCCAAGTCGTCGAGGCCCGCTCCTGGCTCGAGGTGCCGTGCGAGATCCTGTCGAGCGGGGTGCGGTCGCATCCGGGTGACGACAGCACCACCTACAGTGTCGATGCGCTGTATCGGTACGAGATCGACGGGCGTTCGTATCAATCGAACCGCTACGGTTTCATGGGCGGTTCCTCCAGCGGCTACGAGCGCAAAGCCAGGATCGTCGCCGGGCTCGAGGAAGGAACCACCACGCTTTGCTACGTCGATCCGAACGACCCGTTCAATGCCGTCATCGAACGGGGCTTCACCGCCGATTACCTGTTTGGCGTCATCCCCCTCCTGTTCACGCTGATCGGCGCCGGTGGGCTCGTCTTCGTGATCAAGGGCCTGAGGGACGCCAGGCGGGACGCGGCACGCCCTTCCTGGGCCGCGCCCACCGAACCGGGCGATGCGCCGGCACTCGGCCGATTCGCCGCCGGTCCGACCCCGGAACAGCCGGTCACCGATTCTCTCGTGCTCGAACCGACGACGGGCCCGCTCGGCAAACTGGGGTGCACGATTCTCGGCGCGCTGTTCTGGAACGGTTTTCTCTCGATCTTCGTATGGCAGGTGGTCGAAAGTTGGAAGGCCGGAACCAAGGAGTGGTTCGTCATCCTGGTCCTGACCCCATTTGTTCTCATCGGCCTGCTGCTGCTCGCCGGCATCCCCTATTCCATCCTGGCTCTCCTCAACCCACGCGCGCGCGTCAGCCTCACCCCGGGCACTCTCCGGGTTGGTGAATCGGCTCAGCTCAAGTGGTCCTTCACCGGGTTTGCGAGCCGCGTCCGGCACCTCGAGGTCTGGCTCGAAGCCACCGAGACCCAAACCCATCACAAGGAATCGGGGGTTCGCATAGAAACAAGGCCTCTCGACACGCCCAAAGTCTCGATCCTGGACCGCGGGCGAGACCAACCACTGGAGTCCGGCGGTGTGACGTTCACGATTCCCACCGGCACGCCTCTTTCGTCCGACGGCGACCCTTCGATCGCCTGGAAGCTCAAGCTCCACGGCGAGATCGCCTACTGGCCCGACGTCGCCGAGGAGTACGAGGTGCGGCTGAGCGGGCTCTAGTCCGTCCGATCCGAGCGATCCCGCCGCCGCACCCCCCAGGCCAGCCAGAGGTTGCCGGCCGCAGCCGCGATGGCGAACGCCAGCAGCGGGTCGACGCCCGGCACCAGCGCCGCCAGTCCGCCGATCTGGTAGATCAACCCGGCGGCGCGGAAGGGCGGAAATCCCAGTCCCCCGTGAGCGTAGAACGAGTGGCCGAGCACCAGCAGCCAGAGACCCGGCAGCAGGCTCGCCTGTCCGGCCCACAGCAACGCCAGGGAGAGAGCGATGGCGACGAGCGACAGATTTCCCTGGCTTCGCAGGACCCAGCGGGCGAGCTCGGAAGGCCGGTGTGCGCGAGAGCCGCGGAAGAGCACGACGCCTTCGACCACTCCACCCAGCAGAATCGCCACCGACCACAGCAAGGTGACGGCGGCCACGCCGCCGGTCTCGACGCGCCGCGTCAGCAGGGCGGCGGCGGCCAGCACCACCGCCCACACCACCCAGGACAGAGGCGAGCGCAGAAAGCTCTCCGCCGAGCGGGAGAACTGCTCTCGAACCCGCTCGAGGTCGGACGGACCGGCGTTCAGGTCCGACGGTGGAACGAGCGGGTCGTAGTCGGAAGCCACCGCGATGGCTACTTTTGCTTCTCGAGCAGCCTCAACTGGGTGCGCGCGCGTTTGAACACGCGCTCGCGCTGAGCGGCCGCACCGTCGGCGCGGTCCTTCATCTCGCGAGCTTCGGCCAGCAGCGCCTCGGCCTGCTCGCGGTCTAGTTCTTCGACCCGCCGCGCGTCCTCGGTCAGCACCGTCAGCCGGTTGTCGATCATCTCGACAAACCCGCCGTCGATAAAAAAGACCTCATCGCCTTCCTCGGTCTCGATCCGCAACCGGCCGACGTCGAGCTTGGCCAGGATGGGTGCGCGGCTGCGCAGAAAGCCCAGCTCGCCATCGTGCGCCGGCACGGCGACAAAACGAGCCTCGCCGTCGAAGACCGCCTTCTCGGGGGTCACGACGGCGACTTGGAAGCTCTTGGAATCGGCCATGGCGCGTGCTTTGGGGGCGGGCTAGCCTGATCTTCTCACCGGAATCGTAGCGAGAAGCCGCAAATGTCCGAAGATGCAAGGCTTGCGACCGAGGGCGACGTAGGCGTAGCCGTAGCTACGTCGAGGAGCCCGACGAGAGCGTAACGTAGCAGATTCAGGCATTTGCGGCTTCGCAGTAGATTCTTGGTGAGAAGATCAGGCTAATTCTCGGCCGCCATCTCCTCGGCCCGCTTGGCCGCGTCCTCGATGGTGCCGACGTACATAAAGGCCTGGTCCGGCAGGTGGTCCCACTTGCCTTCGCACAGCTCCTCGAACGAGCGGATGGTGTCTTCGAGCGGCACATAGACGCCCTTGATGCCGATGAACTGCTCGGCGACAAAGAACGCCTGCGACAGGAAGCGCTCGATCTTTCTGGCGCGGCGCACGATCAGCTTGTCCTCTTCCGACAGCTCGTCCACACCCAGGATCGCGATGATGTCCTGGAGGTCCTTGTAGCGCTGCAGGATCTGCTGTACTCGCCGCGCCACCCGGTAGTGGCGCTCGCCGATGAGCTCGGGAGCGACGATGCGGCTGGACGAGGCCAGCGGGTCGACCGCGGGGTAGATGCCCTTCTCCGAGATCGAGCGCTCGAGGTTCACCGTCGAGTCGAGATGGGTAAAGGCCGCCGCGGGGGCCGGATCGGTGTAGTCGTCGGCCGGGACGTAGATCGCCTGGATCGACGTCACCGCACCCTGGTTGGTCGAGGTGATCCGCTCCTGCAGCTCACCCATCTCGGTTCCCAGAGTCGGCTGGTAGCCCACCGCCGAGGGCATCCGGCCCAAAAGCGCCGAGACCTCGGAGCCCGCCTGCGAGAAACGAAAGATGTTGTCGATAAAGAGCAGCGTGTCGACACCGGTCTGGTCGCGGAAGTGCTCGGCCATGGTGAGTGCCGAGAGCGCCACCCGCAGCCGGGCGCCGGGCGGCTCGTTCATCTGGCCGAAGACCATCACGGTCTGGTCGATGACGCTCTTGCCGGTGTCGCCGATCTGCGCCTCCTGCATCTCGAGCCACAGGTCGTTGCCCTCGCGGGTACGCTCGCCGACGCCGGCAAAGCACGAGTAACCGCTGTGAAACCGCGCCAGCCGCGCAATGAGCTCTTGGATGATGACGGTCTTGCCGACACCGGCACCGCCAAACAGTCCCGCCTTGCCGCCCCGAACCAGCGGGCAGAGCAGGTCCATGACCTTGATGCCGGTCTCGAACATCTCGGTCTTGGCCGAGAGGTTCTCGAGCTCGGGGGGCTCGCGATGGATCGGCCGTTTCTCCGCGGTCGTGACCGTTCCACGATCGTCGATCGGCTCGCCGACCAGGTTGAAGACCCGGCCCAGGGTCTCGGTTCCGACCGGCACCTGGATCGGCCCGCCAGTGTCGGCGATCTTTTGCCCGCGGCACACGCCATCGGTCGAATCGAGCGCCACGGCCCGTACCCGGCCGCCCCCGAGGTGCTGCGCGACTTCGCACCACAGCGTCTCGCTCTTGGCCTCGCCCAACACCGTGCGCTCGACCTCCATCTTCAAGGCGTTGTAGATCGCCGGCAGGTTCTCCTCCGAGAACCGAGCATCGAGGATCGAGCCGATGACCTGTGTGACTTCCCCTACGTTTTCGTTTTGCATAGTTCTTTCCTGGGCTGTCTAAGCTATCTAGGCCAGGGCGTTGGCTCCCCCGACGATGTCCAAAAGCTCCATCGTGATCTGTGTCTGCCGCGCCCGGTTGTACTGCTGGGTCAGGCGCTTGATCATCTCGCCCGCCGCGTCGGTCGCCGCCTTCATCGCCACCATCCGGGCGATCTGCTCCGACACCGCGGCATCGGTAAAGCTCTGAAAAAGCCGCACCCGCACCGTGGCCGGCAGGATCTCGTTGAGCAGGGTCTGCGGGTCGGGCGAGAACTCGTACTCGGCCGACGAGCCCGCGTCCGCTTCGCCTCCCGTGGCCGCCTCGCGCTCGAGCGGCAGGATCTTCTCGACCACCGGCTTTTGCCGGCCGGTCGAGATGAACTTTGTGTAGGCCACGTAGACCGAGTCGAGCTCACCCGAGACAAAGCGCTCGATCATCCGGTTGGCAAAGGGCTCGACGTCTTCGAAACGGACGTTCTCGCCGGCCTCGGCGTCGGTCGAGGCCATCTCGTGGCCGAGAAACTGAAAATAGGCGATGCCCTTCTTGCCCACCATGTGGGTCTCGCACTCCACCCCCTGCTCGGACAACCCCTTCAAATGGTCCATGGCCGCCCGCAGCACATTGCTGTTGTAACCGCCGCACAGACCGCGGTTGCTGGTCAGCACCACCAGCGCCGCCCGCTTTTCGGCCTCGGGCTGGTGCATCAACGGATGGTCGATCCCGGATGCCGCACGCGACAGATTGCCGACCAGCTCGGCGAGCTTGTCGGTGTACGGGCGGCCCGCCACCGCAGCGCTGTAAGCCGCCTGAAAACGCGCCGTGGCAATGAGCTGCATCGTCCGCGTGATCTTGCGGATGTTGCGAGCCGCCTTGCGGCGCTTGACCAGTACTCTGCGATTCGCCATCGGGCTCTACCGGCTCTACGCGGCCTCGTCCGACTCCATCCGGTTGACAAAGTTGGTCTTGAGGTCGCCGACGATCTTCTCCAGGCTTTCGGCGAGCTCGTCCGAGAGCTTGCCGCTCTCGGTGATCTCGTCGAGCACCTCAGGGAACTCGTCCCGCAGGTGCCGCACCAGGTCGGCCTCGAACTCGCCCACCTTTGCAGGGGGCAGATCGTCGAGATGGCCGCGGGTGCCCGCAAAGATCGAGGCAATCTGGTCCTCGACCGCGAAGGGCTGATACTGCGGCTGCTTGAGCAACTCGACCATGCGCTCGCCGCGGTCGAGCTGACGCTGGGTGGCGGCATCGAGCTCGGTGCCGAGCTGGGCAAAGGCCTCGAGCTCGCGAAACGCCGCCAGGTCCAGGCGCAGCGTACTGGCGATCTTCTTCATCGCCTTGATCTGCGCGTTGCCGCCGACACGCGACACCGAGATACCGACATTGACCGCCGGCCGCACGCCGGCGAAAAAGAGGTCGGGCTCGAGATAGATCTGGCCGTCGGTGATCGAGATCACGTTGGTCGGGATGTAGGCCGAGACCTCGCCCTCGAGGGTCTCGATGATCGGCAACGCGGTCATCGAGCCGCCCGAGTCGTAGAACTTGTGGACCCGATAGTCGTCCTTGTCGTCCAGCGACTCGAGCCAGGCCTCGGCCCGCTCGCGGCCCTCGGGCCGGTGATAGATGCCCCCCGCATCGTCGGGACGGTGTTCGGCCGAAGCGTCAGCCCCATCGGGGTGGGTACGGGCCAGCGACCGGTCGGTCGAGTCTTCGGGTGTGTCCTTGGGCACGACGGCAAACTCATCGCGCAGCTTGACCGCGCGCTCGAGCAGGCGCGAGTGGAGATAGAAGACGTCGCCCGGGTAGGCCTCGCGTCCCGGCGGCCGGCGGAGCAACAACGAGAGCTGGCGGTAGGCGTGCGCCTGTTTGGACAGATCGTCGTAGACCACCAAGGTGGCCCGCCCCTGGCCGTACATGAAGTACTCGGCCATGGCGGCCCCGGCATAGGGCGCGATGTACTGGAGCGGCGCCGGATCCGAGGCCGAGGCCGAGACCACGATGGTGTAGTCCATGGCGCCCAGCTCGGTCAGCTTGTCGACCACTCCGGCCACGGTCGACTCTTTCAACCCCACCGCCACATAGATACAGATGACGTCGCCGCCTTTCTGATTGACGATGGTGTCGAGCGCGATCGCGGTCTTGCCGGTCTTGCGGTCGCCGATGATGAGCTCGCGCTGGCCGCGGCCGATTGGAATCATCGAGTCGATGGCCTTGATACCCGTCTGGAGCGGCTCGTCCACCGGCTGCCGCGCGGCGATTCCGGGCGCCTTGTACTCGAGCGGCCGGCGTTCGCCGGTCTCGACCACGCCCTTGCCGTCGAGCGGCCGTCCCAGCGGGTCGACCACCCGGCCCACCAGGGCCTCGCCACACGGAATCGACAGCAGGTTGCCGGTGCGCCGCACCTCGTCGCCTTCCTTGATGTCCAGATACTCGCCAAAGATGACCACACCGACCGAGCTCTCCTCGAGATTGAAGACCTGGCCGAACTGGCCGTTGGCGAACTCGAGCTGCTCGCCGGCCATGGCACCCGTCAGGCCGTAGACTCGGGCGATCCCGTCGCCCACCTCGAGCACCCGTCCGACCTCGGACAGATCGACTTCGCTGCGGTAGTTCTGGATCTCTTCGGTGAGAACGGATGAGATCTCGTCAACGTTGAACTTCATGGATCAATCCTCGTTTCAAGGCGCGGTCTCGCCGCCGCCTCCGTCTGAGAAGTACGTCTTGCCGCTCAAGAGCTCTTGGGACGAACGCTCGAACAGACGCTCGCCGAGCGTCGAGAGCTCGCGCGAGACGCTGGTGTCGAATTTGCGGTCGCCGACCTGGACCACCATGCCCCCCAGAAGATCGGGGTCTACCGCCTCGACCAGACGCGGGGTAGCGTCCAGAATGCGCGCGGCCAACTCTTCGGTGCGTCGGCGGTTCTCGGCGCTCAGCGGCACCGCCGTCGCCACCCGCACCTCGACCACGCCCTTGGCCTTCTCGAGCGCCTTGCGATAGGCCTCGGCCAGGGCCCGCAACAGGACCAGCCGGCCCTTGCGGTTCATCACCTGAAAGGAATCGACCAGCAGATCGCTGGCCCGGCCCCGGAACGCCCGCTCGATGGTCTCGCGCCGGCTTTCGGCATCGACCAGCGGCGTGGCCAGCGCGAGCTCGATGTCGGGGTCGCGGTCGAGTAGCTCGACTGTGCCCTCGAGCTCGCCGAGCAGCTCGTCTTCGGTGCCGCCGGCCTTCGCCAGACCCAATATGGCCTCGGCGTAGAGGTTGGCTACCGCCAGCTCGCGTTCGTCGATTCCGGTGCTCACGATCAGTTGGTCTCGGTCTCGTCGAGCTTGGCGAGCGACTCGGCGATCAAGCGCTCCTGGTCCTCGACCGTCAGCTCTTTTCTGACGATGCGCGAGGCCATATCGGTAGCCAGCGTCGCGCTGGTCGAATAGAGCTCCTTGATCGCGGTCTGTTTGGCGATGTCGATCTCACGCTTGGCCCGATCGACCATCTTGTCGGCCTCGGCCCGCGCCTCCTCTTCGATCCGGGCGCGCACCACATCGGCATCGCGCCGCCCCTCTTCGACGATCGCGGTGGCCTCGGCCCGCGCCTCGTCCAGCTTGTCGGAGTACTCCTTGAGCCGCTCCTCGGCGGACTCCCGGTCCTCCTTGGCCTTCTCCAGCGAGTCGCGGATAAACCGCTCACGCTGCTGGAGCGAATCGAGCAGCGGCCCCCAGGCGTACTTGCCGAGCACAAACAGGACGGCGCCAAAGATCAGCACCGTCCAGATCATGTTGCCCAGGTCGCCGGCGAAGATGTTCTCGTCGCCGCCGCCGGCCGCAAAGACCGGCGCCGCCGCCAGAGCCACGACCACGGATAAAAAGATCCGCTTCATCTGTGCGCCCTTGTCAGGCCGCTTATTTCGCGAACCAGATGACGATCAGCGCGAAAAACGTCGCGCCTTCGATAAACGCGGCCGTTACCACCATGGGGGTGAAGATCTGGCCGGCGACTTCGGGCTGGCGTGCCATCGACTCGACGGCGCTGCCGCCGATGCGACCGATCCCCAGACCGGCGCCGATGATCACCAGGCCGGCACCGATGCCGTTGCCGATCTTGGTGGCGCCCAGTGTGCTGAAAAGGCTGCCGCCGTCCGCAGCGGCACCTTCAGCGGCCGCGGCCGGCCCGGAAGGCACCAACATCAGGACGAGGCCTGCGACGATCAAACCGAGGGTCAGCTTCGAGAACCTCTTGCTCATCAGATGTTCCTCTTTTTCTTCGAACGATCGCCACCCCGCGGGAAGGGTGACTTTTTGAGAATCGCCATCGCGTCAGTCCGCCTCGCGGCCCCGAGACCCGCCGTCCGGAGCATGGCGACGATTTCATTTTTTGTCTTGCCCCTAGTGAGCCGGCGCCTCCTCGTGCTCGTCGTGGTGAAAGACCACCGACATTCCGATAAAGAGCGTCGTCAAAAAGGTAAAGATAAACGCCTGTAGGAAGGCGACAAACAGCTCGAGCAGGGTGAACGCGATGCTCCCCAGCACCACCGGCACCGCCACCGCCAGTCCCGCCGTCGCCGAGACGGCGCCGGCCCCGAGGATAAAGCCCACCAGCACCGCCAGGATCAAGTGGCCGGCCACCATATTGGCAAAGAGCCGCACGGTGAGGGCGAAGATCTTGGCGAATAGGCCGGCGATCTCGATCGGCACCAAAAGGGGCGCCATCCACACCGGGCCGGGGCAGAAGTGCTTGATGTAATCCATGCCGCCGAGCCGCAGGCCGTTGACCACCATCATCAGAAGGGTCATGACGGCCAGGGTGCCGTTGACCCAGATGTTGGCGGTCGCGGTGCCGCCGATGTGAGTCCCCAGCACCGGGGTGATCGAGCCCAGCGGGATCAGCCCCAGGAGGTTCATCGCCAGCACAAAGAAGAACAGGCTCCAGATGTACTTGATGAACCGGTCGGTGTGGTGCTCGAGGACCGGGCGGGCGATGTCCTCGCGCAGGAACTGGCAGATCAGCTCGATCAGATTGCCCGGGCCCGCGGGGACCAACCCGTCGATCCCTTCCCGGCCCCGCCGTTTGCGCAGGGCCCACGGGACCAGCACGCACAGCAGGAGCCCCGCCAGAATGATCATGACGATGTGATCGCTCATGATCGTCACCACGCCCTCAGGCGTCAGCAGCCCGGCGTCGAACTCTTTTTCGACGAGCGGGTGCTGGACGACGTGGCCTAACGGACTTCCGGTCGACATCTAACCGTGCGGGCGAATCGGGCGAGTTCTGAGGTGTTTCGAAAAGCTGCCTGACGACAGCGGCGGCGATCCTACCGGAACTGGCTTCCCTGGGAAAGAGTATACGCGCTTGTGAAATTTTTCACAAGCTCCGGAGCACGCGGACCGAGTAGGCCGTATCGACCGCGAGTAGCACCAGATAGGCGATCACCAGCGCGAACAGAAACGGCGTCCGGGAGACGTCGAGTGCCAGCAAGCACCAGACGCAGAGGCCGGCCACCAGCAACAATCGCGCCCCCATCGCCACGAGAAAGCGGTTGAGCGCCGACTGCGGGCTGCCACCCGGGACCGCCAGCAACACACCCGAGATCGCGGTCGCCAGCCCGCACGATAGGACGGCGGCGACGATGGCCTCAAAAGACCAGCCGCCCCGCTTGGCGAGCGCGTAGCCGACCGCCAGGAGCAGCAGCACAGCCCCAACCACCCAGGCTAGAAACCGCAAGTACGCGGCCGGCGACCAGCCCTTCATCGGCGCCTCCCTTGCTGTGCCGCCCGCGACGCCTGCCGGATGAAGTTGTAGAGCCCTCCAACAATCCCGACCAGGGCGCCGATGACAACGCCCCACGGCTCGCTTTCGAGCTGGCGGTCGATCCAGTACCCCAGGAGCGTCGCGCCGAGCACCGCCGCGGCCAGCTCCAGGCCCAGCCCCGCGAGCCCCATGGGCGCGCGGCGTCTCCGGCGAGGGTCCTTGGTCTCCGGTGGCGGGCTCAATAGTCGATCCGGATCTGGGTGCCGGGCCGGGTGTCGGCCAGAGCCCACACGACCCGGCGCTCGCCGCGCGCCGACGAGAAACCGCCTCCCGCCGGCTCCACCGACCAGCCGAGGTCCCGCAGCCGGCGCGACAGGCTTTCGCGCACCGCGCCGAGCTGGGCCGGGGTCTGGAGAACGACGTACGCGTCGTCGGTCCCGGTGCCCAGATCCACAATGGAAAACTGCGCCGGCAACGGAAGGTCCGCGGGAAAGTCGCCGGGCAACACGGCGCCCGGACGGGCCACCTGGCGGCCCTTCTCGTCGTCCTCGGTCGACAGCTCGACGTCGATGCCGCCCCCGATCTCCTCGCTCTCGAGGGGGGTGTCCTCAAAGGCCGGGCGCTCGGGCGAACAGGCGACGAAGACAAAGACGATCAACAGGCCCGAGATTCGCAGCACGGAGAAAACGTAGCACAGGCAGGCGGACGGGCGGGGGCAAGCCCCGCCCCTACATAAACCAGTTGTCCGACCCGCAGTCTCTCTCGGTGTAGGGGCGGGGCTTGCCCCCGCCCGAGATCGGTTGAAGCGGCTGGCGACTCTGCCAGCCGGGGTTGAGACACAACCATCGAACGGCCGCCAGAGGCGGCGGCCCAACGGCTCTCGGTGTAGGGGCGGGGCTTGCCCCCGCCCGAGATCGGTTGAAGCGGCTGGCGACTCTGCCAGCCGGGGTTGTGACACAACCATCGAACGGCCGCCAGAGGCGGCGGCCCAACGGCTCTCGGTGTAGGGGCGGGGCTTGCCCCCGCCCGAGATCGGTTGAAGCGGCTGGCGACTCTGCCAGCCGGGGTTGTGACACAACCATTGAACGGCCGCCAGAGGCGGCGGCCGCTTCAATCCTGAAGCTATCTCGAGCGCGGGGAGATCCGAGCACGGAGCCACCGCACCGCGCGCAGGATCACCCGCGCTCTGTATCGGTCCGAAGCCACCCCAACAACCCGTCGAGCCTCGCGATGTCTCCGCCTTTCCTCACGCGGTCGAGATGTAACGCCCGCATTCCCACGGCCTCGGCCCCTTCGACGTCGTGGCGGCGGCGGTCGCCGACGTGGAGTGTCTGATCCGGTTCGACTCCGATGCCGTCCAGGGCGTGACGGAAGATCGCCGCGTGGGGCTTCTCGACGCCGACGGCTTGCGAATACGACACCACTCGGAATTTCCCGGCGAGCCCGAGCCGGTCGAGGACTCGCGGCAGACGCTCGTCCCAGTTGCTGACCACGCCAAGCTCGAAGCCCCGCAAAGCCAGCCGTTCGAGAACCGCCGGCACCTCCCCGAAGACTTCCCAGGCGTCCGCCCCCGCAAACCGCTCGTAGAGCTCGGCCGCCGCAAAGGGCGGCGCTGACCCGTCGCCCAGATGGGCGCAAAAACGGTCGAGAAATCTCTTCCACCAGCCGCGCGCGCCTTCGGGGTGGGCGGCAAAGCGGTCGCGTGCCGGTTCGGAGGCGCAATCGAATTCGAGCCACACCCGGCGCACCAGCTCCGCCGCCTCGCCGGCGCCGACCTCGACTCCGTGCCGGCCCAGGACCTCGGAGTAGATCGCGCCCAGGCGCGGAGCGTGGAAGAGTGTCCCGGTGGCGTCGAAAGTGATCGCCCGGATCGTCATGAGCGGTGTGAGAAAGACCGGCTAACTGCGCCAGCGATCAAACGTCCGCCAGGCCGAGAAGACCAGCGCGCCGGCCGCGAGGCCGACGATCAGAGCGTGGCTCCAGAAAAATCCCCGCGCAAACCGCAGGATGAGCAGGACGACCGTAGCAGTGACCACCGCGGCGAGATAGCGAAACGCGAGACCCGACACGGTCGAATTCTAAACCCCGGCGCCGCCGCGGCCTCTCGACATCAGAAGCCACAGAAAGAACGGCCCGCCGAGAAGAGCGGTGAGGACACCCACCGGCAGCTCCATCGGGGCCAGAACTCGTCTCGCCGCCAGGTCGCACAGCGCGAGAAACGCGCCGCCCCCCAAAAGGCACGCGGGCAGAAGCACCAGATGATGGTGCCCGACCCACCGGCGGAGGATGTGCGGCACCACCAGGCCGACAAAGCCGATCGGCCCCGCGACCGCCACCAGGGCGCCGACCATGCCCGAGACCGCCGCCAGAACCACCAGACGCAGCCGGTCCAGATCGACCCCGCGGCTGGCCGCGACCTCTTCGCCGGTCAGAAGCTGGTCGAGGTCGCGCGCGCGAAACAAAAGCACCGCAAAGCCAACGGCCGCCCAGAGGCCGACCCACAAGACCTCGCGGTAGCCGACGACCGCCAGACCGCCCATCATCCAGCGCACCATGCGAAAGGTGCGGGTGAAATCGGCCAGATACTGGACGAACAAGATCAGGGCCGAGCACGACAGCGAGACCGCGATTCCGGCGAGCAGCAGGGTCGAGGTCTGAATGCCTCCCCGGCCGCGCGCCAGACCCAGGATCGTGAGCCCCACCAGTACCGCGCCCGCAAAACTCGCCGCCGAGACCAGCGGAAAACCGGCCGCCGAGCCCGTGAGGCTCAGGTGCTGCGCCAGCACCGCGCCCAGGGCCGCGCCGCTCGCCAGACCCAGGGTGTAGGGCTCGGCCAGCGGGTTGCGAAACAGGGTCTGAAACGCCACGCCACCCATCGCCAGGGCGCCCCCGGCGAGCAGTCCCAGGAGCACGCGCGGCAGCCGCAGACGCCAAACGATGGTGTGGGTGGCCGTGTCGGGTGAGAACAGATCGGCGATCGAAGCGTCCTGGCTGCCGATAGTCGGACCCAAAAACAGAACCGCCAGCCAGGCGAGCGCGAGGATCGCAAGAGCCCACCCGGCTCGCATCGACCCGCTCACCGATCGGTCCTCACCGGGCCGCTGCCCACGCGGTCACTCACCGAAGAGGCCCTGTAGTCGAGATGTACACGCCGCCCGGAGCCGCCCCCAGAGCCGTCGGTGCCGCCGGTCGCGACCTCGAACGGTGCGTCAAAGAGCCGCGTCAACAGCTCGGGACGGAGCACCTCGGCCGCCGGCCCCGACTCGAGGATCCGGCCGGCTTTCAGCGCCACCACATGGTCCGCCACGTGGGCCGCCAGATCCAAGTCGTGGGTCGCCAGCACCAGCGTCCGCGCCATCTCGCCGTCCGTCCGCCGATCGGGCCTGCCCAGGCGCTCGAGCAGCGACGCCACTTGCAGCCGGTGCGACGGATCGAGGTGAGTGGTCGGCTCGTCGAGCACCAGGAGCTCGGCCTCCTGGGCCAGGGCGGCCGCCACATACACCGCCTGGCGCTCTCCCCCGGAGAGCCGATCGACGACGCGATCCTCGAGTCCGGACAGGCCGGACAGCTCGATCGCACTCTCTACCGCGCGATAGTCGGAGGTTCGCGGCGCGAGCTGCCAGCGCCCAAAGTGCGGGTGGCGTCCCAGCAGAATCATCTGCCGCACCGTCAGGGGGACCGACGCCGGTCTCACCTGGGGGACATAGGCGATTCGGCGCGCCAGCTCGCGGCGGCCCAACCGCCGGAAATCGGTTCCGCGCCATTCGATCCGGCCACCCGAGGGAACCAGTACCCCGCAAAGCAATTTGAGCAGGGTCGTCTTGCCCGCGCCGTTGGGACCGATCAGGACGAACGTCCGGCTGACCGGCCCGGTACCCGGGCGGCCGCCGCCGATCTCGAGATCGAGCGGCCCCAGCACCAGGCGCTCTTCATAGCGCGCCTCGACCGAGGTGGCGGTCAGCACGGCCCCGGTCATCGCGCTCCCTTGCATCTCGCGATCGCCGCCTCGAGCTCGGCCATCAAACGCATGAGGCGCGGGCCCGGGCTCAGCACGTGCTCGCCGGTGAGGACTTCAACACAAACTCGCGCGCTCCCCTGCCTCTGAAACTCCGGAAACTCGAGCTCGGCCCATTCGGCCATCAGATTCTCGCGGGCCACCATGTCCAACTCGTCCGGCTGCAGCTCAAGGACGACGTCCGGCGCGCGCCGCAGCACCTCTTCGAGACCGACCTCAGCGTAGGCGCGCTCGAGATCGCCAAAGACGTTGTGGGCTCCGGTCTGGTTCAGAAGCTCGGCCAAAAAGGTCCTCGAGCCGACGACCGTCATCGACGCCAGATCCCCCGGCTCGCGGGCCACCACCAGGATGGTTCGCAACCCGGCCTCCGTGGAGTTGCCGTCGGGCTCGACGGACAGCGCGCCTCGCGACGGGTCTCCGAGCCCACGCCGCCAGCGGGCGATGAGCTCGCGACCCCGTTCGTCCACGCCCGCTCGCCGGGCGATCGACTCGAACGACGCCTCGATGTCGGCCAGCGTCTCGTGCTCGACGGTGAGGACTTCGATCCCCAGACGCCCGAGCTCCACCGCCAGCTTCTCTTCGCTCGGCAGCAGGATCGCAAGATCGGGCTCCAGCGCGACGATGTCCTCGAGATGGGGGTCGAACAGACCGCCGATCCGCGGCTTGTTCGCGGCCTCCGGTGGCCACGAGACATAGTCCCCCACGGCCACGACCCGCTCTCCCAGACCCAGCTCGAAGAGAATCTCGACCAGACTCGGGGCGACGGCGAGGATCCGGTCGGGTGCCGTCACCGGCTCTGTGGCCGGTCCGGGGCCTCCCGTCCGGGTGGCCGCTCGGTCCCCGAGGCCCGCCGGCTGGCAGGCGGCACAAACCAGCGCCGCCGCCAGAGCGACGAACCGCGCTCGGGGCACGCGGGTCACTCCCAACCGGTCAGCAAGCCGACGATGAGTGTTCGGCCCGGAGCCGGAAATCCCAAGGCTTCCTGGTACTCACGGTCGGCGAGGTTCTCGATCCGTGCGTAGGGAGCGAGCCGTCGAACCGGTTTCCACTTCGCCGCCAGATCGAACCGAACATAGCCGGGGTTCTCGGAGCGGGCAAAGGTCACCGGGTCGACGTCCGGCCGCGGCCCGACGTAGCGCCCGGTCAGGTGCAGCCCCACCCGCCGGACGGGAAACGAGACCAGCAGGTTGCTGCTCTCACGGGGACGGCGCAACAGCGGCTCGTCGCTGGTCGCGTCCACGGCATCGAGAAACGTCACGTTCCATCGCCAGGAAAGCGCCTTCGTCCGTCGACCGAGCCATCCTTCGACCCCTTGGGTCTCGGCCCGGCCCCGGTTGACGTTGGAGAAGGTCACAAAGTCGAAATCGATCAGGTTGATCAGCCGGGTGTCAAAACCGGTTACCCCAGCCTGCCATCTCGCGCCCTCGTACTCGACCCCCAGCTCGAGGCTTTCGCTCTCCTCGGGCTCGAGCTCCCGGTTGCCGCTCGAGGGGAAGAACAGCTCCCCCAGAGACGGCGCCCGGAACCCCTCGCCATAGGATGCCTTGATCCGGCCGTGCGAGCCCAGCTCGGCGGAGACGCCGAAACGCGGAGAGGTCCGAGACCCGTAGACGTCGTTGTCGTCATAGCGGACCCCGGCGTCGACGTGAAAACGGCCCAGCTTTCGGAATGCCTCGGCAAAAAACGCCCGGGTCTCCTGCTGCGCGCCCACCAGGTTGATCCCAAAAACCGACCGGTCGTCCACCTCCAGCCGCTCGACCTCGGTGCCAAAGGCCAGCCAGCTCGAACCGGAAAAATGACGCGACGCGGTGGCACGCACCCTCAAGGCCTCTGAGTCGGTGTCCGAGGCGGTGAAGCCAAAGGCGTCCTCGGGGTCCCGGAAGGCGGTCTCGTAGACCACCTGGGAGAGCTGGGCGTCCAATCGCCAAGCTCCCGATTCGACGCGAAAGGGCACCGCCAGCTCGCGCTCCTGCCAGGAGATCCGACGGCTTGGTGAAGGGGCGCCGCCCGAAAACGGGATTCCGACGTCCGATTGGTTGAGCCGCGCGATCACACCGATCGTCGCGGTCTCGCCCAGGTTCCACTGCGCCCGCGCGGCGGCCTCCTCGCTCTCGTACCGGTCGTTGACGAAATCGCCGCTGCCGGTTCGAAAATGACCCAGCACTTCCAGCTCAAAACCTGGGGAGCTCATCCCCGTCGCCAGCGCGGCTCGGAAGTAGTCTCCGTCGCCACCTTCGAGTCGCAAGCTTCCGCCGTCGACCGCCTCGGTCAAGACCTGTATGACCCCACCGATCGCATCACTGCCGTGGACGGCGCTGAACGGACCGCGGGCGATCTCCACCCGCCGCACGCCCTGGGTGGGCAAAAAGGCCCAGTCAAATCCGCCAAAGAAGGGATTGTTGAGCTCCAGCCCGTTCCACAGGACGAGCGTGTGGTCCGACTCGGTACCGCGCGAGAAGAGCGAGGTCACCTGCCCCGGCCCCCCCGAGCGCACCACGGTCAGGCCGGGAACGGTGGCCAGCACATCGGCCAGCTCGGTCGCCTGACGCTCTTCGATCTCGTCGGCCTCGATGACGTCGACGGTCGCCGGGAGCTTTTCCCGGCTCTCTTCCTCCAAGCTCGCGGTCACTACCACCGTATCGCCATAGGTCGGCGCGGGCACCGGCGGTCCCTGGCCCAAGACCGGAGCTGCCGCAAGCAGAACGGCTGTCACAAACATCGTGCGCATAAAAAACCTCCCCGTGAGTTCGACCCTTGGAACTCTCCGGGGATTTCGGTGGGCGCGCCGGATGGCGCGAGTGCGCCTTGGATGGGTGGCGGTCGCCTTCCCATCCCCACACCCCGGAGGATCAAAGGTCGGCGACGCACGACAGGTCTCCTGGCTCCCGGATCTCCCTACTCCCGAGCCTTCCCACGCGGCGGGCACCTGGTGCCTCGCGGCCGCGCAGTGGCGATTCGGTTTCGTCCCCGGCTACAGTGGCGGGGGCCGCGCCGGTCTTGGACCGGCTTCCCTCTTCGCTCGCCTTGTTAGCGAGCTCCGACCTCGGTCTCGAGGTCGTCGCGCGTCTTGTGTGCCCCGGACTGCCGGGACACGGTGTCAAAGAATGGGGGCCCGACAATCGATCGCCGGGCTCCCGTCGCGCCATTCTCTCACGGGCGACGGGATTCCCGCCTAGGCGGCCGGTAAGGCCGCCAGCAAAGGCTCCAACTCCACGGCCAGCTTCTCCGCGGCCAGACGCTGACCGTAGGCGGTGAGGTGGACGTGGTCCCACCACAGAAAACCGGTGTCGTCGAACTCCGCGAGGTGCTGGTGCATGTCGATCACCGGCACATCGAGCTCGGCCCCTAGCTGGTCCAACTCGGTAAAACGAGCCCAGAGGCCGCGGCTGGCCTGACCCGGGTCGTTGGCCTCTTTGACCAGCACCGTCGGAACTCCCTTGCGTCGTGCCGCTTCGACCATCCGGCGTACGCTCGACCCGAAATTCCCATCACTGCTCCGGTCGTTGCTGCTCAGGTTGATCAACAAAAGGGTGGGGCGCAGGGACAGAAGCTCCTTTCTCAGGATCGGCACCAGGCTTCCGGCCTTGAGCGAGCTGAAGCCCGCGTTGACGCATTCGTACCGCCGGCCACCGGTCTCCCCGGCGTTCAACATCTCCTCGACCCGGGCCACGAATGTCTCCTCTTCACGCCGCGCGCCCGCACCCCAGGTCTGCGACGTTCCCAAGAAGAGAATTCGGCGTGGCGCCGTGCCGGCGTTTCGGTCTCTCGCTCGCCGTCTCGGGTAGCGGCTGTGGATGTCGGCGACAACCCGCTCGACGGTCCCCTTGCCAAAATACTCTTCCGCTTCCCTCAGGGTGCGGCTCATTCCCGGGTACGACCCGGCGCGCAACAGGACAAAGACAAAAAGTAGGGCACCGATCACCAGCATGGTCAGGTTGACCATCAAGAACCGGAACCCGAGGGTTTTTTGATCGCTGCTATTCCGCGCCAGCAGGACGAGGAGACCCGCGGCGAGCGCCAACAAGCCGGCCGAAATCGCCGCGCCCAGCTTCAGCACACTCCCGGGTGTGCCAAAGGTCTCGGTGATGGGATCACCTCCCACCAGGGCGATCTCGACGTCGTCGACGAGGACGGGCTCACGGCCACCGCCACGGAAGCCGACCAGGCGGTCCGGCTGGTGCTGGTGCGCAAAGCGGCCGAGATCGCGGCCGTCGACCCGAACGGCGACCCGTTCGCCCTCAAAGTCGAGCCGCGCACGATGCCAGACATTGGGCTCCACGGCCGTCTCGTCCAGCCCGTCCCTTCTCCGAAACTCGCCTTCCCCCGTCACCTCCAGAAAGGCGCTCGGGTGCCGCGACGTGGTGCCAAACCGGACACCGCTCGCACCGCCTTCGGGCTCGCCATCGAATAGCGCCACGACCGAGCCGGTGCGGGCCAGCCAAAAACGAAACTCGATCGACTCGATCTCCCCCACCGTCCGATGAAAGAAGACCTCCTGGAAGCCGTGCCAGGCGCCGAGGTTGAGCGATCCGCCCGCCAGACTCTGGCGCTCGGTGACAAAGGAAAACGCCCCCATCAGCCCGCGCTCGAGCCGGGTCTTGGTCGAGGTCCACCGGCCGTTGGCGTGCAGCGTGTTGTGCTGGATCAGATAGATCTTCGACGCCTGGATCCCGAGGAGTACCTGAACGACGACGCAGATGAGCAGGATCCGCCGCATAGGGTGTCGAAGACACAATCTCCGTCCACACGGAGATCGAGCTTCAAGAGTAGCTTAGTTCGGCGAGACGACCGGCTGGCCGACGGGCGGCGTGGTTTGCGCCCCAAAGGAGATCGGGATGCCGCCTTGCGAATTGGGCTCGACGAACTGTTGCACACTGTAGGGCGGAGCCTGCTGCGTGTTGGCCGAATCCCGCTGCTGGAAGTAGTTGAGAAGCCGCTCGGTCGGATCCGTGTCGGCGCCCTCGGCTCCCGCCGCCGGCGCGTCGTTTGGCGACCAGCCTAGGATGACCGTCGTGGTGCTGAGCACGGTGCCGTATCCCTTGGCCTCGAAGTCGGAGGTCACCGACTCGACCAGGTCCTTGGGCAGCGAGATCCAGTTGCCGTTCTCGGTGATGAGCTTGATCTTGCTCTCGTCGTCCGCCGACTGGGCCGGACGATAGCGGGTCTCGATGGTCGAGCCGTTGGTCAGGGTGACCTTGAAGACCGCGGCCGCCGCCGGACCGGTGACGAGAACGAGCGCGATCGCCAAGATCGCGACGCCGGTGAAGAGTCTGGGCAGAGAAATGGCTCGGCTCATGCGGGGTACCTCTGGGTCGCTTGTGTGGACCGTAAGCATCGATTATAACATGGCTTCTGATGACCGAATCCTTCTGCGTCAAGGGCTCCTCGATCCGCTCCAAGTTCGACTATGTGCGCGAGGCTTTCGGGCCTTCCGCCGAGATCGAGCTCAAGGAGATGTTCTCGGGCGACGACGACATCGGCTCGGTTCTCGATTCGGGGCTCTACCCCTTCAATCTCTACGATCGCGTCCTGCGGGCCCTGGCCGAGCGGTTTCTCGATGGTGATGTGACCCGCCTGCGCGAGGTCGGCGCCCACTCGGCCGAGCAATCGCTCACCACCATTTACCGCGCCTTTGCTGAAGGCAAGGACTTCTTCGGTTTTCTCTCCCGGATCCAACTGCTGCACCAGCGGTTCTACAGCCACGGCACGATGGAGGTCCGGGTCGCCGACGATCGGCGATCGGCCAAGATTCTTCTCGCCGGCGCGCCGACCTATTCGGACGCCGATCTCGAGGTCGCGGCGGGCTTCTACCTGGGCGCCGGCAAGCTCCTGGGCCTGCAGAACATGAAGGTCGACTTCGACCACGCCGAGCACGGCGCCGAGTTCCGGCTCAGTTGGGATTGACGGCATCATCGCCCAGCCGGTCCATCTTGCGCCGCAGCATCTCGTTCTCAAAAGCCACGCCGACCTGCGCCGCCGCCAGCTCGAGAATCTCGATCTCCTCGATCTCACGACTCAGAGCGCCATTGTCGGTATAGACGACCGAGTTGACGTGGTCGCTGCCCAGGACCGGAAAGACCACCACCTGGCCGGTCCGTGGCCGCCCGATCAAGTCCACCAGATGTTGCGGCAGGTTGGCGTCCTCGAACGCCAGCGAGCGAGCCTGGCCGTCGTTGATCGCCGAAGCCAGCGCGTTCGGGTGATGGAGATCGACCTCGACACCGTGAGTGAGACCGGCCAGCGCGCGGTTGTCGCCATCGAATCCAAACGCCCCCAGCGCCACCAACTTCTGTTTGCGAACCAGAAACATGATGGCGCGCTCGACCGATTCCGAGATGACCTGCATGAGGTTGAGCGCCACGGTGGCCGACAGCAGCCCCGATCTCAGATCGGCGACGACCCGGCGCAGCTTGGCGAAGCCGGCGGTGGTCTCGCGCATCTCGCCAAGCGCCGCCGCCCGGCCGCGCCGGTTGCGCAAGACGTTCTCGAGACAGGCCGCGATGGCGCGTGGCTCGGCCGGCAGCACCGCCAGAACCCCCGCCTCATAAGCTGCGGTCGACGAAGCTTCCGGTCGGTCGACCGCGACGATGGTGGCGTGGGACCGCGCCCTGCGGAGTCGGGCGAGGTCTTCCAGGCCGACGGTCTTGTCCCGCAGGTCCACCAGCACCACCGGCGGCGACTCTCCGGGCAGGGTGAGACCGGCATCCCACAGCTCGACCCGTGCCGGCTCCCCCGCGTCGACCACGGAACCGAGGACCGGCTTGAGGTGAGCCAGCAGCTCCCGGTCCGAGCTGACGACCTGCATCCGCACCGGGCCGGCTTGCTGTGACCGCGCGCCGCCGCGCTCGGACTCCTCCTCCAGCACCCGTCGCGGAAGACTGAGCTCGACCTCGCGGGTCACCTCGTCGATCGCCCTCTCGCTTTCGGTGAGAGGCGCGGGGTCGACACGGGGTGGCGGTGTCGTCTCGATTTCCCGAGCCTCTTGCTCGGGCTCTGCCGGCGCCTCGTCACTCGCGGCGCTCGCGGCCGAGGCGCGGTTTCTCTCGTCAAAGATCCGCAAGGCCTCGAGCACCACCATCTGGGTGTTGAGGTTGATGTCCGGAAGGATGTCGCCGGGATAGACGGCGATGTCGTCGACCGGCCGCAGCTCGTCGAGGGCAAATTCGAAATTGCCGTGACGCCAGCCCACCAGGTCGTAGATCGTCAGCTCGATTTTTTCGGCAACCACCTCGCGCAACGTGTCGGCGTCGACGGCCCCCATGTTGACCAGCATCTTGCCGAGTGAGACTCGCGGCATCTCGCGATCCTGCCGGGCAAGCGCCTGCTCCAGGGTTTCGATATCGATGATGCCGCGCTCGTGCAGGATGTCGCCGACCCGCTTCGACTCGGGTGTCCAAGCATTGATGATGCGTCCGCGATGAAACCCGACCTCGGCCCTGCGATCACCCGAATCGATCCGGAGTGTGCCCGTCCGCCCACCGAGGTGGACAAACTGCATCACGTCGGCGATCGAAACATCCAGCAGGTTGCCCGAGATGCTCATTGAACGAGCTTGACCAGGCTCTCGAGGGTGCGCAGGCGCCGGTCGGTGGCCGAGTAGACCCTTGCGGCGAGAAGAGCGGAGGCCGCGTGCGCGGCCAGCAGATCGAGCAGATCCTTGTCTTCCGGCGTCAATGCGGGCTTGTGGTCGAGTAGCTTGAGAACCACCAGCGCCCCGACCACCGATCCCTGGACCGTCAACGGCACGACGGCCACCGCCTGCGAGCCCGGCTCCTGGCTGGTCCGCAGGAGACCGTCTTCGAGACCGGCGTCGATCGCGGTGTCTCCACCCGTATAGCGGTCTTGAAAATAGGCAGACGACTCGTCTCCGTCGAGACCGTGAGACAGGGCGACGCTGCACACCGCGCCGTCTTCCTCGTCCCGCAACAGCAGGACAAACCGTTCGGCCCCGATCAGATCGCGGGCGATCTCGGCGATCGTCGACGTGACCTCATCGATCTCCAGGGTGGCGTGAAGCTGATACGTCGCGACATAGAGATTCATCAGCCGCCCGCGCTGGTTCTCGGTGTCGACGAGACGCGTCGAGATCTCCGAGAGATCGCTCTCGGCGGCGTCCAGACGCTCTTGCAGGCGACGCATCCGCTCCTCGGCGCCACCGTCTCGCCGCCCATCGGGGGTGGCTTCTTCGAGCGAACCGAGCAGAGCGTGGGCGCGCTCGATCGTCTGCTTGAGCTCGCCGACGACCTGGTCGGTGGTGGGTTGAGGTTTGGGCGCCATCGTCGTCAATTGACGGCAAGGCGCTGAACGACATCGAGAACGTCTTCACTCTGGAAGGGCTTCTTGATGTATTCGGCGGCGCCTGCTTCGAGTGCGAGGTCGGTGTCTTCGTCCTTGCCTTCGGTGCTGATCACGACAACGGGAATCTCCGCCAAGTCGGCGTTTCTCTTGACCTCGTCGAGAAACTCCAGCCCGTTCATTTTTGGCATGTTGACGTCGAGAAGAATCAACGCCACGTCGGCGTTTTCCGCCAAACGGTGCAAGCCATCCTGACCGTCATAGGCATGAACCAGGTTGTGCGGCCGAAGCATGACCTCGAACATTTTGTGGATCAGCTTCGAGTCATCGACCACGAGAATTTTTGCAGCTTCCATGACGGCACTCCCGGTGAGTTCATCCTGCGAGACGTGTCAATCAGACGCAGGATTGATCGTACCGGACTCTTGCAAAACGACTTGCGGAAGATTCCACAACTTCAATGACTGTTCCAAATTGCATTGCCCATTTGTTCGAGTCGTCTTATTTATGGTGGTCCGCGCTCTCCGCAAAACGGGCCGCGCGGGGGAAAGAGTCATCGTGAATCACGAGCTGACGGAACTGTTCGGCGAGTTCGTGTCCGAGTCGGACGAGCGGCTGGCACGCATCGAGGAACTGTTGCTGACTCTCGAAGAGTTCCCGCAAGGCGTCCGGACCTCAGACCTCGATTCACTGCGCCGCGAGCTCCATACGCTCAAGGGCAACTCCGGGATGATGGGGCTCGATGAGCTCCAGGCCCTGGCGCACGCCATGGAGGATCGAGTGGATGCGATGGACCCCGAGGCCCCCGAGCCGGCTGCGCTTTTCGCCGACCTCGATCGCTTTCGCTCCTTACTGCGCGCAGCCGAAGCGGCCCGCGACGGGGACACGCCGACGGCGACTGCCGATTCGCAACAAGGCGCGCGGGCGGGAACGATCCGCGTTTCGCTGAACAAGCTCAACGATCTGATCGATCTGTCCACCGAACTCCTCGGTGCAAGGACGCGGCTCGAAACCTCGATCTCCCGTGGGCTTGCCGCGGCCAGCGAAGCCGGCGACGCCAGCGGGCCGCTCTGGAAGCGCCTGGGTCAAACCCGAAACGACTTGGAGAAAACCCTTGACGCCCTGCACCGAGCGATCCAGAACCTCCGCATGGTTCCGCTGCAGCCGGTCTTTGGCGCCCTCAAGCGGATCGTTCATGACGAGAGCCGGCGGTCCGGCAAACAGGTCCGTCTCGTCACAAGGGGGGAGAAAACGCCACTCGACAACAGCCTGCTCGAGCTGGCCGGAGAAACCCTGGGACACATGGTGCGCAACGCGGTCGTCCATGGAATCGAGCGGCCGTCCGAAAGAGAAGCCGCCGGCAAGCCGCCGGTCGGGCAAATCCGGGTCAGCGCCTCGGTCAAGGCGGGATCGGTGTGGATCGAAGTTCGCGACGACGGAGCCGGCATCGACCGTCAAGCTCTTGTAGAGGCCGCCCGCGAGGCGGGCCACGACGTCGGCCCCGACACCGATCTTCACGACCTGGTCTTCCAGTCCGGTCTCTCGAGCCGGAGCGAGACCGATCGCAGCGCCGGACGTGGCATGGGAATGTCCGCGGTGCTGGACGCCGCCAGACGCTATGGCGGCCTGATCGACGTCGAGACCGTCGCCGGTCGCGGTGCGCTCTTTCGCCTTCAGCTCCCGCTCACCGTCGCCGCGACCGAGGCTCTGCTGGTGGAGGTGGGCGGCGAGGAGTACGCGATCCCGGCGGCGGCGGTGCTCGAGACGGCGGCACCCACAACCGGCGACTGTGAGCGCGGGTTTCTGGAACTGGATGATTTTGAAGTTCCGCTGGTGGATCTCGCCGAGAACCTGACACACGGAGCCGCTTCCACAGAGAACACCGGCGTCTCTCGGGACCGTTACGCGATCGTGCTGGCCGTGACCGGTCGGACCCGCGCGCTGCTGGTCGACGAAGTCTTGGACCTGCGTGAGATCGTCGTCCACCGTCTCGACGCCGCGCTCGAGCACCTGCCCGCGCTGGCGGGTACGACGGTGCTCGGCGACGGTCGCGTCGTGCTCATCCTCGACCCCGAGGCGCTGGTCGCGATGCGGTCCGTCGGCGAATCCGCAGGAGCGGTCTCATGAGCGGGAGTGCCTCCATCCTCGACATCGCCGACCGGCTCGAAAACGAGCAACGGGGCCAGGAGGAGAAAGTCGAGTCCCCGGAGACCTGGGTCTCCTTCACGGTCGGCGGACGGGGCTTCGCACTGCCGGTCCATCATCTGCGCGGCGCCCACCGTGTGGACCACATCACCGCGGTACCCCAGGCACCCGAAGGTCTGCGCGGTCTGAGCAGCCTGCGAGGACGGGTTCGGCCGGTGGTGGATTTGGGCGTCCGCCTGGGCATCGGACCGATCGAGATCACCGATGCCAGCCGCATCCTCGAAGTCGAGATCGAGAAGCGAACCCTCGGCTTGTTGGTGGAGCGCGCCGAGCACCTGACCAAAATCCTCCCGAGCGCCATCAAGACGGCGGCCGACGCCGTCGAGCCCGAGATCGCCTCCTGCGCCCGGGGCGCCTACGAGACCCGCGACACGGACGTGGTCCTGCTCGACCCGGATCTGCTGCTGCGCCACGGCCTCGAGGATTCAAGCAACCATGAAGATTCGTAGCAAGATCCTCCTGATCCCCGCCCTCGCGGCGCTGATCTTTGTCTTTCTGCTCTTGCTGGTGCAGAAAGAGCGGCGGCGGTACCAGGCGCTGGTCGAGCAAATCGAGACCGCCTACGTGCCCGCGATCCGTTGGAGCAACACCCAGCTCAACGAGCTCAACAAAGTGCAACGCGGGTTCGATCTGGCGGCCTACTTTCTCGACCGCGACGGCGTCCAAGCCAACGACGAACTGCGGTCTGCGTTTGACCGACGCCTGGCCACGGGGGTGGAGTTCGACGTGCTCCCCGCCGACGCGGTGGAGCGGCTGGGCCGGGATTTCGAGACCTACTACACCCAGACGCGCGCGGTGACGCTGCGTTTGATCGACGAGGGCGCGAGCCCCGAGCTCGCCCCGGAGCTCGAGTCGTCCACCAACGCCTTCGATCGTGTTCGCGCCCGCCTCAAACGCATCTCGGACGATCTCGACGAGGTCATGATCCTCGCTTTTCGCGCCGCCGGGCGCGAGACCGCGGCGACCCGGCAGCGGGTCAACATCCTGACGGCCAGCGGTCTGTTGCTGCTGGCGGCGCTTTCGCTCCTGGTGCTGCGCGCCATCATCCGTCCTCTCAACCAGGCGGTACGAGCCGCCGACGAGCTGGCACAGGGCAACCTGGATACCGAGATCCGGGCGACTTCACACGACGAAGCGGGGATGCTCCTGCGCTCTCTCTCCCAGTCGTTTGACTACCTCAAGGGAATGGCGGGAGCCGCGGACTCGATCGCCAGCGGCGATCTCACCGCCGAGATCGAGCCACGGTCGGAGAAGGATGTATTTGGCAACGCCTTCCGCAAGATGAGCACCAGCCTGCGCTCAATGATCGGAGACCTGAAGACGTCTTCGGATCAGGTGCTCTCCTCCGCCAACCAGATCTCGGTGTCGGCGGTTCAGATCAGCGACGGGGCCGAAAGCCAATCGTCGGCCACCGAGACCACCTCTTCGACCATGGTCGAGATCGCGACCCAGATCGACAGCGTAGCGCGCTCGATTCACACCCTGGCCAGCAACGTCGAGGAGACCTCTTCGTCGATCCAGGAGGTCGGGCTCTCTTCGCAGGAGGTCGCCAAGAACACCGACAGTATGCTCACCGCGGTCGAAGAGACCACCGCGACGATCGAGGAGATGACCGCCTCGATCCAGTCGACCGCCAATAAGGTGAGTGCCGTCGATCAGGTGGCCCGCGATTCGGCGCAGGCCGCCGAGGGCGTCGGCGACAAGCTGGCCCGCGTTCTGACCGGGATTCGCTCCTCCACCCAGGACATCAGCAAGGTCGTCAAGCTGATCGACGAGATCGCCGATCAGACCAACCTCCTGGCACTCAACGCCGCGATCGAGGCGGCGCGGGCCGGGGAGGCGGGGAAGGGCTTTGCGGTGGTGGCCGACGAGGTCAAACTGCTGGCCGAGCAGTCGGCGGACTCGACACAGGAGATCTCGAGTCTCATCGACAGCGTTCAGGAAGACACGGCACGGGCGACCGAGCTGATCGAAGCGGTGGTCAGCGACATCCTCCGGTCGGTGGCGGAGACCAAGACCCTGGTCGGCGATGTTTCGATCGCCACGCAGGAGCAAACCGGCGGCGCTTCGCAGATTCTGAACGCTTCGAACAACATGCAGAACATCACTCGCCAGGTCGCGTACGCCGCCCGCGAGCAGGCGCAAGGGGCGCAGGGAATCCTGTCGGCCGTCGACTCGATGAACCGGATGACCCAAGAGGTTGCCCAGTCCGGCGGCGAGCAAAAGCGCGGCGGCGACATGGTGGTCCAGGCGGTCGAGCAGATCGCCCGTATCGCCACCTCCAACCTAGAAGCCAGCGGGCAGCTCTCGAGCGCCACGGTGGATCTAATGAACGAAGCGGCGCGGCTGCAGACCATGGCCGATCGTTTCAGCGTTTGAAAACGAAAGCGACAAAAGAATGAGTGAACCCACAACCACGGCCTGGGATGAGGGGATGCGGCTGCTCCGGGAGCTACCGACACTGCCCCTCGAAAGCAGGGAAGCCGTCATCGAGCAGCTCATGCGCAACCCCAGCCCCGGCATTCGCGAGCGCGCACTCCGCGTGGGCGCCGCGGTGCTCCGGGAAGAGGCCCTGGTGGCCTATCTCAGGAGCGACTCGGACGCGGTGCTGCGCAACGCGGCGCTCGAGATCCTCAAAGAGCGCGAAGGAAACAGCTTCCGGCTCGCCACCGACCTCCTGCGGGACGAGGACGACGATGTCGTCCTCCAGGCGGTGTTGATCCTCGATCACATCAAGGACCCCAGGGCGGTGGAGTCGTTGCGCTCGGTCCTCCACCAAACGGACCCCAACGTCGTCCAGGCGGCCATCGTGGCCGTCGGCCATCTCGGTGACGCGCGGGCAATCTCGGACCTGTTGCCGTTTCTCGACTCCGAGCCCTGGCTGCAGCTCGCCGCCGTGCAGGCGCTGGGCGATCTGCGCTCACCCCAGGCAATCGGCGCGCTCGAGCCCCATCTCACCGACTTGATGGTCGGGCCGTTTGCCGCCGAGGCCATCGCCCAGATCGGGGGCCCCAAGGCCTTTGCCGCCCTCGCCTCCTACTGGCTCGCGTTTTACGAAAAGCTCGACCCCGAGACCGCGCTCGGCCTGCTGGCTCACACGCTCGAGGGACTCACCGCGGTACCCGACGAACCGGACGGTCTGAGAATCAGCCTGGCGAGCCGGTTGCGCGATCCCTTCCAGGGGGTACGGGTCTCCGCCGCGCGCTGTTTGCTCGCCCTGGGCGCGGGCGCCGAGGACGGCGAGGCCCTGAGCTTGCTGGCCGGTGACCACTGCGATCCCGAGGTGCTGCCGAGCTGCCTGGCGCGGCGGGACGACCTTATAGAGACCCTGCTCGCCAAGCCCGGCATCACCCGTTCCTGGGGGTTCCTGCTGGCCACCCGGTTCCCGGCCGCCGTGGATCCCGCCGCCATCGCCGCCATCGCCGCCGCG
Source organism: Candidatus Multivoradales bacterium (assembly GCA_965224065.1). GTDB lineage: Bacteria > Acidobacteriota > Thermoanaerobaculia > Multivoradales > JAHEKO01 > JAOTZA01. The sequence goes on from CBDCYF010000005.1 coordinate 2,251,224, forward strand.
CTCCGCGACCCGCGCCGTCCGGACGCTTTGGCACCAGTGGTTCGCGTCTTGTCCGCCGTGAGCCGGCCCGAGATTCACCAGGCGACCATCGATTTCTATCTGAGCTCACCCATCGAGGAGCGCGCGGCACTCGCCCCGGTCTTCGAGAGCCGACGCGACGAGCTGGGAGCCGTGGTGAGCACGCGCGACGACATCAACGGAGCGGACCGGTTGGTCCTGGAGGCTGTGCTCGGCGGCGAACCGGGGCAGGTCGTCAAGGGAATCCTGGCCCAATCGCCGGAAGAACGACTCCGTACCGTTTCCCAGCTGACCGGCCGGAACGAGATTTTGCGCCGGCTCCCGTGGGAAGAATGGCTACAGGAGCGAACGGAAGGCTGGGGTGAAGTCGTGTGCAAGGCGGCCGTCGACTCCGGGCTCCGGGAACTGCTGCCGACCCTGCGCCGGCTTCTCGCCGAGCATCGCGATGCCGACTATGTGCGGGCCCTGGGCGCGCTCGAAGACCGCGAGAGCGTGCCGGCGTTTCTGGCACTGCTCGAGGACGAGACGGCTCCCAAGCTGCTCGAACCGGTGGTCATCGAGAGTCTCGGCCGCATTGGTGGCCCTGAGGCCCGCAAGGCCCTGCGCGACCTCGCGTCGTCGGACAACGAGGTCACCGCGCGGCTCGCCTACAAGGCGTTGGCCCGCTGCGCCGCGCACGAGGACGATGCCTTCTTCCGCGACGCGGTCGCTCACCCGGATTGGTACGTCCGGCTCGCAGCCGTTGAAGTTCTGGGCCGGTTTGTGTGTCCCGAAAATCTCGACGCTCTGTCCCGACTGGCCGCGGATCCGGTGGCTCTGGTGGCGCGCCGGGGGCTCACCGCGATCCGTGAGGAGGGTGCCGCGGCTTGAACGGCCACGTGCGCCCGCTCGCACCCGAGGAGCATCAGCTCCTCAACGAGGTGATCTCCGATCATCTGGGTGTCGCCTTCCCCGAGGAGAAGCGCCAGACCCTGGAGAACAAACTGCTACCGCGTCTCAAGGCTCTCAAGCTGACGCGGTTTCTGGACTACTACCTGATCCTCCAGTACGACCTCGACTCCGAGATCGAAGAGCTCGCACAGCAAGTCACCAACAACGAGACCTATTTTTTCCGCGAGATGTTCCACTTCGACGCGCTGTTCGAGAACGGCCTCGACAAGCTCGGCGCCTCCGGCCTCGGCCGGCCGTTGCGCGTGCTGTGCGCCGGCTGCTCCTCCGGCGAGGAGCCCTTCACCCTGAGCATCCTCGCCCGCGAGCACGCGCACAACGGTCTTTCCAGAGGCGTCGAGATCGATGCCTTTGACATCGACCGCGGGCAGCTCCAACGGGCCGAGGAGGCGTCCTATGGCCCCAGGTCGCTACGGGCCGCCAGCGAATCACAGATCCGTCAGTACTTCGGGCGTACCGGCTCGGAGCTCTACGAGCTGAACTCACGTTATCGAAACGACGTGTCCTTCTGTTACGGAAACATCCTCGATACCTCGACCTACCCCCCGCGGACACAGTACGACATCATCTTCTGCCGCAACGTGCTGATCTACTTCTCCGAGGAGGCGATCCATCGCACCCTGGAGAACTTCGCGCGCAAGCTCCGCCCCGGAGGAATCCTCTTTCTCGGCCACTCGGAGTCCATCATCGGGGTTTCACCCAGCTTCGAAGCCATCCGGCTCGCCCGCTGTATCGCCTATCGCCGTGTCTGACGACCGGCGCGACAAGCGCGTCATCCGCGTTGCCATCGTGGATGACTCGTCCTTTGTTCGAAAGGCGTTGGTGCGGATTCTGTCCCGCGATGCCCGGCTCGAAGTGGCGGGCACCGCCGCTTCGGGCGAGGAGCTGCTCGACAACCTGGACGCCTGGCGACCCGACGTCATCACGCTCGACATCGCCATGCCGGGGATGGGGGGCCTCGCCACTCTCGACCACATTCAAGAACGGCGCCCGACCCCCGTGGTGGTGCTCTCCACCCACACCGGCCAGAACGCGCCGCTGACGATCGAAGCCCTGCACCGGGGGGCGCTCGATTTCATCAACAAGAAGAGTTACTCGCTGGTCGATTTCCAAGCCCTGGGCGCGGTCCTGATCGACAAACTCCTCCAGGTGGCCGGAGTCGTCGTTCCCGAGCCGCAGCCACCCAGCCGGCCGGCCCGAAGGGATCCCAGGCCCACCGTAGCCTCCTCCGACGCGGAAGCGCCCGACGACCCCCGGGGCGGTAACCGCGAGAGTGCTTTTGGGGCCATCCTGGTCGGCGCCTCGACCGGCGGCCCGCTGGCGATCCAGAGAGTCCTGGAGGATCTCGGCAACGATCTGCCCGTACCGGTGGTCATCATCCAGCACATGCCCGAAGGCTTTACCGCTCACTTCGCCGAACGTTTGAACGCGCACCTGCCGCTTCCGGTGCGAGAGGCCACAGATCGCGAGCCCCTGCTGGCGGGCACGGCCTATGTGGCTCCCGCGGGCCGGGACCTCGAGGTCGTCGAGCGTCAGGACCGGCTCGAGACGCGGCTCCGCGAACGCTCCCCCGACGCCAGGCACTGCCCGTCGATCGACCGCCTTTTCTCCTCGGCTGCAGACGCCCTGGGGTCCAAGGCGGTGGCCGCGGTGCTGACCGGCATGGGGCGCGACGGCGCCGAAGGGCTGGCCCAGCTCGCCCGGCAAGGCGCTCACACCCTGGCCCAGGACGAAGCGACCTCCGTGGTCTACGGTATGCCCCGCGCCGCGGCCGAGCTCCAGGCTGCCCGCGAGATCCTGCCGATCGAGGAGATCGGCCCCCGCGCACGCGGCCTGGTGCACAGCTAGCCGGACCTTCCGCCGATCAGACCGGCGGCCACTCGGGAATAAACGTGCAGGTCCACAGCTCGTGCCCCTGGGGGAACTGACAGGCGGAGCGCAACCGGCCTTCATCTTGCGTTCATCTAGGATTCCCTAGTCTGGCGCGCGTTAAGGGAAACTCGCATCGTGAGCCGCAAAAAGACCATCCTGTTGATCGAAGACAACCCCGATCTGCGCGACGCGATCGGCGACGCCCTGCGAAGCCTCGATCACAAAGTTCTCGTTGCGGCCAGCGAGGCGTCGGCCCTGGAGATGGCCCGGGACGGACTCGTCGATCTGATGGTCGTCAATGCCTACCCCGCCCACGGACGTGGTCTCGAGACGGTCGATCGGGTCCGCCGGCACTTACCCGGTACTCCCGCGGTCCTGGTGTCGGGTTTTGGCGACGACGACAACCTGCGGCGGCGGGTCGCAAGCGGCGACGTGGCGTTTCTCGCCATTCCGTTTTCCATCGACGGCTTGGCGGCGGCGATCGACCGATGCCTCGACGCGCGTCGTGGTCCCGTCCCGCTCGAGGAAGCACCGGACAAAACGGTGGCACCGGTGGTCGACCCTGAAACAACCCAGCCGCCCCGGCGCTGGCGCCTGCAGCCCGTTCTCGCGGCCGCAGCCGGCCTGACCCTGGCGCTCGGGTTGGTCTTCCGCTTTGGGACTGGGACCCCGGAACTGCCGGCGCCCGACCCACAGAGCGCCCATCGCGGCTCCACGATCCAACTGCTGGAGCCGATCGGCGAGATCGCCGCCGCGCCCGCCCGATTGACATGGACCGGGGTTCCGGACGCTTCCCGATACAAAGTCGTCTTGGAGACCGTCGACCAGACCGTGTTGTGGGAGACCGAGACCGGGGACACCTCCGTCGAGGTACCGGTATGGCTCTCCGACCGACTTCACCCGTCTGTTACCTACTACTGGCACGTCGTGGGTTTTGGAGACGGTCTCTCTCCCCTCGGTACCTCGAGCTCCGTGGCCTTTTTTGCCAGGCCGGAACCACAAGATCATCCGAGCCCCATGGGGCTCACCCAAGGAGCCTGAAACGATGAACACAAAAACACGCAGCACACCGACTCGAATCTTCACCGCCACGACCCTCGGTCTCTTTCTTGTGGCCGTTCTGCTTCTCCTCGGTCAGCCCGCGAGCGGACGCGACCAACTGACCCTGAGGGTCAACGACCTCGAGGGACCACCCGGTGGCCGTGTGGCCGTCGTCGTGCGGACATACTCCTCGCGAGCGCTGGGACAAGGACAGATCTGCTTTCGCGCGGCCCGTCTGGCCAAGTCGTCGGCCGCTCTCGGGCCGTTCGCCCGGCTCGAGGGCTACCGCGTGTTCGGCAAGGGCTCGGTCGCGTCTTCCGCCTCGCTCCGGGATGAAGCCGGCGGCCAGACGATCCTCCTTCATTTCTCCTCGGAATCGGGCCGAGTCAACCGCAACGACGGGCCCCTGGCGGTCCTCTACTTTCGTCTCCGCGAGGACGTCGGTCACCGCCAATCGTTCCAGGTGCGGGTGGATCCGGCAGACACGATGCTCTTTGGCGCCGACGGTGAGGCCATCGCGGTTGAATCCAAGCCCGGCACACTCGAAGTCCGCCGCCGTTTCGAGGAGCCGCGGGTGACCCCCGACGGCGACACCGTGCGCCCGGGAGACCGCGTCCGGCTTGGTGTCGAGTCTTTCGAGCCGTTCGCTATCGCCAGCGGTCAGGTCGGCCTACGCTACGACCCCGACGTCGTCGTCGGGTCACCCAAGGTGAAGATGGACCGGCGCCACGGCAAGCGCAGAATGAGCGCCGACACCTCGACGCCGGGTCTGGTTGTGGTCCAGTTCGAGGCCAAGCGTGGCGTTCTCAACGAGGTCCCGGGAAAGTTCATCGAGATTCGCCTGCGGACCTCCCGCGACGTGGAGCCGGGGACCGTGACCAAGCTCACCTTCGACCCGTCGCTGACCTTTTTCGTGACTCCCGAAGGAGACATCCGTCCGGTCGAGCTGGGTGAGAAGACTCTGACCTTTGTGGCGCGCTCGGGGCGCGGCAACGATTCGGATTCCGACAGCGACACCGACGATGACTCTGATTCCGATTCGGACTCGGATAGCGACACGGACGACGACTCCGACTCCGAGGACGATTCGGACGGTGACACCGACGATGATTCCGATAGCGAAGACGACTCAGACGGTGACACCGACGGCGACTCGGACAGCGACACGGATGACGACTCGGACTCCGAGGACGATTCGGACGGTGACACCGACGGCGACTCGGACAGCGAAGATGACTCCGATGACTCCGATGACGACTCCGACGATTCGGACGAAGATTCCGGAGGTAGCGGCTAGCCGGATCTAAGCCCGAGCCCGGGCGATCGCGCCGGCTGCGGCAAGGACCAACAACACGGCCGCCAGGGCCATGAGCCAGACCCAGGGTCGCGTGCGGAAGACTCCACCAAGAGGCGGGGGCGCACCCACCAGCACGTAGCCACTCCACAGGTGTGGCGCGCGCCAGCGCTCGTCGGCGAGAAACCGCAGCTTGGTCCGGCGCAGCGCTTCGGCGGGCGACAGACCGCGGGAGAGAAAATCGTAGAAGTGGCTCATGAACACCGCCGTTGGCTGGTCGCCCACGTCCCAAAGCGTCGCCAGAACCGACTCCGCGCCGGCAGCGAGAAACGAGCCGGTTATCGAGGTCAACGCTCGGCCATCCTCGGCGGCCGCAAACGCCGTCGAGCACGCCGCGAGCACCACCAGGGAAGAGTCCACCGCGCTCGCGGCGATCTCGCTCGGATACAGCAAACCGTCGTCGCCCTCCCCAGGGGAGAGCAACACGGCGGCCCCGCGCTCGCCGGCCTGAGCCACCACCGTGTGGGTCGCAAAGTGGGTGACGGCGGCGCCACGCCGAGCCGTTTCGTGAAAGGCCTTTTCGGTCGCCGCCTCTCCGATCAAGACCTGGGGCTCGCCACGAAAGCGCCGGGAGACAGCCCGGAGCTCGTCGCGAGAACGGGGAAGCGGCTTCAGATCGAGCCCCGCCATAAGAAAGGATGGACGGGACCCCTCGCCCGGCATCACACCGCCAAGACCCAGAAAGCCGGTTTCTCGACGCGCCGCTCGGTGGTCGCCCGCCGGGTCTCGCAGTCCCCAAGCGCTCGGCAGGTACGAGATCGTCGCCACCTCCAACAGCATCCGACCGTCCCTGTCGAACGGCAACAGCTCAAACGGCACGTAGTGCAGACCCCGGTCCGGAGCCACAAATACCGTCTGCCCCGACGTAGGAGGAGATCCCAAAGCGTCCAGGAGCGACCCCGACAGCGTCGCGAGGGAACGCGGTGTTGGAGGTTGACCGCTCGAAAGCTCGAGATGAAGCGCACGGACCGAGTCGAGCGTAGCCGGGCCTCCCTGCACACGAAACATCTGCACTCCGGAGCCGTCGACCTTCCATGCAAAGACATCCTCGGCCGAGACAAAGTATTCCAGCAACACATCCTCGCCGAGCCGCCTCTCGATCTCGGCCACTCCGAGCGCCCCGAGCGATCGCTGCTCCTGGGTCTCGATCGACCCGGAGCCCAGAGCGTCCAGAAGATCTCGCGCCTTCGCCCGTTGCGCGACCTCCAGGGCGCGGGCGTTGTACCCACCTTCATCGTCACTCCTGTCCAGCTCGGCGAGCGCCAGCACCGCGCCCGAATAGGCACGCCGCTTGTCGGCAAAGTACGACTCACGCAGCCCTCCAACCGGCGCCTCACCCCGCCCCTCTTCGACCGACTCGATCGCCCGTTCGAAATGGTCCAACGCCTGAAGCGGCTCTCCCTCCGCGAGCTCGACCTCTCCCAGACCCGTTTCGCAAGACCACACACCCTCGGCGGACCCGCTCTCCCGCGCCAGGAGTCCGCACCGTTCAAACATCTCGCGCGCCTCAGCACGCCGCTCCCGGTCGAGCAACAATCGGCCCAGAAACGAGCGCGCCTCGATCTCGACCTGATGATCGCCACCCCGCCGCGCCGTCGTGAGGGCGCGGCGGTAGGAAGCCTCGGCCGACCCGGGCTCGTCGAGGTTGAGATGACGCGCGATTCCGATATTGAGGCGCGCGTGGGCAGCGGCGGCCAAGTCACCCAGGTCCTCGTACAGGGTCTCCGCTCGCTCGAAGTCGGCGACGGCTTGCACGGGGTCCCCCAGATTGCGGTAGACAACACCCATGTTCATTCGCACCGAGGCTCGCTGAACCAACGAAAGCGCTTCGCTTTCCTGGATCAGATCGCGGTAGATGGAAAGCGCTTCGCGGTGCGCCCCGAGTCGCTCCAGGACGACTCCGCGGTTGAGCCGCGCCGTTGCCAGTTGCCCTTCTGCCCACGGGGCCTCGCGATGGAGCGAGGCGATCTCGGCCACCTCGTCGTGCAGGGCCAGGGCCTCGTCGTAGCGACCCGTCGCCAACACCACGGCACCGAGATTCGACAGGTTGATCGCTTGCCCTGCAGCGTCTCCTTGCTCGCGATTGATGGCCAGCGCTTCGCCGAGATTTTTCTCGGCGTCGGCATACCGGCCACGGCGCTGCTGAACGAGGCCCAGATTGTTGAGTGTCCGGGCCAGTCGGGGCGCGTCCGCCAGCGCACGGCGCAACTCCAGAGCCCGGCGACAGGCGATCTCGGCCTCGCGGTAATCGCCGAGACTGTCGAGGACCACACACAGGTTGTTATGCGCTACCGCCCGCGACGAGGGATCGAGGCCTTCACCCTCGAGGACCGCCCGGTAGGCGCGATCGGCTTGTTCGAGCCTTCCCGCGGCGTGATGCCGCCGCGCCTCATCCAGCGTGGTGATCCCCGCCGCAGAGACAGCGACGGGACCCGGCCAACCCGAGATCGCGGCCGCAAGGACCAGCGCCAATACGTGCCGGTCGATGAGCAAGCGACGAGGCATTTGATTCCGTTACCATTTTGGCACGGCCCCGGAGCACACGGAGCCCACTCAAACCGGCGGAGACGATGAGAATCCTGGTCGTCGAAGACGAAGAAACCCTGGCGAGCGCGGTGGTCGATCTGCTGCGCGGGGAGAGCTACGCGGTCGACCTGGCGCTCGACGGAGAGACCGCCTCGGAGTTGATGGACGTCAACTCCTACGACTGCGTGCTGCTCGACTGGTCTGTTCCCGGCCGCTCCGGGATGGAGCTCTTACGCGAGTGGCGCGAGGCCGGCAACCAGACCCCGATTCTCATGCTCACCGGACGGACAGCCGTCGAAGACCGGGTCAACGGTCTCGACACCGGCGCCGATGATTATCTGACCAAGCCTTTCTCTCTGGTCGAGCTGGTGGCCAGGGTGCGGAGCCTTCTCCGACGCCGGCCCAAGCCGCTTCAAAATTGTCTCGCGGCCGCGGACCTGGAGATGGACCGCGCCAAACACACCGTGACGGTGGCAGACCACCTGCTCGACCTCTCGCCCAAGGAATTCGCGCTTCTCGAATACCTGCTCAACCGCGTGGACCAGGTGGCCACCCGAACCGAGATCATCGAGCACGTGTGGGACGACTCTTTCGATTCGATGAGCAACCTGGTCGACGTCACCGTCTACAAGGTGCGCAAAAAGATCGACGGCGATCGCGAAGGGAAGCTGCTCCACACCGTCAAGGGTGTCGGCTACGTTCTCAAAAGCAGGCGCTCGTGAAACGCGGCTACGGGATGCCGCTGCTGGTGCTGGCGCTCGGGGCCGGCTCGATCCTGCTGCTGTTGGGCAACAACTGGATTCGGGAAAGAACCATTGCCGACGACATCGGCTCACTGCGCGCGGTCGAGGAGATCCAGACTCACATGGCGATCGCTCATCTGTGGATCGAAGAGTACGTCACAGGAGACGACGTCGACTTGGAAGAGATCGAGCGCAGTCTGGCCCGCAGCTTGGAGCTGGCCGAGCTCACCGCGACGAGGTCCGCGGCGCGGACGAACCCTACGGACCCGCAGACGGATTCGATCGCCGCGCTGGCCGAGAACACGTCCCGTCGCATCGAGGACTTTGGACGCCTGACGCGATCGCGCCGCCAGGATTCGGCCGCCGGGCTCGACGTCGGCGTCGGATCCCCCGTGGATGTGGCGTATGACGCGGCGTTCTCCGGGCTCCGTGCCGATCTGGGCCGGCTCGAGAAAGCCCTGACCCGGCGTCTGGAAAGCTCCGAGCGCCGTGCCCGCTTCGTGTTTCGCAGCCTGTTGCTGGCCTGGTCGCTCATCGTCCTGATCGCGGCAGCCGGCCTCTGGAGCCGTGCGCGGCAACAGCTACAGATCGAGCAAGCGCTGGGCGACAGCCGGACACAGCTCCTCCAGGCGCAGAAGATGGAATCGGTGGGCCGGCTGGCCGGCGGTCTGGCCCACGACATCAACAACTACCTCGCGGCAATCGCCGCGCAGAGCGAGTTGGTACGAATGAAGGCCGAGCCCGAAAGCTCCACGGCAAAACGGATGGACGCCGTATTGGCCACGACACGGCGGGCGGGCGCCCTGATCGAGCGTCTGCTCGCCTTCAGCCGCCGCCAGCCGGCCCGCCCGGAGCCGGTGCACATCGGAGCCGTCCTCGACGACTTGGACGCCATGTTGAGAAGGCTGTTGGGCGAGGACATCGAGCTCGAGATTCGAACCGCTCCCGACCTGTGGCCGGTCGAGATCGACGCCTCGCAGCTCGAGCAGATCGTGCTCAACCTGGCGGTCAACGCCCGCGAGGCCATGCCGAGGGGAGGAAACATCACCCTCGAGGCCAAGAACCGACCGGCCGGGGAAAAACTCCGCGAGCCCCAGACCGACTCCGTCGCGTTGACGGTGCGTGATACCGGCCACGGGATTCCAGAGTCCCTGCGGCAGAAAATTTTTGACCCCTTCTTCACCACCAAGGAAGAGACCCACAGCGGACTGGGACTGGCCACCGTGCTCGGGATCGTCGAGCAAAACGGCGGCCGGGTGGAAGTCGAATCGACCGGCGACGGTACGACCTTCGAGGTGCGGCTGCCGCGCAGCCACAAAACGCCGGCGGAGCCACATCACCAACCGACCGACCGCGAGCTACCACCGGGGAAAGGCAGCGAGATCCTGCTGGTCGAGGACAACGTCGAGCTCCGGCGCTCGACCCACGATCTGCTGCGCGCTTGGGGCCACTCCGTGACCCCGGTCGGCGACGGAGAAGAGGCCGTACGGATCTTCGAGGGAAACGAGACCCGCTTCGACCTCGTCATCACCGACGTCGTCATGCCCGGGCTCGGTGGCCGGGAAGTAGTGGAACGGCTGCGGCAAACCGATCCCGCGCTACGCGTCCTTTACATCTCCGGCCATACCGACGACGTCGTATTGCGCCACGGACTCGAGGCCGGAAGGATCGATCTGCTTCAGAAGCCGTTCTCGGCGCGGCAGCTCGCCGAGCGAGTCCGAGCCGCCCTGGACCGGCCGGCGACCGGCTAACGCGCATCCCAGCCTGTCCTGGCCGGTCCGGCGACCTCGCCGGTCCAAAATCTGAGACAAGCACGCTTGACATTTTGTCTTTCGTCCTTTACTGTTGGTCGTGTCAAGCAAACACGACTAACTGTCAAGGAGAGCTGACCCGTGGAAATCACCCGAAAACCCTTCTGGAAACGCTGCGATATGACCGAACGCGACCGCCGGAACCAGTGGAAGGTGCTGGCCTGGCTCGCCATGTGGACGATCACCTGGCTGGCCGCCTCCCTGGCGATCAAGAGCGGATGGGTGTCCGCCGGGACCCCCGCAACCATTGCGGCCCTGCTGCCGCTGGTGCCGGGGCTTCTGCTCTTGGTGGCCTTCAGCAAATTCCTGCGCCAGGCCGACGAGCTCCAGCGCAAGATTCAACTCGACGCACTCGCCCTGGGATTCGGAGCCGGCCTGATCGGCACCATCGCCTATCAACTACTCGAGCGCGCGGGAGTCATCCTCGAGACCGACGTCTCCGACATCGCCGTCCTGATGATGGTGGTCTACGCCTACGGCGTCATCGCCGGCCAGCGGAGATACGCATGAAAAACCGCCTCAAAGTCCTACGCGCCGAGCGCGACTGGACCCAGGCGCGGCTGGCGGCCGAGCTCGAAGTCTCACGACAGACCGTCAACGCTATCGAGACCGGAAAATTCGCCCCCAGCCTGCCGCTCGCCTTCCGGATCGCCACCGTCTTCGATCAACCGATCGAGTCGATCTTCCGGGGGAATGATGGGGGAAAGGAAGAGAGGGAGAGCTCCTAGGCCGGAAGCCCCATGCGTTGAAGAATTTCCGCGAAGCGTGGATCGCCCCGCAACTGGTCGAACGCTGGCGAGATGCCGGCAAACGGCAGGAAGAACGAGCGTTCGGAGTACGCCTCCTCCAACCACCGGATCGCCTCGTCGGCTCGACCTTCTCCCTCTTTTGGGAAGATCGCGCTGCTATCATCAAACACGGCTTTTCCATGCTCTGCTACGAGCGCCTACGTCGAGCACCACTCGGCATCACTTCCGCCCTCGGCGTCCTCGTCTGCCTCGCCTGCCAAAACAACCCGGCTAAGACCGATGCCGACCGCATCGCGGACGTTCACGCTATCGCGTCCATGGCGGAAGAGTTCAAGGAAGCCACCGGCTTCTACCCGCTGGCCGATGTCTACGTCAACGTTCCGGTCAGCGTTAATCTGTCGGAACGCCGGTTACCCGTGAACTACCAGTATCCCCCCAGCGGGCAGTCGGGTTCGGTGCGGACCGTCAGAGAGTTCGAGGAGTATCTGAAGAGGACACTCGGACCGGAGCTCGAGGTTCCCAAAGACAACCGTCCGCTCGACGAACTTCCCCTTTTCTACTACTACCTTTTCGACGGCGAGAACTACCGCGTTGGGGCGGTCCTCGACGAGGCCACCGAGAACACCCGTACCGTGGCCGACCTCTACGAGAAGTACGAAATCGGCTCGAAGGCCATTCCCGAAAGGAACATTTGGCGTTTCGATGCGGCCCTAGGGAAGCCGGTCGGGCAGGCCGAAGCCGCCGGCCTGTCCCGCTACGCCGCCCAGCCGACGCCTCGCCTGGCCTGGGAGCGTTGGCTCGAAACTCAGATCCGAGGCATCACGAACTCTGAACTCGGCCTCTATACCGACGCCTCCAAGGCCATCCTCCGCAAGAGCTCCAGCGGTCATGGCCAGGCACTCATAGCAAAGAGGTACAAGGACGCCCGCCCGGACATTCGCATCCGGGGCAGCCTCGCAGCCGTCGTCTTTCCCGAAGACCGCAACTACCGTCTAGCACCCTGGTTCTTCCGTAAGGGCGAGAAGGGCTGGCAGTTCGACGGCTCCGTGCTCCCCGAGGTCATCGGCTACAACCAGAAAGACCAGTGGCGCTTCAGGACCACCGACCATGTCTATGCCTGGGCCTTCGAGGACTACGAGATCGACGGCAACGGGTTCGCGAAGCCAGGTAAAGAGCGGTGACCGGGAGCAGGGGAGATCACATCAAGAGAGGCGAAATTGATCTCAAACCGCCGCAGAGAAACGTAGAAGAAATGGTGCGCCCTAGAGGATTCGCTACCGAGCGAAAGCGATCGTAGATCGCTGAGCGACGTCCGAGGACTCGAGGGCGAATCATTTTCACCGATGGTGAAAATGGTGCGCCCTAGAGGATTCGAACCTCTGACCTACAGCTCCGGAGGCTGTCGCTCTATCCAGCTGAGCTAAGGGCGCTTGGAAGATCGTCTGATGGGGTGGGTGAGGGGATTTGAACCCCCAACCACTGGAACCACAATCCAGGGCTCTACCATTGAGCTACACCCACCACAAGGCGGACAGCGAAGAATAAGGGCTTGTGATTCACGGTCCCGTTTCGCTATTCGCCGTTTTCTGATTGGCCTGCCTGGAGGGATTCGAACCCCCGACCCGCGGCTTAGAAGGCCGCTGCTCTATCCAGCTGAGCTACAGGCAGCCGAGGTGGGCAACCGGTGGAACCGGGGGCCCGAATTGCCGAATCGCCCTCATTATCGGGGCGCCGAGATTTGAACTCGGGACCCCCTGCTCCCAAAGCAGGTGCGCTACCAGGCTGCGCCACGCCCCGTCAGGGTCGGTCAGTCTACGAGAGCGCCCCAGGGGTGTCAATTTGGGCGCGGGCACTAGAATGGCGATCTGTGTGGATGAGCAACAAGCTTGGACGACGGACGCGCGCGTCCGGCCGGCAGGGGCGCCGGCCGCTTCAACGAGGCGCGGTTTTTGTGCTCGCTGTGCTTCTCTGTGCCTCGGTCGGCTGCACGAGGGCCGGAGACTCGCCGCTTGCCGACGGGGCGACGGGCGACCGGCTTTTGTTCGAGCTCCCACGCCCGGCCGAGGCGGGGGAGGTCGAAAACGCCGAGGCCCATGTCGCGCTGGCGGTCCACGCGGCGCCACCGGAGCTGCGAGAGGAGGCAACCGTGCTCGGCTATACGGCCGAAGGCGAGCTCTTGACGCTGCGACGAGGCGCCAACCAAATGATCTGTCTGGCCGACAAGCCCGGCGACGAGCGTTTCCAAGTCGCCTGTTACCACGACTCTCTCGAGCCCTATATGGCTCGTGGCCGAGAGTTGCGTGCTGCCGGGATGAGCGGCCCCGATTCGATCAACCAGCGGCACGAGGATGTCGAGACCGGAAAGCTCGAGATGCCTTCGGAGCCCGCGACGGTCTACAGTCTCGGCGGCCCGCTTGCGGTGGCCGATTTTGCGACGGGAGAAGTCGCCGGCGCGCGTTTTGTCTATGCGGTCTACACGCCGTATGCGACCGAGGAGTCGACCGGGCTTTCCACCACCCCGGCCGAGCCGGGCGCACCGTGGATCATGCGGCCCGGTACGGCGACCTCGCACATTATGGTGACCCCGCCTCCGCCGGCCGCGCCTGAGCCGGCAGATGAGTAGCACGCACCGGAGCGGGCGGGGGCAAGCCCCGCCCCTACAAAGAACCGAAACGTGCAGCGAGAAACGAGAATGGCGCACACCGAGCGGGCGGGGGCAAGCCCCGCCCCTACAAAGAACCGAAACGTGCAGCGAGAACGAGAATGGCGCGCACCGAGCGGGCGGGGGCAAGCCCCGCCCCTACAAGGTCCGAGCGCGCAGCCGGGAATGCCCTGTGCCGCTTGGCGCCGCTTGATGATAGGTTCCCCCGGTTTGAGCCGCCGGTGAGACGGCGGACCAACTCCAAGGAGGCTCCTTTTGCACGCAACCATTCAGACCGACAAGGGCTCGATCGAGCTCGAGCTCCACAGTGACAAGACACCGTTGACCGTGGCGAACTTCGTCAATCTGGCCCAGCGGGGCTACTACGACGGCATCGCCTTTCACCGGGTGATCGCCAACTTCATGATCCAGGGCGGCGACCCGACCGGAACCGGGAGCGGCGGCCCCGGGTATCGCTTTGAGGACGAGTTCGATCCGTCCCTCAAGCACGACGGCCCCGGTGTGCTGTCGATGGCCAACGCCGGACCGGGGACCAACGGCAGCCAGTTTTTCATCACCCACGTGGCCACGCCGCACCTCGACGGCAACCACTCGGTCTTCGGTCGTGTGGTCTCCGGTCAGGACGTGGTCGACTCGATCGCTCAGGGCGACAAGATCCAAGGCGTCTCCATCGACGGCGACACCGCAGCCCTGCTCGAGAGCCAGGGAGACCGGGTCGCCGAGTGGAATCGCGCCCTCGAGGGCTGATACGGGCCGTTTCGAGCGGCCACCCCTGTGACCCACTCGACAGCATTACGGCTCAAGCCCAAGTAAACTCGAGACATCCGAGGGCGTCGACGACCCCCTCGATCACTTCGACACCAGAGCTGCAGGGGGGAGCGGATAAGCATGAACGAGAATAGGCGTCTCTATCCTCATGCTGCGGTCAACGCGGCCGCGCGGGTCAGGACCGGCAGCTCGGAGCTTCGCTGCCGGGTGGTCGATCTGAGCGCACACGGCATGGCGCTCGAGACCGGCCGCGAGGAAAAACTCGGGCACTTTGTCCGCATCACCGCCGACTTCGAAGGCGATTTGTCCCGAGTCGACGTCGACGCCATCGTGCAAAATCGCCAAAACACCGACGACAAATGCCGTTGGGGGGTCGAGTTCCACCAGCCCAGACCCGGCGATGTGTCGCGGATCGCCGACTATGTTCGCCAGCGGACCGAGATGGAGTCACCGGCGGAGGAGCCCGAGGTCCTAGAGCCGGAGGCTACGCCGGCATCGAGCGAGCGCGCTCACTCGGACGACCCGGAAGTTCAGCGGTTGTTCGAGGAAGCCCTGCGCAATCTCGGCTAGAAGCGGGGTGACAGGATACTTAATTCGGCGTGCTGGACGTTTTGCCGAGCGCCGCTACGCACACCGAATTAAGTATCCTGTCACCGTTATCCGCTATCGCTCTTTGACGGTGCGCCACACCAGATAGCCGCCCGCGGCCAGGAACAGGATCGCCCAGATCACCTGGACCGACGGCAGGATGGCTTTGAGCACGTCGAAACGGGCCGCAAACCCCATCAATCCGATCCCGACCAGCACGGCCGCCGCGATCGGCAGGTTCGAGTTCTTCCGCCCACCCGCGAGCCAGGTGGTGCCGACCGCCAGCCCGATGATGGTCGGGAAGCTCGGCAGCCAGTCCAGGATCTTGCGCATGTTGGTGTAGTCGAGGGTCAGCGCAAAGCCGAGCACTCCAAAGCCGGTCCACGCCAGCGCCCACCCGGCAGCCCGGGGGTGGCGGCTCAGCAGAAGATAGTCGGCGAGCGACGCGGCGCCGGCGAGCAGAAACAGCACCGGCCACAGCCTCTTGAACGGCGGCACCCCGACGCCCTGGGCGTTGAGCAGCAGCCACAGACCGCCAAAAAGGGCGGCCACACCGATGATCAAGGCTAGCTTTGGGGCCTGTCGGGGCTCGGGCTCGTTCATGCGGTTCTCCTGTGCTCGATGACCGCCGGATCCTACCTTACGGCTTCGAGGTCCACTTCAGTAGAGCGAGACGGTGGCCGCCCCCTTGTCGATCTGCACCGACAAGTCATTGGACCCCGTTCCATCGGCCCAGTCGATCGTCTTGGCCCGCAACGCGCGGCCGGTCAGGGGCTTCAAGACCCCGGAGCCGCGGCCGATGTCGATGTGAACGCTCCGGACCGAATCGGCCGGCGCCGACAAACTGACCGTTCCTTTGAGGAGCCGGACGCTCAGCGGGCTGGTGACGCCGGCCGCCGAGAGCGCTCCCTCCCCGAGCAGCACCTCGACCGATTCGTAGCTGGGACACCGCAGGACAAGCCGAGCGGAAAGCGTCCAGCCGTAGGTTTTCAGGAAGCGAGACCGGCCTTCGACCCTCTTTTTTGTGGGTGTCTCAAAGGACCACCCCCGGCTCCAAACAAACCAGGTCCGGGTTTTCTTGCCGTAACGATCGGGCTGGGTAAGCCCGACCGCCTGGGTCTCCCCTTCCCGTTTGGAAGCAATCCGAATCGCCCGGGCGTTTTTCTCGCAGGGCTCGAGCTTGCCGATGCAGTCGAGCACCAGCTCCGCCAGCAGCTCGCTCCCCGCGCTCGGCGTGAGCTCAACCTCGCCGGCCGGAATCTCGATCCTGAGGGCTTTCGCTTCTCCGCGCGGGATCGGTTTGAACTGCCGCTCCACCTCCCGGCCCCAGGCCGAGGTGGCTGAGAGGGCCACCAAGAGCCCGAGGGTGAGTCGCCGGCCGAGTCGAGCGTTCATCACGGTGGCTCCACTTCACTCCTGGCGTGCGCCGTCCGCAAGATGCAGCCCAACGAGGCGGGCGATAAGGATGGCAAGGAACAACTGCCCGGTGACCGCCTCCATCCACGCAAACGCCTGGCTCCAGTGACTGGTTGGCGAGATCTCACCGTAGCCAAGAGTGGTGAGAGTGACAAAGCTGTAGTAGATGAAAGCGTATTCCCCGCCCGAGGTCCCCGGTTCCAGCACGAGACCGGGTGGTAGACGGAACGCCCCGGGGTCGAGCATCGACACCAGGGCGTACAACAGCGCCCACAACAATCCCAGCAACAGATAGACCGAGACCGCTCCGGCGATCTTGTCGGCGGTCACCCGGCCAGCCCGAACGACCGAGCAAAAGACGACGACGGTCGTGTACGCCAGAAACACAAACGCGATCACCAACGCCACCAGCGGCGTCCGCCCCTCGGGCCGCGCGTAGACGACCAACTGGCCCACCGCGGCGGGTACCCCGAGCAGGATTGCAGTCCAAAGGTGTTTCCGGCTCCTGCCCACCGAATAGGCGGCGAGCGCGAGGACCAGAACAAAGCCAAAACGAAAGTACTGCATCCCACCCAGCTCGATCATCAGCGGGTAGAGGAGAAACAGCGCAACGAGAGCGATCAGGAGAGGGAAGAGACTTCCCGGGGGTGCGCGATGGAGTACCTTCAATAACTGAAGTCCTTGAAGCTGACCCGGAAGAAGAGCGCGTAGAGAATCGGGACCACTCCAAGAGTGAGCGCGGTCGCAAAGACCAGTCCGAACATGATCGCCACCGCCATCGGCTGGTACATGATTCCCCCGCCGAGATACAGCGGGATCAACCCGCCGAGGGTGGTGAAGGTGGTCAAGATGATGGGTCGCAGCCGGCGTTGCGCGGACTCGATCACCGCGCGCTGTGGAGAAAGCCCGTTTTCTTCGATCTCGAGGTTGATCCGGTCCAGCAAGACAATGGCGTTGTTGATGACGATCCCGGCGAGCGACACCACTCCCAGCAGAGTCATAAACCCGAAATACGACCGCATGATCAGCAGACCGACGATGACGCCGATCAGACCCAGCGGGATGGTGATCAGGATGATCAACGGCCGGCGGATCGAATTGAACTGGCCGACCAATAGCAGGATGATGATCAGACCCGCGATCGGAAGCTGCGCGGCAATCGACGCGTTGGCCTCTTGTGACGCTTCGTCCTCACCGCCGATCTCATACGAGTAACCGAGCGGCCAGCCGGCCGCGTCCTCTTCGAGCAGCGGCACCAGATTCTGGTTGACCCCGATGGCCGTAAAGCCCGGATCGAGGTCGGCGGCTATCGTCACGGTCTTTAGCCGATCCCGGCGCCGGATGTTCGCGGGCTGCCAGGCGACCTCCAGGTCGGCCACCTGCTTGAGCGGCACCGACAGACCGGTTGCCTGGGAGAAGACGTTCAGACTGTCGAGCTTCTCGAGGTTGAGCCGGTCCGCGCCAACCGAGCGCAAAGTCACCGGGATGACCTTGTCGTCCTCACGATACTCGGTGGTGGTGATGCCGGAGAGCAGCGTCTGGAGCGAGATGGCGACGTCCTCGTGGGTGACGCCGGCGCGCTGGGCGCGGGCCTCGTTGATCTTGACCAGGAGCTTCTTGGATCGGGCGCCCCAATTGTCCGCGATGTTTCTCGGTCCGGCAACCTCGCCCAGGCGGCGCTTGACCTGGTCGACCAGGGCGAAAATGGTGTCGTTGTCGCGGCCCGCGATTCGCACCTCGATCGGATCCCCGGCCGGTGGACCCAGGGGCAGGGGCTCGATCTTGGCCTTGAGACCCGGGAAGGGCCGGCAGAACCGACGCAGCTCGTCGACCGCGGTGTCGATGAACTCACGCGACGTCGCGTTGACCACCAGGATGGCGTATTCGGGGCTCGCCTGTTCGGGACCGTAGGAGAGCATGAACCTCGGCGCCCCCTCGCCGATAAAGGTCGCCCAGTTGGTCACTCCTTCTTCCCCGGCTTCGGCCTGGTCGGGACTCACGCGCAGGTTTTCCCGGATGAATTCCTCGACCGCCAAAGCGACCTCCTCGGTCCTCGCCAGGGGAGTACCCGTCGGCATGTTGAGCTCGGCGGTCAAGGTCGCTCGCTCGTTGGGCGGGAAGAAGATCGCCGGCACCAGCCCAAAGAGCTGCATGGCACCGAGAAAAACGAGCGCGACCACGCCCACCGAGAGCCAGGGGCGGCGCAGGCCGGCCAGCAGCCAGGACCGGTAACGGCGGTAAAACGGCGTGTCGAGCGCTCCTTCTGCCCGCGGCTTGACCTTCAGAAAAAGAACGCAGAACAGCGGGATCATCGTCAGCGCCAGCACCCACGAGCACAAGAGCGTGATGGTGACGACCTGGAAGAGCGCCGCGGTGTACTCGCCGACGGCCGACTCAGCCAGATAGATGGGCAGAAAGGCCGCCGCCGTGGTGAGCGACGACACCAGAAGCGGTGTCCGCAGCTCGTTGGCGGAGGCGATCGCCGCTTCCTTGGCCGGAGTGCCCTCGGCCATCTGCACCATGATCGACTCGGACATGACGATGGCGTTGTCGACCAGCAGACCGAGCGCGATGATCAGCGCCGCCAGAGACATCGAGTTGATCCCGACGTCGAAGAACGCCATAAAGATGAACGCCATGACGATCGCCATCGGAATCAGGCTGGCCACCACCAGGCCCGTGCGCAGACCCAGGCTGACCAGCATGACCACCATCACGATGACCACCGCCTGGATGAGGTTGCCGACAAAATCGTCGACCTTCTTCTCCACCTCGCCGGCCTGGAACTGGGTGAATTCGAAGTCCACCCCGTGGGGGTAGCTCTTCTCGACCCGGTCGATCGTGGTCGCGACCTGCTCGCCGAGTAGCAGGATGTTGCCGCCCTCGCGCATCGAGACGGCCAGCGCCAAGCCGGGCTCGCCGCTGGCCCGCATCTTGTTCTCGGGCGGATCCACATAGCCGCGCGTGATCTGCGCCACGTCCTCGAGATAGATCAGCTCGTCGTTGCCGGGGAGGCTGATGATGGTCCGCTTGAGGTCTTCGACCGACTCGAAGTTGCCGGAGGGCTCGAGCACGATCTCCTCGTCGAGCGTCCGCACCTGCCCTCCGGGGTTGATGATGTTGCGGCTTTCGAGGATGTTCTTGAGCTGACCGGGTGAGAGCCCGAGCTCGGCCAGCCGGGCGTTGTTGTACTCGACAAACACACGCTCTTCCTGGGCGCCGTGGATCTCGACCTTGGCCACCTCGTCGATCAGCAGGAGCTCGTCGCGCACCTCGTCGGCAATGTCTTTGAGCTCGGCGGCCGTGTAGCCGTCCCCGGTCAGGTTGACCACGGTGCCAAAGACATCTCCGAACTCGTCGTTGACATTGGGCCCGATGACCCCGTCGGGGAGATCGGCGGCGGCCCGGTTCACCTTGCGGCGCAGGTCGTCCCAGATCGGCCGCATCGCCCTGTAGCGCTCCTGGATGTCGACGACGATGATCGACACGCCGTTTTTTGATTGACTGTTGATGACGTCGACCTGCGGGATCTCTTGGATCGCCTTCTCCAGCTTGTCGGTGACCAGTTGCTCGACCCTTTCGGGGCTGGCGCCGGGAAAATAGGTGATCACCATCGCGGTGCGGATGGTGAACCCCGGATCCTCGGACTGGGGCATTCCGGAATAGGCCTGTATCCCCGCAACCAGGATCACTGCGAGAACGGCGAACGTGACCCGGTTGTTCGCGATCGCCGCTCGCGTCAAGCTCACGATTCGGTTCCCGGCTGGATCAGCAGCTTGACTCGCTCCCCGTCGGTGAGCCGCCGAACACCGGCGGTGATGACGCGCTCTCCTTCGGTCAGGCCGCCGAGAATCTCCAGGCCGTCGGCGGTCAGCTCGCCGACCGTCACCGGTTTGCGACGCACCAGGCCCTCCTCACCGGCGGACTCTTCGAGCACAAAGACAAACCGCCCGTCGCGATCCTCCCCGACGGCCACCGCCGGCACCACCATCCGGCCGGCCGAGTCGCCGGACAGAAACCGAAAGGCGACTTCGGCGGCCATCCCCGACCGGATGTCGGGATCCGACCCGGCGAGCCGCACGGTCACGGGGAAAGTGGTGGCGGTTCCGACCGCCGCCACGCCGGCCTCGGTCACCTCGGCCTCGAATGTCCGGCCGGGCAGCGCGTCGAAGAACACGTCGACCGTCTGGCCGAGCCGGACGGCCGAGATCACCGCCTCGGGGAGAGCGACTTCGACTTCGATCTCCGAACCAGCGGTCAAGAGAAAGACCTTTTGGCCGGCGTTTACGTTTTCGTTGACCTCGACGTCGACCGAGGCGACCGTGCCGTCGACGGGCGCACGTAGGGTGCAGTACGAAAGCTGCCGGCGGGCCTGCTCGAGGCGCTTCTGAGCGGCTTCGACCTGCGCCTGGCTCGACTCGCTGCTCGCCCGCGCCCCGTCCAGCTCCCGCCGCGAGGCGTTGTTGTTTTCATACAGTCCGCGCACCCGGTCGTAGTCGGCCTCGGCATTGCGGGCCGCGGCCTCCGCCTGCGCCAGACCGGCCACCGCCTCCTGCACCCGGAGCTCGTAGTCGGTGCGATCCATCTGCGCCAGAAGCTGACCGCGTCCGACGCTCTCGCCGACGACCACCGGCACGCGCTCGACGGTCCCGGCGACGCGAAAGCTGAGCTGCGATTCGACGCCGGCGCGGGCGACGCCGGCAAACGTCCGCGCGCGCGCCTCCGCGCTCGAGCTCACCATCTGATAGCGCACCGGCCGCAACACGGTCTCGACCACCGGCTCTTCGCCACAGCCGAGAATCGACAGCGCCACGGCAAAACCAAGCACCAGCGTTGCGGCGCGAGTCGCCGAGGGTCCACGATGTCCTCCGTCGATCGTCATCAAGCTACTCCCTTGCTGAATGGGTCGCGACAAACCGGTCCTGCTCCTCGAGCTGCGCGCGCCGCTCTTCCTCGCTCGCCAGAAGCGCAAACACGTTGCCGGCACGCTGAATCTCGAGCAGGTCGATCAAAAAATCATAGAGCGCGTTGGCGGCCGTCTCCTCGGCGTTGAGCGCGTTGGTCTGGGCGTCCAGGAGATCGAGAAGCGAGCTCACGCCGCGGGCGTAGGCGTCCTCGACCAGCTCGAGATTGCCTCGGGCGGCGTTCGCCGCCTGCTCCGACAGCCGGATGCCCAGAAAAGACGCCCGGGCCTGCTCGAGAGCCGACCGGATGCGTTGCTCGACCTTCTCCGCCACCGCGGTGTGCTGGAGACGAAGCCGCTCGAGCTCGATCTCGGCTTGCACCTCCTCGGCCGCCAGCAGACCCCCGGAGAAGAGCGGCACCGAGGCGTTGAGCGCAAAGCTCCAGCTCGTGTCATCGGCCAGGGGAACCCCAAACGGCGACGACGTGACGTCGGACCCGACCCCTCCTCGAGAGAGGATCTCATCGAGCCCCGCCTGGAGAGCGACCGTGGGCAGCCAGGAGGCGCGTCGCGCCGTGGTCACGAGCCGCTCCTGAGCGGCGATCGCGGCGTCGATCCGCTGGAGCTCGGGCGAGCGAGCCAAGCCTTGCAGAACGACAAACTCGTGCACCAGCTCGTAGCGTTTCGGCGTGTCGATGATCCTGCGGAAACGTGCCTCGTCGCCACCCAGCCCCGGGGTGTCGAGGGTCACTTCTTCGGTCAAAAAGGGCTCGTCGAGCGGCCGGTGGAGTAGCCGCCGGACCGCGATCTCGGCGGTTCGCCGGTTGCCCACCGCGTCGACCAGCGCGTTGCGGGCGCTCGCCACCTCGCTCTCCCAGCGCAGCACCTCGCCGGCCGATGCGACGCCGATCTCACGGCGGATCTCGGCCAGGTCGAGATTCGACCGCGTGCGCTCGACGTTGTTTTTCTGCACCCGCTCGAGCGCCTTGGCCCGCATCAAATCGAGGTACGTCGTGCCGGCCTCGAGCGCGATGTCGAGCCGGAGGGTCTCGAGATCGAGCTCGCGCCCTTCCTGCAGCCGTTTCTGGATCGCCACATTGGCCCGGGCCGCATCCGAGTACAAAAGCTGGGTGAGGCTGGCCGAGCCGGTGGTGGTGCGCTCACTCTGGCTGCCAAAACTGGCCGCCGCGCGGTCTTCGTCGATGGTGACGTTCGACGCGGACACACCGAGCTCGGGGCGCAGCGCGGCCCGGGCGATGTCGATCTCCTGGGCCCCCGCGGCGACGGCGCGCCGTTCGACGATCAGATCCAGATTGACCTGGATCGCCTCCTCGACGGCGCGCTGCAAGGACAAGTCAAACGCTCCCTCCACGTCCTCGGGGTGCAGCACGTCCGCCTCGATCAAGATCTCCCAGCGGGGGGAAACGTCGATCGCGCGGGCGGTGGCCATGTTGATCACCAGGTCGTCGGGCACGCTGAACTCAACCGGAATGTCCCCCGCGTCCTCCCCCAGAAGGATGCGCTGGACGTTGAGCGCGATCCGTCTCGCGATCTTGGGGAAGAAATCGGGGGACCCGGCGGAGGCGAGCATTCCGGCCTCGACGTCTCCACCCCCCAAACCGGAGAAGCTCGGCAGCTTGCGCTCGATAAAACCGTCGATCAAGCGCCGGTACTCCCGGTCCGAAAACTGAAACAGCGGCCAGACATAGACCGCGTCGACATCCGGAGAGACCGCGCTCAGGACTTCCTCCGCGGAGTCCACCGCGGGGATGTACTCGAAGTCGATCCCGGTGCCGGAGAGGTTGGCGCGAGTGCGGTCCACCAGCTCGGGGATCGCCTCGAGGAGCGTTGCGTTGGTCACGATCGCGACGTGGTCGAACGGCACGATCGCCCGGAACCCGTCGAGCTCGCGCGCCAGAGTGTCCGGCAGCGACACGTAGTTCAAGTTGCGCACGCCGCTGGTGCCGTCCAGAAACGGCAAGCCCTGGAGCGCCGGGTCCAGGATCACCGGCGCAATCACCGGTTTGGACAGCTCGCCGAGGCAGCACACCGCGTACGAGCCGAGAAGGCCCCAGGTGATGACCAGATCCACATCGGCGTCGTCGAGCAGCCGCCGGAGATTCTTTTGCGCGGTCTCGTACGTCCAGTCTCCCACCAGGTAGGCCTCGTCTGGGAACCGAACGTCGAACTCGCCCTCGGTGAGCGCGGTGATCTCGCTCACCGTCAGCTCCCGGATGGTCACGTTCATCGACCAGGGACCGTCCACCATGACGCCGATCCGGAAGCTCGGGGTCTCGGCCGAGGCGGCCGGCACCGGAGCCAGGCCGGCGAGCAGGACACACAGCCCGGCGATCGCGCGTTTTATTGTGGACACGTCCAAGATCGTCCCTCCGCTCGATGGTCCCTCAATAAGACGCATCGTAACGGCACTCGAAGAGGCGGGCAAGACAGCCACAGTGTGCGGCCCGATCAAGGCCCTCATCGCGATGTGAGGCGACCGCTAGTGGAAGCGGCTAGCGACCCTGCCAGCCGTTGATCACGCCAATACCGTCGCTCGGCCGGCTTTGGCGGCCCGATGGATGCCCCGGCTGGAAACGGCGCTCGCTACCCGGACTTGGCTGCGTTCGCTCGCGCCTCGTTGTCAGCCCGCGCGGACCGCCAGATAACTTCCACGTCTTTCCTGCGCGCGCGGGCTCCCAGCGTTCCTGCCGGGGCATCCACCGGGGCGCCGGCCGCTTCGATCCTCGGATGAGCGCTACCAGTTGAACCGCACGTAACCGATGCCGCGGCGGCCCACCAGGTCGCCCCCAAACGACTCGTAGTGGTCGTCGTCGAACAGGTTCGAGATGTTGAGGCCCAGGGTCACCTGCTCGCTCACCTGATAGTCACCGCTCAAGTTGACCACCTCATACGAGGGGACGCGGCCCTGGAACGCGCCCGCCGCCCAGTTGAAGCCGTCCACACCACGGATATTCAGCGAGGCGCCCGCCTTGTTGCCGCGGTAGCTGACCCCGGCCGAGAACTTGCCTTCCGGAGCGTTGGGTTCGAGATCGCCGGCGGAGACACCCGGCTCGGTGATGTCGAAATCGAACCACGAGTAACTGAAGTTGTAGCCCCAGTTGCGGTTTGCCTGCACGGTCACACCGAGATCGATGCCCTGCGTGTCCACCGCGCCGGCGTTGGTGTAGGAGGCCAGCGCAAAGATCGGCGTCCCGTCGACGTTGTTGGACAGAAACGCGATGAGTGGACCGAGGGCCCCCTGTAGCGTCGCGAGCACGAGTGCCGGGGCCGGGCTGCCGTCCGGCAGCCGGTAGGGCCCGAAATTCGGATTGACCAGCCCGAACGGGTTGGCCGACAGATCGGTGATGAAGTTGGTGAGCTCGCTGTTGTAGTAGTCGACCGTCACAAAGGCCTTGCCGCCCAGGATGCCGCTGTAGCCGACCTCATACGAGGTGACCTCTTCGAGGTCCAAGTCCTTGTTGCCCAGCGCGCGCACCCGGGTGGGCACATCGAAGCCGCAGGAGACCCCCAACACCGCACAAAGCCCCTCGATCGCCGACAGGTCGAGGACCGCGCCGACGCCGGGGATGGCGGTCGGGGCGTCGAGAAAGAACTCCGAGTAGTTGGCCACCTGGAAGGCCTCGTTGTAGCTGAATCGCAGTTTGTGGTCGGCGTTGATCCCGTAGACCAGCGCGGCCTTGGGCGAGGTCTGCGACTCGTGGAGCGAGCTCGAGTCATAGCGCCCGGCCAGGACCAGCTTGACCTTCTTGCCCAGCTCGAAGTCGACCTGACCAAAGGCCGCCTCCGAGTTCGAGGACACCGGCTCGAAGATCAGCGTCTGAAAGCCGGCGCTGTTTGCGGTGTCGATGTCCTCGCTCTTGGTCGAGGCCCCGAGGACCAGGCGGATCTTGTCCTGGTTGAAGCCCCAGTTGGCCTGTCCCTCGATGACCTCGTTGCTGGTGTCGAGAAAGATCCGTCCACCCGAGGCCAGCGCCAACTGATCCGGGCTTTCCCGGTCGTTGGAGTAGGCCAGCAGGTTGAAACGGCCGGCGTTGAGGTTGACGCGGTTGTACTTTCTCCGGATGTCGTTGACGTCCACCCGGCCGATTCCGGTCACCACCACGTAGCCCTCGCCATCAAAATGACCGGTCTCGAGGGTCAGCAGACCGGTGTTGCCGAACACTTTGTCGAACCGCAGGCTGAAATCCTGCGAGTCCTGAAAGTTTCCGGCCGGCGCGACTTCGTTCGGCAGCCCGGCGTATTCGGTGCTCGTCGTGCGCGGCACGGTAAAACCGTCACCCTCGAAGTAGGCCGCCTTGAGCTTCATGTACCAGTCCTTGCCCAGATCGGCCGCCCAGCCGAGCTCGCCCCGCAGGGTGCTGAGCTCGCCTCCACTCAAGGTCAGTCGGCCGCCGACCGCGTCCTTGGGCGCTTCGGTGATCAGGTTGAGCACGCCGTTGAAGGCGTTTTTTCCATAGAGCGCCGAGCTCGGGCCGCGCACCAGCTCGATCGACGCCAAGCCCTCCTGGTTGGCGAGGTAGCCCCACTCGGTCGAGCCCAGAAAGGGCACCGCCGGGTCACGTCCGTCTACCAACACCTGGACGCGCCGGGTCAAGGAGCTGTTGAACCCCCGGGTATTGAGATTGAAATCGTTGACGCCGCTCTGGGTCACCTCGACCCCGGGCGTGAACTCGAGAACCTTGGGAAGCTGCCCGGCGCTCGACTCGCGGACGATCTCCTCCGCGCTCATCACGGTGACCGCCGCCGGCGCGTCAACGATCCGCTCGCGCCGCCGGGAGGCGGAGTAGACAGTGATGGTCTCGGCAAAGCTGACGTCCCAGTCGACCTCTTTCTGCACCGCGGTGACGGCTCCGGCGGTCACCGAGACCGACTCGGTGGTGGAGTTGTCCCCCAAGGTGAAGCTCAGGGAATAGTCCCCCGCTGGAACGCTGTTGAAGGCAAAGCCGCCATCGCTTTCGGTCAGGGCCACTTCGCCCAGCTCGTTGATCGCGACGACGACGCCACCGAGACCGGCGCCGTCCGAGCGGACGACGCTGCCTTCGATACCGCCGGCACCCTGGGCGAACACGCTGCCGGCAAGTGCCGCCAAAGAAATCAGACACAAGAGAGTCGAACGCTTGCTACTCATAGGCCTCGTCCTCCTGGAGAAGGATTGCTGGAGACGGATTGTCCGCTAACCACTAATAATCTCAGGTTTTGCGACAGATGGGCAAGCACGAGTCTAGCCTGTCGGAGACGACTTTTCGAGACGTCACGATCGAGCGCCCTCGGATCGTCCAAAGACCGCTACAATTTGATTCGCTTGTCCCAGGCCGGCCTATCTCCATGAGCCCCAGCGATCCCAACGGTCCTCAGAAATATGTCGTGATGGGAGCCGGCGAGGTCGGCTTCCACCTCGCACGCACACTGTCGCGCAGTGGCCACGAGGTCACCGTCATCGACATCAGCACCGAGAAGCTGGAGCGGATCGACGAAGAGCTCGACACACGGGTCGTCGCCGGCAACGGCGCCCACCCCCCGGTGCTGACCGAGGCGCGAGTATCCGAATGCGACCTCTTTATGGCCGTCTCGTCATCGGATGAGGCCAACCTCACGGCGGCGATTATCGCCAAGCACCTGGGAGCGGAGAGAACCGTCGTCCGGGTCGGTGTCGCCGATGAGGTCATCGCCGACCGGCGACTCTACGAAGAGCTCTTCGGCGTCGATCTACTGTTGTCGACCCAGTTGCTGACGACCACCCGGATTCTCAATCGGATCCGGGGACACAACACCGTCGCGGTCGAGTATCTGGCCAACGGCAAGGTCCAACTGCGCAAAGTCAAGCTTGGGTCGGCTTCACCGCTGACCCACAAGCCTCTGAAGGAAGTTCCGTTGCCAAAGGATTCGCTGATCGTGGCCTTTTTCCACGGCGATCAACTGATCGTGCCCGGTGGCGACGATCGGGCACGGGCCGGCGACGAGGCGCTGATTCTCGGCACCACCGAGGCGATCGGGCCCTGCGAACGGATGATCTCGAGCGGTCGCGAGGTGCTGGGCGACGTCGTCATTGCCGGCGGCGGCGAGACCGCGCAGACCGTGGCCAAGGTCCTTCTCCGGTTGGGCGCCCGAGTGCGGATCATCGAGCGCGAAGGCAGCCGGGCCGAAGAGCTGGCCACCCGGTTCCCAAAGTGCCAGGTCATCCACGGCGACGCCACCGATCTCCAGCTGCTCAAGAGCGAGCGCATCGCTTCGGCGCGGACCTTTGTGGCCCTGACCGGCAACGACGACAGCAATCTGATGGCCTGTCTGCTGGCCCAGGAGCTCGAGATCGAGCAGGTGCTGGCGCTCGCGCAACGCGCCGAGACCTCCAAGCTGTGGCAGCGGCTCCATCTTCATGAGGTCTTCTCACCCCGCTCACTCGCCTACCAGCGAATCCGCGAGTACATCGACAACGACTACAGCGCCACTCTCGTCTCGCTGCAGCGCGGCGCCGCGCTGGTGCTCGAGCGGCGGCTGGAAGCGGCGAGCCCGGCCGCCGGTGTGACGCTGGCCGAGATGGGCGCGCCGCGCGGGCTGATCGTCGGCGCGGTGAGCCGCGGAGAGCGGGTGTTTGTTCCCGACGGCAGCGACCGGCTGGAGGCCGGCGATCTGGTCATCCTCTTTGTCCAGGAAGCGGAGCTGGCAACGGCCAACCTGCTGTTTCCCGCGCGTCAGACCACCCGGCCGGGAGCCGGGGCGTGAATCTTCGGGCGGCGTCCCGTTTTCTGGGCCGCCTGGTCCTCCTACTCGCCGGCGCCATGCTGGCGCCCCTCGTCTGCTCGCTGATCTACCGCGAGGCCGACGCCCAGGCCTTCTTGATCTCGGCCGTCATCACCGCCGGCGGCGGGCTTTTGCTGATGTTCTATGGCCGCGGTGGCGGCGAGGCCTATCGCCGGGAGGGAATCCTGGTGGTGGCGGGCGGATGGATCCTGGCGTCGGTTTTTGGCGCCCTGCCCTATGTCTTTGCCGGCGTCTTCGCCACCCCGATCGACGCGTTGTTCGAGTCCGCTTCGGGCTTTACCACCACCGGTGCGTCGGTCATGACCGAGATCGAGGTCCACGGCCGCGGGATTCTCTTCTGGCGCAGCTTCAGCCAGTGGCTGGGCGGCATGGGGATCATCGTGCTCTTTGTCGCGCTGCTGCCCGAGCTCGGTCCCGGCGCGCGGTTTCTCTACAAGATGGAGGTGCCGGGCCCGTCGGCCGAGTCCCTTCACCCGCGGATCCACGACACCGCGGTCATCCTGTGGAAGCTCTACCTCGCCCTGACCGCCGCCGAGACGCTTTTGCTGATGGTGGCCGGGATGGGTCTCTACGACGCGTTGACCCACACCTTTTCGACCCTGTCGACCGGCGGCTTCTCACCCCGCAACGCGTCGGTCGCGGCGTTTGATTCCACCGCCATCGAGCTCATCATCATCGTCTTTATGATCCTGGCCGGCGCCAACTTCTCGCTCTACTTCCGCGCCTGGGCCACCCGTGGCGGCAATCTGGTCCGCGACTCCGAGTTCCGCATTTACGCCTTGATCCTGGGTGCCGCCTCGCTGCTCGTCTTTTTCGATCTCTCAACGCACGACAAGGGAAACGGCCTCCTCGACCGCGGCGTCGACAGCCTGTTTCAGGTCGTCTCCATCCTCACGACGACCGGGTTCGCCACCGAGAACTTCGACGCCTGGCCGTCGCTTTCCCGCATCTTGCTGGTCGCCCTGATGTTTGTCGGCGGCTGCGCGGGGTCCACCTCCGGCTCGATGAAGATCATGCGCATGGTCATCGGAATCAAATCCGCGCTGCGCGAGGTTCGGTTGATTTTCAGTCCCAGCACGGTTTTGTCGATCTTTGTCGGCGGCAAAAAGGTGCCGGACTCGGTGGTGCAGAGCGTCGCCGGCTTTTTTATCCTTTATCTGTCCATCTGGGGCGTGGGCGCGCTGGCGCTGACGCTCGGCGGCCCCGACATCGTCACCGCCGCCACCGCCGCCGCCGCGACGCTCGGCAACATCGGTCCGGGTCTGAACCTGGTGGGAGCGGTCGAGAACTACGCCTTTTTCGATTCCTGGCACAAGGCGCTGATGGTGCTGTTGATGTGGCTCGGCCGGCTCGAGGTCTACTCGATCGCCGCGCTCTTCACCCGCACCTTCTGGCGGCCCTGAGAGGAGGTACTGACAATGAATCGGGACCGTTTTTATCTTTCGACCGTCGCATTGACGCTCTTGCTCGCGTTGGTATCAACGGGTGCCGACGCCAAAAAGAAGAGCAAGCAACAGGACTCGGCGGACGCCGAGGAGTCGAAGTGGAACGTCTCCAATCCGCCGGGGGAATGGAAGTCGATCTCGATCGACACCCGCGAGACGACCTGGACCAACCTCGACGTCTCACCCGACGGCCAGACCATCGTCTTCGACATGCTGGGCGATCTCTACACCATCCCGATCTCGGGCGGCGAGGCCACCGCGCTGACCGCCGGCATCGAGTGGAACTTCCAACCGCGATTTTCGCCCGACGGCGCGCAGATCGCCTTTATCAGCGATCGTGGCGGCGCGGACAACATCTGGATCATGAGCTCCGATGGCTCGGACCCCAGGGCAGTGAGCGAAGAGAAGGTCCATCTGGTTCACAACCCCTACTGGAGTCCCGACGGACGCTACATCGCCGCAAAAAAGGGGTTCACCTCAACCCGTTCGATTCCGGCCGGGGAGATCTGGCTGTTTCACATCGGCGGCGGCGGCGGTCTCCAGGTGACCGAGCGGCCACACGGCGACCGCGATCAGAAGAACATGGCCGAGCCGGCGTTCTCCCCCGATGGGCGCTACCTCTACTACAGCCAGGACACCACCGGGGGACGGGTCTGGCAGTACAACAAGGACGCCACGGGGCAGATCTTCGCCATCAAGCGACTCGACCGGGAGAAGGGTGAGACCGACATTGTGGTGAGCGGCCCCGGCGGGGCCGTTCGCCCGACGCCTTCACCCGACGGCCGCCATCTGGCTTTTGTCAAACGACTGCCCGGACTGGTGAGCGCGCTCTATCTGAAGGATCTCGATTCCGGCAAGGAATGGGCCCTCTTCCCCGGATTCGAGCGGGATCATCAGGAGACCAGTGGCAGCGAAGGCAACGCCCCCGCCTTCTCCTGGACGCCGGATTCGAAGACGATCGTCTTCTGGACCGGCGGTCGGATCCACCGGGTCGACGTCGAAACCAAAGAGGTCGCGCCGATCCCGGTCCACGTCAGGACCGAGAAGAAGATCCAGTCCGCCGTTCGCTTCCCGGTCGACGTGGCGCCCGACACGGTCGATATCAAGATGCCGCGGTGGGCACAGATCTCGCCCGACGGGGAGACAGTTCTCTTCCAGGCGCTCGGTCATCTCTATATCCGGGACCTCGACGACGGTACTCTGCGGCGTCTGACCACCCAGGAAGACCATTTCGAGTTCCATCCCAGCTTCTCCCGTGACGGCCGCTGGATCGTCTACACGACCTGGAACGATCAGGACCTGGGGAGCGTCCGGGTGGTCCCGGCGTCGGGCGGAGAGGGGCGCTTGTTGACGTCCGACCCCGGTCACTATGTCGAAGCCAGTTTTTCACCGTCGGGCGACGCGATCGTCTACCGCAAACTCTCGGGCGGGTTTCTGCTCTCGCCCTTGTGGTCCGAGCTTCCCGGTCTCTATCTCGTGCCGACCGACGCCGGTGACGACACCGAGCCCACACGCCTGTCCAAAAGCGGGTTCGGGCCGCACTACGGCGCGGACGGCGAACGGGTGTTTTTCTCGGATCGGGCCGGCGAGTCCCGGACCGAGATGGAGCTCAAGAGCGTCGACACCCGGGGCCTGGACGAACGGGTCCACCTCAAAGGCGCCAAGGCGACATCTCTCATGGTCTCGCCGGACGGCGAATGGGTGGCGTTTACCGAGGAGCACAACGCCTATGTGGCGCCTTTCCCGCACACCGGGCGAACGGTGGGCGTGGCTCGCGACGGCAAGGCGTTCCCAGTTCGCCAGGTCTCGAAACGCGCCGGCGACTTTCTGCACTGGTCGCCCGATTCGGCGACCCTGGAGTGGTCGCTCGGCGCCACTCTCTACCGGCGCAAGCTCTCCGACGCCTTCGCCTTTCTGGATGGCGCCCCCGAGGAGCTACCCGAGCCGGTGGCCGAGGGCCTCGACATCTCCTTCGAGGTCGAGGCCGACCGCCCGGCGGGAACCATCGCGCTGGTCGGTGGCCGGATTGTCACCATGCGGGGGGCCGACGATACCCAGGAGGTGATCGACAACGGGACGATCGTGGTGGCGGGCAACCGGATCGCGGCGGTCGGCCCGGCCGCCGACGTCGAGGTGCCCGAAGACGCTTTTGTGCTGGACGTCGCGGGCAAGACGATCATCCCCGGCCTGGTCGATGCGCACGCGCACGGCGCCATGGCGCGCGCGGGGATCACCCCGCAACAAAACTGGCAGCAATTCTCCAATCTGGCGTTTGGCATCACCACCATCCACGATCCTTCCAACGACACCGCCGCGATCTTCTCCGCCGCCGAGATGCAGCGCGCCGGGCGGATCCTGACGCCGAGGATCTTCTCCACCGGCCGCATCCTCTACGGCGCCCAGGTCCCCGGCGCCACCGCCACGGTCGACAGCCTCGACGACGCACGCTTTCACGTGCAGCGCATGAAGGACGTCGGCGCCATCTCGGTCAAGAGCTATCAGCAACCCCGGCGCGACCAGCGGCAGCAGATCCTCGCCGCCGCCCGCGAGCTGGGCATCATGGTCTTGCCCGAAGGGGGAATGCGCTTCCAGCACAATCTCACCGAGCTCGTCGACGGGCACACCGGAATCGAGCACGCGATCCCGGTCAAGACGGCCTACGAGGACGTCAAGCAGCTCTGGGAACAGACCGAGGTCGGGTACACACCGACCCTCGGAGTCGCCTACGGTGGGCTCACCGGCGAGTACTACTGGTACGACCGCACCGATGTCTGGAAGAACGAACGGTTGATGCGCTTTAGCCCGCGCTCGATCGTCGAGCCACGCGCGATGCGCCGTCAGAAGGCCCCCAACGGGCACTACAACCACATCCCCGTGGCGGCCTTCGCCAAAGAGCTCGTCGACCGCGGAGTGGGGGTGCAGATCGGCGCCCACGGGCAGCGCGAGGGCCTGGCCTCTCACTGGGAGATGTGGATGTTCGAGCAGGGCGGCTTCTCGCCCTGGGAGGCGATCCGCACGGCGACCCTCCATGGGGCGCGCTATGTCGGCCTGGACGGCGACATCGGCTCGATCGAGACCGGCAAGCTGGCGGATCTGGTGGTCATCGACGGCAACCCGCTCGAGGATCTAAGGCGATCCGAGTACATCGACTACACCATGCTCAACGGACGGCTCTATGAGGCGGCGACGATGAACGAGGTCGCGCCCGCCCCCCGGACGCGGGCACCGTTTTTCTTCGAGCTGGAGGGCGGCGACACCATCCACCCTCAGACCACCGCCTGGCTCGAGGAGCACGGCCGCACCCACCACTGGGTGCACTGAGACAGTCGCCAACGATTTTGTCGATCCGGGCCAGCCGCAGCCTCCTGCTGCCGGGAGAGCAGCCACCGCTGACCCACCTGGGCGTGACCCTGCTGCGTCACGCGGTGGGCGCGAGCCTGCGCTACAGCCTCTACGTGCTGGGGTGGAAGCCGACCGAGACTCCTCCGGTGCGGATCCACCGGCTGCGGTTGCTCCTCGACGATGCGGGTCTCAGAAGACAACTGGGGGACCAGCCCGGAGCCGACGAGCTGCGCCGGGCCCTGCTCGACCCGGGGGGGGCTGCGGAGAGCCCCCTGCCTGCCCGGCAGCGCGCCGCGGTGGCGCTTCATCGCACACGGTTGAGAATCCACCGCCATCCGTGGCTGTTCCGTCCACCCCGCGTCGGCAAGGACCCGGCCCCTTCTTGGGCCGTCTTTCGCCGCGCCTTGAGCTCGTGGATCCCCATTCTGGGCGACGCCTTGCTCGCCGACCTCACCGCGGTGCTCGGCCGGCGCCAGGCCCGCCGGCGCGGTGGTGGCGATGGCGATGGCGATGGCGGTGGCGATAGCGATGGCGGCACCGCCGCACCGGTCATGAGCCGGGAGGCGGCCCGCTTTCTCACCGGCCGCTCCGCCCGACTGTCGTTTCTCGGACCGCCGGACGTCGCCAAGCCGTCCTGGGCAGCCCAACCGCCTCCGGCGGGCCTCGGCGCGGGCTCCACGACACCGCCTCACCCGACCCGCGGCCGTTTTCGCGAGCACTATCGCCGCTGTCTCGACACGCTGAGGCCCGCCTACCTGGCCCTCGCCGCGAAGGCCGCCGGGCGAGGTCTTCTCGACGACCCGGAAGACGCCTTTTTTCTGCCCCTGGATCTGGCCGGGGATCTCGAGCTCGCGTCCCGGCCCGCGTGGCTGGATGCGGCGGTGGCGGTCAACCGCCGCGAGTACGAGACCGAGCTCGGCCTACCCGCGCCACCCGATGTGTTGCCCCACGCCGAGGCCCAAGGCACCACCCCACTCGGGCCGGCCCCCGATTGGGTCCGGGGGCCCATCGCGCCACTGCCTTAGCCTGAACTTCTCACCAGCGTCCTTGCTCAGGCAAAAAGCGTCGGTGGCTCGATCTCGGCCACCGGCTCCTCGGGGTCGACGACGGTACCGGCGGCGTCCCGGAAGCGGCCTTGACCGAGGTTCAGCAAGCAACGGTTGCGGCCGCGCCCCTTGGCCTCGTAGAGCGCCTGGTCGGCGAGCTCGATCAACTCGTGGGCTTGCTTGGCATGGAGCTCCGGAAACGACGCCACGCCCGCGCTCAAGCGCAAAGGAACTTTTTTCCCTCCGGGCACAAACAGGGCGTTTTCGACCGCCTGCCGGATGCGCTCGGCGACCGCCATCGCAGTCTCGCCATCGGCGTCCTCGAGCACCAGCGCGAATTCCTCGCCTCCATAGCGGCAGCAGACGTCCGCTTCCCGGCGGTGTTTCTCCAGGATCCGCGCCACCTCGATCAGGGCCTGGTCGCCGATGGCGTGTCCGTGGCGATCGTTGACTCTCTTGAAATGATCGAGGTCCGCCATCACCACCGCCATCGGCTCGCCGCGATCCAGGCTGGCCGCAAAGGCCGCCTCGAGCCGGCTCTCCAGCACCCGCCGGTCCCCCAGGTCGGTCAGCGGGTCCCGTCGGGCCTCGCGGTTGAGAAACGCGCGCTCGATCGACGACGCGACTTCCGGCAAAAAGGCGTCGAGCCAATCCACCGCCCCTTCGTCGGTGGCACGCGGATCGCACCACAGCTTGATTCGACCGAGAATGCGGTCGGCGGTGGAAAGCTCACGCTTGACGACCTTCCAAGCGACGCGCCGGCGCAGCCCTCCCTTCTGGGGCGGCGCCGACGGCGGTGCCGGCGGGCCTTCCTCGACATTGCCGTCCGGTCCCGCTCCCCAGCTCTTTCGTTCGCCGTCGGGCGCTCGCAGCTCCAGATGGAACCACTCGAAACCGACCACACGAGAACACTCGGCGTGGATCTGGCGCGCGATGGTCAACAGGTCGGGACGCCGAAAGATGATCCGGTGCCCGGCGAGGTGGACCTCGCGCAGCCGGTCGGCGATGCGACGCTCCCGCCGGGCGCTCAGATCGGAGCGCACCGCCGCGACCGCGAGGGTCGCAAGCCCGAGGCCGGGCGCCAGACCGACCCACCAGCCCAGATGCTCCACGCCCTGGGCCAACGCCAGACCCAACGCCCAACCGATGCCGTCGAGCAGCAGCGGAGCCAGATGCCGCACCCGCGGCCTGTGTTGCCGAGACCAACGCACCCCGTAACTCGCCACGGCAAAGACGATCCAATAGACGAGCCCGGCGAGCGCGCCACGCGCAAGGCTTCCGTCGACGAAACCGTCTGTACCCCCAGGGTCCGATCCCAGACCCGATCTCACCCAGCCCGCGGCAACCACCGCCAGCAGAAGGGGGCCGACGCTCAACAGCAGCTCCATCGCCTCCTTCGCTCCGGTCTCACGTCGCCCCTGGCGGGATTGCATCGCCCACAGCACCGCCTGCCTGGAGAGAAGCAGGGTCACGGCCAGCGCCGCGGCGGCCGTCACGCCAAAGACGGCCAGCGTCACCGGCACGACCCACGAACCGAGGGCCAGGCTGGGCCAGCCACGAGGGCAGTATGTCGCAGTGGCCAGACCGAGGAGAGCGAGGACCGTCAGCCAGCCCAATGCGCCGCTCACCGCAAAGCCACTCCGCCAGCCCTCGACCGCCAGCGCCACGAGGCCCAGCCCGAGCGGGCCAAACCTCCAGATTTGACTGTTAGTCTCCATCCGATCCCCCAACCGATGGTAAGCCGTCGGGCACAGCCGCGCAATTGAACACTGCACTTCGATGCGACCGTCGATCCCACGGCGACGACCCGAGATTCTCGACAGTGTTTCCCTCCGCCCTGCCGAGGCGCGCCGCGCCCTCGACGGCCTCGGCCGCGTCAACCGTTGGACCCTCGGTTTTCGCGCGGCGCTGTGCTCTCTGATCCCGCGCATGGATCGAGACGGCAACTCCCTGATCGTTGACCTCGGCACCGGCACTGGCGAGTTGCTGCACCGAATCGGCAAGATCTGCGCGCGGCGCAACCTCCGCGTGCGGACCATCGGGCTGGATCGCAAGCTCGACCACCTGGCCCACGGCCGACGTCTAGGCTTTTTGTCCACCGCCGTGGTCGCGGACGTCACCGCCCTGCCCTTTCGGGACTCGAGCTGCGACTGGACGCTCGCAACGCTGCTTCTGCACCATTTCGACCCGGCGGCGGCCGAGAGGGTCCTGGCCGAGATGGTCCGCGTCGGGCGGCGAGGCGCGATAGTGACCGACCTGAGACGAGCCACGGCCACGAGCCTGGCCGCTCGGCTGCTGCCGCTGCTGGGTGTCGGCTCGATTGCCGCGGCCGACGGGCGCTCGTCGGCGGAGCAAGCCTGGCAGCTCGACGAGATCGCCCAGCTTGCCGACAAGCACCACATCCTCGAGCTCAAGCGACGCTTCCCCTGCCGGCTCTCGCTTGTCCTTGCCGCCCGTTGAGCGCGTCGGGGAATCCATGGGGCGACGCGGTGTCAGAATCGGGCCGACGTGCGACCCATTCTGCTCTCACCCGCTCCGTGGATCGTCGGTCACCGGGGAGCCGCGGGCGAGGAGATCGAGAACACTTTGAAAAGCGTCCTGTTGGCGATCGAACAGCGGGCCGACTTGGTCGAGATCGACGTTCAGCTCACCGCCGACGGCGATCTGGTGGTCTTTCACGACTGGACCCTCGAACGGCTCGCCGGCCGCCCGGAGACCGTCGAACAGATGCCTCTCGATCGGTTGCGTGGAGTGCGGCTCCTCGGCACCCACGGCAACGGCGGAAGGATTGCCTCTCTCGACGAGATCCTGACGGCGGTCCCGGACGGCGTGGCGCTCAATCTGGAAATCAAGCGGCGCGGTGCGGACCGCCAGCTGCTGGCCTCCCGGCTGCTGCGCGGGATCGCAGGCCGGCCGGGGGTGCTGGTGTCGAGCTTTGACTGGGAGCTGCTGACCATCTTGAGATCGCTCGACGCCGACCTGCCGCTGGCGCCGTTGGGCAAAAAGAACCGCTCGGCCCTGGCGCGCGCCGGCAAGCGTCTCGGGGCCGTGAGCCTGCACGCGCACCGGCGCATCTCGACGGCCTACCTGATGCGACTGGCGAAACGGGACCGGCGTCCGGTGCTCGCCTACACCGTCAACGAGCCCGAGGAGGCGCGAGAACTGCTGGCACTCGGCGTTGCAGGGCTCTTTACCGATTTCCCCGGCAGGCTCCGGCGATCGCTCGCCGGCACGCCCGCAACCGACACCCCACCGTGAGCCGGAAACGCTTGATCGCGGCGGTGGATCAGGGATCGACCGCCACCAAGGGGGCCGTCTACGACGAGGCCGGCCGGCGGCTGGACGAGCTCACGATCCCGGTCGAGCGTCGGACCCGGGACGCTTCGGTCTCCCACGACCCCGAGGAGCTGGCCGGGAGCGTCGTCAAGATCCTCGAGACACTTCTCGCGCGGTTTACGGTCGACGCCATCGGCATCGCTTGCCAGCGCTCGACCTGTCTGCTCTGGGAACGGCGCACCGGCCGGCCGCTCACGGAGGCCCTGTCGTGGCAAGACCGGAGCCGCGAGCGAGCCGCCACGAGGCTGGCCCGGCACGGACGGGAGATCGCGCGGCGCACCGGCCTGCGTCTCTCGCCGCACTACGCTGCGCTCAAGCTCGGCGCGCTGCTGGACCATGACCGGCGCAACCGTCGGCGGGCGCAGGCAGGCGAGGTCGTGGCCGGGACTCTGGACGCCTTTCTGCTGCACCGGTTGACCGGGCGGCCGGCGACCGAGCCCACCCACGCCGGCCGCACCCTGCTGTTCAACCTCCGGACCGGCGGCTGGGACTCCCGGCTATCTCAGTTGTTTCGTATCCCGACCGGCGCGCTTCCCGAGCTACAACCGAGCGCCGGGCTCTGGGGGAGCTTCCAGGGTGTGCCGGTGACCGCCTCGGTGGGCGACCAGCAAGCCGCGCTGCTCGGCCACGGCGGTTGGCGGCCCGGGGTCGCCGCGGCCCACTTCGGCACCGGCGCCTTTGTCCTGTCCTCGACCGGTGCCCGCGCCCGAACCCATCCCCGGTTGTTGTCGGCCGTGCTGGCCGCCACCCGCCGTGCCCGCAGATACCAGCTCGAAGGCTCGGTCAACAGCGCCGGGGCGGCGATCGACTGGGCCGCCGCGCTGGCGGGACAGAAGCTCGCGGACTGGCGGCCCGGGGCGCTCGAGCCGGAGCGACTTCCCCAGGTGTTCCCCGCTTTTGCCGGCGCCGCCGCGCCCTGGTGGGAGCCGCGCGCGACCGCGGTCCTGGCCGGTGTTCGGCCCGAGCATGACGGCGACGACATTCTGGCCGCCACCGTCTACGCGGTGGCCATGCGGGTGCTGGACTGTGTCGAAACGTTTCGCTCCGCAGGGCTTCCGACCCGGGCGCTGCGGGTCAGCGGGAAACTCACCCGGCTGGAGCCACTGACGACGGCCCTGGCCGACGCCGGCGGGCTCGAGGTCCAGTTGTCGGACGAGGAAGAGACGGGTCTCGCCGGAGTCAGCCGGCTGGCGCTCGCCGGACTGGACGGCAAGATGGCGCCGCTGCTTCACACGCCGGGCTCGAGCCGGTCGATCGTTCCGCGCTGGTCCCCCGGCCGGGCCAAACGCGAGCGAAAGCGCTGGCGCACCTTTGCCCGCAAGGCGCTCGCGCATCGAAGCTAGCCGTCGCGAGATCTCAGTTGGTCGTCTCCCCATCAACAGCTCGCCTGGTGAAGTCCATAACCCAGTTGACCTCCCAGTTTTCGCCCCCGTCCGACGAAAACGCCTGCTCCCATCTGGCGCGGTTCGCGCCCATAACTGTCCAAATAAATCGCACGTCAACCTGGCGCCCTTCGTGCGCAGACGTTCCGTAGAACGTACCCTTTGGGCCGTCAAAGCCCCCGACCATTGGATCGTCGAAATCCGGATTTCCGTACTGGATTGCACGGCTATCGATCCAGTACATGTACCAATTGCCGTCTGACGGGTTGAAATAACGCACGGTCATCCCCTCAAACGGCTCGCCTGCGAAGGTTGACCGAAATCTGTCGATGTTGCCGAGCCCTAGCAACGTACTAAAGGCTTCGACCGTGGCGTCGAATTCAACCCAGTCCGTAGATCCCGCTAAACGCGCGGTCAGGAAACGGTTCCGGACGTCCCAGTGCCCAAGATACCAATCGAAATCATGTGAGCCGTCCATGCTTTTTCTCTCCTGTTGCTGGATCGCCACCCTGCCTTCGGGACTCTGGGTGTTTGCTACTACCGGCGCCAACGTCGATAAGCACCAGAGCATCAATGCGAAACGCGAGAAGGAAAAATCCAGTTTTTTGTTCTCCACGCAGCGACTCTAAGGTGTCTCTTGACGCCGGTATAGAACCGGAATTGCACCGGCCCGTCGCCTCGAAAAAGGAGACTGCTAGGGTCGGAGCGTGGCTGCTGTAAGTCGCTTAACCGCCAACGACTCACTATTGCCTCGGAGTATTCTCTTTTGTCGGCATGGTTCGACGGGAGTCCGCTTCGTCGAAGCCAGCTATCCACCCGGTCTGCGCGTTCCGCGGCATCATCACGAGGAGGCGTACCTCTGTCTGCCCGTTGTGGGAACTTTTCGGGAGAGCTACCGAAAGCGCAGTCGAGACGGACAGGCATGGAGCTGTCTGCGTTATGCCGCGGGCGAGGCGCACGAGGGGCAGATCGGACCGAAAGGAGCCACGATCTTCCATGTCGAGCTCAGCGCGGCGACTTGTCGTGAATACGGTGATCCCTCGATCGCGTTTGACTTTTCGGCGCAGAGCCTCGCTTCAACGACGGGTTGGATGCTTCAATTGCGCCAAGCCATCCTTGAGGTTCCTCCCGACCCTCTCGTGGTCGAGGCGCTCTTGTGTGAAGTCATCGCGGCTGCGACCGGTGATTCCGTACTACCCCCGTACCCACGGCGTTGGCTGCTCCGGGTACGAGAACGTTTGGCGGACGAGCACGATCCGTCACTTTGCCTGGCAGATCTGGCATTGGACCTAGGGTGTCATCCCTCCCATCTCTCGCGCGCTTTTCGAGGGGAGACGGGAATGACAATTGGTGAGTATCGCAGGCGGCTGCAAATTGCACGTGCAGTTGATCTTCTACGCTCTCAAAGGCCATGTGTCGAGGTCGCGTTTTCTGCAGGCTTTGCAGACCAAAGCCACTTCGGGCGAGTTTTTCGAACAATTCTCGCCACTACGCCAGGTCGCCTACAGAGCCAGATGAAGTGAGATCGACGATGGCGCTCTTGGCACGGATGTCCATCTCCATGAGACTCGGTCTCAGACGACAGAGTCCTCCCAGCCGGGGCGCTTCCATCCCCGTTTGACCTCGGGGTCGGGTACCAGCCCCGCGCCTTCGAGACGCCGCTCGAGCGATTGAAAGAACTCGCCCCCACGGTCGACGACCGCAAGGTTCAAAAAGAACTCCCGCGCGCGCCCCGAGGATTTTTGGAAGACAAACCGCAAGCTGGACGTGCCCTTGCGCGGCTCGAGTGCCAAAACATCCGACCAGGCCAGACGGCGGGGACGAAACGTATGGAGTGGCTGATAGGCCAGCGCCTCGTTGTCGAGCTCGACCGCCGGGGTCCGGGTCGCCGTCCACCAGATCTTGACCAGGGTCAGCCAAAAAAGCGATCCATAGAAGACCAGAACACCAAAGGCCCGCGACAGCGGCGCGCTGCCCGGCTGCCGAAAAAGCCAGGCCACGATGCCCAACGCCACCACGACGCCCACGCCCCACACCATGGCCCTGCGGCAACTGCTTCCCACCCAGGGCCGGAAGGGGAACTCGCGCCGGTCCTCGGCGATCTCGTCGGCCGCCGTCTCCGCCGTCGTTTCCGCCGCCGTCCGGGTCATCACCTCAGGGTATCGTAGAGAAATGGAAGTCGAATCCGCGGTCGAGACCGTCCTCTCGCGCGGGCCCTGCCCGTCGTTTTCCGAGCTGGCAGCCCGCTACCTCGAGGAGTATCTACAGAAGATCCGGGTCGGCGTGGAGCGTCTGGACGACGACCAGATCTGGTGGCGCTCGGCCGCCGGGGCGAACAGCGTCGGCAATCTCATGCTCCATCTTCACGGCAACCTCTCGCTGTGGGTCCTGGCGAGCTTGGGCGGGCGGGACTTCGAGCGCGATCGCGCCGGCGAGTTCCGTGCCGAAAGAACACACTCTCGCGACGAGCTGCTCGCCCGGCTCGACTCCACGGTCACCCAGTGCTGCCAGGTGATCCGGTCGATCGGCGAGGAGGATTTCGCCCGCACGCTCGACGTACAGGGTTATTCCTGCGACATCCTGGGGGCTCTCTTCCACGCCGTCGAGCACATGAGCTACCACACCGGCCAGATTCTCTGGATCGTCAAACACCAGACGATCGAGTCGCAGCCGCTCGAGCTCTACCCCCGCCACCGGGACGAGTAGTGGCGACGCCGGGCAAGCGCATCGCCATCAACACCGGCGGCGGCGACGCGCCGGGGCTCAACGCGGTCATCCGGGCGGTCGTGCTGGCGGCCGAGCGCCGGGGCTGGGAGGTGCTGGGAATCCGCCGCGGCTACGAGGGCCTGTTCGACACCCGCGAGACCATTCCCCTCGACCGCGAATCGGTCCGCGGCATCATGCACC
Organism: Candidatus Multivoradales bacterium; assembly: GCA_965224065.1. GTDB lineage: Bacteria > Acidobacteriota > Thermoanaerobaculia > Multivoradales > JAHEKO01 > JAOTZA01. The sequence continues at coordinate 2,292,861 of CBDCYF010000005.1, forward strand.
TGGGCGGCACGATCCTAGGCACCACAAACCGCGGTAACCCGTTCCGTTTTCCCGTTGAAGCGCCCGACGGCTCCCACGAGCTAGTGGACCGCTCCGACGAGATCGTCGAGAACTTCGAGCGGCTCGGGCTCGACGCGCTGATCGCCATCGGCGGCGACGGCTCGATGAAGATCGCCCAGGGCCTGGCCGAAAAGGGGGTGCCGGTGGTCGGCGTCCCCAAGACCATCGACAACGACCTCTCGGGAACGGTGGTGACCTTTGGGTTTCAAACCGCGGTCTCGGTGGCGACCGAGGCCATCGACCGGCTGCACTCGACCGCCGAGGCGCACGAGCGGGTCTTTACCGTCGAGGTCATGGGCCGCTATGCCGGCTGGATCGCGCTTCACGCGGGCGTCGCCGGAGGCGCCGACGTCATTTTGATCCCCGAGATCCCCTACGATCTCGAGGCCGTGTGTCGCAAGGTCCTCGAAAGGGAGGCGCGGGGCCGGCGGTTTGCGATCGTGGTCGTGGCCGAAGGCGCCCGGCCGCGGGGCGGCCGGATGGTGACCAAGCAGGCGGCCGAGCCGGGACAAGACGCCCTCTTGGGCGGGGTCGCCGAGCGCTTGGCTGAGGAGATCCATCGCGAGACCGGCAAGGAAACGCGATCGGTCGTCCTGGGCCACTTGCAGCGCGGCGGCCGGCCGACGTCCTACGATCGCCTGCTGGCGCTGCGCTTTGGGGCCGCCGCCGTGCGCCTGGTCGCGGAGGGCCGCTCCAACATCATGGTAGCCTTGGATCCGCCAAACGTACTGACCATTCCGCTGGAAGAAGCCACCCGCAGAATGAAGACTGTTCCCCTGGATTCGGACACTGTGCTGGCAGTGCGCGAGATGGGGTTGAGCCTGGGGGATGAAACGGAATGAAAAAATTCCACATCACGTTGTTTGTCGTTCTCGCCGTCTGCGCGTCCACGGCCTATGCGGCCGAGCCCCGACTGCTCCGTCCACTCGAGGATGCCCGGCAAGTCGCGGTCTCGGGTCCCGAGGTCCTGCAGTCGACACCGGTGACGGTCGATTTTCAGGCGCTGTCCAAGGCGCTCGGGAGCGGAGAGACCCTGATCTTCGATCTGGCGCCGGATCTCGAGGTTCGCGCCGTCGCCGAGCAAGTGTGGACCACCGGTGAAGAGAGCTTTGCCTGGCGGGGAAGAATCGCCGGTTCCCCCTGGAGCTCGGCGGTCCTGGCCGTACGCAAGGGGGTTCTCGCCGGTGGGCTCTCGATCGGACCGCGGCGGTTTCAAATCCAGCCCGGACCGGGAGGCACCTACCGCGTCGACGAGATCGATCTGACCCAGCTGCCCGACGGCAACGACGTGGTCTTGCCGCCGGAGGACGACCGGCCGGCGGCCAGCGCGGGCTCGCTCGTGGGGGCAAAGGCCAAGACCAACTTCGATTTGATCGTCTTCTACACCAAAAAGGCCAAAAAACGAGTCGGAGGAAAAAACGCCATCGAGGCCCTGATCGAGTTGGGGGTGGCCGAGACCAACACCGCCCTGAACGACAGCAAGGGCAAGGCCAAGGTACGGCTCCGAGACGTCGAGGAGATCAGCTACAAGGAAAAGAAAGATATGAGCACCGACCTCAGTCGGTTGCACCGCACCAACGACGGCAAGATCGACCAGGTCCACGGCAAGCGCAACGCCAACAACGCCGACTTCGTCAAGCTGATCGTCAACCGCAAGGACCCCAACCGGTGCGGAATCGCCTTTCTCTCCCCCAAATCGTCGGCGCCGGCAACTTTTGCCTTTAGCGTTACTCGGGTCGACTGCATCAGCCCCAACTACACCTTTGGACACGAGCTCGGTCACAACTGGGGGCTGGCCCACGCCCGCAGCGCCACCGGTGCGACCCCGTTCCTCCCCTTTGGCTGGGGGTTCTACGAGCCCGGCGGGCTGTTCCGCACGATCATGGCGGTCTTTCGCTTTGGCGTGGGCCCGCGGGTGCTCCACTACTCCAACCCCAAGGTGAAGGAGCGGGGGGAGAGAACGGGAGTCAGCCGCAAGAAGCCTGACGGCGCGGACGCCGCGCGTGCGATCCGCGACGCCCGGGCCTTGCTGTCGTCGTACCGCTAACGTCCGTGAGCCACGCAATACACCCGACGGCGGGAGCGCGGTCGGCCGGGCTGGTCGGCGCAGCTCTCTTCGTCCTGGCGGCAGGTCTGTGGGCGGATGACAGCTCGACCCAGGATCTTGAGCGACCGACCGTCGTGTTGGAGCTTTTCACCTCGCAGGGGTGCTCGAGCTGCCCGGCCGCGGACCGACTGCTCCGGCGGCTGGCCGAATCCGACCGGCAGGTGGAGATCATTCCGCTGGCCTTTCACGTCGACTACTGGAACTACCTCGGCTGGTCCGACCCGTTCTCCTCCCCGAGCTGGTCTCAGAGGCAACGCCGATACGCCCACCGGCTCGGGTCGCGCAGCGTCTACACGCCGCAGCTCGTCGTCAACGGCCTGTGGGACGCGGTCGGCTCGAACGAAGCCGACGCCCGGGACCTGATCGCGCGGGCGGGCGAGAGAGCGGGCACGGGCGAGCTCGACATCGAGGCCGTCCGGGGCGACGACGGCCGGGTCGAAGTGCGGCTGAGCGCCGCGGTGGCCACCGCATCGGGCGAGCCCGAGCTGTGGCTGGCGGTAGTCGAGAGCGGATTCGAGACACCGGTGGGTCGGGGCGAAAACGCTCGCCGGACACTCTTGAACGACCACGTGGTGCGGCGGCTCCTGCCCACCTTCGAGCTTACGCCCGGCGCGCGAAGCGAAGGCACGGTTCCGGTCGATCTCGAGAAGGACTGGGACCTCGACGGCCTGTCGTTTGCGGCGATTGTCCAGGACGCCTCGAGCCTCGAGGTCTACACCGCGGCCTCGACGCGGCTCGAAGACTGAGCGAGCACCCGCGGCTCAACGGCCGCCGGGGGCGGCGGCCGCTTCAGGACGGTTCCGCCAGCACTGTCTCCACCCCAAAGGCGTCGCTCTCGACCAAGTCGATCTCTAGGATCCTGCCGGCGGCAGTGACGTCGGAAAGGGCCTCCCGCAGCGCCTCCAGCCGCGGCGCGGTGTCCCGCACCACGGCCCGCTCTACCTCGACCCGCAGCGAGACCTTGGCTTCGGTCTTGGCCTTGCGGATCTCGGCGAGCACCGCCGCCGCCACGTCGAGCGCGCCCCTGGCGGCTCCTTTCGCCAGCGCCCGCGCCTCCTCCGGATCGGGCCACTCGGTCCGGTGGACCGAGCCGTCCCGCCACCAGGACCAGACCTCTTCGGTGACAAACGGCAGGTGCGGCGCAAAGAGCCGCAACAATGCCGACAGCGCCACCGCGAGCGCGCGGTGCGCCGAGACGGCCGCCGGCTCGCCCTCGTTTCCATAGGCGCGGCTCTTGACCAGCTCGAGGTAGTTGTCGGTAAAGAACCAGAAGAACTTCTCGGTCCGCGCCAGCGCGCGCGCCGAATCATAGCCGTCGAAATCGCGGCCGACCTCTTCGATCAGCTCGGCGAGCGCCGCCAGCAGCGAGCGGTCGAGCGGCAGCGAGACCTCTCCTTGCTCCGCCGTTCCCCCTTCAAGGTGTCCCAACACGAACTTGGCGGCGTTCAAGATCTTGATCGCCAAGCGTCTGCCGACCCGAAGCTGCCCCTCGTCAAAGGCGGTGTCGACCCCCAGCCGCGCGGATGCCGACCAGTAGCGCACCGAGTCGGAGCCGTATTGCTCGAGCAGCGCCATCGGCGTCACCACGTTGCCCTTGGATTTGGACATCTTCTTGCGGTCCGGGTCCAGCACCCAGCCCGAGATCGCCGCGTCGGTCCAGGGCAACGACTCATGCTCGAAGTGAGATCGCACGACCGTCGAGAATAGCCAGGTGCGGATGATCTCGTGCGCCTGTGGCCGTAGATCCATCGGAAAGACCTGATCGAAAAGGCTCTCCGGCTCGCACCACCCCGCAGCGATCTGAGGGCTGAGCGACGACGTCGCCCAGGTGTCCATCACGTCCGGGTCGCCGGTGAAGCCACCGGGCCGGTCGCGCTGCGACTCTTCGAACCCGGCCGGCACCTCGGCCGAAGGATCGACCGGAAGGCTCTCTTCGGCGGGCACGATCGGCGCCAAATAGTCGACTTCACCATCGGCCCCGATCGGGTACCAGACCGGAAAAGGCACGCCAAAGAACCGCTGCCGGCTGATGCACCAGTCGGTGTTGAGACCCCGGACCCAGGACTCGAACCGCTCGCGCATGTGTGGCGGATGCCAGCTCATCTCCCGGCCGCGGGCGATGAACTCGTCTCGGTAGTCGAGGGTCTTGACGAACCACTGGCGGCTGGTGACGATCTCGAGCGGGCGATCGCCCTTCTCGTAGAACTTGACCGGGTGGGTGATCGGCTTGGGCTCGCCCAGCAGCTCGCCCGACTCGGTCAACAGCTCGACGATCCGCCGCTGCGCCTGCTTGGCCGTTTTCCCCGCGAGCTCGTCGTAAAGGCTCTGCGCGCTGGAGGGATCGATCGACTCCCACCCCGGCTCGCCCCAACGGATCGGTTTGAGCCGGCCGTTGCGACCCAAGATGGCCCGCACCGGGAGCTTGAGCTCGCGCCACCAGACGACATCGGTCACGTCGCCAAAGGTGCAGATCATGGCGGCGCCCGACCCCTTCTCGGGGTCGGCGAGCTCGTGGGCCACGACCGGGACCTCGGCGCCAAAAAGCGGCGTCCTCGCCGTGCGCCCAAAAAGCGACCGGTAGCGGCCGTCTTCCGGGTGTGCCACCAGCGCCACACACGCGGGCACCAGCTCGGGGCGGGTGGTCTCGACCTCGACGCCTCCCTCGCCGTCCGAGAGCGGGAACCGCAGCCGATGGTAGGCGCCCGGACGCTCGCGGTCCTCGATCTCGGCCTGGGCCACCGCGGTGCGGTAGTCGATGTCCCACAGCGTCGGTGCCTCCACCTGGTAAGCGAGCCCCTTCTCGAGCAGACGCAAAAACGCGCGCTGCGAGACCCGGCGGGAGATCTCGCCGATGGTCGTATAGGTCAGCGACCAATCGACCGACAAGCCGAGCGTGCGCCAGAGGTCCTCAAAGGCCTTCTCGTCGAGCTCGGTCAGCCCGAGACAGAGCTCGATGAAGTTCCGGCGCGAGACCGGCAGAAGCTCCTTCCCGGGCTTGTCGGGCGGCTGGAAGCCCGCCTCGTACGTCAGCCCGGGGTCACAACGCACACCGTAGTAGTTCTGCACCCGGCGCTCGGTCGGCAACCCGTTGTCGTCCCATCCCATCGGGTAGAAGACCTCGAGGCCCCGCATCCGCCGATGGCGGGCGATGGTGTCGGTATGGGTGTAGGAGAAGACGTGCCCGACGTGGAGGGACCCGGAGACGGTCGGTGGCGGAGTGTCGATCGAGAAGACCCCCGGACGCTTGGCCCGGCGGTCGAACCGGTAGAGACCGTCGGCCTCCCAGCGCTGCGACCATTTCGCCTCCAGCCCGTCGACCTTGGGCTTGCGCGGAATTCTGCTCGTCGTTTTGGAGTCGCTCACGGTACTGGAGGAGAGGAACGTCGGCGCCCGCTTCGGGAGAAACCGACAAGAACGCGCAAGAACGCAGAGGCGCGCGAGTTTAGCAGAGCAGTTGCGGCAAACGCGCCGCCGGAACAGCCCGTTGGAGCAAGAAAAAGAGCCCGCCGACAGGCGGGCTCTTGAAATCTCTCGGAGAGAGTGGCTCGAGGCGGCTTCCAGGGGTCTTTGCGACTCGGTCCTTGCGCCGGACGGCCGCCGCCGGCTGCAGGGCACTGGGGCTTGAAGCCTTCTAGAGCCTCGGTGTCGCCCTCGAGGCCGCCGGTCTTGCCGCCGACTTCGAGGGCCGTTTGTGGCCCGGCGGACTGTTCATCTAACCTCCTCGCTGTTCTCCTGCAGGGTACGCCCGGGGGACGCGGCGGTCAAGTTTCGTAAGGCAAGGTATAGGTCTGGCCCGCCAGACCGGTCGAAGGCTCCGCAGGGAACGGCGCGAGCTGCTCGGACTCCGTGACCAAAAGCTCGCGCCTCGGTTTCCCTCGCGCCGGACCCAACTCGGACTCCGCAGGCCTTCGCAGTGCGCTCGGTCAAACGCCCCTGTGGAGCCTTCGACCGGGCCTGGCTTGCGCTCTCGTGACCGACGGTTGAGCGACCCCTCGAGCTGCCGAAGTGATGTCATCCGATCTCGAGCAGCACCTTGAGCGTGCCCTTGGTTGCCGCGCGCTCGAAGGCCGACAGCGCGTCGTCCAGGGGAAAGCGCGCGTGGACGAGGGAGTCGACGTCGACGGCGTTCTGCGACAGCAGCTCGAGCGCCGGCGGAAACGGGCCGCAGCGTGAGCCGATCAGGGTGATCTCGTCGACCACCAACGAAGAGGCATCAAACGTCAGCTCACCGGCGTAGGTCGACTTCATCACCAGGGTGCCGCCGGCCCGGAGCCCGCGCCGGGCCAGCGCAAACCCGTCCGCGTTGCCGGTGCACTCGACCGCGAGGTCGAACACTCCCGCCTTGACGTCGTCCGCCTTGCCGGTAGAGATTCCACGGCCTTCCAGGATCGCCAGCTTCTCCCCGTGGCGTCCGACCGCCAGCAGATCGCACCCGGAGAGCGCCAGCGTCTGCGCGACCAGCAGCCCGAGCTTGCCGTCGCCCACCACCAGGACTCGGTCCGCGCCGCTCACCTCCACCTGCTCCCGGATCCGCAGGGCCGCCGCCAGCGGCTCGGCAAACACCGCTCGCGCGTCGGGAGTGCCGTCGGCTACGATGTGGAGGTTCTCCACCGGTAGCGTCAGGTACTCGGCAAATGCCCCGTGCCGATCGACAATCCCGAGGACGGTGCGACGCTCGCAGTGGGACCGTCGCGCGGCGCGGCAGGGGGCGCACTCGCCGCAGACCGCGTTGATCTCCCCCACGACCCTCTTTCCCTCGAGCTCCGCCGGCCCCGTCTCGACCCGGCCGATGAACTCGTGTCCCAGGATCCCGCGAAAGGGATAGTAGCCACGCACCAGCTCCAGATCGGTGTTGCAGATTCCCGCCACGAGCACCCGGACCCGGGCCTCGCCGGGTGGCGGCTCGGGCACCGGCAGATCGGTGCGCAGCCGCAGCTCTCCGTCTTCGAGCCAGACACCCTGCATCGTCCCCGCCAGCATCGGGGCCGATTCTAGGACGAGTGCACGACCGGCGGCGGGCAACGCCCGCTGGCGCCCCGACCCGGGGGCCTCCGGTGCTACGATCTCGAATCCCGCGCAGGGCACGGGACTTGCACCCCTCCTCGGCTTTGCGCGCCGCGGCGCCGACCCCCTCCACCCGTATGCGAACCGGTCTGCACAAATTTCTCGCGCTAGGACTCCTGCCGGCGTTTGTTTTTTCCGCGCAAGCGTTCGCCCAGCAAGACTCCGAGCAACCCGTCGACACCACGACACCGTTTGTCGACGTCGTGGACGTCGAGATCGTCAACATCGATGTCTGGGTCACCGGCAAGGACGGGTATCCGCTCGAGGGACTCGCCAAGGACGACTTTGTGGTCTCGCGCGACGGCCGGCCGGTCGAGATCACAAACTTCTACGCGGTCTCCGGGGGGAGGCCGGTCGAATCGGCCCCGCAGGAAACCGACGGCGACACGCCATCACCTCCACCCGCAAGCTCGCCCATGGCGAAGCTGGAGGTGGCGCCCGAGCACCGACTGTGGCTGATCGTCTTTGTGGACAACTTCAACATCGACCCCATCGAGCGCAACCGCGTTCTCCCGGCGCTCGAGCAGTTTTTGCGACGCAATCTGGGCATCGGCGACCAGGCCATGCTGGTGACCTACGACCGCGCTCTGGAAGTGCGCCAGCCCTTTACCGACGACGTGCGCTTGCTCACCGAAACGCTTCGCTCGTTCCAGGACGAATCCGGGTTGGCGACGATCCGCCAGCGCGAACAGTTTTCCACGCTCAAGCTCATCGACGACGCCGACGATGCGTTTCAGGCCCTCGGTTACGCTCGCCAGTACGCGGAGGAGCAGATGGACGCGGTCGAGCGCACGGTGGGAGCGCTCGAGCGCTTGATCGGCAGCCTGGCGGGACTCCCCGGGCGCAAGGCCCTGATCCACGTCTCGAGCGGCGTGCCGCTGCTGGCCGGTGAGGAGATGTTCCACGCCGTGGCCGAGAAGTTCAACCGCACCGAGACCTTTAGCGAGATCCCTCGCTACGACGCGAGCCGCGACTTTGAACGGCTCGGCCGGCGCGCCAACGCCACCCGCGTGGCGTTTCACACCCTGGATGCCGGCGGTCTGCGTGGTTTTCGGTTTGGCGCCGCGGAGTATGGCGGCTTTGTGAACGGGAGACTTCGCTCGACGCTCGACTCGGTGGTACCCGAGAATCTGCAGTCGTCGCTGCGCTTGATGGCGATCGAGACCGGGGGGCGCACCATCCTCAACCGCAACGAGATTCTGCCCGCATTGACGGAGGTGGCCCGCGATTTCCGCTCTTTCTACTCGCTGGGCATCTCGTCAACCGGAGCCGACAGCGGCCGTTACCACAAGATCGAGGTCAAGCTCCGCGACCGGCCCAAGGGGGCGACCGTCCGCCATCGCGCGGGTTATCGCAGCAAGGACATGCGAACCCGGATGCGAGAGAGCCTGAGGGCGGCGCTCTCGTACTCCCACCAAGACAACCCGCTCGACATCCGGCTGCGCTGGGGGCGCCTCGAGCGGCACGACGAGAGGAACCGGTATGTTCTACCCCTCCAGGTCAATGTCCCGCTACGCGAGGTCGCGATCCTGCCCGTCCAGACGGGCCGGCACGAGGCGCGGCTCGAGCTCTATGTCGGCGCGGTCGGCCCGGACGGCAAGACTTCCGATATCGACCAGGCCCCGCTCGGCATCCGGTTGGCCGACGAGCACGTCGACGCGGCGCGGGAGGAGTCACTGCTCCACACTCACAAGCTCCTGCTGGCCGGTGGCCGCCAGAAGATCGCCGTGGCGATTCTCGACGTCTTTGGCGGTCAGTCGTCGATCGTCACGGGATTCGTCGACGTGGGCCAGTAATTTCTAGTCGACGTAGGCGAGCATCTCTCGGGCGGTGGACGCCTCGGGGTCGTCGGGGGCGAGTTCGATGAATTTCTCCAGGGCGGTCCGGGCATCGGCGTTCTCCTCTCGCGAGAGGTGGTCGAGACCCAGAAAATAGTAGGCCTTCGCCAATCCCGGATCGATGGCCAATGCCATCTTGGAGAGTGTCACCGCTTTCGCGGCCTGGCCGGAATTCCAATGGGCCGCGGCCTGCTCCACCAGCTTTGAGCCACCAAACTCGGGGTCGACCGCGGCCAGGCGCGGCGCGATCTCGGTCAGCTCGTCGGTCCGGCCGAGGGCCTCGTAGGCGTTGAACAGGACCCGCAGCGTGCGGACGTCCTCGGAGCCCAGGGCCAGCGCCTTCTCGGCCGCCTCGGCCGACGCCTCATGATTGCCCTTGCCGAGCTCGAGGGTGGCGACCGCGTGATGCGCGTCGATGAGCGTCGGATCCAGCTCCGTGGCCCGGCGGAAGCGGGCAAGCGCCCCCTCCTGCTCGCCCGATTGAAAGAGCTCACCCGCTTCGTTATACAGCCGCTTTGCCGAAGCCACGGCGTCTTCGGCCGCCGACAACTGAGCCTGCAGCGCGTCCGCTTCGTCTTTGCGTCCGAGCGCGCGAAGCGCCTGATACTTCACTTCGAGCGCCCCGACACTGGTCTCCGACAGCTCGAGCGCTCGATCGGCGGCGGCCAGAGCGGCCTCATGCTCCCCCTGGTCGAGCAGCACCTGGCTATAGGCGACGTGCGCCGGCACGAGCGTCGGATCGGAGGCCACGGCCTCTTCGAACTTGGACCGGGCGAGGCCGAGGTCACCGTCCTGCTGGGCCGTCAGACCGGCGTTGAAGGCCTCGATCGCCACATTGGTCGAGCCCGTGACCACGGAGGAAAGATCGCCGTGGCTCTCGACAACGCGAGTTTCCGCTTTCTCCATCACCAGCCGCTCTCTTCTCTGGTCGATCACCGAAGGAGAAAAAGGCTGACTAAAGCTCTGAAAACCGGGCTTTTCGAACAGAAAGTCAAACAGGTACTGGGCCTGGTTCCTCTGAAATCGGATCTTGAATTCGCCGTCCCTATCGGTGGTCATCGTCTTGCGAAACGAGGACAACTCCTCGGAGGTGACGGTGACCTTGACGCCGGGTACGGGGTTACCGTCGGCGTCCACGACCTCCCCGCGCAACAAGCCGCTCTGGCTCCAGCCGGGTGCCGCAATCAGAACAAGAACGGTGGCAACGGTAAGAATCTGGCTCGTTCGGTGCATAAGGTCTCCACTCGAGGCATTGAGAATTTCGTGCCAGCCGGAGGGTTACTATACCGGCGCGGCTCACAGTCCCTACCCAGAGACCATCCCTCCAACGAGGCCCACATGAAAACCACCAGGACCCCGCTCGACAACGGATCTCGCACCATTTTTCTCTTCGCGCTCGGGCTGCTGGCGACGGCCGCCGGGGTCTTCGCCCAAGCCACTCAAACGGAGTCATCCGGCCCGGACCAAGGTCCCACCGGGTTTTTTACCGAGGTGATGGACGTGCGGGTGGTCAACGTCGAGGTCTTTGTGAGCGACCGCTCCGGGGTTCCGGTAACGGGTCTGGGGCCCGAGGATTTCGAGCTTTGGGTCGACGGGGAGCCCGTCCAGATCTCGAACTTCTACGCCGAGGCGGGAGGCCGGGCTCGCCAAACAGTCGAGATCCCTGAGGCCACTGACACCACATTCCGCACGGTCGAGGAGGTCGCGGCGGAAGCTCCACGCCGCTCGCACGTCGTCATCCTTCTGGACCACACCCGGCTGAGCGCCAACAACCGCAAGCGGACCTTGAAGACGCTGCGGGAAGCGGTGGCGAGCCTCGGCCGGGAGGACTTGGTCTCGGTCGTCGGGGTCGAGGGCTCGCTGGTCTTCTACTCGGACTTTCTGTTCGATCGCCAGGCGCTCGACCGGATCCTCGACGAGGCCACTCGGGTGTCGGTCCAAAGCGACATCAACGAGACCGAACGGCGGCTGATCTTTGGCGAGCTGACCAGAGGGCAGAGCGGGGGGATCCTGGCCCGTCAATTTACATTGGCCGAGTCCGGGCCGATCCTGTCGCGGATCCAGGCCTACGCCGCCCAGGAGTACTCGCGAGGCTCACGATCCCTCCAGATCATCGAGAGTGTGGTGAACACGCTCGCCGGGGTGCCGGGGCGCAAGATGCTCCTCTATGTCGCCGAGGGCATCCCCACCCGGCCCGGCGAGGGTCTCTTTGTCGAGTGGCGCAATCGGTTTGGCGCTGGAAGCCCGGACGCCGAGATCGGTATCCGCCGCTTTGACTTCAGTACGGACTACGTCCGCTCGGTGGGCCGCTTCGATCTGACCGCAAACATGCAGGGTTTGGCCCGGGCCGCCAACCGCGCCGGCGTGACGCTCTATTCGATCGACGCCGAGGGGGATCATGGCGGCATCGTCCGCTCGGCGCTGACCGAGCAGGGCGCCACTTCGGAGACTCTGTCGGTGATCGACGAGAACTTCCGCGAGCCCCTCGAGTACGCCTCCAAGGCCACCGGCGGGCGATTTTTGAGGTCGTCGGGAAAGCTGGCCGAACACCTGGCGGAGATGGTTGGGGATTTGGACAGCTTCTATTCGTTGGGTTTCACCGCACCCGAAGACTGGCAGCCCGGCTCCGACCACGACATCCGCGTCAAGCTCAAGAGCAAGGGATTTCTCGTGCGGCATCGCGAGGAGGTCCGGCTGCCCAAGCCCGACGAGCGCGAGGCCAGCGCGACGCTGGCGGCGCTGCGCTACCAGACGGCCAACAACCCGCTCGACTTTCGCGCCGCGCCGGGTACCGGTGTGGCCCGTACCGACGGCACCGCGCTCATCCCGGTGACGCTGAAGATCCCCATCGCAAAGCTCGGCTTTCTCCCCCAGGGGGACGCGCAGGCCGGCTCGCTCTCGATCTATGTCAGCACCAAGGGCGCAAACGGTGATGCCACCCAGGTGCAGAAGATCCCCTTTCATCTCGCCATTCCCAACGACGTGATGGACCAAGCGCGAACCGATTCGGCGCGCTATGAGCTACCGATCGTCTTGCGGCCCGGCGACCAGCAAGTGGCCATCGGGGTCCGTGACAACGTCGGCGGTGCCTTCTCGGCGGTCCGCCTCGACGTCTCCCAGCTCTCGCCGACGCTGTAACGGCCGGCAGGGGTTAGCGGTCCCAACGGCCGCCAGAGGCGGCGGCCGCTTCAAGCAGGGTGGATGCGCGGCTGAAGGAACGCCGCAAGCGTCGCGGAGCGAGCCTCTCTTCGCTCGCAAAGCGACGCTTCGGCGCGACATTATCGGTCCGGCCGCCAGGGGAGGCGGCCGCTTCAATCGGAAGCTTCTCGACATAGGTCTCGGTCGGCGGCCCCTGTCCGAGCCGAAGCCGGCGAATCGCCCGCCAAGCGAGGACCAAATCGCGAGCGTTTCGCTCGCGAAGGTACGAGCAGGTGAGTAGACCTCGCGCGGTGGCACACGCCTCGACCCCGAGTGAGGGAAGCGGTAGATGCGGGCCATGAGCCGGCCCTCGGGAGGATAGGGGCCGCCGACCCACACAATCGAATATCCGCCCCCAAACAGAACGGCGGCAGACGCGCCGGCCGAACAAAAAAGAGCCCTCCCGGAGGAGGGCTCTCGAACCGGCCTCGGAAGAGACCGGAGATCAGATCGGGTCGCGGGCGCTAGAAGCGCAGCCGCGCACCGAGGAAGTACCGCCGCGGCGGCACGAAGTCGAGGCCTTCGAGGAACTGACGGCCATCTCCACCCGGGACCAGATCCTGGACCCGAATCTCCGACTGGTCGTCGAGGACGTTGAAGATGTCGAGGAAGAAATCCACCTCGACCCGATCGTTGGGCGCCCAGATGTAGGACCCACGCGCGTCGAGGACGCCGTAGCTACGACCGGAGATGAACCCGATGGCGTCGTCGGCGATCCAGGTCGAGCCAAAGAGACCGCCCGTGCCCGGAAGACCGTTCGACGCAAACGGAGTGGTGGTGAAGTCGGGGATACCGCGGCCAAAGGCCCGCCTCGAGTTGCGGTTGAGGACGATCCCGGAGTTCCACCGGTAGCTGCCGCCGACCTGAAACCCATTGTCCCAGTTGTAGGAACCGTGGACCTTGAAGAGGTCCTTGACCAGGCCCGGCTGGGTGCCGGTGCGGTTGGGAGCTCGCGGATCGAGCGGGAACACGTCGCCGGCGCCATCAAAATTGGCATCCGAGTTGGTGTTGCCGTCGCCGGTGGCGTGGTTGTACGAGGCCAATAGCTGCCAGTTGTCGCTATAGCGCTTGCGGAATACCAGCTCGAGCCCCTGCCAGTCGCGGAAGGCTTCCGGCGGCAGCGAGGCGATCATGAAGTTCAACCGCACCTGGTCGATCGCGGCGAGGTTCGGGAAACCAAAGAACTGCGGCCCCAGGAACAGGGTGTCCGCGGCGTTCGGATCTCCAAACCCCTCGTTGATGTACTGGTCGATGTCGTAGTAGATCCGGCCGTAGTCCTCACCGATGTTGCTGGTCTCACGGTCGATCAGATTGACCTCGAACATCATGTTGCGACCCAGATCCTGCTTGTACTGAAGCTGGATCTCCTCGGTGACCGGAGTCTCGATCCGAGGCGCAAAGAAAGCGTCCTGTACCGCCGTTCCACCGCGGAAGCGGAAGTTGACCCACTCGCCCAAGGCGTCGACGAACACCTGCTCCTCGATCACGCGGCCGGTCAGCGAACCGGCGAAATCGATCGCGTTGTCGCGGAAGGCATCGTAGTACTCGCCAAAGAAGACGCCGACGCTCGAACGGCCGTCGCCCTTCAGGTCGTAGGCGATGCTCACCCGCGGCGCGACCTCGGTGTCCCAGGTCCCGACGTCGTCACCGGCGTCGGTGAGAAACGTGGTGTCCTCGGCGCGCAGACCCGCGTTGACGCTCCACTTGTTCCACTGCCATCCGTCCTGGAGGTAATAGTGGGTGGACTCCGAACCCTTGCTCGAGGGACCGGCGATCGTCTCGAGATCGCGGGTGTAGTTGACCAGACCGTTGGGGTTGCCGTCGGTCGAGGAAAAGGTCATGTTGTTGAAGATCTCGGCGTTGTCGAGAACACCGTTGTTGTTGTCATCCCACAAGCCGAGCAGGGTGTCCAACTGCGCTTGGGTGAGGTTCTCGCGGAACCCGAGCGTCTCGTCGGTCGAAGCGCCGAAGTCGATCGTCGACCAACCTTCGCTCGTGCAGAAGTCGTCGTTGGCCACGATCTCGCACAGCGAGATCGGGTTTGTAAGGCCTCGGGGATTGAGCGAAATATACGTCGCCGGCGGGCTGCCGACGGTGGCGTTGTTCTCGAACAGAGTGCTCGTACCGTCGACCATGCCGAACTTCAGGGCGTGGTCGCCCCAGCTCGAATCGAAGAGGTACTCGAAGCTGCCCCGCACCGCATCGGTGGCGCGGTTGGTAAAGCTGTCGGTACCGTCGCCGCCCAGCAGCTCCTCGGCGGAAGTGAACGTCTCGCCCGGGGCGAACGAAACCTCATTGCGGTTGGCGCGGTTGATCGGCAACTCGTTGCGGTCGGCCTCGTGGTCGGTCGCTCCAAGCTCCAGCGACGCAGAGCCCCAGACGCGGTTGTAGGAAACGCCCCAGCGCTCTCCGCCGCGCTCCAACGTCACATCGGCCTCATTGGGGACGGTGCGGTCGAACTCGCCGCTCTGGTCGCGGGGATCGGTCAGATAGGTGCCGGAGAAGACATCGCTGTCGGTGATCGCCCAGGTCACCTTGCCAAACACCTGTTCGGCGGTAAGTTTGGGCGTTCGCAGAAACGCCCCGGTCTCGTCGACCACGTCGCGCTCGGTGTCGGGCTCTCTGTAGCTGGCGAAAAACCACGCCTTGTCCCGCCAGATGGGCCCGCCGAGGGTGAACGCGGCGTCGGTGGTCGAGAACGACTCGTCCGGGAAGTTCTTGTTGTCCTCGACCAGGCTGTCGTTCTGGAAATAGTAGTTGACCGAGCCCGAGAACTGGTTGCCGCCGCTCTTGGTGACGACGTTTGAAACCAGACCCGGCACACCGACAAACTCGGCCGGAATGGCGCCGGTCAGTACGCTCTGCTCCTGGATGATCTCGGTGTTGAGATCGGCCCCGTTACCGCCGGTATCCCGGTCGGTGACGTTGATGCCGTCGAAGTAGTAGTTATTGTCGGTCGAGAAGGTGACGCCTCCACCAAAGCGGTGCTGCGCGTCCTTGTAGTTCATTCCCGAACGCGACGCCGGATTGTCCTGACCATCGGTGCCGATCGTGTCCTGAACACCCGGCACCAATTGGAGATAGCTCTGGTACGACCGCGCCGTCGGCAGCGACTCCGTGAGCTGGAGCGTGATGTCCTGACCCGCCTGGGTCTTGGTCACATCCACCAGCGGCGACTCCGCGGTGACGACCAGCTCCTCGGTGACGCTCGCCAGGCTCAAGGTGACGGCGATCGGCGTGTCGACGCCGGCGTTGACGCGCACGCCTTCGATGCGGGCGCCGTTGAACCCGTCGAGGGTGACCGCGACCACATAGTTGGTGGCCGGGGTCAGCGCGACCAATGTGGCGACACCCTGATCGTTGGTGACGCCGGTCCGGCTGGTGAGACTCTGATCGGACTCCGCCGTGACCGAGGCGCCCGGAAGGCGGGCTCCATCCTCGTCACTGACGGTGACCGTGACGGTGCCCCGCTGGGCCTGGCCGTAAGCGACACCCGACACGAGCATCAGGCCGACCACTGCGAGCACAAAGGCTCTACGCATGCTTGCCTCCTTCTTCGTTTTCACTGCGTTCGTTTCTCGTTCGCGCACTACTCGTTACCGTGTAAGCCGGTTTTCACGCAAGCCTCGTGCCTGGCTCAAGCCAACCCACAAAGACCGAATTCACGGCTTAAGCACGCACCATACAACGTTTCCGAGCGCTCGTCGCCATAATAAATCAATCCATTGGATCGACGTTCCCCAACAATTTGAAGTGGCGCCAACGGCGCTTTTTTTCCGGTGTCGGGGAGAACGCGGGACGAGCCTCAACGGACTGCTTTTTCTAAACCCGCCAGACGCGCGGAAACGACGTCGTTGGGGCCGCTGTCGAGGGCCTGTCGATAGTGCTCCGCGGCTTCGGCAAGCCGCCCCAGTCCCTCGAACACCAAGCCGGTGTAGAAGTGCGCCTGCGCGTTGCCCGGTTCGGCCTCGAGCGCGGTCCGAAAGTGGGCCAGCGCCGCCTCCACCTGCCCGGTCTGGGCCAGCGCACTACCCCACTCGTTGTGCGCCCAGACCGGCACCTCGAGCCCCGTCGCGCGGGCCGCCTCGAAGGCGGCGAGCGCGCCCCGCGGATCGCCGGCGGCCAGATGCGTCTTGGCCAGCAACCAGACCGGCTCGGGATTCTGCGGCTCGAGCTCGGCCGCCCGTTCGAGCAAAGGGGTGGCGCCGGCTGCATTGCCGAGCTCGAGATAGAGGCTCGCCAGACGGATGCGGGCCTCGACGTGGTCCGAGTCGAGCTCGACCGTTCGCTCGAAATGGCGACGCGCCCGGTCGAGATCCCCGAGGTTTCCATGCGCCACAGCCAGTTGAAACTGAACGTCCGAGTTCTCGGGCTGCAACACGGCCACTCGATTCAGCCCCAGCACGGCCTGCTCGTAGTTTCCGTTGTCGAGAAAGCTCATGGCTCGCTCCCAGATCTCGACCGAGCTGACGCCTTCGGCCACGACCTCGCTCATCAGCGGATCGTCAAAAAGATTGAAGGCCGCCGCGTCGCGCGCTTGCCCGGCGATCAGTCGGGCCTCCTCGCGGCGGCCTTGACGCATCAGGACCTGCCCCAGGGTCGAAAGCGCCTGCCCATGACGCGGCGAGGCCTGGAGGACTTTTTCGAGCAGGATCTCGGCCTCCTCGAACTCGCCCTGCGCCAGCCGGATCTGCGCCAGGGCCACCTGTGCCGGTTGGAGGTCCGGCTCCAGCTCGAGGGCCCGCTCGAACTCGACCCCGGCCTCCTGGCTTCGATTCGCGGCCACCAAAACATTCCCGAGCCGCATGTGGGCGGGCGCGTAGTCGGGTCGAAGCAAGAGCGCGCGGCGGAACGCCCGGGCCGACGCCTCCAGATCGGTCCCCACGATGCTCAACACATCGCCGAGAAAGTAGGGCCAGCGCGCGTCCCTGTCGTCCAGAAATTGGGCCTGCCGGTAACAGACTTCGGCCTCGTCCCACAGCTCGTGGGCGTGGGCCACCATGCCGTAGCGGCCCCAGGCCGTGGCCGAGTCTCGAGCCGCCAACACCGCGGCGCGGACCTCCCGCAGACGCTTCTCCACCTGGGGCTCCATCTCGGTCATATCCGGCTCGGGCACCGCCACCTGCGCGGCGGGCCCGGCGCAGGCACCCAGGCACGGCAGGAGGACCATCACAAAAAACGCTGCGGCGACGGTCGGACGGTGGAGACCCCTCACGAATCGCCCTCGCCACGGTTCAGTTGAATCGCTTGGTCGACCTCGATCGCGTCAAATGTCTCTTCGAGGCCATCGGGCCAGCGCACGGCGATCGAAACGGGGCCGCCATGGTCGCCGAGGCCAAAATGCGCGCGCGGATCGCTCGAAGAAAGATAGCTCATGGCGCTCTGCACCGTCCGGGTCTGCCGGCGGCCCCCCGCATCGAGAGTGACCCGCGCCCCGAGCGCCCGCCGGTTCCATCGAGGGTCAAAGGGATCCACCATCAGCCAGTGGCCGGCGGGCGGGGTCGCCCGGTAGACCCGGGCCGGGCTCTCTATCGAGCTCACCACCAGGTCGAGAGCCCCATCGCCGTCGAGGTCGCCGGCCGCCAGACCGCGCCCGACTTCGATTCTCTGGGTAAAAGCCCGCGCCTCGTCTTTCAGCAACCGAAAACTGCCACCCGCGCCGAGGTCGTTTCGATAGACCAAATTGGGCTCGGCATAGGGGTTCCAGACCCGGGTGAGCGCGTCGGTGAGCGGTTCGCCCCGGATCACCCGGCCGTTGACGATCACAAGATCGAGGTCGCCGTCGAGATCGATGTCGGCCGCAACGGTGCCAAAACCCGTGAACGGCGTGCTGGCCGCCGCCAGGTCGACCCGGGTGGTCTGGTCCTCGAACCCAACACCGGGCCCCAGGTTGCGGTAGAACGTGTTGGTCTCGTCGCGCAGGTGGGTGAGAAAGAGATCGAAATCCGCGTCGTTGTCGAAATCGGCGGCGATGACTCCCATGCCCGCTTCGTGCAGACCGGCCGCGTTGACACTGGCACCCATAATGAGCGCGTCATCGAGAAACGTGCCGTCCCGCTGGTTGATCCAGAGCTGGTTGGGGTCACCGTCGTTGGCGACATAGATGTCCACCCAACCGTCGTCGTCGACGTCCTCGCACACGACTCCCAGACCGGCGCCGGTCACGACGTCGATTCCCGCCTGTGCCGTGATGTCGCGAAAGGTGCCGTCCCCCTGGTTTCGCAGCAGCACGTCGGTTCGGTCTTCGAAGCTGTCGGGACCGCAGTACTCCCGGCGGCCGGCGCTGTCGGTGCAGGTGATCTCGCGGTCGTAGACCACATAGCGAACCACATAGAGATCCAGGTAACCGTCGCGGTCGAAATCGCAAAACGCCGCCGACGTCGACCAATCCTCCGGGCCGCTCCCCGATGCGGCGATGCCGGAGACGCCGGTCACGTCTTCAAAGGTGCCGTCGCCACGACCGCGAAACAGTCGATCGGGTCCAAAATTGGCCACAAAAACGTCCTCATGGCCATCGTTGTGGATGTCACCGACGGCGACACCGGTCCCGTAGCCCGGGTCTCCCAGACCCGACGACGCGGTGGCGTCGACAAACCGGCCCGGCTCGCTCTGCAGATAGAGCCGGTTGGTGACCTCCTGCGACGGCGAGGCCTCACTCCCCAGCCCTGGAGCCCCGGATACGAAGTAAAGGTCGCGGTCGCCGTCCTCGTCGGCGTCGAAGATCGCCACCCCACCGCCCATCATCTCGGGGAAGAGCAGCTCGCCGCTGGCACCGGTGCGATGGACAAAATCGATCCCCGACTCATCCGTCGCCTCCACCAGCCAGATCTCGGCGTCCGGACCCGGGAGCTCGGGATCCGAGGACGCTGGACCGGTCTTCTCGGGACCGGGACCGCACCCGCTCACCAGCAGCGCCGCAAGGGACACAACAAGCGAGAACCCCCAGATCAGGTGCCGCAAAAAATGCTCCTTGCCGAGGATCGCTGCCACATCGTGCCGGGTGTCTCTCCGGCAACGCATTTAACCATTTCGACGCGAGCCGTCTCGACGCGAGCCACCTCGACGCGAACCGTTTTGCTCGAGGCCGGCTCGAATCTCTCGGGCGAGGATCTCGACGTGCTCGAGTTCTTCGCCGGGGACGGCCAACGCGACAGCCCTCGCCACCTGGCGCTCCGCGGCCCGTCTTTTTCCCATGCGCGCATAGAGCTGCGCCAGCTCCAGCCGAAACAGCGCGTCCTCGGGCAAGCGGCGGATGGCGCGCTGAAGATACACCACCGCGTCCCGGTTGCGATCTTGGTTCGCCGCCTGCAGACCGAGGCGAAAATGATGGAACGGGTTGCGCCTCTCATGGCGCCTCGCCCGCTTCAGATAGGGCCGCGCCTTGCGGTCGTCGCCTTGCTTGCGGTAGAGCGTCGCCAGGTTGGCGGCCGCCGAGATCTCCTGCGGGTCGATGCGAAGCGCCTCGAGATACGCATGCTCGGCCTCCTCATGTCGACCCAGCAGCCGATGGGCCACACCGCGGTTCACCCAAGCGGGGGCAAAGTTCTCATCGGCCTCGAGGGCCTTGGACAGTAGCTCGAAGGAGCGGTCCCAGTCTTCCTCTGCCAGCGCCTCGGCACCCAGGTTGTTGAAGTAATGGGCCAGCACCCGCTGCTCGTCGATGCGGCGCACGGCACGGTAACGCTTCTCGACTCCGGGGAGAAAGTCGACCTGGAGAAGCCCGGTCGGGGTCTCCACCTCGGCGAACATGTGGCGGTTGTTGACCGCCACCTCGCCTTTGCGGTCCCAGCTCAGAATCTCCATGACCTCTTGGAAATGGGCCGTGAGCCCGACATGACGCGCCATGGCAACAAACAAGACGGTAAACGAAAGACAGTTACCGCTGCCGGTTTCAAACGTCTCGACGGCGGTCTTGGTCTCCAGGTTTCCGTAGAGGATGTCGACGCCGTTTTTACCAAACAACGCGTCCATCAACGACCGCACGACGGCGCCCCGCGGCTGGTCGCTACGCACCCGTTGGTCGAGAAACTCCTCGATCTCCGGGCTCAGGGCCAAGATGTCGGGGGTCTGCCCAGACGGCGGCTCTGGCTCGCCGGCCCTGCCGGCCACCGCCGGGCCTGCGGCCAACAACCCGGCGAGCAGAATGGTGAGGAGCTGGGCCTGTCGTCTTTTCATCGGCTTGCGCCCCTGGATACGGATGGATACGGAGGCGGCGTGCCGTGGGTTCGAGAGCCACCGGCGATTCACGGGACGGGGCGACTCACGGTGACAGGATACTTAATTATCGGATCGCGGAGCCATCGGGTCGGCGTGGATGGCTGAGACGATAATTGAGTATCCTGTCACCACTATGGATGGGGCGAACGGCACGGTCCGGATTCTGGCCTTCGCTGGCAGCACGAGGGAAGACTCATTCAACAAGAAGCTGGTGCGGGTGGCGGCCGATGGCGCGCGACGCGCCGGCGCCGAGGTCACCGTCATCGACCTGCGCGACTATCCTCTGCCGGTTTTTGATCAGGATCTCGAAGCGGAGCAGGGGCTGCCCGAGAACGCTCGCCGCCTCAAACAGCTCATGATCGATCACCAAGGCTTTCTGATCTCCTCGCCCGAGTACAACAGTTCGATCACGGCGGTGCTCAAGAACGCCATCGACTGGGCGTCGAGGGCCGAATCGAGCGACGAGCCGCCCCTGTCGGCCTTTGCGGGCAAGGTCGCCGTCCTGATGGCCGCCTCGCCCGGGGGGCTCGGCGGGCTGCGCGGACTGGTGCACCTGCGCTCCATCCTGGGCAACATCCGTGTCCTGGTGCTGCCCGAGCAGCGCGCGGTGTCGGGCGCCCACAAGGCCTTTGCCGAGGACGGATCGCTCTCGGACCCGAAGCAGCAGGAGGCGATCGGAGGGCTCGGCAGGCGTCTTGCCGAAGTCCTCTCGAAGCTCAGCCGGTGACGGCCCGGTAACTACTCGAACGAGTTCTCGGTAAAGGAGCCGTAGAGCGGGTTGGGGAGGATAAAGAAACGACTCCCAAACCCCGCGAAGGCCTCGTCGTCGGCAAACCGGACGGACTGGTCGAGATCCGGAAAGTCCTGGATGTTGTCGCCCAGCCACATGACGATCTCGAGCGGCGGAAGATCGGCATGGGCGGTGCCCTCTTCGATCGCTCGCCAACGCGGCTCCTTTTCTCCCGTAACGGTCTTGCACAGGATGACATCGAAGGGGATCTCGTGTTTCCGGAAGTCGTCTCGCGTTGCCGCGCAGTGCATTTCGCGCCGGTTGGTGACGATGGCGATCTTGCCGCCCAGGTCGTGCACGTGGTGGAGAAACGCGATCGCGCCCGGTAGCGGTGGCGCGGCTCGCCTCCGCACCCACTCATCCCAGCTCTCGTCGGTCATCGACAGGCCTTCGAGCGCGCGCTCCAGCTCGTAGAGCGAGTTGTCGATCACCGTCTCGTCGCCGTCCAGGGCCACCGCCCAGGTTCCCGGCTCCCGCTCGGCGGCCATCACCTCGAGCACCCAGGCGGCGGCGCGAAAGGTCTGCAGATAGATCGCGCGATGCTCGGCCGACTCGCGCACCCAGCGCAGCGGCGCGGACGGCTCGACGACCTCCTCGGCCGGTTCTTCAACCGGTTCGACCGGTGAAGCACCGGGCTCGGTTCTCCGGGCGACCTCGGAGAAGCTCGACGCACAGGAGGTCAAGAGAAGCCAGCCGAGCGGAACAACGAGATGGAGTTTTTTCATTCGAGGGCTTCCTCCGCCGGAGCGCGCCGCGCGATCACCCAATACAAGAGCCCACATGCTACTAGTACGAGCGTCACACCGCGGAACGGTCTTCCCAAGATCAGATCGCCGATGCCAAAAAGTGCGCCAAAGACGATCGCCAGCCCCGCGGCGAATCCGGCCACGCCGGGGAGCAGCGATTCGTCGCGGCCACCCGGCTCCCGGTACCTTCGCCACGCGGCCCCCGGCGGTCGGACGCGGGCGGCAAACCGGCGCAGAGTGGCCTCGTCGTTCTGTGGACCCCAGAACGCCACCGGGATCCACACCGCCAGACTCGCGCCGGCGATGATCGCGATCTTGGCCCAGGCCGGAACGGCCACAAGAAACATCGGATTGGGGCCGCCAAAGAGCGTCTCGGTGGCGAAGACCTCGAGACCGACGGCCAGAACCGTCGTCACTCCGATGGCCGCAAACTCCGCGTAGGCCGTAACCCGCGGCCAGTACCAGCGGGCCGCGGCCACGCTCCCCAGACCCGCGCCGAGGTTGATGAGAAACCGCCACACGGCGGCGATGTTGTGGATAAAAAGCGCGCTGACCCCGGCCAGCACCGCCATCAGCACGATGGCCAGACGGCTGACCCGGACATAGTGCGGCGGCGGCGCGTCGGGGCGCACAAACCGGCGGTATACGTCCTGGACCAGATAGGAAGCGCCCCAGTTGGTGTGGGTGTCGATGGTGCTCATAAAGGCCGCGAGCAGGCTGGCGATCGCCAATCCCAGCAGCCCGGCCGGCAGGGTGCGGCCCATCAGCAACGGATACGCCATCTCGCGGTCGGCCAGCTCGACTTGTACCGCGCCCAGAGCAACCGGCGCGGCCAAACCGGGACAGTCGACGATCAGGTCGTGGTGGCCGCTTGCCGCAAAACCGCCAAAAGACGCTCGAGCGGCTTCTTCGGTGCACTCGATCGCGGTCTCGACACCGCCCAGCGACGCCCGGCAGCCGGACTCACACAGTGGCCCGAGGCCGTGGAAGGTCAGCTCGCCCCCGGTCGCCACGTCGAGCGAAGCCGGCTCGGCCTCGATACGGAGCGTATCGCCGGTGTTCGATCCGGTCTCGAACGACAACCTCTCGCGCGGCGAGCCCGGGACGTCGGGGTAGATCACCAGAGCGGCCAGCGCCACCAGAATCCACGGCCAGGGTCGCAGCGCGTTGTGCGCGACCGCGAACCAGAGCGCGGCGCCCTGGGCGTGCGCCTCGTTTTTGCAGGCCGCCAGACGCTGCACGATGTAGCCATAGCCTTCGGCGTGCCGCCACCAACCGGCGAGGAGAAGTGCAAAAAAGAAAGCCGCCGGAAGCGTCGGGTGATCGGCGCGCGGCAAAAAGTCCAGAACATCGCCCACCGAGCGGCCGGCCGCGGTGACCGACTCCTCCAACCGCCCGAGCAGACCGGTTCCGGAGGCATTCGCGGTCGACACTGCCCCGACACCCCCCATCTCTCCCACCAGGAGTACCGCCAGCAAGATGGCGCCCCCCATCCCCAGGACGAGTTGGACCAGATCGGTGACGACCACCGTACGAAACCCGCCCATGGTGGTGTAGGCGACCGAGGCCGCCATCGAAACCGCGATGACCACCGTGGGATCGACGTCAAAAAAGGCCCGGGAGATCTTGACCATCGCGGCGATCACCCACGCCATGGTGAGACAGTTGACAAAGATGCCGAAGTAGAAGGCCTTAAAACCCCGTAACGCCGCCGCCACCCGGCCACCGTAGCGGAGCTCGACGATCTCGGCGTCGGTGACCACTCCCGACCGGCGCCACATGCGGGCGAAAAAGAACGTCGCACAGACATGCGCGATCGCCCAGCACCACCAGATCCAATTGCCGCTGACGCCGTCGGCAGCCACGATCCCGGTCACCGCCAGTGGGGTGTCTGCGGCGAAGGTGGTGGCGACGATCGACGTGCCGGCCAGCCACCACGGGAGTTGCCGGCCGCCGACAAAAAAACTCTCGATGTCCCGTCCTGCCCGGCGGAGAAAGAAGGACCCGGCGACCGCGGCAAAGACCAGATAGAGCCCGATGATCGAAAAATCGATCGGTGCGAGCTCGGGGCGCACCGATTAACTCACGGCTCGCCGGCGAAGCTCCCAGCAGAGCTCGCGCAGGTTGGCTTCGAGCTTTGCGCTTTTGCGGATCACCGGCGCCGACTGCCTGCCGATTCGTTCGAGCTCGGAGGTGCGCAGATCTTCGGTCGCGGTCAACACTATGGCCATCTCGTTCAAGTGAGGCCGGCGGCGAATCTCGGCGATCAACGTCTCGCCGGCCCGCTCGGGGTCGCGCTGGATCACCGCCAGATCCGGAGTGTAGCTCTCGAGCAAGGAGAGCGCCGCGTCGTGACTCTGCTCATAGCGCCACTCTGCGGCCAGCGGGGCGATACAAGCCTCGAATCGGAGGCGGTGCGACTCGTTTGACTCGACGAGAAGGACCCGCCCCACCGGCGGTGTCAGATTCCGCGCCAAGGCTCTCTCGAGAGCGACTCGGTCGACCGGTTTTTGCAACACGGCCGCGGCGCCGGAAATCGCCCGCCCACGCACCCCGGGGGCCGAGCTGGCCGCCAGGACCGGAATGCTCGCAAGCCGACGGTCTGCGGCGAGGATCTCGACCAACCGCTCGCCTTCGACCGCCGTCGAATAGGGGTCCATCACGATCAAGGCCGGGCTGTGACTGCCCGCAAGCTCCAGCCCCCGCATCCCCGTGCCCGCCGCCAGCACCTGACAGCCCACGGTCTGGAGCATCTGGGTCAGCACCAGGCGCGAGTCCGAATCCGCGTCGATCACCAGGACCACCGCATCCTCAAAAAGAGTGCGACGCCTCTCGGCCTCGATCTCCCCGACGATCTTGAGCGCGATCGCCTGGCTGTCGCGCTCTCCGGACTCCGCGCTCGTGGCCTGTGGCCCCAAGTCGATGCGAAAGGTCGAACCCTCACCGATGGAGCTTTCGACACTCAGTCCGAATCCGAGCAGCGTGCACTGCGCTCGACCGATGGCCAGGCCCAGGCCGCTGCCGCCGTAGCGACGGCTTGTGCCGGCCTCCAACTGCTCGAACCGTTCAAAGATCAAATCGAGCTTGTCCTCGGCGATGCCGATGCCGTCGTCCTCGACTTCGATCGCCGCCGGCTCGCGGCTGCGGGGACGCGCGATCACGCGGACTGTGACCTTCCCCTGGGGAGCAAACTTGATGGCGTTGCTCAGCAGGTTGGCGAGCACGCCTCTCAATCCTTCGTAGTCGGTCGGGATCGTTCGCAGATGGCTCGGAACCTCGGTCTCCAGCCGCACGTCGCTCTCGGCGGCCAGCGGCTCGAACTCCGACACCAGATCCTTGACCAACGAGGCCAGGCCGATGTCCTCGATATCCAGGTCCATTCTCCCCGCTTCGATCTTCTCCAACTCCAGAACACGGTCAATCAAGCCCAACAGCCGAGTCCCATTGGTGCGAATTCGCTCGACATACTGCCGCTGGGTGTCGTCCAGCGACTGTGCGTCGCTCAGCAACACATCGGAGAAACCGATCACCGCGTTGAGCGGCGTCCTCAGTTCGTGGCTCATGGTGGCCAGAAACTCGGACTTGGCGCGGTTGGCTTCCTCGGCCGACGACTTGGCCCGTTCGAGCGCGTCCGCTATCAAGCGCCGGTCGGTGATGTCGCGCGCCACCGCGTAGACGCGTTGCTCTTTGACGCTCGGCACCGCGCTCCAGTGCAGCCACCGGTAGTCGCCATCCTTGGTGCGATACCTGCTGTCGAAGGACAGCGTCTTGTCCCCCTCGGAGATCTTGACCGCTTCGGCTAGGACCGGCTCCCGGTCGTCCGGATGCACAAATTCGAGAAAAGGTTTTTCCATGAGCTCTTCGATGGAGTAGCCGAGGACTCTTTCCCAAGCGGGATTGAGGAGTTTGAAGTAGCCGTCAAAGCCGGCCACACACAACAGGTCGGATGAAAGGCGAAAAAATCTCTCGTATTCCGCGCGCGCGGCACGGTTGGCCCCTCGGCGGATCATCGTGGCGCCCCTATCTTAAGTGTGATCCAGCGCCCGTGACGTCGAGATCAAAATTCGATCGCAACATACGCAACATAAGAAAAGGCCCCGCCGCTCACGGACGGGGCCCTGGTTTGTCGTGGTGGCGTTGGGTTCCCCCGACGGGGTCACCCCCAGTGTTCGCCACGGACACTGCTGGAGATTCCCTCTACGGGGACGCCACCTCCATCAAACCGTGTTTCTCAGATTCCACTGGACCACCTCCTTTCTGGGCGTATCCACAATCGGCGGGACCCAACCCGCCCGGCCCCGCTGGCCGCCCAAACCGTGCGAGCCGCCGCTCTCAGCGCGGAGACGAGGAACGCTTTGATCATGCAAGGTTAACGGATTATTGTCAAATCTCTATGGCTCGGGCAGAGATACGCCTTCCCGCCGCGTGAGATCGTCGAAGAAGCCCTGGAGACGTCTCGTGATCGGTCCGATCTCGCCCTTACCGATTCGCCGGCCATCGACTTCGAGCACGGCGGCGAGCTCCCCCATCGTTCCGGTGGTAAACGCCTCGTCTGCGGTGTAGAGCTCGCTCAGACTGATCCTCCGTTCGGCGACCGGCAAACCGTCGGAGCGCGCCAGATCGAGAACCACGGCGCGGGTAATACCGGGGAGGCAGGCGTCCGCGGCGGGCGTTCGCAGCTCGCCGTTTTTGACCAAAAACAAATTGGTGGCGTTGGTCTCGGCGACAAACCCGTCGAGGTCGAGCATCACCGCGTCGTCGGCTCCGGCGTGGTCGGCCTCGATCTTCGCCAGGATGTTGTTGAGCAGGTTGGCGTGGTGGATCTTCGAGTCGAGGGTAGCGGGTGAGTTGCGGCGCACCGAGGCGGTGATCAGGCGGATCCCGGCCCGGTCGTAGACCGGTGGCTTCCATTCGGCGAGCACGATCAGACAGCAGCCCTCGACGTTGTTGGTGGGACTCATCCCCGATGTCCGCTTGCGCCCCCGGGTCAGCGTGAGCCGGATGTGCACACCGTCGCGCATGCCGTTGGCCGCCAGGGTCGAGAAGATCGCGCGGCGGATGTCCTCACGATCCGGGACGCCGCGAAACGCCAGCGTGTGCGCCGAGGCCTGCAACCGGTCGAGATGCTCTTCGAGCCGGAAGATCTTGCCGTCATACACCCGCAACCCTTCCCACACGGCGTCACCCCCCTGGACCGAGCTGTCGAACACCGACACCTTGGCGCTCTCCCGCGGCACCAGCTCCCCATCGACGTGAATCAAGATCTCGGCGTTGCGCGGCTCTGGGAGCTCAGATGGCTCTGAGAGTTCAGGTAGCTCGGGAGGCTCCGGGCGCGGGCGGGCTCGTTCGGGTGGACTCATCGGCCGCCTCCGACGATCAGACCGCGGCCCTCAAGGCCCGCGCAAACAGCCGATCGTAGTAGGGCCTCGACTCTTCAAGCAGCGGCTGCAGGCGTTCCGGAAACGCGCCGGTCTTGGGCCGGTAGGGAAGAAACCCGGTCGAGCGGTGCACGTTGGAGTACCAGTGCGGCGCCCACAGTCCGTCCTCGGGGCGCGCGCCGGCCTCCCAGGAGAGCATCTGCGGCAGAAACGGGATCCCCAGCCACTCGCACAGTTGCCGCAGGACCCCAGGCGGGTCGAGCAACAGCTCGCGCGAGTCGACCACCGGAGCTTGCTGCCCGAGTGCCTCGAACCGCTCCAGAAGCTTGCACTGGCGCGCCACACCGGTGTCTTCCAATCCCGGGTCCGGGATCTGGTGCACCAACGAGCTCAGCACCTCGGCCGGGTGGCGAATGAGCAACACGTTGGTGGTGCGCTCGAGAAAGGTCAAATCCAAATCGACGAGATGATGCGCCATCTGTTTGAAAAAGAGAACCGCCTGGTCGCTGGGGCCAAAGATCACTTCGCGGACCACTCTCTCGCCGTCGGTGTCGCAAGCCGCAAGCACCTCGTCGCGGCCCGGGTGAGGCGCGCCGCTGACGCGCAAGTAATGAGCGTAGAGAGGCTCGTCCACCACGCGGGTGTCGGGGCGCTGGGCAAACGAGTACATCAGCGCCGTCGAGACGTTGCGCGGCCCCGACCAGAGGCAAACCCTGAGCGGCTCCATCCCGGCGAGATTGTAGCCGCGCAGCGTCTCGGCGACCAGCCGGTCGGCCGCGTACTCTAGTCGAGGCGGCGTGGCCCGGAGGCCGCCGTGGGGTCGACGGCGCGAACGACGACGATGGTGCGATCGTCTGAGATCTCGGCCGATCGCGAGTGCCGGCGCACCTCGTCGAGCAAGGCGTCGGCCACCTCCTGCGCCGGCCGTCCAACTAGCCTTTGGAGCGTCTCCTCGAGGCGCGCGCGTCCGTATTCCTCGCCGTCGGCGTCCAGGCACTCCTCGACTCCATCCGACGCCAGAATCAGAGTGCTCCCGTGCTCCAGCCGCCGGGTCGTCTCGGTGTATTCCCGATCGGGGAGAAGACCCAGGGGCACGCCGCCGAGCTCGATCCGCTCGAGCCCCGTCGGGCCCAACAGATAGGGGTATGGGAGACCCGCATTGCCGAGGGTCAGCGACATTTCCTCGCCGTCCACGACCACAAAGCTCATGGCGAGAAACCGGTTGTCGAGCTCGAGCCGGCGCAGCCGGCCGTTGAGATCGGCGAGGACGCGCCCCGGCCCCAGCTCCCCCAGACCCACCAGCTCGCGTAGGGTCCCGATGGCCAGCGAGCCAAACAGCGCGGCGGACGTCGCTTTCCCCGCCACGTCTCCGAGCGCGATCGCCAAGCGATGGTCACCGTAGGGAAGAAAATCGTAGAAGTCTCCACCCAGATGGCGGGCCGGCTCGTATGCCACTCCCACCTCGATACCCGCGAGTGACGGGGCGCCGTCGGGGAGGAGCTGCTTCTGCACCTCGCGGGCGGTGGAAAGATCCTTTTCGAGCCGCTCTTCGTCGGTTCGCAACTTCTCGTACAACCGCGCGTTTTCGAGCGCGATCGCCAGCGACGAGCCCAGAGTCGAAAGAAGCTGTTGGTGGTGCTGAGAAAACGCGTCGTAGCGTGCGCTCTCGAGATCGAGCACTCCGATCAACCGGCCCTTGAAGACCAGTGGCACCGCCAGCTCGGAGCGGACGTCCACGCCCGAATCGCAGTCGATATAGCGTGGATCGAGGTGAACGTTGGGGACCCGAATCGGCTGCACCAGGGCGGCCGCGGTGCCGCAGATCCCCTGGCCCAAGGGCACGGTCGTGGTCTGCCGGCTCTCGCGTCCGTCACCAAAAACGCCAAACGTCGGCTCCAGAAGCTGTTTGTCCTCACCCCACAGATAAACGGTGAAGAGATCGTAGTCGATCAGGCGACCCACCCTCTCGGCCACTCTTTTGAGCAGCCGGCCGCGGTCGAGAATCGCGGTCAGCTCGCGGCTGATCTCGTGTAAAAGCGAAAGCGTCCGCGCCTGCTGGCGCATATTCTGGTAGAGACGCGCCCCTTCGATGGCGTTGGCCAGGTTGTCGGCCAGAAACCCCAACAGACGCTCGTCCTGCTGGGAAAAGAACCCGCTGGCCGGGCCGCCGATGTCGAGCACGCCGATCACACGCTCTTTGGCGATCAGCGGCAGAGCGAGCTCGGAGCGCACTCGCGGTGAGGCGGCGATGTAGCGAGAATCCCGGGTGACGTCGTCGACCCGGATGGCTTTCCCTTCGCGGGCGACCGTTCCGACCACGCCCTGGCCGATGCCAAAACGCCAGTGATCCACAACCTCGTCCGGGAATCCCGCCGCGTAGACAAATCGCAGCTCGCGCCCCAGGTCATCGAGCAGCAAGACGGCAAGGGTCTCGTACCCGACATATTGCTTGAGCAGCTCACCGACGCGGGCCAGCCCTGTGTCGAGATCTGTGCTGGCGTTGAGCTCCTGGGTGACGCTCAACAGACACGCCATCGCCTCCTCGGGACGACGTGCCGAGGTCTTCTCAAAGGCGTGGGTCCAGCCTTGGCCGGTCTGGCTCTCGGGCTCGCTCAATAGACTCTCTCCGGCGACTTAGCAGCTCATGCTAGACAACCACGTCCGCGCCCGGTTTGTTCCCGGCGAACCACGGCGCGGTCGGAGATTACGGTAGCATCCGGCTCCCCCCATGAACTGGGCCGCCATCGACTACAACACCTTTGGCCACCTGGCGCTCGAGATCGTCGTCGTAGCGGGCGTCATCTGCACCCTCTTTTACTTGCGGCGCCGCTTTGGTCTGGCCGCCCTGGCGGTTTTTCTCGGCTCCAACCAGTACCTCGCTGTGCTTCTGGCGTCGGGAATTTACTTCCGTGGAGTCGGCGAGACCTATGTGTCCCCGGGCTCGGCGGTCTTTTTCGCCGCCTCGCTGTTTGCCGTTCTTCTGATGTACCTGCGGGAAGACATTCCGATGACCCGTGTGCTCATCGGCTCCGTCGTCGCCGTCAACGTGCTCATCACGCTGTTCCTGTGGCTGACCGCCTGGCAGATGAGCCATCTCGAGGTGTTGAACCTCATCTCGCTGCCGGTCGAGCTCTTTCTGGTCAACCCGCGGGTCTTTCTCGTCGGCACGGTGTTGCTGCTGGTGGACTTTCTGCTCATCGTCACCGTCTTCCAAGGCGTCGCGCGGCTGGCTCCCCGGGTGCCCCAGTTGATCGTCGCCGCAGTGGCGATGGTGGCGGTGCTGGCCTTCGACTCGGTCGTGTTTGGCCTCGTCAACTTCTGGGGCGAGGAGATCCTCCACAACGTCGTCCGCGGGCAACTGATCGGCAAGTGCTTCGCCGGCGTCCTCTACGCCGGCGCGCTGGCTCTCTATCTTCACTTTGTCGAGCCCCGTCAAGCCGAGGACACCGCGACGCTCGACATCTTCGCCATCCTCACCTACCGCGAGCGCTATGAGATCGTCCGCGAAAGGCTGGCCAAAGAGCAAGCCTCCGCCGAGGCCCGTCGCAAGTTTCTCACCCATATGAGCCACGAGCTCCGGACGCCGCTCAATGCGATCATCGGCTTTACCGGCCTGCTTCGACCCGACGCGAAGCGGATCCCCGACACCGAAGCGAGGGTCTGGGTCGAACGGGTCCACGACAACGCCCTCCACCTTCTTCAGCTCATCAACGGGCTGCTGGACCTGTCGAAGATCGAGTCGGGAGCCTCGGACATCGAAACCGCCAAAGTTCACCTCGACGATCTGGTGACCCGGACTCTCCAGCAGCTCGAGGGCGCGGCGCGGGAAAAGGGGCTGCGTCTGACGACCGATCTGCCCGACAAACCGGTGGCGATCGCCACCGACGCCACCAAGCTCAAGCAGGTCCTGATCAACCTGGTGGGCAACGCCATCAAATTCACCCACGAGGGCGGGGTCACCGTGCGCGTGGTGGCCGGCTCGCCGGGCACGCGCCCGACCCGCCTCGTGGTCGCCGACACCGGGGTCGGAATCCCCGAGAGCGAGTTCGAGAGAATCTTCGACCCTTTCTCGCAGGTGGAAACCGAGCCGGGCTCCGGTCAGAATGGAACCGGACTCGGTCTGGCGATCTCGCGGGCCCTGTGCGAACAACTGGGGCTGCGGCTCGAGGTCGCCAGCCGTCAAGGCGAAGGCTCGAGTTTCAACATTTTCTTCGATTGAGAGGCCGGCCATGAGCTCCCGTCAACTGAGTCCCGAGATGGCGCCTTCGAGGTATATCGAGAAGGTGAACCTGGCCACCGGGGAGACGATCGACGACGAAATCCTCCCGCGCCAACTTCTGGTCCACAACCACCGCGACTACCACGTCGTCGACGTCCACGCGCGGTTCATGATGAGTCGCATCGTCAAAGCGACCGGCGACGAGGAGAACGCCCGGGACCGGATGAAGAAGATGCGCTCGTTGGGCCGCCGGACTTCGAAGGTTCTGGCCCGCATGATCGGCGAAGGCGATCCGCAACGCGTCTCGACCGCCCTCTTTGGTCTCAAGGACAAGGAGTACTACTTCCGCTATCGCAGACTCCATCTGTCGCGCGAGGAGATCGAGGCGCGGCTCGGGGTACTGAAGACCCAAGCCGAGGAGCGACTCGCCGCCGTCACCGTGGACGGCCGGCCGAGGCTTCGCGTCCTGTTGACCGGGGGCACGGGGTTTGTCGGCAAAGAGATCCTGTGGCAGGCCGCGCACGACCCCGACATAGACGAGGTGGCGGTCCTCATCCGTCCCAAAGAGATTCGCGACCGCAAGACCGGCGAGGTGATCGAGGTGATCGAGCCCCATCGGCGCGGCGAAAAGCTGCTGACGCAACTCTGGCTCGACAGCCCGGAGCAACGGCGCAAGTTCCGTTTTCTGGCCGGCGACGTCGAAAAGCCCAACCTGGGAATCTCCGACGACGAAGTCGCCGAGTTAAAAAAGACGACAACGCACCTGATCCACTGCGCCGCCAGCGTCGCCTTTGACGACCCCTACGAGGACTCGTTCCGCGCCAACGTCACCGGGACTCTGAACGCTCTGCGTTTCTCGCACGCGCTGCAGAGCGCCGAAGGCAGTCCTTTTGTGGCGCACCTGGCCATCGAGACGTCGTATGTCCACGGCCGCCAGACCCGACAGTTGGCGCGCGAAGACGAGATCCTGTTCCCGCGCAACTTCTACAACAACTACTACGAGCTCACCAAGGCGATGGCGTCGATCGACACCGAGCGGTTTATGCTCGAAGAGAACCTGCGTGTCGTTCAGCTCTGTCCGGCGATCGTGGTGGGCGAGTCGCGCGCCGGCAACAACCGCGGCGACACCAAGGTGGTCAACGCGCCGGTCAACATCTTTGGCCGCGCCGGTGAGGCACTGGCGGAGAAAAAGGGCCGATGGATCGACCGCTCCAAGGCGGCGGCGCTGGCGCGACTTGCCTGTGTCTTCCCCGGCGACCCCTCGGCGCAGATCAACCTGATCACCGTCGACTGGGTGGTGGCGGGCATCCTGGCGGCGCTCAAGCGGCCGGAAGCCACCGGCCGGCGGATCCACCTGGCGACCGACAAACACATCACATCCCAGCAGATTCGCGACATCGTGCACGAGGAGGTCGGCGTCGACGTCAAGCTGGCAGAACCGACCCTCCACCGCACCGTCACGCTGCCGCTTCTGACCCGCGTTCTGCGGCGGCTCAAACAAGACAAGCTGGCCTACGCGCTCAAAAAGCTCGGCACGATCTTTGGTGGCTACAGCGAGTGGGGTCAACCCATCCACGAAGTGGGACGCGACGTGAGATTGCTCGGGATGCCCGACGACCGGCCCGACACCGTCAAGGCCTTCCGCATGCTCTGCCGCCACAACCGCCACGTCCAAAAGTTCGGCGCGGTGCGCGATCTCGACGAGATCTCCAAACGCGAGCGGGTGTGGTGGAACCTGGTGCTGGCGCTGGAGGACGAGCACGGAACGCTGGCCGGCGCCCTGCCGCCGGAGACCTTCGCGAGCGAGCTCGCGGCGCGGATCGATCTGGATTCCTTCGAGCCGATCTCGTCCTAGCACTCTTCGGCGCGTCGCCGGACCATGCCCTCGAGATCTTCCAGCCGAACCACCGAACGACCCGTGGTGACCGTCTCTTCCGGGCGGTTGCGCGGGGTCCGGCGGCACGGCGTCGCGCTGTTTGCCGGTGTGCCCTTCGCCGAACCACCGGCGGGACCCCTGCGGTTCCGGCCGCCGGAGCCCCCGCGGGCCTGGAACGGCGTGCGGGAAGCGGCCTCGTTTGGCCCTCCGACACCCCAACTGGTGGGCGCCGGAGCGATGGGGCGTTTTGCCGGCGGCTTCAGCCGCGGCAGCAAGGAAGACTGCTTGTGTCTCAACGTCTGGACGCCCGCCGAGGCCCTCGAGCCCGGGTCCGACCCCCTCCCGGTCCTGGTCTGGATCCATGGCGGGGGTTTTTTTCTGGGGGCCGGTTCGCGCTTCCTGTATTCGGGTCGGGAGCTGGCGCGGCGAGGAACCGTCGTCGTGACGATCAACTATCGGCTCGGCGCTCTGGGTTATCTGGATCTCAGCCGCTTGAGCGAGGATCCACACGCTCCCTCCAACCTGGGGCTGCGGGACCAGATCGCGGCGCTCGAATGGGTGCGCGACAACATCGGCGTTTTTGGGGGCGACCCAGAACGCGTCACTCTGTTTGGCGAGTCGGCGGGAGCCATGAGCGCCGCCACCTTGCTGACATTAAACACCGGTCTGTTCCACCGCGCGATCCTGCAAAGCGGCGCCGCCGCCAACGTATCGACCGGGGAGGAGGCCGACGAGGTGGCGCGGCACTTTCTCGACGCGCTCGGTCTGGACCGGCCGGATCTTGCGGCGCTGGCCGAGATCCCACTGCCGCGGATCCTGGCGGCCGAGCGGCGGGTTTTCCGGTTCGCCGCCTCGAGACTGGCGCGCTTGCCCTGGCAGCCCAGCCTGGATGGACGTCTGATCGTCGCGCCACCGATCGAAGCCGTCGGCCGGGGGGCGGGGAGCGAAGTCGATCTGTTGATCGGTACCAACCGCGAGGAGTGGCGCTTGTTCACCGCCGGCGTACCCCATCTGCGCGGGATGCGGCGCTCCGGCCTCGAGCAGCGAACGCGGGAAGTGTTGCAGCGATGGGGGCTCGACCCACAACTCGCCGGCACCTGGCTCGATGTCTACCGCGACGCGAGCCATCGAAAGCGCGCGCGGCCCTTCGACCTCTGGGCGGCGCTGCGCACCGACGAGATCTTCCGTATCCCGGCGATCCGGCTGGCCGAGCGGCGTAGCGAAAAAGCCCAGCTGGCGGCCAACGCGGGTCGCACCTTCATGTACCGGTACGACTATCCGATCACCCTGCTACCCAAGACCCTGGGCGCCTGCCACGCCGCCGAGATGCCGCTGGTCTTTGGCAGCTTCCGACACCCGGTGCTGCGTGGCATCTATCTGGGTGGCCGCAAGACCCGCGAGCTCTCGGAGACCCTCCAGGCCGCTTGGGTCGCCTTCGGCCGGCACGGAGAGCCGCGTGCACCGGCGCTCCCGCGCTGGCCCGAGTACGAGCCCGGCACCAGAAACACCCTGATCCTCGACCACCCCGCCCGCGTCCAGCAGGACCCGGGGAGCCGGATCCGGCGCCTGTGGGAGGCGGCCGACACCTTCCCGCGTCGCTGAGCTCCGGCGCCGCAATGTCGCTTGAGGCCTTGACAAATCCGCTTTGACCCCTTATTTTTTGAATAATCAAAAAATCTTCCCCGGCCCTGGGGATTCGGATTTCAGATCATGCAAAAAAAACTTACCCGCAACGGACTGGTGACGATCGCGGTGCTGGTCGTCGGGCTGGCCGTGACCCCCGGCCCGACTCCGGCCCATATCGTGCCCCCAGAAAATCTCCACCCGGCCGCCGAGAGCTATCGGCGCCTGGGGTTCCTGCTGCGGCTCAACCCGGTGCCGTGGGGCGAGGTCGAGCGGGATGTTCGTCAGTTGACCGAAGCTCTCGAGGCCTTCGACGCACACCTTGCAGATCCGGTCGAAGCGGCGACTTCACGTCTGCTCGCCGAGCTTCCCGGCCCGACCGCCCGACCGATCGAGCGCGAGCGTCGCGAACGGCTGGCGACCGAGATCTACAGACACTCGACACGCGCCGTGGCGGAAGCCACCCTGCGGTTGCTCAGCGAGGCGCGCTCCCACATCGATGACTATCGAGCGGCCTCCGGGATGCTGGAGCTGGCCCGCCAGCTCTGGGCCGCCTTCGAGCCCACCGTGCGGGCGACAGACCCGGAGGCTTTTCGCCGACTGGGCGAGTGCTGGCTCGAGCTGTCTTCGGCGCTGGGGCACCCGGGCATCGCCGGCGTCGGAGCGCGCGGCCCGGATCGCGAGTCTTTTGCCGGCGACGCCGGGGAGATCTCGGAATATCTCGCAGCGAGCTTTGGGGATCGGGTGCGGTTTCCCCGCATCGGCCCGCTGGTGCCGTTGCCCGCGGCGAGCCCGAGCTTTCGTCGAGACGCCCAACTCGGGGCGCGCCTGCCACCGGGAAGCCAGATCAACAAGCAGCTTCCACGGCCACGTCAAGTTCTCAACATGGCCGAACGGGGCGTCGATGAAAGCGAGACCGTGCTGATCGCGCTGGGCGACATGGCCTTTGACAGTGCGTTGATCTTTGGCGATCCCGCCCGCTCTCTGGCGATCACCTGCAACACCTGTCACAACAAGTCGATCACCAATCCCAACTTCTTTATCCCCGGACTCTCCGCCCGGCCGGGGGGGATGGACGTCTCCAACAACTTCTTTGCCCCGCACGCCAACAACGGGCACTTCGACCCGGTCGACATTCCGGACCTGCGTGGCATTCGGTTTACCTCTCCCTACGGCCGCAACGGCCGTTTCGAGTCGCTGCGCGACTTCACCCGCAACGTGATCGTCAACGAGTTCAACGGCGCCGAGCCCGACCCGCTGCTGCTCGACGGGCTGATCGCCTACATGCTCGAGTTCGATTTTCTTCCCAACCCGCAGCTAGCGGCCGACGGCACCCTCAACGAGCTCGCGTCGGTGGAGGCAAAACGCGGCGAGGAGATCTTCCGACGGCCGTTCGAACAGATGGGCGGCCGCTCGTGCGCCACCTGCCACGACCCCACGGACCATTTTCTGGACCGCAAACGCCACGACATCGGCTCGGTCGAGGGAGCAGTCGAAAACTCGCGCGACGGTGCTCTCGACACGCCCACGCTGCTGTCGTCGCGGTACACCGCCCCCTACTTCCACGACGGCAGCCTGCCGACGCTCGCCTCGGTCGTCGAGTGGTTCGACCGGCGCTATCGGCTGGGACTTTCCGAGGGCGAGCTGTCGGACCTGACGCGCTATCTCGAAGCGGTGGGTGACGGCGTCGAGGCCTATGAGGACACGATTCACACCCTGGAGGCGGAGCTCGAGGAGTTCAGCTTCTTCCTCTCGACCTACGACTTCCTCAAACAGCGTCGCAAGGACGAGTTGATCGCGACCACGATGGCGACCATCGCCTTCGAGATCCGCGCTCACAAATGGGACGTGCAGGATCGGCGGCACCTGCCGGTGCTCGAGCGTCTGGCCGAGTTGATGGACGAGGCCCGGCAGGCCCACGTCGCGGGCGACGTCGCCACCGCCGACGCGAGAGTCGGCGAGTACCAAAAGCTCTACGAAGACAACCGCGAGGTTTTGAAATGATCCCGCTTCGCCCCCTTCCCGCAAGCCTGGCCCTTCTGGCTCTCGCCGTCGGGCTCCCGGACGCCCACGCCGATGGGTCGGCGCCGGTGCCCGATCCTCTCCGGGTGGCGTTTATCGCCTATCAGAATCCCGACCAGCTCTTGGTGAGCGTCGAGCCGGTGACTCAGTACTTGAGCGAGGAGCTGGGACGCCCGATCGAGTCATTTGTCGCCACCGACTACGCGGCGGTGGTCGAAGCTCTCAAGAACAGCACCGCGGACGTCGGGTTTATGGGTCCGCTCCAGTACGTCATCGCCCATCAGCAGGCCGGCGCCCGCCCGATCCTGGGGGAGATCTACAACGGCTCGCCCACCTATGTGTCCAAGATCTTTGTCCGCAAAGACAGCGGCATCGACACCCTTACCGATCTGCGGGACAAGACCATCGCGTTTGTGGACCCCCTGTCCTCGTCCGGCTACCTCTATCCGCTGGATGTCTTTTTGGGGGCCGGTTTGGTGACCGAGCCCGCTCGGGCGGACGAGTACTTTCGCCGCACCTACTTTGCCGGCGGAGACGAGCAGGCCATCCGCGCGGTGTTCAACGGCTTTGTGGACGCGGCGGGAGTCGGCGAGTACTCGCTGTCGCTGCTGCTGCCCGAAGAGCGCGACGAGCTCCGAGCGCTGGCCGAGTCGCAGCCAATCCCGTCGCACGGCGTCGTCGTACGCCACGGTCTCGACCCGTCGGTCGCCTCCGCCCTGCAGCAAGCTCTTCTCCGGCTCAACGAAGGCGAGAACCGAGTCTTGCTCGAGCATCTCTACAGCGTCGACGGCTATGTCGTCGCCGACCACGAGACCTATCGGCCGGTCGAGGAGCTGGCGCGCCAGCACGGCTTTCTTCCGTCATCGGAGACCGGCCAGTAGAACCGGCGGCCATTCGCGTGTCCCCTCTGACCCCCATCGATCCCTCGCCGGCGGCCATCCGCCTGGAGCGAGTCCACGTCCTTTTTGGAACTTCGTTGGCGCTCGACCTCGAGCACTTGGAGATCGCCCCGGGAGAGCGGGTCTTTGTCCTCGGGCACAGCGGATCGGGCAAGACCACCCTGTCGCGACTGGTCAAGGGCCGGATCCGTCCCTCGACCGGTACCGTGAGTGTTCTCGGACGCGACCCGGCGACGGCCGAGGAGCGAAGAAGACGGCAGCGCCGAGTCGCCATGATCGACCAGGAGTATTTTCTCGTTCCCCGGCTGAGCGCCGTCGAGAATGTGCTGCACGGCTGTTTGGGGCGGGTCGCGCCCTGGCGTAGCCTTCTGGGCTGGTATCCGCGGGCCGAGTGGGAAAAGGCGGAGTCGATCCTCGAGGAAGTCGAGCTCGGCGGCCTCGGCAGCCGCCGCGTCGAGACCCTGTCGGGCGGACAGAAGCAGCGCACCGCCATCGCCCGCGCCTTGATGCAGGAGGCCGACATCATCCTGGCCGATGAGCCGGTGTCGGCACTCGATCCGGAGCTCGCCGAAGACGCTCTCGAGCTCTTTGTCGACTGTGTCGCTCGGCGGGGAGTGACCCTGATGGTCAACCTGCACCAGCCCGAGCTGGCCCGCCGGTACGCCACCCGGTTTATCGGTCTGGCCAACGGCCGGCTGGTTTACGACGGTCCGCCCGACGGATTTACCGACGAGCACGCCGAGCTCGTCTATCGCGGTCGCCCGGAAGCGGCGCCCGAGGAGACAGAAGATGACGACGCTGCGACAGGCCTGGAAACGCAGGATTCTGCTTCAGGCCTGCGGCTGGTTGGCGATTAGCGCCCTCATTCTCTGGGCGCTCAAGTGGTCGGAGTTTGATCTCGGCACCCTGGCCGCCTCGGGGGGTCGGTTTGCGGAGTTCTTCTCGCGTTTGGTCCCTCCGGACTGGAGCGTCACTCACCTGGTCGTCCGCTCCGCCATCGAGACGCTGATGATCGCTCTCGCCGGCACCGCCCTGGCGGTCGTGATCGCGCTCCCGCTCGGCTTTCTCGCCGCGGCCAACGTGTCGCCGCCGTGGATCTCCGCGCCCATCCGTTGGCTTCTGGGAATGATTCGGTCGCTTCCGTTGATCGTGGTCGCCTTGCTCTTTGTCGCGGCCGTCGGCTTGGGTCCCTTCCCCGGGATGCTCGCTATCGCCTTCCATTCGGTTGGGATGCTGGCCAAGTTCTATGCCGAGGAGTTCGAGACGGCCGAGAAGGGCATCCTCAACGCGGTGAGCGGTACCGGGGCTACCTGGGCGCAAACCTTGCGCTACGGGTTGGTGCCACAGTCCATCCCCCAGCTTGTGGCCTTTACGGTCTACCGCCTGGAAATGAACTTTCGGGACGCGGCGGTCCTGGGTCTCGTGGGTGCCGGCGGCATCGGCTACTACATCATGCTCTACGTCCGCGGCTTTCAGTACGAAAAAGTCGCGGTGCTGCTGCTGGTGATCGTCGCGGTCGTGACCGCGCTCGATTCACTGACGTTTTGGGTCCGACGGTGGATCCGCTAGGTCGTACTCATCGCGCGGCGATAGCGATGGCGAGGGTGAGGGCGATCGCCGTCTCTATCGCTATCGCTATCGCTATCGCCATCGCCACCGGCGCGGCCGTCGGCTTCTCGGCCTCGCCCGCACACGCGCAGGCACCCGACTTGGTGACCGACCGCCCCGATCAGACCGAGTCGGCCGAGACCGTGCCTCCCGGCCACGTTCAGGTCGAGATCGGATACCTGGTGACCGAGGACGAGGAAGGGGGAGTGCGGGTCGAGACCGAAGAGGCCCCCGGAACCCTGGTGCGAATCGGCCTGATCGAAGATCTAGAGCTTCGTCTGGGGTGGAGCGGCCGGATCTCGCAGACGACAGACTTCGAGACTCGCCGCCTGCGCCAGGACGGATCGGGCGATGGCGAGGTCGGTCTCAAATGGGTGCTCGCCCGCGAGCGCCCCGGACGGCCGCAGGTGGCGGTGCTGATCTCGAGCTCGGTGCCGATCGGCGGCAGCGATTTCTCGAGCGAGCGCTACGACCCTTCCTTGAGAGTTCTGCTGGCGCACGCCTTGAGCGATCGCGTCAGCCTAGGCTACAACGCCGGTGTCGAGTGGGCCTCGGAACCGGCATCAGGTGGCGGATTCGACACCCGGTCCACCTGGATCTACACCACCGCTGCCGGGTTTGCGCTCACCGACAAGGTCGGGGCCTTTGCGGAGCTGTTTGGCGAGCTCCCGGGTGGCGGCGCGCCGGACGCCCACTCCCTGGACGGCGGCTTTACTTTTCTGGTCCGTCCGCGGCTCCAGCTCGACATCGCGGCGGGGGTCGGTTTGAACGACGCCGCTCCCGATTCGTTTGTGGGGATCGGAGTGTCGTTTCGCCACCCGCATTAGTAAGGTTCGTTTCTTTCGAATAACAACATATCTCCCGGCAACCGTCCCCGTAATTTTCCATCCCTTGCTGAGGGTATATCCTCGGCG
Organism: Candidatus Multivoradales bacterium; assembly: GCA_965224065.1. Classification (GTDB taxonomy): domain Bacteria; phylum Acidobacteriota; class Thermoanaerobaculia; order Multivoradales; family JAHEKO01; genus JAOTZA01. Next base: position 2,333,420 of record CBDCYF010000005.1, read on the forward strand.
GTCCGAGAGGTCCGCCCTATGGATCCTCGCGCAGGAAGGAACTGGATCGAATGCAAGAGACGGGTCGGGCAATTGTTGTCAAACGGCTGCATGACTATCATGAGCTTTTTGACAATCTGCCGCTCATGTACTTTGCGCTCGACACGAGGGGAGGGGTCGTCGAGGTCAACCAGTATGGCGCCGAGCAACTCGGGTACGAACGAGACGATCTGCTCGGCCAGCCCGTCCTCAAGGTGTTCCACCCCGCCGACCGCGAAGCGGTCCAGGCGCAACTGGAGGCACTGCTCGAATCACCCGGTCGGGTGGTCCACTGGGAGTTTCGCAAGAGGAGAAAGGACGGCAGCCAACTCTGGGTGCAGGAGTCGGCGCGAGCCGTGGAGAGCGAGACCGGCGAAACTCTGGTGATGGTCGTTTGCGAAGACATCTCGGCGCGTAAGGAAGCCGAAGGACGGCTCGAGCGGTATCGGGACCGTCTGAGTCAGTTAACCATCGAGCTCTCTCTCGCCGAGGAGGCCGAGCGAAGGAGAATTGCCACTGGTCTCCACGACGAGGTCGGCCAGAAGCTGGTGCTCGCCAAGCTCCGTCTCGGCGCGTTGTCACGAGACGGTTCCCAAGCCGAGGCGATCGAGGAGATCAACCGGTTGCTCGATGAAGCGATCGACGAGACCCGCTCGCTGACCTTCGAGCTCGCCAGCCCGGCTCTCTACGAGCTCGGGCTGGCGCCGGCCCTCCAGACGCTCGCCGAGCACTTCGACCGCCAGGACGACCTGGTCTTCGAGTTCTCCGAATCCGGCTCGCCAAAAGACATCGCGGAACGGACCCAGTTGGTCCTTTACCGCATCGTTCGAGAGTTGATGCTCAACGTGGTCAAACACGCGCGCGCGGCGGCGGCGAAAGTCACCGTCTTTTGGCTCGACGACGAGGTTCGGATCGAGGTAAGAGACGACGGCGTCGGTTTCGATCCGACCACCGAAGAAGACTCCGAGAGAACCCACAGCTACGGCTTGTTCAAGACCCGCGAGCGGCTCGACCAGCTCGGCGGCCGCCTTGTCGTCCAGTCGAGTGGCGCCGTCGGCACGGTAGCAACCGTCTTTGCGCCCGCAGAAAGCGAGTAGACGCGATGGGTATTCGAATCGTGTTAGCGGACGATCATCAACTCTTTCTGGACGGCCTACGCGCCCTCTTGGCAAAGGAGCCGGAGATCCAGGTGGTCGCCGAGGCGAGCGATGGACGAGAAGCACTGGCGGAGGCACGTGGGCAGCGACCCGATGTCGTGGTGATGGACTTGTCGATGCCGGGTCTCAACGGGATCGAGGCGACTCGGCGCATCGTTCAGTCACTCCCGAGCGTGCGGGTGATCTGCCTGTCGATGCACACCGAGCCCCGTTTTGTCGAAGCGGCGCTTGAAGCCGGAGCCTCGGGCTATCTGCCCAAGGATTGCGCGACCGAGGAGATGACGGCCGCCATCCGCGCGGTGTCCAACGGACAGACCTATCTGAGCCCGAGTGTGGCCGGGGTCGTCGTCGACGTGCTGCGCAATCGCGAAGGAACTGAAGAGGCAAACGCCTTTGGAGTTCTCACCGGCCGCGAGCGGGAGGTCCTCCAACTTCTCGCCGAGGGCCAATCCACCAAGGAGCTGGCGGCACACTTGAATCTGAGCGTCAAGACCGTCGGCACCCACCGCGAGCACATCATGCGCAAGCTCGGGATCCGCAGCATCGCCGGGCTCACCAAGTACGCCATCCGGGAGGGTCTGACCTCCCCCGAGCCATAGCGCGATCTCTAGCCGACGGCCTGCAAAGACGCCTCTTGACCCGCCGCCTCCACCCGCCCGGCCGCGGGCTTGCGGGCGGCAAACCGCGCGCTCCAGATGCGTCCCTCGAGCCGCCGCGCCAGCAGGCCGACGGCCCAGCCCAGCCGCAGTCGCCGGACCCATGTCTTCCATCGACTCGGCAGCTCCGAAAGAGCCAGGCCCGCCAGTTGGCCGGCGTCGTAGAAGAGCCTGTCGGTGACCTCGACATCCTCCAACCCGGCCCGACGCAGACCCTCGATATACCGGCTTTCGCTTATGGCCCCTCCGACACAGGAATCGTAGACGGCCGGAATTCGCCGCAGCCACCCGGGGAGCTTCTCGACCACGATGTCCGAGATCGAAAGACGCCCGCCCGGCTCCAGGACCCGCGCGATCTCCGAGAAGACGCGGGACTTCTCCGGGGAGAGATTGACCACACAGTTCGAGATCACGACGTCAACGGACGAGGGCTCGACCGGAAGATCCTCGATCAGCCCCTTGCGCACCTCGACGTTCTCCAGACCCGAGGCCGAGATGTTGCCTCGGGCCCGTTCGAGCATCTCGTCGGTCATGTCGACCCCGATCACTCGCCCTTGCGGGCCGACTCTTTTTGCCGCCAGCAGGATGTCGATCCCGGCACCCGAGCCCAGATCGAGTACGACGTCCCCCGGCTCGAGCCCGGCAAGTGCGACCGGATTGCCGCATCCAAAGGAATTCTCGACCGCCTCGGGAGGCAGCTCCGCGAGCTCGCCCTCACCATAGCCCGCGACCTTGGCGGCCTCGCCCTTGGGAACGGCTCCACAGCTCGAATCGGGACCACAGCAAGAGCCTCCCTCTTGGCGGACGGCTTGGGTGTAGGAGCGCGAAACCCGGTCGCGCACGGCTTCGGAACGATTGGTCTGAGAAAGGCTCATGTTTTTGTCTCCTTCCTAGGCGCCGGTGGCGCGTATCTCGGCCGGCGGGCAACAGGCCTCGATGGCCTCCGCCATCGAGCGCAGGGCCGTCGACAGGGAGTCATAGCGGACTCGATAAAAGACCTGCCGGCCCCGCTTTTCGGTCTCGAGGACCCCTGCGTCCCGAAGGGTCGCTAGGTGGCGCGACACCACCGACAAATCGGTGGGGCAGCACTCCGACAGCTCGCCGACCGAGCACGGCCGGCCGCAGCGGGCCAGCCGCGCCAGGAGCGCGATCCGGTTCGGGTCGCTCAGGGCGCTCATGAGCCGGGAGGGGAACAGCTCCCGAAAATCCCCACAGCACGGCTCCGAAGAGGCCTCCACAGGCTTCGGTTGGGTGTCTACTTGATTCTTGCGTTCTTGCGTCATAATGCAATTATTGCTCAAAACTCCTCCTCTGTCAACCCCCAAAAAAAGAAGTCTTCCGTTGGGGGCTATTCGAGACCCGGAAGAAAGGGCACGCCGGCGGCCCGCGCCTCGTAGAGACGGCGATCGGCAATGCGCAACAGGATGTCCTGCGCCCGGCCGTCGTCGGGGCACAACGACACCCCCACCGTCGCTCCCAGTTGCACGCCCTCGCGGCGGATCCCCGAGACCAGCTCGACATAGCGCCGCGCGGCATCGGCCGCCCGCGCCTTGGTCACCCAGGGCAGCACTACGGCAAACTCGTCTCCACCCCAGCGTGCCACCACGTCTTCCTGGCGCCGGTTCTTGTCCAACGCCGCAGCCAGCTCGACCAGCAGCTCATCTCCCGCCGCGTGTCCCAGGCGATCGTTGACCTTCTTGAAGCCGTTGAGATCCATCAGGAGCACGCCAAACGCGCCACCATGGCGGTCGACCCGGGCGCGCTCCGCCTGCATCGCGACGTCAAAACCCCGCCGATTCCGGAGCCCGGTCAGCGGGTCGGTCAACGATGCTTGCCGTAGCTCCTCCAGATGATGGGCTTCGTGAAGTAGGGAGGCCACGGGCGGACCAAAAATGCTCACCGCGTCGATCGATGCCTGGGTAAACGCCGCGGAGTCTCTGAAACTGTCGAGATTGAGAATCGCCAGGACCTCTTCTCGATACACCACGGGAAAATAGAGATTGGCTCGGATCTCGTCGAGCCTTCCGTGCCCTTCCAGGGCCGCGGGCAATTCGGTCGCCGTCGCGATGTCGAGGAGATCGGCTTCGTCGTGCCGCACGATCCGCGGCCGGGCCTGCCGCCACTCCTTGGGCCCCCCACCGTGCCAGCTCCGCATGTCCGCGGGCGTAAAGCTCACTTTGGCCAGCTCCGCCAGCTCATAGCCAACAGCAGCTCGAAACACGAACTCGTCGCCACGGTTGATCAAGACCGTACCGGCATCCGCCCCGGGCACGGTGCGCACGGCGGCTTCGAGAACAAGCTGGTAGACCTCGTCGATCGGCGCGGAGAGCGTCTGCCGCTGAAGCTCGAGCAGCGTCTCCAGGCGCTCGTACTGCCGGCGCATCTTTTGGTTGTAGTAGCGGGCCACGAGCAGGTTGCGGATCCGCAGCTCGAGCTTCCAGGGGGCAACCGGCAGCACCAGCAGATCCTGCGCTCCGGCGGCCAAAGCTCGTTTCCGAGTCGCGGCGTCGTCATCGGCGGCGATCGCCAGCACCGGGAAATAGTCGTCCTCGGAGGCCCTGGCGGTGAGGTTCTCCAGGATCGAGAAACCGGATGGCTCCGGCAGACCGAGATCCAGCACCAGCAGATCGGTGTCCTCCCAACTCGCCGGCTCGCGCACCCCCGGTCGATCTCGGTCGTGCGAAACCTTCGCGATTTCCAGGCGGCACAGGACGTCGTTGACGAGACCCAGGACCGGCTCGTCTCCGACCACCGCGACCTTCATCTCTCCAAGAGGCACCGGGGGCCCCGGGGGGCTCGACAACGGCCGATCGGTCGTCACGGGACCGGACCGGGCGCCCTGTCCCGACCGCGCGCCGCGCGCATCACCATCGGCTGGCTGCTTCTGCGGCACGACTGAATCCACCACTTCCGCCCGGGACTCCGCGCGGCGAACCTAGGGGCTTGCTTCGGGCGCGGCCGGCAAGCGGGCGCTCACGGACCCCAGATACCCCTCGCATCGGACCGTCACCTCGGCCCCGGCCGGGATCTCCCAGCCACCCAGCTTCTTCCAGCCGATCTCTAATTGTTCGAATCCGCCCAGGGTCTCCTGGGTAAAGCTCCGCTCCTCCCCGGCGGGCGACCGGAGGGTGACCTCGACCTTGGCGAGGGCCTCGTTCGACGTGTTCGAGACCTGGATGATCTTGCCCGCGCCGATCAACGATTCACGATATTGGATGTCCACCGGAGGGTCCTTGACCTCGACTCCACATCCCGAGAGGAGAACGGGAACGAGGACGGCGGCTCCGGCGGCAAGAAATCGTTTGAATCTCATCCGGGGATGCTACCAGTGGCCGGGCACTGCCAGGCGGGCCATGACGCCATAGTGATCGGAGGCCATCGGCGGCGGCGCGTTTGGGTCTCCGGGACCCGCGCCCTCGCCCGGCTCGACGCCCAGTCGGGTCACCGACACCAAGCCGGCCGCCAGATCACTCGACACAAAGACATAGTCGATCCGCCGCGCCCACCGGTTGCGCAGCGCTCGCATCGCGGCGAGAAGCTCGTCGTCGCCAAAAACCGGCAGACCCGGACCGGAGCGTTGTCCGACCCATGCCGCCAACGGGTTGCTTTGGGGATCGTAGGTGGGCCCCGCGAAACCACCACGGCTCGCTTCCGCGGCATCCACAAATCCACCGGCGAGCACCCGAGCGATCGGAACCGAGCCCGGCAAGGCGTTGAAATCGCCCCCCAGCACGACGCCGGCCGGCGAGCGAGAACGCCCGGGCGTCAACCCGGGCGTCAAATAACCGAGAAGGGTCTCGACCTCGCGCACACGGCGCTCTCGCGCGGTCTCGGCGGCACGGCCGATCTCTTCCCGGCGCCGGGTGGTGAGTCGGCCGTCCGCGACAAGCTCATCAAGCGCCCCGGGGAGACCCGGCGGCGCACCGCCCAAGTGATGGAGATGGGTATTGGCGATGAGAAGCGTGACGCTCTTTTCCGGCGATCCCACCGTGATCTCGGCGAGCAGCGCGTAGCGCGCTTCTTCGAGCTGGAACCCGAACCATCCGGAGCACCGTGCCCAGCGCCCGCTCAGTCGTAGGCTCCCCCTCGGTCGCAGATCGAGATCGGGCCGCGCCAAAATCGCCAGACCGCTCTTCAGATTGAGCGGCAGCCCCAGGCCGAAGAGGCGCAAACCGCAGTCGGTCGTCTTGTGCACCGCGTCGTAGCCCAGCGCGTCGGCGTATCGGCCCAACCGGCGCGCGCCCCCGGCGACTTCCTGTAGCAACACGACATCGGGCCGCTCGCGCCGCAAGAGCTCGAGCTGGAAGTCGAGCCGCCGTTCGCTCTGACTTCTTGACTCGCCGGGAAACCAAAGGACCTCCTGTCTCTCGGTTCGTACCCGGCCGTGCCAGAGGTTATAGCTGAGAATGCTGAGCTCCTCCGCAGGCGCCGCTCCTGCAAACGCTCCGAGCCAGATCGCAAGCTCCCAGACGGATGCGGCCGACTTTTTCTTCCGATCGATCATCCGGCTCCATCCTAGGGCACGGTCGGCCGGCGTCGCCGGGAGACGGGCCAGAATGGCTCGGCTCAGGTGGCGGCCGACCCGCGGGAAAAGCTCAAAGGTACCCCCGGCCTACGGCAGACATCTTGCATCTTGATGTCGGTTGACTGCTTTTTTGTTTGGAAGGGTCTGATCCGGGCGAATCTCATGGTCCGTTACCCGCAGATTCGGGTTCGCGTACGCAGCCGCAACCCGCTCGCCGTGGTGGCGGCGGTGAGGGAGGAGATGCGCCGCGCCGGGATCGACCCGGGCCTGATCCGGCGCTTCTCCGATGAGGCGCTGTCGCAGCCGGCCGAGCGGATCTCGGCCGTCTGTAGCCGCTGGGTCGAGCTCGAGCACCCCTACAGATTGCGCGGCAAGTCCTAGGAAGCAAAAGATTTCCGGTCCTGAGGGCCTCTCCGTTGTGCTAGGCTCGGAGATCCGCCCCGAATGGTTCGGGTTGCTTGCTCCACGGAGATTTTGGGACCGTGTCGCCAGCGGAGCCTCTGGCCAAACAGCTGATCCAGATCGGCCACCGGCAGGTCGAGCTGCCTCCGGGGGTGTCGGTCGCCGACTGGGCGCTCGAGCGGATTCGCACACAGAACCCCTCGATTCGCTCCTACCTCGGCTGTATCCGGTTGCTCGAGGAGGCGTTGGAGAGCAACTACGCGTTGCTTCACTGCTCCTCGCGTCGGCTCCTCCAGATCTGGCGCAAGGTGCGCCGCGTCTGCCGGCTGATGCAAACCGAGCTCGCGCCGACCCTCGAGACCCCTTCGCACGTTCCCGATCTCGACACCGCGCGCCGGAACGCCTATTACGCCTTTCAGGTGCTGTCGACAACCGTGATCCGCGACATCGAAGCGTATCCCTACCGGATCCCGGACACGGATCTTCCGGCGGTGCGCCGTCTCCTCTGTCTCTCGATCGGGCGAATCTACTCGTTTCTGCGCGACACCTTTGGTGAGATCGTCGCTACCGACCCGCGCAGCCTGCACGACTCCGACTATTACCTGTCGCGGCGCTTTCCGCAGGAGATCGACGAGGCCGAGTGGCTCTACGCCACCGTCGACCAACTCAACCGCTATCTCCAGGGGCTGGGCGATCTGTGGAACGACCAGTTTGGCGCGCTCAAGGCCCAGATGGCCGCCGACAAGACGATCCCTAGCCTGGCCGCCTGGGCGGAATGCGCGGCCTTTCTCGATTTGTTGATCGAAGGTCTCGCCACCAAGCTGCGCGAAGTGCTGGCGCTCGCGGGTATCCGCTATGACGAAATGGAGCCGATCGACAACTATGCCTTCGAGATCCCCCACAGTTGCAAGAGCCTGATCGAGGTCTACGACCTCGGCCGCGCCGGGATCGACCGGCTCAAGTCGAAGCGGGTCGATTCAGCCGAAGCCCGGCTGCAGAGCCTGGAAGACCTGTTGGCCGTACACGAGGTCACCTCCAGCCGGATGCTCGAGCTGATGACACGGATCGAAAGGGCGATCCACGACCTCGCGGCCTATGTGCCGCTGTGGCTCGACTCGATCGAGAAGCGTCGCGCCCTGATGCTGACCAAGAACCCGGAGGAGGCCTCGGCGCCGGAGGGGTTCCAGCCGCCCGAGGCCTCCTAGCCGATCCCTATCGCTAGAGATCGAAGTCGGTCTCCGAGATGGTCTGGTTGCCGCTCTCCTCGATCGACAACACCTCCCATTTGCACTCGTCGGCGTTCTCGAAAAACTCGGGGGCCGCAGTGTACTCGGTGACCGAAGGGTCTGTCTGGGCGATGATCTTGCGCTCCTCGGGCTCCTCGCACTCGACCACCACCTCGTAGGCAATGATCTCGCTGCCCGGCGGGGCGTCGACGGGCTCCCAATCGAAGAGCGCGTTGTCCGGGTCGATCTCGTCTCCTTCGAGCGGAAAGACCTGGACCGGGGCGTCGGGAAGACGATGGGTCAACCGCGCTTTTCCGCGCAGCTTCTTGCCCTCGGTGGTGGTTCCCTTGAAGCGGTACAGGCCCTCCGGGAAAAGCGCCAGGAGCTCATCGAGCGTCTGCTCGTCAAAAGACGGCTCGGCGCTCTCGAAAAAGAACTCGGTGATGCCCTGGAAACCGACGCTGCTCTCGGCCAAAACGTTGAACAGAACGGTCCCGTCCGGCGCCTTGAGCTGCATGGAGTCCCAGCCCTCACCGTCGAGGAAGATATGAATCCCCGCGTCGCCATCAGTGTCGTTGATCTCGATTCGGATGAATGTGTCGTCCAACCGCTTGGCCCAAGCGGTTGGCGCGGCCACGGCCAGGATCGCGACCGCGGCGGCTGTAATCCGTAAGAGTCTGGTCTGTTTCATTTCGAATCTCCTCCCGGTGGATCTCTTGCGGAGCTTCGGCGTCGGCGAGGAGCCGGCTCCGCTTGCGCCTCCTCAGCGACGTTAGATGCGCGGGAGGCTCGGATCCTTCGCCTAGGGGCTTGCTGAAAAACCCTAGAGCTCGGACCACTCGACCGCGATCCGGGCGGCGAGGGCCGCGTTGGCGACCAGCAGGGCGCGGTTGGTCTCGAGGGTCTGGCCGTCCGAGAGCTCTGCAAGCCGGGCCAGGAGAAAGGGGGTGACACTCTCCCCGCGGATGCCGCGCGCGGTGGCCTCCTCGAGCGCGGTCGCGATCCACCTTTCGGTCTCCTCGCGGTCGAGCGCCCGGTCGGCCGGCGGCGGCTGCACGATCAGCACCCCCGAATCGACGCCCAGGCCCCAGTGGGCGGCGAGCCGGGCTGCGGCCTCTTGCGCCGAGTCGACCCGATCCGGGACGTTGCGACCGCTGTCTTTCGAATAAAAGGCGGGGAAGGTGTCTGTCCGGAAGCCCACGACCGGCACCCCCTGGGTCTCCAGCATTTCGACGGTCCGCTCGAGATCCAGGATCGCCTTCGCCCCCGAGCACACCACCCCCACCCGCGTGCGCCCCAGCTCGGTGAGATCGGTCGAGATGTCGAAGCTCGACTCCCCACCCCGGTGAACCCCTCCGATGCCGCCCGTCGCCATCACCCGGATACCGGTACGCTTCGCCGCCCACATCGTCGCGGACACCGTCGTGGCGCCCAGGCCTCCGGAGGCCACCGCGGCGGCCAGACCGCGCCGGCTGACCTTGAGGACCCCGGCGGCCTCCGCCAGCTCCCGGATCTCTTCCTCGGTCAGACCGATGACCAGCCGACCGCCGGCGATCCCGACAGTTACCGGGAGCGCGCCTTCCCGGCGGACGGCGGTTTCGAGAGCCAGCGCGGTCTCGAAGTTCTGCGGCCGCGGCAATCCGTGCGAGATGAGCGTCGATTCGAGCGCCACGACCGGCTGCCCCTTTTTGACGGCGCGCTGGATCTCGGGTGCGATCTCGAAGTATCCTCTCGACACCTGCCAATTCTAGAGCGATGACACGACCCACGATCCAGACCGGCCGAGTCCTTGGAGCCCTGCTCTTGGTCCTGCCGACCGCCAACGGTGCCTTGGCGGCCGATTCCGAGGCTCCCGCCGCCGAGGAGATCCTCGCCCAAACCGTTTTGGCCTATCGCGAGGTGGCGGCCATTCGCGACAGCGTTCAAGCCACGGTGACCCGGGGTGGGGCCGAGTCCCAGGTGCGCCTGGACTACACGCTGGGCGCCGGGGCCGACACCGAGCTTCACGGCTCCGGTCTCAAGGTGATATCGCTCGACGGCCGGGTCTTTGTGACCCGCGACACCGTGGGCGACAAGTACTTCGAGGCGAGTCTCGACGGAACGCTCCAGGAGGTTCTCGGGCGCGTGCTCGGAGCCGGCGCCCCGGCACCGCTGGTGCCGTTGACCATGCGCCACGCCGACGACCCGGAGGCGGGGCTCGAGCAGGCGCTTGGACACTTCGCCATGAACCTGTTGGGTCCGCTGGAGATCGCCGGAACAAGCATGGTGTCCAGCCCCCGAGGGCGTGACCTCCATCGAGTCGACCTTGCGACCGATGGGGGCTCGGTCGAGCTCTACATCCGGCCCGGGACCTTTTTCCTCACCCGGATCCACATCGACCGCCATGCAACCGAGACCGACGACGCGGTCACGGTCGACCTGGTCTTCGACCCCGAGATCCTCGATGACCCCTCGGGACTGATCGAGTTCCATCCCAAAAATCGAGTCACGGTCGACTCCACCGACAAGCTGGTGGCGACCCGGATGGAGGCCGGCGAGCCGGCGCCGGCGCTCAGCGTCGTCCGCTTCAGCGGAGGTCTGCTGGCCCTGCCGGATCTCCGGGGCACCACGGTGGTGCTTGACTTCTTTTCGACCGGGTGCGAGTCCTGCCGCGGTTTTCTCGCCGAGACCGAGCTGCTGGCTTCCTGGGCGCAAGCCCAGGGGCTCGACGTCGTCTTTCTGGCGATCGACACCCTCGAGGACGTGGCCGACGGCGGGCAGGCGCGAGCTCTCGCCGCCGAGTACGTCAGTGTCCACTCGCTGTCGCTGCCGATGCTTCTGGACTGGAACCACGAGCTTTTGATCACCCTCGGCGCGCCGTCCGTGCCGACCCTTTACCTCATCGGCCCCGGCGGCCACATCGCGAGCTTCTACGACGGGGACGCGCGGCCCAGCCTCGAAGCCCTGCAAGCCGAGATCCTCGAGCTCACCGGCCGGTAAAAAAGGGGACAGTCCCCTTTTTAGCGATCTCTGAGCCGCCGCCAGAAATAGAGCCCGACCACCGCCGCCACGATCTCGAAGAACCCGCACAGGACAAAGGCGAATCCAAACCCCTTGGTCGCGTAGGCCCAGGCGCCGATCAAAGGGCCGACCCCGAACCCCAGCGAGCCCGCCAGGTTGAACCCCCCCACGGCGCTGCCGCGTGTCCGGGCATCGCTCAACTGGACGGTCAGCAGGAGCGCCGGAGGGAACATGATCGAGGCCAGCACCCCGAGGCCCGCCATCACCGGCCACAGCATTCTGAGGTCCGAGTAGCCCACGGTCATCAATAAAAGCCCGTAGAGAGCCGAGCCGACCAGCAGCGGCGGGTAGGGGCCGGTTCTCTCGGCCATCCTGCCGGTGAAGTACTGGAGCATCGCAAAGGGCAGAAGAAACAACGCCAGATAGCGGCCCCTCACCGCCGGATCCGCCGTTCCCAGCGTATCGAGATAGAGCGGAAACACCACCACAAAGAGACCCACCGCCAGCCGATCGATGAAGTGAAAGAACATCGGCAGCAAAAACTGTGGGCGTCGACCGACGGTGTGGATGATCTCGCGGATCCGCACACCCTGGCGGAGCTCTCCACCTTCGCGCAAAAAGTGGGCACCCAGCGCCAGCAGGGCAAAGAGGGCCGCGGCCGTCGCTAGCGGCGCCCGTGGTCCGGACCAGCGCGTGATGTAGCCGCCGAGTGGAGCGCCCAGCGCCACACCCAGGATGAGCGACGCGCCCAGCAGCCCCATGTGGCGCCCGCGACGCTCTTCGGGCGAGTGGTCCACCACCAGGGCCATGACCAACGACCAGGCCATAACGCTCGCGCCGCCCTGGATAAACCGCAGGACGAGGACGAGATCGATCGAGGAGACGACGCCGTAGATTGTGTAAAAGAACGCCGACAGCAAAAAACCGATCACGATCATCGGCCGGCGCCGGCCCAGACGATCGCTCAAGACGCCCCACAACGGAGCAAACAAGATGTAGGCAAACGTCTCGACCGAGAAAAAGAGCGTGGCGTCGGCCACGGTGCCGCCGAGGTCGTCGAGCACAAACTCCTTCAAGCCGGCGACGATCAGCGTGAGATTGAACATCGCCCCAAAAAGCAGCAGACACGGCAGCAGCAACTGGGGCGAGACGGCGCTCGGGGCCCGAGTACGGGCCGGTTCGGTCTTGGGCGACGTGCTCATACCCAGACCACCAGCACATAGGCGATGTAGGTCAGATAGCTGACCAGAACCAGGCCGAGCAGCGCGCGCGTCCCCCTCGACCGGAGCTGCCGGGCCAGGAAGATCGAGCCGCCGAGCACCATGAGGATCTCGGCAAGCGCCACCCAAAGCCCCCCGTAGCGTGGATCCCAATACGAGACTGGGCTCTCGAACCGCCACTCGGAGAAAGGAAAGAGGTGCCGATGCGCGTCGTCGTTGTGCAACGGAAGATCCGCCAGACAGTGAACCCCCATCGAAAGAAACAGTACGGCGGCCCACTGCTTCTTGAGCGCGTACGCCGCCGCCGCGCCGAGGGCGATCAAGGGCAGTGAATTGAAGAAATCAAAAAAAGCCTGCCACGACCTACGGTAGTAAGCCTCGCCCCAAATGACCGCCTCGGCGGTGCCGAGGAGCACTTTTTCCCGGAAGTAGAACCACACCATCGGAAGATCCGGCAGGACCGCGCCGATCGAGATCGGCACCACCCACCGCTCCCTCGGGGGGCGGCCCAGAACCAGGAGATTGAAGATGGCGTGGGCCGGAGTGTTCATGGAGTTCGGCCTGACAGCCCGTGAACAAGAGCCGGCAGTATAATGCGCGCGCAAAACGGCCGCACCCGCGACGACGACCGCGTGAAACGTCGAGACTTTCTTAAGCAGACCGCCCTGGCAGCGGGTGCCACCGGCGCCGCAGCGATCGCCGGCTGCAGCCGCACCGATCCGGACTCAGCCGGCGCCCCCGCGCTCGCCACCAAGCGCTGGGAGTGGACCATGGTCACCACCTGGCCCCCCACCCTGCCGATCATGATGGATGGCGCCCGTCTGATGGCCGAGCAGATCGAGACCATGTCGCAGGGCCGGCTCAAGATCCGGGTCTTTGGTGGCGGCGAGCTGGTGCCGCCCTTCGAGTCGTTCGACGCTGTGGTCGCCGGCACCGCCCAGATGAGCTCGGGGGTGAGCTACTACTGGGCGGGCAAGGCCCCGGCGGCGCAGTTCTTTGGCTCGATCCCGTTTGGCATGAATGCTCAGCAGATGTACGCCTGGCTCTTCTCCGGCGGCGGTCTGGAGCTGTGGACCGAGCTCTACGACGAACTGGGGGTGGTTCCGATCCCGGCCGGCAACACCGGCGCCCAGATGGGGGGCTGGTTCAACCGCGAGATCGAATCGGTGGCCGATTTCGAGGGGCTCAAGATGCGGATTCCCGGTCTCGGCGGCCGGGTCATCTCCGAGCTCGGCGCCTCCGCCGTGTTGCTGCCGGGCGGCGAGATCTACACCAGCCTCGAGCGCGGCGTGATCGACGCTACAGAGTGGATCGGTCCGTACCACGACCGTCTGATGGGGTTTCAGAACGTGGTCAAGAACTACTACTACCCCGGCTGGCACGAGCCGGGAACCGTGCTCGAGCTGGCAATCAACCGCGCCGCCTGGGACGAGCTGCCGGACGATCTCCAACAGATGGTCCGGTCGGCCGCCGAAGCCCAAAACCTCTGGATGCTCACCCAGTTCGAGTCTCGCAACCACGAAGCGCTTCAGAAGCTGGTGGCCGAAGACGGGGTCGCGCTACGTCAGTTTCCGGCCGAGGTCTTGGCGACGCTGCGCGAGACCACGCGCCGGGTCGTCGAAGAGCTGGCGGCGAGCGATCCGCTCGCGACCCGGATCTACGATTCGTTCCGGTCTTTTCAGGACAACGTCGGCTCCTGGGGCCGGCTCTCGGAACAGCCCTTCTACAACCTCGTCCAGGACGGCGGACGGGCTACGACCTGAGCGAGACCGCCACCGGTTCAAGAACGGTGAATTGGTTTCTGCGGCTTGCGGACCGCCTGAGCCGTTGGACCGGGAGTATCGCCGCCTGGCTGACGACACTGCTGGTGGTCGTCGTTTGCGCCGACGTGACCACCCGTTATTTGCTGGATTTCACTCTGGTCTCGGTACAGGAGAGCCAGTGGCACATCTTCGCGCTGATCTTCCTGCTGGGCGCCGCCTCGACTTTGGCCGCCGACCGCCACGTGCGGGTCGACGTCGTCTTCTCGCGTTGCACACTCCGCACGCAGGCCTGGGTGGACCTCCTCGGCACGACCCTTCTTCTGGTTCCGTTCTGCGTCATCGGAATCTATTTGAGCTGGGGCTACACCGCCGCCTCGTTCGCGGTAGGTGAAGGCTCGCCACAGCCGGGCGGCTTGCCGGGCCGCTATCTGCTCAAGGCAATGATGCCGCTGGCCTTTGCGCTCCTACTCCTCCAGGGTCTCGCCGGCGCGCTGCGGACACTAACGGTGATCCGGAGCGGAGAAGCGAGACGGCACCCCCGGGAACCGGAGCCGGGACTTTAGCCAGAACTGCTCGATGGGCGGACTGCTTCTCTTTCTTCTCGTCTTTGTGCTTTTGCTGGCGGGCTTTCCCGTCGCCTTCAGTCTCGGCGGGATCTCGCTCACCGCGCTCTGGCTCTTTGCGCCCCAATACCTCGGCTTTTTTCCTTCGCGGGTTTTTGGCGTGATGTCCAACCAACTCCTGATGGCGGTGCCGCTCTTTGTCTACATGGGGGTGATGCTGGAGCGCTCCGGACTCGCCGAAGAGCTGCTCGAGACCATGGCGCTCTTGTTTGGCCGGTTGCGCGGGGGGTTGGCGGTCTCGGTCATCGTGGTGGGCGCGCTTCTTGCGGCGTCTACCGGGATCGTCGGCGCCACCGTGGTGACGATGGGGATGCTGTCGCTGCCCACCATGCTCAAGCGCGGTTACCGGCCGGCGGTCGCCGCCGGCACGATCTCGGCGTCCGGGACCCTCGGGCAGATCATCCCGCCCTCGATCGTTCTGGTGTTGCTGGGCGACCAACTGCAGGTCTCGATCGGCGACGTGTTTGTCGCCGCCATCGTTCCCGGTCTCGTTCTGGTGAGCCTCTATCTCGCCTATGTGCTGGCTCTGGGTGTCTGGAAACCGTCTTCGGTGCCGGCCATGCCGAATCGGGAGCTCGAGGGATTTTCCGGTTGGGACGCCGTGCGGCGGACAGCCTCCTCGCTTCTGCCGCCCCTCTTTTTGATCGTCGCCGTGCTGGGCTCGAT
This sequence comes from Candidatus Multivoradales bacterium, assembly GCA_965224065.1. Taxonomy (GTDB): domain Bacteria; phylum Acidobacteriota; class Thermoanaerobaculia; order Multivoradales; family JAHEKO01; genus JAOTZA01. The sequence goes on from CBDCYF010000005.1 coordinate 2,348,676, forward strand.
CTTTGCCGGCGTCGCCTCGCCCACCGAGGCGGCGGCGGTCGGCGCCCTCGGCGCGACGGTTCTGACGGCCCTGCGCCGCAAGCTGAATCTCAAAACCGCGCGCGGTGTGATGCGCGAGACCGCCTATCTGACGTCGATGGTCTTTATGATTCTGGTCGGCGCGACTGCCTTTGGGCTGGCCTTTCGCGGGCTGGGTGGCGACCGCTATCTTCAGGACCTGGTGACCGGCGCGGGGCTCTCGCCCACGGCCTTTTTGCTGGTCTTCCTTCTGGTGGTCTTTGTCGCCGGCTTTTTTATCGATTTCATCGAGATCACTTTCATCCTGGTCCCGGTCGCCTACCCACTCTTCCTGCTTTATGATCTGGACCTCCTGTGGGTGGCGGTCCTGATCGCGATCAACCTGCAGACGTCGTTCTTGACGCCGCCTTTCGGCTTCTCACTGTTCTATCTCAAGGGCGTGGCGCCACCCGAGGTCAAGACCACCGACGTCTACCGCGGGATTGTGCCCTTTGTGGCCATCCAGCTCGCCGGTCTGGCGCTGGTGTTTTTTCTCCCGGCGATCGCCACCTGGCTGCCCCGCCTACTGGCCGCGGCGCGGTGAGCTCTCAGGCGTCTCGAGGTCGCCCTTCGCTCCAGCTCAAGCAGCGTCCGCTCCGGGCGACCCGCTCGACGCTTCTGTCGCGCACGTGTTCGCCGCTGGCAAGGCCGGCCTGGTGGCTCCACCAGGGGCGTCTGACCGAGCGCTCGCGGGGTCCTGCGCAGGGTAGCTGCGTTCCGGCACGAGGGAAGCCGAGGCGCGAGCCTCTCGATCACGAGTCCGGGTCACGCGCCGTCCCCTGGGAGACGCCAGGCCGGTCTCGTCAGCTTTAAGTCGCTGGCACCCAGCGCTCCGCGAACCAGCCCAGCGCCAACCCACCGAGACAGTAGATGATCAGGGCATCGACCGCCCACCAAGCCCAGATCGTACCGGGCAGGTCAAACACCCCGGAAAGGCCCAGGTACAGGGCCGCGGCTAAAAGCCACAGCATCAGACCGTACTTGGCGCCCTTCTTCCACCCGGGGCCTTCGAGGCACCTCCGCACCCAGCCGTAGATGCACGCGATCACCAGGGCTCCGATCAACCCATTGAGGATCCAAAGCGGCATCAACGCAGCCATGTCGGGTGGGTCGGAGCGAAGCTCCGGACGCCAGAACTCGCTGGTCTCCTTGTAGGGCTCCATGAGCACCCCGTTATGGATCACCATTCCGGTGACCATGCCGACGATCCAGGTCGCGATAAAGAACACCAGCGCCCCGCCGATTATGAGTTTCCAGTTCATCCTGGCCTCCTTCCGTCCGGTTTGCGGATGAGTCAGTATCTCACGCGCGATGTGGAAACGAATAAACCCACCTCCGGGCGCGTATTCGGAGTGTGAATAGAGTGAGGCCATGACCACCGGGGTCCAGTCGCTCGGGATCGACATTGACGACAGCGCTCTGGTGCGGCAGGCACAACGCGGCGACGGCACGGCGCGTGACGAGTTGGCGCGGCGACACCGCCAGGCGGCTTTTCTGCTGGCGCTCCAGCTCACCGGCTCCCGTGACGATGCACTGGACATCTCCCAAGACGCGATGCTGCGCTTTTTTGGCAAGTTGAGCCGTTTTGATCCCGGCCGGCCCGTCCGACCCTGGCTGTTTGCCATCGTTCGCAACCGCACGCGAGATTTCTGGCGCCGGGCCAAGGTTCGGCGTGCCCGGTCCTTGTCGGCCGAGGACGGTGGCACCGCCGTCGACCTGATCGACCCGAAGGCCGATCCCCATCGCGATCTCGAAACCACCGAGCGGGCGCGCCGAATCTGGCGCGCCCTGGCCCGCTTGACCGAGCCCAAACGGGAGATCCTCGTGCTGCGCGACTATCACGATCTTTCCTACTCGGAGCTGGCCGAGGTGCTGGGGATCCCGGCGGGCACCGTGATGTCGCGGCTCCACGCGGCGCGCAAGGCCCTCCGCGCCGCCTACCTCGAGCAGCAAGGAGGCCAACGTGTCTGATCGCTGCAACCGCCCCTTCGACGAGAGCCTGCTCTCGGGCTATGTCGATCGAGCCCTCACACAGGGCGACTCGCAGCGCGTACGAGTCCACCTGGAAGACTGCGCGTCGTGCCGCGCCCTGGTGGCGGACATAGAAAACTTGAGGGAGGTCACCATGACGACACAATTCACCGTGCCCCAAGATGATCAGTGGGACGAGCGACCACGCGGCGTGGCGAGCCGCTCGGCCTTCGCCCTGGGCTGGCTGGTTCTGGCAGTCTGGCTCGTCGGCGTCATCGGGTTTGCCGTCGGCCAAGCCTGGACCGGATCCGAAACTCTGGTCGAAAAGCTCCTGGTCTTCGGAGGGGTCTCCGGAGTCGCATTGCTTTTCCTGTCCGTTTTGATCGACCGGCTACGACGCAGAAAGACAGACCGATATCGGGGGGTAAAGAAATGATCGTATCGACAACCGCAACGGTCGAAGGCAAACGCGTCGCTCGCACTCTCGGTCTGGTTCGGGGCAACACCATTCGCGCCCGGCACGTCGGACGCGACGTAGTGGCGGTGTTCCGAAACGTCGTCGGAGGCGAGATTGGCGAGTACACCAAGCTGTTCGCCGAAGCACGCGAGCAAGCGCTCGACCGGATGGTCGAGGAGGCGGCTCAGCTCGGCGCCAACGCGGTGGTCGAGGTCCGGTTCTCGACCTCGATGGTCATGAACGCGGCCGCTGAGCTTCTCGCCTATGGCACCGCCGTGGTGCTCGAAGATTCGAGCCCCTGAGGGCTACTCTCCGTGACGCTCGGAGAACCCGGGGATCTGTTCGCAGTCGGTGGCCTCGCCGTTGACGGTGCAATCGCAAGCATCGTCTTCACACCGCACTTGGACACGGCACTCGTCGGCGTCGCCGCAGTCGAATTCGCCGAGATCGATCCCTGAGTCCACGTCGACGTCGCAGTCGTCCTCATCCGAGCACTTGACCCGGATGCGGTGCGACCGGTGACCGTCTTTGAGGTGGGCCACTCTGTACGCCCTTCCTTCGGGCGAGTGACTCCACGCCAGGTGCGCTCCTTCCCGCTCCTCGATGGTCGCGCTCAGAGTTTCGAGCTTCCCCGCTCGCCAGACCTCGAGCACAGCGGTCGCGCCGTCGTCGTAGCCGCGGACAGCATGTGCCAGCTCCGACGGCGAAGCCACGGGCTCGCCATCGACCGCGGAAATGACGTCGCCGACCTGGATCCCGGCGCGCGCCGCCGGGCTGTCATCGACGACCTTGGAGACCAGGACGCCGGATTCGCGCGGAGCCCCAAAATGCTCCCGCAGCTCGGTCGTCATCTCCGCCAGCCGGACTCCCAGAAAGCCACCCTTGCCACCCAGCGGATGGCCATGCTTGCCAAGCCTTACGACGTGGACCTTGGCATCGCCGTCCACCCAAACGGGATCGTCCCCCTCGAGCTCCCGCATCTCACCGTCTTCGCCGACAACGATCTTGCGCACCACATAGGCGCCTTTTTCGCAGTCGTCGCAATCGCCGGTGACGATCTTCTGGATCTGAATCTCTCGGACCTTTTCTCGGGTTTCTTCGCCTGCATCGTCCTGTGCCGTTTCCTGTGTCGTGGCACGACCGGTAGAAGCTGTCACCAGGGCGATGGCGGCCAGCGCCGTCAGGAGATTTCTCAAGGTCATCGTCAATCCTCCTTCTCTCGCTCTCGTTTTCGGGTTCAGGTTCATGTACGGCGCGACTCGAGTCTCGCCGCTTACCCAAAAGAACGCCGAAAGCCGGCAAAGGTTCCCTTCCACTCAGGGGCTTGCTTCTAGATCCACGATCCAGGCATCGGTAATCGAAGTCTCGACCAAGGCCCGGGTCAGGTTTACCCAACGGCCACAGCGATCCAGAATCGCGCTGTCGGCGGTGGCGACCACGTGGGGCGACCGGGCGAGGAGGCGATCGGTACGTTCGGTGAGCTCGACCTGCCAGGGTGGCCGCTTGCCGTCGACGGTCTCTTCGATCAGAGCCTTGAGCCGAGCGCTGTTGGATACCGGACGGTCCAGATACCAATGGACCGCACGAACCTCGTGCCGGTAAAAATAATCCGCCAACAGCTCGAGGGCCGGCCGGGTGGTTTGGACCCGGCGGTAGTGGGCGCTCATCGCGGCCAGATCGCGCAACACACCATCCCGGCCGAGCAGTAAAACTCCGCCGGAGAGCGCGGCCTCGAGGGTCAGCAGGATGTTGTAGCCGTCGACCGCCAGCTCGGAGCCGGCCAGGGCACCTGGCTCGACCCGTTTCCGGTTCCTTCGCCGGCATTCCGTGCGACCGGCGGCACAGCGCTGCAACGCCTTGCGCTGGCGGTCTCTCAGGGCATGGCGATCACCGACCAGGCGTAGAGAGGCCTTGGGCGGGTAACCGCGGTCCAGCAGCCAACTGAGATGGTCCACTCCGGCACGAAGCACCGGCAACTGACCGGCGGCGAAACAGGCGTCGTCTTTGGGGTGAGGACCGCGCTTGGCTCGGCGATCGGGCACCTGGAGATCTTCGCACGCCGTTCCCGGGAGAACGGCGCTCGGCGATCAGCGATCGGCGATCGGCGATCGGCGGCCGATCAACCCAGATCGGACAGCAGCTCGACCGCCTGACGGCGCACGTGGGCGTAGTTGAGGTTGAGCTGGTTGAAATGTGCCACCTGTCGGGCCAGCTCCCGGGCGCGACCGAGCTCGCCACCGGCCTGCGCGGCCCGGGCCATGGCAAAAAGAACTCGGGGATTCTGTTGATTCGCCTGTTGCAGATGGGTCAACGCCAGGGCGTGGTCGCCCTCTTGGAGCGCGATCAGTCCCTGGAGCTCGTGCACCCTGCGGACCTCGAAGGGCAGATTCCGCGCGGCCACCGCGGCCGCAAAACTCTCGGTCTTCTCCCGCGCTGTGTCGGTTGCGTCTCTGGTCAGCGCCACCCGGGCCTCACGAAAGAATTGATTGCGCCGGGCGGCTTCCTTGATGTCTTGATTGACATCGGCCCGCTCGACGGCCTCCATGGCTTGGACGTACTTCTCCTGGGCTCCATCCGGATCGCCCATTTCCAAGAGGATATTCCCCTCGAGGATCAGATCGCCCGAGACATTCGCCCAATCCTCCGTGGCTTCCGCCAGCGCGCGCATCTTCTGGCACTCTTCGAGCGCCCGATCGGGATCGCCTTCGTGGAGAAAGGAGGCCGCGCCCCAGAGCAGCGCCGTTCGGCGCTCGCCATCGTTTCTGGCCTTGTCGTACAGCTTCCGGTACGTGCCGCGGGCGGCCCCCGTCTCCCCCAGCAGGATCTGATTGTGGCCGATCCCGACAAACGAGAACACAAAATTCGGGTTCTTGGCGAGCGCCGTCTCGTAGTTGACGATGGAGTCCTCAAAACGACCCATCTTCATCAGCAGCTCGGCGTACGAGTCGTATGGGTTGGGCTCGTCGGGTATCAGCGCGATGTAGCGCTGAAACGCCTCTTCCGCCTCGTCGAACCGTCCCATTGCCCGGTAGGCGTACCCCAACTGGTTGTACGCGGGGGAAAAGTCGGGGTTGATCTCGGTGGCCTGTGTGTAGTGCTCGATCGCGCCACCGTACTCCTGGCGGCCGAAATAAAAGGTGGCGAGAAGATTGTGGCCACGCTCGTCGCCCGGGAAGGCCTCGACGAGCTCATCGTAGTAGGCCTTCTGCGCCACCGCGTCCCCCCTTGTGCCCGCATCCTGCCCCAAGATCATCAACTGCTCCCCGCGCGAGACTCCTTCGGCCAGCACGACGGCCCGCTCGAGCGAGTCAAAAAAATCCTGGGCCGTGGTCGAGGTATTCGCAAGGGCGAGATGGGCCAGCGCAAAATCGGGATCGGCCTCGATAGCCTGTTCAAAGAAAACTCGCGCTTCGGGAGCGCGGAGTTTTTCGGCCAGGTCTCGACCCTCGATATAGAGCTTCCGTGCCTCCTCGGACGACGTCGTCACTGCGACGCGCTCCTGGGCGGACGCCCCGGCGCCCCGGCCGTCGGATTCTCCGCCGGCGCACGCGCCCATCCATGCTGCGGCAAGGATCGAAAATAGGGCACTGCGGGCGTAGGACGATCTGGTCATAACAAAGCCCCTCATCAAATCGAGTTTTGCGTATATTACGGGATCTTGACAGAGGCGGCCGCCGCCTGGACAAACCGCCGCACGATGTCTCCGGCCGGCTCGATCTCGTGGACTCCGCCAACGCTCTTGCCCGCCTGCCAGTAGTCGCGCTGCCCATCCTGGTCCATCGAAGCTCGCTTGAGCTGCCACAGGGACTTGAGAGCATAGATCGTGCGCATCCAATGCTTGCGCCGGCGTCCCCGAAGCATCCATCGGGCCAAGGGCCCGGCCTCGAGCCCCATGCGCTCGATATAGGGCGTGTTGATCACCGATACCGGCACCCCGGTGATGCGCTGCGACAACACGATGTCGTCCTCGTCGGCCTCTACGATGGCTCGTTTATACGGCTCGGCGGACCGGCATTCGGTGGTAGCGATAAAGCGGGTCCCCATCTGAACGCCGGCATAGCCCAGCCGCAACGCCTCGACAAACCGCGCCTCGTCGCCGACGCCCCCCGCACAGACGATCGGTACGTCGAGATCGACCAGCTCGTCGAACAGCTCGGACACCCCGCGGGGCCCCGCATGTCCTCCGGCTCGATTGTTGACCGCGATCAGGCCGTCGGCCCCGGCCTCGAGTCCCTTGAGCGCCCACTTGCGTTCGGTGACGTCGTGGTAGACCACGCCACCGACGGCGTGCACGCGATCGACCACCCAGCGTGGGTTGCCGAGCGAGGTGATAAAAAACCGCACGTCCTCTTCCAGCGCTAGATCCACCCAGCGCTCCATCTTCTCGCGGTATTTTTTTGACGACTGCTCGATCAGAGCATTCATGCCGATGGGCTTGCCACCGGACAGCCGCTGCATGAGGCGTATCCCCGCGCGGTATTCGTGTCCGTGCACGTAGGTGAGCGAGATGGGCTGAAACACACCCAGGCCGCCGGCGGCCGAGACCGCCCCCACCAGCTCCGGGTTGCTGCACGGATACATCGGACCGCAGATCAGCGGGAACTCGATTCCAGCGTGCCGGGTCAGCGTTGTTTCGAGGCTCATGCCGGTCCGGCGGCGGCGCGCGGCTCCTCGGAGTCTCCGGAGCCGGATGACCTCGGGCTGAGCAGCCAATCGACGGTCACTCGGGTCACCGTGTCGCCCTCGGCGTCGCGGATCACCGCCGTAACCTTGTGCTCGGCGGGTGCATCGATTTCGGGGATCAGACACCGGCATTCGGCTTCCAGCGACCCGCGTGCTTTCTTCAAGAATTCCGCGCGCAGGCCGGTGACGATGCCTCGCACGCTGGGCGGTAACCCGGTGAGCATGGCCAGACCGCTGGTGACCTCGCCGACGTTGACCAGGGCGACAGCGTGGATCGAGTCCAGATGGTTGCGGACCTTTCTCCGATCCCGTAGCCGCGAGCGCACATAGCCGGGCTCGAGCTCGACGATCCGGGCTCCTACCGTCCCGGTGTAGGGCACGCCACGGCCCAGCAGCCAGCTAAACAGCCGTTTTCCCCCGGGCAGGCCGCTCAAGCGCCTCCAGTTCCGAATCACCGCCGCCCCCGGAGAGGGATTGCTTCTCGCCATGACGCCGCAGATCCTACCGCGCCGATCCACTGCCCGACGCTGACGACCCCCGGCAGGATGTAACATTAAACGAGATATTGCAATGAGCGGAAGCGCTACACCTGCGTTACTGTGTAAGACGCTTCACAGCTTCAACGCGCGGCCTCGGCTACGCTGCTACCAAGGGAAGGAATCGGCGTGAAACCCCACGACACAGTGGTCCCCTTTCGGCGCGAGCCGCGGCCGCGGCGGGCTCGGCACGAAACCGGCTTTCCCGAGCCGAGCCTCGACTACATCTACTTCCGCCAGCTTTTTGAAAACTCGCCGCAGGCGATCGTTCTGCTCGACAACCACGATCGTGTGATCGACGCCAATCGCGCCTTCGAGGACACCTTCCAGTACCGCGTCGGTGAAGCCCGGGGTCGCTCGATCAACTCGCTGATCGTGCCGCAGGATCTGGTCACCTCGGCGGACGAGCTGTCGGCGCGGGTCATGAGCGGCCGGATCATCGCCACCGAGACGGTGCGGGTGAGAAAAGACGGCTCCCGATTCGCCGTCCGGGTTCTCGGCTACCCCATCACCCACAACGACCAACAGATCGGCATCTTTGGCATCTACGACGACATCTCGATTCGCAGACGCTTCGAGCGCCGGCTCAAGCTCCAAGGCGCCGCCATGGACTCCTCGGCCAGCGCCATCTTCATCACCGACCGTCACGGCCGGATCGAGTGGGCCAACCACGCCTTCTCCCGCCTGAGTGGCTACGACGAAAGCCAGGTCCTCGGCCGAACCCCGCGGTTGCTCGATGCCAAGGGTCTCCAGCCCGGGCTCGACCCTTCGCAGTGGCCCTCGCTGGCCCGCAACGGCGCCTGGCGGGGACACGTCACCAGCCGTCACCGCGACGGACACGAATACACCGTCGAGCAGACCGTGACCCTGCTGCGAGACGACCGTGCGGAGATCGATCATTTTGTGGTGGTCCAGGAAGACATCTCCGACCGGCTGGAAGCGGAAGAGCGGCTGCACCACATGGCACGCCACGATTGCCTGACCGACCTTCCCAACCGCTACACCTTCAACGAGCTTCTCAACGTCGAGCTCGACCGCTCCTCGAGAAGCGGGAACTCGCTGGCGGTTTTTGTCCTGGATCTAGACCAGTTCAAAGACGTCAACGATAGCTTTGGCCATCCGGTGGGAGACGACCTGCTGGTCGCCGTCGGCAAACGGCTCAAGAGAATCCTCCGCGGCTCGAGCCCGCTGGCCCGGTTGGGTGGAGACGAGTTTGGGATCATCCAGACCAATCTCGATGACCTCGAGAACGCCCGCGGGCTTGCCGGCCGACTGCTGGCGGCGTTCGAAGACCCCTTCCTGCTGCGAGGCCAGCAGGTCCACGTCACGCCGTCGATCGGCATCGCCCTCTATCCGCCCGGTCTCGGCGACGCCAAGAGCCTGATCAAAAAGGCCGACATGGCCATGTACCGGGCCAAGCACAACGGCCGGGCGACCTTTCGTTTCTACGAGGACGAGATGGATCGCGAGGTCCAGCTTCGAATGCAGCTCGGCCAGGATCTGCACGGCGCCATCTCCCGCAACGAGCTGTCTCTGGATTTCCAGCCGCAAATCGACGTCGCCAGCCGCCGTGTCGCCGGTGTCGAGGCGCTGTTGCGCTGGAAGCATCCCGAGCGCGGTGCCGTTCCGCCCGACGTCTTTATTCCCATCGCCGAGGGCAGCGGCTTGATCGTCCCGATCGGCCGCTGGGTCATACAGACCGCCTGCGCCCATGCCAAGGTGTGGGAGGAACGCTACGGTGTCGAGCTGCCGGTGGCGGTCAACCTCTCGTCGATCCAGTTCCGCGACCCGCGTTTTGTCGAGTCGGTCGAGCGCATCCTCCAGGAAACCGGGCTGGCGCCGCACCTGCTCGAGCTCGAGCTGACCGAAGGAATCCTGATGCAGTCGTCCAAGTACCTCGAAGGGAGGCTCGAGCGCCTGCGCAAGATCGGGGTTCGGCTCTCGCTCGACGACTTTGGCAAGGGCTACTCGTCGCTCGAGTATCTGCGCCGCATCCCTCTACATCGAATCAAGATCGATCGTGACTTTGTCCAGGGAATCGGCACCGGCGCTCACAATTCGGTCATCATCGGCGTCATCGTCACGCTGGCCAAAAAGCTCGGGCTCGAGCTGGTGGCCGAAGGCGTCGAGACCGAGGAGCAGCTCGAGTTTCTCCGGCGCGAGGGATGCGACTTCCTCCAGGGCTTCTACTTCAGCCGACCGGTGACCGGTCCGGCCCTCGAGCGACTGCTGCGGGAAGGCAACGAGCAAGTTGCCGGCATCCGCCTCCCGGAGGATTCAGCGGGCGAGTCGGGCTAGCCCCCCTCGCGCGGCTTCCGCGGCTCCTGCGGCTCCTGCGGCTCCCAGTCGACGAGATCTTCCTCCGCGAAGGAACCGTCGCTCCAGCGCCAGCTTCTGACGGACCGGTCGGGCTCCGCGGCCAGAGAAACGATCACGTACGAGTACCCTTCCCAGGCGGTCTCACCGTCCCGGCGGGATGGGCGCGCGGAGGTCTCGGGATGCGAATGCCAAAACCCGAGCACCTCGAGACCCCGAGCTCGGGCCGCCCGCTCGGCCGCCAGCAGATCCTCGGGGGCCAGACGGTAGCGGCGGTTCGGCCGTTCGGTCTCCTGGTTGCGCGCCGGCATCACTTCCAGCGTTCGGGGCCCGGTGCCACCCGCCCGGCCGATGAGAATGCCGCAGGCTTCGTTTGGAGCCGCCCTCTGCGCGATGGCGCGGATCTCCTCGATCCACTCCCGGGGCAGAACGTGAGTGTGGCGTTGGCTAAAAACCGAAGGTGGCACCCACGGAGATCATCTCAAAGATGTCGGACAGCCGCTCGTACTCGACAAACACGCCCAGGGGGCCGGGAAAGGCGAGTCGGAGACCGCCGCCGTAGAGCGCATCCTCTCGGTCGAGAGTCTCCAGAAACTGCTCACCCGCTGTCTGGACGGCGCTGATGTCACTGTCCCACGAGACATAGCCGAGCTTGCCGTAGAGCGAGACCCGCTTAGTCAGCGGAATGTGAGGGAGAAAGCTCACCGAAACGCCCGTGGAATCGGCCTCGAGCTGGCCCGGGGCGGTGAGACACAAGTCCTCGGGGTCGCCGCACGGCGGCCCCGCGGCCGAAACCGTCCCCAGATCCTGGTACTCGCCCTGAAAGACGACGTACTTGCCCAGTCGGACACCGAGGCCGACAGCAAAACTGCCATCCTCGCCGTCGATGAGCGAAGCGAAATCTTCCGCCAAATCGACGTTGACCGAAGACTCACCCGCCTTGACGGTCGCAAAAAGCGGGTTGAGCGCCCACGCGGCCGGGGCCGACGCGGTGAGCAGGATGGTCAGGACTCCGCAGTACAGCAAACGTCGCATGATGTCTCCTCGCCTGTTCGGGCCGCCGCCATCCTCCGTTAGCCGGCTTCGCCACCGCAGTGCAGTGGGTCACTGCGACCCCGCGGTCCTCGTCCGATCAATAGTCCTCCGGAGCCAGCCCCATTCCCGAGCGGTCGGGGTAGGCCGGACGCGTCGGCGGTTGATAGGGGTTGGCCTCGATCTCCTCTAGCATATGCGCGATGGCGGCGTCGAGCTGCGGGTCCTTGCCACCCACCATCTCGGCCGGATCGTCGACCACTTCGATGTCCGGGTCGACACCGTGGCCTTCGATACCCCAGGTGCCGTCCTTCTCATAGAACGCAAAAGCCGGCGACGTCACCCGGGTACCGTCGATCAGCCGGGGGATCCCGGTGATGCCGACCAGCCCACCCCAGGTGCGCGTGCCGATCAGCTTGCCGAGGCCCGCTTCGCGGAACCAGAAGGGGAAATAGTCCCCCCCGGAGCCAGCCAGCCCGTTGATCAACATGCACTTGGGCCCGTGGTGGGCGTCCGGCGGCCACACCCAGTCCTCGCCGTCCCGCACGGCCCAGTAGTTGGCCACCGGACGGTTCAAGAGCTCGATAAAGCGGGTGGGGATCTGGCCCCCCCCATTCCAGCGCTCGTCGATGATCAACGCCTCCTTGTGGATCTGTCCGTAGAACTGCCGCATCAGGTCGTTCTGGCCGTTGATGCCGGTGTTGGGCACATAGATGTAGCCCACCCGGCCATCGGTCTGCTCGTCGACATAGGCGCGGTTGGCCTCGATCCAGGCGCGGTAGCGCAAGCCCCGCTCGTTGCCGAGCAGCTCCACCACCACCTGCCGCGCCGAGTCGTCGACCAGCGGCTGGTCGCTGACCGTCAGTGAGACCGTCCGACCCGCCATACCCTGAAACGCCGCCCACGGATCCTTGGACACATCGAGCGGAACGCCATTGACCGCCAGCAGATAGTCGCCGGCGCCGGCCTCGACCCCCGGCTGGCTCAAGGGCCCGCGGGCATCGGCGTCCCAGGCCGCGCCCTCGAGGATCTTCTTGATGCGGTAGGCGCCGTTGGCGAGCTCGAAATCCGCGCCCAGAAGCCCCACAGAGACCTGGGGCGACTCATCCCGGCTGCGCGGGAAGTAGTACGCGTGCCCGACGTTGAGCTCGGCGATCATCTCCTGGATGACAAAAGTCACGTCATCGCGCGACGCGCAGTCTTCGAGCATCGGCTCGTAGCGCTCGCGCACCGCCTCCCAATCCACCCCGTGCATCTGCGGGTCGTAGAAGAAGTCCCGCTGGAGCCGCCACGCCTCATGGAACATCTGCCGCCACTCGGCGCGCGGATCGACCACCGCCGTCATTCCCTCCGTCGAGAGGGGCTTCATCTTCTGATCCGCCTTGGCATCGACGATCGCCAGCTTGTCTCCCAGGGTGAGGAGCTTCTTGCCGTCCGCCGACAGGACAAATCTCGACTCACCACCGAGGACTTTCTTTTCGGGCTCGTCGTCATCGTCGAGATCCAGAAGCTGGATCACGTCCTCGCCCAGCAATTCCGAAGCCGGCGTGCGACCGTAGAGGAGCTGGCCCTTGTCGTTGACCGCCAGCGAGATGAAATTGCCGCGCTCGACCGGCAGCGGAACGGCCCGACGCTCGAATCCCTCGAGATCGATCCGGACCGGTTCCGGTTCGTCCTCTTTGTCTTCCTCGCCGTCGTCGGAGTCGTCCTTCTTGCCCTTCTTCTTTTTCTCGTCCTTCTTGCCCTTGTCGTCGCCCTCTTTGGTCCCCTCGTCGTCCTCCCACTCTTCCTCATCGCTCTCCGGCGCCAGCGGCGAAGGCTCCTTGGCCTGGAGCGGAATCGCGTACAGTCGATCCAGGTGCGAATAGACCCATGTGGTCCCGAGGTCTTCGTAGATCGGCGAGCTGAACTCGCGCTGCGAGGCGAAGTAGAGAAATCTTCCCTCCCGGTCGAATGTCGGCCAGGTGTCGTTGAACATGCCGCTGGTCACCGTGTGGAGTTGCCCCTTCCCGGTGTCGTAGAGACGGATCTTGGCGGGAGAGCGCCAACTGTCGCCGGTGGCAAACGCCAGCCAGTTCGAATCGCTCGACCAGCTCAATGAGGCCTGGCCGGCGGCCGGGTCCTGGTAGACCTCGGTCGGCTCGCCGCCCTCCATGCGGTAGATCCACAACACCGAGGCCTGGTCCCAAAAGGCGATCCGCTTCGAGTCCGGCGACCAGGTCAAACGGTAGAGGTAGCGCTTGCCGGCGTCGGTCAGCTTGCGGCTCTCGCCCAGGCCGTCGGACTGGGTGACATAGAGTTCGTAGTTTCCGGTGGCGTCGGAGATGTAGGCGACCCACTGTCCGTCCGGGCTCCAGGAGGGCGAATGCTCCGCGGAGTCGCTCGATCGGGTGAGATTTCTCGGGGAGCCGTTCTCGGCCGGGATCGTCCAGATGTCGCCCCGCGCCTCGACCACCGCCCGCTTGCCGGTCGCCGAGAGGTCGGGGGCACCGACCAGGTCGGCAACCTGCACGGCCTGCTCGCGCAAACGGGGCCGGTCCCCGGGGATCGTGACCTCGATCTGGCGAGTTTCCTCGGTCGCAAGGTCGAGCAGCTTGAGCGCCGCGCCATGCTGGAACACGATCTCGCCGGCACCCGACGGCCCCGGCCCGTTCGACGGCCACTTGACGTCGTAGTCCGAGAAGTCGGTCACCTGACGGCGCTCCCCGTTCGACGTGTCGTAGACCCACAGATTCAATTTGTGGTGGGGCCCGGCGTCCGAGAGGTAATAGACCTTCTCCCCCTGCCACATCGGCAAGGTGTCGGTGCCCTCCCAATCGGTGATTTTTTTCGAGCTCATCTCTTCTAAGTCAAAGAGCCAGATGTCCGTCGCCATGCCCCCGCGGTACCGCTTCCAGGTCCTGCGGTCGCGTGTGTACGGGGTGTAGGCAAGCCACCGGCCGTCGGCGCTGATCGCGCCCACCGCGCCATAGGGAACCGGCATCTTCTCCGGCAGACCCCCGGCGGCCGGGACGGTAAAAAGCTCCAACGCCCGCGGGTAAACCTCGCGGCCCCGGGCGTAAAAGATCAGCTCGTCGTCTCCCGCCCAACCGGTCAGCACCTCGGTTCCGGGGTGGTGGGTCACCCGAGACGGCAGCCCGCCGGCCGCCGGAACCGTGTAGAGGTCGATATTGCCGTCGTAGTTGCCCATAAAGGCAATCGTGTCGCCCGACGGGCTGAACCGGGGGTAGGCCTCCGGCCCCGGAGGACTCGCCAGCGGCGACGCGACCCCGCCCTCGCGCGGCACCAGCCACAGGTCGTTGGCGTAGAGAAAAGCGATGTGGGATGCCGAGACGTCGGGGTAGCGGAGCATCCCGGCGTGTGGTTCGACCGAGGCCGCAACGGGACCGGCGGCCGCGATGGCCGAGACGAGACAGAGGACCCAAAAACGGGCTGTGGTTCGCATCAAAAACCTCCGATTGTGGGTAGAAGCTGGAGAACAGAAGCTCGACCAGCGCGTATCATCGAGTCATGAAAAGCCTACGACATCCGGCCTCGTTTGTTTCTATCATCGCCGCTCCGCTGCTGGTATGTCTGTGCCTTACCGGCATCGCCTCCCGAGCTTTGGGCCAATCCGAGCCGAGCCAGCCCTCCTGCGGCGGCCCGGAATACCGTCAGTTCGATTTCTGGGTAGGTGACTGGGAGGTCCGGACCGCCAAGGGAGACCTCGCCGGCACCAACCGCATCGAAAAGGCCCTCAACGACTGCGTCCTGATCGAGAACTGGCGCGGGTCCAAGGGCTCGGCGGGGAAGAGTTTCAACATGTACTACGCGCGGGACGAGACCTGGCGCCAGACCTGGGTGGACGCCAACGGCGGCCGGCTCGATCTCCTCGGTGGCCTCGACGGCGAGGACATGGTCCTCTCGGGGGAGATGCCCGGCCCGGACGGGAAGACAGTCCGTCACGAGATTCGCTGGACACCGCTCGAGGATGGCCGTGTCCGCCAGCACTGGCGCATCCGACCCGCCGGCGAGCAGCAGTGGCAGGACGCCTTTCTGGGGTTCTACTCGCAAAAGAACCCCGATTCGACCGGCAATGACGGCCGCGGTAACCGGTAACCCGTCTCCCGGCGAGCGCCTGGCTCGGCAGGTCGATTTCATCCTGGAGATCGACCGACTCAAGAGGGTGCTCCGCCGCACGCTCGTCACCGATGGCTCGCGTCACGAGAATTCCGCCGAGCACTCCTGGCACCTGGCGATGATGGCGATCTTGCTCGCCGAGCACGCGGTCGAGCCGATCGATCTGAAACGGGTGCTGGAGATGGTCTTGATCCACGACCTGGTCGAGATCGACGCCGGCGACACCTTTTGCTACGACGCCGACGCCAACCGCGACAAAGAAGAACGCGAGCGCCGCGCCGCCGAGAGAATCTTCGGGCTGCTGCCCGAGAGCCAGCGCGCCGCGTTCCACGAGCTGTGGGAGGAGTTCGAGGCCCGCGAGACCGCGGATGCTCGGTTCGCCAACGCGCTGGATCGCATGCAACCGATGCTCGCCAACCTGGCAACCGAGGGCCACAGTTGGCGCGAGAACGGCATCGTGCGCTCCCAGGTCCTGCAGCGAAACGCTCCGATGGCGGAGGGATCGGAGGTGCTCTGGGCGTATATGAAAGAGAGGCTCGATCAGGCGGTTGCCGACGGCTTGCTGGCCGACGGCTGATCCGGCAGCCAGATACGGCCCTCCATCCGCGCTCCCGCGTCGCTTTCCCAACTCAGCCCGGCGAGCTCGTCGCGATGACGGTCCATGGCCGCCGCCGAGACCAGGGCGTCGAGGGCGTCGTCGCTGGCTTCCGGTTGCCAGCGGAACTTCTCGGGGAGCTCGGGAAACGCCTCGGCCACGTACCGCCGCCTCTCATCGGGATCGCTCTTGACCACCGGTCCCAGAAACGGCCGCGGCCAGATCTCGATCACCAGCGGGGTGGCCGGCAGATCGAAGGGCCAGACGGCGAACCCGGCGTGGCGCAGACGGCGCAAGTGCGGCATTCCGCGGATGCTGCCGACCCCGACGGCACCGGCGCCACCGATCTGAAAAACGGAAAAGGGCCGGGCACCACAGAGCTCGGCGACCTGAAGCTCGGTCTGGCGGAGAAGGCTCACCCCCAGAGCGGGCTTCTTGTGGCCGGGCTTGCCCCAAAACGGGAAGGGGCACTCCCGGAGCCAGCTCTCGCCGTGGTCCTCGGCGTCTTTCCACACCTGGTCGATCTCGGTGTGGCCACGCTTGGTCACAAAACCGGCCGGAAACGAGAACGCAAAGTCGAGCCCCACCGCCAGGTTGGAGTCGCGCTCGGCCTCCGAGATCAGGTGCTCGGTCAGCTCTTTTCGGTCGCGGCCGTTCTCCAGGCGGACGACCTCTCCAGCACGCATCTCGCACAGCCAGATCTTCTGACCCGGGCGGTCTTTGGCCCCGGACCAGTCGACGGCTAGGACACGTTCGATCGGCGGCGTCGGTATCGGGGACATCGGTAGTTATTGCCCCTATCCTACCGCCGCCGGGCGAGCGATCTACTGAAAGGTGTTGCAGCTAGTGGGATCGCCGCTCTGCATCCCGCGCCGCAGCCACCGCACCCGCTGCTCGCCCGAGCCGTGGGTCCAGCTCTCCGGTCGCGTGTAGCCGACGGTGCGTGACTGGATGGCGTCATCGCCGATCGCCGCAGCCGCCCGCAGACCTTCTTCCACATCCCCCGGCTCGAGCAACTGGCGCTGAGTATGGGCGTGGTGCGCCCACACACCCGCATAGCAGTCGGCCTGGAGCTCGAGCCGCACCGAAAGCTGGTTGGCGTCCCGCTGGCTCCGTCGCCGCTTCTCACGCTCGACCTGCTCGCTGATGCCCAGAAGGTTCTGCACATGGTGGCCGACTTCGTGCGCGATGACATAGGCCTGGGCAAAGTCACCCGGCGCCCCGAACCGGCGCTCCAACTGGTTGAAAAACGAAAGATCGATGTAGACCTGTCCGTCGCCGGGACAGTAAAACGGTCCGACCGCCGCCGAGGTAAAGCCGCAGGCCGAGCGCACCGCCTGCGAGAAGAGGACCAGCTTGGGCTCCCGATAGCGCGAGCCCGAGCGGGCAAAGAGATCGTTCCAGGTGTCCTCGGTGTCCGCCAGCACCACCGAGGCGAACTGGCCCAACTGGTCCTGGACCGGCGCGCCGGGCGGCGGTGGCGTCGGGAATCTACCGGGCCCCGCCGACGGACCACCCGCCGAGCCACCCGGCGGGCCCTGCTGCAACACCTCGCCCAATTGCTGCGGATCGCCGCCAAAGAGAAACACAAACAGCAGAATCAAGGCCAGCCCTCCGCAGCCGATCGAGCCCCCGCGCATCATGGGGCCGGGGCCGCGCCCTCTACGGTCTTCGACGTTGGTGCTCTGTCTGCGTCCTCGCCATCTCATGGTGTTGCTCCTCCGCTGGAATCGGGGGACCTCATGGTACGTCAGAAACCGGGCGCGCCCGGCGAGGATATTTTTTTCTTAACCTGCTTGACTGCCTCCATGATCGCGCTCCACCGTTCGAGGCGGTTGCCCGTTCGGATTGTAGGGGCGGGGCTTGCCCCCGCCCGGCGAGGACACTCGCTTGGGGTGGAACGCGCTGAGGGTAACCGCCCACTCTCCCGAAAGACGGCTCGAAGCCCGCATTAACCGCGGTCGCTTTCTTCGGTGGCGCCTCTCGCCTCATCGACACCGGCGACTCAGGGGACCGCCCCTTCGCTCGCAGACTCGCGATTTGGGGCGGTCCGAAGCGGGCGCTTCGCCGTCTTCCGGGTCGAGCGAGCGGTCACCCTCGCGAACCGACAGAGAGACCCTGCCAGCCGTCGGTTGTTCGTATCCCGCGCGCGACGCTAGGCCACCAGCAGTGGACGGTTGGGGCGCGCGCCGCGCAGCACATCGACCGCCTCGGTCAACCCGTCGAGGGTCAGCTCGAACATCGGGAACAGACACCGGATCATCTGGATCGTGGGGGCGGCCCAGATCCGCTCGGGCTCGGGGTTGAGCCAGACCGAGCTCGGGCAGCGCTCGCGGATGCGGCCGAGCCAGGTGAGGCCGGAGTCGCTGTTGGAGTGGTAGTAGTCGATGGCGCCACCAGCTCGGGTGAGCTCCCAGGGCCCCATCCAGGCATCGCCGACAAACAACACCGACCACGTGGGGTCGAGCCGGGCCAGCACCTCCGAGGTCGGCTCGCCCTTCCAGCGCGAAATGTCGGTGAACAGCCGCTCGTAGACACAGTTGTGAAAAAAGCGAAACTCGAAATGCTTGAAGTGCTGCGCCGCGTGGGCCGCCGAGAAGAGTTGCTCGCAGACCTCGACGTGTGGGTCCATCGAACCGCCGACGTCCATCAGCAACAGAAGCTTGATGCGGTTCTTGCGCGGTGGGGAGAAGACCAGATCGATGTCGCCGCCGTTGCGGGCGCTCTTGTCGATCGTCAAGTCGAGGTCCAGCTCCTCGGGGCCGTCGTCCTTGGCCAGCCGGCGGAGACGCCGGAGCGCCAAGCCGATCTGGCGCGTGTCGAGAATGCGGTCGCTTCTCAGGTTGCGGAATCGCCGATCGCTCGCCACCTGGACCGCGCTGCGACCGCCGCCCGTACCACCGACGCGGATGCCCCCCGGATGCACCCCCGAATGACCAAATGGCGAGGAACCCCCGGTCCCGATCCAGCGGTTGCCGCCGTCGTGCCGTTCGTCCTGTTGTTCGAGGGTCTTCTCGAAGCGCTCGCGCAGCTCGTCGAAGTCAAGAGCTTCGAGACGCGCCAGGTCTTCCTCGGAAATCCGCGGCAGCTCCGGATTTTCCAGCCACGCCAGCATTTCCTCGTCGATCTCCACCTCGTCTTCCAGATCCTTGAAAAACGACGCAAAGGCCCGATCGTAGAGATCGAAGTCGGTCTCGCGCTTGACCAGAAGCGAGCGCGCCAGGTTGTAGAACACGGTGAGGTCCGCCCGCGAATGGCCACCGGCCAGGGCGCGCACAAAGGTCAGCCACTCGGTCAGGCTGACCTTGAGCCCGTAGCCCCTGAGATGGAAGAAGAAGTCGGTGAACACTGCTCTGAGGCGACCTCTCCTAGTTGGCGCGACCCGCCAACGCCCTTTCGGCCACCTCGATGTCGCGCTCGCGCTTGAGCAGCACGCCCAGAAACGGAATCTCGGTCAGCAGGGTCTCGGGCTCGACGCCCCCGCGCACCAGCGCCGCGATCCAGTCGATCAACTCGCTGGTCGAGGGACGTTTTCTGAGCTGGGGCAGATCGCGCAGCCAGTAGAAGCGCAGCAGCACCTGCTGGACCAGCTCCTCTTCGACGTCCGGGTGGTGAACCCGCACGATGTCCTCCATCAGCTCGCGCCCCGGAAAGGCGATGTAGTGGAAGACGCACCGGCGCAGGAAGGCGTCGGGAAGCTCCTTCTCATTGTTCGAGGTGATGACCACCACCGGGCGGTGGCGCGCGGTGTGTGTCTCGCCGGTCTCGTGCACCACAAAGGTCATGCGGTCGAGCTCGTGGAGCAGATCGTTGGGAAACTCGAGATCCGCCTTGTCGATCTCGTCGATCAACAGGACGACCCGCTCGTCGGCCAGAAACGATTGGCCCAGCGGACCGTACTTGATGTAACGCCGGACGTCGGAAATGTCGCGGTCGCCAAAGCGCGCGTCATTGAGCCGCTGGACCGTGTCGTACACATACAGCCCCTCTTGCGCCTTGGAGGTCGACTTGATGTTCCAGGTCAGAACCTTCATCACCAGGCTCTCGCCGACCGCCTCGGCCAAGACTGTCTTGCCGGTACCGGGCTCGCCCCGGATCAGGAGCGGCCGCTCGAGCGCCACCGCCACGTTGACCGAGTCGCCCAGCTCCGGGGAGACCAGGTACTTGTCGGTGCCGGTGAACTTGGAAAAATCCATGCGGGCTCCCTTCTATCTCTCCGAGGTTTCGGGGCGAGCGCGATCGGAAAGTGTATCGGAGCCCAGGATCCGAGCGGCGAACTCGGCAAAGCGCTTGGGCTCGCGGTCGAGCAACCAAGCAAGCTGGCGCCCGTTGCCCCAGAAACCGTGCCGCTCGTAGTACCGGAACATCGCCTGCAGCGACTCAATCGCGTAGCCGGAGAGCCCACGCTCGTGGGCCTGCTTTGCCCACTGCCCGCGGTCGGTTTCCTCGACCCGAACCCGGCGGCCCAGGGCATCGGACAATCTCTCCGCAATTTCCGATTGGGTCAGGACTTCGTCGCCCGCCAACTCGTAGGTCGCTCGCTCGTGCCCGCTTTCGCCGAGCACCCGCGCCGCCGCCTCGGCCACATCGGCGACATCCACCATTCCCAGCTTTGTCTCGATCGAGTAGGGCACGGGGTACACACCCCGCTCGAGAATCGCCTCCCGGTGGACGAGCACATTCTGCATGTAGGCCGCCGGCTGCAAGATCGTAAAGTCGAGGCCGGACTCCAGGAGCAGCTCTTCGACCCGCAGCTTTGACCAGTGATGGGGCATCGCCTCGATCTGTGGATGCAGGACCGAGTGGTAGACCAGCCGGGGAACACCGGTCGAGCGGCAGGCTGCGATGGCGCGGCGACCGATCTCGATCTCGTGCGGGCTGACATTGGGGCAGATCAGATAGACCACCCGCACACCGGCCACGGCACGCTCCCATCCGGCCGGATCGTTCAGGTCGCCCACGACCACGTCACGGGCCCCGGCCGTCTCGACTGCCGCCGTCTGCTCGACCCGGCGAATCAGGGCTCGGGTCGGCTCCCCCCGACCGGCCAGCGCCCGGAGGACGGCCCGCCCGGTCTTGCCCGCGGCGCCGGTGACCAGGATCATCGATCGATCGAGAGAATCGAGCGGCCTACTTGAGCGTCTTGCGCACGGTGTCGGCGTCGATGGTCAACCGCTTCCGCCCTTCGCCGCCGTCCTCCAGTGTGCCGTGCTCCCAGGGGTCGAACTCGTAGGGGTTGATGATCTCGGTAAAGAGGTCCCGCAGCGCGCGGGCTCCCGCCCTCGATTCCTTGGCGGCCCGCTCGGCGATGAGCGACGCCGCCAGATCTTCCAACTCGAGGTCGATCCCCAGCGTGTCGAAGAACCGCCTCGAGCGCACAAACGGCGAGTCGTAGGAGTGCAGCAGGATCTGCTTCAAGGTGTCGATCGACAGATCCTCGAGCAGCACCAGCTTGTCGAAACGCGAGATGAACTGCGGCACCATGCCAAAGACAAAAAGGTCCTGGAGCTTCAGAAAGTCGGCCAGCGAGAAGCGCTGCTGCACCCGCACCTGGCCGTCGGCGGTGCGGATGGTGTCCGAGCGCAGCTTCTGACCGCCACCCCGTTTGGTGACCCGGTCGTAGACTTGGTCGTAGAGGCCCTCAAACGCGCCGCCGCAGACAAACATCATGCGGCGGGTATCGATCTCGAGAGTGACTTTCTTTTCCTTGCCGCTTTCCCAGGCGTAGGTCCGGTAGGGAACGACCTCGCCCTCCATCAGCGTCAGCAGCCCCTGCTGCATCACGACCCCGATGGGGTTGGGGCGCCCGAGCACCATGGTGGTCATCTTGTCGATCTCGTCGACGCAGACCGTCGCCCGCTCGATCGACTCCTTGAGCTCGTCGGCGGTGGGCTGCGGCCCGAGGATCGCCCGCGCCCGCTGCTCGACCGCCGCCAGCATCCGGTCGCCGTGAAACTCGGTTCGCTCGCTGTCGACCAGCAGATTGGCGTTCAGGATCGTCACCACCCGGAACGGACGGTATTCCGGCACCGTGTCGTAAAGGCGCTGGATGTTGTTCATGATGGTGGTCTTGCCGGTGCCGGAGCTACCGATCAACAAAAAATTGCCCGAGACCCGGCCGGTGGTGTGCTTGTAGAGCGCCACCGACACAAAGGCGAGGGCCGGGTCCTGGCCCAGCACGCCCTTTTTCAGCTCGTCGAAGATGACCTCGGGCTTGATCTCTTCCAGTGGCCGCAGATCCTGTCGCGAGACCTCGGCGATGGCCTTTTCAGAGCCGGAAGACATGGCGGAAGAGTATACGTGCGCCCGGGGCGATCCGTTGGGGGGACCTCCCATGCGGCCGGACCACTGATATATTCCATCGTACATTCGTAATCTCGGGAAGCCAGCCCGGCTTGCCGCCACAGCCTCCACATCCGGTGGAGAGAAGGGGGTTCCCTCGATGCCAAAAACCATCCGTGTCCTTTTGACCGTGTTTCCGGTCGCCGCGCTCCTCCTGCCGGCCGCCGCGACGGCCGAGGGCAACATCACCCGCGTCACCTACTGGACGGTCGAGCGGGGCTCCGAGTCGCAATTCGAAGCGGGGCTCGCGGCCCACAACAAGCTCCACGCCGACCAGGGTGACGACTGGGCCTTCCACACCTTCCAGGTACTCACCGGCCCGCACACCGGCAAATACATCCGCATCACCTTCGGACACGAGTGGGCCGATTTCGACACCGAGGGCGACAACCTCGAAGGCGACGCCGAGGACGCCGCGCTGCACACGGCCCCCTACATCGAGGGAGCCAAGACCTCCTTCTACAAGGCCCTGCCGGAGATCAGCCGGACCGGCCCGCCGACCGGCATGTCGCGCTCGATCTT
This sequence comes from Candidatus Multivoradales bacterium, assembly GCA_965224065.1. GTDB lineage: Bacteria > Acidobacteriota > Thermoanaerobaculia > Multivoradales > JAHEKO01 > JAOTZA01. The sequence goes on from CBDCYF010000005.1 coordinate 2,371,306, forward strand.
TTTTCATCTGAAGTACGGACACAGCCGGCCGTTCGTCGAAGCCATCACCAAGGTCCATCAGGCGCTCGAGGGGCGCGACTGGCGGCCGTACGCCTGGTACACGTTGGTGGACGGCGGCTCGAGCCCGACCTACGTCGTCACTCTCCCCAGCGACGGCTGGGCCGGCTTTGCGCCGGGCGACACCGACTTGGCCGAGGTGGTCAGCGAGAAATACGGCGAGGCCGCCGCCGAGATCTGGGAGGCGCTCGAAAGCTCGGTGGCCAAGTCGTGGAGCCACACCATCGCGCGCCGCGCCGATCTGAGCTACGTGCCGAGCGAGTAGATCCCCTCGGGTTCGGTCTCGCGGCGGCCAGTCGCTAGAATGCGCGCCATGTCGCGCTTGTTTCGGCTGGCCGCCGTCGCCGTTCTGGTCGTCGCGCCCGCGGCCGGCTCCGAGCGCTCGGCCGAGCCATCGTTTCCCGTCATCCCCGAAGTCTTTATCGACGTCTTCGAGGCCGCCGAGGGCCTCACCTTCAGCGCTGACGGCAAGCTCTATATCAACGCCAACCGGGCGATCTGGCGCGCCGAGCCCGACGGCCGGGTGGTCAAGATCCGCGACGTCTACACCCATCTGGGGATGGCCGGCATCGGCGAGCGCGACATCCTGGCCGCCGACTTCGGCCCCACCAACGTCTTCCGCCACGGACCCAACTCGGACGGCGTCATCTGGCGAATCACTCCCGAGGGCGAGAAACACGGCCTCGACACCGGCTTTGCCGATCCGAATTTCATTCTCGTCCGCCGCGACGGCTCTTATCTGGTCTCGGACGACGGTACCGACAAGATCTATCTCGTCGACACCGACAGCACGGTGAGCGTTTGGAGCAGCGCGATTCCCTATCCAAATGGCATCGCGTTCTCGCTCGACGAGTCGGTTCTCTACGCCGCCCAGATCTTTACCGGGCTCGATCCGATCGGGTTCGACGACTCGCTCTGGGCGCTGCCGGTCAAAGACGGCCGGCCCGCCGGCGAGGCCCGAGTGGTGGCCAGGACCGGCGGCGGCGGTCTCGACGGGCTCGCCGTCGACGAGCTCGACCGCGTCTATATCGCCGACAACGGCGACGGCAAGATCTGGCGGTTCGACCCGGCGACCGAGGAGCTGGCGCTCATCGCCGAAGGGATGCCGTCGATCGCCAGCCTGGTGTTTGGCGAAGGCGATTTCGATCCCCACTCCCTCTACGCCACCTCGACATTCCGGGGTGGCGGAACGATCTGGAGGGTACGAGTCGGTGTCGGGGGGGCGCCGCTTCACCGGTAACCCGAGAGAACGCCTGACCCGCGAAACGAGCCCATGAGCCGGCGCCTTCTCGCCGCTTTCTCCGTTCTGGCGCTCGTCGCCTTCTTGCTTGTCATGTTGCTTCGTCAGCTCACCGACCGGATGCTCTTCTACCCGTCGCGGGGCCAGTGGCGGACCCCCGCGGCGCTGGGACTCGACTACCGGGAGCTCTGGCTCGACGCCCGGGGGGATCGTCTGCAGGCTTGGTGGATCCCCGGCCCGGGCTCGGGACCGGTGATCCTCATGTTCCACGGCAACGCGGGCACGATCGCCGATCGCCTGGAAAACGTCCGGCTGCTGGTCGAGCGACTCGACGCCTCCGTCCTGCAAGTGGAGTATCCCGGCTATGGCGACTCGTCCGGGAGACCTTCCGAAGCCTCGCTCTACGCGGCCGGGGAGGCGGGGTGGGAGGCCGCTCAGCACCAGGGCAAGGGACGACCGTTGGTGGTCTTTGGACGCTCGCTGGGCGGGGCGGTGGCCATCGACGTGAGCGCCCGTCACGAGGTCGATGGTCTGGTGGTCGAATCGGCCTTCACCAGCCTGCCCGATCTCGCCCCGGTGACCGGGCTGCCGCTGGCGCGCCAGCTGGTCGCCTACCGTTTCGATTCGCTGTCGAAAATCAACGACGTCACCGCCCCGATCTTGCTGATCCATGGCGATCGGGACGAGCTGGTTCCCTACTCGATGGCCGAACGGTTGCGCGAGGCGGCAACCGCCGCTTCGAGCTGCGATCTCCACACGGTCCGTGGCGGCACCCACAACGACACCTGGCACGTCGGCGGGGAGGGCTACTGGCAGGCCTGGTCACGGTTTGTCGCCGGCCTCGGCTGACCCATGACGGAGGCCTCCAAACGACGTCGTTCCGGGCCCCGAAGACCGCTGGGCGCGTGCCTCGTCTTGGCGTGCGCCTTGTGGGTCGCCCACCCGGCGACGGCCGAGACGCAACCGGTCCCGGTGATCGTCGTCCCGGGGATCTCCGGGACACAGCTCGAGGACCCGGCGACCGGCAGGCTCATCTGGGGACGGACCCGGCAGCTTCTCAAGCCCCGCGATCGCGGCTACGCGGTCGCCCTGCCGCTCGAGCTCGACCGGGGCACGCCGCACCCCCAAGAAAGCTACCGACCGCTCGGCCCGGTCTGGCGGATGAACCTGGGGCTGTGGAAAAAACAGATCTACGGCCCGCTGGCCGCGCACCTGGAACGGGCCGGCTACCGGCTCGGCCGGCTGGACAATCCGGCACGCGAGGACAGTCTCTTTTTTTTCGACTACGACTGGCGCCGGAGCACCGCATCGAGCGCCCGGCTCCTCGGCGAGACCATCGCCAAGCTCGACCGGGCGCGGGGAGGCGGTCTCCAAGTCGACCTCGTCTGCCAGAGCAACGCGTCGAAGATCTGCCGGTATCTCGTCAAGTACGGCGTCGCGCCGCTCGACCAAGCAGATGCAGATCGTGAATCGAGTCCCGGCCGGCACGTGCGCAAGGTCATTCTGGTGGGCGCCTCCAACGACGGCGCGCTGCGCGTTCTGGCGTTCCTGAATCGCGGCCGCCGCTACATTCCGCTCATCGGCCGAAAGGTGTCGCAGGAGACCTTTTTCACCCTGCGCTCGCTCTTCGACGACCTGCCGGCTCGGAGCGACGATCTGTTCTTCGACGACGAGGGCAGGCGGCTCGCTATCGATCTCTTCGACGCCGAGACCTGGGTGAAGCACGGCTGGTCGGTGTTCGACCCCAAGGTCCGCCGGCGGCTCGCCAGACGGGAACGGGCGGACCTTTTTGGTACGGAAGACGACCGCCTTCGCCACTTGAGACGCCAGCTCGAGCGGGCCCAGCGGTTTCAAAAGCTGCTGGTGCGGGATTCCCCAGACTTTCCACCCGTTCGCTACTACCGGCTCGAAAACCAATCCAAGCCGACGATGGTGCGCGCGCTGCTCCGCCGCGGCAAGAAAGGCTGGAAGACGCACTTCTTCGGCGACCGTGCAGTCGGACGCAATCGATCGCTCCGGGCACTGGCGGCGACGCCCGGCGACGGTCATGCCAGCCTCGAAAGCCAGCGCGCACTGTCGCCTCAGGAAGAGGCGGCGTTAGTCGACGCGGCGATGATCCGCGGCGGCCACTTCGAGATGATCCTCGAGCCCGAGGGGCTCGACGCGATCGTCTCGTTCCTCCGCGACTAGCGCCAGAAAGCGCTCCACCTCGGCGGCAAGCGCCTCGGGCTGCTCCTCCATCGGAATGTGTCCGCAGTCCTCGAGCACGATGAAGTCGCGGTAGGGCAGCTCGGCGGAGACCCGGCGGGCCGTGTCGACGGTGATCAGAGTGTCGTCTCGGCCCCACACAAGAAGAGTCGGTTGCCGGATCTCTTCGAACGGCACGTCCGCGAGATCCTCGGGAGCTCCGCGCGGCCGCCCCAGATTGCGAAACGCGCGAATGGCCCCCTCGACTCGAAGTCTCTCGCGGTAGGACTCCACGAGATCGGGAGTCACCAGGTCGTCGTCAAAGAAGGAGCGCCGCAGCGCCTGTTCGATGTGGCGCGGCCGCAGCGCCCAACCGCGAATAAAAAGCGGCGCCACGGGCGACACCACCCGGTGCAAACGCCGGCCTCTCGCCGACCACTCGGGCGCCACGCTGTCGACCCCCACCACCGACAGGACCCGCTCGGGACGCTGGTGCGCCAGGGTCAAGACCAAACCGCCGCCATAAGAGTGCCCGACAAAGTGCGCTCGCTCGATCCCGAGCGCGTCCATCGCGCCGGTCAGAAGATCCAACTGACCGGTGCGCGAATACGCCTCTTTTCTCTTGGGCCGCTCGGTGAAGCCAAACCCGTTGAGGTCGACCGCCACCGTCCGGAAGTTCCGCGCCAGCTTGGGCACCACATGGCGCCAGCTATAGGTCGAGCCGCCAAAACCGTGAACCAGCACGACCGGCTCGCCTTCGCCGCGAACCTCGACGTGGACCCTCTGGCCGTCGACCTCGACAAAGCGGGCCGCTTCGGGGTCGAGTCGGACCTCGTCGAAAGGCCGCAGCGACACGCAGCTCGAGACAACCGTGGTCAGAGCCAGAATCGGCAGAACACCCACCCGCATGGGGCGGGATTTTCTATCAAGAGCGGCGGGCGCGTCTATTACGTTCTCAGCGGGGGGTTGGTGAGCCACCAACGACTCCACGACTCAGAAGTTAGCCGCCTGGCGGCGTTCGACTGTGAGAACTCGAAGTTCAACCAGTTGTGCCGGGCTCGATCGGTGTAGAATCGCGCTTAAGACACCTGGTTAGCTAGTCAGTCGCGACCAAGGCTTCGGCTCTGCGGGTCATGTAGGCCTCGGAGTTAGTTTCGATGGAGGATGTCCATGGTGAAATCGCAGAAGAACTCGCGTAGACGGAAGCCGTTGCAACCAAAAGGGAGACAGCCGCCAAAGTTGCCGGACGAGGTCTTCAAATTTGAGGAGTGCGATGTCAGCGCTCTCGTCGCCGCGCTTGGCGTCGTGCCTGAACTCCTGGTCAGTGCGGCCGCTGTCAAGGAGCTGCGCAAGCGGAGGGTCCGCTTCCCGATCAAGACGTTCCGGCCGATCGCTCGAATTCTACCGGAGAAGGTCTGTCAAGCCCACGGGCACACCTTTTCCGCTGCGCATGTAAAGCACTATATGACCAAGGAGTTGTTTCCGATTCAGGACGAGTTGGGGTTGGCGCGGGCTATCTATCTGGCGCTTCTAAGGTGCAACGCAGCATTCGCTTGGGCGCAACAAGCTCCGCAAAACGCAGAGGCCGTCCTTTGCGAGTACAAACAATTCGCGGCTGAAATGAGGAAGTGCTAAATGGCGAGATCTGGCAACTGGATCACATGTACAGCAGGCGCCTGGACGACGGTGTGGGACGCTCCGACCCTTGGGTTTACGTATCTTTGGACAATCGAGAACGTAACCATTCAGTGGAAACGCTACAGTGATGGCTTGCCGTGCTACATAGAGGGTTCTGCTTCCCTCCAGGCGGGTCAAAATACCGTAGGGCACGGAGGCCCGGGCGCGTATCTCCAGCTGGAGGTCAACCCCGCTCGTACAACGCTTATCCGAGCGACGTAAGCGAGGTTTAACGAGGGCTCTCGACCCCTTGTTCGAGCTGCCCTCATTCCGAGCATCGCTCGCCTTTGTTCAATTCGTTGGCGAGCTAGCAGAGGCCGCCGATCACCACCCCGAGAGAGAGATCCGGTACACAAAGGTCAAAATCCGACTCACGACCCACGTAGTGGGTGGGCTCACGGACCGTGACTTTGACCTCGCCGAGCTTATCGACGGGGGCTGACCAACGGACCTTTAAGACGCGCGTTTGCCTAGTTCGGTAAGCGGAAGCTCTTACTCGCCTATCGACTCATCACCAAAGGCTGCAACCCTGGCAGCTCGTCAACTGGAGAGAACTCTAGTCCGAGGAAAACGGAAACGACTGGCTCGTTCCCCAGTATTTAGAGACCTCGCGTGCAAAACGGCGTGTGGTCTGCCCCATAAAAGGCCAGACTTCTGTTAGAAGATTTACATCGTCGACGAGGGGCTCGACAATTGAGAAGGCAACAACTTCTTGAATACGCTTGTCGTCCTCGTTCGCCAAGTCCTCTAGAAAATCAAAAACTCTCCGGAGTGCGCCTGCGTCCTCTGCCGATTCCAGCAGCACTTCTATGTGCGGAAGAAGAAGGTCACCAAACACCACATGCTGACCTGGGCGTTGATTGCCCCACTCAACGAGCAATTCCTCGTAAGCCGGTCGAAGTTTTGGTACGACTTCAACCAACTTGTCTCCAAGCTTCAGATATTGAAGCATGGCCTACTGCGGTGCTTGAATTTGGTGACCTTTTTCAACAATCTCCAACAGCTCATCTTCGTTTACACCAAGGTTCTTCAGAAGTGGATCGAGCGCATCCTGGAGGTCTGCTCTGAGAGCTTGGGCCACCGCCTGATCGGTTTCGCTTAGGGCCCCGCTCGCGATCATCTTCCCTAGCTGCCGCCACCCGGTTGCCAAACGGGTCGTACTGGTTCTCCTGCAGGTAGGCCCCCTCCCCGGTGGTTCCCGAGAGGAGCCGGCTGGCCCCGTCGTAGGTGAAGCTGTCCTGGCCTCGTCTCCTGCCAGTACCGCCCGACGCCGATCAAACGACTCGAAACAGACTCTTGAGCTTACCGAAAGCAAGAACTAGCCGAAGCTGCGCAGGGTAGTGTTCCTGCAGGTAAGCACGCACCAGCTTGTTGCGCCAAGAGTCCGCGATTCGATCCACATCGCCGCGTTCCGGTCTAACGGACGAGTGGATATGGTGTCCGATTTCGTGGAAAAGAACGCGACCTACAAGAAAATCATGAAAGAGCCTGAAGCGCACTATCCATTGTGGCCATTCCATCAAAATATTATCAACCAGGAGTTCAATGCGTGCTTTTTCGATACCCTGCTGCCTGTAGTAAAGCCCCGCAGTTTCTCGTAGCGAGCGTCTCTTTCCACGGGTTATCGCCCTCACCTTCGTCTCTTGACGAGACAGACTGTCGTTATCTCTAAGTAGCACAGTCTCAAGACCCGCCACGTATCGACGTGGCACCTGCAAGAGCAGTCTTCCCACCGACGCTTTCACGTCTACTTTTGGGCTATACGAAGCGTAGGCCTCCTTGATTTCCGGCAGCCCATGCCCCCGTGACCTGACTGGGGCTGCTTCCTTCACCAGTTGTTTCTACTTCTCAGACGGATCATGGCCAAAGAAGCTCAGGATGGCGTCCATAATCTGAACGATCTTGCTTTTCTTGCTGGTCTTGTCTGGTTGGAATATCTCCTCGCCGAGTGGAGGTTGGCCCTTTGCGTCATCAGCAGCAGGTTGCAATGTCGGTAGAGAGTCCTTGCTCCCCGGAGACCCAGAGGCATCGGGTCGATCCTGACCGGGTGCCACCGCGCGCCGACGCTTAGGATCATCGCACGGCCCAGCGCATACGGGTTGCTCCGCTAATTCTCCTACACCCGCGGCCGTTGTAAGAATTGTACGCCCCACTCCTGCTGTCGCAACGCCTATGCCTGAGCCCAGGATCATCCCACCTGGCCCCTTTGGCTCAACCAACGGAGTGTCGACAGACTCCGGCGCGTTGGCTGCGTCGGCTGCCAACAAGCCGCCTATGATGCCCGCGCCGACTAGAACGGCGAAAGTCACTGCGAACTCCCCGTCCGGATCCACATACTTCATGGGGTTGTTCAACCCGTAGGTGTACTTGTTCCAGCTCTGGGGAGCCCCCGGCTTCCCTGAGTTGATCGGATCCGTGCTCAAGAACCTCCCCATCCAGGGCGAGTAGTACCTGGCATGCATGTAATCGAGATCGGTCAGGACCCCGGTCTGGAGCTCGCTGTCGAGTGAGGCGGTAAAGACCGCACCCGCGGCCACCGAGAAGTCCTCGAGCACGATCGACTCCCCGGCCCGGAAGGTGACGTCGGCCCCGGCCAGAACGTCCACGTCGGTCGCCGAGAGCTCGACACACGCGGTTTCGGTCTCGGTGCCCGTGTAGGTCTTGGTCACGATCGGGTCGCTCACGGCGCAGGTGTCGACGTCGAACCCGTACTCGTCGCGCTCGTGACTCGTAAAGCGCAACCGCTCGGAGTCGTAGTCCGGGAAAGGCGCCTCCTCCCCAAAGCCAAAGTAGTCGTGGTGACGGAAGACGGTCCGGTCCGGTATCCGGGTGATCATCCGCACCGTGCCCAAATGATCCAGGTGGTAGCGCAGCTCCCCCTGGGCGGCGCTGGTCGAGGCGAAAAGCTTCCCGTCCCGGTAGATGTAGTCCTTCTCCCAGCTCCAGCCCGAGGTCGGGTGCTCGTTGAACGTCCGCACCACCCGGTTGCCGTGGTCTCGCACCGTCCAGCGGGCCGCCCCGGTGGCGGTGTCTACCGTCGAGATCCGCTCATCCCCCGGTCCGTAGAGGAAGGCCTTGTCCACCGCCGTGCCGGTGGCCGAACCGGTCTGATGGACAAGCTGGTGGAAGGGGTCGTAGGCGTAGGAGAAGACTCCCCAGCTCGTCAGGTTCCCGGCCGCGTCGTAGCTCGTCGGCCGCTCGGGGGAGCCTGCGAGACGGTTGGTGGCCGGGTCGGTGGGGATGGGTCTCATCAGGCCGTCGGTCGCCACCGCCACCCGGTTGCCAAACGGGTCGTACTGGTTCTCCTGCAGGTAGGCCCCCTCCCCGGTGGTTCCCGAGACCAGTCGGCTGGTGCCGTCGTAAGTGAAGCTGTCCGGACCCATGGCGGAGACGTTGCCCGCTCCATCGTACTGGATCGTGTCGGTGTCGAAGGGCGTGCCCACAACCCCCGTGGTGTGGATCCTCACCGGCCGGGCCATTAAGTCGGCGCCGCGATCCCAGTGGTCCTCGAGCGAGCCGTAGTGTTCGAGCAGCTCGAGCATCCCGCTCGGCCAGTAGTGGATGCCGCCCGTCCAGGAATAGGTGCACGGCACCGGCGCGGTTGCGTCGTAGTCGCAGACGTTGTTGAGCAGGTTGGCCGGGAAGTAGCTGTGCTGGAGGTCGCGCTCGGGCTCCGCCGCCAGGGAGCAATCCGTGTGGACGCACTCGGGGTAACCCAGGATCTCGAGGTCCCCGAGCTGGTTCCAGGAAAACGTCTGCTCGAACCACGCCACCCCGTCTCGCTCGGTCACCTTGCGCGAGAGTCGGCCCCCGACGCCCTCGTACTCGTAAGTCTCGGCGATCTCAGTGTCGGGTAGAGACAGCGGCGGGTCGTTGAGGGCCTGTGGCAGGTCGTTGAACCGGGTGGCGCGGACGAGCTTGCCGAGCCGGTGGTCCACGCCGGCCGGATCGGCGGTGCCGTAGGTAAAGCCCTTCAAGAGCTGCCCGGAATCGGTGTCGCGGATCTCGGTCAGCCGTTCGGCCAAATCGTAGGTATAGGAAAGCCGGCTGGGGCCGTCCTCGGTGCGGCCGGCGTGGCCCCGGGAGTCGTAGTCGAGGTATTGGACGAGGCCGTTGCCCGAGGCGCCCTTCTCCGGGTGCTGCTCGGAGACCAGGAGCCCCCGGCGGTCGTAAGTGAAGAAGCGCTCCTGGACCGAGGAGTCGACCGGGGAGGTCGTGCGCACCAAGGCCAGCCGCCCTCCGACGTCGTAGCCGTACTCGGTGGTCGTGCCGCCCGAGCCATGGATCGGCTCGGTGACCCGGACGAGCCGGCCCTGCCGGTCGTACTCTTCCTCGACCGTCATGGGGAGCTCGCCTCCGGGCTGGGCGATCGAGGCGGTTCTGCGGACTCGGGAGACCCCGTCGTAGTCGAAGGTCACGGCGTGGGCGGCGCCGTCGGGTGGCTGGATCCGGGTCGGGCGGCCGAAGAAATCGTACTCGAAGTCGGTCCAGGTGGGGGTCTCGATGGAGTTCACCCACTCGCTCCTCCGGGCCGGCCGGCCTTCGCCGTCGTATTCGTGGTCCCGGAAGCCGCCGATGCCGTTGGTCTCCTCGACGGGGCGTCCGAAGCCGTCGTACTCGATCTGGATCGCATGGAGGATGGTTCCCGAGGAGGGGGAACCGTCCCAGGCCTCGACCCGGGCGTAGGCACCGAACTCGCAACATTGGCCCTTGGCGAAGTACAGACGCTGGATCCAGGCTCCGTCTCCCGGGTCGCGCTCTTCGAGGGTGAGCCGGCCGATCTCGTCGTATTCAAGGTGGGTCGGCATTTCGGCAATGTCGCGGCGAGTCTTTGGCAGCCCGGTGTTCGAGTCGATGTCCAGATCGAGGATCTTGCCGGGCACGGGAGTGCCGCCGTCTGTGTACTGGGACAGTTTGCGCACCCCGGAGTCCGATTGGTGGTCGATTTGGTACTCGGGGGAGGAGGGCAACGAGAGCGAGCACAGCCCGCCCGAGCCGACCGTTTGCACGTCGCCGCCGTAGAAACGCTCGAAGGCAACATTCCCGCCGGCCTCTGGAACCCTATCGACGATCAAGTCATTCGCGCCCTCGGTCTCCCCGACCCAGGTTCTCTGGCGCTCGAGAAAGCCGGTGCTCTCATCAAAGCAGAAGGTCTCGACCTGGGTGGTGCCGTTGACCCCGGCCACCACTACCGCGTCGGTGTCGGTGACTTCACGGCGGTCGAAGGTCCCGAGGACCCAAGGATCGGTGGCGGGGAACGCCGAATAGGTGTGGGCCCCGGCTGGGAGGTTGGTTGCCGGGACGATCTCGTAGGTTCCCCGGTCGGGGTTGTAGTGGGTGGTCGCGGTGCGGGCGTTGCCGGAGACGAAGTTGCCGCCGGTGGTGGTCGCGCGGTAGTGCCCCAGGCCGTCGAAATCGGAGTAAGTCGTCTCGGCGTAGCGTTTCTCACCGCCGGGCAAGATGTCGTCGTGGTAGATCGTCACTTCCCGGCGCGGCCGGGGGTTGGCGGGCTTGGGCGAAGCCGGGACGGGCGAAGGATAGTCGTCGAGCTCGTAGGAGACATAGGTGGAGCGCAAGAGCGTTTCCTGGTCGTCGAAGACCTCGGTCGAGAGGTAGAGATCTGTCATCGGCACGGGGCAGTCCGGGGTCATCTGGGGACAAGGGTTGTCGGGATCATCCTCGATCGATCGCGCTCGCGAGAACGGCAGCCCGTAGCCCAACAGAGACGGGCCGTCGGTCCAGCGCACCAAGTCTTTGTCGACCGAGAAGTAGTGCTCGCTCTTGTGGCCGTCCGGATGGGTGACCTTGTTGACGATCTCGTCCGCCCAGGTCTCTCCCTGTGTGGGGTCGGGGGGCTGGCTCGGGTCGCCGATGCCGGTCACGGGAACGTAGGTCCAGACCGCCGGAGGGGCTTCGTGGTCGAAAACGGTCCGCTTGGCGACGCCGGTGACCAAATCGTCGGGGATCCCGAAGGGAAACACCAGGGGGTCGTCGACCCGGTTAGGGAACTGGTAGTGCTGGTACTCGTACTCAATCACCCCGCCGTGGTGGGGCAGGAAGACCTTTATGATCTGGCCGGACTGATCCTCGCAGCCGTCATCCGGGTCCCATATCGACGGCCAGTCGTAGACAAAATCGAGGTTCTCGATGAAATCGGCGTCGGGCACGGTGACGGTGCTCAGCGGAGACAGGTTCTCGACGATCGGACTCACCGATTCCTCGTTGTTGAACGGACACTGCTTCACCAAGTCCCGTGGGCTGAGATAAGAGAAGTCCCACTCGTTGATCGTGCCGTCGAAGCCCGCCAGCTCGACCTTGTCGATGAGCTCGGTGAAGTAGGGCGGGTCGCTGGGGTCGGGAGGCACGGCCTCGAAGACAACCGTGTGGCTCCTTCCATGAGAGTCGGCGAGCGACCACTGGAGCGGCGAGTAGGAGATCGTGACCCAGTTGCCGAAGGGGTCGCGGATCTCGGTTAGGGGCAGCCTCGACCCCGAGGCCCCCACAAAGGTCTTGACCCGCCCGTCGGGAAACTCCACCTCGGCGGTCACGGTCGTACCGGCGACGGTGCGCGTCAACCGCAGGTAGGTGCCATCGCGGGTGTAGTAGGCAGTGTCCGCCGGGTCCGACTCGTGGAGCGTGCCGTAGAAGGCGTGCTCGGCGCCGCTTTCGTCGATGTATTTGGGTACCGGTTGAGTGTCATCGTACTCCCCGAGTGAGAGCCGCCAACCGAGACCGGCGTTGTTGCCCTCGGTGCGCAGCACCGCATCCCACTTGCAGTCGTCGTTGCCGTCGCAGATCTGCTCGAAGTCCCAGATGTTGGAGTTGTGGCTCAGGACGAACTGGTAGGAGAAGCCCTCCGAGAGCGGGTACTTGGGGCCGATCGGGACCGTCAGCACGAGGTTGCCGTTGAGAAGATTCACGTGGTCGATGTCGCCCAGGTGGAAGGTCTGCTGGGGGGTGAGCCCCTGGGCCACGCCGGCGCCGGTGTAAGCGCCCGGGATCGGCTGGGCGGTGAGAGGAAGGGTCAAGGCCGAGGCCAGACCGAAGACCCACGCCGCTCTCCGAGCGGAGCCTCCTTTTCCCCTCCCCGGTTTCCGGTCCATCCCTCGGGTTTGCAGACTCATGCCGCCCTCCTTTTCTACGGGTACCTCCAGAGAAGCCCGTGCCGCTTCTTTCCCCTCGAAACGTGCGAGCAGACCTCGCCGCAGGCCAGAAGCCTCCCTCTCGAAAGCACCTCCGGCCGCGAGCGGGGTCGGCTCGTCTGGAAGCGTTCTTCGCCCCCTACTACTAGATATGCCGCAAACTCGGAATTTCTGACACCCAATCCCGAGATTTTTTCGACTTTTATTTTCTATGAGAGATAAGGAGTCGACTTAAACTACTTAAAACGAATAAGTTAAAGCGCCCAGCATGCCCGACGGGAGACGGCGCACAAATGCTACCGGCGGACGGCCTCCCCGGCTTTGCGGAGGTCGCGGCGTCCGGCTCACCACCCCTAACGGCGACGGCTGTGCTATTCCCGCCGGACCTCGACCGAGGAGGCCTTGTTATCCATGTTGCCGCCTGTTTCGATCGTTGTGCCCCCGCGGTGGTCACGAACGCGTGGTGTCCTACGCAGGTCCAGGACGTAGCAGCCGGTCTTGCCGCCGGATGAGCCGCGGTAGACGGCCTTGCGTCCGCGGCAGTTCCTCCCGGACCAGAGGGTGACGACCCAGCCCTCCGGCACGGCGATGGCGGAGGCCTTGTTATTAAAACCCCTGGTGCGAAGATCGAGGATCGTCCCCTCGTTCAAAGCGAGTGAGCGGCCTCCCAGGTTCTTTTTTGTGTAGAGAGTCGGTCGGCTGGAACATCTGAGGTCGTCGGCCGACGAGACCGTCAGTGTCGAAATCCAGACCGCGAGACCGACGGCGGCGCAGACGTAGGTCGAAAATCTCCTTTTCATGGTTCTGTCCTCGTACTGGTTTCTGAGGTGTACTCCGTCTCTGTGAGACGGACGAACCGCGCCTTTTTGGCTCCCGAGCGCGCCGTTCCGGGCGCTCCTACGCTCGGTCACCGTGCTACGATCGACCCAGATGAAATCGACAACGAGGGGGATTGGTCCGGCCCTCGCTCTTCTCCGAAAGGCCTCCGGGCAGCGTCAAGCGGACGTAGCCAACGCGCTCGGGGTTTCGACCGGCAGCGTCGGTCGGCTGGAGCTCCAAACCGCCAACCCGCAATGGGAAACGCTGCACCGCGTGCTCGAAGTCTGCGGTGCGACGCCCTACGATCTGGCGGTGGCCTTAGAGGCTGTCGCCGCGGGCGGCAAGATGCCGTCCGGCTACCGCCCGGGACCCACACCGACCAGCGTAGACGAAAGGCTGGTCCTGTGGCTGATGAGCGAGCTCTTGCGGTTGCGGGGAGAGCACGACGAGCTGCGTCACGATGTGTCCACGGTGCTGATGCGCCAGGGACCGCCCCCTCCAGGCGCCGGAACCGTTTGAAACGCATCCTCTCCCCTCAGCTCTGCTCGACCCGCTTGCGCCAGTAGCGGACGATGCCGTCGACCGTCATGTGGCGCGGATTCGCGATCTCGTAGAGGCGAATCCGCTCGCCGGCACTCGCCTCGTCGAGACGGTGGCGCACCCAGTCTTGGTAGGTCTCGAGCATCTCATCGCGCTCGATGCCGCGCTCGAGCAGCGAGCCGATCAACTCGGTCGTCTCGTCGAGAACGTCACCGAGGCGGTCCGCTTCGCTCGAGGCTGTGTCCGAGGGACCAAAATGGGTACGGTAGATGGTCTCGAAGCCTCTCTTTTTCAAGATCGCCAAGGTCTCTTTCCAGGCCGCGAGGTCGAACTCGGGCGGCGGCGCGGGCAGGTCCAGCCAGTCGGAGCCCGGGATCCGGATCCCCATGGCGTCGCCGACAAAGGCCACCTCACCGAGGGCATAGACATGGTGATGGCGCGCGTGGCCCGGGGTCTCGATGGCGGTAAAACCAAGCCCGCCGGCATCGATCGCCTCGCCGTCCTCTACCGCGGTCACACGATCCGCCGGGGCCGGAAGGATCTCACCCCACAGCGTCTCCATCCGGTCGCCGTAGATGCGCTCGGCGCTTGCCAGGAGCTTGGATGGATCGATCAGGTGCCGGGCGCCCTTCGGGTGCACATAGATCTGCGCGCCTTGTTGGGCCCACCAGCCCGCGGCGCCGGCGTGGTCGAGGTGGATGTGGGACAGCAGCACGTGCCGCACGTCGCCCGGGGCGACACCGTGTCCGGCGAGCGCTGAAACCAGGGCCGGCAGGGTGCTCCCGGGCCCGGTCTCGACCAGCACGGGTCCGTCGTCGCCAAAGAGCAAAAACGACGCAATGACCTGCGGGGCGTTCTGGAACTCGAGATCCAGGGTCTCGACTCGCATGGGCCTACGATATCCCGCGACCGTCGCGAGCGGGACTCGCTCAGGCGGGCGCCGGATGGGCGAGCCGCAAAAACTTGCGGCAGGCGTCGCAAAACCGAAAGCCGCGCGCGTCGATCACCGAGCGCAGATAGCTTCGCTCGCCGTGACGGTTGTAGTCGCCCTTGCTCATCGGGCAGTAGGCGCCGTCCGACGCCGGAACAAAGTCGTAGTGGTGGACCAGCCCGAAGTTGTGCCCCAGCTCGTGCAGACCGACCTTGAGCAGGCGGGCGATCGAGCGCGAGGCGTCCCGGCTGGCGATCCGCCGGGTGGAGACCACCGCCACTTGGCTGCGGTTGTCCTTGCAGCCGAACATAAAGCGAAAAAAATCACTCGCCGCGCTGTCAAACAGGTCGGCATCGGTGATCCCGAGGACGTGGCCGCCAAAGTGCTGGTCGAGAGCCTGGGTCAGCAGATCGGCCTCGATCTCGTCGATCTCGGGCGCCTCGTAGTCGTGTAGATCGACCGTGTCGAGCGAGCCGGCAAAGGCCTCACGAATCCGTTTCGACACCGCTCCCAACTCGGATCTTCCGACCGAACGGCCGACCCGGACGAGCTTGAGAGTCGAAAGTCTTCTCTTCTCGAACACCCTCCCCGACAAGCTAGCGCAAGTACGCCGCTACACCAAGTCAGCAGCAGTCTCCGGGTGCGAGTGCCGAGGCCGGAACCGTCGCTCCCAGGCGCCCTACGGCGACTTGTAGACGACCCCGTCCTTCATCACAAAGGTGACGTTCTGGAGCAGGGTGATGTCGGAGAGCGGATCGCCCTCGACCGCCACCAGATCCGCGATCTTGCCGGTCTCGACCGACCCCAAGTCGTCTTCGATCTCGAGCAGCTCGGCGGTGGTCATGGTGGCCGACTGGATCGCCTCCATGGGCGGCATCCCGGCCTCGACCATCAGCGCGAACTCCTCGGCGTTCTCCCCGTGGGCCGAGACCCCGCTGTCGGTGCCAAAGGCGATCTTGACGCCGGCGCGGTAGGCCTTGCCAAAGGTCTCCTGGATCACCGGTCCTATGGCCGCCGCCTTGGGGCGCACCAGCTCGGGGAAGAAGCCGTCGATCTCGGCCTTCTCCGCCACCCAGTCGCCGGCCATGATGGTCGGCACGTAGTAGGTGCCGTGCTGTTTCATCAGCTCCATGGCCTCGTCGTCCATGTAGGTGCCGTGCTCGATCGAGCGCACGCCGGCGCGGATGGCCCGCTTCATCCCCTCGGCGCCGTGGGCGTGCGCGGCGACGTGAAACCCGTAGTCGGCGGCGGTCCGGATGACCGCTTCGAGCTCCTCGTCGCTGAACTGGGGGTTCAACCCGCTTTTGGCAACGCTCAACACGCCCCCGGTGGCGGTGATCTTGATGAAGTCGGCGCCTTCCTTGTAGCGCTGCCGCACTGCCTTGGCGGCGTCCGCCGGACCGTTGACGACACCCCGTTTCGGTCCCGGGTCGCCACGCAGATAGGCGTTCATGCCGTTGGTGGGATCGGCGTGACCGCCGGTGGTCGCCAGGCTCTTGCCGGCGGAGAAGATCCGCGGCCCTACGACCCAGCCCTTGTCGATCGCCTTGCGCAGCGCGATGGTCACGTTGCCGCTATCGCCCGGATTGCGGACGGTGGTAAAGCCGGCCATCAGGGTTCGCTCGGCGTAGACCACCGAACGGAACGCGTAGTCGACGGTGTCGAGCTGGAAACGCTCGATGTAGGAGTCCTTGCTGAACTCTCCCGACAGATGGACGTGCATGTCCATCAGACCCGGCAGCACGGTGGCTGCGCGGAGATCGATCACGTCATCCCCCTCCGCCGGTTCGATGTAACCGGACTCCACCGCGGCGATGCGGCCGTCCTCGACCACGATGGTCACAGCCGGGCGGGCGCTCTCCGAGATGCCGTCGATCAAATGGCCGGCGTGGATCAACGTGCGCGCCGCAGCCGGGCTCACCAGCGCCATGGAAAACAGCGCGACCGAAGCCAGGCACAAGACCCTTCGAATGCAGAAATGGATCGCCTTTGCGTTCATCGAGATCTCCTTGTCGGGGACGGGGGCGCGCGCCCGGCGCCACTTGAGTATCGCGCGAGACTAGCAGGTACCGCCGGGGCCGGCGCTCAATCGAGCGGCGGGCGGTCGTGAGTCGGCGCGATCCTCTCCGGATCGCCCGGTGGCTCGTCCGGGTCCGTCGCTTGTCGCGTCTTGAGCGCGTTCCACTTGGCGACCAGCTCTTCCGCCGCAAATCTCTCTTTGAAGGACTTTCTGAGCTTTCGGACCGATCGCTGGGCAAGCGCCCAGGTCGTGAGCACGTTGTAGCGCTCTGTGGGGATGATGTCGATCTGATGGATGGCGATCCGGTCGCCGTACTCACGGTCCAACAGATCGAACATCAACCGGTGCATACGCTGTCCGATGGTCGTCTGGTCCCCGATCGTCCGCCAGAGGGTGCCGAACCTGCGACGGATCGAAGGGTACTCGGGCATCTTGCTGGCCTCGACGATCACCAGCAGCACGCCGCGGCTCTTGAGCTCATCGGCCACCTGCTCGTTCATCAGCAGATTGAACATCGCCCACAGCCCCGAGTTGCTGAGAGCGCCGCCGTCGGTCAGCCGGATCTTCTTCTCATGATCCGATGTACGGACACGGCGCATCGGGTTGAACGGCAACCGGGCCTTGGTCTTGACGGTGACCAGGGGAAAGCCAAAGGGGAAGTTCGCCGAGGCGCGGACCGCCGAGGAAAGCCGCGGGTTGTAGTTGGGCAGGAGGTCTTCCAACGAGTAGACCGCGTCGCGGTAATAGACCCAGGTATTGGTCCCTCGGTGGCCGTCGATCGAGGCCCGCTGGGATTCGTTGCACTGATAGAGGTTGCCGCAGTCGTCACCGCCCTCGCCGCTCGAACCGTTCGCGTCAAAGGCGACGCGGTGCTCCTCACGGGTATAGAACTCGGTCCCCAACGGGCTCAGCACGACGGCGTGCCCATCGAGCGACGTCGAATTGAATAGCGGCAGGGGAAACGGCGGTCTGGGCTCACCTTTCTCGACCGCATCCATCCAGCCGGCCGCGAGGTGCTGCAACGTGTAGCGATCCAGCAGGATTCGCCGCTTGAGATCTCCACGAGTCCCGCGGGCGAGCCAACGGCAGAGCTTGTTGAGGCCCAGCATGAGGATCTGCTTGGGAGCCCTCAACGGCCGACGGAGGTTCAAGGAGCCCGGGCGGCGGGCTCCCTCCCAGGAGCACTCGATGACATCGCCACGGCTGCCGCGCGGATACAGCGCGCCCAGCAGTGGCGGCAGCAGAAAGTCGCGGTCGAGCGCGGCGCCGAGCCCTTCGAGCGCCGCGGGTCGGCGCAGGCCCTCCTGGTCGCGGACCCTGAGCAACCGGGCCAGGTAGCCGGCGTTGGCCAGGCTGCCGCCCGAGACGCTGCTAATGGCCTGGAGATTGGAAGCGATCTCGCGCAGGCCTCTTTCGGTCGCGGCGTCGGCCGTGTGCTCGGGCGGTGCGTCTTCGGCGAGGTGCTTGGGGTCGCGGCTCTCGACACCGTTGAGACGCAGCAACGTCAAGCCGGTGTAGATGGCGGCCCGCGATCCACCCCCGGAGGCGGCCATCAGGACGACCGGATCGCTCGAGCCTGGAAACGGCCATACGAGATCCTCCGTCCCATCCCCGGGCGCCCGGATCCGCCAATCCACCGACTGGTTGCGGCTCTCGAGGCGGTCCGCCCTGGCCTCGTCCCTTTGCGGCCAGTGCGAGGCCACGTCGGTCCGATGGCCCAGAAAGACCCCAAAGGCAAACAACGCCAGCAGGGCCGCGATGACCGCCGGACCGATCGCCCGGTGTCGCCAGGCCGTCCAGCCCAAGGCCACCGCGGCACCGGCAAACAACAAGACGAACGCTCCGCGACCCCACCCCACCAGCAGTCCGGCGAGCGCAAAAAGCCCACCCAGAATCAAATAGAGCCGCACCGGTCTCTGATCCACAAAATCCCAGAAGTCCAGCAAGTGGGCGGCCACAAAACCCGCGTAGCAGAGAAAGAAGACCAGAAACAGGGTCACCGCGGTAACGTCCCATTTGCCCAGGAATGTGAGCGTGGCAAGGATCCCTCCCGCCACCGGGAGAGCCGCCAGGTAGCCGGCGGCCTTGCGGAGCAGACCACGGAAGATGACCGTCGGCAGGCTCGTCCTGAGCGCCTTCCACCAACCCCGCAGACCGCCTCCGTCTTCTTGCGCGTCTTCTCGAGAACTGGATCCAGGCCAGCGGTCGATCAGCCGGCCGGGCTCGAGCGCCATGGCGCGATAGCTGCGAAAGGCGCGTCCTCCGATGTCCCAGGTGTGGACCCAAGGCGCGCGCCGGCGGAGCAGGAGAAAGAGGCGGGAGACGAGCAGCGGCGCGAAGGCCAGGGCCGCCACGCCGATCATGCGGGCCTTCTGGTCGAACAGCAGGCTGCGCACCGCCTCGACGCCCAGCAACAGGCCGGCGCTGACCAGGAGCGCCAAGATCAGCGAGATGTTCTTCTGGACATAGAGGAGGATCTCGCGCAACTGCGGCAACAGGGTCTGCGGGCGGACCGCCCTCAGCAGCTCGCGAAATCGCCCTCGCAGAACACGCGCGGTGTCGAGATCGAGATGCTCCAGATCCAGCAGCTCGTCCTGAATGGCGACCCAGATACGGCGTGCTTCGAGCGCCTGGCGCGCCCGCCGCACCGCCCAGCTCCGCTGCGGGTTTCGGCCCGGGTCGGCGGCGGCGAGCCGCTCGAGCCCTTCGGCGGGAAAGAACAAGAGAAGCATCCTCTTGACCTGGGCAAAGGCAAACGGCGCGTACTCCTCGACCCTGGCCGTCGCCGTCCGGTCCTCCCGCGTGCGCACCAGACCCCGGCGCACCGGGTACAGAAAACCGAGAAAGAACAGCGCTTGGTGGGCGACCTCGCGCGCTCGCCGGGCCCACGCTTCATAGGCTTGCAGATCACTTTCGACTTCGGCCCAAGAGATCTGGACGTCTTCCGATTCGGCCACCAGAGCCTCCTCTCCCGCTTTGAGCCGCCGGCTCGGCCGACGACGGTTTCCTTCCCTATGCTTGTGGGAAGTCTAACCGGAATTCGTAGCGGCCCGGCGGCTGGGTGACCGCCCTCGCCTCAGGTTGTCTGAAGATCCGGCTCGCCGCAGTGCCGCAAGATGACTTCGCGGGCCGCGTCTCGGAGGCGCGCCGCCGCGGCGAGGTCGTTGCCCGAGGCGCGGAGGGATTCCCCGACCGTCACCTTGATCGCCCCCCGGCGGGGAAACCACTTGTCCCCCCGCAACACCGACCGGGTGCCGCGGATGGCCACCGGCACAACCGGGATGCCGGTCTCGGCCGCCAGCACAAAGGCGCCAAGACGAAACGGCCGCAAGCCCGGCGCGCGGTCAAAGGTGCCTTCGGGGAACAGCAAAAGCGACTGGCCGGCGCGCAGATGGTCGGCGGCCTTGCGGATGTCCTCGACCCCCTTGCTGGGATCGAACCGCTCGACAAAAAGCGTCCCCAGACGCTCGAGCAGCAGCTTGGCGAGAAAACTGTCCTGGAGCTCGCTCTTGGCCAGAAAGGCCCCCTCGGTGGGTAGCGAGGCGGTGAGCGCAAAGCCGTCGAGATAGCTCGCGTGGTTGGCGACCACGATCCACGGTCCGTTCCCGGACAGATGCTCGGCGCCGGTCACTTGGATCGGTGTGGAGGTCAGTTGGGCGACGCGCCGGGCGGCTTCGCGCGCCACGCGGCGCCGCCGCGCCAGCTTGGGGAGCAGCACCATGGCCGCCCCCACCGGCACCGCCGCCAGCCCGACGACGGCCCAGAATCGACCGGCGTAGGCCAGCTCGCGCGCCGCGCGTCCGGTGCGGGCCAACTGCGGCTTGGCACCCGAGGCCGCCAGCCGCGCCATCTGCCACCAGGCCGGCCCCCGGCGGCGCAGCTTGCCGCTCTCGTAGAGATCGCGGCTGGCCGACCGGCGCAGCTTGCCGCTCGAGGTCTTGGGGACCGTCTGGGGTGGCACCAGGGCGACGTCGTCCGCCGGCGTGCCGACGAGCTCGAGGGCGAGCTCCTGGATCCGGTCGCGCAATCGGTGCCTCTCGTCTTCGTCCGTCAGCCGGGTCTCGGCGAGCACCACCAGCCGCTCGGTACCGTTCTGGCGGTCGGTCGAGCCAAACACCGCGACACAGCCCTTGCGCACCCCGTCGACGGTTCCCACCGCCTCCTCGAGCTCCTGCGGGTAGATGTTGCGGCCGGCGCGAATGATCAGGTCTTTGGCCCGACCGGTGACAAAGAGCTCGCCCTCGGCGATATAGCCGAGATCGCCCGAATCCAGCCAGTCGCCGCGGAAGAGCTTGCGGGTCGCCGCGGGGTTGCGGAAGTAACCGCTGGTCGCACCCGGGCCACGGAACTCGATCCGTCCTTCCTGACGCTCGCCCACTTCGGCGCCCGTCGAGTCAACGATCCGGACCTCGTGGTCGGGGATCGGAAAACCGCAGCCGACAAAGCGCGGCGCATCGTCGTCCTCGGCGCCGGCCGGGGTCGCTCGCCCCGAGCCCGCCAGGGCTTCCCGGTCGACCGTGTCGATCCGCGGCCGGCGGCCCACCGGAGGAAACGCCAGCGCCAGCGAGCACTCGGCCAGGCCGTAGACCGGCATCATGGTCCCCTCGCCGTAGCCGTAGGCGGAGAAGCGCTTGTAGAAACGCCGGACGGTCTCCGCGCTCACCGGCTCGGCGCCGTTGAGCGACGCCCGCCAGGACGACAGGTCGAGACCCTCGATCTCCGAGTCCTCCACCTTCTTGAGACAGAGCTCGAAACCGAAGTTGGGTGCCGCCGAGATCGTGGCGCGATAGTTGTGGACCGCCCACAGCCAGCGGGAGGGACGGGTGAGAAAGGTCAGCGGCGACATCAGCACCAGACGCATGGCGAAGTAGAGACTCCCCATCCAGGCGCCGATCAGCCCCATGTCGTGATAGAGCGGCAACCAGCTCGACACCACGTCGTCCGAGCTCAGCTCGGCGGCGCGCCCGATCGAGCGCAGGTTAGCGAGCAGGTTGGCGTGGGTGAGGATCACGCCCTTGGGATCCGAGGTGCTCCCGGAAGTGAACTGCAAAAACGCGACGTCGGTCTCGGCGACTCGCGGCAGGTTGCAGGCCGGCTCCGAGGCTCCCAGCTCGGCCACCGTGACCACCCGGTCGAGGGTCTCGACATGGGCCTTGAGCAGGCGCCCGAGCTTGAGTACCGGGGGAATCGTGATCAGGTACCGTGCCTGCGCCGTCGAGAGGATCCCGGCTTGGCGCCGCAGGTGGTCTTCGATCTGGCTCGGCCGCGCCGGCGGATAGAGCGGCACTGGAACCCCGCCCGCCATCAACACACCGTAGAAAGCCGCAAAATAGTCGAGCTCGGTCGGCAGCATCAGGCCTACGGCTTGGCCCGGATCGAGGCCCAGCCCCTGCAGACCTCCCGCCACCCGGCGCGCTCGCTCGGCCAGGGCGCCGTAGGTCAGCTCCTCGGGCTCGCCTTTGGCCGAGAGCAGGGTGATGTGCGTCCGCTCGGGGTGCCGCTCGACGTGCCAATCGAGGACTTCGAGCAACGTCTGCGCCCGATCGGGTGCTCCTTCCGCCTCCCCTTCCGTTGCCGATGCGATGTCGACCGTCATCGGCACGGCCGTCGGCCCGCTCGCCGCGGTTGTTCCGGTAGACGCCGCCTGTGCGATGGCCCGCAAGAGGTCGCGGGGTGTCTCGGCGCTCGTCACCACTCGCTCGGGAAGACCGACGCCGAACTCGCGCTCGAGCCGCCCGACCAGTTCAACACGGCCGAGGCTGTCGAGGGCCAGGTCGCGGTCGAGCGAGCTGTCGAGACCGACCTTGCGCGCGCCGCGTCCGGGGTGAAACTCCTCCACCAGCGCGACGATCACGGCGAGCAGGCGGTCGGTGGCATCGGAGCGCGCCGCTCGGGGCTCCCCCTCGCGCTCCGACGCGGCCTCGGTCGGGTTCCGCATCGCGGCACACCATACCCCAGGGGCTCGCCCGGGAGCGCGTGGGTAGAATGCCGCATGCCAAAACGCAAGTTCCCGGACTCTCTGGTCCTCATCTTCTCGATCATCATCCTGGCGCAGGTTCTCAGCTATGTGCTGCCGCACGGCGCCTACGAGCGCGTCGAGGTCGAGGGCTCCCACCGCATGATGGTGGTCGACGGGACCTACCAGCAGATCACCGGGGAGGAGAAGACGACGCTGCGTCCCTGGGCGTTTCTGACCGCGCTCCCCGAGGGCCTGGCGCAGGCACAGGACATCATTTTTCTGATCTTTATCGTCGGCGGAATCATCGCCTTGCTACGGCAGAGCGGCGCCGTCGACGCCGCGCTCCACGGCGCGGTCGAGCGTCTGGGCAAGGCCCCGTGGATTCTGATCGCAGGAACCTCGTTTCTCTTTGGCGTCGGATCGTTCAGCATCGGGTTTGGCGAAGAGTACGTGCCGCTCATCCCGATCCTGGTCACCATGTCGCTGGCCATGAAGCTCGACTCGATCGTCGCCATGGGGATGATCTGGGTGCCCTATGGCATCGGCTGGGGTTGTGCCGGCATCAATCCGTTTGGCGTCCTGATCGCGCAGGGGATCGCCGGTGTGCCGTTGACCTCGGGGCTCGCCACCCGCTGGGTGCTGTTGGCGATTTTCCTCGCCGTCGGCATCCACCACGTCTACGCCTACGCGAGAAAGATCCAGAAGGACCCCTCGGCCAGCCTGGTGGCGGATGTCGACTATTCGACCGGCTTCGAGATGCCCCAGGACGTCAAGCTGACCGGGCCGCGGATCGCCATCCTGGCCGTCTTTGTTCTCGGCATGGTGCTTTTTGTCCTCGGCGCCAAGAACCAGGGCTGGTACATCACCGAGTTGAACGCGGTCTTTTTGGGGATCGGTCTGCTGGCGGTGATCATCGCGCGCATGTCTCCGAATCTGGCCGCGGGGACCTTTATCCGCGGCGCCTCCGAGATGACTTCGGCCGCACTCCTGGTGGGCTTTGCCCGCACCATCGAAGTGGTGCTCTCGCGCGGAGAGATCATCGACACGGTGATTCACTCGATCGTCTCGCTGCTCGAGGGAACGGGGCGCTATGTGTCGGCGGTGGGGATGCTGGCGGTGCAGATGGTCTGCAACTTTTTTATCCCGTCGGGGAGCGGGCAGGCCTACGTGACCATGCCGATCATGTCGCCGCTCGCCACGCTGACCGACGTGCCGCAACAGGTGGCGGTGCTGGCTTACCAGTTCGGCGACGGCTTCACCAATATGGTGGTGCCCACCAGCGCCCTGGTCATGGGAACGCTCGCGCTGGGCAAGATCCCCTACACCCGCTGGGTGCGTTTTGTGATGCCGTTGCTGGTCAAGATCTTCGCGCTCGCCGTCATCGTGCTCATCCTGGCGGTCCGGTACGGCGACTCCTGGGGATTCAACGTGGGCGGTTGATGTCGACGGCCGGCAGAGACGCCGGCCGCTTCAATTTGGAAACCGCCCCGGAATTGATGTCGTCGGTCGCCAGAGGCGCCAGCCGCTTCAAAGAGAGGAGACGCCCCAAAGATCATGAAGCGGCCGGCGCCCCTGCCGGCCGTTCCCGATTTCGGGGACAGTCCCCGAATTAGGAACCGTCAAACAGCGTCCTCGCGGCGCCGGTCGCAGGCTCCATAAGGGCCGTTTGACCGAGCGCTGGGCAAGGACTGTTGCAGTCTGCATCGACCCGGCGCGAGGGAAACCGAGGCGCGTGCCTCTGGATTACGGAGTCCGAGTTGCGCGCGCCGTGCCCTTATGGGCCTGCGACCGGTGCCGCGTTTCCGTCACCGACCGCTTCAGTCTGACGGCTCGGCCAGCTTGAGCACCGCCTGCCATAACGGCCGGTGGCGGTCGAAGAGTCGCACGAAGTCGGACTCGCGGCGGCCGCCCTTGGCGCGGATGACCCGGGCGAGCGCCCGGCGGTTCTTCTCCGACCAGCGCTCGACTCCCGGGAGTGTCATCACCAGGGGCGCCCAGCGATTCCAGGTCAGGCGCTCACCGGCGGTGAACCGTTTTCGCGAGCGCACGCCGAGTAGCCGCGCCGCTTCGCGGGCGCAAGTCCGGATGCCGCGCTCCCTGTCTCGTCCAAAGCGCTCGGCAAGATACGCGCACACCTTGAACCCGATCTCTTCGCGCGAGACGATCCCCAACACGTCCTCGCGCGACTTTCCGAGATGCAGAAACATCTCGACCGCCGAGAGTTTCTCGAGCGTTGCGATCGTGGAGCGGTGCCGCGGGTTCTTCTTCATCTTGCGCAGCTCGCGATCGGCCAGCTCCAACACTTCGGGGTCGTGCGGCCGGAACCCCAGTTTGTAGTAGAACCACCAGGCCCCGGACTGGAGCGCTTCGGGGTTTTGATAGCCCATCTGGTACGGATCGACCACAAAGCTGTCCGAGCCAAAGACGTGTCGCACCATCGCCAGTCCACGGCCGTAGACATACGCTGCCTCCCCGCCGCGATAGGCGTCGAAAATGTTGTAGGCGACTTCCGAAGAGCGAAACAGGGTACCGGTGAGAAAGTAGCCGATCGGCACGCCATTTTTGAGAATCATGAAGCCGTAGACCGCATCCAGAACCTGCCGCCACTCGGGGGCCGCGCCGTAGCAGGCGAACTGCAGCCCGCGGCCGCAGTCCAGGAGCCGTACATCTCGTGGATCGGCATGGATAAAAACGTCCAGATCCCGCTGCCGCGCGATCATCGCTTCGCGCGCCAGCTCCAACAGGCCCCGGGCACGCGCCGGAGACAACCTCCGCTCGGCCACCGGCGGACGGCGCAGCGCCCCCGGGAACGACTTGCGGGACAACTCGAGCGGGCCTTTCTGATAGACGACCGGTGACGGCGCGTAGTGCGCCCGGCTGCGGCTGGGCGTGCTCAAATCGGAGCTGATCTTGGAGCGCAGCCGGTAGGGGATGTCGAGCTCTTCGTACATTCGCTCGCGCACCAACTCATCGCACCGGAGGGCGGCGAAGCGTTTCACCACAAATGCGCCATCCGTCTCGTGCGGGTTTTTGAGCCGTTCGATCCACTGGCGTGGCGGCAACGCCACCTCCTCCAGAGCCAAGCGCTCGCCGTAGGGCATGAGAAGCGGTAAGCGCTCCTCCAGCAGGCCCTTGCGGTCGAATTCGCGCCAATCGATTTGCAACTGATCGGGGAAACGCGCCGCCAGCCACAACGCCGTGAACCAGAAAAAACGATAGTACGTATCGACACCGGCGATCCCGGTGTTGGCGAGCTCTGCCCGGTGCCGTTTGAGGTCCTTGCGGCGGTCGAAACCGTCGAGCAGGGCCTCCACCTTCTCGAGCAGCGCCGGGTCATCTGGATAGGCGCGAAGAAAGCAGAGAGCTTCGTGAAAGCGCTCGACCTCGGAGGGACGGGCGAAGACCGTTTCCTCGAGCGCAACCAGAAGCTCGAGCTTGCGTTGTGAGCATCCCGGTCCGTAGCTGTCTTTGACGGCTTCGAGCTGCTCGAGCTGAGTCTTGGGCACTGAATCGGCCTCCTTGAAAAATCCATTCTCGCATCCGCGGGAGAGGTCGACTCTGCTCCGGGTTTCAGCCTGGCGCTCCCTGCCGCCGGATGTCGGCCCATCAGCCGGTAGAGTCGACGGCGTGAAGTTTGACCCGAAGGAGCTCGACCGAGCCCGAGCCGCGATGAGACCCCTGCACGACCGGCAGAACCGCCAAGAGCTCGACGCCTACAAAGCGCAGGGCTGGCGAGAGTCCCTCGGCGGCTTGCCGGTTCTAAACCTCGACGACGTCTCGGCCATCCCGTTTCTCAACGACATCGAGGGGGTCGAGGAGTACCAACACCGCGCGCGGCTGCGCGCCGGCGACGGCGACCTGTTCGTCGCCAGCACGCCACAAAACGAATCCTACGAGAGCTACTGTCGCGCTCGGCTGGGCCTGGGCAAGAGCGAGTTCTTTCACGCTCCGGCCGGCGACGATCCGCTGGCCATCGCCAACGCTTGCACCCGCGGGCCGGTTTTCGACCGCCTCGCCATGCGGGCACGTGAAGCCGGCGGGCTGGTGATCCATCCCTACATGGGGATCGAAGCGGTGTGGGAGCTGGCGCAAAAGCTCGGCGATCGCTGCGGCCAGCCCATGGCGGTCCTGGCGCCTCCGCCGCCGATCACCTGGGTGGCCAACGACAAAATGTCGTTCGGCAAAATCGTCTCCTGTGTGCTCGGGGACGACTTCCTGGTCGAGACCCGAAGCGGCACCACTCCCGAGACTCTCACGAGCAACCTCCTCGAGCTGGCCACCCGCCATCGCCGGGTGGCTCTCAAGCGGTTGCGCTGCGCTTCGGCGATGGGCAACGCGGTCTTCGAGGCCGACGCGCTCGACAAGCACCGGCCGGCACAGCTCGAGGCCGAGGTCCGCGAGTTTCTCGAGCGTACCGAATGGGACGACCGGGAAGAGGTTCTCTGCGTCGCCTGGGAAGACACCGATCTGTCGCCTTCGACTCAACTGTGGATTCCTCCCAAGGGCTCCGGGCCGCCACGGCTCGACGGGGTCTATGAGCAACTACTGAAGGGCACGCGGCGGATCTTTGTCGGCTCGCGCCCCTCGACCCTGCCCGAAAGAGTCAACCACCAGCTCGGATCGGCCTCGCTCCGGGTGGCCGCCGGTCTCCAGGAGCTCGGCTACATCGGACGCTGTTCGTTCGATTTTCTCGTCGTCGGAGACGTCACGGGTGATTTCGCCATCCGCTTTGTCGAATGCAACGGCCGCTGGGGCGGCACGTCGACCCCGATGGCGCTGCTCGACCGTCTTCTCGGCCGGCGGCCGGATTCGCGAACCGGCCGGCTGTCCGGGGACCCCCGGCCGCCCTACCGCGCGCAGGATTTTGTGCACGCGGGATTGGTCGGAGCGCCGTTTGGCGACCTCGTCACGGCCGTGGGCGAGGACCTGTTCGACCCGACGACCGGTCGCGGTCGCTTCATCTTCTACAACGTCGGGCCACTCGATCGGTTTGGCAAGCTCGACGTCATCGCCCTGGGATCCAGCCAGGCCTCGGCCGAGGCGGCGATGGAAGAAGACCTGCCCCGTCTGTTCGGACTCGGCTGAGCCACTCGCGGCAGCGTCGGCTGCTATAGTGGTAATTAAGTTTGACAGACTGTTGAGCCCTGCGGGGGGCGGGCTCGAGAGTCAAAGAAACAACCAGGGGGATCTCGATGAGTCGACGCGGAACCACCCTTCCCACTACGGCCGTCGTCATGCTGTCGGCGCTCTTTTTCGTCGCGACCGCCTACGGCGGCAGTACCTATTCGCAATCCAACTTTGGCGTCACTTTCTTCGACTCCTCGCCGCCGTGCCCCGTCAGGGATTTCCCGACCTTCGAATCCATCGCGCCGATACCGGCCATCCTCGATCCGTTCGATCAAGACCTCATTCCGATCTTTTGCCAGATCCAGGTCGAAAGAAGGGGCAACGGTGTCAACAAGGCCAAGGGCACCTACACTTCAGAGCTCATCGTGCGTGACAACACCACCGGAGAGCTTGAGACCTTTCCCCTCGGCTCCGGCAAGTTCAAGACCAACGAGAGTGGCTTCGGGGATTTCGATTTCGAGATCCCGACCGAGATCTTCGCCGACGGTTTCGAGTCGGGAGACGTCTCGGCCTGGTCCTATACGAGGGCGGACTTCACCAACAAGAAGAAAGCCGACCGCACGTCGGTGAGCTGCAACAAGGGCGCGTCGGGCAGCAACTGACGGACGATTCGTCCCTCGCAAACAAGACGACCGGCCCCCCTCCTCGGCGGAGAGGGGCCGGCAGCCTCAGCGGACTCGCTCCGGCAGCTTGCTCAGCCTGTCGCTCCAGAAGGCTTTCATCTTCTCCGCCTCGGCTTTCGAGCCCAGCTTGCGGTGCTGGACCGTAACCTGACTCTTAGCCTCGCCCCGGGCATAGAAATAGACATCCACCCAGGTTCCGTCCTCCCAAGTCACCCGGATCGACTTCTCCGGGGTCGCCTTGCGCACCTCCCAGCCCACATCACCCAGCCAGCGCTTGCGTGTGCGAGCCACGCTGAAAGCACGATAGAGCTTGGCGATGGGAGCCTGCACGGTTTTGCTTTTGTTGATGTCGTACGAGCCTCCGCGACGCTGTCCGATCTCGCGCAGGCCCTTGATCCGTTCGTAGCCGACCGTCACCATCTGGGCCCACCAGCCGGAGATCTCGAAATGGCTGTGGACCAACTCGGCGATCTGACGATGCGGCATCTCGGCGGCTTTTTGCTTGTCCAGCCACTCGACCCACTGCTCCCAGGTCCGGCCGGTCCTCGCCCGAACCACCCGATCGCTGAACCCGGCGAGCGCCGGGTAGTCGGGCGTAGTCTGCCGACGCTTTTTTTCGAGCAGCCGCGCGCGCGCCGTGGTGTAGGCCTCGCCGGTCTTCCTCATCCGGGACCGGGTGAGGCGCTTGAGATCCTTTTTCTTCGGCATCAAGAACTCCTTCGTTCATACCGCCAAGCCACGCTCCCCAGCAGCGAAGCCCGCGGTCGTCCGAAGGCCGTTGTCGATGCCGATCCGGGAGTATGCCCCCCTTTGCCTCACAGGGACCCTCGCTGGGGGAGGGCCGAAGAGGTTGGGCACGGATCACCGCCTGGAAGCCGAGCATGACCGACCGCAAGAGCGCGGTCAAGAACTCGCGGCCCGACGGCTACTCTTCCTCGCCGTCCTCTACCGGCCGGACAACGCAGTCCAGAAGCCGGCGAACCTCCTCAAGACTCTCCTCGGGAACAAGCAGCGTCGCTCCGGCCGGGCTTCTGCCCACCATCCCCGGGCCGAACATGCCCACATCGCCGCTTTGCACCAGAAATGGAATTCCGTGCGGATCGAGCGCGTGACCGATGGTCTCGGCCTCGATCCGCGAATTGAACCAGGCGACCTTCTTGAAGCTCACGCCCCGTCGCCCCAGAGCTCGGCCAGGCGCCGGTCGCGCCCGCATCCGGTCCGGTAGCGCTTGTAGTGCGCCGGGTTCTTTTTATAAAAGTCCTGGTGGTATTCCTCGGCCGGGTAGAAATCCCCCGCACGAGTGACTTCGGTGTAGACCGATGCAAACCGGCCTGAATCGACGATTTCCTGTTTGGTGGCCGCCGCCAGCCGCCGCTGCTCTTCGTCCAGATAAAAAATCCCGGTGCGGTACTGGCTGCCCCAATCACAGAACTGGCGGTTCTCGACCGTGGGATCGATGTTCACCCAAAAGACCTCGAGCAGCTCCGCGTAGCTGATCGTCGCCGGATCGTAGGTCACCTCGACGGCCTCGGTGTGCCCGGTGCGGCCGGAAGAGACCTGTTTGTAGGTCGGGTTCTCCTCATGCCCGCCGATGTAGCCCGAGATCGTCGCGTGCACGCCGTCGAGCTTGTCGAACGGTGGCTCCATGCACCAGAAGCACCCGCCGGCAAAAATCGCGCGCGCCGTCTCCCCGCTCGGTTCGACCGGCTGCTCCGCGGCAGCCGGCGCGTCGGCAGCCGGTGAGACCGGCGGGCCTTCGGCGTCGGAGGCAACCTGCTCCGGTGTGCTCACGTCCTCGGGCCCGGCGCTGCAGGTTGCGCCCACCAACGCAAGCGAAGCTACGGTGATGACCGGGGCAAAGCTCGCACGTCGTACGTTTATTCTGAATCGTCTCATTAGGATGCTCTCCGTGCCGGCCATTTGCGATCGCGAGCGCAGTCTAACGCTTCCCTTCGTGTGGCGCGCGCCGTTTCCTATATGCTAAAGAGAAAAATTGATCGAAAATCAACGCGTTCGACCGTCTCATACCAATTGGCCGACGTCATCGCGACGCCCGAAGATTGGCAATGCCCTTGAACCGGAAAACCAGTCCAGTAGATCTACAGCGCCTCGCCGAGTTCTTGCGTAGGCTGGCGTCCCGTGTATTGATGCCGGTGGGCGATAACTTTCGCCCACGGAAACAAACGCCCGAGATCAAATCTGATCCCGCTACTCCTCGCGACGAGTCTGATTCGGCCGGCGGGGAGCCGAACGATTGAGCATGCGCCGACGATGGAGCCCACTGCTGGGACCAAACAACTATTCCCGCTCATTCAACCCGAGGCAACCGACGCATGGCACTGTATGCATTCGACGGCACTTGGAACATCCGTGATGGTAAACAAGCCATCGATCACGTCCAAGAGCCCCAATTTGGCCCCGACCAAGCGGCCCGACGTGATACCGCCGAAACCAACGTCCACAGATTTCGAGAGTTCTACGGGGTCAAACGGTCCGAATATCTACAGGGGGTAGGGACCCGGTACGGCCGGCTGGGCCGGGCCGTTGGAGGTGCTTTTGGTGCCGGCGGCCGTCACCGAA
This sequence comes from Candidatus Multivoradales bacterium, assembly GCA_965224065.1. Classification (GTDB taxonomy): domain Bacteria; phylum Acidobacteriota; class Thermoanaerobaculia; order Multivoradales; family JAHEKO01; genus JAOTZA01. The sequence goes on from CBDCYF010000005.1 coordinate 2,402,208, forward strand.
TCCGAGAGATGTACTACCGGTTGATCGAGAGGTATTTCGACAGTAGCAACCCGGACCAGGATATCGATATCGTCGGGTTCAGCCGCGGAGCGGCGCTCGCTGTCCACTTCGCCAACCTCCTGGCGACCCACGGCCTACGTGACCCCTCGAACAAGCGTCACCTGGCCTTTAAGTACTTTCCGGAGTTGGGCTGGACTTGGCGCCATCCAAAAAAGGGGTTAGACGACGTAAAAAAGCCAACCGTGCGATTTCTAGGATTGTGGGATTGCGTCGCCACTTTTGGATGGCCCATCCGGCCTTTCCGCAACCGCGCAAAGAAATGGAAAATTTGGAAAATACCCAACAACGTCACTCACAGTTTTCATGCTATGGCTCTCGACGAGGTGCGTGCAACCTTTGCCCTCGTTCGACCTCAGGGTCCGGCCAAGCGAAAGCCTCCTCACTACGAGGTTTGGTTCCGCGGGGTCCACTCAAATATCGGTGGAGGCTATGTTGATCGCGGGCTCTCCGATATCGCGCTCGCTTGGATGATGGAGCAGGCCATCTGGACGTGGCGAAAAGTCGGTTGGACCATTCCAGAAACGTTCGAAAAGGCCGTCCGGGCCCTCGAACCTCAGAACGGGCCGCTGCCGAGCTGGACTGGATCCAAGCTCGAAACCCTCGAGCCCGACCCCGATGGTTCGATAGGGCGGCCAGCCAACCTCAAGCGCCAAGCCTGGCGCAAGCTGTCTGAGGAACCGTTGGTCCATCATTCGGTGTTTCTGCGCGACAAGAACCTTGTCTCGGACCATTATGGCGGCAATCGACCTAGGCTACGCCGCATTCCAGCCAACGCTCGACAGGTTTTCGATCCGCCCCTGTTCTATATCGACACTCGCCTAGAAGCAGCAAGGAGCCTGGCTCTCGAAGCATTCTCTCGAGTGCCGGTTCGGCCACAAGACTGGCTCAGGCAAGATGACCATTACATCTTCCGGTCCGATCACTGGGTCGCCCTCGGGACGGCCGAAGGTCGTGACGCGGACCCCAAGTGGCAGGTTTCGCGTGACGTTTTTCTGCAAATCGCTTTCGACTGGCTACTGACAGGGCGGCCTGGGACCGCAGACGAATTCGAGGTGTCGGGGGCCCTCACCGACCTCGATGGTCACCCGCTTGAAACGGTCTCAGAAATCAACGAAGTCCAACGCTGTGTCGTCGCAGCACTGTCCAAGATCAAGCCCTACCTGCCGTGGCGAGCCGAGTTGGGTTCCCGGTGAACGGCACTCGGATCGCGAAGCAGCCCCCTCCCCAGGCCGGTGCTTACGCTGCGTCACGCAGCAGCGCGTCGAGCGCCAAGCGCACCATGTCGTCAAAGGTCGACTGTCTCTCCTCCGACGAGGTGCTGGCTCCCGTTACGACGTGATCGCTCACCGTCATGATGCCGAGGCACCTGGCGCCCCGCTCGGCGGCCAGGCCGTAGAGACCGGCCGCCTCCATCTCCACCGCCAAGACGCCCATCTTGAGCATCGCCTCAAACGGCTCCGGTTCGGGAGCGTAGAACAGATCGGCCGTGTGGACCAGGCCCGCTCGGATCGCCAGACCCAGTTCGTCGCCGGCCTCCGCCGCGGCGCGCAGAAGTCCAAAGTCGGCGACCGCGGCAAAGTCCTTGCCCCCGTACCGTCGCCGGTTGACAGGCGAGTCCGTGCACGCGCCAACCGCAAGCACCACATCCCGGAGCTCGACGTTTTTGCTGATCCCACCACAGCTCCCCACCCGCACCAGACGGCGCACGCCGTACTCGGCGATCAATTCGGTGGCGTAGATCGAAGCGGACGGGATCCCCATCCCGGTCCCCATCACCGAGACCGGCATGCCCTTGTAGCTCCCGGTGAACCCCAACATATTGCGAACCGCCGTGACTTGGCGCGCATTGTCGAGATGGTTCTCGGCGATGTGCTGGGCTCGCAGGGGATCGCCCGGCAGAAGAATCGCCTCCGCGAAATCGCCGGGGCTGGCGCTGATGTGAGGTGTCGGCGTCGGCAAATCGAATTCCTCCTTCTGATCGAGAGGGCTGGTCGTGCGAGCTAATCGAGCGGGGATTCTATGATGAATTCGAGCCGCGTAGCGGCCACCGGAGACGGACGCGACACCGCCGATCAGTGACCCGACTTTGCAGACCGGGTGAGCTCGACCATGGATTTCATGGCGTTGACCCGGGATTTGTCGGGTAGATAGACGATTTCGATCTCGTCTCCCACCTGGTAGCGCTCGTACTCCTCTTCCGAGACCGCCACCTGCCGTTCGCGGACCCGGCCGTACCGGTCCTGGAACCGGTACCGCAGGTGAGCCGAGCTGGCAGGCCCGCGGACCGACTGCCGCCGGTGCTTTTTGATCACCTCCGCGGTCCCCGCCTCTCCCCGCTCGAAGAGATGCTTCATCTCGAAGCCGCGCCGGACAATTACATAGATCGCCCCGCCGACGATCAAAAGCGGGATCAAGCAGCCCGACACACCGCAACCGAGGCTGGAGAGCGAGAACTCCTCCACGGTTCGATGCTATCTCGGTTCGATTGCAAGACGAGGGGCGATGCGGCTCTGTTCTCGTCTGCTATAGTCAGAAAAATTCTTTAGACAAGAAGGAGGCGCCATGTTCTTGCGTTTGCGGGCTTTTGTGCTCGCGGGGATGACCGTTTTTGTTCTTGCGACAGACGTTCGAGGCCAAGAAGTCCTTACCAACGAGAGCGTGATCAAGCTTCACGCTGCGGGTCTTCCAGCCGAGGTCATCGTCGCAAAAATCCGAACATCACAGACCAGCTTCGACACCAGCGTCGACGCGTTGATCGCACTTTCGGATGCGGGATTGCCAAAGGAGATCATCGCCGAGATGACGGGGGCTTCCTCCGCCCCTTCGTCCGGCGCACAAACGGTTGTCGTCCGTCAGGGCGCGAGCGCGGCACCCAATGTCGCGGCGCGCTTTGGTGGCACTCCCTGTCAAACCCCGGGGATCTTTGCCCAGCAGGACGACAAGCTTGTGGAAGTCGATCCGACGACTTATACGCAGGGTAAGAGCGGCAGCCCCGTGCTCACCCACCTGACCTACGGCATCAAGTCGATGAAGTCCCGAGCGGTCATTCAGGGAACAACCGCCAATGTGCGCGTGGCGGCGGGAGGCCTGTCCTTCTATTTCTGCTTTGAGGAGACCGAAACCGGACTGAGCTACGAAACCAAGGGCGCCACCAACCCGAGCGAGTTTCTCCTGGTCGAGCTCGACGTCAATCACAAAAAGCGCCACCGCCACTTTGTCGTCGGCAAGCTCAACGTGTGGGCAGGCGCTACCAGCGGCGCGCCTCCTAAAGCGCTGCGTGAGACAAGCTACGAAAAGGTCGCCCCCGGCGTGTACAAGGTCACTCCACGATCGATCCTCGCGCCCGGAGAATACGGTTTCTACTACGCTGGCTCCGCGCCGTTGTCTGTGTACGGTTTTGTCCCAGTGGGAGCGGGAGCGACCGGCTCGGGGAACAAGATCTTCCCGTTTAGCGTCGGCTAGGAATCGAGCTCAGATGGCCGACCTCGCTCACTTACCGCTTATACGAACTCACTCGATAAGAGCTTCTATAAATGGAAAACTCTTTGGGCTTCCGTGGTCGAGCTTGAGGTTCTCTTCCCGTCATCATTACTTCTTGTCGGATATCTTGACTATGGCGGCTCCCGGGCGGCACTGAAAACCGTCTCCGCTGTTACCGGAGCGCCTCTTGCGCTTGGGGAAGCCGATGTGAGGATCATCTCGGATCTGACCCTCTGGATCCGAAGAGACCCCACACTGTCACAAACTCGTACTCTTCAAGCAACGGCACTCCAAGCCGTTCTCTCGTTGGCAAACCAGCTCCCCTCCGGCTACACACTCGATCACGTTTCGAGTCGAAAGCCCCCTGTGTCGCTGTGTGCCGAGTTGGACACTATGCTCACCGCAAGTTACGACAACGAGGGCGTCCAGGTCTCGAAATCGGTCGAAGTCGGCCCTTGCCTCGACAAATCCAACGACTGCATGGGGCGCTGTGGGGCAGGCTGCAAGGGAACGCTGCGGAACACGCCCCAAAACTCTACGTTGGTTCAGCGGTTCACTCAACAATGCCTGGACCATGATCTCTGCACGCGCGAGACCGGCGAGATCCTAGGTCCCTGTGCGAACGAGTTCTCAGCCGCGATTGACTCGTTTCTCTTCGCGCCGGACTGCAACGCGGCGAGGCTCTCCGGGCCGTGGGGAGGCTTTAACAGCTCAACCTGTGAGAATCTCGGACGCAAGTACTTCACCTTCACCGGGAAAATACGGGTCGTCCAGAAAAACTGACGTCCGCGTTCCGGTTACTCCCTGTCGCTCTCAACGAGTCAAGCGATAGCTTGCTTGCCCACAAGAGTATGCTAGTATGTATATGGTATGAACAAACACAGGGCGACCTTCACGCTCGACGAAGAGACAGAGGTCGCGTTACGGCGAACCGCTCAACGACTCCGCAAGTCCAAGAGCGAGATTGTTCGGGAGGCCGTTCGTGAGTACGACGCCCGCGCCGGCCGGCTTTCCGAGAAGGAGCGCCTCCGGATGCTGACCGCTTTTGACGAGTATGTTCCGCGAATCCCCGAGCGCCCCGTGGAGGAGGTCGTCGCAGAGCTCGCGGAAATTCGCGATGCTCGTCGGGGCGGGGGACGGGTCACTAACGACGAATGATCGTGGTCGACACCTCTGCCCTGGTGGACGCCCTGACCGGCCCGAGGCGCAGCGCACCTGCTCTGCGTCGAGCAATCGAGCGCGGCCAGCGCCTGCTGCTACCCTCGCTGGTCCTCTACGAGTGGCTACGCGGGCCGCGACGCCAAGTCGAGCTCGAAGCGCAGGAAGCGCTTTTGCCGCGCGAACAGGCGGTACCCTTCGGACCGGCAGAAGGCGCGCTGGCCGCGCGGCTTTATTCCGAAGTACCAAGGCCGCGCGGCCGCGAGATCGACTTGGCGATCGCAGCCGTTGCGATTATTCAGGGCGCACGCCTGTGGACGCTCAATCGCGAAGACTTTCGCGATCTTGCCGGGCTCGAGCTGTACGAACCAGAAACAGACTCGTCGAACTAGCACGTTCGCCGCGTCTCCGGGTCATCAGCCAGGGCCGGCTTCTTGCGAAGCAGGAAGTAGGCCAACGCGCCCGGGAGCTTGCCCAAGATGATGATCAGGAGCCATACCCAGCGCTCGCGGCTGTCCGGCGGGGTATTCAACCAGCAGTGGCGGATCATCGCGATCCAGAAGCCGAGGACCGCCAGGGCCAGCAGGCCTGCAAAGACGGCTAAGGCTATTTCGAAGGTGTTCATGGAATCTCCTTTCTCTCGCTCTCATACACGGTACGGGCCGCGGCGATTTTTATTCGGCCCGCTGCCCCCGTTTTGCTAGCCTCACGGAGATGTTCGATTCGATCGATGCCACGCTGGAAGAGCTGTCGCGGCTCTCCTACGTCGCCGACAAGGGGCTGGCCACCTCGCTTTTCCTGGCGCTCCGGATGGAGCGGCCGCTTTTTCTCGAGGGCGAGCCGGGGGTCGGAAAGACCGAGGTGGCCAAGGTCCTGAGCGCCGCGTTCGACACATCGCTGATCCGCCTTCAGTGCTACGAAGGGCTCGACATAAACCAGGCGGTCTATGAGTGGAACTACCCGCGTCAGTTGCTCGAGATTCAGGCCCGCCGTGGCGACGACGACCGGCTCGAGCACGCGACCGACGACATTTTCTCGGAGGATTTTCTGCTCAAGCGGCCACTTCTCAAGGCCATCGACCGGGCGCGCGCCAAGGCCCCGGTGCTTCTGATCGACGAGCTGGATCGCGCGGACGAGGAATTCGAGAGCTTTCTCCTGGAGCTCTTGTCGGACTTCCAGGTGACGATCCCCGAGATCGGAACTCTCAAAGCCAAGCACAAGCCGCTCACCGTCATCACGTCGAACCGGACCCGCGAGATTCACGATGCGCTCAAGCGTCGTTGTGTCTACCACTGGATCGACTATCCCTCTCTCGAGAAGGAGATCGAGATCGTCCGGCGCAAGGTCCCCGGCCTTTCGGAGAGGCTGACCGAACAGGTCGTCGCGTTTGTCCAGCGGGTTCGCGCCCAGGACCTCTACAAGCTGCCCGGGGTTTCCGAGACCCTGGACTGGGCCGAAGCACTCACTCACCTCGGCTCGACAGACCTCGCCACCGAAACCGTGAACTCGACGCTGGGGTTTCTTCTCAAGAACCAGGACGACGTCGACAAGCTGCGGGACCAGGCTGAGAGCTTGCTACGACCGGCCTGAGGGCCGCCGGGGGGCACGCGGTCGAAAATGCCACAAATTCTCGACGCGGTTCTGCTGTTCGGCCGAGCGCTTCGAGAGGCGGGGATCGCCACTTCGCTCGAACAGACGCTGAGCTTCGCCCGTTCGCTCGACCACGTCGACATCGGGGATCGCGAGCAAGTGTTCCACGCGGCGCGTTCCTTCCTGGTGGGCCGCCGGGAAGATCTGGAACTCTTCGAGTCGGTGTTCCGCCGGTTCTGGCTGGGGATCGAGGAGGAAGAGGCAGCTTCCCGAAAGCTGCCTCTGGCGCCTCGTGCCGATCTGCTCAAAAAACGCGGGTCGAGTCTTGCGTATCTGGCGGCGGAGACCGCCGGCGCCGACACCGAGATCGAGGTGGCGGACCGCCGCGGAACCTATAGCACCGAGGAGATCTTGAGCCGGCGGGATTTCTCGGAGCTGACCCCCGAGGAGCACGAGGAGGTCCGGCGGCTCATCGCCGGCACCGAGTGGCGCGTCAGCCAACGGCGCACCCGCCGGCTCGTACCGGCCCGCCGGGGCTCCCACTTCCATCTGCGGCGGATGCTTCGCGACGCCGTCAAGCTCGGCGGGGTTCCTCCGAGGCTCTCTTTCCGCAGCCGCAAGATCAAGCAGCGCCCCATCGTGCTTTTTGCCGACATCAGCGGCTCGATGGAGAAATACTCACGGCTGATCTTGCAGTTTTTCTTTGGCGCCGCGCAAAAGCTCCAGGACGTCGAGGGCTTTGTCTTTGGAACCCGGCTGACGCGGATCACCGCGCAGCTCAGGCTCCGCGACGTGGACCGGGCGCTCAAAGAGGCGACACGCGAGATCGTCGACTGGTCGGGCGGAACCCGCATCGGCGATTCGCTTGCCCTCTTTAACCGGCGGTGGGGACGCCGGGTCCTGCGCCGCGGCGCCCTGGTGGTGATCGCGAGCGACGGTTGGGAACGCGGCGACGTCTCGGTTCTGGAGCGCGAGATGAGGTATCTCTATCACCGCTGTCACCGTTTGATCTGGCTCAACCCCTACGCGGGCCAGCCCGGATACGAGCCGCGGGTGGCGGGGATGGCGGCGGCGCTTGCCTACGTCGACGATTTCTTGCCGATCCACAATCTCCGTTCTCTGCGAGAGCTCTCGCGGCACATGGTCTGCCTGCCACCACGCCGCACACGGCTTCCGGCGAGCGCCGGGCGTGGATCCGCTTAGCGGGTCACCGGCCGGCAGAGACGCGGCCGCTTCGACGACACCGGCAGAGGCGCCAGACGCATGTTAGATTCTCGCCGTCAAGCATGAAGGTCACCGGCAGCTATACCTTTGACGCCCCGCCACAGGCGGTCTGGGACGGTCTCCAGGACCCCGAGATCCTCGCCGCCACCATGCCGGGCTGCGACAAGCTGGAGCGCGTCGGCGAGAACGAGTACGACGGCATTCTCAACATCCGAGTCGGCCCGGTGCAGGGGAGGTTTCAGGGCAAGATCCGACTCGAGGATGTCGACCCTCCCAACGGTTACACCATGGTGGTCGACGGCAAGGGCGCGCCGGGGTTTGTTAACGCAACGGCCAAGATCTCCATCGCGGCCGAGGGCGAAAAAACCCGGCTGGAGTACGACGGCGACGCCAAGGTCGGCGGCCGGATCGCCGGCGTCGGCCAGAGGTTGCTGGACAGCTCGGCCAAGGCCATCATCAAGCAGAGCCTGGGCGGATTGAACGAGAACTTGAAGGCCCGCGCCGCAGCTCCAGCGGCCGGCGACGGTCAAGACGCCGAGCCCGCTCCTGTCGTCCGCGCCTCGCAAACCGACTTCGCCACCCAGGTCGCCAAAGAGGTCGCCAAGGATCTGGTACCACGGCCGGTGCTCGTCGCCATCATCGTGGCGGTCGTCTTGCTGGTGCTCTTCCTGGTTCTGCGCTAACGCGCGGAAGAAGCCGGACCGACCGCCGGGGCGCGGGGATCAGCTACAGGCCGCGACCGGCGCGCCCCGCTCGAGCTCCGCCAGGACCCGTTCGAACTCGGTCTCGAGCTCGCGGAGCAACACGGCGACACGCTTGGCCGAGCCGTCGGCGACCGCCTTGCCGATCTGATCGCCGAGATCGGCCAGGCGGTTGGCGCCAAGCAGCGCACTGCACGACTTGAAGGGGTGCGCCAGGTTTCCGACCGTCTCGAGGTTCCCCCGCGCCAGAGCTTCCCCCATGCTTTTGACCAAGCCCGGTGACGTTTCCGCATAGACCACCAGGATCTGTTGAGCGGCCTCCCACGAGAGCGGCTCCCAGAGAAGCCGTATCTGATCCTCGACATCGATCGCCGGTAGGGCGCGGCGGTCCGGAGCCGGCCGAAGGGGCGTCTCCGCTCTCGCCTCGGCCACCGCCGGGCGAACTTCGAGCCACCGGCCAAGCAGAGCGAGAAGTTGCTCCCGATTGAACGGCTTGCCGAGATAGTCGTCCATGCCCGAGTCGAAACACCTGTCGCGCTCGCCATCCATCGCATGGCCGGTCATGGCCAGAATCGGTATTCGCTGCCGCTTGCCGGTTTGCGCGCGTTCCTTTTCGAGTCGCCGGATCTCGGCCGTCGCCGCGTACCCGTCCATCACCGGCATTTCGCAATCCATGAGAATGACGTCGTAGCCGTCTCGGGCCGCAACCTCGACCGCATCCAAGCCGTTTCCGACCGCGTCGACCGAGCCTCCCAGACCCTCGATCATGCCCCGCACCACGTTTCGATTGAGCGGCTGATCTTCGACCAGCAGAACCCGCGTTCCCGAGAGCGATGCCTGGCGGCGAGCCCGAGCAAGCTCGGTGGGGAATCGAAGAAGCGAGCCTTCGCCGGGGCCGGTCTCTGCACTGATTTCACGGGCATTCATCAAGGGTCTCTCCTCTCTATCCGTGGTCTGCGACCAGCTCGAGCGGCCGCAACGGCACGCGCGGCGCCAAGGTCGTCGGTTGCTCCTGCGGTCTCTCCAACAGCCCCTCGAGCTCCGCCACGGGCAGTGGTTTGCTGAAAAGAAATCCCTGGAGTGCGTCACACCCGCGTTGCCGCAGAAACTCGTGCTGCTCGCGAGTCTCCACGCCTTCGGCCACCACCCGCATCCCGATACTCCGAGCGAGCGCGAGAATCGCGCCGGTAATCGCCCGGTGCTCGGAGACCGCGGGTACGCCCTTGAGAAACGAGCGATCGATCTTGATGGTGTCGAACGGCAAGCGCATCAAGTAGCTGAGGGAGGAGAACCCGGTCCCAAAATCGTCGAGCGACAACCCGGTCCCGATCGACTTGAGGCTTTCGAGTGACCGGATTGCCCGCTCGACATCTTCGAGCAAGAAACTCTCCGTCAGCTCCAGATTGAGCAGGGAAGGCTCGAGATCTGCCGCCGTAAGAGCCTGCTCGACGATCTGCGAGAAGTCGGGCCGCTCGAGCTGGCGCCCCGAAACGTTGACCGAGACTTTCAAATCTCCATACCCGGCCCGCTGCCAGGCCTTGGCCTGGGCACAGGCGGTGCGCAGCACCCAGTCGCCGATGGCAATGATCGATCCCGTCTCTTCGGCCAAGGGGATGAACTTTGCCGGGGAAACGAGCCCATGCCGTGGATGCTGCCAGCGCACGAGGGCCTCGGCGCCCACGATCCGACCGCTTTCGACGTCGTACTGAGGCTGGTAGTGAAGAACAAATTCGCGTCGTTGCAGCGCGGTGTTCAAATCGGTCTCGAGGGCCAAACGCTCCGCCGTGTTCTCATTCATCTGACGCGAGTAGTACTGGTAGTTGTCGCCACCACGATTTTTGGTGTCATACATCGCGGTCTCGGCGCACCCCATCAGCGTCTCGGTGTCTTCGCCGTCGCCGGGAAACAGCGAGATTCCGACACTCGCCGTGATGACCACTTCGCTCTCACCCAGCGAGAGGGGCTGTGACAGGACCGCGGCCAGCCGCCTGGCAATCCCGGCCGCGTCCCGCGGCTCGGCGAGGTCCGAGACCAGCAACGCGAACTCATCGCCCCCAAAACGGGCGACCATGTCCTGACCGCCCGGCTGGCCGAGCACGTCGCTACAACGGACAAACGAGCGCAGACGATCCGCGACTTGCTGCAGCGCGTAGTCGCCGAGCTCTCTGCCAAGGGTGTCGTTGACCCGGTTGAATCGATCCAGATCGATAAAGAAGAGCGCCATCCGCCGGTCGAGGCGCCGCGCCGAGGCCAAGCCCTTGGAAAGGCGCGTGACAAAGGAATGCCGGTTGGGCAATCGGGTCAAACCATCGTAACGGGCTAGGAACCGGGCTCGGTTCTCGGCCCGCTTCTGATCGGTCGTGTCCTGAACCGAGGCAACCACTCTTTGGCGGCCATTTTTTCTCTCCTCCGTAAGCTCGGCGCGCTGGCGCACAAAGCGCTCCTCACCATCGGCACGGCGCAGCCGAAACTCGATGTCGCTCGATTCACCCCGATCGACGACACCGCGAATCGCTTGCCAGACTGTTTCACGGTCTTCGCGGTGGATCTGCTCCAGAAAAGTGTGGAGTAAAGGAGCCCGGCCCCCTGCCGAGGGCCCAAAAATGTCGACGAACTGATCAGACGCCACGAACTCGCTTTTGCCGAGATCCCACTCCCAGTAGCCGAGCTTTGCGATCCGTTGGGCGTTGGCCAACCGGGCCCGGCTGTCGCGCAACTCGGCCGCCGACCGACTCGACCGCAGGATGTACTCGAGGCGGTGGGCCAAAAGCGCCCAGTTGGCGGGCTTGCTGGCGAAATCCGTGGCACCGGCCTCAAAGGCCCGCTGGATGGACTCCAAATCGTCGAGCGCCGTCAGCATGAGAATCGGTGTGTGCCGGCCTTCGGGTGTGTCGCGAAGGCTCCGGCAGGTTTCGTATCCGTCAATGCCGGGCATCTGGACGTCGAGAATGATCAGGTCCGGGCTCAGATCCCGGACTGCCACGACGGCGGCAGGGCCGTCTTCGACGAGCTGAACCGCAAAACCGGCTCCCGCAAGCTGATCATTGGCGTAGATCCGCATCACCGGATCGTCGTCAACGACCAGGACCAGCGGTCGGCTGGTCTCTCGAATCACCGGCTGGAGCGGGGCCGGTACGGGCCTGGGCGACGGAACGGGCGACAGATCGAAGAGTTTTGATGCGGCCATGTTTAGAATCGTCTTTCGAATCCCGTCTCGTGCTCGGCCTCCCATCGCAAGGCCCGTGCCGCCGGGGAACGCGAGCACCAGAACGGCCGGTACCGGCCCGAGCTGCCTCGGTTTCTCTTGAAAACAAAGGGGTTATGGCTCCGACGGCAACGGGTGCACCGGGCCGGCAAGCTCCGCCGGCCTCCGCATGGGGCAGGGAGCTTCGCCCAGCCGGGGAATTTCTCCGGGGAGAAATGGGGCCTTTTTCCAATACACCGTGATCTTCGTCACGGTGGCGACGTTCCGAGGCCGTTATTATGATTTGTATGAGTATCTTTAATGATCGGGAGCCCCTCGCGTCTCTCGACTCAACGTCAGGGGGTCGAGGCCCTTCGTCCGCACGTACGATCCGTACCCTCGTGGTGGATGACGACCCTCAAATCCGGACGATGGTTCGCTCCGCTCTCGAGGGTCGGCACTTTTCAGCGACATTCGCCAGCACCGGTGAGGAGGGGCTGGCGGTGGCCCGGGGTGAGAAGTTCGAGGTCGTCCTGCTGGATCTCCATCTGCCAGGCATACAGGGCCTCGACATCCTCCGGGAGCTACAGAGCCTTCCGCGGCCGCCGGAGACTGTCGTGCTGACCGGCCGCCCTCAAGCCGAGACCGCGGTCGAGGCGATGAAGCTGGGAGCCTACGACTATCTCTCCAAGCCGTTCGACATCTTGAAGCTGGTGTCGACGCTCAAAAACGCGGCGGCAAAACACCGGCTGGACCGCGAGAACACCGCCCTCAAACACGTCGTACGGCAACAGGGCCCGGGAGGGCCGATCGTGGCCGAGAGCGAAGAGATCAAAAGGGTACTCGGCCTGGTCCAAAAGGCGGCCGGCACCGACGCCTCCGTTCTGATTCAGGGGGAGACCGGAACCGGAAAAGGGCTCCTCGCCAGATTGCTGCACAACCAAAGCGCCCGGGCCCGCGAGCCCCGGATGCAGCTCAACTGCAGCGCGCTCAACGAGCCGTTGCTCGAAAGCGAGCTCTTTGGCCACGAGAAAGGAGCCTTCACCGGCGCGGTCGAGACAAAACCCGGTCTGTTCGAGGTAGCGGACGGCGGTACGCTTTTTCTCGACGAGGTCGCGGAGATGAGCCCGGCGATGCAAGCCAAGCTCTTACTCGTCCTCGACAATGGCGAGATTCGCAGGGTGGGTGGCACGGCGCTGCTCAAGGTCAACGTCCGGATCGTCGCGGCCACCAACAAGGATCTTCACGAAGAGGTCCGGCAGGGCCGGTTTCGGGAGGACCTTCTCTTCCGGCTCAACGTGATCACGCTCCGGATTCCGCCCCTGCGGCAGCGCCAGGCCGATATTTCGGGGCTGGTCCGGTTGTATCTCGAGCGACATCGGTTGCCCGGACAGCCCGTCAAGACCGTCTCCGACCGAGCGCTCGCGGTCCTTCACGAATACCCGTGGCCGGGCAACGTCCGCGAGTTGGCGAACGTCATCGAGAGCATGGTGCTGCTGGCTCCCGGCGACGAAATCGGGCTCGATGAGCTGCCACCCAATCTGACACCCGCCGATCGAGTCACGATCGAGGAAACCCAGGAAGCGCCGGTCTCGCTGGCCGAGATCCAACGCCGCCACATCGTTCGGACTCTCGAGTTCACCAACGGGAAAAAGGCCCCGGCCGCGCGGCTCCTGGGTATCGACGTCAAGACTCTCTCGAGCAAGATCAAGCGCTACGACCTCCGCGTCTGACCGGGCGGCTGATGCGGTCGGCCTCGAGGCCGTTCTGCGCGCCCGGCAATCGCAAGATGCTGAAAAATCAGCAACAACTCGCAGCCTTTCACCGTATAACCCCTCAACGGGCCATCTGGCATGGCGGAGAACCCCGTTCCCATGAATCCGTATCTGACGGCAATGGCATGGAAGCGCACAGTCGGGTGGGCGGCTGTCGTCGGCCTCTGGTGCGCCCTGGCGTCCGCCCCGGCCCAAGCTCTCCCCGACGATCCGCCGATCCAGATCCGAAAGACCAGCCTCGAGATCAAGATCGACGGCGTCCTCGGCGACCCCGGCTGGGCGGAGGCCGTGCCAGTCGACACCTGGTGGGAGACTCGCCCCGGAGACAATCTGGTCTCCAAGGTCCGAAACGTCGGCTATCTGGTCTACGACGACGATTTTCTCTACGCCTCGTTCGAGTTCGAAGACCCGACACCCGAGAAGATCCGGGCGCCGCTCGCCAACCGCGACAACGTGCCGGGCTACACCGATTACGGGGGCGTGCTGATCGACGCCAACAACGACGGCCAGACGGCACAGATGTTTCTCGCCAACGCCCGAGGCATCCAGTACGACGCCATCAACAGCGACGCCTCGGGCGAGGACTCGGCGCCGGACTTCTTCTGGGAGAGCGCCGCCAAGGTGACACCGCAGGGATGGGTGCTCGAGATCAAGATCCCGTTCTCGTCGTTGCGCTATACCGAGTCCGACCCCGAACAGTGGCGGATTCTGCTCTATCGCAACCACCCGCGCGAATATCGCTACCAGTTTTTCTCGTCCAGGCTGCCGCGCGAGTCGAATTGCTTTATCTGCAACTCAACACCGCTGGTCGGCCTGGGGGGGCTGCCTTCGGGAAGTCACTACGTCATCGCGCCGTACGCCACTAGCACCCGGATCTCGGAGCCGGCCGGTGACGTCGGCACGCCGCTGGTCTCGGCCGATCCGACCTCCGAGCTGGGGCTCGACGCCAAATGGTTACCCAACCCCAACACGGCGCTCGATCTCACCCTCAACCCGGATTTCTCGCAAATCGAGACCGATGCGCCCTTGATCTCGGCCAACGAGCGCTTCGCACTTTTCTTCCCCGAAAAAAGACCGTTCTTTCTCGAAGGCGCCGACCTTTTTGATACACCCCTGACCGCGGTTTACACACGTAGTTTCGCCTCGCCGCGCTGGGGAGCGCGGGCCACCGGCGAGCTCAAGGGCAACACCTACACCATTCTCGCGGGCGAGGACCGCGGGGGTGGCAGCGTCATCATTCCCGGCTCGCAGGGCTCGGAGCTGGTCGACCAGGACCAGTCGTCCTTTGTCACGATGGGCCGGTTTCGTCGCAACTTCGGCCCCTCGTTCATGAGTTTTGTCTTTACCGGCCGAGAAGTCGATGACGGCTCGTACAACAGGGTTCTGGGGCCCGATTTCCGCTGGGAGCCGACCGAGAAAGACGTCATCACCGGTCAGATCCTGTTCTCAGAGAGCAAAACACCCATCCTTCCGGATCTCACCGACGAATGGGACGGACGCAAGCTCTCCGGTCACGCCGCCGAGCTCTGGTGGTACCGGCAGACCAAGAAGTGGGACTATTTCACCCTCTATCAAGACCTCTCCAACGACTTTCGCGCCGACAACGGTTTTGTGCCCCAGGTCGGCATTCGTCGCGGCTTTGGCGAGATCGGCCGGAGCTTCTACCCGGAAGACAAGCCGATCACACGGCTGCGAATGTTCACCCTGGGCTCCTACCGGGTGGACCGCGACGGCAATGTCCTGTCGCAATGGATCATGCCGGGATTCGGGTTCGACGCGACGCTCAATTCCTTTGTCCGGGTCGAGTTCTTGTTTGGCGAAGAGCGCTCGGGCACCGAGCTGATCCGAAACAACCAGATCCGTCCCCGGGTCGTGTTGCGACCCGGCCGGGTGCTCTCGCAGATCGAGCTCTCCGCCCGTTTTGGCGACGCCGTCGACTTCGCCAACGATCGGCCCGGAGACGGCCTGAGCCTTGGGTTGGAGCTCGACCTGCGGCCCACCGACCACCTGCAGTTGAGCCTCGACACCGAACGGCGCACGCTCGACGTCACCACAGCCGAGGGGCTATCCGGCGAGCTCTTTGCGGCCCAGGTGGCGCAACTCCGCGGCACCTATACCTTCAACGCCAAGAGCTGGCTTCGCCTGATCGGCCAGTGGGTGCGAACCGAGCGCAGGCCCGAGCTCTACAAAGTCCCCGAGGATTTCAGTGCGCTCTCGGAAAACGTCGGAGGCACGCTGGTCTTCGCCTACAAGCTCAACTGGCAGTCGGTTCTGTTTGTCGGCTATGGCGATTCGCGAGAGCTGGATGCGCTCGACGATCTCAAGCCGGCGAGCGAGCAGATTTTTGTGAAAGTCTCCTACGCGCTCCAGCGTTAGCGCGTTCGGGCGGGGGCAAGCCCCGCCCCTACTCAACGGCCGCCAGAGGCGGCGGCCGCTTCAGGGCACGACGTGCAGGGGTAACCGGCTAAAGCGGCTGGCGGCTCTGCCAGCCGTATAGGTAGCTCAACGGTAGAGACGGCGGCCGTGCTATGTAGGGGCCGGGCTTGCCCCGGCCCGTGCCCTCTGTCGACCGCGCCTGCTTCAGGCGCGCTTGTACAGAATCTCCATCGATTTCATCTCCCCCTCGCCGGTCTCGAAGTACATCTCCATCCGGTGGTTGTCGTCGTCCTCGAGGACGATCACCGAGCGTTTCGTCATGTTGTCGCCGGTCGCAGGGTTGGGTATCTCGCCGATCATGGTCCAGACCTTGCCGGTTTCGTCGATCTCGCCGGTCTCGGTCTGCATCATGGTCGAGGCGTTATCGATCCAGAAGCCCTCATAACGCTTGGTGATGTTGTTGTAGCCCCAGTAGCCGCGGCCCTCGAACTCGGGAAATGGACCGTCGTTGGGGTCGCCAGTGTAGGTCTGTTTGAGAAAACGGCCGCCGAGATCGAACTCGTTGACCATCGTGCCGGTGGAGACCATCGGGTCTCCGGGCCCCATCCACATGCTGACTTGCGCCTTGAACGTGCCTTCGAACGGCTTCAACTTCTCGTGCTCGGGGGTCGTCGCCGCCATGGCCGCGAAATCCGGTGCTGATTCGGTCGTCAATCTCTCCTCCTGTTTTTTCAACGGATCGTTCGGGGCCGGATCATAACTCGGGACGAAACTTGATACGGCCCACCCCAAGGCAGGTTGCGGCGCGGCCGAATGGCCTTAAACTCGGCCCGCGAGGAGGGTTGGTTATGGATTACAGAGTGGACCTGAGAGACGTGAGATTTCAGCTTCTCGAGTGGCTGCCGACGGGCACGCTCCTGGAGACCGCGGCGTTTGCGGATTGGGACATGGAAAACCTGGGGATGGTGGTCGACGAGGCCCTCAAGATCGCCCAGGAGCAGTTGGCTCCGGCCAATGAAGACGGCGACCGCGAAGGTGCGGTGTGGGACGACGGGGTCGTCACGACACCGTCCTCTTTCAAGTCGTCCTACAAAACCCTGGCCGAGGGCGGCTGGGTCGGCTCGGTCAACAGCCCGGAATTTGGCGGGCTGGGGCTGCCCCACGTGGCCGGCACGGCGACCACCGAGTTTTTTGTCGGCGCCAATATGTCGCTCACGCTGGTCCTCCTGCTGACACGGGGCGCCGGCAACCTGATCGAGAAGCACGGCACCGACGAGATGCGCTCGTTGTTTTGCGAAAAGCTCTATTCGGGGGAATGGACCGGGACGATGTGCCTGACCGAACCGCAAGCCGGCTCGGACGTGGGGGCCTCGACGACCCAAGCGGTCCGCCAGGACGACGGCCGCTATCTGCTCTCGGGCGAGAAGATCTTCATCACCTTTGGCGACCACGACCTGACGCCCAACGTCGTCCACACGGTTCTGGCCCGAGTCCCGGGCGCACCGGCCGGAACCCGCGGCCTGTCGCTTTTTGTAGTGCCCAAATACCGGGTGGGACCGGACGGCCGCCCCGGCGAGCCCAATGACGTGCGCTGCGGCTCGATCGAACACAAGCTGGGGATCCATGGCTCGCCCACCTGCTCCATGCTGTTCGGCCAGGAGGGCGCCTGCGAGGGATTTCTGCTCGGCGAAGAGAACAAGGGCATGAGGCTGATGTTCGAGATGATGAACGCGGCGCGGATCGAGGTCGGCCTGCAGGGCGCGGCGGTGGCCGGTGCCGCCCAGCAGGCGGCCCTGGCCTATGCCAAGGAGAGACTCCAGACCCGGCACTTCTCGAAGATGGGCGACCGTTCGGCGCCGCCCGTGCCGATCGTCGAGCACCCCGATGTGCGCCGGATGCTCCTGACCTCTTCCGCCTTTGTGCAGGCGATGCGGGCGATGCTTCTCCAGACCTCTTTCTATCTCGACATGGCGCACGCCAGCGAAGGAGAAGAGCGGGACCGCTACCAGTCCTATGTCGAGGTGCTGACCCCGATTTGCAAGGCGTGGGCCTCGGATTGGGGATTTCGGGTGACCGAATGGTGCCTGCAGGTCTACGGCGGCTACGGCTATATCAAGGAGTACCCGGCCGAGCAGTATCTGCGCGACTCGAAGATCGCCTCGATCTACGAGGGCACCAACGGCATCCAGGCGCTCGATCTCGTCGGGCGCAAAATGGGGGCCGGCGGGGGGGTGCCGATCCGCGAGCTTTTCGGGATGGCAGCGGAAACCGCAAAGCGTGCCGCCGGTGACCCCCAACTGGCCGGGCCGGCGAAACTCCTGGGCGAGGCGCTCCAGGAAATCCAGGAAACCACCGCCGGGACGCTCGAAAGACCCGACGGTCAAATCATCATGATGCTCAACGCGGTGCCGTTTCTGGACATGGTCGGCCATACCCTGGGCGCGCACATGCTGCTCGACCAGGCCCTCCTGGCGCGGGAAAAGCTCGTAGGGCTCTTGGAGAAGAAGGATGTCTCGATAGAGGACGAAAAAGCCTACCGGGCCCTTCTCTCGGACGACCTCGAGGCCGCCTTTCTCCACAACAAGATCCAGTCGGCCAGCCATTTCGCCTACCGCGCGCTGCCGCAGGTCCCAGCCCTGGCGGTCGCGGTCAAAAACGGCGAGATGGCACCGATGCAAGCGGTGCTCTAGAGGAGATCGCGCCTATGTCACCTCGTAAGTTCCCCGGTACACCGAAGTGGATGGGCTTGTTCGGGGTGGTCGCCGCCGCTCTCACCGCCCTTCCGGCCACCGCCGTCGAGTTCCGCGCCGGCCAGCACGTCGCGGTGGCTGCGGACGAGGTCGTCACCGACGACCTCTACGCCACCGGCGAGACGATCACGATCGACGGGCGGGTCGAGGGAGACATCATCGTCAGCGGGCGCGAGATCCGGCTCAATGGCGAAGCAACCGGCGACCTGATGGCGGCCGGCCAGGCAGTTATCGTCACCGGCACCGTCGGCGACGACATCCGGATGGCGGGGATGGCCCTCCAGCTCGCCTCCGGCGCGTCGGTAGGGGACGACGTCGTCTCCGCCGGCTTTAGCCTTGAGACCCTCGCCGACAGCGCGATCGGCGGGAGCCTCATCTATACCGGCTTTCAGTCGCTCCTCGCGGGCGATATCCGGGAGAGCCTCACCGGATCGATGGCGGCGCTCGAGATCCGCGGCGGTATCGCCGGCGACAGCGAGGTCGAGGTAGACGGCGACCCCGGGATGCCCTCTTTTATCCAGTTCATCCCGTCTCCCATCCCCTTGCCCCCGGTTCCCGGAGGACTGACCATCGCCGAAACCGCTCGGATCGACGGCCAATTCGAATACACCTCGTCTCGCGAGGCGCGAGGCGGGGGCGCGGGTTCCGGGGCCGTCAGCCGCGTCGAGCCGGCGGTGGCTGAGAAACCCGCTCAGAAGGCGGCCCGCAAACCGAGCTGGCCGGGAAAGCTCTTCCGGTGGTTGGGCCTGGTCGTTCTCGGCCTCTTGTTGGCCTGGCGAGTCCCCGGGTGGCTCGACGCCCAAAGTCATCAAATCGAATCCAAACCCCTACCGCTGGCCGGAATCGGTCTGATGGGAGTCGCCGCGCTTCCGGTGGGAGTCGGGATGCTGTTCATCGCCCTGGTGTTGGTGACGATGATCCTCGGCTTGCTCAAGCTGGCCAACCTGGCGGCTCTGGCGATGGTGCTGGGTCTCGTGGTCCTGGGCCTGTTGCTGCTGATCTTCTGGCTGACCGCTTCCTACCTGGCTCCGCTTTGGGTCGGCCTGTGCACCGGCCGCTGGGTGCTCAAGCGTTTTGCCGAGGACAAGGCCGGGGGAGTGGTCCTGCCCCTTCTGGCCGGTCTGGCGATTCTGGCGCTCCTCCGGTTTGTGCCCTTTCTGGGT
The DNA here is from genome assembly GCA_965224065.1 of Candidatus Multivoradales bacterium. Taxonomy (GTDB): domain Bacteria; phylum Acidobacteriota; class Thermoanaerobaculia; order Multivoradales; family JAHEKO01; genus JAOTZA01. Next base: position 2,421,669 of record CBDCYF010000005.1, read on the forward strand.
TTTCTGGTCGCGTTCGCCATCTTGCTGGTCGGCTGGGGCGCCATTCTGGTCTGGCTCTGGGGGCGGTTCAGATCGGCCGAACCCGCGCCAGCCTGATCGTTTCTCAAAACTCGTGATCGGCGCGGTTCTCTTCGACCTCGACGGTGTTCTGGTCGACACCTTCGAGGTGTGGTTTGCCGTCGTACCGCGTCCCAAGCCGGCACCCGACATGGTGCTCGCCGCCTGCGAGCTTTTGGGCGTTGCGCCGACCGAGGCGGTGATGGTCGGAGACTCCAGCTATGACCGCGACGCAGCGCGAGCAGCCGGTGTCCGATTCATCGGGTTTCGCTGTGCCGGGGACGCGAAAATCGAGACCCTCGTCGAGCTCCTCCCGGCGCTCGGCATGAGAATCGGATAGGAGGATGCCCAATAAACCACACCCCAGCCCTCTGGAGCCGACCGTCGACGAAATGTGCGCCCTTGTGGACCAAGCGGTCGAACGCATTCTCGGCTTCTACAAAACGCTGCCCGATCAGCCCACGCGCCAGGTCGACACGCGTCCGGAGACCTACGCTGCACTGCGCGGGGAGGCCCCGGAGAACGGCCGGCCGCTGGATGAGGTGCTCGACCCCTTTTTCGACCATCTGGTGCCCAACTGTTTCAACACGGTCAGCCCCGGCTTTCTGGCGTACATCCCGGGCGGCGGCCTCTTCCACGCTGCGGTCGCCGACCTCATCGCCGATACCGTCAATCGATACGTGACGGTGTGGGCGGCGGCCCCGGGCATGGCCGAGATCGAGACCGCGGTCATCCGCTGGTTCTGCCGCATGGTCGGTTACCCGGACAAAGCCTCGGGCTTCCTCACCAGCGGCGGCTCGCTGGCCAACTTCTCGGCCCTCTTTACCGCCCGCAAGGAGAGACTAGGCGACGACTTCTCGGCGGCTCGGATCTATGTCTCCGACCAGATCCACCACTCGGTCCTGCGCGCGGCAACGCTTGCCGGGTTCCCGTCGGATTCCGTCTGTACGATCTCGACCGACGACAAGTATCGCCTGTGCCTCGAGGAGCTGGAGCGCGAGGTCGCCTCCGACCGAAGCGCGGGACGGCGACCGTTCGCCGTGGTTGCCAGCGCCGGCACCACCAACACCGGGGCGATCGACGAGTTGGGGCCACTGGCCGACTTGGCCGCGCGCCACGAGCTATGGCTCCACGTCGACGCCGCCTACGGCGGTTTTTTTATGCTGACCGAACGCGGACGGCAGCGCATGGACGGGCTCGAACGAGCCGACTCGATCACCCTCGACCCCCACAAGGGCCTCTTTCTCCCCTATGGCACGGGGTGTCTTCTGGTGCGCGACGGCAACGCGCTCGGCCGGGCGCACGCCATCGACGCCGACTACATGCCGCCGATGCAGGGTTCGAACGAGCAAGTGGACTTTTGCGCCATCTCCCCCGAGCTGTCGCGCGACTTTCGCGGCTTGCGCGTCTGGCTACCGGTCCAGATGCTCGGGCTGGGCGTCTTTCGCGACGCGCTGGACGAAAAACTCGATCTCACCGAGTGGGTCTGGCGCAAGCTCCAGGAGGTCGACTGTATCCGGATCGTCGCCGAGCCGCAGCTCTCGGTCATCGCCTTCCGGCTCGAGGTCCCGGGGCTGGAAGGAGAGGAGCTCGATCGGGTCAACCGGAAGCTTCTGGAACGAATCAACTCACGCCAGCGCGTCTATCTGACAGGGACCGTCCTGGATGGACGGTTCGCACTGCGGATCTGCGTCGTCGTGTTTCGCACCCACCGGGATCGGCTCGAGATGTGCCTCGAAGACATCCGGGCATCGATCGAGGAGGTTCTCTCCGGGGGCGCCACGCGGAGCTAGTTCGCTGTCGCGCCGGTCTCGATCCACTCGTAGATCCCGGCGATCTGGCCGGGGCTGAGGAACGGTCCGCCCACCGGCATCCGCACCCCCATGATGTCGGAGGTGCCGCGGAGTTTTTTGATCAGATAGCTCGCTTCGGGGTCCCCCGGATCCACTCGATCAAAGCGGAAGACCTGGCTCGACGGCACACCCACCAGGTTGGCAAAGGCCGCTCCCTCCTCGAGCACCAGATCGGCGCTCGCGGTGGCCGCGTCGTGACAGCCGCCGCGGGCGCAGGTGGGGGTAAAGAAGCTTTGCTGGATGGCGTCAAAAGTCGTCGCCTGCCCGGCCGACGCGCAGCTCGGGGTGGTGTCGAGATCGGATCGTGCTCGGGCAATGTCGAAACAGAATCGGACTTCCGTGCCGACGGGCAACGGCGCGCCCTTGGGCTTGACGGTCACCGTGACCAGGCTGCCCGAGCGAACCCTCTGGCCCATTCTCTTGACCCGGCGAAATGTCCCCTCGGTCCGTACGTCGAGCTTGACGCGCAGGCGGTCGTCGAGCGCGCCTGTGTCGGGGTCGACCGCTTCGGCCGTGACCACTAGCCGTCGCGGGCGGCTGTCTCCGGGGGGCAGTTGCAGGCTCCCCGAGAGACGCACAAACCCGTTCTGCAGCCTCAACCGCCCGTCCAGCACCCAACTCGCCATCTCGGCGGTCTTGCCCTTTTGGACCGGCTCTTCCAACCGGTAGAAGAGCTCGAGGTGGTTGCCGAGCCCCCCAGGGTCCACCAGCACACAACCCGCGAAGAGGAGCCCGGCGACCAGGCAGCCCGCAACCGTTCCGGCAGTGCACTCGGTCCTCACGGCGTCCTGCTTCCTTTGTACAAACGATCGTACCGACCTCGGGCAGTGTAGCCCAGCGTTCTCGCCGTCCTTGCCCGGGACGCCGAACTCGAACGTGTAATCTGGGACCATGCCGCCCGAGGACGATTCGGCCCGCCCGTGGTACGCCGACGGCCTGCGGTTCGAGTGTCATGGCTGTGGCGCGTGCTGCCGTGGCGAAGGCTATGTGTGGGTGAACCGCCGAGCGGCGCGCCGCATCGCCAAAACTCTCCAGCTCACGGTCGAGGAGTTCGGGCGGCGCTATCTGCGGCGGATCGGGCGGCGCCACTCCCTCACCGAAAAACCCAACCACGATTGCATCTTCTGGAACGGCGGGTGCTCGATCTACGACGTGCGCCCCGCCCAGTGCCGGACCTTTCCTTTCTGGCGCGGGATTCTCAAATCCAGACAGAGCTGGGCGCAAGCCGCGGCGGGCTGCGGTGGAATCGACACCGGACGGCTGTACGCCCTCGGGGAGATCGCCCGCATGGCGCGCGGGGACGGAGAGACCGAGGCGTCCCGCCAAACTTCGAACGGCCCGACCGCCTGCCGCCGGTCCGCGGATCCAAACCGTTGAGCGTTCGCGGAAGAGTTCGCGTCGCCGACATCGAAGGCGTTCGCGTGGGCCGGTTTGGTCGCAAGATCAACAGCGCCGCCTATCTCTACCGGCTGGGCTCGACCGTCGTGGACAGCGGCCCGCCCAATCAGTGGCGGGAGGTCCGAGCGTTTCTCGAAGAGAGGCCGCCCGAGCTGGTCGTCGCCACCCACCACCACGAGGACCACGCCGGGAACCTGGCCCTGATCCAGGATCACTTCGGCGCCCGAATCATGGCCCCCCGCGAGAGCCTCGAGCCGCTTGCCGGGGGCTTTCCGCTCCAGCCCTACCAGCTCTTCTTCTGGGGCCGGCCCAGGAGGTCCCACCCGGAACCACTACAGGGATCCATCGATCTGCCCGACGGCGGCACGCTCGAGCCGATTCTCCTCCCGGGACATTCTCCGGACATGACCTGCTTTCTGGATCCCCAACGCGGACACCTCTATAGCGCCGACCTCTACGTCTCGCGCCGCATCCGTTACTTGAGAGCCGACGAAGACTTGGGCGGCATCCTGGACAGCCTGGAGAAGGTCCTGGCCTACGATTTCGACACCCTGCTGTGCGGTCACCGGGGGGTGGTGGAGGACGCCAAGGCCAAGCTGGTGGAGAAGCTGGACTATTTGAGGTCGCTGTGCGCGCGGGCGGCCGAGCTTCGCGACCGCGGCTGGCCGGTTCGCCGGATCACCCGACGGCTTTTAGGCCGCGAGGACTCGGTCTCGATGCTGTGCCTCGGGCATTTCTCCAAACGCAACCTGGTCGAGGGCTGTTTGGCTAGCGAGTCGACCCGTAGATCTCGATGAGCTTCTCGACCTCATGGCGCACCGCGAGCCGACGCCTCTTGAGCTCGTCGGCCACGCCCCGGCGGCCCTTGAGCTTCAAATAGGCGCGTGACTCGTCGCGCAGCGCCCGCCAGGTCTCGGCGTAGGTGATCGCCAGATAGCCGGCCGGGGGACCCAGAAGCAGCGCCGCCACACCCCACAAGCCTCCAAACTTCCAGGCCACCAGAGCACCGGTCAGCGCCCAAAAAGCGGGGAACAGGACCAGCGAGATCAGGACCTTGTAGGTCGCCCTCTGATTGGTCGACAGCCCGATCCGCCGGGTGACCCAACCGGGAATCTTGTAGGGCAGCCAGTTGATGACCAGCCCGACAAAGGCCAGCGGACGCCAGAACGCCAGCGACCAGACCTTGCGCAGCAGAAACCGGACCACCAGCCCGCGAGGATAAGAAGCCGCGACCTGCCGGTCCTCGAGCCGCAGTCGGCGCAGGAGCCGATCGTAGCGGCCGGTCGCATCCAGCACGTCGACCACCAGTTCCGGGCTCCGGCCCGACAGCTCCCGGTAACCCGACAGAAAGGCTTTCTTGAGCGCAAATTGCTTCGAGAGCTTCTCCCGCAGCGGGGCCTCGACGGCCGGCCGCGCGTACACCTCGGCCGCGCAGTGGAGCAACTCGGCCTGGCGCCAGGATTCGTAGTTCAAGGTCACCGCGCGCAGCCCTTCTTCCACGGCCTTGGTGAGCGCGCGCACCGCTTCGCGGTCTCCCGCGGCCTCGGCCGCGGACACCTCGATCGGTTCGCCGATCTGCACCAGCACCCGCGAGCGAAAAAGGTCCGGCGCCTCGAAGTTGAGACCCACGGGCAGGATTCGCACGCCCAGTGGCCCAAATCTCTCCTCGGCCTCGAGCGCGATCCGTGCCACTCCGGTCTTGAGCGGCAGCAGACCGGGCTCGTCGTGACTCACACCTTCGGGAAACATCGCGATGGCGCCGCCGGCCGCCAGCTCCTCGTGGCAGCGCTCGAAGGTGCGGGCGTTCTGGGACGTGTCGACGCCCTCGTCCTGGCGCCGGTAGACCGGGATCGCGCCGGCCAGACGGACCAGGTACTTGACCACCGGATGGCTCCACAGCGTGCTCTTGCCCAGAAAGCGGCTCGGCCGCGGCACAAACCCAGCCACCAGCATTCCGTCCACCAGGCCGTTGCCGTGGTTCGAGACGATCAGCAGGGGCTCGTTGTCGGGCATCTTGTCGAGCCCGACGACCTCGATCTCGCGAAAAAAGATGCGGAGAATGAATCGCGCGAGCGCGGCCAGAAAGCGGTCGAGTCGCTGCCGGCTCCGCGACCGGGTCATTTGGAAGCACCGGCGGCAGCGCCGGTTGTCCAGGTCTCGGCCGCCCTCCGGCCGCGCTCAACGTCGATCCATCGCAGCCCGAGAAGACCCAGGACAAAAAAGGAGCCGTTGATCAGGATGGCGATTCTTTGAGAGCCCGTCGCCGAGGAGACCAAACCGAAGACAAACGGCCCCACGACATAGGCGGCGCGCTGCGCGAGACCCCAGAAGCCAAAAAACTCGCCGCTCTTCGAGGCCGGTGAGAAGAGGCCGACTACCGCCCGCGAGGCCGATTGAAGCGACCCGATTCCCAGCCCGGCGGCCAGCGCCACCGGCCAGAACTGTGTCTTGGTCTGGGCCAGATAGGCGCCGACCCCGACACCGACCCACAGGAACAGGGTCAGCTCGATCGTACGCTTGGGCCCCAGGCGGTCCTGGATCCAGCCAAAGAGCAACGCCCCCGCGGCCGAGGAGAGCTGAAGCACGATAAAGAGAAAGATGAGATCGGACGAGCTAAAGCCGATCGTGCGCTCGGCATAGATCGCGGCAAAGGCGATCACCGCCATCAGCCCGCAGTTGTAGACCAGAAAAACCGACAGAAACCGGGCCAGCTCGGAGAAATGCCGCAGCGATCGCGCCGTGTCTCCGAGACGCTGGAATCCGATTCGGGCATAGCCGCCGAGCGTACGGGGAGTCCCGCGCTCGGCGCGCTCTTTCAAAAGGAGCATCGTCGGCAGGCCGGCAATCAAAAAAAACGCCCCGGTCACCACCCACACCAGACGCAGGCTCGGCAGGTTTTCCAGCGTGAACCCGTCGTCGATCAGCGGCTTGATCAGCAGCAGGCTTCCCAGACCGCCGAAGTACCCCAGGCCCCAGCCAAAACCCGAGATCCGCCCGATGTTGGCCGGGGTCGAGATTTCCGGGAGAAAAGCACCCGCCATGTTCTCGCCCGCAGCGTAGGCGAAGTTGGAAAAGACAAACAGCGCCAAGCCGAGCACGATCTGGCCCGGCAGCACAAAGTAGAGCGCCGCGGTGCCACAAACACAGAACAGATAGCTTGCGGCCAGAAACCACTTCTTGCGCCCGGAATCGTCGGCCACCGCCCCGATCACCGGGGCCGACAGGAGCACCAGCAGGTTGCTGATTGCGACCCCGAGGCTCCACAACCAGTCGGCGTTCTCACCCGGCGCCACCAGCTTGGTGAAGTAGACCGCGAACGCGACGGTGACGATGATGGTCGTATAGCTCGAGTTGGCGAAATCGAACATCGCCCAGCCCAAGATCTCGCGCTTCCTGACGGGCCGCTCGGGGGTCTGCACGGTGGCCGGAGTCTATCCTCGTTGCACTCCACAGCCTTCGAGGAAAACTATCGGGCGATGGTAGTTCCTCGACTTGGGGCGCTGCTAGGATTCCGGCATGATCGATCGCTGGCGGATTGTTATCGTACTCGCCGTCGCGCTCGCCGCCGGAGCCCTTCGGGTCGAAGCGTCCGGCATCCGGCTCGACCTGGTTGTCCAAAGCACCGACGCCGACCGCACACTCGACCTGGTCTCACCGGGAGACGGCAGCGGCCGGCTGTTTCTGGTCCGGCAGCGGGGACGGATCATGATCCTGAAGGACGGCGCCATCCTCCCCCGGCCGTTTCTGGACCTCAGCTCGAGAATCGTGTGTTGCGCGAATTCGCGCGGCCTGCGCAGCCTCGCCTTCCACCCCGACTTTTCATCGAACGGTTTCTTCTACATCAGCTACACCGACCCGGACAACGACGACACGGTGGTCTCGCGGCTCAAGATTTCCTCCGATCCCGACCGGGCGCGCGCCGGCTCGGAGCGCGAGATTCTGCGCTACTCGAAGCCTTCGGTGTCGCATCACGGTGGGCTCCTGGCGTTTGGCCCGGACGGCTATCTCTATATCGGCACCGGCGACGGTGGCTCGCGCGACGTGCCGCAAGATCTCGGCTCGCTGCTGGGCAAAATTCTGCGGGTAGACGTCGACGGCGCCTTCCCCTACACGATCCCGGACGACAACCCCTTTGTCGCCGACCCCAACGCCCTCGACGAGATCTGGGCTCGGGGCGTGCGCAACCCCTGGCGCCGGACCTTTGACAGGGAGACCGGCGATCTCTTCTTTGGCGACGTCGGCGGCGCGCGGTTCGAAGAGATCAACTTTCAAAGCGCCGACAGCACGGGTGGTGAGAACTACGGCTGGCCGATCCTGGAAGGAACCCACTGCCTGCTCGCCGATGAGTGCTCCGATGATTCCCTGGTGCCGCCGATCGTCGCTTTTCCGCACGATGACCCCGAGGTCACCGGGCTCTGCAACGCGGTCACCGGCGGCTATTTCTACCGCGGTCCCCGCGCAACGACCCTCGACGGCATGTATCTCTATGCGGACTTCTGCACCGGCACGTTTTATGGGGCCCGGCGGAACTCGGCCGGGCGCTGGGTCGCCAACCAGCTCCTCGACACAACCCTGCTTCCGGCAACCTTTGGAGAAGCCGAAGACGGCAGCCTCTACGTCGCGGACTTCAAGCCCAGCATCCGTGGTGAGGGTCCGAGTGGCGAAGAGATCGGCGCGGTCTTCCGCGTGGTCGGACAGCCGCTGTTCTCCTCCGACTTCGAATCCGGGGATGCCACCGATTGGTCGCAGCGCCGTGGCCGTCCGATGGTCTCCTCTCCCGGGCTCAAGCGCTCCGACAACGCGCTGGAGGTGGCGGTCGGCGGCGGCAAAAAGAAGATTTTTCTCCGCTCCAAACACACCGCACAGACCACTTTCTCCCTGACGTTCGACCTGAACGCCAACCGGGTCGGCCTGGCCGACCAGTCGATCGAAATCCTGCGTCTTGCCGGACGCAAAAAAAAAGGCCACGTCAAGCTTCTGCTCGAACAGGAGGGTGACTCCTATTACGTCAACCTGTTGGCGAGGAGAGCGGACGGCCCATTCGAGAACCTCGGCCGCACCCCGGTGCCGGCGCGGCGAACCGTGAAGATCGGCGTCACCTGGATGAGGGCTTCGAGTACCGACCAAATCGACGGCGAGGTCCATCTCACCAAGAAGGGAAAGGTCCGGGTGCGGGCCATTGATTTGGCCAACGCGGACCTGGACGTGCGGGCGGTCGCTCTGGGGCTCCCCGCCGGCTCGGTGTCGGCGGCGTCGGGAAGCTTTCTCGTCGACAACTACTCGTCTACTCCTTAAGAGGGATCGCATGAATCAAGCGGACCGCAAGCGTGCCGGCCGCGCGCTTTGGAAACTCGCGCTGGTCGGCCTTTTTTTCCCGATCCTCTGTGAGACCGCGTCGGCCGAGACCGGCATCCGTCTCGAGCTCGTTGCGGCCGACGGCGGCCGCACCACGGCCCTGGTCCACGCCGGCGACGGCACCGACCGGCTGTTCATCGTCAAGCAGACCGGACAGATCTTCGTCCTCGACCGCGGAACGGTCCTCGACACCCCGTTTCTCGACATCTCCGACCGGGTCGCGTGCTGCGCCAACGAGCGCGGGCTGGTCAGCCTGGCGTTTCACCCGGACTACGAGACCAACGGCCGGTTTTTCATCGGCTATGTGGCCACGGATCTCAGGACCGTCGTCTCCCGCTTCCGCGTGTCGGCAGATCCGAACCGAGCGGTCGTGAACTCGGAGCGTGAATTGCTGAGCTGGGAGAAGCGCGACATCAACCACCACGGCGGCATCCTGGCCTTTGGTCCGGACGGCTATCTCTACATCGCCAACGGCGAAGGCGGCGCCCGCGGTGAAGCCGAGAATCTGGAGTCGTTTCCCGGAACCATCTTGCGGATCGACGTCGACCGCGGCTCGACCTATCGAGTGCCCAAGGACAACCCCTTCCGGGGCATGACGGGTGTGCTGCCGGAGATCTGGGCCTATGGCGTGCGCAATCCCTGGCGGCTGACCTTTGACCGGGAGACCGGCGATCTGTTTTTTGGCGACGTCGGGGCGGCGAATTTCGAGGAGATCAGCTTTGCGCCGGCGGGCAGCCCCGGGGGTCTGAACTTCGGCTGGCCGGTCAAGGAGGGGACCAACTGTCTACGGAGCGAGGAGGAGTGCGCGGATGAATCGCTGGTCGATCCGATCGTGGAGTACTCCCACGACAAGACCACACCCGAGTGCAACTCGGTCACCGGCGGCTACTTCTACCGTGGTCCGCGCGCTCCGACCCTCTACGGCACCTATCTCTACGGCGACTTCTGCACCGGGGAGGTCTGGGGCGCGCGCCGCAACTCGGCCGACCGCTGGGTCTCCAACCAGCTTCTCGACACCGGGCTGCTGATCACCTCCTTTGGCGAGTCCGAGAGCGGCGAGCTCTATCTCGCGCACTTTTTGGGCGAGGTCTACCGGGTCGCAGGTCAGGAGCTTTTTGCCACGGACTTCGAGGCGGGAGACCTGCGGGACTGGTCGGCGCGCCGCCGCGGCCCCACGGTGGCCTCACCCGGCCTGCGGGGCTCGGAGCACGCCCTCGAGATCGGTTTGGGCGACGGCAGTGTCCGGCGATTTGTGCGTTCCGACGAACCCTCGGGCGAGAGCACCTTTCGTCTGGGCTTCGACTTGAGCGTCAACAACGCCGATCTCGGTGGCGAGGCAATCGAGTTCCTGCGGCTCGCCGGCACGCGCAGGAAGGGACACATCCGGCTGACCGTGGAAGAGGACGGCGGGCGCTACTGGCTGAACCTCCTGGTACGGCGCGCCGACGACAAGCTCCATCAGATCGGCCGCACCCGGCTACCGAGTCGCCGCAAGGTCAAGATCGAGCTCGATTGGCTGCGCGCCTCCGGGGCCGACGCCGCCGACGGGGAGATCATGGTCTTCAAGAACGGCCGCCTCAAGATCGGCGCCACCGATCTGGCCAACAACAGCCGCCGGATGCGGTCGGTGACGGTCGGGCTGCCCTCCGGCAGCGCTCCAGCCGCGTCGGGATCGCTGTTGATCGACAACTACACGTCGACGCCGTAGGCAACGCCCGGCCCTTGAAGCGGCCGGCGGGGGCGCCGACCCTACGGCCGCAGGGACGGCGGCCCGGACGGCCGCCAGAGGCGGCGGCCGCTTCAGGGCGCAACGACATCGAGCGCTCGGCCGTTATACGGAAAACCGTTCCAGTGTCGCAGGAGCTAAGGCAAGAACGCCGTGGTGTCGGCCATTTTCTGCGGCAGGTACTCGTCGATCACGTAGTTGAGGCCGTGTTTGGCCAGCGCCTGCTGCTCGACGCGCACGCCCATCTTGACCTGCTGCTCGATCGCTTGCCGCCACTCTTTGTGGTGGCGCACGAAGGGGTCGTTCTTGAGCGCGTCCTTGGCGCGCTTGATGTCGACCTCCTTGAGCGGATGGGTCGGCAGGTCGTAGTCGGTGATGTCCTGAGGCGTCACGCCGAGAAACCGAGCCTGCGGCACGCAGAAGAACTCGTTCATGTGAGCGGCGTTTCCGGAGCCCACCTTGAGGGTGCGGTAGATGTTGGAATAGCCGTAGGGATCGCCGTCGACAAAGACATAGACCGGCAGCTCGCGCTCGTCGGCGAGGCGGCGGATAAAGCGGCGGCAGGCGCGAGTCGGAACGCCTCCCAGGGAAACCAGGATGCAATTAGCCTGGCGCCAGTAGGAGTGCTTGACCAGGCGCTGGAACATCCCGGCGGTCTCGATCGCCAGGATGAAATCGGCGTCGGTCTCGAAGCCCAGCTTCTCGACCGAGATCGGAATCGAATACGCCCCCGAGCCAAAGCGGGTGCAATCGATGCGCAGCTCTTCACCGGTCTCGCGGTCGTAGTCGATGACGACGAGCTCGCCGGCGACGTCGCCGCCCTTCTCCTCGGGGATGAACCCGAGCTGCTCCCGGTTGACCCGGAAGAGAGCTTCGACATCCTCCATCACCGTGTCGCTCTCGGGTTGTTCGTTGAACCGGCACTCATCCCAGTTCTTGGAGACATAGTAGGCCTCCCGCTTGGTGGCGATGTCGTCGGCCTCGACCAGCTCTTTGGAAAACGCCATCATCCGCAGGGTCTGGGCAAAGGTCTTGACCGTCCCGACGGTCAGTGTGCGCTCTTTCTTTTTGCCCTTGATCTGAAAAAACCCCTTGGCGGGTCGGTAGACCACGTTCGAGAGGCTGCGCACCGGAAACTTGAGCGACGGGGTCTTGCGTTTGAGGATCTTCTGATGAACATCGCGGGCCTCACCCCGAATTCGGCGCACCACGCCGACGGCGCCCCGCTTCGCCCTCACACCTTTCTTCGCGACGGCCTTGCCCGCCGCTTTCTTTTTGGACCCGCGCTTACGGCTAGGGGTCTTGCCGGTGGGCTTTTTTTTCTTCGCCATCTTGGCCGCCTCCGTTTTCGCTCGCTCCCTTTCCGGTGGGACCGTAGAGTCCGGCGATCGCCGCCACCCGGGCCGCCTCCTCCATAAAACCGTCGTTCCGCACAATCCGCGGCGGGCCGTCCCAGCGGGACCCCGGACGCGTCACCACCGACATGCAGTCGATCAACCTCCGCGTCTTCCAGTTGACCAGCTCCTGAGAGACACAACTCAAGCCGCTGGTTTCCGCAAACCGGCGGAGCTTTACGGCGGTCATGTCGTAAGAGCGCCATTGCGCACAGGTGTCGAGAAGGCCCAGCCGGCGCAGGACTCCCGTTCCCAGCGGCAGGCGTTCGATCAACGTGAAGTGGGCCGCGTACTCGCCCAGATTCGAATGATGGAGAAACGCCACCCCCTCCGCGCTCAAGACGCGCGGCAGCTGTGACACATAGGCCTCGACCGCGTCGGCGTCGGCGTGGACCAGGGAGTCGAAGCTGAACACAAAATCGACGGAGTGACTGGGAACCATGTCGAGGGACGTCCCGTCATTGAGAAAACACTCGACGTGGGCGTCGGCGCGAAACCGCTCCTCGCAGGCATCAACGCACTTCTCCGAAAGATCCACCAGATAGAGACGCTTGCACAACTCTTTCAAAAACTGCGACCAGCGGCCAAATCCGGGGGCGATCTCGAGAATCGTTCCCGCCGGCACAAAGCGATGGATGCGCGGCCACAGGGTCCCCCTCCACTGCCAATCGGTGCCCCCCCAAGGCTCCGACCACTCGTCGCCGCGCCCGGACCAATCGTAGTCGGTCGTGAACTCGGCCAGGTTCTGCTCGATCGTCGGCATTTCGGGCTTGGACCATGCTATCCCGATCGGTCAACGCAAACCGACGCTCGCGCTCGGTGCTAAGCTCCCCATATCCGTCTCTGAGGGGCTCGCTGTGATCCCGGTCTTGCAACAAATGTATGCCGGTCTCGAAGACCGTCGCCTTAACATGCTCCGCCGTGTCCGGGAGATGAACGAGGCGCAGCGCGCGTTTCGAGCCGAGCCCGAGGACTGGACGCCGACCCAGGTCGTCCAGCACATCGTGATCGCGGAACAGGTCGGGGTGGACGCGATGGTGCGCCTCAAGGATCGCCCTTCAAAGAAAAGACGGCTGGCGCAGAAGCTTGGCTACGCCGCGGTGTGGGTGATCATGAAGCTGGGGATTCGGGTAAAGAGCCCGGCACGACGAACCATCCCGGATGGCGAGGTCTCGTTTGGCGAGATCGAGTCCGAGTGGGAAAAGACGAGAGACCGTCTTCACGACCTGCTCGACGACCTCGAGGACGGCGCGCTCCAGTCGGCCGGGTTCATGCATCCGGTCGCCGGACCGCTGAACCTGAGCGAGGGTCTTTTGTTTATGACCCGTCACCTGGATCACCACCTGCGACAGCTCGATCGCATCGTAGCGGGCAAGACCTACCCCGCCACCTGACGAGCCCGCACGTCATGCCGTCCGCGCGGATCCTCGTCGTCGGCGCCGGAGTGTTCGGTCTGACCGCCGCCCTCGAAGCGCGGCGTCGCGGACACCACGTGAGGCTTCTGGACCAGGGGCCGATCCCTCACCCCCTGGCGGCTTCGACCGACATCAGCAAGGTCATCCGCATGGAGTACGGACCGGACGAGACCTATATGGCTCTCGCAGAGGAGGCCCGCGCCGGGTGGCTGCGCTGGAACGAGGCGTGGCGCGACGCGGGCCAGGAGCCCCTCTACCACGAGACCGGTGTCTTGATGACCTCGCTCGACCGCATGGCCCCCGGCGGTCTCGAGTACGAGAGTCATCGCCTGCTCGAGGCTCGTGGGCACCGACCCGAACGGATCGGCGGGCGTGACCTCGGCCGCCGGTTCCCGGCCCACGGTTCGATCTTTGCCGACGGCTTCTTCCACACCTGCGGCGGGTATGCCGAAAGCGGCCGGGTGATCGAATGGTTGGCCGAACAGGCGCGACAGGAAGAGATCGACGTCCGCGAGCACACCGGTGTCCGGCGTCTGCTCCAGGACGGTGGGCGGGTCCGGGGCGTCGAGGACGTAAGCGGCGCCCGCCACCAGGCCGACCGGATCCTCCTGGCCTCGGGCTCCTGGACGGGCCGGCTCCTTCCCGAGCTCGGAGACGCGTTCCGGCGCACTTATCATCCGGTCTGGCACCTGCGGCCGGCGGAGCCGACCGGATTTCTGCCCGCATCCTTTCCCACCTTCACCGCCGATGTGGCTCGCACCGGGTTCTACGGCTTTCCGCTCCACCCAAGCGCCGAGGTGGTCAAGATCGGCCATCACGGAACCGGCGTCGCGCCCCCCGACGACGGAACGCTCACCGTCCCGGCCATAGCGACGCACAAGCTGCGCGAGTTTCTCCGCGCCTACCTCCCCTCGCTTGCCGGTGCCGAGATCGTCAAGACCCGGCTCTGCCCCTATTGCGACACCGCCGACGAGGACTTCTGGATCGCCCGCGACCCGGACCGCCGGGGGCTGACCGTCGCCAGCGGCGGCAGCGGACATGGCTTCAAATTCGCGCCTATTCTGGGCCGGATCATCAACGACTTGGCCGGGATCGAAGACCGCCGGACCCGCCAGACTGTGGAACCGTTCGCAGACATCGCGCGACCACCGATCGACGCTCTGGAGCGGAAGTTCCGCTGGCGTCCCGAGCTTCGGCTGGAGCGTGGGCTCGAAGCGGCGCGCTGCCACGAGAAGGTTCTGTAGCTGTCGTCGGCGGAGCGGACGGGTCTCGAGCCCGGCTGTGCTAGGCTCGAAACAGACAAATCGAGAGTCCGGGGCCTGGAGATGACTCGGGGCTCCTCGATTCCGGGCTCGCGACGGCAGGAGGTCGTCATGCGACAGTCAGAAGGCTACGCCCCGGGTTTTTCTTCCTCCACCCGCATTGTGCCGATGCGCCCGGCGGGAGCGACGAGAGCGCTTCGCCTCAGGCGGCGTCCTCGGGTGCCACGGCGCCTGCTGCGCGGGGAGCGGAGAACGGCCCATCGCTCGCGCAAGCTGATCCGTGCCTTGCGGCCCAAGGCAAAAAAGGGCCTCACGCCCGAGCAGCGCCTCGTCCAGCGCGCCACCATGGGGCTCAACCTGGCCGAGCTCGCCCGCATCTCCGAGCTGGGCTACAACGCCTGGCTGGATGGGCAGTTGGATTGGGCGTCGATCGACGACGGCGGATTCGAGGACGAGCTCAACACGAGCCTGCGCAGTCTCTCGATGACGCCGTACCAGCTCTACCAGAACTTCGACGACGAGTCCTTCCGGCCGGTGATCGAGCTGATGGTAGCGAGCGTGCTGCGCGCCGCGTACAGTCCCCGACAGCTCTACGAGCGGATGGTGATCTTCTGGTCGGACCACTTTGCGATCGACATCTTTGCCGACCACGGATACCTGCTCAAGATGACCGACGATCGCGAGGTGATCCGCCCGCACGCGCTCGGGAACTTCCGCGACCTGCTGGGCGCGAGCGCCCACAGCCCGGCCATGCTCGAGTATTTGACCAACGACACCAACGTCAAGGGCCACCCCAACGAGAACTACGCCCGCGAGCTGATGGAGCTCCACACGCTGGGCGTCGACGGCCCCTACACCCAGAAAGACGTGCGCGAGGTCGCCCGCGCCTTTACCGGCTGGACTCTACACGGGGTGTACTCACGCGAGCCCCAGATGGGGACTTTCCGTTTCGCCAACCACTACCATGACAAACGCGAGAAAGTCGTCCTGGGACGGGTCATTCCGTCCGGCGGCGGAGAGGAAGACGGCGAGCAGATCCTGGATCTTCTGGCCACCCATCCCAAGACCGCCGATTTCATCGCGGAGAAGCTGGTCCGCTACTTTTGGGGATACAAGCCCAAGAGAAAGCTGGTGCGCAAGGCCGCGAGAAAGTTCCTCGCCACCGACGGCGACATCGCCGCGACCGTCAAGGTCATCCTGGCGCGCAAGCAAATGCAGAGCGCCGAGCCCAAGCTCAAGCGCCCCGTCCACCTCATGGCCTCGGCCGTTCGAGCGACCCTGGCGGACGTCCGCGACGCGGGCTTTCTGATCGAACAACTCGAGCTCGCCGGTCATCTTCCCTTTGCCTGGAGCGCGCCGAACGGCTATCCGGACGCGGAGGACTACTGGTCCGGCTTTATCCTGCCGCGCTGGAACTTCGCCGCCGATTTCCCGATCCCAGAGGTGTCGGGCGCGCGGCTGGACCCGGCGCTGCTGGATCTCGAAGCCTCGCCCAAGACGATCGCCAAGAGAATCGACCGCCAGATGTTCAACCGCACGCTGAGCAAAAAAACCAGGAAGTCCATCCAGGAGTTTCTCGGCCGCGAGGAGATCACCACCAAACGGCTGCGCGAAGCGATCGGCATGGCGATCGCCGCCCCCGAGTTCCAGCTCTACTGAGGTACCGCCATGAGTGAAAAAAAACAAGAACACGAGTGCAAGGGCTGCCAGGAGTACAACCAGCTCACCCGGCGCAACTTTGTCGGGATGTCGGCCGGAGTCGTCGCGGCGGCCGTCGCCCCCACCTGGTTGCCGCGGGTGGTCTATGCGCAGAGCGACAGCAGCTCGCGCGACATCATGGTGTCGATCTTTCTGCGCGGTGGCGTCGACGGTCTGACACTGTGCGTGCCCTTTACCGAGAAGCCTTACTACGATCTGAGGCCCACCCAGGCGGTGCCGCCCCCCGACAGCAAGGACAAACAGATTCGCGCCCTCGACTTGGACGGCGAGTTCGGCTTTCCGCAACCGCTCAAGCCGCTGATGGACGCCTACGACGACGGCGACCTCCTCGTCGTCCACGCCTGCGGGCTCAAGGACTCCAACCGCTCCCACTTCGACGCCATGCACTTTATGGAGGTCGGGAGGGGCCACCCGCCGGCCAGCCTCTCGACCGGCTGGCTGGGGCGCCATCTGGCCGCTACCGCACCGACAGTCAAGGACGCGGTGCTCCGGGGCGTCGGCATCTCCTACGGCCTGCAACGGACCCTGGTGGGAGCGCCCAAAACCCTGCCGATCAACGACCTGGCCGACTTCGGTTTTACCGGCTCGGGCAAGACCCGCAGAGAGCGCGAAGAAATTCTGGAAGAGATCTACGCCGCCTCCTCACAGCCCCTCAAGGACTCCTCGGCCAACACCTTTCGCACCATCGATACGCTCGACAAGATCAAATTCCGCAACTACAAGCCTTCTGGGGGCGCGCGGTACGGCGAGGATGAGTTCGGCTATTCGCTGCGTTCGGCGGCGGCGCTCATCAAGGCGGACGTCGGGGTGGAGGCCGTGGCGATCGATCTCGGCGGTTGGGACACCCACGACACCCAGGGCACGCTCGATGGCCACATGGATTACCTGATGATGATCCTGGGCTCGTCGCTCGCCGCCTTTCACCGCGATCTCAAAAGCTCGGGCGTGAACAACGTGGTCACCGTGGCCATGTCCGAGTTCGGTCGCAACGTGTTCGAGAATGCCAGCCAGGGGACCGACCACGGCTACGGCGGGGTGATGATGGCGATGGGCGAAGGAATCCACGGCGGCCGCGTGCTGACCAAATGGCCCGGCCTCAAGAAAAACCAGCTCTTCGAGGACCAGGACCTCGACATCACCATCGACTACCGGGACGTCTTGACCGAGATCCTGGAGCGCCGGATGGGGAACTCGAATTACCGCACGGTGTTCAACGACCCCAGCTTCTCACCGGTCAACCGGGGGGTGACGGTTTAGTTCGGGACGGGCGGGGGCAAGCCCCGCCCCTACAACTTGTAGGGAAGAAGACCTAAGCCTCACCCCGCAATGTAGGGGCCGGGCTTGCCCCGGCCCGGGTCTCCTCAGGCATTGCGCGTCTCGCTTGAGTGGATTGGTTTGCCAACCGGTCGGAGGCTCCACCAGGGACGTTTGACCGAGCGCATGGCAAGGACACCCGAAGTCCGATCCCGGTCCGGCGCGAGGGAAACCGAGGCGCGCGCCTCTGGATCACCGAAGTCCGAGTAGCGCGCACCGTGCCCTGAGGAGCCTCCGACCGGAGGCAAACCAACGCTGATGAGCGGCGGCTCACATTTTGCGGCTGCGCTCGAGCGTCCCGCTGAGCGTGGTCACCACTTTCTTCTCCTGACGCTCGGTGAGGTCCAGGATCTGCTGGAGCGCGATGCCGATGTGCGGGATGTATTGCTCGATGTAGGCGCGCTTGCGGGCGGCGTCTCGAGCCTTGCGCGCCTTGCGGATGTGGGTTGCGAGCTTGCGGCCCACCTGCTGGAGAGCGAGCTTGAGCTCCTTGATGATCTCGTCGTAGCTCGCCACGGCCTCTTTGGACTCGCTGGTGAAGGGCACCCAGACGCTGGCGATGTGGACCATGACGATCATCGGCCCGGCGGGGAGCGCGCCGCGGCTTTGCGTCAGGCCATAGCTCTTCCAGTTGGTGGACAGGACTCCCTTGTGGAGCGCGCAGCCGCCCTGCTGATAGAGAAGCGGGACTCGATTGGCGTAGCGATAGAGGCCCACCAGATCATCGACCGGCAGGTCGCCCCCGTAGGCGACCCCCGCCTCGATCTGAAACGGGTTGCCCCGGTAGACCGACGGCGATCGGGTCACTGCGGCGTAGAAGTCGGCCTCGATCTGTTCTTTCAAGCTCGCCAGCAGGCGCTCCTCGCCGATCGGTGACAGGCAGTCGGTGGGCGGCGCCGGGATGCGGGTCTCGCGGATCGAGTGGATCAACCGCTCGGCGGCGTCGGGCGAGACCCGGCGCGGGGAAGTCGTGACCTTGAGCCCGGCCCCTTCGACCAACCGGGTCGCGAGCGTCGGTCCGACGCGGCTGAACTCGGTCTGGAAGAACGACTTGAGCTTGCGGGCCGTGGAGTCCTTGAGCATCCGTAGCAGGAGGCCCACCTCGACGCCGTACGGATGAGGCTTGATCTCCAAAGCCTCTTCGGGGAGGTCTTTGGAGGCGCGTTGGAAGACGACCGATTCTTCCTCGCCCGGTGGCTGGTAGCGGATTGCGACGTGGGGGTTGGCGAGAGCGGTCTGACGCAGATAGGACTCGACCGAGTGCCGGCCGCGTTTGTAGACCCCTTCGAGCTCGATCTCGACGCGGGTGCCGCGGGCCCGATCCCACTCCACCTCGGTGTCTTTCTTGACCACCGGCTCGTTGCGCCGGGTGTCGATGACCAGAGCGTAGCGGTGCGCCGGGCGGCGCTTCGACGTCCGGCTCTCGATGACAATCGGCTTGCCGGTTGTCAACTGGCCGTACATGCCGGCCGCCGAGATGCCGATTCCCTGTTGACCCCGGCTCTGACGCAGCCGGTGGAATTTCGAGCCGTAGAGAAGCTTGCCAAAGATACGCGGGATCTGGTTCTTGAGGATCCCGGGTCCGTTGTCTGTGACCGAGACCCGGTAGCGGTTGTCGCCGGTCGGCTCGACCGTGACCTCGAGCTCGGGGAGGATGCCCGCTTCTTCACAGGCGTCGAGCGAGTTGTCGACCGCCTCCTTGATAGTGGTCAGGAGCGCCTTGGTGGGGCTGTCAAACCCCAGCAGATGGCGGTTCTTGGTAAAGAACTCGCTGACCGAGATCTCGCGCTGCTGCCGCGCCATCGAGCGCGCGGTGGCGCGCTGACGGGGCTTGGAGGCACCGCTCTTGGCGCGGGCGGTCTTCTTGCCCGCGGTCTTTTTTTTACCCGTCTTTTTGCGCGCCGCAGGTCTCGGCTTTGCTCGGTTGGCGGCGGTTGCTGCGGTCTTCTTTTTGGTGGTTTTTTTCTTGACGGTTTTTCGCTTCGGGGTTTTTTTCTTGGCCGACATGCGAGGGGGACGGCGGTGCCGCCGGTCGATGCTAGCAGCCCGCAGCAGCAGGCGAAGCGCAGCGGACTATTCGAGATCTTCCGGAAACAAGCTGATGTCGCCGACCGTCTCGCCCCGTGCTTCCGCCTCTTTTTTGGCGTTCCATCGCCGCACCCAACTCTCCCAGGATTTACCCGAAGCGGTGTCCTTGCCGCTGAACTCCACTCCCAGGATGTCCGAATAGTGGAGACGCCGTCGCTCTGCTCCGGTCGTGGGGAAAAGGTCCAGGTGCGGGTGGTCGGCCCGGTGGTCGCGGTTGGCGACATAGCCGCTCACGCGCTCGCCCGACTCGAGCGTCAGGGTCACGTCACCACGGTAGTCGAAGGCGGCCTCCAGAACCGCCGCCCGCTCGTCGGGATCGCGGCCCTGCCACGAGAACCCTTGCGAGATCTCCGGCTTCTCGCGCTCGGACCCGCCTTCTTTGCCGGTCATCTTCCGGTCATCGAGGTGGCGAGCCGGCCGACGCCCGATGCGCGTTTCTTCCGAGAGCCGTCAGCGGAACAAAGTCCGGCTGGGGCGCTTCCGTTGTGGGTCGCTCCGGGCTGTAGGCGGCGAAATGCTCGTCGCTGACACGATGGCCGAACAAGGTCGCCCGCACGGTGGCGAAGAACCCACCGCCGCCGGAGAAGGTCTCGTCCACCGCCGAAGCCTCGTAACCACAGTGGACCATGCAGTCGCGGCACCGCTCGTCGCGCCCGGTGCCAAACCGTTCCCATTCGGTCTCTGACATCAGCTCCTCGAACGTCTCTGCGTAGCCGTCCTGGAGCAGATAGCACGGCTTCTGCCAGCCAAAGAGGTTGTAGGTGGGATTGCCCCAGGGAGTGCACTCGTAGTCCCGGGCACCGGAGAGAAACTCCAGAAAGAGGGGCGACTGGTTGAACTTCCACCCCCGCCTGGGCGCCGCCAGGATGCGGGCAAAGAGCTCGCGGGTGCGCTCGCGCTGCAAAAAGCTTCCCTGGTCCGGGGCCTTGTCGTAGCTGTAACCGGGCGAGACCGTCATGCCCTCGACTCCGAGTTCCGTCATGCGGTCAAAAAAGGACCGGACCTTCTCGGGATCGGCGCCTTCGAAGAGTGTTGTGTTGGTGGTCACCCGAAAGCCGCGCGCAAGGGCCACGCGTATCGCCTGCTCGGCCACCTCGTAGACGCCTTCGCGACAGACCGCGAAGTCGTGCTCGTCTTCGAGCCCGTCCATGTGAATACTGAAGGTCAGATACTTGGAGGGGGCAAAGAGGTCGAGCTTCTCCTCGAGCAGCAACGCGTTGGTGCATAGATAGACATACTTGCGACGCTCGACCAGGCCGCGGACGATCTCGCCGATCCGCGAGTGCATCAGCGGCTCGCCGCCCGGGATCGAGACGATCGGCACGCCGCACTCCTCGGCGGCGCGAAAACACTGCTCGGGGCTGAGCTCCTGCTTGAGGATGTGTGCCGGGTATTGGATCTTGCCGCAGCCCGCGCAGGCCAGGTTGCACCGGAACAGCGGCTCCAGCATCAGAACCAGGGGGTAGCGCTTCTCCCCTCGGAGCTTCTTTGTCAGGACATAGGACGCCACCGTCCAGGCCTGTGAGATCGGTACGCTAATGGCTCTCGCCCCCGGGGAGACCCCAAAAATTACACAAGGCGCCGCGGCGCGCCCGCGCGCCTTAGCACCCTAACTACGCAGTATGACAGTCGCTCGGATGGGGGGTCAACGCGGCGGCCGGCTAACCGCGCTGATCGATCTGGCCCGCGAGCTCGAAATCCTTCTCGGTCAGACCACCGGCCGAGTGGGTGCTCAAAACGAGCTGGACCTTGCTGTAACGGATATCGATGTCGGGGTGGTGGTCGGCAGCCTCGGCCAGCTCGCCCACAAGCTGGACAAAGGCCAGGGCCGAGCGAAAGCTGGGCAGCTTGTAGGTACGGGTGATCGAGTCGTCTTGGAGCTCCCACCCTGGGATGGTCAGCATCTTTTGCTGCACGCGCTCGGACTTGAGGGGTCCCGATGTCGCATCGACCATGTTTATCTCCTCAGGTTTCTACTCGGAGTCCGCGTCGTCCTCCGGTGGCGTGCGCGGCTGCCCCGGCCCTCCCGGTCTCCGATATCGGTCGACATAGCCGGGGGTGGGGATCCCGGCGCGCAGGTCGGGGGCCGGCACGGGCGCTCCGGGCTCGGTGGGCAGAGGAATGACCCCGGCCCAGACGTCGAGGGCCAGGTCCTCGTCGTTGTCGCCCGGGGGGCCGGTGCGAATCTTTGCCGAGGTTTCGTCGAGCGGAAACTCGAGCACTTCGGTCGCCGCCAGCTCCTTGTCGTCAGGGCGGCGCGCGTCCGCCGATCGGCCCGGGACCAAGTGCTCGACCAGCGCGTCGAGGGCCCGGTTTTTGAGGACCTCGTCGCGGATCGGCCGCGCGCGGCCAAAGGCGACCACCGACCGGTAGTTCATCGAATGGTGAAAGGTCGAGCGCGCCAGCACCAGACCGTCGAGCAAGGTCACCGTCACGCAGGCCTCGAAGCCTTCCGCCAGGTGGCCGAGCAGACGGCTGGCCACCGACCCGTGGAGGATCAGCCGGTCACCGTCGCGCGCGTAGTTCATCGGGATTACGTAGGGGTGGCCGTCGACGGCAAAGCCGACATGGCAGACGAGGCCCTCGTCGAGGATCGAATAGATCGTCTCCCGGTCGTAGTGGCCGCGCTTGGGCAGCCGGCGGACCGTCGTGCGATGCTTGTTCGCGCTGGGGTCGGTCTCACTCACGGTGCTCGGGCAGGCTATCAGTCCAATCTGGAAAGTCATGCTAGCTTTTTCACAGCCGGAATGGAGAATCTGACCATCGACCTCCAGAGTGCCCGCGGCCTCGCCGAGGCCTTGGCGATCGGTCTGCTGATCGGGATCGAGCGCTACAAATCGAGATCCGACAAAGACAAGGGCTCCGCCGGGGTGCGGACCTTCGCGGCCTTTGGCCTGCTGGGTGGCGTGTGCGGGCTGCTCGCGCAGCCGGCGTTTACTCTGGCCGCCTTTGCCGCGGTCGCGGCGCTCGTCATCCTCGGCTATTACCGCGAGAGCCGCCATGCGGTCGGTCTCACCACCGAGATGAGCGCCCTGGTGGTCTTCTGGCTGGGGGTTCTGGTTCAGACGCAAGAGGCCCTCGCGCTTTCGGCCGCCATTGTGCTGGCCCTGTTGCTGGCTTCCAAAGAAGCGTTGCATCGCTTTGTCAAGGACTCGATCACCGAGGAAGAGCTTTTCGACACGCTCAAGTATCTGGCGGTCGTTCTGGTGATCTATCCCCTCCTGCCGGATCGCAATCTGGGTCCTTTCGGGTTCTTCAACCCCCGCCACGTGTGGCTGCTGGTCATCCTGGTCTCGACGATCGGCTATGCCGGGTATCTGATGGTGCGGTTCTTTGGCCGGCGCCGGGGACTGATCCTGAGTGCGATCGCCGGCGGGCTGGTCTCTACCACTGCGGCGACCGCGTCGCTGGCCACCCGCGCCCGCGAGCTGCCGGGAGCGGCTCGGCTTCTCGGCACGGCCGCCGTGCTGGCCAACGCCGTTCAATTCCCGCGGTTGTTGCTGCTCGCCTGGGTGGTCGATGCGGGCTTGGGCCGCCATCTCAAGCTGCCGCTTCTGGCAATGGCCGCCGCCGGCCTCCTCGGCGCGCTCTTTTTGTCACGACGCGAGCGGAAGGCGACGGATCAGCCGCGCGTCGAGCTGCCGCTCGCCAACCCCTTCTCGATCACTCCCACCCTGAAATTCGCCGTCTTCTTCACCGCCGTGCTGCTCCTGGTGCGAGCGGCACAAGCCTGGCTGGGCGAGACCGGAATCTATCTGGCGAGCGCGCTCGGCGGAGCCGCCAGCGCTTCGGCGGTTTGCCTGACCATTGCCGGGCTCACCGGCAAGACCCTGCTCACCCACACGGAAGGTGCCGCGGCGATCCTCTTGGGTGTCTCGACCAACGCGCTCGCCAAATGGATCCTGGCCCGCGCTCAGGGCACGCGCGAGCTCGCTTTCTGGCTCGGCGGCGGGCTGGCCACGATGATCGCGGTCGGCGCGATCGTGCTCTACCTGACCGGCGGTCTGACGGGAAGCTAACCTTCTTTGGTGAGCTTCCAGATGTGTTCGGCGGGCCAGCGTCTCGCCCACTCGAGCGATACGTAGTCCTCGTAGGTCGTCCGGGCGTCCTCGGGCGGGCGGATCTCGATCAGGTCCTCGATTCTCAGGCCGTGGCGGCGGAAGAGCCGGATCCAGCCGCCGTAGGGAAGCTGATAGGCCAACGAGCCCTCCTCGTCGAGCCGGTGAAGTGAGAAATACTCGCTCTTGAGCTCGGCCGCTACCCGCTCGGTCACCTCGTCCCAGCAGATGTCGCGTACCGGCGTCGACATGCAAAACGCAAACAGCCCACCGGGACGCAAGAGCCGCGCGGCCTCCGCCACGGTGCGCTCGGGACGCGCAAACGACATCGCCCCGTGGTCGCAGAAGACCACGTCGAAGCTCTCACCGGCAAACGGGGCGCTCTCGGCACTCGCCTGAACCAGCGGCACCCGGCATCCGGCCGCGGCCGCCAGACGGCGGCCGTGCGCGAGCTGGACCTCCGACAGATCCAGCCCCACGGCCCTCGCCCCCTCCCGCGCGAGAGCGATCGACCACTGGGCGGCGCCGCAGCCAAACTCCAAGACATCCCGTCCGTCGACTTCTCCGAGCACCCGCACGCTCGACTCGGGAATTCTCCAGGTTCCCCAGGCCGACGGCGCCTTTTCCAGCGCCCGCCCGTGCCGTCTCTGGTAGCCGTCGCTCTCGGCGTTCCACCAGCCCCGGTTGGTGGGAGCGGGGTCCTCGCTCATGCGGTCGCGCGCCCGCTCAGTCCGGCAGCCGATCGATAAAGGCCTCGGCCTCGCGTATCGAGCTCTGGAGATCTCGAATCAAGCCGTCGACGTCTCGCTCGATCCCCAGAATCTCGGCCTCGAGCGAGCCCACGGCCTGGGCATTCAGGTTGTGTTTGAGAAACAGGACCTGATCGCGGAATTTCTCGAGCACCGGGTCGAGCCCGTTTTCGGTCTTGGCGAGTGCCGCTTCGAGCTGACGGTAGCGACCCTGGGTCGTGCGGAGCTGTTCCCGGCTTCGATCCCGCAGTCCCCGATCGGAGATCAACTCGATCTCGTCGCTCCACTCGGCAAAGAGGTCTTCGGCGATCGACTCGACCCGGTCGATCCGCTCCCTGAGATCGTCGGCCCGCGACACGCTTTGCTCATACTCGCCCTTGAACCGGTCGTAGGACTTCTCGAGATCTCCCCCTTCGAGACCGTAGATCTCCTTGATTCGCTCCAGCGTCGACTCGAACTGCTCGCTGACCTGCTGCTGGTCCTCCCGGACTTCCTCGACGTTGGATCGCAGCAGGTCTCTTTTTTCGTAGCCGAGCTTTTCCCAGATCGAGTAGTAGACCCCGCTGCACGAAGTCGTCGCCAGCAGCAGAAGAAGCGCCGGCACGACTCCGCGGCGCGGGTCCGATCGTCTTTCCAGGTGTCGCATCGGCGCCGATCTTACCCCCGCTCGCGGTTGGGCTCGGCAAACACCCGGCGATCCTCGAGTCGCAAAGCGGTCAACTCGCCCCCATAGACACAACCGGTGTCGAGCCCCACGAACCTCTTCTCGAGCCGCAAGCCCAGCGCGGCCCAATGTCCGGCCACCACGGTGACCTTGCGGCTGCGCCGCCCGGGGATCTCGAACCACGGAAGACAGCCCTTGGGCGCGGTGTCGGGCGGGCCGGTGTGGGCACACAGCCGGCCGTCTTGGGTGCAGGTACGAATCCGGGTGAAGATCTCGAGGTCGGCGGCGCGCTTGGCCAGATCTTCGGAGGGCCGCCGCGTTCCATCGGCCGCATCCAGAAGCTGCCGCAACCGCTTGCGCTTCGCCAGGTACCTCTCCAGCCGCCGGGCTCGGCGCACTGCCTTGCCGGCGGTCCAGGTCGGGTGGAGACCGGCGTGTACCAAAAGATGATCGCCCTCGCGGTGGGCCAGCGGCCGCTCTCGCAACCAGCGAAGCAGCTCCTTGCGATCGGTAGCCTCGAGGATCTCGCCAAGCGAGTCGCGGTGGTGCTCGCGGCCCCGGCCGGCGTCGAGGGCCAGCAGGTGGACGTCGTGGTTGCCGAGAACCGTGACCATGCGGGAGCCGAGCTTCTTCGATTTTTTTTTGGCCCACCGGAGGACGTCGAGCGATCGCGGCCCCCGGTTGACCAAGTCGCCGACCAGCCACAGCCGGTCCCGACGCCGATCGAAATCGAGGGAATCAAAGAGTGACCGAAGCGTCCGATAACAACCGTGGACGTCGCCTACGACATAAGTAGCCATCGGTGGGCCGGGAGACCGGAAATCCTCCCGCGGCCGGCTGCTTAACGCGGCGCCATGCGCAGCGCGCCGTCGAGCCGGATGATCTCGCCGTTGATCATCGTGTTTTCGACGATGTGCGCGACCAGGGCCGCGTACTCTTCCGAGCGTCCGAGCCGGGAGGGAAACGGAACCTGCTCGCCCAGCGAGATGCGGGCCTTCTCCGGCAGCCCCGCCATCAACGGCGTGTCGAACAGGCCGGGAGCGACGGTCACCACCCGGATTCCGTGGCGTGCCAGCTCGCGCGCGCTGGGCAGGGTCAGACCGACGACGCCACCCTTGGAGGCCGAATACGCCACCTGGCCGATCTGTCCTTCAAACGCGGCGACCGAAGCCGTGTTGACGATCACCCCGCGCTCGCCTTCGTCGTCGGCGTCGTTGGCGGCCATCGCCTCGGCCGACAGCCGCAGCACATTGAACGTTCCAATCAGATTGATCCGGATGACCCGCTCGAAGAGCTTGAGGGAGTGCGGGCCGTCCTTGCCCAGCACTTTCGCCGGGTCGCCGACGCCCGCGCAGCTCACTGCCCCGTTGAGGCCACCAAAGGCGTCTTGCGCCGTTCGGATCGCGGCGGCTACAGAGTCTTCCTGGCTGACATCGGTGGGGCTGAAGCGCGCCGGGTCGCCGAGCTCCTCACGCACGGCTTCCCCGCGCTCCTGGTTGATGTCGGCGATCACCACGTTGGCGCCCGCGGCCGCCAACCGGCGCGCCGTCGCCTCACCCAGCCCGGAGGCGCCACCACTGACGAGAAAGGTCTTGCTTGCGATCTCCATTGAACTCTCCTTCGAATCTCAGCGGCAAACGATACCACCGGGGGTCGGACGCTTGGTATTGTTCCCAGAGCATCAATGGAGGGCGCCATGAGCGAGCAGATCGAACGCAAGAAACCGGAGACCCTGCGGCTGCGGCAACTGATACCCAGCCTGACCGTCGACGACATCGGCGCCTCGGTGGACTGGTATCAGAACATCCTCGGGTGCGTGGTCGCCGACAGAATGGAACAGGACGGCCGCTTGGTAGGGGCAGTGCTCGAAGCCGGAAGCACCAGGATCCTGCTGGGCCAGGACGACTTCGCCAAGGGGCGAAACCGGGCGAGGGGCGTCGGGTTCCGTCTCTACGGTGTGACCGCGCAGGACATCGACCGACTGGCCTCCGATATCCAGGCCCGCGGAGGAACGCTGCTCCACGAGCCCACGGACCAGCCGTGGGGGGCTCGCGACTTCGCGATCGCCGACCCCGACGGCTATAAGATCTCGATCTCCACCGGCCTCGGAGAATAGAGCTTGATCCTGCGGCTTTCCCTGGCCATCGTCCTGGTGCTGGGTCTTCTTTTTCTCGTTCGCCTGGTTCTTCTGGCCCGCGAGTCGCGCCAGAGTGAAAGGGTGCCGGCCGTCGCGGCCGAGCTTTCACCTTGCCCGGACCGGCCCAACTGCGTCGGCAGCCTGGAGACCGATCCTGCGCGGCGGGTGGACGCCTTCGCGGCGGAGGGTGAGGGGGATGAGGTTTTCTCCCGGCTGGCGCAGGCCGTCCGGGCGATGCCGGGAGCGCGGATCGCAGCCCAGCAAGACCGCTATCTTCACGCTGAGTTCACCAGCCGGGTCTTAGGTTTTGTGGACGACCTGGAGCTCCTCTACGAGCCCTCGGCTGGGGTCGTCCACGTGCGCTCGGCCTCGCGTGCCGGCTACTCGGATCTGGGAGTCAACCGCAAACGGGTCGAAGCCCTCCGCGCGCGGCTGGCCGGCTGAGCGGTCGGCGGCAAAAGAAAAAGGGCAGGGAACCCCGCCCTCTCGTCAATCCTCCGGGTTGCGTCTTCTAACCGCCCAACCCTCGACGGCCGTGATGGCGGCGAAAGCCGCGCTTTCCGCCAAACTCGCCGCGAAAATCTTTTCTCCGCTCCCGCATCTCGGCCGCCTGCTCTCGCTGCTCGGGGGTCAACACCTGGTGAACCTCCTGCGCCAGCCGGGCGCGTGCTACCGCCAGCTCGACCCGCACGTCGGCGACCTGCTGGGCCACCGCTCGGACGGCTTCCTCGTCGAAGGGCTCGGCGTGGATCGACTCCTCGACGGCGCCTTCGAGACCGCGCAGGTCCTCGCGCAGCGGCGCAGTGTCGTCGCGGTGGGTTTCGAAGAGGCCGCGAATGGTCTCGCGCTGCTCTTTGCTGAGATCCAACTTGTCGGCCAATCGACCCATCAACCAGCCCGGGCCGCCTCCGGCCCCGGGCCCATGACGGTGGGCGCCGTCAGGGGGCTGCGCCAGGACCAATGGGACCGCCGTCAACAAGGTGGCCGCGGCGATGGCGATGGCTTGCATGTTTCTGGTTCTCGACATGATCACTCCTTCCGATGCTTTCCTCGTGTTCTCGAGAGGGCAGGTTGTCGTTTCTTCGGCCCTCACATATCGAGATGCGCCATCTGGCTTGCCGGTTACGGTGGCGGTGGCCGGTCGCGGCGTCCGAACCGGCCGGGGCGGCCCCCGCGCCGGCCGGGCGGGCCCGGTCCGAGGAAGAGTCTTTCGGCGTGGCGGCGCTGGAATTTTCGCATCCGCTCAAACTCCAATCGCTGTTCCGGGGTCAGAACCTCGACGATCTTCGAATGGGTCTCCTCGATCAACTGCTCGATCTGCGGCCGCATGTCCCGGCGGATGTCGTTCGAGCGGCGATGGCTGTCGGCGAGGATCGTTTCGATCTGTTGCTCCTGCTCTTGGGTCAATCCCAGACGCTCGGCAAAAAACGGCCTCCAGTGCATTCGCGCCCCGTGCCCCGGGCCGCGAGGGCCGCTGAGCTTGTCGAAATAATAGAGGTGCATTCCCAGCGCACCCACGGCCACGCCGCTCAAAAAAAGCGACGCGACCACCAGAATCGAAGTCGCCCGGCTCACGGCTCGGCGGTCTCGCTTTCCAGGACCCACGCGACCAGGTCATCGGTGGGAGACTCCTCGATCACCGCGGTGGGCGAACCGGTCGCACTCCACGACCACGCCCCGAGCAGGAGCGCCAACGCCAGGGCCGCAGGCAAGGCGCGCAGCGCCGCCCACGCGAAGACGTCCTCGCCGGTGGCGGGCAATGCGCCCATGACCCGGTGCGCAAAGCCGTCATCGGCAATCGGTGTCGAGGACCTCTCTTCGAGAAGCCGGGTGGCCTGCTCTGCGCGGGCGGCAAACCGAGCGCAAGCCGAACACTCGCCCAGATGCACCTCGAGCCGGCGCGCTGAGATCCGCCTCTCACCGTGAGGACGCAGCAACTCGTCCCTCGCCTGGCGACAACTCGTGCTCATCGGCCTCCTCCTTCCAGCAGGCGCCGCAGCTTCTTGCGAGCGCGGAACATGCGCACCTTGACGTTGCTGCGGGACCAGCCCATTTTCTCGGCGATCTCGGCAACCGACCAGCCTTCACCGTACATCATCATCAACACAAACCGGTCGGCGGGCTCCACCTTCCGGAGCAGACGCCGCACGTCGAGCCCCCGCGTTGGGTCGGTAGCGGGCGTGGCGACATCGACGTTCAGCTCGACCTCCTGAGCGCTGCGGCACCGGAATCGCGCGTAGCAGGTGTTGAGACAGATCCTGGTCAGCCAGTGCTCAAAGGGCGCTTCCGCCCGATAGGTGTGGAGCTTGCGCCAAGCGGTGAGAAAGGTCTCCTGCGCGATCTCTTCGACCTCTTCGGGCTGCCGGAAGAACCGTCCGGCGAGACGAAAGACCCGCTGCTGGTGTCGCCTGACGAGCTCGCCAAAGGCGTCGCCGTCGCCGGTCCGGCAAGCGGCGACGAGGCGAGCCTCGGCGTCACCCTTGCTCGTCGCGCTCGTCAGCGGCATGGTCGCGGCCCAACTGGGGCTCGTCATCCGTTCTCCTCAACAAGGATACCGCTGGATCTTCACGTCGATCCGCGGCCTTTCCTTAGATGTAGATGCTGCGCGAGTACGGCCGGTTACACGGCGTTGGTCCCCCGCGGTCGCAAAGACTGTAACCGACCGGAGACCCCGCGCATCTCCCTGGATGAGGTTCCCGGCACCCATTCACCAACATCGGTGAGTTTCATCGCGCCGGAGCCGGGAACCTCGATCTCGATGCTCGATGCTCGATGCTCGATCGACCTCGGGGGTCGTGGCTCCGGCCCAAAATCCGGCTCAGCGGGTCTACGAGCGGGAAGTCGATGGCGCCGATGACGACGCCGAAGAGGCCGGCCGGTAACGGCGTCTGAGCCTCAGCCCGCCTCGCTCGCGGGTTACCGAGAAGAGCTCGTCGAGCGCCGTTCGATACGGGCTGCCGGCGGCGTCTTGCTCGTTGATTCGCTCGACGTCGATCGAGCGAACCGGCGCGAACTGGCGGGTGAGCGGGTTCTTGAGAAACCCAAGATACTCCGCGAGGTGTGGATGGTCCGGCGCCACGCCGATCTCGAGCTCGCCGCCGCCGCGCTTCGAAACGACCACCAGCCGCGAGCCATGAAACACCAAGTGGGTCGACGGCCGTCGCGCCGGGAACCGGCCCCGCAATGCCTCCACACCCAGACCGGACGGCGAGGCCGGGTCCACCGCGCTCATCCAAAAGATCGGGTCCTCGGGCAGACCGTCCTTGAGCTGGCGGAACGCCGAGCGGGACGCAAACTGTGGGCCCGGGAGGCCGTCGAAAAAGTGCCCGGCGAGCACCTCGCCCGAAAGCTCCATGATGCGGAGCGTGCGGAACAACCGCGACCAGCTCATCACCGGCAGCTCGCGCGCCAGCAGCTCCCGAAACACCACGCCGTAGCGGTCCAGCACCAATCGCACCCGCTCGCGGTTGAGCTCTTCGCGGTCGATCGCATCGAGATCTCGGTCGAAGCTCTCGGCGTCGCCGGAAGCGAGAAACCAATCCCCGACAAACGGCCGGCTGGACCGCCAGCGATCGAACCGGGCGCGGCCTCCGCGCCCGAGCCGGCGCGGAGCCGGCCGGGGATCCGTTTCGACCGGTCGGATCTCAACCGGCTCGAAGCGGTTGAGAAGCCCTCGCCTGAGGACCTGGTACCCGGTGTTGGAGACCTCGCCTCGCCACACGCCCGCCCACAGCCGCCGCGCGAGCTCCGCCGATCCGAGGCCCGTGTGCTCCAGCAAGTCCTCGAAGCCAAAACGTCCTCGGGGCTCGGGAAACAGCTCCGGCAGGCTGCCGGTCTCCTCGGAGTCCGGGTCTTCGCGCAGCAGACTGGCGTCTTCCGGAAACACAAACGTCGTCTTCTCTTTGCCGCAGCCAGCCCAGCCCAGATCCGTCTCCTGGAGCAGGCTGTCGAGCCACGCCGGGTAATAGGGGTCGAGCCGGGCCGGGAGCAAATCGGTCTCCCACAGACGCGCCGGTGCCGGATAGCCAAAAAGGCGCTCGAAAGCTTGCTGCAAGCCCTCGACGCCATCCTGCCGCACGGCGAGCCCCTGATGAAGCGCAAAAAAGAGCGGCAGCTTCTCAAGCGACAACGCCCGAAACTCCGGGCGCGAGCGGGCCCGGAGAAGCCGCAAAAGTCGTTCGACGTTTTCCGTGTCGCAGACCTCGTGCGGCGCGTCGGCTTGCGAGTTTTCCGGCTCGCGGAAGCGGTCGACGACCAGAACCCGCTCCTCGGTCAGCCGGGCGAGGACATGGGCCGCGGCCTGTGGCTCGAGCCCAAAGACACGCTCCAGCTCTTCGGCCGGAAAGGGACCGCAAAACCGAGCCCACTCGGAAACCAGAAGAGCGAGATCTTCCTCTCGCGAACGGCTCGGGGGTTCGACCGCCGCTATCGCGCGCTCGATCTCTGCCAACGGGGTGCGCGGGTCGGCGGGCGGTCCTGTCGAATCCGTCGAGTCGTTCGAGTCCGTCGGATCGAGAGACAAGATCCGCGCTTCCTCGAGATCGAGCCCCAGCGCCCGCAAGAGCCGGGGGAGTGTCTCGAGGGCGCACACGCCCCGCGGCGCGCCATGGCCCGACGCTTCTTTGTCACCTGGAAGCTCGAGCCGGACGATCCGGCGGGAGGCTTCACCCAACAGCTCGCCGAGCGCGCCATCGCGTGCCGTCGTCGACTCTTCCCCCACCGCCATCGCCGCCATCGCCGCCAGCAAGGCTCGCCACTCCCCGTCCGGCAGCCAGATTCGCTCCTGGGCCCAGTCGACGAGCTCATCCGCCGACCGGGGCGCGTAGCCCGGCCAGAGCCGCTTGAGCTTGGCCTCGAACTCGTCGAGGATCTCGGCCGGGATCCGGGGCCGCAGCTCGGACGAGAAGACCAATTCCTCGAGCAGGTCCCCTCGCACCGCGCTCCGGCCTGCATCCGAGACATCATCCTCGTACATCAGCCGGTTGGTCTGCTTCCAGACCAGATTGCCGGCAAAGGGTGTGGGGGTCGTCGTGGAGGTCTCGTCGAGAACGATCTCTCCGGCTTCGACCTCGTTCAGCACCGTGCGCAGGCTGTCCAGGTCGAAACCGTCGCGAAGACAGCTTCGCCAGGTCTCGACCACTACCGGGAAGTCCTCATAGCGGGCGACGGTCTCGTAGAGTTTTTTGGCACGTTCGCGCTGTAGCCACAGCGGCACCCGCCGACGGAGGTCGGAGCGTGGCAGGAGCAACGCCCGGCCGGCGTTCTCGCGGAAGTTGGCGCCAAACAGACCGGTCGACTCGAGCCGCCGGCGGAGCAATGCTTCCAGGTTGTCCGGGCGAACCAGCTCGAAGAGCTCGGTGGCGTCGAAATCGCTCGGGACGGTCACGATGACGCAATCGTTCTCGCTGTCGGCCTCCAGCGGGTAGGCGTGGCGCTCTTCCCACGCCTCGGCGAGCGCCGTCACCCATGGCCGGTTGACGCGGCCGCCCCAGAAGGTGTGGAGGATGACGTGCTGCCGGCCCGGCTCGACCCGCTCGTCGTGAACCCTCTCGACCAGAATTCGCCGACGGTGCGGAAGGCCGGCGCCGGCCTGGGCGCGCTGGGTCTCGAGCAGGGCGACCAAGGCGGCCGCCGCGGCGGGCTCGAGACAATGGTGATCGACGAGCGCGCGGGCAAGCTGCTCTCCCCCCGCTCGCCGATCCAGGATCTCGTCCGCCGTCTCCAAAAACCGTCCGATTCTCTCGGAGAGATGAAAGCTCCGGTTGCGCGCCTCGGCGCGCCAGAACGGGGCCATGGCCGCGCCGCCATAGGCCGGCACGACCAGCACGTCATTGTGGGTGATCTTGCGGATTCTCCAGGTCTGCGTCCCCAGGCTGAAGGTGTCGCCGATCGAACGCTCCCAGACAAACTCTTCGTCCAGCTCGCCGAGCTTGGCGCGGCCGTCCTCGAGCCGGAGCTGAAAATACCCGCGATCCGGTATCGTGCCGCCACCCATGTACACGCGGTGGGCGGCGCCTCGGCGGCCACGCACCGTGCCGTCGATCCGGTCGATCGAGATCTGGGGCTGGAGCTCGCGGATGCGGCTGTCGGCGTAGCGCCCCGCGAGCATCTCGACCACCAGATCGAACTGCCGTCTCGGCAGGCGATGGTAGGGATCGCTCGACCGGATCTGCTCGAAAAGCTCATCAAGCCGCCATGCCTCGGTGGCCACGGCCGACAGGATCACCTGCGCCAGCACGTCGAGCGGGGCCCGCACCGGCTCCACCTCTTCCAGATCGTTCTCGAGCACGCAACGCGCCATCACCGCCGCGTCCAGAAAATCGCGCTCAAAGAACGGATACAACCGCGCCCGGCTCTTCTCGCCCACGCCGTGACCCGAGCGCCCGATACGCTGGATGGTGGCGGTAACGGTCGGGGGGGTCGCCAGCAGCAGCACCTCGTCGAGCGAGCCGATGTCGATCCCCAGCTCGAGCGAGCTGGTGGCGACGATGGCCGAGAGCCGGCCATCCTTCAAACGTTGCTCGACGACCGAGCGGATCTCCCGCGACAGCGAGCCGTGGTGGGAATAGGCGACTTCGGCGGTCTCGCCTTCGTTGATCAGGCGTGTCAGCTTTTCGGTCGCGCGCCGGCTGTTGGCAAAGATCAGGGTCGAGCGGTTGCCGGCGATGGCGTCCTTGAACGCACGGACCAGCGCGTCCCATTGGGTCTCCTCGTCGGAGCTCGACGCCTTCCCTGCGTCCTCGCCGGGCTCGAGGCTTCCGTCGGCCTTGCCGGGAGGCGGCGACGGGGCGACGACACGGATCTCATAGCTCTTGCGCTCGTCCGTCCGGACGATCCGGACCGGCCGCGGGCGGTGTTCGATCGAGCCGGCCAGCTCGCGGGTCTCGTAGCCGCCCACAAAGCGGGCAACCCGTTCGGCGGGCCGGACGGTAGCCGACAGCGCCAGACGCTGAAATTCTCCGGCGAGCGGCACCAGCCGCTCCACCGCCGTCGCCAGGTGGGTGCCGCGCTTGCTGCCCGCGACCGCGTGGATCTCGTCCAGGATCACCGTCCGCAGGTTTCCGAGGATCGAGCGGCCGCCGCGTGAGGTCAGCAAAATGTTGAGGCTCTCGGGGGTCGTGATCAGGATCTCGGGGGGCCGGCGGATCATTCGCTGCCGCTCGCGGCTCGGGGTGTCCCCGCTGCGGGTCACGACGCGCACCTCGGGCACCGGAGCCCCGGCCTCGGCAAAGGCCGATTCGAGCTCGGCCAGCGGACCGAGCAGGTTTCTCTGGACGTCGTTGTTGAGCGCCTTCAGGGGCGAGACATAGAGCACCCGCAGCCGCCCCGTCTCCCAGGCGCCGGTCAGCAGCCGGTCGAGTGCCCACAAAAAGGCGGTGAGCGTCTTGCCGCTCCCGGTCGGCGCGGTGACCAGCACGTGATGCCTCTGGGCGATCTCGGGCCAGGCCCGGTGCTGGATCTCGGTCGGCTCGCCGAGCCGCGAACGGAACCAGCTCTCGATGACGGGATGGAAAAGTGCGAGCGATTCCGCCTCGGCGACGGGCATCGGCTCAATGTATCGCAGACAGCAGTCGCCGGAGATCGGCGTCGTGCAGGATCCGCGGCTCTTTTCTCATCCCCCGAGCCTCAAATAGACCGGCGAGGAGGCGGCCTCAACGCGGAGCCGGCCGGCGAGCGGCATGACCGAGCCGTCGCGACCGAGCGCCTCGGCTACCGGTCGCGGCAGGTCGACGTCGACGGGTCGCCCCACCGACCACACCGCAAGGATCTCCCCGCCGTCCCGGTGCCGGAAGCGATAGACACGGGCATCTTCGGGTGAGGGCAGCTCCCCGAGAAAGGTCGCCCCGGCGAGCTGCCGGCACAGCGTGGCAAAGGCCCAGAAGCTCGGGCGGCGACGCGCCACATCGTCCCGCGGGTCGATCAGCCCGTACCCGGTGGCAAACATCCGCCACCAGAAGACCCTCTCGGCGAGACCGGTCGCCAGTACCAGAAGATAGTAGCGGGCAAGATAGTCGGCCTGCGCCGACTCATCGACCGAGACCGTCTTGCCGGCCGGCGAGTGCGGACCCTCCCAGAGCGGCCAGTTGAACTCGGTCACCCACAGCCGGCCGCTGCAGTTTGCGCCGGTGTCGGCGATGGCCCGCATCAGGGCGGTCTTGCCCGCCGTGTCGAGCCCGAGCTGGGTGTTCTCGGGAGCCCCCCGTCGATCGACATAGAGCAGCGAGGAGACGATGTCGAAGCGCACGCTGGGCCGACGCATGTTGAGCGGTGCCGCCAGCGCGTAGGGCTCGAAATCGATCACCGCCGGTCCGATCAGCTCGACGCCTGGGTAGCGACGCAGGATGCCGGCCGCGGACTCGGCGAGGTCGAGATACTCGCGAGAGCTCCACACCCCCCACTTGCTGCGGTTGATCGCCTGACCGATCTGAAACGAGGACCCGAAGGGTGTAAATCTCTCGGCCAGCTCGTGGACGGCGGCCGTCCACCGCATCGGGTCACGAGCCAGCTCGCGGGTCTGCGGCAACGCAAAGGCGAGAGTCAGGCCGCGTGAGTGGAGCTCGCGCGCCAAGCGTTCTTCGGCGTCGTGGTCGTCGGCCCAGGGATGGAGTCGCAGAAGCACGTGCCGGGCACCCAGATCGTCGATCGCCTCGAGCTGTTTTTCGAGCTCGGTGTGCGGACGCAGCGCCAACCCCATCTCGCCCCACCGCACCTCTTTCGAGCCCAGCTCGGCCGCGAGTTCACGATAGCGCCGGCGGATCGACGGCACAGCCCGCGCCACCGCCCACGCCGCTTCCAGATGGGCGGGAAGATCCGACAGCCGGACCCAGGTCCGGGACAGCCGGCCGGCGTGCTGGTGCGGCTGGTCCGAGAGCTCATCCCAGACGATCCGGTCGCGGGACGAGGCCCCGGTCGGGGCTTCGGGAATATGAACGTGCGCGCGGCGCGGCTTGAGCCAGGCGGCCACGGCGGCAAACGGCCGGCGCACGGCGCGCTTGAGCCGGTTGCGCAACAAAAAGCTCCGCGCAAAAAGCGAGAGGAGGCGGCGGTCGACGGTCGAGAGTTTCCGAGCCCCGGACCAGTAGGCCTCGAGGAACGCGTGTTGATCGGCCGGGTCGAGAATCGGCAACCGGCACAAGTCCCGGATCCGGCCCAGGACCCCCAACCGCTCTCCCAGCCGCGCCCGGTTGGGATCGACCAGACAGATCTCCGGCCGGCCTTCTGTGGCCTCCTCGCGTACCAAGAGGTTGCCGATCGACAGATCACGGTACCGGATCCCGGCATCGTGCATCCGGCGCGCCAGGGCCGCGACGGCGGCGAACAGCTCCCGCTTGTCGATCGCCGGGTAGGTCTCGCGCTCCCGCCCTTCCGCCAGGGCGCGAAAGTAGTAGCGGATCTCGAAAAATCCACGCAGCCGCTCGGTGACGAAAAACGACGGCCCCTCCGGGGTCTTGGACTCGACCCACGCGAGCGGCGATGGCGTCGGAACGCCGCTCGCGGCCAGGGCCCGGGCCACCCGCCAGCTTTTCGAGGCCTTGCTGCCGCCGAGCCTTTTCTTGAGCCGTGCCGCAACACCCTGGTTGCGGAACTGTTTGACCACCGCTTCCAGAGTCCCGCCGGCGTTCTCGATCGCGATCGAATAGAGATAGTTGCGTCCCCAGTGCAGGGTCTCGGTCGACGAAGCCGGGTCGACGATACGGGCGACCACCCGCTCCAAGTCGAGCCCCACCAGCCGCCGGGCGATCTCGCCGCCGTAGTGGTCGAGATCGAACTCGACGGTCTCGCGCGAGCGATCCGCCGCTCCCAAGTCAGACCTCTACGACTCGGTAGCGATCGTGCGGCAGGTCCGAGTCGGCTTCGATCTCCAACTGTTCACCCAGCACCTCGAACAGCTCCTCGCGAACTTCGTGCTGGTCGGACCGTAACGCCGCCTCGACCTCCGGATGGACGCGAACCACCAGTTTGTGGTCTCCCAGACGGCCGGCGCGACTCAACACTTCGCGCCGCAGGTTGAGACAGATGGTCGCGATCGAAAGAACATAACCGCTGCCCCCGCACTCGGGACACGGCCGGGTCAGAATCCGGGCCAGATTCTCGCGGCTGCGCTTGCGGGTAATCTCGACCAAGCCAAAATCGGACAACCGCAGCGCCTGGTTTTTGGCGCGGTCCTTTTTGAGCTCGCGCTCGAACGCCTGCCACACCAGCTCGCGGTTGTCCGGCTCGCTCATGTCGATGAGATCGACCACGATGATGCCGGAGAGATCGCGCAACCTGATCTGGCGGACGATCTCCTTGACCGCCTCGAGATTGGTCTTGACGACCGTTTCTTCCAGGTTGTCCTTGCCCACGAACCGGCCGGTGTTGACGTCGATCGCCACCAACGCCTCGGTCGGGTTGATCACGATGTAGCCTCCCGATCGCAGCCACACCTTGCTCTTGAGCGCCGCCTCGATCTCGCGCTCGACGCCCAGACGGGCGAACAACGCGCCCTCCTCTTCAAAGAGCCGGATGCGGTCTTCGAGGGCCGGAGCGATCTTGCGCGCCAGCAAGCTGACGCGCTCGTAGACCTCGGTTCCGTCGACCAGCAGCTCCGCGACGTCGTCGGTAAACCGATCGCGCACCGTGCGCAGGGCGAGGTCGTGGTCCTCGTGCACCAGCGCCGGCGCGCGGGCTCCTTGTGCCCGTTCGCGGATCTCCCCCCAGCGCCCTTCGAGAAACTCGAGATCCGCGGCGAAGTCTTCGGCGCTTCGCCCCTCACCCGCCGTACGCACAATCAGGCCGCCACCTTCCGGGACCAGCTCCTCGAGAACACCCCGGAGCCGGTCGCGCTCGTCGGGGTCCTGAATGCGCCGAGAGATGCCCAGATTCTGAACCGTCGGAACAAAGACCGCATATCTGCCGGGGAGGGTGATCTCGGTGGTGATGCGCGCGCCCTTGTTGGGCAGCGGAGCCTTGACCACCTGGACGATCAGCTCTTCGCCTTCCTGGAGCATCTCCTCGATCTGTCGCGGTTCGACCACCGGAAAGTCCCGCGTCTGGGGGTCGGCCTCGGCCAGCTCGTCGAGGTCGGAGATCGTGTCGCGCACGTCGCTGACAAAGAGAAAGGCGTCACGCGCCAGACCGATGTCGACAAACGCCGCCTGCATACCGGGGAGAATCCGCGAAACCTTGCCCTTGTAGACATTGCCGACGACACCGCGGCTCTTGCGCCGCTCCATGTTGATCTCGGTGAGCCGGCCGTCCTCGAGCACCGCCACCCGGGTCTGGTGGGGATCGCTCTCGAGCAGCAACCGCCGAACCACCGGCGCGGTCTCCTGTGTTGTCTCTTCAGCGGTTGACATAGCGACGAAAGTCCACCCCCAGGATCAGCCCGGTAGCGGCGAAGTTGGCGAGCAAAAACGAGCCTCCATACGAGAGAAAGGGCAAGGGAATCCCGGTAATGGGCAACAGCCCGACCACCATCGCGGTGTTGTAGAGGACGTGAAAGGCAATTCCCGAAAGCAGACCCACGACCAGAAGAATGGCGGCGCGGTCGCGCGCGCGCATCGCCACGGTGACGCCGTTCAGGACATAGGCGGAAAACAACGCCAACACGATCGCCACCCCGACAAACCCCCATTCCTCGGCCAGCACCGCAAAGATGAAGTCGGTGTGACGTGCCGGTAAAAAGCGCAACTGGCTCTGGGTGCCCTGCATGTACCCGCGGCCGGTGAACTGACCGGAGCCCACCGCGATCTTGCTCTGCCGGAGCTGGTAGCCGGCATCCAGCGGGTCGCTGTCCGGGGACAGAAACGTCTTCACCCGCTCGCGCTGGTAGTCCAGCATGGCGAAGTTCCAGACCCCGACCGCGAGCACGACCAGGGCCAGCGCGCCGGCCACCAGAACCCGCCAGCGCACGCCGGAGATCAGGACCATCCCCAGCGCCATCGGGACAAACATGGCCGCGCCGCCCCAGTCGGGCTCCAGCGCCACGAGCAGCATCGGGACGGCGATGACCGAGCAAGCGACCAGAAGCTGACGGACGCTCAGATAGCGACGGTTGACCCCGGCCAGATAACGCGCCAGCAAAAGGACCGCGGCCAGCTTGGCGAAGTCCGACGGTTGGAACTGGGCGGCCCCGACCCTCAACCAACTGCGCGCGCCACCGGCCTCGCTGCCGAGAAAGAGCACCGCCACCAGCGTCGCGAGCGAGACCAGGTAGATCGGCAGCGAGAACTTGGTCAACAGTTGGTGGTCGATCGAAAAGGCGATGACAAACACCGTCAGACCGATCGCGATCCTCAGGATCTGCCGCGGCAGATAGTCGACCGTCAACTCCGAGCTGGCGCTGTTGATGGTCGCCAACCCGATCACCGTCAACGCCAGCGCCGCCCCCAGCACCGCCCAGCGAACACCCGCTAGGTAGCGCAGCAGCGACGCTTCTTCAGGACGCCCGGTTAGAAGCTCGATCGCCCTCGAAGTACTTCTCATAAAGCCTCTTGGCCAGCGGCGCCGCCTGCTCGGAGCCCTTTCCGCCGTGTTCGACAAAAACCACCACCACCAACTCCGGCCCGTCGTAGGCGCCAAAAGCCGCAAACCAGGCATGATCGCGCATCTTGAACGGCAGATCTTCGTTGCTGACCCAAGTCTTCTGTTCGACCACCTGGACGGTTCCGGTCTTGCCGGCGATGTCGATCCCGGGGATGTGCGCCGCCGCGCCGGTTCCGCGCTCGGTGACCACGGCCTTGAGAGCTTCGCGCACGGTCTCGAGAACCGCGGGCTTGACCGGCAGCATCGTGCCGTCTTCGTGCGGCTTGCCGAGCTCGAAGTGCGGCGTGATCCGCCGCCCGCCGTTGGCGACCGTCGCCATCATGGATGCGACTTGGAGCGGGGTCGCCAGCAGCGGGCCCTGGCCGATCGCCACCGAAATCGTCTCGCCCGGATACCAGGGCTCCCGGCGAACCCGCTGGCTCCATTCGAGGTCGGGCACCAGACCGGCCTTCTCGCCGGCGACGCCGAGACCGGTGGCCGAGCCCAGGCCCAGAAGCCGCGCGTAGTGGGCGATACGCGTGATCCCGAGCTTTTGACCCAGGTGGTAGAAGTAGATGTCGCAGGATTCCTTGATGGCGGTGCGCAGATCGACCGATCCGTGGCCGCTTCGCTTCCAGCATCGGAACCGGCGATCGTAGATGCGCGTCGATCCGTTGCAAAAAACTTTCTCCTGACGAGAGACCACCTGGTCGTTGAGCCCGGCGATGGCAAGGACGATCTTGAAGACCGAGCCCGGCGAGTATTCGCTCTGCAGCGCGCGGTTCTGCAGCGGATGGTGCTCGGACTCCAAGATGTCTTTCCACTGGCTGCCCCGCAGGCGTCGCGCAAAGAGGTTGGGATCGAACGCCGGTGAGGAGACCAGCGCCAGCAGCTCCCCGTTTCGCGGGTCCAGCGCGACCGCCGCTCCCACGCGGTCGGTGAAGTAACGCGCCGCTTCCTGTTGCAGATCGAGATCGAGGGTCAGACGCAGCGCCCGCCCGGGACGCGCCTCCTCGCTGCCGTGCTCTTCGAGCGGTCGCCCCCGGCTGTCCACCACCACTACCCGTTCGCCGGCCTCGCCGCGCAGGGACACGTCAAACGCGTGCTCGGCGCCGCTGCGGCCCACCAGGTCCCCGACCCGTAACGAATCGGGCCAGCGCTCGAGGTCGCGCTCGCCGGCCTCGCCCAGGTACCCCAGGAGATGAGCCGCGATCGATCCGTGCCGGTACACCCGCAAATGCCCCACCTCGATCTCGAACTCGGGGTGCTCGAGCGTCTCGACCGAAAAGCGCGCCACATCGGAGAGCGACAGGCTCTCCGCCAGGAGCACGGGTGAGAAACGGGATGTCCGACTGTACCGCTCGAGCTCTGTCTCGAGGCTCTCGACCGGTCGATCGAGGATCGACGCCGCATAGCGCAGGCTTTGCCCGACATCGCGGCTGCGGCTGCGATCCAGATAGAGCTGGTAACTTGGGACATTGTCCACCAGCAGACGACCGTGGCGATCGTAAATCAGGCCCCGCGGCGCCTTGATCGGCACTTTTCTCAGCCGGTTGTTGTCCGAGAGCTCCCGGTAGTAGCTGCCGTGGACGACCTGGACCAACCAGTAGGCCGAGGCGATCAACACCGCCGCCACCACAAACCCGACCCGGATTGCCGGCAGCCGGCGGATCAGCTCCTCTCGTCGCTCTCGGACCTCCATCATCGCAGCCGTGCCCTTCTGTTTCGCCTCCAGATCTCACCCCAACCAAGAAATCTCCTGCGAGCAAAAAATCCCGTCACTCCGAGAAGACCGGTCAGCAAAACCTTGACCACGACGTCGACAAACTCGGGCAGCGGCGGATCGGCGATCAGCAGCAGGATCAAGCTCATCGTGAGGGCCTGCTGGAGAGTCGCCCCCAGCAGAAAAAAGAGCAGCACGCCGGTAGCCCTCTGGATCGCGATGCGTTGCGAGGCGAGAGCGGCGCCGTAACCTACGATGGTATCAGCGAATCCATGGAGGCCGTAGAGACCGCCGGTGAGACCGTCGGCGAACAGACCGGCTACCAGGCCGCCCAACATCCCGGTGGTGAGATTCCCGTCCAGGGCGTTGAATAGCGTCAGCACCAGAAACAAATCGAGGACCAAGAAGAAGCCACTCCACCACGACGCCCCGAGCGCGTGCAGGAGGGTCGCGGCCGCCAGCCCGGCGACAAACTTAAGGCCGCGCATCGACCTCCTCCGACGCCAGCTCCGGCGGGATCGACTCGCGAGAGAGCACAAAGACCTGGTCGATTTCGCCAAAATCGACCGCTGGT
Organism: Candidatus Multivoradales bacterium; assembly: GCA_965224065.1. GTDB lineage: Bacteria > Acidobacteriota > Thermoanaerobaculia > Multivoradales > JAHEKO01 > JAOTZA01. The sequence continues at coordinate 2,463,662 of CBDCYF010000005.1, forward strand.
CTCAAGACGACGCGATGAAAGAGCTCGTCACCAGGCTCGACCGCGGTGACGGTGCCGATCGGGAGCCCACGCGGAAACACTCCGTCGATCCCGGCCGAGAGCACCGTGTCGCCCACCGCCACGTCTGCCTGCAGGGGGACAAAGTTCATCTCGAGGGTTCCGCGCCCGGACCCCCGCACCACTCCCTGGCGGCGGGTCCGGGCGATCATCGCGCCGATGCTGGCGGCCCGGTCGGTGATCAGTTGAACCTTGGCATACGGGTGCGCCACCACCACCACCCGCCCCACCAGGCCGTCTCCGGCGACCACCGGCTGGTTGACGTCGACCTCGCTTTGACCGACGTAGAGAAAAACCGTCTGGAGCCACGACGTGTGATCGCTGTAGACGATATCGGCCAGAATCGACTCCCCCGTCCCCGGTGGGGTGTAGTCGATCGTCTGCCGAAGCCGCTCGAGCTCACTTTCGAGCCCCAGGAAACGGATCTTCTCGCGCTCGAGGCTCTCCACCCGTTCCGTCAAGCGGCGGTTTTCTTCGAGCAGGCTGCGGCGCAGCTCAAAGCCGTGGGCGGTCCTGCCGACCAGGTCCCCGGCTCCGTCGACAAAACGAGTGAGCGGCGCCGCCAACCTCAGAGCCGAGCCCTCCAGCAGGGTGCGATCCGTCCCACCCTCCGGAACCTGCCCGCCGAGCAAGAGCAACTGTGCGACCAGAAGAAACGTCAACAGCCACACATTGCGACGCGTGCTCACGGCTCAATCGACCCGGTGCTGTGGAGTTAGCGAATCGACACCTTGCGCAACAAGTCGATCTCCTCCAGAACCCGTCCCGTACCCAGCACCACCGAGGACAGGGGATCCTCCGCCAGAACCACCGGCAACCCGGTCTCGTTGCGCAGCCGCTGGTCGAGACCGCGCAACAGCGAGCCGCCCCCGGAGAGAACGATCCCCTTGTCCATGATGTCGGCGGACAACTCGGGCGGCGTGCGCTCGAGCGCCATCCGCACCGCCTCGACGATCGTGGTGACCGGCTCCGCCAGGGCCTCGCGAATCTCCTCGTCCGAGACCGGGAGGGTCTTGGGAACACCTTCGACCAAATCCCGGCCCTTGATCTCGAGCTGGATCTGCTCCTTGAGCGGATGGGCCGACCCGACCTCCATCTTGATCTGTTCGGCGGTCCGCTCTCCAATCAACAGGTTGTACTTGCGCTTCAGGTACTGGATGATGGCGTCATCCATCTCGTTGCCGGCGATCCGGACCGACCGGCTGTAGACCGTCCCCGCCAGCGAGATCACCGCCACGTCGGTAGTCCCACCGCCGATGTCCACGATCATGTTGCCCGAGGGCTCGGTGATCGGCAGCCCGGCGCCGATGGCGGCCATCATCGCCTGCTCGACGAGAAACACCTCGGAGGCGCCGGCGCGCATCGCCGAGTCCTTGACCGCGCGCTTTTCGACCTGGGTGATCTCCGACGGCACGCCGATGACGATCCGCGGATGGACGTACATCTTGCGGCCGTGCGCCTTTTTGATGAAGTACTCGAGCATCCGCTCGGTGACTTCGAAATCGGCGATCACACCGTCTTTCATCGGCCGGATCGACTCGATGTTGCCGGGTGTGCGGCCCAGCATCTCCTTGGCCTCGGCGCCCACCGCCTCGATGCGGTTGGTGAGCTTGTTGACCACGACCACCGACGGCTCGCGCACCACGATCCCCTTGTTGCGCTCGTAGACCAGCGTGTTGGCCGTCCCGAGGTCGATCGCCAGGTCGTTGGAGAAATATCTCAGCAGCGATGCAAGAGCCATTCAGTTTCCTCTATTCCACGCACACGACGCGTGATTTCGCACTGTATACCGACACCGGTCGGTCGTGCTCACGAGCCAACGGCGCTCACCGCGCGGCTCGGCTCGACCACCCGAAATCGGTGCGCCGGGCTCCACGGCCCCGGTTCGCCGTCGCGATCTTTGGCCGCCACCCGCCACACATACGTCCCTCCCCGGCGCAGGCCGAGCGTGGCGGTGGTCTTGGATCTTTTGGTGTCGTCGATGATGTTGTCGACAAAAAGACGGTTGTGAGACACCTGCAACGCATAGCTCGAAGCACCCTTGACCGACAGCCACCTGAGCTCGAGCGAGTCGCGCGACGCCAGCGATACTTCCTGATTGTCGTCCGGGGCCACCACCACCGGCGCGTCCGGCAAGGACTTGGGCTGTGACAGTTGCTCGCCTTGCTGCACCACCTGCTCGAGCTCGCCGAGCTTTTGCTTGGCTCCGCCCGAAGACGCCACTTCGAGCTCGCCGCGAAACGAGGAGAAGCGTCCTTCGTCGGTCTTGTCGTCGTAGCGCACGACCGCCTGCGAGCGCTGCTCCACCCGCGCCTCGGCCCGGGGCGTCGTCACCAGGCTGCCGCTGGCCGAGGTGCTCAGGTTCACCCAACCGGACTCCAAAGAAAGCGTCCTCTCGCTGCGCAGCCCCATCATGGAACGAGACCGGCGCACCAGGACGACAGTGCCCGGCCGCACGGTAAACAGCGTGCCGTCCATCATCATCACCTCCGCCGAGCCATTGGCCGCGGTCTTGATGTAGTCGCCGCCGTAGACCACCATCCGGTTCCGGGCCGGGCGCCATTCGCCCCGTTCCCCCCGCCGTACGTCCACGCCTCCCTGCCGGCTGATGATCTGCGCCTCGCCCGAAGGGTTGCGATGACGCAGGGCGTCGATGATCGAGGTCAGCAGCGTGCGACTGCGCTCGGCGTTGAGCAACGCCTTTGCCAGGCTGCCCTGCTCGAGATGCTCCTGGGCCGCCGCCAGGTTTTGCTGCGCGCTGTCGTACTTGTCGCGGTGGAGATCCAAGCCGCTCTCTTTTGCCAGCAAGACGGCCAGCTCGCCGGCCTCCTCGATGGCCACCTCGGCTTGCCGCTCCAGGAGATGCCGGGTGAGCAGCCGATAGCCAAAGATGCCGGCGGCCGCCAGCACGACGATGATCAGAAATGTCGTCCAGCCCCGTACCGCATCGACCGAGATCTTGTGCCAGTGCTTGGTACGGGAATTCGCCACTCCGGAGCCTCGTGTCGAGCGAGCGAATATAGCACAACAGCTTTAAATACTGAGGGTTGCGCGCTTGCCGCGGCCGGGGCCGCTTGGTAGAGTCCGCGGCTGCGCCCGAGCGCTTCTCGCAATCGTTTTCCGGCAGAAAAGAGTCTCTCCATGCTGAAAGTCCTTCGCGACAACCTCAAGTATCTGAGCTGGGTCCTCTGGCTCGTGATCGCGGTCTTTATCCTCTTTGTTTTTGTCGACTTCGGGGGCACGGTCAACACCGGCTCGGCGCCCCTCGCCGCCGCGGCCTTTGTGGGCAAGGACAAGGTCACTTACGGCGAGTTCGAGCGCGCCTTCCGTTCCACCGAGGACTTCTACCGGCAAGCGTATGGCGAGCGTTACACCCCCGAGCTGGCTCGCCAGTTGGGGGTGCACATCCAGGTGCTCGAGCGCCTGATCGCCGACAAGATCCTGCTGGCGGAGGCCGACCGGATCGGCCTCGAGATCACCGACGGCGAGCTGCGCAAGGAGATCTTGAGCCTGCCCGCCTTTCAGGAAGGCGACGGCGGTTTTGTCGGAGCCGACGACTACCGCGACATCCTGCGCCGCGCCGGCTATCAGGTGGACGCCTTCGAGAACGAGGTGCGTACGTCGCTTCTGACCAACAAGGTCAAGGCCGTCCTGTCCGAGAATCTTCACGTGCCGGCGGCCGATGTCGAGAAGGCGTATCGCGACCAGGTGGAGAAGGCCAAGATCCGGTTTGTCAAGCTCGATTCCGCGTCTCTCGCCCCCGAGATCGAGACCAGCGACCCCGAAATCGCCGAGTTCTTTGCCGCCAACCAGGAGGACTTTCGCATCCCCGAGCGTCGGGTCGTTGACTATCTGTTGATCGACCGTGCCGAGATCCAGGCGGGCCTCGAGATCGGCCAGGACGAGGTCGAGCGTTACTACAACGACCGGCCGGATGAATTCACCACTCCCGAACAAGTCCAGGTACGCCACATCCTGGTCCAGATCAACGACACCGTGGGGGCCGAAGAGGCGCGCGCCAAGCTCGACGAGGCTCGCCAGCGGATTGAGCGCGGAGAGGCCTTCGCCGATCTGGCCGCCGAGGTCTCCGACGACCCGGGCTCGAAGGACCGGGGCGGCGATCTGGGGTTTTTTGGCCGCGGCGACATGGTCAAGCCTTTCGAGGACGCCGCCTTTGGGGCCCAGCCAGGCACCCTCGTCGGGCCGGTGCGAACTGATTTTGGCTGGCATCTGATCGAGGTGCTGTCGCGACGCGACGGAGGAACCCAGTCCCTCGCCGAGGCCGGCGACCGGATCCGCCAGCAGCTTCGCAGCGAGCGCGGCGCCGCCACCGCCGAGAGCAAGGCGCAAGCCCTGGCCGACCGCATCGGGGACGAGAAGCTGGCACCCGAAAACTGGGCCGAGCTGGCCACCGAGGAAGTCGGTGTCAGCCTGGCGACGACCACGCCGTTTGGGCGGGACGATTTTGTGCCCGAGCTCGGCCGGTCCACGGCCTTTAGCGTCGAGGCCTTTGCGCGCGCCGCCGGCGAGGTTTCGGAGCCGATCCCGGTCGGTCGTGGGTGGGCGATCCTCTCGGTGCGGTCGGTCGAGCCGCCACGGCTGCCGGAGCTTGCCGAGGTGCGCGCCGAGGTCGAACAAGCGCTCAAGGATCACAAGCTCCAGGACGAAGCGATCCGCCGTCTGCAAACGGCCGCCAATGAGGACGCCGAGCGCACATTCGACGAGATCGCCGAGCGGCTCGGCCTCGAGGCCGAGGAGACGGCACTGTTTGGCCGTGACGGCGTGGTCGGTACACTGGGAGTGAACCGCGACCTCACCGCTGCCGCCCTGTCCCTGGAGGCTGGTGAGCGCGGTGCGCCGGTCACCCTGGACGACGGCGCCGTGCTCTTCGAAGTCACCGAGCGGGAGCGGTTCGACCCGATACAGTTCGAGACCGAGAAAGACTCGACCGTTGCCAATCTCAAGACCCAGCGTCTCGGTGAGCTGCTCGACAGCCTGGTCGCCATGCGCCGCCAGGAGCTGGACGTCACCTACGATCCCGGTCTGGTTGAAAACCTCGGGCTTGCTGATCAGGGTTAGTCCGATGCTAGCCCGTGCGGCCGGCAGAGACGCCGGCCGCTTCAGCCGGTGGGGCCTCCGGACGGCCGGCAGGGACGCCGGCCGCTTCAGCGTACGCCGGGGAAGGCAAGCTCTCACATGATCGGCTTTCTGCGAGGCAAGGCTCTCCGCCTCTCTCCGGAAGCCCTGCTTCTCGACGTCGGGGGCGTCGGGTACCAGGTCCATATCTCGCTCGCCACCTTTTCCGAGGTCGACACCGCGTCCGGCAAGGAACCGCTCGGTCTCTATATCCACACCCATGCGCGCGAAGGAGCGATCGAGCTCTACGGGTTCTGGACCGAGCGCGAGCGCAGCCTCTTTGAGCGGCTGATCGGCGTCAGCGGCATCGGGCCGCGGCTGGCCCGGGTGATCCTCTCGGGGATGGCGCCCGAGGACCTGGTCGCCGCGATCGCTGCCGGCGACAGCGCCCGGCTGACCTCGATACCGGGGGTGGGGAAGAAGACCGCACAACGAATCGTGGTCGACTTGAAAGACCGCATGGCCGAGCTCGGGGTCGAGCTCTCCGCGACGATCGGCGCCGAGGGTGACGACGACTTGATGGCGGCGCTGCTCAACCTCGGCTACCGAGCCAAGGAGGCCCAGGCCGCCGTCAGCCGGGCGCGACGCGACCATCCGGACGGTGACTTTCAAGCCCTTATCCGCGCCGCGCTCAAACTGTTGTCGCGCGCTTGAGTCGTAAAGAGCCCGAGATGACCGACCAGCACAAAGCCCTGCTCGACGGCGCCGCCGACAGCGAAGATCTGGGTGTCGAGCTGTCGCTCAGGCCCCGCTCGCTCGACGAGTACGTCGGGCAGAGCCGGATCGTCGACAAGCTCAAGGTCTTTCTGCAGGCGGCACGCGAGCGCCGCGAGTGCCTCGACCACGTGCTGTTGTTCGGCCCGCCGGGCCTGGGCAAGACCACCCTCGCCCACATCATCGCCCACGAGATGGACACCGCCATCCGCTCGACCTCGGGCCCGGTTTTGGAGCGGGCCGGCGACCTGGCGGCGGTGCTGACCAACCTCGAGCCCGGCGAGGTGCTGTTTATCGACGAGATCCACCGCTTGGGACCGACCGTCGAAGAAATCCTCTACCCCGCGCTCGAGGATTTCTCGCTCGATCTGGTGATCGGCCAGGGCCCCTCCGCGCGCACCATGAAGATCGATCTGCCGCCGTTTACCCTGGTCGGGGCCACCACTCGCGCCGGTCTCATCACCGCTCCGCTGAGGGCGCGGTTTGGGATTGTCCACCGGTTGGATTTCTACCAGCCCGAGGAGCTGGCCGAGATCGTCCGGCGCTCGGGCCGGTTACTCGAGATCGACGTCGACGAAGACGGCGCCCGCGAGATCGCATCGCGCAGCCGCGGCACACCGAGGATCGCCAACCGGCTCCTGCGGCGCGTGCGCGACTACGCCCAGGTGCACGGTGACGGTCGCATCGACCGGGGCGGCGCCCGAAGGGCCCTCGAGCTCCTGGAAGTGGACGAGCTGGGTTTTGACGAGGTCGACCGCAAGATCCTCTCCACCCTCATCGGCCAGTACCGCGGAGGGCCAGCTGGCATCCAGGCGATCGCCGCCTCCGTCGGGGAGGACCGGGGGACGCTCGAGGATCTCTACGAGCCCTTTCTCATCCAGGAGGGGTTTTTGCAGCGCACACCCCGCGGCCGCGTCGCCACCCGCCGGGCTTACGAGCACCTCGGGATCGCGCCTCCCGCGGGCTCGAGCGACACGCTGTTCTAAAGGGACTGTCCTCTTTTCCCGTCCGCCGGGACGGTGCGCCGGGGGTCGACGCGCCGCTATCATCGACGGCGTGAAGAAGCGCTCCCTCGACCCCATCTTCTCCCCCCGTTCGATCGCCGTGGTCGGCGCCTCGAGACAGCGGGATTCGATCGGCTTTGCCTTGCTGCACAACCTGATCGCCGGCGAGTTCCGCGGCACGATCTTCCCAGTCAACCCCAGCGCCCGGGTCATTCACTCGCTCAAGGTCTACCCCGACATCGCTTCGATCCCGGACCCGATCGACCTGGCGGTAGTGGCGGTGCCGAGGGACGCGGTTGCCACCGTGGTCGAGCAATGCCTGGGCGCCGGGGTCGGCGGACTGGTCGTGATCACCGCCGGCTTTGCCGAGACCGGCGAGGAGGGCGCCGCCCTCGAACGGGCGTTGCGCGAGCGCGTCCGGCGCGCCGGTGTTCGCATGATCGGTCCCAACTGCATGGGGGTGATCAACTCCGATCCAGAGGTCTCGATGAACGCGACGTTCTCGCCCACCCCCGCGCGGCGAGGCCCGATCGGTTTTGTCAGCCAGTCGGGCGCTCTCGGGGTCGCGGTTCTCAACGCCGCCTCCGATCTGGGCGTGGGGCTGACCCAGTTCACCTCGATGGGAAACAAGGCCGACGTCTCGGGCAACGACATTGTCGAGTACCTGGAGGACGACGAGGCCACGCGAGTCATCTGCATGTATCTCGAATCCTTTGGCAACCCGCGCAAATTCACCCAGATCGCCAAGCGCGTCAGCGGCAAAAAGCCCATCTTGATCGTCAAGTCGGGCCGTACCGCCGAAGGGGCGCGTGCCGCCAGCAGCCACACCGGCGCCCTGGCCGGCTCCGACGTCACGGTCTCGGCCTTTCTCGCCGGTTGTGGCGTGTTGCGCGCCAACTCGATCGGCGAGCTCTTTGACGTCGCCCGGGCCCTCGACCGCTGCCCCCTGCCGGCCGGCAACCGGGTGGCGATCCTCACCAATGCCGGTGGACCCGCCATCATGGCGACCGACGCCTGCGTCAACCAGGGACTCGAGATCGCCGAGCTGGGGGACGACACGCGCGAGCGCCTCGCCGCTTTTCTCCCGGCGGAGGCCAGCTTGGTGAATCCCGTCGACATGATCGCCTCCGCCACCGAGATGTCCTACGCCAAGGGACTCGAGACCCTGCTCGCCGACGAGGGCGTCGACATGGTGCTGGTGATCAACGTCACCCCGCTGTTGTCCAACCCGATCGAGGTGATCGAGGCCGTCGGGCGGGTGCTCAAGGACTCCCCCGAGAAACCGGTGCTGGCGGTGATGATGGCGACCGAAGAGTTCTACGACGAGATCAAGAGGCGGCCCGAGCTGCCGCCGGTCTACCGCTTTCCCGAGGCCGCGGCGCGGGCGCTGGCCCAGCTCGACCGCTACGCCGCCTGGCGGAGACGGCCCGAGGTCGAGCCCGCACCCTCGTACCGGGTCGACACACGGGCCGTGGAAGAGATCCTGTCGCAAAACGGCGACGGGTACCTCTCCTCCCGGGATGCCTTTCGCGTGCTCGAGCACTACCGCGTGCCGGTGGCCCGCTGGGGGTGGGCCGGAAGCCGCGCCGAAGTGGCCACGGTCGCCGACGAGGTTGGCTTCCCGGTCGCCCTCAAGGCCGAGGTCTCGGGGCTGGTGCACAAAAGCGATGCCGGGGCGGTGCGGCTGGGGATCGCGACACCCGAGGAGGTCGAGCCGGCCCTCGGTGAGATCGACAAGAAGCTCCGCGAGAACGGCCTCGAGCCCGGAGGGTTTCTGGTGCAGCAAATGGGGACTTCCGGCCACGAGGTCATCTACGGCATCTCCACCGACCCACGGTTTGGCCCTATCGTGATGTTTGGTCTCGGCGGCCGCTATGTGGAGGTGTTTCGCAATGTGCGCTTTGGCGTCACCCCGCTGGACCCGGTCGAAGCCGAAGCGATGGTGCGGGGAATCCAGGGGTTTCCGCTTCTCGAGGGCGTCCGTGGAGAGAGCGCGGCGGACCTCGACATCCTGGTGGAAGTGCTGCTCAAGATCGCGCAGCTCGCCGAACGCCATCCGCGGATCTTGGAGCTCGACATCAACCCCTTTGTGGCCGCGGCCCAACGGCGCGACGCCGTGGCCCTGGACGTTCGCATCCGGCTGGGCCCGGTGAGCCCGTGAGCTGAGGAGCCGGTGCCAGAGCTTCCCGATATCGAGGTCTATCTCTCAGCGCTCCGGCCGCGGGTCGTGGGCGAGACCTTGGAGGGTGTCCGGCTCAAGAGTCCCTTTCTGCTGCGCTCGGTCGAGCCACCAATCGTCGAGGCTTCCGGGCGACGCGTGACCGAGGTTCGGCGGCTGGGCAAACGGATCGTCTTCGGTCTCGACGGTGGGCTTTTTCTGGTGCTTCACCTGATGATCGCCGGACGGCTCCAGTGGAGGCCACGCGGCGCCAAGCCTCCCGGCCGCAGGGGGCTCGCGGCCTTTGACTTCTCGAGCGGCACCCTGGTGTTGACCGAAGCCGGCAGCAAACGGCGCGCGTCGCTCTTCCTGGTGCGTGGCGAAGAAGGACTCGCGCCCCACGACCGTGGCGGTTACGAGGTGCTCGACGGGAATGCGGCGGGCTTCCGAGATGCCTTGCTCGCCGAGAGCCACACGCTCAAACGAGCCCTGACCGATCCGCGCATCTTCTCCGGGATCGGCAACGCCTACTCCGACGAGATCCTCCACCGCGCCGGGCTGTCACCCTTTCGCAGAACCCAAAACCTGAGCGAAGACGCGATCGATCGGCTCTACCGCGCCACCTGTGGCGTTCTCGAGGAATGGACCGAGCGGCTGCTGGCCGAGACCGGCGACGGCTTCCCGGCCAAGGTCACCGCCTTCCGCAAGGAGATGGCGGTTCATGGGCGCTACGGAAAGCCGTGCCCCCAGTGTGGCTCCCCCGTACAGCGGATCCTCTACGCCGAATCGGAGGCCAATTACTGCGCCACCTGCCAGACCGGCGGCAAGCTCCTGGCCGACCGGGTTCTGTCGAAGCTGCTCAAGAAGGACTGGCCGCGAACGTTGGAAGAGCTCGAGGAGCGATCGGCCGATCGTCTATGATCGGGGCGAGATGTCGGACGAAGTCAAGGCTGCCGGGCGCACGATTCTCACTCGCTTTGCGTCGCGGCTCAAGTTTCCCCAGCTTTTCACCGTCGCGCTGGTTCTTTTTGGGCTCGACCTTCTGATCCCGGATCTAATCCCGTTTGTGGACGAGATCCTGCTGGGTCTCGCTACTCTTCTCCTGGGGAGCCTCAAGGAGGACGAGCGGCCTGCCGAGAAGCCCCCGATCAAGGACATCACGCCCGAAGAAGAGGGGCGCTGACGCCGGCCCGTCTCCGATTGCTCCGATCGCTCCGATCGCCCCGATCGGCCCGGGCGCTTGGGGCGGTCTTCAAGAACTGCCAGCGGAGCCGGCCGCTCTGGCGGCCAAACACTTCGGGCCGGATCCGCCCGTCGTAGCGGCGCAGGAGCGATGAGACCGGCTCACCCCCCGCCGCCGCCTCGAGCACCTCGGCCGCGTCCGAGCCCGCCTTGGTGATGTAGGTCTGCCAGATGGCCTGACGGATCGACATCGCACCCAGCGACACGTTGGGGAGCTCGGCCACGCCCCGCTTGAGGATCGCGATCCGCCTCTTGAGAACCGCCGGCTCTTCCATCGCTTCGCGCTGATAGCCGGTGTAGGGCTTGGGAACCAGAATGTTGGCGCCCAGGTGAACATGGCCGATCACCCCGGTCGGCGCCAGCTCCTCCAGCATGATCGCGCGGCATTGCCGTACGAGGTCCACGATCGCCTCGACATCGGCGTCGGTCTCTCCCGGCAGACCGATGATGAAATAGAGCTTGAGTTGGGTCATGCCCTGCCGGAAGATCAGCCGCACCTTGTCCAGCAACAGCTCGTTGGGGAGTGGCTTGTTGAGCTTGACCCGCAGATCGTCGCTCCCGGTCTCGGGCGCCAGCGTGATCGACCGGTCTCCCGAGGCATGGAGGGCTTGGAGCACCCCCTCGGTGACCGCCGGAATCCGGATCGACGAGACCGACGTTCGAAACCCGCGCGCGTTGCCTTCCCACAGGATCCTCTCGATCTCCGGGTGGTCACCCACCGCTGTGGCGACAAAGCCCAACTGGTCGGTCACCGCTTGGGCGCGGTCAAAAGACTCCAGGATGAACTCGGTCGGATGCCAGCGAAAACGCCCCATGCCAAATGTGGCCCAGCAGTAGCGGCACTTCTCCGGGCAGCCGCGGGACATCTCGACCAGGAACTTGCGCGAGAACTCGGTGCGCGGCGTGACGATCGCGGTGGTCGGCAGATAGCCCGGCAGGCGCATTTGCTCTTCCGAGAGCTCGAGCTTGACGAGCTTGGAGAAAACCGTCGGGTCCTCCGGGTGGTGAAACCGGGGGACAAAAAAACCGTCCCGGCCGGCCAGTCGCTCGCCGATGGCGCCGCGGTCGGACTCCTCGGCCAGGGCCGCGAGCAGCTCGGGCAGGACGTTCTCGGCCGCGCCGAGGGCAAAGACGTCGACAAACTCCGCCAACGGCAGAGGATTGATCATCGCGCACGAGCCCCCGACGATGATCACCGGGTCGCGCGCCCCGCGGTCGCCGCATCGCAGCGGGATCCCGGCGCGCGCCAGCATGTCGAGAAAATGAACGTAGTCCTCCTCGAACGAGATCGAGAACGCGATCGCGCCAAAGGCACCGAGCGGCGTGTCGAGCTCAACTGAGCGCGGCGGGCCGTCGCCGTCGGCAAAAAAACGCTCGCAGCCCCAACCCGGCGTGCGCTGGACCAGCTCATAGACCCGCTGCAGCGCCAGCGACGACATGCCGACGTGGTAATCGTTGGCATAGGCCAGGGCCAGCGTGTAGTCGCCGTGAGGCGAGAACGGCTCGACCGGCCGTTCGTCGGCCCGGTGGCCGCTCCAACTTTGGCGCTTTGCCGTCGTCATCCGACAAAAAGTCTAGCGGTTCAGCAACGTCCGGCCAACCGGAACGATCCGGAGAGCTTCTGGAACGCTATCTTGTCTTGGCGTGCTCGGAGGGCTTCCGGTTTCGCCGCCGGGGCTCGAAGTGGGTCGCATCGCGATAGCGCTGCATCTGACGCAACCACTGCCTCCGGGTACGGTCTCGCCGCACCGAGCGCGGGCGAAACGATTCGTCCAGGATTTCCCCGTCGAGCAGAAAATCAAAGATCGCCCGGGCCGCGATCCGGTGGCCGATCTCGCTGGGGTGTCCATCGACCCCCGGATAGGCCTCCATCCGCAGGCTCGACTTGCCGGCAAACGCCGCCAGAAGGTCCAGGGTGATGATGTCGCGATCCCTGAGCGCTTGCCCCATGCGATCGTGCCCGATGCGCGAGTAGGTCCTCTTGTCTTCCACCCCGGCCAGATACGGAAAGAGCACCGCGACCAGGGGGACCCCCGCAGCGGCGGTTTTTTCCACAAAGGCATCGAGGCCGGCTTCAAAGGCCCGCCAGCCCTGGTAGTCGGGATCGTAGATATGGTCCGCATAGGCCTGACCCAAGCGGCGGCGGCGCAGGGTATCGCTTTTTCTGTACGCAAGATTCAACAGACGGAAGGAGCGCAGAACGGACCGAAGCGCCCCCTCCGGCACCTGTGGCAGCATCGCGTTTCTCAACCGCTTGACCTCCGGGTCCCGGCCGTGCTCCGAATCGTTGAGAAACACACCCAGGACAACCAGGTCGGCGCCCCAGTTCAGGGCCGGTTGCAGAAATCGAACTTCCTCGGCAGTGTTCATCCCGTTTTGCGCAAACACCTCGAGCGCCACCGGCGGTGTCGAGGCGTTGAGGTTCATCAGCGCCTGCAACCGGTGAGGATACGAGTCCATCCAGCTCACGCCCTGGCCGACGGTGAAGGAGTCGCCGATCACGGCCAACCGGAAGTACGGCCCCGTGGCCCAGACCCGGCCGTCCTTCCAGGGCTTCTCCCGGAAATAGTGGACCTCCTCCCGGTCGAAAAACGGACCCAGCTCGGCCGGTCCCCCCAAGCCCAGAACCCGCAGCGCCGCCTCGGCAATCAGCAGCGCAAAAACGATCGAGAGGAGCGCCAGAAGCGCCCTTCGCAAACCCGCCGTCATCAGCCTAGCTTAGCGATGATCCTACTCCTGGCGCGCCAGCCGCAGGGTGAGCCAGGCCAGGGCGAGGGTCACGATTCCCAGGGCACCCCACAGAAGGGTCTTTTGAAGACCGCTGCCCTTCGACAACCGTGCGCCAAACGAGAACGCGGGATTTTTTGCCGACCCGCCCAAATCGGCGTTCCGAGGCTGGGTGGCCAAGACGACGTCCCGGACGCTTTCCAGCTCGTAGCGCGGCGCCGCCTCGTCGGGGTTGCCGTAGAGCAGGGTGTAGCGGCCCGCCGGCGCGGCGAAATAGAGCTCCGACACCGGGACTCGAACGGCGAGCGTGAGTTGTTCCAACGGTGGATCGTCGCCGTCATCGACTCGCAGCGCCAGCCTGTCGAGCGCCGCCGGCGGGAAGTCGAGCCGCAGCGCGCGGGGATCTCCCAGCGGTCTCACCAGCCGACCGCTGGCCAGGACGGCCTCGACCCGCTCGCCGGTACGCTCCCCCACGACCTCGAATCCTCGGTCGAAGAATTCATCCCTCGCATCCAAAACCAGTTGATCGATCCGCAGTGGCTCCACCGGGAGCGGGATCTCGTACTCGCTCATGCCGCCGTCCTTCTCCGGCGCTGCCGGATAGACCACGATCTCCTGATCCGTCGCGTCCTTCTCCAGGAGATACGACCACTGCCGATCGCGCCGATCCACCAGTCGCAGGTCGCCCAAATCGTTCCGTGCGACCGCGGCGACTTCGGGGGAAACCGCGACTCTCAACAGGCCCTCCGGGGACTCGGGCACCTGAATCACCGCAGTATGGCTAAAGCCCCTGCGGTTGATTTCGAGCCCGGGGCGCATGGCAAAGGTCAGAACCGGCGCCGGGTCAAAGTCGGGGTTCAACTCGATCGCCCCGATCGTCGCGGTCGCTAGCTGACCCGGATCGAACAATCTCTCGGCCACCCGCGCCGCATCGCCGCTCACGCGAACGGGGGAGCTGGGGATCAGGCCCGCCAGGTCATACCTTGGCGAATACGCGCGGCCACCGCCAAAAAGAAGGGTTACGGCGTGGGTGCCGCCGGAGGCCGCCGGCATAGAGAACACCAGCGCCGGCTGCCGAACGACGGCTTGAAACTCGAGATCCGCCAGTGGTGGGCTATCGCCGTCGTGGATCACCACCTCGAGCCCGGTCCCCCTGGCCGGACGCAAACGAATCTCGATCTCTTGTGGGCTCTCGAGCCTCTGCGCGATCCGATCGGCGAGCGGCGCCGAATCGGCCGTCGGGCCCACGTCCCAGACTTCGACCCGGCGGCTGAGGGCCGGGGAAGTGGTCTCGAGCTCGAGCACGTCGGGCACCAGACCCCGCGGGCGCTCGAGTCGAACTGTGGTTCTCCCATCGAGCGAGCGCTGCTCGGTTTTTTGGAGCCGGAGCGCGATGCGCTCGGTCTCCGGAAGCTGCCGGCGCGACTCGAACACAAAAGTCGGCTCGAGAAAAAACCCCTCTTCGCCCATCAAGGTGACCGTCAACTCCGACTCTGCAAGCCGTGGCAAAACCAACGTCAGGTTCTCGCGACGGGGATCCGGAATCCTAAAGAACGACACCTCGTTGACGAGCACCCGGCCGCCGGCTGCCGGCCGACCGGCGACGACGGTCACCCGGCGCACGAACCGGGAGTGACGACTCGAGGCCACCAACTCCCAGAATCCGCCCTCGGGCGCAACGGACGGAACCGCGAGGACATAGGTCTCGGTGAGGCGAGACGGCGCGTTCTCCCGTGTTTCGGTGGCGCGGCGCGCATCCAGCACCCTTGGCTGGACCGTCTGCCGGGCGGTGAGGGTCTGCTCCGGAGGTAGCCCGCCGTCCACCACGTAGGGAATCTCGTGGCCTTGCCGGTCGATCAATCGCAGGTCGGAAAGCCCATGTTGGCACGCCGTCAGCACCGCGGACGGCAGCTCGAGCCGCACCAGGCCGGCTTCGTCCGCGCGAACTTCGGCTCGCTGCGGAAACAGGCTCGCCAGGTCCCGCGGAGCTTGAGCCGTGGCGGTGGCCACGAGACACAACCCTCCCACGAGACCGAGCGCTATGTGTGCCACAAACGGGTCACCCCTCCTCATCGTCTGACTCCTTTGCTTTTTTTGCCGGAAACACAAATCGCTGGTAGGCCAGGGATACCAGAAGCAGCGACACCGCCAGCCCGGCCAGCGACGCGACACGATAGAGGTCCTTGAGCTCTCCCAGGTCGTACAGAAACACCTTCCCGATCGTCAAGATCAAAAACGCCAGGCTCACCCATCGCAGGGCGACGCTCTTCTTGGCCATCCCGATGGCCAGAAGCACCAGCGCATAGACCGCCCAGGCGAGCGAAAGCGAAAGGTCGCGGGCCGGCAGCCGGTCGAGCGAGAGCCGCAGATAGCCACCGGTCGAGAAGTAGTCGAGAATGGTGAGGTTGATCCAGGCGAAGATCACCAGCAAGCCCGCCAAACCGCAGGCCGCGGCGCCGGCCGCTCCCAGCTTCTCGCCCCATCTCTTCTCCCACGGTCGAAGACGCTCGCGCTCGAGCGACGCCAGAACCCTGGCCGAGCCCAGCAGCGCGCCCGCGGGGACCAGATAGGTGTAGGCCAGCCAGTTGAAAAAGGGCCGGGCCGATTTTTGGTAGTAGCCGAGGACCGCCGGGTTCAAGAGCAACCGCACAAACGTCGTCGCCAGCAACGCCAGCCCAAAATACTTGAGACCGGGGTGGTCGAGCCGTTTCCAGAGCAGGATCATCGCCAGGCCCTGGAGGGCCCAGCCGATCGTGATCCACTCCTGGTCGAGTTGCAGCGGAATGGCCAGGGTCACAAACCCCAACGCCACCGCCAGAAACCACACCAGACTTCGTTTTTGCTGCGACTCTTCCCCGCTGGTGGCCCGGCGGGCCAGGACCGCCGCCCCGAGAGCCACGAGACCCAAAAGGACCGGCAGGGCGCCGATGGCATCCCGGCCAAACCGGCTCACCCAGACCCATCGCAAGGCCAGAAACCAACAGGGTGCCGCCAGCGCCGAGCCATAGAGCACCCACCGGTCCCCGGCCAGGCGTCGCCCGGCCAGAAACGGCCAGTAGGCGAACAGAACCACGGCGGCAAACATCAGGAGCAGGATCGTCAGCTCGGTCGCGTCCGGCACCGACCATCGAAAGTACTTGTCGACCCAGGCACTGTGGGTGAGCGCCAGAAGCCCCACCGCCACCGGGTAGATCCAACCCAGCCGGCCGCGGGTGGCCGCCAACACGGCAAAGAAAGCCAGCGCGATTGTTGTGACAAGAAACACCAGGGGTGCAAACGCCGAGAACGAAACCGCGAGCAGCATCCCGGTGAGCACCCCCAACGGAAACACCGTGGCGGCAAGCTCGTTGGCGCGCCGGGCCTCGCCGCGGCGATCGCGATCGGTCAGGGCGAGCATTTGAAAGCCGGCCGCTACAGCCAACGCCACGCCAAAGAAAATCGGTGGCTCGGGAGACGCTCGCGGCCCGGGAATCGCCAGGCAGAAACCGACCGCAAGCGCCGCCGCCGCGACGATCCGCCGGTAACCCGCCCCCACTCTCCGGCCCTGGTGGATCAGCAGCCCGGCAAGCGCGAGCCAGCCGGCGAGCCACGGCCACAACGGGACCGCACGGCCCACATGCGCCACCAGCAAGGGAGCCAACAGCCCGGTCGCGGAAACAAACGCCGGGTCCGCGACCTCGAACAAGGTGTCGACTCGGCGCTCGCGGCGGCCGGCGACCAAGTGAAAGACCGACGCCAGCCCGGCGGCAACGGCGACCGCCTCCCAGGCCAGGGGGGTGGAGAACCCGGGATGAAACCAGGCGCGAGCAACCCAGACCGCATAGACCCCGACAATTGCGGCGGCCGCAGCGGTGCCCAACAGCGCGACCCCATGAAGCCGGCCGAGCCAAAGGGCGGCGAGCGCCAGGATCGCGAACAACACCGCCAGTTGCCAGAGCTCGACCCCGAGGTCGGCCCGCGCCGCGAAATAGACGGCGAACGCAAACGGCGCCAGAACACCGGCCCAGGAGGTCAGCCGCCAGACGGGATCCCGGCGCAGTGTCTTTGCCTTCGCGCCGGCAAGGGCGAACAAGATTCCGAAGACCGCCAGGACCCCCAGCCCCAGAAGGGCCTGGTGGCTCTCCATGCGGACAAAGATCCACACCAGTTGATAGAAAACCGTCCCGCCAAGGGCCAGCGCGGCCAGCAGCGGCCAGCCCCGGCGGCGCGCCAACGCGAGGAGCCCGGCGTCGAGAAACAAGACATAGCCAAACAACCCGACCGGCCGGTTTTCCCCTGTCGAAAGCAGCAAGGGGGTGGCAAAGCCACCGACCAGCCCCAAGACCGCGATGACCAGCGAACGGTGGCGCCAGGAAAGAAGGCCGCAGGCCACCGTCACCAGAATCATGAGAACAAAGGCCAGCGCGACCGGAATGAGATCGTAGAGGGTGCGCGCCGCCCAAATGGACGCATACAGAATGACCACCCCGGCGCCGGCGAGGGCGTTCGCCGTGGTGGCGTAGTTTCGTTTTCTCAGGATTTCAGAGCCCACGACCGCGCCGACACCGGCGAGCAGGCCCAGGGCCACGCGCACGATCGGCGGGATGAGTCCACGCTCGATCGAGAACTTGAGAAACAAGACCGCAGCCAGCGCCAGCACGATGCCGCCGAGAAGCGCGGCCCCGCGGACTCCCACCCACTGTTCCCAGTCGACACGCAGCGACGGCCGCGGCGGCTCTGCGCCGTCCCCCGGCTCGGAAGGTGGCGGCGTCCCGTCCGGTGCTTCCTCGGCCAACGAGGGTCCACCGTCCTCGGGGGCGATCTCCGCCATCTCCGCCATCGCCGCCACCGGCTCCTCTTCCTCAACGGGCTCGGGCTCCTCGGGTCGCTCCGGCTCGACGTCTGGTGTCGGCTGCGCGGCCGGGACAACCCCCGGGTCCGGAGACACCCCCCGGGCCTCGAGCCGGTCCAGCCGTTGACCGAGGATCGCCAGCTCGCTGTCGAGCTTTGCCATCCACCCGCGGGTGTCCTCGATCCGCTTGCGAAGCACGTAGACCACGAGCCCGCCTCCCAAAACCAGCAGGGAGACCAACGCGGTCGAACAGTTCATACCGAGAGCGCGTGCTTATGGTAGCAGCAGCCCCCGAAGCAATCGCATCGCGGACACGGAGCCCAGGGCGGTCGGTGGAAGCTGCCGCGCGTGGATCGCCAGCAGACGAGAAAAGAGCTCGGGGTCTCGATGGAGGGTTTCTATCAGCCGTCGACGCAATCGGGATCGCCGCTCGGCAAACAAGAGCGCCCGCATCAGGAGGAACGGAAACGCCGTGAGGCGCCGCACCTCTCGGGTGTAGAGATCGAGTCTTTCCGCGACCATGGCCTCGACCAGCGCGCGGGCCTGGTGGAAGCCGAGCGAAAGACCCTCCCCGGTGATGGCGTCGAGATACCCCGCGGCATCGCCCACCAGCGCCACCCGGCCGCGATGGGCCCGCCGCGCCAAACGGTACAACGGGCCGGCGCCGCGATGGGTCGTGGAGACCGGGGCCCCGGCGAGACGATCCCGCAGCAGGGGAACGTGGTCCAGGAGCTCGTCAAAGCTCGACCGCCCCGTGTCTCTCTCGCCATTCCACAGCATGGCGACCCCGACCTCGTCCGGCGAAACCGGTGTCACATAGGCTTCGCAGCGATCGGCCCAATAGACCTCGACGTTGTCGGTCCAGGGCCGGAGAGAAAAATGCCGCCGCAGCCCCACTCGGCGATTGCGGCGGTTGCGGCTCTCGCGCCCTTCGAGACCCGCCCACCTTCTGACCCGCGAGCCGAGACCGTCGGCGCCGACGATCCATCGCGCATCGATTCGATCCCGGCCCATGGCGACACCTCGTTCGAGAAGCGCGGTCACCCGGATTCCAAAACGCAGCTCGACCCCTTCCCTCTCGGCCAGCGCCACCAGGCCCCGGTGGAGCACGGTGCGCCGCACCCCCAGACCCCGGCCGCCGCGGAAGCCGGCTTCGGCGACCCGCGTGCCGTCCAGATACCGAATCCCGGCAATCGGCGCGCTCGAGGCCGGGTCGGGGGTCCAGCCCAGCGATTCGAGCTGGCGCACGCCATCCGGCATCAGACCTTCGCCACAGGCCTTGTCGATCGGCGGCCGGTGTTTCTCCAGCACGACGGCTTCGAGGCCCGCCCGCCGCGCCAGGATCGCGGTCACCAGCCCCACGGGCCCGCCGCCGACGATTGCGACGTCCGGACGGGGCGCGCGACTCATGACCGCACGCGCGACCGGCCACGCCGGGCTCGCTCCGCCCGTTTCATCGCCGAGCGCGACCGCTTCATCACCGCCAGCATCCGGAGCGTGTCGACCGGTCCCGGCGGTCGGAGCTCGCCCGCCAGAGACCTCCGGAGCGTCTCCCGGCGGCGGATCTTTCCCGAGGAGGTTCGCGGCAGGGTTCCGGGCTCGAGCACGAACACTCGGGAGACCACCAGACCGGTAGCTCCGAGAATCGCTTCGGCGCACCGTGTCTCGAGCTCCTCCGGAGAGAGCCCGGATCCCTTCCGCTGTTCGACAAAGACCCACAGCGACTCGGAGGCCTCACCCGGCTCGAGGTGACCCACCGCGACGCTGCAACCGGTCCGCACGTCTTCCAGCGGATCGAGTGCCAGTTCGATCTCCTCGGGCGCGTGGTTGCGGCCCCGCAGGATCACGATGTCCTTGGCCCGACCGGTCAGGTAGAGCTCTTTCTCGTAGACAAATCCCAGATCTCCGGTGTCGAGCCAGCCTTCTTCGTAGAGCGGTGTGGTCTCACCCGAGGGCCCGAGATAGCCCTCGGCGACCGACGGCCCGCGAACCCAAACCCTGCCGACGATCCCGGACGGCTGGTCCCCGCCGTCTTCGTCGCGAATCGACATCTCAAACCCCGGTAGCGGGCGGCCGACCGTGACGATCTCGTGGCCGAGCGCGTCCGCGCCGCGGTCGGTGTCTTTGCCGGTGTTTCCGTACGGCAGCTCCACCGCTCGCCCCTCGCTCAGCTTCCGGCGGTCGAAGACCCGGCTACAAAAGGGTTTGCCGAGATCCGAGAAGGTCACCGCCAGCGTCGCCTCCGAAAGTCCGTACACCGGGCTCAGGGCCCGGGGGCGAAACCCCCAACGGGAGAAGCGGTCCGCAAACGCCCTCAACACCTCCGGCACCACCGTCTCGGCGCCGCACAGGGCGATTCTCCACTCGGACAGGTCGACACCGGCGAGCTCCTCGTCGCGGATCTTTTCGGTGCACAGACCGTAGGCGAAGTTCGGCGCCGGGGAGATCGAGGCGCGTGTCTTCGAAAGCGTCCGCAGCCAGACCGCAGGCCGTGCGACAAAGAGCTCCGGTGGAATCAGCGTGAGGTCCCCCGGATAGTCCAGCGCCGTCAGGAGACAGCCCACCAGCCCCATGTCGTGGTAGAGCGGCAGCCAGGACACCCCGCTGGGAGCCGGCCCTTCGCCGGGCGGCCAGAAGGAGTTGAGGGTCCGAACCTGAGCGAGGATCTGACGGTGGGTCAGAGCCACCGGTTTGGGCTCGACAGTCGTCCCCGATGAGAACTGCACCAGCGCCAGGTCCGCCGGGTCCGCCGCCTCGACGATGCGCTCGGCCAGTTCGCCTCGCGGCAGTTCTCGTAAGGTGTGACAGCCCTTTCGGAGCGCGGTCTTCTCGACCGTCGGCCCGAGGACCCTGCGGGTTCGCTCGTCCGCCAGCAGCAGCTCGGCGCCGACGCACCGGAGCAGCGCGGACGTGCGGTCGTGGTACTCGTCGAGCCTGCCCAGACGGACCGGCGGATAGAGCGGCACCGGAACGGCACCGGCCAGGAGAACGCCAAAGAACGCCTGTAAGAACTCCGGTCCGGTCGGGAAAACCAGTCCGACGCGCTCTCCCGAGCCGACCCCCACCGTTTGCAAACCGGTGGCCGCCTCGACCGACCGACGATGGACCTCACCCCACGTCAGGTGGGTCAGCCGTTCGCGCCGGTCCACAAACGCGACCCGAGTTTCGCCACGCGCCGCGCGCTCGAGCGCGCCGGTCAGGGTTTCGGGCCGCTTTGGAGCCAAAGAACCGCTCACGCCGAGCCCTCCTCGGGATCGGCGAGCTTGCGCTCGACCAGGTCCACCAGGTCGCCGACCGTCCGAACGATCTCCTCTTCGTCCTCGGCGATCACAATCCGAAAGTGGTTCTCGATCTCGATCGCCAGCACCAGGTTGCGGATCGAATCCAACCGGAGGTCCTCGACCAGCCGCATCGAGCGCTCCAGGGGTCCGCTCCACCCCAGTTTTGTCTGGGCCAACCGCTCGATCTCGGCTAGCACGTTGCGAGAGCTAGCCGGAGGAGAATCGCTCGTCATAGGAAGAGTGCTCGGCAAGGGCCGCCTCTTCGGCGCGGATCCTGACCGCGAGCAGCACCAGGTTCAGGGCGCTGAACACCAGCGCCGTCAGCCAGGCCGAGTGGACCATCGGCAACGCCACGATCTCGACGACAACCGCCAGGTAGTTGGGGTGCCGCAGATAGCGATACGGACCCCGGCGCGTCACCGGCCGCCCGGGCCAGCAGATGATCCGCGTGGTCCAGCGCTCGCCGAGCGTTCGGATCACCCAAAACCGCAGCAGCGCCGCGAGGACCAAGAGAACGAGCATCCCTCCGGCAAGCGGAGGAACAAAGGGCCGTTTGAGCAGCAAGACCTCGGCACAGGCCGAGACAAGAAACAGGCCGTGCAGACGCACCATCCACCGATAGTGCTCGGCGCCGGCCTCGACCGCCCCCTGGGCCCGAGCGCGGGCGGTATTGCGGTTTGCCAGACGCAGCTCGAAGAGCCGCTCCGCGATCACCAGGGCGACCAAGGCGATAAAGAGGATCTGTGTGGTCACGGCCCGGCTACCATTCCAGGAGCACCAGCTCGGAGCAAAATCCCGGTCCGAGAGCCAGCAGGATGCCCTTCTCCCCGGGTGCCGGCCGATGATTCTCGAGCGTCTCCGCGAGCACCAGGAGGACCGACGCCGAGGACAGGTTGCCGACCTCTCGCAGGCTTTCCCAGGTCACGGCGAGGGCTTGGGGGCCGAGCTCCAAGGCCTCTTGCATCGCCTCGAGCACCTTGGGCCCCCCGGGGTGCGCCACCCAACTGACGATCGACTCCCTTTGCAGTCCCTGATCGGCCAGAAAGCGGTCCACATCCTCCCGCAGGTGTTCTCGGACCACCTCCGGCACCTCGGGGGACAGCACGACCTGAAAGCCCTTCTCCGAGATGTCCCACCCCATCACCCGCTCCGAGTCGCGATAGAAGACCGAGCGCGTCGCCAGCACCCGCGGGCCCTCGAGGCCGCGATCCTCGCCCGCGACGACCACCGCCGCCGCGCCGTCGCCAAACAGCCCCGATGAGATCAAGTTGGCGACCGAGAAGTCGCCGAGCTGCAGGGTCAGCGAGCACAGCTCGACCGACAACAGGACCGCCACCTCGCCGGGATAGGCCTTGACGTAGTCGGCGGCGCGCGCGATCCCGGCGGCTCCGGCGACGCAGCCCAGCCCAAAAACCGGCAGCCGCTTGACGTGCGACGGCAGCTCGAGCCGGTTCATCAGGCGCGCGTCGATCGACGGGGTGGCGACTCCGGTAACCGAGACAAAGATCAGGCAGTCGACGTCCTCGACCCCCAGCCCGGCGCGCCGGAGCGCGTCGCGCACCGCTTCCGCTCCGATCTCCTCGGCAACATCGATCCACGCATCGTTGGCGCGACCCCAGGTGTCGAGGCGCCGATACTCCTCGATCGGCAGCGCCAGATGGCGACCCCCGACCAGGACGTTCTTGTGCAAGCGCTCCAGCCGTTCCGGGTTGAAAAGCTCGCCCGTCCAGGCGTCGCTCAGCGCCGTCAGCAGAGTCTGCTGGTCGTAGTAGTGAGGCGGGAACGCCGAACCTACCGCTGCGAGTCTCATCGGGCTGCTTCAGATCGCTGTGGGTTGCCGACACTGCGGGGCTCGCCATTCTGGGTACCGGACAAAGACCGGAGCCCGGCGAGCGCGTGGTTTTCAAGCATGATAGCGGAGCCCGGATTCCGGTCTCGGGCGCGGCGTGCCCAGCCGGGCGACGAACCAAAACGCGCGTGGCACCGTATACACTGCGTTGGCTCACTCCATGAGTACACCCGACACACCGAACGCGGCCGTCGGCCGGCCCACCTTGCTGATCTTCACGCGCGGGGCCAAGCGCGAAAGGGCTCGCCGCCGCCTGCTCCCCGGCCGGCTTGGCGAGATCGAGCTGGCCCTCCACCGCCGGGGGCTCGAGGCCGCCATCGCGGCGGGGCGTGACGCCGGTTGCCGGATCCTGGTCTCGTCTCCGGCACCGATCGAGCTGCCGCCGGACGTAGAGCGCCTGCCCCAGACCGGGCGCGGCTTTGGCGACCGTCTCCAACGGGCGATGTCACAGGCCTTAGCGCGCACCCGGGGGCCGGTGCTGGTCGTCGGCACGGATGCGCCCGAACTCGGACCCCGACACCTGAGGCGGGCATACGACCGGCTGCGGCGCGACCGCGACGCCGTGGTGCTCGGACCCGCGACCGACGGCGGTTTCTACCTGCTGGCCGCGTCCAGACCGCTCGCGCGAGAGCTCCTCGCCACTTCCTGGTGCCGCGCCGACACGCTTTCTTCGCTGCGCCGAGAGATCCGCCGCGCCGGGCGCCAGAGCTTGCTTCTCGAGCCCCTGGCCGACCTCGACCGGCCGGCCGACCTGTCTAGATGGCTGCGGACGATCGGAACGGGACGCCGCCAGCGGTCGCTGGACCGCGGCTGGTGGGTCTTGTTGCAGCTCGTGCGCCGGGCGATGGCCACGCTGCTTCGGCTCGAGGCTCCGCTGGTCATCGGCGCGCCCAGACTCGCCGTGGTGACCACTCGCTCGGGCCGAGCGCCTCCGCGTTCGCGCTAAAGCACCAGCACCCCGAAGCCCATCCTAACCGGGCCCCGACGGCCCATTGCCGGGAGACGTATCGCCATGAGCGTTGCGGATGTAGAAAAAATCGTCAAAGAACGCTACCGGGAAGGAGCGCAGCAACGGGTGGTCGACCTGTGCTGCCCGACCGACTATGACCCGAAATTCCTCGAGGTCATCCCGGCCGAAGTGCTCGAGCGGGACTACGGCTGCGGAGACCCCAGCCGCCATCTCCGCCAAGGCGAGACCGTGCTCGACTTAGGAAGCGGAACCGGAAAGATCTGTTTTATCGCCGCCCAGGTCGTGGGGCCCACCGGCCGGGTCATCGGCGTCGACATGACCGACGAGATGCTCGAGGTGGCCCGACGCAACGCCCCGGTGGTGGCCGAGCGTTTGGGTTACGCCAATGTCGAGTTCCGGCGCGGCCGGATTCAGGATCTCGGTCTCGACGTCGCGGCCCTGGACCGCGAGCTCGAAGCCGCCCCGGTGGACTCGACCGAGGCCCTTCTGGCCGTCGAGCGCCGCGCCGAGGAGCTCCGCAAGGATACGCCGCTGGTCGAAGACCAATCGGTGGATGTCGTGGTCTCCAACTGCGTCCTCAACCTGGTCGACAACCGGGAGAAGAGCCGCATGTTTGGCGAGATCCACCGCGTGCTCAAAACAGGCGGCCGCGCGGTGATCTCGGACATCGTCAGCGACGAGGACGTTCCGGCCGAGATGCAAAACGACCCCGAGCTGTGGAGCGGGTGCATCTCGGGTGCGTTGACCGAGGATGGTTTTTTACGCGCTTTCGAGGACGCCGGCTTTTATGGCATCCGCGTACTCGAGCGGCAGCACCAGCCCTGGCGCACGGTCGACGGGATCGAGTTCCGCTCGGTGACCGTCGAGGCCTTCAAGGGCAAGGAAGGACCGTGCATCGAGCGGCGCCAGGCGGTCGTCTACCGCGGGCCGTTCAAAGAGGTCCTGGACGACGACGGTCACCGCATGGAGCGGGGGCGGCGGTACGCCGTCTGCGACAAGACCTACAGGATCTACTCACGGGAGCCCTACGCGGGTATGTTCGATCTCGTCGATCCGCTGGAAGAGGTCCCGCTCGAGCGGGCGGAGCCGTTTGACTGCTTGCGCACTCCACTGCGCCACCCCCGCGAGACCAAGGGGCAGGACTATGACGCGACCACCGACCCGGTGGCCTGCTGCGAACCGGGGGACGGCTGTTGCTGACGATGGGACCAAGGCGATGAGCGATCCTGTGCGCGCGCCAAGCGCCCTCGGGGCCGCCCCCCGGGTCGGTCTCGACTCGCTCGACACCTTGTGGTTCCAGGTCGCCGGCACGGTCTGCAATCTGGCCTGCACCCATTGTTTTGTGTCGAGCTCACCCACCAACCACACCCATGAAGCCGTGGTCCTGGCGGACATCGAACCGTACCTGGAAGAGGCTGCCCGGCTGGGGGTCAAGGAGTACTACTTTACCGGCGGCGAGCCGTTCTTGAACCCCGAGATGGAGGCGATCGCCGAGCGGACTCTGGACTACGGGCCCGCGACCATCCTGACCAACGGGCTGCTGCTGCCGGCCGACCGCTGCCGGCGGTTGCGCGCGATGGCCGAGCGAGCCGAATACTCGCTCGATTTCCGAATCTCGCTCGACGGCTACGACGCCGAGACCAACGACCCGATCCGCGGCGAAGGGACCTTCGAGCGCATCCTGGACGGCGTTCGCTCGCTCTATGTCGAGGGACTCAATCCCGTGATCACGGTGACCGAGGTGTACGACCAGAACGGCTCCTCCCGCGGCCGGGAGCGTTTTTTCGAGCTCCTGCGCGAACTCGGAATCGACAAGCCACGGCTCAAGATCCTGCCGATCTTTCGCATCGGTGCCGAGGCCGAGAGAGCCGGGGCCTACGAGAGCTGGCAGAAGCTCTCGAGCGCCGATGCCATGGACGGCGACTGGAGCCACCTACAGTGCTCCAACAGCCGCATGGTCACCGACCAGGGCGTGTGGGTCTGCCCGATTCTGGTCAACGAACCGTCGGCCAAGATGGGGCAAGCCCTGGCCGACACCCTGACCGGTTTTCCGCTCGACCACCCGGCCTGTTGGACCTGTCACGTCTACGGCGTGAGCTGCCGAACCTGACCTCTGCCGAGACGATCGAGAGCATGATGTCGAACCGCCGACCGGAAGACCTCCTCGCCAAAGAACGCCGCGCCGCGGAGCGCGCGCGGCTGGCGGCCCACCGCGGGCTTGCCACCTGGGGCGAGAAGCTGGTGCCGCTGGGTCGGTTCCGCGAGGCGACCCAAAACGCCGGCCGGAGCCTGGGCGAGGCGCAAAGACAAGAAGAGCGGAGCCGTTTTCTCACCGCGGCCGAGGACAAGGCCCCCCGCGAAGGCCCATTTTCAACCGTCGCGGTCTTTGGCGGAATCTACAACAACCACTTCGCGCTCGAGGCCCTGCTCGAAGACTCGGCGCGGCGCGGCGCCGAGGCGATCTACTGCCTGGGAGACCTGGGTGGGTTTGGTCCCTCTCCGGAGAAGGTCCGGCCGTTGCTCGATCAGGGTGGCGTGCTCTCGATCCAGGGTAACTACGAGCAGTCGCTCTCGAGCGGCCAGGACGACTGCAACTGTGGCTACACCGACCCGCGCGACAATCACTTCGCGGAGATCTCCTATCGATACACCGCCCAAAACGCGTCGCCGGACTTCAAACGCTGGATGGGGACGCTTCCCCCGACCCGCCGCGTTCTGGTCGGCGAGCGGGAGCTCCTTCTGGTTCACGGCTCGCCGCGGCGGATCAACGAGTTTCTCTTCCACTCGACCACGCCGGTGGCGTTTCTGGAGGTGCTCCTCGACCAGCACGAGTGTGACGGCTTTCTCTGCACCCACACCGGTCTCCACTGGCACCGCCGCCTGCCGTCCGGCCGGGATGTGGTCAACGTCGGGGTGATCGGACGGCCGGCCAACGACGGCAACCCTCGCGTCTGGTACTGCCTGCTCGAAGACCGCGCGGGCGAGCTTGCCGTGGAGCTGGTGCCGCTCGAGTACGACCACCAGGGGGTCGCCGAGGAGATGAAGCGGGAGGGATTGCCGGATGAGTTTGTCGAGACGATTCTCTCGGGCTGGTGGACGACCTGTCTCGAGATCTTGCCGGCGCGCGAGCGCGCCCGCTCGAAGTTCTAAACGACCGAGATTCCGATGACCGACGGCTCTCGCCCCCACATCGCCATCCTCGGCTCCGGGCCCACCGGGCTCGAGGCCGCGCTCATCGCCCGGGAAAGAGGGTTTCCGTTCACCCTGTACGAAGCCGCGCCCGCGGTCGGTGGGTACGTGCGCTCGTGGGGACACGTGCGGCTCTTCACTCCTTGGCCTCTCGACGTCTCGCCCCGCGCCCGCCGCGCGCTCGAACAGGCCGGGCACTCTCTTCCCGGTGATAAAAGCGAGGAGTGCCCGACCGGGAAGGAGATTGTAGAGAAGGTTTTCGAGCCGATCGCCTCCCTCGACGGGATCGCCGATTCGCTCCGAACCGGTACCCGGGTGGTCGCCGTCGGGCGCCAGGGGCTGGTCAAAAACGACGAGATCGGCACCGGCGAACGGGCCCGGCGGAGCTTTCGCCTTCTGCTCCAAGACGGCGACGGACGCCAATGGACCGAAGGCGCTGAGGTCGTCCTCGATTGCACCGGAACCTACGGCACGCCCAACGCCACCGGCGACGGCGGGATTCCGGCGCCGGGTGAAGAGGCCCTCGACGGTGAGATCGTGCGCGCCATCCCCGACATCGCCGCTGCCCCCGAGGCCTGGGCCGGCAAGACCACGCTCCTCGTGGGCGCCGGCCATTCGGCCCAAACAGCGGTCGAAGAGCTGGCGGCGTTGGCCGAGACCGAGCCGGGCACCCGCGTCCTCTGGGCGCTGCGCGGCACCGGCGACTGGACCCTCGACCCCGACGACCCGCTTCCCGCCCGGGCGAACCTCGTCCGGCGCGCGCGCGCGCTGGCGACCGGTGAGTCACCGGCTATCGGCGTGCACCGAGGCGTGGTGGTCGACGAGCTCAAAAAAAGGGGCGACGCCCTTGAAGTCGTGCTGCGGGACCGCTCGGGCGAACGCACGGCAGTGCGGGTCGATCGAGTGCTGTCTCTGACCGGTGGCGTCGGCGATCACACTCTCTATCGCCAACTCCAGGTTCACGAGTGCTACGCCACCTCCGGGCCGATGAAGCTGGCCGCCGCCCTGCTGGGCGAATCGAGCACCGACTGTCTGGCCCAGGAAACCCACGGCGCCGACACCCTAGTCAACCCCGAGCCCGGGTTCTTTATCCTGGGCTCGAAATCCTACGGCCGCAACAACACTTTTTTGATGCGGGTCGGTTGGCAGCAGGCCGAGGAGGTCTTCGACCTGCTGGAAAAAAGGGGACTGTCCCCGAATTAAGTGGCCGGCGCCAGCCAGGCCGCGAGCTCGACGACCGAATCGAAGCAGGCCGCGGGGCCTTGGGCTTCGAGCGACGCCCGCGGGTGGCTGCCGCTGGTGACCGCCACCGACGCCACGCCGGCGTTGGCCGCCATCTGGAGGTCGTGCACCGTGTCGCCGACCATCAGCGCCTCCTCTTGCGTCACGCCCAGCTCGTCGAGGATGTCCAGGAGCATCTGCGGGTTGGGCTTGCTCGGCGCCTCGTCCACCGTGCGGCTGGCCACAAAGAGACGTCCGATCCCGGTGCGCTCGAAGTCGTGCTCGAGGCCATTGCGGCTCTTGGCGGTGGCCACCGCGAGCAGAAGACCGCGGCGGGACAAGCCCTCGAGCAGGCGCTCGGTGCCGGCAAAGAGCACCGGCGTCTCGCAATAGCCACTCAGCCACAATCGCCGGTACGAGGAGACGATGCGCCAGAAGGTCTCCTCGTCGCATTCCGGGTGGAGGGCTTCGACCGTCTCGCGAAGCCCCAGGCCGATCACCGAGCGGATCTTCGACTCTTCGACCGGTGGCAGATCTAGTTCGGCCAGCGCCGCCTGGGAACACCGCACGATGGCACCGATCGAGTCGAGGAGTGTGCCGTCCCAGTCGAAGATAACCAGACGATACCCGTCAGACATCGAGCGGACTGTACACCAGGCCCCCGACCACCGAATCGCGCGGACCCAACGGGCGGTCCGCCCTCGCCACGGTCACCATTCGCCGTTCGACCGACGTGCCCGCGCCGAGCCGTACCGAGTACCCGAGGACCGACTCGCGCACCATCGCTCCCCGGCCGATTCGCGCTCCGGGGAGCACCACCGCGCGCTCGACCTCGGTCTCCGCTTCGACGGTCGCTCCGGCTTCGACCGCCGCGCGTCGTACGCTCGCCTCGTCCGACACCTTGGCTTCCGGCGAGACCCAAGTTCCCCCTCCCACGCGGCCCGCGCCACGGCGGCGGATCCAATCGCAGACGCCTTCGAGGTAGCGCGCCGGCGTCCCCAGGTCGTACCACGGGCGAGAGGTCTCGAGGGACTGGACCGTTCCGCCCGCCTCGAGCAACGGCTCATAGAGGTCGGTGATGAAATCCTCTGGCTGCGACCGACGATCGGCCACCAGAGACGGGGCAAACGCGTGCGCGCCGGCAAAGACCAGGCGCTGCTCGACCGCGCCGACGCCGCGCCCGGGCGCAAACGACACGATGCGGCCCGAGGCGTCGACGCCGACGCCACCACCAAACCGCCGGGGTTCGCCGCGGCTGGACAGAAGCAGTGTTGCCTCGGCCGAGCTCCGGCGGTGGCGTTCCACCAAGCGGGTGATCGGCCATCGGCACAGGCTGTCGCCGTTGACCACGACCACGGTGTCCGCCGGGGCCAGAAAGTCCGCGACGGGCGCCAGAGCCCCGAGCGTGCCCTGGAGCTCCTGTTCCCAGGAGTAGACGAGCTCCATCCCGCCGAAGTGCGAGCCAAAATGCGAGCTGATCTTCTCGCCGTGGTGAAAGAGATTGATCGCCACCGCCTCGCACCCGGCCTTCTCCAGCTCGCCCAGGGTCCGGGCCAGGAGCGGTGTGCCGGCGACCGGAAGCAGTGGCTTGGGGAGCGAGCGGGTCAGCGGCCGCAACCGGGTCCCAAGCCCGGCCGCCAGGACCATGCCTCTAAGGCGCAACGCTCACCTCTGGCGGGAGCTCAAGACACAAAGACCATGTCGTCGGGCGCCGAAGGGTTTGCTTTTTTGTGCTCGGCGTACAACTCCAGGTAGTTGAGCCTCTCCGCGCTCTCGACTTCGAAGCCAAAGCGGCGCGCCAGCTTGTCGGCGCCGTCACCCTCGAACTCGGCGTAGTCGCCGATCGGCGTGTGATCGAGTGCCACCACCACACCCCCGACCGTCCATTCCTCGCGCTGCTTCTGGTACCGGCGCACGACCTCGTAGCCGAGCGCCTCCAGGATCCTCTCGACCGCGTCGGCGTCGGTCACCTCTGTCTCGCGCTCCTCGCGCACCTTGACACCGTCTTCGAAGCTCGCCGGACCCTTGTAGGTCAGCCGCGCCCCGGAGCCGTCGCGCCGCAACCGCAAAAGACGTCGCGACCCACCGAGCTCCTCGGCGCGGTCAAAGACGAGGTTGTCTTCGAGCGACGACGGCGCCACCCGCTCGGCTCCGGCGTCGACGAGCTTCTCCCGCAAGGCATTCAACTCGGAGCAAGCGAACTTGAGCTCGCGCTCGAGACCCGCCGTGGCGCTCATCTTTTCCGCTCAACCGGCGCTCAACCGGCGCTCTCGGCGGCCCGGTCGAGGGTTCTCACGATCGTCCGGACCCCGTTGTAGAAGTGGCTGATGTTGAATTTCTCGTTGGGCGAATGCAACCGATCGTCCGACAACCCGAAACCCATCAGAAGAATCGGCGCTTGCAGGACCTCGGCAAAGGTGGCGACGATCGGGATCGACCCGCCCTCGCGGATCAGAACGGGCTTCTTGCCCCAGACATCTTCCTGGGCCGCCATCGCGGCCTCGCTGATCGGCCCCTTGGTGTCGATCAGAACCGCTTGCGCCCCGTGGTGGTCCTGGACCTCGACACGAACGCCGTGTGGGGTGATCTGCCGGACATAGTCGGTAAAAAGCGCGGCGATCTTCTCCGGATCCTGGTTGGGAACCAGACGCATCGACACCTTTGCGCCCGCCCAGGCCGGCAAGACGGTCTTGGCTCCCTCGCCCTGGTATCCGCCAAAGATGCCGTTGACGTCGCAGGTCGGCCGCCCCCAGGCACGCTCGAGGGTCGTATACCCCTCCTCGCCAAAGGTCTCCTCGATCCCGAGCTCCTTGCAATAGGCCTCTTCGTCAAAATCCATGCGACCAAAGGCCTCCCGCTCCCACGGCTCGAGATCGACGACATCGTCGTAGAAACCCGGGATCTGGATGCGGCCGGTGTCGCGGTCGACCAGCGCGCCGAGGATCCTGCCCAGCACGTTGGCCGGGTTGGCCACGGCGCCACCAAAGGTGCCCGAATGAAGGTCTCGGTTGGGGCCGTCGACCCGGATCTCCATGTAGGCGAGACCCTTGAGGCCGTAAAGAAGCGAAGGCTGGCCCGGGGCGTACATCGACGAGTCCGACACCACCACAGCGTCGCAGGAGAGCTTTTCCCCGGCGTCCTCGCGCACAAATCGCTCGATCGACTCGCCCCCCGACTCCTCCTCGCCCTCGACAAGAAACTTGACGTTGACCGGCAGCTCACCGCGCTCGGCCAGCATCGCGGCGACCGCCTTGACATGTGCATACGACTGCCCCTTGTCGTCGGTCGCGCCGCGAGCCACCAGTAGGTCTCCCTCGACCGTGGGCTCGAAGGGCGGGTTGCGCCACTCTTCCATCGGGTCCGGTGGCTGTACGTCGTAGTGCCCGTAGAAGAGAATCGTCGGCTTGCCCTGGGCACCCGACCACTCGCCATAGATCAGCGGATGCCCGGCGGTCTCGATGGTCTCGACTGAGAGACCCGCCTGGGTCATTTTCTGGGCGAGAAACTCACCGCACCGGCGAACGTCGTCCGCATAGCTCGGGTCTGTGGAGATCGACGGGATCCGCAGATAGTCCTTGAGCTCTTCGAGATACCCTTCTTTCTCGTTTTCGATCCTCGCCAGAACGTCTCGGCTGTCGCTCGACATACGGAAAACCTCCTCAAAAAACGGGGCCGCGAGTGTAGCAGCCCTGGCAGACGTGGAGAGGGTCGACGAGCGGTCGTTTCAGGACGCCACCGGCGTATCCGCCGGCGCGGTCTCCCGGGCCATGCGGCCGGTGCGGACGAGCCCCACTGCGTTGACCAGAAAGTGCGTCACCATGGGTGCCAACAGGTTGCCGCTCAACAACACGAGACCGCTCAAGACCAGCCCGGCGACGACCGCAAAGACCGTCCACAATCGAAACTCGCGACCCGGACCGGCGTGCAGCAGCGCAAATAGCGCCACCGCCGCGAGCGGACCCCACGCCTGCTGCACGGCACCGCGAAAGAAAAGCTCCTCCGCCGTTCCGGAAAGAAACGCCAGCGCCAGCGCTTCGCCCCCGCTCACCGGCCCCAGGATCTCGGCCATGCGTTTCTCGAGCGCTCGGGCCGCCGGTAGACCCCGGCGCGCAGCGTGCCACAACCCCAGGAGCAGGCCCGCGCCGGCGAGACCGAGGCCCAGATCGCGGGGCCAGGTCTGGTTGTTCCAGAAAAGCGACCCCGGAATCCGCCCCCGCTCGAGCCCCAGCCAGATCGTGCCGGCAATGGCCAGGAACAGGTAGAAGAACCAGGAGAATCGATACAGCGAGCCGGGACGGTGGAGGGGACCCGGGGAAGCCTCGTCTGTGCTCACCGCTACCGCTTAGTTGATGAGCTCGCCCTGGCCGTCGTCTTCTTCTTCGGCGCTCGGCTCTTCGCCACCGCCCTCGCGCTCGGCGAGCTTGGCTACCGCAACCAGGCGGTCCTCGCTCTCGAGATCCATCAGCTTGACACCCTGCGTCGAGCGCCCGCTCACCCGCACGCCGGCGACGTCGGTGCGGATGATCTTGCCTTCCTGGGTAATCAGGATGAGACCCGCGGTCGGCAGAACCTGTTTGGCTCCGATCACCTGCCCGGTCTTTGCCGAGACCTTGAGGTTGATGATGCCCTTGCCGCCGCGCCCCTGGATACGGTACTGGCTGACCGGTGTGCGCTTGCCGATGGCGCGCTCGGCCACCGAAAGGACTTCTCCACCCTGCGGGTCGATGGCTTCCATCGACACCACCCGATCGTCTTTGCGCAAGCTGATCCCGCGTACCCCGCGAGTGGCCCGGCCCATCGGTCGTGCGTCGGCCTCGCGAAAGTGAATCGCGTAGCCCTGCGCGGTGGCCAACAGTACGGTCATATCGCTCTCGATCAAACGCACATCGAGAAGGCGGTCGCCTTCGACGATGTTGATACCGATAATGCCCCCGGCCCGTGGGTTCGAATAGGCCGACAACGCGGTCTTTTTGACCGTGCCTTTTTCGGTTGCAAACAACAGATAGCGATCCTCCTCGAACTCCCGCACCGCGACCGTGGTGGCGATCTTCTCCTTGGGGTCGAGGTGCAGCAGGTTGATGATCGCCTTGCCCTTCGAGGCCGGCCCCATCTGCGGAATCTCGTGCACCTTGAGCCAGTACACCCGCCCTCTCTCGGTAAACACCAGCACATAGCTGTGGGCCGAGGCCACATAGAGGTGCTCGACAAAATCGCCGTCCTTGGTGACCATGCCTTTCCGGCCCTTGCCACCACGATGCTGTGAGCGGTAGAGCGACAGCGGTGAGCGTTTGACGTATCCCGCACGGGTCACCGTGATCACCATGTCCTCGTCGGCGATCATGTCCTCGACCGTGATCTCGTGGGTCTCGGGGATGATCTCGGTCCGGCGCTCGTCGCCGTAGGTCTCCTTGATCTCCAATAGCTCCTTGCGGATCTCGTCGAGCACCAGGCGATCGGAGGCCAGGATGGCGCGGAGCTTTTCGATCCGGGCCATCAGCTCTTCATACTCCTCGACCACCTTCTCGCGCTCGAGTCCGGTGAGCTTCTGGAGTCGCATCTCCAGGATCGCTTGCGCCTGCGGCCGGCTCAAGCTGAATCCGGCCATCAGTCCCTCGCGCGCCTCGGCGGGCGTGCGGCTGGCCCGGATCGTGGCGATCACCTCGTCGAGCTGGTCGAGCGCCTTGAGGATCCCCTCGAGGATGTGGGCGCGCTCCTCGGCCTTGCGCAGATCGAAGCGTGTGCGGCGAATGACCACCGTCTTGCGGTGGTCGAGAAAGTGCTTGAGCAGGTCGAGGAGTGGCAGAACCCGCGGCTGGTTGTCGACGATCGCCAGCAGGATGATGCCGAAGGTCGTCTGCATCGGGGTGAGCTTGTAGAGCTTGTTGAGGATGATCTCGGCGATCTCCCCACGCTTGACGTCGATCACCACCCGGATGCCGTCGCGATCGGATTCGTCCCGCAGATCCGAGACGCCTTCGATCCTCTTGTCCCGCACCAAATCGGCGATTCGCTCGAGCAACCGGGCCTTGTTGACCTGGTAGGGCAGCTCGGTCACCACGATCGACTGTCTTTCGCTCTTGCCCTTTTTTTTGGTCTCGATCCGCGCGCGGGCCCGGACCTGGATCGTGCCGCGGCCGGTGCTATAGGCGGACTGGATCCCCTTGACACCGTGGATAAAGCCCCGGGTGGGGAAATCCGGACCCGGGATCGCCCGGATCGCTTCCGGAAGCGTGACGTCGGGGTTGTCGATCAGAAGCAGCAGACCGTCGACGACTTCGGACAGGTTGTGTGGTGGGATGTTGGTAGCCATGCCGACCGCGATACCCGAGGCCCCGTTGACCAGCAGGTTGGGGATCCTCGCCGGCAAAACCGTCGGCTCCTCGAGCGAGCCGTCGTAGTTGACCGACCAGTCGATGGTCTCCTTGTCGATGTCTTCACGCAGCATCTCCTGCGCCAGCTTGGTCAGCCGGACCTCGGTGTAGCGCATCGCCGCCGCGGAGTCCCCGTCGACCGAGCCAAAGTTGCCCTGGCCGTCGACCAGCGGATACCTCATCGAGAAATCCTGCGCCATCCGCACGACCGTGTCGTAGATCGCCGAGTCCCCGTGTGGGTGGTATTTACCCATCACGTCGCCGACGATTCGAGCCGATTTCTTGTACGGCTTGTTCGCCGTGTTGCCGGTCTCCCACATGCCGTAGAGCACCCGGCGGTGAACCGGCTTCAACCCGTCGCGCACGTCGGGAAGCGCGCGCCCGACGATCACGCTCATGGCGTAATCGATGTAGCTGCGCTTCATCTCGTCTTCGATGTCCACCTGAAAGGCGGGATCGAAGGGCAGGGTGCGGTCGTGCTCGCTCATAGAGTTCTTCTCTGCGCGTTTGGATGCCCGATCCTAGATATCGAGGTTGGTGACGTTGAGCGCGTTGTCCTCGATGAACTCGCGGCGTGGCTCGACCTTGTCCCCCATCAGGACGGTGAAGATCGCGTCGGCGCCGATCTCGTCGTCGATCCGGACCTGGAGTAGCCGCCGGCGCTCGGGATCCATCGTGGTCTCCCACAGTTGGTCGGCGTTCATCTCACCCAGACCCTTGTAGCGCTGGATGCTCAAGCCCCGCTTGGCCCCCGCGTAGAGGATTTCCAGGGCTTCATCGAGCGAGTCGGCCTCTTTTTTCTCGTCACCCTTTGCCAGGACAAAGCCCGAGCCCTGGAGCGCCGCCAGCCCGGCCTTGTTCTTGGACAGGGCGCGGTACTCGGCGGTCGACAGCAGATCCCAACCGATCCGCGCGGCGCGCTCGACGCCGTCCCGGCGGCTGACAAAGGAGATGAAAGCCGTCCCGTGCTCCTCGTCCTCGCCCACCTCGACACGGTGAAAGCCCGAGGCCTCGATGATCTCGGCCACCTCTCGGACCCGCTGTCGATCGGCCAGGTCCTTTTTGTCGGCCAGGCCGCGGCTCAACGCCACCCGCATGGCGTCGATGGGGACGCCGCGCGAGGAGAGCTTGTCGAGGTTGGTGCGGAAGGACTCGACCTTGTGAAGAAAAGAGGCCAATCGTTGGCCCTTGTAGCTTGCGCCGTTGCCGTTGTTCTCGAAGTCGAGCGCCCAGGCCTGCTGGATCCGCTGCACCTGGAACTCCTGGTACTCGGCGTCGTCCTTGAGGTAGGTGTGTTTGCGCCCCTCACTCACCTTGTAGAGCGGTGGCTGGGCAATGTACAGATAACCGCGCTCCACCGTCTCGCGCATCTGGCGAAAGAAAAACGTCAGGATCAGAGTGCGGATATGGCTGCCGTCGACATCGGCGTCGCACATGATGATCAGCTTGTGGTAGCGCAGCTTCGAGATGTCGAAGTCTTCCTTGCCGATCCCGGTTCCCAGGGCCGAGATCAACGTCTTGATCTCATCCGAGGTGAGCATCTTGTCGAAGCGCGCCTTCTCCACGTTCAGGATCTTGCCCTTGAGCGGCAGGACCGCCTGAAACTTCCGGTCCCGCCCCTGTTTGGCGGTTCCACCGGCCGACTCTCCCTCGACGATAAACAGCTCGGCGAACTCCGGGTTGCGCTCCGAGCAATCGGCCAGCTTCCCCGGTAGGTTGGAGGCGTCGAGGGCGCCCTTTCGACGGGTGAGCTCGCGCGCCTTGCGGGCCGCCTCCCGCGCCCTGGCGGCGTCGACACACTTGGCGACCATCTTGCGCGCCACCCGCGGGTTCTCTTCCAGGTACGAGCCGAGCCGCTCGTTGATGACCTGTTCGACCCAGCCCTTGACCTCGGAGGAGACCAGTTTGTCCTTGGTCTGGCTGGAGAATTTCGGGTCCAGGATCTTGACCGAGATGACCGCGGTGAGCCCTTCGCGGATATCGTCGCCGGTCAGATTCTCCTTCAGATTCTTGAGCAGTCCGCTGGCGTTGGCGTAGGCGTTGACGGTGCGGGTCAGCGCCGCCTTGAAACCCGACAGGTGAGTGCCGCCGTCGCGGTTCTTGATCGTGTTGGTGAAGCAGAAAAGCTGCTCCTGGTAGCCGTCGTTCCACTGCAGCGAGACTTCGATCCGCTCCTCGCCCTCGCCCGTGTCGCGTGTGTCCTCGAGCGCGATGGGCTTTTTGTGGAGTGTCGTCTTGTTGCGGTTCAGATGCTCGACAAAACTCTGGATGCCGCCGGCGTAGTTGAAGGTCGCTTGCTTGTCGTCGCGCTCGTCGGCCAGATCGATCCGGCTGCCGCGGTTGAGAAACGCCAGCTCGCGAAGACGCTGGGCGAGGGTCTCGTAGTGAAACTCGCGGACGGCGAAGATCTCATTGTCCGGCCAGAAGCGGACCTTGGTTCCGGTTTTCTTGGACTTGCCCAGCGCCTTGACCGGCTCGTCCGGCAGCCCGCGGACATAGGACTGGTACCAGACTTGCCCGTCGCGCTTGATCTCGAGCTCCAGGCTCTCGGACAACGCGTTGACCACCGAGACGCCGACGCCGTGAAGCCCACCCGACACCTTGTAAGAGCTCGAGTCGAATTTGCCGCCCGAGTGGAGCTCGGTCATGATGACCTCGGCCGCCGAGCGGCCTTCGCCCTTGTGCTCATCGACCGGGATGCCTCGCCCGTCGTCCTCGACGGTGACCGAGTTGTCGGTGTGGATCGTCACCGCGACCCGCGTCGCAAAACCCGCCTGGGCCTCATCGATGGCGTTGTCCACCAGCTCGAAGACCATGTGGTGGAGACCCGATCCGTCGTCGGTGTCGCCGATGTACATCCCCGGTCGCTTGCGAACGGCCTCGAGCCCCTTGAGGACCTTGATGCTGTCGGCGGTGTAGCTGGCTGCTGTCGTGGTGGCCACTATTCTCTTTGCTCCTCGTGTCTCCGGGCGCCCCTCGCGTCGGCGGTGAACGAGCCCTCTCGCGCCCCGATCGGCGCCTCGGATCCACTGTTTGAAGCCAGGGAAATCGGTCGATCCGTCGCGGCACGGTCGAGGGCCATTCAGCTCCTCTTTTGGGCCGAAACGGCGACCCGTGAGACGGTGCGCCGTCCAGCCAAAAGTATATCAGTTTGGCGCCTGTAAGCAAGGAGATAACCTCCTTGTTATCAGGTGTTTAAACGGCGTTTTTTGAGGCCTTTTCCGCGCCGACCCGACCGCCGCTCATACCCCAAGTCTCGACCCCCCCGAGACGCTCCCAGACCCCGGGGTTCGCCGAGGTCAGAAACACTTGCCTCTGTCCGGCGAAGAGCGAAAACGCAGCGGCAAGACGGTCCGCGTCGAGCTCGGAGTCAAAGTCGTCCAGAAGATAGACGGGATCGCGCCGGTAGCGGTCCAGGACCCGGCCGCGGGCGGCGCTCAGGATGAGACCCAGGAGCTTTTTTTCGCCGGCCGAGCCGACCCTCCTGGCCTCGCGGCCGGCCCAGCCCAGCTCCAGCTCGTCACGGTGCGGGCCGACCAAGACCCGGCCGGCCTCGAGCTCCGCTTCCCGCTGGGACGCCAGGGCACGGACCAGGTCCTCGGTCGAGCCCGGGGAAACGCCTGCCGGCGAGGGCCGGTAGTCGATGGTGATCTC
This sequence comes from Candidatus Multivoradales bacterium, assembly GCA_965224065.1. Classification (GTDB taxonomy): domain Bacteria; phylum Acidobacteriota; class Thermoanaerobaculia; order Multivoradales; family JAHEKO01; genus JAOTZA01. Next base: position 2,502,066 of record CBDCYF010000005.1, read on the forward strand.
CGGTGCGTCGAGATCGTTTTCAGCCAACAGCTCGGCGACCGCCCGCCGAAGCTCCTCCACATAGCGGGCTCTTCGCCGGGCGAGCTCTGATCCGGTCTCGGCCAGCACTTGATTCCAGGCCTCGAGCCCGGTGTCTCTGCCGGTCTGGCGGCGCCGCAGGAGCTCTCGCTTCTGGTCCAGAGCCCGCCGGTAACGTCCCAGGACGGCAATCGCCCCGGGGCGGGTCCCGACGACCCCCTGATCCAGAAACCGCCGGCGCTCGGCCGGCGCTCCGGCGACCACCCGGCCGTCGGCGGAGCTCCAACTGACCACCGGCAACGGTGCCAGGTACTCGGAGAGCTTGGCCGGTTTGCCGTTGAGCTCCCGGTGGAGCTCGCTCCCGCTCCAGCCGGCGGCAAGATCGTAGCGCCCTCCCTGACGCTCGATTCGGCCGCTGACCGCCAGGGTTTCCTCGCCGTGACGGAGGCAATCACCCAGCGCGGCGGTTCGAAAGCTGCGCGTCGTGGCCAGAAAGTAGACCGCCTCGAGAAGGCTGGTCTTGCCGGCCCCGTTGGGGCCTACGAGCAGATGACAGCCGCCGCCGGGCTTCCAACCGGCGTCGGCGAGATTTCGAAACCCTCGAAAGACGATCTCTACGAGCAGGTCAGATCCGCATCGGCATGATGACGCACAGATAGCGTCGATCCTTGCCGTCTACCGGGTGGCCGATGCACTGGGTGTTCTCGTCTTTGAGCTCCAGCTCCACCTGGTCGGTGTCGAGCGCGGCGAGAAACTGGCTCAGATAGTCGGGGTTCATCCCGACGTGGAATTCCTCACCCTGGTACTCGCAGCCCACCTCCTCGACCGCTTCGCCGAGGTCCGGGTTGGCCGCCGAGACCACCAGTTGATCGGGCGACATCCGGAGCTTGACCGCGCGCGCGCGATCTCCGGTCAACAGCGACACCCGATGGATCGCCTCGCCCAGGGCCTTGCGCTGGAACTTGGCCCGCTTGTCGTTGTCCTTGGCGATGACGCGCTCGTAGTCCGGGAAGGTGCCTTCGAGCATACGGCAGATGAGCTCGCGCTTGCCGAGGTTGAAGGACAGATGGTGCTCCCCTCGGCAGAAGGTCACGTTGCCGTCGTCCTCGAAGCGCTGTAGCTCCTGGAGCGCCTTGCGCGGCACCAGAACCCCGTCGCCCTCGCGGCTGCCTTCGATCTCGTTCTCGACCAGCGCCAGCCGATGGCCGTCGGTGGCCACGATCTCGGCCGCCCCGTCCTTGAGCTTAAAGAGCGCTCCGTTGAGCTGAAACCGCGACTCCTCCGTGGACACCGCAAATATGATCTTGCCGATCATCCGCTTGAGCTCGCCAAACGGCAGCTCGATCTTCTGCTCTTCGCCCACGGTCGGCAGAGTCGGAAAATCGTCGGGCGCGAGCCCGTTGATCTTGAACCGGGACTTGCCGGCGACGATCGAAAGACGTCGCTCGTCCTCCAAGACGAGCTGGACCTCGTCGCCGACCAGGCTGCGGATGATCTCCAAAAACTTGCGCGCCTGGACCGCGATCCCGCCCTCACCCTCCACCTTGGCCTCGCACCAGGAAGTCAGCGAGACGTCGAGATCGGTGGAAGCCAGATGGAGTCGGTCCGAGTTGGCCGAAAGCAGAATGTGCGACAGCACGGGGATCGTGGTCCGTCGCTCGACGATCCCCTGCATGGGGCTCAACTCGGCGAGAAAATCAGCTCGTTTGATCCGCGCTTCCATGTTCTCTTCTCCGTCTGGGAATCTTCAAAATAACACAAATAGAAGTAGAGGTAGTGTGGGCCGGAACGACGGAAATCGCTTCAAGGTCCTGGTTGCAAAAGCGTTCGCCTTTCCGCATCCGGCGGACGGGGGCTGTGGAGGAGATGTGGAAATTCTGGGATGACCGAGTTCTCAGCAATCCGTCCACAGCTCTTCCGCAGAGGCTTCCGCATCGCTATCGCTAGTCGCCAGTCGCTAGATCGCTAACCAAACGCTCCCGGTCGTTTGACCCGTCGTGGTTGCTAGCAGGACAGACGGCGGGTGAGCAGCTCCAGCGTCCGGTCCAGATCGGGGTCCGAAGAGCGCTTCTGCTCGATCTGTTCCACCGAATACATCACCGTCGAGTGGTGCTTGTTGTTGAAGTGTTTTCCGATCTCCGGAAACGAGAGACCGGTGAGCTTTTTGCACAAATACATGGCAGCCTGGCGAGGAAAGACGATCTGCTGCGAGCTCTTGCGGCTCTTAATCTCGGTCACCTTGAGCCCGTAGTGGCTGGCAACTTCCCGGATGATCTGGGCCGGCGTCACCCGCTGGGCGTCGGCCGGCAGGATGTCCTTGAGCGTCTCCTCGGCCAGCTCGCGAGACAACGGCCGGCCGGTCAGCGAGGCAAAGGCCAGGACCCGGTTGAGGAGGCCCTCGAGCTCGCGAACATTGGAGCGAACCTGCTGCGCCACAAAATGCGCCACCTCGTCCGGCAGCTCCGCCCCTTCGGCCTCCGCCTTGCGACGCAGGATCGCCACCTTGGTCTCCAGATCGGGCGGCTGGATGTCGGCGATCAACCCCCACTCGAACCGGCTGCGCAGACGCTCTTCCAAGTCGGGGATGTTTCGCGGCGACGAGTCCGACGACAGGATGATCTGTTTTTGTCCGGTGTAGAGCGTGTTGAAGGTGTGGAAAAACTCTTCCTGGGTGCGTTCCTTGTTGGCCAGAAACTGGACGTCGTCCACCAGGAGAACGTCGATCGACCGGTAGCGCTCCCGAAAGACCGGCATCCGGTTGAAACGCAGCGAGCTGATCAAGTCGTTGACGAACTGCTCGGCGACCAGATACCTGACGTTGAGATCGGGTCGGCTGGCGATGATCTGATGACCGATGGCGTGGAGCAGGTGGGTCTTCCCCAGCCCCACCCCGCCGTAGAGAAACAGCGGGTTGTAGCTTCGAAACGGCGCCGCGGCGACCGCCTGCGCGGCGGCGTGGGCAAATTGGTTGGAGCTGCCGACGACAAAGGTCTCGAAGACATAGCCCGGCGTAAGACGGTGGCCCGCGGCCGTGCTTCCGGCGCTCGGTTCGGGGTGGGGCCGTAGACGGCGGCCCGGCTGGTTGTCCGACGCCGGTTCGCGGTCTCCTGCCCCCGGCTCATCGAGCGAGAAGAGCACCTCCACCGCCGGACCGCTCAGATCGGCGATTGCCCGGTCGACCGTCGGCCGATAGCTTGATTCGAGCGTGCGCAGAAAACGCGGGTCGGGAGCCACCAGCACGAGACGGTCCCCGGCCTCCGAGCCCACCTTGAGCGGCTGGATCCAGGTCGAGAATTCCTCCGGGTCCAGCTCGGTCTCGAGCTGTCTACGAAGACGATTCCACAGCGACTCGGGCATTCGAGAGGTACAGCAACAGCTTCTTTCCACAGCTTTTCCACAGGCTGTGGAGGAAGAATCGGCCGAGAAAACCGCGCTGAGAGGACCTGTAATCTCAACGAGGGGCGGCGATGATAGCACAGCGCCGACGGGTGACAAGACCGGGTAGAGAACTCGGCCGGGGCCAAAGAGCCGGGGAGAGCTCGGCGGCCGGGCCGAAAATTGGCACGCTCATTGCTTGTTACAGAAGTCATTGAGTTTAAGCGGTTATGTTGGGGAGGTTCCTCTACACACAACTACCCACCACAAAAGAGACTTCGGTCTCAACCCACCGACAAAAGGCCTACCGTGATTCCCCTTCTTCACAGGGGTAGAACCAGTTAGCCAACCAAATCGGAACCTCCCCGGGTAACCCATTTCTTGGTTTCCAACCGCTCGCTCCATTCCATCGATCCCCGCGGCTAGACTCCGCCGGAACTGCCATTCGGGCAGAATTTCGGGCGATATGCCATTCTGGCGGCGGAAGACGTGAGCCGGCCGCGACAGCTTTTGCGGTGGTACGACCGCTCCCGCCGCGAGCTGCCCTGGCGCGGGACCCGCGATCCGTACGCGATCTGGGTCTCGGAAGTCATGCTGCAGCAGACCCGGGTCGAGACGGTTCGCCCGTATTACGAGCGGTTTCTCGAGCGCTATCCGGACGTTGGCGCGCTGGCCGCGGCGCCGCTCGACGATGTTCTGGGATCGTGGTCGGGCCTCGGCTACTATCGGCGGGCGCGTCAGCTCCACCGCGCGGCGATCGAGATCGACCGGGCCGGCGCCTTTCCCGACACGCTCGAAGGCCTGGAGAGACTCCCGGGAGTCGGCTCTTACACCGCGGCGGCGATCGGGAGCATGGCGTTTGGACTGGTTGCCCCGGCGATCGACGGCAACCTCGAGCGCGTGCTGGCCCGCCTTCATGTGCTCGAGGGACCCTTGCGCACGGCGGCGGGCAAAAGGAGGCTGCGCGAGGTCGCGCTGGAGTGGCTCGACCCGAGCCGGCCGGGAGACGGCAACCAGGCCTTGATGGAGCTGGGGGCGACGATCTGCCTGCCACGCGCCCCCCGGTGTGCCGCCTGCCCGATCGCCGATCACTGCCAAGCGTTGAGACACGGCACGGTCGAGCGCTACCCACAGCGTGTCCGCAAGAAAAAGCTGGTTCGAAAACGGTTGGTCGTCGTGGTGGCCGAGCGCCGCGGGCGATTGCTTCTTTTTCGGCGACCGGAAGAGGCCGATCTGCTGGCGGGGCTCTGGGAGCTGCCGGCCGTTTCTCGGGAGGGCGACGATGAGGCGGTGGTGGAGGCGTTGGGAGATCGCTACGGCGGCTCCTGGGAGCTCGGCCCGAGCTTCGGACGTTTTCGGCACACCGTCACCTTCCGGGCTCTGGACATCGAGGTGCGCAGCGGACGCCGGTGGAATGCCGGCACGGTCGCCGAGGGAGTGGAGGCGGGCTGGTTCGAGCCTCGAGAGATTGCCGAGCTGCCGGCCTCGGCGATCGTCTCCAAAGCGCTGGCGCGCTGGAGCTCGAAGAGTTCTTGAGCGGAATCAGTCCGAGAACGGATGCGGCTCGATGCTCAGGTCACCGCCGGCGAGAAGAAACCACCCGACCAGTTTCTCGTTGAGCTCGTGGGCTCGTTTTGCGCCCAGACCGCACAGCAACTTGAGCAGCCGGATCGAAGACACGCGCCCGATGTCGAGAATGCCCTCGACGACATCGCGTGGAAGGGCCAGGACCAGAGCACCCGTTTGAGGGTGGGCCCGCGCATCCGCGGAGCGGAGTTCTTTGTCGATCAAGGCCATCTCTCCAAAGTAGTCGCCGCGCTCGAGAAACGCCAGGGCTTCCTCCCCCACCCCGCTGATGGTCTTGCTGATCATCACGCGGCCTTCGGCGACGACATACATCTTGGTCCCTTTTTCGCCCTCGCGAAAAATCGTCTGTCCCGGCTCGAACCGCTCTTCTTGCGACAGCGACGCCAGGAAGTTGATCTCCATCGGGGAGAGACGCTGCTCCCGGAAAAGACTCACCTTGGTGGAGAGATCAAAAGTGCCCGGGCTCCCCAGCGGGGCTGCCGCCGGGGTCATCGAGCCGGGCAAATGGGTCTCGGCGGAGAAGAATTGACCGAGCCGGGAGTTGGTCTGGCGCAGATGCCGAGAGAGGATTTTCCACAGAGACCAGTACAGCGACAGCTCGAACTTTCTGCTGCGCTCGCAGGCCGCTTTGAGCGCATCCGCCTGGAAGGTCACGAGCTGCGACGGCTCGACGGCGACGGCGCACCCGTCCTGCGGGGATCCGTCGACAAAGCACGCCGCGCCAAAGACATCTCCGGCTCTCGGCTCGGAGAGTGTGAAATCGCCAAACGCGGTCGCCCGGCTCAATCGGATCTTGCCCTCCTCGAGGAGATAAAAATCCGCCGAGCGGTCGCCCTCGTCAAAAAGAACCTCGTCCGCGACCCCTGAGCGCGGGGCCGTGCACTCGACGAGCTGGTGCAGTTCGAGCGCGTTAAAGTGCTCAAAACACGGGTGTTCGTGGAGACGCTCGGGATTCTTCACGGCACAACCATTCTAGGGAGTGCTGCACCTTTTTCAGTCAAAGGCGTCACACCCAAGGGGTGGAAATCAAGCCAGCGGCTCGCTGCAGATCCGGCTCTCCGGCGCCGACCGGCGGGCTTCGCTGGCCGCCCAGGCGGCTTTTTGGCCCTGTCCGGCCGATTGCCACAACTCGGCGGCTTGGCGAAACCAGTCGCTAAAGACCACCTCGCCGGTGCCGAGGTCGGCGCGCAGCTTGTTCTCGAGCGGCGCCTCGATCTCCTCGAAAAAACGCCTCGCCTTGCCGTTATCGCCCTGGCGCATGGCCACCCAAGCCCGGTGGAGGGTGATCGGCTCGGCCAGGTCCGACCGCAGGCCGAGCGCCCGAACCAGGGCGGCGTCGGCTTCCTCGAGCCGCCCCCTGTGGGCGAGGGTCAGCCCCTGCTCGACCCAGACCTCGCCCGAGCGGGGATCGAGCGCCAGCGCGCGCTCGAGCAGCGACCCGGCGGTCGAGAGCTCGAGTAGATGGCGGGCGGCAAACGCGGCCGCCAGCAGATCCTCCACGCGAGTGTCTTCGGCGCCGGCGGCACCGGCGCGCACCGCCTCGCGGAGCCTGCCCCTCTCCAGGGCCTGGGCCGCCCGGCTCGGCCTTGCCGAGCCCAGGGCGGCGAGGAAGATCACCAAGACAATCAACAGCGCGGCGAGGGCGGCGCCGACAAAAAAAACACCGGTCGGCGTGAGTGCCGGCAGCATCTCCTTCAACTCCTTCAGCTTCTTCAGCCAGGGTCCAGAAGACTGAGCTGCGGGAGCTCGAGCCGCGCCACGACCTCTTCCTCGACTCCGGCGATCCACCGGTCGCGGAGCGAGGGCTCGAGAACCAGCGCCTCGAGGCCTCGCCGTGCGAGCTCTTTTTCCAGCAAGTCGTCCACGGCGCGCTGGAAGGCCGGGTCGGTGGCCCGAACGCCGTCGGCCGACGGTTGCTCGATCACCGGAACCCGGACCAGCAAGTCGTAGGTCTTCATCCAGCGGTCGATCAGCGATTCGAGACCGTCCTGTTTGCCCGCCGCCAGAAGAAGATAGACATAGTTGTCGAGCACGCTGCGGTCGCAGATCACCACCGGATAGCGCGCCGAAGCGACCAGCTCCTCGGCGACCTGGGTATGGAGAATCCACGATTGGGCGTCGACGCTGGTCTCCTTGTTGATCGGCAACGGACAGCGCCGAGCCACCTCGTGGACCACCTCGAGCGAGACGTCGCGAACCTTGAGTCCTGAGGCCAGCCCGTAGCAAAGCGTGGTCTTGCCGACACCGTGGCTGCCGATAAACGCGATCTTCATCCGCCCGGGAGCCGATGGCATGGGGGCATTGTAGCTCTGCTAGGTTGACGACCAATGGGGCGGCAGTGGTGGTGGAAGACGACCAGCCGGAGCCTGACGGAATTGGCCCGTCCGCTGTGGCGAAGCTCGTCGACGAGGGTGCGTGGAGGCGATCTCAAAGACCGCGTCCGAGTGTCGTTTGGCCGCATCGCGCGTTTGGTGACCTGGATCGCGCGCGCCGACGGGCTGGTCTTTGGCCGCTGGATCTTACTGTCGCGCGCCGCCTGGCACGAGATGGAGAGGGGATCCCATTGGGCGCGTGCCCTCCTGGCGCATGAGCTCGTCCACGTGGAGCAGTATCGCCGGCTGGGCCTCTTTCGTTTCCTGGCGCGCTATGTCCGGGAGTATCTGTCGGGCCGGCGACAGGGCCTCTCCCATCTCGAGGCGTACCGGGCGATCTCGCTCGAAAAAGAGGCGCGCGAGCGCTCTGCCGGAATCTCCGCCGAGTTGCCCTAGATCTTCCGCCGTCCGGCGTAGAAGGGTCTAGAGCAACGTCGGCCCACCGTCGACGCCCGCCGTGGCCGCTCGACACTCCAGCATGATCACTTTGTGCGTGTTTTGTCGTGATCTATGTATCGGGATCTTTTCGACGAGTAAACCCTGTACCGGCTGATGTGTGCGGTCCCGGACGGGACTGAGGACCACGCGGGGCGCCCAAAACCAAAGGAGGAAGAAGTGACCAGAAAACTCGTTGCCAGCCTGTTGATAGCTGTAATCGGCATCGTTCCGAGCGTGCAAGGAATGATCCCGCCCAATGAACACGAAGCTTTCGCAATCGGCGAGTTGTATCTCGTAACGGACGACGTGCTACGAGCCACATACGCGCCCACCGGGGAGAATCAGGAAATCGTAATGCTTAAGGAGGGTATTTCCTATCCGGTTCAACGAGTGTTTGCGAAGCGAGTGGGCCGGTATCTGCGGGGGGCGAGTTATTTAAAAACCGCCGAACACGGCATCCGGCGCGCGCACCTGAAAGTCTACGGGGTGTCTGAAGACACCTATTTGATTGGACTCGAGTACCGCTTCCGCAAGTCGCTGGTTGCGAGCGACGGTACGCTGACGCGACGGGTGTTCCAGATTGCCAGAATCGTTAGAGCCAACGAGGGGGCGACGATCACCGATATGCGACGCAGCGCGGCGTTAGAGGCGAAGCGAATGGTGAGAGTTGCTGAGTTGCGTGAGCGCGCACTACTGGTCGAAGGGACGTCCTCGCGGTCGGTGAACGAGGGTAGAACGGTTCTGCCCAAAGGAACGCCGTTGCAGGATTGCCTCCGCGCGAGCGACGAGGATTACAGTATCCGGGTACTCGACTGCGATCAGGATCTCGACAAATGTGAGGTGGGCGAAAATGCCAGGTGGGCTGCCTGTTTGGGGGTGTGCGCGGTAGCCACGGGCGGATGGGGCTTGGCGGCATGCTTGTTCGGGTGTCTGCTTTTTGATTTCTTGGACTACCAAGAATGCATCGATGATCATAGGGACTGCCTACAGCAAGCAGAGACCATCAGGCAACTGTGCCACCAAATTTGCTACAGCACGGGCGGTAACGAAGGCAATTAGGCGAGGAATGGTCTTGGTCAGGTAACGCAAGGTTGTGCGGCGGTATCGTTGGAACAACCGAGGGTTTAAGGTCTAGATCTCGCGCCGCCCGGCGAGTGAACGGGCCAATGTGACTTCGTCGGTGTACTCGATGTCGCCCCCGACCGGCATCCCAAAGGCAAGACGGGAGACGGCGATGTCGCGCTGCTTGAGCAGGCGCGCCAGGTAAAGCGACGTCGCCTCGCCCTCGACGCTCGGGTTGGTGGCGAGGATGACCTCTGAGACCCCGTCGAGGCGCCGCATCAAGCCCTCGATCGCGAGTTGCTCCGGCCCGATTCCGCGCTGTGGTGAGAGCGTCCCGCCGAGCACGTGGTAGAGCCCGCGGTACTCCCCGGTGCGTTCGATCGGCTCGATGTTGAACGCCTCCTCGACCACGCATAGGCGTTCGCGCTCGCGCTCGGAGTCGGTGCAGTACGCGCAGGGCTCGATCTCGGTGATCGAACCGCAGAGACTGCACGGAAAGAGCTTTTCCTTGACCTCGACGATCGCCTCGGCCAGCGTACGAGCGTCGGCCGCCGGGGTCTTGACGAGATAGTGGGCCAGCCGCGCGGCGGTCTTGGGGCCGATCCCGGGGAGCCGGGCCAGCTCGGTGACGAGCCGGGTGAGAACCCGGTTGTCGCGAGTCACTGGAAGAGACCCGGAAGACCGCCGGTCAATCCACTCATCTTCTCCTGCAGAGCTTCTTCGATCTTGTTGGAGGCCTCGTTGACGGCGGTGAGCACCAGATCCTCGAGCATCGACGGGTCTTCCGGGTCGATGACCTCCGGATCGATCTTGAGGCTTTGAATTCGGCGGTGACCGTTCATGACGACCTCCACCATGCCGCCACCGGCGCTGCCCTCGACGACCAGCGTGGAGACCTCGCGCTGAAGCTTCTCCTGCATCTGCTGAGCCTGCTTCATGAGTTGGTGGATCTTCATGTGTCTCGCGCCTCGTCACCCTGTGGTGGGGAATCTGGGGGATCGGGGGAGCCCGAAGGGTCGATCGATTCTACCGAGCCGCCAAAGATATCGAGCACGGCTTGGACCCGCGGATTGTCGAGTGCCTCGCTCAACTTTCCGTTGCCGGGCTCGGCGGGGACGGGCTCTTCCGGCGCGGCTTTCTTCCCTTGGCCCTCGGTGAGCCGCCAGCGGATCCCGGCGCCCAAGGTCTCGGCGATCGCCTCGTCGAGGATCTGGGAATTGGTCTTGCGATCGAGCGTGTTGCGCAGCCATTGATCCCCGGGCGGCGCAACGATGGTCAAGACGCCGTCGTCCAGAATCAGGCTTTCGGCCTCGCCAAGGTGCGCCGCGAGCGACTGTTTTTGACGGCCGAGACGCTCGAGCAGTGCCTCGATCGAGCCGGGCGGTGCGGCAGCCGCGGTGGCCGCCGATGGCGCCGGTTGGTCCTCGTCGGGCTGGCGCGGCGGGGGCTCCGGCTCGGGCGCGGTCACGGAGGCCCGCGAAGCCTGCGGGGGTTTTGGGGCCCGGGTCTTGCGAGCGGGAGATGGCCTGGCCGCAGCCCTCTCCGGTTTCGCGGGAGCCTGTGCGCCGGCGCTCGAGCCCCCCCCGCCACCTTGGGCCAGCAGCTCTTCGACGCGCAGCAACTTGGGGAGCTCGGCGGCGCGCAACCAGGCCACCTCGACCGCCAGCGAGCCGCTCTCGCTCCGGCGCACGGTGGCCTCGCTTTCGAGCAACAGGTGGAGGACCCGCAGCAGGTTCTCGTAGCCGGTCTCTCGGGCCAGCTCGGCCAGGCTCGCCGCCTCCTCGCGGGGGAGGTCGACCCGGTCGAGGTCTCCGTCGAGCGCGAGCCGGAGCGCGGTCCGGCAGTAGCCCAGGAACTCGCCGTAGACGTGCCGCGGATCCCATCCCTGGTTGTCGACCTCGGCAACGGTTTGCGAGACCTCGTCGCCCCGGCCCGCGACCACGGCGTCGAGCAGCTTGCGCAGCAGCTCGAAGCCGAGACCACCCAATAGGCTCGAGGCATCGTCGTCCGAGATCTCCCCGGAGCCGAATGTCGCCAGTTGGTCGACCAGGGCCACGGCGTCCCGGACCGAGCCGTCGCCGGCGCGCGCGATCAACCGCAGGGCGGCCGGGCTCGCGGTGATCGACTCCTGCTTGCAAATGCTCTCGAGGTGGGCGGAGAGCTCCTCGAGCGGCACCCGCCGGAAACGAAACTCCTGGCACCGAGACAAGATCGTCGCCGGCACCGACTCGGCCTCGGTCGTTGCAAAGATAAAGACCAGGTGTGGCGGCGGCTCCTCGACGATCTTGAGCAGGGCGTCGAACGCCTGGCGTGACAGACGGTGGATCTCGTCCAGGATGATCACCTTGTAACGGTTCCGCCCGGGTCCATACTCGAGACTCTGGGTCAGCTCGCGGACCTGATCGACCTTCGAATGGGTCGCGGCGTCGAACTCGAGAACGTCGAAATCGTCGCCGCGGGTGATCTCCAGGCACGCCTCGCATTCGTTGCACGGATCCGCTGCCGGTCCGCGCTGGCAGTTGAGCGCCTTGGCGAGGATTCGGGCGACCGAGGTCTTGCCGACGCCACGGATCCCGGAGAAGAGATAGGCCTGGGCGATCCGTCCGTCCGACAAAGCGTTGCGCAGCGCGGTGACGATCGGCTGCTGGCCGACGACGCTCGAGAAATCCTGCGGGCGGTACTTGCGCGCCAGAACCTGATACGTCATGCCGAAAGAGCGAGGGCCTTGTAGAGGTGCCCGCAGGAGCCGAGGAAGGGTTCCGGTTGATCTGCGGCACCCGCCCGGAAAACCTTATCGCTGCTCCCTTCCGGGCCTGACGAGGTTCGGTCTCGGTCGTTGCACAGGACCCGAACCCTTCCTCAGCTCCTGCGGGGTCGACCATGGTAGTTCGGCGCCTGGGGGAAGTAAAGAACGGCTCATTTGCCCTGCTAGACTCCGCGGCCCCCTTGTCCGGCGACGACCGGCGACGGCAGGAGGCACACGCCGATGAACGACACCGATTGGATGCGCCAGGCCCTTACCCTGGCCACCCGAGCGGCCGAGGCCGGAGAGGTTCCGGTCGGAGCGCTGGTCGTCCGGGAAGGCGAGGTCATCGGCCGTGGTCGCAATCGGCGCGAAGAAAACCGCGACCCCTTGGCCCACGCCGAGCTCGAGGCGATCTCCGAGGCGGCCCGTGTTGAGGGCGATTGGAGGCTCTCTGCGGCGACCCTCTACGTGACGCTCGAGCCCTGCGCGATGTGTGCCGGAGCCCTCGTCAACAGCCGGGTCGAGAGGCTAGTGTTTGGCGCGAGCGACCCAAAGGCCGGTTTTTGCGGTAGCTTGGGCGATCTGGCGCGGGACCCGCGCCTCAACCACCGGCTGGAAGTGACCGGTGGCGTCCTGGCCGAGGAATGCGGCAAAATCCTGAGCGATTTCTTTGCCCGGCTCCGCGGCTAGGCAGGTTCTTTCTCAGCAGATCTTCGGAGAGGTGACCGAGTGGCCGAAGGTGCACGACTGGAAATCGTGTGTGCGGTAACCCCGTACCGTGGGTTCGAATCCCACCCTCTCCGCCAAACGCTCCTTGGCAGTCGCGTTAGTCAAAGAGTCTGGGATCTCGGGGATCAACGACCGGATTTCATCCGGTCGTTGATTGCAGCGAATCCCACCAAGTAAACGGCGTCGAGGCTGGTCCGCGGGTTGCAGCGAATCCCACAAAATGGATTGGCGTCGAGGTTTACCTTTTGAAGCGGCCGGCGCCTCTGCCGGCCGTCTGGAGCCCAGGCACGCGAAGATCGAAGAGATGATTGTCTATAGACCGAGAACGGAGAGGTGCCGGAGTGGTCGAACGGGGCGGTCTCGAAAACCGTTGACCGTGCAAGCGGTCCGTGGGTTCGAATCCCACCCTCTCCGCCAAACGCTCCTTGGCAGTCGCGTTTGTCCAAGAGTCTGGGATCTCGGGGATCAACGACCGGATTTCATCCGGTCGTTGATTGCAGCGAATCCCACCCAAGGGGATTAATACCAAGTGCGGCCCCAGGGGATCAGGACCCGGACAAGGTCCGGCCTCGGGCATCGGCGAATTGAAGCGGCCGGCGCCTCTGCCGGCCGTCGGGAGCCGATCTCGCGAAGATCGCAGAGTTTTGCTTGTGGACCTTGTGGACCGAGGGCGGAAGGTGCCGGGGTGGTCGAATGGGGGGCCTTGAAAACCATTGGCGGTACAAGTGCTAAAAATCCCACTTAATACACGCTTTTTTCAGCCGGAGTTGATCAGAATTTTTTGCTTCGTTAAACGCTTATCCGACCTACACGCAACTATCTACAGTAGATTGAAGGCGCGTCCGCGGGTGTAGCAACCGGCCGGGGCAAAAAGAGCCCCGATGCTACGCTTTTGCGGTATGTCCGGCATCGAGGAGCACGACATCACCGGCCTGCTCGAGCGTTGGCAAGGCGGCGACGACCGGGCTGCGGAGGCTCTTTTTTCAGCGACCTACCAGACGCTCAGAAGGATCGCGGTTGATTCGATGCGCGGTCAGTCCCCCGACCACACCCTGCAACCAACGGCCGTTGTCCACGAGGCGTACTGTCGCCTCGTTGCCCAAAGAGAGTGGGGCTGGAAGAATCGCCGCCACTTCTATCGCATCGCCGCGAGGATGATGCGGCGAGTGCTCGTCGACCACGCTCGGAAAAGCGGGCGGATCAAACGGGGCGGCCACATGGTCAGGGTTCCGTTGAGAGAGGTTCGCGACACAAAGGACATCCTCGGGGATCCGGTAGAAGTGCTGGCGCTGGATCGAGCCCTGGCGAAACTGTCGGCCGATGACGCTAGGCAGGCGGTGGTCGTCGAGCTACGTTTCTTCGCCGGCCTTCGACTCCGCGAGGTAGCCGAGGTGCTTGGATGTTCCGTTCCCACCGTGACGCGGAGTTGGAGGGCCGCGAGAGCGCGCCTTTACAAAGCCCTCCGGGAGGAGCGACGCGATGGCTCAAAAAAACTGGAGGAAGGTACAACAGATCTTCCACGCCGTGAGGGAGGCCTCGGGCCCAACCGGCCCACTCCTCGACAGCCTCTGCTCGGGTGATGAGGGCCTGCGGCGGCAAGTAGAAGAGCTTTTGAGCGCCGATGTCGAGGCGGGTCGATTTCTCGAGCCTCGGACTGTCGCAAAGGATCTTGGCTCGGGTGACGCGCTCCTGCCCGGCGCGACGGTGGGCCCCTACCGGATCCTCACAGAGCTCGGGCGCGGCGGCATGAGCTCGGTTTATCTCGCCGAGCGAGTCCATGCGGACTATGCGCGCGGGGTCGCGCTAAAGCTGGTACGGAGCGGCGTAGAAAGAGAGTCCTCCCTTCGCTTTCTGGATGAATGCCGCATCCTCGCGAGCTTCAACCACCCCAACATTGCCGCTTTTCTCGACACGGGCACGACCGGCGATGGGCGCCCTTACATCGTTATGGAGCTGATCGAGGGGACGCCGATTGACACCTACTGTGACGAGAATGCTCTGAGCATCGACGAACGTCTGGTTCTCTTTCGCGATCTCTGCACCGCCGTGCACTACGCCCATCGGCACTTGATCGTGCATCGAGACATCAAGCCGAGCAATGTGCTGGTGACGGCAGAGGGGGTGCTGAAACTGTTGGATTTCGGCATCGCCAAACCACTCGACTCGGATCTCCTGGATCGAGAGCGGGAGCTGACCCATGCGGGGGCGCAACCGATGACGCCTCGCTATTGCAGCCCGGAGCAGGTTCGAGGAGAGCCGATCACGGTTTCGACCGACATCTACTTGCTCGGTCTGCTGTTGTACAAATTGTTGGTCGGCAAGCTTCCCCCACACCATCCTGCTCTTGGCGAGTCGTCTGCGGAGACGCCCAGGCCGAGCGCGGTCGTAAAGACGGGCGACACTTCAGCAACCGGTAGGGGTGGGCCGGCCAATGGTGACATACAACAGTTGGCCCGAGCCAAAGCTACGAGTCGTCTTCGCCGGAAATTGGAGGGAGATCTTGACCAGATGGTCCTCATGGCGATGCGGGAAGAGCCGGAAAGGCGCTACGAGTCGGCCGAGCAGTTTGCCGACGATGTGAACCGGCACCTAAACGCACTCCCCGTCCGGGCGAGAGACGAGTCTGTCGGGTACAGGCTCCGGAAGTTCCTATTTCGCAATAGGGTTCTGGTGGGAGCGACGACGACGTTCGTGTTGATGGTGCTTGGCTTTGGTGTGGCCATGGCATGGCAGGCAAACAGGATCGCAGAGGCGCGCGATCGGGCGGAGAAAGAGCAGGCCAAAGCCGAACAAGTTTCTACCCTACTGTTTGATCTCTTTGGGGCAACGGATCCGGTCGTTGCCAAAGGGGAGCTCGTGACAGCCAAAGACCTCCTTGAAAGGGGAACCGCACGAGTGCAGGCCGAGCTCCACCAGCAGCCGGAGATCCAGGCAACGGCTCTCGCGACAATTGGAAGGGTCTATCAAGAGCTAGGGCTTCACCGCCGGGCAGAACCTCTTCTCGAAGAGGCCCTTGATCTTCGCAAAGTGACGTTGGGGAAGTGGCACCCGGACACGGCTTCGAGTCTCGCTGCATTGGGACGAGCGAGAAGCGAGCTTGGGGAGTACGAAAAGGCCCAGGCGCTGTTCGAGGAGGCGCTCAAAGTGAGGCGCGCGATCTCGGTCGGGCCAACCCGCGAAGAGGCGGAAAGCCTGCATGACCTCGGAGTGGTGCATTGGCGTCGCGGCGACTACGAGCCTGCGGTGTCGTTTCTCCGTGAGGCACTCGTTCGCCAGCGCCAGCTACTCGACGAAGCACATCCTCGAGTAGCTTCGAGCCTCAACCAGTTGGGCGTGGTCTTGAATGAGCGGGGCGAACACCTGGAGGCCGAAAGGGCGCATCGGGAGGCGTTAGCGATCCGGAGGTCGGTGCTTGAGACGGATCATCCGGACATTGCCGAGAGCGAGAGCAACCTGGCTTATGTGCTTGGCATCCTAGGTCGGGTTCAGGAATCCGAGCGGTTGTTTGAAGAGTCGCTCGAATTGCGAACGAAAGTGTACGGAGCCGCGCACCCGGCGACGGCCAATACCCAACATTCATGGGCGATCATTCTCATGAGAACGGGCCGTCCCGCCGAGGCAGAAAACCTCTTTCGGAGCGCCCTGGCGACAAGACGAAAGCTGTTTGGGACAACACATCCCGCCCATGCCGCAACCCTCTCTGCCTTGGCCGAGGCGTTGCATCAGCAGGAGAAGCTCGTCGAAGCCGCCCGTCTTTATGAAGAGAGCATTGCCTTAGGAACAAGGATGGTCGGGCCTGCTCATCCGGCGATCGCTTTTCCAATGACTGCATATGGCCGGCTTTTAGTACAACAGGGAAAACTGAACCAAGCCGAGAGAATCCTCCGCCAGGCCCTCCAACTCCGGCAGGAGGGGTTGCCTCCCGGCAGCCCCCTCACCGCAGAAGTGAAGGGAATTCTGGGTGATTGTCTTCTTGCGCGTGGCCAGGTTTCCGAGGCCGAAGAATTGCTTCTCGCTAGCCATGATGTTCTTGGCGAGATGACTCCTCCTTTGGAGCCTGAACTCGGCGCTGTGCGCCGTGCACTCGTAGAACTCTACGAAAAAACCAACCGCTCAACGGAAGCTTCGGAGTATCGAGCACTTCTAGATGGCCCACCGACCGCGCCTGCAGGCGCATCCAGTGTGTTTCCCTCAGAGGCTGCTACGGATCGAACCGACCCTTGACCTTTTCCCCTATCTTTCGCAAAATGCAGTGTTTGGGCGGTCAGGCCCTCGAACGAGCGACTCCAGAATCTACCGGCCGCGCCCAGATCTCTAACCCAAAAGACAATTCAGGACGGGAAACGTGAAACGTACATTCCAGCCCAATAATCGACGCCGGAAGAAGAGGCACGGGTTTCGCGCGCGGATGCGCACGCGTCAAGGCCGCGCCATCATCAGACGCCGGCGGAGAAAGGGCCGGTCGCGCCTGACCGCCTAGAGAAGAGAGGGCGGCGAGCTTCCTCTCGTCCCGATGAGTCTCTGGCGCCGCGCGAGCGGCTTCGGAGGCGGCCGGACTTCGAGCGCTGTTACAAGGGCGGTCGCCGGCAGCACGGCAGTTTCTGCACTCTGTTTGTGGTTCCCAATCAGACCGAGGGGCCGCGGATAGGGATGACGGTGAGTCGCCGAGTGGGGGGTGCGGTGACGCGCAACCGGGTCCGGCGGCGAATCAGAGAGATTTATCGTCGATGGAACGAGCGAGAGCGGTTGCCTGCGGTGGACTTGGTGTTTCACGCCAAGCCGGCGGCGGGCCAGGCGGAGTTTCGCGATTTCGAACGGGAGATCGAGAGGCTGCTTCGCAGGGTATTGCGGAGCGAGACGTAGGCCTGGCGGCCCGGCTGGCGGTCGGCCTGTTGGCTGGCTACAAGCGCTTTCTTTCGCCTCTTCTCCCCAAAGCCTGCCGCTTTACGCCGAGCTGTTCGGTCTACGCCCGTGAAGCCATCCTCAAGTACGGTTTTCTGAAAGGGTCGGCCAAGGGACTCGGCCGGCTGCTGCGTTGTCACCCGTTTCACCCGGGTGGTGTAGACCATCCCTAGTCTCGGAGCTGTTCGAACTTGGATACCAAGAGATTTCTTCTGGCCGTTGCCTTGTCGCTGGCCGTCTTGATCGGCTGGCAGGCCCTCTTTCCACCGGAGCCTTCGGCACCACCTAGCGGCGAGGGCACCCGGGCCGGGGCCGAAACGGCCAGCCCCGCCGAGTCGTCCGGGGCCGTTTCGGGGAGCCATGGCGCCGACCAAGGCCCGCGTGACGGAGGGTTCGGCGCGGAGCCCCAAACCGGCGAAAGCACTCCCCCACCGAGCGAGCCCCAGCCGGTCGAGCGAGTCGCGGCAGAGCGCGAACAGGAGTTTGTGATCCAGCGTGGCGCGAGTCGAGCCGTCTTCACCAACCGGGGCGCCCAGCTCGTCTCGTTCGAGCTCCAGAACCACCCGGGGTCGGCGGGTGGCGTGGTGGATCTGGTCCGCAAGCGCGCCGACGGAGCGTTTCCCTTTGCGATCACGGACCCCGCGGGCCGCCCGGGTCCGCTGGTGGACGTCTTGTGGGCCGGCGAGCAAAAGAGCTTTGACGATGGGGCCGAGAGCCTGCGGTTTGAGTATTCGGGCCCGGAGGGGCGCGCCACCAAGAGCTTCCTCTTCGATGACGACGGGACGTTCCAGGTCTCGATCTCGGTCTCGGACGGGGCGCCCTGGGGTGTTCTCTACGGCCCGGGTCTGCGCAACCCGACCCGCCAGGAGGCCGAGAGCCGTTTTGCCGGCCGCTCGGCGGTCTACAACCGCGCGGGGGAGATCGAGAGGGTCGACTCTCTGCGCCAGAACGAGCCCGAGCTTGTGCCGGGCACGGGGCTGCGCTGGATCGGTCTCCAGGACACATATTTTCTGAGCGGCTGGATCGCCGATTCCGAGCGGCCGCTCCGTGAGGCCGCTCTCTACCCGCTGGCGGTCCGTTCGGATGCCGACGGCCGGATCGAGGCAGTCACGAGAATCGAGGCGGATCGCGATCTCGCGGATGGCGAAAAGGACCTGCCTCGCGAGCAGCTACTGGTCCTGGTCTCCTCGGACAGTGATTTGGTCGGCCGTGCGTATTGGGGCGCCAAGGAGTACGACCGTCTGGCCTCGCTCCCCTACGGTCTCGAGCGTACGGTCAACCTCGGGTTCTTCAGCGTCATCGCGCGTCCGCTTCTTTGGGGGCTACGGTGGATCTACTACAACGTGATCCACAACTACGGCTGGGCCATTGTCCTGATGACGTTGATCATCCGGATCCTGCTCTTCCCGCTCACCCACAAGAGCTTTGTGTCGATGCAGAAGATGCAGCAGCTCAACCCCAAGATGCAGGCGATCCGGCAGAAGTACCGCGCTCGGCTCAAGGACAAAAAGGGGCGGCCGAACGTCGATGTGCAGCGCAAGATGAACGAAGAGATCATGGGGTTGTACAAGTCCGAGGGCGTCAACCCGGCCGGTGGCTGCCTGCCGATGATCCTGCAGATCCCGGTCTTTTTTGCCTTCTACAACCTGCTGAGCTCGGCGATCGAGCTGCGCCACGCGCCCTGGATCCTGTGGATCAAGGATCTCTCGGCGATGGATCCCTATTACTTCCTGCCGGTTTTTATGGGTGCGTGCATGTTGGTTCAGCAGAAGATGATGCCGGCGACCGGCGAGCCGATGCAACGGCGCATCATGATGCTGATGCCTTTTTTCATCACTTTTATCTGTCTCAAACTACCGAGCGGCTTGGCCCTTTACTGGGCTACGAGCAACCTTCTGGGGATCGCGCAGCAGGGCTACTACAGCCGGCTGCGAAAACAGAACGGATCGGAAGACGCTGGCTCGGGCGCTTCCAAAAAAGACAAGAAGTAGGGTGCCCATGACGAACAAAAAGTTCTTCTCCGGAAACTCGGTCAAGCAGGCGGTCCTTCAGGCGGCCCGGCATTTTCAATTGGCGCCCGAGGAGGTGGCTTACAAAGAGGTCGAGCGGCGCCACGGGTTTCTCAAGGTGCGCCGCCGGGCGGTCATCGCCGTAGACCTCGATCAGCCTCGACGTCCCCTCGACGAGGCCCCGCCCCCCGAGCCGGCGTCGGCCGAAGGGCCCGCTGTGGTGGATCTCGACGGCGTGGCATCCGAAGCCGAGACCGAGGCGCTTCCGGTCCAGCGGGAGCCGCTTGCGGAAGGGTTCGCGACCGAGGCGGCCGCAGAGGACGTCGCGGAGCCGGAAGCGCCGGCGAGCTTCTCGGGCGACCGAACCGAGGCGGCCGAGGAGGCCATTCGGCGCCTGCTTGCGCTCGGTGGGCTCGATCTCGGGTGCGAGGTGAAAGAAGGTGACGAGGGGCTGGAGGTCGAGCTGCGAGGAGACGACGAGGATCTTCTGCTCGACGACCGCGGACGGATTCTGATGTCGATTCAGCATCTTTTGCCACGGTTGATGCGGGGCCTGACCGGCGAGTCGGTTCCCTGTGCGGTTGACAGCGACAACTTTCACGAGATCCGCGCCGAGCAGCTCCGACACCTGGCCCAGCGGGTCGCCGGCGAGGTCCGGGACAGCGAGCGGAGCCAGATCCTGGAGCCGATGGCCCCGGATGAGCGCCGGATCGTCCATCTGACCCTCGCCGATGATCCGGCGGTCGAAACGGTCAGTCAGGGCAACGGTTTGTTCAAACGCGTCCAGGTGCGCCCGAACCGGAGCTAGGCTGCTGATCTCTAGGCCGCTCTTCTCACCAGCGTTCGGCGCAGTAGAAGGTTGGTGAGAAGGCGGCCTAGGCCAAACCGTCTACAGACGGTAGCGTTTTTTCATCTCGCGATAGCGTCGATAGGCCTTCCGGTCGAGCCTCTCGGACAAGTGCCGGTCGAGGATCGGCACCAGCTTGTTGCGCAGGAACTCGCCGCGGGCCATCCACTGGTAGTAACTGCGGCCGCCATGGTGGTAGGGGCCGTAGAGGCGCCCGCCCGGAAAGTTCTCCTGGATCCACTGAAAGAGAGCTTCGTGGTCGGTGTGCATCCGCAAGGTCACCTGCGGCTGGCGGCCGTCCCCCCCAAAATGGCCCTCCCCGACCAGGACGCCGAGCAAGAAGCCGGTCCGGAATGCTTGCCGGGAAGTTGTTTCACCGTCAGTTTTCATGTGAAACTCCAGGTTGTTTCACCGTCAAGTATCACGTGAAACACGGACGGGCTCAACCCCATGGACGTTGGGCCGTTGCTGAGCCAGAATCCCCCTCATGGCCGTCTTGCTGCCCGAGCTGTCTCGAGACGAGTTTCGGCAGCGGTTGTCTGGCGCCCCGGAGGCCGAGTTGGATCGGATCGCCGGGTCCCTCTTTCGCTATTACCTTGAGCTCTGTCGCTGGTCCGGCCGCCAGGCCTTGATCGGGCCAGGGACGGCTGAGCGCGTCGTCGAGCGGCATTTTGGAGAGAGCTTGGCCGCCTGGCCCCTTCTTCCCCGCCGGCCGGCACGGGTCGTGGACTTGGGCTCGGGCGCCGGATTCCCCGGTCTCGTCCTCGCCGCGCTGGCGCCCCATTTGGACGTTTGGCTGGTCGAAAGCCGCGTCCGCAAGGCGGCGTTTCTCCGCCATGCCGCGGATCGTGCGTCGTTGTCGTGTCACTGCCTCAATGCTAGAGTCGGCGCCGCTCTTCCGGACGGTTTCCCCGAGAAGATCGACCTCCTGACGCTCCGCGCGGTTCGATTGAGCCGGGGTGTGTGGGCGAGCCTGCAAAGGGCGCTGGTCCCCGGTGGCAGGGCCTTGGTCTGGGGAGGGCCCGACCCTCCCGAGGAAATGGCCGGGTGGTCGATCCAACGGCGAGTCCGGCTGGAGGGGAACCGGCGGTGGATCCTGGAGCTCCTGCCGCAGAGTTTTTGAGATGAATCGGGTCATCGCGATTGCCAATCAAAAGGGCGGGGTCGGCAAGACCACGACGGCGATCAACCTGGGAGCGGCCCTGGCGGCGCTCGAACGGCGCGTGCTGCTGGTGGACTGCGACCCGCAAGGCAACGCCACCCGGGGGCTGGGCCATGAGGCCGAAGCCCCGCACCTCTACCAGGTCCTCCTCGGGGAGGCCTCCCTCGGGGAGGCCATACGACCCACACCGTTCCCACAGCTCGACTTGGCGCCGGCCAACCGGGAGCTGGTCGGGGCGGAGGTGGAGCTGGTCCATCTCGAAGGCTGGGAGCATCGCTTGCGCCGGGCGCTGTCGGAGGCTGCGGCCGACTATGAGACGATCCTGCTGGACTGTCCGCCATCGCTCGGCCATTTGACCGTCTGCAGCTTGGTGGCGGCCGACGGAGTGCTGGTGCCCCTTCAGTGTGAGTATTTTGCGCTCGAAGGCATCAGTGAGCTGGTGCAGACGGTGGGGCGGGTGCAGCGAGGACTCAACCCAAAGCTCGAGATCGACGGGATCCTGTTGACCATGTACGACGAGCGCACCAACCTCGCCAAGGAAGTCGCCGCGGAGGCGCGCCGGCACTTCGGAAACCGCGTCTATGAGACCGTCGTGCCGCGCAATGTGAGGCTGGCGGAGGCGCCCAGCCATGGGCTTCCGGTGCTCCAATACGACATTCGCAGCCGGGGAGCCGAGGCCTTCCTGGCGCTGGCGCGAGAGTTTCTGACCAGGGCGGCATAGGGAGGTCGGGCGACGATGGCGAAACGGAAAGGTCTTGGCCGGGGGCTGGATGCCCTGATCAAGGAAGAGAGCCCGGGCGGGGCGGCCACATTGCAGCTCGATCGGCTCAAGCCCAACCGGCTCCAGCCCCGGGACCGGTTCGACTCCGCGACCCTGGCCGAGCTAGCGGCGTCCATCCAGGCGCAGGGTCTGGTCCAGCCGATCGTGGTCACCCCGCGGAAAGGTGGCGACTACACGATCATCGCGGGGGAGAGACGGTGGCGCGCGGCCCGCCAGGCGGGTCTCCAGCAAGTGCCGGTCTCGATTCGCGAAGTGGCCGATGAGCGCGAGCTCCTGGAGATGGCCCTGGTCGAGAACCTCCAGCGCACCGACCTCAACCCGATCGAAGAGGCCGCCGCCTACCGGCGTCTGGCCGCCGATTTTGGTTTGAAGCAAGAAGAGGTCGCGCAGAGGGTCGGCAAGAGCCGCGCCGCGGTCTCCAACACCGTTCGACTGCTCGGGCTACCGGAAGAGGTTCAGGAATACTTGCGGCAGGGCCAATTGACGGCGGGCCAGGCTCGGCCGCTGCTGGCGCTGGGCGACGCCGACGAACAGATCCGGGTGGCGCGCCAGGCGGTGCGCCGTGGGCTGAGCGCGCGAGATTTGGAAAAAAAGTCCCGGCGGCGCAAAAGCGGAAAACAGCCCGATGCCAATACTCGCGCTGCCGGGGAGCAGCTCACACGATCGCTGGGTACTCGCGTCGAGATCAAGCGGCGAGGCAAGGGCGGAGCAGTCGTCATATCGTTTCATTCGGAGGAGGAGCTGATCCGTCTCCACGAGCTACTGATGAAGGCAGGGAGCAAGAAATGAAGTCTAGAACCGACGGCTCAAAAGGCGATCTCAACGGATTCCTCGACGCCGGGGGCCACATCAAGGGCGAGCTCTATTTTGAAGACACGTTCCGTATCGACGGCCGGCTGACCGGCGGAGCGACGTCCAAGGGCGACCTCGTGGTCGGCGAAAGCGGAGAAGTCGACGCCGAGATTCGAGTCGGGCGGGTCTTTGTCTCGGGCCGCGTGAGCGGCTCGATCCGCGCCAGCCGCCGCATCGAGATCACCGCCGGGGGCCGCGTAACCGCGGATATCGAGACCCCAAGGCTCATTATCGAAGAAGGAGCCGTTTTCGAGGGCCGTTGTTCGATGTCAGGGCGTGGCGAGTCCCGCCAGGCTCCGAGAGCCGCGCCGATCCCGATCTCTAGAGAAAGTTAATTAGTAAGAAAAGGGTCGCTGGGTTCATCCTCGGGTGTTTCGGCCGGCTCGGCGCTCTCGTACGAGGGCACGTACGTCAGGGGCGTCCGTGCCAGAAACGAGGGCTCAAAGGCCGACACCAGCACCCGGCCCTCCAGATCTTGACTCACGGGCCGGCCGAGGCCATAGAGCAGGGTCGGCACCACGTCGAGGACGTTGGCTTCGGAGAGAAAGTTCCCGGGCTGGATCCCTTCGCCACGCAGGAAGAGCACCCCGTCCGACGTCGGGTGAAACACGCCCTGGAGAGGCCGCCGCGCCAGGGCGCGAACGGCGCGCCGCCAACCGGTTGGTGCTTCCACCCCAAACGGTGAGACGACCGCCAGGATCTTCGGGTCGCCGTGGCGCGCCCAGAGCTGGGCGAGAAAGGCGTCGAGTTGCCGGTAGTAGGCGGTGACGATTTGCGCCGAGCGACGGGCACCCTCTTCTTGCACGCCGTCGAACTGAAACGCGGCGTAGCCGCCAAAGAAGAGGCGGGAAACCTCGGACAGCCCGGGGAGCAGGAGAAAGAAAGAGTTCAGGTCCTGTCTCTGGTCGAGCAGGAACAGACCGAGCGATTCGCGCCAGCGGTCGGCGGCGAGCATTCGCAAAACGCCGAGCGGGACTTCGTCTCCCAGCTCCGCCGTCACCGCCGGGTCGAGATCAGAATAGCCCACTTGAAAGAGAACGCCACGCTCCGCCAGCTCGGGAGGCAGGGCCGCGGCCGCCGAGAAGTCGCCGGAGAAATAGCGGTCGGCAAAGGCAAAGGCAAGGGGCTGCTTTGTGGGATGAGTCGTCGGCCAGCCAAGGACGCCGGAGGAGCGCCCCAGCAGCGCATCGATCTCCCACAGCGTGAGCGAGCGTCGCAGCCGCGCGTCGAAGGGCCGCGAGGTCAAGCCCGGGACGATGCCACGGGGAAAGAACGGACCGGCCGGAAGAATGCGCAAATCCGAGTCGCCCAGAAAAGCCAGCGAGGAGACATGATCGCCGAGTATTCCGTGCCGGTACGGAGGTCTGCCCGTGGCGACGGTGGTCCACAGCGCGCTGGCGGTCGGTGGAGAGAAGCTCCCCAGCCGCGCGTGAGTGCCTTGCTCGATCAGCTCGGCAAAGAAGGGGAGCTGGCCCTGCTGGGCGAGTGGCAGGATCGCATCCAACGTGGCCCCTTGAAGACCCACGACAAACAGGTCCGGTCCGGGCTCGAGCACTACCGCCGACGGGAGCGGCGAAGGCCGCGGGCGGGGCCGGAAGGCCTCGCGCCGCTCGAGCAGTACGTAGATCGAGGAGATCGCCACCAGCACGAGGACGGCCACCGAGCTCCTGCCGTAACGTCTTCCGGGAAACGAGTGGAGAAGGGCGGTGTAAAACGCGATCAGGGCCGCGATGGTGAGCCAGATCGCGGCCTTGATCAACCGGACGTTGATGCCCTTGGGAACAAAAAAGGCGAAGTAGGAGGCGTGTGTCCAGTCGCTGATTGCCGACGCCGCCAGCACCGCGCTCAGGGTCCACGGCAAGAGCTTCTGGGCGCGGCCGGGCCAGCGCCAGGTAAAAAGAGACAGAACGGCGGCGCTCAACAGGCCAAAGAAGGCGGCCAGCGCGGCCGCGGCACGCAGAAAGCGCAACGGTCCAAAGGGAAGATCCGGGTTGAGAAAAAACAGCAACCCGGCGGCCTGCGCCCCGGCGAGGACCCCGGGAACCGCGTTGCAGGCGAGGTCACGGAACATCCGCGCCACGGGCCGGGAAGTCGACATGCTCGAGCTCAGCCGTTTGCCCGCGGGGCCACGTCGTGTGGCCAACCGAACTTCCTCTGCGGGCTGCTAGGGTCGGACGGCGCCGGCACGGGAAGCGGATGGAGCCTCAAGCTTCAGGAATCCCCGCAGCCAGAATAGCAGACGCAGCGATCATGAACGAGACCGCGAGAGACGGCCCGCGGCTATCCATCGTTCACCGTCTGCTGCTCCATCTGCCGGCGGAGACCGCACACGGTCTGGCCCTCACGGGGCTACGCATGGGGCAGTCTCAGGCGCCCCGGTGGCTTCGCGCCCGCTTCCAAGTCCGCAATCCGAAGCTGACGCAGAACCTGCTGGACAAGACGTTTCCCAACCCGGTGGGTCTTGCGGCGGGGTTCGACAAGGACGGGCAGGTGATCTCGGGAATGGAGGCTCTCGGGTTTGGTTTTGTCGAGGTGGGGACGGTGACCCCACAAGGCCAGAGGGGCAACCCCAAACCACGTCTTTTTCGCCACCCCGAGTCCGCCTCTCTCGAGAATGCGATGGGATTCAACAATCGCGGCGGGCAGGCGCTCGTGGCCCGACTGCGGCGAGCCGAATCGGTGAAGATTCCGATCGGGGTCAACATCGGCAAGGCCAAACACACGCCCAACCGGGACGCCGAGCGGGACTACGCATGGCTGGCTGCCGCGGTCGGAACCCATTGCGACTATCTGGTAGTCAATGTGTCCTCCCCCAACACCCCCGGTCTGCGAGAGCTTCAGACAAGCGGCTCCGTCGGCCGGATCCTCGCGGTGTGTCGCGAGGAGACCGACCGGCCCGTGCTCGTCAAGCTGTCGCCCGATCTCGGGGACGATGCGGCTCTCGAGCTGGCGAATACGGCGGTCGAGTCGGGTGCCGCCGGTGTCATTCTCGCCAACACCACCACGGACTACGCCCTGTTGCCTTCGGCGCGCCGCGTCGGGGGGCTGAGTGGACGCGTTTTGCGCCGGCGCAGCCGCGAACTCCTCCGCCTGGTAGCCGGAGAGCTTTTTGGCAAGTGTCTGTTGATCAGCGTCGGTGGGATCGATTCGGGACGCGAGGCCTACCGGCGGCTCAAAGCCGGGGCCGGTCTGGTCCAGCTCTACTCGGCGCTGGTGTTCCGGGGGCCGTCGCTGGTCCCGGAGATCCTCCGCGAACTGGTCGCCCTGGCCGAGCGAGACGGATACGCGCACCTCTCGGAAGCCGTGGGTGCGGATCTTTAGCAGGCGTGATAAAAGTTAAGATCGAAGTGCGGCGAGTGCACACAAAAGGAGCAGGCTCTTGACCTCAGGTTCCGTACTCGATTCCGTGGCGGTGGCTCTCGACACCTCCGATCGCGCGGAATTCCAGCGCTGGTGCCGTCTCTTTGGCGGTCGGGTCGGGGTCCTCAAGGTGGGGCTCGAGGCGTTCTGCCGCTGGGGTCCCTGGGCGCTCGAGGAGGCCCGCGCGCACGCCGAGCGGGTGCTCGCGGATCTCAAGCTCCACGATATCCCTCACACTGTCGGTCGATCGGTCGCTGCGGTGCGCGAGAGCGGTGTCGAGCTCCTGACCGTCCACGCCGGCGGTGGTTCCGCAGTGTTGCGCGCCGCGGCCGACGCCGCGGGAGGCGAGATGACGCTTCTTGCGGTGACGGTCTTGACCCACTTGGATGACGGGGCGCTGGACCGCCTGGATCTCCCGGGTAGCGTGGCCGAGCGGGCGCTCTCCTGGGCCCGTGCCGCGCGGGAGGCCGGTTGTGGCGGGGCCGTTTGCTCGCCGCGGGAGGTGGCGGTGCTGCGTCGCGGGCTTGGGGAGGATGTTCTCCTGGTCACGCCGGGCGTGCGGCTTCAGGGCTCGGCGGTGGCGACCGACGACCAGCGGCGGACCGCGACGCCGGCAGAGGCGATCGCGGCCGGCGCGGATCTGTTGGTCATCGGCCGGCCGCTGACCCGAGCACCAGATCCCGAACGAGCCCTCGAAGAGCTCGAGGAGGCCCTGCAAGGCCGGCTAGTCAGCGGCGCTTTCTAACGGGTGCGTGTCAGGGTGACCAGCTAGGACAGGGTCTTGCGCTCGACGTCGAGCTCGATCGCCCAATCCCACTCGCGGAACAACAAGTTGACCGGCATGGTGTATTTGCCCTTGACGCGTACGCGGGCGGCGGTTTTTTCGACCGTCAGCTCGTCCGCTTCGATCGGGATCTCCAGCTCCTCGGCACGCTGCAAGATCTCGCGTTTGAACTTCTCGGTGCTTGCGTTGCTGATACTGGCGAGCTCCGCTTTGCGCTCGATGAAGTTCTCCAGCTCGGCGGCGTCCATCTTGATCGGGATAACCTGATAGGCCACATAGCCGAAGTAGGCGAGCAGGGCCAGCCAGAAGAGACAGCCGATCTTGCTGTCGCCCTTCTGCCGCCGAAGGGTTCGGGAAAACGGTCTCTGGTTCATTGTCACTCCTCGCTTGCTTTCCGGCTTCCGCTTGCTATCGGACGAGCCGCAAGCTCCTTTTCCATCGCGTACGCGTAGGGAAATTCGCGGCAACCTCTCCGAGCTGCTTGATTCTACCGAGGTATCCGGGCCAGTCGGTATGTTCTATTTCACTGCTAAACGACCAGTAGATCAACAACGCGCGTCCCTTGACGTGGGACATCGGCACCGGACCCCAGAACCGGGAGTCGTTCGAGTTGTCCCGGTTGTCGCCCAGAACAAAGAGATGATTCTCCGGGACGGTGTACGTTCCAAAGTTGTCGCGGAGGCGGTAGTCGTCGGGCAAAAAGAGCGACGAGGGGTAGGTTCGCGCGTCGGCGTGGAACACGTATCCTGATTCGTCGACCGCTTCTCCGTTGATGTGGAGAGTCTTGTCGCGGAGCTCGATCTGATCGCCGGGGAGCCCCACGCACCGCTTGATGAAATCGCGGCCGGGATTCTGGGGGAACTTGAAGACCACCACGTCGCCGCGGCGCACCGCGCGTTGCGGCCAGGCGGATGCTGCCGCGTCTCCGCCGTAGATGAATTTGTTGACCAGGATGTGATCCCCCACCAGGAGACTCGGCTCCATCGATCCGGTGGGGATCTTGAACACTTGCACCAGGTAGGTGCGCGCAAAGGTCGCCAGGACGACGGCGACCAGCAAGGCCTCTAGATACTCACGGAGAGTGGAGCGCGGCGGGCGGGCTCGAGCCGTCTCGGTCTGGCTCAACGGATCAGGTGGAACGTCCGCTCCCACCGGGTGCGAGTGAGAAAGCCGGCGGCGGTCTTAAAAAGCTGTCGGACCTTCGCGCCCCAGCCGGGCCAGGTCCCGTCCGGTGTCTCGCCGCCAAAGGACCAGTAGACCAAAAGCGCCCGTCCCTTGACGAAGTGGCTTGGCACCGGGCCCCAGAACCGCGAGTCGTACGAATAGTCGCGATTGTCACCGAGACAAAAGAGACCGTCTCCGGGGACGGCATAGGGCCCGAAGTTGTCGCGCTGGCGCATCCCGCCGGGCACCATGCGGCTGTCGCGGTGCACGGTGTAGGACGAGTCTTCGACCCAGGCGTCGTTGACGTAGAGGTCTTTGTCCCGAAGCCGGATGTCGTCGCCGGGCAGCCCGATGCAGCGCTTGACCATGTCGACCGTCGGGCGCTCCGGCGAACGGAAGATCACGATGTCGCCACGCCGGGCGGGGCGCAACGGCAGGAGCTTCTCTTCCCAATCCCATTGGGTGGATCCGTAGATAAACCGATTGACGAACAGATGATCGCCGATCAGAAGCGTGTCTTCCATCGAAGCCGATGGAATGTAGAAGGTCTTGATCAAAAAGCCGTTGGTGAAGCCGAGAAAGATCACTGCGATCAGCAGGGCCTCGAAGTACTCGCGAATCGTCGAGTTTCTCTTTTCCATTTCGCGCGGGCTCTAAACGACTCTAGACAAGCGGCTTGACGGCCTCGGCGTGGCCGCGAGCGACGATCCTCCCCGCTCGTGTGGGGACAAGTCAAGCAGGCGTCAAACGATTCTGCCGTTGTCCAGATCATTTGACGCCCGGTCCTCGCGCGAGCAGCCCCGCGGGTGCGGGCCCCGCTCGTGGGTTGTCGGGGCTCGGCCGGTCCAGGTCGTTTGACGCGCGGGCTTTGGAGCGCCTTTCGCCAAACCGAGGAAGCCATTTGTTTTCAATAGGTTACAGATTGTTCCTCGGTTGGCAAAGAGCTTGATCTTCGTAGGCGGCGCAATGGAAACCGGAGAAAGGAGGCCCGCGACGGAAGAAAACGGAATGTGACCCGAAGAGCGCCGGCCTGCGGTAGGCGGCGCAACCACAAAGACGAGTTTAAGAAGCAATCGAATCCATCAAAGAAAGGAAAAAAGATGCAGAAAATCCAAAAAGCTCTTCCCGTCCTCGCGCTGACCCTTCTGGCGCTTTCGGCCGTCCCGGCGTTTGCCGCTGGTGCCGAGGGGACCGTCAACATCAACACCGCCGGTGCCGATGAGCTGGCGCTCCTGCCGCGGGTCGGGGCGGTGGTGGCACAGCGCATCATCGACTTCCGCGATGCCAACGGGGAGTTCGACTCCGCCGAACAGCTGCTGCTGGTCGAGGGAATCGGCGAGCGAACCTTCGAGCTGATGCAGCCCTATGTGGCCGTCGAGGGCGAGACGACCTTGAGCGAGAAGGTCAGGATCTCCCGCACCAAGAACGCCAAGGCCGGCCGTTAGGACAGCCGCTAAGCCAACCACTTGCCGGCGGCGAGGCGAACCCGGCTTCGCCGCCGGCTTTGTCGAAAAACAAAACGAGGAGACCGGAGCGTGAGGAAAAAAAACGCAGGCGCGACCGTGGTCGAGGCGATGGTCGTGTTGGCGGTCTTCGGCCTGATTGTCGGAGTCGCCGCACCCAACCTCTTCGAGTTGAGCTCGGGATACCGTCTCCACCTCGGTGCCCACGAGCTGCGCGCCGTTCTCCATCGAGCCAAGGCGTACGCCATCTACCACGCAGCCAAGGTGGGAGTGAAGTTCTTTGTCGAAGACGACAGGGTCTTCTTTGCCATCTACAAGGACGGCGACGGCGACGGTGTGCGTACGCGCGACATCGAGTCGGGGGTCGATCCACAGGTGACGCCGACCCGCCGTTTCCTCTACCTGGGCGCCGACGTACGGTTTGGCTTTCCTCCGGGGAAGTCGCCGCGCGACCCCGGCGCCCCCCGCCGACGTCTCAGAAGACTCTGGGACCCCATCCGTTTCAACCGCTCCGATCTCGCCTCCTTCGGCCCGCTTGGCGGATCGACCCCCGGCTCGCTTTACCTGACCGACGGCAAGCGCCTCCAGGCCGTTCGCGTCTACGGCCGCACCGGCAAGATCAAGGTGATTCGCTACAACTTCGCCAAAGAGGTCTGGGAGCAATAGGCGATGCCGGCGCTCTTAACCCTTTGTTGCCAGAAAGTTGACGCACAACGGAACGCTCCGGTAGATTCTCTTGCCTTGAGCGCTATCGTCGTCGTCACCACGGTCGGGACCCAGGAGCAGGCGAACTTCATCGCCGAAGAGCTGGTTGGCCGGCGCCAAGCGGCCTGCGTCAACATCTTGAACGTCGCCCGGTCGGTCTACCGCTGGCAGGGCCGGGTCTGCGACGATAGCGAGTATCTGTTGATTGCCAAGACACTCGAGAGCGAGTACGAGCGGGTCCAGGAGACCATCCAGGAGCTTCACCAGTACGACCTGCCGGAGATCCTGTCCTTCCCGGTCGGACGGGGCGAAACAAAATTCCTCGGTTGGATCGCGGACAGTGTCGGCGGCGGCACCGTTGCCGGCAACGGCGTCTGGCCGCCGGAAGCGGTGGCGGAAGACGGCGAGTAGACGACCCGGCTGACGATCGGGTTAGCGATCCGCTAGACGGCCGCGAGCGCTTGGTCGAGGTCGGCCAGTAGATCGGCCTCGTCTTCGAGCCCGACTGAGACCCGCACCAGCCCCTCGGAGATCCCCAGCATCTTCCGCCGCTCGGCCGGCACCGAGGCATGGGTCATGGACGCCGGGTGCGAGATCAGGGTCTCCACCCCACCGAGGCTCTCGGCGAGTGACAGGACCTCCAGCCGATCGAGGAATCGTTTGGCGGTCTCGACGGTCCCGAGATCGAACGCGATCAGGGCGCCGTACCCGGTGGCCTGGCGGCTCTGCAACTCGTGCCCCGGCTGGTCGGGCAGACCGGGGTAGCGGACGCGCTCGACCTTGGGATGATCGGCGAGAAAACGCGCCACGGCGCGCCCGTTGGTCTCGTGCCGCTCCATGCGCACGGCCAGGGTCTTGAGGCCCCGGAGCACCAGAAAGGAATCCATCGGCGAAAGGATCGCGCCAATCGATTTCTGAACAAAAGCAAACCACTCGGCGTCCTCTTCGTTGGACGAGATCAGCACGCCGCCGATCGAGTCACTGTGCCCGTTCAAGAACTTGGTGGTCGAGTGGAGGACGACATCGGCGCCCAGCTCGAGCGGCCGCTGGAAGTAGGGCGACATAAAGGTGTTGTCCACCGCCAGCTTGGCGTCCTTGGCGTGGGCGATCCGGGCTGCGCCGGCGATGTCCGAGATCTCGATCATCGGGTTGGTGGGTGTCTCGAGATAGACCAGACGGGTCTTCTCGGTCATCGCGTCTTCGATGTTCGCCAGGTCGGTGGTGTCGACCCAGGAGAACGAGAGCTCGTAGCGTTCGAGAATATGGTGGAAGAACCGGTAGGTACCCCCGTAGACGTTGCGCGAGGCGACCACGTGATCGCCCGCCTGGAGAAGCGTCATCAGGGTCGAGATCGCCGACATGCCGGAGGCAAACGCGTGCCCGGCGTGGCCGCCCTCGAGCTCCGCGACGTTTTCTTCGAGGGCCGCGCGGGTCGGGTTCTGCACCCGCGCGTACTCGAAGCCCTTGTGTTTTCCCAGCTCGTCCATCACATAGGTCGAGGTCTGGTAGATCGGCACGGCGACCGAGCCGGTCGCAGGATCGGGTGGCTGCCCGGCGTGGATGGCGCGGGTCGAGAAACCGAGGTCTTTCACGCTTCCCTTCACTGGAGTGTCTCCCTGTCGGATGGGGTGAGACCGTGTCCGCCTAGCGGGCGCCGGCGGCGCGCATTCTAACGGTGCCGGGGGCGAATCGTCGCGTGTCGAGAGGCTCGGTGGGGATCCAGGCCTCGGGGTAGGCGGAGCGAATCTGCTCGAGCCGGCGCGCCCGGCTCCCGGCCGAGCCGAACCATGACCCCGGCGCCTTGGCGGTCGCCAGGTGCATGACTACCAGCGAGCGCGCCCGGATCGCATCGATCACTCCTTGCCAGCGGGCTGAGCCAAAAAACCAGCTCGGCAGGAGCGCTACGTCGATCTCCTCGCGATCCAGACGGTAGGGTCGAATGTCGTCGACGCTCACCTCGGTGTCGCCGACGTGAAGGATCTTCACCCCACCCAGGCGGATGAGAAAGCCCAGATTCTGGACCGGCGGGTCGCGGTCGCGGCCATGGTGCAGGTTCAGGACCTCGAGCTCGATTCCCGGCTGGCTCAGCGCGCTTCGAGCGCCTTCTTGCGGGTGCTGGGCGACGATGTCGGCCGAGGAGTCCTTGGGCAGTTCTTCCATCAGGCGAGCGGTCGCCTGGGGTGTCGAGACAAAGATCGCCTTTGAAGCCGCGAGATGCCGGGCCACCTGCCGGGCGCCGAAGTGGTCGTCGTGAAAATGGGTCGCCAGTACCAGGGACACGCCGTCGAACGGTGGCTCGGCGCGCTCGAGCCGGGAGCGGGTCGGTTCGGGCACCGAGGGGTAGGGGGTGAGACCGGGAAAAAGAGCGTCGACCAAGACCTTGTGCTCGCCGGCGGTGAGGAGAAAGCCTTCGTTGGCAAGATAGGTGATCTCCACCTCGGCTTGCGCGGCGGGAAGCGCGGCGAAGAAGCCCAACGCGAGGACAGCGGCGATGGATAGAAAGCGTCGCATGTCCGACCGAGGCTACCGCAGGCGCTGGGGGCGGCCCTCGCCGTACAATACGTCGCCATGACGAGGACCATCGAGGTATCCGAGCAGACCGAAGTCTTCAGCCCGATCCGCTGGCGCGGCGGCCACTTGGAGCTTCTCGACCAGACCCGGTTGCCACGCGAGGAGATCTGGCTCGAATGCAAGACCCCGGAAGATGTGGCGGGGGCGATTTACCGTCTGTCGGTGCGCGGTGCCCCGGCGATCGGAGTCTCGGCGGCCTACGGAATGGTGGTCGGCCTCAACACCCGCAAGGACGGTCAATCTCTCGACGAGCGCTTTGTCGAAGTGGCCGAGTACCTGGGCAAGACTCGGCCCACCGCGGTCAATTTGCGCTGGGCGATCGGTGAGGCCACCAAGGTCTTCGACCAGAGCGCCGGCAAGCCGGACGAGGACCGCATCGCCGAGCTGCTCGAGTGGGCCCACACGGTCCACGCCGCCGACATCGCTGCCAACCAGAAGATGGGCGAGCATGGCGCCGCGCTCTTTGCCGACGGCGACCGCGTGCTCACCCACTGCAACACCGGGGCGCTGGCCACCGCCGGCTACGGCACCGCGCTCGGCGTCATCCAGTCGTCGTGGGCGGCCGGCAAGCTGGCGATGGTGTGGGTGGACGAGACCCGGCCGCTTCTTCAGGGCGCGCGGCTCACCACCTGGGAGCTCCAGCGGCTCGGCATTCCGTTCAAGCTGGTGACCGACTCGAGTGCCGGCTCGCTGATGGCGCGTGGGTTGGTCGACCGCATTGTCGTCGGCGCCGACCGCATCGCCGCCAACGGGGACGCCGCCAACAAGATCGGCACCTACACCGTGGCGGTGCTCGCCCATCGGCACCAAGTACCGTTCTATGTCGCGGCGCCCTTGTCGACGATCGACCGCTCGACGGCGACCGGCGACGACATTCCGATCGAAGAGCGCGACGGCGAGGAGGTGACGACTGTGTTCGACACCCGGGTCGCGCCCGAGGACGCTCCGGCGGCCAACTTTGCCTTCGACGTCACACCCAATGATCTGATCGCCGCGATCATTACCGACGCCGGCGTTCTCACGGCCCCTTACACCGAATCGATCGCCGCGGCGTTTGCCGCCCGCGAGAGAGGAGAAGCATGACGATCAAGCTTTACGACAACGACAGCGGCGCCGAGCTCGGCACCTTGACCGAGGAAGAGCTTCAGTTTCTGATCGACCAGCTCGAGGAAGAGACGCCCGAGGACCAGGACTATTATCTAAACGCAGCCACCCTCGACTTGCTGGCCGAGCGCGGCGACCAAGGGGCTCTCGTCGACCGGCTCCGCCAAGCCATGGGCGATCGCGAGGGTCTTGAGGTTCGCTGGGAGCGCCCCGAGGACTCGTCGGGCTGAGAAAATTGGGCTAATCGTCTTCCGCCGGCAGCACCACGAGCTCGCCGATCATCCCGAGCGCGGCGTGCGGAAAGATGTGGCAGTGGTAGAGCCAGCGGCCGATGGCTCCTCCTTCGGCCTTGCCGCTGCGCATCGGCCGGTCGTCCAGCCGAACCCGGAACTCGAGCGTGTGACCCGCCGGGACGTCCATGGTGTCGACAAACTCGGGCTGCTTGTACCGGAAAACGGTCTTGCCCCCGCGTTTGATCCGGATGGGCTGAAACGAGAACCCGTGAAGGTGGAACGGGTGGTGCGCCATGGTCTGGTTGGCGACCTCGAGCGTGAGCAGGTCGCCGACGCGGGCATAGCGGGTGGAGCCGATATGAGGGATGTCGCGGTAGTCTTCGACCGCGGCCGCGTCGAATCCACCGGCGATGCCGTCGATCCCGGCCGGCGGCGCGGTGAAACGAATCGTCTGGTTCGCCGTTCCGGGGAGTAAGGGAGCGATCGTCTCCGGGTCCATCAGAGTCGCGGTGGCCGCGGGCAACTTCTCGACCGGCCGGTCGATCCGGGGGTCGGTCAGCAGCCGGGTCTTGTTGCGGAGCTTGAAAAAGTCGCTTTTGGGCAGGCGGCCGACGATGCGGATGTGAAGCAGTGGCACCGTGGGTGTGCGGGCGTACCCGGAGCCGGCGTGCGAGTAGTCGCGGGTCCACAGGGTCAGCACCTCTCCCACGTAGCCCCGGGCGAGGAGGACCAAGTCGGCCCGGTTCGAAGGCGCCAGGAGGATTTCGCGCCGGTTGTACTTAGTGTCGAGCGAGCGTCGCGTGCCGCCCTCCAGGACGGCCTGGTCGATTAGGCCGCCCTCTCCGCCGATGCGAAACAAGGGGAGCTTGCGCCCGGCCTCGTTGGTAAGACGCAGTCTGAAATACCGGTGGATCGCGGCATTGATGACCTGGAGTCGCAAGCCCTCGCCGGCCATCAAGTCGATGGTCTCGGCGCCGTCCCCGAGCGCTCCGGGTGCCGAGGGCGAGCCGTCCCGCGGTGTCGGGACCACACCGTTGGCCAGCACCCATTGCCCCATGTTGACTCGGCATGAGCCAAACCCGGCGGCGCAGTTGCGGCCGGGCTGAACGTTGGGCACCATCCCGGCCTCGAGCGGTGCATCGAGCTGCTGGCCCGAATCGGTCATCGGCGTCTCGCACAGATCCCGCGGTGCCGGAAAGGCGCTGTTGCCCGGGAACAGGCCGGGTCCCGACCAGGGCAGAGTTTCGTCCGTGGGAAAGGTCACGTTGTCGTTGGACCCCGTCTCCTTGCAAACCGTTACGTCGGCGAGCACCAGAGTTCTCTTTTTGCGCGGTAGGACGCCGAGTCGGGTCAGCCGCTTGTCCCGCTTGCCGGTCACCAGAACGGGGCCGTAGAGCCCCTTCCAGACCTGGTTGCTGGGCTTGATGTGCGGGTGGTACCAGAAGATCCCCGGCCGGAGGACCTTGAACCGGTAGGTATAGCTGCCGCCCGGTGGAACCTCGTTCTGCGACACCTGCGAGCCGTCGCTCTTGTTGTTGACCTCCATGCCGTGCCAGTGGAGGCTGGAGGGAAGCGGCAGCTCGTTTTTGAACCGAACGGTGACCGTGTCGCCCACCGCGACGTCGATCTGTGGTCCCGGAATGGAGCCGTTGAACGCAAACACGCTCTCCGGGCTACCGTCGCGGTCGAGGTCAATCTCGGCCTCGTGCGCGACGATGGTGGTCTCAAAGAACTTGGGGCTGGGGTCGGCATCGACCGCCCGACGGATCTTGGCCAGCCCGGCATCGGCCCCGGTGGACGACAAAAGGGCGATGGCCAGCATCGAGACCACAGGCAAGAATAACGGGCGGTTCGTCATGCGGACGGCATTTTCTATCGGGACTCGGTCCGGCACAAGCGCTTTGGCCGGATCGCGATAAGGTCGGGCGATCCGCGACGAGCGATCTCAGACTGTCCGCACGGGGGCCTACCCATGACTGCAAATCTTGATTCCCTTCTTCGACTGCTTCGGAGCGCCTGTCTGTGCGCTTCCCTGATAGGCCTGATGGCCCCAGGCGTGGCGCCCTGCCTGGCTCAAGCTCCCATCGTTCAACCGGGCGCGCCGGGCGCGCCGACGCGGGAGCTCAGCGCCGACGAGGCGATCGAGATCGCCGATACCAGCTACTCGCCCGCGGATGCGCTGTTTATGCAGGACATGATCCCGCACCACCATCAGGCGGTCGAGATGGCCGCGCTGGTGGCGGAGCGGACGAACCGGCCCGAGCTTGTCGACGTAGCCGGGCGCATCGACGCCTCGCAAAAAGACGAGATCGAGTTCATGCAGCAGTGGCTCCGCGAGCGCGGCGAGCGCGTACCGGACCCGACCGCGCACGACGAGATGCACACCTCCCACAAGATGGCCGGTATGGCCACGCCCGAGCAGATGGCCGAGCTCGCGGCCTCGAAGGGCACGGCGTTTGACCGGCTGTTTCTGAAGCTCATGATCACCCACCACGAGGGCGCGGTGACGATGGTCGAGGAGCTGCTCGAGCAGCCGGGCTCGGCGTACGATCCGGTGCTTTTCGAGTTCACCAACGACGTCACCAACGACCAGAGCGCCGAGATCGAGCGCATGAACGCACTGCTGGTCTCACTGTCCGACGACCCCAGGGCAACGCTTGCCGCCGGGTTCGACAACGCCGGAGAGGCCCTGCTCAACCTGGAGCTTGTGGCTTCGCTACCCAAGCCACCCGGCTTTTTCGACCCGCAGAACCCGGCCGAGCTGCCGCCCAAGCGGCTCAAGGAGGACGCCGCCGGAACCACCGAAGACAAAACCGAAGAAGCGGCTCACGAGCACATGGAT
This sequence comes from Candidatus Multivoradales bacterium, assembly GCA_965224065.1. GTDB lineage: Bacteria > Acidobacteriota > Thermoanaerobaculia > Multivoradales > JAHEKO01 > JAOTZA01. Next base: position 2,539,172 of record CBDCYF010000005.1, read on the forward strand.
CACGGCCGTCATCACCAGGAAGCGAAACCCGAGCAAGATCCCCAGGAAAACAGGGGTGACGGTGAGGAGGGTAAGGGCGACGATGACGAGGACGATGACGAGGACGATGACGAGGACGATGACTCGGACCAACGTTCGCCGCTGCTGTCCTTCGCCAACACCGACATAGCCTTTTCGGGAAACGTGATGGTGGCCGGCAGCTACCACGGCTTCAACATCTACCGGCTGGCGGACGGGGGACTGCCGGAGCTCCTGAGCTCCGTGGTCTGCCCGGGCGGGCAAGGCGACGTTTCGGTCGTCGGGGATCTCCTGATCATGTCGGTCGAACAGACCCGCGGGCGGGTCGACTGCGGGCTCCAGGGTGTTAACGAAGACGTCAGCGTCGAGCGATTCCGCGGGCTACGGATCTTCGACATCAGCGATCTGACCCGTCCGGTCCAGGTGGGCTCGGTGCAGACTTGCCGCGGCTCGCACACACACTCGGTGGTTTCCGGGCCGGGTGAGAACGGCAAGATCATCGTCTACAACTCAGGAACCAGCTCGGTGCGTAAGGAGGAGGAGCTGGAAGGCTGTGTCGACGAGACCCCCGGGGACGACCGCACCGCGCTCTTTCGTATCGACGTCATCGAGATCCCGGTGGACAACCCGGCCGAGGCGCGCATCGTCGACAGCCCGGCGGTGTTCGCCGACCCCGAGTCGGGTGTCCTGGCCGGGCTATGGAAGGGCGGCGACCACGGCGACGACACCCAGGAGACCCGGCCGACCGATCAATGCCACGACATCACCGTGTTTCCCGAGCGCGGGATCGCCGCCGGCGCTTGCTCGGGCAACGGCATCTTGTTCGACATCTCCGATCCGCTCGCTCCAAAACGCATCGACGCGGTAGTCGACAAGGGGTTCGCCTACTGGCACTCGGCGACCTTCAACAACGACGGCACCAAGGTCATCTTTACCGACGAGTGGGGTGGTGGCAGCCGGCCGCGTTGCCGCGCGTACGACCCGCTCGATTGGGGCGCCGATGCGATCTACGACATCGTGCCGACGGAGAGCGGGACCAAGCTCGAGTTTCGTAGCTATTACAAGATGCCGGCGCCCCAGTTGGAGGAAGAGAACTGCGTGGCGCACAACGGCTCGATCGTCCCGGTCCCGGGACGCGACATCTTTGTCCAGGCCTGGTACCAGGGTGGAATCTCGGTCATCGACTTCACCGACTCGGCCAACCCGGTCGAGATCGCGTATTTCGACCGCGGACCCGTCGATGCCGAGGACCTGATCCTCGGAGGCTACTGGTCGACCTACTGGTACAACGGCCGGATCTATGGCACCGAGATCGTGCGCGGGCTGGACGTGCTGGCGCTCACACCGAGTGACCACCTGTCCGAGCACGAGATCGCCGCGGCAGCCCTGGCGGACCAGGGCGGGGTCTTCAACCCGCAGCAACAGTTCCGTGTCCGCTGGCCGGCCGAGCCTGCCGTGGCTCGGGCGTACCTCGATCAACTCGCGCGCACCGAGGGGCTGCCGCAGTCGCTCGCGGCCGATTTGGTCGAGGCGCTCGACCGCTCGGCGGCGCAGCTCGAGGAGGGTGCGCCCGACCAGGACCTGGCCGCCGGGCTGGAATCGCTGGCGGCGGCGCTCGAGAACGGGACGGAGGGTGCCAGCGGCGCGGTGGTCAAAAAGCGATCCGTGCTCGGCAAGACCCTGAACGGGATCGCGGCCAGGCTGCGCTGAGGTCGGCGACCAAGATCACAGCGCCCCCGCTGAAACGGGGGCGGAGACGGAAATGGAAATTGAGGTTTGGTGGAGGCGGTGGGAGTCGAACCCACGTCCGAAGAACACGTCCCGCAAGCGTCTACGCGAATAGCTTCTGTTCGGGTGTCTCGCCCGGTGCGGTGTGGACAGAAGCCAACCGATGCACCCGGCCAGCCTCGGTAAGGATCCGGGCTCGGCCCCGAGGCATTCCGAGCCCTTCGATCCGCATTAATGACGCCCCGACCGGCGCGGCGAATCACGCTCCGGCCGGCGCGTGGCCGCTATTTAAGCAGCCAGGGCCAAGTTATCGTTGGCACATATGGGTTCCGTTTTAACGAGCGGAAACTCGACACGCAGCCTGCGAACCGCATTGTTCCCCGTCGAATCCGGTGCGCCCCCTCAAAGAACCGTCGTCTATTGTAACCAAGGGATGGCCGGAGACATTCCTCAGGGCCCGATCGCTTTGGCGGTCTCGTCGGTCTCGGACTCCGCGCCACGATCCTCCGCAGCGGGGCGCAGAACCTCCAAGAACTCCTCGATCCCCGCGGTGCGTAGGCGCGAGACCACCAGGAGCCAGGCGGCGAGTGCCACCACGGCGGCCACCGGCGCGAGCTTGAGAAGCGGCGGGTAGAAGGGCCACAGTGCCACGACCAGACCTCCGAAGGCGCCAAACAGGAGGAGCATAAAGGCCGCCCGGTTGAGCCGGTAGTGGGTTTGCTCGGTTCGCAGGATGAGACGGGTGCCGTTGCGTGTCGGCTCGGTCCACAGCCGAGCGTCGATGGTTCCGCGGCGCACTCCCGCCGTGACCGGTAGCCGCAGCCGCCCGCCGGTGCCGTGGCGGCTCCAGTCCGCGCCCCAGAGCTCGGCGGCCTCCGAGACCGCGGCGAAGGTCTCGTCGCGGTCGAGCGGCAGATCGATCCGGTGATCCGGCGGATCGGCGGTGCTTGTCACGCGGCCTGGTGGACGAGGAGGTTGTCGAAAAACTCCTCGACCGCCTCGAGAAAGGACTCGACGTCGGGCAGCTCGTTGATGCGCCGGCGAAGCTTGGCGCCATGCGGCAGCCCGTGGGTGTACCAGCCGGTGAACTTGCGCAGCTTGTGGAGCGCGAAGCGCGACGGCTCGCGCTCGGCGACCATCCGGAAATGGGTCAGGATCAGGTCGCGGCGGTCCTCGATCGTGGGCTCGGGGGCTTGCCCCCCGCCGTCCCCTCCTGAGCCTTTACCAGAGAGCCGCGCGGCGATCTGGGAGAAAAGCCACGGGTTGCGGGTGGCGCCGCGGCCGATCATCACACCGTCGCAGCCGGTCTCGGCCATCATCGTAAGCGCGTCGTCCGCCGTCCGCACATCGCCGTTTCCGAGCACGGGAATCGACAGGCTCTCCTTGAGCTGTGCGATCTGCGACCAGTCGGCCTCACCGGAGAACATCTGTTTGGCGGTTCGCGCGTGCATCGCCACCGCGTCGACACCGTTGGCCTCGCAGATCCGGCCGAGCTCGAGAAAGCTCTTCTCGGTGTCGCGAATCCCCAGCCGGAACTTGACGGTCAGCGGGATCGACAGCGCCCGGCGGACCTCGCGGATCATCTTGTCGGCCAGCGGCAGGTCGCCCATCAGCGCGGCCCCCGCGCAGCCCTTCAGGACTTTATTGGCCGGGCAGCCCATGTTGATGTCGCAGATGTCGGGTCCCAGGCTCTCCACGATCCGAGCCGCCTCGACCATAGTGTCGACGTCCGAGCCATAGATCTGGATCGCCAACGGTCGCTCTTCTTCGGCGAAGTACATCAGCTCGCGCACCTTCTGATGACCGCCGACAATGGCCTTCGACGAGATGAACTCCATCGTCACCACACCCACACCGCCGATCCGGCGGATGAGCAAGCGGAAGTCGCGGTCGGTCACCCCGGCCATGGGGGCCAGAACCAGCGGCGGATCCACGGTGACAGCCCCGATCCTCAACATCGGCAGTATTTTACGGGAAGGGGTGTTATGGCAACGCGGCTAGAAACTCGCTCATCCCCGGTGGCGCCTCGGGCGCCACCTTGCCAAAGAGCACCTCGTCCGGCCACAGCCGCCGGCCGTAGTAGCGGGTGGTCCAGGAGCGCTCGGGAGCCAGCCGGGCGCCCTCGATCGAGATGCCGGCAAAGACACCGCGGGATTTGGCGTAGGAGAGAATCTCGGCGCGAAACTTCAAGTCGGTACCGACCTCCGCCGATCTTCCGAGCGGTCCCGCGGCGATGCTGGCGTTGCCCCCGAGAACGAGCTTGCTGTCGAGCAGCGAGCGCACGCCGCGCTCGTTGAGAAAAAACAGCACGACATCGGTGGATTGGCCGCCCGCCTGGAGTCCAAAGCTCCCGCCGGAGAGCTTGACAAAGACGATCGGGCTCCAGCCGCCGTCGTGCCGACAGGTCATGACGCCGCGTCCGCGTTTTCCACCCCACACAAAGGCGCCCTTGATCACGCTCGGGACGACGGCGACACAGCGGGCCTCGGAGAGAAGCCTTTTGGGCACGTTTTCCTCGGGCAGCTCGATCAGCTCGAGATAGGCGTCGCGTGCGGCGCGCACCTTGCGGCTGGTGCGATCTTCCTGTGCCTGGACCGGTTCGATCGCGGCCAAGGCGATCACGACTACGCAAAGAAGCGAAACGAGGAGCGTCGGGGTCGGGTGTGGGTCGGGTCGCATGGCGGTAAACCTCCTTGAATGGCCGGGAGAGTTGCAAGAACAAAACCAGGCTGGCTTGGACCGGCCGGCGACTACCCCTCGGTATCATCTCATCCGTGAGTCAGGCCAAAAGAGCAGCCCGGAGCCGGCTCATACTCCTCCTCGGTCTCGTCTCAGCCCTGGCGGTCGGCTCGATCACCGCAAGCGCCTCGTCCGGCCCCAAAACAGAACGCCTCTACCTGTCCGGGTCCGGCCGGGGCGATGCCGTCGAGTGGGAGTTTTCGATCGATCGGGGGCGTGGCGCCGGCGGCTGGGCTCGAATCCCGGTGCCTTCGCAGTGGGAGCTTCAGGGCTTTGGCGACTACGCCTACGGCCGCAACGATGAGGCGCGCCCGGAGGTCGGCTCGTATCGACAACGCTTCGACGTGCCGGCCGAATGGCGCGGGCGGAGGGTCGAGTTGGTGTTCGAAGGGGTGATGACCGACACCGTGGCGCGTCTCAACGGCGCCACGGTCGGACCGGCGCACCGCGGGGGTTTTACCCGATTCGGCTACGACGTCACCGAGCTCCTGCGGTTCGCCGACTCGAACCTTCTCGAGGTCGAGGTGTCCGAAGAATCGGCCGACCGGTCGGTCAATGCCGCCGAGCGGGAAGCCGACTACTGGGTGTTTGGCGGCATCTATCGCCCGGTCTATCTCGAAGCGTCGCCGGCCGCGTCGATCGCGCACCTGGCGATTGATGCGAGCCACGAGGGGGATTTGAAGGTCGCCGTCGAGACCCGCGCCACCGGCTCGTCGACACTGAGCGCGCGGGTCAAGATCCTGAATGGTGATCCCGTCGGCTCTGTGCTGCAAGCGGAGGTCGAAGCCGAAGGCGTGACCCGTCTCGAGGGCCGGTTCGAAGGGGTGCGCCCCTGGAGCGCCGAGCACCCGAACCTCTATGAGCTCGAGGTGTCGCTCCAGCGGGGCGGGCGGACAGTGCACGTGCGAACGGAGCGGTTTGGCTTTCGCACCGTCGAGGTCCGAGCCGGGCAGGGGATCTTCATCAACGGCCGCCGAGTGTTGCTCAAGGGGATCAACCGGCATTCGTTCTGGCCCGATTCGGGCCGTACGCTCGATCGGGAGATCAACCGCCGCGACGCCGAGCTCCTCAAGCAGTTGAACGCCAACGCCGTCCGTGCGTCTCACTACCCGCCGGATGTCGAGTTTCTGCGCGCCGCGGACGAGCTCGGTCTCTATGTGATCGATGAGCTCCCGGGATGGCACGACGCCTATGACACCGCGGTCGGCCGGGACCTGGTGGCGGAGCTGGTGCGGCGAGACGTCAACCATCCGTCGGTGATTCTCTGGGCCAACGGCAACGAGGGGGGCTGGAATCGCGCGTTGGATCTCGAGTTCGGGCGTCACGATCCCCAAAAACGCCCGGTGATCCACCCCCAGGACGTCTTTTCGGGAATCGACACCGAGCACTACCCGAGCTGGAACGAGCTCGCGGGGCTGCTCGATGACACCAGCCCCTGGAACCGGCTGATGGCTTGGCTCGGGCGGTTGCCGCTGGTTCTTCCGACCGAAATGCTCCACGGTCTCTACGACGGGGGCTTGGGGGCCGGGCTCGAGGACTACTGGCGGCTCATTCGTTCCTCTCCGCGCGCCGCCGGAGCTTTTTTGTGGGCGTTTCTGGACGAGGGGGTCGTGCGCACCGATCGCGGCGGTGCGATCGACACCCACGGCAACCACGCGCCCGACGGCCTCGTCGGCCCCTATCGCGGCAGGGAAGCCAGCTTCTACGCGGTGCGAGATCTGTGGTCCCCGGTGGTGTTTTCCGGTCTTGCGCCCGAAGCGTTTCCCGGCGAAGTCACGGTCGAGAACCGGTTTGATCAAACTGACCTAGTGGATTGCAGCTTTCACGCCGAGTGGCTGCGGCTGCCGGGCCCGTTCGATGAGCCGTCGGTCGAGGTAGTGGCGACGCACGAGCTCCGGCCGCCGAGGCTCGGCCCGGGAGAAAAGGGCCGAATCGACACCGGCGAACCGCCGGCCGACGCCGAAGCCCTTCGGCTGGTGGCCTTTGACCCTCAGGGTCGCTCCGTGGCCGAGCGGGTGTTTCGGTTGAGCTCCCCGGCCGCCTTGCGGGCGCGTTGGTTTCCCGAGGGGATCGAGACCGGCGTCGGACCGGAGATCGCTGGCTCTCGGAGGAGGTTCGAACAGGTGGAGGAGAAAGGGGTCGATTCGGTCTCGTGGGCCGACTACGCCGAAGGGTCGAGGCTCACGCTCGAAGCCAGCCGGGACCTCGGTGGCTCCTACCAGGGGCTGGCGGTGGATTTGACCGACCCGGCGGGCAACGAGATCGTGGCGGTCGAGTGGTTGGGGGGCGGCCCGGGGCCGGTGTGGGCCAATCGCCGGGCGGGCACGACTCTGGGCCTGTGGCGCCGCACGGCCGGCCCGAGGACAACGAGCGCCTGGCAGGGGTTCTACGCTGATGTCTTGTGGTTCAGGGCGATCGGCTCTCGGTGGACGGTGACCGTTTTGCCGATCGCGGAGGACGAGGTCTATGTGGGGGTCTCACCCGAGTTCCCCGACGACGCGCGTCACGCGCGGGCGGACGTTCCGCCCGCCGGGAAGCTGTCCCTCTTGCTCGAGATCCCTGCGATCGGCAGCAAGTTCCACCCCCCCGAGGATCTGGGTCCGGCCAAGCCGTCGCCCAGCCGGGCGCGTGCCGAAGAAGCGCCGAGAAAAGAAACCTTTTGGCTCCTGGTCGAGCCCAGCGACACAGAAGCCAAGCCGCCGGCGGGGGCGGAGAGTCAGTAGGATCGAGCCGTGGCCTGGTACAAGGACTGGTTTGGAGAGAAGTACCTGGCGCTCTATGCCCATCGCGACGCCGAGGAGGCCGTAAGGCACGTCGATTTTGTCGAGCGTCTTTTTACCGGCCGCCGGCCGCGCGCGGTGCTCGATCTCGCCTGCGGTGCCGGCCGCCACACCGAAGAGCTCCGCCGCCGCGGCCACCGGGCGCTCGGCGTGGACCTGTCGCTGACGCTCCTGGCGCAGAACCCGGCGCTGCCGCGGGTGGCGGGCGACATGAGGAGGCTGCCGTTTGCGGACCGGAGCTTTGAGTGGGTGCTCAATTTCTTTACCTCGTTCGGATATTTCGAGGGGGAGCGGGAAAACTTCGAGGTGCTCGAAGAGATCCATCGCTTGCTGGCGCCCGGGGGCAGGTTTTTGATCGACTTGTTCAACCGCGACAAGGTGATCTCGGAGCTGGTACCCGAGGAGACCCAGGAGCGCGATGGGCTCAGGGTCGAGATCGAGCGCTGGTACGATTCGCGGGCGCAGCGGGTCAATAAGAAGATCCGTCTCGTCGACGGAGACGACAGCGAGACCCACGTGGAGAGCGTGCGCGCCTACCGCAAAGAAGAAGTCACCATCGGTTTGCAATGGGCGGGACTCGAAGTCAATGGCGTCTACGGGAACTTTGGCGGAGAAGGCTTTGAGCGCGACAGCCCGCGACTCATCGTCGTCGGTCGTCGCCCCGGCTGAGCCCCTCGGCCTGGATCTGGTCGAGCACGGCTTGCTGCCCCCGCTGCCGGCCGCCTTTGTCGGCGGGCGGGATCTAGATTTGCTGGAGCCGCTGCGGTTTGTCTCACCGGCCGACCGAAAGCCGCTCCAGGGTCCGGCGCGATCGCCCACGGATCGTTCCGGGCTGGCCGCCGGTCTCGGGGTGGCGAACGCTTCGTACGGGCACCCGGCCGCGGATCGGCTCGCGACCGCTCTGGCCGACCCCGAGACCCATGTGGTGGTCACCGGCCAACAGCCCGGGCTCTTGGGCGGCCCGCTCTATACGCTGACCAAGGCGGTGGCGGCGTCATTGTGGGCCCGACGCCTGAGCGAGGACGGGATGTCGGCGGTGGCGGTTTTCTGGGTGGCAACCGAGGATCACGATTTCCGTGAGGTCTCGCGGTTGTCTTTCCCCGGCGCTTCGGGTCTCGAGGAGATCGACCTCGGTGAGGACCCTTCGCCGCTGCTACCCGTTGGGATGCGAACCCTCGGCCCGGGTGTGCAGCCCGCGCTGGAAGCCTTTCGGCAGGGCGTTCCCGGCGAGCGCTTTGGCGAGTGGGTGGCGACCCTGGCGGGCTGGTACCGGCCCGAAGCGCGGTTTGGTGAGGCCTTTTGCCGGTTGCTGACCGCGATCCTCGGCGAGGACTGCCCGTTGCTGCTCGATTCCATGTTGCCGGCGGTCAAGGAAGCGCAGAGACCGTGGTTGGAGAAAGTGGTCGAGCGCCGACAAGAGATCGAAGCGGCTTACGCAGCGCGGGACGATTCGATTCGCGAGCGCGGCTATTCGCTCCAAGTCGCGCCGCAGCCCGGCGCGAGCCCGTTGTTTTTTCTCCACGGTGAGGCAAGGCGGCGGATCGAGTGGCGCGACGGGGACCGGATGGGTCTGCGGGGGGAGGAAGGTTTTGAGCAAGGGGTCGACTGGCTCGAGCGGGCCCTGGCCGAGAACCCCGCCGCGGTCAGCCCGGGGGTGCTGGCACGGCCTGCAATCCAGGATGCGATCCTGGGGACCTCGCTCCAAGTCATGGGCCCGGGCGAGGTGTCCTACCTGCCGCAGGTCGCGCCGCTCTACTCGTGTCTCGAGATCGAGGCCTCCCGTGTCGCGCTCCGGCCCCAGGCGCTTGTTCTGACAGGTCGTCAAGTCGACCATCTCGCGGGTCTGCCCTTGGAGCTGGGAGACCTGATGGCAACGCGGCTCGATCTCGATCGAGCGCTGGCCGCCGGGGAGGGCTGGGATCTGGTGGCCCCGGTGGGGAGCGGGATCGAGCGTCTGCTGGGAGAGCTCAAGAAAAAGGCCCTGGAGCTCGACGGGTCGCTCGAGCAGCCGTGGCAGAAGACCGCCGGCCAGATCCATCGGGCGCTCGAGATCTTCACTGCCAAGGTCAACGAAGCCGCGACCCGGCGGGACGAGCTGAGCCGCCGGCGGGCGGTGAGCTTGCGCGCTGCCACCCGTCCGGGCGGCAAGCTCCAGGAGCGGGTGGTCTCCTGCGCTTATTTTCCGGGCAAGTACGGGCCGCGGTTTGCCCAGGCGCTTTTCGAACAGCTTGGAACCGACGGCGGCAGACTTCAGGTGGTGGCGCCATGACAACGCTAGACGTTCTCGCCATCGGCGCGCACCCCGACGACGTCGAGCTGGCGTGTGGCGGGACACTTGCGCTTTTGGCCGAAGCCGGTCGCAGGGTCGGAATCCTGCACCTCACCCGTGGCGAGGCCGGAAGCCGGGGCACGGTCGAGGGCCGGCGGCGCGAGGCCGAAGAGGCGGCGGCCGCCCTGGGGGCGGTCGAGCTGGAGATCCTCGACCTGGGCGATGGTGTGATGCGCCGTGGAGAGGACGAGGAGAACGAGCTCATCGACCGGCTGCGGCGCTGGCGCCCGGAGATCGTGCTCGGGCCACCGGCGATCGACCGCCATCCCGACCACGGGCGCGCCCACGAGCTGGTGGAGGCGGCGGTCTTCTATGCGGGGCTTCGCCGCCGCAAGGCGGGAGGACTCGGAAAGCCGCATCGACCTGGCGCCGTCTTCTGGTACATGCAACATGACCCGTTCGAGCCACGTTTTATTGTTGACGTGACCTCGACCTGGGACAAGAAGATCGCTGCGCTCGACGCCTATACGAGCCAGATCCACTCCGGGGCTTCCGGCAAACCGCCGGGCCCCACGACGGACGCCGAGCCCGAGACCAAGGTCTCCTCTCGCGAGTACCGGCTGGCGGTCGAGGGACGGGCGCGTCATTTCGGTCTTCAGATCGGCGCCGAGCTGGGGGAGCCGTTTGGGGCCCGCCTGCCGCTGGCGGTCGCCGACCCGCTGTCGCTGGTTCCGGGGGGCCGGCGTTGAAGATCGGCATCAGTTGCTACCCGACGTTTGGGGGCTCGGGGGTCGTCGCCACCGAGCTGGCCATGGCGCTCGCCGCCGGTGGCGATGAGGTCCACGTCGTGAGCCATGCGCTTCCGTTTCGGCTCGAGCTGGTGGATCCACGGTTGACCTTTCACGAGGTGGTGGTACCGCACTATCCGCTCTTCGACTACCCACCGTACTCGCTGGCGCTGGCCACCAAATTGGTCGAGGTGGCGCGGCACAACGAGCTCGATCTGGTCCACGTCCACTATGCGGTGCCCAACGCGGTATCGGCGGTCTTGGCGCGCGAGATCCTGGAGCCGCAGCCGCTCAAGGTGGTGACGACCCTGCACGGCACCGACATCACCCTGGTGGGGAACGACCCGAACTACTTGGAGACCACCCGTTTTGGCATCGGGCGCAGCGACGCGGTAACGGCGGTTTCCGAGGCTCTGGCCAAGGCGACCCGCGAGATGCTCGATGTCGACAACACGATCGACGTGGTGCCCAATTTCATCGATCCCGAACGCTTTGAGCGGGCTCGGGAGGGCCGTGGGGCAAGGCGCTGGGCGGAAGAGGGCGAGAAGATCCTGGTTCACATCTCGAATTTCCGACCGGTCAAACGGGTACTCGACGTGGTCGAGGTGTTCGAGCGCGTGCAACGCGTGATCCCGGCTCGACTGCTCCTGGTCGGCGACGGGCCGGACCGAGCCAAGGTCGAGCTCCACTGCCGGGAGTGCGGAACCTGCGATGCGATCACCTTCATCGGCAATGTTCCTGCGGTCGAGGAGCTCCTGGTCGGGGCCGATCTTTTTCTGTTGCCCTCCGAGGTCGAGTCGTTTGGCCTGGCCGCGCTCGAGGCGCTGTCGTGCGAGGTGCCGGTGGTGACGACCGCGGTCGGCGGCCTTCCCGAAGTGGTCACCGAAGGCGAGACGGGGTATCTGCTACCCGTGGGGGACATCGAGGGGATGGTTTCCGCGGCCCTCGATCTGCTGACGCACGACGACAAACGCAGACGATTCGGCCGCGCGGGCCGCGCCGCGGCGGTCGCGCGGTTCGACCAGCAACTGGTGGTCGAGAAGTACCGCTCGGTCTATCAGCGAGTCCTCTCGTGAGCACCGGCCCGAAGACATTCGAGCGCCCCTTGCCGACTGGCATCTCCTGATACAATCGTCTCAATTGCGTTTGTAACGCGCAAAACCCCCTGGCCTTGGGGCCAGCAAAGGAGGAGAGTGCGATGAGCGAAGCCGAAACGCCGACACCACCACCGCCGCCGCCTGTTTCCGATTCTTCCGAGCCCGCGGGAGCTCCGGATTCTTCCGGATCTTCAGAGTCTTCCGAATCTTCAGGTGGCGGAGCGCAGTCGGGCAACCGCGGTCTGATGATCGCGCTTTCCTACCTTTGGCTGCTCGCCCTGGTACCGCTGCTGGTGGAGAAGGACGACGCCGAGGTCCAGTGGCACGCCAAGCACGGGATCGTGCTGATGGTGGCCGAGATCGGTTTGTGGATCATCTTCGCCTTGCTGAGCATGGTGCTCGGTCCACTGGCTTGCGCGCTGGCGATCTTCCAGTTGCTGATCTTCCTGGGGATTCTCGTGGTCCACATCATCTGTATCGTCAAAGGCGTCAACGGCGAGCGTTTTCTCATTCCGGGCATCAGCCAGTACGCGGACCGTTTCTAGGATGACCGGCGGCGGGGCGGCAGACGCCCGTGGCCGACAAAGGAGAGTTGTATGAGTGAGACGTCGAGCAACCGCCCGGTAACCGCGCTGGTCCTGGGGATCATCGGCATCTTGTGTTGCGCGCTGTGCGGCCCGATTGCCTGGTTTATCGCCAAACAAGAGCTCAACGCGATCGCCGCCGGCCACGCGCCGGCTGCGGGCGAGGGGATGGCCAAGGCCGGTTTGATCCTTGGGATCATCGGCACCGTTTTGCTGGTTTTCTCGGTCTTGTGGATCTTTCTGTTCGGCGGGATGGCTTTCTTTCAGAGCCTGGCGAACCGATAGACACCGACGCCGGGTCGATCGACAAGACACCCTCGGGGTCGTCGTGAGCCACCGAGCCCTGTGGTGGGGCCTGACCGCGGGCGGGGTCGCGGCGTGGCTTTTGCTCGGCGCTTGGACACCCGCGGCGAGCGACCCCGTGGTCTGTCTTTTTCGCCGCACGCTCGAGCTTCCCTGTCCGGGCTGCGGTCTCACCCGGGCGTTCTCCCATCTGGCTCGCGGCGACCTTTACGCCGCCGTGAAGCTCCACCCGGCGGCCCCGTTGCTGCTCGCCGAAGCGTTGGCGGCCTGGGGACTGCTGGGGCTTCTAGCGCAGAGTCGTGCTGCCTCGTGGCGCGGGGTGCTGGGGCGCTGGTCGGGCCGCTGTCTTCTCGGCACCGCGGTCGCGCTGCTGGCGCTCTGGCTGGGGAGGCTGGCGGTTGGTGACTTGTCGGCGATGGGTTGATGGGTGTCGGGAAACCCTGATCAATCTTTGGATGTCAGCGGCACGGACGCGGAGACTGTGTCGCTTACATCGGCCAACAAGATCCTGAGTCGTCGATTCTCGTCGAGCAGTTGCCGGAGATCCGACGGTTTCGATGACCTGAGAGCTTTGAAGTTCTTCTTCCAGCGATAGTACGTGGCGCGGCTGATACCGATCTGCCGGCAGATGTCCTTTACCGGCATCCCGATTTCGCCCTGGCGAAGCGCCATTGCGATCTGCTCTTGGCTGAACTTGCTCCTTCGCACCGCACGTGCCGCTTAGCGGTGCGGGCGATCTACAGGACCATCGGTTCGGAGATAGTAGGAATCCCAGGTAATGGTCCAAGTCTCGCCGCCATCGGTGGAGCTTTCGGCCGTTTGACGGACCTTCCCGGGGGAAACTTCGGTCCAGGTCCACCGAGCCCGTGGGGTCTCGCCCGGGGGGCTTTCGAGCACCATCGAGCCCTGTCGAAAACTGCCTTTTAGGTCCGGCCAGCCGCTGACGTTGCCGTTGTTGTCACGAAACGTTTGGTTCCACGTCTTGTCGCTGTTGTCGAAATAGTTGATGCTCAGACCCTTGAACCCACGCACCGACTCCCAGTTTTCGATCAGAAGACAGCCGTCCAAGGACTCGGAGATGGTGTTTTTCCCGACCACTTGAGCTTGAGGGCTCTGAACTTCCCACTCTCCTAGCCAGAAATCGAATTGGCGGTATTCGTCGGCGCTGCAGGGCGTCAGCCGACGGACCGCGGTGGTGAATTCGTTGTTCGACCGCAGCGAATCGAATGCCTCGTCGCTTTCGAGCCGCCGCACAATGCCTCTGGACGGTCCGACCTCAGCCAACCGAGCCAGGGTCTCGAGAGCGGCCGTCTCGTCAGAGTTGATCGCGTGCGCCCGTGCGATGCCGAAGAGTGCAGGGCCCTGGCGAAAACCGAGATCGATGGCCTTGCGGTATGCCTTGATGGCGAATACGGGATCGCCTTCCGAGTTCAACGTCGCCAGACCGAGGCGGAACCACACCGCCGGATCGTCCGAGCTGGCTTGGCTGAGAGCCAGGTAGAGCTTGCTCGCCTGCTCCCAGTCGGCGCCGGAAAACGCACGATTGGCCCGCTCTTCCAGTGAGGGGCCTTCGTCGGCAAATGCTGGCAGGCCCGCAACCCCGAGTATCAAGGCCGAGCTCATGATTGAGCGCGCGATCCAAAGTCTCGCCCTGTGCATCTCGCAGTTCCTCCCCATGTAAGTGTAGGGAGAGGAAAAGCCGGCCGCTGTCAGATTTTTGATCTGTCGTGCTAGCTACGACGGGACGGGGGCAACCCGAACGCTCGTCGGAAGGCGAACGTGAAGTGACTGTGGCTGGAATAGCCGAGATCGAGGGCCAGCCCGGAAAGATCGCCGGCCCGTTCGGGAAGCTCGAGACAGGCGCGTCGCAAACGTAGTTGCTCTCGGTATGTGTGGAGAGTCAAGCCGGTGGTACGCCGAAACACCCGCGAAAGGTGGCATGGCGAGGCGCCGATGTCGGCGGCCATTGTCGAAATCGTCTTGTTTGAGGTGTACTGCAACGCAAGCCACTCGCGCGCTCGTCCGCTTAGCCGGCGGTCGGCGACGGACGGGTCCCTTTCCCGCAATCGGTCCGTCGAACCGAGACACTCTTGAGCCAATCCAAAAACGGACTCCTCGACCTCCATGGCGTCGACCTCCGTTTGACGGATGAGCCGACGCACGAGATCCAACTGAGAAAGAAAAGCCGCCCGGGTGCTGCTGCCCACCGAAGCCGGGAACACGCGATCGCCTGCGGCGCGGAAGCCGGTGGCTTTGCCGACGATCTCCTCGAGAATCCCGGGTGCTACGGCGAACCAGTGGCCACGATCGCCACTGGGACTGACCGGTATGCGGCGGTATTGCCGATCGGGGTTGTAGAACGTAATCCGGTTGCGGTCGGCGACAAAGGCAGTCTCTCCACTTTTTTGGATTCTGACGGCGGTAAGTGGAAAGACAAAAATGTGTTCTTCGGGCGGATCCGATCGGCGAAAATGAACATCCTCGACTCGGGCATCGAATAGCCCGACGGTAACGAGCGGCGACTCGAAGACAACCTGCTCTTCCCGGGTGGTACGGGGGCGACCATCGGGCAGGCGGTACGGATTCCGTGCCCGGCTCATACAGCTGAACTTGCAAGCAAGAGTTGCGCCGAGATCGAGGGATTCCCAGTTCTGCCCCAAGCGGCGAACGAGGATAAGCGGTTCCGAATCGAGTATCCTGATCCTTGGTGAAGACAAAGCTCACGCTCGCCATCCTCGTCGTGCTGCTGGGGCTCGACATGGGTCGCGCTCCGGAAAAGCAGATCTCGGCCAAGCTGCTTCTCGCCGGGATCGACCTCTATCAGGCTTCGCTCTCGCCGGTGCTTTCGGCGGTCGGGGCTCAGTGCCGGTTTGCGCCGACCTGCAGCCATTACGGTGAAGAAGTGATCCGGCGGCACGGCGCTCTTTTTGGGACGGCGAAAGCGATCCACCGGATCGGGCGCTGCGGGCCGTGGACACCGCTCGGAACCTACGATCCTCCACCGTAATTCGGGGGCTGTCCCCGAATTAGGGTGCGGGTGCTACCATCGCGCACCCGGCGAGATGCAGAAACCCCGTCCCACCGAAGTCCGCCGGCAGTCCGACGGGGCCAACCTGCGGCTGGTCTGGAGCGACGGCCACACGGCCGAGTACGCCTACGACTATCTGCGCGGATATTGCCCGTGTGCCGCGTGTCAGGGGCATGGACCCGAAGCGATCCGGTTTCACAAACCCGAGGTTTCGGTCGAGCCGATCGAGATCCAGCCGGTGGGAAACTACGGGATCTCGATTCACTGGACCGACCGTCATGCGACGGGGATCTACCGGTTCGATTTTCTACGCGACATCTGCCCGTGCGACAAATGCCGTGCGCGGCGAGAGCCGTCTGGAGAGGAGAAAGGGGAGAGTTGATGAAATGGAGAATGTTGTTGGCCGCCGGGGCGGTCTTGCTCGGTGTTTCGTGTGCTTCGACCGAGAGTGAGAAGGCCACCGGCGAGCCCGAGTCGGCGCCAGAGGCCGGGCAGCAGGAAGAGGCCGCGCCGGAGCCGGCATCGACTCCGGCGCCGGCCGAGGACTCGACGCCGTTGGTGGCGATCGACACCAGCCACGGGACGATTGCGGTTGAGCTGGATCCGGCCCGTGCCCCGGAGTCGGTCGCGAGCTTTCTCGACAATGTCGAAACGGGGTTTTACGAAGGCACGATCTTCCATCGGGTGATCCAGGGGTTCATGATCCAGGGCGGCGGCATGACCCCCGACATGCGGCTCAAGCCGACCGGCAAACAGCTCGTCAACGAGGCCGACAACGGTTTGAAGAACTTGCGTGGCACGATCGCGATGGCGCGCAAGTCGTCGCCTCACAGCGCGTCGGTGCAGTTCTACATCAACCACGCGGACAACGACTTTCTCGACCACACCGCCAAGACGAACGAGGGCTGGGGCTACGCGGTCTTTGGGCGGGTGGTCGAGGGAATGGATGTGGTCGATTCGATCGCCACGACCCCGACGGCTCGGGGCGACGTGCCGGTGGAGCAGGTGACCATCGAGCGGGCGCGCCGGTTGCAGTGAGACCGGCCGGCGTCGCCGCCTGCCAAAGCCACTTGCTGTCCGAGGCTTACTTTCGCGTCTTGGTGCGGATGTAGTCCAGGCAGGCCCACAGGACTTCGAGCTGCTCGCGCCCGTGCGGCAGGGTCATCCCCCGCCACACATCGCGCACGGCCGACAGCAGCTCGTGAAAGTCGATATCGAGCTTTTTCTGAATGACGCGCCGCATGGCGGCGAAGATGTCGGACGCGTTCCAGCGTGAGGGTCGCTTGCCGCGCAACTCCTCCCACGCCGTCTGGAGCGCCGAGAGTCTACGGGCCGCCACCTCGGGGTCCTCGTAGAACGCCTTGAGCCGGCGAACCGAAGCGAGTTCGTCAAAGCTCAGGCCGTCCGGGACGCGGTGGGCGCTGATCACCTGCCAGTGTTGCGGCAAGAGCTCCTGCTTTTTGATCTGCGCGAACAGGCCGTCGAACTTGGGCAGCACTAGTTGATCGAAAAGCGCCGCCAGCACCGGATAGTCCTCGCCCTCGACCCAGCGCGCGATTCCTTCCTCGTCCGGCAACGGGCGTGGCGGGGGTTTGGGTTTTGGGGCCGGCTTGGCCGCGGCGGGTTTCTCGGCCGCGGGCTTGGACTCGGCAGCCTTTTCGGCGGCTGCGGGACTCTCGTCGGCGGCCGGTGCCGGGTTCTCGGCGTCGCTCATCGAGCGCCGACTCTATCGGAGAAACCGGCAGATCGGCCAGAGGCTCCCAGGGCACGGCGCTTGCTACTCGGACTGCGGTTATCTAGAGGCAAGCGCCTCGGTTTCCCTCGCGCCGGATCGACCTCGGACTTCGTTTACGTTGCCATGCGCTCGGTCAAACGTCCCTGTGGAGCCGCTGGCCGATCCGCCGGCCGATCTGCGAGCAGGATGCGCCGCTAGAATGTTCGAGTGATCTCGGGGCGCGCCACGGCGGAGGGAACGGCTCGGTATCGAGAACGATTTGCGGGCTCGGTCGCCGCCGGGCATTTTCGCCGCTTGGGCGACCTGTGGCTCTCGTCGATCGGGCTCGGAACCTATCTGGGCGAGGCGGACGAGAAGACCGACCGGGGCTACGAGGAGTCGGCCCTGGCGGCGCTCGCTGCCGGCTGCAACGTCTTCGACACTGCCATCAACTACCGCAACCAGAGAAGCGAGCGGGCGGTGGGTCGCGCGCTGGCGCGGGCGTTCGAGCAAGGGGTGGCGGCGCGCGATGAGGTCTTTGTGTCCACCAAGGCCGGCTTTTTGCCGTTCGACTCCGTGCCCCCGGCCGATCCTGGGGAGTATTGGCGCAAGACCTATGTCGAGACCGGCCTGCTCGACCCGGAGGACCTCGTGGCGCGATGCCACGCCGTTCGTCCCGAGTTTCTGTCCGACCAGATCGATCGCAGTCGAGCCAACCTGGGGCTTGAGACGATCGATTTGTTTTATCTGCACAACCCGGAGACCCAGATCGAAAAGCTCGGGTCCGCCGGCTGGGAGCGCGTCGAGAATGCCCTGGCGTGGCTGGCACGCCCGAGCGACCGCCTGGCCGCGTTCGGACTCGCGACCTGGGACGGGTTGCGCACGCCGCCGGGCGAGCCTGCCCATCTGTCGCTCGACCGCGCG
The DNA here is from genome assembly GCA_965224065.1 of Candidatus Multivoradales bacterium. GTDB lineage: Bacteria > Acidobacteriota > Thermoanaerobaculia > Multivoradales > JAHEKO01 > JAOTZA01. The sequence continues at coordinate 2,557,144 of CBDCYF010000005.1, forward strand.
ATGCGGGCGGCCGGCCGCGTTGACTCGGAACCGGAGGGCGCGCCGCTCCTGGTGGCGGTCCAGCTACCCCTCAACCTCGCGATGCCCGAGGCGATCGCCGCGCCCACCCAGGAGCTGGGTGAGGTCACCGTGCCGGTGGTGGTGGCCGCCGCCGGGGCCGGGATCGGTGTCTTTGCCTCGGCTTCGGTCCTTCAGGGCCGGCTGGCGAAGTCGCTGCCACCCGAGATCGACGTGGCGTTTCCCGGGTTCGACACCGACGCCCAGCGGGCTCTTCAGTTTGCCCGCTCCGCTCCCGGGGTGACGACCGCGCTGGTGGGCATGAGCCGCGTCGAGCACGTGGCGGAGAACCTCGAGCTCGCAGCCTTCGAGCCGGCCGGTGCCGACGCCTTCGAGCGTCTCTTTACCGGCAGGGTCTAGAAGGTCAGGTTGGGATTTGGTGCCGAAGGCCGGACTCGAACCGGCACGGGTCGCCCCACACGGCCCTCAACCGTGCGCGTCTACCAATTCCGCCACTTCGGCGCGATCAAAGAGTCTACCAAGCAGACCCTAGCCGTCTCCTCCGTCCGATTCCTCGGCCGGCGCCTCAGCGCCCGCGGCGGGAGACTCGACGGCGGTGGACTCGTCGGCCGCCGGCAACCCGTCCTCGGCGGCCGGTGCGGCCTCCTCGACGACCTCTTCGACTGCCGGAGCGGTCTGCTCGACCGCGTCGGTCATCACCGAGCCCTGGCTCGAGCCGACTCGCAAGAAGCCGATGCCGATGGTCGTCAGGATAAACCCGATAAACCCGGCCACGGTCATGCGGTGGAGCAGATTGGTGGCGCTGCGGGCGCCAAAGGCGGTCTGGGTTCCGCCGCCACCAAACACCGAAAGATCGGCGCCGCTGCCCTGCTGGAGCAAGACGACCAGGCAGAGAAAGAGACAGATCAGGACGTGAAGGGTGTAAAGCACATAGATCATGGGGATCTCCTGGAGGGCGGCGGATCAGCCGCAGATGCGGATCATAGCCAGAAATCGCTCGGGGTCAAGGCTTGCGCCGCCGACGAGAAAGCCGTCGATGTCGGGCTGACCGATCAGATCGGCCGCATTGTCGGGGTTGGCCGACCCGCCGTAGAGGATCCTTTTGGACGCGGCGGCCTCGTCTCCGACCAGGTCGGCGAGGGTCTCGCGCAGGTGGCGGTGGGCCTCCTGGGCAATCTCCGGGGTCGCGGTGCGACCGGTGCCGATGGCCCACACCGGCTCGTAGGCCAAGGCAAAGGGCTCGGGCCGGGAGGCCAGAGCACCCGCGAGCTGGCGCTCCAGCACCTCAAAAGTCTCCTGCCGTTCGCGTTCTTCTTCGGTCTCGCCGACACAGATCAAGGGAACCAGGTCGCTCGAGACCGCGGCCGCCGCCTTGCGCCCCACCAGCGAATCGGTCTCGCCGTGATCGCGGCGGCGCTCGCTGTGGCCGCAGAGGACCCAGCGGCAGCCGGCGTCGGCGAGCTGGGGGCCCGAGACATCGCCGGTAAAGGCCCCCTTCTCTTCGGGGTGCAGGTCCTGGCCGCCAAAGACGACGGGCCCCCCGGCGAGTGGCCCGGCGACCGCGCCGAAAAGGGGGGCGGAAGGAAAGAGCACCACCTCGGTCGAGAAGTCCCCCCAGCCGTCGAGGAGTGCCCGGCAAAACTCCGCCGCCGACTCGGCCAGCAGATTCATCTTCCAGTTGCCGCCGATCAGGCGGCGTCGCGCCGTGGTGCTCATCCATCTACCTCCAAAACGGCCACCCCGGGAAGGGTCTTTCCGGCCAGCAAGTCGAGCGAGGCGCCTCCTCCGGTTGACACGTGGTCGATCCGGTCGATCACCCCGGCCTGACGCACGGCTGCCACGGTCTCGCCGCCTCCGACCACCGTGAACCCGGGCGACTCGGCGAGCGCCTGCGCCGCGGCGAGGGACCCCCGATCAAAAGGTGGCTTCTCGAAGACCCCCAATGGGCCGTTCCAGAAAATCGTCGCGCCGTTCGCGACCGCTCGCGCCAGCTCGTCTCGGCCCCGGTCGCCGATGTCGACCGCCCGGGTTCCGGGGGGGATTTCGCCGGCCGGTACGGTCAAAACCTGCTCGGGGTGGTCGAGGTCGTCGGTGACGACGAGATCGGGTGGGAGCAAGACCTGTGTGTCGAGAGACTCGGCGCGGGCCAGAAGCTCGCGCGCCAGCTCCAGCCGGTCGGGCTCGACGAGCGATTTGGCCAGATCGAGTCCCTGGGCGGCCAGACAGGTGTTGGCCATGCCGCCACCCAGAATCAGGGTGTCGAGCCGGGGCAAGAGGTTCTCGATCGTGTCCAGCTTGCCGGCGATCTTGGCGCCGCCGGCGATCGCGACAAACGGCCGCTGGGGAGACTCGAGGAGTCCACCCAGGATTTCGACCTCGCGTACCAGCAGCCGGCCCGCCGCCTTGCGTGTGAGTTGCTCGGGCACCCCGGTCACCGAAGCGTGCGCGCGGTGGGACGTCCCGAAGGCGTCGTCGACATAGGCTTCCGCGAGGGCGGCTAGACCCGCGGCGAATTCCGGATCGTTCTGTTTCTCGCCGGCGTGGAAACGCAGATTCTCGAGCAGACAGACCTCGCCGGGCTCGAGCGCGGCGACCGCCTGCTCAGCCACTGGGCCGATCGCGTCACGTGAGAAACGGACCGCGCGTCCGAGCAAGTCGCTCAGGCGCGCGGCCACCGGCTCGAGGCTCAGGGCCGGGTCGGGCTCGCCCTTGGGTCGGCCGAGGTGCGAGGCCAGCACGACACGGGCCCCTGCCCGCGTAAGCTCTTCGATCGTCGGCAAGGCGGCGCGCAGCCGGGTGTCGTCGGTGACCCGCGCGTCCTCGAGAGGCACGTTGAAATCGACGCGGACAAAGACCGGACAACCGGCGAGGGTGTCGAGCCCCAGGTCCTCGAGAGTTCGGATGCGTGACGCCACCGGGTCGCTATCCTTCCTCCGCCGCCGGCTCATCGCCGACCCGTTCCAGGAGATCGGCCAGGCGGCTGGCGTGACCCCATTCGTTGTCATACCAGGCCACGACGCGAAAAAGCCCGTCCCCCACCTCCTGGGTCAGGAGGAGATCGACCACGGCCGAGTGGGGGTCGCCGAGAAAATCCGAGGACACGAGCTCTTCCGCGCTCACACGCAGCACCCCCTGGAGCTCGCCTTCGGAGGCCTGGCGGAACAGGGTGTTGATTGTCTCGACCGACGCCGGTTTGGAGAGCGCGACGACCAAGTCGATGAGCGAGACGTTGGGTGTCGGGACGCGGACGGCCAGGCCGCGGATACGACCGGCGAGCTCGGGGATCACCCGGCCGACAGCGTCGACCGCGCTGGTGGTGGTCGGGACCATGTTGAGGGCCGCCGCCCGTGCCCGCCGGGGGTCGGGGTGGGGTGATTCGAGGAGCCGCTGGTCGTTGTTATAGCTGTGGACGGTGTTGAGGGCGCCGCGCGTGACGCCGAACTCGCGGTGAAGCAGGTGGGCCACCGGCGCAAGGCAGTTGGTGGTGCACGAGGCGGCGCTCAGGAGATGGTGCTCGGTCGGCCGATAGGCGTCGTCGTTGACGCCCCGGCACAGGGTCAGGTCGAGCCCCGCCGCGTTGGCCGAGACCAGCACCTTGCGCACCGGACCGCGCAGGTGGCCGCTCGCGCACTCCCGGGTCAGACACTTGCCGGTGGCATCGACAACCACCCTCGCTCGGGTCCGCTCCCAGGGGATCTTCGAGACTTCGGGCTCGCCAAAGACCTTCAAGGTGTGCTCCCCGACGGTGAGCTGGTCGCCCTCGGCGGTCACTGGCCGCTCGAGCTTCCCGTGGAGCGTGTCGTGCGCCAACAGTGGCGCAAGCTGCCCGGCGGTCGCCAGCTCGTTGACGGCCACCGGCACGAGACCGGGCCGATCGAGGGCGATCCGCAGCAGGGCGCGGCCCATCCTGCCGAGTCCGTTGATGGCAAAGGGAATGGACATGGGGAGGGAGCGCCGGGAGTGCCGGCGGGCTATCTTTTCAGGACCGCGGAAGGGCCGCAATTCCGCACCGACACAGAGCGCGGGTGATCCTGCGTGCCCCCGACCGGCATCGGTTTGCGGCCGCGGTTCCGAACGGCCGGCAGGGACGCCGGCCGCTTCAAATTCTTTGGGGCACTTGGTCCCGGCATCGGTTGGAGGCGCGTTCCGAACGGCCGGCAGGGGCGCCGGCCGCTTCAAATTCTTTGGGCCACTTGGTCCCGGCATCGGTTGGGGGCGCGTTCCGAACGGCCGGCAGGGACGCTGGCCGCTTCAAATTCTTTGGGCCACTTGGTCCCGGCATCGGTTGGGGGCGCGTTCCGAACGGCCGGCAGGGACGCCGGCCGCTTCAAATTCTTTGGGCCACTTGGTCCCGGCATCGGTTGGGGGCGCGTTCCGAACGGCCGGCAGGGACGCTGGCCGCTTCAAATTCTTTGGGGCACTTGGTCCCGGCATCGGTTTGCGGCCGCGGTTCCGAACGGCCGGCAGGGGCGCCGGCCGCTTCAAACTCTTTGGGCCGCTTGGTCCCGGCGGCGGTTGGGGGCGCGTTCCGAACGGCCGGCAGGGACGCCGGCCGCTTCAAAATTCTGTAGGGGCGGGGCTTGCCCCCGCCCGTGCTCCGTCGGGTAGGGGCCCATGAGCCTAGTATTCTGTTCAGATGCTACCCGCGACCGCTCCGGTGATCTTGGGAATCGAGACCTCGTGTGACGACACCGCGTGTGCGGTGGTGGGCGGGGACGGCACGGTGATCTCGTCGGTGGTCTCCAGCCAGTTGGCGGCTCACCGTCCCTACGGCGGGGTGGTGCCCGAGATCGCCTCGCGCGAGCACCTGGTCAACTGGCCGGCGGTACGCCGCGAAGCGCTCGACCGCGCCGGGATCTCCTTGAGCGATGTCGACGCGGTGGCCGCCACCCGGGGACCCGGCCTGGTGGGGGCGCTCCTGGTCGGACTGTCGCTCGGCAAGGCGATGGCCTACGCACTGGGCAAGCCGTTCCATGCGGTCCACCATCTGGAAGGACACCTTTTCTCACCCTTTATGGCGCCGCCGGGAGAACGGGCCTCGGCGCCACCGGCGGAATTTGTCGGGCTGGTGGTCTCGGGCGGCCACACGTCGATCTACCGGGTCGAGAGTGACCGCATCCTCACCGTGGCCGAGACCCGGGACGATGCCATGGGGGAGGTGTTCGACAAGATCGGCAAACGGATCGGGCTGCCCTATCCACAGGGTCCGCTGATCGACGAATGGGCGGAGCGGGGCGACGGCGGGGCGGTGCCGCTGGCGGTGGCGCGATGCGCCGACGGCAGCCTGGACTTTTCGTACTCGGGTCTCAAGACCCAGGTGCTGGTCCGGATCGAGGAGCTGGAGCGCGGCGGTGGTTTGACGGAGACCGACACAGGGGAGGCAACGGCGCCGACTCTGGATCTGCTGGCGTCGTTTCGCGCCGCCGCTGTCGAGCAGTTGGTCGATCGCCTCGAGCGTCTCTATGCGGAAGATCCGTTTGCCTGTCTCGCGGTATCGGGCGGGGTGGCCGCCAACCGGTTGTTGCGCCGGCGCCTCCCCGAGTGGTCGGAGAGGCGTGGGGTCGAGCTGCGGTTGGTCCCGCTCATCTATTCGGGCGACAACGCGGCGATGATCGCCAACGCCGCGTTGCGCCGCCAGCACCGGGGTCTGTTTGACGACCCGTTGAGCGCCGAGGCGGCAAGCCGCCTGGCTCTCTCTTGAGTCGGCCCGCGGCTACGCAGGAGCCTCCGGCCCGGTCTGGGCGAGGCGAAGCGCCCGTGCTTCGCGGCTCAGCTCGCGCGCCGCGGAAAGCAGTTCCTCGAACCCTGAGTCCTCGACCGGTTGCGGATCGACGGTTTTGGGCGGGGCGAGCGTGAGGTTCGAGACCCGGGCGCGGATCCGGTCGCGCAGGCCCGCGGCGTCCTCGAGCCCCCGAAACCGGCCGATGTGAAAGCTGTGCTTGTCGCTCGACGGGTCGGCCTTGTCGCCATCGCTCGAGCGGCCACCGCCGGCCGTGTGCACTTCCAAGTCCGAGATCCCGAAGAGTCTTTGCAGCGGCCCTTGATGAACGACCATGTTCTGGATGTTGGCGATCGTCATGGTCTGCTCGCGCATCGACCACAACCCCCGGCGGATCCGCAGCGAGGTCTCACCGACCATGTACCAGCGCAGCTCCCAGGAGAGCTTGAGCAGTAGCCCGGAGAGGATGAATTGGACCCCCCAGACGACGACGGCGAGGATCTCTAAGAAGCGCAGAACGTGGGGGAGGTCGAGTGAGAAAGGAACAAACCGGAAGCGGACATCTGGGATGGCCTTGTTGAAGAAATCCCATTTCTCGATGTCGACAAATGGCTGCCCGAGACCAAAGAACGCGAGAGAAAAAACGAGACCGGCCAGAGCACCGGCTTGCTTGAGAGCCCAGCCGAGGACCGAGTAGTACAAGTAACGCCGCGAGGCCCGGAAGGTCTCGAGATTCGCGCCGGCACCGGGGGGTGGCTCCGGTTTCTCGGGGACCCTCAAGAACTCGAGAAGGCGCTGCCTCACGAGCGGCTCGTTTCGCGGCGGGCGGCCAGTTCCCGGCGCAGCTCCCGCAGCTCGCCGGCGGTCTCATGGAGCGCGGCGACGATGGCCTCGACGGTCGGCGTCGAGACGGTGGGCATCGAAGTGCCGGCGGTCTCGGGACCGGCGGCCAGCGGTTGGGCGCCTCGCATCCGCGCGTAGAGAAAGTCCCGGACCTGTTCGAAATCCTGCAACCCTTCGACAGTCAGCTCGGCCTTGGCCGAGCCCGCCGCGGTCTGCACCTGGACCCGACCGAGTCCCAGCCGCCGCTCGATCAGGTTGCTCGCCAGGTGGATGTCCTGGATGCGCTCATAGTCGAGGCTGATCTCGCGCCGGAACAACACCCCCCAGCGGGCGGTGATGCCGTGCTCGCCGATCTCGTATCTCAGGGTGCGGAACCGAAAAAGTCGCGGCAGCAGCAGGAGAGGAAAAAACGGGCCCAGCAGAAGCGATTCGATCGCGTAGTACTTGAGCAGGTTGGGGTGGGGTTGCCGCAGACTCCCCGTCGCACGATCCGAGTCGGCTGCCGGCATGGTGTGTATCTTAGCCGCCGCATAGAATTTGCCCATGCGGATCGCCACCTGGAACATCAACGGCATGAAAGCCCGTCTCGACTTTCTGCTCCATTGGCTCGAAGCCAGACAGCCCGATCTCGTGGGTCTGCAGGAGCTCAAGCTCGAGGACGACAAGTTTCCACACGACGAGCTCCAGGCAGCCGGTTATCGGGCCGTCAGCCACGGCCAGAAAGCGTGGAACGGGGTCGCGATCCTGTTCCGCGAGTCCGCCGAGGTGGTTCAACGGGGGCTGCCGGGACAGGAGGATTTCGGGGCGCGGCTCATCACGGCCCGAACGGGCGAGTTGACGTTTACGACGATCTACTGCCCCAACGGCAAGAGCGTCTCGCACGAGGACTTCTCCAGAAAGCTCACGTGGCTCGACACGTTGGTCTCGCATGTCGGCGAGGAGCACTCTTCCGGCGAGCCCTACGTGATCTGCGGCGATTTCAACGTCTGCCCCGAACCGATCGACAGTTGGCACCAAGGAGATCTGAGCGGGAGGATCTTTCATACCGAGGACGAGCGCAGCCGGTTTCGCAACCTGCTGGACTTGGGGCTTCACGACCTCTTTCGCGAGCGCCATCCGGAAGAGCAGAAATTCTCCTGGTGGGACTACCGGGCCGGCTCCTTCCACAAGAACCTTGGGCTGAGAATCGATTTTCTACTCGCCAACGACGCCGTCCGGCGGCGGGTCGAACGCGTCGAGATCGATCGCGAGTACCGGAAAAAGAAAGACGGGCTGATCGCCTCCGACCACGCCCCGGTGATCGCCGAAGTGGCGCCGGCTTGAGCCGGTAGGCGAAGCGGGCTACGTCCACACGGCCAGAACCGCCGTCAGCGCCAGGCCCGTCACCGCGGCCAGCCACTTGGCCCACCGGCTCCCGGGCTTGAGGAACTCGTCCTGGAGCATGTCGATCGAGGCGATGTAGAGGAAGGTCCCGGCGGCCAGGGCCGAGACGATGGCGTCGAACGATGCGTTCGCGCCGCCACGAAAAAGCTCGCCGGCCGCCATGCCCAGGAGGATCCCGAGCGGGGTCATCACCGCAAAAAGCGCCACAAACCGGCGGGCACGCGGCCGCTCGAGGCGGCTCCCGGCGAGGCTGATACCCAGTGCGACCCCCGCGGTGGCCTTGTGGGCCAGGATGGCGAGGGCGATCATCCAGGTGTTGGCCGCCACTTGCTGGGCGCCCAGCGCGAGACCCGCGAGCACCGAGTGCGCCGACAGCGCCACCACCAGCGCGTAGGGCGAGACCGCGCCTCCGGTTCCCGACGAGTGATGGTTGTGATGGCGATGAGGGTCGAGATGCTCGAGCTCACCGCTGTGCGCGTGGATCATCGCGTGGGCCTCGTCGGGCAGCAGCACATGCTCAAAGAGCAGAATCAAGGCGAAGGCCGCCGCGGCGAGAACAAAGGGCACCGGGTAGTCCGATCCCAGCTCGGCCCATTTCGCGGTGGCCTCGCCGAGCATGTGGATCAGCCCGGTGCCCAGGAAGACCCCGGCGGCAAAGGCGTTGCCGAGAGACAGCCACCGTCCGCTTGCGGGGCCCCTGGACTGTCGCAGGGTGATCGCTCCGCCGGCCCAGCCGGCGACGAGCACGGAGAGGGCGAGAACGAGCTTGGTGGCGGCGAGAGACATCGGAAACGAGCCAATGATAGATCGGCGACGCTGCTAGGCTTCTTTTGGGGCGAGATGACCGCGGCAGGACGTATGTGGAAGGCCGGAGACTGGCACAAGCTGAGAGAGCTCACCCCGACGGAGCGCCGCGAGCTCTTCGAGGCCGTCCGTCGGGTGATCGCGGCCTCGCTCGTCCTGAGATGGCGCCAGGCCCGGAGCCTCCCCCGCGACACCCGCGCGTCTGCGGCCGGCGACCGTTCGGACCATTTTGAACGGGCCCGAGGGCTGGCCCGGTTGGTCGAGATCGCGGCCGCCCGCTCTCCCCTGAGGGCCCGCTGCCTGGAGCGCTCGCTGGCGCTGTCGAAGATGCTCCGAGCGCGCGGCATCGACCACGAGCTCCATGTGGGAGTGCGCAAGGAGGGGGCGGCGCTCGAGGCCCACGCGTGGGTGGAGTGCGGGGGCCACTCCCTCGACCCGAGCCATTCCGGGGGAGCCGGATTCGAGCCGATTCTTTAAAAAGAGCGGTCGTTCGATTTCTTTTTCTAGGGCTCTAGGCTTTCGAGCGCCTCCAGCCGGGCCGCTTCGAACTCGTCTCCGGCGTTCCAGGCCGGCATCTCGTCCTGCTCGGCGACAAAATACCCGCAGCGGAATCCCAAGATTGCGTCGTCGATCATTCCCTCGAAGTTCCAATCCTCGTTCAGCTCATCGCTGGGCTGGTGGTAGTCGACTTGGGTCCAGGCCTCGATCTGCTCACGGCCCCACCCCTCGGGGCGTCCGATGAACTCGGTCCCGTCGTCGAAATACACCGCCGGAACGCCGACCTTGGCGAAGTTGAACTGGTCGGAGCGGTAAAAGTAGCCCCTGTCGGGAAACTGGTCGGGCTTGACGGTGCGGTCCTGCTCGGCGGCGAACTTGTCGACCACGGCGTCGAGCGACGACTTGCCATAGCCGATATAGGTGATGTCGCGGGTCTTCCCCCAGATGTTGCCGCCGTCGTAGTTGATGTTGGCGGCGAGCCGCCCGGCCGGCACCGGTGGGTTGCGGGCCAGATAGGCCGAGCCGAGAAGACCCTGTTCCTCGGCGGCGACCATGGCCACCATGATCGAGCGCCGGGGTCGTTCGGGCAGCGCGGCAAAGGCGCGGGCGATCGCCAGGAGTTGAGACACGCCGGCGGCGTTGTCCCGAGCCCCGTTGTAGATGGAGTCTCCGGCGTCATTGGGTTTGCCGACCCCCAGATGATCGTGATGCGCCGAGTAGACGATGAACTCGCGCGACAGCTCGGGATCGCTCCCCGTGAGGACCCCGACGACATTGGCGGTCTCGACCCGCTCGATCTTGTTGCTGAGCTCGAGTGAAGTCGTGATCCCGAGCGTGACGGGCTCGAAATCACGGCTCCGGGCGGCCTCGGTCAAGGCGTCCAGATCGTGGCCAGCCGCGGCCATCAACCGCCGCATCGCGTCTTCGGAGGTCCAGGCGGGAACTTGAACCCGTGGCTCCCCGGCGGCGGGAATCTCGAATTGCGGTCCGGTCCAGGAGGTCTGGACGACCTGGAAGGGATAGCCGGCCGAGGGGGTCGTGTGAATGATGATCGCGCCGGCGGCCCCCAGCTCGGCGGCCTTCTCGTACTTGTAGGTCCAACGACCGTAGTAGAGGCGCCGGTCTCCATCGAAGAGCTCCGGGTCCCAGTCGGGGTCGTTGTTCATCATCACCAGGACCTTGCCGGCGACATCGACGCCCTTGTAGTCGTCCCAGTCGTATTCCGGCGCTTGGATCCCGTAGCCCACAAAGATGAGCTCGGCATTGTCGATGGCTGCGGCCTCCTCCTGGACACCGCTCGAGGCGATGTAGTCGTCCCACCAGGCCAGATCCACGGTCCCGTCGCCGGCCGAGAAGGTCCAAACCTCGGGAGCTTTAGCGTCGATTCCCACGATCTCAAAGGGTTGCAGCCATTCCCCGTTGCCGGCTCCGGGCTCGAAACCGATCGACTCGAGCTGCTCGACCAGGTACTGCTGGGTCATGCGGTCGCCATCGCTTCCGGGCCCGCGGCCGGCGTAACGGTCATCGCCCAGCTCCGCGATCGGCTCGCGCAGCACGTCGGCGGTGATGACGGTGGCCGCGCTCTCGGCCGCCGGCCCCAGCTCGCGAATGGCGGCCGCGGCTTCGGTGCGCGCGTCGGTCGAGTCGATGGAGTCGGTGGAATCGGTGGAATCGGTAGAATCGGTAGACGGCGGCGCGCAGGCAGCGGCCAGGACGGCGGGCAGACAAAAAGCGAGCAACTTACGGGTCAGCGGGGTGAATCGATCCGTCATCGTCCAGAGTCCTCCAAAATGAAACGGGGTGGGCACTCGGGGTGCCTGCGATGGGAACGGCAGACTAGCACGCGACGGACAGGAAAAAGGGCCGGGTAGACCCGGCCCCGAACAGGCGAACCAATGGCAAGCGAAGGCTAGCCCTTGGCCAGCGAATCGCGAATCTCGGTGAGGAGCTTGACCTCGTCGCTCGGCTCGGAGGCGGCATCCTGCTCTTCTTCCTTTTTGCGCATGTTGTTCATCGTTTTGACCATCATGAAAATGACAAAGGCGATGATCACAAAGTCGAGGATGTTTTGGAGAAAGGCGCCGTATTTCATGATCGCGGCACCGGCCTCCTCGGCCGCCGCCAGCGACTCGTAGGAGTTGCCGTCGAGCGCCTTGTAGAGGTCGGCAAGACTGACACCGCCCATAGCCATGCCGACCATCGGCATCAAGACGTCATTGACCAGCGACGCGATGATCTTGCCAAAGGCACCACCGATGATGATGCCGACCGCCATGTCCATCACGTTGCCCTTCAAGGCGAATTCTTTGAATTCGGACACCATGCCCATACCCAGAGACCTCCGATCTTGATTTCTAGGCGCGGCGGAGGAGCCGCCGCCCCGGGTCCAACCCCTTGCAACAGACCGCGCGATTGTAATGGAGGGTCGGTCGTTTAGGGCTCTTACGGGCAGCCGATCGCGAGACGGGCGAGCAGCGGATCGTGGTCGCTTGAGCGAGTGCCGTGGGACAGATCGGCGTTGATGTGGACAGCCTGGATCTCGGCGCCCCGGCTCAGTGCCCGACTCACCAGCACATGGTCCAGCACCATGGAGTTGCCTTGGTAGACAAAGGTGTAGCGCGTGTCTGGGGGAAGGTGAGTGACGAGGTTCTCGAGCCGCTCTCCGGCCAGCACCTCGATCGGGGCGCGGAATGTGTAGTCGTTGAGATCCCCGAGCACGATTACCGCGGCCCGTGCATCAACCGCGAGGATCTCCTCGACAAAGAGCCGGACCCGCGCCGCTTGCTCCGAGCGCTGCTCCTCGCTGTGGAGAAGCGGTGGCTGGCGGGCGCCGAACAGGCGGTCGTCAGCCCGCTTCGAGCGCAGGTGAAGGTTGATCAAAAACACCCGGCGGCCGCAGAAATCGGCTTCGAGCGCCAGCGGCTTGCGGCTCGGCTCGTACCCGAGTGTCTCACTTGCGACAAACGCCTTGTCTTCGGGTGCCAGCCGGCCGGGATTGGGGGAGAGAAGTGGGCCGCGGGAATCGATTTTGACCTCGACGGTTCCCGGCGCACCCCGGTCGGTGACCCGCAGGCGCTTGGGGTCGAAGAGGTAGCCCACGCGAATGTTGCCCCCCGGGCGGCCGCCGTCCGCATTGTCTACGGGATCGATCTGTCGAAAGTCGTAGCGCGGGCCCCCTGCGGCTTCGATGGCCAGAACCAGCAGCTTGAAGGTCTCGGTGGCCGAGACGACCCCGTCGTCCTCGGGACCGCTCGAATCCTGGACTTCCTGAACCGCCAGCAGATCGGGCGCGCCCAAGTCGTCGACGATCGAGCGCGCCAGCCGCTCGAGACGGCCGCCCTCGGCCGCGCCCGGCTCGAGGTTCCACAAGTTGTAGGTGGCGAGCGTCAGGTGCTCGCGGTCGCCTGCGAGTGGAGCCGGACGCGGCGGGTCGGGTCCGGCCACGAGGTCCGGCAACGGCTCCGTCGGCAGCACGCGGTAGGAGCCAAAGTCGTAGTGCAGCACCCCGACGATCGGGCCGGAAAAGCGATCGCCCACCGAAGCGGCACGGGGGAGCGCGGCGTGGTCGGGATCCGCGGCAAGGGGCGCCGAGACCACGATCCGCTCGGGGTTCGAGTCGCCGGGCGAGACCAGCAGCCCGCCGCGGACGGTGCGGTCGTGCCGGCCGCCGTCGCCGGCCACCACGACACAGCCACCAAACCGATCTCCGGGTCCGACGACCACCGGGCGGTCGATCTCGACCCGCATTCCTTCGAGGCTCTCGAAAAAATCGATGGCGTCGTGGGCCGGTTCGTAGACCTCCAGACCGTCGTCATCGATCCGGTCCGACGGGATCGATCGGCTGCCGGATCCGGGCGATCCGATCCGAACCGGCGGCGGCAGCGTCGTGCCTCGCTCGAGGTGCCGGTACCGGCCGCCGGCCAGCCGGGTGACGGTCAACTGCCCTTGCCTGCCGGCTTCCTCGATCCGCCCGGCGGCCGAGACACGATCGCCGGGGACGAGCGCCGGCGGTCGGTGGGTGGAGACAAAGAGACCTCTGGAGGCGCCGGCTGCCGGCTCTCCGTCGTCCGGCGATTGCTGCATCCAGAACCCGGGCCGACGCTCGGAGCGATCCACCGCGGTCACCACACCGGGCAGATCGAAGACCCACTGACGCGCCCACGGCGACCGATGTCCGTATCCCTGGAGAGATGCGATCTCTGCCGGCTCGCGGCTCCAGGCGAAGGCCAGAAACTGGGTCGTCTGGCTCTCGGGGCGGAAGTTGTCGTCGCTCACCACGATCAGAGTCTCCCGGCCATCGGCGAGCCGCGGCCCCGGGCTCAGGCCTTCGAGGTTCTCCAGGGTGACGCCGAGCTCGGAGAGATCGAGGAGAAAGGTCTTCTCGACGGGCTGGAGACCGCTCGGCACGCGATCGAGGCGGTCCACGCCGGCGACGTCGGTCGCCTGACCCAAGGCGATCGAAAACAGACGGATCTGGTTGCCCACGCCGGTCGCGTACGCGCGCTCGAGCGCCAGCAGGCGGTCCTCGTCCAACGCCACGAGCTCGACCAGACCGTTGACCCGAAAGGCTTCTGCGGGGATCGGCGGGTGCGGCACCGGCTCCGTCACATAGACGTACTCACCGGTTACCTCTCCGGTCGCGGAGTCATAGCGCACGATCCGTACCGGGCTCCCGGTGACCAAGTCGGCTTCCGGCCCGTCCTGGTGCAAGGCGCTCTCGGTGGCGGTAAACAGAGAGCCGCCGGGGGACAGGGTCAGCGACTCGAGCGCGCGGTTGTGGCGCACTCCCCACGGTCGTTTGCGGCCGGGGAGCCATCTTCGGCGGGCGGCGATGAACTTCTGGTCGACTGTCAGCGCTTTTCGGTGCGACCCGTCGAGCGAGAACTCCCGGATCCAGGGCGCGACGCCCTGATCGGCTTGGCCTTCGGACGAGATGTAGAGCGTTCCGGCCGGAGAGCGCGCGATGCCCTCAGGATCCAGGGTCTTCTCGGCAAAGGTCGTCCCCGAAGGCGTCCTGAGCGCCGTCGCCGCGACGACACGGACGTCCCCGGGCTCGAGCCGGCCGTCGGCCAGGTCGATCGAGAGCGTGTAGAACCGGGCCGGAGCACGCTTCGAAGGGTCGTCGGAGACCGCGTAGTACGCACCCCGGTCCGGATCGTAGGTCAACCCGGAGAGACCGCCGAGGGGCGCGCTCGAGACGGCGGTCTGTGCCGGCAAGGTCGCTTCCCCCAGGTATTCGAGACGGCGGAGCGCCGCGGTGGTGGGATCCGCGCTCGAAAATGCGACGAGAGCCACGGTGGCCGAGAGGAAAAAGGCGGCCGGTGAGGATCTGGGTCTCATTTCGGTGGCGGAGCGTAGCAAACCGGCCTGGACCTCGAGCGCCGCGGGATACGATCGCGTGGTGAGTCAGTCGACCGAAGAGCACCGGCGGGCTGCGAGCGACCAGATCGCCGAATGCGCCGTCGTCACGGTGAGCGACAGCCGCAGTCACGAGAACGACCGCGACAACGACACGGGCGGTGATCTGATCGTCGCCGCCCTCGAGGGCGGCGGTCACCGGGTGGTGGATCGTCGCTGGATCCGGGACGAGCCGGAAGAGATCGGCCGCGTGCTCTCGGAGCTGCTGCAGCACGGCCGCGCGCGGGTGGTCATCACCACCGGCGGCACCGGAATCTCGACCCGCGACACGACGGTAGAGGTGGTCGAGCGCTTTCTCGACAAGCGTCTGGACGGGTTTGGTGAGCTTTTTCGCATGTTGAGCTACCAGGAGATCGGCGCCGCGGCGATGCTCAGCCGCGCGGTGGCCGGGCTGGCGCACGGCATCCTGGTGTTCTCGCTGCCGGGCTCGGTGGCGGCGGTCGAGCTCGCCATGGAACGGTTGATCGTTCCGGAGCTACCGCACCTCGTCTGGGAGCGCCGGCGTTAGCTGGCGAGCGGCAAGAAAACGCGAAACCGCGAACCGCTGCCCAGCTCGCTCTCGACCTCGATCCGGCCGCCGTGGATCTCGGCGGCGTGTTTGGCGATCGCCAGACCCAGCCCCGTACCGCCCTCGGCGCGGCTTCTCCCGCGGTCCACGCGGTAGAAACGCTCGAAGATCCTCCCCAGGGCCTTTTCGGGAATGCCGCGCCCGGTGTCCGTAACCTCGAACAGCGCTTCGTTGCCGGTCGCCGCCAGGCGCACGCCGACCCGGCCCCCGGTGCGGTTGTACTTGATCGCGTTGTCGAGGAGGTTCATGCTCAACTCGGTCAGCGCCTGGGGGTCGCCTTCGGCCAGTCTCACGGAATCGAGCCGGGCTTCGATCTCGACCTGTTTCTCGGCGGCCGCCGGCTGGAGTGTCTCCACCGCGTCGCGAACGATCTCGTCCAGATCCACGGCTTGCCGTTCTTCGGGGGCCTCGCCGCTTTCCAGCCGGGACAGGGTCAAGAGATCCGAAAGCAAGGCTTGCAAGCGGGAGCACTGTTGCAGGATCCGGTCGGTAAACCGGCCCGCTGTCTTACGGTCATCGAGCGCGCCGTCGCGCAGCGTTTCGGCGAAACCGCGGATCGCAGTCAAGGGGGTCTTGATCTCGTGCGACACATTGGCCACCAGATCGCGGCGGATCTGGCCGAGCAGAAGCGAGTCGGTGATGTCGCGCGCGGTGATGACGGCGCCGGAGCTATCGGTGAGCGGCGCGCAGGAACAGGCGAGCGTGCGGGGCGGCGTTCCGGTGCTCGCCGAATCCGACGGCCGCACAATCTCCAGATACTGGCCTTCCCCCGAGACCCGCACCCGATCGGCGGCCAGCTCGAGCCCCTTGTCGCCCGTCAGCTCGTCGACCGTGCGGCCCTCGACCCCTTCGACGATGCCAAAGATGCGGCAAAAGGCGGGGTTGGCGATCGCCCCACGGCCGTTCTCGTCGAGCAGCAGAAAACCCTCCGAGATGCTCGCGGCCACTTTGGCCAGATCGGACCGCTCGCGCTCGGTGCGCTCGAGGAGCTCGATCAGACGGAGCTCGGCTTCGTCGCGGTCGCGCTCCGAACGGCGATTCCAGAAGCGAGGGGCCACGACCGTTACGATCTGAACCGGTAACCGACGCCGATGACGGTCTCGATCCGATCGGCCTCGTCACCGAGTTTGCGTCTCACGCGCCGGATGTGGGTGTCGATCGTACGGCTGTCGACGTCGCCCGAGTAGCCCCAGACCTCGGAAAGCAGGCGGTCGCGGGTCTGGACCCGCCCGGCGCGATCCATCAATAGGTGCAGCAGTCGGAACTCGGTGGCGGTCAGCGACACCTCCTCACCCGCGATCAGCAAGCGGTGCGCGGCAACGTCGAGTGTGAGCTCGCCGAGCGTCAGGTGCTCGCTCGAGGGCTGGCCCTCCGAGCGGCGCAGAAGGGCCTTGACCCGCAGTACCACTTCGCGAGGGCTGAAGGGCTTGGCGATGTAGTCGTCGGCGCCCAGCTCGAGTCCGACGATCCGGTCGACCTCTTCACCCTTGGCGGTCAAAACGATGACCGGAAGATGATGGGTCGCCGCGCCGCGGCGGATCTGCCGCAACACGTCCAGCCCGTCGAGGCCCGGAAGCATGAGATCGAGAATAAGGGCTTCCGGAGGGGCCTTTTCGATCCGCTCGAGAACCCGGTCTCCTCGCCCCTCCAATTCGACCTCGAATCCGGCCTGCTCGAGGTTGTATTCGAGGACTTCGGCGATCGCGGCTTCGTCCTCCGCCACCAGGATGCGGGCGCGCTCCGTCGGCATGGTTCGAGATGCTACCAACGGCAGCTTCGAGCGAAACCCCTGTCACAGAGGCTTCTGTAGTTTGTCACCGGACCGTCACAGAACACGCATAGTTTTGCATTTGTTGTCCCGTGTGGAGACCGACAGGGGGTAGGAAATGAAGAAACCAGCAGCACTTTTAGCGATGGCGATAGCGATAGCGATAGCGGTGGCGGCGTTGGCCGGGTGCGGACCTCGTTCGACCGAGCGTGGGTCGCGAGCGGTGATTCAGAACAAGGGCTCCGACACCCTCGTCAACGTGGCCCAGGCCTGGGCCGAGACCTACAAGGAGGTCAACTCGGATCTTGCCGTAGCGGTAACCGGCGGGGGGTCGGGGACCGGTATCTCGGCGATGATCAACGGTACGGTCGATATCGCCAACGCCAGCCGCAAGATGAAGGACAGGGAGATCCAGGCGGCCCGCGAGAACGGCGTGGAGCCGGTCGAGCACACGGTGGGTTTCGATGCGCTGGCGGTCTATGTGCACGCGGACAATCCGCTCGACTCGGTGAGCCTGGCGCAGCTTGCCGATGTCTACGGTGAAGGCGGTACTGTCGAGAGCTGGTCTCAACTGGGTGTGGAGGTGCCGGGTTGCGGCTCCGACGAAGTCATCCGTGTGAGCCGCCAGAACAACTCCGGCACCTATGTCTACTTCAAGGAGACCGTGCTCGGGAAGACCGGCGAGTACAAGCTCGGCTCGCGCGACATGCACGGGTCAAAGGACGTGGTGGACCTGGTGGAGAAGACACCGTGCGCGATCGGCTATTCCGGTCTTGCCTACGCCACCGACCACGTCAAGATGCCCTGCATCCTCACGGATGGCAGTGCGTGCGTGGCGCCCTCGGTCGCGACGGCAAGCGACGGGTCGTACCCCATCGCCCGGCCGTTGTTCATGTACACTGCCGGCCAGCCCGAAGGCGCCGTCAAAGAGTACTTGGACTGGATTTTGAGCGACGAGGGTCAGTGCATTCTCTTCGAAAAGGGCTACGCGGCGGCGCGGCCCGTCGAATGCGGTTGATCGAGCCCTTCCGAGCCGTGGGGCGGGCGTGCAAAGGTCGGCCGTGTCCGAGCCGGGCTCGGAGGTGAACCGATGACGACCCACTATGAAGAACGCCTCGAGCACGATCTGTCCGAGATTCGGGGCGGGATCGCGGAGGTTGCCGGCCGGGTGGGCACCGCGCTGCGGAACTCTCTTCACGCGGTGCTGGTGGCGGATCGTCAGATGGCCGCCGAAACGATCCTGGGAGACCTGCCGATCAATCGGCGTGTGCGCGAGCTGGATAGCAAGTGCCACGTTTTTGTGGCGCAGCATCTACCCAGTGCCGGGCATTTGCGGTTTGTCTCCTCGGTGTTACGGCTCAATATCGCCCTCGAACGGATCGGCGACTACGCGGTCACGGTCGCCCGCGAGCAGGCGCAGCTCTCGAGCCAGCCATCCGACGAGGTGCTGCGCGATATCGAGCTTCTGGGCGAGCAGGCGATCGCGATGTTTGGTCAGGCGATGGAGGCGTTCAACAGCGAGAACGCCGAGCTGGCACGCGGCACCATGACGATGGCGGGTCAGGTCGAAGCGAGCTTTCAGAATTTCTTTCACGATTTGTTGGATGAAGGCGAAAAAGGCGATCGGCCGATCAAGGACCATTTCGCCACACTGACGATCTTGAATCGCCTCACCCGGGTGGCGTCTCAGTCCAAGAACATCTGCGAGGAGACGCTTTTTGTGGTCAGCGGCGAGACCAAGGGTCCGAAGACCTACCATGTCCTCTTTGTCGACGAGCGGGACGACGCTTTGACCCAGCTGGCGGTGGCCTACGCCCGGCGGGCCTACCCGGAGAGCGGTGAGTACTCGAGCGCGGGATGGGCACCGGCCGACAAGATCGAGCCCCGCTGCAAGCTGTTTCTGGAGAGCAAGGGGTTCGATGACAAAGACCTCACCCCGACCGATCTCGCCGAGAAACGCGACCAGCTCGACACGACCCATGTCATCGTGAGCCTGAGGGGGGAGGCGCGCGAGCACATCGTCGAGCTTCCGTTTCGCACCGTCCTCATGAGTTGGAACCTGGGCGTCGCGCCCAACGATCTGGACCAGGAACGGGCCGAGGCCGCACTCGAGACCGCTTTCCAGCAGCTCAAGGTCGAGGTCGGCAAGCTGATGACGACTTTGCGCGGCCCGCGGCCCGCCTGAGTCCGAACCGACGGCATGGCATCGGGCACCCTCCGCGCCGGCGACCGCCGCGATCTCGACTGGTACATCGACAAAGCCGTCCAGGCGCTCGTCTTTGTCGGCGGCATCTCGGGGATCATCTTTGTCCTCGGGATCTTTGTCTTCATCACCAAAGAGGGTTTTGGCTTTCTCGCCGAGACGTTCGATTTCAAAGAGTTCTTCTTCTCGCCGCGCTGGCGGCCCACTTCCGAGAACAATCCGACCTACGGGGCGCTGGCGCTGATCGCCGGCACCGCGAGCGTCACGGGTCTCGCCATGCTGGTCGCCGTTCCCTTTTCGCTGGGAGCGGCGATCTATATCGGTGAGTTCGCCACCGGCAAGCGCCGCGAGATCCTCAAGATCCTGGTGGAAATGCTGGCGGCCATTCCGTCCGTGGTTTGGGGATTTATCGGGCTTTCGATCATGAATCCCCTGATCATCAAGCTCTTCAACGTTCCGATCGGCCTCAACGTGCTCAACGCCGGAGTGATCCTCGGTCTCATGGCGGCGCCGATCATGACCACCATCGCCGAAGACGCTCTCAAGGCGGTTCCCGAGACCTATCGCGAGGCGGCCGAGGCGCTGGGGGCGACCCGCTGGCAGGTGACGTGGAAAGTCGTCATCCCGGCCGCCAAGAACGGATTGGTCGCGGCGGTGCTGCTGGGGGTGGGACGCGGCTTTGGCGAGACCATGGCGGTGCTGATGGCCTCCGGGCACTCGATCAACCTGCCCACCAGCCCCTTTGACTCCGTGCGCGCCCTGACGGCCACCATCGCCGCCGAGCTGGGCGAGACGGCGGTGGGATCGGATCACTACCGGGCGCTCTTCACCCTAGGGATCCTGCTGTTCGTCGTCACCTTTCTGATCAACCTCACCGCCGATCTCGTCGTGCGCGGGATCCGCAAGAAGTAGCCACAAAGTGTTCCAAGCTACCGAGCTCAACCAAAAAAACCGACGCCGCCAGAAGCTGGTGCGATGGCTGCTCCTGGTGATGACGGTGCTGCTGATCCTGCCCGTCCTGATCATCTTGGGAGTCCTCATCTACAAGGGCGGCCCGGCGGTGTCGATCGACTTTCTGCTCACCGAGCCGACCAACGGAATGACCGCGGGAGGTGTCCTGCCGGCACTCGTGGGCACGGTGTGGCTGGTGGCGGTGGCTCTTCTGGCATCGGTGCCGGTGGGCGTGGCGGCCGCGCTCTATCTTTCGGAGTACGCGCCGGACAATTGGCTCACGCGGGCGATCAACCTCGCCATCATCAACCTGGCGGGGGTCCCGTCGATCGTCCACGCGCTATTTGGTGTCGGGGCGTTCGTACTTTTTTTCCGCTTTGGAACGTCGATTCTGGCGGCCAGCCTGACGCTGGCGGTGATGACGCTGCCGGTGGTCATCGTGGCGACCAAGGAATCACTCCAGGCCGTGCCCCAGGCCTTTCGCGAGGCCTGCTGGAACATGGGGGCCACACGATGGCAGACCATCCGACGGGTTGTGCTGCCCAACTCGATCTCCGGCATCCTGACCGGGGTGATCCTCGAAGTGTCCCGAACGGCGGGGGAGACCGCTCCGATCATGTTCACCGGCGCCGCCTTCTTTCTCCCGTTTCTGCCCCAGAGCGTCTACGACCAGACGATGGCGATGTCGCTTCATCTGTTTGTCGTCTCGACGCAGGTGCCGGGAGTGCCGGAATCACTCCCCTATGGGGTCGCGCTGGTCTTGATCTCCATGGTGCTGGCGATGAACCTGATCTCGATCTCCTTTCGCATGTACCTGAGAGGCAAAAAGAAGTGGTAGGCGTAGCGCCCCGGAGAGGAGCCGCACTGGAAAGCGCGGGCGGAACGGTCCGACCCAAGGTGGAAGTGAACGATCTTTCGATCGCCTACGGGGAGAAAACCGTTCTGGCCGGAGTCAGCCTGGACATTCGGGAGCACGAGATCTTCGGCATTATCGGGCCGGCCAACTCGGGCAAGACCTCTTTTCTCCGGGCGCTCAACCGGATGGATCTCTTCACCCCCGGGATGCGGATCGAAGGGGAAGTGCTCTTTGACGGACGCGAGATCCGCCGGTGGCGCAACGTCTACGCGTTGCGGCGCAAGATCGGTGTGGTCTTTCCGCTGCCGGTGGGTTTGCCGATGACCGTCTACGACAACGTGGCGCTGGCACCGCGGTTGGCGGGAATCAAAAAAAAGGCCGCTCTCGATATCGTCGTGGAGCGATGCTTGACTCGCGCCGCTCTCTGGGACGAGGTCAAGGACCGGCTCGATTCACTGGGGAGCCTGCTCTCGGGCGGTCAGCAGCAGAGGCTCACCATCGCTCGGGCGCTTTCGCAAGAGCCCGAGCTGCTCTTATTGGACGAATTCTCGATCGCCGTCGATCCGGTGACCACGATGCGGATCGAAGATGTCCTCAAGGAGCTCAAGAAGGAGATCACCATCGTCCTGGTTACCAACCTGGTCCAGCAGGCACGGCGATTGGCCGAGCGGACGGCGTTCTTTCTGAGCGGTGAGCTGGTAGAGGTGGGGCGGACCGAGGATTTCTTTCTCGGAAACACACAAGACGAGCGCACCCGCGACTATGTGGAGGGACGGTTTGGCTGAGGATCGCAAGAGAGCCGACACCGCGCGCGCCGCGGGCGATCTCGCCATCCGCACCCGAGACCTCAACCTCTGGTACGGAACATTCCAGGCGCTGTTCGATGTCGATCTCGACATCAAGCAGGGGATCATCACGTCCTTGATCGGTCCGTCCGGCTGTGGCAAATCTACTTTTTTGCGCTCGGTCAACCGGATCAACGAGCGTTTGGGCTATGTTCGGACCACCGGGACGATCGAAGTCCTCGGCCATGACATCTACGCGCCGGACGTCGAGTTGATCCAGGTGCGAAAAGAGATCGGCATGGTGTTCCAGCGGCCTAACCCGTTGCCGCTCTCGATCCGGGACAACGTTCTCTTTGGCTACCGGACGCATCGCACTGGGGACGGGGCGAGGGGCGTCGACGAGGAGGAAGCGATTCTCGAGAAGTCGCTCACCGAGGTTTTGCTCTGGGAGGAGGTCAAGGACCGGCTCGACCGGCCGGCGATCGAGCTGTCGCTCGAAGCACAGCAAAAGCTCTGCATCGCCCGGCTGCTTCCGGTCAAGCCCGAGGTGCTGCTGATGGACGAGCCCTGCTCCGCGCTCGACCCCGAGGGCACCGAAGCGGTCGAGGAGCTGATCTGGGAGCTTCGCGACGACTACACGATCCTGATCGTTACCCACAACATGGCCCAGGCGCGCCGAGCGTCCGAAGAGTGCATCTTCATGCTCCTGGGAAAAGTGATCGAGCACACCCCGACCGGCGAGATGTTCGTCACCCCGCAGCACCAGGAAACCGCCGATTACATCGAGGGGCGTTACGGTTGATGCCGCGTCTCTTGCCGACCTAGGAGCCGGACCGGAACACGTCGTCGGGGAGCTCGGAGCCAATCTCGGTGTTGAGCCGGATGATCCGCGCCAGGTTGTGCTCTTCGACCCACTCGACCAGATCGTCGGGGAGCGCCCGCCGGTACCAGAAGCGGTCACCATCTCGCAGGCGCTCGAATTGGTCGCGGAGCACGTGAAAGGCGAGCTCTCCCACCATGGCCCCCGGCACGTGGTCTTCGGCCAGCGCGCCCACCCAGGCGTCGATGTGCTTGACCGAAGGATAGATGTCGGCGAGGCGCTGCTGCGCCAGCGGATCCGTGGTGATGTCGGCAAAGCTCTTGGCCCGCTCGAGACCGAGAGCGGCGCGCGCTCGGTTGTAGCCGGGCAGCCCGTGGTCACGACCACGCTGGATGTTGAGGGCCGCTAGGTCGAATCCACCGCGTCGTGGCTGGCCAAAGAGAAAGTTGCGCACATCGTCGACGATGAAGCCGTCGACCCTCTGCGCGCTCTGTGTGGCCAGTCCTCTCAAGTACGGCTCGACGCCGTACCGGGAGAGCTCGCGAGGGGCGAAAAACGCGTCGCGCAGCGGCAGGTTGCCGGCGTTCATGACGTTGCCGTTGGGCCGCAGCCGCATGAGCTCGGGCGGCAGCATACTGTGACCAAACCGGTAGCAAGCCGTGGAGAAGACGTTGGAGATTCCGGGGTTGATATTCGGTCGGTAACCGGAGTCTGTGGCGAGCGCCTTGGGACCCAGCAACAGCGGCAGGAACTCGTTGTAGGTGATGGCCTGCATCTCGGCCCCGACCAGAGCCCGCGCGAGCTGATACCGCTCCTCCTTTGACAACCCGCCCTGACGCCGGAGGTGGCGCACGATGCGGTTGTGCTCGCGAACAAAGAGCGTGTGGAGCGATGTCAGCGCCACGTTCTCGTTGGCGCGCACGTCGCCGGCGAGAAAAAGCGAAGGGTCGTGATCGCTGGGAGCGTTGGGCAGACCCCGAGTGTTGTAGGGCAGCAGACCGTCGCGACTCTTCTTCAGTCGGTCCCCGCGCCCGCGGTTGCGGCGCAGCGCGCGGGCCCTTGTCTCATCGGACCCATAGACGTGAGAGGCGTCGATCCAGGCGGTGATCTCATTGAGCTGTTGACGCTCGGCTCTCTTGCCGTAGAGCGTGCGCGAAAACGGGATGGTTGCGGTTCCCGTGCCGAGAGGGTCGAAATGAGGGTCGCCGGCCGGCACGGGAATGTCAAAGGCCTCCGCGGGCTGGGCCGGACCGGACAGCGAGATGTCGTGATCGAGAAACTGGGCCCAGGCCCAGAAGAAGTCCGTCAGGCCGTATTCGTTGGGAACCGACTCGCTCTGGGCGGCGCAGGCATTGCTGATCTCGCGCGGCCCTGGGCGTTTTTCGCCGGCCGGCTCGGAGCGTCCGTCGGCATAGGCCGCGGGCAATACCCGGAGCAGCTCGATCCCGGTGCTCCCCCAGCGGGGGTGCTTCAGGTTGTTGTCGCGGCCGTCGATGGTGCGGTAGGCGTCGAGCTGGGCGTGGATCGCGCCGCCGAAAAGCAGCAGCAAGCCCGCGAGTGTTACCGGAAGCGCTGGGCGCTTCCCCTTGGAAGGTTCCCGAACATTCAAAAGTACGAGTCTCATTTTGCAACCCCTGCCGACGGGTCGGCGTGTGTATTCAGCAGGACCACCGGTCCCCACCGGCGGCACCCAACTCTTTGAGAGCCTTTAAGTTACCTTACGACGCCGAGCGTTGGAAGCTTATGTAGGCGTCGAAATAGATCTTCCGGCCCGGGGTCGCTAGAGCATCCGCTCGAGGTGGACGATCGCTGTGGTGTCGGCGGGGTTCTCGAGCTCGAGACAGCCTTTGGCGTCGGCGATCTCGACTTGTGCCGAGGCCAGGTAACCTGTGCCGCGACTCCGCTTCCACCGGAAGCGGTACGGCGTGCCCTCGTGGAGCCGGCACACGCGCACCGACTCCGAGGCGCCCGCGTAGACCAGGAACTCGTCGCCGTTGGCGCGCGCGGTGCCGCAGCCGCCGTTTGCGCCCGGTTTGCACGGCTTGCCGGAAGAGAAAAGCGCCCAGGGCGAGCTCGTCGGCCGGGTCTTGTCGCGCGGCTGGCCGCCCGGCGCGCCCTGCGGCGCCATGTCGGCAAGGCCGCTCACGGCGCGGCCGTTGCGCGTCTTGTTGACGCTGGCCACCAGGTCCTGGATCGCACCCAGGGCGCGGAGGACCTTGGCCCAGCGGTTTTCCTCTGGGTCCCAGGAATCCCCGGCCCACCACTCGAGCGTCTGGGTCAGGTCCATAAAGACGGGATGTTGTCCCCGCAGAAACGTCTTCCAGACCCAATCAAAGTCAATGTTGTCGGGCTCGTAGTGATCGCTGTCGGCGATCAGGACCTTGCGGCCGTCGGCGGCCGGAGGGTCGGTGGCAAAGGAGCCGTCGGGGTCGCACGGTGCGATGATCTCCGTGGTCATGCCGTACATGGCGTCGTTCAAGCCCTGACGGTCCGCTACGCTCTGCTCCAGGGGCAACGGGCACGACACCCAGGTGAGGTGCCGGTCGCAGACCGAGCGCAGGTGCGCCAGGATGTTGGCTTGCCAGTTGGAGGCGTTGGGGGCGCCAAAAGATGAGGGATGCGATTCGTTGGCGATTTCCCAGATGATGTTCGGTTCCGCGCACAATTTTCTGGCCACGTGGTCGACGTAGTCGAGCTGTTGACCCTGGGCCAGCCCGATGTGGAGCGCCCCCCGCTGCTTGGATACCGCTTCGGAAGTGTTGTCGCGGTTGTACGGGTTGAGCGGCCAGGGGTCGGGATCGCGCAGTCCCCCGCGGTCGTCCATGCTCCAGCCCTGGAAGAGCATTACGCTGACGAAGAGGTCTTTTTTCCGCGCCTGGCGGACCCGGCGGCGGACTCTCTTGATGTAGGCGTTGTCGTACGGTGGCGAGAGCCGGTAGACGCCGTCGACCTGGGTGTAGGGGAGGGGGGAGTAGTGGCCGTCTTCCCAGAACCAGCCGCGGGTGAAGTTGTGGCCCCGGCGGCTCAAGCCGTCGAGATACTTGGCGCCGTCAAAGGCCGGGCTCGGGTCATAGTCTTGGAAGACGCTCCAGGCGTGGGCCCCGCTCAAGACCAGGGCGGTCTTGCCGCCGTCGTCGGTCAACCAACGCGGGTTGTCCGGGTGGACCTCGAGCACGGCTCCGACCGCGGTCGGCCAGAGAAAAACCGTGGCGACCGCCAGAACCGGAAATCCCCAACCGAGTCGATAGCGACCCCATCGCATCTCCTCATTATGGTCGAGGAGCATCGTTTGCGCGACCGCCGTAATCTGGTTACGCCGAGCGGGTCTCTTCGAGCCATTCCCGGGGCAGCCGCCTCAGAAGAGAGTACTTGGCGCGCAGCGCCTCGATCTGTCGCGCATAGTCGTCGAGCGGCTGGGGTCCCAAGACCCGTTCGAGCTCGCGGCGGCGGGCCTTACGGTCGCGGATTTCGAACGTCATCAGCGCGCGCAAAAAGCTGTAGACGACACGCGGCTGGACGTCGGGCCGGGCGATGACCCCGAGGCGCAGGAGATCGCGAGCGACATCGGCGCGATAGCGAACCGGTAACGGAAAGTCCTCGAGCTGGTGCATCTCGGCGGGCCCTGCGCTGGAACAGGTCTCCTGTAATAGGATTGAGGTCGAGTACAGCGGACTACCGGAGGGGGGATCATCCTATGCGTAACGGGATCTCGTTAGTAGTCTTTATTTTTTTTGCGGCAACTTGCCCGCTTTGGGCCGGGGGGCGGCCCCGAGCGGTCTCGCCCGGCGGCGAGGCTCGACAGGCCCGAACCGCCGCATCGTGCCCGACGTTTCACTGGAGTCTCGTCGACGAGGCGCAGGGATACGAATTGATCGTCTACCGTGCCGAAGGACGCCAACTGGCCGGCGGCGGTGCGTTTGGCGTACCGATCGACCATGGAGCACCGGCGTTGCGGGAGCTGCTGCCGGCGGGAGTGACTGGCTGGGCGCCTTCGCTCGACCGGTGCCTTGATCCCGGGGGCCGGTACGCTTGGATGGTACGGGCGCTCGATGGGGCGGGAATGGCCCACGGCGAGTGGTCCGAGCCCCGCCACTTCGAGGTCCGCCCACAGAGTCGCCTGGAGCGGCTGCTGGGCAAAGTAGTCAAACGGTTGGTCGCGGAGGGGGAGTTGAGCGACGAGGAGGCGGCGGAGCTGGCCGCCTGGGGAGTGGGCGCGGGTGCGACGGGCGACAACGGGCTTCCCGAGAGCCCTCTCGACGCGACTCAAGGGTTCCATGAGGCCAGCCCTTCGGTCCCCGGGCCGCAGACTAGATTTGTCAACAACCCGGGGAGCGCCGCCTTCCAGGTCGACGGCGCAGGGTACGAAAGAGGGATCTACGTCGAAGGCGATGTATTCGGAATCCTGAGTAACGCAACGAACCCGACCGGGTTCGCCTACGGCCTCCGCGGCGCCAGTACCTCGACTTCGGGCAGAGGCGTCTTGGGAATAGCCTACGCGCTTTCCGGCTCCACTTACGGCGTCTACGGCCATAACAACTCGACCTCCGGCAGGGCGCTGTTTGGATGGGCCACCGCCACGACCGGCTTCAACACTGGCGTCTGGGGGGAGAGTAACTCGAAGTTTGGCAAGGGTGTGTACGGACTCGCTTCCGCCACCAACGGCTCAAACTACGGCGTCGAGGGCCAAAGCGACTCGACTTCGGGCGTGGGCGTGCTCGGATTTGCCTCGGCGTTCTCCGGCACCAACACCGGGGTCTATGGCGCGACCAGCTCCGCGTCTGGCTACAGCTTCTATGCCGCCGGCAGCGGCACCAACTACGGCCCCTTCACCGGCGGGCACGAGGCGCGCCTGGCCGACGGCTTCGGCGAAGTCGTGCCCGGCATGGTGGTCGTGGCGACCGGCGAGACCCAGGTGCGAGAAGAGAACGGGGCGGTCAACCTCTCCTCGACGCTTCCCACCGTCGCCCTCTCCCGCCGGGCCGAGGACCCCGCCGTGCTCGGGGTGCTCGTTGCCGAATCCGAGTTGTCTGAAAAACACTGGTACAAAGTGGTGGAGAGCCAGCGTTTTGCAACCGTCAACGCGCTCGGGGAAGGACGAGTCTGGGTGACCGACGCCAACGGCCCGGCACGAACGGGCGACTACCTCACCACCTCCGACGTCCCCGGCTACGCCCAACGACAGGAAGATCGGTTTCTACAGTCGCACACTTTGGGCAAGGCGATCGAGACTGTGGACTGGGACGAAGTGACGGACACCGTCGAGCAAGATGGGAAGACCTACAAAAGAGCACTAATCGCCGTCGTTTACACGAGCGGCTAGCCGGTAGAAGCGCGGTTCGCGGAGCAAGCGCTCGAAGCGAGGATCCGTGGCCAGCGAGAACACACTTGTGGCGCGTTCGTCGAAGGCTGTCTCCAGCCATTCGAGAGCCGCCTCGGGTACATGGCCCAGCAATAGCAGGGGGACGTGGTTGGTTAAGCACTACTAACCCCGGCGCAAGAGGATCGCAGCCCGCGGAGGTCGTTTCCGCCAGAGAGCTGCGACCGAGAACGTGCTACCGAATTCCCGAGCTAGGGCGGCTAGGGAGTAGACAGGTAGCTTGTGGACGAGAGGCGCCGCCGGAGTACGAACAGACCGATGCCGCCGAGTAGCACCAACAGAACGGCCAGCCACTTCGCGTTCATTGCAGGAACGTCTGGGCAGATATCTCCGTTGACCCGAAGGATGTACTCGCATCCGATCTCACCCGGGTTTACCGTGTGGACGGGCAGTATGAACGTCGCGCCCGCTGGAACCTCGAACGCGAAGGGGCCCAGCGGATTCGGAGGAATGCCAGAGCTGAAGCCGGGGTCGGCCAGATAGTCCGAGCAGATGCTTGTGGGGTCGTAGCTGCCTTGATAGGCGTTTACCTGAAGATTGCAACCTGTCTGGGTAAGGACCTCGAGATCGACCGTGACACAAGCCGTGGCGCCCGTGGCATTCACCAACTCGTAGGCATCGAAAGCACGGTCGCCGGTCGGTACGAAGATGTCGCACATCTTCGGAGCTGCGCAGGTGCTGGTGACGGTGTTGCGGTTGAGGCGCCCGACCTGCAGGCCGGTGGTAAAAGGAAAAGCCGTGGAGCCCTGCCCGAGCGTTCCGTTGATCACCGTGTTGCAAACCGCCCTGCCCGGCGGCGCGGGACTCAGCCGGATGCTGGTTCCATCGGTTTGCGACCCGGTCGACTGTGCCGTAGCCGAGGTCGTGAACGAGACCATCCCGATTCCCAGCGATGCGGCGAGCACGCTAAACCTGAACGCGATCGAAGCCATCTTGCCCCCCTTTGCTTCAAGGTCACGAAGGCAATTCTCAATGATGGACCTAGGCTACCCCCCGGCCCGTACTCGGTCAACTCGAGGTGAAAAAGACCGCTTTTTTGGTCGTGAGGCTTCGCGCGGCTCGTTGGTCCCCGAGCGTTTCTCTTTCTTTCCGCGCTAGCCGGCCGGCAAGACCCGCCGGCCGAACCGCAGCCGCGGCAGCCAGTACGGACTGCTGGTGATCTCGGTCTCGACCACGCCCCGAGAGGAGGAGGCATGGATCATGGTCAACGGCTCCCCGGGACTCGAAACCACCAGACCGACGTGATGCGGCTTGTCGCGGGTCTCGCCAAAAAAGATCAGGTCCCCCGGGCGCAGCTCGTCGGGGGCCACCCAGTGCCCGACCCGAGCCTGGGACTCGGCGGTCCGGGGGAGCGTCACCCCGAGGTCGCGAAAAAGAAACGACGTCAGCCCGGAGCAATCGAATCCCTTCGGGTTCGAGCCGGCGTACCGGTAGGGGGTGTCGAGCAACGATCGCGCCTTCTGGACGACTTTCGCCGTCTGGGCGGAGCTTGTGGGGGCCCGTTGCGGAGCGCTTTGCCGGCCGCCGGGCGGGGAAAGGGGCGAGCATCCCGCGATGAGCGCGGCCAGTGCGAGCCCGATAAAACGAAGCGCCATCAGCGGGAATCCTATCGCCCGGGGCCGGCCGGACCGCTATCCGGTGTTGCGAAGACCGGCCGCGATTCCGATCAGGCTGATCTTGACGGTGTGGTCGAGGTCTTCCGGTTTGGCCCCGGGTTGGCGTTGCGAGCGCAGGCGGCGCAGCAGCTCGACCTGGAGGTGCGAGATGGGATCGACATAGGGATTCCGTAGCCGGATCGATCGCGCCAGGGTGGGCTCGTCCGCGAGCAGTGTCTTCCCGGTGGCCCGCTCGATCGCGTCGACGGTGGCCGCAAACTCGTTCTTGATCCGATCGCCAAACCGGGCCCTGAGCTCCTTGTCGGTCACCAGCTCCAGATAGCTCCCGAAGATGCCCATGTCGGCCTTGGCGAGGCTCATCTGGGCCAGGCCGAGAAGGCTGCGGAAGAATGGCCACTCGCGCTCCATCTCCGCGACCAGCTCGGGCTCGATGGTGTCGAGACCGGTGCCCAGGCCAAACCAGCCCGGAAGGTTGGCGCGGCATTGGGTCCAGGAGAAAACCCAGGGGATGGCGCGCAGATTGTCGAGCGAGGGCTCGCCCTTGCGCCTCGCCGGCCGGGAGCCGATGTCGAGCCGGCTGATCTCGTCGATCGGCGTCGCGGAGTGGTAGAACTCTAGAAAGCCATCGGCTTCCAGAAACCCGCGGTAGTGAGCCCGGGACGCCTGGGCGGCGCGATCGAGGGCGCGCCGGTAACGCTCGGGTATCCGATGCCGCTCGCCCGAAGCGTCCCGGGCGGAGGAGACCAGGAAGGCGTGGACGACCTGCTCGAGATGGCGGTGCGCGAGGTCGGGGTCCGAGTAACGGTTGTCGAGTGCCTCGCCCTGTTCGGTCATCCGCATCCGTCCGGCGAGCGAACCGGGGGGCTGGGCCAGGATCGCGCGCCCCGCAGGCCCTCCACCGCGCCCGATCGAGGTGCCGCGGCCGTGAAAGATCCGCAGCGGGACACCGGCCCGCTGGCAGACCGCCGCCACCTCCTCCTGGGCGGTGTAGAGGGCCCAGTTGGCGGCCAGGAACCCCGAGTCCTTGTTGGAATCAGAGTAGCCGATCATCACCTCCTGAAGACCGCGGCGGCGAACGTGGTCTCGGTACACGGGCAGTCTGAGGAGTTGCTCGATGACCGCGGGCGCGGCGACCAGGTCGTCGACCGTCTCAAAGAGCGGGGTCACGTCGATCTCCGGCAGGCCGGCCGATTGCGCCAAGACCAGGACTTCGAGCACGTCCGAGACCCCGGCGGTCATCGAGACGACATAGCTGCCGGTCGAGTCGGCGCCAAAAGCCCGTCTCGCGTCTCTGAACACCCGCAAGAACCCCATCGCCCGCTCGACCTCGGCCGGGCCATCGGCGTTCCCGCCTTTGTACTCGGTCCGATCTTTTGGCGACTCGCGAAGCGCGGTGAGCAAGACGTCGATGCGCTCGTCTTCGGAGAGCTCACCGTAGCGCTCCGTGATTCCTCTCTGACGCAGCAGCTCGGCGACGGATATCTGGTGGTGGCGAGAGTGCTCGCGCAGGTCGAGCGCCGCCAGGTGCTTGCCAAACGCCGCCGTGCGCAGGATCGCCGGTTTCACAAAGGACTCGGCGGCACGGGAGTCTCCGCTGGCGCGAAGCGTTTCGTCGAGCCCGGCCAGATCGGAGCCGTGGTCGGGAAGCCGGAGAGCGGAAAGATCCGAGGTCAGGGCGGCGAGCTCTTCGGTGAGCGACCGGTGAACAAAGAAGAGACGCCGCCGAAAAGGCTCGCCGTCGAACCGGCCGGGGCCGCCGGAGCGCTCGGTCAAATCTCCGACCTCGTTTTCGAGCCGTTTCAACGCCTCCGTCGCGGGCAGCCGTTTGTCCCACTGGGAGAGACGTTGCACCAGCAAGTCGAGGTCCGAGAGATGGCGCTCCAGCGCCACCCGGGCCTGTAGCCGATAGGTCTGGGCGGTGACCTCGGGCGTGACGTAAGGGTTGCCGTCCCGGTCGCCGCCGATCCAGGAACGGAATCGCAGCATCGGAGAGAGTGGCTTGCGACCGGCAATGGAATCGGCGCCACCAAAGTAGGTGTCCACGGCTTGCTCGAGATCCCGTTGAATCCTCGGGACCGCCTCCAGCAGCGAGCGGCGATAGTAGTAGAGGGCCGACTTGACCTCGTCGAGAACGGTAGGCTTGTCGGTCACCAGCTCCCGGGTCCGCCACAGAGTGGCGATCTCCGCGACGATCTGCTTCTCGAGCGCCCTGCGGTCCTGGGGCGCCAGGTCCCACTCCCGCAAACGCCGCAAGGCGCTCGAGATCCGTTCCAGCTTGAGCCGGATGGTGTAACGTTTGACCTCGGTGGGGTGGGCGGTCAGGGTGGGCTGGATGTCGAGATGATCGATGAACTCGACCACCCGGTCCCGGTCCCAGCCGATCTCCTGGAGGTGTTTGACCGCGGCCGCCACCGATTCGGGCTTGGGGCGGTCCTCGGTGGCCTGCCGCTCCCGCGCGCGGTTGACGCGCACGCGGTGGATCTCCTCGGCCAGGTTGATGAGCTGGAAGTACACCGTAAATGCCCGCACCAGCCGGTCGGCGTCTTGGGCGCCAAGCCCGTTTAGCAGCCCGCCCAGCTCGTCTCTCAGATCCCGGCGCCCGGGGTCGGCGCGCAGCTCCTTGGTCAGCGCGCGCACCCTCTCGACCAGGGCGAAAAGCTCGTCGCCCTCGAGCTCGCGCAGGACGGTGCCGAGAGAGCGGCCTAGAAAATCGACGTCCGTCTTGAGCTGTTGAAAATGGGCTGCTGGCTCGGCGTCGTCGGGTCGCTGGGCCATTGGCGGCATTGTACCCGCGATACGCTTACTCTTTTTGGAGGCGATCGATGGGTGAATGGTTTGCGATCGAAAACTTTGTGGCCCTGGGGCTCTTGACGCTGCTGCAAGCCGTCCTCGGGTTCGACAACCTGCTCTATATCTCGCTCGAATCCAAGCGGGCCCCGGCGGAGCGGCAGGCTTTTGTGCGCCGGCTGGGCATCGGTCTGGCGGTCGTCCTGCGGATCGGCCTTCTTTTTATTCTGATGAGCGTCATCCGTTACTTTCAGGATCCGCTGTTCGGCCTCCACGCCACCGGGGTGGTCGAAGGCACGTTCAACCTCCACAGCCTGATCGTCCTTCTCGGGGGCGTGTTCATCATCTACACCTCGACCAAGGAGATCTTCCACATGATGGGCGTCGAGAATCTGGACCACGACGCCGAGAAGAAGCAGGCCTCGGTGGGGATGATCGTGCTCTGGATCGTGGCGATGAACCTGGTCTTTTCGTTTGACTCGATCCTGAGCGCGATGGCGCTGACCGATGTCTTCTGGGTGATGGCGCTCGCGATCGTCATCGGTGGGGTGCTGATGATCTGGCTCTCCGGCCGGGTGGCGCGCTTTCTGGAAAAAAATCGCATGTACGAAGTGCTGGGTCTCTTTGTCCTCTTTGTCGTCGGCATCATGCTGCTCACCGAGGGCGGTCATCTGGCCCATCTCCAGATCGCCGGGCGCGAGATCACCCCGATGACCAAGACGACCTTCTATTTCGTCATCGGCGTGCTGGTGCTGACCGACGTGGCGCAGAGTCGGTATCGGAAAAAGCTCACCCGGCTCAAGGCCGCGGAGACCGCTTAGACCTTACGGCTCAAGCCTTACGCCCAAACCTTACGATCATTGACGGCGGACCGCCGGAGCGGTCTACTTGGAGGGGTTCCACCTAGGGGGTAGGGGAGCAGACGCATGTCAGCGACCATCCGTCGAGTCGAGTATTTCTACGCCACGGTCAAGGACGAGCCGGGCGCCGCGTACTCTTTGCTTTCGGCCCTCGCCGAGACCGGGGTCAACCTGCTGGCGTTTAGCGCCATTCCCAGCGGCCCCGCCGGCACCCAGTTGGTGCTCTTTCCCGAGAGCCCCGGGCAGCTCTCCCGCTCGGCGGCCAAGACGGGGCTGTCGCTCGACGGGCCCGAGCACGCGATCCTGGTGCAGGGCGACGACCGGCTCGGCGCGCTGCTGGATCTCCACCGCCGGCTCTTCGAAGCCAAGATCAACGTCTATGCCTCGCACGGGGTCACCGACGGCAAAGGGCACTTCGGGTACGTCGTCTATCTGCGCTCGGCACGGATCGAAGACGCGGCGCGGGCGTTGGGGATCTAGCGTGCCGGAAGGGCTGGGCCCCGTTTTGTCTCGCCGCCTTCGATGTGGGCCGACCCTACCGGCGCGAGTCTTGGCCGCGGGCTTTCTGGCCGCGGGGATCCTGGCTGCCGCGAGCGGAGCGTGGGCCCAGAAGCCATCGCCGCCCGGCTACACCATCGACCGGGCCAAGGGGGTCGACATCCGGGTCGACTACACAAGGCTCGACCGCTACGGCGTTTGGGACGACCGCAACTACCAGTTGGCCGCAGAGGATCTGGCCTATCTCGAGGGAGACCGGGGGGGCGCGGGGGAGGTCATCCCCGCCTTTTTCCGGGTCTACTTGCGCAAGGCCAACCCGGCGTTGAAGAAGAGAAACCTGCCCTACCCGCGCTGCGCGTTACAGGTCTTCAAGCAGCTCCACGGCGGTTTTTTGATCGGTGGGAAGGTCTACGACAAGCTGGAGCGCTCCGCCAACGGACGGCTACGGGTGGTGCTCGAAGACGGCGTTCCCGAGGCGGAGGCGATGGCGCAGCGCTTTCTCGCCGGCGATATCCGGGTGACCTCTCCGGTGGGCGCCGCCGAGTCGGCGGTGGCGATCAACCCGGCCGACCGCAACCGGGTGATCGCCGGCTCCAACGGACCCGGGGGCGGGCAGAGAATGCACTATTCGAGCGACGGCGGGGTGAGTTGGAGCGCGGCGGAAGCCTTGCCGGGGCCGGGGTCAACCTGCTGCGACCCGACGGTCGAGTGGTCGTCGGACGGCAGCTTGGCGTACACCGCGACGCTGGGAAACTGCGCCGCGTCGTGCAATGTCTGGTTCTACCGCTCGAGCGACAACGGGCAGACCTGGGACGATCTGGAGAGCGACACGCCGGGAGATCCTAGGCGCGAGCTGACCTCGTCCAACATCAGTGACAAGGAATACATGCACGTCGACCGGCACGCGGGGTCGGTCCACCAGGACAACATCTATCTCACCTGGCACGACGACAACATCCTGCAGTTCGCCCGCTCGACCGACAACGGCAATACCTGGAGCACCCCGCTCAGCGTCTCCGGTGCCGGGCAGGATGGCATCGGCTCGGACATCGCTACGGACAAGAGCGGCAACATCTACTATTTCTGGCCATCCTTTGGCTTGCTGTCACCGGATGAGTCCACTCCCTTGCTCGGCGACGAGAAGCTCTTTGTCCGCAAATCGGTCGACGGCGGCGCGAGCTTTCAAGCCGCGGTCGAGATCGCCTCCACGCAGGCCGAGTTCATCTTCCCGATCCCGTCGATGGACGTGCGGCAGGTGTTTGTCTATACCTCGGCCGACGTGGACACGACCGCCGGTCCGTACGCCGACCGTGTGTATGTGTCCTGGACCGATTCGACCGCGGCGGCCAACCAATTCTCCGACCCGGCCACGACCCACGCGCGGATCCAGGTGGCGCACTCGAGCGACGGAGGGGCCACCTGGACCGTCACGACACCGCATGAGACCGGTGACGCCTCGACGGTCGACCGCTGGCACCAGTGGTTGAAAGTCGGGTCCGACGGAACGGTACACTTGGTCTTCTACGACACCCGCCAGTCGTTGCCGAGTCGCGATTCGGTCGACGTTTACCATAGCTCCTCGTCCGATGGTGGGGCGAGCTGGTCCGCTCCGGTCCGCCTGACCGCGGTCTCTTCCCCTTCGCTCGAGAACAGCTTCGAGTTCGGCGACTACAACGGTCTGGACGTCCTGGGCACCGATCTGGTCGCGATTTATACCGACAACCGCAACGAAGGCGGCGGGGCCGCCGACTCGGTGGACGTCTATGCCACCGGGGTGCTCGACTGCATGTCGCAGGTCAACCTCGCGCTCCCCGCGATGGTTGTCTCCGACGAGCGGGTCGAGTTCGCCTGCGACACCATCACCGCCGGCACCGGCGGCTACTTCATCCAGTTTCCTGGGGACGTGACCTTCCGTGCCGGCACGGCGGTCGAGCTCGAGAACGGCTTCGAGGTGCAGGCCGGTGCGCTGTTTTCCGTCGTGCTCGGGCCGGTGGTGGACTGAGGCCGAATCAGAAATCGACCTGCCAGCGCACCAGAAAGAAATCTGCGTCGCCAGTGCCTTCGACGTCCGAGCTGACCCAATTGATCATCAGGCGGGTGGCGGGGTTGGGGTACCAATTGAGACCCAGGGTGAGGTTGTCTTGCTCGCCGCCGGCGATCGTTCCGTCGTTCAGATCGACGGAGGACAGCCGCGCGGCGACCTCCCAGGCTCCGCGGCCGCCGTCCCGGAGCCAGTTGGAGCTCGGCTTCTGGCGGTCGAAGGCCCCGACCTTGGTCTTGAAACGCCGGTAGTCGTCGGTCAGAAAGTAGCCGGCCTGTGCGTAGTGCCCGTCAAAAGTCGGATCGCCGGCCGGCGGGGCATCCACGTCGGCCTGCAGATACTCGCCGGCAAACCAAAGCCGATCCATGACGCCGCCGATCTCGAGAGTGGTGACCAGTGCTCCGTCGGCGGCAAACGATCGGGTGTCGACAAACCGGCCGGAGAAATGCGCCTCCGGGCGGTTGCGAAACCGTAGGCTCGAAGCACGGTCTTTCCGCGTCACCCCCAGGCCGATGTGGAGGAGACGCCTTCCCTTGTCCTCGTACACCGGCCGGAAGCCGACGCGGCCGGTCAAGTTGGTGTTGTCCTCGTCGGTCGATACGCCGAACCCGTCGGCATCGTAGAAGTAGCCAATGCCCCAGTTGAGCTTGTCGCCGCGCTTGCCGTGCGCGCCGAGGCCGGAGTTGTGGCCCGGAGCAAAAGCTCCCACCGGCAGCGAACGTTCGAGAAACGCGAGGTACTTGTCGCTGGTCAGCTCTTCGAGGCTGAAGTATTCCTTGTAATGGCCGAATCGAACCTGGCCCCAATCCTGGTTGAGGCCGATCCAGACGTCCTGGAAATTGGAGCTGCCGCCGGTGAATTCGTACTGGGCCTTGAACTCCACCCGCTCGTAGATGGTGCCTGAAAAGAACAGCCGAGCACGACGGAACTCGAACCCGTCGCCGTCGACGTCGAGCCCCGGGTCGGCGTCGACAAAAGTGTAGTCGGCTTGAATTCGGCCACCGAACTTGAGCTTGAATTTTTGATCGTCCGACTCGACCTTGAAGCCGTTGGACCATTTCACCGACCAGTCGTCTTGGGCAGAAAGGGGCGCCACGAGGGTGAACAGGAGGGTGAACAGGATCGATCGACCGGAGTGTATCGACATGATGCCGTCCTTTTTTGACGAGAGAGGCTGTTCCAAGGCGTCGGAGGCGGACCGGTGGCTGGGTCTTGGCCCAGCCAAACCCTAGGCCAGAGGCGGCACAAAGCTGTAACACCGAAGTGACAAACCTGCGACGGGCCCTCGGTCGAAGCGGGCGGGGCGTCACACGTTCGCCGCCCCCGGGCGCGGAGGCGTGACAGGTTTGCCGCCACGCGGTCATACGAAGTACACCAGGGTTCTCTACTTTGCGCACGACGTGGGGCGAGGATCGCCCGGCCGTCCACAAACACCAACACCAGACTTGGAGTGCGCATGTTGAGACGAAAAGGGAGCTTTCTGCCGGCTGCGGCCTTGGCCGCGGTCCTGGGCATGGTCCCCGTCGCGGCGAGCGCCAGCGGAACGATCGACGGTGTGGTTCTCAACGGGGTGAACGGCACGCCCATCCCGGGAGTCGAGCTCCGAATCGACGGCACGGACTTCAGGACGACCACAGACGTCGACGGCATTTTCCGGGCTCCTGCCCCGACCGGAACCCACGTGGTCGAGGTGACAAAAGAAAACTTCGAGTCCCAGCGGGTGGGCGATGTCAAGGTGGCCGAGGGTGACGTCACACAGTTTTCGGTGGTGCTGATGCCGGCCGATCCGGCGGCCGCTGTGGCCGAAGCGGTGAGCGGTGACGGCGAGGCGGGCTCGACCAGCTTTGCCGAGACCATCACGGTGATCACGGACGCCGCGGCGACCACCGAGTCGGCGGTGCTGCTCGAGCGCAAACAGGCGGCCGAGATCAGCGATCTGATCGGCCAGGAGGAGTTCTCCAAGAACCCGGGAGGCGACGCCGCCGGAGTCCTCATGCGGGTCACCGGCGTCTCGGTTCAGGACGGCAAGTACGTCTACGTCCGGGGTCTGGGCGATCGCTACAGCAACACGACGTTGAACGGCGCCAAGCTGCCCTCGACCGAGTTCGAGAAGAAGGTCGTGCCCCTCGACCTCTTTCCGTCGGATCTGCTCGACAAGGTGGCGATCTCGAAGTCCTATACCGCGGACAAGCCGGGCGAGTTTGCGGCCGGGTCGATCGACATGGTGACCCGGCAATTCCCCACTCGTCAGTACTTCTCGCTCGGACTCTCGGCGGCGCACAACTCGGTGACCACCGGCGATGACTTCCTGACCGCCGGCGATGGCCTTTCGTTTACCGGCGGCGGCGGCCAGCCGATTGCGAGCGGCATACCGTCTGAGCCGCTGGTTCGATTGAGCCCGATTACCGGCCGCGGCTTTACCGCCGAAGAGCTCGAGGCGTTTGGAGAGCAGCTCGTCGGCTTCTGGTCGCCGCGGGGAATCTTTGGTGGTGGCTCGGCCGAGTCGGCCTCGCCGGACTACGGGTTCGATCTCGGGTACGGGAACACCTTCGGCAAGCTGGGCCTGGTGCTGACCGCGACCCAGGGGGTGGGTTACTCCAACCGGGCCGAAGAGAGGATCTTCTACAACGCGGCCGGCGACCGGCTCCAGGTCAACGAGGCGTACGACCTCGACTACAGCACCGAGGAAGTCAAGCGCGGCGGCCTGGCGAATTTTTCCTATGCCTTCAACGGCAACAATCGGCTGGAGCTGCGCTCGATCTTCACCGACTTGTCGACCAGCGAAGGCCGGTTCCAGGAAGGTTTTTTTTCCGACCTCAACGACCAGATTCGCGACTACCGGGTCAGCTACCGCAACCAGGAGATTCTCAACCTGCAGCTCCGCGGCGAGCACTTTCTGTCCAACGCCTTTGGCGGCGGCAGTCTTCTCGAGTGGCGTTTCGGAGAGGCGGACGCGACGACGGACGAGAACCGGCGGCAGACGCTGTACCTACGGGGCCCCGACGACCAGTACCGGTTGACCGACAACGCCCAGAGCGGGTTTATGTACTTCAACGACCTCAACGACACCATCCGCGACGGCGCGCTGGATTTCTCGGCCTTTCTCTCGCAGGGAGTGACCGGGACGGTCAAGGCCGGGCTTGCCTGGACCGAGAACGACCGGGACTTTACCGGCCGCCGGCTACGCTATTTCCACCGGCGAACCGGCGGTGTCGATCTGACCCTGTCGCCCGAGCAGCTTTTTGTCGAAGAGAACATCGGCCCCGACGGGTTCGAGCTCGAGGAGATCACCCGGCCGACCGACACCTACGACGGTCAGCACGAGATTCAGGCGGGCTATGTCCAGGTCGATCTGGCGTGGGAGAGATGGCGTGTGATCGCCGGCGCCCGCTACGAGGACTCCCAGCTCGAGGTGGTCACCCAGGACCGCAACAACCTCAACTCGGCCCCGCTCGTCACCCTTCTCGACGAACAGGAGCTCCCGGCCTCGCTGAGCGTGGTCTACAAGATGCGCGACGACATGAACCTGCGCGCGGTGGCGAGCCAGACGGTCAACCGGCCTTCGTTTCGCGAGCTGGCGCCCTTTACCTTCACCCACATCGTCGGCGGCTACGCCATCCAGGGCAACCCCGACCTGGTCAGCGCCACCATCCGGAGCTTTGACCTGCGCTGGGAGTGGTTCCCCGCCCCGACCGAGGTCATCGCGGCGAGCATTTTCTTCAAGGAGTTCGACAAGCCGATCGAGCAGGTGGTGATCCCGGGCGCCGAGTTTCTCGAAACTTTTGCCAATGCCGCCGGGGCCGAGAACTTTGGCGCCGAGATCGAGCTGCGGCGCAACCTCGGCAGTCTGAGCGAAGCGCTCTCGAAGCTCACCGCAGTCTTCAACTACACCTGGGTGGACTCGGAGATCGACATCGATCCCTCGGCCAGCGTGTTGACCAGTGCGCGGCGGCCCCTGGTGGGCCAGCCCGACAGCGTGCTCAACGCGGTTCTCGAGTGGGACAACACCGAGTCCGACAGCCTCGTGCGGCTGCTCTACAACATGACCGGCGACAAGGTGGGGATCGCAGGCTCGTTTGGACTTCCCGACGTGGTCGAGGACGCTCGTTCGACGGTCGATCTCACCTACATCCAGGGGCTTGGCAGTGTGCTCGAGGACCTCAAGCTCAAGATCTCCGCTCGCAACCTCACCAACGAGACGTGGAGCTGGAGCCAGGGTGGAGAGCCCTTTCGCCGTTTTGACAAAGGAAGAACCTTTAGCTTGGGGCTGAGTTTCAAGTTCTAGAGCCCCGACCGGCAACCGACAACCCATACGCAGATCAAGGAGGAGGTGTATGACTCGGAAACTCCCCATCGGAACTCTGGCCACTCTGGGGCTGGTAACGGCGCTGACAGCTGCGCTGGGCACTGCGCCGATAGCCGCGCAGCCGCCATCGGTCGAAGACGGCTTTGGACCGGTGGAGCCCGGGGTCTCCGGCCGCCCGGCCATGCTGATCGAGACCGACTACTACGTCTACGGTCCCGGCACCGGCTTTACCGACCCGGCAGTGGCGCTGACCCTCAAGGCCAACGATTTCAGCGACCCCACCACGCTCTACATGTACTGGCACGATCGGGGCAGCGGCCAGCAGCTTTTCTACAACACCAAGCTCGGGTTCACTCCGGGCGAGGTGGACCTGTTCGGTGACCCGGGGGCTCCCCGGCGCTTGGTCCTGCCGGCGCTGACGCCGCGCGACGGTTTTCGCCTTTTTGGGCCCGACAGCGCCCTCGGCCCGCTGCCGGCGATCATCCCCGGCACCACCGGCCGCTATCAATTCGTCATCGAGGCGCGCGATGCCGACGGCGTGCAGGTCATCAGCCGCGCCAACGGGCTCTACAACTATGTCGACGGCGTGGTGACCCACGGCGGGGCGATCAATGCCTCGGAGACCTGGGACTCGGACGATCTGCACTTTCTGGAGAGCCCGGTCAATGTCACCGACGGCACCTTGACGATCGAGCCCGGAACGGTCGTCCTGGGATCCAAAGCGGGTCAGGGCACATTGGTGATCGAGAGTGGCGCCCGGATCGACGCCAGCGGTGAGGCTCTCGACCCCATCATCTTCAGCTCCGAGCTGCCGGTCGGCGACCGAGGCCCCGGCGACTGGGGCGGTTTGGTGATGAACGGGTTTGCGACCACCAACCAGGGCACCAGCCCCCGTCCGCAGGGCGAAGGCAACTCGGGTCCGTTTGGCGGCGACAACGACAACAGCAACAGCGGCAATCTCGAGTTCGCGCGGGTCGAGTTCGCGGGGATCCGTTTCAGCGAGCAGAACGAGCTCAACGGGATCGCCCTTCAGGGCGTCGGCAGAAACACCACTATCAACAACATCCAGGTCCACTTCAACCAGGATGACGGAGTGGAGTTCTTCGGTGGCACGGTGGACGCGAAGTACATCCTCGTGACCGCGTCCAACGACGACAGCCTCGACTGGACCTTTGGCTGGCGAGGACGGTTGCAACATGCCGTCGTCATTCAGTGTGGCGGTGAGGAGCAGGACAACGGCATCGAGGCCGACAACTTCGAGGTCGACGAGACGGCGGAGCCGATCTCCAACCCGGAGATGCGCAACCTCACCTTTGTCGGCGACCTCAATAGTGGGGCTCCACCGGCGACCGACGAGGGCGCCATCTTTCGCCGCGGCACCAAGGTGTCGGTCGACAACGCCCTCTGGACCCAGTTTCCCAACATGGGGATCGTTATCGACGGCGACACCAGTAACTCGTATCTCAACGGCAACGGGATCTCGCTCGAGAACACCGTGCTCTTTGACAACGCGGGCGGCGCGGCCAACGTGGACCTCGGCGCCCTGGGTGACCCGAGCGCCGACGACCCGGGTTTCTTCAACGACCCGCTCGGCCGGCCCGGCTGCGGTGTGACGCCCGATGTCACCTTTGCCAACAGCGCCAGCAGTTCGTCGGGCAGCGGTTTCTTCGACGCCGCTCCCTATGTCGGAGGAGTCGATCCCGCCGACCCGTGGATCGATGACGGCTGGACGACGTTCTCGGACAACTAGAACCGGAGACGAAGGAGAACAGATATGAAAAAGTTCGTTTTTGTTTGCGCTCTGGCGGCCCTCCTGCTCGTCCCGGTGGGCGCGTCGGCCGATGACCTGACCGCCCGGCTCTCGCGAGGGCGGGGCCTGGTGAGTCTCCAGGTAGACGGCGGCAGCATCGAGTACTCCATCCTCACCAACGAGATCGGCAACCTGACCGGCGCCGAGATCCGTCAGGGATCGACGACGGTCCTGGACCTCGGCATCACCGGTGTCTTTGGCAGCGCCCAAGGCGCGGTCGACGGCTCGGGCATCGACCTGGCCGACCTGCAGGCCAATCCGGCCCAATACAGCGTGGTCGTGACCGGCACCGGCGGGAGCCTCGATGGCACGCTGCGCAGCGCCGGCGAGAGCTCGTCGGGCGGCGGCGGTGGCGCACCGGTCGACCTGGACAACTTCAAGACCAAGGCGAAGAAGAGCGGCAAGCTCATCGCGCGGGTCCGCAACCGGAGCGACACGGCCTCGGCCGCTGCCTCGGTGACGTTCTTTCTGTCGGAGAACGACATGCTCGATAGCGACGACACCCAGATCGGGGCGGCCAGCTTGGCCTCGATTCCCGCCGGAGCGGCGCGAAAAGCCACCGTCAGGATCGATTATCCCGAAGATCTGTCCGGCAAGAGGCGGTACATCATTTCGGTGGCCGACCCGGCCGACATCAACCAGGATCCCGATCGGTCCAACAACAGCTCTTCGAAGCGACGCAGGATTCCCTAGGGGAAGCCCCCTGGATGCCGAATTCTCCTCGGCAGATGCCGGCCCCGGTCCTGGCCGACCGGGGCCGGCCTTTTTCCAACCGGAGAAGGCTTCCTGAGAGATAGATCTCGAAACGGTTTGCAACGCGGCTCGGCCCGCTGGCTCGTTCTTTTGGCGATGATGGGGGTTCCAGTGGCCGCCGGGGGGCCGATCCCCGCTGTCGCTGGTGCTTCTCCAGGAGACCGGCCGCAAGCGGAGCTCGATCTGCGAGACGAGCTCTGGGGCTCTCCGTCTCCCGACTTGACGGCGGCAGTGGCCGAGGAGCGGTCGCGGTGTGCCGGGAGCTTGCGCGTGTGTGGAGGGCTCGGCCTGTTCTACTCGCGCAGCGCCGCCCAGTCGGCCGAGGAGCCGGCACGCGCAGCGACGATCTATCGTCTGGCCTGCGCCGATGGATTCCCGTGGGCGTGTTACCAGCTCGGTCGATTGGCGCGACAGGGCTCGGGAGTGCCGTCTCTCCCGCAAGCGGCGGTCGCTCTTTTCGAACGCTCGTGCTCGGGTGGGGAACACCGCGGCTGTCTGGGTCTTGCCGAGATGTTGGCGCGAGGAGAGGGGACGCCCCCGGACCGCGCGCGAGCGGAGAATCTGTACCAGACCGAATGCGACGCGGGCCACACCGCGGGCTGCTGGAGATTCGCGCTTTTCTTGAGCGAGGAGGACCCGGAGCTCGCGGGGACGACGAAAGAACGGGAAGCTCGAATCGACGAGTGTTTCCGCCGCGCCTGCACCGGGGGCTACGGTCCCTCCTGTCAGTGGCTGGCCGAACGGTACAAAGCAAGGGCGGACGTCGTGGCCGCGGCGGACTACTTTGGTCAGGCGTGCGACCGCGACCACCTGCCGGGTTGTGTGGGCCTGGCGGAGCACCTGGCGT
The DNA here is from genome assembly GCA_965224065.1 of Candidatus Multivoradales bacterium. Taxonomy (GTDB): domain Bacteria; phylum Acidobacteriota; class Thermoanaerobaculia; order Multivoradales; family JAHEKO01; genus JAOTZA01. The sequence continues at coordinate 2,600,673 of CBDCYF010000005.1, forward strand.
CGGGCGAGGGGATCTCGGCGAACCCGGAGTTTGCCGCGCACATCTTCCGGCGCGCTTGCGCCGGAGAGCACGCCGACGCCTGTCTGCGGCTCGCCGGGCTCTATCGCGAGGGGCTTGGGGTCGTGGCCGACGTTAGGGTGGCTGTCGAGCTGGAGCGGCGAGCCTGCGTCCTGAGCTCGTCCGCCGGCGACACAAACGCGTGCGAGCTTCGTGACCCGAAAGGGTAGGGAAACCGGCTAGTCGCCGCTCGGTGTCGGCGGGTCGGTCGAGTAGTCGTAAAAGCCGCGGCCGGTCTTGCGCCCCAGATCGCCGCGTTTGACCCGCCGCTCGAGCGAGGGCGGGGGGGCGTCCTCTTGCCGGCCGGTGCGCTCGAAGATCTCCATGCGCGCGTTGTAGCCGATATCGAGCCCCGAGAAATCGGCGAGCTGGAACGGCCCCAGGGGATGGTTCAAGCCCAGGCGGCAGGCGTTGTCGATGTCCTCGAAGGTCGCGACACCGTTCTCGAGCAAGAAGTAGGCTTCGTTCGAGAGCGCCCGCAAGATGCGGTTGACCAGAAAGCCCGGCATTTCCTTGTGGAGCAGCACCGGCTGCTTGCCCATGCGCCGGGCGAACCCCGCGGTGGTGTCGAGGGTCTCTTCCGAGGTCGCGGTGCCCCGCACGATCTCGACCAGCCGCATCACCAGGGGCGGAAAGAAAAAGTGCATATTGCAGACGCGGTCGGGCCTCTGAGTGGCGTCGGCAATCTCCGAGCTCATCAGGTAGGAGCTGTTGGTGGCCAGGATGGCGTGCTCGGGGCAGATTTTGTCGAGCGCGGCAAAGACCTCACGCTTGACGTCGAGCCGCTCCACCACGGCCTCGATGACGAAATCGGCGCCATCGGCCGCAACCGCGAGGTCGGTCCCGGTGGTCAGCCGGTCAAACGCGGCCTCGAGCTCCTCCGGCGTCATCTTGCCCTTGTCGACTCGCCGCGCGAGGTGTTTGCGGTTGGTCGCGACCGCGGTTTCGAGCTGCTCGCCGGAAATGTCGTGGAGCCGGGTCTCGATGCCCGCGAGCGCGCCCAGAATGGCGATCTGCGAGCCCATCTGGCCCGCGCCGGTCACGCACAGGGTCTCTATATTGGCGGCGTTCATGGTCTCTCCTTGAAAAAAGCGCCGACAGGATACCGTCCCGGCGCCGTAGGACAAACGACTCCGGCAGCCCTCTATAGGATGGACCGCCGTGCCGCCCTCCATCGCCTTCTTTGTCACCCCGCACGGCTTTGGCCACGCCGCCCGTGCGGCCGCGGTGATGGGGGAGCTGCGCCGGCTGGAGCCCTCGGTCGAGCTCCTGGTCTTCACCACCGTCCCGAGGTGGTTTTTTGAAGACTCCCTGGAGGGACCGTTTGAGTATTTTCCGCTCCGCACCGACGTGGGAATGGCCCAGAAGGGGCCGTTCGAGGAAGACCTGGGCGAGACGCTGGTCGCTCTCGATGAGTTCTGGCGCGGGTTCGAAGAGGCCGCCACCGAAGCGGCCCGTCTCCTCAAGAGCCGGCGGGTCGACCTTGCCGTCTGCGACGTTGCTCCGTTGGGGATCGCGGCGGCGCGCCGCGCGGGTCGTCCCTCCGTTCTCATCGAGAATTTCACCTGGGACTGGATCTACCGTACATACCCGGCCGCCGCATCCGAGCTGGAGGTGTATGCGGTCCGAAACGAGGAGCTAAACGCCGCCGCCCACCTGCGGTTTCAGGCCGAGCCGGTCTGTGCCCCGCTTGCCGGGTCGGTCGCGGTGGCGCCGGTCAGCCGCGAGCCCCGGCGGAGCCGTACCGAGGTGCGTCGCGCCGTCGGCCTGCGGGACACGGACCGGCGCAAGCTGGTTCTTCTGACCATGGGGGGGCTGGGCTGGGACCGTGCCGCCATCACCGAGGTGTCGGGAGACTTTTTTGCGGTGTTTCTAGGCGGAGTGGACTCGCTCGAAAGACGCGGTTCCTCGCTCTTGCTGCCGGATCGCTCGCCCCTCTATCCACCGGACTTGATGCGCGCCGCCGATCTGGTCGTCGGCAAGCTCGGCTACAGTACGGTGGCCGAATGTGTTCGCGGCCGGACGCCGCTGTTGTATCTCGAGAGACCCGGCTTCCCGGAATCGCCGATCCTGGCGACCTACGCCAGAGCCCAGCTCAGTGGGCGCGTGATCGACCGCGAGCTGTTCGCGGGAGACGGCTGGGTCGGAGAGGTGCGGGCCGTTCTCGACACCCCGAGACCGCTTGCAAGAAGGTCCAGCGGTTCCCGAGCGATCGCCTCGCGTCTGCTCGAGCTGTCGAAATAAAAACCGCCGGAAGGGTGGCAGTCTCCTTTGTAAAAAAAGAGCCGCCGGCAAAAGCCGGCGGCTCGATAGGGAGGTAGGAGGACACTCTACCTCCACGTAAATCCGGCCGTCACCAGGACCGCGCGCGGCGCCTGGTAGTCGAGTTCGTTGCGAACCCGGCCAAAACCGGTACAGTCCGGCGAAGGCTTGTCGTCGAACGTGCAGTTGCCGCTGGGCACAAACGTCAGCACGCCGTTGATCATTTGCGCGCTGCCGGCGACCTCGTCGCGGCCGTTGAAGTCGGTGATCTCCGACTCGTTGGTCACGTTGAGGGCGCTCAGCTTGGTCCAGAAACCGACTCGGTTCCAGACCTTGACGCTGTAGCGGACACTCAGGTCGCCACGCATCCAACTGTCGAGGCGCTTGATGCCCCGGCCGCCGAAGTAGTGTGTGTAGGTGCCCTGGTCGTTGAGGTACTCGGGGATATCGGCGTACGGCACGTTGGCGGTCGCGCTGTAGACGCGTCCCGACTGCTTGGTGAGCACCGCGCCAAAGGCGAGGCTGCCGGCTCGACCCATCGAGTGGGTATAGGTGGCACCCGTCCGTAGGCGCTGCGCGAAGTCCTCGTCGAGGAGACCCACCGGGGCCGCGCCCTCTTCCGGACGCGCCCGCGGGTAGTCGTGCAGTGCGCTGCCGGCGGCCGGCGTGTTCTGACCTTCGCCCTCGAAGTTGCCGTCGATCTTGCCGACCGTCAGGTTCCCGAACCACACCAGATTGCGCGACGGGCGCCAGTCCCACGTGGTGGTGATGGCCTGATAGTTGCGCTGGGCGAGGTCACTGTTGATCCAGACGGTGGAGTCGAAGTCGGTGAAGACGCCCGGAGCCGTCTCGGCCGCGATGGTGTCGCAGCCCGGCCGACCGCCGTTGTCGAAGCTCAGTCCCTGCTCGGTGCACACCGCGCCAAAGGCGTCTTCCAGCAGGTCGTCGAACTTCCGCCGGTGGGCGGTCACGGTGACCGAACCGGTGTTGTTGGCAAATGCCTTGCGGAATCCGAGCGACAAGTCCTGTGCCGCTGGGCCGGTGACGCCGTCCTGCATGAAGGTGGTGGGCTGGTTGGGATCGAGGAGGCCGACGATCAGACCCCAATAGTCGTCGTTCAACAGAATGGAGTCGACTTCGGCACCGGTGAACCCGAGAATAGTCGGGCCGGTGTAGAACGACGTGATCCCCGGAGCGCTGCCCACGCCCGTGGCCGCGCCAAAGACGGAGTCGTTCAGACGGCCGAGATACTGGCCGCCGGTAACCAGGATCTGGAGCGACGGATCGACGTTCCAGGCAAAGGCCAGCCGCGGTGAGACCTCGTCGAACGCGAAATTCTGGAAGGCCAGTGGGCTGTTGCTGGTGACGTCGTCGTAGCGTAGACCCACGTCGGCGCGGAACTTGCCGTTCTTGAACGTGACCGTGTCCTGGACATAGAGCGCCAGGTTCTCGATCTCGTTGTTGCCACCCAGGGGCAAGGCCTCGGAGCGGCGCGCTAAGCCGACACAGCCGGTGGTCGCGCTGAAGTTGGGGCAGTTGGGATCATCCGGCGCGTAGATGTTGAACGCGGAGTCGGGCCCCACCTCACCGGCGTAGGCGTCGGTGTTGAGCAGGCGCAGGTAGTAGTCGGTCGGCGTCTGCTTGTTCTCGCCGCCGGTGATCGAGTTGACGTTCTGGATGCCGGCCTCGAGGAAGTGGCTGTTGCCACCGGTCTCGAAGGCGTAGCTGATGTTGCCCGACTGGGTTTCGTTGTCCCGCAGATTTGGATCGGACGCATCCCACCAGTGGTTGTTCCAGAACGCAAACGGCGTGCTGGTCCAGATCGGCGAGGGACCCGAGGGGTCGCCGCCCGACACGATCGAGACGGCCTTCTCGGTCGCTTGGACATCGGCAAAGAGCGACGGACTCAGGACGCCCTGGTAGGCCAGGGTGTCGGTCTCGCGCGGATCGGCACGAACGCCGTTGGCGAACTTGAGATCGCCCGGCGGCAGCGCCGCGCGCCCCGACACGGTGGCGTCGAACTCCAGGTGGCTGATGTCGAAGATGTGGTTGGCCGAGGGCGCAGCACGCAGCTTGCCCTGCCAGCGATCCTGGCTGGTGACCCGGGTGAAGGTCTCACCGGTCACCGAAGTGGTGAAGTCCTGCAAGCTGTCCGGCACGTCGCGGACGCCGCCAAACCACCACAGGCGGTCTTTCAAGACAAAGCCGCCGCCGGTCAACTGACGGACCTTGCGCAGGTCCTCCGAACGGCTCTCTTCAAAGGGTGTCTGACCGTCCCAGCTCTCACGCCGGAACTCGGAGCGCAGCGTCGCCTCGTACTGGTTCGAGCCGGACTTGGTCACCGCGTTGATGACGCCGCCCTGGAACCGGCCGTAGCGGGCGCTGATGCCCGAAGTCAGAACCTGGACCTCCTCGACCGCGTCCTCCAGGAACAGGGTCGGGGCGGCGCCGAAAAACGGGTCCGAGACCTCGGCCCCATCCAGCATCACGACGGTGTCGGTGCCGGGGGCGCCGGAGATCGACGGGTTGGCGTTGGGGTTCGACGCCACGTTGGGCGCAAAGAAGGCGATGGTGTTGAGCGTCCGGTTGTTGATCGGAAGCTCCTCGACCTCTTTCTCGTAGTCGAGCGATCCGCCCACGTGGGTGGTCTCGAGCGCCGTCGGCGCCGAGAAAACGGTGATTTCCTGGGTTACGGCTTCGCCGGGGGCGAGCTCTACCTTGAGCGGGTAGGTCTCACCTACGCCCAGACGAAAGCTCAGGACCTGCGGCTGGAAGCCGACCGCAACCACCGCGACGGTGTAGTCGCCGACCTGAAGACCGGTCAGACGGTATACGCCCGCGTTGTTGGTGTCGCCTTCCCACTCCAGACCCAGGTCGGTCGAGCTCACGGTCACGGTGGCGCCGGAGACGGCACTGCCGTCTTCCTGCTGCACGACCGAGACGTTGACTCCACCCGTGGTACGGGCCTGGGCGTTGACGACCGCCGGAGCGATCACCAGGCCGACCAAGGCAAGTGCTAAGTAAAACTTTTTCATTCAGTTCCTCCTCAAGTGGATAAACGCATCCACGTGACTTCGTTGTTTTTGCGACCCTCGAGGGAGGTAGCACGCTCGAAGCGCGCCACCGGTCTCCAGAGGCCCAAGAGCAAGGTCAGTGCCACGCCCTGGAACCGCCCGGAAACTGCGTGCGGCGGCACGCTTTCCGTGGAGTTATGAGACTCGATCCCAGGAATTATGAGACTCAGTCCACGCCGCCGGATCCAAGGCTCGTGAATCTGAATCGCTCGGTTTTTCTTGGCCGGCTGGGCTGTAGAAATAAAAAAAGGCACCGGCCGAAGCCGGTGCCAGAAGAAGTCGATCGGATCGGATTCTACGAAGTCGACTCGATCCCCAGACGCTGGAGCGTCTCGAGGGTCAGGAAGCCCTCCGGCAGCCCGACACTCCGCTGGAACGATTCGACCGCGGCGAGGGTCTGGTTGCCCAGGACACCGTCGACCGAGCCCGGGTTGAAGCCCTTGTCCTGCAGCGCGCGCTGCACGGCGGAGATCAGCGACCGGGTGGCGTTGGTGTCACAAACGATCTGACGCCACTGCATGGCGCCGTCGGAGACCTTGGCGGTCTTGGTGACGGTAGCGTACTCGGCCGGAATCTCGATCGTCTTGACCTCGGCCGGGGCGACCTGCTTGAGGACCTTGACGGTCTTGTACTCGGCCGGGATCTCGACCGTGCGGGTCTGGGGCGCCATCGCGACGACCTGACGCTTGACGGTCTCGTACTCGGCGGGGATCTCGATGGTACGGGTCTTTGGACCCTCGACGAGGACCTGTTTCTTGACCGTCTTGTACTCGGCGGGGATCTCGATGGTGCGGGTCTTTGGACCTTCGACCATCACCTGCTTTTTGACCGTCTTGTATTCGGCGGGGATCTCGATGGTGTGGGTCTTTGGACCTTCGACCATCACCTGCTTTTTGACCGTCTTGTACTCGGCGGGGATCTCGATGGTGCGGGTCTTGGGACCTCCGACCATCACTTGCTTTTTGACCGTCTTGTACTCGGCGGGAACCTCGACCTCCTGGGTCGTAGCGGCGGCCTTGAGGACGCGCTTCCGGACGGTCTTATAAACCGCGGGCTCTTCGACGAGGCACATGATCTCGCCGGTCGCCTCGTTGACGCGCTCGACGTTGCCGCGACCCTTTCTCCACGCCACCGTGGCCGGCTTGACCATGATGGTCTCCTCGACCCAGTCATACTGGGCGGGAACCTCGACGACCTTGGTGGTCGCCGGCTTGACCAGAATGTTCTCCTCGCGCCAGTCGTACTGGGCCGGCACGACCTCGAGACGCGAGGACGCTTCCTTGACCAGGACCTGCTCTTCGACCCAGTCGTACTTTGCGGGGATGACCTCGAGGCGGCTCGAGGCCTCCTGGACGAGGACCTGCTCTTCGACCCAGTCGTACTTGGCGGGGATGACTTCGAGACGGCTCGAGGCTTCCTGGACGAGGACCTGCTCCTCGACCCAGTCGTACTTGGCCGGCATGACTTCGATACGCGAGGAGGCCTCCTTGATCAGGACGCGGTCGTCGGCTGCGTCGTGATCCATCGATTCGGCGGTCCACTCGTACTTACCGGGGATGACCTCGAGACGACTCGAGGCCTCTTTCACCAGGACCTGCTCTTCGACCCACTCGTAGCGCGCCGGGGTGACCTCCACGCGTGAGGAGGCCTCTTTGACGAGGACGTTCTCGGTCTGGTTCTCGAATGTCGGCGGCGCAAAGACGCGCGCGTAGCATTCGCCCGGCTTGGCGTTGGGGGGCAGCTCGGTCATCTGCGCCGTCATCGGGGCGGCGAGCAGCAAAACGGCTGCGGTCAAAAGATAGCTTCTCTTCATTTCCTTCTCCTTGAAACGGTTCAGACGGAAGAAAAATAAGCTCCGGAACGGAGCCGTAACTAAACTGGACGGTAGAGTTATTTCATGCACCAAAGCGCATGTCCACGGTTAAGAAACCTACTAATGTCGGGGGCTAGTTGGGCGGATTCTCGCCCTCGCCGAGCTCTTCCCAGAGCTCTTCCAGCAGCTTGCGGCGGCGCCGTTTTTTCCAGCCCGCCAGCAGGGTCAGGCCGACGATGCCGAGCCAGAGAGCAAAGGAGCTGGTGAGCAGCGGGACCCAGCGGTAGCCGATCGAGTGGCGGCGCCAGAAGGCGGACTCGGCGCGGTCGATGGACGCGCCGACCGAGCGGCGGAAGGCCTCGTCGAAAGACAGGCCGGAAGCTCGCCGGGCCAAGATGTCCCGCGCCGCCGACGGTCTCGATCCCCGCATGAGGTCGCGGACAAAGGCGCCGGACAGGGCGTAGGCGCGGGCGACCTCGAGCCGGGACGACGAGAACTTGGCGTCGAGCTCCCGGAGCGAAGTGTCGGCGTCCAGAGTCGCGGCTACCGTGAGCCACGAGCGGTCGTCGAGGCTCCACCGGCCGGATCCGACCATCGCCAAGCCTTCGTTGAACCAGCGCGGGACATCCTGAAAGCCGGAGGCCCGGGCGATCAGCACGTGGGCGATCTCGTGGAGCAGGACCTCTTCGAGCGAGTCGTGCGGATAGGACGGACTGCGTTCCGGGAAGAGAACGACCGTCGAAAGCGGTCCATAGGCCATGCCGGCGACCCAAGACGGTGTTCCGGCCGCGATCGCGGAGGTCTCCGGCTCGAGGATCACGCGGATGGGCGGGTCGATCTCGGAGGCCCCGATGAGCTCCATCAGCCGTCGCAACCGCCGGGTGTCGAGATTTTCCAGCTGCCGTATGGTGGCGGCGAGCTCGGGCGGCGCCTCGAAGATCAAACCCGAGGTCTCCACGTTCTGCGCGTTCTGCGCCGGCGCGCGGGAGGCCGGGACGAGAAACAAGACCAGAAGAAGGACGGTCCGCATCGCAGCCTCAGGCTAACCGCTGGGCGCCGGTCCGGCTCGCTTCGCACCAAAAATAGGTATCGTGGGGCGGGTGAGCCTTTTCGAGTGGCTGGTGCTTCTGGCGGTGGGCTTGACCGCACTCGTGGCGGCCGGGCACGCGCTGCTTCACAAGCGGGATCCGCGGGCCGCTCTGGGTTGGATCGCCGTCTGCCTGACCTTCCCGGTGGTGGGGTCGCTCTTCTATTTCTTTTTTGGCGTCAACCGGGTGGTCACCCGCGCCAAACGGCTGGGATCGCGCTGGACCGAGAGCCTGGAAGTGGTCCATCCGGGGACCTCGGTGGCGGAGCCGCTGGGTCCGGGAGCCAAAGAGATCCCGGGGGAGCTGCGCGAGCTGGTGCGGATCTCGGACGCGGTGACCCGGCGCCCGCTTCTGGGTGGCAACCGGGTCGAGCCGTTGCACTGCGGCGAGGAGGCCTATCCCCCGATGCTCGAGGCGATCGAAACCGCGTCGGCGAGCGTCTATCTGAGCACCTACATCTTTGACAGCGACGAGACCGGGCGGCGGTTTCTCTACGCGCTCGAGAGGGCGCACCGTCGTGGGGTTCGGGTGCGGGTGTTGATCGACGGTGTCGGCGAGCTCTACTCGTGGCCGCGGGCGGGGAAGATCCTGGCCGGCCTGGGAGTACCGGTGGCTCGATTTCTGCCCCCCCGGCTGCTGCCGCCGGCGTTTCACGTCAACCTGCGCAGCCACCGGAAGATCCTGACGGTGGACGGGCGCGTCGGCTTTACCGGTGGGATGAACCTGGGCGGTCGCCACCTGGCCGCGGCAAAGCGCTCGTCGTCGATCGATCTGCACTTCCGGCTCACCGGGCCGATCGTGGCACAGCTCGAACAGGTGTTCCGGCGGGATTGGTGGTTTGTCACCGATGAGCATCTCGACCCCTGCGACCCGATCGAGGCGGGCGCCGGCGACGCCTTGTGCCGCACGGTGGTCGACGGACCAAACGAGGATCTCGACAAATTGCTGACGATCATCATCGGTGCGGTGTCCGTAGCGCGCAATCGTGTAGCCATCATGACGCCGTACTTTCTGCCGCCGCGCGAGCTGATGGCGGCGCTCGAAGCGGCGGCCCTTCGCGGGGTGGACGTCTGCGTTCTGCTGCCGGCCAAGAACAATCTCCCGTACATGCATTGGGCGACCCGCAACCAGCTCTGGGAGCTGGTCCGGCGGGGTGTCCGGGTGCTCTACCAACCGCCGCCGTTTGTACACACAAAACTCCTGCTGGTCGACGAGCACTATGTGCAGGTCGGCTCGGCCAACCTCGACCCGCGCAGCTTGCGGCTCAACTTCGAGATCGCCGTCGAGGTGTTCGACCGGAGCGTTGCGTCCGCGCTCGGGGATCACTTTGCGGACGTGCGCTCGAGGTCGAAACCGATCGGACTCGAGACCCTCGAGGGCCGCTCCCTGCCGGCCCGGCTGCGAGACGCCGCGGCCTGGCTGTTCTCACCGTATCTCTGAGTTGCCCGTTGGCCAGTGGCTCTGTGCCAACTGGCGGAGTCGCTGCAACCCGGCGGATGCCCGGCAGGAACGCTGGGAGCCCGCGCGCATACGAAGGACCTGGCGGACTCCTTACGGTCCGCGCGGGCGGACAACGAGGCGCGAGCCCACCCGAGAAGTCTGGGTAGCTCGCGCCGTTTCCAGACGGGCATCCGCCGGGTTGTAGCTTTCTCCTACCGTCAGTCCAGAAACCGGCCGGTTACCTCGGGGGGTGGAATGGGGCAACTCTCGTGGCGTCCGAACCAACGGTATCGATGGCGCGCGACCCAGCGGTAGACGAGGTCGCGCAGCGGCCGCGGCACGATGCGGAGCCACGACACGACGCGCCAGAGTCCTCCCACGACCGCCAGGCTGGTCAGCACGGCGGTGGAGCCGGCGTGGACGGTTTCGTCGTCGTCGCCGAGCCCGGTGACCAGGATCATCGAGTCGAGCGTTTCCGGAACACGGTGGCGCGCTCGCACTCCCGCCGCTGTCTCGCCTTGAAGCGGCGCAAAGAAGATCCGTTTCCGGCTGTCGATGCGGAGCAGAAACCGGACGCTCCGGTTGCACAGCGCGCACACGCCGTCGTAGAGAAGCAGGTGGCGGGTCGGGGCCGGCGTCTCGGTGGAAACACCCACGTTCGAGAGTCTAGCCCGGGCCGCTCACCTGCTACGATTCCAGCGTTCATGAAGCCTCCGGCATTTGACTATCTCGCCCCTGAGAGCCTCGAGGGCGCGCTGGACGCCCTCACGCAGCACGGCTACGACGCCAAGATACTCGCCGGCGGACAGAGCCTCATCCCGCTGCTCAATTTTCGCCTCGCGCAACCGGGGATTCTGATCGATCTCAACCGGGTCACGGGTCTGGACACGATCCGTCGCGACGAGGCCGGCAATCTCCGGATCGGCGGCATGGCCCGCGTCGGCGCCCTCGAACGCGATCCGCTGGTCGCCCAGCACGCGCCGTTGCTCTTTGAGACCGTCCCGCACATCGCCCATCCGCAGATTCGCAACCGGGGGACCATCGGCGGGAGCCTCGCGCACGCCGATCCGGCGGGTGAGCTGCCGGTGATCGCGGTGGCTTCGGGCGCCGAGCTCACGCTCAAGAGCTCGAGTGGCGTCCGGACGGTGCCGGCGGAGGATTTCTTTGTCGGCCTGATGACGACCGATCTCGCCCCCGACGAGATTCTGGTGGAGGTGTCGCTGCCGCCACTGCCACCGCGCACGGGGACGGCCTTTCTGGAGATCGCGCGCCGCCACGGGGACTACGCCCAGGCGGGGGTGGCGGTGGTCGTGACCTTGACCGAAGACGGTGGCGTCGCCGACGCCCGCCTGGTCTATCTGAGCGCCGGGGACGTGCCGACGCGGGCGCCACGGGCCGCGGAGCTGCTGCGACAAGAAGGTCTCTCGGACGAGACGATCGACCGGGCGGCACGTCTGGCGGCGGAAGAAGAGATCGAGCCAAGCGACGACATCCACGCAACGGCGGCGTTCAAGCGCCACCTGGCGGGTGTGCTGACCAAGCGGGCGCTGAACGCCGCGGTCGAAAGGGCGCGCTCCTAGCGGCTCATGTCTCCGGTCGCGCCACACCGGATCACGGTGACGGTCAACGGCGAGACCTTCTCGCGGGAGGTCGAGCCCCGGCTTCTGCTCTCCGATTTTCTGCGCCAGGAGCTCGATCTCACCGGCACCCATGTGGGCTGCGAGCACGGCGTCTGCGGCGCCTGCACCGTGCAGCTCGACGGCGTTCCGGTGCGGTCGTGTCTGCTGCTGGCGGTCCAGGCCGACGGGCGTGAGCTGGCGACGGTGGAGGGGCTTGCGGCAGGACCGGACGATTTGAGCCCGCTCCAGGAGGCGTTCCGGGAGGCGCACGGCCTCCAATGCGGCTTCTGCACCGCGGGGATTCTGATGACGATGGGTCCGTTTCTCGCCGGCAACTCCGACCCGAGCGAGCGCGAGATCCGCGAGGCGCTGTCGGGGAACCTCTGCCGCTGCACCGGCTATCAGCACATCGTCGACGCGGTGAAGCTGGCGGCCGAGAAACAGCGCGCGGGATGACGCGGAAGTCTCCGGGTTCGCCTCCCGAGCCGCTGGACGAGCTGGCGCGGTTGCTCGGCTCGGGCGAACGGTCGCTCGATTCGTACCTTGCCGTGCTCGAGAAACGCACCGCCTCGCGCGAGCCCGAGGTGCGTTCGTTGCTGACGGAGGAAGATCGGTTCGACCGTTTGCGGCGGGAGGCTCGCCGACTCGAAGAGCGGTTTCCCGAGCCCTCGAAACGGCCTCCGCTCTTTGGTATTCCGATCGGGGTGAAGGACATCTTTCATGTCGACGGGTTCGAGACCCGGGCGGGTAGCCGGGTTCCGGCCGAGACCCTTGCCGGACGGCAGTCAGAGGCGGTTGCCGCGCTCGAGGACGCGGGTGCTTTGATCTTTGGGAAGACCGTCACCACGGAGTTCGCCTACTTTGGCTCCGGTCCGACACGCAACCCGCACGACGCCGGGCGCACCCCGGGGGGCTCATCGTCGGGCTCCGCGGCGGCGGTCGGGGCGGGTCTGTGTCCTCTCGCTCTCGGCACCCAGACCATCGGCTCGATCTCGCGGCCGGCCTCGTATTGTGGCGTGGTGGGTTTCAAGCCCAGCTACGATCGGATCTCGCGCCAGGGTGTCATCCCGCTCTCGCCGTCGCTCGATCACATCGGTTTTTTTACCTCCGACGGTGCTGGTGCGCGCCGAGTGGCCCGGATGTTGTGCGCGGATTGGAGCGACGAGGAGTTGCCGCGAACCCAGCCGGTTCTGGCGGTGCCGGTGGGCCCCCTCCTCGAACGGGCCGATCCCGCCGGACGCGCCCGCTTCGAAGAGCTGTGCGCCGAGCTGGCGCGAGCGGGTTTTGCCGTGCGCAGGGTCGAGGCCTTCGAAGACTACGCCGAGATCGAGGCCCGTCACTACCGGATCGTGGCGGCGGAGGCGGCGCGGGTGCACGGCGCGTGGTACGGAGAGTACGGTGAGACCTATCACCCCAAGACCGCCGAGCTGATCGAGAAGGGCACGCACATCTCCGACGCCGAGCTGGCGGTGGACCGGGCCGGGCGGGAGGAGCTTCGCGAACGGTTGCTCGGCGAGATGGAGGCCGAGGGTGTCGATCTCTGGATCTCACCGGCGGCGCCGGGGGTGGCGCCACGCGGTCTGGACTCGACCGGCAACCCGGTGATGAACCTGCCCTGGAGCCATTCGGGGTTGCCGACCGTCGCGATTCCCGCCGGCACCATCGACGGGCTCCCGTTTGGTCTTCAGTTGGCGGGCCGGTGGTGGCAGGATGAAGCGGTCTTGGCCTGGGCGATCGAGATCGAAAGAGCTCTGGGGGCGTCGGATTGAATCTGCATCACCAGATCCGCCGCGGCGCCTATGCCGACTCGATCGTGCTGATGCAGCTCCAGAGCGCGCTAGCCGGTCTGGACGGGATCGGCGACGCCGGGGTGGTGATGGCAACCGCCGCCAACCTGGACCTGTTGCGGGCCAATGACCTCTTGCCGGCCGATCTTCCAGAAGAGTTGGGAGCGGACGACCTGCTCCTGGTGGTGTCGGCGGAGAGCGAGTCGGCGGCCGAGGACGCGCTGTCGCGAGTCGACGAGCTTCTCGAACGCCGTTCCGACGCGAGCGAGTCGGCCGATACCGACTACCGCCCGAAGAGCCTGCGCGGCGCGCTCAAGCTGCTGCCCGAGACCGGCTGGGTGCTGGTCTCGACTCCCGGCCGCTATGCGGCCCGAGTGGCCGAGGAAGCGTTGGGAGCAGGACGGAACGTGTTTCTCTACAGCGACAACGTCTCGGTGGAGGAGGAAGTGCGGCTCAAGTCCAAGGCCGCCGACCGCGGGCTCCTGGTCATGGGTCCCGACTGCGGCACCGCGCTCGTGGACGGTGTCGGCCTGGGGTTCGCCAACCGGGTGCGTCGCGGGCCGATCGGGATTGTGGCGGCGGCCGGAACCGGTCTTCAGGCGGTGGCGAGCCGGGTGCACGCGCTCGGCGCCGGCGTCGCGCACGCCCTGGGAACCGGCGGCCGCGACCTGTCCGCGGACGTCGGCGGGGCGACGGCCCTCCGGGCGCTCGACCTGCTGGCCCGGGACGAGGCGACCCGGGTCGTGGTGCTGGTCTCCAAACCGCCCGCGCCCGCGGTGGCCGCGCGGGTGCTCTCGGTGGCGCTTCGGTACGGCAAGCCGGTGGTGGTGGCCTTCAGCGGCCTGACCCCTCCGGTCGCCCGGGTGGGGAACGTCGCCTTTGCCCGCGGTCTGGACGACGCCGCGCGGCTGGCGGTCAAGGCGGCCGGCGCGGGGGAGGACGCCGGCTCGGCTGTCGAGAGCACGAGCGGCTATCTGCGGGGCCTCTTCTCCGGCGGCACGCTGGCGCTCGAAGTCCTCCACGGACTGTCGGTGTTTCTGGATCCGGTCTATTCCAATCTCCACGCCGAGGGTGTCTCGGTGCTGTCCGACCCCGCGGTGAGCCGCGCGCACACCCTGCTCGATCTCGGCGCCGATGAGTTCACCGTCGGGCGTCTTCACCCGATGATCGACCCCGACCTGCGCAACCGCCGGCTTCTGAAGGAGGCCGCGGACCCCGAGGTGGGCGTCATCCTGCTCGACGTGGTGCTCGGCGAGGGCTCGCACGCCGACCCCGCCGGCTCGTTGGTCCCGATCCTCGAGGAAGTGCGCTCGAAAGGCGGACCCGAGATCGTGACTCTGGTGGTGGGGACCGACGAGGATCCCCAAGACCTCGAGACCCAGATGACGAGACTGGAAGAGGCCGGGGCCCGGGTCTTTCGTGGCGTGGAGGAGACGATCGCCTACGTGGCCCTCAAGACCGCCGCCGCGGCCGAGCCGGGCGGTGCTCCGGTGGCGGCCGAGACGCTCACCCGGCCGTTTGCGGCGATCAACGTCGGGCTCGAGCTCTTCTACTCCAGCCTGCTCGATCAGGACGCCCGGGCGATCCACGTCGACTGGCGGCCGCCGGCGGGTGGGAATGAGAAGCTGATGGCGATCCTCCGCAAGATGGAGACGAGGAAGCGATGACGATCGATATCGAGCAAGCCAACCAGACCGCTCTCGAGCGGATGACGTCCACCCGGCCGGTGCTCACCGGCGTCGCGCGGGCCGGCGACGTCGTTCCCGGCCTCGAGCAGGGTCTGCTACTCCATGCCGGGCCGCCGATCGAGTGGGAGCGCATGTCCGGACCCCTGCGCGGCGCGGTGATCGGCGCGCTGCTCTTCGAAGGCCTGGCGGACGACGAGAAGGCGGCGGGCGAGCTGGCGGCCAGCGGTGACATCCGGTTTGCGCCCTGCCACCATCACCAGTCGGTCGGTCCGATGGCGGGCGTGACGTCGGCCTCGATGGCGGTGTATGTGGTCGAGACCGAGACCGGCCGGGCGTTCTCCAATCTCAACGAGGGCTACGGCAAGGTGTTGCGCTACGGCGCCTACGCACCTGAAGTGCTCGACAAGCTGCGCTGGATGAACGATGTGATGGCGCCGCTCTTGAGCGACGCACTCGAAGCTTCGGGCGGACTCGACATGAGGGCGCTCCTGGCCGAGGCCCTCCACATGGGCGACGAAGGGCACAACCGCAACAAGGCGGGCTCGATCCTCTATCTGAAGCTCCTGGCTCCGCATCTGGCGGCGGTGGCCCAGGACAACCAGGTGCTGGCCGAGGTCTTGACCTTCCTCGGCGACAACGCCTTGAGCGTCTTGAACCCGGTGATGGCGGCTTGCAAGGCGATGGCGGACGCGGCGCACGGTGTCGAAGGCTCGACCCTGGTCACCGCCATGGCGCGCAACGGCACCGACTTCGGGATCCGGGTCAGCGGGCTAGACGACGCCTGGTTCACCGCCCCGGCGGCGACCCCCGACGGGCTCTACTTTTCGGGGTTTACGTCGGCCGACGCCAACCCCGACATCGGCGACTCGACCATCACCGAGACGGCCGGGATCGGCGCCTTTGCCATGGCCGCGGCTCCGGCGATCGTGTCCTTTGTCAGCGGCAAGCCGCGCGACGCGCTGGACGCCACGCTCGAGATGTACGAGATCACAGCGGGCGAGCACCGGCACTTCACCATCCCGCCGCTCGACTTCCGAGGCAGCCCGACCGGGATCGACATCCGCCGGGTAGTCGAGCTGGGGGTGACCCCGCGGGTCAACACCGGGATCGCCCACCGCGAGGCCGGGGTGGGACAGGTGGGGGCCGGTCTGGTGCGGCCGCCGATCGAGATCTTCGAGCAGGCGGTCCTCGCCTTTGCCGAGAAGTACTCTCTTTAGACGAGTTCCTGTTCCGGACGCTCTGACAGGATGACCGAACGCCGTATCGACGCCTTCTTCTATGGTCTGTTCATGGACGTAGGCGTCCTCCGCGACACCGGCGTCACCCCCACCGACCCCCGGCCCGGATATGTCGATGGCTTCGCGTTGCGCATCGGCCGGCGCGCCACGCTAGTTCCCGCTCACGGAGCCCGGGCCTATGGCACGCTCGCTGCGCTGACCCACCGCGAGCTAGACCGTCTCTACTCGGGCCCTGGCCTCGAGCACTATCTTCCCGAGGCCGTCCTGGCGCATACTCTGAAGGGCGATCTCGTTGCGGCCCTGTGTTACAACTTGCGCGAGGCGCCTTCGCCGGATGAACACAACCCGGAGTACGCATCGAGGCTCCGAGGTGTCTTGCGAGAGCTGGGATTCCCTCGTGAATACATCGAATCCATCTCCTGAAACGCGGTGCATTAGGTAGCCTGAATGTCCTCGGCGATTTCGACACTCCGAAAGGCGCGCTGGTACGACTTGACCCAGCCGCTGTCGATCTTTACCCCCCCGTTTCCGGGCGAGATGCCGCTGCAGGTGCATTTCTTCAAGCGGCTCACCGGATCCTGGGGAGGCGGCCAGGGGGCCAACGGACAGTTGATCGAATGGAGCAACAACACCGGGACCCACCTGGTCGGCCCGCGCGCGTTCCATTCCGGAGCCCGCGCGATAGCGGAGATTCCGCTCGAAGATCTGTGTGGCCAAGGCGTGGTCGCGGACGTCTCGGACGCGGTCTCGGACTACGGCTTCTACACCCCGGCGATGGTCGAAGAGCGGGTCGAGGTTCGAGACGGCGACATCCTGATCGTCCACACCGGGTACAGCCGCTACGCCCACGACCTGCCCGACGTCGCCAACCCGGACGCCCAGGGAGGCGTCGAGAACAAGGAGTTCGGCTACTACGTGCGCCATCCGGGTCCGTCGCCGGACTTCTTCCCCTGGGCGCTCGACAAGAAGCTCAAGGTGTTGGGGGTCGACTGCGGTTCGGCCGAGCACCCGATGAACACCAACATCCGGCGCCTCCACCCGGCCGAGTTCGAGAAGGCCGAGGCCAAGGCGCGGGCCGAGACCGGCAAGGGTTGGGATGAGCTTTTTCCGCCGGCCGACTACTATGGGCTGACCCACCGCGAGATGCCCAAGTCCGGGCTGTTGCTGGTCGAAGCCCTGGGCGGCGAGATCGGCGAGCTGCTCGACCGGCGCGCCTGGTTCTTTGTCCCGCCGCTACCCTTTATGGAGGTCGAATCGGCCTGGAGCCGGGTGGTGGCCCTGGGTCCGGGTGACGGCGGGGACGAGTCGGAGCTGTTCGATGCGCTGGCCGAGATCGACTTGCTGGACATGACCCTGCCGTTTAGCGTCCAGACACCGCAGTGGGCCAACTACGAGCCGCTATCCATCAAGTACACCAAGCGGGTGGGGGGGCAAGACCTGGGCCTGGGGCGTAACAACGCCCACTGCCGGGCGAGCTTTCACCTCGCCACCCACATGGACGGCGAGAAACACTTCTGGGCGGCCGGTCGCACCATCGGCGAAGTGCCGCTCGACGACTGGCACGGTCCCGGGGTGATCGTCGACATCTCGGATGCCGTCAGCGACTCGAGCGTCTACACACCGGCCATGATCGAAGACCGGGTGGATCTCGAGGACGGCGACATCCTGTTGATCAAGACGGGGTGGAACCGGTTTGGCTGGAACAGTCCCGACTCCGACGAGTTCCGCTACATGATCCAGCATCCGGGCCCGTCGCCGGACTTTGCGGACTGGTGCATCGAGCGCAAGATCAAGTGGCTCGGGATCGATTGTGTTGCCATGGAGCACCCGATGAACACCATCCAGCGGATCTTCCATCCCGGTACCTTCACGGTGGCCAACGAAAAGCTGAAGGCCCAGTACGGCGGGGACTGGGACGAGGTGTACCCGCAGGAGAAGTACTACCAGGACATGCACCTGAATCTCTTCCCCAAGGGGATCGTCCACGCCGAGAACCTCGGTGGTGCCATCGCGGATGCCGAGAGCGGCCGCTACTACATCGCGGCGTTTATCCAGCGCGGGATGGAGCTGGCGTCGTGCTGGGGTCGGTTCGTGGCGTTCCGCCAACATTGAAGCGGCCGGCGCCTCTGCCGGCCGTTTATTCCGACGCGGTCGCCGAACGAACCGTGGTCGTTACTGACACGAATCGTGTAGGGGCGGGGCTTGCCCCCGCCCGTTGTAATCGTGCGCCTCGGGGTCGCCCTTCGCTCCAGCTCAAGCAGCCTCCGCTCCGGGCGACCCGCTCGGCGCTTGATCGCTCATGGGTTGTTGCCGACACGAATCGTGTAGGGGCGGGGCTTGCCCCCGCCCGTTGTAATCGTGCGCTTGGGAGTCGCCCCTTTGTTTTTGTGCCCTTTCACAAAGCCAATCACCGCCGTAGGCAGATCTGCGCTTGGGCTGGCGGCGTATGATTTTGTGGCGGTCGAGTCGTGTATCGAAGAAAAGGAGAGTTTGGACCTTTCGGCCCGAGTGGCTTTAGAGCGGCGCTGTGCGTCGTGCTCGTGCTGCTCGCGCTCGGCTGCAAGGGGGAGAATCTGCTTCCTACCGAGCCGACCCAGCCGCTGGCCCCTCCGCCGCCGCAGGAGACGGCAACCGTGATCGCGACCGCCGCGTTTCGGAGCGCCAACGGGTACCGTACCGTCGGTGGAGCGCGTCTCGAGGAAGACGGCGATGGAAACCAGGCGGTGCGGTTTGACGAGGATTTCGAGACCGACCGCTCCGGGGCCCTCGACGTGCGGCTTTGCACCCGCCGCAGATGCGGAGACGACGATCTCGTCCTGGGCAGGTTGCAGAGTTTTCGAGGTGCGCAGGGCTACGAGGTGTCAGGTGACGGGTCGGAGTACGAGTTCGTGGTGATCTGGTGCACCGCCGTCGAGCTGGCGTTCGGGACCGGACGGCTGGAGTGAGAGTCGCGGCTCTGGCGGGCGTGCTCGCTATCGTGATCCCAGCCGGCGTTGCCGCCGGCCCCTGGCCTGTGGGCGCGGGCGCGTACTACGCGAAGCTCGCCGCGAGCCATCTGGCTACGGACACCCTGGCAACTCCCGAAGGCCGGGAAGTCACCATTTCCGAATTCGAGCGGAGCGAGTTGTCGCTCTACGTCGAGTACGGGCTGAGCGAGCGATGGACGGCGATTCTGAGCGCCCCCCTGATCAGTGAATCGTCGCTTCGGGACTTTGGCGACGCCTATGGTCCGGGGGACGTGACTCTCGGCTTGCAGCGGCAGTTGGCCTCCAAGGGCGCATGGGTTTTCGCCCTTAGAGGGCTCGTGCAGGCGCCGACCGGCGACGAGGAGCTCGGCCAGCGGCTGCTGCCGACTGGGAGTGGAGCCTTGGAAGGGGAACTCCTCGTCTCACTGGGCCGGTCACTTTCCGGGGGGCGTGGCTGGACGTACCTCGAAGCCGGCCACCGCGCCCGTGGTGAGGGCCTGACCGACGCCTTGTCCTACCGGGCGCAGATAGGAGTACAGGCGGGCGGCAGATGGCGGTGGGCCTGGAACCTCTACGGCATCGAGCCCTACTCGTCCCGGAGCGGCGGGAGCAGCGTCGCCGCCGGCTTCAGTGACGGAGTGCGCTACCTGGCCTTTGGAGCCGAGGCCCTGATCGAAGTCGCCAAAGGCTGGTCCGTGGAGCTAGGCCTCGAGGATACGACCCGCACAAAAAACCTCGCCACGGGCATTACGGCTCGTCTCGGCGTGTCGCTCCGGCGCTAGCCTGACCCTGTGAGTTCGTCCGCGGTCGGGTAGAGCGGGCGGATGTCGACCGGCACGTCGACCAGCTTGTCGATTGCCCTCAACAGCTCGGGCGAGGGGTGCCCGTACTCGGCCAGGAAGGCCGAGGTGGCGGCATAGTCGCCGCGCGCCTGGAACATCAGCATCTCGTTCAGCAGGCTTTCGATGCCTTGGGGGAATTTGTCGGAGACGGTGCGGAAGCGGCCCTCGCCGTCGACCTCGAGCGCGCCCTTGCCGAGCAGATAGTTGAACTGCGAGACGACACCCTGCCCGTGGGCCTCGTGGACGCCAAAGCGCGCCGAGCGGAACAGACCCGCGACATAGGTGGGCTCCAGGGTGTCGCGGATCTCGGCCGGGATTTCGCCTTTGTCGACCAAGGCCAGGATGTTGTAGATCCCCATGACGTCGGCCTTGGCCTCTTCGAGGGTCGAGTAGAGCTCCTTGAGCTCGAGGCGTACCTCGGTCTCGCGGCCGTCGATGGTGATCTTGCCGGGGCCGAGGCCGTGGCTGAGCTCGTGCTGCAGGACCTCCATAAAGTAGGCGTCGAAGGAGATGTCGTCGACCTGATCCTTGGCCACCACGCGCTCGGCGATCGGCACCAGAATCTTGTCGAACTTGGCGCGCAGCACGTTGCGCAGCAAGACTTTCTTCGAGCCCTTTTCTTCGCGCACACGCTCGTCATTGGGCAGGTTGAAGGCCAGGGTCTGGACACCGGCCTTGGAGTCGCCGCCGACATAGACCTCGTCCACGACCCGGATCGGGCTGTCGGTGCCGCGCTCGTTTTTGTACTGGTCGGGAATCGGCAGGTTGCTCTCGAGCCACGGCAGCAGGTTCTTATAGCGTGTAAGCGCCGCCGACTCCTCGGGCACGTTGACGGTCACAAAGGCCTCGAAGGCCGCCTTGTAGCCAAAAAGACCGTCCTCGTAGGTCTCATAGGGTCCGATGGTGACCTCGACCGGCGAGTCGAGATCCATCCAGTCGAGATCGCTCTGGTAGTAGTCGTCGCTCGAGAAGGCGTCGGCTCGCGAGCGCAGGAACTTCTCGAGCGAAGCGTTGGATGTGAGATCGGCGGCGCGGCGCAGATGTGCGGCGGCGGGCTCGAGCCACTCACGGTAGACCTCGGAGTAGGGCACCGCGACGAGGTCATCGCCGGAGCGGCGGATGACGGTGAATAGACCGGTAAAGGCTTCTCGGTCGTCCGGGTGTTCTTCGAGCCAGGCTTCGAACTCCTCTTTCGAGATATCGATCGGGTAGTAACCGGCGCCGTCCGGGTGCTCCAGGTCGCCCATAAAGGGCTCCATCTCGTCGAGACGGTCCCAGGGGCCAAAGCTGACGTCGAAATAGGTACGCATCGCCTCGCTCGCGTCGGCGAGCCCGGCGCGCAGCTCGGGGTTTCCGACGTGAACCTGGCGCAGAAAGATTTCGTCCATCAGCCGGCCGGCGGCGATCAGCTCCTTGAGAACCTCGCGCTCGCCGTCGGGCACACCCGAGAGATCGGCCGAAAGCTCGGTGGGCGCAAATCGCGCCAGGCGGCGTGCGATGTTGGCGTCGGAGGTCATGTCTTCCGCGTCGGACGCCTCTTCCGTTTCGGTGGCCTGCTCCGCGGGCGGAACGCAACCGGCCAGCAAGAGGACGCAGGTGATGGCGAGCGCTTTCTTCATAGTGTCTCCTCGTCGTCGGGCCGCCTATGGTCCCATAGCGCTGACGGCGAGGCAACGCGCGCGGTGCTGCCTTTCCCCGCAGCCCGTTTGAATGTCCGGCTGGAAACGGCGCTCGCTATTCGGCCTTGGCTGAGTTCGCTCGCGCCTCGTTGCTCGCCCGCGCGGACCAAGGCTCATAGCCGAGCGAGTGTCGTGCGCGCGCGGGCTCGCAGCGTTCCTGCCGGACATTCAAACCGGGCTGCGAAAGGACCGGCGCCATCATTTGCGAGCGGCAGGGTCGGCCGCGGTCGGAGGCTCCATCAGGGCCGTTTGACCGAGCGTAAGGCGCGGTCATGTTCAGTCCGAGCCCGATCCGGCGCGAGGGAAACCGAGGCGCGAGCACCCGATCGAGGGCCGAGTAGCTCGCGCCGTGCCCTGCGGAGACTCCGACCAGGCCGACCCGCCTTCTGAGATAGGGTTTCGTGATGCTTCGCATGGGCCGGGAGGACTTCGAGCGCGTGGTGATCGAAGCTCTCGACAATCTGCCGGACGATCTGGCGCGCGCCATCGAGAATGTCGCGGTGACCGTCGAGGACGAGCCGAGCGACGATGACATCCGGAGTACCGGACTCGACCCGGATCACGACACCCTGCTGGGGCTCTATCAAGGCGTGCCCCTTCCCGAGCGTGGCCCGTCGTCCTACGGTCCCGATCTACCGGACCGCATCGTCGTCTACCGGTTGCCGCTGCTCGATGCCTGCCGCAACCGGCGGGAGCTGCTGCGCGAGATCCGCGACACCGTCATCCACGAGCTGGGGCACTACTTCGGGTTGCCCGAAGAAGAGTTGCCGTAGCGGCGGGCAGGGGGCGGGTCGTGAACTGCCGGCAGAGGCGCCGGCCACTTCAGAAAGGCTGGCAGCTGCCGCTTCAGTCGGGCTTCAGGACCGAGAACGCCTCGGTGTCGTCGTCGTGCTTGGTGCCGACCGAGTTGCCGCACACAGAGCACAAAAAGTCGTACTGATTGCCGGTCGGCAGGACCAGCAGCAACCGCTTGCGAACCGGCGTGGCTCGCTGGCAGCGGGCGCAAAAAAGCTCTGTGGCTTCGAGCTCTTGAAAGGAATCAGGTCTGCGCATCTATGTTCTCAGGAATTCTACCGATTGAAATAAGGACATCGCCTAGACGCGCCCAAATTCTGTGGATCTCTTAATAGTTTTTGGATACAGGTTGTGGGACGCTAACAAGCTGGCGATGATGATCGAGATCAAAGAGGCGGAGACTTTTTGGTATCTCGAGGGCTACGTCGACTCCGAGCGGCAAGCGTGGCGCACCATGATGCGTTCGTTTCCACTGAGGGTCGGCCGTGCCCCGACAGCGGATATTCGGCTGCGCTCGACCACGGTTTCGAATGAGCATCTGGAGCTGTGTCGGCGAGAAGACCGTATCTGGCTCAGAGACTTGGGCAGCACCAACGGCACGTATGTCAATTTCATCCGGGTCACCGGTGAGGTCGAGCTCCACGAAGGCGACATCATCTTGCTCGGTGACCGCGAGCTGCGCTTGGCTCGCTATCGGTCCGCCGAGCACACGGCGACGGCAGCGATGTCGACGACCCAGCTCAGCGACTACTTCGCCAGCCGGGAGCGGGACTTCCACGTCATGATGCGGGAGCAAGCGCTGCTCTCTCATCTACAGCCGATGGTGAGTCTCGACGACCGTGAAACATTGCACGGGTTCGAGGTTCTCTCGCGAGGCTCGATCGCAGGAGAGCAGGTCCCCCCTGCCGAGCTGTTCTCGGTGGCAGAGAAGCTCGGTCGCGAGCGCGAGCTGAGCGAGCTGTGCCGCAGCAAGGGAATGACCGCGGCGACTCGGCTGTCCGAGGTACCGCGGATCTTCCTCAACACCCACCCCGCCGAGCTAGCGGAGCCGGGCGAGCTGCTCGAGTCGCTGGGGAGGCTCGCCGAGGCGCACGCCGAGACTCGTGTCGTGCTCGAGATCCACGAAGCCGCAGCCACCGGTCTGGAGTTGATTCGAACGTTACGCGGAGGGCTCGACAACTTGGGCTACGAGTTGGCCTTTGACGATTTTGGCGCCGGTCACTCGCGGCTTCAAGAGATCGCCGAGGCGCCGCCGCACTACCTCAAGTTCGATCGCGGCCTGATTCACAAGGCCTATGAGTCCAAGCAGCGGATGCAACTGCTCGAGAGTCTCGTGCCCACCGTTCAGTCAATGGGAATGCAGCCGGTCGCAGAGGGTGTCGAGACACCGGAAGAGGCGGAGGCCTGCGCCGAGGTGGGCTTCCCCCTGGCGCAGGGGTTCCATTTCGGCCATCCGGCGCCGATCGACAGGACCGGCAATGTGAACGCCGCCGAGACCTAGCTGCCGCCTTTTTTCGTGTAGGTCAGCTTCCGCATGACCGCCCAGTTCTCTCCGCCGTCGAACGAATTCTCGACCTGAAACGAGAAACCGTCCTCGGTCACCTCCGAGAGCGTGCAGCGCCCGTGGACTTCCGCGCCAAAGACGCGGTAAGGAGTGCCGGTCTCGACGTTCGAGACCGTAAGCGTGCCGTCCTCGAGCTGGCCGACCTGGATGTCGAGATAGGTCTGCGCCGCGTTCATCTGGGTTAGGACATAGCGCTCCCGGAAGCGGTCGTAGGAGAAGTTCCTTGTGACCTCGACGCCGACGGAGTTGGTGAAGGTCTCGTGGATCAAGCCGCCGTTGAGCGAGGCGGCGATCACCGACTCGCGCGCGCTTTCAGAGAACTCGGGCTGCCGGGGGTTGGCCTTGGATTCCACCTTGACCGTCCACTCTCCGACCATGTTCTGAAAAAGGTCCATACCGGTGGCGACCGGCATGGAGAAGAAGGAGTCGTCGATGTCGACGTTGAGCTCGAGCTCTTGGATGTCCATGACGCGGTGACGGGTGTACCACTGGGACTCGACCCAGTGCGGGATCATCACGCCCTGAACTTCCCGAAACTCGCCAAAAAACGTTCGGGCGGGCATCGGGCGCCCAAAGTCCGAGCCCGGAGACTCACGGGCGACCTCCAAATATGTTTTGGGGTCGAGATGCCAGGTTTCCTCGGATTCGTCGGCGCGCTTGAGCCGGATGCCGATCGTCGGACTGCCATCGAACTCGGTATCGCCCTCGACCAGCGAGGCCTCAAAGCCACGGTCTGCGTAGTCGAAGAGCGGTGTGCGGAACTCGATCTCGCGCTCCATCACCGCCAGATCCGGCGCGGAAGTGATCGGCTGGGGCCCCGCCTGGAAAAAGAAATTGTCCCACCAAAAGGTCTCGCCGTCGTAGCCGAGTACGATGCGGCCATCGTTCATGGTGTGGTCGAGATGGTAGAGGTTGCCGCGCTTGCGATGCAAGGTAAACGGCGCCACCTTGCTAAAGGCGGTGAAGTCGCCGGTCGCTCGCAACGTCTCGACCTTGTCCCAGGCCGCCCGTCCGCCCTTGGCCTCGATGTGTTTGGCGATGACGTCGTCGATCTCGGCCGCGCCCGCGGGGGCCGCCGCCAGGAGGGCGATGATGAGTAGGGATTTGGACCTCATGCTCTTCTCCTTAGCCGTCCAGCCGGTAGCTGACCATCTCGGTGTGGTTGCGTAGATAGAGGCGGCCGTTGGCCAGAGTGGGCGACGTCCAGCTCCGCCCGGTCAGCGCCTGCACGCTGCCAGCCTCGGAGTAGCCCTCGCCGGAGGCCTCGATGCTCACCAGCTTGCCGCGGTCCGAAAGCACCAGCAGGTGTCCGTCGGCGTAGATCAGCGAGCCCTTGCCCAGCCCACGCTTGGCCCAGGCCATCTCGCCGGTCTCGACCGAAACGCTCTTGAGCGTGGCGTTGTCAAAGCCGTAGAGATAGCCGTCGTGGGCTACGGCGGTCGAGAAATGGTTGCGGAGATTCGGCACCTTCCAGACCTCTTCCACCTTGGTCTCGGCCTGCTCGTCAACGCGGATAAGGGTGGCTCCCACCCCCTCGGCACCCGAGGCATAGATCATGTTGGGCGCGATAAAGACCGGGGAGGCGTGGGTTTCGCCCTGCGGCCACTCGTGCGCCCAGACTTCACCGCCGTCGGAGTCGATGCAGCGCAGCTTGCCGCCGGCGACATAGACGATGCGTCGCTCGCCCATGACGTCCATCGAGATCGGTGAGTTGTGCCCGGGCCGGCCGTCGCCGCTGGTCCAGACCACCTCGCCGGTCTTCTTGTCCAGCGCGGCGTAGGATTTACCCTCGCCGCCTCCGCCTTCGACCAGGAGCTTGTCGCCATCCACCAGGGCGGACATCGAGAAGCCCCAGTAGGGGCGCTGGCTGCCAAACGCCTCGGTGAGCTCGAGACGCCAGATCTCCGAGCCGTCCGAGGCCTTGAGCGCGGCCAGGGCGCCGTGCGAGCCCATCACGTAGACGGTCTCTCCGTCCACCGTGGGTGTGGCACGCGGGCCGTTGCCGAACTCGGTGTCGAGCTTGTCGCCGATCAACGTGCGCCAGACCTCTTTACCGGTTGCCGATTCAAAAGCGGCGGCGAACTCGACCGCCTTGTCCTCGTGCTCGGCGGCATACATGGTGTACAGGCGGTCCCCCACCACCGACATGCCCGAGTAGCCTTCACCGATCTCGACCCGCCAGACCTCCGGGGGACCGTCGTCGGTCCAGGTGGTCAGCAGCCCGGTCTCGGTCGACACGCCGTCGCGGGCGGTGCCGCGAAACTGCGGCCAATCGGCCGGCCCGGGCTCCGCGGCAAGCGGGCCGGCGGCCATGAGAACGAGGGCTGCCGCCAGGTGGGCGAATAGATTCTTGCTTCGATGCATCGAGCGCCTCCTTGAAAAAGCTCGGGGAGCGAAGTCGGTTTGATCGCACATACGCGGAATCCGCGTCGGGGTTTCCGCTCGGGACCGTGAGACGCGCATTCTAATGGAAGCGGCCGGGGGCCTCCCAGCCGATCGACGATGGTGACACCAACACGGCTGGCAGAGTCGCCAGCCGCTTCATCCCGGTCGCAGACTCCCAGCGCTCTGAAGCGGCCGGCGCCCCTGCCGGCCGCCGGGCGGGGACAAGCCCCGCCGCTACCAGAGCAGGGTGGCTGTCGCTCCAGGCTCCAGTTGTAGGGGCCGGGCTTGTCCCGGCCCGTGGTCGCCCGTGCTTCGATGTGCGGGCGGGGGCAAGCCCCGCCGCTACCAGAGCAGGGTGACTGTCGCTCCAGGCTCCAGTTGTAGGGGCCGGGCTTGTCCCGGCCCGTGATCGCCCGTGCTTCGATGTGCGGGCGGAGGCAAGCCCCGCCCCTACCAGGTCGGTGGCTGCACGATCGCCGCGCCGTTCCCTGCGGAGCCTGCGCCGGTTCTCTATTCCCAACTCGGTCAGCCGTCCCGGTTACAATCCCCCAACCGATGTCGACTCGCACCTTTGGCGAGAGAATCACCCGCAACGAGGACCCCCGGTTGTTGACCGGCCGGGCCCTATTCGTCGACGACGTCAACCTCCCGGGGATGGCCCACGTCGCCTTTCTGCGCAGCCCGCACGCCCATGCGCGACTGGGCGAGATCGACGTTTCGGCGGCGCGCGAGATGGACGGCGTCTACGCGGTTTACACGGCCGCGGATCTCGGCGATTACTGGCGGCCGGGGCCGCTTTTGGTGCCGCCGCCACCGATCGAGCGCTGCACCTTCAACGAGCGCGTCCAGGTGCCGCTGGCCAAAGACAAGGTTCGCTTTGTAGGCGAGCCGGTGGTGATGGTGGTCGCGGCGAGCCGGTATCTGGCCGAGGACGCGGTGGCCGAGATCTCGGTCGACTTCGAGCCTCTGCCGGCGGCCGCCGATCTCGAGCAGGCCGTTGCGGAAGACGCGCCGAGGGTCCACGAGGACGTCGACCGCAACATCTCGGCGCATGTCATCCAGGAAAAGGGCGACTACCGAAAGGCGCGCGCCGAGGCCGACGTGGTCGTCGCCAGGCGTCTGCTCTACGACCACGGAGCGGCGGCGGCGATGGAGAACCGTGGGGTGGTCGCCGATTGGGACGACCGTGCCCGCAAGCTGACCGTCTGGGACACCACCCAGGCGCCGATCCCGATCCGCAACGGGCTGGCCGCGATGCTGGGTCTGTCCGAGAGCCAGGTGCGGGTGATCGCCCCATTTATCGGCGGCGGCTTCGGACCCAAGATCATGATGTTCTACCAGGAGGAGGTGCTCGTGCCCTGGGTGTCCCTCCGGTTGGGCCGTCCGGTCAAGTGGATCGAGGACCGGGAGGAGAACTTTGTCGCCACCACCCAGGAGCGCAGCCAGGTGCACGATGCAGAGATGGCGCTCACCCGGGACGGGCGGATCCTCGGCGTCAAGGACGTCTTTTTGCACGACAACGGCGCCTACAACCCCTATGGCTTGACGGTGCCGATCAACAGCCAGTGCACGCTGCTGGGCTGCTACGGCGTCCCCAACTACTACAGTGAGTTCACCGCGGTCTTTACCAACAAGCCGATCGTCACGCCGTACCGTGGAGCCGGTCGGCAGCACGGCGTTTTTGTGATGGAGCGTCTGCTGGACTTGGCGGCGAAAGAGCTCGAGATCGACCGCGCGGAGATCCGGCGGCGGAATTTCTTGCCGCCCGACTCCTTTCCGCACGATCACGAGATCATCTACCAGGACTTCGCGCCATTGGTGTACGACAGCGGCAACTATGAGCCGGTGCTCGAGAAGGCGCTCGACCTGATCGGCTACGACGAGTTCGAGCGCGAGACCCGGGCGCAGGCGCGATCCGAGGGGCGACACCTGGGTCTGGGCTTGGTGGCCTATGTCGAGGGCACCGGGATCGGCCCCTACGAAGGGGCGCGGGTGCAGGTCGAGGCCGGCGGCAAGGTGAATGTGGTGACCGGTGTGGGGACCCAGGGTCAGGGTCACATGACGTCGTTTGCCCAGATCGTCGCCGACCAGGTGGGAGTCGATGTGCGCGACGTGCGCGTGACGACGGGTGACACCGATCTTTTTCATTGGGGTGCCGGCACCTTTGCCAGCCGTGGCGCGGTGGTGGCGGGCAACGCGATCCATGCGGCGGCGGTCAAGGTGAGGCGAAAGATCCTGGACCAGGCCGCGCGGGAGTTCGAGGCGGCCGAAGACGATCTCGAGATCGTCGCCGGTGAGGTGCGTGTCAAGGGTGTGCCCGGCAAGACGATCCCGCTGGGCGAGCTGGCGCTCCGCGCCAACCCGATGCGCGGGGCGGTCGAGCCCGGGGCCGAACCGGGTCTCGAGGCGACCGATTATTTTGGTCCCGAGCGCGGCGCCACCGCCAGCGGCGTCCACGCGATGATCGTCGAGGTAGACCCCGAGACGCTCGATGTCGAGATCTTGCGCTATGTGGTCGTCCACGACTGCGGCCGGGTGATCAACCCGCTGATTCTCGACGGCCAGATCCACGGTGGGGTGGCGCAGGGCATCGGCAACGCCTTCTACGAGCAACTGGTGTTCAACGAAGAGGGCCAGTTGATGAACGCCTCGTTTATGGACTATCTGCTCCCCACGGCCCTGGACGTGCCGCGGGTGGAGATCGGGCACGAGACCACCGCGTCTCCGCTCAACCCGCTGGGGATCAAGGGCGCGGGAGAGGCGGGGGCCATTCCGGTGGGGCCGCTTTTCGCCCAGGCGGTCGAAAACGCCCTGGACGAGCCGGGACTCGAGATTCTCGAGATCCCGGTCAAGCCCAGCCGGCTCTGGGAACTGCGGGACGAGGCGCGGGCTCGCGAAGCCTGATCGCTACGAGCCCCTTCGCATGAGCGCGACGGACTGGATCGGGTCGATCGGTGTCGCGTTGCTGCTCCTGGCCTTTTTGCTCAGCCTGACCCGGCGTCTTTCCGTCGGCTCGCCGGTTTACCAGTCGATGAACGCGTTGGGAGCCGGGATGGCCTGTGCCGCCGCCGCCATGATCCCGTTCTATCCCTTCATGGTTCTCGAAGGGGTGTGGTGTCTGGTAGCGGTGGCCGCGCTGGTGCGCGGGGTCGTTTCGGGAGCCGGCCCGGGAGCCGATTCAGGAGCGGGGCCGGCGTGAGCGCGGCGCCCGACCGGGTCGGAACGGAGGCCAGGGTCGCCTACGGGATCGACGACCGGCCGCCGCTCGCCGAGGCGGTGCCGTTGGGGATTCAGCATGTCCTGGCGATGTTGCTGAGCAACATCGCGATCCCGGTGCTGGCGGCCGGAGCGCTGGCCCTGGCGTTCGATGACACGGTGCTGATCATCCAGATGGTCCTCTTTATGGCCGGTGTGTCCACCATCGTCCAGTCCTATCCCATCGGGCCGGTGGGCGCGCGAGTGCCGATCGTCATGGGGACCTCGATCGCGTTTCTCGGCGCGATCGTCGGGATCGGGCGCGAGCACGGGTTGGCGGTGGTCTTTGGCGCCTTTCTCGTGGCCTCGCTGGTCGAGGTCTTGCTGGGCTTCTCGATCGTCAGGATTCGCCACGCCTTCCCTCCGCTGGTCAACTCGATCGTGGTGATGCTGATCGGCCTCACCCTGATCCCGGTGGGGATGGACTACGCCGCCGGTGGCAAGGGCGCCGAGGACTACGGATCGCTCGCCAACCTCGGGGTTGCCGCGTTTGTCTTTGCCGTCACCGTGCTCCTCAACCAGTTCGGGCGGGGCTTCTTAAGCTACGGCAGTATGCTGCTGGGCGCCGCCGCAGGGTACCTGGTGGCGCTGGGGATGGGGCGGGTGGACTTCTCGAAGGTTGCCGAGGCCGGCTGGCTATCGCCGCCGCGTCCGCTGGCGTTTGGTCTCGAGTTCGAGTGGACCGCGATCGCGGTCATGGGGTTTATCTATGTGATCTCGACGATGGAGACCATCGGCGACATCTCGGGCACGCTGGCTGCGGTTGGGCGCGAGCCGACGGCCCGGGAGCTCCGCGGCGGCCTGGTCGCCGACGGGGTGATGAGCGGGCTCGCGGCGCTGTTTTCGGCGTTTCCCAACACCTCGTACTCGCAGAACGTCGGGCTGGTGAATTTCACCGGCGTGGTTTCCCGTCATGTGACCGCCGTCGGGGGCGTGTTTCTGATCGCGCTGGGCCTGGTCCCCAAGGTGGGAGCGCTCTTTGCCACTATCCCGCCGTCGGTGATCGGCGGCGGTGGGCTGATCATGTTCGCCATGATTTTTTCGAGCGGGGTGTCGATCTTCCATCGCTCGGTCGAGCTCGACCGGCGCAACCTCGTGATCCTGGCGGTGGCAATGGGGCTCGGGCTCGGAGTCGAGCTGCGCGGAGAGGTGCTGGCCGGGTTCCCCGAGTGGGTGCGGACTTTCTTCGGCTCGGGATTGATCACCGGGGGGTTGACGGCGCTGGTGCTCAATCTCCTCTTGCCGCAAAGCCACGTAACATCTTCGAGGCCGGATTGACACGATTCGGGCGGTTTGTTGGGATAGCGAATCAGAAAACGATGTCGCCCGGTTCTGGCTGCTCAAAGGGGGTGCGGCGATGAAGATTTCGTTCCTCAAGGCCCCGGTGGGGGGGATCATCGGGCTCGAGATGATCACTTTTGTCGAGCCCTTGGGAATGGAGTGCGTCGCCGGTGGGCTCGAGCCCGAAGGTCACGAATGCCAGATCGTGGATCTGCGGATCGACGGCGTCGAGGCCGGAATGGAGAAGGTCCGGCGGTTCGAGCCGCAGGTGGTGGGTTTGCAGTGCAACTTCACCACCGAGCGCTACCGGATGTTGCGCCTGGCGAAGCAGGTGCGCCAGGAGATGCCCGGCACGTTGATCCTCCTCGGCGGCCACGATGCGTCACGCGATCCGCGCTGGTTCCATCACCCATGGATCGACGTGGTGGCGATCGGGGACGGCGAGGAGATCATGCCGCTCGTGGCGAGGGCCTTTGACGAAGGCAAGGACCTCCGAGACATCCCCGGCTTGATGATCAACGCTCCGGACGGTCCGGTCTTCACCGGCCCCGCCCCGGCGCGGCGCGACATCGACGAGCTGCCGATGCCGGCCAGGCATCTGATCGACGAGTACGCCAATGAGTACTACATCAATTTCCGGCGGCCCCTGGCGCTGCTGGAGACCGCTCGTGGCTGCCCGTTCAAGTGCAACTTCTGCTCGGTGTGGAAGTTCCACGAATCGACTTTCCGGGAGAAGAGCCCCGAGCGGACCGTTGCCGAGCTCGAGATGATCGAGGCGCCGAACGTCTTTGTCACCGACGACATCTTCTGGATGAACGTCAAGCGGGGACGGGCGATGGCGCGGGCGCTCCGGGAGTCCGGGATCAAAAAGCACTACACGATCCAAACCCGTAGCGACATCATCTGCAAGTTTCCCGAGTTGATCGAGATGTGGAAGGATTGCGGTCAGTTGTCGATCTTTATCGGCCTCGAGAAGATCGACGATGCCGGGCTCGACTCGGTCAACAAGTCCAACACCGCGGAGAACAACGACCGCGCCATCGAGATCCTGCGAGATCTGGACGTCGGCTACACGCCCAATTTCATTGTCGACCCGAGCTGGGGGCGTGAGGATTTCGACAATCTCAAGCGCTGGATCGACCGGACCGGCGCCTACAACAGTGGTTTCTCGGTGTTGACCCCGCTGCCCGGCACCGACCTGTGGGACGAAGTCGGGGACGACGTCGTCACCGAGGACTGGGAGCTCTTCGACATCGCCCACGCGGTGCTTCCAACCCGGCTGCCGATCGACGAGTTCTACAGGGAATACGCGGGCCTATGGCAGCATGCCCTCGACGTGCGCTATGAGGTTCGTGGGCGCTTCAAGACCTACCTGGGACTGATGGCCGCGCTGGCGAGCGGGGCGGTGACCTTCTCGGCGCTGCGCAAGGGAATGCGTTTCGGGCTCTCCAAGCTCTCCGACCCGGAGTCCTTTTTGCACGCCCATCACGGCAGCGAAGCGCGATTGGCCGAGGCGCGGGAGCTGGTCGACGCCGTAGCCTGACGGTGGCCGGCAAGAGAAACGGGCTAGCTGTTCTGAGTGCTGACCCGGGTGATCGAAACGAGCATTAGGATCGCCCCGACGATCTGCACCGGCGCCAGTCGGGAGCCGTTGACCAGATAGTCGAACAGTACGGCCGAAAGCGGCAGGCAGAGCTCGCAGATGGTGGCGGTCATCGCCCGGACTCTTTGGAGCCCCCAGTAATAGAGAAAGATGGCCCCGCTCCCGGTGGTCAGGGCGATCACCAGGATCGTGCCCCACTGGGCAGCGGTGACCTGTGCAAACGGGAACGGAGCGTCCCCCGAGCTTCCGGTGCCGAGAAACAGAAGCAGGAGGGCCGTTGCCACGGTGGTCACCCCATAGCGCCCAAAGGTCGCCTGCCAGAAGTCGAGAGAGCCGAGGAGCTTTTTGCCCAAGACCGTTGCCGAGCCAAACGATGCCGCCGCGAGCAGCGCAAAGAGCGCAGCGCGCGCGGTTGAGCCGCCGCCGGAGAAGTCGGGCAGCCGGGCCCCAAAGGTCAAGAGATAACCGCCGGCGACCGCCAGCGCCGCCGAGAGAAAGAACATCCGAGACCGCCGCTCACCGAGCAGAACCGCTGCCAGCAGGATCGCGAACACCGGCTGGAGCTTTTGCAGCAGGACCACCACGCTCAACTGGTTGAAGTTGACCAGGAAGAGGGCCTTGACGATCGCCAGGGTCCCCAGCACGCCTCCGACGAGCGCTACCAGAACCAGGGTCAGAAACTCGGTTCCCGAAAGCGCTGCAAGACGCCGGTAGCCGCTCGCCAGAAACGGTTGCATCAGAAGAAAGGGCACCGCGTGGAGCAGAAAGACGACAAACGGCACCGAGAGCTCGAAGAGACGTGGTGTGAGCACCACGCCGTCGAGGCCCCACAGGGCGGCGGCGAGACAGATCGCGATCGCCCCCGGGGTTCGTCGGCTCATCGGCGGACCCCCGGGGCTTGGGCCGGCAGCGAGCGCGGCGCATTCGAGGCGATCGTCTCGAGCGCGATGGGACGCGCCACAAGTCGTTCCGGGTCCGCCGGGCCGCCCGGAGGGGGCTCGGCCCACACCGTCACGATGTCGAGGGGCTCCTTATCCCTGTGTTGGATGGCGACCGCGACCAGATGGTCTCCGGGCGCGCGGAACAGCTCGAACTGCCAATCGCGCGGGTCATCCCCGGTTCGATCGGCGAATCGCACGTTCAGGACGCCGTTGTCCGACAAGCCGATGGCGACCGCGTCGAGGCGCAGGGTGAACCCGGCTCCCCGGCCCTTGAGATACGCTTCCTTGAGCGTCCAGTAGGCGAGAAACCGGTCCTGCCGGTCCTGGCCGGCGAGGCACTTGAGGCCCGCCACCTCTTCCGGCGCAAAACTGTGCTCGGCCATCCGCATCGGGTCGAGAGTGCGGCTTGTGTTCTCCACGTCGACGCCGCAGGCGAGCGCCGGTGTGATCAGACAAGCCACCAATCCGTTGGTGTGAGCGAGGTTGAAGTCGAGCGTGGGCCGACCGGGTGCGGCGATCCGGGGCCGACCGTGCCGGCCGGTCTCGAAGACCCACTCTTCGGGGCGTGTGTCGGATTGACGGGACAGGGCCGAGCGGGCAAGCGCGCGCCCGGTCAGAAACAGCCGTTTGGGGAGTGGGTGACCAAACGAGTCGTACCGCTGACGCTCCTCCTCGGAGAGGAGTCCGAGCGCCGCCGCCGTTCCGGTCTCGGGAGCCCAATCGTCCGGTGAGGCCAGAAACAGGCGCGCCTCGCCCGAGGGAAGATTGGAGTCTCGGGTGCGCTGCGGGGTGTCGTCGGTCATGGCGGGGCTCGTGGTTGCCCGCAGAGGCTACCTTAGGCCGCCGCCACGGGCGCAGGATAAGCTCAGGTCCATGAGCGAGTCGACCGTCTACACCTCGCGCGTCCGGATCGAGCGGATCAAGGGTCCGGTGCGGCGGGCGTTTCTGCCCCAGGAGGCCGAGCCGGTGATCTTTGGCGTGCACTCCGAGGTCGCCGCGCACTACGGGGTTCCCCCGGAGGCCTTTCCTCCCCGCGCCACGACCCTCGACTATGTCGTCGCCGCGGCCGGCGGCTGACTGACCGGCACCTTTGCCGGGGCGCTGGAGGCGCGCGGCGCGAAACTCGAGGAGGGCGACTTGATCGGAGAAGTCGTCGGCGCGGTGGAGAAGGACGGCAAGGTGCTGGTGATCCGCAAGATCGACGTCGTCTACTCGCTGGCGGTCGGCCCGGAGCACCACGAGACCGCCGAACGAGTGCACGAGTTTCACGCCGACTACTGTCCGGTGGCGCGCTCGATCAGTGGCTCGATCGAGATTGCGACCCGGCTCGAGTTTCGCTGACCGCTGTAATGCCGGCGCCTCAAAAGCCGTGTCTTAAAGCGGCCGGCGTCTCTGCCGGCCGTTTGCTGCAGGGGTGGAGCAATGTTTGACATCGGCACAGTCACAACCAAAAGTGGCATCGTAGCCGCTTTGAATACGCAGCGGGTGGAGGTCGGAGGGTATCTGGCCGCCTTTCCGACCAAAGAGTTTCTGGCTCCGCAAGGCGAGCACTGGTCTCCCGAAGGGCACCTGCGCCACCTGATCAAATCGGTGCGCGCGGTGGCCAAGGGTCTGCGAATGCCCCGTCTTTTGCTGGCCGCTTCGTTTGGGATCTCTCGGCGGGGCTCGAGCGATTTCGAGGCGACAAAACAACGCTACCTCGCCGGTCTGGCGGCCGGGGGGCAGGCTGGCCGGTACGGCCCGTCGGACGGGCGACCGGAGATGCCGGCGGAAGAGTGGCGGCAGGTGGTTCTGGACCGTTGGAAGCAAGCGATGAGCGATCTCGCAGCGGCCGCCGAGGCCTGGCCCGAGAAGGCGCTCGATCGCTACCGGCTCCCGCATCCGCTGATCGGCAAGCTGACCCTGCGGGAGATGCTGTTCTTTACGCTCTACCACAACGCCCATCACGCCAGACGAATCCGCGAGCGCGCCGCGGCCGACGAGAAGGAGATCGATTCAAATGGATGACGCGCGCGAACAAATTCTCGAAGCCTGGCGCACCAACAATCGCATCAACCTGTTTCTGATCGATGCGATCGACGCCAAGGGCATGAAGGTCACCTTGTCGACCCGCGGGGGGCGCAATGTCGTGCGCCAGTTCTGTCACCTGCACAACGTCCGCGTCTGGCAGCTCGAGTCCCGGGCGAGGGAGCTGTCCAAAGGGCTCTACAAGTTCGAAACCAAGGAGGAACCGGGGAAGCGCCAGCTCAAGAAATGCTTCAAGGAAAGCGGCGAGCGCATCGAGACGTTCTTGAGCGACTGTCTGGCCGGCAAACCCAAGCGCCGCGGGTTCAAGAAGGGTGTGATCACGACGCTGAGCTATCTGGTCTCCCACGAGAGCCATCACCGCGGCAACATTCTCCTGACCCTCAAACAGTCGGGTCACAATCTGGACCAGGCGACGCGTTACGCGATCTGGAACTGGGACAAGATCTAGCCCGACCTCTACGAATCTTCCAGCCGCTCTTCGGTGCGGGCGATAAACGCCTCGATCCGGGCGCGCCGCGCTTCGATCCTGGCCTTCTCTTTCTCCAGCGCCGCGATTCGATCTTCCCCGGCGTCCTTGAGCTCTTCATCCATCCGGTCGAGCTGTTCGACCAGTCGGCCCTGGGACAGTTGGAGCTCGGCGAGCAGCGCCGCCTTGTCCGCCTTGTCGAACATCAGATCCTCGGGCGAGCCGGGCGCGGTGGTTACCTCGGCGCCGGTTTGCTCCGGGATGAACTGCCAGCTCTCGGGGTAGCTGCGGAGACTGTGAAAGGCGGGGGAGACGATCTCGATGCCGGCGTCGTGCAGCGCGTCGAGGGCCGCAATCCTGAGCTTCGATCGCGTCGAGACGAGCTGCCGGAGTTCGGTGAGCAGACCGGCCACGCGATAGGTGATCGAGAAATCACCCAAGTCCGTCACCGAGACAAAGGGTTTTTCCAGCCCGACGTCTTCGGCGGCCTTCATCAAGGCTTTACGCACCTGGACGTGGCCGACGTCGTATCCCAGCGAGAGGGTGGCGGAGACCAGAGTCCCGGAGGCCGGGAACACGGTGTGGGGATTGGCGATCAGGTAGAGATTCGGCAGGATGGTGAGGTTGCGGTTCTCGGTCTGGATCTCGGTGTGAAACAGGCCGATCTCGGTGATTCGCCCGAAGTGGCCCTCGGCGCGCAAGAAATCGCCGATCT
Source organism: Candidatus Multivoradales bacterium (assembly GCA_965224065.1). Taxonomy (GTDB): domain Bacteria; phylum Acidobacteriota; class Thermoanaerobaculia; order Multivoradales; family JAHEKO01; genus JAOTZA01. Next base: position 2,637,259 of record CBDCYF010000005.1, read on the forward strand.
TGAAGCTGTTGACTACCTGCAGCAGGCCACGCGCCATGGCGTTGCCGAGCAGGGTCGTCGACGACAGAGCGATCGCCGCCGAAAGCAAGATGCCCAGGAGGGTCAAGAGCTGGCCGCGCAGGTTGGTGTCCATGGGAATCGTGATCAGGGCCAGCAGCAGCCCCAACGTCCAGATGGCGAACAGGCTGATCTGGAGCCGGAGCCGGGCCGAGGCCACCGAACGCCAGCGGCGGTTCAGGATCACGTGGGCCAGCGCCACCAGCCCCAGGATCAGCACCGTCATCAAGATGCCGGGCAGTTGACCGCGAAACGGTTCGATCAGCTCGGAGAGGTTCACGGCGCGACTCTAGCGCAGCCGGAAGGACTGCTAGGGTAAGCGCCGCAAGAAGGAGGACTGCTGCCGTGGCCGAGCTCAAGACCCAGCGCAATCGCAAGAGCGTCGAGAAGTTTCTCGCCGGCGTCGAGAACGAGCGCCGCCGAGCCGACGCCCGCAAAGTGGCGAAGATCATGCGGGAAGTGACCGGCGAGAAACCCGAGATGTGGGGCGACAGCATCGTCGGGTTCGGCAGCTACCACTACCGGTACGACAGCGGTCGCGAGGGCGATTGGATGCTGACCGGGTTCTCGCCGCGCAAGACCAGCCTGACTCTTTACATCATGTCCGGGTTCTCCCGGTACGGGGAGTTGATGGGCGAGCTGGGCAAACACAAGACGGGCAAGTCCTGTCTCTACATCAACCGTCTTTCGGATGTCGACGAGAACGTGCTACGCAAGCTGATCGCCGAGTCGGTCGCGCACCTGCGGCGGAGTGAGAAGGCGGCATCGTCCTGAGGCTGTCGGTCGCCCCCGAGATTTTCAACGCCTTTCCCGGGATGGAGATCGTCGCGGTCGTCGCCCGCGGCGTCGACAACACGGCCGCTCCGGCCGGGCTGGGGGGGAGTTGGGAGAGAGCGTGGTCGGCTGCGGCGGCGCTCGAGGTCGCCAACAGCCAGTCGCACCCGCGGGTGGCGCCATGGCGCGCGGCCTTCAAAGGGCTGGGATTCTCGGGCAAGAAGTTCCCGAGCTCGATCGAGGCGATCCTCCGGCGGGCCCTCAAGGGAGGCCAGGCGTTCACGATCAACTCGCTGGTCGACTTCTACAACACGGTATCGCTTGAGAACGTCGTTCCGGCGGGTGGCTATGACCTGGAAGGCGTCGAAGAACTGGAGCTGCGATTCACCCGCGAAAGCGATCGGTTCCAGGCGCTGGACGATCGGGAGTCGATCCCGGTGCCGGCCGGCGAGGTCGGCTATGTTCAGGCAGAGACCGTGCTCACCCGCCACTTTGTGTGGCGGCAGTCGCGTCAGGCTCTGATCACCGAGTCGACCCGGGACGTCCTGCTGCTCTCCGAAGTCCTGGGCGAGCTGCCGGACGGGGTCGCGGATCGTGTCGAGGAACAGTTCACGACCGGTCTGCGGGAGCATTTTGGCGTTGCGGGAGAGCCGGTCCGGTTGAGTGCCACTCGGCTCGAAGCGAACTGGTGAACGGTGGATCGGCAAAGGTCGGCCGGCAGGGACGCCGGCCGCTTCAAGCCGTCGAGCCTGTTGAAGCGGCCGCCGCCCCTGGCGGCCGTTGGGCCAACGAGCCCTCGACCGCCCTTGAAGCGGCCGCCGTCCCTGGCGGCCGTTGCGCCAACGAGCCCTCGACCGCCCTTGAAGCGGCCGCCGCCCCTGGCGGCCGTTGGGCCAACGAGCCCTCGACCGCCCTTGAAGCGGCCGCCGCCCCTGGCGGCCGTTGGGCCAACGAGCCCTCGACCGCCCTTGAAGCGGCCGCCGCCCCTGGCGGCCGTTGGGCTAGCGCGGCAGGATCGCCATCTGCCGCGAGACCGCCACGATCTCGCCGGTCTCGTCCCACAGCACGCCGTCTTCCTCGAGATAGCCACCGGCGATGTGGTCGGTCGAGAACCAAGTCCCCATCCAGCCCGATGCGGGCCGTTTGTGGACGTGGACGGTGAGCTCGATCGTCGGCACCCATTTGAGCGGGATGCCGGCGTTGAACACCGGCGGCGGCAGGCAGTCGGAAAGTAGCGGCAGCGCCAGGGTGTCGGTGGGTCGGCCGTCGGCAAACCGCGCCCAGCCCCCCATCTCCGCGCGACCGAGCGGCTTGCCAAAGGCGAAGCCGACGTGCTCGGGGTGGAGCCGGATCGACACCTTTTGGGTGATGGGCGGGGGCTTGAACCCGCCGGGCACCGGGGCCGGCGCGATACAGCGCTCGGGCGGCGGCAGGTCGGGCAGACCCGCCTCGTGATGGATCGTGGAGTCCGGACGGTTCGAGAGGTCGCCCAGGGTGGCCAGGATCTGGGCGATGCACTTGTCCCCCTGAGAGAGCGAGGCACGGGCGGTGGCGTGACGCTTGCCCGCTTTCAGGAGCTCGCCCTCGATCTCGGCCGACCCGGGCCGGGCCGGTGAAAGATAGTGGGCGGTGACGGTGATGGGGTCGGGTCGCCCGGTGAGATCGACGAGCGCGGCCGTGACCAGTGACAGGAGATAGCCGCCGTTGGGGGTTCCGCCAAAGTCCCAACCGTCGTGAATCTCGGTCGCCCAGCGGCCGTCGCCGCTGCGGTCGAGCGCGACCGCGCGGTCGAATTCGCTCTGTCCGCTCATTCCGCGGACGAGCTCCGCTTGATCACCACCAGCGTGACGTCGTCCTGCGGGGGCGCAAAGGATGCCAAGTTCTCGCTCAGCCGCCGGCAGATCTCTTCGGCGCTCGAATTGTGAGCTTTGGCCAGGAGTTTCTCGGCTTCCTTGGGGAAGTAGTCCCCGTCGGCGTGCTCGGAGAGGCCGTCGGTGTGGAGGATCAGCAGATCGCCCGGCTCGAGGCTGTCGAGCTGGTTGACCGAATAGCGTTCTTTGTAGCCCAGGGCGCCGGGTGCCACGCGCTCGTCCGGGTCGGCGTTCGAGGGGAACATGCCGACCGGGGGAGACGTTCTGGCCGGTGTGCCGGGCGGGGTGATGAAACGTCCCGCGCGCCGTGAAAACACCGCCGGGAGGGGATGCCCGGCGCTGACAAAACGAAACGAGCCCCGCTCCGAGATCTCGCCGTAGAGCATGGTCAGGTATTTGTCGACCGTGGTGGTCTTGTAGAAGCGCTGGTTGATGTGCTCGAAGAGCTTGGTGGTGATCTCGCCAAAGCGATCGAGCTCGTAGTAGACGCCGAGCAGAAACGCCTGGTGAAGCATGGCGGCGATCAGCGCGTCGGTGATCTTGTGGCCGGAGACATCCGTCAGCAGCACGCCCCCGCGCCGTTTGCAGCGCCGGAGCATCTCGGCGACCTCGGTTCGGTCCGCCGCGGTGGCTTCCCGGATTCGCCGGTCGAGGTCGTAGCGCTTCTTGAAGTCGATGTAGATGACGTGATCGCCGCCGACCGCGCCCTTGAGCGGCATCGAGACGCCGTGGATGTCGATGCCCGGTAACACCGGAAAGGCACCCGGCGAGGGCTTGAGCACCTTGGCGATCTGCTCGAAGTTCCGGAGCTCGTCGGCCAGGTGGGCTTGTTCGGCGGAGGGGATCATCGGAGCCTCAAAGAGACTATACGGACAGGCGGGGGATGAGGGCAACGTCTGAGCGCTAGTCTCGATCCAGTAGCCGGAGCCAATCTCTCGGGTAGTCGACGTCGATCAGGGGCCGCTCGTCCGCGAGCTCCAGCTCGACCAGGCGATCCTGTTGCGACGCAAAGAGCTGCCGCGCTCCCTGGTCACCCCGGATCGTCGCCAGCTCGTCAAAAAAACCAGCCGCGATCAGGACCGGCGCCCCGCGCCGGCCCTCAAACGTCGGCACCACGATCGGTCCGCCGGTCTCCTCGAACCGAGCGATCAGCGCATCGATCGTCTCTTCGGTCAAAAACGGCTGGTCGCAGGGGAGAAAGACCGCGGCCTCGGCGTCGGGCTCGATCCTCGGCAGCGCCGCCCGGACCGACGTTGACTGTCCTTCGGCGTAGCGGGGGTTCTCGATCAGCTCCACCGCGAGCCCGGCGAGCACGGCGCCCACCGAAGAAGAGCGATGGCCGACCACCACCAGAATCTGGCGCAGTTGCGAGGCGAGTGCGACCCGGCAGGCGCGCCGGACCATGGGCTCTCCCCGGATCCGGGCGAGCTGTTTTGGCGTGGCGCGGCCGAAGCGCTTCGAGGGTCCGGCGGCGAGCACCACGCCGGTGACACGCGCGCCGCTCACTTGCCGTGGGCGGCCTGGACGATCTGGGCCATCACCGCCAGGGCGATCTCCTCGGCCCGCCGGCCACCCAGGTCGAGACCGATCGGCGCGTGGATGCGATCGATGTCCGCATCGCCGAACCCCAGCTCGCGGAGCGCCTGCGCCCGCTTGCCGTGGGTCCTCTTCGAGCCCAGGGCTCCGATGTAGCGCGCCGGGCTGCGCAACGCGGCCTCGAGCGCGGGCAGGTCGATCTTGGGGTCGTGCGCCAGCGTGGCCAGATAGGTGCCCTCATCGAGCCGGCGCTCGGCCAGGTCCTCCTGCGGCCAGCGGGTTACCAGCTCGTCGACATGCGAGAACCGCTCCGGGGTGGCAAAGGCGGTTCGCGGGTCGATCACCGTGGTCTTGAAGCCGAGCTCTTTGGCAAACCGCGCCAGATGAATGGCGACGTGGACCGCTCCGACCAGCACCAGCTTGGGTGCCGGTGGGTGGACTTCGCAGAAGAGGTCCACCGCGGTTTCCTCGTCGTCTCCTGCCGCGACCGAGCGTCGGCTGGAGGCGAACGTCCGGAACGACTCGGTTGCCATGGTCTCGGCGTCGCGGTCCAGCCCGGCCGATCCCAAGCTGCCCGCGGCGTCGCCGGCCGGGCGCACCAACCGTTGCCGGCCCAGCCCGGGCCCGGCCACGACCGAGACCACCGCCACCAGCTCATCGTCGGCCAGACAGCCCCGCAGCCGATCGAAGACCTCGGTGTTCAATCGGTGTCTCCCAAGGGCTCGACAAAGACCTCGATCTCGCCGCCGCACGAGAGCCCCACGCTCCACGCGGTCTCGTCGCTCACGCCAAACCGCACCAGCTTGGGCTCGCCGGAGGCGAGGACGTGCTGGGCTTCCTCGTACACGGCTCCCTCGACACAGCCGCCGGAGACCGACCCGGCCATGCCTCCGTCGGTGGTGACCGCCATCTTGGAGCCCAGCGGACGCGGCGCCGAACCCCACACCTTGACGACCGTGGCCAGGGCGATCTTCTTGCCCTGGCTTTGCCAAAGCTCGATCTCGGGAAGGATGTCTCGCATCGAATGCCCCCGCGCAGCCGGGAGCCTCATTATGAGTGCCGGCGGGGGGGCGCTCAAGGCCGGGGTCTGAGGGCTCGCCGGAGGATAGAGTCCGCGGGTCTTGTCGGGACCCGAACCACGCATCGACCCCCGGGGGCTCGCCTTCACCCTCGGCGCGTTCATCGTCTGGGGGCTGTCGCCGATCTACTGGAAGCAACTGGCGACCGTCTCGGCCGGCGAGTTGCTGGCCCATCGGGTGGTCTGGGCGGTGTTGATCCTGGGTGGGCTACTCACGGCGCAACGGCGCTGGCCCGAGGTGCGCTCGGCGCTCGGCTCCCGGCGGGTGGTGCTGACGCTCATCGCCACCACGGTGCTGATCGCGATCAACTGGGGCCTCTATGTCTGGGCGATTCTCACCGAGCGGATCCTCCAGGCGAGCCTCGGCTACTACATCAACCCGCTGGTGACCGTGCTCCTGGCGATGGTCTTTTTGGGCGAGAGGCTGGGTCGGGCCCAGTGGTGGTCGGTGGCCCTCGCGACCGTAGGGGTCGTGGTGCTCATCGTGTGGGTGGGCGAGCTCCCCTGGATCGCCCTGGTGCTCGCTTCGACCTTTGGCTTCTACGGCCTGTTGCGCAAACAGGTGCGCGCCGAAGCGGAGGTCGGGCTCCTGGTCGAGCTCGTGCTCCTCAGCCCGCTGATGATCGCCTATCTGGTGCGGTCCGAAGTGTTGGGGACGGGCGCGCTGGGACACCAGGGTCTATACATCGACCTCTTGCTGGTGGCCGCCGGGGTGATCACCGCGGTGCCGCTGTTGTTCTTCACCCATGGCGCCCGGCGTCTGCCGCTGTCGATCGTCGGGTTTACACAATTTCTGGCGCCGACGCTCCAGTTCCTCCTGGCGGTCCTGTGGTTCCGCGAGCCGTTTACTGCCAGCCACCTGGTGGCTTTTCTCTTTATCTGGGCGGCGCTGGGGATCTTCTCCTGGGACCTACGCCGCCGTTGGCAACACCGTAATTCTTAGCTCAGGGCTCGGTCGCGCGCTTTTTCGAGCGCCCGCCGACCATAGGTCCTGGCGAGCGCCACCCGGTATTCGCCGGAAGCGTGAAGGTCGCCCAGGGGATCCTCGATCGCCAAGTGGGCTTCGATCGCCGAGGCGATGGTGCCGTCGTCGGCCGCCGTGCCGATCAGCGCCCCAGCCACCGCTTGCGCGTCGACGGGAACCGCCGCAACACCGTTGAACGCCAGGGCTGCGGCGGCGCAGCTTCCTCCGTCGAAGCTGACCGAGGCGGCGGCGCCGCACACCGCGTATCCCGAGGCCGGGTGCTCGACCTTGAGATAGGCCGAGCCCGATCCGGGCGCCGAGGCCGGGACTTCGACCGCGGTGACGATCTCGCCGGCCTGAAGGTCGGTGGTCAGCAAGTCCACAAAGAAGTCACCGGCGGCGACCGCGCGCTCGCCGCCGGCACCGAGCACATGGACCGTCGCGCCCAGCGCCACCAGGACCGCCGGCAGGTCAGAGGCCGGGTCGGCGTGGGCGATGTTGCCACCGATCGTGCCCTTGTTGCGGACCTGGGGGTCGCCGATCTGACCCGCGGCCTCGGCCAGCAGTGAGCAGCGGGTCCCGAGGACCTCGGAGGCGGCGATCTCGGCGTGGGTGGTCAAGGCCCCGACGCGGATCGTGTCTCCTGATTCTGAGACTCCGCGCAGCTCGGCGATGCAGCCGATGTCGATCAGCGCCGCCGGCTCGGCGAGCCGGAGCTTCATCATCGGGATCAGGCTGTGGCCGCCGGCCAGCAGCTTGGCGTTGTCGTGTTGGCCCAGAAGGTCAACCGCCTCGGCGGCGCTCGCGGCCCGGTGGTAGTCACACTTGGCGGGATACATCAGGCGTCCTCCCCGTTGGAACCGGCACTGCCGCGAACGGCGCGCCAGACTTTTTCCGGTGTCAGCGGCATGTCGAGATGCTGCACCCCGTAGGGTTCGAGCGCGTCGCACACCGCGTTGACGATGGCCGGCGGCGACGCGATGGTCCCGGCCTCGCCGATTCCCTTGACCCCGAGCGGGTTGTGGGGACAGGGAGTCACGGTCGAGGCGGTCTCGTACGACGGCAGTTGATGCGCCTTGGGCAGGGCGTAGTCGAGAAGGGTGGCGGTGACGAGCTGGCCGGCCTCGTCGTAGACCACGTTCTCCCACAGGGCCTGACCGATGCCGTACGCCAGACCGCCATGGACCTGCCCCTCGACGATCATGGGGTTGATCTGGTGGCCGCAGTCGTCCACCGCGATGTAGCGCAAGATCTCGACCTCGCCGGTCTCCGGGTCGACCTCGACCACGGCGATGTGGGTGCCAAAGGGATAGGTGAAGTTGGCCGGGTCGTAGAAGGAAGTCTCCTCGAGGCCGGGCTCCAAACCCTCCGGAAGGTTGTGAGCCAGATACGCCTGGAGACAGACGTCGCCCCAGGCCTGTGCCTTCCCCGGCACGCCCTTGACCCGGAATTCCCCGTCGACGAACTCGATGTCTCCCTCGGCGGCCTCGAGCAGGTGGGCGGCGATCTGCTTGCCCTTGGCGATGATCTTCTCGAGGCTCTTGGCGATGGCCGAGCCGCCCACGGCGGCGCTGCGGCTGCCGTAGGTTCCCATCCCGAACTGGACCTCGCGGGTGTCGCCGTGGATCACGTCCACCGCGTCGAGGTCGACGGCGAGCTTGTCGGCGACGATCTGGGCGAAGGTGGTCTCGTGCCCCTGTCCGTGGTCCGACGAGCCGGTGTAGACGGTCACGCTCCCGGTCGGGTGCACTCGTACCTTGGCGCTCTCATATAGTCCGGCCTGGGCGCCGAGCGAGCCGACCACCGCCGAGGGCGCGATGCCGCAGGCCTCGATATAGCTCGAGAAGCCCACCCCGATCTGTTTTCCATCGGCCGCCCTTCGTTTCTCCTGTTCTTCTCTCAGCCCCTCATAGCCCGCCATCTCGAGCGCCTTGTCGAGGGCGGCCTCGTAGTTTCCGCTGTCGTAGGCCAGGGCGACCTGCGTTTGGTACGGGAAGGCATCGGCCGGCACAAAGTTCTTGCGCCGGAACTCCGCCGGGTCCAGCCCCGCGGCCTTGGCGCCCAGGTCCATCAGCCGCTCCACCAAAAAGGTGGCCTCGGGTCTCCCGGCGCCGCGCACCGCGTCGACGGGCGTGGTGTTGGTGAAGGTCCCGGTGACGTGGACGTAGATGGCCGGGATGTCGTATTGGCCCGACAGAAGCGTGCCGTGCAGGTACGTGGGAACCGCCGGCGCGAACGTCGAGAGATACGCGCCCATGGCGGCGTAGGTGTCGGCCCGCAGCCCCTGGATCTTGCCGTCGGCGTCGATTGCCAGCTCGGCGTGGGTCACATGATCGCGCCCGTGGGCGTCAGTCATCGAGCCCTCGGAGCGGGTCGCGATCCACTTGACCGGCCGCCCGGTCTGGATGGCGCACCAGGAGATGATCGCTTCGTCGGGATAGAGATGGATCTTGGACCCAAAGCCGCCCCCAACCGCCGGTGCGATGACGCGGATCTTGTGCTCCGGCAACGCGATCGAGGCCAGCGCCAAGAGCAGCCGGTGGACGTGGGGGTTTTGCGACGTCATCCGCAGGGTCAACCCCTCGCGCTCGTTGTAGTCGGCCAGGCACCCGCGGGGCTCGATGGCAAACGGCAGAATGCGGTTGGCGCGCAGGTCGAGCGCCACGGTATGGGCGGCCGAGGCAAAGGCGGCGTCGGTCTTTTCCTTATCGCCCAGCTCCCAGTCGAAGGCGACGTTGCCGGGAGCGTCTTCGTGGATCTGGACCGCTCCCTCCTCAGTCGTGCCGCGGGCGTCGACCGCAGCCGGGAGCGGCTCGTAGTCGACCTCCACCAGCTCGGCGGCGTCGCGCGCGGCGTAGCGCCCGTTGGCGATCACCACCGCGACGCCATCCCCGACATGGCGAACGGTGTCGACGGCGAGGATCGGGTGGGGAGGAGTCTTGAGGTCGGGCAACAGCCAGCCCACTGGAACCACCCCGCCGTCTTCGCTTGCGGCGATGTCCTTGCCGGTAAAGACCGCGACCACTCCGTCGGCGGCTTCAGCCTTCGACGTATCGATCGAACGGATCCGCGCATGGGCGTGCGGACTGCGGACGATCGAGGCCCAGGTCATCCCGGGGAGTGTCAGGTCATCGATGTACCGGCCCCGGCCGGCGATCAGGGTCGGATCCTCGCGGCGTTTGATCGAGCTACCGAGTACCGCCATCAGGCACCCCCCTTTGCCGCGCTCTGAATCGCCTTGACGATGTTGTGGTAGCCGGTACACCGGCACAAGTTGCCCTTGAGTCCGTCGCGGATCTCTTCTTCACTCGGGCTCGGGTTGGAGGCCAGCAGACCCTCGGCGGCGAGGATCATCCCCGGCGTGCAATAGCCGCATTGGAGGCCGTGCTCATCCCAAAAGGCCTGCTGCAGGGGGTGGAGAGAGCCGTCCGACCCCAGACCTTCGATCGTCGTGATGGAGGCGCCGTCGGCCTGCACCGCGAGCTGAGTGCAGGATTTGACCGCCAACCCGTCCATCTTGACCGTACAGGCGCCACACAAGCTGGTCTCACACCCTGCGTGGGTGCCGGTCAGCCCCAGCTCGTCGCGCAGAAAGTGCACCAGCAGCAGGCGCGGATCTACTTCGCGCTCGTGCCGGGCACCGTTCACCTCTAGCGAGATCTTCACTCCCATGTGAATTCCCTCCTCGGTCAGTCCTTTGCCGCCGATCGGCAGGAGCCGGCTCACCTCGCGGGCCAAGAGCGCCTCTTCTAGCGCGGCAGCAGACGGCTTCCGCCGTCGATCTCGATCTTGGGACCGACTGTTTTATCACAGTCGACGCTTGCTTGCGGGCCTTCGATGCGCGCGTCGGAGCGCGCGGCACTGACAAGCGGGCTCAGGCAGCCGGCTGCTCGTTCTTCGCTGCACCGTCCGTTCGTTTCTCGATGCGGAACAAGTGCTCTTTGCCACGGATAAGGAGACTGCCGCCGGCGATTGCCGGGGTTGCCCCCGACCCCTCCCCGAGCCGGTTCTCGCGTAGGATCTTGAGTTTGGGCGTGGTGGCGTCGATGACCGTGGTATGTCCGACGTCGTTGACCGCGTAGACCTTGCCGTCACCAGCCACCAGCGCGGCTCGGTAACCCCCCGTCGAGAGCCGATGGGTCCACAAGTTTCTTCCCGTCATCGGGTCGCGTCTTGACAAGATCCCCCCACCGGTGAGAGTGAAGATGCTGCCTTGGTAGACCAGTGGGGAAGGCATGTCCGGCACCGCCTGGCGGGTCGCCCACAGGAACTCGGGCTCTTGCTCGGAAGGGCCGAGCCGAAAAGCGGAAAGCAAGGCGTCGTGAATCGCTCCCGGAAACAGGACGATGTCGTTCCATACGGACACGCTCGGCACCGGCTGGGTGTTTTCGTGCTGAATCTCCCACAGCATCGTTCCGGTTTCGGGATCATAGGCTCTTGCTTTACGCGAAGTCGTGACGATGAGCATCTCCTTTGAACCATGCCTGATCACCGCCGGTGTGGTGTAAGAGCAACAACTGTCCTTCCACTCCACCCGCCAGAGCTGGTCACCCGTTTTTTTGTCGAGGGCGGCCAGCCAGCCGACGTCCGGTGAGTCCCCCTCTTCACGATCCTGCAAGAGGATGACGGCCTTCTTGGTCAAAACGAGTGAGCTGGCCGCGCCATAGTGTGCGTACTGGGTGTAGGTTGGGTCGAGGTCTTTCCTCCACAGAAGATTTCCTTCGTAGTCGAGCGCGGCAACATGCGCGTCAAAAGAGACAAACACGGTCTTCCCGTCGACGGCGGGCGTCGGGGTGGCGTGGGTGTTGAGCCAATGGATCTTGCCGGCGCGTCCCGAGAACACGGGCGTCTCCCAGAGGATCTCGCCGGTTTCCAGGTCCATAGCCAGCGCCACTCTGGTGAGGTGGGCGCGAACGACGACTTTCTCCTTGTCGTCCGCGCGTTGACCCCAGGCCGTGGTCAAAAAAACCCGGCCGTTGCTCACTACCGGTGACGAATCGCCGCCCCCCGGGATCTGCGTCTTCCAGCGAACGTTGCCGGCGTTGGGCCGCCAACGCACCGGAAGGTCGGTTGCCTCGGCAATGCCCTGGCCTCCGGGACCACGAAACTGAGGCCACTCGCCGGGTCCACGCGAGTCGGTTCGGGAACACCCTGCGAGCGCGATTGCCAAAGCAACTGGGGCGAGAGAGGGTCTTATGAATCGGGAGAAATTCCACATTGCAGCCGCCACGCGTCGTCCTACGAAGCCGTCAAGCTAGCCCTGAGCCCGACTTTGTATCACGCTTGCGTTTGAAAAAGACGGGTACCCGGGATTCCCGTAGATGCGTCTTGTTTGGATATAGGCTGCCCCCACGGCGGCGGAGGAGGCATCACGGCCACAAAGCAACAGCGAGCCGAAGATCTCATCCTGGATCTCGGTCCGGAGCTCCAAACCGACCTGTTGCGCTACTTCACGTCGCGGGAGCGACGCACACGCCCCGAAGACTTGGCCCAGGAGGTCTATCTACGCCTTCTTCGGCTCAAACGGGTCCACCCGATTCGCAATCCGAGGGCGTATCTTTTTCGCGTCGCCGCCAGTGTCCTGGCCGATCTCTACCGGCGGCGGAGCGCGCGAATCCGGACGGTACCCTGGGCCGCCGACACCGTGGAGCTCGTCCCGTCCCCTGAGCGGAGCGCGTTGCAGACGGCGGTATCTCGACAGCGGCTGGAGCGGCTCGATCGGGTCCTTGGGGAGCTGCCAAAACGGTGCCGGCGCGCCCTGATCCTCCATCGCCGCGATGGCTGGACCTACGAGGAGATCGCCGTCGAGTTGGGTGTTTCCAAGTCGATGGTCAAGAAGTACTTGCAGAAAGCGCTCTTTCTGTGCCGGCGTGCGCTGATCGAGTCTTCAGGAGATTCCGATGACGACGTATAACGGCGGGGTTGGCCCGCACGTCGACGAGGCCGCTCGGCAGGCGGCCGAGTTGGTGGTGGATGAGGAAGAAAACGGCGGCTCGCAGAAGGAGTTGATCGGGTGGCTGAGGCAGTCACCTCGATATGTCGAGGAGTATCTGGCCGCCAGCGCCGTGTGGGAGCTCCTGGCCGGTCACGACTTTTCGGCCCATGGCCCGCGAGCCCGGTCGAAGCGTCGTTGGTTCGGGTCTGCGGCCGCTGCCGCGGCGGTTGTCGCCGTCGGGACCGCGGCTTGGCTCTATTCGGTGCGAGATGCGCACCGCACGGATATCGGTGAGCTCAAGTCATTTCAACTGGTCGACAACACTGTCGTGTTTCTCAACGCGGATTCCAAGATTTCGGTGAATTTCACCGCCCAGGAGCGTGAGGTGAGGCTACATTTTGGCGAAGCGGCATTCGACGTCGCCAGCGAAGCGGCGCGGCCGTTTGTCGTCTCGAGTGGTTCCACCAGGATTATTGCGGTCGGCACCGAATTTGTCGTTCGCCGGGACAACGGCGACACGACCGTTACGGTTGTGGAGGGCCACGTTGTCGTGGAAAGCGAACACGACCGGGTAAAGGTCCGGAAACCATCCGGCGAAAAATCTCAGAAGGCGCGAACCACGGAAGAGCGAGCACTTGGTCCGCGGGACCGATTGACGTTGACGGGCTCCGGCGAGGCGAACGCCAGCATTGTGCTCGAAGGCGAAGATCCGGCCAGTTGGATCAGCCGGAGGCTGGTGTTTGACCATGAACCTCTCGGCAATGTCGTCACGGAGTTCAATCGCTTCAATACCGCCAGAATCGTCGTGGAGGACGAAACCCTCCGGCAGCTCGAGATCAGCGCGGTGTTCGAAGCCGACGATCCGGACTCCCTCCTCGACTTCCTGCGCTCTTTGGATGGCGTGGTCATCGAAAAACGGAGCCCCGGCCTGACCAGTGTGGGCACGTCCGCCGGTCTGAACTAGACGGTACCCGGATTTCTGCCCCGTGCGTCCTTAAACGCAAAGGGCGGATAGGCGCAGCTTTGGCGAGGCGATGGGCGCCCACCCGAAACAGGCATCCGAAAAGGAGGTTTACAGATGAAGCGGATCGTGACGGTGTTTGCGGTGTTTGTAGGCATTTGTTCGGCGCTGCCGGCCCAACCGCTGGAGGTCGACATTCCCGCGCAGCCGCTCGCCGGCGCGCTGCAGGCGTTTGCCGAGCAGTCGGGGATCCAGATTGTGTACGTGTCCAACGTGGCCGACGGCCTGGATAGTCCGGGCTACGTCGGAACCGCGAGCGCCGAGGAGGTCATGAACGCGATGCTTGCCGGGAGTGGACTCGAATGGCGCTTCGAAAATGACCGCACGATCGCGGTTTCTGAATCGGAGCCTTCAGACGGTGCCGAGCCAGAGGCCGAGCCGGCAGAAGAATCTCCGCGCTATGTCCAGGACCAAATCACGGTGACCGCGAATAGGCGGGAAGAGTCGGTTCTCGAGGTCTCCTCCAGCGTCTCCGCGTACGATCAACGGTTTATCGAGGATCGCGGGCTCGATTCGATTGAAGAACTGGTTCTTTTTACGCCCGGCTTCGTCGTGCAAGCGCCAGACATTTGGGGCGACAGTCTCGACTTCACGATCCGCGGCATCGCCGACCAGCCATTGAGCACGGCGACCGTCGGGCTCTACCTGGACGAGGTCCCGCTGACCGTCGGTGGTGGTGGCGGCGAGCCGGCGATCCGGACGTTCGACCTCGAGCGGGTCGAGGTGTTGCGCGGGCCGCAGGGGACCCTGTTTGGGGCGGGTGCGATGGGGGGCGCGGTCCGGTACATCACGAACAAGCCCGATACCGAGGACTTCAGCGGCCAGGTTCGCGTCGAGGCGGGCGCGGTGAACGAAGGCGGCACGGACTCGGCCATCGATTTGGCGCTCAATATCCCGCTCGTCGAGGACAAGTTGGCGGTTCGGCTGGTGGGCAACATCGAGGGACAGGGCGGCTACATCGACCTGCCCAACTTATCGACCGGGCCCGTTGAGGATGCCAACACTCGCGATCTGACCTCGACACGCGTTGCGCTCAGGTACACACCAACCCAGAATCTGACCGTCGATTTTCTGACCTGGAATCAAGACATCGAGTTCGAAGGCTTCCGTGTCCTCAATTCAAGCGCGAGCTCACTGCTGGTCGACGACGTCGATACCGGCATTCTGGCTCGAGGAGATGACAACTTCGATCAGTTGGCATTGACCATTAGCTACGATCTTGGATTTGCCGAGTTGATCTCCTCGACCAGCAAAGTAGAAACCGACGACTTTGTCCGGTTCTCCCAACCCGGCTTCGGGACGCAGTCGATTGACGGCTGGCTCGCGAGCTTCACCCAGGAGGTTCGAATCGCCTCCAAAAGCGATCGGAAGCTGCACTGGGTTGTCGGCGGCTTTTATCAGGACGCCGAGAACGGCTTTGACGCCGACATTCCGGCGATCCCGCTCGAGATCCGGGTCGAGACCATCCGAGAGCAGACCTCGCTCTTTGGTGAGCTGACAGTTCAGTTGACCGAAGCGCTGAGCGCGACGGTCGGCCTGCGACTGTTTTCTGAAGACAGCTCGGAAAATCGTGCCGACGTGTTCGGCGGCTTTATGTTGCCGGTCCTCGCGCGTGACGCCGATTTTGAAGAGACCATTCCCAAGTTCTCCCTCAGTTTTCAGCCGACTGAAAACCTCAACCTTTATGCCACCGCCTCGCAAGGCTTTCGAGTCGGCGGTCTCAACCTGTCCCTGGACCCTCGGGACCCGATCTCGTTCGAGCCGGATTCCCTGTGGTCATACGAGTTGGGCTACAAGGCGGACGCGCGCGAAGATCGACTCTCCACCAGTGTCGCGATCTTCCACAATGACTGGAGCGATATTCAGATTTTCCAGTTCGGATTGGGCGCCGGGGTCGTGGTCAATGGCGGCGAGGCGCACACTCAGGGCGTCGAAGCTCAAGTCAGCTATCGACTGACAGAAAGCTTGGTCGTAACCCTCAATGGATCGTTGCTGGAGGCCGAGTTCGACGAGACGGTAGCCGCTTCGGGAATTGTCGAGGGGACACGTATCCCAGACGTGGCGGAAGCGAATGCTGCCGTTTTGCTAGATTTCAGCAGGCGTCTGGCGGA
The DNA here is from genome assembly GCA_965224065.1 of Candidatus Multivoradales bacterium. Taxonomy (GTDB): domain Bacteria; phylum Acidobacteriota; class Thermoanaerobaculia; order Multivoradales; family JAHEKO01; genus JAOTZA01. The sequence continues at coordinate 2,652,606 of CBDCYF010000005.1, forward strand.
CAATCTCCTTTTTACGGCCAGCCTTGACACGGTATACGGCGGCGATCAGGTGAATTCCAACCAATCGCCCAAACGCGAATCGTCGGTCTCCTGGAACGGTCGCGCCGGCGTCAACCGTGGTGACTGGGAGGTGGCACTCTTTGCCCGTAACCTCGGCAACGACTTGACCATCGACCAGTTCAACCCTTTCGTCTTTGGGACGACGAAACCGCGGACGGTCGGCGTCGAGCTCGTCTGGCGCTTTTAACCGATGGCAGACAAATTACCGATCGTCACCCACGGGAGTCAACGAATGAGATCTCGCCATGCACGACCCGGCCGAGGATCGATGGAAGTGCGTTCTTGCCAAATCGCGGCCGCGATGGCGGTCGTACTGCTGTGTCTTGCTTGTACAAGCGAGCCCACTGTCGTGGAGCCGGAGGAACAGGCGTTTGTTCTCCACGGCCGCCTCCGCGATCCCGGCGGCGTGCCGATCACTGCGGCGCGTGTCGCAACCGCTCGCAAAAGCGGCGAGGAGGCCGTGTCGGTGAGCGAGGTCGATGCCGATGGTAGTTACCGTCTCGAATTCACCGGGCAGGGCTATCTCGAAGCCCGCTTTCAAGCCGTCGACCGAGAAGATCGTATTGCCCGACTGTGGGTGGAGTCCGAGGATCGTATCGAGCTGCGTCTGGATGCCTGCTTGAGCCCCTTCCCGGCGACCGAAGACGTGAAGGCGGCCTCTGTGGTGGGCGATTTCAACGACTTCGATCGTGCTACCGGCGTGCCGCTCGAAGAGCAAGAGGACGGCTCGTGGCTGGCCTCGATCGAGACCAGTCAGAGCGAGATCGAGTACCAAATCAACGGTCTCAGCGAGTTTGGGGCCACATACCACGGCAGCGACGTTGAGTCGCTGCGTTATCGAAGCGACCACTCCTGGGTGGGTGTGGCGGCTGTGATTGATGGCAAGGCCCAAGTTCGCCTCGATGTTCCGGAGTGGAAAGACGAACCGTGCCCAGAGACGTTGCAGTTTCGTCCGGCCGATGCAGAACCGGCCAAAATTGCATTGGCTTTGGAGCGAATCGATCAAGCTCAGCTGGACTGGATTCGAGAGTACAGACAGATGGCACCCGATCCCGACGCGGCCGAAGAGCTCCGGCGACGGTTGAGCTCGGATACCTTTGAGCCCCTCCTCGAGGAGCTCCGTCAGAGCCTCAGCCGGCCGGCCCACGTCGAACTGGTCGAGGCCACTTTTTTCTCGCTGGCCCATGCGGACAACCCGATCGTCGACGATATCTTCGAACGCCTGGATCCAACTTCACCCGTGCTGGCGATTCCGTTTGGTGTGCCGTATCGGCTGATTTATGATGCGCCCGATCATTGGGGCGAGAAGCCCATGCAATTCGTCGAACGGGTCCTGGCGGAACACCCTGACGGCGACTTCAAGGCTTCGGTGCTCGGCGTTCTGGTCCAGACGGCTATTCTCGCCGGTGACCAAGAGACGGCTGACCGGCGCATGGACCAGCTCCTCGCCGCCTATCCCGAAAGCAAGGCAGTGGAGGTCACCCGCCAACTGGTGGGAGATGCTTCCGCGGTACCGGTCGGATCGCAGATGCCGTCGTTTTCCGTCGCGGCGTTGCTGGATCCCGAGCGTCGCTACAGTGACCAGGACTTCCAGGGCAAACCGTTGCTGGTCGATTTTTGGGCGACGTGGTGCGCGCCCTGCATCGGTGAGATCCCCTCTCTTCAAGAAGCCTATCGTCGATACTCTCCCGCCGGGTTCCAGCTCTTGAGCGTCACACTCGACTCCGATCTCGAAAAAGCTGCCGGCTACGTTCGCGATCGGTTCGAAATGCCGTGGGAGCATGGCGCCGGGGAGAACGCCATGGTCAGCGAGATTGCCCAGGCGTTCGGGGTGCGGTTCCTGCCGACACCGGTTCTGTTTGACGGGAACGGGACGGTCGTCGCGCGCGGGATACAACTCGTGGGTGAAGACAACCTCGAAAGAGAGCTTGCAGCGCTCTTTCCCGAGCCGGCCCCCGGCCCGTAACCCCGCGCAACCGCGGCCTATCGCTCTCGCCGTTTAGTTCTCGCTCGGCTCGCCACCGGTTTGCCGGCGCGTGGCGAAAGAGAAATCGGCGACCAACGCGAGATGATCCGAGACCCTGAGCGAGTCGCTGCGCTCGAGCCCCAGCTCGGCGAGCGTCTCGTCGGGCATCGACTCGGTGTCGACCACAAAGCTCTTCTCGAGCTTCGCCACGTCGTCGCTGAAGAAGATGAAGTCCAATCTCCCCGGAGCAAAGCGCGAGGTCTCGCGCCGCCAGGTGAAGGCCATCCGGCGGTTACTGTGGCGGAGCGGCGCCACCGCCAGCGAGCCGTTGTCGCGGCCGGGGTCGAAGTTCTCGCCGTGGCTGGGGTCGATAAAGCGGCCGTGGACCAGGGCCTCGAACTGCCGGCGAAAGCCCACCAGGTTGAAATCGCCCGCCAGGATGACGGCGTCTCGTGGATCGGCGGCGAAGGGCCCGCCGCCTTCGAGCAGATCGCGCCAGATGGCCATCAGGTTGTCCACCTCGCGGTCCCGGCCGGCGTCGTCGGTGCAGCAGGGCGGATGGGCGTTGAACAGCACCAGGTCGTGCTCGGTCAGCGCGTCGGGGAGGTCGAGGAGAGCGACCAGGTTCGAGTCGACCGGCGCCGAGGCCACGATGGGGTACGCGCTCACCAGAACGATGTCGGCGATCCCGGCCGAGAACCAGGAGCCGCCGGCGGGAGCCGGTAGCACCGAGGCCACGAAATCCGCGGTCCGGGCAGCGTCCCATGCGGTGAGCGATTGAAACGCCAGGATGTCCGGATCGACGGCTTGCAAGAGACGCCGGTAGAGGCCCTGCCGGGCGACGATGTTCGAGGCCTCGACGTTGAGGCTCAGCAGCCGGACAGACTCGTCGTCCGCGCGGCTCCAATCGATCGCTGCTGGCTCCTGGACGCGCTTCTTTTTGGGGTACTTGTAGGTGACCACGCCGGTATCCGGAGCGCGGTCCCCGCCTGGCTCGGCATCGGTCCAGACCAACCGGACCTTGCGCCGCCTCTTCTTTTCCCACGGCGGCAGCTCGACCCGGATCTCGAAGACATCGGACGAGAAGGTCGGAAAGCCCATGGCCGTGCCGCGTCCGCGGGGCTCGGCAGTCCCGGTGCCGCCGCGGTCGTACCGGATCAGCTCTTGCTCGCCAAACCGGACCTCGATCTCCGCCCCCAGACCTTCGACCGGCAACCCGGTTTTGCGCTTACCGTCGGTGTCGAGGTAGAGCCGTGCGCTGTTTCCGAAGGCGCCGTCAGCCTGGAGAAGCACCTCGTGGCCCATCTCGAGCCGCAGGTACAGTGCGTCGTCGTCGTTGACCAGCCACAGACGACCAAAGTCGAGGCCGGCTTCGGTGCCGTCACCCGCCGGATCCACAAACGGCTTGCCGGCCTTCTTCCAATCATCGAATTCGCCGTCCGGGACGATCGGACGGGCCTTGCCGGCGTGGGCGGCACCCGCGAGCAGCAGCCCGCCGGCCAGCAAGACCGCGACATGGATTCGTGGGGCCGGCATCGTTCCCGGCAGGCTATCAACCGCTCCCGCGCGCCGGCCGCCGTCGCAAAGCGCAGGTAAACTCCCGCGCGTGGAGAACGTCCGCAATTTCTGCATCATCGCCCACATCGACCACGGCAAATCGACCCTGGCCGACCGTCTGATCCAACACTGCGGTGGGGTCGAGGCGCGCGAGTTCCGCGATCAGATCCTCGACTCGATGGACATCGAGCGCGAGCGCGGCATCACCATCAAGAGCAATACCGTGACGCTCTCCTACCAGGCTCGGGACGGCAACGACTATGAGCTCAACTTGATCGACACCCCGGGCCACGTGGATTTCTCGCACGAGGTGCGGCGCTCGTTGATGTCGTGCGAGGGGGCGCTCTTGGTAATCGACGCCTCCCAGGGGGTCGAGGCGCAGACCGTCGCCAATCTCTATCTGGCGCTCGAGTACGACTTGGAGATCGTGCCGGTGATCAACAAGATCGATCTGCCGTCGGCCGATGTCGAGCGGGTGCGCGAGGAGATCGACGAAGACCTGGGTCTCGACCCCTTCGAGACCGTCCAGTGCTCGGCCAAACGAGGAACCGGCATCGAGGAGGTTCTGGAGGCGATCGTCACCCGGCTGCCGGCGCCCGAAGGCGACCCCGAGGCACCGCTCCAGGCACTCATCTTCGACGCCCAATACGACGCCTACCGCGGCGTGGTCCTCTTGGTGCGGGTCAAGCAGGGAACCCTCGAGCCTGGGGTCAAGATGCGGCTGATGCACACCGGCAAGGAGTACACGGTCGAGGAAACCGGTTTGCTACAGCTCAAGCGGGTCAAGACCGACCGGCTGGAGGCCGGGGAAGTGGGGTATGTGATCGCCGGCATCAAGGCGGTGCGCGACATCGCGGTCGGCGACACCTTGACCGGCGCCGAGCGGCCGGCGGATGCGCCGCTGCCCGGCTACAAGGAGGCCAAGCCAGTGGTCTTTTCGTCGCTCTATCCCATGTCGACCGACGACTACGAAGACCTCACCCGGGCCCTCGACAAGCTGGCCTTGAACGACGCCGCGCTGACCTACGAGAAGGACTCCTCGAGCGCCCTGGGGTTTGGCTTCCGGTGTGGTTTTCTGGGTCTGTTGCACCTGGAGGTCGTGCAGGAGCGCCTACAGCGCGAATATGGTCTGTCGCTCTTGCTGTCAGCGCCCTCGGTGCGCTACCAACTGGTGCTCAACGACGGCAGCGAGATCACCGTCGACAACCCGGCCTTCTACCCCGCGCCGACCCGGATCGAGAGCGCGAGCGAGCCCTACATCAAGGCGTCGGTGCTGATGCCGGAGAAATACATCGGCACGGTGATGGAGCTGTGCCGCGAGCGGCGCGGCGAGAACACCACCTTCAGCTACCTGGCGGTCGGCCGGGTCGAGCTCACCTCCGAGCTGCCGCTGGCCGAAGTGCTGTTCGACTTCTACGATCGGCTCAAGACCGTCACCCAGGGCTACGGCTCGTTCGACTACGAGATCCTCGACTACCGGCCGACCGATCTCGTCAAGGTCGACATCCTGGTCAACGACGAGCCGGTGGACGCCCTGTCGCAGCTCGTCCACCGCGAGAAGGCCCGTGCCCGCGCCCTTCACTATTGCGAGCGGCTGGCCGAGACCATTCCGCGCCAGCAGTTCAAGATCAAGATCCAGGGCGCGATCGGCGGCTCGATTATCGCCCGCGAGACCATCAACGCCTACCGCAAGGACGTTACCGCCAAGTGCTACGGAGGCGACATCACCCGCAAGCGCAAGCTGCTGGAGAAACAGCGTGCCGGCAAGAAGCGCATGATGGTGGTGGGCTCGGTCGAGATCCCGCAGTCGGCGTTTGTCGCCGTGCTCAAGACCGACAAGGACTGACGGCCCGGTGGGATCGACGGTCTATTCGGAGGCCGAGCATTCGCCCTCCGCTTGCGGACAGGCGACGGCCGACCAGTTGAGCTTGAACGAGCGCCAGGCGCCGTCCCGGTAGGCGCCGACCTCGGCTCCCAAGGCGTCGCCGGTGCGCTGATAGATGATCTTCTGTGGAAAATCGTGCTCCGGGTTCTCGAACACCGCACGGGATGCGGAGACCTCGGTCAGCTCGAACTCGGTCGTGCCCTCACCCTTGGGGCTGGCGATGTAATAGACGCCGTCGGCCCGGGCTTCGATCCTGAGGTACTCGAAAAACGGCATTCCGTCACCCTCGGACGATCGGTTGATCCCCACCATGAGCCCCCTGAGCGGGGGAAGCCAGAGCTCGACGATCTCCCCGTCCGCGCCCCAGGCCCCCGAGAGAAACCGGAGCGGCTCGAGGTCGGCGGGGTCTGCAGTGGCGGCGCAGGGAATGAGGACGAGCAGCAAGCCGAAGGCGGCGATATTTCGGAGGGTGGGCATGGAGGGTCTCCTATGGTTGACGGGCGGCGGGCCGGGGCAAGCCCGGCCCCTACGTTCGAGACCGCCGGCAAGCGTGGTTTGCCTAGATGCCGTCGAAAAAGGTGGCGATGGCGAGCAACACAAAGCCGATGCAGACCAGCCACCAGGAATAGCCCCCGAGGCCGATGTCGGCATAGTTGGAGACGATCCCGAGTCCGCCGGCGATGACGGCGATGAGCCACGAGACGTTCTTGGGCGCGCTGAGCTTCATGACATACCCCTTTCTTGGGACCGTCCGGTCCGGCAACAGGTCGAGGCCCCAGGTCTCGTTTGGGTGGACCCAGCCCGATCACCCAACCGACGGTTCGTTTCCGGTTGCCCGTTAGTCTAGCTTTGGCTGCCGGTCCGGTCCAGACCGCGAGCTAACATTCGTTGCGGCATGTCTCTCGAAGCCCCGGGTCTCTATCTTCACTTGCCGTTCTGCTCGGCGATCTGTCCGTACTGTGATTTCTCGGTTTTGGTGGGCAGCCGGGAAACGCGCCGGCGATTCGTCGAGACCCTGACGGCGGAGCTCGAGCTGGTCGACGAGGAGTGGGCGCCGTTTGAGACGGTCTACCTGGGCGGCGGCACGCCTTCGCTCGCGGGCGCCGACGATCTCGGCCGGCTCCTGGAGGCGGTTCGCACTCGGTTCGAGGTCCAAGAAGCGGCGGGTCTCTCGCTCGAGGCCAATCCCGAGGACGTGACCGCCGAGGAGCTGGCGCGCTGGCGCGCCCTGGGGGTCACGACCGTGAGCCTGGGGGTGCAGTCCTTTGACGAGGAGAGTCTTCGGTTCCTGGGCCGCCGCCACGATCCGGGGCAGGCTCGCTCGGCGGTGTCGCAAGCTCTCGACGCGGGCCTCGACACGGTGTCGGTCGATTTGATCTTCGGGCTCCCGGACCAGTCGGCCGCGAGCTGGCGGCGGGATCTCGAAGCCGCCCTCGAGCTGCGGCCTGACCACATCTCCTGCTATCAACTGACTGTGCACCGGGGGACCGGTTTTGGCGCGCGCCGCGACCGCGGCGAGCTGGTGGAGCTGGCCGAGTCGTCGCAGGCCGAGCTTTTCTTGCTCACCCATGAAGTCCTGGGAGCCGCGGGCTACTCGGCCTACGAGGTGTCGAACTTTGCGCGCGCCCCCGAACACCGCTCGCGGCACAACACCAAGTACTGGCGGCGCGCGCCCTATCTCGGGCTGGGCCCCTCGGCGCATTCCTTTGATGGCGAGACCCGGCGTTGGTGGAACGAGCGCGGCCTGGGTGCCTGGGAGAGAGAAGTCTGGGCCGGTCGACGTCCTGTGGCCTCCGAGGAGACCTTGTCGCTGTCCGACCGGGTGCTGGAGATCCTGATGCTCGGTCTGCGGACGGTCGACGGGGTCGATCTCGGTGAGCTCAGACGCCGCTTTGGGGTCGATCTGGTGGCGGCCAACCGCGAGCTGCTCGCAAGGCACGAGGCTGGCGGCTTGTTGCTGCGCGAAGGGGATCGCCTGAGACCGACCTTGACGGGGCTGGCGGTGGCCGACGGTCTGGCGGCGGGCTTTTTTCTGCCCGAGCCGAAGGCGCAGGCTGCCAGCAGCCCACGGTAGAAGTCGGAGCGGTCGCGTTGTAGGCGCCGTGGGGCCAGATGCCAGGCGCCGTGACGTAGGCGATGCTGGAGCATCGTCGAGGAGCGGCAACGCCGCAGATGCCCCACGGCGCCAAAACCCAAAGGGCGACAAGTCCTTGTCGCGCGACCATTTCGACTTCTACCGTGGGCTGCTACCATCTCGCGCCGGTGACGACGCCAGAGAAAAAGGAGCTGGCCGCTCCGTCGATCGAGGAGATCCGCGCCGCCCGCCAGCGGCTCGGGGAGCGCGTCCGGCGAACCCCGGTCTGGCGATGGCGGGGTCGCCAGTTGGACGCGCTGCTGGGCACCGAGACCCAAGTCGTCCTCAAGCTCGAGCTGTTCCAGTACGCGGGGAGCTTCAAGCCGAGGGGCGCGATGCTGAACGTCCTGGCGCTCGACGCGGAGGCGCTCGTGAGAGGCGTTACCGCGGTCTCAGCCGGCAATCACGCCATGGCGGTGTCCTTTGCGGCGTCCGAGATCGGGACCAGCGCCAAGGTGGTGATGCCCGAGTATGCCGACCGGGTCCGAGTGGAGGCGTGCCGGCGCTATGGCGCCGAGGTGGTGCTGGAAAAGGACGTCCACGCGGCGTTTGACGAGGTCCGGCGCATCGAGAGCGAGGAGGGCCGGTCGTTTGTCCATCCGTTCGAAGGCCGCTGGACGGTGACCGGAACCGCCACCGTCGGTGTCGAGCTGATGGACGACGTACCCGATCTGGACGCGGTGGTGGTTCCGATCGGCGGCGGGGGCTTGTGCGCCGGGATCGCCGCGGCGGTCAAGCAGATTCGTCCCGAGTGCCGGGTGTACGGGGTCGAGCCCGAAGGGGCCGACATCATGTACCGGAGCCTGGAAGCGGGTCGCACGCTCGAGGCCGCGCCGGGCAAGACCATCGCCGACAGCCTCGCCGCGCCGCACACCGCCCCCTACAGCTTTGCGCTGTGCCAGCGCTATGTCGACGAGGTGGTACGGATCGACGACGACGCCATGCGCCGGGCGATGAAGCTGTTGTTCGAAGGCGCCAAGCTGGCGGTCGAGCCCGCCGGCGCCGCCGCGACGGCGGCGCTGTGTGGACCGCTTGCCGAGCGGCTGCGGGGCCGGCGAGTCGGGTTGATCGTCTGCGGCGCCAACATCTCGTCGGCGAACTTTGCCTCGCACCTGTCGGCGGTCCCGGTCGAACCGGACGCCACCCGCTAGAGCGGCGCGTCCGCAGCCCCGGGCAGTGGCTGGGCCGATCGTCGCGCGAACACCAAGTCCCAGTCCACGCGTGCCGTGAGCTGCATGAGAAGAAAGAGGGTCGCGATCGCGCCGACGGTGACGGTCAAGCCGGTGTAGCCCTGGTAGAAAAACGCGTAGCTGAAGACGATCAGCCACACGACCTGCGCGCCACCGGCGTAGAGAAGCGCTTGGCGTATGCCGCAGACCAGGCGAAGGTAGCTCACCACCAGCGCCACACTCACCACCGCCGAAAGCGCGAAGGCCGCGTGGATGTCGAGGTGGTCGGCCAGATAGGCGAGGAGGAGATGGAACGAGAAAAAGGCCGCGGAGAGAAAAAAGTAGTGCATCGGGTGGAGGGTCATGTGCTTCAGGACCCCGAGCATGACGAGGATAGTGAGAAAAAAGAGCAACGAGACCGGAGCAAAGAAGGTGATCCGGGCGGCCAGCGGACCGGGGTTGAGCCGGTTGGGGAGATCCAGCCCGACCGATTTGGCGCTGATGAGATGGTCGAAGTGCCAGTCGAGCTGCCAGCCCTGGGGGGATCTGCGTTTCTCAGAGGGTGAGATCGTATCGGCCGGGAAATCGATCCCGTCGAAATCGGTCTCGAGGGTCATGGAGAAGTTCCGCACGCTGGTGACCCCGGCGGGACCGAACTGGTAGTACCACTTGTCGAGACCGCGGGAGCGATACCCGACCTCGACGACCGCCTCCTCTCCGGCGGCCAGCAGGACCTCGGTGCGCAGGTCGTGGGTGAGATCGGCGACCGGGGGAGCCTCCCGTCCGTTGACGCGGAAGAAAAACTGATCGTAGATCCCCTGCTGGGAGGGGAAGCTGAAAAGAAACTCGACCGGCCCCTCGAGATCGGATGGTGCGACGAGACGGTACTCGCCCCGAAAGTCGACCGCATACGTGTCGTGCCACAGCAGCCCCTTGCGCCGGTGCTCCAGAAAGAGCGCGGCGTCCACGCGGCTGGAATCCAGGGCGAGGGGAATCGCGTCGAGGATCTCCGTCTGGACCACACGGGTCGTCTCGCGCCCCAGCTCGTCTTTCTCGACGACGGTCTCTTCTACGGTTCTCGGCCGGTGGTAGAGGGCGGCGGGCGCCTTTTGGCGATGCTCGCCACCCCACAGCGAGATCACCTCTTGCGACATGGCGGCGTTGGATCGCCCCGTCCTCTGGACGATCGACAGTCCCAGGGTGAGCCAAGCGAGCGAGCTGACGAGAAAGATAAAGATGATGGCAAGCAAACGGCGTGCGGTCATCGTTGTCCTCCACTGGCGTAGGTGAGCTCCGGAATCCGGCCAAAACGTCTTTCCCGCCGGCTGTACTCCTCCAACGCGGCTTCCAAGTCTGGGTTGGAGAAGTCGGGCCATAGAACCGGGGTGAAGTAGAGCTCGGCATAGGCGCATTCCCAGAGCAGGAAGTCGCTCAGGCGCCGCTCGCCGCCGGTGCGAATGAGCAGATCGACGTCGGGGGCTCCGGGCACCGAATGGGTCGCTGCCTGGAGCGCGGCTTCGAAACGGCGCTCGCCGTCGCGGGGAATGGACGCCTTTTCCTCGCCGAGCCTCTCGGCCGCGCGGGCCATGACGTTGCGGGCAGAGTAGTCGAGGGCGATCCGCAACAGCAGGCGGTGTCCACCCCGGGTCACCGACTCGGCGTGGTCGACGGCCCGCGCCAGCCGTGGCCGCAGGCGGTCACGGCGGCCGAGGATGTTGAGGCGGACACCCTGCTCCCGGCAACGGAGACTCTCGGCTGCGAGATAGTGCTCGAAGAGATCCATCAGGGCCTCGACCTCGGGGCGCGGCCGGTTCCAGTTGTCGCTCGAGAAGGCGTAAAGGGTCAGACACTCGACGTCGTTTTGGGCGACTTCTTCGACGAGGGCCCGTACCGCGCGCGCGCCGGCGCGGTGACCGGCGGTACGGGGTCGGCCTCGGGCCTGGGCCCAGCGGCCGTTTCCATCCGGAATGACCGCGATGTGATGGGGAGTGAAGTGACGCAGTGAACTTTGCATTTCAAAGTGAACTGATAAAAAAGGGGATGGGCCGCTACTTGGATCGCGTGGCGTCGATCAACGCCTCCATGTGGTCGAGGTACTTCTCGAGGGCCCGCCGCCCCTTGGCGCTCAGCCGGTACTCGGTCTTTGGGTGGCGGTCCTCGAAGGATTTGGTGCAGACGACATAACCGGCGTCCTCCAGCTTGCGGGCGTGGACCGACAGGTTGCCGTCACTGGTTTGCAGGAGTCGCTTGAGCTCCGAGAACGTCATCGACGGGCTGACGGCCAGCGAGCTCAGGATGCCGAGGCGAACCCGCTCGTAGACCAGACGGTCGAAATCCCTCGCCCCCGGGTCGGCCAGATAGCCGGCGAGTGCGGCGACCGATCGCAATCGCCGCTCGGACTTGCGCCCAGCGTTTTCTGCGGGTTTTTTGGCTGCCGAGCGCTCAGCCACCGTGGTGCCTTGCGATGAGTGCGCCAAAAAACAGATGCAGGCCGCCGAAGCCGATCCCGAGCAGGGCGTTGGACCAGGTTGCCGGGGCGATGAACGCGAACAGCCCGAGGAGCATAAACAGGCCGCCCATCACGGGCACCGGTCGCACTGAGAACGCCCCTCCGGTCACGACTCCGGCGCCATAGAGAAGCAGCCAGGTGCCCGGGACCGCTTCGAGGACGTCGAAACGGACCAGCGCGGCGGTGATCGCCGCAGCCGCGACCAGCGCCGGGGTGAGACCGAAGAGAAAACGCCTGCCGACGCCACGGGACAGACGCTGTCCGAGCCCGCGCGCCTTGTGAAGCATGGTCAGACCGCCGAGGGTGGCCGCGGCCACGGCCGCCGCGAGCCAGATCTCGATCCAGTGCTCTCGAAGCGCCGGGCGCGAGGCCAGGATCGCCGCCACCAGCGCGATCGCTCCCATCGCCATGCCGCCCCATCCGGGAACCGAGGTGAAGGAGGCGGATTCCATGGTCTCGCGGATATAGCGCAGGTTGTCCATCGCGCGCGTGTGGAGCGCCTCGGGCCGGGCGTCCGGACTCTGGGGCCGCGTTTTTTGGGAAGTGGCGGGCATCTCGCGGAGGATAGAGACGGAGTTCTCAGATGTCAAGTACTTTTTATTGCAAAGCATCTCCGTGGAGAGCGCTCCGATTCGAACGCGCGGGTCGGGCTAGCGTCCTGCCCGCTCGACGGTAAACGCGGGGAGGCAGAAGGCGTAGTATTCGGCCTCTTCCGAGAAGGGGTTGGAGTAGTGGACGGTGCTTCCGGGCTCCACCCACAGGGCCTGTCCCGGCTCGAGGGTGATCTCGTCGTCGCCGATCCGGATCCGCAGCCGGCCCCGGAGCTGTACGGTCAGCTCTCCAAACTCGGGAGTCTGCTCGGGCTCGGACCACTCCGGCGGCGCCACCATATGCGCCAGGCTGAACCGATCGGTACCGGTGCTGGCGCGCCCAAAGAGCTCCTCGATCAGCTTGCCCCCAGGTACCGGGACACGGGCGGCTCGGGTGGCGACGCGGTAGCTACTCACGGAGATTTCCCTCGACGGATTCGAGCCAGGCTAGCACGGCGGCGACGCAACCCGTGCCGGTTTCCGCCGTAATGATGGATGGCGATTTGTCATAGACTAGGCGGCCCCGAACCGGCGCCTCCGGCTGCCGCCTTCCCCAACGATCCAACAAAAAGGTGAGACGGATGAAAGAAGACAACAGACGGCGTTTTTCCGGCGTTTTGGCGGTGCTGTCGCTCGGCGTGCTGCTTGTGGCGCTTCCGGCCGCGGGCCAGAACCTGAGCGAGTTCGAGAAGAAGGTGACGGTCCACCGGCTGGACAACGGGTGGACCTTTCTGATCTACGAGCGGCCCGGTGCCCCGGTCGCCGCCTTTTTCACGCTGGTCAACGCCGGGTCGGCGAATGAGGTGGCGGGGATCACCGGTCTCGCCCACATGTTCGAGCACATGGCGTTCAAGGGCTCGAAGCGGATCGGAACCTCGGACGCCGAGGCCGAAGCCGAGGCGCTCGCGGCGATCGACGAGGCCTACGCGGCCTACGACCGAGAGCGCCGCCGGCTGGGCGGGGGCGAAGCCGAAAAGCTCGAGGAGCTTCAGGCCAAGCTCTCCGAAGCCCAGGAGAAAGCCAAGGAGTACGTGGTCGCCAACGAGTTTGGCGAGATTCTGGATCGCGCCGGCGGCAGCTTTCTCAACGCCTTTACCGCCGCCGATTTCACCGGCTACGTCGTCGCGCTGCCGGCCAACAAGCTCGAGCTGTGGGCCTATCTCGAGGCCGAGCGGTTTCTCGACCCGGTGCTGCGCGAGTTCTATGTCGAGCGGGACGTGGTGATGGAGGAGCGGCGCCTGCGCACCGAGAGCCAGCCCATCGGTCGGCTGGTCGAGCAGATGCTCTCGGCGGCGTTTATCGCCCACCCGTATGGGTACCCGGGGATCGGCTACATGAGCGATTTGCGGTCGTTCACCCGCGAGGACGCCGTCGAGTTCTATGAGGACCACTACGTGCCGGGCAACATGGTGACGGTGATCTCGGGAGGCGTCGACACCGAAGAGGTCATCCCGGTTCTCGACAAGTACTTTGCCCGGTTCGAGCCGGGCCCCGAGCCGCCACCGGTGCGGACCGTCGAGCCGGCGCAGATCGCCGAGCGGATCGTCCGCATCCCCGACCAGGCGCAGCCGATCTATGCCGAGGGCTATTTGCGGCCCGCGATCACCCACCCCGACAACGCCGTCTACGACGCCATCGTCGATGTGCTCTCGACTGGCCGCACGTCGCGGCTCTACCGCAGCCTGGTTCGAGACAAGAAGATCGCCGCCCAGACCGGGGCGTTCAACGGCTTTCCCGGGGCGAAATTTCCCAACCTGATGCTGACGTTCGCAGTCCCGACTCCGGGACACTCGAACGAGGAGGTGCAGGAGGCCCTTCGCTTCGAGATCGAGCGTCTCAAGACCGAGCCGCTCTCCGAAGAAGAGCTCAAGATGGTCAAGACCCGGGCCAAGGCGAGCCTGCTCCGGGCGCTGGATTCGAACTTCGGCATGGCCCAGCAACTGGCCACTTACCAGACCTATTTTGGCGACTGGCGCGAGCTCTTCCACAGCGTCGCGAGAATCGAGGCGGTGACCGCGGAGGACATCATGCGAGTGGCCAAGGAAGCGTTTGTTTCCACCAACCGCACGGTCGCCATGATCGTCAACGAAGACACCGATAGCGAGGAGTCCTCATGACCGGAAAGCTACCGACCCGTCTGTCTCTCGTGGCAGCTCTGATCGCCACGGTTCTGCTCGCCACCAGCGCTACGGCGCAGGTCGAAGACCATCAAGACATCGTGTATCCCGAGCTGCGCGAGTTCACCATCCCGACGCCCGAGATCTTCGACCTGCCCAACGGCATGAAGATTTTTTTGCTGGAAGATCACGAGCTGCCGCTGATCCGGGCGAGCGCGCGCATCCGCACCGGCTCGGTTTACGAGCCCGACGACAAGGTGGGGCTGGCGCAGCTCGCCGGCGCCGTTCAGCGCACCGGCGGCACGCGCGGCTCCCGAACAATGAGCGGCGACGAGCTCGACGATTTTCTGGAAGCCAGGGCGGCGTCGATCGAGACCAGCATCGGCAACACCGTCGGCTTTGCCTCGATGGACTGTTTGCGCGAAGACTTCGACGACGTCTTTGCGGTGTTTCGTGACGTGCTCCGCTATCCGGCCTTCTCCGAGGACAAGCTCGAGATCGCCAAGGCTCAGACCAAGGCCGGAATCGCCCGGCGCAACGACAATGTCGGCGGCATCGTCGGTCGGGAGTTCTCCCGTCTGATCTACGGTCTCGACTCGCCGCTTTCGCGGCTCACCGAGTACGCGACCGTCGCCGCCGTCGAGCGCGGCGACCTCGAGGCGTGGCACGCTAAGTACTACCATCCCAACAACATCTATCTCGGGGTGACCGGCGACTTTGACTCAAAGTCGATGAAGAAAAAGATCCGTGCCGTCTTTGCGGACTGGCCGCTCGGCGAGGCCTCGGAGCTGGCTCCCGTCGCCTACGAGCAGGAGATGAAGCCCGGGACCTACTTCATCGAAAAGACCGACGTGACCCAGGCCAACATTCAATTGGGCCACCTGGGCATGGTGGTCGCCGATGACCCCGATTACTTCGCGGTTCGAGTGATGAACCAGGTCCTCGGCGGCAGCTTTGCGAGTCGTCTGTTCACCACCATCCGGTCGGACATGGGGCTGGCCTACAACGTCGGGGGCTCGATCTCGGCGTCGTATATTTATCCTGGGGTCGCCAGTTTTGGGCTCTCGACCAAATCCGAGACCATGGCGCAGTCGGTGGACGCTCTGTACGACGTGTTGCGCGGGATGCACACCGATCCGGTCACCGAAGACGAGATCGATCGCGCCAAAGACGCGATCCTGAATTCGTTTATCTTCAACTACGCTTCGACCGGGCAGGTGCTCTCCCAGCAGATGCTCTACTCCTACTACGGGCTGCCGCTCGACTTCCTCGACAGTTTCCGCTCCAAGGTCGAGTCGGTGACCCGCGAGGACGTAATGCGGGTGGCGAAGAAATACCTCCACCCGGACAAGATGACCCTTCTCGTGGTGGGTAAACCCGAGGACTTCGATCGGCCGATGGACACCTTCGGAGAGTTTCAGGTCGTCGACATCACCATCCCGTCGCCCGAGGTCGAGCTCGCCGCCGTCGAGCAGACCGAGGAGGGGGCCGCAGCCGGCCGCGCGCTTCTCGACGCCGTGGTCGCGGCACTCGGGGGGTCGGGAGAGCCGGCGAGCGCGATCAAGTCGTCCGAGGACGTCGTGGTCAGCATGCAGGGTCAGACGATGGCGATCAGTCGCGACGTGGTGATCGTCTACCCCGATCGCGTCTACGCCGCGATCCAGACCCCGATGGGACAGCAAGTCGTCGTGATGGACGGAGACGAGGGCTTTATGGCGATGGGTGGGCAGAGCCGCCCGGCGCAGAGCGGGCAGATCGAACAACAGAGGAAGAACCTCGCGCACGAGATCTTCTACGTGCTGCGGTATCACGACGCCGAGAACGTGGAGGCGATCGCCGCGGGCGAGGAAGAAGTCGAAGGGACGTCTTGCTCCGTGCTGGCGGTGACCTTCAAGGGCGAGGCTTCCCGCTGGTGTGTCGACGACGGAGGGCGCGTTTTGAAGGCCGCTTTCGAGTCCCAGCACCCGTTTACCCAGACACCGGGTCTTTTCGAGGTGGTGTTCTCGGACTACCGGGACGTCGATGGCCGCCTGGTGCCCCACAAACGGGTTACCAGCGTCGATGGGGCCCCGCTCTTCGACGCCACGCTCAAGAGCTTCGAAGTCGACCCGGTGATCGACCCGGCGCTGTTCGAAAAACCGGCCGCCTGAGACTTCGCTCTTCCGGCCCGGCGATTCGCTGGTAGGGTCGCCGGGGCGGACTGAGAATGAGCAGCACCAACGGTGAACCGCTGGCCGCCGCGGACAGCGCGTGGCTGCGGATGGAGACCCCGGCGAACCTGATGACGATCACCGGGGTCTTGACCCTCGCCGAACCGCTGCCGTTCGAGCGTTTCCGGGAGATGGTCGCCGAGCGGCTGGCCGTCTACGACCGCTTTCGCATGAAGGTCCTGCCGCCCGGGGGCGCACCGGGGCGGGCCCGCTGGGTCGAGGACGTCTTCGCGCTCGAAGACCATGTGGTGCGGGCCGAGCTCGAGCGCCCGGAAAGCAAGACCGAGCTGCAACGGCTGGTCGGCCGGCACATGTCGACCCCGCTCGACTACCACAAGCCGCTGTGGCGTTTCTGGTTTGTCGAGAACTTTCGCGGCGGCTCGGCGTTGGTGGCGCGGATCCACCACTGCATCGGTGACGGTATGGGTCTGATGAAGGTCGTGCTGGGAATGGCGGACCCGGTGGACGTCAGCCTGCCACTGGTCGGAGCCAGAAAATCAGGCGACGGACGCGGACACGAGAACGTCACCCGGCGGTCCAAGGTTGCGGAGGCGTTGCGGGCGAGCGGCGGCGCCACCAAGGCGCTAGCCCGGCTGCTGACCCTCAAGTCCGATCCCCGAACCTGCTTCAAAGGACCGCTGGGAACGGAGAAGCTCGCCATCTGGTCGGAGCGGATGCCGCTTGCGGACATCAAGACCCTGAGCGGTGAGCTGGGTGGCACGATCAACGATGTGCTGCTGACCGCCGCCACCGGGGCGATGCGCCGGTACCTGGTGGGACGCGATCAACCGGTCGATGGCCTGGATCTGCGGGCCACCGTGCCGGTCAACCTGCGGCCGCCCGAAGACACCTCGCTGGGCAACAAGTTTGGCCTGGTGTTTCTGTCCCTGCCCGTCGGGATGGAGCATCCCCTGGAACGCCTGCGCGAGCTCAAGCGCCGCATGGACCTGCTCAAGCGGTCTCCCGAAGCGTTTGTGGTCTATGGAGTGCTCAAGGCCCTGGGCCGGACCCACTCGGATCTCCAGGGCAAGGTGGTCTCTCTCCTGTCCAAAAACGCCACGGCCGTGATGACCAACGTACCGGGACCGCGCGCGCCACTGTCGCTTTGCGGGCGCGAGATCGACCACATGATGTTCTGGGTCCCGCAGTCGGGCGAGGTCGCCCTGGGAGTGAGCATCCTGAGCTACAACCAGGGCGTGCGGGTCGGGTTTGCCACCGACCGCGGGCTCATCCCCGACCCCGAGGCCCTGATTGCGGGCTTTCACGAGTCGCTCGACGAGCTGGGGGCGGCGAGCAGAGCGGGCTAGGTTTCCGCCAGGTGAACCAGGGCGTCGCCCTGGTGGACGAGCGGGTTGTTGGTGTAGCCGATGACCACACCTGAGGCCGGTGCCTTGACCGGGCGCTCGTCGTGCCCGAAGACGTCCGAGATCCGGCCGACAACCTGTTTCTTGTCCACCGCTTCGCCGAGGCCTGTCTCGCGGCGGAAGATGCCGCTACGCGCCGCCCGCAGCCAGCGCGTGTTGGAGGCTTCGAGGGTCTTCCAGGTCTTCTTCTCCGAGTGATCCCACATTTCGAGCTCGGCGAGGACGCGCAGCGTGCCCCGGACCCCGACGCGGATCGCCTCTTCATCGAACCGCAGCGGCTCGCTGGCCTCGTAGACCAGGATGTGAGCGCCCTGGTCCCGGGCGGCGCGGCGCAGGGAGCGCGGGATCTCGGAGGCGGCGAACATCACCGGCGCCCCGAACGCTTCGGCGATCCGGCGGGTCTCCGGGTCGTCGAGCGCCGCGCGGACTTGCGGCAGGTTGGTGCGATGGTGGGAGCCGGTGTGAAAATCCAAGCCGTAGCGGCAGCGGCCGACGATCTCTTTCATAAAGAGATGGGCGATCCGGGCGGCCAGCGACCCGCGCGTCGATCCGGGAAAGCTGCGGTTGAGATCTCGGCGGTCCGGAAGGTATCTCGTCTGCTGGACGAACCCAAACACGTTAACGATCGGCACGGCGAGGATCCGGCCGGCAAGGCGCTGCGGATCCAGCTCGGCGAGCACCCGGCGGATGATCTCGAGCCCGTTGACTTCATCGCCGTGGATCGCGGCGTCGAGCCAAACCGAGGGACCGTCTCGATGCCCATTGAGGGCGATGACGGGCAGGGAGAGCCAGTCCCCGGTGGGGAGCCGGGCAACCCGCAGCTCGAGCTCGGCGCGCTCGCCCGGCTCGACCTGGCGGCCACCGATCTCGAGCGTCTCAGGCATCGCGGCGTCGGCGCTTGCGGCCCGGCTGTTTTTCCAGAAATTCGATGATGGTCCCGGCGACGTCCTTGCCGGTGGCGGTCTCGATGCCTTCGAGACCGGGGGAAGCGTTGACCTCGATGATGAGCGGCCCCTGGTCGGACCGCATCAAGTCCACCCCCGCGACGTCGAGGCCGAGAGTGCGAGTGGCCTTGACCGCATAGGCTCTTTCTTGGGGCGTGATCTTGACCGGCTCGGCGGTGCCGCCGCGGTGCAGATTAGAGCGGAACTCGCCGGGGGGCGCCTGGCGCTTGATGGCGGCCACCACCTTCCTCCCGACGACAAAGGCGCGGATATCGGCGCCCTTGGCCTCTTTGATGAACTGCTGCACCAAGATGTCGGCGTCGATCTGCCGAAATGCCGCGATGACCGAATGCGCCGCGCTCTTGGTCTCGGCGAGCACGACCCCGATGCCCTGGGTCCCCTCGAGCAGCTTGACCACCAGCGGCGGCCCGCCGACCGACTCGACCAGCTCGGGGATGTCCTTGGGCGAGTGGGCAAAGCCGGTGACCGGCAGCCCCAGGCCCTCGCGCGACAGGATCTGCAGCGAGCGCAGCTTGTCGCGCGCCCGGCTGATCGCCTGCGAGCCGTTGGCGGTCGGCACGTCCATCATCTCGAACTGCCGCACCACCGCGGTGCCGTAGAAAGTATAGGAAGCTCCGATGCGCGGGATGATCGCGTCGAACTTGAGCCGGTGGCCGGCGTAGAGGACCCGGGGCTTGCGCGAGGTGATGTTCATGTAACAGCGTAGGTAGTCGACCACGCTCGCCCTGTGTCCGCGCTCGATCGCCGCCTGTTTCAGGCGCGAGGTCGAATAGAGCGATGCCTTGCGGGACAAAATGCCGATGTTCATTTCTCCAGTTTCCCTATCAAAAAGGACCTTCCCGAGTCGACGACAAACCTGCGGCGGATGGCCTGGCGTCCCAGGAGCATTCGGAAGCCCATCATGTCGCGGCGCACCAGGGTCACCTCGGCGCCCCACGTGTGCTCGCCGAGCCTGAGGCGCGTGCGGATCACCGGCCGCAGTGTCGAGCGGCCGGTCGAGGACCGGACCCACCGGCGATCGGCCAGCCGGCTCTCGGTCGTCAGCGTCTTGGTGGAGTCGCGCTGCAGCGGGTGGAGGGAGAACCGGACCCAGGTCTCGTTGTCTTTCTCGTATTCCTCGACTGCAAACGCGTGGAGCGCCGAGGAACGGGCACCGGTGTCGACCTTGACCTTGATCGCCTCGACCCCCATGTCGGGCAGCGAGAGCCACTCGCGCCAGCCGATCGTCACCAGCTTGCGCTTTTTGCGCCGGCGAGATTTTGGCCGTTTGGACAAGGCCGCATTCTGCCCCGAAACCGCCGTCGGGCAAAGTCGGCGCGACGACTCAGATGGACCGGTATTCGATGACACCCTACGTTTGCCGTTTGGCCCTGGTTATGGGGTAGCATTTGACAATGGCTAACCTGACACAACATAGATTGAAGGTCGCGACGTTCGTGTTTGCCGGGCTTGCGGTCCTGGCCGCTGGGTGCGAGACCCCAGGGAGCGAGGACGACCCGATCGCTTTCGTGTGGGAGTCGGAACTCGTCACCGAGGACGCAACGTCCAAAGAGTATCTACAGGCCCTTCTGCGACATCAGGAGGCGCGAGTGCGCGACGTTGTCGACGAGTTCTTGTTCTTCGCCCCGCACATGGACCTTCTCCGCGAGCACCCGGCCATCCAAGAACTGGCGCGATGGAACGAGGCCGGGGCCTTCGATTTGTTCGAGGGGTTTGGACTCGAGGTCGTGGGCTTTGAACCGGCGCAGACGCCGGGAAACAGCTCGATCGGAGACCCTCTTGGACTGCGCGGTGATGGCCAGGCGCCCTCGGACTGTTATCTCTGCCCCGGCTTTCCGAGCCAGGACAGCTTTGCTGGTTTTACCTGGACCGAGTCGACGCCACCGAACACTTACCGGACACCGGCGGAGATGCCCGGCGACGATGGCGGCTGGATCATCTTCTACTTTGATTATCAACCACAACAGGTCGGGGGTCCCGCCTCATACGACTTCCAGATGGTGCTGGTCGGTCAAGGTGTCGTCGTCGTGAACCCCGATGGTTCGAGCACGACTCTTCATCGTGTGCGGGATCCTGGTGACCACGTCGGAACCGTGATTCGTACCGAACGGGACGCCCAGGGGAACGTCACTTCGCGAACAAAAGACGAGATGCCCGAAGTTCCAGACAAGCCGGAGCCCGAAGAGGACGTCAAGCCCGCGGGAGAAGCGGCGCCCAAGCCAAAGCCCACGGACAAGCTCGACAAATACCAGCCAGCAGAGGGCGTGTCGGTATGCCCCATGAGTGTCGACTACTGCCGTCGCGCGTACTCGAAGCTCCTCTCCAGTCGCGACGATCTGCTTCAGCTGATCGACGGACACGTCCTCGTCAAGGAGCCCGAACAAGACCCCGCGCCTCGTTTGGAGATCCGGCGAGACCAACTGGTGATCAATCCCGACCCGAATGCGCTCGAGTCGGGCGATGGGCGGCCGAAACGACTTCGGATGGCTCTTCCGGTGCTCGTGTTGCCGCCTCGTCCGGGGACCTAGGGTCGCGCGGGAGGCGCTGCCGAAGCTGCGTTAGACAAACAGATAGAAGATATAGCCGGCATAGAGCGCCAGCAGCACGAGCCCTTCCCAGCGATCGAGCTTCAAGCCGGTAGCGAGAAACGGCCACACCAGGACGCTCAACCCGAGCATCACAAAAAGATCGAGCCGCACGGCGGCGGGATCGACGGCCACCGGCCGGACCAGCACGGTCGCGCCGAGAATGCAGAGTACGTTGAAGACGTTTGAGCCGATCAGGTTTCCCAGCAGAATGCCGGTCTCGCGTTTGCGCGCCGCGGCGACCGAGCTGGCGAGCTCGGGCAGGCTGGTGCCGAGCGCCACCATGGTCAGCCCGATGACGCGCTCGCTGACGCCGATGGCGCGGGCCAGGTTGACGCCGCCGGTGACCAGCGCCCTCGCTCCGAGGACGAGGAAAATCAGACCGACGGCGACCAGGGCGAGGCTCTTGAGGGTGGATCCCCGCTTGGCGCCGTATTCGTCGTCGAACTCCTCGACGGTATCGGCTTCCGGACTCACCCGGAGCAAATAGACCAGGAAGAGAACCAGCAGGGCGATCAGAACCATCCCTTCGGCCCGCGAGACCACGCCGTTGGCCACCATCGGAACCAGAAGCGCGCTCGAGGCCAACATAAAGGGGATCTCGCGGCGCAAGAATCTCGGGGTAGTCGCGATCGGCCACACGACGGTCGAGAGACCCAGAATCAGCCCGATGTTGGCGATGTTGGAGCCGACCACGTTGCCAAAGGCCACGTCGGGGGAGCCGCGCAGGGTGGCGGCGAGGGTCGAGGCCAGCTCGGGGCTCGAGGTGCCAAAGGACACTACGGTGAGCCCGATGACGAGGGGGGACAGACCCAGCAGACGGGCCAGAGAGACGGAGCCGTGGACCAGGGCCTCGCCGCCCCAGTACAGCAGGGCGACTCCCAGCAGGACGAGAAGAAGATCCACCGGACCCGTCACAGGTCCCGGCGGATCCCGGAATCGACCGTCACCGGCAGCGAATCCTCCTCGGGCGCGTCGTCCGCCGGCTCCTCACCCGGGTTGACAAAGAGATCGTTCTCGATCCGGTACTGCTTCTCGTAGAGCTCCTTGTAGCGTCCGTCGTTGGCCAGCAGCTCCCGGTGACCGCCGCGCTCGACGACGCGGCCCTCTTCGATCACCAGAATCTGATCGGCGTTGCGGATCGTGGAGAGCCGGTGCGCGATGACAAAGGTCGTGCGACCCTGTTTGAGGGCCCGGAGGCCTTCCTGGATCCACTGCTCGCTCTCGGAGTCCAGGCTCGAGGTGGCCTCATCGAGAATCAGGATTCTCGGGTCGGCGAGGATGGCGCGGGCGATCGTCACCCGTTGCCGCTGGCCGCCGGAGAGCTTGACCCCCCGCTCGCCGATGATCGTGTCGTAGCCGTCGTCGAAGGTGGCGACGAACTGGTCGCAGTGCGCGAGCTCGGCAGCGCGCTCGACCTCCTCGCGGGACGCTTGCGGGCGGCTGTAGCCGATGTTCTCGGCGATCGTGCCGTCAAAGAGGAAGTCGTCCTGGAGGACGACCGCCAGTTGCGAGCGGTACTGGCGCAGCTTGAGATCGGCCAGATCCTCGCCGTCTACCAGGATTCGCCCGCTCGCGGGCTGGCGAAAGGCCAGGATCAGCCCGATGATGGTGCTCTTGCCGGCGCCGCTCGAGCCCACCAGGGCGGTGGTCGATCCGGCCGGCGCCTCGAAGGAGACGTCTTGGAGCACCGGCGTGCCCGGCTTGTACTCGAAGTTGACGTTCTCGAAGGCCACGTCGCCGCGCACGCGCCCGACATCCTGGCGCGTTTCGTCGCCCTCGTCCTCGGTGGGCTCGGAGAGCACTTCGCGGATGCGGTCGAGACCGGCAAAGGCTTCGGTGATCTGGGTCGCGATCGCGCTCATCTGTATCAGCGGCGTCACCATCACGCCGGTAAAGATGATGAAGGTAAACAGATCGCCCACCGTCATCTCGCCGCGCAGCACTCCGCGGGTCCCCAGCACGCCCATGGTCAGCCCGGCGAGCCCGAAGATCAGGGCGCCCATGGTGGAGATGGCCGACACCCCGACGACCGACTTGACGACATTGTCGAGAAGTCTCTCGGCGTTGGAGCGGAAGAGCTCGCTTTCTCTCTCTTCGGCGGTGTAGGCCTTGACCACCCGCGAGCCGCCGAGGGTCTCGGCGAGCCGGCCGGTGATCTCCGCCTGGATCTTGCCGCGGTTGCGAAACAGCGGGCGCAGACGGTTGAACCCAGTGCCCATCACCACGGCGAAAGCGGCCATAAAGATGAGTGTCACCAGGGTCAGCCGCCAGTTGAGCCAGAGCAGAAACGCAAACGCCACCGCCGAGGTGACTGTCCCTCCGATCAGTTGCACAAAGCCGGTGCCCACCAGGTTCCGCACGCCCTCGGCGTCGTTCATGATGCGCGAGATGAGCTCGCCCGATTTGTGGTCTTCGAAGTAGCTGATCGGTAGCCTGCCGATGTGGCGCTGCACCTTGACGCGCAGGTCGTGAATCGCGCGCTGCGCCGCCGCGCCCAGGAGCAGCGACAGCGAGAATGACGAACCGGCCTGGACGACCGTGCCGGCGGCGGCCGCCACTGCGATCGGCATGAGCAGGTCGGTTCGGCTGTTGCCGATCACCTCGTCGATTAAAAACTTGGTGGAGGCGGGAAGGATCATCCCCGCGAGACGCCCAACGAGGAGCAGCAAGAGACCGAACCCCATGCGGCCGCGGTGCTCCCACACCACCTGTTTCGCCTCGCGCCAGACGACGTCGAGCTTGACTTTGGGCTTTTTCTCGGGAGCTTTTTTCTCGGTCTTCTTCTCGCTTGGCGTTTCTTCGCCGCCGTTGCTCATCTCGCTATCATAGTCTGATGAAACCAGCCCGCAGAGAGTCGTTGCGATGGTGGCCGGCCTGGATCGTTCTGGGTCTTCTGGTGTTGGTGCAGGCGTGGGTGTGGCTCAAGCCCGAGGACACGCGCCAGTACCGGGTGATGGCGTCGATCGCCTTTGCGGTGATCGGCATGCTGTTGCTGCTGCTGTGGTTCCTGCTCCTGTCCCGCGCGCGCTGGAAGACGCGCTTGCTGGTGTTGGCCGGGATCGTTGCCGCCGGGCTTGCCGCCAGCCAGCTCCTGACCATTCGCGGTGTCACCGGTGATTTGCGGCCGATCCTCGGTTGGCGCAGCGCAGGCGGTGTTCCGAGCGCGGAGGTCTCCCGCGGCGAGTCGGGGGGTGGGGGCCGCGGTGCGGTGGCCGACTATCCACAGTTTCTCGGCCCCGACCGCACCGCCACCGTCGCCGGAGTCCGTCTGGCCCGGGATTGGAAAAGCCAGCCGCCGGCCGAGGTGTGGCGGCGGGAGGTGGGAGAGGGGTGGTCGGGTTTTGCCGTATCCGGCGACCTGGCGGTGACCCAGGAACAGCACGGGGACGAGGAACGGGTGGTGGCCTACGACTTGTGGACCGGCGAGCCGCGCTGGCAGCACGGCTACGAGGCTCGTTTTGACACCACCATCGGTGGCATCGGGCCGCGGGCGACGCCGACGATCGCCGACGGCCGGGTCTTTGCGCTCGGCGCCACCGGGATCCTGAGCGCGCTCGATCTCGCCACCGGATCGGTTCTGTGGACGCACGATGTCATCGACGAGCACGGAGGAGCGATCCCCGAATGGGGCAAGAGCTGTTCGCCCTTGGTCATCGACGGCCGGGTGGTGGTGAGCGCTGGAGGGCCGAAACAACGTTCGCTGGTGGCCTACGACGCGGCGTCGGGGGCGTTTGTCTGGGGTGGCGGCTACGACGGCTCGAGCTACTCGTCGCCGTTCGAGACAGTGCTTGCCGGACGGCGCCAGATCGTCATCCTCAATCAGTCGAGTGTCGCCGGCCACGACCCGGAGACCGGCGAGCTACTCTGGAGTCATCCATGGCCGGGCGAGCAACCCAACGTCGCCATGCCGGTGGTGCTACCGGACGACCGGCTGCTGGTGTCGAGCGGCTACGGGGTCGGCAGCAAGGTCCTGGCCCTCGAGAGCGGAGCGGACGGCGATCTTCGAGCCAAGCTGGTGTGGGAAAGCCCCCGGCTCAAGGCCAAATTCACCAACGTGGTCCAGCACCGCGGCTCGGTCTTTGGTCTTGACGACGGGATTCTGGTGTGTCTCGATCCGGAGACGGGAGAACGGTGCTGGAAGAGGGGGCGCTACGGTCACGGCCAGATGGTTCTGGCCGACGATCTGCTGCTGGTGACCACCGAAAAGGGTGACGTGGTCCTGATCGAGCCGACAGCGGAGGAGCTGCGGGAGCTGGGGAGCTTTACCGCCTTCGAGCGCAAGACCTGGAATGTGCCGGCGCTCATCGGTCGCTATCTCCTGGTTCGAAACGACCGCGAGGCCGCGATGTTCGAGCTGGCGGCGACTTCAGGCTAACTGGCGGAGAATGCTGCTTGAGGACTGACCCTGTGCGGCGGCAAGCCTGGCCTCTGGAATCCGCCTCCTGTCCGCTTGCCGTAGAATCCTTTGTTCCGGCGGCGAGCATCTCGCTAGCCTGCCAGTCACAGAAACTGCACACTCGAGGAGCCATCACCATGAAATCCCCTAGGACCCTGACTCTGACCACCCTTGCGCTTGCCGCGCTGCTGATCCCTGGCGCTGCCGGTGCCGCCGACACCTACTCGATCGACCTCAGCCATTCGGAGGTGAGCTTCCAGGTTCGCCATCTGCTGACCAAGGTGCGCGGCAGCTTTGACCGTTTCGAAGGTGAGATCGTCCACGACACCGAGGACCCCTCGGCCTCATCGGTGCGATTCACCATCGACGCCTCGAGCATCAACACGGCCAATGACGACCGCGATGGGCACCTTCGCTCGCCCGATTTCTTCGACACCGAGAAATTCCCCTCGATCACGTTTGAGAGCACGTCGGTCACCGCCACCGGCGAAGGCAGCTACGACGTCACCGGGGAGCTGACGATGCACGGTGTGGCGCGCGAGGTGACCTTGCCGGTGACGTTCCTGGGCGAGATGTCGTTTGGCGGCGGAACGCGAGCCGGTTTCGAGACCTCGACCACGATCGACCGCAAGCTGTGGGGGATCAGTTGGAACCGCGCCCTCGACCAGGGCGGAGCGATCCTGGGCGACGAGGTGGCAGTCGAGATCAACCTCGAGACGGTGCGGCAGGAAGAAGAGCAGGAAGCGGCCGAATAGAAGCGCGGCGGACTGCTAAACTGCCGCGATGTTCGGACACCAGATCGGGCGACGTCTCCCGTCCAAAATCGCGGTAGGCCTCGCTGCCGGCGTGCTGATCGCCGGCTGTTGGGGCTGTGGCGGCGCGCCAGAGGGCGGGGGCGAAGAGCCGGCGGCGGGGTCCGCCGGCGGACGCGAATTTCTGTCCCTCGGCACCGCGCCCCCGGGTGGGGCCTTTTTTGTCGTCGGTGGCGCGCTGGCCGAGACGCTCAACGAGAACCGGGGCGGGAACCCCTGGCGGGTGACGGCCGAGGCCACCAAGGGAACCCAGGAGAACATCCGGCGCTTGAGCCGTGGTGAGCTGGATCTGGCGCTGGCCAACTCCGCCATCACCTATTTCGCGGTCCGTGGGGAAGGCGGCTGGGAAGAACCCCACGATATCCGGGTGGTGATGACCCTGGCGCCTAATGTGGCGCTCTTTGTGGCCCCCAAGAGCTCGCGGATCACCGCGATCGGGGACCTCAGGGGGAAGCGCGTGGTCCTGGGACCCGCCGGCGCCGGCTTCGAGTATTTTCTCCGGCCCATTCTCGGCGCGCACGGCCTGACCTACGATGACCTGACGCCGCTCTACGCCACCCAGGCGGGAGCAGTCGACCTGCTGGCCGACGGCGCGGCGGTGGCGGCCTTTCTGGGCGGCGCCGTCCCTACCGCCTCGATCACCCAGGCCGCGACTTCGGGAGACATCGACTATGTCCCCTACGAGCCGGACAAGATCGACCAGCTCCTCGAGGAGTATCCATTTTTCGACCGGGCCACGATCCCGGCGGGCACCTACGCGGGGCTCGATGAGGATTATTCGGGTCTCAACGTCGGCTCGATGCATCTGGTCACGACCGCCGAGGCCGACGAGGAGCGGATCTACCGGGTGACCAAGACCCTCTGGGAGCATCGGGCCAAGGTGGTCGAAAAGCACGCCGCCGGCCGCGCGATCAACCCCAAGGTCGTCGTGCGGGACACCGGGACGGAGTTTCATCCCGGGGCGGTGCGCTGGTTCGAGGAGATCGGTCTGTGGCCGTCGGCGGGAGATTCCGCAGCGGCTGAAGCACCTCCTGCCGCCGACTGATTCTCCGGCTTGACCATGCTCGAGCGGATCCGGGCGGGGGTCGTTCAGATCGCGGCGATCGTGCTGCCGCTGTTCGCTTTTCTCGAGATCAACTACCCCAACCTCAGGCCGCAGTCACAGTTGGCGGTCTTTGCGACCCTCGGTCTCATCCTCTGTTTTCTGCGCCCCCGGGAGGCGGGTGGATCGCGGCTGGCGCTCTCAGGCGACTTGGTGTTGGCGCTTGCCACGCTGATGGTGGGTCTCTTTGTCGTGCTCCAGACCGAGCCCGCGTTCTCCGGGTGGTGGATCGATGGGGTGGCCCTGGGGGAGCGAGCCGGAGCCGAGACGGGCGCGGATCTGGCCGTCGGGCTGGTAGGTCTGCTGCTGGTGCTGGAGGCCACCCGGCGCTCGATCGGCTGGGTGCTGCCGCTCCTGGCGGTTGCGTTCCTGCTCTACGGCCGCTTTGGGGCCGTATTGCCGGATGTGCTCTTGCCCCACCGCGGCTACAGCGTCGAGCGGCTGGTGGCCCAGGGGTTTCTACACAGCCAGGGAGTTTTTGGCATCGCTCTCCGGGTGATGTTCACCTACGTGTTCTTGTTCGTGATCTTTGGTGCGGTGCTCGAAGCGACCGGGGCGACCGGTTTCGTGGTCGCGGCGGCGCGGCGCATCTTTGGCTCCTCGACAGGCGGCGCCGCCAAGGTCGCGGTGCTCTCCAGCGGCCTGATGGGGTCGCTCTCGGGGAGCGCGGTGGCCAACACCGCGACCACCGGGACGTTCACGATCCCGATGATGCGCAGCGCCGGCTTCTCCCGCCGGCTGGCGGGCGGGGTGGAGGCCGCGGCCAGCACCGGGGGAGCGTTGGTGCCGCCGGTGATGGGCGCCGGGGCCTACATGATGCTCGAGATCATCTCGCCGCCGGTGACCTATGTGGAGATCATCCGCGCGGCGCTGATTCCGGCGTGTCTCTACTATCTTTCGTTGTTCCTGATCGTGCATTTCTCCGCCCGGCGGTTCGAGACTTCGGCGGAGGCGGAGGTCGCCCGGCAGGACGGCGAGGGGTTCGAGTGGCTGCGTTTCGAGGGCCTGATCTTCTTGGGCGGTCTCGGCGCGCTGATCCTGTTCTTGCTGTTGCGTTTTAGCGTTTTTCGCTCGGTGAGCCTGGCGCTTGGGCTGGTGCTGGTGCTGAGCCTTTTCAATGCGCGGACCCGGCTCAGCCCGAAGCGCCTCGCCAAGGCGCTTCGGGTGTCCTCGTCGGGGGCGGTACCCCTGGTCGCCGCCGCCGCGTGCGTCGGGATCGTGGTGGGTGTGGTGACGCTCACCGGGATCGGCACCCGGCTGCCGTCGCTCATCCTGCCGATGGCCGAGCAGAACCTGCTCGCGGCCCTGGTTCTGATCATGCTGTCCTCGATTGTTCTCGGTATGGGTCTACCGTCGGCGGTCTGCTATCTGCTGATGGCCACCCTGATCGGTCCGGTCCTGGGACAGCTCGGCGTGGCGCCGCTGGCGGCGCATCTCTTTATCTTCTATTTCGGCATGATGTCGATGGTGACGCCGCCGGTGGCGCTGGCGGCCTACGCCGCGAGCTCGATCGCCGGGGCGCGATTCCTCGACACCAGCTATGCGGCGTTTCGCATCGCCCTGGTCGGGTTCATGCTGCCGTTTTTGTTTGTCTTCCGGCCCGAGCTGCTGATGCTCGACTCCACCGGCGGCACCGCCGCCACCTGGGCGATCGCGATCACCGTGCTGATCGCGATCCTGGGGGTTCTTCCGTTTGCCGCCGGGATCGCGGGCTATCTGAGACGGCCGCTGAGCCCGTTGGCGCGGGCGATCCTGCTGGTCTCGGCGGGGCTGTCGCTGTTCCCGGGATCGACTGCCGCGATCGGTCAAACCGGGATCTCGTGGCTCAACGTGGTCGGCGTGGCGATCTTTGCCGCGGTGGCCCTATTGCGCTTCGGAGGCGCCAAGCGCGCCGGAGACGCTGCCACCGGATAGGATCGGGGCCGCTCAACCATGGCCCTCGACCACGCCGACTCGGCAGCCACGATCACCCCAAAGACGGCTCGGACCCTGGTCTCCCGCTCGTCTAGAAAGGGGCTTCGGCTGCTGGTGCTCTTTGCGCGGCATCAGCTTTTGCGCTTCGACGACTTGCTGGGCGAGTTCGACACCACGCAGAACGGGCTCAACGCGCTGCTCGGGTGTCTGACACGCGAGTTTCAGCGCATCCAGAAAGACGCGGGGTTCTACATCTACCTGCCGGAGCACAGAAGCTGGGCGATCGGCCATGCCTCGGCGGTCAACCTCCGGCGGGCGCTCCGGGTCTCGGAAAAAGAGCGCCAGCGGAAGATCGACTTCTAGCCCGCCGCGAACGCTGGTGAGAAGGTCGGGCTAGCCCGAGCTACTCTCGTTTTAACGCCGGGAGCAGCGGCGTTCGGAGGGTGCCGCGCACGGCCAGCACGCTGGCCGCCATGCCGCTCGCCAGGACGAGCGCTAGCGTTGTGATGATGGGGGACCAGGGTAAGCCGGTCCCTGCGGCCAGCACGTGCGGGGCGGCCGCGACCAGTCCGGCGACCGTGCCGATCGCGATCCCGACGATCAGCAGGTAGGCGTTTTCGGCGAGCACGGCGCGCGTCAGCAGACGGCGGCGAAAGCCGAACGCGCGCAGGGTGGCCAGCTCGCCCCGCCGCTCGAGCACGTTGCGCAGCAGGACGATCCCCAGGCCGAGCGTGCCGAGGATCAGGCCCAGGCCGCCCAGTGTCTGGAAGGTGGAGATATAGGTGTTCTCGACCGCCTGGAAGTCCGCCAACCGGCGCGCGGTCGAAGTGGTGTCGAAGCCAAAATCCGCCAGGCCGCGCTCGAGAGCCCGCGCGACCTCACCGGCATCGGCGGCCCCAGTGTCGATGAGAAACCAGCCAAAGCCGCTGCGGCTGGGGAACAGCTCGAGAAAGTTCGACTCCGAGATCAGCACTTCGCTTTGGAAGAGGCTCTTCTTGAGCAAGCCGACAAAGCGCAGACGCACCGGGTTGCCGCGCTCGTCCCGGATCTCGAGGTCTTTGCCGAGACCCAGATGGAGGATCCAGCGCACCGAGTTGTAGTCGCCGATCGCCGGGATGACACCGGGCCCCAAGTCGCGCTCGAGAAGCGTCCAAGGGTTGTCGACGTCTTCGATCGTTCCCTGAAACGAGAAACCTCCTCGCACGATCGTCTCGGCGGTCGCGCCCAGGATCCGGGGCTGCTCGGGGCGGTAGAGGTTGAGACAGCTCGCGTCCTCGCCGGGCTGTAGCCGGAAGGGAAAGATCTGAACCGGCTCCAGCGTTTCGTCATCCTGCGGCGGGATGCCCAACTCGGCCCGCCGGGCCGGATCGTTGAGGTCGACCACCAGGGGGATGTCGGCCGCCGCCGCCACCGCAAAGCCACCGGCCCCCGACGTTCGATCCTCGACGTCCACCTCGACCTCGCCGCGGTTGGCTCCCACCGCGACCAGGCTGAAGACCGCGCAGGCGACCAGAGCGACACTCAGAATGCTGCGGCCGCGGTTGCGGCCGGCGTTGCGGGCCCCCATCGAGAAAACCCCCAGCTCGCCAAGGCGATCGGCAGCCGGCTCTCCTGCCGGGGTGACGCCGCAGCGCCGCGCGAAGAGAGCCAGACCGGCCACCAGGAGCGCGCCGCCGAGCGAGAACGCCACCGCGGGGGAGCGGGCCGAGCCCGACACCAGGGCCAGGCCCAGGATGAGAACCGCGGCGACGCCGCTCAACCAGAGAACCTGACCGGCCCGGCGGCCCGGCGATCCTGTGCCCTCGCGGTCGACCGTGGCGCCAGCCAGCAGCGCCGGCGCGGCCACCCGGGTCATGCGCCGGATCGCCAGCCAGATGGTCAGGGCGACCACGGCAAAGGAGGACAGCGCGCCGATGGCGAGACTCGCCGGTCGGAGATGGAGAAACAGGATCGGCGTTCCGATGGCGCCCAGCCACCAGCTCCTGAGCCCCGCGAGCATCAGCGCGGCGTAGCCGGCGGCGGCGGCGAGGCCGACGAGCGTTCCCAAAGCGGCCACCGTCAGGCCTTCGGCGAGGAAGCGGCGAAGCACGGAACCGGAGGGAAAACCGACCGCGCGCAGGAGGCCGACCTCCTTGGAGCGTCGCTCGACCGTCAGGCGAAACAGAAGACCCACCAGCAGGGCCGCGGAGACGATCAAAAAGAGGCTCAGCCCAAAGAAAAGGCCGGAGAAATCGGTCGCTCCCTGCGCGCGCTCGACCGCTTGCCGGCGAATCGGCGCGGCCGAGAGTCCACCCACCTCGGGATCGATCCGGCCCGGCAGATCCCGGCCGACCGTCTCGGCGAGAGTCTGTGCTGTCGAGCCTGTGCTCGCCGCGAGACGAACCGATGTCAAGTCGCCAAACCGGCTGCGCCACAGGCGGCGACCCGTTGCAGCAGCGACAAAGGCCTTGGGAGTTGCCCGATAGAGATCCCAGTAGGTCTCGTCGCGATCGCGGATCGCCGCCAGCTCGACCGGGAAGGGCGGGTCCCAGGCGGCGATGTCCTCGGCCTCGGACATACCGGGGAACTCGGGAGTCAGGTGCTCGTCCCGCGCCAGGCCGTCGAGCGCCACGACGCCGGCGAGGCGGAGCTCGGCCGTCTCCTCCGAGAGCTCGTCGCGGGGTCCGAGCCGGTAGTAGACGAGCCGCACGGTGTCCCCGACCGTCGCGTCCAGGTCTTCCGCGGTCCAGGAGTTGAGCAGGATCTCGTCTTCCGACAGCCGTGGCGCCGGCGAGCCGTCGGTGAGCGCAAACCGGCCCAGGCCGGGGTCCCGGGGCGGGTCGAGCGCCGCCACGGTCGAGTAGGGCACGCTGCGGTCGCCGATATCGATCGAGTTGGCGAGGTAGGTGAGAACGCCCTGCGAGGGGATCCCGGCGGTGTCCGCGTACTCGAGGATCGCCTCCCCGAGCGGTTGGGACAGAACAAACTCGCGGCTGCCGAGACTGAGGGCCGAATCGCTCGGGTAGAGCACGAGACCCAGGTCCTCCGGACCGAGGATCCGGCTCAGGCTGTCCTCGATTTGCTCGTGCGCGACCTGAGATTCCGTCCTCCCGGCATCGCCGCCGCCGATCACCCAGGCGTTCGCCCGCTGAGCGCCCCGGCGCCCGAAGAGCGAGCGCTGGAGCCGCCGGAGGTCGACAAAGAGGTTGAGCGGCGTCGATTGCTGGGGTGTGAGCCGGAAACCGCCCATCCCGGTGTCGGCGAGGATCGCCCCGACGCTCAACCGCAGGCTTTCGACGGCCTCGGCGGCCTCCTGGCGGCCCACCAGCGTCTCGCGCGAGACCTCCGCCGGGCGCTCGAAGGAAACCAGAATCTCGTCCCCCTCCTCGACGCCCAACTCGCGGGCCAGGCTGCGGTTGAGGACCGCCGGCGGATGCAGAAGCCCCGGCCGGCGCTCGAAGGAGGGAGCCTCGGGCAGGTCGTAGAGGCCGGCAAAGCCGGGGCCGATCCCGAAGAGACGCACGTCGGCCGCGCGTGCCCCGGTCGAGGAGTCGACGGCGGTGGCGGGGAGCAGGATAAGCGGCTCGATCTCCGGCCCCGGGTCGAAGGTCGTTTCGAGCTCGGCATTCAGCCGGCTGCCCAGATCCTCGGGAACGAACCCACTCGCCAGGACGGCATGGTCGATTCGTCCTAGACGATCGAGCGCCAGGTCCCGCAGGCTGCCGCGCACCGAGTCACCGACGATCAGGGCCCCGGTCAGAACCGCGGTGGCGATCGCGGCTCCCAGCGCGACCGCCAGATGGCTGCGCCAGAAAAACGTCAGACGGCTACGCACCGTCCGTTTTCGAGCCTGAGCCGCCGTGGGAACCGCTCGGCGACCTCTTCACTGTGGGTGACGACGATCAGCACGCTGCCGGCTTCGCGATGCAGGTCGAAGAGCAAATCGACGATCCCGCTGGCATTGGACGGATCGAGATTCCCCGTGGGCTCGTCACAGAGGACGAGCCGGGGCCGGTTGACCAGCGCTCGCGCCACCGCCACCCGTTGACGCTCGCCGCCCGACAGCTCGGCCGGCCGGTGGGCGAGCCTGTGACCGAGCCCGACCCGCTCGAGCAGTTCGCGGGCCCATGGCCGCGCCACGGGGTCGCGGTCCTTGAACGCCAGGGCCGGCAGCAGGACGTTCTCCAGCACCGTGTACTGAGGCAGCAGGTGATGGTCCTGAAAGACAAAGCCCGCGGTCCGGTTGCGAAAACGAGCGAGCTCGCTTTCCGCAAGCATGAAGGGATCGACACCGCCGATCGAGACGGTGCCGGAAGTGGGCGCGTCGAGGGTGCCGAGCAGGTGGAGAAGCGTGCTCTTGCCCGAGCCCGACGGACCGGTGACAGCGGCCGCTTCGCCGCCGTCCAGCCGGAGATCCACGCCACGCAGGACCTCGACCGTGTGCGGTCCGAGCACAAACGACTTGCGAAGGTCGTGAGTCTCGAGAAATGGCTCTGCCATGTCGGAAAGTCTGCCACAGCCCGGCGGAAGGCCGGGCCCGGATCAGCCTCCGCCGGTCAGCTTCCCGGCGACCTCGTCGGGGATCTCGATCGAGCGCAGACCGGAAGGATCGTCCAGCACGCAACACACCGAGGTCATCTTTCCTTCGGCCAGCAGTTCTCCTTCCCGCAAGAACCGGAACGCGAAGGTCAACGATTTGGCGCCCTGACGCTCGACGTCGACCTCGATGTCGATCTCGTCGCCAAAACGAGCCGGTTTCTTGTAGGTGCAAGTTGCCGACACCCGCGGCCAGCCAATGGTTCCACGCTCGGTTTTCTCGTGCAGCTCGGTTCCTCGGTGGGCGCGGAGCTGGTGCTCGGCGGTCTCCATAAAGACAAAAAAACGCGAGAAGTGGACGATGCCGCTCAAGTCGGTGTCGGCGAACTCGACCCGGCGGCGGGCGGTGAAGCGGTTGGCGCTCACAGCGCGGTGATCTCCGGTGTCTCCGGTGTCTCCGGTGTCTCCGGTGTCTCCCGTGCTTCCCGTGCCGGGACCGACTCCTCGTCGGTCGCGGTGGGGGCGGCGGTCGCGCCGAGGATCCTTTGGTAAACGTCGATAGTGGCTTTGGCCATGATCGTGTCGTTGAAGCGCTCGGTGACGGCCCGGCGGCCGTTCTCGCCCAGACGCCGGCGCTCGGCCGGGTCGGCCAGCAGGCGGTGGATTCCGGCGGCCAGTTTCTCCGGCGACCCCGGCTCCACCAGCACACCGCCCCCGGTGGCGTCGATCATTTCAGGAAAGGACCCGTGGGCGGGCTGCACCGCCGGGACCCCGTGGGCGAGTGCTTCCAGCACCGGGAGCCCCTTGGACTCGCGATAGACGGTGGGCACGGAGAAGACGTCGAGGGAGTCGAGAAATCGCATCTTGCTTTGAAGATCCAGCTCACCGACGTGCTCGACTCGTTCGGCCAGACCCCATTTTGTGACCCGCGCCATCTGCTCGCCGAGATAAGGGCGGTCCTTGGGTCCGAGATAGCCCGCGATGCGGAGCTTTGCACGAGCCCCTTCGGGAGTGTCCTGCAAATGACGAAACGCCTCGATCAGATGATGGAGGCCTTTTTCGGGACAGATCCGCGCCAGATAGCCGATCACGGGTGGAGTGTCGGCCGGCTCGCTTCCGGAGATGCGCTCCTGCTCCGCAAGCCGCACTCCCAGCGGCACGACGTGGAGCTTCTCCGCGGGGATCTCCAGCAGCGTCTTCATGTGGTCGGCATAGTAGCGGTTGGGCACGATGAAACCGTCGGCGTCTCGTGCGCGCGTTCTCATCTCGGCAAGGACCGCCGTGCGGGACGCCTCGGGCAGCTCATCCAGAAACAGATCCTCGCCTTGCAGCGCCACCACGACCGGGACGCCGAGCTCTTGCTTGAAGCGGCGCACCAGCCCCAGGAACATCGAGTTGGTGATCTGCACCAGCTCGGGCCGGTAGTCGTCGCGCAGCCAGCCCACCAGGCGCTCGAGCTCCTGTCTCTGTGGGCCCAGCTCCCCCTGCAGGACCGAGAGCGCCAGGCCGCCGAGCTCGTGGGCGTCGGTCGAGGCTCCCCAGCGCGAGACCCAGCCGAGCAGACCGGGCCGATCCAGCGCTCGGGCGAGAAACCGCGGCATGTGCCGAAACAGCTCGCTTTTCTGCTGCAGATAGACGTTGACCGCCCCGTAGAAGACTTCCTCCCGGCTGACGCTCTCCTCGTCGGTCCGCATCGGCGTGTAGGTGGGCAGCAGCGCCACCTCGTGACCGGCGCGTCCGAGCGCCGCGGCCAGGGTGTTGTCGTGGAGACAACTGCCGCAGTACATGCCTCCGGCCCCCGCGGCAATGTAGGCGATCCTCACGTGGCGGCGGGTTCGAGCGTGGCGGCCTCGTCGAGGGCCGCGACCAATCGGTCGGAGGGTTGCCGGTAGACGTTGCCGACCAGCATGTTGATCAGGTCGCGCCGGAGGTGCGGACGCTCGGTAAGAAACGCGGCAAAGCTGAAATCGGGATCGTAGAAGGCGTAGACCAGCTTGCGGAGCGCCTCGGCCCCGGCGCGATACCGGTCTTCAAAGGCCCCGAGTCGCCGGGCCGACGGGTCGTCCGCCTTCAAGGCCTCGTCGATCGCGTCGGCGGCCATCTCGCCCGAGGCCAGCGCCAGAAACACACCGGACGAGTAGATCGGGTCGATAAAGCCGCCGGCGTCGCCGACCAGGACCCAGCCGTCGCCGGCGAGCTCCCGACAGCGGTAGGAGAAGTCGCGGATCGCGCGCATGGGCTGGACCTGTTCGGCACCTTCGAGACGCGACGCCAGGAGCGGACATTTGTCGAGCTCCTCGGAGAACACCTGCTGCGGGTCGCCATCACGACCCTTGATCAGATAGTCCACGGCTCCGACCACGCCTACGCTGGTCAAGCCGTCGAGCAGCGGGATCGACCAGAACCAGGACTTGCGCTCGCGGGTGTGAAAGATCAGCGTCGCGCCACCGTCGACTCCCTCGTCGCGGTGCGTGCCCGTGAAGTGGGTGAAGTACGAGGCGTTCTTGAGCCTCGGCTCGGTCTCGATCAGTCCCAGCCGCCGGCCCAGAAAGGCACTCTGTCCGGTGGCATCGACAAAGACCCTGCAGGAGATCTCATCGTCGTCGCCGGCGAGACGGACACCGGAGACCCGGTCGCCGTCGAAGATGACGTCTTGAAGGGCGACGCCACGGTGGACCTCGACGCCTTTCTCGGCGGCGTTGTCGAGGAGCATCTGGTCAAAATCGGCTCTCCGGACCTGCCAGGTCTGGGAGGACTCGTGCGGGTCGTTCTCCTTGAAATAAAACGGCGTGCCGGCGCGGTCGGGCCCGAAGAACTGAACGCTGAATTTTCTCGGGAAGCCGCTGGCCTTCATCGCCTCGAGCAGACCCAGCCGTTCGAGCGTCCAGTAGGTGGCCGGCATCAGCGACTCTCCGACCTTGAAGGCCGGCTCGGGAGAGCGCTCGACCAGCAGGACCCGGTGGCCGTGGCTCGCGCACAGCGTCGCGGTCGTGGCGCCGGCCGGGCCACCCCCGGCGACGATGACGTCGTAGCCTCGCGAAGAAAAACTCACCACGAAGATCCTATAGCCGCCGGCTTACAGACGGTAGTCGAGGGCCAGAAACACCGACAGCGGCTGCCCGGGAATCACCGAGAACGAGCCAAACCCGCGGGTGTCGTAGTCCTCGTCGGTCAGGTTCTTGACGTTCAGGTTGATCCGCCAGTCGCCAAGCGTCAGCGAGGCCGCGGCGTCGAGCAGCACATAGTTGTCGATGGCGAAGGCGTTGTCCTCGGCGATGAACTGGTCGTCGACAAAACGGGCCCCACCGGCCACCGTCCAGCGCTCGCCAAAGCGCTTGCTCAGCCAGGTGTTGAGCACGTGCTCGGGGGCGAAGGGCGAGGCGTTGCCGGAGTGATCCAGGACCTGGAAACCGACCAGCGGCGGCGGAAAGAAAACGATCTCGCGAAACCGGGTCAGCTCCGAGTCGGTGTAGGCGTAGGCGAGGGTTCCCCTCAGCCCGCTGCCGAAATCGCAATGGACCTCGCTCTCGAAACCGCGCGATCGCTGGTCGCCGGCCTGCTGGGTGAACCCGGTCTCGTCCGGGATCGGGATGTTGTCGCGGTCGATCTGGTAGACGGCGAAGGTCGCCGTGGACCGGCCGCCGGCAAAGGCTTTGCGGATACCCAGCTCGAGCTGCCGGCTCTCTTCCGGCCGGCGCTCCCCGACCACGCGGGCGGACGGTGGAGAAAAGGACTCGCCGGCGTTGGCGTAGAGCGACACCGAGGGTGTCGGCGCGACCACCAGCCCAAAGAGGGGGCTGAGCTCGCTGTCGCTGCGGCGGGTACCGGTGACTGCGTCGTCGAAGTCGATCGAATCGAAGCGCGCGCCGAGCAGGAGCCGGACTTTTTCGGAAAAGGTGATCTGGTCGATCACATAGGGCGCCACCACGTCGGCCCGGGAATCCCCGCGTGCCGACTGGCCGGGAATGAAGAACAGCGGCTCGGTGGTGGTCTCGAATGGCTGGAACAGTCCGATGGTGGGCAAAAACGCCACGTCGAGCCCGAACTCGTCGCTCAGCCGGGAGACCTCCACTCCGGCCAGCAGATTGTGCTCGATGGAGTCGCCGCCGAGCGTCGCGGTGACCTCGAACTGGTTGCCGGTCAGCTCCTGGAGATCGTCCAGCAGAACCAGCGTCCGGAAGACGTCCAAGTCATCCGGTCGGAAGCGGGCGGCGCCGTTCAGGAGCGTGCCGTTGGTGCGCCAATCCAGCTCGCGCCGATACGTCTTGTTGCGGATCGCAAGCCGGTCCGATAGCTGCTTCTCGTAGTCGATTTGGAACCGCAGGATGTCCTGCTGCGAGAAGTCCAGGGGCGAGGCGTAGGAGCGGTCCCGCGGCACTTCGGCGACCGCGCCACCGACGATCGGCAGACCGGCGTCGGGGGTGAAGTCGGAGGTGACGCTCTCGAAATTGAAGTTGATCGAGGTCGACTCGTCCGGTCTCCAGGTCAGGGCCGGGTTGATCGCCGAGGTGTCGCTCAACCGGCCGTCCCGGTAGCCGTCGCTCTCGCGGTACAGGGCGTTGAGGCGGAAGTCGACCGTGCCCTCGGGCCGCCCGTGGTTCCAGTCGACGGTGGCTTCGAGGGTGTCGTGCGAACCGGCGGCCAGTCCGACGGTTCCGAAGTGGGCCGGCGCTGGCTGCTTGCGCACCAGGTTGACCACACCGGCGAGCGGGTTGGAGCCGTAGAGAAATCCGGCCGGGCCCTTGAAGACCTCGACCTGTTCGGTGTTGTAGAGCTGGTAGAAGGTGGTCTCGGGCTCGGGGGCGCCATCGGTCAGGATCAGGCCACTCGAGATCGAGTCAAAGCCACGCACCACAAAAAAGTCGAACACACCGTTTCCGGTCTGGACGTTCAGGCCGCTGACGTTGTGCAAGGCGTCCCCCAGGACGATGGCGTCCTGTTCGGTGATCGCGGTCAGGTCCACCACGCCGACGTTGGCCGGCGTCCACTCGGTCGCGATCGGCAGCTTGGCGGTGATCGTGTTGGAGGCCGGCACAAAGGGCAGGCTCTCCTGGACAAAGACGGTGTCGCTGGCGTGCCCGACCGGGTCTTCGGTCGGTTCCCTGTCCGCGTCGGCTTCCTGAGCCGTGGCTGGGACCGGCGCCAAGGGGACGGCGAGCAGAGCGAGGCAGAGCGAGAGTGCAAGTTTCTTCATCGATGAAATCTCCGAGCCCGTCGTTTTAGGGTTTCCAGTCATACGCGACCAGCTCTTTTTCGTTGCGGACATAGAGCACCCCGTCGGCCAGGGTCGGCATGGTCCAAGTTTTGGAATTGAACGGTGAGAACCGGGCCTTTTCACGGTATCCGTCGGGCGTGGCCTCGACCGTGGCGAGCTGGCCCTTCTCTCCCAGGACGATCAGGTGGCCGTCGGCGTAGAGGAGCGAGCCCTTGGAAAATCCGCGCTGTGCCCAGCGCTCCTCGCCGTTGTCGGCGCGGATGCATTTGAGGATGCCGTTATCAAAACCGTAGAGATGGCCGTCGACCAGCACCGAGCTGTTGAAGTGGTTCTTCATCCGGCGGCTGCTCCAGACCTCGGCGACCTCGAATTTGTCGTCCCGCTTCCGGATCTCCACAACCGCGGCCCCGGTGTCGTAGCCGCTCGACAGGAAGACCTTGTCGTCCCCGAGCGTCACCGGCATGGCGGCGTTGACGTCGTAGGAGGTCCGCCACGGGTGGCGCCAGAAGAGCTTCCCGGTCTCGGGAGAGACGCCCACCAGCGCCGAGCCGGTGAAAAAGATCGCGTGCGGTTCGCCGGCCAGCTCGGTCACGAGCGGGGTGGAGTAGCCGGGCTTGTCGGTCTGGGAGTGCCAGCGGAGCGCGCCGGTCTTGCGGTCGAGGGCCAGAAGCGAGTGGTCCTTGCGCCCTCCGACGTCGAGCAGCAGGAGATCGCCGGCGATGGCGGGCGAGGTCGACACCCCCCACTGTGGGATCTTGGCGTCGTATTCCGCTACCAGATCCACCGACCACAGCGTGCGGCCGGTGTCGGTGGCGAAAGCGAACAGTTTCCCCAGGGCGCCGAGGGCGAACACGGTGCTATCGGCCACGGTCGGGGTGGAACGAGGTCCGCGGCCAAACGAGTCATAGCGGTCCCGGTCGGTTCGCACCCGCCACAGCTCGCGGCCGTCCTCGGCCGAGAAGGCGGCCGCAAACTCGTCGGTACCGTTGCCAAACTGGGTGTAGACACGGTCCCCAGCGACCGAGACGGCGGAGAAGCCGGTCCCCAGCTCGGCGGTCCAGAGACGGCGCGGTCCCTCCGACCCCCATTCGGTCAGCAGACCGGTCTCGGAGGAGCGTCCGTCCTGCCCCGGGCCCCGGTAGGCGGGCCAGTCCTCGCCCGAGGACGGAGCGC
This sequence comes from Candidatus Multivoradales bacterium, assembly GCA_965224065.1. Taxonomy (GTDB): domain Bacteria; phylum Acidobacteriota; class Thermoanaerobaculia; order Multivoradales; family JAHEKO01; genus JAOTZA01. The sequence goes on from CBDCYF010000005.1 coordinate 2,692,847, forward strand.
CGAGGGTGAGTGCGCCGGCGACCATCAGGCCGACCGTGGAAATCGTGATCTTCTTCATAGGGAGGATCCTAGGTGTACCGCGCGTCGCGGTATTTGGGTTCGTAGAACTCCGGCAGCAGCAGATCGACCTGCAGCAGCCCGTCGCGAGTCAGGCGTACCGAGCCGTTCTCCCGTTCGAGCATCCCCTGGCGCTCGAGCCGCTCGAAAGAGTCGGCAAAGCGGGAGAAGACGTCGACGTCGAACTTGTCCCGGAAATAGCCTCCCTCGATCCGCCCGAGCTTGAGCTGGAGGATGAGCTCGCGGGTGAGTCGTTCTTCCTCGCTGGTCGCAAAGGCTCGGCCCAGCGGCAGCCGGCCGTCGGCGATCGTCGCCAGATACTCGCCCCAGCCGTCGACGTTTTGAAAGTGGACGCCCCCGACGTGTGAGAACGAGGCGACGCCGGTTCCCAACAGATCGCAGCCGCGCCAGACCGAGTCCCGGTAGACAAAGCGGCACGTCGACCGGTCCTTGACCATGGTGTATCCGCTCGATACTTCGTAACCGTTCTTTTCCAGCTCTTCGATGGCGTAGAGATGCCAGGCGCGTTTTGTGTCCCAATCGGCAAGCGGTGTGTCGAGCGAGCCTTCGAGCACCGAGCGCGTGAAACGAGTGTTGAACGGCAGCTCCATCTGGTAGATGGTGACGCTGTCGGGCCCGAGCTCGACGGTCCGTCGCACCGTCTCGCGCCATTTGTTCTCGGTCTCGCCGGCCATCCCGGCGATCAAGTCGATGTTGAGCTGCCCAAAGCCCATCTCCTCGACCCATGGGAGACAGCGGTCGATCTCCTTGGACACGTGCGCGCGGCCGTTGATCCGCAGCACCTCGTCGTCGAAGTTCTCGATTCCGAGCGACAGGCGGGTGACACCGATCTCCCGGATGGCCTCGAGCTTGGCGCGCGTGAGCGTGCCCGGCTCGCATTCGAAAGTCACTTCCTCGACGTCGTCCCATGGAATCGCCTGTCGCAACCGCTCCACCAGCGCCCGCAATTGCTTGACGCTGATGTAGGAGGGAGTGCCGCCGCCGAAATAGACAAACCGCGGTCGCCGCCCGGCGATGGCCGGTTGGGCGGCGTAGGTCTCCACCTCGGTCGTCAGCGCTTCCAGATACGTACCGATCTCGTCGAAGTTCTTGTCCGTATAGACGCGGAAGTAGCAGAACTTGCAGCGCTTGCGGCAAAACGGGATGTGCAGATAGAGCCCGAAATCGGTTTCGCTGGGCGCCTGGCGCGCGAGCGTCTGCCGGGCGGCTTCGAGGCTGTCGCTGTTCCAGAAGGAAAAGGGCGGATAGTTGGAGACAAAGACGCTGCCGACCTCGCTCTCGGCGGCCTTGTTGCCCGCGGTCGCCGGGTCAGCTTGCGTCACGCGTATTCTCCTGGGGTTTGGGCCGGGGCTTGGGTCCAAAGCCCAGAACGACCCCGTCGGCGGTCCCGATGACCAGACGGCCGCTCGAGATCGAGGGCGAGCCGAGAATCGGCGAGCCGGTCTGGTAACTCCAGTGCTCGGCGCCGGAGGTGAGTTCGAGGCCGTAGAGGTCGCCACTGGTCGAAGCGACGTACACGCGATCGCCGGCGATCACCGGCGACGAGTCGACCCTCGCCGGGGTGGCGAAGGTCCACACCGCCTCGCCGGTTTCGGGGTGGAGAGCGTGGACGAGCCGGTCCCGGCCACCGATGACGATCTGGCTTCCACCGACCGCCGGCGACGAGTAGAACGGGAAATCACGCTCCGGGTAGTCGTAGCGCCAGAGAATTTCCTGTTTCTCGAGGTCGATGGCGACGACCTCGTTGTCAAACGTGCCGACATAAGCCCGCCCGTCTCGCACCGCCATACTGCCGGCGACATAGGAGCCGAGCGAGAGCTGCGCGGCTTCGTTCCCCGAGGCCAGCGACACGCGGCGAAACAGCCCGTCGCAACCTCCAAAGAGGGCTTCCTCGCCGTTGATGGTCGGGGTGGCATGGACATAGGACTCGGTCTCGAGCTTCCAGGCCAGTGTGCCGTCGTGGCGCTCGAGGCTGTAAAGAAAGCCGTCATAGGACCCGAAGAGAACCCGGTCGCCGTGGAAATTGGCCGAGGAGATGATCCCGGCGTCGGTCTCGAAGGTCCAGCGGGCTTGGCCGCTGTCGGTGTCGACGGCGTGAAAGGTCCCGCCCTCGTCGCCAAAAAACACCGTGTCTTCCAAGACCGACGGCGACGACTTGATCTCGGCCCCGGTGGGGTACTTCCACTTCAGCTCACCCGAGTCGAGATCGAGGGCGTAGAGGGCTCCGTCGAGCGAGGTCACATACACTCGGCCGCCGGCGATCGCGGCGGTCGACTCGATGGCATCTTCGGTCTCGAAGCTCCACAGAGCCGTGAGCTCGTCCGGCAGGGCTTCGGCGGCCACCCCGGTGAGAGCCGGATCGCCGCGAAACTGGGTCCAGTCCGCCTCGGCGCCGGCCGCGGAGAGGATTGCGAGCGCAAGCAGAACCCCGGCTGGCTTGTTTTCAGTAAGCGGCTTCATAAAGCTGGAGAAAGTCGTCCTCGGTTACGTCTCGGGGGTTGAAGCGGCCGGTCCACTCCTCGGTGGCCGCGCGGGCCAGCCCGGGGAGCGCCTCTTTGTTTACGCCGCATTGGCGCAGTTGTTCGGCGAGACCCGACTGGTGGCGAAGCTCCTCGATCCGGCCTGCAAGCTCCGAGCCGCCTCCCGGCTCGAGCTGGCGGTAGAGCTCGTCGATCTCGCCGGCGCCCTGGGAGTTGAAGCGCACGACGTGCGGCAGCATGAGGGAGACGGCTTCCCCGTGGAGGATGCCGTGGCGGGCGGTCAGCGGGTTGGCGGCGGCGTGGGCCGCTCCGAGCATCGAGGTCTCGATCGCCGCGCCGGCCAGGTGGGCCCCGAGCTGCAGACGCGCCACCGTGCCGAGGCCATCCGTACCGAGACCGTCGCGGCTGTCGTGGCCGCCGTTCTGGGCCAGCGACGGAGCCAGCAGCCGCCAGGCCTCGCGGGCGAGCGTGGTCGAGATCGGACCGCGGCGCCGGGTCACCAGGCTCTCGACGGCGTGTGACAGCGCGTCGAGTCCGGCCCGGGCCGCCACCGCCCGCGGCGCGGTGACCGCCACCTCGGGGTCGAGCAAGACCGCCCGGGGACGCGCCTTGGGATCTCCGCAGGCCATCTTGCGGCCGGTCGTGGCCTGGGTGACGAGGGCGTAGGATTGCGCCTCGCTGCCGGTGCCGGCCGTAGCCGGGATGGCGATCGTGGGCAGCATCGGCCGGCTGGCCTTGCCAAAGCCCCAGTAGTCTTCCATCTCGCCGCCGTTGGTAAGGAGAAAGTTGATCCCCTTGGCGCAGTCCATGGCGCTGCCCCCTCCCAGCGCGATGATCAACTCGACCGCGTGCTCGCGGGCCAGCGCCGTACCGCTTGCGACGTGGACGGTGGTCGGGTTTTCTTCCGCGCCGTCGAAGACCCGGGTCTCGAATCCCGTGCCGATCGCCTCCAGGGCCCGTTCGACGTGGCCGGCCTCCCGCAGCCCGGAGTCGGTCACCAGGAGAAGGCGCCGGACCTCGAACCGGGCGACGATCGAGCCGAGCTCGGCGAGCCGGCCCGGACCGGAGACCACCCGGACCGGCCCTGTTTCTGCCTCCCAGGGCGCCAGGGCCAGCGATTGTTTCGGGGGTGTCTCTTGGGTCATCGGTCGTTCACGGCTCGGAGTGAGCGCCGCGTCGGGTCAGGGCGGCGTGCTTGTGGCTAGGCCGCCGATTGGCTCGCCAGCGAGGAGCCCTGGAAGGCTCGCTGGCGGTAGAGGTGCTCGAACAGGTTGCCTTCGTGGGGCTGATCCCAGGCCACGTGGCTGGTGGGGAAGGTGCCGACATTGAGCCGCTCGACATGGGTCGAGCTCATCAGCTCGCCGATCAGCTCCCGGTCACCGGTCAGAGCGGTTACGACCAGGCTTTCCCCCATCGACGAGACCAGGGTTTCCCTGGCCGTCTCGACCACGGAGACAAAGGGGAACAGGAACTCGGAGCGGGCAAGAGGATGGTCGGGGCTCTCGCAATAAACCACCGTGGGCAGCACAAAGGCACAGCCTCCGGCTTCGGCGACCCGTTTTTCGGGGCCGCTGCCACGGTAGCGCGCGGTCATGTCCTCGGCTCCTCCCAGGGCGAGCTTTGACTCCAGGTGCCGGGACAGCCCCTCGGCGGCCTTGCGGCTCGGAAACGCCGCCAGCCCCGCCTCGGGATCGTCCAACGGCCGGGCCTCGATCGCTGCCAGCCGCCGGGCGAGGCCGTCGGCCAGGGCGCGGCCATGGGCCGCGGTCCACACACCCGAGGCGTTGATGCACGAGCGGCCACCGTTGGCGGCGACCGACTCGACGATCAGATCGATGTCTTTCTCCCAGGTCTCGGCTCCGTCTTTCCCCAAAACCACCTTGCTCCAGCCGGGTCCGTGGATCTGGACCCCCGGCTCGGCCCGCCACGGGGCGACGGTGGCGCCGTCGCCAAACAGCAGCGAGCGGCCGCTGCCGATCAACAGCTCGTGGGCGCCGCTGTGGTCGGTGGGATAGAACGAGAACGCTTCGGGTGGCGCGCCGGCCGCCAGCAGGGCCTGGCCGATCCGGTAGGGCGTCCAGGGCTCCTTGCTCCCCGGTTTGAGCGCCAGCGGCGTCTTGAGGGCAAAGGCCGGAATCCACAGCGAGTGCACACCGGGGGAATTAGAGGGCAGGACCGCGGCCAGCACATCGGCCTCCCGCCGGTACGAGACCATCCGGCCGTCCTGTGTTCCCCACCCGCGGTCGAGGATCTCGAGATCCAGGCCGCGGGTGAGTCCGCCCAGGACGGTCTCCATCTCAGCCATCACATAGGTGCTCTTGGCCATGTTGGCCCGCACCAGGGTCTCCGGGAGCCCGGCGGTGGCCGAGAGCTGGCGGACGTAGTCTTCGGGGGTTTGCTCACCGTCGCCCAGCGGCAACGAATCGTCGGTAAACCGGCGAGCCGCGTCCGCGGCGATAGCGATCAAATCGGCGACACGGTGCTCGGTCAGCGCCTGCCGGCGTGCCACCGACCGGCGCAGGTCCCGGGCGATCAGGCCGGCGTTGGCCAGGCTCATTTCGGCCACGGGCGAGCCGTCTCGGACGTCCGCGACCTCGGTGGTCGAAAGGCTCCGGTAGGGCTTTCCGGCGCGCAGCAGGGGGATATGGGGCATCAAGGGTTGTACGAGATGGGCCGTGGGGAGGTTCTCGGGAGCAAGCCAACGGCGGAGAGGACATTTCTGGCCGATCCGCCGGACCGGCAAGCTTATCGGATGGTTCGTGAGGACGGAGACGGGGCCGGGCGCGGGGCGACCCGTCTTCAAAACTCACGTCGGACGGTTCTGGCCCGGCCCGAGGTCAACCCGGACATCGCGGGCTCGTTCCCTGAGCTCGCGAAACCGCTCGAGCCGCTCGGCCAGCTCGGCTTCCCGGCCCTCACCACGCGGCTGGTAGAAGCGGGTGCCCTGGAGGGCCTCGGGCAGACAGTCGAGCCCGCCGACCCCTTCCTCGGTGTCGTGGGCGTAGACATAGCCGCGGCCATAGCCGAGGGTTTTCATCAGACGGGTGGGCGCGTTGCGCAGCGCCGCCGGCACCGGTTCGGCCGGGAGCTCCTCGACCGCCTGGCGGGCGGCGCCATAGGCGCGGTAGGCGGAGTTGCTCTTGGGCGCGAGTGCCAGGTAGAGAGCCGCCTGCGCCAGGGCCAGCTCGCCCTCGGGCGATCCCAGGCGGTGGTAGGTGTCCCAGGCGGCCAGGGTCTGGGGCAGGGCGTCGGGATCGGCGAGTCCCACGTCCTCGCTGGCAAAACGCACCATCCGCCGCGCCAGATAGAGTGGGTCCTCGCCGGCGGCGAGCATTCGCGCCAGCCAGTAGAGTGCGGCGTCGGGGTCGCTCTCGCGCAGCGACTTGTGGAGCGCCGAGATCAGGTTGAAGTGCTCCTCACCCGACTTGTCGTAAAGCAGGGTCTTGCGCTGAGCGAGATCGGTGACCGCGGCGGCGGCGATCACTGGATTGCCGGCGGCCACCGCGTCCTCGACCGCCAGCTCGAGCAGGTTGAGTGCTCTTCTGGCGTCGCCGGAGGCGAGCTGGCCGATGGCTTCGAGCGCCTTGGCTTCCACCTCGATGCCGCGATCACCCAGACCGCGGTCGGTGTCGGCGAGCGAGCGCGTCATCAGCGAGGTCAAGGCCTCGCCCGTGAGCGGCTCGAGGACGACCACCCGGCAACGCGACAGGAGCGCCGCGTTGAGCTCGAACGAGGGGTTCTCGGTCGTGGCTCCGACCAGCACGATGTCGCCCCGCTCGACATAGGGCAGAAAGGCGTCCTGCTGGGCGCGGTTGAAACGGTGGATCTCGTCGACGAACAGCAGCGTCTGCTGGCCGGTGGCGCGCCGCAGCTTGGCCGCGTCGGCCATGACCGCCTTGACCTCTTTGATCCCCGAAGTGACGGCGGAGAAGGGCACAAACCGGCACGAGGTGCGCTTGGCGACAATCTCGGCCAGGGTCGTCTTGCCGCAGCCCGGCGGCCCCCAGAAGACCAGCGACGGCACCCGGTCGCCGGCGATGGCCCGGCGCAGAAAGCCATCTTTCCCGACCACCTTGTCCTGGCCGAGAACCTCGTCCAGGTCGCGGGGGCGCATTCGGTCGGCGAGCGGAGCGCCGGCCGCCGTTTCGCCCCCGCTCGGCGCCGGTGCGTCTTGGGAGTCGAAGAGAGTCTTCACCACCGGAACTACTCTGTGGGCGGCGGTTCGACCTCGCTTAGCCGCCCGGTGTGGACGTCGTAGACAAAGCCACGGACCCGGTCGCGATACGGCACAAACGGGCTCGACCGGATGCGTGCGATCGACTGGAGGACCTCCTTCTCCAGATCATCAAATGCTTCGAGGGCGAAGGGCGGCCGGAGACCGGTCTCCTCCTCGATCTGTCGTTTCACGTCGTCGTCGCGGAACGAGAGCATTCCGCAGGCGGTGTGGTGGATGACGAGGATCTCGCGGGTCCCCAGCAGACGCTGTGAGAGGGTGAGCGAACGGATCACATCGTCGGTCACTACGCCGCCCGCGTTGCGGATCACATGGGCGTCGCCTTCCTCCAGACCGAGGAAGGCGTACGGGTTGAGACGGGCATCCATGCAGGTGACGACGGCGGTCTTCGCGCCCGGTGGAGCCGAGGGATCGGTCCCGCCATGGGTGGACGCGTAGTGGTCGTTGTTGCGCAGCAGGTTGTCGGTGGTGCTCATGGAGGCTCCCGGACACGCGCAGGTCGCGCAGGTCGTCGCGTCCGGTTTTTGAGTTTGCCACACACCCATGTCCGCCCGACTGCGCCGGCTGTGGCACGATCGCGCGATGCTCGGACGGATTCTCGCGACGTACCGCCAGGCGTTCGCCGGGCTGCCGCGCCATGTGTGGCTGCTGTCGGCGGTCACACTGATCCACCGGAGCGGCACGATGGTGCTGCCGTTTCTGACCCTCTATCTCACCACCCAGCGCGGCATGTCGGTGCGGATGGCGGGGTTCTATCTGGCGCTCTACGGCGTCGGTGGGGTCGCGGGCGCGATGGCCGGCGGCCGGATGGCGGAGCGTTGGGGCAACCACCGGGCAATGCAGCTCACGCTGGCGGCCGCTGGGCTCGGTTTTCTCGCTCTGGGAGTGGCGAGGGACCCGCGAGTCATCGCGCCGCTGTTGTTCGCCACCAGCGTCGCGGCCGAGGGGTTCCGGACACCCTCGAGCGCCGCCCTGGGTCTGGCGGTGCCGCCGAGCCTCAGGGCGCGGGCTTTCGCCCACCGGCGGCTGGCGATCAATCTCGGGATGGCGATCGGGACGGCCGCCGGAGGGCTGCTCGCCACGATGGCGTATCTGTGGCTGTTTGTGGTGGACGGATCCACCTGTCTGGCCGCGGCTTTGGCCGTCACGCTGTGGCTCGTTCCCCGAGAACGGGAAGCCTACGCGCCGTCGCGGGAGCACGCCGCCGCCGATCCGGAGCCTTCGGAACCGGAGCCTTCAGGACCGGAGCCTTCGGAACCGGAGTCTTCAGGACCGGAGTCTTCAAAACCGGAGTCTTCAAAACCGGATAGCCCCGGCAGATCGTTATGGAGCGACTCGGTATTTGTCGCCGTGTTGGCGCTATCGATGCTCATGAACCTCGCCTTCGCCCAGCTCTACGGCACCTACCCGCTCACCATGAGCCTCGATTTCGGCTACTCGGAAGCAGTCGTCGGAGCGCTTATGGCGCTCAACACCGTGATCATCGTGCTCTTCGAGATGGTCTTGATCCACCGCCTGGAGCACTTGCGGCCGCTCGGAGTGGTGGCGGCCGGGTGCCTCATCCATGCCGTGGGGTTTGTCCTCGTACCCTGGGGCCAGTCGATCGTCCTGGCGGTCGTCGCCATGACCGTCTTGACCGTCGGAGAGATGCTCATCCACCCGGTGGTCGAGGGATTCGTCGCCAACCATGTCCCGGTGACCTCGATGAATCGGGCCATGGGTCTTTTGACCGCCAGCTTTGCGGTCACGGTGATCCTGGCGCCGGTGGTCGGGACTTTTGCCTACGACCTCTGGGGTCACACCGTTCTCTGGCTCATCGCCGCCGGGATCTGTGGGGTGACGGCGGTTGGCTTCCTCTGGCTGGCGGCGCGAACGCGGCAGGCGAGCAAGAGCCCAACGTCTCCGCTGGTGTAGAGGCGAGAGCAACCGCGACCGGTTTCTCGTCGTAAGTAACGCTGTGCGGTGTCTTCTCGGGGCAGGCCGGGGCTCCGCCGCGGTGGCGGCACATGGCTTGCACCGGAGAAAGCCTCCACATAGGATTCTCAGTGGGCGCGGACCGCCCCATCTCCCGAACAATCCCAGCGACGAAAGAGAGACCCGGATGCGTAAGCAAGCAGTCTCGACCGCCCCACCCGCCTCGATCCCCATCGTCCTTCTTCTCGCCCTTGCGATCGTCTCGCCGGCCGTCGGTGGCGAGTGGACCAATTGGCGCGGTCCTCACTACAACGGCGTGTCCGACGAAACCGGGCTGATCGCCAGCTGGTCGACCGAGGGCGAGAACCTCATCTGGCGCGTCGATTTCTCGGGCCGCTCGACGGCGGCGGTGTTCGACGGCCGGGCGTGTGCCATCGGTCGCGACGGCGAGGGGATCCTGCGGCAAGAAGTCGTGGCTTGCTGGAGCGCCGAGGACGGCGAGAAGCTCTGGGAGCGCCGCTTCACACCCCACAACACATTTGTTCCCTGGCAGCGTCTGGGCTGGGGGGCGGTGGCCGGCGACGGTGAGACCGGCACTCTCTACGCCCACACCGCTGACGGACTGTTGATCGCCCTCGGCCCCGGTGGCGAGACCGTCTGGCAGTGGCGTCTGGGCGAGGACATCGACCGCAGATCGGGTTATGGCGGGCGGACCCACTCTCCGATCGTCGACGAGGATCGGGTCATCCTGGCGGCGATCAACGGCGGCTGGGAGCCCGGTCCGCCGAGTATGCGCTACTGGGCGTTCGACAAGCGGACCGGTGAAGTGCTGTTCGCAGCCAAGCCGTCGCCGCGCACCCGGGACATGAACACGCAATCGACCCCGGTGGTCGCGGTGGTCAACGGCGAGCGGGTGTTGATCGGCGCCAGCTCCGACGGCTTTGTCTACGCGGTCAAGGCGCGTACCGGGGAGACGCTCTGGGGGTTTCACGTCAGCCAGCAGCCGTTGAACGCGGGTGTGGCGATCGCCGGTGACCGCGTGTTTGCCTCGCACAGTGAAGAGAATCTAGACACCGGAACCATGGGACGGATGGTGGCGATCGACGCCGGCGGGACGGGCGACGTCACCGAGTCGGGCGAGCTCTGGCGGATCCCCGACTTCAAGGCCGGCTTTGGCACCCCGCTGGTCCACGGCGGGCGGGTCTATCAGATGGACAACTCGGCCAATCTGATCGCCGTCGACATCGAGACCGGGGAGATCCAGTGGACGCACAACATCGGCACGGTGGGCAAAAGCGGCCCCGTCTGGGCGGACGGCAAGATCTATGTCACCGAGGTCAACGGCAGGTTCCACATCCTGAAAGACGCCGGTGACCACGCCGAGGTGCTCGACACCGAAGAGATCCTGATGCCCTCCGGCGACCGCGCCGCCGAGATCTACGCCTCGCCGGCCATCGCCTATGGCCGCATCTACTTCGCCACCGAGGAGGGCTTTTACTGTCTGGGGGACAAGGCCAAGCCTTTCGCCGTCACAAAGTCGGAACCGCCGACGCTCGACGAGAAGCCGGCGGCACCGGACGCCAAGCCGGCGCTCATCCACGTTGTGCCGGGGCTGGTCGTCACCACGACCGGCACGGAGCACGCCTTCCGGGTGCGGGCCTTTGACGACGCCGGCCATTTTCTGGGCGAAGAACCGGCCACGAGCTGGAGCCTGGAGGGGTTGAAAGGCGAGATCACGGATGACGGCAAGGTGACGCTCGAAGATGTCAACGGCATCCAGGTGGGTCACGTCGTCGCCAAGCTCGGCGACCTCGAGGCCCGGGCGAGCATTCGGGCCGCCGGTCCGCTGCCCTGGAAAGAGAATTTCGAGAGTATCGCCGCCGGGGAGTTTCCGGAGGGCGGTTTTCCGCGCGGCTGGATCGGCCGCGGCAAGAAGGCCCACGTCGAGGAGATCGAGGGCAACAAGGTGCTGGTGCAGCCGGACCCGAGGTCTTTCGCCCCGCGCGCGGTGATGTACATCGGGCCGAGCTTGATGAGCGGCTACACCATCCAGGCCGACATCTACGCCACCTCCAAGGGCCGGCGCAAGCCCGAGCTGGGAGTAATCAACAGCGGCTACACATTTTTGATGGCCGGAATTCAACAGCGTCTCGAGATTCGGTCCTGGGGCTCCGAGCTGCGGATGATGCAGCGGCAGGATTTCGCCTGGGACACCGAGACCTGGTACACCCTGAAGCTGCGGGTCGATCTCGAGAACGACGACGGCTCCGAGCGCGCGGTCGTCCGCGGCAAGGCCTGGAAGAGGGCCGAAGAAGAGCCCGAGGAGTGGACCTTCACCGTCCACGACCCGTTGCCGATCCAGAGCGGCGCGCCGGGTCTTTACGGATTCACCCCGGTCGAGGGCTACTTCGACAATGTCCTGATCACCGAGAGCCAGTAAGGAAAAAAGGGAGAGACGATGACGAGATACCGTTTTCAGGGTCTTCAGATAGCTATCGCGTGCCTTGTAGCTATGGGTGCGCTGTCGCCGGCGGCGATCGCCGAGCACGAGGGGCCGGTGATGTTTGGTGACGGGCCCAAGCGCAACATGGTCAATTTGACCGAGAAGGGGCTGCCCTCGGAGTGGGACCTCAAGACCGGCAAGAACGTCAAGTGGGTGCAGCCGGTGGGCTCGCAGTCCTATGCCGGCCCGGTCATCCACGGCGGCAAGGTCTTTGTCGGCACCAACAACGAGGGCCGGCGCAATCCCAAGCTCGAAAAGGACCGCGGGGTCGTGATGGCCTTCGACGAGAAGACCGGTGAGTTTTTGTGGCAGATGACCCACACCAAGCTTCCCGAATCCAAGCTCCACGACTGGCCGCTCCAGGGTGTGTGCTCGACACCGGTGATCGAGGGCGATCGGCTCTACTACGTGTCCAACCGGGCGCAGGTGGTGGCGCTCGACACCGAGGGCTTTCGCGACGGTGAGAACGACGGTCCCTACAAGGATGAGGCCGACACTTCCGAGATCGACGGCGACGTGGTCTGGGTCTACGATCTGATGGCCGAGCTCGACGTCTTCCCGCACAACCTGGCGGCGGGCTCACCGCTGCTGGTCGGCGATCTGATCTACGCCTCGACCGGCACCGGCGTGGATGAGGCCCACATCAACGTGCCAACCCCCTACGCGCCGTCCCTGGTGGCGATGAACAAGAACACCGGCGAGCTGGTCTGGGACGATGCGACACCGGATGAGGCAGTGCTGCACGGCACCTGGTCGAACCCCAGCTTCGCCGAGGTCGCCGGCCGCAAGCAGGTGCTCTTCCCCGCCGGCGACGGCTGGATCTACTCTTTCGATCCCGAGACCGGCAAGGTGTTGTGGAAGTTCGACGCCAACCCCAAGGACTCGGAGTGGAAGCTCGGCGGCGCCGGCACCCGCAACAACATCATCTCGATGGCCGTGATCTACGACGACAAGGCCTATGTCGGTGTCGGCCAGGATCCCGAGCACGGTGAGGCTCCGGGACATTTCTACGCCATCGACATGTCCGGCGAGGGAGACATCACCGACACCGGCAAGGTCTGGAGTCGGGACGGGGAGGATTTCAACCGCACGATCTCTTCGGCGGCGATCAAAGACGACGTCGTCTACATCTCCGACCTCTCGGGCTTTCTCTACGCGCTCGACGCCCAGACCGGCGACCACTTTTGGACCTACGATGCTTTTGCTGCCATCTGGGGCTCACCCTTTGTCGCGGACGGCAAGGTCTATCTCGGGGACGAGGACGGTGACGTGGTGATCTTGAAGGAAGGCAAGGGCGAGGACGGCGAGCCGGCCGAGATCAGCGAGCAGAACATGGGCGCGGCGGTCTACACGACCCCGGTGGCCCATGAGGGCACGCTCTTTGTGCTGGCGCGCAACAAGCTGTACGCGCTCGAAGAAGGCGCGATGCTCGAGGCGGAGAAGAAGGAAGAGAAGGCGGAAGGGCAGTAGCCCGCCTGACTGAGGCTCAGTACACGCCGACGACCACGGACTCTTCGAAGCGGGTAAAGAGCCGGAGGTTCGAGACCCCATCCCAGGGGTAGCGTTCGATCGGCTCCGCCCGCTCTCCCTCGTCGCGCTCGAGAAACCGCGGCATAAAGAACTCTTTGGTGAGGGTGGTCAGCATCACCCGGCCGGTCTCGCCGTAGCCGACGACCTTGTCCGGGTCGTCGGGGTCGACGAGATCGAAGATCGCCCGGGGTGACGGCGGGTAGTAGGTGATCGTGTAGTCGGGGTTTTCCGGGTCGAAGGGCTTGCAGGCCGCCAGTCCCATCAGCGTGTTGCCGTAGGTGGGGACAAAGTCGATCCCGGGAACCAGCTCCTCGCGCGCGAAGCGGTGAAACTGCTTGTTCATCTCGGTGCCCCCGCAGAAGATCCCGGTGATGCCGGCCTTGGAGAGCGAGACCTTCTCGCACAGGGCTTCGAGGAGCTTGGGCGTGGTGAAAAGGCAGCGAACATTGTCGTGACCGCGGAGGATCTTGAGGCCCTGGCCGATGACGTGCTCCTTGTAGCCTTGCGCGCCGCGGTGATCGCCGGCCTTGAGCAGCTTGTTGAACCAGCGGGGGTCGAGATCGACATGGAACGAGATTCCGCCCCGGTGCTGGGCCAGGTGCTCGATGGCGAGACGCAGGCGGCGCGGGCCGGTGGGTCCCAACATCAGCCAGTCGGCGCCCTTTGGGAAGCCTTCCTCGGAGAGCCCGTCGGAGAAGATCTCGTAGTCGATCTGGAAATCGCGGATGTTGACACGGGTCTTGGGCAGACCGGTCGAGCCCCCGGTCTCGAACACATAGAGCGGTTCGCCTTCCATGCCCTTGGGCACCCAGCGGCGCACCGGTCCGCCCCGCAACCACTCGTCCTCGAAGTGGCCCAGGTGGCGTAGGTCGGAGTAGGTCTTGACCTTTTCCCGCGGATCGAAGGAGAGTTTGCGCGCGTAGTCGAGCCAGAAGGGAGAGCCGGTCTCGGGTGAGAAGTGCCACTCGACCATCTCGCGCGTGTGCGCGTCGAGCCGCTGGCGGGCTTCTTCGACGCGTTTGTGGAAGGTGGATTGGGTTGCCGGAGCGCTCACGAGGCAGGCATCCTAACCGATACCGCGCGAACGGACCGATACAGAGCGCGGGTGATCCTGCGCGCGGTGCGGTGGCTCCGTTCTCGGATCGCCCCGTGTCTGAAGCGGCCGGCGCCTCTGCCGGCCGACCGATGGTGGCGATGCCACCGATTGTCCGACCGTTTCGGCGCTGAGGGCGAGCGCTCGCCCTCGCACACCATCCGGGGCGGCTTGCGCTCCGAATTGAAGCGGCCGGACCTGTGCCGGCCGTCGGGTCGTGTTCCCCCCATCGTACGGCCGCCCGAGGCGGCGCAGTCAGCGCAGTGGCTGCTTGCCCTGCCAAGTGGGGTGAGCAAAGCCCGGGAGATCGGGCTCTGTCAGTAGATAAGGAGGTTGGAGATGAAGAGAAGCATAGCGGGAGCGTTATTGGCCCTGCTCGTAGCGGGCGTGGTTGGGCCGGTTGTGGCGGGCGAGGGTGTGGTGGCGCTTCAGACGGCGGACCCGTCGTGTGCGGACGACAGCGGCAATATCTATGTGGACTGCGGCAACGGTACGGTGACGGACAACCGGACGGGGCTGGTGTGGTTGCAGGACGCGAACTGCTATGGGTTACTTGAATGGCACGAGGCGGTGGAGATCGTGGCCAACTTGTCGGACATACCGTCGACGTCGGTTGCGGCACCGCACGACTGCGGTCTTTCGGACGGCTCTTCGCCGGGAGAGTGGCGCTTGCCGTCGGTGGCCGAGTGGGAGGCGATGATGTTGCCAAACGTGCTGGGTTGCAGTCCGGCGATCACCGACGATCAGGGGACCGGTTGCTGGGCCGATCCTCTCGTGTGTTTTCTTTCGGGTCGGACTTGTAGTTTTACCGGCGTGGTGTCATCCTTCTACTGGTCGTCTACTACTCTCGTCAGCTACCCAACGGACGCGTGGATCGCGGACCTCAGGGGCGGCATCGGCGCGGACGGCAAGACCCTCAGCTTCTATGTTTGGGCGGTTCGCGGCGGACAATGATGGGGTCTTCGATCCTTTGACCGCCGCCTGAAGCGGCCGGCGCCTCTGCCGGCCGTCGGATCGTGTCCCCATCATCGTACGGTCGCCAGAGACGGCGGCCGCTTCAAGGGTTGGAGCCGTCGGGCGGTCCACGATCCGTTCGAGGATAATCACCCTGCGATGCAAGCCCTCACGTTTCAGGGGATCGAGAAGGTTCGCTACGAGAGCGTTCCCGATCCGGAGATCGGGGAGCCGACCGATGCGATCGTTCGGGTGGAGGCGACCGCGGTCTGCGGATCGGATCTTCATCCGTACCACGGGCGTGAGATCGGGCTGGACCGCGGCACGGTGATGGGGCACGAGTTTGTCGGCGTGGTGGCGGAAACCGGTGCGGAGGTCGATGGTTTGAGTGTCGGCGCTCGCGTGGTCAGTCCGTTTTCGACCAGTTGCGGGGAGTGTTTCTATTGCCGCCGCGGTCTGACCGCACGCTGTGAAAAGGGAGAGCTTTTTGGCTGGGTCGAGAACGGCCGGGGGCTTCATGGCGCGCAGGCCGAATACGTTCGCGTGCCGCTGGCGGCGACCACGCTGGTCGGCGTGCCGGAGAACGTGCCCTCGGAGCTCGCGCTGCTGGCGGGCGACGTGCTCTCGACCGGGTTTTTCTCGGCTGAGGCGGCCGGTGTGGTGCCGGGGGCTACCGTCGCCGTGGTGGGTTGTGGCCCGGTCGGGCTGATGACGATCGTGGCGGCCCGTGAGCTGGGAGCCAAAGAAGTCCTGGCGGTGGATTCGGTGGCCGAGAGGCTGGCGCTGGCTGAGAGCCTGGGGGCCCGGGGGGTGAATTTCCGGTCGGCGGACGCCGTCGAGGTCGCCGCTAGCCTGACGTCCGGGCGCGGTGTCGACTCGGTGGTCGAAGCGGTGGGGAGCCCGGAGGCGACCCGCTTGGCGGTCGATCTGGTGCGTCCCGGAGGGGTCGTTGCCGCCGCGGGTGTCCACACCGAGAGCCGGTTCGCCTTTGCTCCCGGCGAGGTCTACGACAAGAACCTGACCTATCGCGCCGGGCGTTGCTCGGCGCGGGTGTACGCTGAGCGCGCGCTCGAAGTCCTGGCCGCCGGCGAATACCCGCTGGCGGAGATCATCACCCACCGGTTGCCGCTCTCCGAGGGCGAGCGGGCCTACGAGATCTTTGACTGCAAGAAGGACGGCTGCATCAAGGTGATTCTGCAACCGTAGCGAGGGAATCCGTCAGGGGCCCGTCGAGGACGCCTGGGCCGTAGAGTCCGCGGCCGGCACCGCCGCTGCAGCGGGGGGCGGTTTGTAAAGTGTCACCAGGCATCCGCCCAGGGCCGCCAGCAGGATGCCGGCGACAAACTGCCAGCGCAGCGCTCCCAGCCCTCCGGCGGGGGGATGCCAGAGCAGCGACACCACGGCGTTGACGATCGGCGCGCCGGCAAAGACGATCGACATCACGACCGCGGGTGAGCCCTTGGCGCCAAAGGCCAGCAGCACGCAGAAAGCACCGGCGGCGCCGACCAGACCGGCCAGCAGCGACCACCAGATGCCGCTTTGGGGAAAGCTCCACCGCGCGCCCTTGGCCAGCAGGATGGCCACCGGCCCAACGATCGCGGTCAGAAAATAAGCGATACCGACAAAAAAGAACGCCTTGTAGCGCCCGTTGATCGGGTCGGTCATGGCGGTCTGACCGCTGTGCAAGAAGATGCCGTAGACACCCCAGGACGCGACGGTCATCAGGGCAAAGGTCAACCAGGTCAGACCCTGGGGATTCGAAACGCTGCTCTCCATCTTGTGGCGCTCCTCTCGATCGTTCGCCGGTGGCCGGTGCTCTCGGACGCGCGCGAGAGTAGCAGTTCGGACGATCGCGGGTTCGGATAGCCTTCTCCGATGCCCGCCTATGGTTATCCGCTCCTGATCGCGGCCGGGTTTATCGCCGGGTTTGTCAACACGCTGGCCGGTAGTGGCTCGCTGGTGACGCTTCCGGCGCTGATCTTTCTCGGTCTTCCGGCCACCGTGGCCAACGGCACCAACCGGGTGGCGATCCTGATGCAGAACGTCGTGGCGGTGGGGAGCTTTCGCCGGCTCGGGGTGTTCCGGGTGCGCGAGGGGCTGTGGCTGGCTGTGCCGGCGATGGCAGGGGCGGTGGTGGGGGCCTGGATCGCCGTCGGTCTGGACGAGACGGCGATGCGGCGGGTGATTGGAGCGGTGATGCTCTTGATGGCCTTGAACGTGGTGCTCCGGCCCAAGCGGTGGCTGCGCGAAGCGGCCGGGGGCGAGGCGCCTAGAGCGGGACTCGGCACCTGGGTCGGGTTGTTTTTTGCCGGGGCCTACGGCGGCTTTATCCAGGCCGGGGTGGGATTCTTTCTCCTCGCCTGTCTGGTCCTCGGCGCGCGGCTCGATCTGCTCAAGGCCAATGCCGTCAAGGTGCTGATCGCGCTGTCGTTCAATCTGCTGGCGCTGCCGGTGTTCTTCGCCCACGCCCAGGTGGACTGGAGGCTCGGGTTGATCCTGGGGACCGGCAACATGGCGGGGGCGTTTGTGGCGACGCGTCTCGCGGTTCGCCGGGGGATCGGATTTTTGCGCTGGTTTCTCTTTGCCGTGGCGGTGGCGGCCGGGATCGCTCTTTTGATCGGCGTATAGGCTCGATGGATCAAAAGATGAGCAAGAATCGGGTGGCTCCGTGTCGGCGGGCGGCCTAATCTGCCCGCATGACACACGCCAGCACCATGACCGCAACCGACGACTACGCTCGCATCGAGCAAGCCATCCACTTTCTCGCCGACCACGTGGCCGAGCAGCCGACACTGGCCGAGGTCTCGGCCCAGGTGGGGTTGAGCGCGCACCACCTCCAGCGGGTCTTCAAGCGCTGGGCGGGGGTGAGCCCCAAGCGGCTGTTGCAGTTTCTGACGGTCGAGCACGCCAAGGAGCTGCTCGATCGCTCGGCGAGCGTCCTGGACGCAACCTATGAAGTCGGTCTCACCAGCCCATCCCGGCTGCACGATCATTTTGTGGCGCTCGAGGCGGTGACGCCGGGCGAGTACAAGGAGCGCGGTCCGGACCTGATCATCCGCTACGGGTTTCACGACAGTCCGTTTGGCCGGATGTTTCTCGCCCAGACCGAGCGCGGCGTGTGCCGGCTCTCGTTTCCGGCCCCCGGCGAAGAGACCGGGGAGGTCGAGAGGCTGAGCGGTCTGTGGAACCGTAGCTGGGTGCTCGAGGACCCTCGGGCGACCGCGGATCTGGCGAGGCGGATCTTTGACGGCGGTGGCGAGAGCGCCGAGGAGCCGTTGCGGCTCGCGGTGCGCGGGACCAACTTTCAAGTCGCGGTGTGGCGGGCCCTGCTCGAGGTTCCCCGCGGCCGGGTGACGACCTACACCGAGATTGCCGAGCGCATCGGGCGCCCGCGCGCGGTCCGCGCGGTGGGCAACGCGGTAGGCGCCAACCAGGTGGCGTTTCTGATCCCCTGCCACCGGGTCATCCGGCGCCTGGGGGCGCTGGGCGGTTACCGTTGGGGCACCGCCCGCAAACAGGCGGTCCTGGCCTGGGAATCGGCGCGGGCCAGCGCGGCCTGACCCGCACCGAAAAAGGGACAGTCCCCTTTTTAGGCTTGTTGTCTTGCTTTGTAGAGCACCTTGCGTAGAGACGGGTACCCGAGCTCGGTCCGCAGGATCCCGATTTGGCCGACGTGATAGCTCTCGTGCCAGGCCAGAAAGGCCAGACGGCCTCGCAGGTTCTTCTCCGGCAGCGGATACTGTCCGTCGGTCTCGGCCAGGACGTGCTCGTCGGTCAGCGATTCAAAGGCCGCGTGCAGCTTGGCCGCGGTGTCGGACCAGCCTTTCTGAAGCTCGGCCAGGGGCGGATACTTGTCGCCGTCCTGCGACCCCACGCCGCCACCAAAGAGATCCGCGTAGGGGTTCTTGGTGGCGGCGCCCATGGCCTTGAGCAGCCCGTAGCGTGACGAGGCCATGTGCCCCGCGAGGTAGGCGATCGAGCTGCCCTCGCCCTTTTTCCATCGCTTTACGGCGTCCTCCGGATTCAGGTCGGCCAGTCCCAGGCCGACCATCTCGGAGTTGAAACGGTACAAGTCGGTGATCGGTCGTACCAATTCGCTCATCGTCTTCCCCCCGGCTATTGGATCGCGCCTTCGTGTCCCACGACACGGCGCAGAATCCCGGACTGACCGACGTGGTAGGACTGATGGAACGCGACGATCTGCAGCAAGGACCCCAGAGTCTCGTCCGGGTTGTTGGACGGCGAGTAGGGGGCGGGTGTCGCCAGAGCCTCATCGTCCAGTACGGCGATTCCGGCGACCACGCGGTCGTGCGCGGTGTCGAAGTCCGCGAGAACCCGATCGAACGGCATCGCCTTCTCGGGCGCGAGCGGCTCGGACCCGCGCTTGTAGGGCTCGGCCTGCTCGTCGCTCCAGACCGGCTCGCCTCCGATCGCCGGCAGCAGCCCGTTGTACGCCGTGATCAAGTGCCCGACGACCCAGTTGAGGTTGTTGCCGCCGGCCTCCGGTGTGACCAGGCTTTGTTCGTGAGTCAGCCCGGCGACGTTGGTATGAAGCGCCCACTTGGCGGTCTCGAGCTGTGCTCCGTTGATATTTCCCATGTCATGTCTCCTTTCGTAGTTCGACTTGGGTCAGTTGTGCGAGGGTCTCCATCACCTGGTGAAACCCGGCGAGATCCCGCTGCGAGACCCGGGCGAGAATCTCCGCTTCGAAGTCCTCGACGACCCGCCGCGCGCGCTTTCCCACGCGTGCCCCTTGGTGTGTCGCGCTGATCAGGAACCCCCGTCGATCCTCGGGATCGATGGCGCGCTCGATCCAGCCGGCTCGCTCGAGACGGTCGAGCAGGCTGGTCAACGTCGAAGGTTTGTGCCCGAACACGCGCCGCAGCTCGCCGACCCGGGAAGGTCCGTAGACCGCGACATAGGACAGCAGGTGTCCTTCGGTCCCCTGGATTCCCTGGGCGCGTACGGCTTCGCCGAGATGCAGGCTCATCTGCCGCATCGCTTTGTGGAGAGGCGAAACGATCTTGAGGGGTGATGTCGATTTCTTCCGATTCCGCATTATACGAAACACGATTATACGTATTTGGAAGAAAATGGCAACCCACGGTCGTCAAGGACGGCGGCCGCTTCGAGGGCGCGAGGCCCAAACAACGGCAGCGGCTAGCGCTGTTCGCGGCGCCGGGTGGGCAAGCCCCGCCCCTACAGTCGCAAGGGCGTGCCCTGTGGGTCCCCGATGCGGCGCAGCAGGGTCGTCAGCGGGAGTTCGAGGGATCCCGCGACCCAGCGGGCGATCTCGGTGCCGGCGGTCGCGTCGGAGAGCCCCAGCTCCAGCCGGTACCAGCCGTGGCCGATCCCGCCGCCCGTGACCTCGCCGACCCCGGCGCTCATCAGGGCGGCGTCCAGGGGCTCTTCGACTTCGGAGATCGAGTCCCGATCGAAGTCATGGTCCGGAATCAAGAGCTCGTGGGTCGCCATCTGATGACTCCCCCCGATGCTAGACTGATTTTGAGGAATACGCTTGTATGATGCTGCCTTCCGGGGGAAATTGCCGATGCCGATCCGTCGTCTTGGGCGGGGTTCTGGCGGGTTTTCTCGCCAGCGGTCTGGGTGCCGAGACCCTCGAGCTCGAGGGTTGGACCAGCTTCGAGTCGGCCAATTTTCGCGTCTACAGCAACGCGGACACGGAGAGGGCGATCGATCTCGTCCACAGCCTGGAGAGATTCCGCGCCGCGTTCGCTCAGTTGGCTCCCGAGCTCGAGTTGCGCTCCCCGGTGCCGACGCGAATGCTGGCGTTTCGAGACGAGGAGTCGTACGCGCCGTTCAAAAGCGGGCGCGATCGGGCGGGCGCTCGGATTCTGGGCCAGTTTCTGGGACATCGCGACGGCAACTTCATCACCCTGAACGCCGACCCACGGTTTCTCGGAGGGTTGGGGGTCGTCTATCACGAATACGTGCACTACTTTGTGCAGCACAACTTGCCCACCGTCCCCCGCTGGTTCAACGAGGGCCTGGCGGAGTACTACTCGACGTTTGCCACCGATGGCGAGGCGGCGGTCGTCGGTCTGCCGGTCGACCGGCACGTCCAATGGATTCGCACGCACGACGATCTGGGGCTCTCCAAGTTGATCCGCAGCGGAAACGAGCCGGGGGAGCTCCACCGGGATCGCAAGGCGGGCCAGTTCTACGCTGTTTCGTGGGGGTTGGTCCACTATCTGTTTTCGAGCGACATCGAGCGCGCCGGCCAACTGGCCGAGTTTTTCGAGCGCTCGGCCCGCGGCGCCGATCCGGTCGAGGCCTTTGAGACCGCTCTCGAGCTGAGGGTCGGCGATCTCGAGGAAGAGCTCAAGAAGTACTTTCTCGGCGCCAATCTGCCGGCCGCCCGTGTGGCGCTGGATCGACTCGAGAGCTCGATCGCGGTCGAGGCTCGGAAAACCGCACCCGCCGACCTGCTCAGCCTCTTTGGCGACCTGGTGGTGGGGCAAGGTCTCGAACGGCGGGCGGAGACCTTCTACAACCTGGCGCTCGATCACGACCCGGGACACGCCGAGGCCCACGCCGGCCTGGCCTATGTGCGGGATCTTCAGAGCCGGCTCGAAGAGGCCGAGATCCTCTATCGCGAAGCGCTCGAGTTCGGTCCGAACGACGCCCGCACGTATCTCCTCTACGGCCGGCACCTGCTGGCGCGGCTGCCGCAAGCAAGGGCCGAGGGTGGAAGCGAGGCCGCGACTCGGCTGGCGGAAGCGGCCCGGTTGGCCTTTGCGCAAGCGGCCGGCCTCGATCCCGAGTTTGCCGAGACCCACGCCATGCTGGGGTACTCGCATCTTTTTGCTCCGGGTGACGCGAGTCGGGGCATCGCTCCGCTCGAAAAGGCCCGCAAGCTTCTCCCGGGACGGGCGGATGTCGTTTTCCATCTCCTGCAGCTCCACCTCAAGCTGGGGCACTTCGACCGGGCGCGCTCGCTCGCATCCGGGGAACTGGCCCGTATCGGCGGCGAGGAGATGGTCTATCGCGCCAATGAGGAGATCGAGCGGGCGAGCTTGATCCGGGCCGCTAACGAGGCCCTGCAGCAAGGACGACACGAGGAGGGTCTACGGTTTCTCGACAGGGCCATTGCAGTGACCAGCGATCCGCAAGTGCGGGCGGAGCTGGAGAGGGAGCTCCTGGGGCTGGAAACGAAGTTGGAGCGTTAGCCCGCGGCGGCATGGCGCCAGCTGCGGCGTTGCCGCTCCTCGACGATGCTCCGGCATCGCCTGCGTCGCGGCGCCCTGCATCTGACGCCATGGCGCACGCGGGCTATTAGGCACAGCAATTTTCTCGGGCGGGGGCAAGCCCCGCCCCTACACCAAGAGGCGCGCACTGAACCGGACATTGTAGGGGCGGGGCTTGCCCCCGCCTGGGGCCCCTGGCGCTCTTGTCGGCGGTTCGAGGTGGTGACGCAACTACGGCTGGCAGAGTCGCCAGCCGCTTCAATCAGGGTTGCCGCTTCCCTCCCACCTGAAGCGGCCGGCGGCCCTGCCGGCCGTTCGGACCGCCCGCTTCTGGCGGCCGTTAGCGGGCGGGGACAAGCCCCGCCCCTACGTCCCCTGATCTCAATTTCCGCCCGAGATCGCGTCCGCGGTCTCGAACATCGCTTCCACCGGCACGGTGGTGAACCCTGAAGGCCGCACCGGCAGGCGCTCGATCGCCTCGTCGTTTTCGAGCACGTTTGCTTCCGGGGCGCTGTTGTAGCTCATCGGGCTAGCTTGCTCGGCCTTCAAGGCGGCCTCGAAGGCGGCGGCATCGCCGGTGACGACCACTGCTTGAAAATCGTCGGTCTGGAGGTACTTGCGAATCGCCCGGTTGACGTCGTCGACCGAAAGGTCCGCGAGGCGTGTCTCGATCTCGTCGATGTAGTAGTCCATGCTGTAGTAACCGCTGTCCATCCGGACACCCAGGCGGCGCGGCAACGTCTGCGCCCACAACTTCGAGTAATTGACCAGAAAGTCCCTCGTCAGCTCGAACTCGTCCTCGGTCATGCCTCGCTCGATCAGGCGCTCGACCTCGAAAAGGGCGGCGCGCAGAGCAAAGTGCGCGGTCGAGGGGACCACCGGCCGGATCCAGACCGAGAAAAACTGCTGGCGCCTCGGCACGTTGGGTGAGGGATGGTTGGTGAACGGCGGCTGGTGCCAGTACTCGATGTAGGAGTAGTCGCCGTAGTTGAGCCCACGTTTTTCGCGCAGTTGCTGCATAAGCCGCCCGTGCGATGTGCGGTGCTCGCCCAGAAAGCTGTTGGCCACCATCAGCGGGTAGTAGTCGAGGTGCGACCGGTTGATCGAAAGCGGGTAGCCGAAGTGGATCCCCACCGACCCGGTCGGTTTCTCGACCAGGGTGAAGTTCCGGCCTTCGATCGTCGTCGGCTCCGCCAGCGTGGCGAGACGGCCTTCCCCGGCGGGGAGCGCGCCGAGTGCCGCGGCTAGCTGTTCCGGGTAACCGTCCGGATAGCCTCCGGCCACACCGATCGTCAGTGCTTTGTGCCCGTACCGGTGGGCGGCAAACGCGCGCACGTCGTCGAGAGTGATCGCGGCGAGCCCGGCCACCGTGCCGCTCGGGGCGTGCCCGTACGGGTGGCCGCGAAAGATCGCCTGCTCGAGCGCCTCGAGCCCCAGGAGCTCATCGTTCGAGGCCCGGAGCGTGCTGCGCAAATACGACTCGAGCTGTTGCCTGTTGCGCCGTAGATCGCTTTCGTCAAAAGCCGGCGAAAGCAACGCCTCGGTCAAGAGCTCGGTGAATTCGGCCAGCGTGTCTCGGTGCACTTCGGCCGAGATGGTGGTGGCCTCGCGATCGGTATTGACGTCGATCGTAACCGCCATCGGGTAGAGGCTCTCCAGCAGGTCGGAGTAGGAGCGCTCGGTGGTGCCCGCCCGGCCCAGCATCAGCCCGGTCAAAGCGGCCAGGCCCTCTTTGCCCGGTGGGTCGTACACCGAGCCGGCGGCGAACATCAGCCGTACCGCGACGAGCGGCGAGCCGGGGCTGGGGAGCACGATCAGTCGCGGCCCTTTGGGGTCGTCGGAAGTCCCGGCCCCTTCCGCCGGTTGTGGGTCGGCGGTAGGAGCGGGAAGCGCCGAGCAGGCCGACATCACCGAGATTGCCGCCAGGACGAGAACAGATCCGAAAAGAAACCTGTGACCGCGCATTATCGAACCTCTCCCTGGCTCTGTACCGGCCCGTCTTCCGGTCGGCCGTCTGGCGAGAACCCCAGCGTCACCACCGTCTCCGTCTCGGGCCGAAACGTCTCCTGGGTCAGCCGTCGGATGTCGTCGGGGGTGACCTTCCGGTATTGCTCGAAGACGCGGTTCGCGCTGCCGGGGTCGCCGGTCATGATCAGGGAATGGGCGACGGTCCCGGCGACCGCGTCGGGGCTGTCGAGACCGAGCGCAAAACCGTAACGAAGATTGGATTTGATGCGCTCCAACCGGGCTTCCTCGACGGGCTCGGCGGCGAGCTTGGCGATCTCTTCGGAGATGACCTTGCGCACCGGCAACACCAGACCATCCGACTTGACCCGGGTGGTGACGGTAAAGAGGTACGGGTCGCGATGGTCGGAGTAGCCTCCCGAGATGAAATCTACCCACTGTTCGTCGACCACCAACTTCTGGAACAGTGGCGCCGACTCGCTAAACAGCAGTTGCGCGATGATGTCCAGTGCGGCGGTGTCGACCGTCGTGTCCGAAAAAGCCGGCGCCCGGTAGCCGATCGTCAGGTGCGGGCTGATCGAGGTCGGCCAGTCGATGTGCCCGGCCCGGGGTGCCGTCTGCGCCGGCTCGGCCTGGATCGCCGGCTCGGTATAGCCGGTCCGCCACCCGCCGTAGTACCGCTCGGCCAGGCTGACGACCGTCTCGGGCTCGACGTCGCCCACCACGAGGACCATGACGTTCTCCGGCCGGTAGTGGCGGTCGAAGAACGACAGGCTGTAGTCGTAGTAGCCGGGCATCGCCTTGATGTCCTCGACAAACCCCATCGTCGTGTGACCGTAGGTGTGCTTCTCGAAGGCCAGTTGGCGCAGCTTCTCGAACATTGCCCGGAATGGATTGGAGGCGTTCTTGTTGTACTCGCCGAGCACCGCCAGCGCCTCGCGGCGAAAAACTTCCTCGCTGTAGCGGAGATTCTGAAAGCGATCCGACTCGAGGTCGATGATCGTCTCGAGCTCCTTGGCGGGACCGACCATGTGGTACACGGTCCGGTCGTCGCTGGTATAGGCGTTGTAGTCGGCCCCCATCCGTTTGAGCGCTTCGTTGTAGCGATCCTCCGGGTACTTCTCGGTGCCCCGGAACATCATGTGCTCGAAGAAGTGGGCGAATCCGCTGTGTCCCGGCTCGACCTCGTCCCGCGAACCGGTGCGGACGACAGTGTAGAAAGACAGGGTCCCGGGACTGTCAAAGGGGACCACGACGATCTTGAGGCCGTTCTCCAGGACCGTCTCGTGAACCGGGTGGGGAAACACCTGGTCCTGGGCCAGTGCCGCCGGGCCGATGCCGGCGATCGACGCGACCGAGAGAACGGTCAGGATCGCTCCTGCAGCGGTGGATTTTCCGTGTTTCACTTGTCGTACCTCCTCACCGGGATACGTCGGAGCCCGACCCGAGTTGCGCCGCCCTCCAACGGTCACAACGTCCGGTCAGTCCAAGTCAAAAGGCCGAGGTGGGGGCTCGTCGTCGGGGCTCTCCTCGGCGCGCTTCAGGGCCTCTTTGAATTTCTCTTCCAGCAGCCTGTCGCGATCCTTCATCGCCTCCATCTCACGGTCGAACAGGCTTTCGGCCTCGGCCTTGTTCTTGTCGAGATCGCCGAGCAGCGACTCGAGGTTTTTGCCCCCGGCCGGCGGCGCCTCGTGGGCCCGGTGCGAGAGTACCTCTCCGGTCGCTGAGTCGACCACCAGGTCGGATTTGCAATCCGGACACCGGAGCCGGAGTTTGCGCGTCTCGCTCACCGGTTGATTCTAGTCTGCCCCGCGCTTTGTCCGCCCGATCGCGGGAACCCCCAACGGTGGCTGATAGTCTAAGTATTCGACAGTCCGAAGGGGCTCGACTGCTTGACACCGCAAGACGTGCGGTTCAGACTGGTCGTCCTTCTGGTTGTCTCGATAAGGCAGGTGGTGATGATGAGAAAAATCATTGTCTCATTGGCGATTTTGCTACTGGCCGCCGGGTGCGCGAAGGACGCGAGCGTCAAAATCGGCGCCGTGCTTCCCCTGACCGGCCCGTGGCAGCTCTACGGTCAACCCGTACGCAAGGGGGTCGAGCTGGCCTTCGAAGAGCTCCAAGCCAGCAACGACCTGCCGTTTGAGATCGATCTGATGGTCAGCGACACCGAGAGCGACGCCGCAAAAGGCAACGAGCTGATGCGGCAAGCGATCGACGACGGCGCCGTTGCGGTGATCGGCGGAGTGACCTCGGCCGAGGCGCTGGAGATGGTCGCCGTCGCCGATCGTTTCGACCGGGTGCTCCTCTCGCCGTCGGCATCCAACCCCCAGTTGACCGGGATCTCGAGAAATTTCTACCGGGTCTTTCCCTCCGATGCCAAGGAGGGGACCACCATGGGCAATTTTGCGTCCCAGAAGCTGGGTCTCAAGACAGTGGCGATCGTGGCCAAGGAGGAGACCTACGCCGCCGGGATCCAGGCGGTTTTTGCCGCCGAGTTCGAGCGCAACGGTGGTCAAGTGCTCGAGGTCATCGAGTATCCGGAGGGCGCCGGCGACTTCTCGGGCCTGATCGCCCGTGTCGTCGGTCTCAAGCCCGACGCGGTCTACCTGGCCGCCTATGCCGACGACATCGGCAAGATGATCGCCCAGGTCAAGACGCAGAAATTCGAGGGCAGGATCCTCACCACGTCGGCGTTCTCGACTCCCGAAGCGATCGAGCAAACGGGTGACGATGCCGAAGGCGTCTTTCTGACCCAGGCGGGCTTTGAGCCGGCGAGTGAGGAGCCCAAGGTGCAGGCCTTTGTCGAGGCCTATCGCACCAAGCACGGGTTCGCCCCGGATCTCTACGCCGCCCACGGGTACGACGCGATGATGGTCGTGGTCGAAGGGCTCAAGCAGGGTGTCGACGTTCCGAGCGACCTATGGAAGAAGGTCCGGGGCCTGCGGGACTACTATGGCGTCACCGGCGCGATCCAGTTTGACGAGCGCGGCGATGTGCAGAAGTTTCCGCGTGTCTACGTCGTTCAGAACGGCAACCTGGTGGATTATGAGCGGGAGATCGAGGCCCGCCGCCGGGCCCTGATCGATCGCCTGCACGAGCTCCAGGAGGCGCAGCGCCGCCGCGCGCAGAGCGGCGGCTAGTCCACGGGCTGCTAGTCCCTAGTTCACCGGCCGTCTGCGGGGTGAGGACACCGGGACGCTTCGCGCGCGCCGGGCTGGAAATCGATAACATCATCCGGCCGCGGAGCGCCGTTCCGCGGTCCCAAGAAGATCTCGAGAGCCAGCTTTTTGTTTGAGGTCACCCGCAGGCTTTACCAGTTCCGGGGCTTGCTCGCGACGCTCGTCGTCCGCGAGCTCAAGGCCCGTTACCGCGGATCGGTCCTGGGATTTTTCTGGTCGCTGGTCAACCCGTTGCTGATGCTGGCGGTCTACTCGTTTGTCTTCAGCGTCATCTTCAAGCCGCGCTTTCCCAACGTCGACCCGTATCCGCTTTTCTTGATGACCGGTCTCTTCCCCTGGATCTGGGTGTCGACGTCGATGCTCGAAGGCAGTCAATCCCTGATGGCCAACGCCGGTCTGATCCGCAAGGCGGTCTTTCCGGCCGAGGTCCTACCGATGGTGGCCGTGCTCGCGAACCTGGTGCACTTCATGCTGGCGTTGCCGATTCTCGCCGGCGGGCTGGCGGTGGGACGCTATCTCGGCCACCCGGTATCCGGCTGGTGGGCGTTGGCGCTGCCGGTGGTCATCGCGCTCGAGTTTTTTGTCGTGGGTGGCATGACTCTGGGCCTGGCAGCGCTCAACGTGCACTTCAAGGACATCCGCGACATCCTGATCAACCTGCTGTCGCTGATGCTCTACTTGACGCCGATCCTCTATCCCCTGAAGCAGATTCCGGAGGCCGGTCGCTGGGCGGTGCACTGGCTCAATCCGTTCGCGCCGTTTGCCACCGCATTCCAGGAGATTGTCTTTCTCGGGCAGCCGCTTCGGGTCACCCTGCTGGCTCACATGGCCGTCTGGGCGATCGTGGTCTGGGCGATCGGGTCCTGGCTGTTCAACCGGCTGAGCGACAGCCTGGTGGAGGCGGTGTGACGGCAGTCATCGAGGTGGAAAACCTCACCAAGCTCTACCGGCGCACCGCGCCCGGCTATCAACTGCGCACGCTCAAGAGCGCGCTTCTGGAGCGCAGCCTGACCGCCGGTCTGCGCGCCGAGGACACCATTCAGGCGATCGAGGATCTGAGCTTTGCGGTCGAGGAGGGCGAGGCGTTCGCGGTCATCGGCAGCAACGGCTCGGGCAAGTCGACGCTGCTCAAGATCGTCGCCGGCATCCTCAAGCCGACGGCGGGCGATGTGCGGATCCGAGGCCGGGTCGCGGCGTTGATCGAGCTGGGCGCCGGGTTTCATCCGGAGATCTCGGGCCGCGAGAACGTCTACATCAACGGCGCGGTGCTGGGGCTGCCGCGCCGGGAAGTCGACCGGCGCTTCGAAGAGATCGTCGAGTTCTCGGGTCTCGCGGACTTTATCGACGAGCCGGTCAAGAACTACTCCTCCGGGATGTACGTGCGGCTGGGTTTTTCGGTGGCCATCCATACAGACCCGGACATCCTGCTAGTGGACGAGGTACTGGCGGTCGGCGACGAAGCCTTCGCCCACAAGTGCGTGCGCCGGATCGAAGAGTTTCTGGCCAAGGGTCGGACGGTGCTTCTGGTCAGCCACTCGCTGGGGCTGGTCGAGGAGTTCGCCGACCGCTGTCTGTGGTTGGATCGCGGGCACCGCCGCCTGCTCGGCGAGCCGCGCCGGGTGGCCGACGCCTACCGGCAGGCGGTGGCCGAAAGCGAGGGGCGCGAGCACAAGGAGGCCAAGGAGCAGCGGGCACAGCAGCTCGAAGAGGACGCGGAGCGCGACCGTACTTCCGCCGAGCCGGAGGCCGGTGAAGGTGCCGGCGAAGACGGGCAAGAGGCCGCGGAGCCCGAAGAGGTGCTTCGCTGGGGCTCGCGCGAGGCCGAGATCGTCTCGGTGCGGATGCTCGATGGGGACGGGGTCGAGCGCTACAATTATTCGACCGGCGACGAGGTGGTGTTCGAGATCCGCGCGCGGGCAAGCCGCCGGCTCGACGACTTTGTCTTTGGGGTCGGCGTCTTTACCTTTCGCGGCGTCGAATGCTGGGGAACCAATACTCATCTGGCGGGGATGACGGCCGAGGCGTTCTCGGGCGACGCCACGGTGCGGCTGCGGTGCCCGTCGCTACGGCTGGCCCCCGGCGAGTACCTGATCGACGCAGCCGTCCATGCGCGCGACGGCTATCCATACGACTACCAGCGGAAGATCCTGAGCTTTTCGGTGATCTCGCGGGAATCCGGGGTGGGTGTCTATTTTCCCCGTCACGAGTGGGAGAGTGAGGGCGGTGTGCGCTGGGGGAAGACGGGACGGGAGTAGAGAGGAGCTTCGCATGGCGGAAGAGAGAAAGAGTCTCAACATCAAGGTGGCCGACGAGGAGCTCAAGGGCCGCTATTCGAACCTGCTGCGGGTGACGCATACCCGCGAGGAGTTCATTCTGGATTTCATCAACGCGGTGCCGCCGCAGGCGATCGTTACGTCACGGATCGTGACCAGCCCGGGTCATCTCAAGCGCATCGTGCGGGCGCTGGCGGAGAATCTGGAGCGCCACGAAAAGGCACACGGCAAGATCGTGGAGGCGCCGCCACCGGCGGAAGAGGGCGAGGTCAACTAGCCGTCGACGGCTGCCATCACCTGAAGCGGCCGGCGCCTCTGCCGGCCGGGCCGAGGCAAGCCCGGCCCCTACAGGGCTGAAGCGGCCGGCGTCCCTGCCGGCCGGATCGATAGCGTTGCGCCGCCGCCGGTGTTTCGCGAGCCATCAGCAGATGGAGAGGCTCGCTCCGCGACGCTTGCGGCGCTCCTTCAATGCAGGCTCCGCTTGTTGTAGGGGCGGGGCTTGTCCCCGCCCGGGATCGGCCGGCAGAGGCGCCGGCCGCTTCACACACTCGTTGCTTCGTGCGCCGACAAGTGCCAGCGGCTCTGGCGTTCGCACAGGTCAGGGATTCTCGTGCACGACTCGCCCGTCCTTGATCACCACGCGCACGGGGTTGACGCCGTAGTGGTAGCCGAGATGGAGCAGGTTGGGGGCGTCGAGCACGAGGAGGTCGGCCCGCTTGCCCTCTTCGATGGAGCCGATCTCTCGGCCGAGGCCGAGGCAACAGGCCGCGTTCAGGGTGGAGGCGGTGAGGCTTTCCTCGGCGGACAGGCCCAGCTTGAAGATGGCCAGGGTGAGGATCATGGGGACCGATTCGGTATAGGACGAGCCCGGGTTGCAGTCGGTGGCGAGCGCCACCGGCACCCCCGCGTCGATGAGGCGGCGGGCGGGCGCGTAGGAGTTCTTCATCAGGAAAAAGCTGGTCCCGGGGAGCAGCACCGCGGTCACCCCGGAGCGGGCCAGCGCCTCGACGCCGGTGTCCGAGACCGCCATCAGGTGATCGGCGGAGAGCGCGCCGAGCTCGGCGGCCAGCTCGGCGCCGCCGGAGTCCACAAACTCGTCGGCGTGAAGACGGGGAGCCAGGTTGTTTTTGACCCCGGCCTCGAGAACCCGTCGTGATTCGTCGGCCGAGAACACACCCTGCTCGCAAAAAACATCGCAGAACCGGGCAAGGTGGACTTCGGCTGCCGCCGGGATGATCTCTTCACACACCAGGTCGAGGTACGTCGAGCGGCTGTCGCGATATTCGGGGGGCACCTCGTGAGCCGCCAGGAGAGTGGGGACCAGATCGACCGGCTGGGCTGCCGAAGCCTCGCGAATGGAGCGCAATTGCTTGAGCTCGTCGGCCAGATTGAGCCCATAGCCGCTCTTGGCCTCGGCGGTCGTCGTTCCGTGGCGGAGCATGTAGCCGAGCCGGCCGTGCATGGCGTGGCCGAGATGCTCCTCGGTGGCCTCGCGGGTGGCGGCGACCGTCGAGAGAATTCCACCTCCCTCGGCGGCGATCTCGAGATACGAGCGCCCGGCGAGCCGCTGGGCGAACTCCTCCTCCCGGCTGCCCGCCCAGGGAAGGTGGGTGTGGGGATCCACAAAGCCCGGGATCAGGGTCCCGCCGCGACCGTCGAGCCGCGGAATCTCCGAGAAGACGGCGCTGCCCTCCCTCCGCTCGAGATCGCTGGCCGTCCCCACAAAGGAGATCGATCCGTCGCGACAAAGCGCCACGGTGTCGCGCAAGCGACGGACCGTTCCCTGGTCGCGGCCGGCCCGCGCGGTGAAACCGACGGGCGTGGCGATCTCGGAGAGGTTCTCGATCAGCAGGTCGGCCATCGGCTTCAAACCGGACGCGGTCCAAACAGGGCGGTCCCGACCCGGACGTGGGTGGCTCCTTCCTCGATGGCGAGCTCGAAGTCGGAGCTCATTCCCATCGAGAGGTAGCCGGGACGATCCCGCCACGGTGGCCGAGAGAAGAGCCGGTCGCGCAGCCGCCGCAGCTCGGCGAACCAGTGACGCGCCTCTTGAGGTTGATCGGCGATCGGTGGGATGGCCATCAGCCCCGTGATCTCGAGGTTTTCCAGATCGGCCAGCTCGGCGGCGGCGCCGTCGAGATCGGCCGGGTCGAACCCATGCTTGGTCGGCTCGCCCCCGAGGTTGATCTCGAGAAATCCCTCGAGGTGTCGCCCCGAGTCGCCGGCGTGACGATCGAGGGCGCGGGCGATCTTGAGGCGATCGATCGACTGGATCGTGGTGAAGAGAGAGGCGGCCCTCCGGGCCTTGTTGGACTGGAGTGGTCCGATCAGATGCCACTCGACGTCATCGGCGAGTGTCTCGCTGTGGACGACGGCCTCTTGGACCCGGTTTTCGCCAAACAGGCGAAGACCGGCATCGTAGGCCGCTTGGAGACGCTCGGGGCTCTGGCGCTTGGCGGCGCCGACCAGGTGAACTTCATCGCCATCGCTCCGGCGGTGGCTGCGATCGCGGGCGGCGTCGATTCGGCCGCGGATCTCGGCCAGCTGGGCGGCCACGCCAGGCTCTTCCGGCGGGCTCATTCCACCGCCGAGGGCAGCTCCGAGGTCACCCACTCCGGGATGGCCGATCGGCGATCGATCGCCTCATTGGCGATGCGATCGGCGTCCCGGTTCTCCTCGCGCCGGACATGATGGAGCACAAAGCTGGTGAGCCCGCGGCGCAGCCCCAGCACTTTGAAAAACAACGGCTGGAGATGTTTGGCCCTGACCCGGTACTCGCCGTTGACCTGGCGCACCAGAAGTTGGCTGTCGCTGAAGACGGTCAGCCGGTCGACTCCGTTGTGACGAGCGTAGGCGAGTGCGGCGACCAGCGCCGAGTACTCGGCGACGTTGTTGGTGGCCTGGCCCAGGTAGCCGCCAAGCTCTTCGATCGTACCCGCGTTCTGGACAAAGACGCCAAAGGCGGCCTCGCCCGGGTTGCCCCGCGCGGCGCCGTCGATCCACATCCGGCAGCCGGGCTGCGTTGCGTCGTCCATCGATCGCGAGACTCTCTGTGAGAAGTTGGCCAGAAGGTCGGCTCAGGCCTCGGGCAGGAACAGAAGCCGTTTGCAACTGTCGCAAGGAACCAGGGAGCCTTTGTCAGCGATCTCGACCACGGCCTGCGGGCGCACGCTGTAGTTGCACGCGCCGCAGTGCCACATTTGCGGGCCCTTGCCGGCGCGTTGGAGCTTCTGGACCGGTGCCAGCGCGTGCCCCCTGTGGCGCTCCAGGATTCGGCGGAAAAACGCCAGGGTCGGTGCGGCCAGCCGTCCCTCCAGTGTCTTGACCTCGTCTTGCAGCTCCTCGACACGTCGCGCGATGTCGGGTTTTTGCGCCTCCCATTTCTCGAGCTCGGCCTTGTACTGCTCGTCGAGGTCGGAGAAGCTCTGGCGCTCCTCGTCGAGCGCCTTCTGGCTCTCTTCCTGCTGCTCCAGCGCCCCCAGACCCTGGTCCTCGCTGGCGCGGATCTGCTCCTTGACCGTGTCGATCTCCTGCAGCAACGCGCCGTACTCGCGCTGGTTGCGAACCAGGCTGATCTGCTCCTGGTAGCTCTTGAGCTTGGTCTGCAGGTCGGCGGTCTCCGCCTCGGCCGTACGCTGTTCGGCTCGCGCGCCGTCGAGGGTCTCTTGCAGGCCGTCGATCACCGCTTTGCGCTCGCTGTGTTGCTCGTGCAGCTCCTTCATCCAGTCGGGGATTCCGTGGAGCTGTTCCTGGTTGCTCCGTAGGTCGTCGATCGCCTCCTGCAGGCTGACGACGATACTCAGATCAGTGTCCATTGAGCCTCCGTCCGGGCACATAAACCGAAGGGGTGTCCCGAGAGGACACCCCTTTGATGTTTTTCTGGGCTCGCTGCGAGCCGTAGACCCGCGTGCAGCACTTGTTTTTTTCTCGAGAGTGTCGCTTCATGATGCGTCCGAGGTCGGGGTTCGTGGGCCCACCTGGATTCGAACCAGGGACCTGCCGGTTATGAGCCGGATGCTCTAACCGCTGAGCTATGGACCCTCAGCGCCCCGGATTCGGGGGGAGGAGTATAGCAAGCAGAAGGCGCCGGCGGTCAGCTCTCGGCGTCGAAGATGTCGTGGTAGCGACCGGAGTAAAACATGACCCGTTTGACATAGATGCGGGTCTCATCCAACGGCAGGTTTTCGAGAAAACGGTCGAGCTCCGGCCGAGCTCCGGCCTGGCGCCACAGACGCTTGATCCGATACGGGCCGGCGTTGTAGCCGGCCAAAGCGAGTTGCTCGTTGCCTTCGAACATCCGCATCACCTGGCGGAAATAGGCGGTGCCGAGTTGGACGCTGAAGCCGGGATCGGAAAGTCGTTCGCGTGTGTACTTGAGGCCCATCTGCTGCGCCAGCTCGCGTCCGGTGGCCGGCATCACCTGCATCAGCCCGCGGGCGCCGGCCCAACTGCGGGCGCTGGCGTCAAAGGCGCTCTCCTGCCGGATCATTCCAAACACGAGATGGGGCGGTAGCGACTGGCGCCGGGCGTGACGTTGGATGACGTCGCTGTATTCAAGGGGGTAGTAGAGGCTCCGGGCGCGCTCGGGTGCCCGACCCTCGGCGGGGGTGCCGAGCTCCGGGAACGCCCGGAGCAACGACACGATCGAGTCGCGGACCCGGCCCTGGTTCGCGAGGATCTGAGACCTGAGGGCACTCGCCGCCTTGGGCTCGGCGTCCGAGGCGAGGAGCTCGAGCTCGATGAGAGCCGCTTCGTCCAGGCCGATGTCGGTCAGCAGCCGCGAGCGCTCCAGCAGTGGATCGTCGGGCCACTCGGTGGTCTCGACCTCGGTGGTAGTGGGCGTCGCTTCCGCTACGTCGACGCGCTGTAGCGCGTGCAGACGGTAGAAGTCCGGATAGTCTCCTCGCGCGATTTGCCGCAACATCTCCTCGGCGCGGGCGTCGTTCCCGAGGGCGCGGTGGGCGCGCGCCGACCAGTACAGACCGGCACGGGTGTAGTTGCTCTCGGGGTAGAGGCGGCCGAGCTCGGTCCAGTAACCGATGGCGCCGGAGTAGTTACGCTTCTCGAACTCGCTCCAGCCGTTTCGCCACAGATAGCGGGTCCCAGTGGTGTCCTCGGGGTCGATTCTCTGCAGCGCCCGGAGGACGTCGAGCGATTCGTCAAAACGCTCAGCGTCGGCCAGATCCGAAAACAGGATTCGCAGCGCCCGAATGGCCAGGGCCGGCTCGGGCCCCATGCCGAGAAGCCGGCGCAGGTGCCGGTGGGCGCGGACGCGCATCTGCCGGCGTCCGTCGGTGTCGAGTGTCCGGCCTTTGCGCGCTCGCGAAGCCTCGAGGGCCGCGCGGGCGCGCTGCCATTCGAGGCGAACGGTGTCCGACTGCGTTTGAGCAACCGCCGTGTCCAGCAGTGGCAGCGCTTCGACACCGCGATGACCCGCGGTCAAAACCTCGCCCATCAGCAGGGTCCACTCGAAGTCTCGCTCGTTGTCCAGGGTGTGTTCGAGTAGCTCGGCGGCCCGCTCGGGGAGTTCGGCGGCCAGCAGGCTGCGGGAGCGCTCGACGATCTCGGCCGGAGAGAGAAACCGC
The DNA here is from genome assembly GCA_965224065.1 of Candidatus Multivoradales bacterium. Classification (GTDB taxonomy): domain Bacteria; phylum Acidobacteriota; class Thermoanaerobaculia; order Multivoradales; family JAHEKO01; genus JAOTZA01. The sequence goes on from CBDCYF010000005.1 coordinate 2,727,846, forward strand.
GACCACTCGAGCTCACCGGACGGCGGCCGGAAAACCTCGACCGTCTTGAGCTCGGCGGCCGTGAGCGGATGCCGAACCAACAGGTTGCGAGCGGCGCTGCGCTCCAGATCCTCGTCCAGCATCGCCGGTGCCAGGTTCCAGGCCACGGTCTCGAGCCGAAGGTCGAGATCTTCCGCGAGCGGCTCTCGCCGGCCTTTGTCGACCAGCTGTCGCGCCATCGCCAGGTCGTCTGCCTCCAGAGCGAGCTCGGCGGCCCGGACCAGGGATCGCGCTCGCAAGGGTGAATCGGGATACTCGCGGACCAGCCGGTGGAGATGGACGCGGGCGAGCTCCATCTGGCCGAGCTGGACGGCGCTCGAGGCCAGTGACGACAACCGCCAATCGGCGAGCGGCCCTACATAGCCCTCGGCCACGCGAAGGTGTTCGAGACTGGTCGAGTAACGCTGGCATTCGTGGGCATAGAGGCCCTGGAGAACCGAATCTTCCAGCGACTCACCCGAGACCGCGCCGGTGCTTTTTTTGAGCAGCTCGGCGGCGCGGTCGCAATCTCCCGCGCGCAGGGCCCGCGCCGCTTCAAACGTCGGCGTAGCCGCCGTCGGAGCAACGGGCGCAGACTCGAGTGCCGGGCCGGTACCGGCCGCCCACGAGCCGGCCAGGATCGTTGCGACGGCGATGGAGCCGGCGAAAACGAGAGGCCGCTGCGGAGACCGGGGCCAGCGCATCTTGTTGAACTATACGAATCTCGTGGTCGGCCGGCTGTGATCCAAATAACGTCTTTGTTCTTGGGCGGCTAGAACCCCAGCGTCGCGGGATCGCCGCCCGCGAGAATCCGGATGCAGGCTTCGCGAAAGTAGTCTTTGGCGCCGCGAACCCCGTCGTCGATGCGGTCTTCGAAGATCTGCCGTGACCGGTCGATGTCCTCTCTCAGAAGCGAATAGACATTGCCTTTCTGCCGGCCTTGCTCGACCTGCTCTTCGTTGTACAGCTTGATCTCGGTCACCAGCAGCCGGGCGAGCCGGCGAGCTTCCTCGTGATCGGCACCTTCGGCGGACTCGCCCTCCGCGCCGGCTCCGGCGGTAAACGCCCAACCGGGACCCTTGACGTCGTCCGGCGGGGCGACCTGTGTCGTGCTCTCGGCGCGGGCGACGGGCGGTGTCGGCTCGCTTGGCGCCGCCGGTGGAGAATCCAGCTCGGAGTCTGTGGCCGGCTCCGGCAGCTCTTCTTCCACCGTGGGGGCCATTTCCTCCTCGAGGGGCGCTTCCTCGTCGGGCTCGGACGGAGCCGGCTCATCCACCGGCTCGAACGTCGGTTCGGGGGCGACCTCGACCTCTGGCTCCGCCGGCGGTTCGTCCTCGGTCGGTTCCGGGGCTTCGATCGGTGGGAGCTCGCTCTCGACCGGGAGCGCGGGAGGCTCGGGCTCGGAGATCACCTCGGCTGGGGCATCGACCACTGCCGCCGCGCCGGCATCGCTCAACCGCAGCGTTGCGGTGTGCTCGCGGTCGCGGACCGGCAGGTTCTCCAACACCTGGCTGGCGACAAACGTGAGGATCTGCAGGGCGGAGATCCGTGGCGTTTCGTCCGCCGCCAGACGATCGCAGTAAATGGCGGCGGCGGGCTGGTTTCCCAGCACAAAGGGCAGCAGCAGCCCCATCTGTGGTGCCGGTGCCGAGAACAAGTCGGTGATCGGCCGGCATTCGTCTTCGGTGAGTGCTACGGCCCCGGAACCACCGGCGAGCTGTGCCCAAGCGGATTCCGGCTCGATCGCAACCCTGGTCTTCTTGAAGTCATCCGGCGAAGCGTCGAAGCCGTGACCGTTCCATCCAAAGGCGTCTCCCCCGCGCAGCAGAAAAACGGCAACTCGTGAGGAGAAGCGGGCGCAGCCGGCGATCAGCGCTTCGAGAATCTCGCTTTGGGAGCTGCTGGCATCGATCGCGGCGACGGCGTGCTTGAGCTCCTCGACCGGGTCGAGCAAGTCGCTTACGGCCGGTTCGGGGAGCGCGCGATCTTCATCGGCTTCCGCTGTGTCCGCCGTCACGGTCTCCGGTGCTTCCGGAGCCTCCTGAGCTAGATCAACGGCGCCTTCTTCTTCGTCGCCGCCTTGCGACATCGCGCGCGCGAGCTTTTCATCGAACTCGTCACGAAGCGCCCGCGTCGTCTGCTCGAGGACACCGGCCAGCTTCGGGTCCAAGTCTCTGAAAAGGTCGCTCAGGGCCATCATTTTCCTCCCGGTCGGGAATTCCCTTTGGTGGCGCCGATTATCCAGTCGCCTCCCGGCACTGTCAAGGAAGCAAATCGCGAAAACCCTTGAAGATATGGAGCTTTTGGTCCGCCGCGCGTTCTTGTCGCGCTCGGACGCCTTGTGGTACTTTTTTGGTTCGCTTCTTCGCCGGAAGGCACAGATGGAGCCCGCGCAAACCGCGTGTGGATCGGAAGGAGACAAACGATGCGTAGACCGAATCGCGACCTGGTTCTTGCCTGTGTGCCGCTCTTTGCGCTCGCCGTGGCCTGTGGTCCCAAGGGGCCGGCGGTCAACGAGACCGCCGAAGCCGAGTGGGCCTTGCTTACCGAGGCCGACACCAAGCTCGATTCGCTGCGTGAAGAGGTGGCCTCCCTGCAAGCGTCCATCGAAGCGGCGGCAGGCGCCGAAGCTTCGGAAGACGGCGCCGATCCGGTGGCGGATCTAGCCGCCCAGATCGAAGAGAAAAAAGGCGAGATCGAGACGGTCTCCGGCGATTTTCTCCAACGCATCGGCAACTACCTCAATGAGATCGACCCCATGTTTGCCGACGAGCCACCGACCGAGCGGCAGCTCGCGGTCCTCCGGATGAAGAGCGACGAAGACCTCCTCCTGGGAGGCGAGTGGATTGAAAAGGGCGGCGACTACAAAAAGGCGATCAGCATTTTTACCGACGCGCTCGCCCTGGACCCGGACAACGAGGGCCTCAAGGCGGCTCTGGCCCATGCCGAAGAGATGAGGTTTATAACCGAGGAGCGCCTCGCCCAGGTCGCCAAGGGAATGTCCGAGGATCAGGTCCGGGAGTTGCTCGGCCCGGTCAATCTGCGCAATGTTCGCGACTATCCCGAGCGCAAGGTCAAGGCGTGGTTCTATCCGGTCAACGATAAAAACGAGGCTTCGGCAGTGTGGTTCCGAAAGAACAAGGGCGGTGAATTTGTGGTTTACCGCACCAATTTCGAGGAGGTCCGGGGCGAGGGCGAGGCCTAGCAGCACGCTAGGCGGCTTGACGCCTGGGCGCCGGATCGGCCAAACTCCGCCGGCGCCGCGGCAAACCAGCCGGGGGCGCTCCCCATCGAAGGCGAGGTGATAGCGAGTTTGCCTGGAGTTCAGGTCAGAGAAGAAGAAAGCTTCGAAAACGCCCTGCGGCGCTTCAAGCGCAAGTGCGAGAAGTCCGGCGTTTTGACGGAGCTCAAGAGGCGGCAGCACTTCGAGAAGCCGTCGGTCAAGCGCAAGCGCAAGGCCATTCAGGCGCGCAAGAAGATCTTGCGCAAGATGGCTGAAGAGCGGCGTCTGGGTCTGCGATAGGGAATTGCTCGGCAAACGCCGGGTCGATGAAGCGGGGACACGCTCCCCGCTTTTTGTTTTGGGTTGAAAATGAAACTGGCCTCCGACGCGACCCTCGCGGCGCTCGAATTTCCGGCCCTTCTGAAGGTGATCGCGGCCGGCGCGGTTACCGACGCCGGTCGCCGGGCGGTGCTCGCCCTCGAGCCTACCGGCGACCCGTCGAGTCTGGGCGGCGCGTCGGCGAGGGCGCAGGAAGTCGAACGATTGCTCCAGGCGGGCGCGCTGGTCGAGGCGTACGACGAGCCCATCTTGCCGGTGCTCGCGCGCCTGGCGCGTGATCGAGGAAACCTCACCGGTACCGAGCTCGCGCCACTGAGGTTCTTGCTTTCGACCTCAGCCGGGATCCGGGAGCGCCTCGAAAACGCCGAGCTGGCTTGCCCCGCGTTGACGGCGCAATGGACGCCGCTCGCCGATCTTTCCGGGCTGGCGGCGAGAATCGAACAGACGCTCGATGAGCGCGGGAGGGTGCGGGAGGACGCCAGCCCCCGTCTCGCCGCGGCAGCGAAGCGATCCAGAAAACTGCGCCAGAGTCTCTACCGGCGGCTGGAGGAACTGGTGCGCCGGCACGGCGAGCACCTGGCCGAGGAGACCATACCGCTCCATGACGGGCGCCTGTTGCTGCTGTTGAGATCGGGCGCAAAGGGGCGCCTGCCCGGGCTGGTGCACGGCCGGTCGGCCACCGGAAAGAGCTTCTACTTCGAGCCGCTCGAGGCCGTCGACGCCAACAACGAGCTTCAGGAAGCCCTAGACGAGGCCGAGCAAGAGAAGCGTCGTCTTCTCAAGGCGTTGATCGACGAGATTTACGAGGCGCTTCCGGATCTGGAGTCACACCTCGAGGCGATCGCCGAGATCGATCTTCGCCAGGCGGGGGCGCGGTGGGGCGAGCGCATAGACGCCGTTCAGGTTCTCGTCGGCGACGACGCGAGGATCGCGCTGGCCGCCGCCCGGCACCCCCTGCTCGAGCCACGTCTGGCAGAAGCACGTATGACGGCCTTGGGTCAGAGCGGGCATACCGACCCGGTCGTACCGCTGTCGGTCGAGCTCGACGGCGAGCGTCGGGTCATGGTGATCACCGGTCCCAACGCCGGGGGCAAGACGGTGGCCCTCAAGACTGTGGGGTTGCTGGTGCTTGCGGCCCACTGCGGGCTGCCGGTGCCGGCGGCGAAAGGCAGCCGGATTCCGAGGTTCGACCGCGTCCTCGCCGCGGTCGGCGACGAACAGGACCTATTGGCCGACCGCTCGACCTTTAGTGGCCGTCTCGTACGGCTCAAAAAGGCGTGGGAGGAAGCGGCCCCCGGGAGCCTGGTGTTGCTGGACGAGCTGGGCTCGGGGACAGATCCCGAGGAGGGGTCGGCCCTGTCGATCGCTCTGCTCGAACGTCTGGTGGAAAGCGGCGCGCTCGGGATCGTGACCTCGCACCTGACACCGCTGGCCGCCGCCGCGCTGGAGCTCGAAGGCGCGACCTGCGCGGCGATGGAGTTCGACTCGGCAACCGGGCGGCCGACCTTCGAGCTGCTCCCGGGGGCGCCCGGCTCGAGCGAGGCTGTGGCCCTGGCCCGGCGTCTGGGTCTCCCGGAAGCATGGCTGCGGCGCGCCGAAGAGCTACTCGGCCCCGGCCACCGGCGGCTACAGGGTCTGCTGCGCGAGGTCGAGGCATTGCGCGAGTCGCTGGCCGGGAAGCTCTCGAGGCTTCGCCGGTCGCAAGATGAGCTCGACGGCTTGCGAGAGAGCATCGAGACCGAGAGGGCGTCCCTCGAGACAGAGCGGCGCGAGCTCGCCGAAAAGACCCGTGCGGAGGTCAAGCATTTCAAAAAGGAGGTCGGCGATCGCCTCACCGTCGAGCTGCGGAAGATGCGCGAGGCCATGGACGCGGGGCGCAAGAAGGGGCTGGTCGGCGAAGCGGTCGAGCGGCTTTTTACCGAGAGCCCGGAATCGGCGAGCGCAGCCGGCGAGGAGGCGGGTCAAGAGATGGAGGTCGGGCGGACCGTCCGCCACACCGGGTTGGGCTGGGAAGGTAGCGTGCAGAAGATCGACGGCCGGAAGGTCGAGGTCGCGGTCCGGGGCAAACGCATCCGCTGCCGCCTGGACGAGCTCGAAGTCGTGGAGGCGAGATCGCCTGCCGGTGGGGCCGGTGGGGTGGTTGCAAGGGCCGAGATAGCGGCGGCGGGCGACTCGGTTCCGGCCGAGCTTCATCTTCTCGGCCGTCGGGTCGAAGAGGCGCTCGAAGAGATCGACGCTTATCTCGACCGAGCGCTCCTCACGTCGGCGTCCGAAGCGCGAATCGTCCACGGACACGGCACCGGCCGTCTCAAGAAGGCGGTGCGCCGGCACCTCGACAGCCACCCGGCGGTCGAGAGCTGGAGACCGGGCGGCGCGAGGGAGGGCGGTGACGGCGCTACCGTGGTGGTGCTGGTGGATTGAGGACAAACGGGTCCAGGGCGCGCGCGCCCGGTTGTACACTGATCTTTCGCCATGGCCCTCGGCAACGTCCACATCACCCCGGAGCTCGTCCAGGCCGTCCGGGACGCAGTCGACATCCTCGACATCGCCTCTGAGCACACCAAGCTGCGCCGCACCGGCAAGAGCCACAAGGGGTTGTGCCCGCTGCACAAGGAGAAGACGCCTTCCTTTACCGTCGACCCCGATCGCGGGGTGTTCTATTGCTTTGGCTGCAGTCAGGGTGGAGACGCCATCCGGCTGCATCAATTGCTGAGCGGCGACGATTTTCCGGCCGCCATGGAGTCGCTGGCCGGCCGCTACGGAATTCCACTGCCGACGCGCCCGGGCCCTGCCGGCCGGCAACGGCGGGAAGAGGCTGTCGATCGGGCGCTCGAGGCCGCTCATGAGTTCTTCCGCGACCGGCTCGAAAAAAGCGCCGGCCCCAGGCAATACCTGGACCGGCGCAAGATTCCTCGAGAGCTGATCGACGGCTATGGCATCGGCTACGCCCCCGAAGGTTGGCAGAATCTTCTGAACGCCCTGGAGAAACGGGTACCGGTCAAGGCGCTGGAGGCGGCCGGCCTGGTGGCGCGGTCCGAGCGCGCCGGCGGCCGGCTCTACGATCGATTCCGCCAGCGCCTGATGTTTCCGATCCGCAACGCTGCGGGCCGTCTGGTGGGTTTTGGCGGCCGGGCGCTGGGCGACGACAAGGCCAAGTACATCAACACCGCCGAGACCACGCGGTTTCGCAAGGGCACGATTCTGTATGGCCTGGATCTGGCAAAGAGGAGCCTGCGCGAAAGCCGCCGTGCCCTTCTGGTCGAGGGCTATTTCGACGTCCTGGGCGCGGTGGCGGCCGGCGCCAGTGGCGTGGTGGCGAGCATGGGCACGGCCCTGACCCAGGAGCAGTGCCGGCTCCTCGCCCGTTTTAGCGATGAGGTCATCGTCGGCTACGACGGCGACACCGCCGGAACCGACGCGGGCCGGCGGGCCCTGCCGTTGTTGCTTGCCGAGGGGTTGGGAGCGCTCCGGCTGGCGCTTCCGAGCGGTCACGATCCCGACTCGCTCCGGCTCGAGAAGGGCCCGGAGGAAGTCTTGCGGCTCATCGACTCGGCGCCCGACGCGGTCACTCTCGAGATCGAGCGGCTGGCGCCCGCCGAGGCGGCCGGACAACCACGCCTCCAGGCCCGCGCGGCCCGCGAGATCGGCCGTCTTCTGATGGCCATCCCCGACGCCGTTTTACGTTACGGCTACGCTCAGCAGGCCGCCGAGAGGCTTGCGCTTCCCGCCGAGCTGCTGGTGCGCCAGTTCGGCCGCTCGGGGGCGGCCGCCCCCGGCGATGGTGACAGGCCGGAGGGGGGAGCCCCCAGATTGGTGCGGAGCGTCGAGGAGAAGGTCCTGCAACTGCTGTTTCGCGGCGCGGACGAGCTTCCCTCCGCAGAAGAGCTGCCGCCGCTGGAAGCCTTCCTGGACCCCGTTTTGAGGAATATTTTTGGCGCTTTTTGCGATCTATATAGGGAAGGTGGGCACCGGCCCGCCGCGCAGGCCGTTTTGGGCCGTCTTCCGGAACAGGGAGACGCGGTTGACCGAGCCGCCCGGCTTCTGTTAGAAGAAGCGGCTGGCGTTGGCGCCGGCGAGCTGAAAGAGGCTATGGATCAGCTCGAACGGCGGTGGTGGCAGCAGCGGTTGCGAGAGTTGTCGGGTCAGATTGCCGAGGCGCAGCGCGCCGGCGACGAGAGCCGTCTCGAGCGACTTTTGGGTGAAAAAACCGCCCTTAGCCGTCGCCTACATGGGCGGCTCGAAGCCTAGCTTCCCGATCTCCCCGGCAAAAAGAGGTATCCGATTTGAAGACAGCGACCCGGCTTCAGACCGTCGAGGAAAAGCACCCTTCGGTGCGGCAGCTCATCGAGCTCGGCCGTCAGAAGGGATATCTGCTCTACGACGAGATCTACGACCTCCTCCCGGAGGAGATCGTGGCCATGCCCGAAGATCTCGACGAAGTCTATGTGCGTTTTGCGGCCCTGGGCATCGAGGTCCTCGACCGGCCCGAGCGCTACAAGAACCGACAGGACGTCGAGTCGGTCTCGGGCGACTTCGAGAAGGTCGAGACCGAAGGCCGGCCGGGCTTCCGGCTGCACGAGCAGGAGAAGACCAACGACCCGGTGCGCATGTACCTGCGCGAGATGGGGACGGTGCCGCTGCTCGACCGCGAGGGCGAGGTGGAGATCGCGCAGCGCATCGAGCAGGGCGAGTGGCTCATCTACGAAGCCCTATGCGAGAACCCGGTGGTGTTGCGAGAGCTGCTGCGACTCAACGAGCTGGCGGTCAAGGACGTGCGGCTGCTCGCCGAGCTGACCGATTCGGAGACCGTCGAAGAGGCGCTCGACCCTCGCGCAGCCCTGCGCATCAAGACCAATCTCAAGGTCTTCACCCAGATCGACAAGCTCGACAAAAAGGTCGAGTCGTTGCGCAAACGGCAGAAACGCTACAAAAAGGGTGGCGACCGGCACCAGGAGATCGAGCGCGACATCGACCGCCACGTCGCCAAGATCGCCAAGCACATCCGTTCGATCGATTTCTCGGTGCAGACCCGCAACCGGCTGGTCGCGTTCCTCAGAAACCTGGACAAGGAGTTCTCGCGTCACGAGCAGTCCATTCGGCGGGCCAAGCTGGCGCTCGACCGGGAAGCCAACAAGGAGCTGCGGGCGCTCCATCGCCGCCGTATCGAGAAGTACCGGCGCGGGGTCAAGGACCTCGAAGAGCGCTATGGCACCACCCACGCTCAGATCTCGGCCACGATCGGCAAGATCCGCAAGGGCGAGGCCAAGTGCGAGCGCGCCAAGGAAGAGCTGATCGTCGCCAATTTGCGGCTGGTGGTGTCGATCGCCAAGAAGTACACCAACCGCGGGCTGCAGTTCCTCGACCTCATCCAGGAGGGGAACATCGGGCTGATGAAAGCGGTCGAGAAGTTCGAGTACCGGCGCGGTTACAAGTTCTCGACCTACGCCACCTGGTGGATCCGTCAGGCGATTACCCGCGCGATCGCCGACCAGGCGCGCACCATTCGGATCCCGGTCCACATGATCGAGACCATCAACAAGCTCACCCGCACCAGCCGCTCGCTGGTGCAAGAGCTGGGGCGCGAGCCGACCGCCGCGGAGATCGGCCAGCGCATGGATCTGCCCGCCTCCAAGGTGCGCAAAATCATGAAGATCGCGCAGGAGCCGATCTCGCTCGAGACCCCCATCGGCGAGGAAGAAGATTCGCATCTGGGCGATTTCATCGAGGACAAAAACGCCACCTCGCCGATCGAGTCGGTGATCTCGAACAACTTGACCGACCAGACCGGCGACGTTCTCAAGAGCCTGACGCCACGCGAGGAGTTGGTCTTGCGGATGCGGTTTGGGGTCGGCGAGGGCTCGGAGCACACTCTGGAAGAGGTGGGCAAGTCGTTCAACGTCACCCGAGAGCGCATCCGCCAGATCGAGTCGAAAGCCCTGCGCAAGCTGCGCCACCCGAGCCGCTCGGCACAGCTCAAACCGTTTCTCGACACCTCGGCCTAGGCTGCCGGTCGCGTTGACAAAAGCGCCGGCCGGGGCCTAACATCCTTTGCCGCACAGGGCCGATCGGCCTTTCTTTTCCTGGGTAGCTCAGTGGTAGAGCGGTCGGCTGTTAACCGATTGGTCGGGGGTTCAAATCCCTCCCCAGGAGCCACCAGCTCACGGCCGTCCGCAAGGCGCGGGCGGCCGTTTTTTGCAGACGTAGGTTCGGGCCGCAGCGACCCGATGGAGCGAGAGGAGATCCGATGATCGTCACCACCGACCACGGGCCGATTCGCGAGCTGCAGCTCGCCCGCCCGCCCGTCAACGCCTTGAGCCCCGACTTGATCTCCGCCTTGGAGAAGGCGGTGGCGGATGCCCCGGGCAAGGGCGCCGAGGCGATCGTCCTTTCGGGCGCGCCCGGGATGTTCTCGGCGGGACTCGACGTCCCCCACTTTCTGACCCTGGACCGCGACGGGGTGACCGACGCGTGGCGGCGTTTTCTTTCGCTTCTCGGGACCCTGGCCGCCTGTCCGGTACCGCTGGCCGCAGCGCTAACCGGTCACAGCCCGGCCGGTGGAGCGGTGGTCTCGATGTTCTGCGACTACCGGGTCATGGCCGACGGCCCATTCAAGATCGGGTTTAACGAGGTCCAAGTCGGGATCGTTCTTCCCGCGAGCTTTCAGCTCGCGATCCGCCGCCTGGTCGGGCGGCGTCACGCCGAGCGGTTGTCGACGGGGGCGCTTCTGATTTCGCCGCAGGAGGCTCGCGCGATCGATCTGGTCGACGAGCTGGCGCCGGTCGAAGAGACCGTGCCCAGGGCCCTCGAGTGGTGTCGCTCGCTTCTCGCCCTGCCGAGAGAGGCGATGTTGACGACGCGGCGCAATGCCCGCGGCCCCCTGATCGAGGCCTTCGAGAGCTTCCCGGAGCACGAGCTCGAGGCGCTGGTCGATCGCTGGTGCTCTGACGAGACCCAGGGCGCCCTCCGGGCGATGGTCGAGCGCGTGAGCGGCAAGAAAAACACCTAGCAGCCCGTGGTAGAAGTCGAGACGGCCGCGTTGCGAGCGCCATCCGCAGATGGGGGTCAGATTCCAGGCGGCACGACGCAGGCGATGCCGTAGCATCGTCGAGGAGTGCCAACACCGATGGCCCCATGCCGTCGCAACCCCCCCCAAAGAGCTCCAGACGATAGCGACAAGGGGTTACGGCACGTCTGCTGCGTTGCTCGTCGTCTTCGATGGCCCAGCATCGATTCCTCCTCGTGCCTTGCAGACGTACCGTAAGACCTTGTCGCGCGACCATCTCGACTTCTACCACGGGCTGCTAGCGGCGCGCCCGTCACGGGGCGCGGCTCACATAGCCGGATGGCTATTTTGTCTGCCGGTGGATTGGCTATACTCTTGTCATCCGTTTGTGACAGGAGAGTTTCCGGGGTGCCGCGGCGCTCCCGGATGCTTCGACCGCAGCCGCAAGGCCGCGCCGCCGAACTCAATCCGTTCCTGAGTGGACCTACTTTTGCTGGGAGGGTACGCCGACATGAAGCCGAACCGTAAGGACCCGAATCGTTTGAGTCACCTACTCAAGACAGGCTTTGCCGGACTCCTCCTCCTGGCCGCGACACCGCTTGTGGCGTCGGACCTGGTCATCACCGGCGTGGTGGACGGTCCGCTGACCGGTGGCATTCCCAAAGCGATCGAGATGTGCGTGCTCAACGACGTCGCCGACCTGAGCGTCTATGGCATCGGCTCCGCCAACAACGGCGGCGGATCGGATGGGGAGGAGTTCACCTTCCCGGCAGTCGCCGCGAGCGCGGGGACGTTTCTCTATGTGGCCTCCGAGGGCGCGGGTTTTTCGACGTTTTTCGGCTTTGCGCCGAGCTATACCAGTGGCGCGGCCGCCATCAACGGCGACGACGCTATCGAGCTTTTTATGTCCGGAGCGGTGGTGGATGTCTTTGGAGACATCAACGTAGACGGCACGGGCCAACCCTGGGAGTACGCAGACGGCTGGGCCTACCGGGCGGACGGAACCGGTCCCGACGGGTCCACGTTTGTTTTGCCCAGCTGGTCCTTCAGTGGACCCAACGCCCTCGACGGCGAAACCTCCAACGACACTGCGACGACGCCCTTTCCCATCGGTGCGTACTCGTCCTGCGCACTGCCTCCTGTGGTCCCCGACGTGGTGATCAACGAGGTCGACGCCGATACCGCCGGAACCGACGTGCTGGAGTTTGTGGAGCTCTATGACGGCGGCGCCGGCAATACGGCGTTGGACGGTCTGGTGGTCGTCTTCTTCAACGGCAGCTCGGATACTTCTTACAGTGCCTTCGATCTCGACGGCTTTTCGACCGACTCGAACGGTTACTTCGTGCTCGGCAATGCGGGGGTCAGCCCGGCACCCGATATTGTTTTTGGCAGTAACGGCTTGCAAAACGGCGCCGATGCCGTGGCCATCTATCAGGCCGATGGCGCGGATTTTCCCAACGGCACCGCCGTCGGCACGACCGACCTGGTCGACGCGATGGTCTACGACACCAATGACTCCGACGATGCGGGTCTTCTCGTGCTGCTCAACGCGGGTCAGCCGCAGGTCAACGAGGACGGCGCGGGCGACAAGGACTTCGACTCCAACCAGCGTTGCCCCAACGGTGCCGGGGGCGCCCGCAACACCGACGGCTACATTCAGGAGACCCCGACTCCCGCGGGCGACAACGCCTGCCCGACGGTCGACGTCATCATCAACGAAGTCGACGCCGACACCGCGGGCTCCGACTCGCTCGAGTTTGTCGAGCTCTACGATGGTGGAGTCGGCAACTCGCCGCTGGATGGCCTAGTGGTCGTTTTCTTCAATGGCAACGGCGACGCGGTATACGATGCCTTTGATCTCGACGGCTTCTCGACCGACCCGAACGGCTATCTTGTGCTCGGCAACGCCGCGGTCAGCCCGGCGCCGGATATCGTTTTCTCGAACAACGGCCTCCAGAATGGCGCCGACGCCGTTGCGCTCTATGAGGCGGACGGCGCGGACTTTCCAAACGGCACGCTGGTAACCACCACCGGTCTGATCGACGCCATCGTCTACGACACCAACGACTCCGACGACGCCGGTCTCCTTGCGCTTCTCAACGCGGGTCAGCCGCAGGTCAACGAGGACGGCGCGGGCGACAAGGACTTCGACTCCAACCAGCGCTGTCCCAATGGATCCGGTGGCGCGAGAAATACGCTGGCGTATGTTCAGGACACGCCCACGCCGGGAGACGATAATTTCTGTCCGCTGCCTTTCCTGATCATCAACGAAGTCGACGCAGACACCGCGGGCTCCGACTCGCTCGAGTTTGTCGAGCTCTTTGACGGCGGCGCGGGTAACACGTTGCTCAATGGCTTTGTTCTGGTGTTTTTCAACGGCAACGGGGATGTTTCCTACAACGCTTTCGACCTCGACGGCCTCACCACCGACGCCAACGGCTATCTGGTCCTCGGTAACGCCGGTGTGAGCCCGACGCCCGACGTCGTGTTCTCCAACAACGGCTTGCAGAACGGCGCCGATGCCGTCGCTCTCTACGGTGGAGACGCTGCCGACTTCCCGAACGGAACGGCGGTGACGACGAGTGGCCTGGTCGACGCCATGGTTTACGACACCAACGATTCCGACGATGCGGGTCTGTTGGTGTTGCTCAACGCCGGCCAGCCTCAAGTCAACGAGGATGGCGCGGGCGACAAGGACTTCGACTCCAACCAGCGCTGTCCCAACGGCTTTGGCGGCGGGCGCAACACCGACGTCTACAGCCAGGCGGCGCCGACCCCGGCGGCGGCCAACGAGTGCGCGCCTCTGGAGATCTTCGAGATCCAGGGTGACGGCTTCGCCAGTATTTTTGAAGGATTTGTTGTCGACACCGACGACAACGTGGTCACCTGTCTGGCGCCCAATGGATTCTTTATGCAAACACCTGCGTCCCGGGCGGACGGCGACGTCGTCACCTCGGACGGGATCTTTGTCTTTACCGGTGCCGCGCCGAGCGTTGCCGTGGGCGACCTGGTGGACGTCACCGGCGAGGTCGACGAGTTCTTTGGCTTTACCGAGCTCACCTCGGCGACCGTGACCGTGGACGGCGCGGGGGCGGTTCCTGCCGCGGTTCTATTCAACGCGTTGGTTCCGTCGCCCGACCCGACGACTCCAAGCTGTGGTCTTTTCGAGTTCGAATGCTATGAGGGAATGCTGATCGAGGTGGTCGACGGGGCGGTCACCGGCCCCAACCAGCGATTTGGCCCCGACCCGATCGCCGAGGTCCACATCACCGCGGCCTCTTCCCGGACGTTCCGGGAACCGGGGGTCGAGTTCCCCGGCCTCGGGATGCCACCGATCCCGACCTGGGACGGCAACCCGGAGGTCTTCGAGCTCGATCCCGACAAGCTGGGTCTGCCGAACCAGATCATTCCCGCGGGCTCGTCGTTTAGCGCCAAGGGTGTTCTGGGCTTTGAGTTCGGAGGCTACGAGCTGTGGCCCAATGAGTTGACGGTTGCCGCCGCGCCGCTGCCGGATCCGGTGCGGCCACGCGCAGCCGGTGAGTTCACCGTCGGTACGCTCAACCTCTTCCGGCTCTTTGACGACGTCGACGACCCGGTCGACCCGGACGGTCGCAACGATTTTGTGGTCTCGACCGCCGAGTACCAAAGGCGCCGCGACAAGTTTGCCGCCTATATCGTCGACGTGCTGGATTCGCCCGACATCCTGGCGGTCCAGGAGGCGGAGAAGATCGAAGTGCTGCAGGACTTGGCGGCCGACATCGCGGCGCTGGATCCCAGCGTCAGCTATACGGCCTACCTCGTGGAGGGTAACGACGTCGGGACGATCGACGTCGGTTTCCTGGTCCGCGACCGGGTCCAGGTAGACGCGGTCACCCAGCTCGGCAAAAACGAGACCTTTGTCAACCCGATCACGCTTCAGGACGACATCTTGCACGATCGGCCGCCGCTTCTGCTCGAAGGCCGCTGCCAGCTCGAGTTCGGGTCGTTTCCGATTGCGGTCCTGGCCGTTCACAACCGGTCGCTGGGCGGTATCGATGGATCCCAAGGCCTTCGCGTGCGCACCAAGAGGCTGCGGCAGGCCGAGTCGATTGCCGACAAGGTCCAGGGTCTGCAGGACGCCGACCCCGCGGTGCGTCTCGTCGTGACCGGCGACTTCAACGCCTTCGAGTTCACCGACGGTTATGTTGACGCGGTGAGCGTCATCGCCGGGGATTTCGATCCGACCATGAGCTCTGTGTGTAGCGAGACGACGTGTCTGGGCGACTTGGTCGAGCCCAACCTGGACAACCAGGTACTCGGGATCGACGGAGCCGACCGCTACTCGTTTATTTTCGGCGGCAACGCTCAGGTGCTCGATCACGCCCTCACCACGCAAGGCCTGGCGGCCGAAGTCTCCGGCGCCGAGTACGGCCGCGGCAACGCGGACGCCGCCGTCGATCTGATCAACGATGACGGAACGATCGTGCCGGCCAACCTGCCCTTACGATCCTCGGATCACGACGGTCTGGTCGTCTACATCACCAAAGACGAGGACGCCGACGGCGTACCCAACGATCTGGACATTTGCGCCGGGACCACGATTCCCGAGGGTGTGCCGACTCAAGGTCTGGGAAACAACCGATTTGCCCTGGTTGATGGTGATTTTGTTTTCGACTCGGGAAAATCGACGGTCGTATTTACGGTCGGCGACACTGGCGGCTGCTCCTGCGAGCAAATCATTGACGCGCTTGGGCTGGGGGCCGGCCAGACGAAGTTCGGTTGTAGCCAAAGCGTCATCGAGGCCTGGGTGGAAATGATCAATCCTTAAGGAGGCCAAACCAAAGTTTCCGCAAAAGGCTCGCCGCTGGCGAGCCTTTTGCTTTTGTCGGCCGGTCGCGTTCTAAACGCGTAAATCTCAGGGCGGGCTACAATGGAAGTGCCTGGCGGTGACATGGCCGATCTGACTCCCGAGCGCTGGCGCCGGCTCTCGATCTATCTCGACGAGGCCCTGTCGCTCGATTCGGGCGAGCGCCGTGTATGGCTCGAGCGCGAGGTTGCCGATCCCGAGCTGCGCGCCAAGATAGCCGAGCTGGCCGCGAACGCGGACAGGACCGGCGGCATCCTCGACGACGCTGCCGAGGCCTACTTGGACACGCTTCTACACCCCGAGGGTCCAGCCGACGAGACCGCCCCGGATCCTGCCGGGAAACGGATCGGCCCCTACCGAATCGTGCGTGAGGTGGGGCGCGGCGGCATGGGCGTCGTCTTTCTCGCCGAGCGCGCCGACGGACAATTCGACCAGCGGGTCGCGCTCAAGCTCATCAAGCACGGTCTCGACACCGACGAGATCTCCAGACGTTTTCAGCGCGAGCGCCAGATTCTCGCCCAACTGGAGCATCCGGCGATCGCCCGTATTCTCGACGGTGGCGTAACGGACGACCACCGCCCGTACTTTGCGATGGAGTTTGTCGACGGCGTGCCGTTGACTCGTTACTGTGACAGCAAAAAGCTGACCATCGAAGAGCGACTACAGGTCTTTTCGCGGGTCTGCGGAGCGGTCCAGTATGCCCATGGGCGCCTGGTCGTTCATCGCGACCTCAAGCCCTCGAACATCCTGGTGAGCGCCGATGGGGAGCTCAAGCTCGTCGACTTCGGCATCGCCAAGGTCCTGTCCGATGAAGACGGAGCGCCCGACCTGACCCACACCGATGGCGAGCGTCCGTTCACCCCGGCTTACGCCTCTCCCGAACAGCTCACCGGCGAGCCGGTGAGCACCGCGACCGACATCTACACTCTGGGGCTCGTTCTCTACGAGCTGCTGGTCGGGCGGCACCCCTTCAGAGGCGCGGTGGAGAGCGACCGAGGAATCGAGAACGCGATTCTGGAGACCGACCCGGTCACGCCTTCTCGAGCCGTCTTGAAAACCACCCCTGAGCAAACCGGCGCGTCGTCCGATTCGCCGCCCGATGCCGACGGCAAAGCGCCTTTTTCAGCATCGGCGCTCTCCCGCCGCCTGGCTGGAGATCTCGACGCGATCGTTCTGACGGCGCTGCGCAAAAAAGCCGCGCACCGATACCCATCCGTTGAGGCGCTGGGCAAGGACATCGACAGCCACCTGGCGCATCGGCCGATCCACGCGCGGCGGGTCGGTGTGGCCGCCCGGGCGGCCAAGTTTGTTCGCCGACACCGCCTGGGAGTCGCCGCCACGGCGCTGGTCGTGTTGTCGATCGCCGCCGGTTTTATCGGCACGGTTTGGCAGGCTCGGCAAAAGGCTCTCGAAGCAAAAAAGGCACACCAGGTAACCGCGTTCGTCACCGGTCTGTTTGAAGCGGCCGACCCGGCGCGGGCTCGGGGCGAAGAGATCACCGCCCGCGAGCTGGTGGAGCAGGGGGCGGCACGGTTGGAGCACGAGCTCGCGGATCAGCCGGAGCTGCAGGCCGAGATGGACCTGGTGCTCGGCCGCATCAACCACAAGCTGGGCCTTTCGGCAGAGGCG
The DNA here is from genome assembly GCA_965224065.1 of Candidatus Multivoradales bacterium. GTDB lineage: Bacteria > Acidobacteriota > Thermoanaerobaculia > Multivoradales > JAHEKO01 > JAOTZA01. The sequence continues at coordinate 2,744,904 of CBDCYF010000005.1, forward strand.
TTGACGTTGCTGGATCGAAGTCTCGAGCGGCTGCAGAACGTCGATCGGCCCGAAGTACTGAGAACCCACGCCAACGCCCTGCGGACCAAGGGTGCCGCGCTGGTGCAACTGGGTAAGGCCGAGGAGGCCGAGCCGTTGCTGCGCGCCGCCGCGGCCGAGCACAAGAAGCTCCCGGAGTCGGGTTTTGATCGAAATCTCGAGCTCGCCGAGGACCTCGATGAGCTGTCGATCGCGCTGATCTCTCTGGGCCGCTTCGAGGAAGCGGAGACTGCGGCGAGCGAGTCTTTTGAGCTCCGTCTGCCGCTTCTGGGCGCCCACCATCCGGGCATCGCCGACTCGTACAACAACCTCGCGGTGATCCAGCGGCAGCTCGGTCGGCTGGCGGAGGCAGAGGTCAACTACAAAAAGGCGCTCGAGATTCGCATCCCGACCATTGGCAGAGAGCACCCCGATACGGCGAACACTCTCAACAACTTGGCGGCGCTTCTGCACTACCGCGGGCGCTACCGCGAGGCGGCGGAGATGTTCGAGGAGCTCTCCGTGATCAATCGTCACCTCTACGGCGAGAGTCACCCAAAAACAGTGGGCGGGACCAACAACTTGGCGGCCGTGCTTCTGAAGCTGGGTAACTTTGCGCGCGCCGAGGAGCTGTACGAGGTAGTTCTTTCCTACTGGCGGGGGACGGCCAGCGACCAGCACCCCAACGCTCTGGTGACCCGAGCGAACCTCGCGTTGCTGTATCAGTTGCGTGGCGAGGCCCGCCGAGGCGAGGCCGCCGCCACTTTGGTTGTCGATGACAGCGTTTCCGTTCTGGGCGGGAACCACCCGGTGACCGCGGTGCTGACGGCCAGGTTGGCTTCGATGCTGCGGGAGCTTGGACACGGTGCTCGTGCGAAGGAGCTCATCCTGCCGGCGTTGGAGAACCTCGAAAGCGCCTACGGTCCGGAGCATCTCTACGTCGCAGGCGGTCTCGAGGAGCTCGGTCGAATCGAAGTCGAGCTCGGCGCGGCTTCCCAGGCCGAGGAACCTCTGCGGCGGGCGGTCGCAATCCGGACCTCACAGGCCGGGGGCGAGGCCTTTGAGACGCTGGCCGCGAGAGCGGCACTCGCCGCGGCCATTCGTGACGCCGGGAGCCTGGCCGAGTCGGAGCAGATCCTGACGGCGGATCTCGCGATCGGCCGTGGGGTCCTCCCGGAAGCCCACCCGGTTCTCATCGATCTTGTGCTCGAGCTGGGTAGAACCCACGCCGCTTCCGGCAGGCTGATCGAGGCGGAGACGCTTCTCGAGGAAGCGGTCGCGCTGGCGAATCAACGCTACGGGAGCGAGGTTTGGCGCACCGCGCTGGCCGAGCTTCGGCTGGCGGAGTTGTCCGCCTTGCGGGGTCGCACCGCCGCGGCCCGCGAGTTGGCGGGAAAGGCGGCAGCGGTTATCGCAGCCGAGCTCGGAGCCGATCATCCGCTGGTTCGTTCCGCTCGGGAGATCGATTAACCGGTCGCTGGGACGATGGACGCACCGATTGCGCGCGACCCGAGCGTCGTTTCCACCCGTTACTGGCACGCCCTCGACGACGGCCGCATCCAGTGCGATCTGTGCCCTCGGTTCTGCAAGCTCCGCGAGGGCCAGCGGGGAATGTGTTTTGTCCGCGGCCGCCTCAATGACGAGGTGGTGCTCACCACCTATGGCCGCTCGTCGGGCTTTTGTGTCGATCCGGTGGAGAAGAAGCCGCTCAACCATTTTCTTCCCGGAACACCGATCCTCTCGTTTGGCACCGCCGGCTGCAACTTGGCGTGCAAGTTCTGCCAGAACTGGGACATCTCGAAATCCCGCGAGTGGGACACCCTGGCTGACCAGGCCTCACCGGAGCGGATCGCGGCCACCGCGGCTCGGCTCGAATGCCGCTCGGTCGCCTTTACCTACAACGACCCCGTGATCTTTCACGAGTACGCGATCGACGTGGCCGATGCCTGCCGCGAGCGTGGGATCGCGGCGGTGGCGGTCACCGCGGGTGAGGTCTGTCCGGAGCCCCGGGCCGAGTTCTACTCCCACATGGACGCCGCCAACGTCGACCTAAAGGCCTTTAGCGAGCGCTTTTATCGCCGGATCTGCGGCAGCGAGCTCCAGCCGGTGCTGGATACCCTGGTCTATCTCAAACACGAGACCGGCGTGTGGTTCGAGATCACCACACTTCTGATCCCCGGTGAGAACGATTCAACCGCCGAGATCGACGCGTTGACCCGGTGGGTCGCGGAAAGCCTGGGGAACGACGTGCCGCTGCACTTCACCGCCTTTCACCCCGACTGGAAGATGCGCGACAAGCCCGTGACGCCCGCCTCGACGCTCACTCGCGCCCGCGACATCGCGATCGGCAACGGTCTGCGCTATGTCTACACCGGCAACGTCCACGACGAGCGCGGCGGCTCAACGTATTGTCATAGTTGTGGGCGCCGGGTGATCGGGCGGGATTGGTATGTGATGACCGCCTGGCACCTCGTCGACGGCGCGTGCGAGTTCTGCGGCGAGCCCTGCGCCGGGCGTTTCGAGAGCGAGCCGGGATCTTGGGGGTCGCGGCGTCTGCCGGTGAGACTGGCAGAGGTCGAGGAACGAGACGCCAGCACCGGCCCGAGATGACGGGCGTTCTCGACTAGGGGAAAATCCCCAGGTTGTTGTAGCAAAGTACGATCTTGTCGATTGCGTTGATAAAGGCGGCGTCGCGCAGCGTCGCTCCGGCGTGGCGCTTCTGAGTTTCGCGGACCTGGTGAAAAGCGTTGGCCATCGTCTCCTCGAGACCTGAGTTGACCAGGTCTTCCTCACCGGCCCCACGGGTCAGGGTCGATTTCTCATCGTCGCTGAAGCTCTGGCCGGTTCGGGCTTCCACCGCGCCGATCAGTCTCCGGTAGGCGCCCTCCTCGAAACGCTTCTGCATTCGCCCGAAACGCACGTGGGACAAGTCCTTGAGCCACTCGAAGTAGGACACCGTGACGCCACCGGCGTTGAGATAGGTATCCGGCAGGATCAACACGCCCTTCTCGCCCAGGATCTCGTCGGCGTCGGTGCTCAGGGGGCCGTTGGCGGCCTCGGCGATCAATTTGGCCTGGATCCGCGGCGCGTTCTCGGCGGTGATCTGGTTCTCTAGCGCCGCGGGCACCAGAACGTCGCATTCGAGCTCCAGGGCCTCGGCCGAGGTGTCGAGGTTTTGTGCGCCGGGAAAGTCGAGGATGCTGCCGTTCTCCTTCCGGTGCGCGGTGACCGCCTCGACGTCGAGCCCGGCGGGGTTGTGGATCGCGCCTTCGAACTCGGCGATGCCGACGATCTGAGCGCCCTGCTCGGCGAGGAACTTCGCCGCGTGGTAGCCGACGTTGCCAAGCCCCTGGACGACGACGGTCTTGCCTTCGAGCCCCGTGGGGAGCCCGAGGGCTTTCATCTCTTCCTCGACCGAGCAGGCCTCGCGGATCCCGAACATGACCCCGCGGCCGGTGGCCTCGGTGCGCCCGCGGATCCCGCCCTGGGCGATCGGCTTACCGGTCACACAGGCGAGCGAGTTGAGCTCGCCGGCGCTCAGCGAGGTGTAGGTGTCGGCGATCCAGGCCATCTCCCTTGCGCCGGTGCCGTAGTCGGGGGCCGGTACGTCGACTCCGGGGCCGATGAAGTTCTTTTTCACCAGCTCGAAGGTGTAACGGCGGGTGATGCGCTCGAGCTCGGCGGCGGAGTACTTGTGCGCTGCGATCTTGATCCCGCCCTTGGCGCCCCCAAACGGAACCTCGGCAATCGCGCACTTGTAGGTCATCAGCGCCGCCAGCGCCCGGACCTCGTCCTCGGTGACCAGATAGCTGAACCGGATACCGCCCTTGGTCGGCAGCTTGTGATGGCTGTGCTCGGCTCGCCAACCGTGGATGGCCTCGATCGATCCGTCGTCCCGGATCACCGGGAAGCTCATGTGGTAGACGCTGTTGCACTCGCGGATCTGGCTGAGCATCCGCGGGTCGTGGTCGGTCATCGCGGCGGCGCGATCGAAGGCGTGGTTGACTTGTTCGAAGAACTTGAACTTCTTGGACACGGAGACTCCTTTGAGTCGGCCCGACCGGCCGATCAGTGTTTGAAGCGCTCTCCCTCTTCTTCCGCCGACAGGATCCAGCCGACGATCTTCCCGGGTTGGATGCCCTTGTCCTCTTGCCAGAAACGATGGTTACGCAGAAACCGGCTGGAGGAGTCGCTGGTGGGTACCGCCTGGAGCTCGTCGTAGATGGCGTCGAAGCGTTGGATCCAACGGGCGCAGTTGGCTTCCCGCAGATCGACCCAGCCGTCGTGGACCCAGTTCTCGAGCTTCTCGGGTGTTATCTGAACATCTTTGAGGTCGGCCGGGACGATCACGTCCGGGCCGCGCAGAATCTCACCGGAGCGCAAGAGGATCGGAATACCCACCGAGACCACCTCGGTGGCGATTCGCGGTTGGTCGCGGATCAACCGGTCGAGCGAGGCGGCGACCTCCTCGGCGGACGATTCGCGCACCGCGGTCATGGTGTTGAAGCACTCCCTCAGCAGATGCGCCTCGAAGAGAAGCTTGGAGTTGCGCGGCGGGCCGAGCATCTCGAAGGCGACGCTGCGGCTGTCGCCGGTGGCCTCCAGCTCGGTCATCCATTCCATCGCCCAGTGGCGCATCATGCCGGCCCGGTAACTGGGGCCGAGCACCGCGTTGTCGAGGGCGTTGATGATGTCGTGGCCGGTGTTGCCGCCCTCGATCTCGAAGGCCAGGTACTGGGCGATCTCTTCGGGGGTGACGAACTCCATCTGTTCGGCCGTGGTGAGCATGGCGAACTCTTCGAGGCTGAAGATGCCGTTCTCGCCAGTGTCGATGTAGGCGGTGGTCAAGACCTCGTCGGTGACCTCCGCCGCGCCTGGTTCGGTGCTGGAGAAGGTCTCACCGAGCGGTCGGGGCTTCGCCGTGACCAGGCGGATCGGCTCGCCCTTTCGGGCGATCGGTCCGTGATCGATCCGCTTCCACGCAATCGCCGCGGCCGGCTTGATCTCTTTGGTGATCGGCGCTCCCGGAGTCCGGGCCATCAGAAAGAGCAGCAACGAGTGCGCGCCCGCGACGGCGCTCTTGGACAGCAGGACCCGGCTGGGCTTTTCCTCCGAGTGGGTGTAGGGGACGTTGAGCCCCATGCCCCCGGTACCGCTGGTGCCGATCTTGAAGTAGACGCCGGTGCCGGCGTCGGTCATGCCGCGGTAGAGAAGCTGGATGTGGCGGATGAGGCGGGGGACATAGAGCGATTCCAGGAGCAGGGTCGCGGTCTCGCCGTCGAGGGTTTCGCCTCCTGCGGTCTCGAGCGAGTCGAGCGCCGCCGAAGAAGCGCGGTAGATGTCGCGGTAGGCAATCGCGGTCGCGGTGTTGACCGAGTCGATCACTATGTCGGGGCGGCTCTCGGTCAGGAGGCGGTAGAGGAGATAGTCGGGGAGCCGCGAATCGTCGAGCTGCTCGAGCTGGGCCCGAATGTCGGCAAAGCGCCCGGCGCTGTCCACCAGACCAAAAATGTCGCCGCTCGAGACCGACAGCCGGGTGCCTCCCGCTTCCGGCGCGAGCTCTTGCCGCGCCTGCTCGGACTCTTCGGCGCGCAAGCTGTGAATCTGGATCTCGGCGGGCTGGCGCTCGAGCAGCTTTCTGCAGATGGCGATGCCGACCAGGCCGTAACCGCCCAGCACCAGGACCTTGCGACCTTCGATTCTCACGGGAGTTTCCTGTGCTCCGGGGGCCGCGCGGCTGGCACGATTCACCCTTTGGGCCGGCCGGACGGGAGAAAGAGCTTACAGTATTTTTGGCCGCACCCGAGCGGTTTTGGGCCACTGCCGGTAGACTCGCTGCGCCCGGCGCGAGCGCGACCTGTTGCCGGAGAATCTGCCGGAGATTCCAAAGAAGGAGATCCGTCGATGCGAACGCGAAACTCGCTCAAGACAGCGGCCCGCTGGCTCATCTGCTGGCTGGTGGCCGTTTCCCCGACGGCCGCCTCGGGACCCGGGATCGACCAGACGCTTGCCGATCTCCTGCCGGAGATGATCGAGATCCGCCACCGGATCCACGCCAATCCCGAGCTCGGGAATCGAGAGGTCGAAACGGCGGCGCTGGTGGCGGGCAAGCTCAGCGAGCTCGGACTCGCGGTGCGCGAGAAGATCGGGGTGACCGGGGTGGTCGGAATCCTCGAGGGCGCGCACCCCGGGCCGGTGGTGGCGGTGCGGGCGGACATGGACGCCCTGCCGGTGACCGAAGACACCGATCTGCCGTTCCGGTCGGTCAAGCGAGGCGAGTATCTGGGGAAGGAGGTCGGTCTCGCTCACGCCTGCGGGCACGACATCCACACCTCGGTGGTGCTTGGCACGGCGGCCGCGCTGGCGCGGCATCGGTCGTCGCTGGTGGGCACCGTGATGTTTATCTTCCAGCCCGCCGAGGAGGGCCCGCCACCGGGTGAAGAGGGCGGGGCCAAACGGATGCTCGACGAGGGGGTCTTTGGCGACTCCACGCCGGATGCGATTTTTGGCCTTCACTCCTGGCCGACCATCGAGATCGGCCAGGTCGGTTGGGCGGCGGGCCCGACGATGGCGGCGGTGGACCATTTTGTGGTCAAGGTGCGGGGCCGCCAGTCCCACGGCGCTTACCCCCACTTGGGTGTCGATCCGATCGTGATGGCATCGCAGGCGGTGACGGCTTTTCAGACCATCCGCTCGCGCAATCTTTCCCCGCTCGAGCCCAGCGTGGTGACGGTCGGGATCGTCCGGGGCGGCGAGCGGTTCAACATCATCCCCGGCGAGGTGCACCTGGAGGGGACCGTGCGCACCTTCAGCCCCGAGGCGCGCGAAGCGGTCCGGCAGCGCATCGAAGAGATCCTGGATGGGGTCACCAGCGCCGGGGGAGGCAGCTACGAAATCGTCCAGTACCGCAACAACGCGCCGGCGACGATCAACGACCCGGCGCTGGCGCGAAGGGTGAGGCCGGTGCTCGAGGCGGCGGTCGGGGCGGAAAGCGTGATCGAGACCTCGCCCACCATGGGGGGAGAGGATTTTGCCTATTTTGCCAACCGGGTTCCGGGGTTCTACTTCCGCCTCGGAGTGCTCGAAGAAGGGACCGAATCGGGGGGGCTCCACACCCCGACCTTCCGCGCCGGGGACGGGGCGGTCGAGACCGGGATCCGCGCCATGGCGGCGCTGGTGCTGGACTCCCTGGGAGGCGGGCCGGGCGCCGATGCGTCACGTTGACGTCTTGTCCCGCGGTGGCGCCAAAAATCGTTGAGCGCGCTCTCCACCGAGGGTAGAATCTGCCCTCCGGTTTTCGGGATCCTCCGGGCGGAATTCAACGCAAAATACAATGAAGAATCACGGGTTGCATGTCAGCCGCAACGGGTTGGAGCAGGTGGGCCTCGAGGGGGCCGCGAATGTCTACTGGAACCTGCCGCCGGCCCAGCTCTACGAACAGGCCATCCGCCGGGGTGAGGCGGTGCTGGCCGCCGAGGGTCCGTTGGTGGCTCGAACCGGAGCCCACACGGGCCGCTCTCCCAACGACCGGTTTGTAGTCCGCAATCCGGAGGGGCCGAGCGCGGGCAAGATCTGGTGGGGCGAGGTCAACAGAGCGTTTAACCCGTCGGCCTTTGCCGCGCTCGAGCGGGAGATGGCGAGCTATCTACAAGGGCGCGACTTGTTCGTCTTCGACGGCTACGCCGGGGCCGACCCCGAGTACCGGTTGAACGTGCGGGTCGTCAACGAGCTCGCCTGGCACAATCTCTTTGCCCGCAACATGTTTGTGCGCGAAAGCGACGGTGCGGCCCTCGAGTCCTTCTCGCCGCAGTTCACCGTGATCTCGGCGCCGGGCTTTCAGGCCGACCCGGACCGCCATGGCACCTCGAGCGGCACGTTCATTCTGCTTGACTTGGAGAAGCGACGGGTTCTGATCGGTGGCAGCGCCTACGCCGGCGAGATCAAGAAGTCGATCTTCTCGGTGATGAACTATCTACTGCCCGAGTGCGGCGTGCTGCCGATGCACTGTAGCTGCAACTACGGACCGGAGGGCGACACGGCGCTTTTCTTTGGCTTGAGCGGCACCGGCAAGACCACCCTTTCGGCCGACTCCGAGCGCACCCTGCTGGGCGACGACGAGCACGGCTGGAGTGAGCGGGGAGTGTTCAATTTCGAGGGCGGCTGCTATGCGAAGGTGATCCGGCTCTCGCCGGACGGCGAGCCCGAGATCTACGCAACGACTCGGCGTTTTGGCACCATCCTGGAAAACGTAGTGATCGACCCGGCGAGCCGGCAGATCGATCTCGACGACGGTACCTGTACCGAAAACACGCGGGCCAGCTATCCCTTGACCCAGCTCGAGCGCGCCGATCTGAAGGGTTGCGCCGGACACCCGCGCCATGTCGTGTTTCTCACCTGCGACGCCTTTGGTGTGCTGCCTCCGATCAGCCGGTTGAGCGACGAGCAGGCGTCGTACCATTTCCTGAGTGGCTACACGGCCAAGGTCGCCGGCACCGAGCGCGGGGTGACGGAGCCCAAGGCCACATTCAGCGCTTGTTTTGGGGCGCCGTTTATGCCGCTTCACCCAGGGGTCTACGCCAAGATGCTGGCGGAGAAGACGCGGCGCCACGGGGCCCGGGTGTGGCTGGTCAACACCGGTTGGACGGGTGGGCCGGCCGGGATCGGGGAGCGGATGGCGCTGAGTCACACGCGGCGCATGGTGCGCGCGGCGCTGGGTGGCGAGCTGGAGGGCGTGGAGTTCTCGACCGATCCGCTCTTTGGACTCGAGATCCCTGCGCGGGTGGCCGGTGTGCCGGACGGGATCCTCGTGCCGCGCTCGACCTGGGCCGACCCGGCGGCCTACGACGATCGAGCCGGCAAGCTGGCCGAGATGTTTGCCGATAACTTCCGCTGTTTCGAGGAGGGCGTCGGGGCCGAGGTTCGGGCGGCGGGTCCCAGCCGGGTCGGCGTCTAGCCCGGTCTTCGTTTGTTCAAAAAGAAAAAGGGAGGCGTTTCCGCCTCCCTTTCTCGTCCGATCGAGCGACGATCAGTCCTTGAGCACGAACGTGATCTTCATGTTGACGCAGTAGTTGGTCACTTCGCCGCCCGAGACCTCGACCTTCATCTCGTTGACCCAGGCACCCTTGATGTTGTCGAGGGTCTTGTTGGCGCGCGAGATACCCTCGCGGACGGCGGCCTCGAAGCTTTCGGACGAACAGGCGGAAATCTCGGACACTTTGGCTACGGACATGTTCACTTCCTCCGTTTTTGAGGTTAAAGACTCGACCGAGAACAGCGTCGTCGGCGGCTCTCGGTGGAATGACCGGGCGGGGAATATAGCATGAGAATCGGCTAGCCATGGGCGTGACGCGGCTGGAGAAGATCGCCCGCAAGCTCTCGCGCGAGGTCGCCGGGCTCGAGTTCTCGTTTCCGGTCACCCATGTGTACAACCCGCTCGAATACGCCTGGGCGGCTCACGGCGCCTACTTGCGCCGGTTCGGTCGAGGGAACAAGCAGGTGGTCTTTCTCGGCATGAACCCGGGACCCTGGGGCATGAGCCAGACCGGGGTCCCCTTTGGGGAGGTCACGGCGGTCAAGGACTGGATGCGCCTCGAGGCCGAGGTCGGCCACCCGGCCCGCGAGCACCCCAAGCGGCCCGTCGAGGGGTTCGCGTGCCGCCGCAGCGAGGTCAGCGGCCGCCGCCTCTGGGGCTGGGCTCGGTCTCGATTCGAAACCCCGGAAAGGTTTTTCTCCCGCTTCTTTGTCGCCAACTACTGCCCGCTGGTTTTTCTCGAGTCGAGCGGTCGCAACCGCACCCCCGACCGCTTGCCCGCCGTGGAGCGGCGGCCTCTGCTCGAGGTCTGCGATCGGGCGCTCGCGGCTAGTGTCGGGGTCTTGGCGCCCGAGTGGGTGATTGGAGTGGGCCGGTTTGCCGAATCACGGGCACGGGCAGCGCTTGAAGGAACGGATGTCGAGATCGGCCGGATTCTCCATCCCAGCCCGGCCAGCCCGGCGGCCAACCGCGGCTGGGAGGACAAGATCGAATCGGAGCTGAAAGCGCTGGAGATCGGGCTCTGACGGGTTCTTTGCCAGTCCTCATGCTAGGTTAGATTGGTGGTCGAGAATCGCGCCAAGGGCGCTGCGCCCGGGCGCTCGCTGCTGATCGCGGCGGCGTTCGTCATCGTCGTTGCGGGGCTGAGGGCCGCCGCCGAGATTCTCCAGCCCCTGCTGCTGGCGGTCTTTATCGCCGTCCTGAGCTTTCCATTTTTGGAGTGGCTGCGTCGTTGCGGCGTGCGCACCGCGCTGGCGGTCGTTGCAACAGTCTTTGCCGACCTGGCCTTGCTGGTCGCGCTGGGTCTTCTGATCTCCGGGGCGGTCAACGAGTTTGCGTCCACCGCGCCGAGCTATGTGGCGGCGCTCATCGAGAAGGGCAAAACGGCGCTTGCGGCGCTCGAAGAGCGTGGAGTCAATCTCTCCGAATGGGTGGCCCTCGAGCCGATCGACCCACGCCAGCTCGTGGATGTGGTCGGTGGGATCGTGGGTGGCACCGTCCGCGGCGTGGTCTCGGTCTTTTCGGGAATCACCCTGGTGGCGGTGACCCTCATCTTTGTCCTCCACGAGCTGGTCGTCTTCCCGGGCAAGCTCCGCACGGCCCTCGGCGGACCCGACCCCATGCGGCACTTCGAGAGCGTCGTCCGGGAGGTTCAGCACTATCTCGGCATCAAGACCGTGGTCAGCCTCGGGACCGGCTTGATCATCGGCGGCTGGGCCTGGATCTTGGGGGTGGATTTCCCCTTGCTGTGGGGGCTCGCCGCCTTTTTGCTGAACTACATTCCGTTTCTGGGCTCGTTTATCGCGGGAGTGCCCGCCGTGCTGGTGACCCTGGTGCAGTTCGGCTGGGGGCGCGCCCTGTTGCTGGCGCTCGGCTATCTGGCGGTCAATATCCTGATCGGAAACCTGCTCGAGCCCCATCTGATGGGCCGCCGGTTCGGCCTGTCGTCGACCGTGGTGATGGTGTCGTTGATGTTCTGGGGCTGGGTCTGGGGCCCGCTCGGGATGATCCTCTCCGTGCCTCTGACCACCACCTTGAAGATCGCCTTCCAGCACAGCGATGGGATGGCCTGGGCGGCCGTGCTCCTGGGCCCCGGTGAGGCCCCGGAACCGGCTCGCGCGGCGGCCAAGAGTCCCCCGGAGAAAAACCCGGTCAAAGAGGGCTCGACCGCAAGTCCCTAGTCCCAGGCCCGTCTTGACAGCGGCCTGAGATCTGCTACGATTTTCGAGGAAATCGGACCAGTTTGGTCCGATTTTTTCACCATGTTGCGCATGACCAAACAAGCCGACTACGGAATCGTCCTGCTGACTCGCATGGCGATCGATCCCGAGCGCTGGTTCAACGCCTCGCAGCTCGCCGAGTTGGTCCACCTGCCGCTGCCCACGGTGTCGAAGATCTTGAAGATTCTGGCCCGCGCGGACCTGCTCGAATCGCACCGCGGGGTCAAGGGCGGCTACTGTCTGGCGCGTCTGCCGGCCGAGATCACCATGGCCGAGATCATCAGCGCCCTGGACGGCCCGATCGCGGTCACCGAGTGCATCGACGACGCCCCGGGGGAGTGCTCGCAGGAATCGATTTGCGCCATCCGGGAGAACTGGCAGCGAATCAACAACTCGATCCGTTCGGCGTTGGAGGGGATCACCCTCGAGGAGATGTCTCATCCGGCGACACAGGGTCTGGTCACCCTGGGCGAAGGAGGGGCGGCCTCCGGCGCCCAAGTGGTTTCATAAAGACGAGCGGCTTCACACGATTGATGGAATTGGAAGGGAAGAGAGATGGCTGAACCCGTGACGGACGTCACCGACGTCCTGGAAGAACGTGTCAACCAGCAGTACGAAGCGGGGTTTGTCACCGAAGTCGAGCAGGAGACCTTTCCGCCCGGACTCGACGAGGACACCATCCGCCGGCTGTCGGCGATCAAGGGTGAGCCCGAGTGGATGACCGAGTGGCGGCTCAAGGCCTACCGCGACTGGCTCGAGATGACCGAGCCCACCTGGGCCAACATCCGATACGAGCCGGTGGACTACCAGGCGATCTCCTACTACGCCGCGCCCAAGGCCAAGGGCGACGGGCCGCAGAGCCTCGACGAGGTGGACCCCGAGATTCTGGCGACTTACGAGAAGCTGGGGATCCCGCTCGAGGAACAGAAGATGCTCGCCGGCGTCGCCGTCGATGCGGTCTTCGACTCGGTCTCGGTCGCGACGACCTTCAAGGAAAAGCTGGCCGAGGCCGGCGTGATTTTCTGTTCGATGTCGGAGGCGATCCAGGATCATCCCGAGCTGGTCAAAAAGTACCTCGGCAAGGTTGTGCCTCGCGGCGACAACTTTTTTGCCGCGCTCAACTCGGCGGTCTTCTCCGACGGGTCGTTTGTGTACGTGCCCAAGGGCGTGCGCTGCCCGATGGAGCTTTCGACCTACTTTCGCATCAACGCCGAGAACACCGGCCAGTTCGAGCGCACCCTGATCATTGCCGAAGAGGGCGCCTACGTCTCGTATCTCGAGGGCTGCACCGCGCCGATGCGGGATGAAAATCAGCTCCACGCCGCGGTGGTGGAGCTCTACGCTCACCAGGACGCGCAGATCAAGTACTCGACGGTCCAGAACTGGTACCCGGGCGACATGGAGACCGGCAAGGGTGGTATCTACAACTTCGTCACCAAGCGCGGAATCTGCGCCGGGCGCCGGGCCAAGATCTCCTGGACCCAGGTCGAGACCGGCTCATCGATCACCTGGAAGTACCCGAGCGTGATCCTGAAGGGCGACGACACGGTGGGTGAGTTCTATTCGGTGGCGCTTTCCAAGGGGCGCCAGCAGGCCGACACCGGGACCAAGATGATCCATGTCGGCAAGAACACCACCTCGACCATTGTCTCCAAGGGCATCTCGGCCGGACGCGGCCAGAACACCTACCGGGGCGCGGTCAAGATCCTCAAGGGCGCCGACGGCGCACGCAATTTCTCGCAGTGCGACTCGATGCTGATCGGCGATCAGTGCGGCGCCCACACCTTCCCGTACATCGACGTGCAAAACCCCAATGCTCAGATGGAGCACGAGGCGTCGACATCGAAAGTCGGTGAGGATCAACTGTTTTATTGCAACACCCGCGGCATCGAGACCGAAGACGCGGTGTCGATGATCGTCAACGGCTTCTGCAAAGAGGTCTTCAACGAGCTGCCGATGGAGTTCGCCGTCGAGGCGCGCAAGCTTCTCGAGATCAGCCTCGAGGGCTCGGTCGGATAACTATCCGGAATCGATAAAAACCGCCGGCCCCTTTGTGAGGGCGGCGTTCCCCAGGAGAGAGATAGAAGATGAGCATGTTAGAGATCAAGAACCTCCACGTCTCGGTGGAAGATCAGGAAATCCTGCGTGGGGTGGACCTGGCGGTCAACCCCGGTGAGGTCCACGCCATCATGGGACCCAACGGCTCGGGCAAATCGACCCTGGCCCAGGTCCTGGCGGGCAAGGACGAGTACGAGGTCACCGCCGGTGAGATCGTCTACAAGGGCGAGGATCTTTCCGAGGCCGCTCCAGAGGAGCGGGCGCGCGAGGGATTGTTTTTGGCGTTTCAGTACCCGGTCGAGATCCCCGGGGTCTCCAACGTCTACTTTCTCAAGGCGGCGCTCAACGCCATTCGCAAGCACCGCGGCCAGGAGGAGATGGACGCGATGGACTTCCTGACCTATGTGCGCGACAAGATGAAGCTGGTCAAGATGGACGAAGCGCTCCTGAACCGCCCCGTCAACGAGGGGTTCTCGGGCGGCGAGAAGAAGCGCAACGAGATCTTCCACATGGCGGTGCTCGACCCGACCCTGGCGGTGCTCGACGAGACCGACTCGGGTCTCGACATCGACGCCTTGAAGATCGTCGCCGACGGGGTCAACTCGCTGCGAAGCGAGGGCCGGGCCTTTGTCGTGATCACCCACTACCAGCGGCTTCTCAACTACATCGTGCCCGACTTTGTCCACGTGCTGGTGGACGGCAAGATCGTCCGCTCCGGCGGCAAGGGGCTGGCGCTCGAGCTCGAGGAAAAGGGCTACTCGTGGCTCGAAGGCGATCGGGCGGCGGGCACCGAGACCGCGACGGTCTGAGGGAGGGCGCGATGACGACCGCTACCGCAACCGCCGCCGCCCAGGACATCTATCGGACTGGTTTTGAAGAGTTTGTCCGGCGCCGGGAAGGGCGCGAGCCGGGATCGCTGACCGCGCTCCGCGGCTCGGCGTTCGAGCGCTTCTCGCAGCTCGGGTTCCCCGGCCGGCGGGACGAGGAATGGCGATTCACCAATGTGGCGCCGATCGCGCAGACCGCTTTCCGGCTCGACTCGGAAGCGGCTGCACCGACCCAGAGCCTCCCGGCCGAGGCGCTCGAAAAGTACCGCTACGAGGGCGCCCACGAGCTGATCTTTGTCAACGGCCGGTTCTCCACCGAGCTCTCCCGGCTCGAGCAGTTCCCCGAGGGAGTGGTGATCGGTAGCCTGGCGGAGGCTCTGGCCTCGGCTCCGGAGCGGCTGGAGGCTCATCTGGCGCGGCTCGCGAGCTTTGAAAAGCACCCGTTTGTGGCCCTCAACACGGCCTTTTTTGCCGACGGCGCCCTGGTTTGGGTGCCCAGGGGCGTGATCGTGGAACGGCCGATCAATGTCATTCATGTCGGGGCCGCCGGAGCCGAGCCGCTCGCCTGCTTTCCGCGCCACCTCATCGTGGCCGAAGAGTCGAGCCAGGTCACGGTGGTCGAGCAGTACGGCTCGGTCGGCGACGACGTGTATCTGACCTGTCCGGTGACCGAGGTGGTGACTGAAGACAACGCCGTCATCGATCACTACAAGCTGCAGCGCGAATCGACCGACGCCTACCACGTCTCGACCTTCCAGCTTCACCAGGAGCGCGACTCGAACTTCTCGTCGCACTCGATCTCCTGGGGGGGCGGTCTGGTGCGAAACGACGTCAACGCGGTGCTCGCCGGCGAGGGCTGCGAGTCGACCTTGAACGGTCTGTACATGGTCGAGGGCAGCCAATTGGTGGACAACCACATGCGGGTCGAGCACAAGGCGGCGCACTGCGACTCGCACGAGCTCTTCAAGGGCATTCTCGAGGGCAAGGCGCGGGCGGTCTTCAACGGCCGGATCTATGTCCACCCCGGGGCCCAGAAGACCGACGCCAAACAGACCAACCGAAACCTGTTGCTCTCGCCCGACGCGCTGTGCAACTCTCACCCGCAGCTCGAGATCTTCGCCGACGACGTCAAGTGCACCCACGGCTCGACGGTCGGACAGCTCGACGAGACCGCGGTGTTCTATCTGCGCTCGCGGGGGATCGGCGAGGAAGCCGCCAAGAGCCTCTTGACCTACGCCTTTGCCGCCGACATCGTGGGGCGGATCAAGGTCGCCGAAGTCCGCCGCGATCTGGAGGAGTTTCTCTTCCGCCGGCTGCCTCGGGGAGAGGTCGTGCGGCAGGCGGTCTAGCCGCTGGGTACCGTCGTGAGCGAGCCCGCCAAGACTCAAGCACCGGCGCTCGACGTGGAGGCGGTGCGGCGGGACTTCCCGGCCCTGGCGCTCGAGCCTTACGGCAAGCCGCTGGTTTATCTCGACAGCGCGGCCTCGGCGCAGAAGCCGCGGGTGGTGATCGACACCGAGGCTCGCTGCTACCGGGAGTACTACGCCAACGTCCACCGTGGCGTCCATTACCTCTCCGCCAAGGCGACGGTGGCCTACGAGGACGCGCGGCGCAAGGTGGCTCGTTTTCTTGGCGCGGAAAACCCCAACGAGATCGTCTTTGTTCGCGGCGCCACCGAGGGCATCAACCTGGTGGCGTCGAGCTACGGCCGGCAACGCGTCGGCGCCGGCGACGAGGTGCTCATCACCACTATGGAGCACCACTCGAACATCGTCCCCTGGCAGCTTCTGTGCGAGGAGAAGAGGGCGACGCTCAAAGTCGCGCCGATCAACGACCGCGGTGAGGTTGAGCTGGACGAGGTCGAGCGCCTGATGAACGAGCGCACGCGTCTCTTGGCCACCGTCCACGTGTCCAACGCGCTGGGAACGATCAACCCCGTTCGGGAGCTGATCGCGATGGCCCATGAGCGCGGCATCCCGGTGCTCTTGGATGGCGCCCAGGCGGTGCCTCATCTGCCGGTCGACGTCTCCAAGCTGGGCGTTGATTTCTATGTGTTCTCGGGCCACAAGGCCTTTGGGCCCTCCGGGATCGGCGCGCTCTTTGGAAAGTACGAGCTGCTCGAGAGCATGCCCCCTTACCAGGGCGGCGGCGAGATGATCCGGACGGTGAGCTTCGAGAAGACCGAGTACGCGGAGCCACCGGCGCGTTTCGAGGCCGGCACCCCCAACATCGCCGGCGCGGTGGCGCTCGGAGCCACCGTCGACTATCTCGACGCCCTCGGGATGGAGGCGGTTTGGGCGCATGAGGTCGAGTTGCTCGAGTACGCGACGGCGGCGCTCGAAAAGCTGCCCGGATTGAGGATCATCGGGACCGCCCGCGAGAAGGTGGGAGTGCTCTCGTTTGTCCTCGAGGGCGTCCACCCGCACGACATCGGGACGATTCTGGACCGAGAGGGCATCGCGGTGCGCACCGGTCACCACTGCGCCCAGCCGGTGATGGAGCGGTTTGGCGTGCCGGCCACCGCCCGGGCATCGTTTGGCCTCTACAACACCCGGGAGGAGGTCGACCGTTTGGTGGCGGCACTGGGCAAGGTGCGGGAGGTCTTTGCCTGATGTCGGATCTGTTCGATCTCTACCAGGAAGTCATCCTCGACCACAACAAGCGGCCACGCAACTTCGGCGCGCTCGAGCACCCCGACCGCGAAGCGACCGGTCACAACCCGCTCTGCGGGGATCAACTCGAGCTCGATGTCGCTCTGGACGACGGTGGCACGGCGATCGGCGATATCCGGTTCGAGGGCTCGGGCTGCGCCATCTCCAAGGCCTCGGCCTCGCTCATGACCGAGGCGGTCAAGGGCAAGACGCTCGAAGAAGTCTCCACCCTGTTCGAGAAGTTCCACGAGCTCTTGACCGGCGATCCCAGCGTGCGCGGCGAGGCCGGAACCGACCTCGGCAAGCTGGCGGTGTTTGAAGGCGTGCGCGAGTTCCCGGTGCGGGTCAAGTGCGCCACCCTCGCCTGGCACACTCTCCAGGCGGCGCTGGAGAGCTCCGAGCAGCCGGCGACGACCGAGTAGCGGTTGTGCGGCCTTTTTTTGGGCGGCAGGCTTGCGCGAAGCATCATGATGCCTCATAATTGATGTATGCGCACCACGATTACGCTCGAAGATGACGTGGCAGCTCGCTTGGAGCAACTTCGCAAAGACAAGCCGTTCAAAGAGCTGGTCAACCAGGCGCTGCGCGCCGGCCTGGATCAGATGGAGAGCTCGGTCGCGGAGCCGCCGGCGCCCTATCGGTTGCAACCGGTCGATGGCCGGCCGCGCCGGGTCGATCTCGACAACGTCGCCGATGTTCTCTCCGAGGTCGAAGGGGACAGCTACAAGTGAAGTTGGTCGACGCCAATCTGCTGATCTACGCCAAATTCTCCGATCTTCCTCAACACGACAGGGCGCGTGAATGGCTCGAGAACGAGCTCAATAGTCCGGGCCGGCTTGGTCTCGCGTGGCAACCGGCGCTGGCCTTTCTGCGGCTGGCGACCAACCCGCGGCTCTTTGCCCGGCCGTTGCCGACGGCGGTCGCTTGGGCCCAGCTTCGAGACTGGCTGAACCACCCTCGGGTCTGGGTGCCCGAGCCGACCGACGGCCATTTGTCGATCCTGGGCGAGTTGCTCCAGGCCACACAGGCCACGGGCAACCTCGTCCCGGATGCCCACCTGGCGGCGATCGCGATCCAGCACGGCCTGACGCTCTGTAGCGCGGACGCCGACTTTGCGCGGTTTCCCGGATTGAGCTGGACGAACCCTCTCCACGCTTGAGCGTACTGTCGGGGAGTTGTGCGCTCCTGCGAGCGTTTTGCCGCGGTTCGCGGATCAGGGCGTCTTGCAGGTGGCGACGCTCGCGGCGAGCCGTTCGATCTGGTCGGCCTCCCAGGTCGCGATGCCTAGGTCTCGAAGTTCCTGCCAGAGCTCGCGACCCCGTTCGAGGGCCGGTCCGGCTTCGTCGCAGTTCCCGAGCCGCACTCGAGCCCGACTCATCCCCAGATAGGTCGCCGCCATGTCCATCCTCAATTCGGCACGGCTGGAGTCCTCGGCCAACGCTTGCTCGCCCAGGGCGACCGCTTCGAGATAGCTGCCGACGGCGGCTTCCAGCCGGCCGAGATCGGCAAGGGCGTCCCCGCGGGACCGGTGGATCTTGACGACATAGCGCCGGACCTCACCGGATTCGCGAAACTCGGGGGCCAAGGTGGCCTCGACCGTCAGGGCCTTGTCGAATTCGGTCAGGGCTTCGAGCGCTCTGCCTCGTCGGGCGAGGATTCGCCCCCGCGCGGTGTAGTTGACGCCTTGATCCCCTTTGAGGAGCTGGTTGCGAGGATCGATTTCCTGGAGCTCGGCCACGGTCGAGATCGCCCGGTCCATCAGCTCGAGCGCTTCTTTGCTCTCACCCGTGGCGGCGAGCTGCCAGGCTAGCTCGCGTTGAACGACCGTGAGCTCGCGGCGGAGCGGCGCGTGCGTGGGGTTATCGGCGACGAGAGATTCCATCAGAGGAAGGGCCGGCCGGAGCTGTTCGACGGCCTCGGCGTGGTCTCCCACCATCTCGAGGCCATAGGCAATCGCCAATCGGCTGATCGCCACATCGCGACGGGTCTCGATTCCCGTAGGCTCCCGCGACAGGGCCTCTTGTTCCATTGCGAGGATCTCGCGTTGGAGTGCGAGAGCCTCCGGATACCGTCCTTGACGCCTGCGGATGTCGGCGATTCGCGAGTTGGCGACCGTGAGCGTGTGTTTGAGCTCCGCCGGCGCCGAGGGATGCTTTGCGGCTTTTTCGACCAATGCCCGGGCGGCCTCGTAGCTGCTCGCCGCTTCGGCGGTACTCGCGACCGCTTCCAGAAGCTCCGCCAGGCGCATGTGGGCTCGGGCCAGCTCTTGGCGGCTCTCGATGTCGGCTGGATCCGAGGCTTGCAGTTCGGTGAGGATCCGGACGGCTTTCTCGAAGCTCTTTTGCGCCCCCCCGTAGTCGCCCAGGTTGGCCTGGCTGGGCGTTCCCTGGACCGCGCCAACCCGCGTATACGCCGCGGCCAGCTCCTTTTGAAGCTCGCGATCCCCCTGCGCTTCGACGGCCAAGTTGTCGAGGTATTCGAGCGCTCGCCGGACCACCACCTCGCGCACCGGGGTGGCCCCCGGGAGGTCTTCGATGCCGTCGTAGACCTCGAAGATAAACGAGTTCGCCAAGCTCCGCAGCTCGTTGAATCGCCTTTCGGCCTTGGCGCGCTCGCGGTTGGCGATCTGCGCCTGCCAGAGTGTCGCCACCGCGCCCACCACCAGCGCCGTTGTCACCAGAGCCGCGGCGGTGACCAGCAGCCGGTGGCGGCGCGCGAACTTCCGGACGCGATACACGACCCCGGGTGGGCTCGCCAGCACCGGCTCGTGGTTGAGATACCGTTCCACGTCCGCGGCCAGCTCGACCGGCGACCCGTAGCGTAGCGTTCGGTCCTTTTCCAGGGCCTTCATGGTGATGGAGTCCAGGTCCCCTTCGAGGTCCCGGCGCAATGTCGCGGCGTCCACCCGTCGGTTTCTGGCGGCCAGGGTCGAGCCGTCTCCCAGGCTCGATAGCCGGGTGCTCGGCCGGGGTGGATCCTCCTCCCGGATCACGCGTCGCACTTCGTCGAAGCCCGCCCGTCGCAGCGTCTCCGGGTCGAACGGTTTCGCGCCCACCAAGAGCTCGTAGAGCACCACGCCCAGGGCGTAGACGTCGGTGCGGGTATCGACATCGAGCCCGGTCAAGTCCGCCTGCTCGGGGCTCATGTACTCGGGGGTTCCCACCCATTGACCGAGCTGGGTGAAAAGCGTCTTCTCGGTCAGCCGCTGCGCCGTCGCCTTGGCGACCCCGAAGTCGATCACCTTGGGAACGGCGACGCCTTCCTCGACCTTGACCAGCAGGTTCGACGGCTTGAGGTCGCGGTGGATGATGCCCTTCTGATGCGCGTGCTGAACCGCGGAGCACACCTCGAGCAGGAGCTCCAGGCGATCACGAGCCGACAGCCGGTGGCGGTCGCAGTAGTCGGTGATGGGGATTCCTTCGACGTACTCCATGGCGAAGTACGGCCGCCCCGACGGGGTCGAGCCGGCGTCGTACACGCGAGCGATCGAACGGTGACTCATCAGGGCGAGCGCCTGACGCTCGGTCTCGAAACGGGCGATGACCTCGCGCGTGTCCATCCCGCGCTTGATGACCTTGAGCGCCACCCGGCGGCGCACCGGCTCGCGTTGTTCCGCCTCCCACACTTCTCCCATTCCGCCCTCGCCGATCTTCCTCAGGATGCGATAGGGGCCGAGCCGGTCCCCCTGCTTGTAAGACTCTCCGGCCGTTTGCTCTCCGTCTGCCTGAGAGACGGCCGGCACCTCTAGAAACTCGGTGCTCCCCAAGTCCGAATCGAGGAGCGACAGAACCTCGGCCAGAAGATCGGCATCGTCTCCGCACTCCCTTTCGACAAAGGCGCGGCGATCTTCCTCCGGCCGCTCGATTGCCTGCTGGAAGACTTTCTTGGCGAGTTGCCAGCGCTCAGAATCCACTTGCAGCTCCTCGCTCAGTCGGTCGCCGAGTGGGTGGTGCGGCCCAGTTCGCGGCGCAGCCATGCCTTGGCGGTTCGCCACTCTCGCTTGACGGTGGCCGGCGAAAGCTCCAACGTCGTGGCGGTCTCCTCGACCGTGAGGCCCGCGAAGAAGCGCAGCTCGACGATCCGGGCCTGACGTTCGTCCAGTTTTTCGAGCTCCCCGAGAGCTCCGTCCAGATCGAGCAGGTCGAGATCGAGAGACGGGCTGATGAGGCGCGTCTCCTCCAGAACGACTTTTCTGCCCTGACCGCGCTTGGCGGCCTTCAAGCTGCGGGTGTGGTCGACGAGGATACGGCGCATCGCTTGGGCGGCGGCGCGGAAGAAGTGGGCTCGGTCCTTCCATTCGATCGCAACGCCGCCGGCGAGGCGCAGGTACGCCTCGTGGACCAGTGCGGTGGCTTGCAGGGTGTGGTCGCTGCGCTCGCGGCGCATGTAGGCGCGCGCGACGCCGCGCAACTCGTTGTAGACGAGCTGCATGAGCCGGTCGCGGGCGGCGCGGTCGCCGTCGTTCCAGGCGGCGAGAAGGTGGGAGAAAGTGTCCCCGAACGACATCCCCGGCTTTCCCGCGCGCAACAGGGCACGGTGCGCGCGGCCGCGGCCAAGCCGCGAAAATCGCCGCGATGGTAGCACGATGGCCAAGCTCCCCGGTCCGAAATAAGAGGGCGCGGCGGCCGGTGCCGCCGCGCCGTGCGGACTCAAGCGACCGGGCGCTACTCGGGCTCCGGTCCGCTCAAATGGAGAATTCGCCAGAGCTGGTCGTGGTGACCGGCCGGGTCGAATATCTCCGCTCTTCGGGCGTCAAATTCCTCGGTCACATAGTCGCTAAGAGCGGCGTCGACCGCGTCCATGCCGGCGAGCCTTTCCAGAGCGATCCAGGTCCAGTGACTCCAGCCGCCCTTGTCATGGAGCGCGGGAACCGCCATACCGTAACCGGTGATCTCTCCGTCATCCGCCAGCTTTTCGTAGATGGGAACGAACTCCTTGTAGAGCGCGGTGCCCGCAGACCACTTGCCGGGCCGGGCGCGGTACTCGCCCATCACGAGGTACTTGGGCGGTCGGTCCCACCCCTCGGCCCTGCGGACCACCGTCCGGATCACGCGGTTGTGGGGCCGCTCCTCGAGCACCTCGTCGAAGCTACGGCGGATCGCTTCCTTTTCGGCCTTTTCCATGGCCTCCCAGGCGCCTTCAAAAGACTCCTCCGACGACGCCATTGCAGTCCAGTTGGGGTGGGACACCCACTCGACATGGGTGTAGCCGCCGTCATAGTTGGATCGGCTGGCGATGCCCCAGCCCAGGATGGTGCCCGCCGCGATCTGGCTCTCGATCTCCTTGCCGAAGTGGGTCTTGATGAGGTCGACGAGTTGGTCACCCTTGTCGGGTTTGGCCTTGTACAGAAAGACCCAGGTGGTCCAGGGAGCGGTGTCTTGGGCCGTTGCCGCCGCCGGCAGCACCAGAGCGAGCGCCAGCGCCGCCACGATCCCGATTCGAAACATCTTCATGATCTCCTCCTCTGCTTCAAGAGTTGTCGCTTCAGGAGGAGTAGCGGAAAGCGGCGAAAAACGGGCTCACGCCATACCGGCCGGCGATTGCCTCAGCCCGGGTGCATGAGCCGGCTGGAAACGGCGCCCGTTACTCGGACTTGGCTGAGTCGGTGTCACGACCCGGTCGGAGTCTCCGCAGGGCACGCCGCGCGCCAGCCGGACTCCTGTGATCTAAGGCGCGCGGCTCGGTTTCCCTCACGCCGGATCGGTGCCGGACTCCAGGCACTCTTGCCATGCGCTCGGTCAAACGGCCCTGGTGGAGCCTCCGACCGAGGCCGCGACTGCTAGTAGCTCTACCGGATGTACGAGTCGATCACCCGCTCGATGGCCTCGCTGCACACCGGGCAGAAGTGGTCGGGGTTGCGGGTGAACATGATGCAATCGGCGGCCGGACGGTAGAGCCCCTGGGCCTCGTAGCTCGCTCCTTCGAAGGCGCCGACCCGGCCGAAGTACTTCTCGGCCGCCAGCATCTTGGAGGTCACCCGCTTGACCTTCGCAAAGTACTCTTCCATGCGTTCTTCCGAGGCGCCACCGGCGCGAAGCTCGGCGCGTTCTTTCTGGAAATCCAGCGAGACACGGTCGTAGTCTGTCTGGTTCCAGGGTGTCGGCAGGGGGGTGTCGGTCTCGACCAAGGGCTTCCACTTGAGCCCGTCCGGGTCGAGAAGCGCGGTGATATTGGGCTCCCAGGGCTCGGTGCCGGGCGGGTTGAATTCCTCGTAGGAGACCTGCGAGGTGTAGTACTCGTCGCCCAGCCCCGCGAAAGCGTGGCCGAACTCGTGGACGATCAGATAGGGAAGCTGGCCGCTCTTGGCCGCCGCGGTGGAGTAGAGGTTGTAGATTCCGCCGCCGCCGTATTTCTCGCTGTTGGAGATCAGGATCAGTGCGTCGTAGGGGGCCTGGGCGGCGATCTCGCGCAGCGCCTCGTTCTCGAAGGTGAGCATGTAGCGCTCGGAGTCGAAGGTGTTGTAGGAGAGCCCGAGCGGCGTGCGGTTCCAAATGCCGGCGCGTGGACGGGTGACGCCCGATCGCTCGGAGGCGACGTCGATCGCCCAGGCGTTGAAATCTCCCTGCCGCTCGGAGAAGGGCGGGAAGGCGAACAGCGCCTCTACCACCCGGCGCGCGTCTTCGCGGTAACGGGGAAGCTCATCGTCGGAGTAGCCGTCTCCCAGCACGAGAAGATCGACCTTCTCTGACGCCGGGCCGTTCTCGAAGACCGCCCAGACCTCGCCGGTTGTGGGAATCGGCGAGCGGTCGATGAACCGGCTCTTGGGGTCCACCGGGAGCCGGTAGATCTCCGAGAATGTCCCGTCGGGCTGCCGTTTCGAGAGCACGAGCTCTACCGGCTCCTTGGGCTCGGGGAACCGCTGCGACTCGTGGAGCGTGCGGCGGAAGCCGCTGCGCGCCTCGCCGGTGGTCTCCCACTCGCCGTAAATCGACGAGAACCCGTAGCGGTACAGCAACCGGCCGGTTTCCGGCTCCAGCACCTCGAAACGGTATTTGCCAAACCCCGGATCCTCTTCCAACCTACTCCGGCCGCCAGGCCAGTCGCCTTCCAGGCGGAGCCGGTGGAGGCTGACGTGCTCCTCGGTCGCGGTTCCCGAATGGAAGTAGTCGAAGCGCATGGTGCGCCCGGTGAAACGGTCCGCGAACTCGCCGGCGCCGGCGTCCAGAGGAGTCAAACAGGCCGCCAGGGCGAAGATCGTCGCCATGGACGGCACAAAACGTGGGTTCCGCATGATGCCAAGATAGCAAACCATCCAGGCGGTGCGATAAGGTGCGGCGGTCCCTCCCACCGCCAACCGTTTCTTCAACCGTTTCTTTCGAGCAGCCCACATGAGCGCTACAAAAGTCCAGTACGAGCAGGCCGCATGGTCGTTGGCCGAGCTGCTCCCCGAGCCGGTCGAAGAGGCGGCGTCGAGGCTGCTCGCCGAGATCGACGCCGAGGTCGGCGAGTTGGAGGCCGCCCGTCCGAGCTTGACCGCCGCGCCCGGTCCGGCCGAGCTCCTGAGGCTCTTGCGGGTTTACGAACGCCTGTCCGAGAAGAGCTCCGTCGTTTCCGCCTACGCCCACCTGGCGTTTGCGGCCGACACCCAGAGCGAAGAGATCCTGACTTTCAGAAACCGCATGGATCAAGCGCTCGTCGGGTTCAAGAACCGCACGATGTTCTTCTCCCTCTGGTGGAAGGGACTCGACGACGAAGAAGCCGCCCGGCTGCTGCCGGACGAGACGAGAGAGCCCGACTTCGCCCACTACCTGAAAGATCTCCGGCGGATGAAGCCCTTCACCCTGGAGGAGCGGTGCGAACAGATCGTCAACTTGAAGGACGCCGACGGCATCGACGCCGTGTTGACGCTCTACTCGATGCTCACCAACCGGCTGGAGTTCGAGGTCGAGGTGGACGGAGAGACACAGCGCCTCACCCGCGACGAGGCGACCAGCCTGGTGTTCTCGCCCCAGCCGGAGGTGCGCGAAGCCGCCTATCGTGAGCTGCTACGGGTCTACAAGGACGAGGCCAAGATTCTCGGCCAGATCTACGTCAACCGGGTCCGGGATTGGTCGCACGAACAGATCGAGCTGCGGGGTTTTGGCTCGCCGATTGCCGCCCGCAACGTCGCCAACGACGTTCCGGACCGCGCCGTCGAGGTGCTGCTCGAGACCGGCGCCGAGGCGGCGGCGGTCTTTCGCAGGTACTTTCGATGGAAGGCCGGGCAGCTCGGTGGCGCCAAGCTCCGCCGTTACGATCTCTACGCGCCGTTGAGCGCTTCCGACCGCCGGATCCCCTATGGCGACGCGGTCGAGCGGGTGCTCGAGACCCTGGGTGATTTTCACCCCCGGTTCGAGCGGCTTGCGAGCCGGGTCTTCGATCAGGACCACATTGACAGTGAGATCCGCAAGGGCAAGAAGGGCGGCGCTTTCTGTGCCACGGTCTTGCCGTCCCAGACCCCCTGGCTGTTGGCCAACTACACCGGCCGGGTGCGGGACGTTCAGACCCTGGCCCACGAGTTGGGCCACGCGATCCACAGCATGATGGCCGAGGAACATTCGGTGCTCACCCAGCACGCGTCGCTGCCGCTGGCCGAGACAGCGTCGGTCTTTGCCGAGCGTTTGCTGGCGGACCGTTTGCTCGCCGAAGAGAGAGACCCGCTGGTCCGCCGGGAGCTGCTGGCGTCCTCGCTCGACGACATCTACGCCACGGTCGTCCGGCAAGCTTATTTTGTCCGTTTCGAGATCGCCGCCCACGAGGCGATCCTGGCGGGCCGCTCCCCGGAGGAGCTGAGCGAACTCTACAAGGGCCTACTGAAGGAACAGTTCGGGGACTCGGTGGAAGTCTCCGAGGACTTCCGGTACGAGTGGTTGTCGATTCCCCACATCTACCACACGCCGTTCTACTGCTATGCCTACAGCTTTGGGCAGCTCCTGGTCCTGGCGCTCTACCGGCGCTACCAGGAGGAAGGCGACTCGTTTGTCCCCGGCTACCTGCGGCTGTTGGCCCACGGTGGTTCGGCCCGCCCCGAGCTGATTCTGTCCGAAGCGGGGGTCGATATGACGGACCTCGAGTTTTGGCGCGGCGGCGTGCGGGTGCTCGAGGGCCTGGTCGACGAGCTCGAAGCGCTGTAGGGGACACGCCCGCGAAGACGGGCGGACGGTCGGGCTAAAACGACAGCCGTCTCATCACCGCGCGCGGAAGGCTGCGAATCACCAGCATGATCCAGCGCCAGGCAGGTGGCGCGTACACCACCGGCCGGCCACGGTCGATCGCCCGCAGCACCCGGCGCGCGACCGTCTCCGGCTCGCCGGCGAAGGGCGGCGGCTTCAGCCCGGCGGTCATTTCGGTGCGGACAAACCCCGGCTTGACACACACGGTCCTGAGGCCTGCGGCCCGGAACCGGTGATCGAGACCTTCGAGGTACCGGCTGAGCCCGGCCTTGGCGGCGCCGTAGAAGACCACTGGCTTGCGCCCGCGCTCGCCGGCCACCGAGCTGAAAACACACAGCGTGCCCCCGCCACCGGCGAGCAGACGACGGCGGGCCTCTTCACAGAACTCCACGGTGCGCGCGAAGTCGACATCCAGAAGACGGCGCAGGTGTTTGGGATCCTCCTCGAGGTCTTCCTGTCGTGCAAACAGTGCCGCGGTCACGACGATGGTGTCGAGCCCCCCGAGGGTCTTCTCGGCTGTGTCGAGAGCGGCGGCAAAGCCGTCGGGCTCTTCGAGGTCACAGTGGGCGGTTCCAACCGGTGAGTCTCCGAGCTCGGAGAGCTCAGAAGCGCAGCGCTCGAGTGCCGCGGGATCCCGGCCGAGCAGGAGCAGCCGGTCACCGCGCGCAGCCATTTGCCGTGCGAGCGCTAGCCCCATGCCACGGGTCGCGCCCAGGACGGCGACTTTCATCCTGCGTCCCCCAGCAGACGGACCGACTGGGCGCTGCGCAGACGGCGCTCGGGGTCCCATTTGCGTCGCGCGGCGTCAAACTCCCGCAGACGCGGCTCCATGGCGGCGAAGTGATCGCGCCGGGTCAGGGCGTCCTTGGCCAGATAGATACGTCCCCCTTCGGCGATGACCCGCCGGTTGAGATCGTCGACGATCTGCTGAGTGTGACGCCTCATCGGCAGATCCACGGCGATCGAGATCCCCGGCCGCGGGAAGGAGAGAAGCCCCTCACCTTCTTCCCCGCAGTCCTTGATCACACACAGAAAAGACCCGGCGTGGCTCGAGACCAGCGATTCGAGAAAACGACGGGTGGCGCCGGGACGATCGCCTTCGGGCAGCACGCACTGGTGCTGGGTGAACCCGCGTCTGCCGTAAATGCGATTCCAATTGCGGACCATGTCCAGGGGGTGAAAGAAGCTCTCGGGATGGGCGATCGCCTTGCGGGGACGAGTGGGGTGGCGCCGGTAGTACATCGCGTTGAACAGCCGCATCGACACGGAATTGAGGACCCAACCTGGGAGGTGGAACGGGACTCCCAACCTGGGTTTGGGTTGGGGTGGTTCCGCAGGGGCCTCACCGGGCTCGGCCCAGCGCCCACAGAGCAAAATGCCCCGGCCCAATTTTCGCCCCCCGGCCAGCGCGTCCAGCCAGCCGACCGTGTACGGCCAGACACCGGCGGCTTCTCGTAGACCGCGGATCAGGTCCTCGAGCCGTTCGAAACGCCGACTTTTGGCCCAGATCCACGGCGAGGGAATCGGTAGGAGCTGCACCTCGGCTTCCAGCAGATGGCCGGTCAGTCCCATGCCTCCGAGAGTGGCGCGAAAAAGGTCGGGGTGCAGGTCGCGAGAGCACTCGACGGCGCCGCCGTCGGCCCACAGCATCCGCACCGAACGGACGTGACGGCCGAGGGTGCCGTGGACGTGGTGGTTTTTCCCGTGAACGTCGGCCGCCACCATCCCGCCCAGGGTGACGTATTGAGTCCCGGGCAGGACGGGGAAGGTCCAGCCGCGCGGCAGAACCATCCGCTGAATCGTTTCCAGCGAGATCCCGGCTTCGGCCCGCAGGACGCCCGCGGTCTCGTCAAAGACGAGAACCCGGTTGGCTCGTGTCGAGCCGGCCACCTTTCGGACCCCCGGCGGCGGCAGTGATGAATCCCCGTACGAGCGGCCCAGTCCGCGGGTCAGGACCGCGTCGCGGGCCACCTCCTCGAGATTCTCGCCCAGGATTTCTTCCCCTGGGGCGGAGGTCCCCCCCCAGCCTCGGAGCATCGGTTCTCTTGCCGCCACCGGGAGATCCTACGCCACGCGGGGGGCGTCCGGTCGGGGCGGCGTCCGGCGGCATCCGGCGGCATCCGGCGGCATCCGCTAGGCTCGACGAGTGACAAACGGTTCGCAACCGTCGCAGTTGCTCCGTTACCAACTTGTGGTGGGGGCCATGGCCGGAGGTCTGCTGGGCTTTGCTCTGGTGTTGGTCTTTCTAGTGCAGCGCCAGAGACCGATGGTGAATCCGCAGATGGCCGAGGTGCTGACCCTCGCCGCCGCTGTCCTGTTAGTCGGTGGTTCTCTCGCCGGGCGGATGGTCCGGCGGTGGTGGGTGAAGCGTCTGAGGAGCCGCGGGTCGGACGGGACACCGGCGGGCGCCGATGAGCTTCTGCCGGCATTCGGCACGGTCACCATCGTGCGGGCCGCGCTTGCCGAGGCGCCCGGCTTGTTTTTTCTGGTGATCTACATGGCTACCGGGGCGGTCCTTGGACTCGTCGGGGCGGCTTTGGCGCTACTCGCTCTCTTGGCCGCGTTTCCCACTCGCTTCTCGTTCGAGGCGTTTGCCGAGGCCGTATCGGGGGATGGTGGCTTCCAGCCCCGCTAGCCGGGCGACTCCTCCAACCCTCCCAACAGGAGTGCGTTGAAGAGCAGTTTGAAGGTGCGTAGCGGCTGCGCCCGGTGCTGGGCGCGGAACCCGATGAGCACGACCCGGCCGTCGCCGACGGAGTATTCCACTACCGCTGCCTTGCGCTCCAGAAGCTCGGCTCCCTTGAGATAACCGCTCAGGCGAATGTCGTCGCGATGCTCGGGGTAGCGGGCCACAACCCGTCTCTCGAAGCGGGCGTCGGGAACGGCGGTGCGAAAGGCCGGTGAGCCGGCGAAGTAGCCGGCTTCCTCGGATCGCAGCCCGAACCCCAGCGGATGCTGGGTGTCGACCAACAACCGTACGGTGGTTCCCGGAGCCGAAAATTCGCTTGATCGCCTGCCAGCCAGCACGTTTCGCAACGGCAGGTCGAAGAGCTCGATGAAGTACTCGGTCGACGAGTCGAGCGCCACCAGGGTGCCGCCCTCAGAGACCCACTTCCTGATCGCCTCGCCGCCTTCGGTGCCGAGGCCCCCCGAGTACTCGGGCGGCAGCTTGGAGGTAAAGCGTCGGGCGTCGGCGGACTCCGGCTCGCCCTTCTGGATGATCGACTTGTTGACGTCGGGAAAGAGCAGGACGTCGATCCCCCGAAACGCGCCATCCCGAACCTGCTGGTTGGACAGGTTGTCGAACGGGACCTCGTAGCGCTCGAGCAGAAAGCGGGTCCAGCCCTCGTCCATCGAGGCTCGCCACGGCTTGTAGAGACCGGTGCGCTGAGGCCGCACCTGCCAGCGCTTGCCGCCCGGCTCGGTTTCCAACTCGCGGATCGGAAGATGGAGCTCGGTCGAGAGCCGGGAAAGCTCGGCTGCGGGGATCCCGGGGGGCAGGTAGACGTCTCCGATCTGGCCGTCCGGCGGGGCTTCTCTAAGCCAGAACACCGGGTGACCGCGGTCGAGCAAGCGGTGAATCGCGGGATAGACGGTGTCGGCGGCGTGCGAGATCAGGTACCCGCCGGGCGCCGCGCCGACCTCGCCCCCGGGCCAGCGAACTTCGGAGACCGGGCTCAAGACACCCTCGGATTCGACCAGCGGCTCTCGGCTCTCGTCCAACTCCACCCCCATGGCGAGCGGCAGCGACCAGGACGTCACGTCGTAGGGGGGGATGATCGGGCCGTCTTGATGGGGCCGCACCTCGGGGTAGCGCTGGGTGCGCAGCATGGTGAGCAGAAAGGCGCGGTAGGGCTGGGCGGCGGGGATGACGTAGGTGCCCGCCGGGTAGCGCGTGCGCCCGACTTGGAGATCCTCGTCGGCCACCGATACCCGCACCCCGTGGCGCAGGAGCAGGTCGACGAGCTTGGCGGCGGCCACCGGGTCGTGCTGGTCGGGCGGGACGATCCAGGCAAAGGGAGGCTCGGCGGCCCCGGCGTCGCTCGCCTCCCGGGCCATGCGCCCGAAATTGCTCAGGATCTCCCTTCGGTACTGTGAGGCCGACTCGGCCAGCGCCCAGGTGGCGATCAGCTCGTACTCCACGATGTCGCGCAACCGCCACCACCCGCCCGGCCAGGGGGAAGGGAAATTGGCGCGGCGCTTGTACTCCGGAAATCCCTTGCGGCCGCCCCGGAGTTCTCCCGGTTCGATATAGATCGGCGAGGCGATCCGCACGCTCGCCACCTCGGTCAGTAGACCGGTGACGTTTTTCCACCAGGCGGTGTTGCGGGTGCCGCCCGGCCAGTAGGAGTCATAGATCATGTTGTGGCCGACACCGGTCTTGCCCGCCTCTTCCAGCCGGTACGACATGTTGGTGCCGATCAGATCCGCCTGGCGAAAGATCAGGGAGTGAACTTCCGGCGCCAGCGGATCGGTCTGCGGCGGAACAAACATGCGCACGCTCGATGAGCCCATCTGGTGCTCGTCGACAAAGACCTGGGGGAACCACTGGTGGTAGAGGAGATGGTTGACCACCTGGGTCTCCTTCTGGGTCAGCATGTAGAAGTCGCGGTTGTTGTCGTGGCCGACATAGGTCTGGTAGAGCCACGGCATGGGGCCGCCCTCGTACTCGGTGCCGACGTGCTGGTCGTACCAGTCGACCACCATCACCTGGCCGTCGGGATTGATCGACGGCATGAGCAGCAGGATCACGTCTTCCATCCACGCGGTCTTGTGCGGATCCTGGGTGGTTGCGAAGTCGTGGACAAACTCCATGGCCATCTGAGTCGAGCCGACCTCGGTGGAGTGGATGGTGCAAGTGACCAGCGCGATGACCTTGCCTTCGTCGGCCAGCGCATCGGCCTCGGCCGGATCCAGCCGGTCGGCGTTGGCCAGCCGGCGCGCGATCGAGCGGTAGCGATCCAGCTCGTTCTGGTTCGACTCGGACGTCAGGATGACCGTCCACATCTCGTTGCCGAGGGTCGAGACGCCGGTCTGCTCGATCGACACCCGTGGCGAGCTCTCGGCCACCGTGCCGAGATACTCGAGCACCTTGGGATACGTTGCCAGCTTGCGGTCGGCGCCTACGCGATGGCCGAGAAAATCCTCGGGTGTCGGGATCTCTGCCGCCGACAGGGGAGCCGCGGCAAGCGCGGCGCAAAGCACGGTCAGGAGCTTTCTCGACATCCTCTGGATCCCCCGAGTGGGATGGCGGGCTAGGCTAACATGCGCTTTCTCGAACAAATGGCGGGCGTTTTGCAAGTTCGGAGGGCGATGAGAAGCTGGATCAGAGCGTCTGTCCTGGCCGCCCCTCTGGCGCTGTTTGCTCTGCTGCCGGAGGTCGCCGTCGCCATCGCCATCGCCGATACTGTCGACAGGAGCCGCGAGACCTCGCCCTACGCGGCGTCGCTCACCGACGAGGAGGTGCTTCGGTACGGCTGGGGGTTGGGAGGGTTCAAGGGCACCCTGGTACGGCTGATCCTGCCGGGTCGGGGCGATGCGGTTCTGCGTACCGGCCGCAACGGTACCGGCCATCTGGTGAGCGAGCTCAACATCTCCTCGCCGCGGAGCCGGCACGGTGACTTTCAGCGCTATGGCGCCGAGATCGGCTCGCACGCCGGCGCTCCCGAGACCCGCAAGGCCTGGACGACCCAGATGTTTCGCGGCAAAAACCGAGAGAAAGAAGCCGACCTTGTCGGCCAGGACGCGGTCGATATCGCCTCCTGCATCTGGCGGCTCCGAAGCGATCCTTCTTTTGGCGCGGGAGAAGCGCGTCTGTGGTCGAGCGGCAAGTTCTATCCCATCGAGATCTCGGTTGCGGGTCGAGGTTGGGGCACGCTCGACGGAGAGCGGGTGGGCACGAAGTCCTTTTTGATTCGTGGCATTCGCCGGCCGGACGAGCGCTTCTGGAAGGGCCGGGTCGAGCTCGTGCTGGCGGAAGACAAAGACTCGACGCCACTCGAGATCGTGTTGCGCCAGGAAGGCGTCAAGGTGCGGCTGGCGTTGCTTCAGAGGTAGACTGGGAAACCGGCCCGTTCGACCCAGAGCGGGCGGTTCGGAGGAGGAGAACATGTCCAGGATCCCCAGTCGTTCGTCCTATCGTTTTGTTTTTGTCTTGCCCGCAGTCTTGCCCGCGTTACTGTTGGCCTTGATCGTCTCGAGCACGGGCTGCGCCAAGAAGCCGGCACCGCAGGTGGAAGAGGCCGCGCCCGCCGTCGACCCGGCCCCTTCGGCTCCCGCGGTGACCGCCGAGGCGAGCGCCACGCTGGCTTCCAAAGACGGCTCGATCCACGGCATGGTGAGTTTCACCGAGACCGCCGATGGCGTCGCGGTCGTGGCGCACGTCGAAGGAGCGCCGCCCGGGGTGCACGGTTTTCACATCCACGAAACCGGCGATTGCAGCGCAGACGATTTCACCTCGGCCGGCGGCCATTTCAACCCGGCCGGTGTTCCCCACGGCGGACCCGACGATGTGGAGCGGCACGGTGGTGACCTCGGAAACATCGAAGTCGCGGAAGGGGGCCATGGGCACCTGGAGATTTCCTCCGACATCATCACGCTGGGCGAGGGCGCCAACTCGGTGATCGGGCGCGGTGTGATCTTGCACGCCGACGCCGACGACTTGGTCTCACAGCCCACCGGGGCGGCCGGAGCGAGGTTGGCCTGCGGCGTGATCCACGCCGGAAGTTGACCCGGCGGCACGCCGCCGCGCTGGCGCTGGCACTTGTTGCTGCCGGAGCGTGCGGACCGAGCCACGAACCGGTGGCGAGAGAGGCCACGCCGGCCGAGGCCGGCGGACCGGCTCTCGATCCGCCCGCCGCGCCCGGCGCGATCGGGCCGAATCTGGCGGTCGCGGAAGGCGATCTGGTCGCCACCTGGATCGAAACGGTAGCCGGCGAGAGGCACCGTCTGCGCTTCTCGCGTCTTCGCGATAACGAATGGAGCACCCCGGCGACGGTCTCCGAAGGCGACGACTTCTTCGTCAACTGGGCCGACTTCCCCGAGGTGGTGGAGATGGGGGATGGCGCGCTCCTGGCTCACTGGCTGGCCAAGACGGCGCCGGACACCTATGCCTATTCGATCTTTCTGGCGCGCTCGGATGACGGCGGCGAGAGTTGGGGGGCCTTGGGAAAGCTCAACGACGACAACACACCGACCGAGCACGGGTTTGTCTCCTTTGTCTCGGAGCCGGCGGGGGCGCGGGCCTTCTGGCTCGACGGCCGCGCGATGGCCGAGGGGGGTCCGATGAGCTTGCGCACCGCCCGGATCGGTCGCGAGGTGGGTCCGGCGGAGGTGCTCGACCCACGGATCTGCGAGTGTTGCTCGACCGACGCCGCAGTGACCTTGAGCGGACCGGTGGTCGTCTATCGGGACCGGAGCGAACAGGAAGTGCGCGACATCTCGCGAGTTCGGCTTGATGGGGACACCTGGACGGCGCCGCGCGCCGTCTCGGCCGATGGCTGGCGGATCGAGGGCTGTCCGGTCAACGGACCGGAGGTCGTGGCGGCCGGTGATCTCGTGGCCACTGCGTGGTTTACGGCCGCCGGCGAGGCGCCGTCGGTTCGTCTAGCGTTCTCGCCCGATGGAGCCGGCACCTTCGCCCCCCCGATCACGGTGGATGCCGAGCGCCCGATGGGCCGTGTCGACGTCGCTCTTGGCGATCGGGATTCGGTGTGGGTGAGTTGGCTCGGCGCCCAGGGCGAGGGGGGTGGCGCGCTGGTGCGGCTTCGGGAGTTCGGCCCCGAGGGCCCGCGGGGCGAGGCGCTGACCGTGGGAGCGACCGCGGCGGGACGCTCGTCGGGAGTTCCACGGCTGGTTCGGCTCGGCCGGCGGCTCTACCTGGCGTATGTCGAGGTGGGCGACGGGCCGTCGCGAGTTCGCCTGCGCTCGTTCGGTCTCTGACCCGCCGCCTCGGTGCCAGCCATCCATCGGGCCTGCTAGGATGAGGTTGAGCAGATAAAAAGAACGGACATTCGGTTATTTATCAGTCCGGGAGGCAGACGAGGTGAGGCGGAATGAGCAGCGACAGTGATCCGCGGCGCGACATCGACCCCGTAGAGACCCGGGAGTGGAAGGACGCCCTGGGCGCCGTGATCGAGCGGGACGGTCCCGAACGGGCGCACTTCCTGATCGAGTCCCTGGTCGACAAGGCGCGCCGCTCGGGCGCGTATCTTCCCTACAACGCCACGACGGCGTACGCCAACACCATCCCTCCGCATCTGGAGAAAAAGCGCCGCGGAGATCCGGCGCTCGAGCGCAGGATCAAGTCGATCATCCGCTGGAACGCCATGGCGATGGTGGTCCGGGCGAACAAGAAGGGCACCGCCCTGGGCGGGCACATCGCGTCGTACCAGTCGGTAGCCAATCTTTTCGAGATCGGTTTCAACCACTTCTTCCACGCTCCGAGCGACGACCACGGGGGCGACTTGGTCATGTTCCAGGGGCACAGCTCGCCGGGGATCTATGCTCGCGCTTATCTCGAGGGTCGTATCAGCGAGCAACAGCTCCGGAACTTTCGGGAGGAAGTCGACGGCGAGGGTCTGTCGTCGTACCCCCACCCGTGGTTGATGCCGGGGTTCTGGCAGTTCCCGACGGTGTCGATGGGGCTTTCCTCGATCACCGCGATCTACCAGGCGAGGTTTATGAAGTACCTCCACAACCGCGGCATTCTCGATACGTCGCGCCGCAAGGTCTGGGCCTTTCTGGGCGACGGTGAGATGGACGAACCGGAGTCGCTCGGGGCGATCTCGCTCGGCTCGCGCGAGAAGCTGGACAACCTGATCTTTGTCATCAACTGCAACCTGCAACGGCTCGACGGACCGGTGCGTGGCAACGGCAAGATCATCCAGGAGCTCGAGGCGGTGTTCCGCGGCGCCGGCTGGAACGTCCTCAAGGTGGTCTGGGGGTCGAACTGGGATCCGCTACTGGCGAGGGACATCAACGGCGTCCTCCGTCAGCGGATGGAGGAAGTCGTCGACGGCGAGTACCAGGCCTATGTGTCGGGCGACGGCGCGCTGGTGCGGGACCATTTCTTTGGCGAGTACCCGGAGCTCGCCGAGATGGTGGCCGACATGTCGGACGAGGATCTGTGGCGGCTGAAGAGAGGCGGTCACGATCCGGCCAAGGTGTATGCCGCCTACGCCGCGGCGGTCGAGCACACCGGCCGGCCGACCGTCATCCTGGCGAAGACGGTCAAGGGCTATGGCATGGGCGAGGCCGGTGAAGGCCAGAACATCACCCACCAGCAGAAAAAGCTCGGCGACGAGGCGCTGCGTCAATTTCGGGACCGGTTCAACATTCCGATCACCGATGAGCAGATCGACGATCTGCCCTTCTACCGCCCCGAGGACGACTCGGCCACGATGCGCTATCTCCGGGAGCGCCGCGAAGCGCTGGGTGGTTATCTGCCGGTGCGCGCCCCCCGGGCCGAGACGCTCGAAGTGCCGGATCTCTCGGCGTTCAGCGCCTTGCTCGAAGGCTCGGGGGAGCGCGAGCTTTCCACCACCATGGTCTTTGTGCGCATCCTGATGACGCTCGCCCGCAACAAGGCGATCAAGGACCGCATCGTTCCGATCGTCGCCGACGAGGCCCGCACCTTTGGCATGGAGGGGATGTTTCGCCAGATCGGGATCTACTCTCCGGCGGGTCAGCTCTACACCCCCGAAGACGCGGACCAGCTCGCCTACTACCGCGAGGAGACCCACGGCCAGATTCTGCAGGAGGGGATCTCCGAAGCGGGGGCGCTGTCTTCGTGGTTGGCTGCCGGTACGGCCTACGCCAACCACGGGCTCCACATGATCCCGTTCTTTATCTTCTATTCGATGTTCGGTTTTCAGCGGGTCGGAGATCTGATCTGGCAGGCAGGCGACATGCGGGCGCGGGGCTTCTTGATGGGCGCCACCTCCGGGCGGACGACCCTCAACGGCGAGGGACTCCAGCACCAGGACGGCCACAGCCACCTGCTCTCCTCGGCGCTCCCCAACTGTGTCTCCTACGACCCGGCGTTCAGCTACGAGCTGGCGGTCATCGTCCAGGACGGTCTGCGCCGCATGTATGCCGAGAACGAAGACGTCTTCTACTACATCACCGTTCACAACGAGAACTACCCGCAGCCTTCGATGCCGGCCGGAGCGGAGGACGGCATCCGCAAGGGCATGTACTTACTGAGCGAGGGCACAGCGGGCGAAGGCGGCCACGTCCAGTTGCTGGGCAGCGGGTCGATCTTGCGCGAGGTGATCGCAGCGTCCGATCTGCTGCAAAAGGACTTCGGGATCACGGCCGATATCTGGAGCGTGCCGAGTTTTACCGAGCTGCGGCGCGACGGTCAGTCGGTCGAGCGCTGGAACCGGCTCCATCCGGGCGGCGAGTCGCGGGTCTCGTATGTCGAGCAATGCCTCGGCCCACGAAACGGACCGGTGGTCGCCGCCAGCGACTGGGTGCGGGCGGTGCCCGATCAGATCCGGTCATTGATCGGCCGGCGCTACCGGGTGCTCGGTACCGATGGTTTTGGCCGCAGCGACAGCCGGCAGCAGTTGCGCTCGTTCTTCGAGGTCGATCGCCGCCACGTCGTGGTGGCGGCCCTCGACGCCCTCGGCGACGATCGCGTCGCGGAGGCGATCGCCAGATACAAAATCGACACCGAAGGACCGGACCCCTGGACGGTTTGAGGCCGGGGAAGAAAAATGGCTGAGCCCCAACCGATCCTGGTTCCCGACATCGGCGATCTCGACAAGGTCGACGTCGTCGAGGTGCTCGTGGCCGCCGGCGATACCGTGGCCCCGGACGACTCGTTGATCACCTTGGAGAGCGACAAGGCGACAATGGATGTTCCGTCGACCCATGGGGGCGTGGTCCGCGAGGTCAAGGTCAAGGCCGGCGATGCGGTGAGCGAAGGCGATCTGATCCTGACGCTCGAGGTGGAGGACGCCTCGGGCGATGCCGAACCGGCCGATGCCTCTGTCGACACCAAACGGCCGCCACGGGGGGCGGCCGCTTCAGTCCCGCCCGACGAAAGCTCCCCGGCCGAAGCGGCCGGTGCCCCTGCCGGCCGTCCCGGCCCCTCCGATACACCCCCAACTGAAGCGGCCGGCGTCCCTGCCGGCCGTCTCGGCCCGCCCGACACACCCCCGACTGAAGCGGCCGGCGCCTCTGCCGGCCGCCCGGAGCCGCCCGCCGATCTCTCCAACGTCTACGCCAGCCCGTCGGTCCGCCGGTTGGCGCGAGAGCTAGGGGTCGATCTGCGCCAGGTCCGCGGTAGCGGCCGCAAGGGTCGGGTACTCGCCGGCGACGTCCAGGCCTGGGTCAACAAGACGCTGTCCGAGCCCGCCGCGCGGGGCGCCTTTGCGCTTCCCGATCTGCCGCCGGTGGACTTTTCCCGGTTTGGCGAGATCGAGCGTCAGGTGTTGTCGAGGGTGCAGAAGATCTCCGGGCCCAATCTCCAGCGGAGCTGGCTCCACGCTCCCCACGTCACGCAGCACGACGAGGCGGACGTCACCGAGTTGGAGGCCTTCCGGCAAGCGCACAAAGCGCGAGCCAAGGAGGAAGGGTTCAGCCTGACCCCGCTGGCGTTTGTGATGAAGGCGGTGGTGGCGGCGCTCAGGGAGTTTCCGCGTCTCAACGCCTCACTCGATCCGGACGGCGAGCATGTAGTGCTCAAGAAGTACTACCACCTGGGGATCGCCGTGGACACCGAGGACGGTCTGATCGTCCCGGTGCTGCGGGACGTGGACAAAAAGGGGGTCTTCGAGCTGGCCCGTGAGCTGGGCGAGGTCAGCGCGCAGGCGCGGGCGCGCAAGCTGCGCCCCGACCAACTGCGCGGGGCTAGCTTCACCATCTCGAGCCTGGGCGGGATCGGCGGGACTTTTTTCACCCCGATCATCAACGTGCCCGAAGTGGCGATTCTCGGCGTCTCGCGCTCGCGGAACCAACCGGTGTGGATGGACGGCGAGTTTGTGCCGCGTCTCATCCTTCCCCTGTCGCTTTCCTACGACCATCGCGCGATCGACGGCGCCATGGCGGTGCGTTTCACGACGTATCTGAGCGAAGTCCTTTCCGACATCCGGAGACTGGTGCTGTGAGAACGCCTGAAGCGGCCGGCGCCCCTGCCGGCCAATCTCGGGCGGGGGCAAGCCCCGCCCCTACCTCCGGACAGTTTCCCCTTGAAGCGCCCGGCGCCCCTTCGGGCGGTTGGGCCGTTGTCCCAGCGGGCCTGCGGACCGTCGCCTCCTCCGGCCAATCTCGGGCGGGGGCTAGCCCCGCCCCTACCTTCGGACGGTTTCCCCCTGAAGCGGCCGGCGCCTCTGCCGGCCGTTTCCTGGCCTAAGGTTCTCGTCGATGCCCGAGCTGCTCAAAGTCACCATCCCGGAGCTGGGCACCGACGAAAAAGTCGAAGTGGTCGAGGTCCTGGTCGCCGAGGGAGACCGGATCCAAAAAGACGACGGCCTGATCACGCTCGAGAGCGACAAGGCCTCGATGGACGTGCCGTCGCCGGCCGCCGGAGCGGTGCGCGAGCTCCGGGTCAAGGTCGGTGACCACGTCGGCGAAGGCGACCTGATCCTGGAGCTCGAGGTCGAGGCCGATGCCACGACCCGTTCTGTAGAAGCCGCTGGTGCTGCGGCCTCCCCCGGTTCCGGAGGGCCCACCGACCCTGTAGGGGCGGGGCTTGCCCCCGCCCGTGGGGCCACGGGGCTTGCCCCCGCCCGCGAGACGACGCCACCCCTGCCGTCGAACGCCGACCTCCACGCCGACGTCCTGGTGCTGGGCGCCGGTCCCGGGGGCTACACGGCCGCCTTCCGGGCCGCCGATCTGGGCAAGAAGGTCGTCCTGGTCGAGCGCTACCCGGTCCTCGGTGGCGTTTGTCTCAACGTCGGTTGTATCCCGTCCAAAGCACTGCTCCACGTCGCCCGGGTGATCTCCGAGGCGCGCGCGGCCGAGGAGCACGGTGTCTACTTCGGTGCTCCAAAGATCAGCCTTGAACAATTGCGTGCCTGGAAAACAAGTGTGGTGGAGCGTCTGACCAAGGGGCTCGCCGCGATGGCCGGCAAGCGCAAGGTCGAGATCCTCCAGGGGACCGGGCGCCTCTCCGGCCCAAAGACTCTCCAAGTCGAGACTTCAGACGGCGAGAAACTCGTGTCCTTCGACCAGGCGATCCTCGCCGCGGGATCGCGGTCGATCGAGATCCCGGGCTTTCCCTACGACGATCCTCGGGTCATGGATTCGACCGGGGCGCTCGAGCTGGCCGATGTTCCCGAGCGCTTGCTCTTGGTGGGTGGCGGCATCATTGGTCTCGAGATGGCCATGGTCTACGGCGAGCTGGGCTCAAAGCTCACGGTTGTCGAGCTGCTTGACGGTCTCGTCCCGGGATGCGATCGGGACTTGGTGCGTCCGCTCGAACGGAGGCTAAAAAAGGCCCTTGGCGCCGAGATTCACTTGAACACCAAGGTGACGGCGGTCGAGGCCGGCGAGGACGGCCTACGCGCCCGGCTCGAGGGGCCCAAGGCGCCCGAGTCGGCGGACTTCGACCGCGTGCTGGTGGCCGTGGGGCGTCGGCCCAACGGCGACCGCCTGGGCGTCGAGGCCGCCGGTGTTGCGCTCGACGAGCGCGGCTTTGTTCCCGTCGACCGCCAGATGCGCACCAACGTCCCCCATATCTTTGCGATTGGGGACCTGGTCGGCCAGCCGATGCTGGCGCACAAGGCGACCCACGAGGGGAAGGTCGCGGCGGAAGCCGTGGCTGGGGAGAAGAGTTTTTTCGACGCGCGAGTGATTCCTTCGGTGGCCTACACCGATCCCGAGATCGCCTGGGTGGGTTTGACCGAGACCGCGGCGGAACAGCAGGGTGTCGCCTACGAAAAGAGTGTCTTCCCCTGGTCGGCGAGCGGTCGCGCGCTTGGCATGGGGCGCACCGACGGCTCGACCAAGATCCTCTACGAACCGGAAACCGGCCGCATCCTGGGTGGCGGCATCGTCGGACCCGGTGCCGGCGACCTGATCGCAGAGCTGGCGCTCGCCATCGAGATGGACGCCGAGGCGGGAGACCTGGCGCTCACGATCCATCCCCACCCGACGCTCTCCGAGACGCTGTCCCTCGCCGCCGAGGTCTTTGAAGGCACGGTCACCGATCTCTACCTGCCGAAGAAAAAGTAGCCGAGCCGGCTGCCGGCAGCGTGAGTTGACGCGGTATCGTTGCCGTGTTAAACATTACATTAACTGCAGGATCATGCCGGGGGCTGATCGAACCCGATCAAAGGGAGTGGCCGGTTAGGAGGGGTGGACGTGAGAGATCCAAAAAGGGTATTTCTCTTGGCTCTGGCACTCGTCGCGGTGGGTGCGGTCCCCGCGACGCCCCAGGATCCAACAGCCGAGCCGGAGACTCCGCTCAGCGCCGACGAAGAGCACGAGAAGCTCTTTCTCGAGAACCGTTTTCCATCCGCGGCCACCTGCGCCACGTGCCATCCGAGCCACTATCGGGAGTGGTCGGTGTCGCCCCACGCCTACGCCCAGATGAGCCCGGTGTTCAACGCCATGCACGGCACCGTCCTGAAGGTCACCAACGGTACCAACGGGGACTTTTGCATCCGGTGCCACACGCCGGTGGGGATGAACCTGGAAGAGCCCGAGTTCATGAGCAACATGGACCGGCATCCGACATCCCGCGAAGGCGTCACTTGCATCGTCTGCCACCGGCTCAACAAGGCCTACGGCAAGCTGAGCGGTCGGCTGGCGATCGTCGAGGGGGATCTGTTCGAGCCAGTTTTTGGCCCCTCGGGAAACGACGAGGTCGAACGGGTGATCCAGTCAAGCGACTACCGGGTGAACCCCGAGCGCGGCAAGGCGGGGCGTGCCATCCACGGCCGGGCGGAGAAGTTCTTCCAGCTCACCACCTCGGGCTTTTGTGCCACCTGCCACGACGTCAACCTGGTCAACGGATTCCGGCTCGAGGAAGCCTTTAGCGAGTTCAAGACCTCGCCGGCGGCGCGGAACGGGGTCTCCTGTCAGGACTGCCACATGAGCACCGAGCCGGGGGTGGACTCCGGGTATGCCGAGGGTCCGGCGGCGGTAGTCGGACGCAGGCAGACCCAGAGCCGCAAGCTCACCGACCACATGTTTGTCGGTCCCGACTACTCGATCGTCCATCCGGGAATCTTTCCGCACAACACAAAGGCCTCGGAGATGGCCACGATCCGGCAATGGCTGACCTTTGACTACAGAGCCGGATGGGGGACCGACGAGTTCGAGATCGATGTCCCCGAGAGCTACTCCTTCCCCGAGCACTGGCGCTCGGCCGACGATCGCTACGACGCGCGCGACGTCCTGGAGGAGAATCTCGAGCTGTTGCGAGAAGCCGAAGCCGCGCGTCTTCAGATTCTGCGCGCCGGGTACAAGCTGGGTGAGATATTGGTCGACAGGGCGGACAAAAAAAAGGGTCTCGAGTTCCGGGTGGAGGTCAAGAACGGCACCGACGGCCACGGGGTACCGACCGGTTTCGACGCCGAGCGTCTGGTCTTTCTGCAGGTGACCGTGGCCGATCGCTCCAGCGAGGTGATTTTCCGTTCCGGCGACCTCGATCCGAACGGCGACGTGCGCGACAACCATTCGCTCTATGTCCACAACGGCGAGCTGCCGCTGGACAAACAACTCTTCAGCTTGCAGTCGCGGTTTGTCACCCGGATGATCCGGGGCGGCGAGCGCGAACAGGTCCTGGCGGTCAACTACTCACCCGACCCGCTGCCGTTTCTTCGGCCTTCGACATCGTCGACCATCTTGACCGGACGACCGCGGGGAGCGCGCAAACACAAACA
Organism: Candidatus Multivoradales bacterium; assembly: GCA_965224065.1. GTDB lineage: Bacteria > Acidobacteriota > Thermoanaerobaculia > Multivoradales > JAHEKO01 > JAOTZA01. The sequence continues at coordinate 2,786,699 of CBDCYF010000005.1, forward strand.
GAACATCGAGCCGCTCGGCAGGCGCTGGGCGCGCTACCGGGTGAAGCCCGAGGCGCTGACCGGCAACGGGCCGTACGTCGCGCGGATCCAGCTGATCGCCGGGATGGTGCCGGTCAACCTGATCCACGAGATCAAGGGCGTTGGTTTCGACTACGGCATGTCCGCCCGCGAGGTGGCGGAGAAGGTGGTGGAAGGCCACCAAGTCGTGTGGGATCGGAAGCTCGAGATCGCCACAGAACCGCCACAAGTCGCTGAGCGATGAGACAAGCGCCGCGGATCTTGCTGGTGTCGTGCCTGCTGGCGGCTGGGGTTGCCGGACGGGCCACGGCCTGGCCGTGCCCCGCGGCCGCGGGGGACGAGAAGCCGGCCAAAGCGGACGACCCCGAATCCCGCCATCCGTCGGCCCATCATTCGAGCCGGTTGAGTGACGAGTACATCCCGCTCCAGCTCGAAGGCTTCCCCAAGCGGCCCAAGCTGCTCCTCGAGCTGGGCAACCCCTATCTCGGCACCGGCAACATCAAACCCGGCTTCGAGCTGCCGACCGGCGCGGTCTGGCAGCCGACTCTCATTCTTTTTGGCACGCTCCGGACCGCGGTTCAGAGCTTCGAGGCCGGCGGTGCCCGGTTCAGCGAAGTCGCCGCGCGCCTCGACCTTTTTGCCAACCTCCAACTTTCGGGCACCGAGCGTCTGGTGGTGGGGTTCCGCAACCTGGATCGGGAAGGCCGCTTTACGAGCTACGTCATCGAGCCCGAACCGGCGGACGGCGACCGGTTTCGCGAAGAGCTCAACGCCGATATCCAGAGCCTCTACTTCGAAGGCGATTTTGGCGAGATCTTCCCCAAGCTCGACAAGGAGGACTTTGGCCGTAAGGACTACGGCTTTGCGATCGGGCGCCAGCCGCTGCTCTTTCAAGAGGGGATGCTGATCGATGATTCGATCGACGGCATCGGCATCACCCGCAACACGCTGCTGCCCAGGAACACGTCGAATTTTCGCGCCACGCTCTATCTGGGCTTCGAAAATGTCCACCGATCGAATTTCGAGGATGACGAAGCGGATCTGTTCGCGTTGTTGACGTCGACCGATTTTCGCGCCTCGACAGTCGACGCGGACCTGGCCGTGGTGACCGGATCCGATCGCCACGGCGACCAGGCGAACCTGGGCGTGAGCGCCGTCCAGCGCCTGGGCAAATACAACACGTCGTTTCGAGTGCTCGCGTCGAGCGCTCTGGATGAAGAGACCTTCTTCAGCACCGACGGCGTGCTGCTCTTTAGCGAGGTGTCCTGGACGCCGCACTACACGCACGATCTGGTCTATGTCACGACGTTTGCGGCCCTCGACCGGTATTCGTCCGCCGCCCGCGGCCCGGCCACCGGCGGTCCTCTGGGTCGAGCGGGAATCAACTTCGCCGCCGTCGGTTTGGGTCGCTTTGGGGCCCCGCTGTCGAGCGTTGCCTGGGATGTGGCCGGTGGCGCGGTCGGGTACCAGAAGTTTCTCGGGCCCGAGAACCGGCGCCAGGTGCTCGCCGAGCTGGGGGTGAGATTGGGTCTTGCCGACTCCGTTGCCGACTCGGCGGCGGTGAGTGTGCGTTATCAGACCGCGGTGGGGCGGCGGCTGGTTTTTGGGGTCAGTGGCTTTGGCGCCCGGATCGAGAGCACGTCCGGAGCCTCCACCGACGACCGCTACGGGGGACGTTTCGAGGTCACGCTCAAGTTCTAGCTCGCCGAGCGTTCGACGGCGCTTCCGACAGCTCGTGATGCTGGTCGCGCCGTTGACTCTTGCTCACAGCGCGTATGCCCAGGGTACGCGCGATCTGCCCTTTCTCGAGCATTCACGGGTCGATCCGACCAAGGTTCTTACCGCCGAGGCTTGCGGCGAGTGCCACATCGCCGAATTCGAGGTTTGGGAAAAAACGCCCCACGCGACCGGCTTCAAGACGCTGCATCGCAAGCAGCAGGCGGAGACGATTGCGCGCAAGATGGGGTTTCGGTTGATCAAGCGCGACAGCCTCTGCTTTAGCTGTCACTACACACCGGTGGTCGATGACGACCGGATCCGGGTGGTCTCGGGGGTCTCGTGCGAGTCGTGCCACGGAGCGAGCGCCGATTGGATCGACGTCCACAATGACTATGGGGCCGGCCGGGACTATCGCAGCGAGCCCGCCGAGGCGCGCCGCGAGCGCGAGGAAAAAAGCCGCAGCGCCGGAATGCGCCGCCCTTCGGACCTCTACCCGGTGGTCGCCAACTGCTTCTCCTGCCACACGGTGCCGAGCGAGGAGCTGGTCAACGTGGGTGGGCACACCACCGGCAGCGGCGGGTTCGAGTTTGTCGAATGGTCCCAGGGGAAAATCCGGCACAACTATCTCGACGTCGTGCGGACCGGCAACCCCGGCCCCAACGCCACCCGGCCGATGGAGCGCCGCCGGGCGATGTATGTGGTCGGTCGCGCTCTCGATTTGGAATTCGGCCTGCGTGGCCTGGCCGTGGCCAAGGAAGACGGGGTCTACGCCAAGGCGATGAGCCGGCGGGTGCGGAGCGCGCTCGCCGAGGTCCGCGCGATCGCTTCTGAAGCCGCGTTGCCCGACGTCGAAGAGATGGTCCGAACGGTCCAGAGCGTGCGGGTGGTGCCGCGAAACGAGGCGGAGCTGCTCGCGGCAGCGGAGAAGATCGGCGCCGCGACGCGCCGCTTCCTCGATCGTCACTCGACCCTCGACATGGCGGCGCTCGATCCCCTGATGACCGGAGGGGGCGGCGGGGAAGCCGCCGAAGACACGCTGGCAGCTGCCGGCGAGCCAGAGGGCCTTGCCGATGTAGGAGACGCCGAGCCCGGCGCAGCAGGTCTGTCCGCCGGCACGGTGCGGACCGTTTCGGTAGCGGGCGGTCCCGGGCGGGGCCCGGCGTCCGCCGCCTCACCGGCGGCAACGGCCGGCCAGGGTGTGGTCGGGGAGTTCAAGCGTTCGATCCGCCCAAAGTCCAAGCACCGAACGCTTGGCCCCGGCAGTTGCAGTGGCTGCCACGGTCCGCAAAACGAATGGTGGTTTGGCCACGCGCACTACCGGTCGGCCGACCCGTTCTTCGACGGCGCCGCGGCAAATCTCCAGATCGCGCGTCTCTACGGTGTCAAGACATCCGAGATCACGCGGGGCAAGAACATCTGTATGGACTGCCACGGCACGGTGATCTCAGGCAAGGAGTCGCGCGATGTGCTCGACGGCGTGAGCTGCGAGAGCTGCCATGGGGCCGCCGCCGACTGGCTCGAGCCGCACAAGGACGAGACCGACAAACAGCTCGGCCGCCGCCGGCCGGGGCATCTGGCCGCCCTGCGGCGCGGCAAGCTGGATCTGGCAGACGCCGGAGCTCGTGCCGAGCGCTGCGCCGGGTGTCATTATGTGACCGACCGGCGGCTGCTGTCGGCGGGGCATCCGTCGGGCGCCGACTTCGACTTCGCGCGCGCCATGGCCGAGGTCCGTCACTGGCAGCGGCCGCTCGAGCCGGCCGTGCAGTTGGCCTCCGCTTACACGCGGGTCAAGAGCGCGCGCGGGCCGGTGCCCGATGTGCCCAGGGCGGTACTCGCGGCGGCCGGCAGCCGCGTCGAAGGAGGCTCGAAACGCGGCGCCGTCGCCACTCGCCGGGCCGTTTTTGCAACCGGCACTGCGCCGGGATCGTCGGGCGCTCCGATTCCGATCGCCCTGCTCGATCCGCCGGCGCCGCGACCGGCCGCCGCCGGATCCCGTTCCTCGAGTCAGGGCCCGCCGGTCGATCTGCCGCCGTTTCCGGAAATCACGGAGTCGACTCCGATCGAGGACGTCTTGCTGATGCTTCGCGAGCGCCTGGCCCGGTTGTACCGGGCCGTGGCGCCGGGAGGGAGCGGCACCCCATGAGTGAGACCGGCTCGGCGGCGCTCGACAAGACCACGCTCCGGCGGGTCGAGCAGTATCGGGACCGCTGGACTTCGGAAGAAACCGACTCCGGCCTGCTCGAGATCTCGGACCGTCTGAGCGCCGCGGCGTTGCGCGAGTTCGAGATCTTCTCTGACTACGACGACAAATTCCTCGAGAAGATCAGCCCCGACGTCTCGCTGGCGACCTGGCGCGAGGGCGCGGTTCTGTTCGAGGAGGGCGCCTACATCGACCTGGCGTTCTTCGTGGTCGGCGGAGAGGTCGAGGTCTACCTCCGAGGGGTCGAGGGTGCGAGCCAGGGTCCGCGACCGATCTTCGATCTGTCGCGCACGATCGTCGGCGCCGCGGAAGGAACCGATTCCTCGCGCGTGACCGAGCCGGGCACGGTGTTGATGCGCCAAGCGACTCGAACCGCATCGACACAGATCACCCTCCTGACCACTATGGATTTCGATCTGCCACGCGACGCCGTCACGCGGTTGGGAGAGGGCGAGCTCTTTGGCGAGATCGGCTCGATGAGCGGTTGGCCGCAGTCGGTGACGGCCCGCACCGCCACCGAGTGCCGTCTGCTGCAGATCCGGGTGCCGGCACTGCGGTTGATGAAGCGCAAATCCAAGGCGCTCAAGCAACGGCTCGACGCCCTGTACCGGGAGCGCTCGCTGTCCTCCCAGCTCAAGAGCACCCCGGTCTTTGCGGACTGCAACGACATCTTTATCGAGGCGCTCAAGGAGAAGGTCGAGTTGGTCTCCTGCGATCCGGGCGAAGTGGTGGCCCGCGAGGGAGAGGTGGCCGACGCGTTTTACGTGCTGCGTTCGGGGTTTCTCAAGCTCTCGCAACGATTCGAACAAGGCGAGATTGTGGTGTCCTATCTCTCCAAGGGGATGAGCCTTGGCGAGATCGAGTTGCTGATCGACGGGGTGGACGAGTGGCAGACCACGGTGACGTCGGTCGAGTACGCTGAGCTCATCAAGTTGCCCAAGGAGATCTTCGAGCAACTGATCGGCAGCTACCCGGAGATCAAGGAACGGCTGTGGCGCTCCGCCACCGACCGGGTGCGAGAGGCGGGCTTCAGCCGCCGCAACATCGGCCACGCCGAGTTCACCGACGTCGCTCTCGAGACCGGACTGGTGCAGGGCAACAGCATCCTGGCGATCGACCTGGCGAGCTGCACACGATGCGATGACTGCGTGCGCGCCTGCTCGGCGACCCACGGCGGACGGTCGCGTTTTGTCCGCGAGGGCGACAAGGTCGAGAACCTGCTGATCGCCAAGTCCTGCTACCACTGCCGTGACCCGGTTTGTCTCGTCGGGTGTCCGACGGGCGCGATCCATCGGGCCGGCGTCGGCGACGTAGTGGCCGTGGATGAGGAGATTTGTATCGGCTGTTCGAGCTGTTCGCGCAACTGCCCCTACGACGCCATCGTGATGCACGAGATGGGTGAGAAATGGCCCGACGACATGGTGCCCCAAGGTCTGCGGGGCAAGGACCGCAGCGTGGCGAGCAAGTGCGATCTTTGCTACGACACCGGGCACGGCCCCGCGTGTGTGAGCAATTGCCCGCAAGGCTGTGCCTACCGGGTCGGCTCGCTCGAGGAGTTTCAAGAGCTGCTGGCGGGGTGGAGATAGGGCGATGCCGGAAGCCGCGGGCAAGCTGCATCTTCGCGGGGGACGCCACCGATCGCGCGGGCTCTACGTCTTTGTGCTGGCCATTGCCGCCGCCCTGGTGGCGCTGACCGCAAACCTGGCTTTTTCCGAGCTCCGTCCGGGCAACGCCTGGGGGCTGACTTACGGCACTCTCGCAGCGTTGCTCCTGGTGGCGGCCGCGGCCCTAGGGGTCCGCCGGCGCGCTATGAAGACGTCTTCACGTCTGAACGCCGGCAGCGCTCGCCCGTGGCTCGCCTTCCATCTCTACGGCAGCTTGCTTTTTCTGTTGATCCTGCTGATGCACAGCGGGTTTCGTGTTCCGGAGGGCCGCATCACCTGGTGGCTCTGGGTCGCCAGCTTGTGGATGGTGGCGACCGGAGTCGTCGGCCGTTTGCTGCAAAAGTGGCTGCCACGCGTCCTGGCGTCGGGTCTTTCGACCGAGGTGCTCTACGAGCGGATTCCCGAGCTGGTCGAAGAGATCGCCGGCCGGGCCAAGGCCGTGGCCGAGACCTCCGGCGACGCGATCCGCGCACTCTACGATCGAGTGCTGGCGCCGGCACTGGGCAGTCCACGGCGACGGTGGATCTACTTAGTCGACGTCACCGGCGGGATCCAGGCTCGGCTCAAAGAGTTTGAATACCTGCGCGCTCTACTCCCGGAAGGCGAGCAAAAAAAGCTGGACGAGCTCGAGCGGCTCTATCGAACCAAGCTCGAGATCGACGCGCACTACACGCTGCAACTGCCCCTTCGCTGGTGGCTCTACCTCCACCTGCCGGTCACCCCGGTGGTGCTGGCGCTGTTGCTGCTTCACCTCTACACGGTGCTTTTCTATTGAGCAAAAAGAAGAGCGGCAAGGGCGCTTTTGGCGATCTCGACCTGCCGGTGGCGACGGCCTATCCGAGTCAGTTGTCACGCCGCCGGATGCTCCTGCTGGGAGTGGTCGCGGTGGCCGTGATCGCGGCGTTGATCGCCTATGTTCAGTTCACGGGCAGCAGCCGTTGGGCCTCGAAGGGTCCGCTGTCCTCGGCGCACGCGGCGTTCGAGTGCGGCAGTTGTCATGCGTCGGACGCTCGTACGGTGACCGATGAGAAGTGCTCGTCTTGCCACGAGAAGTTCGGCGACGAGCTGGGTGTCTACACGTTTGCCTCGCACTACTTGTACAAGTCCGACGACTTCCGTCGCCTGGTCCCCTCGTCGGATGAGAAGCCTTGCTCGGCCTGCCATCTCGAACACGAGGGGCGTCACGCCGACATCACCCGAGTCGGAGACGCGCGTTGCGAGACCTGCCACTTTGCGTCTTTTGACAAAGACCATCCGGAGTTCGATTTTGCCGCCGAAGAGATCCCGGATCCCGCCGCGCTCGATTTCGCCCACGTCCACCACGTACGCGAGGTCATGAAGCGTCAGAAGCTCGACGACATCGAGGCCTCGTGTCTCTATTGCCACAACGCTCAGCCCGACGGGCGTGCGTTCCAGCCGACCTCCTTCGACCGGCATTGCGACGCCTGTCATCTCACCGCGGCGGTATCCACGCCCGGTCTGCCGATTGCGGGCGCTGCGGCGGGTGTCGAGACCCTGGAGCAGATCGCCGAGCGGGGCGGCCCGGGCACACGCTGGGTCTATTTCTCGAACCCCAACGAGTTCCGGGTTCGAGGCTCCGCGGTCGTCAAGACGCCGCTACACCACAAAGACCCCTGGGTACTGGACAACCTGCGGCGTTTGCGCGGGATGCTCTATCCTGACGCCGGCCTCGCCGACCTATTGCTCGCGTCGCCCGACGCCGAGCCGCATGAGATCCGCGCGCTCTATCAAGAGGCGATCGCCGCCCTCGAGGAGCAGGTCGTTGGGTTGCGCGGTCGCCCCGAGCCCGAGATCCAAGCGGAGCTCGGGCGGATCACCGATCTGCTCGAACGGCTGAAGCAGCAGGTGGCGGACCCGTTTGCGCCCCTCGACGAGACGCGCTTCGCCCTGGCGCTCGACAGAAAAGCCGATGAGCTCGGCTCGGAAACACAGGGCGAGATCGAGGGCTTGATCGAGGAGTTGACCCGGCCCTGTCTCCAGTGCCACGAGCTGCGCGCGGCGACGATCGCGCGAGTCCAAAAGGACCAGCGCGTGTTGAGACGCGCAAAGTTCGACCACCGAGCCCACATCATCCAGGCGCGTTGTCTGGATTGCCACCGCGGAATCCCCATCGCGGAGGGGCTCGAGTCGGAAACGCCGACCACGCCGACAGACTCTGAGCTAGACCATTCGGCGATCCAGAATCTACCGGGGATCGAGACTTGCCGCACCTGTCACCGGTCGCAGCAGGCCGCCGACCGCTGCGTGACCTGTCACGACTTCCACGCCGACAAGAGCCGGCGATCCGAGCTGTTGCTGTATTTGGGAGAGGACGTACCGGAAGAGGAGGCGAGGTCGTGAAGGCCAAGCTGATCTCACAGTGGGGATCGACCCGCGGCACCGAGCACGGGATCGCCGGCGAAGCCACCATCGGGCGCGCCGAAGACAATTCGATTTGCGTCGGTGCGCGACCGGTGTCGTCGCACCATGCGCGGGTCTTTTTCAACGGCGACCGCGGGCTCTATTACGTCGAAGACCTGGGAAGCCTCAATGGCACCGAGCTCGACGGAATGCGGATCACCCGCGCCGAGCCCCTCGGGCGGCTCCATGTTCTCCGCTTTGGTGGGGTCGCCGAGTTCCTGTTTGTCGAGCTGGATCGCACCCCGGCCTTTGACGGCTCCGAGCCATCACCCACCAAGGTCCCGTCGGCGGCCGACGCCACGGATCAAACTCATGTCGATGCCAAGCTCCCCGAGCTGCCCGAGGCCCTGCGCACTGACACGGCGCCACCGCAACCCCCAGAAGAAGACGGCGGCGAGTGAAAGAGGGCTGACGTGGCGGCCCTGGACATCCTGATCGTCGGTGGCGGACCCGCCGGCACGGCGGTGGCCTTTCGCGCCCGCGAGCTGGGTCTCGATGCCCTGGTCATCGACTACGACGATCTGATGAAACGCATCCGCGACTATTCCAAGGACAAGCTCATCCTGCCGGCCTTTGGTGGTGGCGACAAGGTGTGCTTTCCCAGGGGTGGCGATCTCGTCGAGTGTCTTCAGTTTCAACCGATCGACAAGGACGACATGTGCGCCGAGTGGAAGGCGCTTTACGAGAAGCACGACATCGCCAGGCGTGTTGGACTTGAATTGACCGGGCTCGAGCCCTTGGAGGATCGCTATCGCGCCGTGACGTGGGATCACAACCGGCGCACCGAGGAGTGCTTTGAGGCCCGCCACGTTGTGCTGGCGATCGGTCGCGGGGTGCCGCGGCGCTTCGACATCCCGGGAAATACCGATGGCATCGCCTATCGGCTGGCGGACCCCGAGGACTACGTCGGCAGCCCGGCGTGCGTGGTGGGTGGCGGCACCTCGGCCGCCGAAGCGGTCATCGCGATCTCCAACGCCAAGTCGCAGGCCGGCGACGAGAGCTCGGTCTACTGGTCCTACCGCGGCGACAAGATGCCGCGTGTCTCAAAGTCGCTGGCCGGCGAGTTCTTTGCCGCCTATGTCGGCAACGGCAACATTCGCTACTTCCGCAAGAGTGAGCCGGCTGCGATTTCCGTCGGCGACGACCGGCGCGAATACCTCGCCGTCCGGGTCGACCGCCACCAAATGGCCGGCCGGCCCAACGAGCTGACACTCCTCGAGTTCCCAAAGGAGATGTGCCTTGCCTGTATCGGGGAGGATATTCCCGAAGCCCTGCTCAACTCGTTTGGAATTCATCTTGCGACCGGCGGTCCCAGGGGGCGCAAGCGGATGGTCGTCAATCGCTGCCTCGAGACCTGTCGCCCCAACGTCTATCTGATCGGCGACCTGCTGTCCCAGGCCTATTTCGAGACCGAGGACTTCGATGCCGACCCGGCCGGTTTTCGTGAGATCAAACATCGCGGCAACATCAAATCCGCCCTGCGCGACGGGGTGCGGGTGGCGCAGATCATCGAGCAGCGGCTGGCCGGCAAGGAGGATGTCGTAGTCGACATCGAAGACGCCGAGGATACGGGCTCCGGTGTCTCGATTGCCGCGGTCTCCGCGCCTCTGGGATCGAGCGGGCCGCCGCGGGAAAGTCTCGGTGAGGGTCGCTCCGAGACCGAGGCCGAGGCGTTCGTGATTCGGGTGCTGCCGACCGGTGTCGAAGAAGACGAGTACCCGGTTCGCTCGCACGGGATCACCACGATCGGGAGCGGGGACTGCGACCTGTCGTTTCCGAGCGATTCGATGCTTGCGCCGTGCCACGGCTCGGTCTCCCATGGAGAAGAGGGCTACTTTCTGCGCGATGACGGCAGCTCGACCGGGGTGTTTCTCAAGATCGCGCCGGCGCGCAAGGTCGAGCTCTCGAGCGGCGACCTGCTCCGCGTGGGCCGGCAGTTTCTGGTGCTCCAGCGAGAGAACGGTGTGGCGTCGCTCGTCCACTACTCGGCCGATGGCGAGGAGCGGGGGCAGCTCGCGCTCGAGCCCGGGAGAACCTGGGTGCTCGGGCGCGGCAACCCCGACCGGGTGCTCGACGCCGGGGACAAGACCCTGTCGCGGCGGCACCTTGCGGTCTCGTTTGAAAAAGGGGTCGTTCGAGTCAAGGACCTCAAAAGCGTCAACGGGACGTTTCTTCGCGTCCGCCCGGCGCGCCGGCTCGAACACGGCGACCAGATCCGGCTCGGACAGCAACTCTTGACCTTCAGCCTACGGGGCGAGGCCGCGCTGGACCCGGGAATCGAATCGCGGTCGGCGTCGGTTGGCGGCGCTGTCGAAGGCGGTACCGAGGCGACACCGGCGCCCGGCCCCGGACAGGCGAGTGTGGTCTTTCGCGGCTCGGGATCTGATGCTCCCATCCCGGTGGCGGCGGGTCAGAGCCTGTGCGAGGCGGCCGAGGCCGCCGGAGTCGAGATCACCGCCGAATGCCATTCCGGGATTTGCGGCAGCGATCCGATCCGGATCGTCTCGGGCGCCGAGTACCTCGCCGGGGACGCTGCCGACCAGGAGCGCGAGACCCTCGAGGAACTCTGCGAGGTCGAGCCGGGCTCGTGCCGGCTGGCCTGCATGACACGGATCAACGGCCCGGTCGTCGTCGAGCTCCTGAGTTCGGACTGAAGCGGCCGGCGCCCCTGCCGGTCGTTGGGGCCGGTGTCCCGCCGGCCGACCCTACCCGGCCGGAAAATCGACTCGGATAAACGTGTACATCCGGCCGGCCACGCCGTCTCGGACCGCGGGCCGGAAGGTCGCTCCCTTGGCGGCTGCCATCGCGGCCTCCTTGAGCTTGCGCTTGAACGATGGGCGCTTGACGCTGGTCGAGAGCACCTTGCCGTGCTCGTCCACCAGCGCGGTGACCATAATGGTCGTCGCGGTCCTTGGCGGTCCGTCTTCGAGCTTTGGTGGCGGGAGATGGAGGAGCACCGGTGGGATCACACCGAGAGCCCCCGGTTGATAGACCTCCTGGGTACGGCCGCGAGGCGGCGGTCCTCCCCGCGGGTCGCCGGGTGGTGGCGGACGGTGCTCCGGCGGGGGTTGATCTCCGGGTGGCCCACCGGGCTGCGGCCGCCGGCCCTCCGGACCGGTTCCGGGTGGCCCGGCTTCCGGAGCGGGGCGGCCCGATGGGTCGGACGGCGGCGTCGGCTCGGCTCGAGGCGCGGATTCTTCGGGTGCGGGAATCGCCGCGGCTTCCGCTTCCGTAGGCGGTGGCTGCGGGACGGCGGTCAGCGCGAGATCGGCGTCGCCGGTCTCCGGGGTCCAGCGTTCCGCGGGATCCACGGCGACGGTCTCGCCACGCTCCGCCACCGCGTCGCCATCGCCATCGCCATCGCCACCGCCCCCGGATCTCCAAAGAAACCACCCGACGGCGGCGAGCGCGAGCAGCGCCGCCACTCCCAATCCGGCGGCTACCATCGGGAGCCGTTTCCCCTTTCCCGAGGCCGCGGGCGCCGGCTGGGTCGCTGGCGCCACCGTGGTGGGCTCGTCGGCCAGCATCTCGCGATACTTGGCGAGCTCCGGGACCTCGCCGTGCCGGGCCAGGGCCTTGTCCAGCAGCCGCTGGGCCTTGTTCTGCTTTCCGGCCGCCAGAATCTTGTCGATCTTGGCGGCATCCTTGGTGAGTTGCCGCAGGTCGACCGTCTTGGCCTTCTTTCCCGTCATTTCGGTGACCCGTGACGGTTCGGGTGTGGTGACCATGCCAAAGTCGCGATCCAGCCGGCTTTGGGTGGAGCCGGGCTCCTTGGATTCGGAGATCTTCGGCAACGCGACCGCCGTGGCGCGAATGGTCGTGTCGAGCTCGGTGCGGAGAGAGCTTTTTGGGTTCCGGAATCCCGTGAGCGCTTCCGCAAATTCCATCGCGCTCGCGTGCCGGTTGTCGGGCTCTTTCTCGAGCGCCTTGAGCACGGCCTCGCGCAGCCCGGTCTCGATCCGGCCGTCTTTGTCCGTCTCGTCAAACGCGCGCGGAGCCTGGAAAAGATGGCAGCCGGCGAGCTCGGTAAAACTGTCGCCCTCGAAGGGGTACTCGCCGGTCAAGAGCTGGTAGAGCATCACCCCGAACGAATAGATATCGCTTCGGTGGTCGAGCTCATCCGAGCCCGCCTTGGCCGAGAACTGCTCGGGCGAGCTGTAGCGGACCTTGCCGAGAAAAACGCCGGTCTGTGTCAACTGGGCGACGGCTTCCAGGTTCTTGGCAATGCCCAAATCGATCAGCTTGACCACCGGACCGCCGGAGTGGTCCGAAGCCAGCATGATGTTGTCCGGTGAGATGTCGCGGTGGACGAACTTCTGATCGTGGAGATAGCCCAGAGCTTCGAGTGCCTGGGTCGCGAGCGCGATCGTCAGGTCGACGCTCGGTGGCCCCGTGGCCTTCAAGACCGCGTTCAGCCCGACGCCGTCGATGAACTCCATGACGATGTAGGCGGTTCCCTCGTCGGTCACCGCGAAGTCGTAGAGCTGTGCGATGTTGGGGTGCTTGAGGCGAATCGCCATCTTCGCCTCGCGCAGGAAGCGGCGCTGTATCTCTTCCTTGGACGCCGCTTGGGGCCGCAGGACCTTGATGACCCGGATCTCCTCCAGCAGCCGGTGCTTGACCTTGTAGACCGAGCCGATGCCACCCTCCCCGATCTTGGCGAGGATCTCGTACTTGCCCTCGAGCATCTCCTGGAGCGGCATGGTCATCGTGAAACTTCCCCCTTGTCGGCCGTAAGCCGGTCGATCATCTTATCTTAAGGCAGTTTGTTAGATGTCGATAAGCGCATCAGAGGTCGTTGATTTCGCGGTCGACATACGCCTGCCAATCTTCGATCTCGCGATGCCGGGTCGCGATCTCGTGTTGGAGACGCGTGATCGTCGCGAGCGGATTGGCCACTCGCTCGCCGGCGAGCTCGAGCTCGGTCTCGAGCTGGCGCAGGTTGAACCTCATCGAGTTCTCGTCGGCGCCCTCGGCTTCCGCGCGCTCTTGCAGGGTCTCGAGCTGCGATTCGAGGCGCGTCTGGTTTTCCACCGCCTTGTCGTAGTCCGTTTGAGCGGCGCGCAGCCGGCCCTCCAGTTCGTTGAGACGGCTGTGGCTGATGTCGACGCGCTTCATCAGGAGGTCGAGACGCGAGCCTTCGATCTGCCGTTCCATGGCGTCGGCGATGCGCCCGAGGGCGTCGGCGATCTCCGCCAGAGCGAGTGATTGCGCTTCACCCGAGGGCGCCGTTTGAGCGTGGAGGGGAGAAGTAGTGGCCAGGGCCCCGAGGGCGATCGCCATGGCAAAACCGGCGGTGGGCTTCATCGGAAACTCCTTTCGTCAGGCATTGCTCGAGCTCCTCTTGCTTCGAGGTTGTTAGTCTAGCCTCGGACAATGTCGATCTCGTTGTGAGGATTTATTGATGGCCGAATTGGCTGCGCAGCCGGTGTTCCTGACGGCCAAATGGCGTTGGCTGGTGATGCTCAACTACGACATCGATCCGGGGGTGTTGGCCCAGTACGTGCCGCGCGGGACGGAGCTCGATACCCGGGGTGACACGACATACGTCAGTCTTGTTGCTTTCCGGTTTCTCGACACCCGCGTCAAGGGTCTGGTGATTCCGTTCCACCGGGACTTTGAGGAAATCAACTTGCGCTTCTACGTACGGCGGCGTGGGCCCGAAGGCTGGCGCCGGGGGGTCGTGTTTGTCCGCGAGGTCGTGCCACGGTGGGCCGTCGCTTCGGTTGCAAGATGGCTCTACAACGAAAACTATGTGGCGTGCCCGACGCGATCGACGATCGTCGAGCCTACCGACGACCGGGCCGGACGAGTCGAGTATGGATGGAAATCGGGCGGCAGGTGGTTGTCCGTCTCGGCGAAGGCGACCGGCCGTCCGAGCACGCCGCCGCCCGGCTCCTTGGAAGAGTTCATCGCGGAGCACTATTGGGGTTACACGGTTCAGCGCGACGGCGGAACGGTCGAGTACCAGGTCGAACACCCGCAGTGGGACGTATGGGCCGCCGAAGAGCCGGAAGCCGCCGGCGATTTTGGGAGTTTCTATGGATCGGAATTCGCCTCGGCTTTGGCGGGGACGCCCAGCTCCGCTTTTATTGCCGACGGATCCTCGGTGATCGTACGGAAGGGAGGTCGAATCGATTGACAAGCCGTCTGACCCTCTACGTCTTGGGACGTATACAAAAGAATGGAGAAACTGATGCCGAAGTATGTGATCGAACGAGAACTTCCGGGAGCCGGCGATTTGAGCTTCGAGGACTTAAAGGGCGTCTCCCAGAAGTCCTGCAGCGTGCTCCACGAGCTGGGTCCCGAGATTAGCTGGATTCAGAGCTACGTCACGGACGATAAGATCTACTGCGTTTACGTCGCACCAAACGAGGATCTCGTACGAGAGCACGCCGAAAAAGGCGGCTTCCCGGCGAACCGGATATCTGAGGTGAGGTCGGTGATTGACCCCACCACAGCGGAATGAGGAATAAATCAGCTTCGCGAAGTGGATCTGTCCGGGTAACAGTCTAGGAGTCAATATGGCCTATAACGAGAAGCTGGCGGATCGAGTCCGCGCCGCGCTCGCCCGCCGGCGAGGGGTGTCGGAAAAGAAGATGTTCGGGGGCATCGCCTTTCTGGCCCGCGGCCACATGTTCTGTGGCGTCAACGGCGACGACCTGATGGTGCGGGTGGGCCCGGCGGCCTACGAAAAGAGCTTGTCCCGCGCCCATGTGCGCGAGATGGATTTCACCGGTCGGCCCCTCAAGGGGATGGTCTATGTTGGTCCGGCCGGCGTTCGAACGGCCAAACAGCTCCGGTCTTGGGTCGACCGCGGGCTGGAGTTTGCTCGCTCGCTGCCGCCCAAGTAGCCTGGCGCCTGGTGCGGTGAAACAGCGGACGCTGTGTGAGCACTCCACCGGTCGGGTAGCCTCTGAGCTATGCGGATCCGAGCCGAGCGAGAAGAAGACCAATCGACGATTTACGCGGTAAACGCCTCGGCCTTTGAAACCAAGACCGAGGCCGATTTGGTGGACAATCTCCGAGCGCGGGCTTCTCCGATCGTCTCCCTGGTGGCCGAGGACCAGGGCGCGGTTGTTGGACACATCCTGTTTTCTCCCGTAACGGTGATCGGTGACGCCGCTCCCGAATCGATGGGACTCGCTCCGATGGCGGTCGCCCCGGGGCGGCAGCGCCAGGGAATCGGAACGGCGCTGGTGCGCTCGGGCCTGGAGCGTTGCCGCGACCTTGGAATCAGGGCGGTGTTCGTCCTCGGTCACCCCGATTACTATCCTCGCTTTGGCTTTGCGCCGTCCGTTCGATTCGGTCTCCGCAGCGAATACGAAGTCCCCGAGGAAGTCTTTATGGCCTTGGAGCTCGAGCCCGGTTCTCTCGACTCCGCCAGCGGCGCCGTGCGGTACCATGCCGCCTTCAGCGAGGCCTGACCGTGACGGGATTGCTCTGTTCGCCGCCGGCCCGTAGGCTCGGCGTATGAGCGCTCCTTCGCCAAACGGCACCGTCACTGCGGTGAGCCGCAGCGCCACCCATACGATGAGCAAGCCCAACGCGAGCTCGATTCGGTTGCTCGCGGGTCTCGGCGTAGAGGGTGACGTTCACCTGGGCGAGACGGTCAAACACCGCTCGCGGGTGGCGAAAAATCCGCAAGCCCCCAATCTGCGCCAGGTCCATTTGATCCACTCCGAGCTGCACGAGGAGCTCCGGACGGCGGGATTCGAAGTGGAGCCGGGCGAGATGGGGGAGAACGTGACCACCCGGGGCGTCGATTTACTCGGATTGCCGACCGGATCCCGGCTGCGGCTCGGCGACGCCGCGGTGGTCGAGGTCACCGGTCTGAGAAACCCTTGTTCGCAGCTCGACGGGCTGTGGCCGGGTCTGATGGCCGCGACCCTGGGGCGCGATGAAGAGGGCCAGCTCGTCCGCAAGGCCGGGGTGATGGGTGTCGTCTTGGCCGGCGGGGAGGTTCGCCCGGGCGACCCGATCGTTGTCGAGCCACCCTCGGGAGCACGCCGGGGACTGGAGCCGGTCTAACTGTCAGCGACGTCTTATGCGCGAGTCGGAGCGCAGCCCGAGTGCCCTTCGGGTACAGACTGTTCTCGATCGACACGGTCTGGACTGCCGGGTCGTCGAGTTGCCCGAGTCGACGCGCTCGGCGCTGGAGGCCGCCCGAGCGGTCGGCTGCGATGTAGCGCAGATCGCAAAGTCGCTTGTGTTCCGCGGCTCCGGGAGCGATGAGGCGCTTCTCGTGATCGCGAGCGGCGCCAACCGGGTATCGGAGAAAAAGCTCGCCGGCCTGGCGGGTGAAGGCATCCTCAAGGCCGACGCGGACTTTGTGCGCCAGCGGACGGGGTTTGCGATCGGCGGTGTCGCCCCGATCGGTCACGCTATTCCGTTGCGGATCTGGATCGACCGCGATCTGCTCGACCACCAGACGGTCTACGCCGCGGCGGGGACTCCGCGATCGTTGTTCTCGATCCGCCCGGCGGACCTTGTCGAGGTGACCGGTGCCCAGGTGGCCGACGTGGCTGAGGTCCCGTAGGGCCGGTGCGAGCGATGGAGGCGGTGTGCACCATCTGCTGCGCGGCGAAACGCCAGGACGAAGGCCTGCTACCCGCCCGGCAACGCTATCTGAGCCCACGGATCGCACAGGTGGGCGCCGAGAGTCGCGACACCGGCAGGCCGTTTCTGATTCTGTCGGGTGAGCTCGGACTGATTGGCGCCGACGAGAAGATCCCCTGGTACGAAAACCTCCTGACTCGAGAATCGGTTTCGGAGCTCGTGTCCCGTGTGATCGGCCAGCTCGGCGAGTGCGAGATCGAGCGACTCAGATTTTTCTCCCGGGCGAGGGACACGCCGGGATGGGCGCCGTACGTCGAAGTGATCGAACGCGCTTGCGCAGAGGCGGGTGTCGCGCTGACCTTCTGTGACTACGATCTTTGTGAGCGTCTCCTGGAGCTTGCCGAGAGGGACCGGCAAACACGCAACCGGCTGGCGACGAGCGGCGAGCTGTTCGACGGCTATCAGCCGGAGATGGAGAGAGTGCACGTCGAGAACGCGGCCGTGCTCGAGAAAGCGATCGAGAAGCACGGCTGGCCCGGCGAGTCGGTGGTCGGGCGCCGCGCCTCGGAGGCCGCCTGGCTGGTCGCGCAGCACGCCATCTCGTTGCCGTCGTTTCAAAAAAAGTGCCTCGCGCTGCTGCGCGGAGCGGTCGAGGCGGGAGAAGCGCCGCCGGCCCAGGCGGCGTACCTGTTCGATCGCATTCGGTTCAATCAACGACGGCCGCAGCGTTTTGGGACGATCCTGGACTGGGACCGGGAAGGTCGATTGAGTCCGTGGGAGATCGAGGACGCAGGCGACGTCGAGACCCGCCGTCGGGAGACCGGTCTGTCGCCACTTGCCGAGACCGTCGCCCAAGCGCGGGCGGAAGCGGCCGAGATCGGCGAATCGTCGACTCCGTCCGCCGACTACGCCCAACGGCAGCGCCGGATCGCGGAGTGGGCGCGCGCGGTGGGCTGGCTTCCGGACCGATAGTATCTAGTTCCCATGGATATCGATCTCGACCAAGCCCGCGCGATCTTGGCTCGCACTCCCGCCGCTCTGGCGACGCTCCTGACCGGTCTGGACGAGGACTGGACGCACAGCAACGAGGGCGGAGAAAGCTGGAGCCCGTTTGACGTCGTCGGCCATTTGGTCCACGGCGAGAAGACCGACTGGATGGGGCGGATGCGGATCATTCTGGATCACGGGGAAGAACGGCCGTTCGACCCCTTCGATCGCTTCGCCCAGTTCGAGGACTCGAAGGGCAAGTCGCTCGAGGACCTCCTGGAAGAATTCGCGCAGCTACGGCGTTTGAACCTCCAGAAGCTTGACGACTGGGGGCTCACGAGCGAGGATTTCGACCGCCGCGGACGGCATCCAGCACTCGGGCAGGTGACCTTGGGCGAGCTTCTGGCGACCTGGGTGGCTCACGATCTAGGCCACATCGCGCAGATCGCGCGGGTGATGGCCAAGCAGTATGGCGATCAGGTCGGCCCGTGGGAGGAATACCTGGGGGTTCTTAGGGACCGCGTCGAGAAAAGGAGCTCGTGAGATGGAGAAAGCCACTTTTGGTGCCGGTTGTTTTTGGGGCGTCGAGGCGACGTTTCGTCAGACCGAAGGCGTGCTGGACACGGCGGTCGGCTACATGGGGGGCACGCTCGAGAACCCGACCTACAAGGACGTCTGCACCGACACCACCGGCCACGCCGAAGTCGTCGATGTGGATTTCGACCCCGAGAAGGTCTCCTACGAGACACTGCTCGAGGTCTTTTGGTCGAACCACGATCCGACGACCTTGAACCGACAGGGGCCGGACGTCGGCTCCCAGTATCGCTCGGCGGTTTTCTTTCATTCGGACGAGCAGCGCGTGGCGGCCGAACGGGTCAAGGAACGGCTCGTGGCGAGCGGGCGCTTCTCGAATACGATCGTGACCGAGATCGAGCCGGCCGCGACCTTCTACCGCGCCGAGGACTACCACCAGCGTTACCTCGAGAAGCGCGGGCTGGCGAGCTGTCACATCTGACGCGAGCCGTTTCTAGCTGGGGCCGGCCGGTCGCGAGGCCGCGGGTATGACCATGCTTCCCGAGATCCTGGCGCAGCCGGCGTGGCTCCAACTGTGGATTCTCTGGTTGGTGGTCGTCAACACCGCGAGCCTGTTCTTCCTGCGCCGTCACGAGGCCCGTTGGGTTCTCGCTGCATGGCTCGCGAATGCGGTCCTGATCACCGCGCTCTTTGAGTGGGGCGGCTACACGCGGTTTCTGGGGCTCTCGCACGTCATCTGCTGGACGCCGCTCTTGATCTATCTGTGGCGACGCAGAAGCGCTTGGTCCGGCCATGGTCGATTCTCGATCTGGATCCGTGCGCTCTTTCTGACCAACCTGATCTCGCTGGCGATCGACTACCTCGACGTTGCCCGCTACCTGCTGGGTGATCGCGCTCCCCTGGCATAGCTCGTTGGCGTTCAAAGACTACTTTTCGGTCGCCCGCGACTACGCTCGCTACCGGCCGCACTACCCGAAGGAGCTCTTCGAGTTTCTGGCGAGCCTGGCGCCGGCGAAGCGCGTCGTCTGGGATGTGGGGTCCGGGAGCGGGCAGGCGGCGCAGGCGCTTGTTTCGCACTTCACCCGAGTGGTGGCGACCGACCCCAGCCTCAGTCAGTTGGCGCGGGCCGAGTCGAGGGAGATCTCGCGGGTGGCGGTACGCGCCGAGGAGCCTCCCCTGAAGAACTCTTCGATCGACCTGGTGACGGTGGCCCAAGCCCTCCACTGGTTCGATTTCGATCGGTTCTATGCCGCGGTGCGCCGGGTGACGCGGCCGGGGGCAATCGTTGCGGCCTGGACCTACCCGCTGGCCTCGCTCGGCGAAGACGTCGACTCATTGCTCGCGCGTTTTGCTCGCGAGACGGTCGGCGACTACTGGCCACCGGAGCGCCGGCACGTCGACCTCGAATACCGCCGGATCCCTTTCCCGTTCGAGAGGATCGAGACGCCGGAGTTCGAGATGACCGCCGAGTGGAGTCTCGACGACCTGCTCGGCTATGCGGGCACCTGGTCGGCGGTCAACCGGTATAGGCAAGCGACCGGAGACGACCCACTGCCCGATCTGGCCTTGGCGTTGAGAGCGGTTTGGGGCGGCGCCAAACGGCGTGCCGTACGTTGGTCTCTGCCGCTTTTTGTGGGACGAGCGCCCGGCGACCGGTCTGGTACGGTTCGCGCGTGACCACCCAGCCGCTCGCCGAACCGGTTCGCCCCGGCGCCGGAAGCGCCCGCGCGAGCTTCATCACCCGGGCCTATGCTCACCTCTTTGGCGCCATCCTGGTGTTTGTCGCCTTCGAGGTGGCGCTGTTCAAGAGCGGAGCGGCCGAGCGCATTGCCGGCGCCATGCGGCAGGTCCCTTGGGCGCTGATCCTGGGCGCGTTTCTCGTCGTCTCCTGGCTGGCGAGCCGGATGGCTTACCGGTTGAAGACTCCGGTCGGGCAGTACGCCGGGCTGGGGCTCTACATCGTGGCCAAGGGGCTGATCTTTGTGCCGCTTCTCTACCATGCCAACGCCCTGGCTTCCGGAGTGATCGAACAGGCAGCTCAGGTCACGGTCCTGGGTGCCGCGGGTCTCACCTGGGTGGCGTTTGTCAGCCGCAACGACTTCTCCTCGTTTCGCCCGTTTCTCTATTGGGGCGGGATCATCGCCCTGCTCCTGATCTTGGCGGCGATCCTTTTCGGCTTCCGTCTCGGGACCTGGTTCAGCGTCGCGATGATCGCGCTCTCGGGGGCGTCGATTCTCTACGACACGGCCAGGATCAAGCGCCGTCGCTATGGAGGTCGCAAGCACGTCGGCGCGGCGTTGAGCCTCTTTGCCTCGGTGGGGATGATGTTCTGGTACGTGCTGCGAATCACCACACGGCTCCACCGGTCATAGCTCGGCGGCGTCTTCGACCATGCTCCCCGGCGACGATCTCTTTCGCTGGTTTCTTCCAGTGATCCTGCTCGCCAACCTGGCGATCTCGGCGACTTACCGGCGCCGGGCACGGCGGGCCGGGGAGGTCATCCAGAGGGGTGCGGAGAGCCCGGGGTTGATCCTCGCCCGAGTCGGGATCGCCCTGCCGACCTTGGCGTTGCTCGTGATCTTCATCGTCGCACCGGGCGCACTCGGCTGGTCACGGCTCCCCTTGACCGGTCCCTGGGTATCGATTCGTTGGCTGGGGGCCGGGCTCGGTCTAGCGGCGATCCCGATGGTCTGGTGGACCCTGTCGAGCCTCGGATCGAACGTCTCGGAGACCGTCCTCACCAAGGAGTCGCACCGGCTCGTCACCAGTGGACCGTACCGTTGGATCCGCCACCCGCTGTATACGGCCGGAGCGTTCCTGCTTCTTCCGGGGCTAGCGTTGATGGCGGCGAGCTGGGTGCTTTTGGTGCTGTGCGTCGTGACCGTGGTGGTGGTGAGGCTCGTCGTCGTGCCCCGCGAGGAGGCGGCACTGGTGGCGAAATTCGGGGTGGACTACGAGTCCTACCGCGCGCGTACCGGGGCTATTGTGCCCCGGTTGCCGTAGCTCAGCTTCTGGCCTGGCCAAGCACCTCGGGGCCGCCCTTCGCTCCAGCTCAAGCAGCATCCGCTCCGGGCGGCCCGCTCAGTGCCGGGCTGCCGTATCGACCGGTTGCCGTTTCAAGGCGGTCGCCGCGAGGGCCGGCGGAGGCTCCATCAGGGCCGTTTGACCGAGCGCGCGGGTGGACTCTTTGGAAGTCAGATTTGGTCCGGCGCGAGGGAAACCGAGGCGCGAGCGGTCGATCGGAGTCTGCTCGGCTCGCGCCGTGCCCTGCGGAGACTTCGCCGGCCTCGTGGCTTACCGGTGAGGAGGGCCGGGCTCATGGACGGGCTGCTCTGATCCCAGCGGTGACGCGTTCGCCCACGCTCAGGAGGCGCTCGGTGGGTCGACCGGTTCTCCGTCTTCGTCGAGCGCCGGATAGGGGAGATCGTGGCGCCGGCAGTAGTCGGCGAGCTTGGGATGCGCCCATTCAAAGAGAGTGCACTCGAACACTTCGGGCTCGAGTCGAGGCGTGTCGTAGAGCCCCGCCGCCGAGCGCTGCCGGTGCGCCTCGAAGAGGATCACCGCCGCGGCCACCGACACGTTGAGCGATTCCACAAACCCCGCCATCGGGATCGCGAGTACCTCGTCGACCGCGGCGAGCGCCTCGGCCGTCAACCCGTCCTTCTCCTGACCGAGCAGAAGCGCCGTGGGTTGGGTGAAGTCGATGTCGCGATAGTCGGTTGCTCCGGCGTCGGGGTGAGCCCCAACGACACGCAAGTCCCTTTCCCGCAGATGTCGGATGGCGTCACCGATCTCACGGTGAAGCTTGACGTTCACCCACTTGTGGCTGCCACCGGCGCTCACCAGGGACGTTCGCAGCTCCCCGTCGTAGATCACCGCGTGGGCCTCGTACAGACCCACCGCGTCGGCGGTGCGCAGAACGGCGGCGAAATTGTGCGGCTTGTGGACGTTCTCGAGCAGAACCGTCAGATCGGGCTGCCTGCGCTCGAGAACGGCGCGCAGCTTCCGGTAGCGCTCGGGAGTCATGCGTTTTCCACTCGCCACAAACCTCTGGGGCCGGAAGATCGTACTGTAAGATCGAGGCCCCCCACGAAGGACCGACATGAGGACCCCCAAGAGGACCCTAAGGATGATGAAAAAAGACAGCCGTTCCACCACACGAGCCCTCGCTTTGACCACGATCGCGGCTTTGGTTCTGCTCGCTGTACCGGCAAGCCTGACGGCCGGCGGAGGCGGCAGCACTCCCGACCCGGCGCCCAGCCTCGAGACGGTCGAGATGACCGCCCGCGACTACTATGAGCGTGGCTTGAAAGCGCGCGACAAGGCTTGGGCGCTCGAGGAAAAAGCCGCCGCGGAGCCGGGCAAGGCCGAGAAGCTCCTCAAAAAGGCCGCCAAGGAGTTCGAGAAGGCCGCCAAGGCGCAGCGCGAGGCGATCAAGTTGGATTCGCGGATGTATCAGGCCCACAGCAGCCTGGGGTACGCGCTCCGCAAGCTTGGCGACTATGACGCCTCCATCAAGGCCTACGACACCGCGCTTGCCATCCAGCCGCGCTACAATGAGGCGATCGAGTATCGGGCGGAGGCCTATCTCGGGCTCGGCCGGCTCGACGAGGCAAAGGAAGCCTACATGCACCTGCTGAGGGCCGACCGCGAACAAGCGGACGATCTCCTGGCGGCGATGCAGAAGTGGGTCGAGGAGAAGCGGTCGATGGGGGGCGATCAAACTGTCGAGGACTTTGCCGCCTGGGTCGCCGAGCGCAGCGAGCTTGCCGAGCAGACCGCCATGGTGGGCTCGAAGCGCGACTGGTAGCGGCGAGTAGCGACTTGCAGCCGCGCGAGGCGATGTGCGGCCGCGGATGAGATCCGACCGACGGGGCTTGCGATGGCGAGCCCCGTTTTGTTTGTTCGTTCTTCTGACCGCGTGCGCCCCGGGCGAGCGGGCCGAGCTCGCGACTCCGCCGGGCGGCCGCGTCATGCCGTCGCCCTACCGCTGGCAGCTGCCGCCGGGATTCCCCATGCCGGTGGTGCCCCGAGACAACCCGATGAACCAGGCCAAGGTTGAGCTCGGGCGCCGGCTCTTCTACGACGCCGGGCTCTCGGGGAACGGAACGCTTTCTTGCGCCGGCTGTCATCGCCAGGAACGCGCTTTCTCGGACGGTTTGGAGGTCGCCAGAGGCTCCACCGGGGAGCTTCACCCGCGCAATGCGATGAGTCTGACCAACGTGGCCTACAACCGGGCCTTTGCCTGGGCGGATCCGGGGCTCGGCAGCCTCGAAGACCAGGCCCTGGTGCCGATGCTGAACGAGCACCCGGTCGAGCTGGGCCTGGCGGGGCGGGAACGGGAGCTCCTCGAGCGCTTGGGCTCGGACCCTGTGTACCCGTCACTTTTTGCCGAGGCCTTTCCGGTTCCCCGGCCGCTGCGCTTTGCTAACGTCGTGCGCGCGATTGCCGCCTTCGAGCGCACGCTTCTTTCGGGCAACTCTCCCTACGATCGTCTCGTGTTCTGGGATGAGAGAGACGCGCTTTCCCCGAGTGCTTTGCGCGGTATGCGGCTGTTCTTCTCCGAAAGGACCCGGTGCTCCGGTTGCCATGCCGGATTCAACTTCTCCGGTGCCGTCGCGTTTCGCGGCGGCGAGCGGGTGCCGCTCGAGTTCCACAACACCGGCCTGTTCGATCTCGACGGCCTGGGTGCCTATCCCCGGCCCAACCGTGGTCTCTTCGAGCACACCAAGCGCCCGCGCGACATGGGTCGCTTCAAGGCGCCGACCTTGCGGAACATCGAGCTCACCGCTCCCTATCTCCACGACGGAAGCGCCGCGACGCTCGAAGACGTGATCGACAATTATGCCGCCGGGGGCCGGGGAGCCGGCCGGGCCAACCGGTACAAAAGCGAGCTCGTCGGAGGGTTCGAGATCAGCGCGGTGGAGAAGAGCGATCTCGTCGAGTTTCTGAAGAGCCTGACCGACCGTTCCTTTGTGACCGACCCGCGGTTCTCGGATCCCTTCTCGGAATAGGGCCGAGACCCCGCAGTCGATCGCGGGCGGGGGCAAGCCCCGCCCCTACATCATCTGTGTTGGCATTCCGTGGCGGACGGGACGCCCCCACGTCGCTAACGCTAGCGGGCGGGGGTAAGGTCGTCCCCTACACGGTCGTTTCTATCCTGACGGGAAGACCCAATGTAGGGGCGGGGCTTGCCCCCGCCCGTTTTCCTTGTCTGCCCTCAGAAGCTCCAGGTGAGACCCGCCGACAGCGTGCGCCCCGAAAGGTCGAGCTCGCCCAACCCTGCGAAGTCTTCCTCCAGGTCGGCCTCGGCGCGCTGCCAGCGTCCCTCGGCAAAGAGCGAGACACTGCGCGCCACCGGCACCTCGAGTCCCGCCTGCACGTAGTAGCCGAGAGTCGCGCCCTCTTCTTCGAACGCGTCGAAGAAGACTTCGGGCGCTGCCAGCGAGAAGTCGATGAAATCGCCGAACTCCGCCAGTCGCCAGGCGAACAGGCCGCCACCGGCTCCCACATAGGGCACGATCGAGCTGTCCCGTCGCGCGAGATGAAACAGCAGGCCCAGGTTCAGAGTGGCGACGTCCAGTTCGGTGGTGTGAAAGATGTCGTTGCCGAACTCGTCGACAAAATTACGGTAGGCCAGGTCGCTACTGCCCCCGAAGGCGCTTCCCGAGACCACAACACCCAGCCGATCGCTCAGAAACCGGGTGTATTCGATACCCACAAGGGCGTCGTCGAAACTGTCGGCGTCACCGTTGAAATCAAAGTTCAGATCCTCCCAGTACGAGGACTCACCACGCGGCTCGAGAACGCCAAGCTGCAGACGCATGGCTTGGGTCTCGCCCCACAGTCCGCGCGACGATCCCTGGTGACCGGCCCAGCTCGGGGACACGGCGAAGATCGTCAACGCCGGCAGGATCAAGAGGAGTAGCTTGTAACGTTTCATCATCGCACCTCCGTTCGGGCTTTGGCCCGCGGGAGGTAAGAGCAACGGCGGTGCCAGTCCCGGAAATCCAAAGCGGCGATGGGCTTTTTTCGTGACGGCGTTCTGACCGACGAGGCGCGGCCGCCCTTTCGAGGGGACGGCGGTGTCCGGGCGCCGCCGCGCCCGGACACAGATCGCTGAGGCGATACAATTGCTCTATCGAGGAGTAGGGGCTATCTTTCCAACGGAGAACCGATGAGAGTTCTGGTTGTCGGGAGCGGGGGGCGCGAGCACGCGCTGTGCTGGAAGCTGGCGCAGAGTCCGGATCTGGGCGAGTTGTTTTGCGCCCCGGGAAATCCGGGGGTCGACGCGGTGGCGGACCGGGTGCCGATCGCCGCGGACGAGGTTCAGAGGCTCGCCGACTTTGCCGCGGACCTCAAGATCGATCTCACCGTGGTGGGGCCCGAGCTACCCCTCACGCTCGGGATCGTTGACGAATTTGCGACTCGCGGGCTGCCGATCTTCGGTCCGTCTCGCGAGGCCGCCCGGCTGGAGGGGAGCAAGGTCTTTGCAAAGCACTTCATGCGGGACCATGGCATTCCAACGGCCGCCTTTGAGGTCGCGCTGGATGCCGGCCAGGCAAAAAAGGCGGCAAAAAAGCTCGGCCTCCCGGTAGTGCTCAAGGCCGACGGCCTGGCCGGTGGCAAGGGGGTCGTGATCCCGCGCAACAAAAAGGAGCTTTCGGCGGCGCTCGATCTCTTCTTCGCCGAGCGGAAATTCGGTGCCGCCGGCTCCCAGGTGGTCGTCGAAGAGCATCTGGAGGGCGAGGAAGTGTCGTTGATGGCGATCGTCGACGGCCAACGATTGCTGCCCCTGGCGACGAGCAAGGACTACAAGCGGATCGGTGACGGCGACGAAGGTCCCAACACCGGGGGCATGGGTGCCCACAGTCCGTCGGGTGTGCTGCCCGCAGCCGACGCCAAGCAGATCCTCGATCAAGTGATGCGTCCGGTGATCACCGGTATGGCGGCCAAGGGGAGTCCGTTTCGCGGGTTTCTTTACGCGGGGTTGATGCTCACCGCCGAGGGGCCTCGGGTGCTCGAATTCAACGCCCGGCTGGGCGACCCCGAGGCTCAGCCGATCATGATGCGTCTGGCCGATGACCTGCTGCCGGTCTTGGCTCGGGGCGCCACCGGCTCGTTCGAGTCCACGCGGCTGGGCTTTCACAAGGCGGCTGCGGCCTGCGTCGTCCTCGCAGCGGCCGGCTACCCGGGGTCGCCGCAAGTGGGGGAGCCGATTCGCGGTCTCGAAGCGGCTTCGCGACACGACGGCGTGGAAGTGTTCCACGCGGGAACCCGGCTCGAAGGCGAAGAGGTGGTGACGGCGGGGGGGAGAGTTCTCAACGTTTGCGCCACGGGCGCCGATCTCCGGGGTGCGTTGCGCCGTGCTTACCAAGCGGCGGAGGAAATACGTTGGGAGCACAAAGTGTTTCGAACGGATATCGGGCGCCGGGTCCTGGAATTGATCGAAAGCCCGGGTGGATCGGGCGCGCAACATTGACGGTGTCCGTGGGGATTGCCATAATGAACTCACCGATTGCGCACAGTCGCTCAGTCGAGTCGCGAGGGTGTGGGGCCCGCGAAGCCGGGCCGGTTTGAGCGCTGAGGCGTTGTCACCTCCGAACCGGAAGAGCTCATACCAACGATGTCGGGTTGCCAGGGTTGCTCCTTCAAGGGCATGTCCACCGCGATCGAGGACAACTTTGTCGGCGTCCGTTTTCGCGAGGAAACCAATCTGACCCTGTGCGCCACGGGCGGCAAGATCTTCGGCCGCGGGGACCGGGTCATCGTGGAGCTCGAGCACGGGCCGGCATACGGCCGGGTCGAGAAGTCCCCGATGCCGGTGTTCAAACCCTGCCAGAAATCGAGCGCCAGCCGCATCGTCCGCGAGGCGACCGACGACGACAGCCAACTGCTCGACCGGCAGCAGACGAACGAGCAATCGGGCCGGCTTTTTTGCCGCGAACGGGCGCGAGAGCTGGGGCTCGATCTCAAGGTCTCACGTGTCGATTTCTCGCTGGACGGAAAATCGGCGGTTTTCTACTTCACCGCCAACGGTCGGGTGGATTTTCGCCGGCTGGTCAGCGATCTGTCCCGCCGCTTCTCGGCTCGGGTGCGCATGGTGCAGGTCGGCTCGCGCGACGAAGCGGGCCTGATTGGCGGAATCGGGGTGTGCGGAAAAACACTTTGTTGCTCGACGTGGCTCAAGGACTTCCGTCCGATCTCGATACAGATGGCGAAACGTCAGAACCTGAGCCTCAACCCGTCGAAAATCTCCGGCCAATGCGGCAGGCTTTTGTGCTGCCTGGCCTACGAAGACGACCAGTACAAGCAACCGCCCAAGAGAAAACCGCGAGCGCAACCCGATGCCTAGAGTTTCGCCGACGGGGGAACTATGTCGAACCGTAAGCTGATCCGGCCGGATCTCAACGAAATGAGAAAAGACAGCACCTCACGCGCCGTGCGCCGCAAACAGGCGCCACCCGAGCAGACCAACGCCGAGGAGTTCTACTACCTCAAGCAGATGGCGGCACGGACCCCGATGGTGGTGGTGTTGACCGACGACACCGAGCTGCGGGGCTGGATCGAGTGGTACGACAAAAACGCCATCAAACTCAACCGCCATCACGAGCCCAACCTCTTGCTCCGCAAGGCCAGCATCCGGTACATGTTCAAAGAAGAAGAGCTCAAGCGGCGGCGGAAACGGTCGGGGTCTGGGTCTTCCTCGGGCTAGCCGGCTGCCCGGGCGGCGCGCTCGCTCTTGACGTCCGAGACGAAACCACCGCTTCTGGCGGTCACCCAGGGAGATCCGGCTGGCGTCGGCCCCGAGCTGCTGTTGGATCTGCTGGCGGCGCCGCCCGAAGATGTCCGCCTTCTCCTGATTGCTGAAGCCGTGGCGCTCGAGGCGGCGGCACACGGTGTCAAACAAAGCGGCCGCGCGGCTCCCTGGACGGACCGGTTGATCGGCGCCGAGCCGGATCTCGACTCGATCCGCCCCGGCGAGGCGGCGGTACTCGATCCGGTCGCAATCGGGCGCACGGTCGAGCCCGGGCGAACGACAGAGCTCGATGCAGCCGGTGCCCTGGCCTGTCTCGACGCCGGCATCGAGTTGGCGCAAGCCGGGAGGGTCGACGCGCTGGTCACCGGTCCGGTGAGCAAGGAGTCGATCGCGCGTCACGCGTTGCCGGAGTTCCGCGGCCACACCGATTATCTCGCCCAGGCCTGCGGTCTCGGTCGCTACGGCGCCGACTACCTGATGGCGTTTCTTTCCCCCGGCCTTCAGGTGGCGCTCTTGACCACACATTTGCCGTTGACCGAGGCCATTGCCGCCCTCTCCGTCGAGGCGATTGTCGGGGCCCTGGCATGTCTGGATCGCAATGCCGGCGGCCGGATCGCCGTGGCGGGCCTCAACCCTCACGCCGGGGAAGGGGGGCTGATGGGTGAAGAAGACGACCTAATTGTGACCCCTGCCGTGGAAGAAGCACGTCGCCGTGAGGTCGACGCCTTTGGGCCCTTGAGCGCCGACTCGCTGTTTTCCCGCGCGCGCGGGGGAGAGTTCGACTGGGTCCTGGCGCTCTACCATGACCAGGGTCTGATCCCGATCAAGACGCTCTCGTTCGGTTCGGCGACCAACTGGACCCTCGGGCTGCCCTTTCTGAGAACTTCAGTCGATCACGGCACCGCCTTCGAGATCGCCGGCCGGGGCGAGGCCGACACACGGCCACTTAGAAGGGTACTGGAGACCACCGCGCGGCTGGCGTCGGGCGAGTTGCCGAAAAAGTAGGCTGGTTCTCCGTAAAGGGGGGCGCTCTTCTCCACCTCTCGGATACACTCGCGGCCGCCATGCTGGCCCGCGAACTGCTGCGAAACGACACCGACCGGGTGCGGGAGCTGCTAGCTACCCGGGGCGACGACGGCGACCTGCTCGAGCGCTGGCTCGGCCTCGACGGCGAGCGCCGGGAGATCCTGGGCGAGGTCGAAGAACAGAAACGCCGCCGCAACGAATCCTCCAAAGAGATCGGTCGCCTCAAACAGCAAGGCGGTGACGCCGACGCCAAGATGGCCGAGGTCGGCGAGCTCAAAAAGGCCATCGCCGCTCACGAGGCCCGTCTGGCCGAGCTCGACGCCGAGCTCGATGCGGCGTCGCTCAGCCTGCCAAACCTTCCCCACGAATCCGTTCCACGAGGAGCCGACGAGACCGCCAACCGGGTCGAGCGCGCCGTGGGCGAGCCGCCGGTCTTCGACTTCGAGCCCAAAGCGCACTGGGATCTCGGACCCGAGCTCGGCATCCTCGACTTCGAGCGCGGCGCGCGGGTGGCCGGGGCGAGGTTCACGGCATCCTTTGGCGCCGGGGCGCGCCTCGAACGGGCGCTCATCAACTTCATGATCGACCTTCACACCCGCGAGCATGGCTACTTCGAAGTCCTGCCGCCCTTCATGGTCAATGCCGGCGCGATGACCGGAACCGGTCAGCTCCCCAAATTCGAGGACGACGCCTTCAAGGTCTCACCCCACGACTACTACCTGATCCCAACCGCCGAAGTGCCGGTCACCAACCTGCACTCGGGCGAGATCCTAGACGAGGCCGGTTTGCCGCTCCGCTACGTAGCCTGGACACCCTGCTTCCGGGCCGAGGCCGGCTCCTATGGCAAAGACGTGCGGGGGCTCATTCGTCAGCACCAGTTCAACAAAGTCGAGCTGGTGCACCTGACCACCCCCGAGACCAGCTATCCGGCCCTCGAAGAACTGACCGCCAATGCCGAGAAAGTCCTCCAGCTTCTCGAGCTGCCCTACCGCACCGTGACCCTGTCGACCGGCGACATGGGGTTCTCCGCCGCCAAGACCTACGACATCGAAGTCTGGCTCCCCGGCCAGAACGCCTACCGCGAGATCTCCTCGTGCTCCAACTGCGAAGCCTTCCAGGCGCGGCGCGCCAACCTGCGCTACCGGCCCGGCGAAGGCGGCAAGCCGCAATTCCTGCACACATTGAACGGTTCGGGACTGGCGATCGGTCGGACCGTCGTGGCCATTCTCGAGAACTTCCAGAAGGCCGACGGCTCAGTCGCCGTGCCCGAAGCCCTGCGCGCCTTCATGGGCGCTGACCGGATCACAACGGACGGCTGAATCGGCCGCCGCCTTCTGGCGGCCGTTGTGCTCGGCATCCCGGCCGGCTGTCTGCGTGCTCCGCCGGCCGCCACGGTAACCTTGCCCCGCGGAGGGGTGGCAGAGTGGTCGAATGCACCGGTCTTGAAAACCGGCGTCGGTTCACGCCGACCGCGGGTTCGAATCCCGCCCCCTCCGCCAACGATTTGATTACCAGTGGTTTGTAGCGGCGGCGGCAGACCTTCTCAAGGGCGCCGTCGCGGAAAAACCACGCCGGTGTCTTCGTCAGGTGTAGCGATAGCTGCGACCTGAGAAGGGCCACTACTCGGGCTTGAGAAGGACGCGGAGGCTACCGCGGGTTCGCAGAAATGTGAGAATGATGTGTGTGACCAGGTCGCCTGACCCAGCCGCAGACGAGCGCTACGAGCTTGGCCCGTTTCAGCTCGACGTCGGCGCCGTCAGTCTTGAGCGCGACGGCGAAGCGATTCCTCTCCAACCGCTGACTTTTCGGCTACTTACCGAACTTGCGCGCGCCGCGCCCAATGTGGTCTCCGGGGACACGCTGATGGAGGCACTCTGGCCCGATGTCGTGGTCGGCGAGGAGAACCTCAAACAGCGGGTCAAGCTCCTGCGGGAGGCCATGGGTGACGCGGCCCGGAACCCCCAGTTCGTCGGCACGGTCAGAGGCTTTGGCTACAAGCTGTTGGTGCCGGTGGAGAGGCTAGGCTCGTCCGCAGCGGTCGACCCGAGCCCGGATCGAAGGGCCACAATCCGAGCGGCTGGGTACCTACTCGCCGGTATCGCCGCGGCCATCGCGCTCGGCTTCGTCGGCTACTCGGTGATCCGACAGGAGGAACCGCAAGCAAGGTCCGTGACGCTGGCTCCTCGGCGGGTTCTGATCGCCCCGTTCGGGAACCACACAGGAGACGGTGCAGGAAAAGCTCTCACCGTTATCGCCGCCGATGCTATCGGCACCAGGCTGACCGAGACTGGAGTCGCCGAAGTGCTTCCCTCCTCCGTCGTTTTGTCGATGGCGGGAGACCTCTCCGCCGATCCCGAACGTAGAACCGGCTGGGCGCTCGAGGCGGCCGCGGAGAGTGGCGCGGCAACCGTCGTTACCGGGGGCTTGGAGCCTCAAGGCTCGAACTCTCGTTTCGTTGGGCAACTCATAGATACGCAGCAGCGAACGGTCATCGACTCGATCCAGCCCGTGGAATTCGATCCGGAGAACCCAGAGGCAGCGATCGAGGTGCTGGTCGACCGTGTCCTGGCCGCGGTGGCGACCCATCTCAACCCCTCGCTCAACTTGACGGCCTTGCCGACTAGCCGGCCCCGCAACTACGAGTCCTATCGGCACTTCGCCTTGGGTATCGAGCATCATGTGGGCTTTCGCTTCGCCGAGGCCGCCCACGAGTTCTCGCGGGCGTTCGAGCTCGACCCCGGTTTCGCCCAGGCCGGACTCATGGAGGTTCAGGCACTGCGTAACTCCGGAAATGCCGCCGCGGCCGTCAGCCTGACGGAAGCTCTGCAGCCCCACCGGGCCTCCCTCTCACTCTTCGAAAGGCATCAGCTCGACTATCTCGTCGCCGTCGGTTCCGGCCGATGGGATGAAGCTTGGCGACACGCCCGCGAGATGTCGGCAGCCGCGCCCGGCTCCCCATGGACGTTCGAGAGCGGGCGCTTGGCTTTGGCCACGAACCACCCGGCGCTGGCGGTGGAGATCTTGAGCGGAATCGATCCGGAGCGCGGCATCTTGCGGCACTGGTTCCCGTACTGGCATTTCTACACTTCCGCCCTGCATCAGCTGAGCGAGTTTTCACAGGAGGTCGAGGCGGGCCGCCGTGCCGAGAGGTTGCATCCGGACTATCTGAGTCCGTTTATCTATCAGGGGCGAGCCTGGGCGGGCTTGGGGCAGGTAGACAAGGTCGAGGAAATCTTGGATCGACTTCTCGCTTCGGGCGAAGGCGTCGAGATTCCGGCCCAGGCAGCGATCTATGAGATCGCGTTGAGTCTCGAGATCCACGGCTTTCGGCAGGCCGGCCAACGAGCTGCGCGCAGATTGCTCAATTCGATCGAGGAAACGGTCCCGGACCGGAGTCCGGCGGCCCCGCGCATTCGAGCGCGGGCGCTCGAACTAGTCGGAGATTTTCCAGCTGCAGAAGAGATCCTGCGAACTCTTGCCCAGTTCAACCCGCGTGACCTCTCCTTGCAAGGACACCTCGGCGTTTTGGCAGCTCGCCAGGGGCACGTCGTTGAGGCACGAGACCTTGTGGCTCGAATCGGGGCCGCAGAGTCCGCCTTGCCCGGCATGTCTTCCTACTGGCAAGCAGCGACTCTGGCATGGCTGGGCGACCTGGACCTTTCGATGACCCACCTCCAAAGGGCCTTGGCGTCAGGCTGGCCCTACTTTGGTACCGAAAGCTACCGGCCGATGCTGGAAGACCCGTGGCTCGCCCCGCTGTGGGACGAGCCACGGTTCCGAATGTTGGCCGCTCCTCGAGACTAACTACTTTGTCTCGAGGGCCGACAGGCCGGCTGTCGCAACGTCGAGGAAAAGCGCCTTCTCGGCGTCACCGATAATTCCGTCGCTGGCAAGCGCTCGGATTTGTCGCCGGAATGACCTCATCCCTCGCCGCGCGGCGGCCGGCCGGCGATCCGCTTCTGCCACGGCCTTTTCGACGGTTCTGATCAGTGTCCGGCCCCGCTTCGGGCTCACCGGAACAAGGACTCCCTCCAGATAGTCCACCAGCCCGGCCGGCCATGTGGCCAGTGTTTGATCCTTGACTTGGAGCCAGGCTCGGACCGGTCCTTCCACGACGCGACGTTTCAGGATCCGGCCGTCTCGTACCCGGTAGCCGGAGACCGCTGCGGGAGGTACGTTACTGATCGGCGGCCTTGGATGGTGAACAAAGAGTGCCGATCCGTTCGCAACTACCGCCGGCTCGGCCGGAAACGGGTACGAAGTGTTCCAGCTCAAGAGCCGGATCGCGTTCGGGTCCGGGTCGAGCAGTCCGGTGATTCTCGTAACCGTCGAGCTGAAGGTGTTGGTGACAATCGCCGAGCAATCGTTCGCTAACGTTACCTGGAAAGGCGCGATCCCGACGCCATCGAGCGGTGTCAGTGTCCTCTGGATGCTGAGCTCACCCGTCCGCACGCCACGAACGATGACGATCCGTGCGTCAGGCTGGCCGATGTCCAGCGCTCCTGGAACCGGAGTTACCAATGTATCGCCGTCGCAAAGCAGCGCGGAGTCTCCGAGGGCTCTGCCCGTCCTCAGACCTTCGAATGGAGGCGTAGGAGGAATCCAGGATCCGGCTGGAATTCTCAGCGGCGAGGAGACTTCGGGCTCTCCGAAGGGATCGTGGACAACCTGGAGCACAACGTTGGCCAGAAAGAAGCCGGGGGAAGCCGCCTCGTCATGAAGGCCAATCTGTGCGACCAGGCTGTCGCCCCGCCGCGTGAACTCGACCGATTCCACCGCCGACAAGACTTTCGCCCGGGCTTTCAAGCCCAGTGTTCGATCGATCACGGGCGCCGCCGGCAGACCGCGCAACAGCGTCACCGAGGCTTTTCCGGCGCCATTCAACTGATTCCCGACCGCGGCTCGTGTGCCGTCCGGAGAGAAACCGAAAGACAGGGGAATCTTCTCGACGTCGAGGGTCGCGGCGATCCAGGGCGAACTGTCCGCAAGCCCGCGGATCACGAGAATCTGGTGGGGGGCCATCCGCCCCGCCAGCGCGGTATCGCCGTCCGGAGACAATGCGATCGAGAGGACGGCGCCGGCACCACCGAGTGCGTGCTCGCCGATCAGCTTCAGTCGACCTCCCCGGGCGCGAAACTCGGAGATCTGATTGCTTCCAGGTTCCCAGGGAGGAGTCAGCTCGCCAAGAAACGAGGACGGGTCGAACGCGGAATCCAGAGCATAGACCCGTGAGGAGTTCCCTTGAAGGAGAAAGTCCAGGCTGCCGGCTGACGTCTTCGCCGGCAAGGATCCGAACATGAGGAGGAGTGAGAGAGTTGTCAATAGGCATTTCATGATCCGTCTCCTTTTCTGATTGCGACCGCGCGCGCGCGTGTTTCGCGGGCTTCCGCCGGTGATGGAAGAAACAAGGTGGCTGTGGGGCCTACTGAACGGCACGGCCGACGTAAACCTGGCGCAGGGCCGGTAGGTCGCCATCGAGGCCGGCCACCATGAAGGCCGCAAAGGCTGAAACTCGAGAATCGGGATCCGCTCGGGACGCGAGCATCTGATCGCGAACACGAGCACGGAGCCGAGAATCCGTGTCGTTTCCCAGAACCCGGTCCATCAGTCGGTGGAGAGCCTCCAGACGGGTGGCCGCGTCCTTGCCTTGTGCCAGGGCAAAGATCGACTCCTCCTCGGCTCGCTGAGAGGCTGCTGTTTTCGGATCCGCAAACCGCGCGAAGGCAGGTTCGATCTCGCGACCTTCTCGCTTGGCAAGTATCAGCTCGGCGATGCGGACGACCTCGGGATCCTCGTGGCGCCGAGCCCGCTCGACCATCCACTCGATCTCAGGGCTCCACACATAATGCTTCGTCGCGTGATGAGCGAGCCGTCGAATAGCGGCACGAGCGTCGAACCTCGACTCCGGAGAGCCTTGCCACCCAGTCAGGGCCTCTTCGATCTCCAGCAGCTCCCGCGCGGCCCGGCGTGCCCGAATCTCCTCTTCGGTCCCGGCTTCAGGCTCCGGTGGATTCGAGCGCAGGAAGAGCGCCCGCTCCGCCAGCTCGGCGACTTCCCGGTTGGGGTCGGCGGTCGCACGAACCAGGAGCCGCTCGAGCTCTCCGGGAAGCGCCGAGTAGCCCGAAGCGTGCCGGAGAACCGTGAGGAGGGCATGAAGGCGATCCGAGCCGCTTTGTCCTTCGAGGAGCGCGCGCTCTGCTTTGCGCAGCTCTTCCGCCGATACAAGCACCGCCTCTTCCTGCGCGGATAGTTCTACCGACCATGGCGCTGCCTTTGCCGGAGGCGACAGAAGCGCGACCGAAACGGCAAAGATCATGACTCTAGTGTCTTGTCCGTTCATCACGCCATCCCCCTAGTAAACAAAGACGGTGAAAGGGCGGTCGGCGTCGTTGCTCGCGGCGTCATGAGTCACCACGTGGATCTTCGAGGTGCTGCTGGAGCTGTCCGTGAGATGGATCATCCCAGGAGCAGTGTCGAAAGGGCTGTTTGTGTCGATCACGGCCATCCGCGGGCGAGACCGAATGTCGGTTCCGATCGGGCTGAAGGAAACAAGGTAGAGGCCGAGACCGACTCTCCCGGTCTCAGACTGATTGCACTTCCAGCAGCCGATGATGGTGCCGTCGCCGTTGATCTTGGCCCAGGCCTTGATCAAGCCATCGCCCACGAGGTCTTGCTCTACCGTGGCCGATTGGCCGTCGAGACGGATTGTCAGGACCCCGGTGTTGTTCTTTAGAGTGATGTCACCATCCTCGCCGAGATTCCCAAGCTCGATCCAGCCATCGTCGCCCTGGGCTTGGATGTTGGGCGTGATTCCGTCACTGCCGAGGAGAAAAATGTCGCCATCTTGATTGCCCCCGCCGAGAAAAATGTCGCCCACCGAACCATAGACGGCAGCCGTCACATCGTTGGAGAAGTCGTAGAGCAAAACGGTCCCGTTGGTGCCGCTGGCACCGGCAGTGATAAAACCGTTCTTGTCGATCACGACTCCACCCTGGCTGCCGAAACTACGAACATGGATCTGGTCTTGCCCGATCGCTACTCCCTGCGCCGAGACCGAGCCCGGAACAGCGAGCCCGGTCAAAGAGCACAGAGCCGTGGCCAGAGCTACCGCGACCCTGATACCCGGATTCCTTTGTTTCAGCCGTATTGGTTCGTACATCCTGGACCTCCTTTTCAGCTTGTTTCGCTCGCGGGCCGTTTCGGCCTCTCGGTGCCCCCAGTGTTGGCGGAGGGCGTCGGCGAAACATGAAGCGTGGGGGGTGGAGAGGTGAAAGGAAGGTGAATTCAGGCCAACCAGTGGCCTAAACCCGCGCTGGGCACCCAGCGACCAAGAGCCGCAGCATTGACGGCTACGGCTGCACAGACGCGAAGACAGCGCGCCGGTTCTCGACAGTGATGATGATCGAAACGAAGGGCCGGGAACGAAGACTCAGCCGGCGCCCCTGGCCGCCGGGCGGCGCGATCTGGAAGACGCCATCTTACGAGGCAGGTTTTACCTTGCGCTGGGCTAGTCAATAGAATCGGGCAAGATGAAAAGTCTTGGGCAAGGTCACTACACGCTGATGAGGACTTTCGCGATTCTTCTTGCCTTCTGGCCGGCGGTTGTCTCGGGCCAGCAGCCCGACGGGAGTTCCGAAGCGTTGGTTGAGGTCCTCTACGCGCAGAGTGAGGGCGGCGAAGAGTTCGTTTATGCGATCCCGCAGTCCAGCCTAGACGAGGCGCCCAACTGGGATCCCGAGGAAGGTCCGCCGCCTCTGGCCATCCGGGATGCAATCCAGATCGCTCGCAAATACCTTCGCGCCTCGGGATCTGCCACGGATCACGTGCTGGGCGCGGTGGGCCTGCGATCGGTTTTTGGCGAGGACGACGCTGTTTGGTATTACATGCTCGAGTTCTACGCCAAGGTATACCCGCCGCCCTTCTATTCGGACTACGTGCTGGTCCTCCTCGACGGCACGGTTCTTCCTCCCACCCCGAGGAAGCGCGTCGAGATCGAAGCCCGCGCCGCGAACGACGAGTCACAGCGTCCGTTTCGTGACCTCTCGCCGAAAGAAATGATCGAACGCGCGACCGCCATTCTCCTCGTCGAGCATCAAGTGGACGGGGACAAGGTGAAGGCCGTAGTCACGGAAGTCCTCAAGAGGACCGCGGACACGATTCTCTACTACGAGGTCGGGGACGAGTTCCACCACCTTTCCCGCGCCGTCCGAGATGACCACGCGTACGGTGACGGCAGCGTGGTTTTCTTGGTCGGGTCGCCGGCGAGTATGCGAACGGCGTATTCGTTTTCCGACGAACGGCTCCTTGGCCTCGGGGGGATGTCGCTGGACAAGCTACGAGCGCGTGCCGCTGAGGAATGATCTTCCAGACATTGCTACCGGAGGTCAATGCAGCAGCTTTTAAGCCGACGACGTAGCCCTAAGAGCGGACTGCGATGGGCGATGATCAACGAAGGCAATAGCGATGGTGGAATCCGCGCGCGACGAGAGCCTGGCCATTGCCCGGAAGGTAGAATAGGCGTGAGAGGAGCCCGGAACCATGACACCTGTCATCGAAGCAAATCGCGAGGCCGTGGCGGATCTCTGTCGCCGGCTCAATGTCGCGCGCCTGGACATTTTTGGCTCGGCGACGGGCGATCGATTCGATGCGGACGCGAGCGATCTGGACTTTCTCGTTGAGTTCCGAAGATCGGGTGAGATGACACTCGCGGATCAGTACTTTGGCCTGTTGAGTGGCCTTGAGGGGCTGTTCGAGCGAAGGGTCGACTTGGTGACGCGAAGGTCTCTGCGGAACCTGTATTTCATCCGCTCGGTCGAAGCGACTCGCCAGCTGCTATATGCGGCCTGACTCTCCGAAGCATCTCGAAGACATTCGGCACGCAGCGGTTAAGGTCGCGAGTTGGAAGAGTTGACCGACTGGTAGGATCTAAGAGCCATGGCCGTTGCCGAGTCAGTAATCCGTCGCGATCCCGAGATCCAGGGAGGTGCACCGGTCTTCGAAGGCACCCGAGTGCCGATACGAAACCTGATCGACTATCTGGAGGCCGGGGATAGCTTGGAGGCTTTTCTGGATGCCTTTCCGTCCGTGAGCCGGGAGCAGACCATAGCGGCTCTGGAAGAGGCGGCAGTCGCACTCGGGGTTACTTGCGAGTCCTCCTAGACGAATCCCTGCCTCGGCAGCTTTCCGCCGAACTCGACGAGCACGACGTGACGACAGTTCAGTCGCTGGGGTGGAGTGGCCTTCGCAACGGGGAACTCCTTCATCGAGCCGCTGTTGAGGGATATACGGTCTTTGTCACCGCTGACCAAGGTATCGAGTTCCAGCAGAATCTCGGGGGTCTGGGGATTGGCGTAGTTGTGGTCGGGGCGGCGAGCAATCGTATGGAGCACCTGCGGCCGCTTATCGGTGAGCTGCTTTCGGCGATCGAAGCTGTGGTTCGTGGAACTGTGGTCCGAGTTGGCCTATAGCCGCCTTGGGTCGTTGGCAGACTTGAGGTGACGGCAGTGGCCGAACTGGGCCTGAATGCCGGCGGAGCACGGCACACTCATGGCACAGTGGCGATCAAGAATCACCCGATCTCGCCAACATTCGCCAACAAGATCACTCCTCGAAAGCGCCTGTCAGCATTGCTGATTCGCGTTGCCGAGCGTTGTGGACATGACCGTCGGCTGGAACCTTGACCGGGAGCGCCCGCCGTCGACTCCACACTGGCCTAGCTGCTAGCTTAGCTAGCAGCTAATCGCTGCGGGCGCATCGCTGTAGACGTTATGGCACTGCGTGCCACCGCCTACCGGGTTGTCGTTCGCAATACCGCCCACGACCAGGGTGTTGTAAACCCTCGCGGCGCCAGATGCGTCGTCATAGATGCCGTCAATGCCGACATTCACACCGGAGCCGTTTAGTCCCTTGACCACGGAGTCCTTGATAACCGGGTAGGAGGAAGTTGAGTTGAGTACGCCGTAGTTGTCGGTTCCTCCTGAGGCCGTGGCGGTGACTTGGGTCATGGTCGGGGAGGAAGAAGCGTTATATACTGCGCGATTGTTGATTCCTCCTGAAGCTGTGGCGGTGACCTGGGTCATGGTCGGGGAGGAGGAGACGTTGTATACCCCGCGGTTGTTGGTTCCTCCTGAGGCCGTGGCGGTGACTTGGGTCATGGTTGGGGAGGAGTTGTCGTTGTACACCCCGTAATTAAAGGTTCCGCCTGATGCTGTGGCCGTGACCCGGGTCATGGTCGGGGAGACGTTGTTGCTGTTGTATACAGCCGCCGGAAACATGACTCCTGCCACGGTGTTCTCGATCGTCATGTCGGTGAGGGCCATGTTGTTGGCTCCCGCGACGGCATTCACAACTCCCGCTCCGGCCTGTAGGAACGTTGCTTCCTGGCCGCTACCGCTAACGCTGACGTAGGGCTTCATGCCCAGGCCGCTGCTCAGCGGGTAGACCCCCGGTCCGAGACGGACGAGATAGGGCTTGGTAGCGCTGGCGTCGGTGATGGCATCGAGCAAAGCCTGCAGGTCGGGCCCCGGGCCCAGAACACGGATTTCTTCGCCTTCCACGATCATCTGCGGGCCGATGTCCACCTGGGTGGCGTTGGTCTCGTCTTGGATAGTCACGTGGTCGTTTTCAAGGACCACCGACTGCGCAGAGGCCGTGGGGGCGGTGGCGATCATCAGAAGACCCAGGATGTTCAGAACGCCCAAAACGTTGAGAGCCGGCGCCGAGGCGCCCAAACGTCTCTCCGGATGAAGGGTCAAAGTACCCATCATTGTCCGCCACGCACCGGCCAGACAGAATTCTTGTTGCTCTTGACGGCGGAGCCAATGGCGCCGGTGGTACCCAGGCCCGCTAAATTGCCGAGGTCCCCAGAGAGAAGATTAGACGACGACCAATAAGAGTCTTTCAGAGTCAGACTCGCGCCCGTCGCCCAAGGCGTTTCCGAAAAACAGCCGATAGATATTGGAGGAAAAGTGCCATCACCAGGAGCATTGCCGACAATCTTCGGTTTCGTCGCGCAGTTTGGGTCGAGGATCTCCCTCCATTCCGCTGTCGTCGGCAAACGCCAATCCCCTGCTCGAGAACCGTCCGTCAGGCCGCAACTACCATTGGACAAAGACGCGGCGGAGCCATTGGCCGTGGGATAGTCCTGCTCCGCGAAACAGTTGGTTTTCTTCAACCAGATCAACTGAGTCGCAGTGTCCGTGACTGTGCCGTTGCCGCAGTCCACAAAGCGGTGCGTCAGGTCAAAACACGGAGGATCCGGATTGTCCAAATCAGCGATTGCATCCTGAAGCTCGGAGAAGAAAGCAAAAAACAGGAAGTCCCTGCCGTCCAGCAGGTCAGCATTCAGGTTCGGCACTACCGTCGTCGATGTCACTGCAAGCGGAGCCGTCCCGGTGGCCACCGTCGACACCAGTTGCCCCTCGGTTTCGATATCGCCGTCGGTCTCGATGCTCTGCGACCACGCCGGCGTCGCTGTCAACACGAGCCCGGCTACCGCCAACCGTCTTACTCTCTCCTGCATCTCAAACCTCCTCATCTCGCATCGGAGGACATCCCTCAACTGACGTGAAATTAATACCAGGAGGGCTGGCAGGAAGTAAATGACCCTAGAGGGTCATGCTCTGGCGAGGACGGGCCGAGAAAACTCAGCGGCGAGCGTAGTCGCTGCGCAGCTCTTGTAGCGCGGACTGCATCGGCACAAACTCTTGGGTCAGCTCATGGTTGCTGCCGATTTCGAGCGTGGCGTAAATATTCTTGCGATGGTTCTCGACCGTCACGACTCGGAGGTCGAGCCGGCTGGCGATTTGTTTTGTACTCAGCCCCTCGGCGTAAAGCTCGGCGACTTGGTATTGCCTTGGCGTCAGTTCCGCCAGCCGTCCCAGGTTGGTCATCACCAGCAATCGATCTGCCCCGGCCGGGAGGCATCGGATCACCGTTTCCTGATTGCGTAGTAGCCAAGACCGATTTTCGCCGCTCAGTAGAGGGTCATGCTCGGGCGAGGGCGGGCCGAGAAAACTCAGCGGCGAGCGTAGTCGCTGCGCAGCTCTCGCAGCGCGGACTGCAGCGGCACAAACTCTTGGGTCAGCTCATGGTTGCTGCCGATTTCGAGCGTGGCGTAGATATTCTTGCGATGGTTCTCGACCGTCACCACTCGGAGGTCGAGCTGGCTGGCGATTTGTTTTGTACTCAGCCCCTCGGCGTAAAGCTCGGCGACTTGGTATTGCCTTGGCGTCAGTTCCGCCAGCCGTCCCAGGTTGGTCATCACCAGCAATCGATCTGCCCCGGCCGGAAGGCATCGGATCACCGTTTCCTGATTGCGTAGTAGCCAAGACCGATTTTCGCCGTTCAGTAGCGTCTCTAATTCCGCGGGCAAGGAAATACCTTGCCAATCCGGCCACTGCTGGAACAGACCTTCGGCAAAACGATTTTCCATATCCACGACAACCCCGGACTCGGTTACCGTGGCTACGCAGTTGGAGTCTGTCCAAGAACGGAACCAACCCTTCTTGATGTCCTGTTCCCGAGACTCTCGCAAGCCGCGAAACAATGCTTTGGTCAACTGGTGAAACTTCGCGCCTTCCGTCTCGGTAAACATCGGTTCGCCGGGCCCTC
Organism: Candidatus Multivoradales bacterium; assembly: GCA_965224065.1. GTDB lineage: Bacteria > Acidobacteriota > Thermoanaerobaculia > Multivoradales > JAHEKO01 > JAOTZA01. The sequence continues at coordinate 2,828,199 of CBDCYF010000005.1, forward strand.
GGTAGACACCGATAGCCTGCATCGCACCCAGCGGTAGATTAACCGCAAAGACCATCACCCGGTACACGTCCCAACGTTTCATCCAATCGATCAGCTCGCCCGATTCCGCGGGAAGAGTTTCCGCGTTCCAACGAAAGATAGTGTCCCCGTTCGCAGAAAAAAAATACTCAGCAACGGGATCTGTGTCCGCGATCCGGTGGTATTCCTGGGCCCATTCCTCGGCGTCGAGATTGAAGCCGGTCAGGCCTTGCATTTCTCCCGCCACTGAGCGCCGGACCCAGAGAGCTTTGTCGAGCAAGATGTGCTCACTCAATTGGGCCAAGCCCCAACTACAAAAGTCACTGGGCGTGCGGGTTCTAGAGGCATGACCTGTTTCGGCCAACACTCTTTCCAATTCTCTATCCTGGCGGATCCCGTTACCCTGTTTCTGCATCACCCTTGGATGCCCTCGTTCTCTCGTAGGGGTTTGCTTTTTGACGTGTTCCTCCAGCCGTCGAGTTGATGCATGTTATCTCTACGTGGAGAGGGACACCGAGGGCTCGCCAGGCACAGCCGGCGAGCTCGCCGAGGAGCTTCCGGTCGTAGCGGAAGAAGAACCGCAGCCGCTTGGGGATGGTGAAGACCACCTGGCGGTGGGGAACATCCTCGAGCAACTCCGCCTCGGCCCACTCCGCCCACAGAAGCTCACGCTTCTGGTGGCAGTTCGGGCACAAGCCCCGGAGCTCGCAGGAGAAGGCGACCAGGAACTCGTGCCGGCAATACGGGCAGCGCACGCGGGCCAGGATCGTAAGCCCTAGCAGGCCCACGTCTCGACAAGCGGGCGGCGGGTGAGGTGGGGAGGCTCGCGGGTTGACGCGGACCTCAGTTACACGTGCCGTCGAGAGGCGGCCCGAGCACTCCGAAGCAGAACCAGCAGCTCTGGTGGTAGTTCGAGCCGGTCGCGAATCCCACTCTCGAGTACCGGTAGAAGGCGTTCGTGTTCGTGAGATCTGAGTTGCCGAGCAACGAGTCGGTGGCGTCGAAGTTGGCGTTCACCGCGTAGATCTCGCGGTTGACAGGACCTGAGCTGGCCGCCGAGAGCGTGACCCGGTCGAAGAGTACGCTTGAGGCCGTCGAGGCGAGCTCGAAGATGCTGACGGCGATACCCCCGGTCGCGGCGGCAGCGAGGGTGTTGTCCACTTTCAGCGAGCGCAGGGTGCCTCCCCCGAACATGTGGACGACGCCGAGGACGGCGGCGTCCACGGTGCCTCGGATCTCGCTGAGCTCGGGTCCCGCGCCCTCGAGGGTGACGCCAGCCGGGAGGAAAAGCGTCGCGCTGCCGCAGGTGAACACCCCCGGCTCGAGCCGAACGAGGAACCGGTTGCTGAGGCTCGAGCCGCTGATGCCGGCGAGGGCATCCCGCAGGCCCTGACACGTCGGCGATGTCGAGTGCGCGACCTGGATCATCCGGTCGTTGAACCCGATCGAGATCTGCCCGGCCACCGGCCCACCGACGTAGACCGAGACACCGCACACGAGCGCAATCGCTAAGGCTCTTCGCATCCCCCGGCCCTCTGAGATGCCCACGTCTTGCCTCCTCGACGCGACATAATTCGGGAAACCTAGCACATTGGCGCTCTAGGCCCGGCGCAGACCGTCGCGGGCAAGTCTCTCGCGGGTTCGAATCCTGCCCCCTCCGCCAGGTGCCTGATTTCAAACCATCTTAGGGTCAGTCGGTTTACTGCTTCAGAGTCGAGATTCACTGGATACCCGCATCTGCCCATCGGGCGGCACAGGTCACGGCGGTTGCGGGAAATCTCGCAACTGTCGACCGAGGACTTCGAGGTTCATGCCGGTGGACTCGAGCGCCTCGTCGTTGGTCATCGGTGGATGCTGGGCGGTCGCAACGGGCTCAAGGTCGCCCAGCACGGGGTCGAGTAGCCGCTGGCGAACGCCGTCTGCCGCAAACTCCGAGGGGCGCTGGATGCTCCACAGAATTGCGGCGCGGTAGTCGATCTCTTGCTCTTCGAACTCTGCGTGGACGCGGTAGGTAGTAATAGCTACTGGTTTCTCATAGAGTTCGCGCAGCAAGTTTTCGAGCCCAATATCCAGTTCCTCACCAGGCGAGCCCAGCCACTCGGCGAAGAAGATCGACCGCTCGGTGTCGTTCCAGGGTTGCAGCGGGTCCGATAGCTTTTGATCAAAGCGCACGATCTCGATCGAGCGATCTACCTCGAGGCTGACAATGTCCGAGACCTTTAGGGCGCTGAACTGCGGTGGCCGGTAAGTCTCGATGTCGGAGAGTTCGAGCGACAGTGGGCTCTGCAGCACCGACTGTTCCGTCTTCTTGTACAGCGTCTCAATTTCACCGTTCGGGTCCGGTACCAAGCGCGAAAATTCGTCTGCGGCACAACCGACGACCGTCAGCGGCGCGACAGCGGCCAATAACACCGTAATGCGCTTCACGACCCAATGCATGCGCGGCTCCCAGCCGCCTCCTTATATCAGAGCTAGGCTCTTGGCTACCTGACCTCGTCCGCGTTCCGTCGTAGACCTGGCCCTTCCCGCCTGCCGTGATAGAGCACGATCTCGTAGCCGTACTGGCCGTCCGGTCGCGACGCTGCTTGGCGAAGCGATGTACCCCTGGGAGAGGAGATGTCGGGCCTGCATACGATTGCAGGCCGAGAGTGCAGTCCGGCAAGGCCGGCACCGGACCCGCTCTCGCAGGACCGGCACGCTTTAGCTCGAGTCGGCGGCCCCCTTCGCAACGCCTCCCGACCGCCGCAGACTCTCCGCGATGTTGCCAATCCAACCCGCCGGTTCAGCGTGCATGGAACCGGCCGAGTCGCTTTCCGTGAACCAATCACCGAGCAGCGGCACTGCGTCGGCGACGAGCATGTCGTTACCTTTGCCGGTTCGTAGCCCCGTCTCGACCTGGGCGATCACCCGGCCCAAGACCTCTCGGTACAGTTCGAGTTGTTCGACGCTGGCGGACGACCCCACCGGGCTGTGCCCGCCGACGACAAGTGTTTCGGCGGGGAGCTCGGTCGCTATCGTCTTCAACCCCCGCTCGAGCCCTCTGATATCGCCTCCATTGACCCACGAAGCAGTCGAATACCTGCTGCGACCGTTGAATAGATCCCCAACGTGCGCCACGCGGGAGTCGACAAAGTGCACGACCAGGTCACCGTCTGTGTGTGCCGGGTCGAGCGGAACCAGGCGGACTGTTTCGCCGTTGAACGAGAATGTCTCTGTTCCCTCGATCAGGCGCTTCGGAAGCGCCTCCTGCGGATAAGGTGGCACCGGGGGGGCGAACCAGAGCGGGCGCACGGACCGTGCCATCCAGTGCGCGGTGCGGATATGGCCGGTGATCGTCGCGCCGTCTGCCGCCAGTCGCTCGTTACCGCCAATATGGTCGGGGTGTGGGTGCGTGTTGATGACCATCTTTACCTTGTGACCGCCGAGCTCTCGCAGCGCCTCCAGGGTCTTCTCCGCCAGGACCGCATTGGCGGTCGAGTCCACCAGAAGGACTCCGTCCTCTCCTATCGACGCCAGCATCGAACCACTCACCTGACGCTTTCCTAGTACAGCGTCCAGACGGTAGACCGATCCGGCCAGGTGCATCACCACGATCTCCGCGGAGCCGACGGCCTTGTCTTGGACTTTGCCGAGCAGCGGCCAGAAAAAGAACCATCCGAGGGTGAGCAGGGTTGCAACAAAACCGAGTGCGATCAGGATCACTTTCTTGAACATGGCGGGAGCCCTCCAGGCCTCAGGCTACCGACCTTCCCTACTGCTGTCCCAAAGTCGCGATCGAGCGGTCGCTCGAGCGCTTCGGCGGTCACGATGACGGCCGAGCGGTCACCGGCCGTTCACTCCGGCGCGCGGCCACTCAACGATGCGCAGAGCCGCCGAGTCCGAATCCCTTGCGGCTTCACGGACTTGCCTCTACGCTATCGAGTACCTATGAGTCTTTCGAAGCTCTACTGGATCTGCCAGGTTGCCGGGTGGGGCGGCTTTGTCTCCTTGAACCTCCTGTTCGAGGCCCTTTCGGGCCGATCCTCGCCACAACTCGTCGTCGCAAGCCTCGCCGTTGCCGCGGCGGGTCTGCTCGCGACCCACATCATCAGGCTCTGGATCCGCTCGCACAAATGGCTGGATGGAACACCAGCCGCCGTCAGCGTACGCGCCGCTGCGGCAGCTCTCCTGGTGGGCTTGGTCATCGCGACCGTGGGGTCGATCGTCGCGCGCTGGGCGATTCAAGCCGCGTACACGAGCCACACCTTCCTCTGGATGACGACGCTCGGGTCCGGAATCGGTCTGGCATGGGTCGCTCTCTACCTGGGGGCCCATGCCTTCGTACGCCTCGAGCGAGAGCGGCGTCGGGCGACCGAGCTCGAGGCGGCATCGCGCGAGGCCGAGCTTCAGGCGCTCAAGGCTCAGCTTGATCCGCACTTTATGTTCAACAGCCTCAACGCCATCAGATCGCTTATCGAAGAAAACCCGGCGCGAGCCCGAGACGCGGTGACCCGTCTGGCCGGGCTCATGCGCTACGCGACCACCGCAACGAGTTCGTCGACTGTTCCGCTGGCCGCCGAGATCCGCACGGTGGAGAGCTTCTTGGAGCTCGAGCGGGTTCGCTTTGAACAGCGGTTGGAAGCGACCGTCGATCTCGAGGCCGGGCTCGACGACGTGCCCGTGCCACCCCTTGTCCTCCAGACCCTGGTGGAGAACGCGATCAAGCACGGACTCTCGCGATCACCGGAAGGCGGTCGTGTTCGGGTCACGGCCCAGCGTCGTGGTCCCGATTTGCATCTCGAGGTCGCGAACTCGGGTTCCCTGTGCCGCCACACAGTCGAGTCGACGGGCGTCGGGCTCGCCAACCTCCGGCAGCGCCTGGAGCTCATTTACGACGGTCGCTCTCGCCTTGACCTGTTCGAGCGGAGGGATGAGGTCGTCAGCACCGTGGTGCTACCCACAGAGAACACCCTTGCCGTCGCCTAAGCGGCGCGTCGCCATCGTCGACGATGAGCGTCTCGCCCGTGCCGAGATGCGTCGACTCCTCGAGGCCTACCCGGAGGTCGCGGTCGTGGCCGAGGCCGACAGCGTCGCTGGCGCCGAGACGATGGTGTTTTCGGCTGCGCCAGATCTGCTCTTTCTCGACATCCAAATGCCGGACGGCAGTGGCTTTGATCTGCTTGACCGTCTGGAGACGGTGCCGAGCGTGATCTTCACGACCGCGTACGATGAGTTCGCCATACGAGCCTTCGAGGTCAACGCGCTTGACTATCTTCTCAAGCCGGTCGATCCCGAGCGCCTCACCGAAACCATCGACCGACTCCCAAGCTCGGTCGAGGTCGGTCCGCCAACGCCGCCCGAGGCCCTCACCGAGCGGGACCGCGTCTTTGTCCGCGATGGCGACGACTGCTGGTTCGTGCGACTCGGTGACGTCTGTGTGTTCGAGGCGGCCGACGCCGGTACGCTGCTCCACCTCGCCGAGCGCACGGTGCGCACGAACCGCCGCCTAGGTCAGCTCGAGGCGAAGCTCGATCCGGCGGCCTTCTTCCGGGTGAACCGTCAGCAGATCGTTAACATCCGTTGGATCGAGACCGTCGACGAGTGGTTTGGTGGTCAGCTCGTCGCGAGACTCACCGACGGAACCAAAGTCACGCTCTCGAGGCGTCGAGCGCGGTTGTTCCGTAAGGCGATGAGCCTTTAGCGTCGAGTAATGGGCGGTCCGGTCCCGATATGAAGGAAATGACCACTAAAGCGACCCTCATGAGATGTCGGAACCGTGCATCGGACGCCTCGTGCCGAACCCCGAGGGGCCGAGTTCGTTCCTCCGGGCGTTTGTGGTGTTTGCTACGGCGCAATCGGGAGAAGAACCTCGGTTTCGAGCTCGTCTGTGGTCACGGTCGCGGGGTCGTTGAGATAGATCTCGCGGACCGCGTCTCGTTGTGAATGGCCGTGCTCCTGGGCCCAGGCGAAAAGCGCGTGATACGCAACCCCAAGCGCTTCGTACGCGCCGTGGTGAGTCACCCACGCGACCGGGCCGCCCGGGATCTCGAGGATGTCGGCCGATGGAAGGTCGGGGTAGGGCGCGCTCACGCCGACACAAGCGTGCACCACGATGCGTTCTCGGGGGTCGGGTTCCCCATTGATGCACATGACGGGGGATTCGTACACTCGGCCGGTCGCCGCCAGTTCGTCCATTAGCTCGTATATGAGGTCGCCCGAGTCTTCGATCATGCGGTCTGCGACCGTGGTGCAGGTCTTTCTTGCGACGGTGTAAGTTGGTTCGACGCGAATCTCGATGTCATACGGGAGTAGCTCGTCGTGCTCTACGAGCTTCGTCACAGTGAGGAGTGTCTGTCGGGCTTTTTCGAGGTCCCGCGCAACGCGGTCGCGGTGTTGAGCCAAGAGCTCGGTTCGCTTCTCTGGGTTTGCGCGGAGAATCGATTCGATGTGGGGAAGGGAGAGACCGAGCGAGCGGAGCATCCCGATTGTGACCGCTTCGCGAGCCTGGTCTCTCGAGTAGTACCGGTACCCGGTGCCAGGGTCGACGTGTGCCGGGCGAAGCAAGCCCCGCTTGTCGTAGTGCCGAAGCGCTTTGATGCTCAAGCGACAGCAGGCGGAGAACCGGCCGATCGGCATAAGGTTCTGGTCGGTCAAGGCTGTGGCCTCCGGCGGCGCCTGTGCGGCCCTGGCGAATATCAGGCGTTCTCGTCAGGCGCTCTCGTCGCCCGGCGCGAGCCCATGCTCGCGCAGGAACGCCTCCGTTGGCGGGATCATCTCGACGACGTCCACCAGGAGTCGATTCGGATCGACAGTCATGAAATGGCGCTGCCCCCAAGCTTCATCACAGAGCGGCAGGACGATCTCGTGCCCACAGGCGCAAGCTTTCTCATAGACAGGGTCGACTCGGTCGACCTCGGCCGTGACGACGACTCCGCGCGGAGTTTGGCGGTAATCGGATGGAACGCTCGGATGGTCTCGTTGGACAAATGCGATCTGTAGATTCTCGTCCGTTGGCGACTGAAGTTGGATGTACCAGTCGATCTCGAACACCGGCACGAATCCGAGGAGTGTGACATAGAAGTCCTTTGACTCTTGCAGGTGATCGGAGCAGATATCCGGGAACAGGCTTTTCATGGTTCTTCTCCTCGGGGTTCGCGTTTGAAGTCGACTCAGGTAGACACGCGTGTCTCGCGGTCTCGAAGAACCAAGATAGGGTCTCCCCTTGGGGGAGAGTCAAGCCTGCGGGAGAAACCGTCCGCTAGTCGCCAAAAACAGCTGCGGGTGGCCGCCAATCTTCACTGCGGACGTGCTTCATGAACCAGGAGATTTCTTCGATCCCCAGTCTCCGCCTGTGCCTCGGTTCCTCGATCCCGTGCTCCTCGCGTGGGAAGCGCATGTATTTCACCGGCGCTTTGCCGATCTCACGAAGGGCGGTGTAGAACATCAGGGACTGTCCGACGCTGGAGGTCTCGTCGTTGCCACCGTGAAAGATGATGGCCGGTGTCGAGACGTTTTTGACGTGGGTGATGGACGATCGCTTTTGCCACTCTGAGGGGTTGTCCCAGGGTTTGCCTCCGATGTACCAGAGTGAGACGTCGAAGTTGTACCCGGGGCCCACTTCGGCGGCCCAGTTGCCGACCATTGCGCCTATGGAGGCGGCCTTGAACCGGTCTGTTTGCGTGATGGCATAGCTCGTCGCGACGCCGCCCCAGCTCCATCCGCGCACTCCAAGGCGCTTCGGATCGACATCGTGCCGGTCGATGACGAGATCGACCCCCGCCATCATGTCGACAAACTCGCCGTCGCCCACCTCGCCCGCCAGGCCGCGCAGAAACACATCGCCGTAGCCGGTGCTGCCGCGCACATTCGGCGCGAGAATCGCGAAACCCAGTCCGGCGAGAATCTGAAAGTCGTGTCGGAAGGCGTTCTCCACAACCCCTGCGGGCCCACCATGGATATGGACGATCAGGGGATTCTTCTCGGTGTCGTCGGCCAGGGCCGGGAAGAACACGCCCTCGATCTGCAGGTCGTCTTTGCCACGCCAGTGGAGCAGCCTTCCATCGGCCAGCTTGCGAGATTCGCTGATCCAGGGATTCAAGTTTGTGATCTTTCGTGGGCGGGTCGCGCCGAGCTCGCTGACAAAAAGATCCGGCGGCGTGGTGAAGTTCTGGTAGCTGTACACCATTCGATCCGTGGCGGCCGAGTACGCGTGGACTCGGAGGGTGCCCGTGCTGTTGGTGAGTGGGCTCGATTCGCCCGTTCTGATATCGATGCGGTGCAGATTGGTGTTGGTTCCGTGGATCTCGTTGTAGAGGATGGCGCGGCTGTCGGCGGACCAGGCCGGCTCGGAGCTCAGCTCACCCGTCGATTGTCCGGACAGTTTCCTCGTCACTCCCGAATCGAGATCCACGACCCAGAAAAATCCGTTGCTGAGCTCGAAGGTCTCCCCGTCAGGAGCTCGATAGGCGATGAATTTGCCGTCCGGCGACCACATCGCGCCGCCCTCCGGAGCTGCGTTGTCGGTCAGTCTCTCGACGGTTCCGTCGGCGACGGAGAGTAGATAGAGTTCCGTTTCGTGAGGGAAATTCGTGCGCGTGTCGGGTCGGGCATCGAACACCACGCGCTCACCGTCGGGCGACACATCGAAGTCTCCGACGACCAACGATAGCTCCGATAGGCGCGACTCCGTGCGCTGCCCCAGATCGATGGACCAGAAGTTCGTGTATCTTGCCGCGCGCTTTCCGTTGGGCGCTTCATCGACGAAGTAGGAGTCGTCACCCAGTTGTCGCTCGGCCTCCACGGTTTCGTCTGCCATGTCAGGGGCGAGGAAGAAAATCCGATCGCTGGAGGGAGCCCAACGGAAGCTCGAGACGCCGCCACGGTGATCCGTCAACTGCAACGCCTCGCCGCCGGACGTGGGCATGACAAAGACTTGGGACGTCTCCCCGCTGTCGCCTAGGGCCGGCCCGTCGTTCTCCGGGTCTAATTCGCGCAAGAACGCAAGGTGGCGGCCGTCGGGAGAGAATCGAAATTTCTCGCCACCACTGTCTCCAATGTAACGGTGGGTCGATTGAGCGCTTACGCGATACAAGAAGTGCTCGAGGACGTATTCGTTCTTTGTCCAATCGAGATGGGACACGGTGAACAAAACGGAGTTCCCGTCGGGCGACATCGTCACTTCCTTGACGGTTTTCATGCGCAGTCCGTCGTCGACTCCGAGTGGCACCTTCTCGCTTGCGCTCGTTGCCACGGCAAAGCAGACAACGGCGCAAAACGCGATTGTTTTAGCTGTTTTTCTCATGTCCAACTCCTGGAGGAGGCGGGGTGGGATGGCGTCCTCGCCATCGGACCAGCAACGTAATAGCCACAACACCTAGCCCGATCGCAAGCCACGGATTGAGACCCGCGATGGCGGTGGCCGCAGAGGCGGCGAGGGTCGCGGCCCCCGCCACCAGGGCATAGGGTAGTTGTGTGCGAACGTGTTCGACGTGGGAGCACCCACTGACCGCGGACGACAGCACGGTCGTGTCCGAGATTGGTGAGCAATGATCTCCAAACACACCGCCTCCGAGCACCGCGGCGATGACGCTATAGAAGATCGGGGCCGTGGCGGCGGAAAGCTCTCCGCCGGTAGCGAGCTGTGCCCAAGCGGTCGGAACGGCCACCGGCATGAGGATCGCCATCGTTCCCCACGCCGAGCCCGTTGCAAACCCGGTTAGAGCCGCAAGCACAAAGATCAGTGGCGGGAGCAGCCCGTCGGGGAAGCCGGTCCCCAGGAGAGAGGCCAGGTAGGTTCCCGTCCCGAGGGCTTCGGTGATCCCGGCGAGAGCCCACGCCAGAACCAGCGTGGTAAGGCCAAACAGAAGGGAAGAGAGCCCGTCGGCCCAGGCTTCGACGATTTCGTCCAGCGAAAGCAGACGCTGGGCCAGCGTCAAGGTGCCGGCAACCAGCACAGAGAGAAGCGACGCCCACAAGAGCGAACGAAACGAGTCCCCCGCTCCGATCGTCGCTCCGAAACTCGCGTTTGCTCCGGTCTCCGCGCGACCCGTGACGAGCAGGCCGACCAGGAGCGAGCCCACCAGGACGGCTATCGGAACCACGGCGTTCAGAGCACGAGGGCTTCGATTCCGAGCCGCCGGTTTGGCCTCACCGCTTGGGTCGGGCGGCCCGGCCAGGGCTCGGCTCTCCGAGGTATACATCGGCCCGAAATCGCGACCCGACACGGCGATCGCGAAGACCGACACCAGGGTGAGGATGGGATAGAAGGAATAGGGCAACGTTCGCAGAAAAATGCCGTAGGGGCCGGTCCCCAAGTCACCGAGGCCGCGGGTGGCGTCTCCTATGAGCCCGACCTCGAAACCGATCCAAGTCGTGGCAAAGGCCAGACAGGCGACCGGCGCGGCGGTTGAATCGATGAGATAGGCGAGCTTGGCCGGGGAGATCCGCAAGCGGCGAGCCACCGGTTTCATTGCGTTCCCCGCCACCAAAAGGTTCGCGTAGTCGTCAAAAAACACCGCCAATCCCAGCGCAACTGTGGCGACTTGCCCCCCACGACGTGAATCGACCCGGCGGACCACTCGACGTACGGCTCCGTCTAGGCCGCCATTGCGCCGGATGATCCCCACCATTCCCGCGATCAGAAAGGAGAAGATCAAGATCGCCGCGTGGTCTTCGTCGGCAAGGGCGCCTCGCACATGGACGTCGGCGACCGCCAGCAAGCCGCGCCAGAATCCATCCAAGCTCAGGCCGCAGATCCCCCAGGCGCCGAGCCATACGCCGGCGAAGAGAGCGACGATGACGTTACGCAGCGCCAGTGCTACAACGATGGAGAGCAGCGGCGGAAGCAAGGAAAACCACGGCGGTGTGGTGCCCCCGCTGGCTCCCGCTCCGGCGGCACATGCCGTTACGGCAAGCGAGGCGGGAAGAATGAGGAAAACGACACCGCGGAACGCTGCCTGCTCTTTCATCCGGCCGTTCGCCGCTCGAGCTCGTCAAAACCGTTTCCCAGGCGTTCCAGTCCGCGCGCCAGGTAATCCGAGCGTTCTCCGATCCCGAGACGCAGGTACTGATCCATGCCGTAGACATCGCCGGGCAGCACCAGGAGGCTCTTTTCCTCTCGCAGCCAGGTCGCAAGCTCGGAGGAGTTGATTTTTGTTGCGTAGCGCAGAAAGCACATTCCCCCGGCCTTGGGTGGGATGAAATGAAACTGGCCCGGACGTTGCCCGGTCCACTCGACGAGCGTCTCCAGGTTCCGGTTCAACATCTCGCGGTTGCGCTCCAGAATGTCCTGCCTCCGATCGGGCTGCAGAATCGTCGTGGCAACGAACTCGCTGATGACGCTGGTCGTGATGGTGGTGTAATCGTTGCGATGCCAGGCGGCGTCGATAAAGTCGGCCGGCCCGGCCAGCCAGCCGATGCGCAAGCCAGGGTGCGCGAGAGCCTTGGAAAGACCGGCGGCGACGATGGCAGATGAGTCCAAATCCCTGAAGCTGGGCCTCTCCTGACCGTCGAGCTCGACTCCTTTGTAGACCTCGTCCGCGTAAACCGTTGCGCCGACCGAGGAGGCGATCTCCAGGATCTCTTCCATGTCGCCACGGCTCAGCACGGCGCCGGTCGGGTTGTTGGGGTTGCAGACCACCACGAGGCGGGTACGTGGTGAAACGACCGATCGGAGCTCTTCGAGGTCCGGGGCCCAATCCAAGTCTTCACGCAGGTGGAAGCCGTGGACGTCGACACCCAACGAGCGAGCGATGCCCCAGATCTGCATGTAGTTGGGCAGCATGACGGCGATCTCGTCACCCGGCTCGAGCAGGGTCCACATGGCGAGAAAATTCGCTTCCGCCGAGCCGGAGGTCACGAGGACCTCATCGGGGGTCGTGTTCGCGTAGTAAGCGCTGATGGCCCGGCGCAGACCGGGCTCGCCGTTGGTCCAGCCGTAGCCAAGACGCAAGTCCAGCAGACGGTCGATTTCTTTTTCGTCGAGGAGCTCCCTCAAGGAGTAGGGGTGCAGCCCACTTTCCGTCAAGTTGATCTCGACGCGGTTCTCCCACAACGACTGCAGGCGTTCGAGCTCGAAGGTTTCGATCCTCATAGGGTCGGCCCTCTCGGGGCGTGGTTCTTGACAGAATAATCAAATCTAGACAGTATTGTCAAAGCATGCTCGCAAGAGACCTCGAACCGCTCGCGGAGGCGATCGGCAAGCTGCTCCATCCGATGGCGGAAGTCGTGGTGCACGACTTGGAGACCAACAAAATCGCCCAGATCTACAACGCGTTTTCGGGTCGCAAAGTCGGTGATCCCACGCACCTGGAGGATCTGGACGGTCTGGATCGCGGTCCGGATGTGCACGGACCGTTTGGCAAGCGGGCGGCCGACGGTCGGCGCTTGAAGTATGTGGCGGCGGTGGCTCGCGGAGCGGCGGGCGAGCCGCGGGTGTTGGTCTGCATCAATCTCGATGTCACCGACTTGGCCGCCGTGGGTCGATCGGTCAGCGCGTTTCTCGGCGGCGGCGACCAGGACTCGAGCGCTCTGGACGATTTGTTTGATGACGACTGGCAGGAGCGGATCACGTCGTTTGTCGATCGCTACCTGGAAGAGCGTCAGTGCTCTTTGAGGAGGCTGAGCAAGAGCGAGCGCGGTGAGCTGGTTCGCGCTCTCCGTGAGGCCGGTGCCTTCAGGGCCAAACACGCTGCGGCGTTTACGGCCAATGTCCTCGGAGTGTCCAGGGCGACGATCTACAATGATCTGGGCGCGGGGCGCGAGCTCGGAAAGGTCTCATAGAGATGACTCTCTCGGCCATCGAATTGGCCGATGTCGAAGCGGCGCGTGGGCGGATTCAGAAGCTCTGTGTGGTTACACCGGCGCGTCGGTCGGTGGGCCTTTCCCGGCTCCTCGGGGCGCCGGTTTGGCTCAAGCTCGAATCGATGCAGCCGACCGGGGCCTTCAAACTTCGAGGCGCGGCGAACGCGATTTTGAGTCTGCCTCGGCCGGCTGCGCGGCGCGGCGTTATTGCGCAGTCCAGCGGCAACCACGGTCGGGCGGTCGCCTATGTGGCGTCGCAGCTCGGGATCCCCGCGGTTATCTGTTTGTCGCGTCGCACACCGGCGGAAAAAATCGAGGCCGTACGGGTGTTGGACGTCGAGGTCGTCGTAGAAGGAGACGATCAAATGGAGGCGATGGATGTAGCGCTGGCGTTGGCAAACGAGCGCGGGCTCACGGTGATCCCGCCTTTCGACGACCGGGAGGTCATCGCCGGTCAGGGCACAATCGGCCTCGAGCTGCTCGAGCAATGCCCCGCACTCACGACGATCTTTGTGCCCGTAAGCGGCGGCGGTCTTGCGAGCGGGGTCGCAATGGCGCTGAAGTCTCTGCGGCCGGAGCTGCGGGTCATAGGTGTCAGTCAAGAGGACGGGGCGGCGATGTATGAGAGCCTCCGGGCCGGCCATCTGGTCGAGGTGAAGGAGGGGCCGAGCTGGGCCGATGCACTGGTTGGCGGGTTGCCGCCGGACAATCGCTGGACGTTTGCCATGTGTCGGGAATGGCTCGACGACATGCGGCTGGTCAGCGAGGACGAGATCGCTGCGGCAATGGTGTACGCCTTGCGCCAAGAGCGCCTCGTGCTCGAAGGGGCGGGAGCTGTTGGGCTCGCCTTGCTGCTGGCGAATCCGGAGCTCGAATGGGGAGAAGGAGTGGCCGTTGTGTGCACGGGGGACAACATTGATATCGAGCGCTTGTTGACGTCGATGGATGACCGGCTGACCGAAGGAATCGTGTCGTGAAACCAATTGTCGTGGGCGAGGAGGAACTGAGGCGCCACGTCGGGTTGGACGTGGACACGTTGGCGGCCGTCGAAGATGCATTCACCTGGGCTTCGACCGGAAGAGTGGTGATGCCTCCGATCATGCACGTCGACGTACCCGAAGGGCCGGGCGATGTTGACGTCAAAAGTGCTTGGGTCGCCGGGCTCGACAGCTTTGCGGTGAAGATCGCGTCGGGTTTCCCGTGCAACGCTGAGCGTGGATTGCCCACCGGGAGCGGCTTGATGGTGGTGCTGAGCGCCCGCACCGGATTTTGTGAGGCGGTCTTGTTGGATAACGGATACCTGACCGATGTGCGCACCGCCCTGGCGGGGGCGGTCGCGGCGCGCCATCTCGCTCTGACCTCGGTCCACACCGTGGGCGTTATCGGAGTGGGGGTACAGGCGCGGCTGCAAATCGAAGCGTTGCGGTTGGTGAGGGATTTTGACCGCGTTCTCGTTTTCGGCCGCAACCGAGACCGGGTAGAGCTCTACAGAGAAGACATGGGGAAGCGGCTTGGGGTTGAAGTGCAAGCGTTGCCGAGTGTCGAGGATGTTGTGCGCGGTAGCCAGATCGTGGTCACGACGACTCCCGCACGCGAACCGCTTGTTCAGGCCGAGTGGCTCCATCCGGGGCTCCACATCACCGCGATGGGGTCTGACCTTTCCGGTAAACAGGAACTCGTGGCGGAAGTCTTGCGAAGCGCCGATCTCCTGGTGTGTGATTCGAAAAAGCAAGCGGCTCGCGGTGGGGAGCTGCAACATCTGCCGGAATCGGAAGCCCAACGAGCTTTCGAGCTGGGAGAGATCACCGGCGGCAAGCGCGAGGGTCGCGTGGATGAAAAGGCGATCTCGATCTGCGACCTTACGGGCATGGGGACTCAGGACACCGCGATCTCGCTCTTCGCGTTGAGGCGGCTCGCCACTACATCGCCCTGCTAGTCAACAAGCCCATCGCCGGGCGAAAGCGACCAGCAGTTGCCGAACAACGGTCGACTCGGTGGATGTCTACGGGATAGACTTCTGCTCAGTCATCGAAATATAGGCGATAACCAGATCGCAGGAGGGGTGATGTTCGGAACACCACCGCGTTTTTGTCTTGTCGTGGCCGCCGCACTGCTCGCGGCGGGATGTGTGACCTTGGATGCCGGGAAGATCGCCCAGCGCTGTCGAGACACGAAGTCCGACGAGCTGCTTTGCGCCAACGCGAAGTTTGTCGTCGCCTCGCGCCCGCTGGCCCATGGCACGAACTTGGTCTGCAAGGGCGGTTTCCAGGATGGGCAATCCTGTCAAACAAACGCCGACTGCCGTGAGGAGGCCGTGTGCTGGCAGGGCCCGAACAACGGTCAGCACTGTTCGACTAATTTCGATTGCAATCCGAATTCACCGCAGTTGACTTCCCTTTGCCTCCACAACCCGACGCAGGTATGCAGCTCGGATAGCGATTGCCCGGGTGTCTGTGAGGACGACGGGGCGTCTTGCTCCAGCGATGAAGCGTGCGAGCCGTCGGCTTGTGACGGTGGCATCAACGATGGCGACCAGGGTTGCGATGGCCCGGAAGACTGTCCCGGCGAGTGCGAAGGCCCGATGGCAGGCACTCCGTGCATGAGTGACGGCGTCTGCGAGGTGTTTCTCTGTTCGGGGACGGCAGATCCTGCCGGCCAGGGAGCCATTCCGTGCACCGGCGGCATCGTTGGAGAGTGCGAGCCGGTGTGTAACGGCGGCGCCAATCACCACAATCCCTGTGCGGTGAACGCCGACTGTCCCGGTGGATTCTGTGTCACCGCCACACAGTGCATGGCCGAGGGAGAGTGCTCGGACATCGGAACGTGCGAACCGGGGAACGTCGATTGCGAAGGGCGGCTGTGCCTGCAGGACTGGGTGATCTGTATCGGGCGAGGATTCTGCGTCGCAGAGGACCATCTTCCTATCTGATACAGCCCGAGAGACGCGGCCAACAGCAATGCTTGTCTCGGGTGCTGAGAGAACAGGACGAGTGTGCGATTCGGGCGAAGCGAGGGGCAGGCAACAGGGGTTGATGGAACTTGACAAAGTGGCTCTGATCTATTCCAATTAGCCAGCGATCTCCATAGATCAATCAAGCTGAATAGCCCAGGCCCACAGTCGTTGGCGGCCTGAGGCAACTGCGGTTTCCGCCGAGGGAAGATATTTGAGCACCAACGAAGACCGCCCGGAGCAATTGCCGTCGCTCGAGCATTTCAACTGCAACGTCATGGTCGTCAACAAGACACGATCCGTGATCCGCCTCAATGGCGAGCCCAAGAGTAAGCACGGAAAATACAAGCCGGCGCCACCGCACGAGATCGCGCCGGGCAGGGCCGGCTCCTTCGTGCTGAAACACACAAAAGGGTCGCTGCACGGAACGAAGGGAAGCTGCGGCTATATCTGCGCGGGCAGGAACGCACCGGCGCTGGTGGAGCTTTCGTATAGCTGCCCCTCCGGCGACGGTCTCAACGCCGCGGACGCCGTTGTCGAGGTGGGCCAGGGAGTGTCCGTCCAGATGATCCCCAACCCGCTGCCTCAGTCCGGACATCCGGTGAATGTTCAATTCAATATTGAGTGAGACGATCGAGAGCTTTCGATGCAAAACGTCAAGGTCCCACCCTATGTGCGCTCGCGCAACCCCGCGGTTGCAACCTGGCAGTCGGCGGTCGAAGAGGTTGTCCGTGAACGGATCGAAAACGAGAACCCGGAGGCGGGGCCGGGCGAGATAGGCCGGCTTGTGCATCAGCACCCGATGCTGTTGGGAACCAACTTCCACGTCGCGGAGCTCAACGGTGAGGGGCGCAGCTTGACGCCCGAAGCGGTCCGGCCGTACTTTCCGTCGCGCCGTCGGAAGCTCCGGTTCAGCCCCGTGGTCCACGCTTATCTGTCGCAGGAGCACCTCGCGCAAGCGCTCGCCGAGGCGGCTGGGGACGGGTCGGCGTCGGCAGTGCCCCCTGTGGAGTTTCCGGACAGCGACTACGCCTACGCGCAATGGGCCAAGTGCGCGGCGATCTGGGCGGCCGAGGGTAATCCGGACCCGAGTCCGTATGTGAATGTCGACGGCCATAGAGGGCCGACGAGCCCCTTCGGCCTGATCAGCATCCCCGAGGATTCGAGCCTTCTGGTGCTCGGTGACTTCGGGACCGGCCTCAACGATGCCACCACCTTGTTGATTGCCGCGCTCGAGCAGCTCCATCCGGACTTTATCGTCCACCTCGGCGACATCTATTACTCCGGAACCGAGGACCAGTGCAAGGCTTACGTGAGGGTCTTCGACCGGGCGTTCAGCGCCGCGGGGAAGAAAGTTCCGGTCTTCTCGATCCCCGGGAATCACGAGTACTACGCCGGCGGCTGGGGTTTCTTCAAGCACGTCATCGGGCCCTCCGGAATGAACCGGAGGAACGGCTTCGTGCAATATCAGCAGATGGCCAGTTTCTTCGGCCTGCGTACCGAGAAGGATTCCTGGCAACTGCTGGGGATGGACACGGGCTACAACTCAGTCCACAACTTCAACATCGCCCATCCGACGCAGTTGAACGCCAGCTACGCGCCGTGGCTCGAATTTTCCGAAGCAGCCTGGCACCAGCACAAACTGGCCACGTTCGACGGTAGATCCATCCTGCTCTCCCACCATCAATTGTTTTCCGCGCACTCCGTCATCAACGACGGCAAGGGAGTGTGTTTTCAGACCGGCACGGACAAGAAGAAGCTGGCGTACCTCAACGGCAACCTCGAGTACGTGTTCCGGCCCTACCTGCCAAAGGTCGCCGCCTGGTTCTGGGGACACGAGCACAGCCTCGACATCTTTGAAAAGGACCAGGCGGGCCTCCAGAAAGGGCGACTGATCGGGAACAGCGGGTATGAGGAGTGGCAGGGTGAGGATCCCTACAAGCCGTCCAGCTCACCGTACCGCGAGGTGAGCCCCGCCGTAGAGCTGGGCGTCAGCAGCGTCCGCTGGGGCGCCAGCTTCAACTTCTTGAACCACGGCTTCGCCATGATCCGGCTCGAAGGCACCCATGCCTCCGTCGACTACTACCAGTACCCTGTCTTTGCGCCCGGAAAGGCCATCCCTTCGCGGGTTCCGCCGATCCGAAGTGTGAAGTTCAAGGACCAGTTGCCCTAGCCAAGCGGGTCTCGAGCGGGGGGGTGGCTTCTCGTCAATCCTCCGCCAGGCGCAGCCGGAAGGCGGCCATCTCCTGGCCGTTGCGAACCAGCAGGAGGTCGTCTGCCAGTACGGGGTGGTTCCAGGTCTTGCCTTCGATGGCCGGGTGCCGGGCGAGCTCCGTGAACCTCTCGGTGGATGCCTCGACAAGCGCCAGCTCGCCTTTTTCCGAGACGATGAGCAAGAGATCTTGATCGGCCAGCAGAATGAGTTGGCCGTGGCCGTAGCGTCCGCCTTTCCATTTGCGCTCGCCGCTCTCGAGGTCGATGCAGGCGAGGATGCGCCCATCAAAGCCAAAGGCGTGGCCGTGGTGAACCACGAAGTCGTTGAAGTTGGGTTTTAGTCGATTGGAGGTCCAGCGCTCCTCTGCGACCCAGCCGCCGGAGCCACCCGAGACGCCGATACGACGCACCCCCTTGCCCTCACCGGCGCTGAGCAGGACATCGTTGTCACCGGTCAGGGCGGGCTGGACGATGGCGGCGCCCGGCCAAGGATGCTGCCAGAGGAGCCTGCCGTCGGCCGCCGCCACGCTGGTGGCTCCGACGTCGCTCAACAGCAGGATCTGGGGAACTCCATCGATCGTCGCCGGATGCGGTGAGCTGTAGCTTGGGCCACCGTCGGGTCCGAGCCAGCGGGGCCCGCCGGTGGCTGAGTCGTAGGCGACAATCTGGCCCCCAGCGGCGACGATGACCAAGTCCTCGATCACCAGCGGCGAGCTCGCAAAACCCCAGATCGGGATCTTGGCGCCGGTGTCGGTCGCCAGGCTCCGCGACCACACTACGGCGCCGTCGGCGGCGTCCAACGCGTTCAGGATTCCGGTCGCGCCGAGGGCGTAGAGGACACCGTCGCTCAGGGTCGGCGTGGCGCGCGGACCGGTGCCACCCATCGATTCGAAGAACCGGGCTTTGTCCCGATGGGTCCACACGGGCTCGCCGGTGGTCGTATCGTGGCAGGCGACGATTTCGTCATCGCCACGCTGTTCCTGGGTATAGAGGCGGTCGCGGTGGACGGCAAAGGACGACCAGCCCGGACCGATCGGCCGTCGCCACAGCTCGGCCGGCGGTGACCGAGACCAATCGGCGTCGATGCGAACCCCCGTGACGACGCCGTTGCGGTCGGGCCCGCGAAAACCGGGCCACTCGGCCCCGGTGGAGTCTGGTGCAGTCGCCGAGGATCGTGACGGGAGGGCGGGAGGGTCGTTGGCGGTATCGGCCAGAAGGCGCTCCTCGCCCGTCTTGGCCCAACGCCAGGCGAACTCGAACGTATGGTCGCCCCTGAGCCCCTCCATTCGGACGAGGGTCCAGAAGCCGGATGCGACCAGAACGGTCGCAACCAACGTTACCCACCGACTGGCGGTGGAGAAGCGGCGGCCTGCCCACGCCCAAGCGACCAGGGCCAGAGCCAGGACCGGGACGCCGTAGCCCACAGCCCACATCAATCCCATCGACGGATGGTTGAGGCGCCATGTCACGACCAGGGCGACGACGATCAAGAGAATCGCGCTCCAGCGCTCGGTCCAAGGCGTCCGGCTGAAGAACAACCACCATATAAAGATCGCCAAGAAGGCAAGGAAACCGCCGAGAAACGCGATTCGAAAGCCTTCAAAGCCGGGCGACACGATGGGCACGCCAAAGCGGATCAACAAGAGCAACACCGCGGCGATGGCACCGGGCCAAAGCCGAATCGGTCCACGTCGAATCGGCTCATGGGTCTGTTCGGTTCTCATCTTGGGCTTCCGGAGCCGATCACGATTGTGGCCGCAACGCGACCCGCGTATTCTTACGCCCCCAAGGCTCGCGTGTTTTTCGCGCAGACTCTTGATGTCCTCGAAACCCTCCACCGGCACGACCCCCTCCCGAGGACTGCTGTTGGCCGCGACACTGTTGTTGTTTCTGGTCTGGAGCAGCAGTTTCATCGCGATGAGCTATCTGCTCGGGACGGAGCGGGAGGCGGCGCGGATGACCCCGCTCGGCTTGACGATTGCGCGTATGGGCACGGCCGCCCTGCCGATCGCTCTCTATCTCGGGGCGTGGCGGTTGAAAGAGTCGATCGCTTCGATACGCGACCATGTCGGCACGCTGTTGCTCTGCGGTCTTCTGGTCGTCCCCGGCTACAACTTGAGCCTCTACAGCGCGCAGGCGAGTGGGCTTCCGGCGCCAGTCGCCTCGGTCATCACCACACTGGTCCCCCTCGTCGTGGCCTTGCTGTCTTACTTTTTCTTGGGCGAGAGCGTCACGGCAAGAAAATGGGTGGGCATCGGCGTGGGGTTCGCCGGTGTGGTGGTGATCGCGCTCGCGCGCGGCGAGAGCGATTTTTCTTATTCGATGGTGGTCGCGACCGCGGTAGCCGCTCCGCTCTCCTGGTCGATCTACACGGTCGTTTCCAAACACATGCTGGAGTCCGGAGAAGCCAAACCGGTCTCTCCGTTGGTGTGGAGCTATGTGGCCATCCTGGCCGGGGTGTTGCTGATGGCGCCGCTGTTTCCCCGAGTCGCGGGGGAATTGGCGGCGCTCGACGGCACCGGTTGGCTAGCGGTTCTCTATCTCGGCATTCCCTGCACCGTCCTGGGCTTTGCCCTCTGGACCTGGCTGCTGCAGCATCTGCCCGCTTCCACGGTCGGCCTGACCGTGTTCCTCAATCCGCCGCTGACGTTGTTCAGCAAGTCGATCCTCACCCTGGTTCTGCCACAGGTGTTTGTCTTCACGGTGGTGGGGCAGGAGCTGGTCGGCGGTCTGATCATCCTGGCCGGCCTGGTGATTGCCCTGTTAGGGGTCGGTGGCGCCGATGGCGCCGATGGCGCCGCCCGGCGTCGAGAGCCGGTCTGAGACTCTCGCCGCATGGCAGAGTCATCGATTCGATGAGGACTTCGAGTCGGGCCGGGTCACGGCGGAGGCAGCGATGTTGAGACAGGCAGAGAGGGTAGAAGCAATCGACCGGGGCGAGCTCAGGAGCTAGGCTGCTCTTTCGCCGAGAAACGCGTCGCAGGGCTGCCTTGAGGGTCCGTCCCTTGGGATCTCGCTGCAGATCGTCCGTGCCCGCTCGCGTATGCGATCCAATACGGCCTCGTGCTCGGCCTGGCCGCTGTCCCAAGTCGTCAAGGCTTGATCGAGGCGTCGAAGCCTTTGTTTTGTGCGGCCGTAGATAGCCGTCTTGAGGCCTTCCAGCTCGTCGAGGACCGAGTCCACCGCCATCTCGACTCCGGCGAAGTCGTTCGGTTTGAGGTCGACGATCGACTCGACGTAGCCGACCCCGAACTCAAATCTGGACGCGGGTCCCTGGGCCGCTTGATAGGCGCGCCGCATCCACTCGATCGCGTCCTCGGGCCGCTTCTCCTCGCGGGCGACGTAGCCCAGCATCTCGAAGTACTTTTCTTGAGCCGGTGCTCGCTCGAGCTCCGCGTGGAGAAGCTCGGTTGCTTCTTTGTGGAGACCCGCTGACAGTAGAAGGAAGGCGGCACCATAGACCGAGGACTGACGCTCGTACCGATCCGAGGTGACTTCGTCGGCCCAGGCCGCCATCTCCCGAACCTCTTGCAGAAGCTCGGGCGCGAGCGATCCGTCCGGATCGTTGATCTGGGCCAGTGTGACCTTGCCGTGAACCGCGTAGACACGGTCTGTTTTCGACGTCGACTCGCTTTTGGCGATACGATTCAGTGCCGCCAGAAAGGCCGTCGTCAGGTCGTCACGCTCCTGTGTCCCCGTATCGCTGACCGCCGCGGCGAGCTGCGCCGGGTATACGGTCAGAAACTGGACGTTCTCGCGAAGGAACGTTTCGTCCTCGAGCCGGCTTATCAACTCGGCAAGCGCCGCGTCCCTTGCCGTGGGGCGCAGAGCGTCGGGCCCGGCAAACGCGGCCACTCGCAGATAGTCCACAAACAACCGGCCCTTTTCAGCCGCAAGGTGTGCCGGGCATCGGTCATAGAGCGTCTTGAGCGTGGCCACCGGGTCGCGATCGGCCAGCACCTTCTGGTTGTCCAGCAGCCAGGAGTAATAGGCGAGCCACCGGAAGTCTCGATCGGAGACTTCTTCCCCATCGAGGGCCGTCTGCAAGACCTCGCCCACCGGCCGCAGTTTGCTCAGGGCGAGGCCCAGAACACCCGCGTATTGCTGAAGATTCATACCGCCCGGAATCCGGGTCAGCTCGACGCCTTCGCTGTCGAAGACGATCATGGTGGGATATCCGGTGATCTGGAACCGCTCTCCCTGCCGCTGGGCGTCCTCGTGATCGCCATCGAGATAGACGGGGACAAAAAGTCGCGACTGCTCGATGAACTCTCGCTCACGAAAGACCGTCGACTTGAGCTGTTGACACGGCGGGCACCACTCGGCCCCCCAGTAGAGAAAGATCGGTTTCCCGCTCTCCTTGGCGGTGGCAAACGCGCCGTCGACGTCGCCCGGATACCAGGGGATACCGGCAGGACCGGCCTGTGCCACCGGGTCGGCGGTGGGGACGGGCACGGTCGAGGGCCCCGAGGAGCCCTGGTCGCGCCCGCACGCGAGCATCAGCGCAGCAAGTGCCCATACGGTGGCGACACCGGCGCGCGACGGTTGTCTCGACTTCGGGCTCAAGGGGCTTTCGTTGCGTATTTTCAGGCGTGAGCGATGAGTTTCGCTCGCCGACTGTCCTATCTAGACGCGCACGCCTTCCTATTCCCCCATTCTGCTGCGCGGCGAGTGTCCTTGTGAGATGCCGGTTGAGCCACCGGCAATCGTTCTTCGTGCTGGTGAGGAAACGCCTTTTCGCTCGGAGCGGAGTCGGCGATGGGGGATTCTGAAGCCTCCTACGTCTATGTAGATCGGAGGAAAAATGTGAGACGGACAAGGCGGAACGAGGGCCCAGTGCCTGCTCGCCTGCTGTTTCGGATGGTAACGTTTCGTAGATTTGATGTCGGACTTGGAGCACTATCGAACGGTTCTCCGCCGGTTTGTCGCTCGCCGGCTGCGATCTCCGCAGGAAGCCGACGACGTGGTGCAGGAGGTTTTTCTCCGAGCGTACCGAACCAAAAGCCGGGGAGCGCTTCGGTTCCCGCGCGCGTTTCTGTTCACGACGGCAAGGAACCTGGTGATCGATCTCCGTCGGAGAGAGTACGTTCGCGGAGAGGAGTCACGAGGCGCCGCGTCCGAGGACCAGATCGAAGATCGGGTCGCAGGGCCGGAAGAACAGACTCTCGTTGCTCAGCGCATGGAGCTTCTCCGGCGAGCCATTCTCTCGCTGCCGCCGCGTTGCAGGCAGGCCTTTGTGTTGCGAAAGTTCCGCCATCTCAGCTACCGAAGCATTGCCGAACAGATGGCAATATCGGAAAAAACCGTGGAGAAGCACTTGGCCAAGGCCATGGTGCTGTGCCGCCGGTTTGTGCTAGGCGCCGAACGGGTGCGGTCCGAGGGTGTCGTGGATCTCGCGCAATACCGGCGAACGCGCGACGGTGGGGAGCCCTCGTCGAGAGGCGAAGCTTCCGGAACGATAGACGCCTGAGACGTGTGACGTGATGCCAGCCGTTGACCGGGAGAGAGCATTTGAGGAGGCCGCGAGTTGGCTGATCGCGCTGGATCGTGCTCTCGACGACCAGGTGGCCGGGCGAGACACTCGTGCGGAGTTCCAGGAATGGCTGGCGGCGGATCCTGCTCATCGCGAAGCTTTCGAATCGCTGGAGCGTCTCTGGCTCGATGCCGATGAAGTGAGCGCGCAGCTCTATCGCGATCCGCTGATGGCGCGGGCTATATATTCCGGCATCGACGAGTCCATGGAGAAAAAGAGCTCCAGGGGTCGCGGGCTGGTCGCCGCGGCAATGGTCCTGATGTTTCTTTTGCTCGGGGCGGGGCTCCTGCGCCGGCCCCCATCTCCTCTGGGAGATCGCTTTGAGACGTTAACCAGCGAGCAGCGCGAGATTGCGCTGGTCGACGGTAGCCGTGCCCTGCTCAGCGCCGAGACCGTGCTTCATGTGCGGATCGACGAACAGAGGCGCGAAGTGGAGCTACGGCGGGGAGAGGTTCTGTTTACGGTGGTGAGCGACGGCCGGCCGTTTGTCGTCCAGACCTCGGCCGGAACCCTCGAAGCCTTGGGAACTGAATTCGGTGTCAGCTCGCGAGGATCAGAGGTCGAAGTGATCGTGCTCGAGGGGCGGGTCCGGGCGACTCCCATAGACAGCGGGAGTCTCGACAGCTCGCGGAAGTCGGTCGAGCTGGCGGCCGCGGGCGCCATGCGACTCGACGTTGGGCTCGCCAGCGCCCGCTCCGTCGCCGAGGCGGAAATGGAGCGAGCGGTGTCCTGGCGGCGGGGTGTCCTCGAGTTCGATGACGTGCCTCTGTCCGAGGTCGTTCGCGATCTGGACCCATACGTGGCCGGCTATTTGGTTCTCAGCAGTAGGGACCTCGCCACGATGCGTGTTGGCGGGCTGCTGCGCATCGGTCCAGGATACGACCCCGTCGAGAGTCTCGAAAAGGCGCTGCCGGTCGCTTCGCTTCGAATTGGCGATTTTCTTACCGTGCTTCGCCATCGGTCGGACGCGGTTGCCGAGCAAACCACCCGAGATCTCGAATCGCAAGCTTCCGTGGTGGCGTCCCCGACGGGGGAATGATCACTTCGAAGGCACCGTCGCATCGCCGGTCGGAGCGGGTAGTCCGGCAAGCTTCTTTCGTTCGGATGGGGGAAAGCTGCGCTTGGTTCGTCTTAACGAGTAATCGAGGGGCAGGTCTCGCCTGAGATTCGAACAAAAGGAGCCGGTATGAAAAGTCGTAGCCGTTTCGTTTGCACGATCGCTCTCTTTCTGGCTTTGGTCGCAGAGGTGTCGGTCGCGGCGACCCAAAAAATCAGTTTCGAGATTCCTCCTCAAGAGCTCGGTGGGGGGCTACGCGAGTTCGCGCGTCAGGCCGATCTACAGGTCCTGTACGAGCAAAACAACGTCGCGGGGCTCGAAACCCCCGGGGTCCGAGGAGCATTCGAGCCACCCGAGGCGCTCGACCGCCTTCTCGAAGGAACCAACCTTTTGTACGAGTTTTCCGGCTCGGAGACCGTGAGCATTCGTACCGAAGACGATCAGGAAGACAAAAAGGGCGGCAGTGCTGCTACGACTCGCACCCACGCGGAGGCCGACCTGCCTTCTCCGCCCGCGAGCGTGGGCGCTCCGGTTGCAAACGGACCGCAATCGGAACGGCAGCCTACCGAGGCCCAGGATGAGAGCGGCGCGGACGAAGGGGAAGCCGACGACACGGATCAAGACGAGTCCTCGGAGACGTTCGTCGATGCGATTCTCGTTACAGCGTCAAAGCAAGGCGAGGTTGACGCCCAAGACCTCGCCAACAGCATCACCGCTTTCAACAACGAAAAGCTTGAGCGGCTGGACGCGCTCGACTTCGAGGATTTCATCGTGCAGGTGCCCGGCACCAATTTCATCGATAACGGCGGCCCCGGCCGGGGGCAGGAAGTGGCTTCCATACGTGGCATCTCACGGGTGGCCGACAATACGGTGTCCGTGGTCGCGCAATATCTGGATGGCGCGCCGCGATTCGGCGGCAGCTACCGGCTGTTCG
Organism: Candidatus Multivoradales bacterium; assembly: GCA_965224065.1. GTDB lineage: Bacteria > Acidobacteriota > Thermoanaerobaculia > Multivoradales > JAHEKO01 > JAOTZA01. The sequence continues at coordinate 2,853,685 of CBDCYF010000005.1, forward strand.
ACATCGGCGAGGTCGCGGTGCTGCGCGGTCCGCAGGGGACACTATGGGGCTCTCAAGCCGTGGGGGGGCTGATCTCCTACCGGTCCAACCGCCCCGACCCGACAGCGCGCAGTTGGTCGTTTACGACCGATCTCTACGCAACGGGCGAGAGTTCCGGCGCAAGCCATCGACTTGTCGCGCATGCGAACCTGCCGATCGTCGAGGACAAGTTCGCCGTGCGGGTCGCGGGCCATCAGATCAGTGAGGAGGGCTACATCGACAACATTGCGACCGGTGCAGAGGACATCAACAAGGTCGACGAAACCGCTTGGCGATTATCGGCCCTGTACCGGCCCTCGGAGAAAGTGACCGTCACCGCGATTTATCATGGCAACGACCTGACCGCAGATGCGCCGACCTTCTTCGATCTCGATCTGGGAGAACGGCAAACGGACTCTCCCGTTGACGTAACGCCCGCGACGCAGGAGTACGATCTCATCAATCTGATCGTCGACGCGGATCTCGGCTGGGCCAACCTCAACTACACGGGCGCACAATTCGATTTCGACAATGTCTACAACGACGTCTCTCGGGGGTTCTTCGGCTTTATTCCGTTGGCCCGTACCGACACGATCCTCCGAGAGGAGTCGACAACCCATGAGCTCAGACTGAGCTCGACGAATTCCGGCCGGGTCGGTTGGATCGTCGGCCTGTACAGTGACGAACTGGATCAATTCGACCTCACCGAGAGCGTAGAAATCCAAGATCCGACGTTGCCGCCGGGTTCGACAGCGATCGGTAACGGCGCGCTCGTGTTCTTTCTCGGCGGCCCCCAGTCCTTTAAGGAGAAAGCGATATTTGGTGAGGTGACCATCGACCTCACCCCGACTTGGGAGCTCCTGGTAGGGGCTCGCTATTTCGACTGGAACATCGACAACGATCAGGACACCGTCTTCTTGGGTACGAGCTTTGGCCAGGAGGTCGGTTCGGTCGGCGACGACGACAGTTTCTTCAAGGTGCAGCTGACGCGCCATCTTCACGAGCGCGGTCTCGTCTACCTAACTCGCTCCGAGGGCTTTCGCATCGGTGGATTCAACCCTTTTGTGGGGCCGAATTTCAACAGCTCGCTCGATTTCCTGAGGTTCGACCCCGATCGTCTTATCAACTACGAGGTGGGCTACAAGTCCTCCTGGGCGAACAACCGCGCGGTTTTCAACGCGGCGGTCTACAGAATGGACTGGGAGGACGTGCAGACCGTCGTTCGTGACTCGATCGGCCAATTCGCGTTTACGACCAACGCGACAGATCTGGAGGTCGAAGGTTTCGAGCTCGAGCTGGCAACACAGGATCTGATCGCACCGGGGGTCTATGCCTCGGTCAACCTCGCGCATACTTCCAACGAGTTTCAGAGGGACGCGTTTATTTATCCCGACGTCGGCCGTCTGCTGGTAGAAAAGGGCGACTCTTTGCGAAGGACGCCCGACTACACTTGGGCGGCGGACTTCGGCTACGATTTTTTGGTGGGTGGCGACCGGGCAGGCTACCTGCGGGCGAACTACTGGCACAAAGACCGGACTACCACGGAGGGCTTCAATGGCGGCGATGGTGCCGTGCCGATTCCAGCTCAGGATGTCGTCAGCGCCTCCGCCGGGCTGTACATGGGGAAATGGGAGATCAAGCTGGTGGCAGACAATCTCACGGACGCCATCCCTTTGTTGCAGGTATTTCCAGCCGCTGGCGGCGGACCTGAGAATCCCGATGCTACGCGACCGGCGCGTGCGTCCAGCATTCGGCCACGCAGCATCGCTTTGCAGTTGAGCTACACGCCCTAAAGGCAAGTGAGCAAGAGCGGGTGGGCACCCAGATGTTCTTGAGAAAGTACATCCTGGCCGCATTGCTCACGCTGCTTGCCGCGACGATCGGCGGGGCAGTCCAAGCTGCCGACCTTCTGCTGGAGGCCGGGGATTACGCAGCTGCGGAGCGACTGGACAACGCGAACCTTGCGACCCTCGTCAAGAACGCCGCCATCGAGCCAAACTGGGCCGGCGAAGGTCGATATCTTTGGTATCGGCGGGACGAGGGAAAGGGGCAATCCGTCGTACTAGTGGACGTCGAGAGCGGAGTGCGGCGATCGGCGTTTGACGTCGCACTGATGACAGAGGCGCTCGAGCGGTTGATCGGCGCCAGTAGCGAGGGTCAGGCCTCGTCTCCGGACGAGATCGTCTTCCGGCGTGACACGCACGAGATAAGGTACCGACATTCCAATCGACGAATAACTTGCACCGCGCGCAAGCCCGTGTGTGAGTTCGGCGAGGATCTGGCTGCTCCCGAGGTGCTCGTCGCGCCGGGGACCGGGCACGGTGTCTTCGTGCGCAACCACAACCTTTGGCTCGTCAATCGAGGAGATCGTAGCGAAACGCGTCTCACCACAGACGGAGAGCGGCTGGCCGCATACGCGAGCGGCTCAGACCAACAGACTCTGAATAGCGGTCGTCCCGGGCCGGACGCCGTCTTGCGACCGGTGTCGACCCATTGGGCGCCAAACGGCAGATGGCTGATTACACGAAAGCTGGACGAGCGGGAGGTCGAGCCCTATCCCTTCCTGGAGTCCGTGCCGGCTGACGGTGGTTTTCGACCCAAGATGCGAGAAGTACGCGTCACCCTTCTTGGAGATGCAAAGCAATCGAGGGTCAGCGACTACATCATCGATCTGCAGTCGAAGTCGCGCTATCCGATCCAGTTACCGGACGGGTTTGATCTCGAGGACCCGTATCCGGGCAATGAGCCCTTGGGTTGGAGCGCCGATGGCGACAAAGGCTATTTCTACATGTCGTCCACTGACGCCAAGGTGGGCCGGCTGGTCGAAGTCGAGATGCCGACCGGCAAGTGCAAAGTCATCCTGGAGGAACGGGCACCACATAGCCGCGTCTACCTTTCGTCCTTTGGGTCGAAAGCGATGGTCCGTATCTTTGGCGACGAAGTGATCTGGTTCTCGGAGCGCGATAACTACGGCCATCTTTACCTGTACGACCTCGAGGCCGGAAAGCTCAAACGCCGGCTGACCCACGGCGAGGGGGTTGTTCGCTCGATTCTCTACGTCGATCCCGAGCGGCGCGCTCTGTTGATCTCGAGGTCCCGGGCCGGCGAAAACGTCGATCCATATCAGCAGTACATCTACCGGGTACCGCTGGATGGAGGGGAGCCGGCTCTTCTGACTCCAGAGATCGCCCATCACGTCGTCGATGAGAGCAAGGTCTCTCCCGGTGGCGACTATTTTGTGGATTCGTACTCCACGATATCCACTCCTCCCCGCACTGTTTTGCGATCGACGTGGGATGCAAACGAAGTCGTTGTTCTGGAAGAAGCGGATGCCGACGCCCTCTTCGAGTTCGGTTGGCGACCGCCCCAGCGTGTTCGGGTCAAAGCTGCGGACGGCAAGACGGATCTGTACGCGTCTCTGCACCGAGCTCACGAGCGCTTCGATAGCGGGCAGAAACTGCCGATCGTCGATGTGAACTACATCAACGCGATCGCGTCGGTTGTGCCCGTTGGCTTTATGGATGCCGTGAGCTCGCCGTATCCGTCAGGTCTGACGCGGCTCGGGTTTCACCTTGTCAGCGTCGACGGTCGTGGGACACCGAAACGTTCGAGGGATTTCCGGGAAGTCGGCTATCCGGCGTTTGCCGACATCCAGATTGAAGATCACGTCGAGGCGATTCGTCAGCTAGCCGACCGGTTCCCCGGGCTCGATGCCGATCGGGTGGGCATCTGGGGCAGCTCGAATGGCGGAGCCGGCGCCGCGCGAGCCATCTTGCGCCGGCCGGACTTTTTCAAGGTCGCGGTGGCGTCGGCCGGCAGTCACGACTACATGTCGCTGCCGCCCAGTGGCATCAAATTCTTTGGAATCCCGAGGTATGCGGATGGGGGACCGAGCCGTCCGGAGCCCGCCGCGGTGCCGGAGAATTACCTGGCGTTCGACAACGCGGCCCTCGCGGCCAATCTCGAGGGTCACCTGTTGCTGGCCTACGGCGACATGGACAATCTGGCGTTGCCTGCCGCGACGCATCGGCTGGCGAACGCCCTGATCAAGGCGGGCAAGACCTTCGATCTGTTGCACATGCCGAACCAGGGACACTTTCTCCTCTTTGACCCCTATTTCAAGCGGAGACTTCGGCACTATTTTGTCGAGCACCTGCACGGAATCGATCCACCGATCTAGTCGTTGCGGCGAAATCGACGGGATGTGACGGGCTGGCCGGGTCGGAAGAAAAAAGGGAGACCGTCCCATTTGTAGGCGAACAAAGGGACGGTCTTCCGGGTCTTGTCTGTCGAGCGTCAGTTGTTCGATACGCGAACCGCGCGGACCTGCACCACCGGGTTGCGCCAGTCCAGGCCCCGTAGCGAGCCGCGGTTGATGCCTTCGTTGATCCGGATCGTGCCTTCGGCGCCATCGGTGACCCGCACGCCGGCGTTGCCACAAGGCGGTCCCGGGATGTGGGCACAGCTCAAGGTATTGGCTTCGCTGCCGGCGTCGTAGCCCGGTCCTCTGAACGTGGCGCTTCGCCGCACGCGCGCCGTGGCCGAGTAGAAGGTGTCGTTGGTAGTGACCAACATGCCGAGGACGGTGATGTTGTTGGAGCTGGCTCCCCGGACCCGCACGCTCATCGAGCCGCCGGGCGGGATGACACCGGAACCGATGGCTACGTCGCGAACCCCAGTGGTGGTGCCCAGGAGTGCGATCAACCCCTCGCTGTCCGCGTCTTCGGCCATAGCAGCCAACTCGGGGCTGGCAGGCTGGCCGACTTGGAAGATCGAAGAGCTCGGTCGGTGGGTCACCACGATGGGTGGCGAGAAGACCTGATTGGACAGATTGTAGATGGTGACGTCGAATTCGGCGGCGTGGGCTGGGCTGCCGGCTGCTGTCAGCGCGAGGACGGTTGCGGCAACAGCAAGGGCTCCGGCGAGGGTCTTTGTACGGGTCATGCGAATCCTCCTTTGAGTCAGTCGACGCCCGGAGCGTCGTGTCATGGGAGGAAGGCTGGCGCCGAGATCTCACCCGGTTCTCCGCCCGATCTCACATTTTGGTCACGCCGGCTGCAGGATCGTCGTCGCGGGCAGATCGAAAAAGAAGCGGGAGCCCTTTCCGAGCTGGCTCTCGACCCGCAGGTGGCTGCCGTGAAGCTCGACGATGCGGCGGGAGATCGTAAGACCGAGTCCCGAGCCCCCGGGGACGGAGCTGTCCGAGCGCTGAAAGTACCGATCGAACACGTGCGGCAGCTCGGTGGGGGAGATGCCGCGGCCGGTGTCGGCCACCGAGACGCGGACCGCTCCATTGTGACGGGCGACCGAGAGACGGACCTCACCGCCACCGGGCGTATGGCGAATGCCGTTGTCCACCAGGTTCTCGAGCACGCGCGCGATCAGCGCTACGTCACCGACGATCATCGGGCTGCGGTCCGGGGTCTCCGCCAGAAGGCGCACGCCCCATTCGCGGGCCGAGAGCTGAAAATCCTGCGCGGTGTCCTGTACCAGGTCCACAATGGGGAGCGGCTCCATCTCGGGCTCGACGGTCGCGGATTCCAGTTTGGCCAGCTCGAAGAGCTCGGCGACCAGACGGCTGAGGCGCTCGCTCTGGCGCAGCGCGGTCTCCAGGTAGTCGCGCTTTTCTCCTTCGGACAAGGTATTGGTCTTGGCGCGGAGCGTCTCCAGATAGCCTCGCAGCGAGGTCAGCGGAGTGCGCAGATCGTGGGAGATGTTGGCGGTCAGCTCGCGGCGCAGGGCGTCGGTCTTCTTGAGCTCATCGAGCTGCGCCGCCAGACGTGCTGCCATGCGCTCAAACGAGCGGTTGAGGCGGGAGATCTCGTCGCTTCCGGCGTCCTGTGGCGACCGGCTTTGTTCGAGAAGGCCATCGCTTTCGAACGAGTCGACGCGGGCGGCCAGCTTCCGGACACGCCGGGTAATGAGCGAGAAGACCAGGAGACCGGCGCCGAGAAGCAGCGCCAGCGCCACCAACGAGAGGCCGAAACCGACCCTCAGGGTGTGGCTCCCCTGGAGCATGGCGATCTCCGAGTCGTATTGCTCGCCTCCCAGGATCACGTAGAGGTACCCTTCCAAAGTCGAACCGTTGAGAATCGGGGCGACCGAAAAGGGCTTACGCCGCTCGCGATCTCGTGGGTCGTCACCAAAAATCGGCAGCGCTTTCTCACCGGCAAGAAAATCTTCGATGGGCTCGAGCCCGACCCGTTGCCGGACCACCGCGCCGTGCGGCGCGTCGTATTCCAGGATGTGTCCGTTGGGATCGATCAGGTAGACCTCGATCGTGGGGTTGACGACCATCAGCATGTGGAAAATCTGCTCGAGGGCCTCGGGGCGCACGTGGCCGTCGGAGATCGGCAGCGCGTCCTTGACCAGGTGTGTGGCCAGATTCAGATGGAGCCGCTGATTCACCTCGGTGAGAAAGCGGCGGGTAGAGATGAGGTTGGCGACCAGTAGCAGTATGCCGAGAGCCAGGAACAGACCGGCCAGGGCCAGCGCCAGCTTGGCGTAGAGAGTCCGGATCCGGCTCATGCGGACCCCGATTCCACCGAAACCGCGAGCTCCCCGGTGGGCCCGGGCGGGTTCTCGGAAAGTCGATAGCCGACTCCCCAGACCGTCTCCACCCATTGTGGTTGCGCCGGGTCGTCTTCGATTTTGGCGCGCAGGCGGTTGATGTGCGAGTTGACCGTGTGCTCGTAGCCGGCGTGACTGTAGCCCCATACCGCATCGAGAAGCTGGGCGCGCGTAAACACGCGCCCGGGGTGGCGCGCGAAGTGCTCGAGCAGATCGAACTCGCGCGCCGTCAAGCGAACCTGCCGTCCGTGGATCGCCACCGCCCGGCGTGCCGGATCGATCGACAGACCGCCGTGGGACAGTGCCGGCTCGGGGCTCCCATCGTCGGCATCGGAGAGGGCATCGACCCGCCGGAATAAGGCCTTGACCCGCGCCACCAGCTCGAGCACGCTGAATGGCTTGGTCAGGTAGTCGTCGGCGCCCAGCTCGAGCCCCAGCACCCGATCCAGCTCCGAGGAGCGGGCGGTCAGCATCAGCACGGGCACATAGGCCCCCGCCGACGTGCGGATTCGCTTGCAGATGTCCAGCCCGTCGGGGCCGGGCAGGCTCAGATCCAGGACGACCAGATCCCACCGGCGGCCCTCGGCTTCGACCAGCCCCTGGTGGCCGTCGGTCGCCAGAGTCACCGCGCAGCCCAGGTCCTCCAGGTGGAGTCGAACCAGACGGGCAATGTCGTGGTCGTCTTCTACGATGAGTGCGTTTCGTTTCATCGATTCACGCCCGCCCGGCCTCACCGGGGGACAGAGAAAGATACGGCCAAGATGTCACGCTGGTCTCACGGGGGCCGGCGGAGAATCGGATCCGGGGCCAGCGCCTTAGAACAAACCGAGCTGTCGTTTGGGCTCCCGGCGCGGGGCCCGGTGGTGATCGAGAAGGGCTTCTTCGATGTCGCGGAGAAAGGGCGATGGATCGGTACCGGCATGGGAAAGAAAAAGCCTCGAACGGGCGCGCGTCAAGCCGACAAAGAAGAGCCGGCGCTCCTCGTTCAGGTCGTCCTCGGTGGTATCGGCGCGGCGAAGCGGCAGGACGCGGTCCTCGCAGCCGACGATAAAGACCACCGGGAACTCGAGTCCCTTGGCTGCGTGCAGGGTCAGCAGGGAGACACGCTCCGACCGCGGATCCCAGGTGTCGATCTCGCCCCCGAGCGCGATCTCCGAGAGAAAGGCGTCGAGATCGTTACGGTACGCCACGGCAAGGGGCTGGAGGAGCTCGAGGGCGGCTCGAATCTCGGCTTCCTGGCCGGAGTGGTCCGCAGACCTGTCGCTTTGGAGGATCTCAGCCGCCCGGACCAGACCTCCTTCGACCGTGAGCTCCGAACCGTCGCACTCGGCCTCGGCGGCGAGCTCCCGCAGCCGGCGGACCAGTCGTTCGACCGCCGGCCGGTCCGTCCATCGGCGGTGCGAGCGTTTTTGCACCGGGATCCCGGCGCGGCCAAGCGCCTCGAGCAAGAGGTCCGCCTGCCGGTCCATGCGGTAGAGCACCGCAAAGTCGTCGAATGAGAACGCCTCGCTTTCTCCCCGTGTGTCCCCCGACCCGACCCGCCCGCTGTCGAGGGAGAAGTAGGAGGTTCCCCCCAACAGTTGCTCGATCGTGTGGGCCACAAACTCGGCCTCGGCGCGTCCGCTCCCGGCGGTGTGCAGGACGATGCGGCCGGAATCTTCTTCTTCGCGCGCGGCGGTCAGGCGTCGGTCCGGTACCAGGCTGGCCGGCGCGATCGCCTGTTGGGCGGCGGCCAGAATGGCGGGGCTGGATCGATAGCTGCGGTGCAGAAGACACATCCGTGCCGAGGGATAGTCCTCCCGGAAGCGGAGAAAAAAGCCGACGTCGGCGCCGCGGAAGCGATAGATCGACTGGTCGGGGTCGCCGATCGCGCACAGGTTGGCGCCCGGCGGCGCCAGATGCCGGATCAAACGGTACTGGAGAGGGTCGATGTCCTGGTATTCGTCGATCGAGATCCATGGATACCGCGCTTGGTACTGCTGGGCGAGATCCAGACGTTGGTCGAACAGCTCGAGCGGCAATAGCAAGAGGTCGTCGAAATCCACCAGGCCGCGATCCCGCAGGGCCTTGCGATAGACCGAGACACGGTCGTCTGGCTGGTCCCTCGAGTTCTCCTCCTTGGATAAGTGCCTGCGTTGCCGCAACTCTTCCATTCTTCGCGGGGCTTGCTCGATCGGCGTGTCGAAGAGGTCGCTGACCAGCTCCGCGCACTCGTGGGGATCGGCCACGCGGAAATCCCCGGGAAGGCCCAGCTCGGTTGCTTGCTCGCGGACGATCGAGTGCCCCAAACCGTGAAATGTCGTGACGGTGATCCGGCGGGCGGCATCCGGGACCAATTGTTCGAGCCGCTCTTGCATTTCACCGGCGGCGCGGCGGGTGAAGGTGACGGCCAGGCATCGGCCCGGGGCGACTTGCCGCTCGGAGACCAGATAGGCGAGGCGGTGGGTCAAGGTGCGGGTCTTGCCCGTCCCCGGCCCGGCGAGAATCAACACCGGCCGGTCGACCGTCTCGGCGGCCACCCGTTGGTCGGGGTCGAGACGATCCAGGACGGAGGCCTTTGCGCCCAGCCCTTCTGCGCCGGTCGAGTCGTCCAGGGCCTCTACCGGAGCGTCGTCCGGAGTCTTTGTGACGGCGGTGCCGGCCTTTGGTTCCGCCGGTTTTTCCGGTGACGGATCGACGCTCTCCTGAGCTGGAACGGGCGCGGAGCTGGAGACCTCGGGGAGCTCGAAGAGCAGTCCGACCGACCCCTTGGTCGAGATCTCACCTGGCTCGAAGAGCCGGATGACTCCGTACTCTCCGTCAAAGCCCGCCTCGCAGCGCACGTCGCCGTCTCGCAGACGCCGAAGCGCTTCGACCAGCAAGGGCTCGGCGGTCCGCGCGACGTCCTCCAGCGGAACCCGCTCCAGGACGTCGATCTCCGGACCCAACCGGTCCACCAGGCCGGAGACCGTGCGCTCGACCTTTTTTGACTTCGGCCCCACCGAGTGGAGCTCCGCAACGACCTCATCCAGCGGTATCAGGCTGCGGAAGGCAGCGGGTTGTTCGGTCTCCGTGGAGGTGTCTGGAAGGCCGCCTTCCGGACGGTCCGCTAGGGTTTCGACCCGGTGCATGACCCCGACCGTGAGCGGCTTGGCGCAGGTCGGGCAACTCCCGTCGTGGCGGCGGGTCTCTTCCGGCTCCAGCCGCACGCCGCATCCGCGGTGGCCGTCGAGGTGGTACTTGCCCTCCTCGGGAAAGAATTCTACGGTGCCGTCGAAGCCGTTACCGGTCTCCAGCGCTCGGCGCATAGCGAAATAGTCGAGCTCGGTATCGAAGACACAGGCCTCGCGGCCCAGCTTGGGCGGCGAATGGGCGTCGGAGTTGCTCACCAGGGTGAAACGGTCGAGCTGCGAGACCCTCCAGTTCATCGGCGGGTCCGAGGACAGCCCGGTCTCGATCGCAAAGATGTGCTCGGCAAGATCGCCATAGCACTCGTCCACACTGTCAAACCCGGATTTGGAGCCCAGGACGGCGAACCAGGGCGTCCAAACATGAGCCGGGACCAGGTAGGCGTCGGGACCGCTTTCCAGAGTGATCTCCAGAAGATCGCGGGAGTCCAGACCGAGAATCGGGCGGCCGTCGGAGGCGATGTTGCCGATCCGCGCCAGACTCTCGCGAAACCGCTGCGCGGTGTCCAGGTTGGCGCTGTAGATCAAATGGTGGATCTTGCGGGTGCGCTCGCCCTTCTTGTAGATCGTCGAGATCTCGACTTCGAGCATAAAGCGCACCGGGCCCCTGCAGGAAGGTGGCAGCCGGCCCTCGATATCCCGCTCGAGCTCGGGCTTGAGACGGAAGAGCCCGGGCTCGGCCGGCACCAGCTTGTCCTGGATCTCGTCGAACCACGCCGGGTGAGTAAAGTCTCCGGTGCCGACAACTGTGATCCCCTTGCGCTGGGCCCACCAGGCGAGATGCTCCAGATCGCAGTTGCGACTCGTGGCCCGCGAGTATTTGGAGTGGACGTGGAGATCGGCGTAGAAAGACATCTAGCAGTAAATTCTCAATACGTTGCCCACGGTTGGGCGGAGTCTACTGGCTGGTGCTTTGGTGCGACTGTCCGGGCGCCCCGGAGCGCCGTGTAGGAGTCTTTGTTAACAATCGGTGACGGATCGGGTCTCTGTTATGGGGCGTCGTATCCGGCGCGCCGGGGGCGCGATGTCCGGAAAGGAGGTCAGCGCGATGAAGATCCGAAGCCAAATCAGGGCCGGATACTCTTGGAACGATTAGTTCCCGTGAGTAGCCTTTAAGGCCGATGCGCCAACCCGCCGGATACGTCTGGCGGGTTGGCGCATCTAAGAAGAGCCCGATCCCCGAGCATAGACATCCGCGCCGGGTGGGTCGTAGACCCAAGCGATGGGCAAAGTGCGGAAATCGTCCGTGAGCGTCTTTCTGTGGGCGCACATGGCAGGTGCCCTTGTTGCGTGTCAAAACACACACCCCGACGCAGTTGCGAACGGGACGGCCGAGACCGTGGCCGAACCGTCCCCGCTCACCCCGTCTCTGCTCACGTACGAAGAGCTCGACCGCATCACGCACTCCGTGCCCTACATCCTCGAAGTGCAAGCGGGGAAAGGAGAGCTTCTCTATTTCGGGGCCCGGCACAGCTACGATCCCGGTCATCCCCAGACGAGACAGATTATCGATCTGTGGGAGAGCTTCAGCCCGACGATCGCCTTCAACGAGGGCGGAGATCCACCCACACGAGGGTCCGTCGAGGAAGCGGTGGGGAAGAACGGCGAGCCCGGGCTCCTGCGGTACCTAGCGGCACGGGACGAAGTTCCCATCTACGACATCGAGCCGCCGCGTGAACAGCTCGTCAAGGAAGCGATCGACGCCGGATATCCGGCGGAGAAGGTCAAGCTCTTTTACTCGCTGTCTCCGTACCGGAGCTATCGAAGGAGCGACGGGTTCTCCGAGCCCGAGGAGTTCCTGGATCGGGTGATCCGGCTCCAGTCACATCTTCCGGGGCTCGAGGGTTTCCCGCACAACAGCGTCGAGCTGGCGGAGCTCTATTCCGAGCTCTTTCCCGAGAATCCCGATTGGCGCGAGGTGCCCGACGCCTTCTACGACCCGGTGCGGACGGGCAACTTCATGAATGAGCTCTCCCGTCTCGGTGGCTGGACTCGCGATCTGCACATGGTCGACAAGTTGGGGCGGGCGGTCGAAAGCGGAGAGCGTGTCTTCGCGGTCGTCGGCGCGAGCCACGTGGTGATGCAGGAACCGGTCTTTCGCGAGCGTTTTCCCAGGTTCCGCGCGTGGACCCTTTCTGCCGTCGCCCAGAACGGCGGAGTGCCGGCGTGCGTCATTCGGGACGAGTAGAAGATCGTCCCCTCGTCTCCGTAAAAGGCCGGTTCCTCGCCCGCCGATCGGTCCCGAGCCGGTTTTTCGGAGCCATCGGTCGCCGTTCGTTCGTATAGAGAAGGTGGTATAAGGGAAATCTAAGGAACTTCCAAACAGGCACGTCCATGCACGAAGCCCCAAACGCCGACGCCGAGACTCCCGACGCGAGTCGGCCATTTCGTGTCGGCGAATGGGACGTCGATCCGACACTCTCCGAGGTCAGGCGGCAAGACGACACGCGCAGCCTCGAGCCGAGGCTCATGGAGCTGTTGGTCTACCTGGCGACGCGTGCCGGGGAGACCGTCTCCCGGCAAGAGCTCCTGGACGGCGTCTGGGGCGACCGGATCGTCGTAGAGGCGGTGCTGACCGAAGGCATCTCTCAGCTCCGAAGAGTCTTTGGCGACGATCCGAAGAACCCTCGCTACATCCGCACCGTTCATCGCCGGGGCTACCGGCTGGTCGCGCCGGTGGAGTGGCTGGATGTGGCCGCTGCGTCCGGGGATCCGGTCACCCCTCCTGCAGCCGGTCGGGGATCGAGCGCCAGGTGGTTGTCTTGGCTTGGTTTCGGCGCGTTGATCCTGATTCTCTTTGTGCTCGCGGCCCTCAGACAGCGTCAGGCCGATCGGACCCCCAGGACCTATCCATCCATTGCCGTTTTGCCGTTCGAGAACTTGTCCGCGGAGAGCGAGGAGTACCTGGCGATCGGCATGACGGACATGCTGATCACCGATCTGGCGAAGATTCCCGATCTCAAGGTCATTTCCTATACGTCGGCCGCGCGTTACGGGGAAGGCGGCCAAAGTGTCCCTGAATTTGCGCGTGAGGTGGCCGTGGAGGCGGTGCTCAAGGGGTCGGTCTCGCGCTCCGAAGAGCAGCTTCGGGTGATCGTTCATCTGCTGTCGGGAGAGACCGGCGAGCTGCTCTGGGCCAAGGACTACAAAAAGGAGCTGGTCGATCTTCTCGGCCTGCAGTCCGAGATCTCTCATGGAGTCGCCCGGGAGATTCAAGGGCAGTTGAGCCTCGATCGGGTCACCGAGCTCGCGCTCAGCGAGTCGGTCACACCGGAGGCCTATCGCGAGTACCTCAAGGGGCGGCTTTTCTGGAATCGGCGAAACCGCGTTGACCTGCGAAAGAGCAAGGCCCACTTCGAGGCCGCGATCCAACTCGCACCGGACTTTGCGCGCGCCCACGCAGGGCTGGCGGATGCCTTGATCCAGCTTTCGAACTACACCGAGCTGCGCCCCGAAGAGGCCCTACCGGAGGCCGAGAGGTTGGTACGGCGAGCCCTGGAGCTGGATCCCAATCTCGCCGAAGCCCACGCCACCCTTGGGCTCATCCGGGCCAGCCGTGACTGGGACTGGCAGGCGGCGAAGGAGTCCTACCTCCGGGCGATCGAGCTCCAGCCCGGCTACGCCACCGTGCATCAGTGGTACGCCGAGTGCCTGAGTTTTGATGGCCGTCATTCCGAAGCGCTCGCCGAAGTCCAAAAAGCGGTGGAGCTCGACCCGCTCTCACCCCTGATGCTGGCTGTCTGGGGTCAGCGCCTCAACGCGGCAGGACGACACCGGGAAGCGATCGACCGTTTGGAGGAAGCCGTCGACAAAGACGCCACTTTTTCCTGGGCGCACCGTGAGCTGGCGTACGCATACCGGTGGTTGGGCGACGTTCCGAACGCGCTCGCGCACCGGCGCATGATGATGGCAAAGAGAGGCTGGAAGGCCGACGATCTTCACGCGGTCGACTCGGCGATCGCCGCAAAGGACGACTCAGCCTTCTGGCGGGCCCGTCTCGAGCTTCTGTCCGGTTCGGTCGACCGGTGGGTTCCGGCGATCGAGATCGCCGAGGCCCACGCCGCGCTCGGTCGGCCGGATGCGGCGCTCGCGTCGCTCACCCGCGCGGTCGAGGAGCGCTCGGAGTATTTTCCGCATCTCATCAAGAGCCCCCTCTTCGACACGCTCGCCGAAGATCCTCGGTTTGTAGCGCTGCTCGAACAGAGCGGCGTCGTCCGGGGGCCCGGCAGCCGTTAAGCCCTGAGCCTACCTAGCCGGACCACCACGGCCGGGCCGCCTGCCCTCAGAACGCCAACACCGTGTAGGTGTACCGGATCTCGCAGCCGTAGAAACGGAGGAAGCTGCCGGCGGCCGACTGCGACCAGGGCACAAATAGGAAGTAGTCATAGATGGAATTGAGAATAAGGGGGTTGGCGATAGAGTTGTCTTGCACGTTCAGGACGTCCGTGCTTTGATCCGGCCCTGTGGTGGAGATGGTTACGGACGCCATCGACGTGCTGGTGGATTGATTCTCCAGCCGCCGCCGTAGCTGGATGGTCGTGCCGATCCCACCGGCGGCCGAGTTGTCCTGGTACCAGCATGTGAGCCTGTTGACTGTGGAGAGGGCCGGCAAGTGGACGTCGGCGAACTGGGTGACGGCATACGGCCCGAACGGTCCGGACGAGACAAAGGAATAGCCGTGGATGTTCCGCGACAGCGAGTACGCCAGGGTATCCAGTCCCGTGACCAGGCTATTGCCGGGAATTCGGTAGTAGCCGGTGTGTGGAATGGAGAATTCGTAGTTTCCTTCAATAACGATCCCCGAATGGATCGTGCTGCGTGTGGCGCTTTGGGAAGAAGGTATCGAGACCGAAGCCGGGTCGGTTTGGGGCGGCGCCACCTGTTGGACCGCAGTTTTTTCCCCGATCGTTTTGAGGGATTCGTCCGCCTCGGTCTCACGGTCGAGATGCCGAGCCAGAGTCTCCATGGCCGCCTGGACCTCCCGATTCGACGGAGCCGCCGCCACTTGGAAGACGCTTGGTTCGGACCATTCCGACGCGCCGCTCGGGCCCACGGCCCGTACCGTCCATGCGTACTTGGATCCCGGCTCTAGACACCGCTCGGCCGGTGGCACCCAGGCTTGCACCGAGCCGGGCAGCTCGGCGGTGAGAACCGGTTCGGCCGCCGATCCCGCAGCATCGTCCGCTGCGTACACTGCGAGCTCGAAGCGCTTGGCGCCGGGCAGGGCGCCCCAGATGAACGTCGGGCACCGTTGGTCGGCCGTGACCATCGTCTCGGCGCCGCCGGGTGACACCGGCGCCGGCGCTTCGGCCGACCAGAGGGCGCCTGAAGCCACCAGCCAAATCGAAAATACGGTAATCACGCGAACTCGTTGGGACATGTGCATGGTGTTTCCTCCTCGTCAGTTGGTTGTCCTCTTGGCCGGTATCAGCCGCTGGTGTAAACGACCGCCAGAAGAGCCCGTTTGTGCGGCACGCTTTTGTGCTCGACGGTCTCGGTCACGTTCTGCCAGTCCACCGTTTCGATGACCTTGCCCAGGGTGTAGTTGCGCAAGATTCCGTCTCCCTGGCGCTGGGCGTGGCCGGGGACGTCCGAGGTCGTGAGGTAATCGCCCGCCCGGACCGGTCCGTTGACATCGGTGACCCAGACCCGCCCCTCGCCCAGGGCGTTGACCGTCGCAAAACGCTCTCCGTCTCCAGGCGCGTACCAGTGGTCGTCTGAAAGCTCGGACTCGGCCACCAGGACGCCGAAGACCATCGGATCCTCGGCTTGGTTCGAAAGGGTCACGGTCGGCAGGGTGGAAGAGAGGTTGACGGCTCCGTTTTCCTCGCGCACCTCGGCGTTGCCGGTGACCGAGACCACCAGGCCGGGCTCGACCTTGCCGATGTCATCGGCCAGCCGCACTTCGTGGCCGCCGGTGAAGGGACCGTAATTGGTGCCGGCGCCCGAGGCGTAGAAGTCGTAGCCCGAGGCCGAGGCGGTCCGGCCCCGGACGCCGTAGTTGGTTCCCGAGTCGGCCCTGGCATATCCCACCACGCCTCGGCCGTTGGTGGAGTCGTTCAGGCCATAGACGCCACGAGTCAGGCCGGTGTCGGCCGAAGCGTGCCCAAAAACCCCACGGCCCGAAGTGGAGCCGTTCAGACCATAGACGCCGTAGGTGGTGCCGGTGCCGGCTGTGGCCCACCCAAAAACCCCCCGGCCGGAGGTGGAGCTGCTCTGGCCGTAGATGCCGGAAGTCGCACCGGTGCCGGCCGAGGCTCTGCCAAAGACCCCCAGCCCACCGGTGGAGTCGCTCAGGCCGTAGACGCCGTAGGTGGTGCCGGTGCCGGCCGTAGCCCACCCCTGGACCGCCCGACCGGATGTCGAGGCGCTGCGGCCCTGGACGCCATAGGTGAGGCCGGAGCCGGCCGAGGCCCATCCGAAGACCCCCATACCGCTGGTGGAATCGCTCTGAGCGTGGACACCGTAGGTAACACCCGTGGCGGCGGCCGCGTGCCCGCCCAGCCCGGTGCCCTGGTTGGATTCGCTGCGACCGAAGACCCCAAAAGAAAAGCCGTTCGGGAGCGGGGCATAGCTCACCAGACCCACCTCGTCCGCCTCGGTGTAGATGCCCCGGTCGTTTCCAGTGCCGTCGACCTGAAAGACTGCTCCCAGCGGATCGCCCACAAACCGCGACGGCCCGCCGGCTGCGGGTGCGATGAGCGGCATGGCCGGCACGGGAGCGGGCAAAATGGGCATCTCGACGAGAGGATCGACAGAAGGATCGTCTATTCCGACCGCCGCCGTCTCAGGCGCCCGACGCTCGCCACCGGTAAGGCCCCAAGCGCCCAACTGCGCAACGTCTTCCTCGCTCAGCTCGCCCTCCTCGACCAGGCGGCGCACTGCCCGCTCCAGGATGCGCTCCAGCCGGCTCCGCTCACGCACGGTGAAATGCCGTGCTTGAGACCAAGCGTTGTCGACAGTTACCGCCTCGCCGGCGAGACGCACCGTCCAGGCGTACCGGGCCCCGGGTGTCAGGCACCGATCGAGCGACGGTGTCCAGCTGCTGGTCCCGGCGGGCAGGAGCTCGCGCAGGGCCGGCCCGCCGGTCTCGTGCAGGACCCCGGCCTTAGTGCCGTCGGAGCCATCGATCGGGAAGACGAGGAGCTCGTAACCTTTGGCCCCTGCCGTTTCGCCCCAGTGGAAGGTGGGGCAGGCTTCGGTCAGAAGCCGGCGCTCGCCGCTGTTGCCGGGCGAAACGGGCACAGGCTGACCCCACAGCGGGAGGGCTAGTAAGTAGAGCGTGGGGAGGACGATGAGAAGTCGGCGAGGCCTGTGCATGAGTCCCTCCGGAAGCGTTCGCGCCGCCCCCTTACGTTGTCAACCGCGCTGAGCGGAGCTGCTGTCGGACCCGGAGAGCTTCTTTCGCCGGAGGCTCAAAGAACAAAAAAAGATCTAAGGAAGTTCCAAAGAACTTCTAAGCCGCGTCCTGGCGGCGCGTACCCGCCGTCTTTTAGTGAAAATCTCGGCTTCTCACCTCGTCCGGGCCTTGTTCGAGCTGTGGCTCCCACAGCTTGTCGGCCACCAGATGAACGACGTTGCCTTCCGTCTGGATCTTGCCGCTGACACCCAGAAACGAAACGGTCTTGGCGATCAACGCATAGCGGTCGAAAACGGCTCTCCACAGCACCACATTGACAAAGCCGGTCTCGTCTTCGAGGGTCATGAACACGACGCCGGCGGCGGTGCCGGGGCGCTGCCGGCAGATGACCAGACCGGCGTAATGGGCCTTCCGACCGTTCGGCATCGAAGCGACGGTCCGGGCATCGGGAAGACGCTGGGCCGACAATTGTTCTCGTAGAGGCTCCAACGGATGCCCGCGGGCGCTGTGAGAGCTGGTCCGGTAGTCCCAGGCGATGGTCTCGCCGAGATCCAGTTGCCGGAAGGTCGGGGTCTCCTTCTCCTTTGTCTTGCCTACGAGTCGGGATGACGGGGTGCGGGCGAGCCCGCGCACCTCCCACAGAGCGTCACGACGCCGGATTTCACGTAGCCCATCGAACGCTCCGGCCTCGGCGAGACGGGAGAGCGTCCGCTCCTCGAGCCGGGTTCGGCGGACAAAATCTTCCACCGAAGCAAAGGGAGCGACACGGCGGGCGGCGTCGATGCGCAACCAGTCGCGGTCTTTGGAAAGGGCCTTGACGTAGCGCAACCCCATTCGAACGGAGTGAAACGGTGGATATGGCGGCGTCTGCGGCGTTGCGTCGGGATCGCGCTCCTCGACGTACTCCGTGTACGCCTCCGGGGCTCGATCCCGACGCGCCTTGCATCCACCGCCATCTTCACCGTTTCGTTCCAGAGTGCAGTGCCAGTCGCTACGGTTGACATCCACCGACCGCACCTCGACTCCATGCCGCTTGGCGTCGTCCACGATAGTGGCCGGCGAGTAAAACCCCATGGGCTGTGCGTTGAGCAACGAGCAGGTGAAGACATCGGGATAGTGGCACCGGATCCAGGAGGTGGCGTAGGCGATCAGGGCAAAGCTGGCCGCGTGGCTCTCCGGGAACCCGTACTCGCCAAAGCCGCGGATCTGCTCAAAGACGCGCTCGGCGAACTTCTGCTCGATGCCCTTGGCCATCATGCGGCGGATGAGCCGGTCGCGGTGGCGCTCGATACGGCCGCTGCGCTTCCAGGCCGCCATGTCGCGCCGCAACTGATCGGCCTCTCCCGGCGTGTAGTCGGCCGCCACCACGGCGAGCTGCATCACCTGTTCCTGGAAGAGCGGTACACCCTTGGTCTTTTTTAGCACCGGCTCGAGACAGGGGTGGGGGTAGACGACTTGCTCCTCGCCGTTGCGTCGCTTGAGATAGGGGTGCACCATGCCGCCCGAGATGGGCCCGGGGCGGACGATCGATATTTCGATCACCAGGTCGTAGTAATTCTTGGGCTTGAGCCGGGGCAGCATCGCCATCTGGGCCCGGCTCTCGATCTGGAAGACGCCGACGGTGTCGCCGCGGCAGATCATGTCGTAGGTGGCCTCGTCCCCTTCCGGGACCTCGGCCATCGAGAGCTCCTGGCCATAGTGCTCTTTGAGGAGATCAAAGGAAAGGTCGAGCTGGGTCAAGGCGCCGAGCCCCAAAAGATCGACCTTGAACAGGCCCAGGTCTTCCAAGTCCTCCTTGTCCCACTGGATGACCGTGCGGTCTTCCATGGTGGCGTTCTCGATCGGCACCAGGTCGTGCACCGGCTCGTGGCCCAGGAGGAATCCCCCGGGATGGATCGAGAGGTGCCGGGGAAAATTCTGGATCGCCTTGACCAGCCGCAACAGATGCGCGTGGGCCGGGCTGCCGGTGTCGAGGCCCACCTGTTCGAGCACTTGTGGATCGAGGGCGTCGTAGTAGAAGAGCCGCTTGGCTAGGCTGTCGACCGCGGTCTCGGGCAGCCCCAGGGCCTTGCCGACCTCGCGCACCGCCGAGCGGGAGCGGTAGCGGACGACGTTGGCCACCATGGCGGCGCGGTCCCGGCCGTACTTGTCGTAGACAAACTGGATGGCCTCCTCGCGGCGCTCGTGCATGATGTCGAGATCGATGTCCGGCGGCTCGTCGCGCTCGCGGGAGAGAAAACGCTCGAACAGCAGATCGATCCGGGTGGGATCGACCGCGGTGATCTCCAAGCAGTAGCAGACCGCGGAGTTGGCCGCCGAGCCCCGCCCCTGGCAGAGGATGGCGTTGCGGCGGCAGAAGTCGACGATCTCGTGCATGGTGAGGAAGTAGCCGCAATAGTCGAGCTCATCGATCAGGGTGAGTTCCTTGTCGATCTGCTCCCGGATCTTTGCGGGGATGCTGCCGCCAAACCGTTTGCGCGCGCCCTCTCGGGTCAACTGGCGCAGCCAATCCGAAGAAGTCATGCCGTTGGGCAGATGTTCGGAGGGGTAGCGATAGCGGATCTCGCTCAAAGAGAACGTGCAGCGGGAGGCGATCTCCAACGTGCGCTCGACCGCCTCCGGGTCGTCGGCAAAGAGCGCTCGGAAATCGAGTGGTGTCTTGAGGTCGTGCTCGGCATTGGGCCGGGTCAAGCTCCCGGCGCGGTCGAGGCTGGTTCCATGGCGGATGCAAGTCAGGACATCCTGCAGGTCCCGCTGCTCCTGGGTGTGGTAGAGCACCTCGGTTCCGGCCACGAGAGGAATCTCCGTCTTGCGTGCCAGCTCGCGCAGCCACCCTTCCCGGGGCACGTCCTCGGCGCGGCGGTGACGGGGGAGGAGGATATAGGCTCGATCCCCAAACGCCTCCCGCAACGACGCGAGGATTCCGAGTTCCTGCGTTGCGCGGCCTGCGGGCTCTTTTCCCCACAAAGCGATCAGGCCGTCGGCGTGTTCGCAGATCTCTTCCCAGGTGACGCTGCACTCCCCCTTGACGTTGCGCAACCGTCCCTTGGTGATCAACCGGCACAAGTTGGCGTAGCCACCACGGTCCATGGCGAGCAAAACGACCTGGAAGCCGCCCTCGGCCGAGGTGACCGCGGTGTCGGTCGTGTCCGTAGCGACCGACACTTGGGCGCCGAGGATCAGATGCAAACCCACCTCGCGAGCCGCGACGTGGGCGCGGACCGCTCCGTACACTCCGTCCCGGTCGGTGATCGCGAGAGCGCTCAGCCCCTGAGAATGGGCCTGCTGGACGAGATCTTCCGGATGCGAGGCGCCTTCCAGAAAGGAGAAGTTGCTCTTGCACCAGAGAGCCGCGTGAGTCCGCATCTTTCACCCACCCCCGATTGCGTTGCCGGAGCTCATTCGATCTCGCCGTGAAGAAACCAGCGCCGCCGCCGTCGGTCGTAGTAGATCCAGCTCCACGCCGAGTCCCGGTCCCCGGTCCGGGTCAGAGCGAAGTAGTACTCCCGGTGAACCGGGGTTCTCCACCAGCCTCCCGACACGATATGAGGTCCTCGTAGCTGTGCGACCCGTCCACGCCGGGCGCCGCGCAGTATCCAGTTGTCCGGCTCGTGCCGCGGTTGGGACGGCAACCGGCACGGCCGTGCGAACAGGCGGCGCACCAGTGGCCGGGGCTCCACGGTCTTTGGGGTAGGCCGCAACACGCGCTCGAGCGGTTCCCAGGCGAATTGGGCCTCCGGCAGGTGTCCTTCGGCCAGCCGCGCCCGAACCACGGTTTGCTCGCCGAACTCGGCCCGGATCCGGGCCAGCGCGCGACCGGCCGCCTCGAGGTCCCGGCGTGCCCCTCGGCCGGATTGCCGCCGGAAGAGCTGCAGTTGTTCCCGCGAAGCCCTTGCCGAGATCACCAGGAGGTCGATCTCCGTCACGCCGGAGGGGAGGGAGTGGTTCTCGAAACGCAAGTGCACCAGGTTGAGGATCTGACGGACATCGAGGGTCGGGGTCGCCGTGCGAACCTGTTCGACGCGCTCTTTGTGCTCTCGACCGGCTGCGGTCTCCAGTCGCAAGCGGATCTCGAGCGCGGTCAGCGCCTCCTGACGGGCCGCGAGGGTCGCCAGCAGAGGATCGAGGGAGTGCTTGATGAGAAACAGCAGCCGATGGAGGTCGGTCTCCGCCGACTCCAGATCGATGTGCCGGACAAGAGGCTCGACGGCCGGCTGAGGCTGCAGGGGAAGCGACAGATCCCCGGCCGCGCGTTGGTGCAAGCGGTGCGCAGTGGGTCCGAATCGCCTCCGGATGCCCGCCGCGGGCAAGTCGGTGAACGCTCCCACCGTACGCACACCGAGCTTGTCGAGGACGTCGCGCAGCTCCGGGTCGATGTCCAGCCTCCGAAGGGGGACCCGGCGCGCGGCGTCTCTTTCTTCAGCGTGATCCCGGAAAACGCTGGCTTTGGTGCCGGCCTTGGCGGTGACATACGTTCCGAACGGGGTAAACCCGACGACCACGCGGCAGAAAAAGCCCGAGGTACGCAGATGCCGCCGCACTCTGTGGCTCCAATCTTCGAGGGAAGAATAGAGGGGCTCTAACCCCACGGCGTCGAGCCAGAAGACACCGGGATGCTCGCGAGATGGCTCGATCTCCGGAGAAAAGTCTCTCAGTAGCTCGGTGATCGTGGCGACGCCCGTGGCGATCTCGGCGGTGGAGATTTCTGCTCCGCGGAGCTTGTTGGCCAGTGCCAACCCGGCGGCATACTTCATGCCGGTCAGCACGCCGCGTCGCCGCGCCGGCTCGTTGACCCACAGAATCAACCCCTGGGGCTTGTCGCGGTCCAGGACCACGGCCGGTTGCTCCGTCCAGTCGGGGTGCCGGGAGATCAGCAACTGGAGCGGAAGCGCCGGAACGTCAACACAGGCCGTCCGGTCCACGACATACCTCGCGATGCGTCCACCCCGGGCCGCAGCGTTTGTCTTTGAGGATCTCGGCGGTGCAAGCAAAAGCGCCGACCCCGTTGTTCTTTGCGTCCACCGGCCCGTAGCTCGCCTCGGCCCTCAACGAGACCAGGGATCCCAGAGAAGGGGCTTCGCGCTCCTTGCGTGTCAGACAGAGCACCGCCGTCTGGTGTTTTTGAGCCAGACCGAGCAGGCGCATCTGCATGGGAACGAGAATTTGGGCGGATGGACCCAAATCGAGCACCAGAAGGCCAAAGGCTCCCGAGCGCGCCAGATGCTCGGCGGCGCGGGGAATCTGCCGGGCTGCCGGGAGGCGGATGACGACCAGGGACTCGAGGTCGACTCCGCCGTCGGCAACGTCGGGTGGAAAAAAACAGCTCCCACGAGCGGTGACCCACCCGACCGGCTCCGCTTCGTGTTGGGCGTCCAGGACCAGCGAAAAGGCGAGCGTCAGGGTGGCCGGTCCGCTGGAGCTCGAGAGCTCGGTCAGGCGGCCTGTGAGGGTGGTGAGCTTCCAAGCCGCCGGCCGCGCTGTGGCGCGAGAAGAGTCGCCGTCGGTCTGTTGCGGGAAGACGGCAAGCCCCCGGATGCCCCCTGCTGCTTCGGCCACCCTCGGCTCCTTTAGCCCAGAGCTCGGCGGACTTCGACGACCTTGCCGAGAAGGGTGATCTCTCGGTCCGGGAGGATGGGCGAGAAGTCAGGGTTTTCCGGATGCAACTCGATCCTCCGCCCCTCCGGGCCGTTGCGCAGCCGCAGCCGCTTGACGGTCGCCTCGTCCTCCACCAGGGCCACCACCAACTCTCCCGATTCGGCGGTGGGCTGCCGGCGCACGACGACCACGTCGCCCGGCAGGATGCCGGCGCCGGTCATGCTCTCGCCCTGTACCCGCAGGGCGAACAGCCGGTCAGCGGTGTTGCCGGTCCGAACCGGAATGTAGCCTTCGAGATCCTCGGTTGCCGTCGTCAGGCTTCCCGCCTGCACGCGGCCCAGCAGGGGAGCCCAGCGAACGGGGCTCGGGGTCTCGAGATTCTCCAGCAGACGATAGCCGCGGGCCTTGCCCCGCGCGGCGATCAAACGGCCTTCGGTGACCAGCTTCTCCAGGTGATAGCGCGCCGTCTGGGGCGTGCCGAAGCCAAAAACTTGCTGGACTTCCCGTACCGTCGGGGGGTCGCCGGCCAGCAGACGCTCGCGGACGAACTCGAAGACCCGATCGCGGGTTTGCCCGGTGGGAGTGCGGCCCATCTGGAGATTGTATCATACATTTGTATTACTGAGTGTCTGCTTGACCGAGCGATACACTGCCGGCGTGCCTCGATCAACTTCTACCCGATCTTTGGCCGTGGCTGCTGTTTTGGCGGTCGCTACCGGGTTTGGGCCGGTCGCCGGAGCGGACATGCCCGGAGCGCTCGATCTCTTCGAGCCCTTTCTCGACAAGACTTGGAAGGGCCTCGTCGACCAGGAGAATGGTGTCTACGACGTCGCCCGCTGGGAGAAAGCCCTGGCCGGCCAAGCGGTACGGATCACGCATTCGGTCGGCGGCGGCTCGTATGGCGGCGAGACAATCGTGATGTGGGACAAGACACGCGAAGCGCTTGTTTATTACTACTTCACGACTGCCGGGTTCTATACACAGGGGACGATGTCTTTCGATCCCGCCGGCCGTCTTGTGAGCCGTGAAACCGTCAAGGGGCACGATGGTGGCGTGACCGAAGTACAGGCCACACAGGAAGTCCTGGCCGACGGCCGCCTACGTGTCCGAACGAGAATGCTTCGCAATGGCTCATGGGAGGAGCGCGAGGAGGTGCTCTACGCTGTCGACCCGCAAGCCGAGGTCGTTCTCCCGAAAAGCGCTTCGCCTTAGCGGCTATCGCGACTCGGTCTCTTCGTAGGGAAAGCGGTCCCGGATAGACTGGTTGAAGTAGCGTCCCTTGGAGCGAGCCGACATCAGGGCCCGGAAGAGGAACTCGGGCACACCCGTATACCGATAGATACGCCCGCTCGTGAACTCGATCTCGAGCGATTCCGTTGCCGCCTCGTAGCCCACCGCGGCAAGGCTGGAGGACTCGACGGGCTCCCGCCTCATGCGATCGATCCTACCTGCGGTGTGAGAGCCAGCTTCCGCCACGGGGCGCCGGTAGCGTTGGATCACCCACTTGGGACTCACACCGACATAGCGCTGAAAAAGACGTTGTAAGTTCGAAAGCGGCGTCGTCAGAGACTCGTGAACCGTCCTGGCCGGCTCGAGTAGCGGGGAACTGGAAGGGCTCGACGGTGAGGTGCGTTTTGAACAGGGACACGCCGAGAGCTATGACATCGACTTCGAGTACTCGTTGATGTGACCCGGTCCGGTTAGGCCCAGCGTAAAAGCCACCTGTTCGACGCTGTTGCCGGGGGAGTCGTCTCCGGGAGTTGCACAACCCTGCCGAGCGTCCTACGCTGGCGTCCGCATGATCGCGAGGTCGAGCGAACCGTCTGTTCTGGTCGTAGGCGTCGGCGAGGTGGGGCGGTACCTCGTCGAGTTTCTGGCCCGCGAGAATCTGGGTTGTCGGGTCGTGGCCGCCGACGTCGATCGCGCGTCGGTCCAGGCCAAGGTCGACAACGCGCTCTTCGGGGCGGCACTCCACGGTCGCCACCCCAAGATCGAGTCGGTCGAGATCGATCTCTTCGACATCGACCGAACCGCCGAGCTGCTGGCCGAGCTGAACCCCGACATCGTGGTCAACTGCGCGGTGCTCCAGACCTGGCACGTGATCCGGCGGCTGCCGGAAGACGTCTATGCCAAGTTGAGCTCGGCCGGACTCGGGGCCTGGTTGCCGGTGCAGTTGACGCTGGCGATGAAGCTGGCCCAGGCCATCGCAATGTCGGGGGCCCGCCCTCACTACATCAACACTTCGCTTTCCGACCTGACCAACCCGGTTTTGGGCGCCATGGGGATCCCTCCGACAATCGGGATCGGCAATATCGCCTTGATCGAGCCGGCGGTGCGGACGCTGGTAGCCAGGAAGACCGGCGCCCCGAGATCGCGGGTCGAGCTCAAGATGGTCGCGCACCATGTGCACTGGGTCGTCTGGCGCGAGGCCGGCTACCGGGAGGGCGCGCCGTTTTATCTGAAGATCTCGGTCGACGGCGAAAACGTCACATCGGACTTCGATCCGCCGGCGCTCATAAAGGAGGCGATTCTGCTCTATCCGGGCGGCACGTCGTTCTCAGCGGTCAGCGCCTCCTCGGCGATCCAGAACGTGAAAGCGTTACTTTCGGAAGAGCCGGTCCGTCTTCACTCGCCGGGACCGAACGGGCTGCCCGGGGGGTATCCGGTGATCCTCAGCCGCGGGGGCGCCGAGCTCGATCTGCCGCCCGAGGTCGCTAAGGAAGAAGCGATTCGCATGAACGAGGAGGCGCAGACCTATGACGGGGTCGAGCGGATCGATGGCGATGCGCGGGTGCATTTCATGCCGTACACCATCGAGATCATGAAGGACGTTTTGGGGTTTGACCGCGAGTCGTTTGTCCCGGACGAGGCGGAGAGTCTGGCCCGCGAGCAGATGGCGCGGTTCCAGGCGTTGGAACAAAGGCACCGGCACGGCTAGTCCGCACTCGGGCCGGAGACCGGGCAAGAAAAAGGCCGGCTGCAGGTTGTTGCAGCCGGCCTTCGTTGCGAGATGATCCGTTTAGAACTTGAAGCTGGTCCTCAGATAGAAGGAGCCGCCCTCGTAGTTCGCCGCGCTCCGCCTGGGGTACGGGAGGCCCACGCTCAAGCGGTTCGCGTTCGGGGGGCCGATCTCGTCGACGAACTCGTCGAACACATTGACGGCTCCCAGGGCGAGACGAACCCTGTCATTTACGTCGTAGCCGAGCTCGACGTCGACATAGGAAGTCGCGCCGATCTTGGCCGACGGTGAGACCGCGGCACCGATGGTCCCGCGCTCGTCAAAGTGCTCACCGTAGAAGTTCACCCGCGCCAAGACGTTCCAACCGTCACCAAAGGTCGTATTGGTATTCAGGACAAATCGCTCGTTGGGGTAGTTGTTCTCGATGTCTTCGACCAGGCTGGCGCTCACCGGGAGCACACCGCCGACGGCCGTCTGACCGACGACGCTGAGCTCGTTGTAGCCAAAGACCAGAGAAAGATCCGTGGTGGATCCGGAGTTCCAGTCCTTACGCGTGGACAGCACCAGGTCGAGGCCCTGTGACTCGATGTCGAGCGCGTTGGTGTAAAAGGAGATCGACTGTTCCACCGCGCCGGGGATCGTCGTCGGCACGGTGATGTCTCCCGTCCGGTAGATACGATCGTCCACCTCGATCGAATAGGCATCGATGGTGAGCGAGGTCGTGCCGCCGAAATCTTTGGCAAAGCCCGCGCTGATGTTCAACGACGTCTCCTCCGTCAGCGCCGTGCCACCGACCGCCGCCACCAGCGGGCTGGTCGACGGCACCAGACCTTCTTCGACTTGCATTCCGGTGGTGCCGTCGAAGGTCGTGATCGTCTGACGGTAGTTGGCCTGGCCGGGCGTCGGCGCGTGGAAACCGGTCGAAATGGCGCCGCGCAGCGAAAACGTCGGGTTGACCGCGTACCGGGCCGCGAGCTTGCCGTTGACGGTGTCGCCGAAGTCGGAGAAGTCCTCGTAGCGCAGCGCATACTGCACCAGCAACTCGTCACTGACACTGTGCTCGAAATCGGCGTAGACCGCGATGTTGTCGCGGGCAAACGATCCGGCGTCATCCGGGGAGATGCCGCGGAAACCGCTGGAGCCGGGCCCGAGGTACGAGTTCGGCTCGCCCGCCACCAGGATAAAGGTCTCCTCGCGCCACTCCACGCCAAACCCGACACTCAGGTTGTCGTTGAGCGCTCGAAAGAAGTCGGCGTTTAAATTGAGTTCTTCTTGCTCCAACGCGCCGACGTCAAAGTCCATCTGAGCCGGCTGGTCGCCGGACAAGCCCACCGCGGGGTTGATCGTGTTGTTGAGAAAATAATCCAGCTCGTTGCTGCCAAAGCCGACGCTGAAGTCATAGGTCGTGCCGTTGCCAAAGAGACCGGACACCCCCGCCACCAGACTGGTGTCGGTCTGATCGCCATCGAGAAAGGGCGTGAAACCGGCCGGCAGGCCGGTAAAACCGATCTCTCGCAGGGGCACCAAGCTCGAGTGGTTGGGGTTGCGGTAGAAAAACCGGTACCGCCCCATCGCGTCGCCGTAATTGCCGTGGAAGTAGGCCTGGGCGTTGTCGCCCACGAGCCAGCCGGCGTTGACAAAGAACCTCAGTGCTTCGGTCTGTGGGCGGCCCCAGGACTGAACCAGCGGTGCGTCCCCAAAGGGCGCGTCCGAGCCGACTCCCTGGACCCCCGCGTCGATCAAGGCTTGCGCGTCCGGGCGCTGGATGCCTCGCGAGAGCCCGTCATTGTCGACGAACTCCGCGCTGATGTTCAGGAACCCGTTGTTGGGCAGCTCGAGACCGGCGTTGACGCCAGCCTTGAGGCTTTGCTCGCCCTCGTAGTACTCGCCAAATTGGAGCTGGACCTCGCCGCCGTCACTCGAGTCCTTCATCACGAAGTTGAATACGCCGGCGATCGCGTCCGAGCCGTACTGGGCCGCAGCGCCGTCACGCAGGACCTCGACCTGCTTAACCGCGATGCCCGGGACCATGCCGACGTCCACGCCATGGGCGCCGTTACCGGCTGCGGGGGCGAAAATGTGCACCAGGGCCGAACGGTGCCGGCGTTTGCCGTTCACCATGACCAGAACTTGATCCGGGGCGAGGCCGCGCAGAGAGGTGGGGCGGACAAACGCGCTGCCGTCGCCGGTGGCGGGTGTCGCGGTGTAGGACGGCACCAGAGTTTTCAGATTGTCCGTGAGATCCGCTTCGTTGGCGATGGCGGTGAACTCACCGGCGGTGATGACGTCAACCGGAACCGGCGTATCCATGACCGAGCGCGGTTGATCGCTGCGGGTGCCGATCACAAAGATCTCTTCGGAGACCTCCTCGGCTGCTTCTTCGTCGGCAGCCTGCTCGGCGTCTTGCGTTGCTTCCCCCTCTTCCTGTGCGATCGATACCGGGGCGAACAGCATCGCGCCGGCGACTGCAAACACCCACACTAGCTTCAACATGCCTCTTTTCATCTTTGTCTCCTCATCCAGTTGGCCTCGATTACGTGATTACGTGAATGGAAATGGCATTACGCGCACGCCAACCGGCGGGCGACGTCGTTTCGACCGGAAAGACCCATCGAGGAGCGAGAGTGCTGCTCTGCCACTTAAGAAATAGCGTAACACAGGTGCTCCAGATATGCCGGGAAAGGCCGCGCTCAGCACATCAGATTCTTGCTGTAGAGGGTTACGTGTCGCTGGGGTGGACAGTTTCGAAGGCTGTGTTTCTCCACCCGTCCGTTGGGGTGGCTCCATCGGGGTGGTCCGGGAACTTGAAGGTGCCCCTAGACTTTTGGCGCGGCTTGATTCACGGGTCGCTCGAGCCAAAAGGTAAAGAGCATGAATTCCAGAAAATGGAGGGTCTGCTTGGCGTGTGCCGGCGTTGCGATGCTGAGTGCCGCGTTACGGGCTCAAGGCGAGGGCGGGGAACAGTCCGGCTCGGGCCCTGAGACCCTGGTGGAAGCCCTGAAGGCGGGTAAGGCCGCGGTTTCTTTACGCTACCGTTTCGAGTACGTTTCCGACGATTTTGTCGCGGGCCCGGAAGCGCAGGCGTCGACGTTGCGCACGACTCTTGGTTACCGGAGCGGGGTGTACAGAAACTTCTCGCTTTTTGCCGAAGCCGAGAACGTCTCCGTGATCGGAGACGATCGGTACAACAATCGCGGCGCGGGATCGCTTTCCAACGGAGTGACCGACCGGCCGGTGGTCGCCGACCCGGCGTTGACCGAGCTCAACCAGGCTTACCTGAGATGGGACGACGGCGAGACACAGGTAACCGTCGGGCGGCAGGAAATTCCATTAGGTGATCAGCGTTTTGTGGGCCCGGTCGGTTGGCGGCAAAACCACCAGTCGTTCGATGCCCTCCGCTTCGTCCATCGCGGCGTCGAAAGCTGGACGTTCTCCTATGCCTTTCTAGACGCGGTTCATCGTATCTTTGGCGACAGCCAGGGCATTACCGCGCACCTTCTGAACGCGAAGTACGCCTTGCCGGCGGGACCGGCCCTGACGCTCTATGGCTATCTGCTCGACTACGACGACCCCGGGCCCTCCGTTCTCTCTTCAAACACCTTTGGCGCGGAGTTTTCGGGCAAACGAAAGTTCGGTGACAGCCGCACACTGCTCTACGAGGTCGAGTGGGCCCAGCAGTCGGACGCCGGCGACAACCCCAACGACTTGGACGTCGGCTACCAGCACGCCGTCCTCGGTCTGGGGTTGGGGAAGGTTACGGTCCGCGCCGGCCTCGAGCGGCTCGAAGGCGGTCCGCAGGGCGCCTTCCGCACTCCGCTCGCGACGCTCCACAAGTTCAATGGCTGGGCGGACAAGTTTCTGGCGACGCCTCGCGCCGGGCTGGAGGACCTCTATCTGGAGCTCGGCGGCAAGACAGCAAAAGGCGTCGCCTGGGCGGCGATCTACCATGACTTTGGTGCCACCGAAAACGGCGCTTCTTACGGCGAGGAGCTGGATCTTCTGTTGAGCTACAAGACCTCCTGGAACCAGACCTTTGGCCTCAAGGGCGCGCTATATGATGCGCGTGATTTTGCGGCGGATACCGACAAGTGGATGGCGTGGACGGCCTACGGATTCTGATGTGCGCCCGAGAGCGATGGGCAGGACGAAACAATGACGGATCACAGAGATAGTGATAAGACCGGCCAAACCGAAGGGGAATCCCCACGGCGGAGGTTTCTTTCCACCTCGTCCAAGGCGTTGATGGTGGCGGGTCTGGCGGGAGGCTACGGCGCCCTGGGTGCGGTGGCGGGCCGGTTTCTCTATCCGGCGGCTCCACCGGAGCGCGATTGGCTCTTTGTCAGCGAAGAGGCCCGTCTTGCGGTGGGGGACTCGATTCTCTTTCGCGCTCCGTCGGGAGAGCGCATTAGCGTCACCCGTCAGGCACGCGGCGGGGACGCCGGAGACTTCATCGCGCTCTCGAGCGTCTGTCCGCACTTGGGATGCCAGGTCCATTGGGAGGCACAGAACGACCGCTTTTTCTGTCCCTGCCACAATGGGACATTCGATTCTCAGGGTGTCGGCACCGGGGGTCCGCCGGGAGACGCGGGACAGAGCTTGCCACGCTATGACTTGAAGATCGAAGACGGGATGCTCTTTATCCACCTCGCCGGCTCCGAGCTGGCCGATGGTGGCGCCATCCTGGACGAGGCCGGCGAGATCTCGGGCCCCGGCCACGATCCATGCCTCCACTCGGCGGCAAAACCCACGAGGAGAGCATGAGCGTCGGCAGTTGGATCGGCGAGCGACTGCCGGTCTCGGAGTCACAGCTCCGCGAGCTGACCAATGAGCCGGTTCCCTACCATTTGAAACGCTGGTGGTTCGCGCTGGGTGGAACCCCCGCCTATCTTTTCGTCGTCCAGATTTTTACCGGCATCCTACTGGCCTTCTACTACGAGGCCGCGCCCGCCACCGCCTACGAGTCGGTCCGCTACATCACCGAGGAGGCCGCCTTTGGCTGGTTTGTCCGCAGCGTCCACAAGTGGGCGGCCACCTTGATGATCGCGGCGGTGATACTGCACCAGATGAGGGTCTACTTCACCGGCGCCTACCGCAAGCCGCGAGAAGTCAACTGGATGGTGGGGATGTTCCTGCTGATCTGCACGCTGATGACCGGCTTCACCGGCTACAGCCTAGTGTACGAGCAGTTGAGCTTTTGGGGCGCGACGGTGGGAGCCAACATCACCGACTCGGTGCCGCTCATCGGTGGGTTTCTCAAAAGCATGTTGCTCGCCGGCGAGGAGTACAACCAGCGCACGCTGTCTCGGTTCTTCATCCTCCATGCTGCCGTCCTGCCGGTCACCATGGTGGCGCTCATCGCCCTCCACATCACCATCATCCGGCTCCAGGGCGTGACCGAGTTCAAGTTCGAGGATGAAAAGAACGGCGAGCGCCACACCTTCAACTTCTTCCCCGACCACTTCTACACCGAGCTCATCATCGGCCTGGTGGTGATGGTCGTGCTGAGCGCGCTGGCGACGATCTTTCCGGCCACCATGGGCCCGCCCGCCGACCCGCTCACCACGCCCGAGGTGATCAAGCCCGAGTGGTTTTTCTATGTGGCCTTTCGATGGCTCAAGCTCTTCACCGGCACTGCCGCCATCCTGAGCATGGGTTTTATCGTTTTCTTGATGTTTGGGTGGCCCTTTGTCGACTCCTGGATCCGGCGGCGCACGCGTTTCCAGGAGGCCAGTGTCTGGATCGGGATCGTCGGGGTGCTGGCCATCATCGGCATGACCGTCTGGGAGGCCATCGTCAAACACTGACCCGGAATTCGCTTTTTGGAGTGAGGTTTAAACCATGACACTCGAGACAAAACGTTATGTGATTGGAGCCCTGGGGTTTCTGTTTTTGCTGTCGTTGGTCTTTGTCCAGTGGATGGAGACCGCGCGCAAGGCGGAGGAAGCCGGTTTGCGCAAGGCTCACGTCTCGGTGCCGGCCAGCTCCAAGGCCTGCGTCGAGTGCCACGCGCAGGCCAACCCGGGGATCGTGTCCCACTGGGAGGGGAGCCCGCACGCCGAAAAGGGCGTCGGCTGTGTCGAGTGCCACGCGGCGGGCTCGGAAGAGCCCGACAGCTATCTTCACTACGGAGAACAGATCGCCACCGTGGTGACCCCGCGCGACTGCTCGCGCTGTCACCAGACCGAGGGCGAGCAGTTCGCGCAGAGCCACCACGCCAAGGGTGGGAACATCCTGGCCTCGCTCGACAACTTTCTGGCCGAGACCGTCGAAGGCGCGCGGCTGGAGTTCGACCCGCACTCGCCCACGCCGGGCAAGGCGGTCGACGCCGTCAACGGGTTCGCCAGCGCCTTCTCGGGCTGCCAGCAGTGCCACGGCTCGAAGGTGGCCTTCCAGTCGACCGACGGCGGCATGATCACGGTCGACGACCTCCAGCCCGACGAGGACGGGTTGCCGACCAACCTCGACGCGGTCGGCAAGATCGTGCGGGACGACACCGGGCGTCCGCTCTTTCACGCCGGCACCTGGCCCAACACGGGGATCGGCCGTTTGAACCTCGACGGCTCGCGCGGCTCGTGCTCGGCTTGTCACAGCCGGCACGATTTTTCGCCACGCCGGGCGCGTCAGCCCGAGAACTGCGGCAAGTGCCATCTCGGTCCCGACCATCCGCAAAAGGAGATCTACGAAGAGTCGAAGCACGGCGTGGCCTACCGTGATCTCAAGGACGACATGAACCTGGACGCCGAGGAGTGGGTACTGGGAGAGGACTACGCCGCCGCCCCAACGTGCGCCACCTGCCACATGTCGGGGCACCTCAGAAACGGCGGCGAGGTGACCCACGATCCGGGCGAGCGGATCTCCTGGACCAACCGGCCACCGGTGAGTCTGGTGATGGACACCGATATCAACCACGCGATCGTCAAGGAGACCGACCCCGAGACCCGGCGTTCCCTGATCCACGACACCGCGACCCAGAAGCGCGATCGCATGAAGGAGGTCTGCTCGCACTGCCACACCCCGGACTACATCAACGCGTTCTACCGGCAGTACGACGACTTGGTCATCCTCTACAACGAGAAATTCGCCAAACCGGGGCTGGCGATCATGAAGGCGTTGGCGGATGAGGGACTGCGCACCAAGACCCAGTTCGACGAAGAGATCGAGTGGACCTGGTTTTATCTCTGGCACCACGAGGGGCGCCGGGCCCGCCACGGGGCCTCGATGATGGCCCCCGACTACACCCACTGGCACGGGATGTACGAAGTCGCCGAACGTTTCTACATGGAGCTCATCCCGCAGGCCCGCGAGATGGCGGAGCACGCCGCTTCCCGAAGAGCCGGGAGCGCCGTCAACCGCGTGATCGACGGCATTTTGGCGCGGCCCGAGCACACCTGGTTCTCCGAGGGCGCCGAGGGGCAGGCGGCGGCGATCCGGGAAGAGATGGAACGACGCTACGGAGAGGCGGAGAGTTAGCAGCTTGGGCTGCCGGAGGACGGTACGCGATGAAACGTAGGGACCTGTTGAAGATTCTCGCCGCCACCCCGGTCGGGGTCGCGGCCTTTTCCTGTGACGACCGGCGCGAGGCGGAGCGCATCGCGGCCGAACGAGGGTCGCTCTCGGATGCCGACCTCGAATGGAAGAAGGCGCCCTGCCGCTATTGCGGCACCGGTTGCGGCGTCGAGGTGGGTCTCGACGACGGCAAGGTGATGGCGGTGCGGGGCGACGAGGTCAGCCCGGTCAACAAAGGGCTGCTGTGCGTCAAGGGCTATCACCTGCCCGCGATGCTCTACGGTGAGGATCGCCTGCTCTATCCCATGCTCCGCGTCGGCGATGGCTTTCGCCGCATCTCCTGGGACGAGGCCCTGGACTTGGTCGCCGCCAAATTCTCGGAAGCCCTCGAGCAACATGGACCGGAATCGGTGTCCATCTACGGCTCGGGCCAGTGGACGGTCTTTGACGGCTACGCCGCTTCCAAGTGGTTCCGCGGCGGGATGCGCTCGAACAACGTCGAGCCCAACGCGCGGCTGTGCATGGCCTCGGCGGTGACCGGGTTTATGACCCAGTTCCAGAGCGACGAGCCCATGGGCTGCTACGAGGACTTCGAGGCCGGCGACGATTTCGTCATCTGGGGCAACAACATGGCCGAGATGCACCCGGTGCTCTTCAGCCGCATTCTGGAGAACAAACGCACCAATCCGGGGGTGAGGATCGTCGATCTCGCCACCCGGCGGACGCCGACCACCGACTACGCTGATCTCTACGTCGAGTTCGCGCCCGGGAGCGATCTGGCGCTGGCCAACGGCATCCTGCACCTGCTGGTCAAAAACGGCCGGGTCGACGAGAGCTTTGTCGAAGAGAACTGCGTCTTCAAACGCGGTATCGAGGATCTCGACCAGATCGGGTACGGCTGCTACGGCGAGCAGGCCGAGCGCTATACGTTCAAAGACAAGCCGCGGGACTCCTCGATGGCCGAGCTCGAGCGCTTTGTCGCCGACTACACGCCGGAGCGCGTGAGCGAGATCTCGGGGGTGCCGGTAGCGCAGATCCGGGCGCTGGCAGAGATCTATGGCGACGCCGGCCGCGGCACCGTGAGCCTGTGGTGCATGGGCGTCAACCAGCACACCCGCGGCACCTGGATGAATAACCTGATCACCGATCTGCACTTGATCACCGGCAAGATCGGGCGTCCGGGGGCCAACCCCTTCAGCCTTACCGGCCAACCCTCGGCCTGCGGCACGGTCCGCGAGGTGGGCACGCTGGCGCACCGGCTGCCGGCGGACATGGTGGTGATGAAGCCCGAGCACCGCAAGAAGGCGGAGGAGATCTGGGGCCTGCCCGAGGGAACGATCCCGCCCAAGCCGGGCTACCACACCATGGACATGTTCCGCGCACTCTCTCGCGGCGACGTCAAGGTGATGTGGATCCAGACCACCAACCCGTGGATGACGATTCCCAACCTCAACCGGATCCAGCGTCAACCGGGCGACGGTCGCTTCATCGTGGTCAGCGACATGTACCCGACGCCCACCACGGCGATCGCCGACTTGGTGCTGCCGGCGGCGGCCTGGGTCGAGCGCGAAGGAGTGTTCGGCAATTCCGAG
The DNA here is from genome assembly GCA_965224065.1 of Candidatus Multivoradales bacterium. GTDB lineage: Bacteria > Acidobacteriota > Thermoanaerobaculia > Multivoradales > JAHEKO01 > JAOTZA01. The sequence goes on from CBDCYF010000005.1 coordinate 2,888,452, forward strand.
CGCCGCACCCAGCACTGGGAAAAGATGATCGACCCGCCGGGCGAGGCGACCGAGGACGCCTGGCAGATCATCCAGGTGGCCAAACGGATGGGGATGGAGCACCTCTTTCCCTGGCCCGAAGACGACTGGCACGAGCCGATGTACGAGGAATACCGGAGCTTTACGCTGGGCCTGGGCAAGGACGTCGCCTCCTACGAGCAGCTTCGCGAGACCCGGGGTCTGCTTTGGCCCGTGGTCGACGGCAAGGAAACCCGCTACCGTTACGCTGCGGGCTTCGACCCCTACGTCAAGAAGTCCAAGGGCGTCCATTTCTACAAGGCCAAGGGCTATGGGGAGCGGGCCGCGATCTGGCTTCGCCCCTGGCATCCGCCGGCCGAGGTTCCCGACGAGGAGTACCCTCACTGGCTGTGTACCGGCCGGATTCTCGAGCACTGGCACACCGGGTCGATGACCCGCCGCGTGGCCCAGCTCCACCAGGCTGCGCCGGGCGGCTACGCTGAGCTCAACCGCGCCGACGCCCAGGAGATGGGCGTCAGATCGGGCGACCGAGTGCGGCTGGTCAGCCGTCGCGGCGAGCTCGAGCTGCCGATCGAAGTCGACGGCCGGGGTAGGCCGCCGCGGGGCACCGTATTCGTTCCGTTCTTCGACGAGAGCCGGCTGGTGAATCTGCTGACCCTCGATGCAATGGACAACATCAGCAAGGAGCCGGATTTCAAAAAATGCGCGGTTCGAGTCGAGCGGGTCTGAGCCCCGGGCCTTGGCCCGTCGCCATCGGGGCGATGGTCCTGGTCTTGGGTCTGGGTTGCGGTGGCCAGGCTTCGGATTCGGTTCCGGTGCCGGGCTCCACCGGTGCGAGCTCAACCGCGGTCAAGACCGCGGCCCTCGAGCGCGCCGAGCGCCGTGCCTACGACGGCGCGCCGCCGGTCGTGCCGCACGAGAACTTCGGCATCACCTGCACCGAGTGTCATGACGCTCAGGGGCTGGCGGTCGAGGGTGTCGGGTTTGCGCCCCCGTCGCCCCACGAGCTGACCGCCGGCATGAGCGCCCTCAGCCGCTGTAATCAGTGCCACGTGTTCCGCGTCGCCGACGGCGTTTTCGCCGCGAACCGGTTTTCCGGGCTGCGACAGGACCTCCGACGGGGGGCACGTCTCAACGACCTGGCGCCTCCGACCGTCCCGCACAAGATCCTCATGCGCGAAAATTGCATCGCTTGCCACTCGGGTCCGGCCGCGCGCGAGGAGATCCGCACCACCCACCCCGAGCGGGTCCAGTGCCGTCAGTGCCACGTAGCGGTGACCACCCACGCACGGTTTCACGCCGGGGACAGTAGCTAGAAAAGCGACTCTTGCCGAGCCGGCAGAGCTCCTTCGTGGCGCAGGAGCCACTGTTTGGTCTCGAGACCGCCCCCGAAGCCGGTTAGCGTGCCGTCGGCCCCGATGACTCGATGGCACGGGACCACGACGGGTAAGACGTTGGAGGCGTTGGCGGCTCCCACGGCGCGGCTCGCGCCCGGCCGGCCGATGGAGCCGGCAATCTGTCCATAGGAGCGGGTCTGCCCGAACGGAATCCTCTGTAGGGCGCGCCAGACCTTCTTCTGGAAGGGTGTGCCGGTCAGCTTGAGCGGCAGATCGAACACGGTTCGCTCGCCGGCAAAGTACTGCTCGAGCTGCTCGACCGCTGACTGAAGGGGCCCGGGGTCCCGGATCCAACCGGGTTCGGGGCGGTGTTGTTGCTTGCCGGTGGAGAAGCTACTCCGTGAGAGCGCCGTCTCGTCTCCGGCGAGAAAAAAACGCCCGATCGGGGTGTCGAGGTGTGTATAGTACATCTCGTCCCTACCGGTGAAGATGCTACCCGGACCTCGAGCGTCTCGCAGATTGCGAACTTCGAGGCCACGCCGGGCGGCGTGGCCTCGAAGGATAGCGGTTTGATGCCGCTTACGACCCTACTTCCCCATGGCGCTCTTGATGAGACCGATAATCGCCATCAAGACGCCGCCGCCCACGCCGCCGCTCAAGATACTGCCGATGATGCTGCCGATGTCCATTCCCCCGCCGCCGACGGCAAGGCCGAGCATTCCGAGAAGCTGGCCGCCGATACCGCCGCCGAGGATTCCCGCGATCGAGTTGCCGAGGGTGCCGAGGGACAAGTTCTTCATCAGCCCACCGGCTACGTTTCCGCCCACGGCGCCGCTGATGAGCTGGATGATGAGGGGTAGAAGCTCCATGTCGAGATCTCCTTTTCGATGCGTTGAAAAAACTACGGCGGAAGGCCCAGTGCCCGTCGCCGAAACCAGAGAATCCGTTGGACGCAGAGCAGTCTAGCAGGCTCGATCATCCAATCCCGTAACAAGGGATATTGTGAAGCTGCGAGTTGCCTCGGGTAGCATTTTGTCGAAGTGAGGCCGCCACACGCAGAGTCGTTCTCGCTCGGGGACTGGACCGTCCTGCCCGCAGAGTGTTTGATCCGTCGCGAAGGCGATGAGCGTCATCTTTTCCCCCAGCAGATGGACGTTCTCGTGTTCTTGGCGGAGAACGCGGGCCGTGTGGTGCGCAAGGAAGAAATTCTTGAGGCGGTGTGGCAAGGCGCCGTCGTCCAGGAAGTCGCGCTGGCGCGCACTCTGTCCGAACTTCGTAAATCCCTGGGAGATGAGGTCAGTCGTCCTCGGTACGTCGAGACGATTCGCAAACGCGGGTACAAGCTCATCGCGCCGGTGGCATGGGGTGACGACCGGAAGCCGGACGAGCCGTCGGTCGGGCGACGGCGGCGTTGGTTTGCCTTGGCTGCGTCCATCGCTGCGACCTTGGTGGTGGCATGGTTCTGGTGGAGGCCGTCCGGGAAGGCCGGACCCGGTGTGGCCGTCTCGGAGTCTGGAGCTTTGGGCGCGGCCGGTTCCGGACCCGCCGTCGCGATCCTGGAGTTTCGTCAACTGTCGGCCGGCTCTCGACACCAGTGGTTGTCCGAGGCGCTCCACGAGCTGATCGCGACCGAGCTTGCTTTCTCGAGAGACCTTCGTGTGGTTCCCGGAAAGCTCGTCTCCGAGCTCTCGCGCGAGCTAGGGGTCTCGGGCGATGAATGGCTGCTGCCTCAAAACGTCCGGCAGATTCAGAATCAACTTGGTGTTGATTTTCTAGTCACCGGTGCGTATTTCGCACAGCGCGAGAAGGCGGGTGTGGTCCGTTTGGATCTCACGCTTTGGGACGTGGAGGAGTCGGCGGCCGTCGTCACGGTTGTCGAAAAGGGCTCCGAGGGGGACATCCTCAAACTGGTGTCACGGGCAGGGGCGCAAATGCGGGAAGTCTTGGGGCGGGGCAAGATCGAAGAGCCCAGGCAGGTGGCGTTTCGCGCCTACCTTCCGAAAGAGCCAAGCAATCTGCGGCTGTACTATTCGGGCCTGGGGAAGCTCAGGGAGCTGGAGACCGCGGAAGCGTCGAAACTGCTCATGCGGTCACTCGCCAATGAGCCGGACCAACCCCTTGCGCGGTTGGCTCTGAGCGAAGCATGGAGCGCGTTGGGGTACGAGTCGAAAGCGGTGGCGGAGGCCGAACTGGCGCTCGAGCTGGCGCAGGGGCTTCCTAGAGAACAGTGGCTTTGGGTCGAGGCCCGATTGTTTGTCGCTGCGAAGCGTTGGGAAGAAGCTGTTGATCGCTTGCGCGCGCTGTCCCTTTTTTCGCCCGGCAACCTGGAGTACGGTTTGCGGCTGGCCCGCGCGCAGCTTGAAAAGGGGGAACCCCGAGAGGCGTTGAACACGATCGAGTCCATCCGAGAAAAGGCCGAAGAGCAAAAATCGGATCCGCGCCTGGAGCTCGTAGCTGCTGAAGCTGCGGCGGCGCTGGGACTATATGAGACGGCACGGGAGCTTGCCGGGACGGCGATCGAACTGGCTGCCGAGCGCGGTTCCGAGTTGATCGTCGCGCACGCGCGTCATCTCGAGGGCAAAACGATGCAAGCCCAGGGGAAGGTTCCGCAAGCCTTCACGACCTTGGAGGAAGCAGCCTTGGCGTTTGTGTCGGTCGGGGACCGCAAGAACGAGGCATTCACACAGATCACGCGCGCCGGTTGGTTGCAAGAAGGAGGAGATTTTCCTCGAGCTCAGGACGAGCTCGAGCGCGCGCTATCGACTTTCCGGGAGCTCGGCGACCGCGGTGGCGAAGCGGCGGCCTTGACCCGCTTGGGAAGCGTGCTCGCCCGCCAAGGGCTCTTTGACGACGCCAAGCAAATGTTCAAGAGTGCGATTGACACCTACCGTGAGGTCGGCAACCGCGTCGGGGAAGCGGAGTCCCTCCACGGTCTGGGCGATGTCATGGGGAGAGAAGGGCTTCCCGACCAAGCGCAGGAACCGTTCGAAAACGCTCTCGCCATCGCGCGCGAGGTGGGCAATAAAGACCTGGCGGCGCTGATGCTGTTCAACCTTGGGAAAGTGCATCACCTGCGTGGAGAAGTGTCTCTCGGCTTGGCAGACAAGCTCGAAGCGGTCGAGATCTTTGATCAGACAGGTCTGGAGTACCGGTCGGCACAGATCCGTTGCTTTATCGGTCAGGCGCAACGAATGGCCGGAGAGCTGGGCTTGGCCGCCGAGGTCTACGAGCAGGCAGTCGCGAAAGCGGCGGCGATCAACAGCGACCGGATTCAGGCTTGCGGACTCAACGGGCTTGGCCAGGTGTTTTTCTCACGCGGCGATTTTTTGGCCGCGCGCGTCGAATTCGAGGCCGCGCTCGCACTGAGAGTCGCGATGAAGAACACGCCCGGGGTGGTGGAGACACGATGGCATCGCGCCGAGACATTTTTGGCCGAAGGCCGATACGACGAAGCCGAGAACGAAGCGATCGCGTTGGTCGATGAGGCCCGAGCCAGTAAGCACCTGGAAGCCCAAGCCCTGGATTTGTTGGCTCGGCTCTATGTTCAGCGTGGGGAGAAGCGGAAAGCGGACGCGGCGCTGGAAGACTTGCTGGCCCGCAGGGCCGAGACCCCCGAGGTCTTGCTAGAGATCGAGATCGTGAAGCTGTGGGACCAGTCCCGAAAGGGAGGGTTGCCGTCCGCTCGAGAAAGACTCGACGAGATCGCGGCCACGGCCAGCGCCAACGGTCATTGGACCCTGGAGAACAGGGCCCGTTTCGTTCTTGGCGAGGCCGAGTTTCTCTACGGGGAAGCCGCTCGCGGACGACGGATCCTCATGGAGCTCCAATCCGACGCCCAGAGCCGCGGCTGGCGGCTTCTGGCTGAAAGGGCCTTGCTCTTACTCGAAGAAAAGCAGAGCCGCGGTTGGATCGCGTTGTAGCTGGGTGTTTTCGCCTGGTTTACCCCGCAATCGTGGGGTTTTCAGTCATTCGAAGACAATTCGAACCCAAAAAGGAGCCTTTCGGAAAGACCGGTTGCCGATCTGGGGTGTAGACAGGGTGCGTCGTCAGCCATATGGCGACGGAAAGGAGGACACGATGAAGATTCAGAGCCAGATCCAGGCCGGCGGTTTTCTCTGGACCGACTGAGCCCGACGAGCTAAGTCAACGTCCTGCCGCATCGCGGACCGTCTCCTCGCATCGGTAGCTCTCGAGAGACGGTGGTGCCGAGCGGGGTCGGTCCGCGGCGCGGGCAGGACAGCCTTCCTCCCTTCTCGACTCGGCGGCCGTCGCAGCTCCTTTTGGCGAACGCCCCTCGAGTTCTCTACTCCTCGTTCGAAAGCGCATCGAGCAGCGTGTCGAGCGCTTCCGGGTCCTGCAGCGTCTCCCGGTTTGCCGCCTTGTCGACTGGAACACCGTTCAGGATCCTCTTGATCGGCACTTCGAGCTTTTTGCCCGAGAGCGTCATCGGGATAGCGGAAACGATACGGATCTCATCCGGGACATGACGTGGCGAGAGGCTGGAGCGGAGAGCCTTGCGGATCGCGGCAGCGAGGTCATCGTCCGCCTCTCGGATCTCGTCGAGCTGGACAAAGAGCCAGAGCTTGCCCGGCTTGCCAAAGGTGCCGGTGTCCACGATCAGGCTGTCGACGATGCCCGGCACCCCTTCGAGAGCGCGGTAGAACTCGCTGGTCCCCATCCGCACGCCGCCACGGTTCAAGGTCGAGTCCGAGCGTCCGTAGATCACCGCGCGGCCTTCGGAATCGATCGAGATCCAGTCGCCGTGGCGCCAGACACCCGGGAAGTCCTCGAAGTACGCGGCCCGGTAGCGGGAGCCGTCCGGATCGTTCCAGAAACCGACCGGCATGGAAGGCAGCGGTTTGGTGATCACCAGCTCGCCGGTCTCGCCGGTGACCGACCGGCCGCTTTCGTCGAACGCCTCGACCTTGGCGCCCAGCCCCAGACACTGGAGCTCGCCCTCGCGGACCGGAAGCAGGGGGCAGCCGAGGACAAAGGCGCTACAGACGTCGGTGCCGCCGCTGACCGAGGCCAGCAGCAGGTCGTCTTTGATCTCGTCGTAGACCCAGCGGAAGCCTTCGGGAGGCAGCGGCGCGCCGGTCGAGCCCACGGTGCGCAGCGAGTCGAAGGAGAACCGCCGGCGTGGCGAGAGATCCGCTTTGCGGCAGGCCATCAGATAGGGCGCGCTGACGCCAAAAAAAGTCACGGCTTCTTCATCGGCCAGCCGGTAGAGGGCGTTCAGGTCGGGGTGCCCGGGGCTGCCCTCGTAGAGAACCACGGTCGAACCGACCAAAAGCCCGCTCACCAGGTAGTTCCACATCATCCAACCGGTGGTCGAGAACCAGAAGAACCGGTCACCGGGCCGCAGGTCGCCGTGAAGCGCCAGGGCCTTGAAATGCTCGAGCGTGATGCCGCCGTGTCCGTGGACGATTGCTTTGGGCAGCCCGGTGGTCCCGGAAGAGTAGAGGATCCAGAGCGGATGGTCGAAAGGCACCGGCTCGAACGCCAAGGGCTCGTGTTCGGTCGTCAACGCTTCCCAGGAGAGCCAGCCATCGAGTGTCGTTTCGTCCCCCGCGACCAAGACGCGGGCTTCGAGGCTCGGCAGGCCGGCATCGATGGTCCGGAGAGCTTCCAGGCGATCAAAGAACTTGCCGCCATGAGGGTATCCGGGGACGCCGAGAAGCAGCTTGGGCTCGATCTGCCGGAAGCGGTCGAGCACGGCCTCGGTGCCGAACTCCGGCGGGCAGCTCGACCAGGCCGCGCCGAGGCTTGCCGCTGCGAGCATCGCGACGAGCGCTTGCGGGTTGTTGGGGAGAAAGGCCACCACCCGGTCCCCGTTCCCGACGCCCAACCGGCGCATCCCGGCCCGCGCCCGCGCCACCTGGTCTCGTAGCTCGTCCCAACCGAGCTCCGCGCGAGCTCCGTCTTCCGAGCGGTAGATCACCGCGGGGTGATCGTGGCGTCCCCGGAGCGCGTGCTCGGCGTAGTTGAGTGTCGAGCCTGGGAAAAACCGGGCCCCGGGCATCTCATGGCTCGAGAGAGCGGTCGTGGGCGGATCGTAGAAGTCGACCTCGAAGTAGTCGACGATCGACTGCCAGAAGTCTTCGAGGTGCTCCACCGACCACGCCCTCAGCTCCGGGTAGCCGTCGAAGTCGAGCCCGCGCTGGTCTCGGAGCCACGCGAGATAGTCCGTCAAGATGCAGTCTCGGCGCAGCTCCTCCGAGGGCCGCCAGAGCGTCGGAGGCACGGCGTTCTCGATTTTGTTCGGGGGACCCATGGTCGTTGGGATTCTAGTGTCCCGCACGGGACACTCGTCCCCACCGTCTCCATCCGTGAGAAAGTACCGACCGCGACGGTGAGCTATCTCAACCTGATCTCGCTCCTCGGCTGGGTCGTCTTGTGCGCTCTAGCCTGGCTTCTGGGAGGGTGCAAGCGGCCGATCCACTGGCGCACGGTCGTCGGCTCGACGCTTTTGACGTTCGGGCTGGCCGCGGTGGTTTTTCTGCTCCCCTTCACCCGGCGGGTGCTGCTGTTCGTCAATGACGTGGTGCTTGTGTTTCTGAGCGGCAGCGCCAAGGGCGCGGAGTTCCTCTTCGGACCTTTGGCTCTCAGCCCCGGTCAGTCCACGGTGGGCGGCGAGCCGTCGATCGGGTTTGTGCTGGCGGCCCAGGTGCTGCCGGCGGTGATCTTTTTTGCCTCGGTGATGGCGGTGCTCCATCACTACAACCTGATCGAGCCTGTGGTGCGCTTCTTTGGTCGTATCTTCCACAAGACGCTCGAGCTCTCGGGCGCCGAGGCGCTGACCGGATCGGTTCACTTGTTCTTTGGCGTCGAGACCGCGGCGGCGGTGCGCCCCTACCTCGGGAAGATGACGCGCTCGGAGCTGCTGACCGTGCTCGCCACCAATCTCGCCACCGTCGCTTCGACCACACTGGCGGTCTACGTGCTGTTTCTGCGGGATGCTTTTCCCCAGATCGCGGGGCATCTCCTGTCGGCGTCGTTGCTCTCGATCCCCTGCGCCGTGCTCGCGGTCAAGTTGATGGTCCCCGAGACCGAGGAACCCGAAACGAGGGGAGCGGTGCCCGCGATGGCTCAGGGCGAGCGCCACACGAGCGTCATGGGGGCGCTCGCCGCCGGCGCCTGGGACGGGCTCAAGGTCGCCGCCGGGATCACTACCATCCTCATCGCCGTTCTAGGGGTGGTCGGGGTGATCGACATCGGGCTGGCAAAGCTGACGGGCGTGTTCTTTGAAGGCAACGGCGGTGAGCCGCTCACCCTGGCGGGGGTCCTCGGCTGGTTGTTTGTGCCGGTCGCCTGGCTCCTGGGGATCGAGCCCGGCGATCTGGCGCTGACCGGGCGCTTGTTGGGCCAGAGGCTGGTGCTCACCGAGGTGGTGAGCTACCAGGAGCTCGGCGGGCTGGCCGCGGCGGGCCGGCTGTCACCGCGCACCATCCTGGTTCTGTCGTACGCGCTCTGTGGCTTCGCGCACGTCGGCGGCATGGGGATCGCGGTGGGCGGCTTTGGCGCCCTGGCGCCGAGCCGGCTGGAGGATTTCGCCTCGCTGGCATTGCGCGCGCTGGCGGCCGCGACGCTGGCGACGCTTCTGACCGGCTGTCTGGCCGGCATCTTCTTCCACGGCCAGAGTGGGATCTTGGGTTTGTAGGAAGGGAACCGATGACAGAACCGTCGTTCGACAAGCTGCTCGACCTCTCCGGCCGCGTTGCCCTGGTGACCGGCGCCGGGCGTGGCATCGGCGCCGGCATCGCCCGGCGTTTTGCCGAGGCGGGGGCCGCCGTGGGGGTCCACTACCGAACGAGCGAGAAGGGGGCAAGTGAAGTGGTCGAGGCGATCCGGGGGGCCGGTGGCCGGGCCGTCGCGCTCCCGGCCGACGTCACCGAGTCGGGAGAAACGGACCGTCTGATCGCCGCTACGGTCGAGGCCCTCGGCCGGCTGGACGTGCTGGTCAACAACGCCGGTACCTATCCCGTGAGCCCGCTGGTCGAGATGCCCGAAGAGCAGTGGGACGAGGTGGTGGCGGCCAACCTCAAGAGCGTCCATCTGTGCACCCAGGCCGCGGCACGAGGGATGATCGAACGCGGAGAAGGCGGTGCCGTCGTCAATGTGTCCTCAATCGAAGGCCAGGCCCCCGCGGATCTCCATACCCACTACACGTCGGCCAAGGCCGGGGTGATCATGCACACCCGGGCCGCGGCGCTCGAGCTGGGCCGGCACGGAATCCGGGTGAACTCGGTCGCGCCGGGTCTGATCTGGGCGCGGGGGATCGAGGAGAATTGGCCCGACGGGGTCCGGCGATGGCTCGACGCGGTGCCGCTCGGCCGTCTCGGGCAACCGGCCGACGTCGCCGACGCCTGTCTGTTCCTGGCTTCGGACGCCGCCCGCTGGATCACCGGCGCGACGCTGACGGTCGACGGTGGGGTGCTCTCGCGGGCGGTCTTCTGATGCCGCTGCTGGGAGACCGCGTCGTATTGATCACCGGCGGCGGGCGAGGCATCGGCCTAGGCATCGCGCGGGCGGTTGCCGAAGAGGGGGCGCGGGTCGTGGTTACCGACTTGGACGCCGGGGCGGCGGACAAGGCCGCGGCGGCGGTTACCGAGTCGGGAGGCGTGGCGTCCGCCTTCCAGATGGACGTGACCGACGAGAGAGTCGTCTCGGCGGTCATCGATCGAGTGATCGAGAGCCACGGCCGCCTCGGCGGCTGGGTCAACAACGCCGGAGTTCTCCGCATGACCCCGGCGCTTGATTCGGACGGTTCCGATTGGTCGCCGCAGTTCGAGGTCAACGCTCGAGCGCTTTACTCCTGCTCGCGCCTCGCGGCCGGCCGCATGAAGGCCGGCGGGGGTGGCTCGATCGTCAACGTGGCCTCCAACGCCGGCAAGGTCGGCTATCCCAACATGGCGGCCTACAACGCCTCCAAGGCGGCGGTCATCAGCCTCACGCGGTCGCTGGCCTCGGAGTGGGCCGAGCACGGGATCAACGTCAACGCGGTCTGTCCGGGCGGGGTGGACACGCCGATGCTCGACGAAGTGGCGGAGTGGGTCGGCCAGAGTGCCGGGCTGGACCCGGCGGCGCTCAAGGGCGAGATGTTGCCGGCACAGCTCGGCCGCCACGTCCGTCCGATCGAGGTGGGGCGGGTAGTGGCGTTTCTGCTCTCCGACCGGGCGGCGATCATCCGGGGACAGGCCATCAATGTGGACGGCGGGGAGACGCCCTACTGATGGGGGACATGGCCAACTACATCGCCATGGCGATCCCGGTCTTCTTTGTGTTGATCGGGGTGGAGCTCTGGTTGGCGCGCCGAGAGGCTCTCGAGGTGGCGCGGCTCAATGACGCCATCTCCGATCTGTCCTGCGGCACGCTGCAGCAAATGCTGGGTCTTTTCTCCAAGACCGCGGTGTTTGGGGTCTACGCCCTCCTCTACAAGAGCTTTCACTGGCTGGAGATCTCGACCGGCTCGATCTGGGCCTGGGTGGCTTGTTTTCTCGGGGTGGACTTCTTCTACTACTGGTTTCACCGCTTCAGTCACGAGTCGAACTTCGCCTGGGGCGCCCATGTGGTCCACCACCAGAGCGAGGATTTCAACCTTTCCGTGGCGCTGCGGCAAAGCGCCTTGCAGCAGTTCATCTCGGCGCCTTTCTACTGGCCGTTGGCCGTCTTGGGGTTTCCCCCGGCGATGTTTCTGGCCACCTCGGCGGCCAACACGCTCTACCAGTTCTGGATCCACACCGAGCTGATCGGCCGGCTGGGTTTTTTGGAGTGGTTTCTCAATACCCCCTCGCATCACCGGGTGCACCACGGCTGCCAGCCGCAATACATCGACCGCAACCACGGTGGCACGCTGATCGTCTGGGACCGGCTGTTCGGGACCTTCGAGCCCGAGGGCGAACCGGTGATCTACGGGGTGACCAAGCCGCCCGCGAGCTGGAATCCGCTCTACGTCAACGTTCACTACTTTGGCGAGCTGGCGAGGCTGTCGCGCCGCGCCCCGAGATGGCGCGACAAGATCAAGGTGTGGTTCAAGCGCCCCGGCTGGCTGCCAGAGGGCGTCGAGGAAGAGCCCGCCGAATCGCCGCTCACCGGAACGGTCTACGATGCCCGGGCGCCCGAGCCGTTGAGCCGCTATGTGCTCCTGCACTTTGCGGCGGCGATGGTTCTGGCTTTCTTTTTTATCCTGCGCTTTGACCAACTCGAACCCATGGCCAAGGCGGCACTGGCGGCGCTGCTGGTGTGGAGCGTGCTCAACTTGGGTGCAATCTTCGAGCGTCGCCGCTGGCTGGTGCCGAGCGAGATCGTCCGGCTGACCTCAATGGGAGCCCTGGCGGCGATGGTGATCGAGCCGGGTGCGACGGGAGTCGTGCTTGCGGTGTTGGCGGGTGCGGCGCTTCTGGCTTCCGGGTTCTGGCTGTTGCGGCACCGCTCACACTTTCTGCCGGTGTCGATCTAGCCCGACCCTCTCGCCAATCGCGGCCAAAACGGCGTCACACACGACCGTGGGCGCGTCGCGCCGCTGGACGCAACTCTCCATGTCTGTGAGAGTTTTTTGGTTGAAAGCGCAACAAATTGGGGGACCGTTGCGTCCTGAGCGCTGGTGGCCGACGGTGCCGGCGGCTGGTCGCCGGGCTCCGGCAGCAGTCTTGAATGTGGGGTCTGGGAGTAGGCGGTCGGCCGACGGCCCCGACGATCGTTCAAAAAAAGAAGGGAGAAGAGAGTGTCTCGACCTGCGTCCCCCCGCACCTTGCCCGAAAACCGTGTCGCCCGGTTCTTTCTCTGGTGCGCGGGCTCCGACTTCCGTGTTCTCGAGCAGGTTCCTCGATCCGAGGCCATCAAGCAGATCGGCTATGGAACGCTGGTGGTCATTCCGGCAATCCTGGCCCTTTTCGCCATGAGCTACGCGCTCTCGACCCTGACGCCGAACCCGGCGATCTATCTGGCTGGCGGCCTGGTGTGGTCGGCGATCGTCTTTTGCTTCGACCGGTTTATCGTCTCGACCTTTCGCAAGTCGGAATCGACGATCAACGACATTACCTCGACGGTGTTTTTCAGCCGCCTGGTGTTCGCCGCCTTTGTCGGGGTGATCGTGGCCCACCCGCTGGTGATGTTGTACTTCAACGACACCATCGAAGAGCGTCTCTCGCAGGACGGCCGGGGAAAGGTGGCCGCAATCGAGGCCGACTTTGTGGCCAAGCGCGAAGCGCTCGAGACCCGCGTCGCCTCGCTCAAGGACGAGATCCGTCAGCGCGAGCTGGAGCGCAACGAGTACCAGACGCAGCTGGTGGACGAGATCGACGGCGTGGTCAGCGGACGGACCACCGGCATCCCGGGACGTGGCGCTTCGGCGGAGGAGAAAAAGTTGCAGCTCGAGATCGCGCAGAGCGAGCTCGATGCCGCGCGGGACCGCAATCTGGGTGAGGTCTCTGCCCTGCAAGCCGAGATCTCCGCGCTACAGGCCCGGAGTCTCGAAGAGCAAGCGGGTTTTCGACAGTCCCGGGACTACCTGGCCCGGGCGGGCGCCCTCGAAGCGCTGGCCGCCGAGTCGCCGCACGTGAACCGCGTCAAGTGGTTTCTGATCCTGTTTTTTGTGTTTGTCGATACCCTGCCGATTCTCTTCAAGGGCTTGACGCCCCGCGGTCCGTACGACGAGAAGTTGCAGCTCGGTGAGTACAGATCGTCGACCGACGTGCAGGCGGAGCGCGAGAGCCTTGAGCGGGTTCTCTATCCCTATATGGTGATGTCCCGTGAGAATTCCTTTGTGGCCGATCAGAGCTACCGTGGCGTCAGCGACTACGCGCGGCGCTACCGGGAGTTCCTGGACGAGATGGCCCGTCACCAGGAGGAGTTCCTCGGTGAATGGAAGAGGCAGCAGGAGGTGCTGGCGCGGCTCGAGGACGAGGACCTCCGCAACACCCAGCTCGCCTACATGGACAAACTGCGGGCCTCGAGCGCCGACGTCGTCAACAAGGCGGTCGAGCGCTTCAAGCAGTCGCTGGCCTGGGAGAGCCAGCAGGCCGAGCGCGGGGCCGAGGCGACCTAGCCGGCATCGAGGTCAGTTGATGTAACCGAGCGCCTCGAGGTGCTCGCGGCGGGCGTCCAGCTCCTCGGGTGTCAGATGCGGCAGCTCCCCGGCCGGCTGGGACGCGTCCCGCTCCAGGTCCTGATAAATCGCCGGGTCGCTCCAGAACGAGAATTCCTCGGTAGGGAAGCCGTCCGGGCGGTCCACCGGGTGGGTGATGACGCACAGCCGTACCCGGCGATGGGCAAAGCGAGCGAGATCGACCGTTTGCTCGCGCCAGCGGACGCCTTCGAGGCCGACGGTGTCGCGGAAGAGCTCCGAGACCCGGCTGGACTCCTCTTCCTCGAGGCTCATGGCGAACTCGGCGCGAAATCCCGTTTGGCCGGCGGCCAGCGCACGGTCGCGGTCGACGCCGTAGGTCACCTTGAGCCTCGCTTGGGTCGGCAGCAGCAGATCCCGGCAGTCGTTGTTTTTCGCCAGAACGTCCTGGGGCGTGCCGTCGAGCTCCTCCCGGCGCATACCCTTCCCCTGGGCAAAGGCGTACGCTCGTTTCGAGATGTAGCGGTAGCCGGATGGCGGCACCACCGTGACCTCGGTGGGGCGGCCCCGCGCGGCAAGCTGCGGGCAGTGGTCATAGGGGTAGCGGCTCGGGCGTACGGGGTCGAACGGCGGTGTCCACTGCCAGACGATGTCGCCGGCGCGGGTGATCTCGAACGCCCGCCCGCCGCGCGTCGAGCCGACGAGCACGTTGCCATTGGGCAGCGGTTGCTGGACGCCCCCGGTGGGTGAGTAGAAATCCTCGGACTGGTACTCCCAGACGACGGCTTTGGTGACCGGGTCGATCTCCACGATCTTGCTCTTGCGGTAGTCGTAGCGATTCCAGTAGCCGTTGTTGAAGAGCAGGATGTTCCCGGCGCCCGGGTTGCCGGGCTCGATCATCAGCGACTCGTGCTGAAGGTCCAGCTCGGTTTTATAGTTCCACACGACATCGCCCGTCGAGCGGTCGACGACGAAGATCGCGTTCAAGTTCCGCGCGCTGAGCAGCAGGTTCCCGGGGCGGAACCGCGCGTCGCCGCGGTGGTGCCACCGGTTCTCGGGGAGGAGCTGAACCGAGTTGATGTGGGTGATGTCGCCGCGGGCCTTTCGGGTGTCGTCGATGTGCTCATCGAGATGCTCGCCGGAGCGCCACTCCCAGACGATCGCGCCGCTACGGTCGACTTCGAGAACGTCGTCGGTCTTCCGGCCGGCCCGTTTGACCGGAAAGAGGGTATTGCCGTTCGGCAGCCGGACAACGTCGTGGTGGGGGAGATCCCGGCCGAGATCGTACTTCCAGGTGAGTCTGCCCTCCCAGTCGTACTCGACAAGGGCGCGGCCCAGCGCGATGCCGAGCAGCGAACCGTCCTCGAGCAGCCGGACTCGCGACTTGACCCGCGCCCCCGGCCAAGAATGGACCGTGCGCCCGTTCATATCGATCAGGGTCGGGACGCGCGCCCGGTGGAGGGTGAGCGTGTAGCCGTTCCAGGCGCGCTCGGGATCATAGAGGGCCACGGCCGTTTGGGCTGCGGCAACCTTGCCCGGCCGGGACGCGGACGATGGCTCGCCGGGCGCATCCGCCGGACCGGCACACGCCCCTGCCATAAGACAGATGGCAATGCAGGCGACGAGATCCGGAACCGCGTGGGTTTTCACGAACCGGGTGTTTTGTCCCAGAAGTCTTCGAGCTCGACGCCCAGCCCGTCGGCGATTCGGTTGACAAAGGCGTAATATGCGGTGATCTGGTTGATGTCCAGGACGGCGCGGTCGTCAAACCCGTTTTGGCGCAGCGGGCCGAGATCTTCTGCGCTCATCGCGGAGGGCTCGAGCGTCAGCTTCTCGGCGTACTCGAGCATGGCCCGCTCGGCGGGCTCGATCGGCGCGGTCCGGAAATCCTTTGCGATGGCCGCGACGAGACCGGGGTCTTTTGTCAGCCGAGCGAGACCCGCTCCGTGGTGGGTCAGTCAGTAATGGCACTGATTGGCTGCCGAGACGACGACCGCGATCATCTCGCGCTGTGCCCGGCTGAGCGGCGAGCGGCCGTACATGAGGGTCCGGTACAGCCGGTAGTGGTCGTCGAGCGATTGCGGGCTCAAGCTGTGGATCTTGAGGATGTTGTCGACCTCGCCCTCGGGTGAGGCCAGCTTCTCGTACTGCTCGGACAGCTTGCCCTCTGCGGCCTTCTCGTCGATGACCTCGATCCACGCCATGGCGTCTCCTCTTTGATCTAAGACGGTTTGATCTACGACCGGCCGCTAGCTAGCGAGCCCTTCCAAGTCGAGCAGAAACGCGTAGACCAGCGCCGTCTCCTTGTGGCGTTTGAACCGCCCCGAGGCGCCGCCGTGCCCGGCCTCCATGTTGGTCTTGAGCAGGAGACGGTTGTCGTCCGTCTTCAGACGTCTCATCTTGGCGACGTACTTGGCCGGCTCCCAGTACTGGACTTGCGAATCGTGCAGACCCGTGGTCAGCAAAAGGTGGGGGTAGGCCTTGGCCTCGAGGTTGTCGTAGGGCGAATACGAGAGCATGTAGTCATAAGCTTCTTTTTCGTTGGGGTTGCCCCACTCGTCGTACTCGCTCGTGGTCAGCGGGATGTCGGAGTCGAGCATGGTCGTCACCACGTCGACAAAGGCGACTTCGCTGACGACACCATGGAAGAGTTCCGGGGCCAGGTTGGTTACCGCGCCCATCAGCAGCCCGCCGGCGCTGCCGCCTTGCGCGTAGAGATGCCCCGGCGAGGTATAGCCCCGTTCGACAAGAAACCGGCCGCCGTCGACAAAATCGGTGAAGGTATTCATCTTCTTCATCAGCTTGCCGTTCTCGTACCACTCCCGCCCGAGCTCCTGCCCGCCGCGGATGTGAGCGATGGCAAAGACAAAGCCACGGTCCAGGAGGCTTAGCCGGTAGGACCGGAACGACGCGTCGAGGCTGTAGCCGTATGAGCCATAGCCATAAAGGAGCAGAGGGTTCTCGCCGTTTGTCTCCAGACCCTTGCGATAGACGATCGAGATGGGCACCTCGACGCCGTCCCGCGCCGGCGCGTGGAGGCGCTCGGTGATGTAGTCGTCCGGTGAGAAGTCGCCGACCACCTCGTCCTGTTTGAGCAGGGTCTTGTCGCGGGTCGTCATGTCGTAGTCGTAGACCGACTCGGGCGTCGTGAGCGAGGAGTACTCGTAACGCAGCACCGTGGTGTCGAACTCCGGGTTGTCACCAAACCCGGCGTCGTAGGCCGGCTCGCCAAAATCCAGATAATGCTCCTCGGAGCCGTCCCACGGGCGGATACGCATCTGGATCAGACCGCCCTTACGCTCCGCGATCACCAGATGGTCGCGGAAGATCTCGAAGTTGGAGAGAAAGACGTCTTTGCGGTGGGGAAGGACCTCGCTCCACTCGTTCTTGGTCGTGGCCCCGATCGGGGCCTCCATCAGGCGGAAGTTCTTGGCCTCCCAGTTGGTGCGGATAAAGAACTTGTCGCCGAAGTGATCGATCGAGTATTCGTGGTTCTCTTCACGCGGCAAGAAGAGCTGGAACTCTCCCGATGGGTTGCCGGCATCGAGAAACCGATACTCGGAGGATTGGGTCTGTGCCGAGCCCAGCAGGAGAAAACGCTTGGATTTGGTCTTGAAAACAAAGGAGTCGAACTCCTCGTCCGCCTCCTCGTAAACGAGCTCGTCCTGGCTCGGGTCCGTTCCCACCTCGTGTTTGTAGATCCGGTACCAGCGGAGCGTCTGCGGGTGCTGGCGGGTGTAGAAGAAGGTTGTGCCGTCGTTGGCCCAGGCGTTGTTGGGGGTGACGTTGGGGATCGCTTCCGGAAGATCTTCGCCGGTTTCGAGGTCCCGGAACTTGAGCGTGTAGAACCGCCGCCCCACGGTGTCGGTGCCGTAGGCCACGATCTTGTGGTCGGAGCTGACGTTGACCCCGCGGAGCTGGAAGAACTCGTGCCCCTCGGCCAGGTGGTTGCCGTTCAGGAGCACCTCTTCGGGTGCATCGAGCGAGCCCTTTTTGCGACAGTAGATCGGGTATTCGCCGCCTTCCTCGAAACGGGTGTAATAAAAAAACGCGTCTTCCCGGTAGGGGACCGAGGAGTCGTCCTCCTTGATCCGCGCGACGATCTCGTCGAACAGCTCCTGCTGGAAGCCCGAGGTGTGGGCCAGGACCGCGTCGGTGTATTCATTCTCGGCCTCGAGGTAGGCGATGACTTCCGGGTCCTCACGCTCCTTCAGCCAGTAGTAGTCGTCCACCCTCACGTGCCCGTGTTTCTCGAGCTCGGTGGAAACGGCTTTGGCCATGGGTGGCCGGAGATCGGTCATCGGGTCGGGACCGTCCAGCGTGACGCAGGCTGAGAGGGCGCCGGCCAGGACAACGAGGGCGGCGGTGGAGAGGGGACGGAAGCTGCTCGGGCGCATGGAGACACTCCTTCGACTCTTACGTTTTGGGATTTTCCCGGGCGTGGGCCCGCTGTTTGCATTGCTCTTACGTTACGAGCGGGCGCGGGTTGCTTTTTCCGCCAGAACCCCCTTCCCGCCAAATCGTATCTGAGTTCGGAGGACGCCCCGGGGACGCTAGTAGCCGACGCGAGTTAGCCAATGTTCGACAAGAGTTTCACCTGGAAGAGGATCGGGGGGAGCCCCCGCAAGACCCTCGACGTCAACCTGGGGCATGTGCCCTATCTGGAGCCCGAGGGGCCGGAAGAGCGCCGGGGTGTCAGAGTGGCGGTCGCCATCGCCGTGGCGCTGCACCTGGTCCTCTTTTTGGCGCATCTGCCCGAGCTCAAGGGCAAGCCCCTGCGGGCAGGCTCGCCGCAAAAGGTCTATGTCATCCAGCAGGTACGTTTCCAGCCGCCGATGCCGCAGCCGCAAGAGCAGATCCCCAAAAAGAAAGAACGCAAGAAGAAGATCCCGATCCCCGACCCCACCCCGGAAGAGCCCGAACCGGTCGTGTTTGACGAGATCGAGCTGCCGGAATTCGAGATCGCCGACGTCGACACCCTGATCGGCATCCCGGACGCCCCGCCGGGGCCGGCGATCGTGGGCGTCGGACCGGCCGGCCCCTATCGTCCGGGAGGCGAGGTGTCGGCACCGGTCAAGGTCTTCTATCCGTCACCGATCTATACCGAGGACGGTCGCAGGGCGCGCATCCAGGGGGTGGTCATCCTCGAAGCGATCATCGACGCGCTCGGCAACGTCGCCCGGGTCAAGGTGCTCAAGGGGCTGCCGGCGGGACTGACCGAGTCGGCGGTCGAGACCGCCAAGCGGTGGCAGTTCGAGCCGGCCAAGCGCCAGGGCCAACCGGTGGCGGTCTACCTCAACCTGACCATTCGCTTCTCGCTCCAATAGGGGAACGGCTTTCAAGTCGGTCTGGAACCAACTACCGACAACGCTCGACAACCGAAAACAGCAATGCCGACAGGCGTTTTCGAGGAGCACCTCTGTTGAGGATAGTTGGCGAAACCGGCTGGTTCTTGATCGCCACTGTGCCACGGGTGTGCCATGGAAACCGGCGCAGTTGGCTGACTTGAGCTACTTCGAATCGCTCCAACTCAAGACCGGTGAGCCGAGGAAGATCCGTTGGCGACGGATTCCCTTCCCTCTGGTCAGTCGGGGACGGCCCGAGCATAGCCGCTGACCGCCAGCAGGGACGGGGATAGTCGGTGACCGACACAATCAAGTCGATTGCAGCCGCTTTGAGGGGCTGCCTAGCGGATCCCGTGGGTTCGAGTCTGGGACGTTTCTGCTCGACGAGTTTGTGGTTACGCCGTAGGCGATTGGCTCACGATTCGTCGTTGTCGCTATCCGGCGGGCTTCCGGGCGTGAGAAGCGGCGTGTTCTGGAAGTGAACTGCCAACCACCCGTCGTCTCCGCGGACGATTACCAGGACCGGAACCGCGTCCGTCATCCCCGGTTGCTGCTGAATGACCTCCTCTCCGCGCCGGAGGTGTCCCCGCAGGTAGATGAGTGCGACGTCGGCGGCGATCGGTCGCACGCGCTCGACCGTCATGTGGAGTGTCGTCCCTTTGTAGAAGGTATCGAAGATTCTCTGATGACCGGCTGCGATGGACTCACGTCCCTCGGAGAACATACCGTTCCAAACTCGGTAGGTCGCATCGACGGAGAAGGAGGCGGCGTAAGCCTCACCGTCGCCCGCGTTCCAGCCCTCGACTAGATCGTCGACGATGGCGTGCGCGGCCTGCTCGACGGAAATCGCCTCCGGGCGAGTTTCGTCGGCTAAGAGATTCCCCGCTATCAGAAAACAGGTCAGCGCGATCGTAGCTCTCATTCTTTTCCTCCTTGTACGTCCAATGCTACTACGCACAAGATCGGCTTGCTCAGATGAGCTTGCGCCGAAAAGCCCCCAGACGATGTGAGAACGGCACCTAAAATCACGCTACTGACTAGGCTTGTTGGCGGAGGGGGCGGGATTCGAACCCGCGGTCCCCGTGAAGGGACGCCGGTTTTCAAGTCCGTTCCCCGGTGTAGGGGCGAGGCTTGCCCTCGCCCGGCCGCTTCACGGGTCGGTTCCATGATGTAAGTGCGGTCCCGTCAGGTAGGCGCGGCGTTGCCGGGCCCGTTTCATGATGTAGGGGCCGGGCTTGCCCCGGCCCGTTTCGGTCCCGTCAGGTATCGAGAAGCGCCTTGGAGCGTGACACCACATTCTCGACCGTAAAGCCGTAGGTCTTGGCGAGCTCCTGGCAAGGGGCCGACGCTCCAAAACCCTCGACGCCGAGAACCTCGCCGCTATCACCCACATAGCGCTCCCAGCCCAGCGGGCTGCCGGCCTCGATCGCCAGCCGGCGCTTGAGGGCGGGTGGCAGGACCGTCTCGCGGTAGGCATCGTCCTGGGCGTCGAAGAGCTCCCACGAGGGAAGGCTCACCACCCGTGTGGGGATCCCGTCCCGCGCGAGGCTTTCTTGGGCTTCGAGCGCCAGGCTGACCTCGGAGCCGGTGGCGATCAGGAGCACCTGAGCCTCACCTTCTTCGGGGTCCCGGAGAACATAGCCGCCCCGCGGAACGCCGTCGGCAGCGCGCGCCGCGGTCTCAGCCAGGATGGGAAGCTTCTGTCGCGTGAGCGAAAGCGCCGTCGGTGTCTTGCGTCTCTCGATCGCGATCTTCCACGCGGCTGCTGTCTCGTTGGCGTCGGCCGGCCGCAGCAGCGTCAACCCGGGAATCGAGCGCAGCGACAGAAGCTGCGAGATCGGCTGGTGGGTGGGGCCGTCTTCACCGAGAAAGATCGAATCGTGGGTGAACACATAGATGACACCCAGCTCCATGAGCGCCGCGAGCCGGATGGGCGGACGCATGTAGTCCGAGAAGATCAGAAAGGTGCCGCCGTAGGGGATCACCATCTCCGACAGCGCCATCCCGTTGAGGATCGAGCCCATGGCGTGCTCGCGGACCCCAAAATAAAAGTTGCGCCCCTCCGGATTGGCGTGGCTGAAATCGCTCGAGTCCTTCTGGTACGTGTTGTTGGAACCGGTCAGGTCGGCCGACCCGCCGGTGAGCTCGGGGAGACGCTCCGCCAGCGCGTTGACCACCGCCCCCGACGCCTTGCGGGTCGCCAGCGGCCCGTCTCCGGGAGCAAAAGAAGGCACGCCCGCGTCCCAGTCCTCGGGAAGCTCGCCCGAGAGCCGGCGGTCGAGCTCGGCGGCGTTCCGCGAGTGCTCGACTCGGTAACGCTCGAGGAGTCCTTGCCATTCGGCTTCCAGCCGCCGTCCGCGAGTCGGCACCCCGGCAAACGCCTCGCGGGCTTCCTCGGGGATGTGAAAGGTGGGCTCGAGCGGCCAGCCCAGCGCCTTCTTGGTGAGGTCGACCTCTTCGGGGCCGAGTGGCGCGCCGTGGGCGCCTGCCGTGTCCTGCTTGTTGGGGCTGCCAAACCCGATGTGGGTGCGGGCGACGATCAGCGTCGGCCGCTCGGTCTCTTGCCGCGCTTTGTCGGCGGCCCCGTTGATCGCGTCGAGGTCGTTGGCGTCGTCGAGGCGCAGCACGTGCCAGCCGCAGGCCTCGTAACGCCTCGCGACGTCCTCGGAGAAGGCCAGGTCGGTGGGACCGTCGATCGAGATCTTGTTGTCGTCGTAGAAGACGTTGAGCTTGCCGAGGCCGAGGTGCCCGGCGAGCGACGAGGCCTCGGCCGAGACACCCTCCATCAGGTCGCCGTCGCTGGCGATCACCCAAGTCGAATAGTCAAAAACGTCGAACCCGGGCCGGTTGAACGTGGCCGCGAGCTGGCGCTCGGCGATGGCCATGCCGACGGCGTTCGAGATCCCCTGGCCCAGCGGTCCGGTGGTGGTCTCGACACCGGGCGTCAGGTGGTACTCGGGGTGGCCGGGCGTTTTCGATCCCAACTGGCGGAAGTTGCGGAGCTCCTCGAGCGGCAGCTCGTACCCGGAGAGGTGGAGCAGCGAGTAGATCAGCGCCGAGGCGTGGCCGCACGAGAGCACAAACCGGTCCCGGTTGGGCCAGCGGGGGTTGACCGGATTGTGGCGCAGGTGCCGGGTCCACAGGACGTAGGCCAGCGCGGCCTGGCCCATCGGAGCTCCGGGGTGGCCGGAGTTGGCCGCCTCGACCATGTCGACCGCCAGAAAGCGGATTGTATTGACGGCGACGCGGTCGAGATCCGGGGCGAGGGACGGCTGGGTCATCGTGCGGCAGAGCTCGACCGGCTCGGTCGGAGCGCGGGGCCGCGGCGAGTGTAGCTGCGAATCGCCGTTCTGACTAGTGGCGGGGTGAGGCCGCGCCTTGCGGCGAACCGGCTAGTCGTCTTCGAGCACGACGGTGTCGGCCGAGAGGTCCATCACCGGGGTCTGGTTGGCGACCGTGTCGGACCATAGATAGCTGTCGGACCAGAGGTAGCCGTCGGACCAGAGGTAGCCGTCGGACCACAGATACCCGTCCGACCACAGGTAGCCATCGGACCAGAGGGAGCCGTCGGACCATAGATACCCGTCCGACCAGAGATAGCCATCGGACCACAGATACCCGTCCGACCAGAGGTAGCCAGCACCAAATGCATCGTTGTCCCACAACTCGGCGGTGTCCTCTACCAGAATGACGTTGCCATCTTCTGACCGTGCCATGCGGGGGGAAGGCGCCTTTTTTACCCAGCCAGTGTCGTGGAGTGCGGCTTGGATATCGACCACCCCTGCGCCGGTGGCGGTTGGGTCGCCGTCGATCTTCCGCGCCGAGCGCATCAAGCGCGCCTTGACCGTCGCGGGGTTAAGCGACGGGTCTTGCTCGATCATCAAAGCGGCTGTTCCCGAGACCAACGCGGCTGCCATGCTCGTGCCGCTGAGCTCTAGGTACTGCCCGGAGCAGCTGCTTTTGCCGCAGGGTATCTTGCGATCCGGCAGGTCGATGAGCAACTTCGACGCGTGAGCGATGGGCGCCACCACGCGGTTGCCGGGCGCCAGGAGGTCGGGCTTCAAGAAGTGGTCGTAGGCCGAGGGGCCGCGAGAAGAATAGGTCGAGACGTAGTCGTCATAGGGCTCCCCGGTGCCGTTGTCGGTCAAGGAGCCCACGGTGATGACCTTGCGCGAGTTGCCGGGGCTGGTGATGGTGAAGTTGCCGGCGCGGCCATAGTTGCCGGCCGAGCACACCACGACGATTCCGGCGTCCCAGACGTCTTCCACCGCGTCGACCAGAGGGTCGTACTCCGCCGGCGTTTCGACCCCCTTGCCAAGCGACATGTTGACGACGCGAATGTCGTAAGCGTCGTCGTTATGGAGAATCCAGTCGAGAGCGGCGATGACGTCCGATGTTACGCCCCGTCCGTGGGAATCCAGCGCTCTGAGCGACAGCACACGCGCATACGGCGCGATGCCGCGATACTGGCCCCTGGCGGAGGCGTAACCGTCGCCGCCGATGATTCCGGCTACGTGGGTGCCGTGACCGAAGGGGTCATTGAGCCCCGCGACCGGCCCATCCTTGTCGGAGCCGGTCCCCAAAAAATCGAACTGGAGTGGTGAGGGCCAGATGTCGATGTGATTGCCCTGTCCCGAATCGATCACGGCGACCGTTGGAGTGCCGGAAGTGTTGCTGAAATCCGGAGTTGTGTTGTAGGGCAGGTTGGCCGTCTGCCGCGCCGAGATGGAGCTCGCCTCCACAGGCTCGTCAAGGGTGACGTGGGAGATCCGTGGATGGCTTACGAGGCTGGCGAGCCGGGCCACCGGAACCCTGGCCGCACGCATCTTGAAATTCTGGAACTTGTGGGTGATCTTTCCGCCGGCGTTTCGAATCTCGTGGTCGTCGGTCAGACCGGGCGGCGTCTTGTAGGTCAAAATCACGTCTACCATTCCCGCCTGGCCTGGTGGGGTCGTCTTGTTGCGATTGGCCTTGCCCGCTTTTCCCTGGCGTTGCTCGGTTGCCGGGTCATTGGCTTGGCGATCGGGTTGACCCCAGATGACGCCCGGCGAGATCAGGGCCAGCACCAGGCCGAAGAGCCCCAGCCTGGACAGCCGCCGGGCCGCCAAACGACGGTGTGCCCGTTCGGTGCTGGGGAGCGTGGTGACGGTTGGCATGACGGCTTTGAGTCCTGAATGGTTCCGGCGGATTTCCTTAGGGCATCCGCTTGTGCGGAGGAAAGGAGCAAAGGGTGGGCCATCGCTTCATCGACATGTGTCGATTGGAGGCGCCGACAACGGAGGGCCCAAATTCTGCTGTGTTGATGAAGAGATAGGGCGACCGAAGGCAGAGGCGTCGATCCGGTTGGAAGAAGAAAAAAGTGCCGACGGTTTCCGCCGAACCGAAAATTCGGTGCACCATCCCTTTCCCGTCGACCCCCTCCCCGGTGTGTCTCCTTGCGCGGCTCGTTTGGTTGTGTTAGTGTTCACTAACGAAACGGAAGGGAGCCAAGCTATGAAAACGCGATTGACTCAGCAGCCTTTGCGGAACTTGCTATTTGCGGCTTTGGCGGTGTTTCTAACGGCTGACGGCGCAGCCGTGGCCACCCCCGACCAGGTAGCCGCAGAATCCCTTTTCGAGCCGTATGAAGTAGTCACCGGCCGGGCGGACCGCCAGACGGTCTTGACGGGGTTCTTTCTTGGTGGCGCCGTCGCGGACCTGGCCGTGGTGACGATCGGCGAAGGTGGCGACCGCTACCTACGCATCTATACGTTTGGAGACGGCGGCGGCGGCGATGGGGAACACGGATGGGCACCGGCTCTCGACGCGACCCTCGGTCCCCGGACGCGGTTTGTCGACGTGGCCGACATCGGCGGCCGTGACCGCCTGATCACGTACGAGGACGGCCGCCTGAACTGGTTCGACCCCGACTCGGCGACATTGCGACCGCTGGTGGAGGTCGCGGTGGAATACAAGTCGACGCACGACCTCAAAGGTAGTCCCACCCTGTCAGGGGGAAAGCCTCCGCGTGTGGACATCACCCGGGATCTGAATCGCGACGGGCGCGACGACCTGCTGGTGCCGGACATCGGTGGTTTCTGGGTATCGATCCAGAGAAGCGACGGGTCATTCACCGAGGCCGTGAAACTGGGTCCTCCGGAGCCATTTCGCGATGAGCTTGTCGGGAATCTGAATCCGGGCGGCGGCGCCTCGGACGAATCGCTCACCTACGGCGACGTCGGCATTACCGCCTCGACCCTGCCGTTGTATCTGGGCCGCGTCCACGAGATGGACTACAACCGGGACGGACGGAGCGATCTGATGTTCTGGAACGACGACCACTTCGAGGTTCATCTCCAGGACGAGGATGGATTGTTTGCCCCGGTGGCCGAGACATTCGTCCCCGACGTGCCCTTCGATTCCGACGGCGTCTACTCGCATGCCTTCGAATTCAGAGGCCAGGGCCTGGCCTCGTTCCTCTTTGGAGTCGGAAAGAAGACCAAAGGGACGGTGCTGCACTCATTGCGCGACCTGAACGGCGACGGCATCGCCGACCTGACGACCCTGACGCTTTCGGGCCGCAGCGTGAACAAACAAAGGAGCGTGTACGAGGTTCATTTCGGCGCGGGCACCGCCGAGGCACCCGCCGGTGCCGCGTTCGCGCGGGGCGCCGACGCGGTGATCCGACCGCGAGGAAAGGGCGGAGCCATGCAGCCCTGGGGCTACTCGGTCCAGTGGTTCGATGATCTCGATGGTGACGGTCGAGTCGAGATCCTGTTTAGAGAAGTCACCGTCGGGCTCGGCGGGATGGCCCGCGCGCTCGTCGGCAATTCCGTCCCGATCAATCTCGAGTTCTACCGCCTGGAAAACGGCTCCTATCCCGATAAACCCACCTTCAAGAGGAAGATTCGGCGCTTTGCCCCCTTTGCTGGACTGGGCAACGTCTACTTCCCGCCGGTGCTGGTGGGGGATGTGAACGGCGACCGGCGCTCGGATCTGTTGGTGGGGGAGAGCCCCAAAGAGTTGCAGGTTTTTCTCGGCGTGCCGGGCTCAGGCCTGTTTGCGCAGCGGCCCCTCAAGGTAGCGGTCGCCTTGCCTTCCGACGAGCGAAACGCTCGGCTGGTGGACCTCAACCGGGACGGCAAGCAGGACATCGTCGCACATCACCCGTCGGCGAAAGGGCCGAATCGGGTGGTGATGCTGGTTGCCCGCTAGCCGGTGCATCTCACCCACCCAGAAGGTGGTCAGGAGCGCCGCTGGATCCTGGCCCAGGTGTCCCGAAGGGTTACCGTCCGGTTGAAGACCGGCCGTCCGGGCGCCGAATCCGGGTCGACGCAAAAGTAGCCGGTGCGCTCGAACTGGACGCGGTCCCCGGGCACGGCTTTCGCCAGACTCGGCTCGACCCGGCAGTCCGTGAGGACCTCCAGCGAGTCGGGATTCAGATGGTCGGTGAAGTCCCCGCCTTCCTCGACCACATTGGGATTCTCGCTGGCAAAAAGATGGTCGTAGAGCCGCACCTCGGCCTGGATCGCGTGTCGGGCCGAGACCCAGTGGATGGTGCCGCGGACCTTGCGGCCGTCCGGGGCCTGGCCGCCGCGGGTCTCGGGATCGTAGGTGCAGCGTAGCTCCACGACCTCCCCGTTCTCGTCCTTCACCACGTCGGTGCACGTGATGAAGTAGCCGTAGCGCAACCGCACCTCGCGCCCCGGCGCCAGACGGAAGAACTTCTTGGGAGGGTCTTCCATGAAGTCGCTCCGCTCGATCCACAGCTCGCGGGCAAAAGGCACGCGCCGGGTGCCGGCGCTTTCGTCCTCGGGGTTGTTGACCGCCTCTAGCTCCTCGTCCCCGCGGTCTCCTGCTTGGGGGTAATTCTCGATGACGATCTTGAGCGGCCGGAGAACCGCCATCACCCGCTGAGCCGTGCGGTTGAGATCCTCTCGCAGACAGTGCTCGAGCAGCGCCAGCTCGACCGTGCTGTTGGCCTTGGCGACGCCGATGCGGTTGCAGAAGTCGCGGATTGCGGCCGGTGTGTAACCTAGCCGGCGAAGCCCCGAAAGCGTCGGCATCCGCGGGTCGTCCCAACCCGCGACGTGACCTTCTTCGACCAAGCGCCGCAGCTTGCGCTTGGACAGGACCGTGTGGCTGACGGCCAGCCGGGCGAACTCGATCTGTCGCGATGGGTAGATCTCGAGCTCGCGGATAAACCAATCGTAGAGAGGGCGGTGGTTCTCGAACTCCAGCGAGCACAGCGAGTGGGTGATCTTCTCGATCGAGTCCGACTGACCGTGAGTGAAGTCGTAGGTCGGGTAGATGCACCAATCGTCGCCGCGCCGGTAATGGGGCGCGTGAACGATGCGGTACATCACGGGGTCGCGCAAGTTGAAGTTGCCGGCCGCCATGTCGATCTTGGCGCGCAGCACCTTTGCGCCGTTTTCGAACTCACCGGCGCGCATCCGCTCGAAAAGCTCGAGATTCTCCTCGACCGGACGATCGCGAAACGGGCTCTCGCGCCCGGGCTCGGTCAGCGAGCCCCGATACTCACGGATCTCGTCGGCCGACAAGTCGTCGACGTAGGCCTTCCCCTTGCGGATCAGGGCCACGGCGAAATCATAGAGCTGCTCGAAGTAGTCCGAGGCGTAGTACTCGCGGTCCCCCCAGTCGAAACCCAGCCAGCGGATGTCGTTCTTGATCGACTCGACGTACTCGGGGTCCTCGCGCAGTGGGTTGGTGTCGTCGAAGCGCAGGTTGCACGCGCCGTTGAACTCCTCGGCGAGCCCGAAGTTGACGCAGATCGCCTTGGCGTGGCCGATGTGGAGATAGCCGTTGGGCTCCGGTGGAAACCGCGTGTGGATCTCGGCGTGCTTGCCCGACTCGAGATCGTCCACCACGATGTCGCGGATGAAGTGGCTCCGTGTGGATTCGTCTTGGCTCATCGTTGGCCCCGGAGTCTATGGCTTTTCGAGTCGCGCCAGCGCCCGGTCGATCCGCGCCAGCGTGCTGTCCCGCCCCAGGATCTCCAGGATTTCGAACATCCCGAAGCCGACCGGCTTGCCGGTGACCGCGACCCGGAGCGCGTGGATGATCTGGCCGAGCTTGATGCCCCGCTCCTCGACCCAGCCCCGCACGGTCTCTTCCAGCGCGGTGTGAGAGAAGTCCGGGGTCGTGGCGAGGCGCTCGCGTAGGTCGCGCAGCAGCCCCGTGGCCTCCTCGGGCTTGCGGATCCTCTTGTCGAAGGCCTTCTCGTCGAACTCGAGGGCGTCGTCGGTAACAAAGAAATCCCGGTAGTCGAGAACGTCGCCGGCCGCCTTGATGCGGTCCCCCGCGGCGGCAACGATCGCGGCTACCCGAGCCCGGGTCTCCGACGTGTCGGCCGAATCGATGAGTTCGGCCCGGTCGAGGTAGGGCAGCACTCTCTCGAGCTTCTCCTCAGGCCCGAGTTTCTCCATGTGGTGTTCCTGGAAGGCCCAGAGTTTGGTCGGGTCAAAGCTCGCCGGTGCGCGCTGGACCCGTTCGAGCGAGAAGTGGTCGATCATCTCCTGGCGCGAGAAAAACTCGGTCCGGTCGTCCAGCGACCAGCCCAGCAGCAGCAGATAGTTGAGCAGCGCGTCCGGCAGAAACCCGATCTCGCGGTAGAAGTCGACGATCACCGGGTTGAAAGTCTCGGCCGAGACCTCGAGGCCGACGTCGGTGGCAATCCGGGCGCCGTGCTCATTGAGCCGAGCGAAGTCGGGGTTCTTCAGATACTTGTCGAGCTTGCGCTTCGAGAGCTTGTTTTTGGACCCCGGCTCGGCGACATAGGGCACGTGGGCATACTCGGGGAGCGCATAGCCGAGGCTCTCGCTGATAAAGATGTGCCGGGGCGTGTTCGAGAGGTGCTCCTCGGCGCGGATGACGTGCGAGATCGCGAGCTCGTGGTCGTCGACCGCGCTCGCCAAATGGTAGAGACAGCTCCCGTCCGGACGCTGGATGACGTGATCCTGCTCGCGCGCCCAGTCGAACTCGACCTCGCCTCGCACCAGGTCCACAAACCGGCAGACGCCTTCCCGCGGCATCTTGAGACGCACCAGCGCCCGCCGGCCCTCGTCCTCGAAGCGCTCGCGCTCGGCCGGCGTCTCCGCCATCCAGCGGCGGCTGTAGACAAACGGCTTGCCGGCGGCTTGAGCGGCCTCGCGCTCGGCTTGGATCTCCTCCGTGGTCGAGTAGTCTCGATAGGCCGCGCCGCGCTCGAGCAGCGCGTCGACCGCCGCGCGGTGGATCTCTCCGCGCTCGGACTGAAAATAGGGACCGTAGTCGCCGCCCACCTCCGGGCCCTCGTCCCAGTCGATCCCCAGCCAGCGAAACCCTTCGAGGATAGGTTGTAGGGCCTCGGCCACATTACGTTGCTGATCGGTATCGTCGATCCGCAGGACAAAAGCGCCGCCGTGCTTGCGGGCGAAGAGCCAGTTAAAAAGCGCCGTCCGCACGCCGCCGATGTGCAGATAGCCGGTCGGGCTCGGGGCAAAGCGGGTGCGGATCATGTTGTGGCGGGAGACGAAATGGCGGAGAGGGGGGGATTCGAACCCCCGGACCAGGTTACCCCGGTCGCCTGCTTAGCAAGCAGGTCCGTTCGACCACTCCGGCACCTCTCCGCGGGGGTCGAAAAAGGGCGGCCATTGTATGCGATTTGAAGCGGCCGGTGGCCTGCCACTCGGCGCCTCGGCCCCTACGTCCCTGAAGCGGCCGCCGCCCCTGGCGGCCGAACGGTGGTAGTGTTACGTCGACGGCCGGCAGAGACGCCGGCCGCTTCAACGACCAGCCGTCCGGGCGAGGGCAAGCCTCGCCCCTACCTGGGATGCGATTGCGATGCTGGGGTGGAGGCACCACCGGGGCCGTCATCCGGACAGGGTGTCTGAAGCGGCCGCCGCCCCTGGCGGCCGAGCGATGGTGGTGTACGTCGACGGCCGGCAGAGACGCCGGCCGCTTCAACGACCAGCCGTCCGGGCGAGGGCAAGCCTCGCCCCTACCTGGGATGCGATTGCGATGCTGGGGTGGAGGCACCACCGGGGCCGTCATCCGGACAGGGTGTCTGAAGCGGCCGCCGCCCCTGGCGGCCGAACGATGGTGGCGTACGTCGACGGCCGGCAGAGACGCCGGCCGCTTCAACTTGAGGATGGCTGGGACGCAGGGATTCGAACCCCGATTCCACGGTCCAGAGCCGTGTGTCCTACCATTGAACGACGTCCCAAGCGCCGTAAAGGCTAGCAAGAACGGTCGTTAGCGGTCAACGGAGCCCAGTGGTTTCGTTTAGAATCCGACGAGTAGATGCCGAGTCCGTTCCGTCGCACCCTGCGCTCGCTCGAGGCAGACGGCACCCGCACCTGGACCTTGCAGGTGGTGCTGGTGACGCTGTTGCTGGTCGGGTGGGCCGCGTGGTTTTTTCTCGCCCGGGTGTCGGTCTACGCGGTGACACCGCAGGCGCGGATCGAAGCCGAAGAGGCGGCTCAGCCGCTCGAAGCGCCGGTCTCGGGCCGGGTCACTGCGATCCGGGCCGAGCTCGAAGAGTGGGTCGAGCAGGGTGAGCTCCTCTTCGACCTCGGCGCCGACGAGCAAGAGCGCCTGCTCGAGGCCAAACGCGATCAGCAGAAAACTATCGAGACCCAGCTTGAGGTGCTGCGCAGCAAGATCGAGCTCGAGACCGGCGCGGTGGCGCAGTCCAGCCGGGTCGGCCGGGCGGAAATCGAAGAGGCCCGCGCCCGCTACCGGGAAGCCCTGGCGGCGCAGCGGCAGGCGGAGAACGAGGCCACCCGCGCCGAGACACTCGTGTCCCAGGGATTGATGGCCCAGACCGAGGCCGAGCGCCTGCGCTCGGACGCCGACCGGCGCCAGGAGGAGACTCAGGCACGCCGGGTGTCGCTCGATCGCCTCGACGCGGCAAGCCAGCTCTCCGAGTCCGACCGGCTGGGTGACTTGGGTGAAGCGCAGCGTCTGCTGGCGGAGCTCGAAGGCGACCGGTCCGAGACCGCGGGCGAGATCGCGCGGCTCGAGCATCAAGTCGATCTCCGCCGGGTCAAGGCTCCGACCGCCGGCCGGGTAGGAGAGCTGGCGCGGGTCGAGGTGGGCTCGTTTGTCGAGGAAGGCGATCGGTTGGGAACGGTGGTTCCCGAGGGCGACGTCAAGGTCGTGGCGGATTTCTCGCCGGCGAGCGCCGTCGGGCGGATTACCCGCGGCCAGAGCGCCAAGATCCGGCTCGATGGTTTCCCATCGATTCAGTACGGCGCGCTGTCGGCGACGGTGAGCCGCGTGTCGAGCGAGCTCCGCGACGGACGCATCCGGGTGGAGCTCGAGATTGCCGGCGAGCCCCCCGAAGACCTGCCGGTACAGCACGGCCTGCCGGGCACGGCCGAGGTCGAGGTCGAGCGCATCTCGCCGGCCGCCATGATGCTGCGCGCCGCCGGCAAGATCATCGGCCGTCCCACCGAGAGCCCGCCGTCCGAGGAAAGAAGCTGAAGATCCAGCGGCGAGGGGTCTACCGCCGGCGCCTGATCGTGCCCGAGGTCGTCCAGACCTCGGCGATGGACTGCGGCCCGGCGGCGCTCAAGTGCCTGCTGGAAGGGTTTGGCGTACGCGCCAGTTACGGGCGGCTGCGCGAAGCGTGTCAGATCGATCTCGACGGCACGTCGATCGACACCCTCGAAGAAGTCGCCAACGAGCTGGGTCTCGAGGCCGAGCAGATCATGGTGCCGGCCGACCACCTGCTCCTGGGCTCCGCCCGCACCCTGCCGGCGGTCGTGGTGGTCGAGCTGCCGAATCGCATGACGCATTTTGTGGTGGTGTGGCGGCGCCACGGAAACATGTTGCAGGTCATGGACCCGGCGACGGGCCGTCGCTGGCCGTCGGTCGAGCGGTTCCAGTCGCAGCTTTACTTTCACACCCACCGCGTGCCCGGCGTCGACTGGCGCGAGTGGGCCGGCTCCGAGGACTTTCTCGATCCTTTGGGAGAGCGCATCGGGCGGCTCGGAATCGCCGCTTCGGAGCGCAAGCGCCTCGTCGAGGCGGCCACCGACGACCCGTCGTGGAAATCGCTGGGCGCGCTCGACGCCTGTGTACGTATGGCGTCGGCGCTCCAGGGCTCGGGGGCGCTCCACCGAGGGGGTGAGTCTTCGCGCGTGTTGTCGGCGCTGTTCGAGCGGGTACGAGAGGGCGAACGCTCGCTCTGCCCAAAGGACTACTGGTCGGTCACCCCCGCCGCCACCGAGCGCGAGGAGTGGGAACAGGATCTCGACTTCACCGGTGTGGTGCTGGTGCGCGTGCGAGCGCGGGTCGAAGAGAAGGTCAAGGGACAGGTCAGCGTGCGCCAGGAGGGTGTCGAAGACGAAGCGGCCTCCACGCTGGCCACCCGCGCGGGCAAGCTTTCCCCCGAGCTGGCGGCCGCGCTCACCGAGCCCGAGCCGCGACCCGGGAGGACGCTTCTCGGGTTTTTGAAGCGGGCCGGCGTCTGGGCGCCGGCGGCGCTCGTGGGCCTGCTGGCGGTAGCGGCCGGCGGCGTGGTCTTCGAGGCGTTTCTCTTTCGCGGCTTGATCGACATCGGCCGCGACCTGACGGTGTCCCATCAGCGGCTCGCCGGGGTCGGCGTGCTGGTGTTCTTTCTCCTCTTGCTGCTCTTGGTCGAGCTGCCGGCCACCCAGGCCGCGTTGCGACTCGGCCGACAGCTCGAAAGCCGCTTGCGCATGGCGTTTCTGCGCAAGATCCCGCGGCTGCGGGACCGCTACTTCTCGAGCCGGCTGACCTCCGATATGGCCGAGCGCAGCCACTCGGTGTACAAGCTGCGCCACCTGCCCGAGCTGGGGAAGTGGCTGCTGCGCTCGGTGTTCGAGCTGGTCTTGACCACCGCCGGGATCGTGTGGCTCGACCCCGGCAGCGCCCCCCTGGCGCTCGCCACCCTGGCGGTCGTGGTGCTGGTTCCCTTTCTGAGCCTGCCGGTTATCCAGGAGCTGGATCTCCGGGTAAGAAGCCACACCGGGGCGCTCAGCCGGTTCTACCTCGACGCCTTTCTGGGCCTGGCGCCCATCCGAACCCACGCCGCCGAGCGCCCGGTCGAGCGCGAGCACGAGGCGCGGCTCCTGGAATGGGCCAACGCCCACCTGCTGCGCGAGCGGGTGACGCTCCTGGCCGACGCGGTGCTCCAGGTCGCCGGTCTGGCGATGGTCGCCTGGCTGATCTTCGACCACCTGGCCCGCAATGGGCTGACCGGGAGCATCTTGCTGCTCGCCTACTGGGGACTGAGCCTCTTCGGGCTGGGCCAGTTGATCTCGCTGATGCTGGGCCAGCAGTACCCGACCTACCGCAACATCACGCTGCGGCTGCTGGAGCCCTTGGGCGCTCGCGAAGCCGGAGAGGCGGGGGTCGACGCGGCCACGTCCGGTCCCGCCGACGGGCCGGGCGACCGGGCCGGAACGCCTCGGCCATCGGTTGTTCCGGCCGCCGTCGCCTTCGACAACGTCTCGGTGCGCGCCGCCGGCCACACCTTGATCCGGGATGTCACCTTTTCGGTCGCCGCCGGAGACCACGTGGCGATCGTCGGTCCCTCGGGCGCCGGCAAGTCGACATTGGTCGGGGTGCTCCTGGGGTGGAACCGTGCCGCCGTCGGGCGGGTGCGCCTCGACGGCCGGGAGCTGGACGAGGCCGAAACCGTTCGGCTGCGGCGCGGAATCGCCTGGGTCGATCCGGCCGTCCAGCTCTGGAACCGTTCACTGCTCGAGAACCTGCGCTATGGGTTGCCGCCCGAGTCCCAGCCCGACCTCGCCGAAGTGATCGACCGCGCCGAGCTGTTGAGTGTCCTCGAGCTCCTCCCGGACGGCTTGCAGAGCCATCTGGGAGAAGGGGGAGGGCTGGTGTCCGGCGGCGAGGGCCAGCGGGTTCGGCTGGCGCGGGCGATGCTCCGCCAGCGTACCCGTCTGGCGATTCTCGACGAGCCGTTTCGTGGGCTCGATCGGCGCCAGCGCGGCGAGCTGCTCAGGCGCTCGCGCGAGCTGTGGCGCGACTCGACCCTGATGGTCGTCACCCACGACGTCTCAGAGACCCGTGAGTTTCCGCGGGTGCTGGTGCTCGACGGTGGGCGAGTCGTTGAAGACGGGGCGCCCGAAGACCTGGCCTCGCTTCCGGGCTCTCGCTACGGAGCGATGCTCGAGGCCGAAGAGGCCGTGCGCCGTGGCCTGTGGTCGAGTGATGTCTGGCGCCGGCTGCGGATCGACGGCGGTTGGCTGCTCGAGGCGCGGGGGGAGGGGCAGTGAGCTCGACCGCCGTCGCCATCGCCACCGCCACCGCCACCGCCGCCTGGCCGCTCGACCGCCTGGGCGAAGCCCTCGAGCTCCTCGCCCGGCGCGCGGGTGGCGCCGCGACCGGCGGCGAGGTGGCGCCGCCGCCGCCGTCGCTGGCCACCGACGGCCGCGGCTTGAACCGCTGGATTCGCGCGGTGGCCGGCCGCCGCGCGCTGGCGGTCGAAGAGACCGAGACCACCTGGGGCGACGCCGAGACCTTCATTCGCGGCACCGCGCCTGCGCTCCTGCGCGTGGCCGATGGCGACGAGACCGCCTTTCTGGTGCTCGCGCGCCGGCGGGGGCGCAACCATGTCGAGCTGGCGGCCCCCGACGGCCGCCGGGTCCGGGCGCGGGTGAGCGAAGTTGCCGAGGCACTCAGGCGGACCGCGGGCGGCGAAGGAGAGGATGAGGTCGAGACCATCCTGGAGGCCGCCGAGATCGGGCCGCGCCGCCGCGCGCGGGTGCGCCGAGCGCTTCTGGCGCAACGGCTGGAGAAGACATCGCTGGGACCGGCCTGGCTGCTCGAGCCCGACCCCGGAGCGAGCTTCTCGCGCCAGCTCGCACGCGCCGGGGTCCCAAAACTCATCGGCAAGATCGTGCTGGCACACGGGCTCCAGTACGCTCTGCTCGTTCTCTCCTGGTGGGTGTTGGGCAAGGGCGTGCTGGCCGGCCGCATCGAGCCCGGCTGGATGGCCGCGTGGCTTGCCCTTCTTCTGAGCATGATCCCCTTTGCGGTCTGGGAGTACTGGCTGGTGGCGTTGGTGACCACTCGCGGCGGCTCGCTCCTGAGACGCCGGCTGTTTGCCGGCAGCCTCAAGCTCGAGCCCGACGAGGTGCGCCACCAGGGGGCCGGCCAGTTTCTCGGCCGGGTCATCGACGCCGAGGCCTTCGAGACCCTGGTGCTCTCCGGTGGCCGGACGGGGTTGATCGTGGTGGCCGAGCTACTGATCGCCCTCCCGGTGCTGGCCGCCGGGGCCGCCGGCTGGGCGCACGCGCTCCTGCTCCCCCTTTGGCTCGCGGGGACCCTGTGGCTGTGGCGCGGATACCTAGCGCGCCGGCGCGAATGGACCGGAGCCCGGCTCGACATGACCCACGACCTGGTCGAACAGATGGTGGGCCACCGCACCCGGCTGGCCCAACAGCCGCCCGGCCGATGGCACGAGGGAGAAGACCAGGCGGCCGAGCGCTATCTCGACCTGTCGAAGACAATGGACCGCACGGCGACCGTCCTGACCACATTGCCGCCACGCGGCTGGCTGCTGGCGGCGGTTCTGGTGCTCGCACCGGTCTTTGTCGCCGGCAGTGCTTCGATCGCCTCGGTCGCGGTGAGCGTCGGCGGGATCCTCCTGGTCTATCGTTCGCTCACCAAGCTCGTGGGCGGGCTGGCCGACCTGGCTTCGGCGCGGGTGGCCTGGACACACGTCGAGCCGCTTTTCTCCGCCGCCGGCCGGCCTGAGACCCTGGCCGCCCCCGAAGTGGCGGCGATCGAAGGCGAGCCGCCGGCCGACACGGGAGAGCGCCGCAGCCCCCTGGTCGAGGCGCGCGAAGTGTCCTTTGGCTACCAAGGGCGCGCCGACCCGGTGCTCAAGGGGTGTCAGCTCGAGATCGCCCAGGGCGACCGGATCCTTCTCGAAGGCCCCTCGGGGAGCGGCAAGTCGACCCTCGCGGCGCTCTTGACCGGGCTGAGAAGGCCATCGTCCGGCCTCCTCCTCCTCCAGGGCCTCGACCGCCAAACCCTGGGGGCCGACGGCTGGCGGCGCCGGGTGGCGGCCTCGCCCCAGTTCCATGAGAACCACGTCTTAACCGACACCTTTGCCTTCAACCTGTTGATGGGCCGAGACTGGCCACCGGCGCACTCCGACGCGGCCGAGGCCGAAGAGATCTGCCGCGAGCTCGGGCTGGGCGAGCTCATCGAGAGAATGCCCGCGGGGCTTCTCCAGATGGTCGGCGAATCCGGCTGGCAGCTCTCCCACGGCGAGAAGAGCCGCCTTTACATCGCACGGGCGCTCTTGCAGAAGACTGACCTGGTCGTTCTCGACGAGAGCTTCGCCGCCCTCGACCCCGAAAACCTGCGCACCGCCCTCGAATGCGTCCTCCGCAGGGCCTCGACCGTCCTGGTCGTCGCCCACCCCTGAAGCGGCCGGCGTCCCTGCCGGCCGACCGGGCGGGGGCAAGCCCCGCCCCTACACCTGAAGCGGCCGGCGCCCCTGCCGGCCGTTTAACGCAACGCGCTCGGTTAGGGGCCGCGCCAGCTCGGGAGCCGTGGCACCGTCTCGTTGCCCCGGCCCTTGACGACGGTCCCACTCTTCATCACGAAGTCGATGTCCTCCAGGAGGGTGACGTCCTCCAGCGGATCGCCGTCGACCGCGATCAGGTCCGCCGCCAGGCCGGGCGCAATCCGGCCCGTCTGCTCACTGAGTCCCAGCAGGTCGGCCGCGGCCACGGTCGCCGCCCGGATCGCCTCGATCGGTTTCATACCCCACTCCACCATGTGGGCAAACTGTTTGCCGTTGTCGCCATGGGGGTACACGGCCGCGTCGGAGCCAAAGACGATCTGCACTCCGGCCTGATGAGCGCGGCGGAAACTCTCGCGCTGCGCGCGGCCGACCTGCCGCTCCTTGGCCAGGGACTCCTCCAGGATGCCGTTGGCGGCTCCGTCCTCGAGGATGAAATCAGAGACATAGATGTCCATCACCAGCCGGGTGCCGTGTCCCTTGGCCAAACGTATTCCTGCTTCGTCGATCAGGCTGGCATGTTCTACCGAGTCGACACCGGCACGAATGGCCGCGCGGATACCGTCGGCTCCATGCGCGTGCGCCGCGACCTTGCGTCCCCGGCGATGTGCCTCGTCGACCAGGGCTTTCATCTCCTCCAGTGTGTACTGCTGTGCGCCGACCGACGTGCCTTTGGATAGAACGCCTCCCGTGGCGCAGAACTTGATGACATCGGCGCCGTACTTGATGTTCTCGCGCACCTGCCGGCGAACCTCCCACGGGCCATCGGCGACTCCGTCGGCGCGTTCCTCGAATTCGGGTGGAAGCAGATTCGAGTCGCAGTGGCCGCCGGTGATTCCCAAAGCCGGTCCGGCCGCGATCACGGTTGGGCCGAGAAGATCTCCTGCCTCGATCGCGTCCCGGAGGGCGACGTCAGCGTACCCGGCGGCGCCCACATTGCGCACCGTGGTGAATCCCGCGGCCAGGGTCTTGGCGGCATTCATCGCGCCAAGCAGTGCCTGGCGGGGTAGTGAAAGCTCGAGGCCGCGGTAGCCGTGGTAGCGATGATCACTGGTCAAATGGACGTGTGCGTCGATCAAACCGGGCAGCAGCGTCTTGTCGGAAAGGTCGATCCAGCGGCCGGGAGCGGCTGAGTCCAGCTCGGCTCGTGGGGCGACACTCTCGATTCGGCCATCGCGGATGACGATGACCTGGTTGTCGACGTAACCACCGCTCTCGACGTCGAGAAGCCGGCCGGCATGGACGTAAGTTGCCTCGGCGTCTTGCGCCCACAGCGCGCCGGGAACACTCGTTACCCCGAGGGCCAGAAGCGAGAGAGCGATGCGTCCGAAGACGCTGGCGCGGCGTTGGAGACCGTTCATCGGCGACCCCTCTTGGGCGATGTAGTCGTGAATCTCCTTGAGCCAGCGGGCGGCCTCATGGGTCCACCTTACTCGCCCCATGAGTCGATACGCCGGCCCATCTCCTCGTGGTTGAGAGTCCGTCCCGCATCGGCATCATCCAGGCCGCGCTCGATCATGCGGTGAAAGGCCAGCTCTCGGAGGATCTGGTCGTAGGAGCTGTCGTCGGGCTGCTCCTCGAGGAGCTTGCGAATCCGTTCCTTGGGGCTGATATCGGCGGTGGCCATATGAAAACTCCTTGCGGGTAATTGTAGCGCCGGCTCCCCCTGTAGCCCAGGATCACCCCTTCCGCCGTTGGACCGCCGACCTGCAGGCCAGATGACCACGGGTTTCCTGAAGCGGCCGTCGCCCCTGGCGGCCGTCCGGTCTTAGGTAGTGGTCGTTTCCTCGGCGCGCAGAGCCCGTATGTTCTTGTCCCAGGCGAGATACCTCCACAAGAGGATCACGCTGGTGCCAAAGATCGTTCCAATCGCGAGTGAGCCGAGGACATGCTGGAGGTCGTTGAGCGACTCCCAATGTCGAATGAGCGAGACGAGGAAAATCAGGGTCAACACGATGTGTTGGCCCGCCATCCAAACAAGGAGCTTGCGCTTCCCCTGCTTCTCGATGTCCCGGCATGCAGTGGAATAGAGAGCCAGCGCGAAGGCAACCGTCCCCATAATCAGAAACAACGAAAGCAAGAACGTCCACATGGTCGAATCTCAAGAACTGGTCGTGGTGCTCCTGGCGTCCCGGCGACGGCCGCGCCGCCGGTTGCCGAAGTCTTTCAAGGCGAGATTTCGATGAGCTTCCGCCCCGCCCCTTGTAGGGGCGGGGCTTGCCCCCGCCCGCGCTGCGAACGGCCGGCAGAATCGCCCGCCGCTTCAGTGGTTGGGTCGACCAGTTTCAAGCGTCAGAATCCACTCGCCATCTGCGGTGAAAAACAAGTAGAAGAGTTCCAACAACGAGGTATTGAGAAATAGTCGCCGTTCCATGCGCGCTTCCCGTCCCACCGATCGGCAGAAGGGTGAGTGCGAGGAGAAATGGCGTCAACGGGAGCAAGTACCAGTGCTTTCCCGTCGGTGTCCTTGGCACAATCATACCTAGCGTGAGCCCCAACATAACGGAGCTCGACCACAACGAGAACAAACCCGTGCCGGTCATTTTTCACCTCCCTTTGCCAGTTTCTGGGTAGGAATACGGTCGCGTCGTGGCGGATTCTTCGAGCAGGCCCCCCAACGCCTTGCGTGCGTCGTCCGCCGATTCCTCGGGGACCAGCACTCGCACCGGCCCGACCACGGGATCGAACCCCGCGATCCGACCCGCGCCAAAGAGATCCTGAACCGCCTCGTTGCGAGTCGAGAAACGGATTCCGGCCTGCATCAAGATGGACTTGGCCAGAGCCAGGCGGCCGGGATCACCGGTGGCGAGAACCACAACCGGATCGTGATCGGTTCGGCCCTCGGCCGTGTTCCTCGAAGGGTTCTGTGACACGGGACCTGCTTAGAAAGGTGTCATCCTGTCGAATGCCCATTCGACCGCAGCCGTGACGAGTCCATCACGGAGATTCTGACTTTGAAGCGCGCCATACTCCGCCAACCACTGCCTTGACCACGGTCACGAGTAAGAGCGAAGCCACAAATAGGCCAGCCACGAACCAAACGCCTCCTAGAGTCTCTGCGAGTCGATAGCACAGATATACGAGCACAAGCCCGTTGCTGGCGAGGGCGAAAGCCATACTGTACACATAGATGCGCGACGATTGCTTTCTCAAAACCACAAAGAACAATGGCACAACGAAGAGGTTTAGGAGGATCATCCCCCTAAGTCCGTTAACTAACACTTCGTCCATCTTGTCCCGTGGCCGAGGTCTCTGAAAGATATTGAGACATGGAACCTGTTTAGAACGGTATCATCCTGGCTTAGAAAAATGGCAACCGGCGGAGCGGGCACGGGTGAAGTGGTCGAGCAAAACAAACCCTGCGGAATAGCAGGGCTCCCCCCTGTGGTGACGGCAGCTAGGTAGGCGAGACCGTCGAGGTAGGAATATGGGCGCTCGTCGCTTTCGCGACGGTTAGTGAGTAGTTGCCGATGACGCCGCACGGACGCTCCGCCGGTTGCCGAAGTGTACTGAGTTCAGTTCAGTCATTTGAGTGGAGGCGAGACATATACGTCCTCCGTTTCTCCACTCGCTACGGTGAACTCGACGAGTTCCTCCAGAGCGTTTTCTTTCTCAACTAACAATCTCTCAATTCTCGCAGGTGTTAGGTTAACTAGGCGCCATCGACCAGGCGCCAGACTCCTAATAAGAAGGTCCCAATGTGGTTCAGGTGCATTCAGGCTACCCAGCGTTTCGACATTGCTACTCTTGATCAGGCGGATGAAATTGCCATCGTTTCCCACTAACGAAAGATCGGGCATCGCCAAGCCGCGCCACTCGATACCATCTGAATACAATCGAACGATCGCGCCTCCGGCACGAAGGCGGAGTAAGCTGGGGCCATCAAGGGTTCTACGAAACGCTTGCAGCGGAAACCCCTTTGCGTCCACCTCGACATTGATCGACTCGTTGAGGCCCGGAGGAAGATCTACTTGGAAGGTCCCATCCGACTCGGATCGGGTCTCAATAGTCACAAGGCCGCCTATCTCCAAGCCAGTTGAAGCAGCAATGTCTATTCGGGCGTCCGCGATTGGGCCTTGGGGGCCTTGAAGGGCGCCAGAAACAACGACTGGATTCTCCAAGGTAAGGGACACGTTCGCCGAGGTTTGTTTTGGTTCAAGATCGACAAGTTCTACAGCGCTTAGCTTCCCGTTCTTGGCTGCCCTTAGCTGCCAGAGCCCTGGACCTAGTCCGTCCAGGCTGAATCGTCCGTTGGCATCAGAGCGGGCTGACGCGATGACGGCTGGGAGGGACTTCCTTGGGTCCCTCAACAGGACACCTACGATACGTGCGTCGGGCTCAGCACCAAAATCGCCGTCGACAAAACCGACGATACTTTGATCAGGTATCTCAAGCTGGTTTCCCTCGGTCTCGGAGAAGAAGACTTCCCGAAGGCTAGCAATCAACTCCGGATTCCGAGAGCGGATGTCCACCTTATATCGTCCCTCATGGGGCAGGAAGGTCTCGAAACTTCCGTCTGGGTTCGAGGTGCCGAAAACTACTGAGTCCCCTGCCATCGGATCCAGGGGGACGAATCGAAGCCATGCCTCCACCGGTTGCTCGCGGAACAGCACCGTTCCTCTGAACGGCTTGGCCTCGACCGTGAGAACGAGTCGCTTGTGAGCTTGAGGCGCAAGGTCGAACTCCTGTTCTGCGAGAACAGATCGTTCGGTGTCCGATCTGTAGCTAGCCACTTGCACCTTCCAGTCCCCCGGAGGGATCCGGCCAAACCGAGCAACGTCAGAATTTCGAGGTAGCTTCCTAGACAATGTGAGGGTTGGCCGGCCGGCAGCATAGGTTGATGTGAGTAGTACCGTGAGTTGCGAAGCAAAGAGGCTGGGCTCGGGCCCAAGCGACACAGCCACCTCTATAGATCCTGGACGCTCAAGCCGGACGGTCTGAGCAACAGCTTCTTTACTCTCGATCGTAAATGGTGGAGACACACCGAATGCGAAGGCCTCTTTTAAGACAACGGCTCGATAGGTTCCCTTTGCGATGTTTTGGATACTGGTTACCCCGTTTTGGTCAGTCAGAGAGCTCTGTCGCCAACGCCCCGCGTAGTCCGTGGACACTTGTTCTAGTGCTGAGGCGACGGCGGATTCAGGAATGACGAATACGTGCGCTTCGTCGACCGGGCCGTCTGTCGCATAGACGTTGACTAAAAGACGGCTTTCTGGTTCTAGGTTTCTGACCCCGAGACTTTTGTCTGAGTCGTATTCGATCGGTACATTTTTCCAAGCAGATCGGGCCCATCCACGCAGCAACAGGTCAACATGGTGACAACCGGCAGGCACTAACGCTGTCCAACCTCCTGTACTCGGCAATGAGACGGCAGGAAACCTACCTAGGTAGTCGGTCTCTGCGACCATTGCCTTGGAAGTACACTTAGTTAGCTCTACGAGCCCGCTGGCCGGCATTATGGGTCTGCCGGAAGCTAAGAGCTTCCCGTGAATACGGCCCGCCGGAAACAACTCGACCAGGGGTGGAGCAGCTGAGTCATCTCCGCAGCCCTCGATGGGTAGAGGTGCAGATACCAACGTTGAGGTCTTGACGACATAGCTTTCGGAACCGCCACAGTTTCGAGGGTACGATAGAATTAACTTGTCACCATGCTGACCTAGAGAGTTGGGAAGGCGCTTGGTCGAAAGGCCGTCAAAGCTCTGCACTTCGAGGCCTTCGAGAGCCTCCCGGGAAACGCCAACCAGGACTACCTTAGCTAAGGCCTCAATTTCGGAGTCGGCTCTCTCTCCTGGCGCGAGCGCGTGGGTCGGTTGGGCAAGAAGAGCCCAACCCATAACGATCGGACACCAGCACCTCATGCTGGAGCGAAGCTCGTCATGTAGGGAACTCTAGCCATTGCAACCGCCCGGTTCAGGCGATTCAGACAGCGGTCCGTTCCCGCTGTTGTGAGAGTCGGGGCACCGAGTATCTCCACAAGTGAGATTCCCTCCGCATGCGCCGACTCGTCCGAAGATACCGCCTTCCCGGTAGAAGACGAAGCAGTCGCAGACATTCGTTTTCTTTTTCTTCCACCCCCATTCTTCGTAGAGGTCGCACGGTTCGGTAGAGAACGAGCAGCATCGCGCCTCGTAGAGGCCACCAGGTACCCTTCCTTCGTAGCAGTCTTGACATGCGGATTCTGACGTAGTGGGCGTCAGGACAAGGAAAGACAAAGCGAATATGGGAACAAGTACGAGGAACAGGCTGGGTTTACTCGTCGTTACAATGTGCCTCATGAAATACCTCCTGAAGTGATCGCTTTTGGTTTTTCGTCGTTTGACGGCTTGCTTTCGCGAAACATCGTGAGACCAGCACGGAACCGGTTCCGAAATCCTTCAAATCGCCTTCGGGTTTCTTCGGATGTTCTTCGCATCTTTCAGGGGCTTGGAAAGACGGGCGATTTGAGGTGCGGGTTCAAGACGCAGTAGTTCGGCTGAGCGCGGCTGTCCTGTAACATCTCCTCAGAAATCCAGGCTTCAACCGGAGGGTTGCAGTGCATTCGGACGGGTCTCGGTCGCGCGAGCAGCTACGCGAAACAACACGCGGTCTCGAACTCCGCGGGTTTCGCCTCGGGGAGTGGACGGTTCGGCCCACCCGAGGTCGATTGCGCGGCGGCGGCAAGCGGAAGCATCTGTCGCCGCAGCAGATGGTGGTCCTGGTCGAGCTGGCCGTCCGGGCGGGCGAGGTGGTGTCGAAGGAGGAGCTGCTGGAGTCGGTGTGGGACGGGGCAGCGGTCGAGGAGGGGGCGCTTGCACGGTGTGTCTCGGAGCTGCGCTCGGCGCTCGGGGACGATGCCAAGGCCCCGCGCTATATCCAAACGATTCCGACTCGCGGGTACCGGCTGATTGCGGGGGTCGAGCCGGAGGAGCCCGACGCCGGTCGTTCCTGGAGAAAGACGGGTTGGTGGGCTGCCGCTGCTGTGGCGGTCGTCGCCTTGTTGGGTTGGTGGGTGGTTCGCGAAGGGGACGATGAGGCGGCAAATGCCGGGGCGGTTGGCTCGGGACCGTCGGTCGCCGTGCTTGGTTTCCGGGACCTTTCGAAGGACCCGGAGCTGGCGTGGCTGGCGACGGCTCTCCCGGAGCTTCTTGCCAGCGAGTTGCTGCAGTCGGCTGACTTGAGGGTGGTTCCGGCGGAGAGTGTTCTGCGGATGACACAGGAGCTCTCGATTCCCGAGGCGGCGAGTCTTGCGCCGGAGACGCTGGCGCGCGTGGGCGGTCGGTTGGGAGCCGAATATGTGGTGCTGGGCTCCTATGTCGGCATGTCGAGGGACGACGGCGGCTTGGTGCGAGTGGATGTCAGGATCCAGGACGTCCCGAGCGGTGAGACGACCCTCGCCTGGGCGCAGACGGGTTCGACGGATGAAGCGCTGGACTTAGTCGTCTTGGCGGGAACGCAGCTCCGCGAGGCCTTGGGGGGTGAGAACTGGATCGGTGGCGATCGCGAAGCTGTGCCGCACTTGTCCGGAGATCCCGAGGCGCTGCGACTCTATTTTGAGGGCACGCGGCGGCTTCGCCAGTTCGACGCGGTGCAGGCGAAGGAGCTTTTGGA
Organism: Candidatus Multivoradales bacterium; assembly: GCA_965224065.1. Taxonomy (GTDB): domain Bacteria; phylum Acidobacteriota; class Thermoanaerobaculia; order Multivoradales; family JAHEKO01; genus JAOTZA01. The sequence goes on from CBDCYF010000005.1 coordinate 2,932,312, forward strand.
GGAGTCGTTGGCGATCGATGCGGATCAGCCGTTTGGCTGGTTGGCGGTCTCCCAGGCCTGGGCCGCGATGGGCTATGACGCCAAAGCGATCGAGGCGGCGGACAAGGCCGTCGAGCTGAGCGAAGGCTTGCCGCGGGAATACCGGTTGTGGATCGAGGCGCACGCGCTGACGACGGCTTCTAAGTGGGACGAGGCGATCGAGATCTATAAGGCGTTGCGCCTCTTCTCGCCGGAGAACGCGGAGTACGGACTTTTGCTCGCGGGTGCGCTTAACCGAGCGGGCGAGCCCGAGGAGGCGATTCTCCTATTGAACGAGCTTGACAAAGGAGCAGGAGCGCAACGCTCGGACCCCCGAGTGCCACTGATCCTCGCGCGCTCGCGGGCCCTCGTCGGAGACCACCGGGGCGCGTTGGAAGCAACTCGTCGGGCGGTGGACAGTGCGCTTGTCGAGGGAGCGCACCTAGTAGTAGCTCAGGCACGTCATGCGGAAGCGTCCTCGCTGCACGCGTTGGGTGAGGTTGCCGCCGCGCGGCTAGCGCTGGACGAGGCGATGAAGAGCTTCAAGCTTGCGAGCGACCATCGAAGTGAGGCACGTGCTCACTTAACGTTGGCGGCATGGGATGAAAAAGCAGGCCACTTCAACGCGGCACACGCTTCGCTTGCGACCGCCCAAGAAATCTATCGGTCCACAAGCGATCAGGCAGGCAAAGCGGCCGCGCTGGCTGCAACCGCAAACCTGTTGTCCGCAGCCGGTCAGGTGATGTTCGCCGAGCAGGCATATAGAGAGTCGATTGCCCTCTTTAGAGAGACGGCCGACAAGGCTGGAGAGGCAAACGCATTATTTGGGCTTGGAAACCTATTCGGCCGAAGAGCACGGCCTGATGTCGCTGCACCGCTATATGAGAATGCATTGGAGATTTATTCCGAGATCGGAAGTAGAGAGCGCGTGGCTCTAACGCAACTCCACTTGGGGAAGCTTGAGATGATAGGTGCATACCCGACGAAGGCGCTGCAGAGAATGAGGAACGCGGAAAAAGTCTTCGCGGATCTGGGTCTACAGCAATATTTGCATGATGTTTGGACCGATCAAGGTCAGTTGCTTTTCAATCTGGGTGATCTTGATGCGGCTGAAATGGCGTTTGCTAAAGGTCTGCATCTTGCGACACGAACTGATAACGATCGCTCTCTCTTTGTTGGGAGGATCGGAATTGGTCGTGTCCAAAAAGAGCGCGCCCAGCTTCGGGAGGCGCGGGTTACCTTTGAACAAGTTCTGGCGGAGGAAACGAAGGGTGAACGATCTCGAGGGATCGTGCCTGCGAGAGCTTTCTTGGCAAATGTCTTGATGGAACTCGATGAGTTTGAGGCGGCTGAACTGATGGCGAGAAAGGCGGTAGAGGAAGCACGCGCCATCGAGTACTTTGTCGCCTCAGCGGTCCGCTATCTAGGTTGGGTACTGATCGAGCGTGAAAATTACCAAGAAGCGGAGACGGTCCTCGGCGACGAACTAGCGAGAGACCTTGGGTTAATTGACAGCAGCTTGGAATTGCGAATAGTCCATTCTCGGCTCCTGGCACGAGTCGGGAGCAGGGAGCGGGCGAAAGGGGTCCTCAGGGGAGTGATAGGTGAGGCGAGCCAGCGAAATTATTGGCAGATCGAGGCCGAAGCTCTACTCGTACTAGGCGAGGTCGAGCTAATGTTCAACGGGGTTGGCGCAGGTATTCAGATCCTCCAGACCCTCGAAGCCGAAGCCTCCAGCAAGGGCTGGGAACTGATCGCGTCGAAGGCCCGCCGGTTACTCGCCGAGCACGGGGCCGAGCCGGTCGTGGCGGCCTCCGTGGCCCGTGTGGGCGATACCTGATCCGCCCCCGGCTGACTTTTCCGGCTGACCTAGCTCGCCGGGTTTGCTTACCGGTATTGGGCCGCCTCTTGAGGCCGCCCCCACTTCTCATACAAGCCGGCCAATCGTTCCCGAGCTTCGCGTGTGCGCCGGTGGTTGGGGCCGCGCTGGGCGAGGAGATCCTGATGCCCGGAGAGCAGAAGCGGCTCGGCTTCATCAAAACGGCCCAGCCGGGCGAGGCAGTCTCCCAGGAACGATCGAGCCTCGGCGGTTCTCCAGTGGTTTTTGGAGAGTGCGTTCTCAAGGACCAGGACGCTCTGGCGGAGCGGGGTCTGGGCCTGGAGGGGGTCGTCTTCTTCCAGGAGCACGACGCCGATGTTCTTGAGTGAGATACCGACGTCCCGGTGGGTGTTGCCCAGGACTTCGCGGCGGATGGCGAGCGCTTCTCGGTGGGCGGCCTCGGAGGCGGCCAGGTCGCCCTTGCGCTGGAGGGTGACCGCCAGGTTGCTGATGAGGGTCGCGACGGTGGGGTGTTTGCGGCCGCTCGCCCGGATGTGAACCTCGATGCCCCGGCGGTAGAGCTCTTCGGCGCGTTCGTATTCGCCCAGCTCTTGGTGGAGCCGGGCCACGTTGTTCAAGCTCTCGGTGACGTCGGGGTGCTCTTCACCCAGGAGCTTGCGGCGGATCTCGTAGGCCTCGCGGAAGAGGGTGCCGGCTGCGTCGAGATCGCCGCTCTGGGCCAGGGGGACCGCGAGATCGTTGGCCGAGGTCGCCACCAAGGTGTGCTCGGGGCCGAAGATGTCGCGGCGGATGTCCAGGGCCTCGCGGAAGAGCGGGATGGCGCTCTCCCGGTCGCCCAGGTGGGAGCGTACGATGGCCAGCTCGCCCAGCGAGGCCGCCAGCTCGGCGCGTTTGTCGGGGTGTTGCCGGAGGGCTTCGACGGCCAGCAAGTGGAGCTGCTCGGCCTCGGCGTAGTTTCCCTTCTCGCGCTCGAGGACCCCGAGGTTGCTCAGGCTCTGCGCGACACTCGGGTGGCGGTCGCCGAGCGCGCGGATCCTCAGGTCGAGTGCCCGGCGGAACAGGGGGTCGGCTCCCTCGAAATCTCCCTTGGCGCGTAGCACGACGCCCAGGTTGTTGAGGGTCTGGGCGACGGTCAGGTGGTCCGCGCCGAGTTCGTCCTGGCGGGTCTCGAGTGTCTGTTCGAGGATCCCCTGAGCCGAGTCGTAGAGCCCCAGGTTGCGGTAGACGTTCCCGATCGCCTCCATCAGGGTCGCCTGGACGATCGGTTGGTCGGCGAGCTCTTGTTCGACGCGGGCGGCGCCCTGGTCGAGGATCTCTCGTGCGGTGATGGTCTCGCCTCCGGCTTGGTCGGGGTCGGAGAGCTGGAAAAGACCTTGGAGGAACAGCACGACTTGCTCGGCGCGGTCGCGTTCGAGCTGTGCCTGGTCGCGCTCGGCGGCGGCGGTGCGCGCCTGGATCGAGACTGCGATCGAGAAACCGATCAGGAGAGCGAGAAACGCGGCCGCGACGCCGGTGACCATGCGATAGCGGCGCAGGAACCTCGACACCCGGTAGCCCAACTGGTCTCCGCGGGCGTGAACTGGCTCGCCGTTCAAATGACGCCGCAGGTCTTCGGCGAACATCCGCACCGAGGCGTAGCGTTTTTCCGGCTCCTTGCGCAGGGCTATCAGCAGGATATTGTCGATGTCCCCGGCAAGCTCCCTCGCCAGCCTGGACGGCGGGCTCTGCCGGGCGGCGGCGAGGTCCTCGCGGGTCTGCGTGTCGCTGCTCACGCGGGCGTCCTCGGGCCGGGCCACGGCGGCACTCGGCGGGTCGGGATCCATGTCGAGAACCGCCCGCTCGACCTCCTTGATCGATCGGTCGGCGAAGCGGTAGGGGAAGCGCCCGGTGAGGAGCTTGAAGAGCAGGACACCGAGCGAGTAGACGTCGCTGGTGGTGGTGATCGGCTCGGCGCGGAGCTGTTCGGGGCTCGCGTAGTACGGGGTCAGCGGGCGCAGGTCCGGGGTAGTGAGGTCGAGCGGCAGCGCGAACTCCCCGGGTTTCAAGAGCTTGGCGATCCCGAAGTCGAGTAGCTTGGGCGTGCCGTCCGAGGTCACCAGGATGTTCGAGGGCTTGAGGTCGCGGTGCACCACCAGGTTGCGGTGGGCGTACTCGACCGCCGAGCAGATGGGCAGGAAGATCCGGACCCGTTCTGCGATCGAGAGCTGTTGGCGGTCGCAGTACTCGTCGAGCGGTTCCCCCTCGATGTAGTCCATGACGAAGTAGGGGAGTCCTTCGCGGGTCGAGCCGCCGTCTAAGATGCGGGCGATGTTGGGGTGATCGAGGTTGGCGAGGATCTGGCGCTCGGTGCGAAACCGCGCCACGAGCTCGGCGCTGTGCGGCCCGTCGCGGATGACCTTGATGGCGACGTGCTTCTTGAACTGGTCGTCGTCGCGAACGGCGAGATAGACCCGGCTCATGCCTCCCTCGCCCAACTCGCTGAGCAGGCGGTAGGGGCCGACGTGGCTCTCGGTCAGCCGGCCGTCGTTCTGGGCCTCCGGATGCTCCAGCAATTCGGAGACCGGAGCGGGAGTCGCGGGCTTGTCGAGAAACCCCTCGGCCGCCTCATCGGCCGCCAGGAGGGACTCGACCTCACGCCGGACCTCTTCGTCGCCCTGGGTGGCGCGCTCCAGAAACGCAGCGCGTTCCGCCGCCGGGATCTCGGCGGCCTGGCCGAAGAGCTCCTCGACCCGTTCCCAGCGCTCAGCCTTCAAGCAGGGGCCCCTCGGCCAGGTAGCGGTAGAGCCACGCCTTGGCGATGCGCCACTTGCGGACGATGGTGGGGACCGAGATCTCCATAAAGTCCGAGATCTCCTGGTTCCCGAAGCCGCCGAAGAAGCGTAGCTCGACGAGCTTGCCGAGCTCGGGGTCCTTCTCGGTGAGCGCCGTCAAGGCTTCGTCGACCTTTAAGATGTCGTCGAAGGTGTGGCTCGAGATCTCGACCACATCGTCAAGCGAGACCTTGCGGGCGTCGCCGCCACGTTTTTGAACGCTCCGTTGCCGGGCGTGATCCACCAGGACCCGGCGCATCATCGAGGCGGCCAGGCCGTAGAAGTGCAGCCGGTTCTGGTATTCGACCCGGTCCTGGTCGACGAGTTTGAGATAGGCCTCATGGACCAGCGCCGTGGCCTGAAGCGTGTGGTCGGGGCGCTCCTTGCGCAGGTAACCGGTTGCCAGCTTGCGGAGCTCCGCGTAGACCACCGGCAAGAGCTCGCTGGCGGCGTCCTGGTCGCCAGCGTTCCAGCGAACCAGAAGGTCGGTGATCTCCCCCGGTTGTCTTGCGGCCAAACAGCCTCCCCGCCGGCGTCGCGTGACCCCGGCCCTGTGATGCAGGGTGCTGAATTATATCGAGTTGGCCGCTAGTTAGGGCGGGAAGAGGCCTCAAATAGAAAAAGCCCCGGGATCGTCGCAGATCTCCCGAGGCCTTGAGTGAGTTCTTTTTATGAATGCGGACTAGGTGTCGATGTGGTTGCCGCCTGCCCGGACGTTGGTCTTGACCTTCATGGTGTGGCTCCTTTCCCGCTTCGTGTGAGTGTCGGTCGTCTTGTCGGCTCCTACTCCCTAACGCGGGAAATCGGCTCCGGAATGATCAAGGAATTCAAAAGAAATCTTAGAGGCTGAATCCGGCGGAAAAGTGCGCCGTTTCTTTCCTCAATGGCGAAAAACGGTGCTGCCCGGTGCCGGTTTTTGCCGGAGAAAAAGACGGTTTTTCGGGTCTGTGTCGCGCAGGCGCATGCTCTACGATCCTGTATGCGGGAAAAGCTCTTTTGTTCAAGGGAGGTTATGCCTGTGAGGGGACGACGATGGCCCCATATTGAGTCCTTCTTCTCACGACGCGGCGATTGGTACACCTCTTGCTGTTCAAGGGGCTCCCAAAGACTTCCCAAGCACGGAAGGAAGGCGCTTATGACCCGATCCACCGGAAAAAGAGTCGTGCTCGTTCTGGCCGCGGCGTTGATCGCAGGTTCCTGGATGGCGGCCGGAGTCGTGGAGAGTCCCGGCCGGGCGGCCGACGCCCTCGCCGGTTCCGGGGATGTCGAGCCGGCCGACGGTGACTGGCTGTGGTCGGCAAACGACGGGGCGGCAGCGGGCTCCTACGCCTGGGCGGAAGGAGCAAACGCGGCCCACACCGGCGAGGTCGAATTTTCGAGCCACGACTACTCCTGGGACGACAACCTGAGGGTCGAGGGCCCAAAACAGTCTGAAGGCGGGTCCTAGAGATCGCGGCAGAGATCGTCGCGCTTCGCGTTCGACCTGTCCTCGACCCCATACCCATATAGCCATGCGCAGTGACTCCCGTTCCTCGTGTCGGTGGTCGTTGGGTGTGATTGTGGGTGTGTTTGTCTTTCTCGGCGCTCAGGCGGCGGTAGCGGAGCGACGGAATGCTCGCTTCGAGACGGTCTCGCTCGGCGAGGGGCGCGATCAGATGGTCGTCCGGGGAATGCTACAAGCCGACGACGGCAGAATGTGGTTCGCTACATTCTCGGGGCTCGTTCGCTACGACGGGCACGACGTCCGTTGGTTTAATCACGATCCTGGCGATCCACAGTCCTTGTCTCACGACAAGATAGCGGTTCTTCACCAGGATTTAGAGGGAGTGTTGTGGGTAGCTACCGCTGCTGGTGGGTTGGATCGATATGCGTCCAGCACCGAGAGCTTCACGCATATTCGTCTTGACCACGGAGATCAGCTGTCGGACGTTCATGTTCAGGCCCTTGAAAGTGACAGGACCGGCCGATTGTGGCTGGGAACGTATGGAGCGGGCCTATTAAGGCTCGACCCCGATTCAGGCTCAATACACAGCTATCCGGTGGGAGGCCAGGAGGAAAACGGCCTCGCAACAGGTAACGTGAGAGATGTTCTAGAAGATCGCAACGGCTATATCTGGGTTGCGACCGATGGCGGAGGCGTCAGTCGGTTAAACCCTCGTACGGGACTTTTTCGCCACTATCGCCACAGAGGAAAGGGCCAAAGCGGCTTGAGCAGTGATCGGACGCGAGTCCTCTTTGAAGATCGTGGTGGCCACATCTGGGCTGGCACGCTTGAGAGTGGTGTGAACCGGCTCGATCCCCTTAGTGGGAAGTGGACACAGTTTCGAATGGGCCGCGGATCGGAGGGGTACTCCTCGGACCGAGTCTCTGCGATCTACCAAGATCAATCAGGTGTTCTCTGGGTTGGAACGGATGCGGGACTACAGGAACTCGATCCAGTCTCGGGCTCGTTTCAGATCTACCGGCATAGTGCGTCCGACTCTTCCAGTTTGAGCCACGATCAGGTCGTATCTGTCCTTGAGGACCGTGGGGGTGTCCTGTGGGTTGGGACCTTCGGAGGGTTGAACAAATGGAATCCCTTGACTTCACACTTTCGACACTTTCAGCACGAAGGCGATGACGCTCACAACTTGAGCAACGACTACGTTACGGCTTTTGCGGAAGGAGCGGGAGATGTAATTTGGGTCGGAACCTACGGCGGCGGGCTAGATAGCCTTCGGCGCGACAGCGGAACTTTTACTACCTTAGAAAATCTCCGCGATGATCGCGTCACAGCTCTTCTGGCAGACACTGAAGGTGCTCTTTGGGTCGGCACAGTTGCTGGCGGCGTGGCCATTTATGAAGGGATTCGAGGTACAAACGCGGATGCTGATCGACTAGTTAACTTAGAGGTTCCGACTCAGTATGCGATCACGGATCTTTTGGAGGATCGAGCGCAGACGGTGTGGGTCGGCACCTACGGTGGCGGTTTGTATCGGTTCGACAATGCCAGGAACCTGGTGGCCTCATATCGTCACGATCCTGGGAATGCCGCCAGCCTCCCGAGTGATCAGGTCTATGTGATTCTGGAGGACAGATCGGGAGACGTCTGGGTTGGCACAAAAAACGGGGGGCTCGGTCGTTTCGATCCAGCTACGGGCAACTTCTCGTCGTGGAGGAATCTATCGGACGCATCCAGTCTGAGCGGAAATACTGTCGTTGCGCTTCGCGAAGATCGCAAAGGCGACCTTTGGATCGGCACCGAAGGTGATGGTCTCAATCGCTGGCGGTTGCCTGATCGCCAAGCGGGGCGGGCCGTTTTCGACCGTTACACACGCAAGCGCGGTCTGCGCAGCTCGACAATCTACGGTATCCAAGTGGACGGGGCAGACCAGCTCTGGATCAGCAGCGACGCCGGCTTAGCTCGTTTTAATCCAGAGAGCGAGACCTTCAAACACTACGACACCAGCCACGGCCTCCAGGGTAATGACTTCAACTTCGGCGCCTCCTTCCGGGCCCGCGACGGCCAGATGTTCTTTGGTGGGGTCAACGGGTTCAATGCCTTCTATCCATCGCAGATCCGTGGCAACCAGCACGTGCCGCCGGTGATCTTGACGTCGTTCTCGAAGTTCAACGCTCCGGTCGATTTTGGCAAGCCGCTCCGAGAGATCGGAGAGATCGAGCTCGGGTACAAGGACTCGGTGATCGCGTTCGAGTTTGCGGCGCTCGACTACACCGCGCCGCACAAGAACCGGTACCGCTACCGGCTGGAAGGGTTTGACGAGAATTGGGTGGAAGCGGGAACCCAGCGGCGGGCGACCTACACCAATCTCGAGGCCGGCAGCTATGTGTTCCGGGTCCAGGGCTCGAACAACGATGGGGTGTGGAACACGGAGGGGGCATCGGTCCGTTTGGGCGTCGCGCCGGCCCCTTGGGAGAGCTGGTGGGCCTATCTGATCTACGCATCCATCCTGGCGGGCATCGTGGCTCTTTTCGCCCGCGCCCAGCGACGGAAGCGCGAGTGGGCGGAGAAGTTGGCCGACCGCAACGAGGAGCTGACTCTGGAGATCGCCCAGCGCCGGCAAAAGGAAAAGGCTCTGGAGCGCGAGAAGAAAAAGGCGCAGGGCTATCTGGACGTCGCCGAGGTCATCATGCTGGTGGTGGATTCCAAGGGCACCGTGACCCTGGTCAACCCCAAGGGCTGTGAGGTGCTGGGCCGCGACGCCGACGAGATCGTCGGCAAGGCGTGGATCGAGGAGTTCGTCGTCGCAGAGGGCCGCGAGGAGGCCGAGTCGACGCTCGGACCGGCGCCGCAAGCGGTCTACACGGAGTACTCGGTGCGGAACCGGAGGGGCGAGGAGCGCATCGTCGCCTGGCACACCGCAGTGCTCTCGGATGAAAAGGGCCGGTGGACCGGCACGCTCTGCTCCGGCGCCGACATCACCGACATGCGGCGGCTGGCCGCCGAGAAGGCCACGGCCGAAAGCGCCACCCGGGCCAAGTCGCAGTTTCTGGCCAATGTCAGCCACGAGATCCGCACACCGCTCAACGGTGTCTTGGGGATGATCGAGCTGCTCTCGAACAGCTCGCTCAACGAGCTCCAGCGGCGTTTCGCCGACACCGCCGCGGTGTCGGCAAAGAACCTGATGGCGATCTTGAACGACGTCCTCGATTTCTCGAAGATCGAGGCCGGCAAGTTGCCGCTCGAGACGGTCGCCTTCGACCTGCGGCAAGTGGTCGAGGAGGTCGGCGCCCTGTTTGCCGAGTCGGCGCACCAGAAGGGGCTCGAGCTGCTGCACATGATTCCGTCCGAGGTGCCCACCGCTCTGATGGGCGACCCGACGCGTTTGCGGCAGATCTTGTCGAACCTGGTGGGTAACGCGATCAAGTTCACCTCCGAGGGTGAGGTCGTGGTGTCGGTCGACGTCGTTTCCGAGATCGACGAGAAGGTGCATCTGAGTTTCGAGGTGCAGGACTCCGGTATGGGGGTCGACGAACAGGTCACGGGGAACGTGTTCGAGTCCTTCCAGCAGGGCGATCAATCGACCACGCGGCGGTTCGGCGGTACCGGCCTTGGGCTGGCGATCTCAAAACAGCTCGTCGAGCTCCTGGGTGGCGAGATCGGCTTTCAGAGCTCCCCGGGCTCGGGATCGCTCTTTTGGTTCACGCTGCCCCTGCTGCGGGCGCCGCGCGATTCCGACGTCAGCGACACGCAGGCCCGGCGGTTCGGGTCGCCGGCCCCTCGGTTGCTGGTGGTCGACGACCACGCGATGAGCCGGGCCCACGTGGGCGCGTTGCTCGAGGAGTGGGGCGCGGATGTGGTGTTGGCCCCGGAGGGCTCGGCGGCCCTGCTGGAGCTTCTCGAGGCTTCCCGCGGCTCACGACCGTTCGATGCTCTGCTGGTCGATCACTTCATGAAGGACATGGACGGAATCGAGCTGGCTCGTGCGGTCAAGGCGCAGCCACAGTTGAGCTCGCTGCCGGTCGTGTTGATGGCCAGCACCTCGATCCCGCCCGAGGAGGAGATGGAGCGCGCGGGTGTTTCGAGCTATCTGGTCAAGCCGGTGCGCCGGGAAGAGCTCTTCCAGAGCCTCGCCCGAGCGTTGCGGTTCGACCACACGCCGGAGATGCGCCCCCGCGAGGACCAGCCGGTCGACCTGTTGCCGTTCCACGTCCTGGTAGCCGAAGACAACGTGGTCAACCAAGAGGTGATCGGCGGCATGGTGGCGGCGCTGGGCGGCACGGCCGATTTCGTCAACAACGGCCGAGAGGCCGTCGACACGTTCGAGGTCGGCCGATACGACCTGGTCTTTATGGACTGCCAGATGCCGGTGATGGACGGCTACGATGCTTCGCGTGCGATACGGGAACGCGAGGAGTATTCAGTAGCCTCAGTAGCCTCAGTAGCCGCGCCGGGCGCGACTGCCTCGCAGACGGACGGCAAGAAGCGGACGCCGATCGTGGCGCTCACCGCCAACGCCTTGGGCGACGACCGGAGCCGGTGCCTTGCGGCCGGCATGGACAACTATTTGAGCAAGCCGTGCAGCCTCGACGACTTGCGGCGCGCTCTCAATACCTACCTGCCGTCGCGCAGGCCGGGCCCCGCAAGCCGGCCGGCGCCGCTTGCGGTGGTCCGCTCACCCAGCCCGGACGGCATCAATCCCGAGGTCTTCGACAAGATCCGCGCCCTGGCCGGTGACTCGGGAAGCGGTTTTGTGGAAAAGGTCGTCACCACCTATCTGGAAGCCTCGCCCCCTCTGGTCAAAAAGATCGAGTCCGCCCTTTTGGCGGGCGACAGCGAGACGATGGCCGATGCCGCCCACACGCTCAAGTCCAGCAGCGCGAGCCTCGGAGCCGAGCGGCTGGCGGCGCTTTGCCGGAAGATCGAGCGCTTAGGGCGAGAGAACAAGCTCGAACAGGCCGCCGACGTGGTCGAGGCGGCCCGCGCCGAGTTCGATTCGATCTCCACCACCCTCGCCAAGGATTATCTGATCAAGAGTGCCTGAGGAAGCCGTGGAGAAAGCACTCAAGAAGACCGATTCGCCGCTGATTCTCGTCGTTGACGACGAGCCGGTGATGCGCGTCCTGGCGCGGGAGTCGCTCCAGCAGTTCGGCTTCGACGTGGCCGAGGCCGAAAACGGCAAGGAAGCCCTCGAGGTCTTCCAAAAGCTGCACCCGGATCTGATCCTGCTCGACGTCAAGATGCCGGTGATGGACGGCTTTGAGGCCTGCCGGCGGCTGCGCCAAAGCACCTCGGGCCTATTTACCCCGATCTTGATGATGACCGGTCTCGACGACATCGGCGCGATCGAGCGCGCCTATGACACCGGCGCGACCGATTTCATCAACAAGCCGATCAATTGGGTGATTCTGGGCCACCGGGTCGAGTACATGCTGCGCGCGAGCCGGTTTGCCGAGGAGCTTCGCGAGAGTGAGGCGAAGCTGGCCAACGCGCAGCGGATCGCCAGTCTGGGGTACTGGGAGATCGACGTCGAGACGGGTGAGTTGACCTACTCGGACGAGATCTGCCAGATCTTCGGTTCGCCACGAGAGGAGCTTGGCGACCGGATGGATAGCCTGCTCGAGCGCGTCCACGGCGACGATCGGGCGGCGGTGGACGAGTTCGGCCGGATCTATCTCGACCGGCGCGAGGGCGGTGAGCTCGAATACCGCGTGGTGCGGCCGCGCGGCGGCATCGCCTGCGTGCGTCAGCAGATCGAGTTTGTCCGCGACGAGGACGGCGCGGTGGTGCGCGCCACCGGCACGCTCCAGGACATCTCCGAGCGGCGCAACGCCGAGGAGAAGATCCGGCTGCTGGCGCATTACGACTCGCTCACCGGCCTGCCCAACCGCGAGCTGTTTCTCGAGCGTCTCGAAGTGGCCCTGGCGTCGGCCAAGCGTCACGAGCGCATGACCGCGATCCTGTTTCTGGATCTGGATCGTTTCAAGCGCATCAACGAGACGCTTGGGCACAGCGCCGGCGATCTTCTGCTGTGCGAGGTCGCCGCCCGTCTGGTGCGATGTGTGCGGTCGACCGATCTGCTGAGCCGCGCCTCGGTGGGCGAGCCCGCCCAGCTCATCTCGCGTTTTGGCGGCGATGAGTTCGTGGTCATGCTCTCCGAGCTCACCCGGATCGAGGACGCCGCGACCGTGGCCCGGCGCATGGCGGCCATGCTCAAGGAGTCGTTCAACATCGCCGGCCAGGAGGTGTTCGCCAGCGCGTCGATCGGCATCGCCATCAATCCCTACGACGGCGACGGCGTCGACACGTTGATCAAGAACGCCGACACCGCGACCTCCTTCGCCAAGAGCCAGGGCGGGGAAGGCTACCGCTACTACACGCAATCGATGAACGCCAAGGCCCTCGAGCGGCTCTCGCTCGAGAGCAGTATGCGTGGCGCGCTCGAGCGCGACGAGTTCGAGCTGTACTACCAACCGCAGATGGACCTGGCCACCGGCCGGGTGCTGGGCGCCGAGGCGTTGATCCGCTGGAACCACCCGGAGAAGGGCCTACTGGAGCCGGATTCCTTTATTACGCTGGCGGAGGAGTCGGGTCTGATCTTGCCGATCGGCAACTGGGTTCTTGAGGAAGGGTGCCGGCAGGCCAAGGAGTGGCACGATGCCGGCCACGGCTCGCTGCGGATGGCGATGAACCTGTCGAGCCGGCAGTTCGACCGGTGGAGCTTCCCGGGCACGGTGGCGGAGGTGCTGGAGCAGAGCGGGGTCGAGCCGGGTCTGGTCGACCTCGAGCTGACCGAGAGCGCCTTGATGCAGGAAGAGGAAACGTCCAAGGCGTTGAGCGCCCTCAAGGCCTACGGGATCCGCTTGTCGATCGATGACTTCGGGACCGGTTACTCGTCGCTGGCGTACCTGATGCGGCTGCCGCTCGATGCCCTGAAGATCGACCGCTGCTTTCTTCAGGGCGTGCCGTACGACGCCGACCAGGCGGCGCTGGTCGACGCCATCATGGCGATGGCGCGAAGCCTCAAGCTCGACGTCATCGCCGAGGGCATCGAAAACGAGGAGCAGCTCTCGTTCTTGCTCAAGCGGGGCTGCCGCAGCGGCCAGGGTTATCTCTATTCGAAGGCGCTACCGGCGGACCGGTTCCTCAAGTTTCTCGAGAGCCGCGAGCGGGAGGCGGACCTGGGGATGGCGGCGGGCTAGCCGAAAGCCAGCCTAGCCAAAAGCCAGATTAATCAAAGCGATCTGTTCCAGGCGGTGCGCTTTGGCCGAGCCGGTGGCCGGGCTGGCGCTCGCCGAGCGCTTGACCGTGCGCACGTGCCGGCCACGCGACAGTCGCTCGATCCGCGGCACGACAAAGAAAAGCGCCCCCATGTTGGCGGGCTCTTCTTGCACCCAGACCAGCTCGCGGGCGGCTGGGAAACGGTCGAGCTCGGCGGCCAGCTCATCGTCCGGGAAGGGGTAGAGTTGTTCGAGCGAGACGATCGCGGCTTGATCGTCGCTGCGTCGGTCCCGCTCGGCGCGGAGCTCGTGGACTACCTTGCCGCTGCACAAGAGGATCTTCGTGGCGGCGATGTCCCGGCTCTCGGGCAGGACGTTCTGAAACCGCTCGCCGGCGAGCTCGTCGAGTGAAGAGGCCGCGGCGGAGTGCCGCAACATGCTCTTGGGGGTAAAGACCACCAGGGGCTTGCGCCAACGCCTCAGGGCCTGTCTTCTCAGGAGGTGGAAGTACTGGGCGGCGCTAGACGGCTGGGCGACCTGGATCGCGTCCTCGGCGGCCAGTTGGAGGAAACGCTCGATCCGGGCGCTCGAGTGCTCGGGCCCCTGGCCTTCGAAACCGTGGGGCAGCAGCACGACGAGGCCGGAAAGCAGGCCCCACTTGTCCTCACCGGCGGTAATGAACTGGTCGAAGATCGTCTGGGCGCCGTTGGCGAAGTCGCCGAATTGTGCCTCCCAGGCGACCAGCGCTTCCGGATAGTCGCGGCTGAAGCCGTACTCGTACCCCAGCACCGCCGCCTCGGAGAGCGTCGAGTCGTAGATCTCGAATCGCGCGCCGGAGGGATTGATCGAGCCGAGCGGCACGTGCTCGGTTCCGGTCTCGACGTCGATCAGAACGGCGTGGCGGTGGTTGAACGTGCCGCGGCGCGTGTCCTGACCGCTCATGCGGACCGGATGTCCGTCTTCGAGCACGGAGGCGAGCGCCAGCGCCTCGGCCATGCCGAAATCCACCGCCCGCTCGCCGCGCGCCATCTCCAATCGCTGATCGAGGAGTTTCTGGATCTTGGGATGGACGTGGTGCCCTTGGGGAACCGTGACCAGTTTCTCGCCCAGGGCGCCCAGCCGGTCATCGCCGACACCGGTGGCGACCTCGTATTCCGCCCGGTGGGCGCCGCCGACGTAGGGGGACCAGTAGTCGGGGAGCTGGCGCAGCAGCGGGATCTTCTCGAGCTGCGCCGCCTCGTCCTTGGCCGCGGAGAGCTCGTCCCGGACCGACTTGGCGCGCTCTTTTACCCTTGCCTCGTCGAGCCCGAGCTTCTCGGCGTAGCTTCGCCACAGCGGCGGCCGCTCGCGGATCTCGCGGTAGAGCTCGGGCTGGGTCACGGTGGGGTCGTCGATCTCCGAGTGGCCGTGGCGTCGATAGCCGATCAGGTCGACTACGACGTCGCTCGAAAACGCGTAGCGGTAGGCCATGGCCATCCGCCCCGCCCGCACCACGGCGGCCGGGTCCTCGCCGTTGACGTGGAAGATGGGGATCGGCAGCCGCTTGGCAACGTCGGAGGAAAAGCGTGACGAATGCAGAGCGTGGGGCTCGGTGGTAAACCCGATCAGGTTGTTGACGATGACGTGGACGGTTCCCCCGACCGAGAAGCCGGCGATCTCGGCCAGGTTGAGGGTCTCGGCGGCGACTCCCTGTCCGGCAAACGCGGCGTCGCCGTGGAGCAAGATGGGCACGACTTGGGTGCCGCTCGAGTCGCCGAGCCTCTGCTGCCGCGCCCGAGCGCGCCCCAGGGCCACCGGATCGACCGCTTCCAGGTGGCTGGGGTTCGACACCAGGTGAATCGCGATCTCTTGCCCGTCGCGGGTAGAGAACGTGCCGGTCGCGCCGTGGTGGTACTTGACGTCCCCGGCGCCGAGGATCGACTCCGGGTCGACGTCTTCGAAGCCGGCCAGAAGGTCGGTCATGGAAGTGCCGACGACGTGCGCCATCACGTTGAGGCGGCCGCGGTGACTCATGGCCAGGAGCGCCCGTCCGGCGCCACCCGCGCCCGCCGCCTCGAGCATCTCGTCGAGCAACGGGATGAGCGCTTCGATCCCCTCGATCGAAAAACGCTTGTTGCCGATGTAGCGGGTCTGCAGGACTTCTTCGAGAGTCGCCGCGCGCAGCAGCAAGTCGAGCACCCGCTGCGAGTCGACCGGATCCGGCTCGCTCTCCATCGCCTGCTGGACCCAAGCACGCCGCTCGGGGTCCGGGATGTGAGCAAGCTCTACTGCGAGGGTGCCGCAATATCGTCGGCGGGCCTCGGAGGCGGCTTCACCCTCGACATCGAGCTCCGGGTGCGGCTGCGGTTCGAGACGGCCGAGCCAATCCAGATCCGCTTGCAGATACCCCCACGAGCGGTACGCGCGCCAGACCTCGCGCTCGTTGGCCGGAGTGTTGGTGTCAACGGGTGCCGGCATCGGCCCGGCAGCTTATCGCCAATAGGTAGGGGCGGTCCTTGCGGCCGCCCTTTTTTTGGTCGGGCGGAGGCAAGCCCCGCCCCTACAAAAGAGGTGCCTCGCCGCAGGTTGTGGCGTCCTTAACGACTGCGGGTGACTGCCGCAGATTTGTAGGGGCGACCCTTGCGGTCGCCCGCCTAGTCCTCGGCCTTGTCTACGTTTTCCTCGAAGAGACCTAAATACTCGCCGTAGCCTTCGGCCTCGAGGTCGTCGCGCGGCACGAACCGCAGGCTCGCCGAGTTGATGCAGTAGCGCAGGCCGGTCGGCTGGGGGCCGTCCGAGAACACGTGCCCGAGATGCGAGTCACCGTTTTTCGAGCGCACTTCGGTGCGCACCATAAAGAACTTGCGATCGGTGTGCTCGACGATGTGATCGGCCTCGAGCGGTTGCCAGAAGGATGGCCAGCCGGTGCCCGAGTCGTATTTGTGGGTCGAGCTGAAGAGCGGCTCGCCGCTCACGATGTCGACGTAGATGCCTTCCTTCTTGCTGTCCCAGAACTCGTTCTTGAACGGCGGCTCGGTGCCGTCCTCGCGGGTGACTTTGTATTGCATGGGCGTGAGCTGGGACCGTAGCTCGTCGTCGCTTGGCTTTTTGTACACCTTGGACTCCCTTTCCGCCGCGAGCGCGAGGACCGCGAACACGGGCAGCACGAATAGGCCGAACGAGAGGGCTTTCTGGATAGTCTTTGGCACGGGATCTCCTTCTCTCTACGGGGCCCATAACCTCCCGAGTCCGGTCAAAATTCCCACCGGCCTCGAGCGGTACAATCGCCGGCCATGCACTCTGCGATGGCCTTGATCCTCCTGGCCGTGGCCCCGTGGGTTACGGCGGCGCGAGGCGCGACGCCGGAGGCTCTGGAGCCGGCCTCGACCGGCGGGATCACCGCCGTGGATCGGGCGCTGGCGCGGCTTTCGACCCACAAACGTCTTCTGGTGATCGGAGCCCACCCGGACGACGAGGACAACACTCTTCTCACCTATGTCAGCCGCGCCCTGGGCGGCGAGGCCGCCTACCTTTCTTTGTCGCGCGGCGAGGGAGGTCAGAACCTGATCGGCTCCGAGCTGGGCTTCGAGCTGGGGGTGATTCGCACTGGCGAGCTGCTGGCGGCCCGGAGGATCGAGGGAACGCGGCAGTACTTTGCCCGAGCTTTCGATTTCGGCTACACGCGCTCGCTCGAGGAGACGTTCGAGCGCTGGCCCCGGGAGATCCTGCGTGAAGATGCCATTCGCGCGGCGCACCACTTCAAGCCGCAGGTGGTGGTGGCGATCTTTCCGGCCGACCCGCGCGCGGGCCATGGCCAGCATCAGGCTTCGGCGATGATCGCGGCCGATGTCTTCGAGCTCTCAGGTGAGGAGGGCTGGAGGCCGCACGCACTCTACCGGCGGGCATGGACCGCCGAGGAAGCCACGGTCGTGCTCGATCTGGGAGTGGTCGATCCCCACGCCGGACGCTCGGTCGGCCAGATCGCCGCCGAGAGCCGGAGCCGTCACCGGTCGCAGGACATGGGGCGGATCCAGCCGCTGGGTCGGGGCAGGGGAGGGCTGGTGTGGATTGCCGGGGCGGGGGAGCCCGCCGGATCGGATGCCGGCGAGATTTTCACGGGCATCGACACGCGGCTGGCGGCGATCGTCGAGCCGATGGAGAATGGCCCGGCGAAGACCGACATCGCCGAGATGCTCCATTCGGTCGAGCGCTCGGCGCGTGAGGCGCGACACTTGTTGTCACCGGTGGCGCTGGCCGCGGCAGTGGACGCTATCGCCTCGATCGTGAACCGCCTGGACGAGGCTCTCGCGCTGGCCCGGTCGTCCTCCGCCTCCGTACCCGTGATCGAGCTGTTGAGCGAGAAGCGGCAGATCGCCGGGGCGGCGTTGGCGGCAGCTGCGGGGGTCGCCGTGGAAGCGGTCGCGGATCGCGAAGCGGCGCCGCCGGGGGGCGTGTTCGAGATCACGGCCTCAATCTGGCCCTCGTCCTCGGTCGAGGTTGAGATTGAGGCGGTGCGGTTGGTCAGCCCGGCGGGCTGGCCGGTGGAGGGGGGTGACCAGCAGCGCGAGAAGCTGGCGCCCGATCCAGCAGGGGTCACGAAAAGGGCTTTCCGGGTCGAGGTGCCAGCCTCGGCTCGACCCACCGTGCCCTACTTTTTCGAGCGCACCGGAGGAAGCGACAGCTCGGCCGGACAGAACGGCGACCTCTACGACTGGACCAGTGCCGCCTCCGATGTCCGTGGACGAGCATTCGGGCCGGCCCCCGTGGTGGCGATCTTCGAGCTGCGCGTGCAGGGCGCGGAGCTGGCGATCGAGCGCGAGGTCGTATTCCGGTACGGCGACCAGGCCGTCGGGGAGGTGAGGCGCCCCCTGCGTGTGGTTCCCGAGCTGGAGGTGGCCGTCGCTCCACGACTGGTCCTGTCAAAGGTCTCGGGCGCGAGCCCTCGGGCGAAAGAAGTCGAGGTCGTGCTGCGCTCGAACGTGGAGCGGCCGCTTCGCGGGCGTCTACAGTTGGACTTGCCGGCCGGGTGGTCGAACACCGCTGCCGAGTTCGAGATCGGTGATCCGTTCGGTACCGTTGTCTCGACACTCTCTTTGACACCGGCCGCCGACACCGCGCCCGGTCTTTACCCGGTCTCGGTCGCGGCGGTTCTGGACGGCGGAGTTCTGAACTCCGGAACCCGGACCGTGATGTCGGGGGCCACGCCACGGATTGAGTATCCGCACATCCGGCCGGTGCAAATACCGCGTCCCGCGCGTCTCACCGTCGGTGTGCTGCACCTCGAACCGCCGGTTCTCGATCTCGTCGGCTATGTTCCGGGAGCATCGGACCGGGTGCCTCCGGTTCTCGAACAGCTCGGGCTCCCGGTCCGGATTTTGGACCGTGCCGATCTCGAGCACGGCGACCTGGACCGTTTCGACACCATCGTGATCGGCAGCCGGGCTTACGAGATCGACGACGCCCTGCGCCGGGCCAACGGTCGGCTGCTGGAATACGCGCGCCGAGGGGGGACACTCATCGTTCAGTACCAGCAATATCAGTATGTGGCCGGTGGCTTTGCTCCCTTCCCGATCGAGATCTCCCGGCCGCACGGCCGGGTGACCGACGAGACGGCACCGGTGCGAGCGCTCGCACCCGATCATCCAATTTTTCATCGGCCCAATCGGATTGAAGCGGCTGATTGGGACGGCTGGGTCCAGGAGCGGGGGCTCTACTTCGGCGCCACTTGGGACGAGCGCTACACGCCTCTTCTGGAGATGGCCGACGCCGGCCGGGCCGAGGAGCGCGGCTCTCTTCTGGTGGCACCGCTGGGAGAGGGAACCTACGTCTACACGGGGCTGTCCTTTTTTCGCCAACTGCCGGCGGGCGTGCCGGGGGCGATTCGGTTGTTTGTCAATCTCTTGGGGTTGGGATCTTGAGACGGCCTGGATTTCAGATCTTGTTTCTCGCCGCGCTGGCCACGGCATCTTGTGGAGACGGCCGCACGCCGCTGGTTCTCTACTCGCCCCACGGACGGGATCTGCTGGAGCTGCTCGAGACGCGGTACGAGGAGAACAACCCCGGAGTCGACGTGCGCTGGCTCGACATGGGTTCGCAGGAGGTCTATGACCGGGTGCGCTCGGAGCGCGCCAACCCGCAGGCGGACGTGTGGTTCGGCGGCCCCGACACCATCTTCCGCCGGGGCGCGGAGGAGGGGTTGCTCGAGCCCTTCCGGCCGAGCTGGGCCGACCGGGTGCCGCCCGCGAGCCGCGACTCGATGGACCGCTTCTTTGGCGTCTACCGCGCGGTGCCGATCCTGATGTTCAACGCCGATGCCATTCCAGAAGGCGAAGAGCCGCGCGACTGGGAGGATCTGCTGGACGAGCGCTGGCGCGGCCAGGTGGTGATCCGCGATCCCCTGGCGAGCGGCACCATGCGAACCGCCTTTGGGATGATCCTGTCGCGGTCGGTGACCGAGACGGGATCGATCGACGCGGGGCTCGCGTGGCTCCGGAGGCTCGACGCGCAGACGCGGGACTACGTCGTCAACCCGGCGCTTCTGTTCGAAAAGCTCACCCGGCGCGAAGGTTTGGTGACGATCTGGGAGCTCACCGACGCGCTGTTGCTCGAGCGCCGGGGCTCACCCCTCGGCTACCACTTCCCCAGCTCGGGGACACCGGTGATCGACGACTCGATCGGTCTGGTCGCGGGGGCTCCGCACGCCGAGGAAGCGCGGCGCTTCATCGACTGGGTCGGCGGCGAGGAAGCGCTGCTCCTGGTCTCGCGTGAAGTGTTTCGTCTTCCGGCGCGGGAAGATTTGCCCCCCGAGAAGCTCCCCGAGTGGGCCCGCGAGGCGATGGCCGCCATCGTGCCGGCCGAGGTGGACTGGGACCTCATCATCGAGCGCGGCCAGGAGTGGATGGCGGAGTGGGACCGCAGCGTGCGGGGCAAGGGTTGAGTCCCTTTCTCTCGGTCGACCGGGTCGGCAAGAGCTTTGGCGAAGTGGCCGTTCTGGACGGCGTCTCGTTCGAGGTCGAAAGCGGTGAGATCCTGGTGTTGCTCGGCCCGAGCGGCAGCGGCAAGACGACCTTGTTGCGGATCCTCGCCGGCTTCGAGGCCCCGGATTCGGGCTCGCTCGGTCTCGCCGGCCGCGACATCACGCGGGAGCCACCGGCGCGCCGCGACTTCGGGATGGTGTTCCAGCACTATGCGCTGTTCCCGCATCTGACCGTGGGGGAGAACGTCGCGTTTGGTCTCGAGTCGCGGCGTCTGGCTCGATCCGAAGTCGAGCGCCGAGTCGCCGAAGCGCTGGCGTTGGTGGACCTCACGGGGTTCGAGAACCGGCGAGTTCATCAGATCTCGGGCGGGCAACAGCAACGGGTCGCCCTGGCGCGAGCGCTGGCGCCCGAGCCTCAAATCTTGCTGTTGGATGAGCCGTTGTCGAATCTCGACCGCAACCTGCGCGAGCGCACGCGGGCGGAGCTCACCGGTACCCTGCGACAGGTCGGGATCACCGCGGTCTGGGTCACCCACGAACAAGAAGAGGCGTTTGACGTAGGAGACAGGGTGGCGGTCCTCCAGCACGGAAGGCTCGAGCAGGTCGGGACTCCGGAGGAGCTCTATCTGGAGCCGGCGACCCCGTTCGTGGCCCGCTTTGTGGGTCGCGCCTCGACTCTCGCCGGGGTGGCCGGAGAGTCCGGCACGGTTCTGCTGAGGCCTTCTCCCGAGGCCGGCGAGGTTGCGTGGCCCGCGACCGGTCCGGCCGAGATCGAAGTCGGCTCTCCGGTGGACGTGCTGTTCCGGCCCGAAGGGATGACGCTGACGTCCGCCGGCGAGACCGGGACGCTCTCCGGACGGGTGGAGACCACCCGCTTTGCCGGTGCATCGAGCTTCGCCATTGTGCGGCTCGCTTCGGATATCGCGGTGGAGGTTGCCGGACAAGCAGCGGTCGGGGAACCGGTTGGGGTCGCGCCGCGTCCCGGCGGTCCCGCGCCTCGTGTCTTCCCTAGGTTTTCGGAGAGCGGGCTAGAGGGCCGTTCAGAGGACGGGGCTTGAAGCCGGGGACTAAGGCGGCGGCCTGGGGGCTCGCCACCCTGCTTGCCTGGCTGGTCGGGTATCCGTTGCTGGTCACCCTCGCCGAAGCGCTGGGCCTGCCCGGAGCTTGGACCCTGGAGCACTTTGCCGAGTTTGCGCGCCGGGGCGATGAGTGGACGGCGCTCTGGCGGAGTCTTTGGATCTCGGCCGCATCCGTCGCTCTGTCGGCCCTTGTCGGTGTTCCGCTCGCCTTTCTTTTCGAGCGCGCCGAGTTCCCGGGCCGGCGGGTCCTAGGTGCCTTGGTGGCGCTGCCGGTCGCTCTGCCGCCGCTGGTCGGGGTGATCGCGTTTCTCTTTCTCTACGGCGAGAGCGGCTTTGTGACCCGTTCGGTCGGTTGGTTGCTGGGGCTCGATGAGTCCCCCTGGCGGCTGCGCGGGCCGGGCGCCATCCTGTTGGTTCACTCCTACTCGATGTATGTCTATTTCTACTTGTTCTGCCGCGCCGCGCTGGCCCGGCTCGATGCCGCAATGGAAGAGGCGGCGGCGATTCTGGGTGCCGGCCGCCTGCGTACGCTGACGAAGGTGACGCTCCCGCTGCTGCGACCGGCGCTCACCGGGGCGGCTCTCTTGACCTTTATGACTTCGCTCGCGTCGTTCTCGGCGCCCTACATTTTTGGCGGCAGCTTTCGAGTGATGACGACCCAGATCGTGGCCTCCAAGCTCAACGCACAGGGAGCCTTGGCGCAGGCCGAGACCGTGGTACTCGCCGCGGTGGCACTCATCGGGCTCGCCGCCATGCTGCGGCTCGACCGCGGCGAGACCGCGGTGGTGGGTGGTGTGCGGGGAGTTACCCCGGTGCGGCGGCGGATCGCCCGGCCGTGGGCGCGGGTGGCGACCGTGGCTCTCGGCTGGGGCCTCGCCGCCATCTTGTTGCTGCCTCACGCCACCCTCGCCCTGGTGTCGTTGGTGCCGCCGTCCACCTGGACCGTCGAGCTGGTACCGCCGGTGCTCAACCTGGACAACTACCGCGAGGTGTTCTCGCGCCCCGAACGTCTGCGCCCGGTTCTCAATTCGGTTTGGATGGCCGCGGTAGCCACGGCGGCGGCGGTGGGGCTGGGGCTGGCGGCGGCGCGGCTGGCACGAGGCTCGATCCGCTCGGGCCGGCGCCGCCTCGGCAAGCTGCTGGAGACCTTGGTCTCGGTGCCGTGGGCGGTCCCGGGCACGGTCTTCGCGATCGCCCTGGCGACGACCTTTAGCGCCGCCGCGCCACTGGCCGGCCGGATGATCCTGGTGGGCACGCCGTGGATCTTGCCGCTGGCCTATCTGGTCCGCAGCTTGCCCCTGACCGGGCGGGCCTCGTTTGCGGGCTTGCGCCAGATGGACTCGTCGCTTGAAGAAGCCGCGACGATCCTGGGCTCCGGCCGTTGGCGCACCCTTTTCCGGGTGGTGATGCCGATTCTGCGGCCGGCTCTCTTTGCCGGCGCCAGCCTCGCCTTCATCACCGCGCTGGGAGATTTTGTGACCTCGGTCGTTCTCTACACCTACGACACGCGGCCGATCTCGATCGAGATCTACTCGAGCTTGCGACTCCAGGAGACCGGGGTCGCGGCGGTCTACGGCGTGCTGCTCATGGTGGTGAGCGCGGCCGCGTTTCTGCTCTGGGGCCGCGAGGAGAGAGAGGGCGCGTGAGCCGTTGGGAGTCCCTCAAACGGCTCGGCGCGCTGATGGTGACGGCGTTTGTCGACATGATGGGCTTCGCCATCATTTTTCCCTTGTTGCCGTTTTATGCCGAGAAGCTGGGGGCGGATGCGTTCAAGATCGGCGCTTTGGTGTCGGTCTTTTTTGTCGCCCAACTGGTGACCGCTCCGCTGTGGGGCAAGCTCTCGGATCGGCTGGGCCGCCGCCCGGTGATTCTTTCGGGCCTCTTGATTGCCGCGATCTCGTTTGTCGTCTTCGAGCTGGCCGATGCGGTCTGGCTTTTGTTCGTGTCGCGGTTTGTCCAGGGGGCGGGGGGAGGCAAGACCGGCGTGCTGCAGGCGTATGTCAGCGACATGTCGCGCCAGGAGAACCGCGCCGAGGCGCTGGGCTGGCTCTCGGCGGCCACGTCGGCGGGCGTCATGATCGGTCCGGTGATCGGTTCGGCCACGTCGGCCAACGAGCTCCTGCGGCCCGGGTTCATCGCCGCGGGGCTGTGTCTCGTGAGCCTGGTCTTTACCTGGGTGTGGCTGCCCGAGTCGTTTCGTCGGGCGCCCGACGACGAGCCCGATGGAGCCGGCCCCGAGGCGGGGCCACCTGAGGCTGAGCCCCCCGAGTCGGGCTTCCGCGAGGTGAATTCCGATACCGAGCCCCCGCGGGGTGGAGCCGTCTGGGGTCTGGTGCGCCAAATCTTGGCCCACCCCCAGACCGGCATCGGTCCCATGGTGTGGATCTACGCCACCGGGATGATGGCCTTTATGGCGATGAACGCGGTGATGGTGCTCTACCTCGAGCACCGTTTCGGCATCACCGAGAAGACGGTCGGTGTGTTCTTTCTCTATGTGGCGTCGGTCTCGCTCGTCATGCGGGCCTTCTTTCTCGGCCCGCTGGTGCGCCGCTTTGGCGAGGTCCGGGTTCTCAAGATGGGGGCGCTGTGCGTGGCCCTGGGTATGGTGGCGATTCCACTGGCGCGCTCGTTGGTCGAGCTGGCGGCGGCCGTTGTTCTGATACCCGGCGGTACGGCGCTTCTTTTTCCGGCCACTACCTCGCTGGTCTCCGCGCGTGCCCCCAAAGGCTGGACCGGTACGGTCCTTGGCGTTCATCAGGGGTTTGGCGGGGTGGCGCGGATGACCGGGCCGCTGTGGTCGGGGGCGGTCTACGAGAGCCTGGGGATGCGGATGCCGTTCTTTTTTGCGGCCGCGCTGATGGCGGCGGCGACTGTCTTCTCGCTCTCGGTGAAGAACAACGGCCCAGGAGACCGGACCGAACCGGGTGTCGAGCCGGCGGTTCCGGCCTGACCCATCTTTTTGAAGTCTACGACTCCGTCGCGCCACCAGCGAAGGCCGGACGCGGTAGAGTTCTCGCTAACGTGAGCGGGCCAACTTCGAGGCGAGCGCTTGGGGCCGACCGTCTGGCCGAGCCGGTCGACGCGGGCCGAACCGGCCGTGAAAGCGAGTTCCGGGAGCTCGTCTACCGCCACTACCGCTTGGTTCTGTGGCATCTGCGGCGGCAAGGGGCAACTTTCGAGCAGGCAGAGGATCTGGCTCAGGAGACCTTTCTGGCGGCATTTCGTGCTTTCCCCGAGTTTCGTGGTGAGACCAGTATCGAGCGCTGGCTACTCCGAATCGCCGAGAACCTTTTGCGGAAGTCGCTGAGACGCGCTCATACTCAAAAGAGGCGGGGCAGGGAGGTGTCGCTCGACCGGCAGGTCGATTCGGAGCGTGTGATCGTCGAGGCGGGGCTGGTCGATTCAGAGGGGCCGTTGCGAGCGGCTCTCGACGGCGAAAGGCTGGCTGCGGTCGTGGCCGCGCTCGACGGGCTGCCCGATCAGATGCGCCGGTGCGCGGTCCTTCGACTGTTTCAGGATCTCAGTTATCGAGAGATCGCCGCCGCCCTGCGAGTTTCCGTCGACGTGGTGAAGGTTCAGCTCTTCCGTGCGCGCAAGCAACTGCGCGAAGAGCTTGAACACTTGGAAGGCTTGAATTTGTAGCCATCATGGAGAGATCGCCCGACAGCCAGGTACGGCATCCGTCTGCCGAGGAGATCGTGGCCTACGCCCGCGGCGAGCTGCCCGAAGCTGAAGACCAGAGATTCAAGGACCATTTGGTCCATTGTCGGGATTGCGCGCGCATCGTTTTGGACCTCGCGGGCGAAGCCGATCCTGCGGATCCCGAGCTCGGAGCGGCCTGGGCGGAGATCCGGGAACGAATCGAACAAGCTCCCGCGGTGGAGCCGGTACCGATTCGGACCCGCCGGGCGCCACTCCCGCGGTGGGCCGCGGCGGCGGCGCTGCTAGCAGCGGGCCTGATCTCGGGTCTGCTGCTGGGCCGCGCGAGTTGGTGGCAGCCCGGAACCCCCGGGACGATCGCGGCGCAAGGCGCGACATCGCTCAATCTCCTGCCCGAGGGGTACCTTCGGGATGCCGGTCCTGGTGCCGTCTTGGAGCTCTCGAGAACCCTCGGACCGGTCGTTTTCCGGCTCTTGATCGTCGAGCTCGGTGAGATCGGCGCGGTGACGGCCGAGATTCGCGACGGAGAGGGTGGTGTCGTGACTCGGGTCGGCGATCTCCGGCAGGACAAAGACGGTCTGGTCGTGCTGATCGCCCCCCGAGAGGTCTTCTCCGTGGGCAACTACGAGATCTCGCTGCTGCCGTCGACCGACGATCTCACCGAGCTCGGGCGGTTTCAGTTCACGGTTCGCGCCGGCTCCTGAGCCACAACCGGGCGCATAGCGTCCCCGTGGATCTGAAAAGCCGCCCAATAGAAGGGGTGTGCGAAATGCGCGTCATCCCCTCCGGCATCGAGCATTGCGATCTGGGCCCGGCGCAGGGCTTGGTCGATGGCCATGCCCTCGCGCACGTAGCGATAAAAATCGCGCATCAACCGCGCGGTGCTCCTGTCCGACACAGCCCACAATGACGCCAGGACACTGCGCGCTCCGGCGTACTGAAACGCACGGGTCAAGCCGATCATCCCCTCACCGACGAACTCTTTGCCGAGCCCCGTCTCACAGGCCGAAAGCGTCACCAGCTCGGCGTTCAACCGGAGCTCCTCGAAGATCTCCCAGGCCTGGAGCAAGCCGTTCTCTGAGCTCGATCCTTTCGCGTCCGGCCGGGCCAGAGCCAACGCCGATTCGAGGGGGAACTTGTCGTCCGCGATTCCGTGACACGCAAAATGCAGGATCGTGGTGTCCGGGTCCAAACTTTTGGCTTTCTCTTCGTTGGCTTCCCGGCCGAGGTGGACGGTCGACTGGCCCGGAAACAGCCCGCCGAGCGCCTGTACTTCTTGTTTTGTTTCAGGCAGCGGGGAGAACTCTAGGGCTTCCGACACCGCGCTTCGCAGAACCGCAGAGCCGGTCGAGTCCGAGTCGCCGGGAGTTGAATACGCCGGGTCACCAAAAGCGACCACCTTGAGCGGTCGTGCCGGCGACGCCTTGGCACGGATCTCGGCGAATGCGGTGGCCGACGGTGCCAGCGAGAGGGGTTTGCTCTGGACCAAGTAGCGACCCGGTGCGTTGGGGTCTCGTAGAGCGACAAACGGCAAGTCGTGCAGCGGACCGTCAGGAAGAACCACTACTCGATCGGCACGGCCAAGAGCGGCGCGGACCGGCGTCAATAGCAACCGGCCGAGCCTCTCACCGAGCGCGGCGGCGAACGCCGGATCCTCCTCCGGCTGAAGCGCGTTGCGGAAGCGGGCGACTTCCGCCCGCAGCTCGCGCTCGCCGACGGGAATCATGTGCGTATCGAAATCGGGAGTTCCCGGCCCGAGCGCCAGCAGAAAGGTTTCGTCTTTGGCGACGACGTAGGACAACAGAAGGGAACCGTTACCGATGGCCCGGCGAGCTCCGTCTACGCCCAGCGCTTTCGGGTCCTGAATCGCGTCCAGCGCCGGCGAGATCATCCGGATCTTGGCTTGGACGTCGAGCCTTTGCACGCGCGCCGCGTCGAGCTGCTCCTGGAGCTCGTCCCGCTTGGCCTCCGGTGCTATACCCGCGGCCTCTCGGACGGCGGTGAGGGCTCGATCGTAAGCGGTGTTGGCGGCTTGCAGCTCATAGTCGAGCTCTTGCGGAAGCTCTTCGAATCTCAGGTCGCGCGAAGCCAGAAGGTTCAGGAAGGAGCGCGCCCGCGCGCGCTCGGACAGCTCGAAGGCCCGTTGGGGCTGCCCGAGCTCGAGCGACAGCCGAATACTGTCCCGGTAGAAGTCGGTAGCGCGTGTGTTGAAACGGACCCGTGACACATAGTCGCCGCTCCCGCGAGCCAATTGCGACTCGATCGCCGTTGCGGCTCGCTCGAAATACTCCAGAGCTCGCTCCCGGTGACCCTCCCTCCAGGCCACCGAGCCCAAACCGTGCAAGGCGCCGGCGATCTCGTAGGTCCCGGGGATCTTTGAATAGACCCCGAGCGCCTCCTCGAACCGGCTCCGGGCGTCCGCCCACCGATCTTCTTCCAGGTCCAGCTCACCCAATAGCAACAGCGCCGTCGCATAGTTCAAGTGGCCGCGGTTTTGCTCTTCCGCCAGGCCGATCGCGGCTTCGAGGTGTTTTCGGGCGGCCTCGGAGTGCCCTAGGTTTTGCTCGAGTCGGGAGAGCTTGATCCATGTCGTAGCGAGGTCCTCAAAGGCTGGATTCGTGTGTGTTCGGCTGGAAGCTCTAGCGAGAAGATCCCTCGCTTCGGCCTCCTCCCCACGCTCCAGAGCGACCTCCGCCAGCGTGGCGTAGATGGCAGTCAGCCGGGGGTGCCCCTCATCGAGGACTTCTTGGAGCCGCGCGGCTCGCTCGAGCGTCTGTGCCGCGACCGACAGGTTCCCCCGGTAGCGGGCCAGATCGCCGGAGATGACCAGAGTTTCCACGGCATTCGGACTCGCCGCGTCTCCCGGGGAGATATCGGGAATCAGGGACACCGCTTCCCGCGTATAGGCTTCCGCCGCGGCAAGGTCTCCTTGGAACTGGGTCAGGCTCGCCAGGTTTGCCAGGGCGGAGCTCACCAACGCGCCATAGCCCGCTTTGCGAGCCAAGTCGAGGGCTCGCTCGTAGTATTCGCGGCAGTCGTGAAGATGCCCGCGATGAAAGGACAACACGCCGAGGTTGGCGAGGACACGCATCATGCGTGGGCCGCTCGGGGATGACCGTTCCAGGATCGAGCGTGCCCGCGCCAGGTAGGTTTGCGCCTCTTCGTAAGGCGTCACCGGCGCCAGGTTAATCAGGGTGCCGACGACGTCGCCGCTTCCCGGCGCCAGCCGTTCCCGCGCCTCGAGCGTCTCCAGGTGCAGCCGCCTCGCCTCGTCGCGGTGGCCCAGGCGCCACAGAATCGTCCCTCGGTCGTTTTGGATGATCGCCACCGTGAGCTCTCCGGCGCGTGGGGAGGGCTCGAGATTCGACCAGAGCTCGAGCACCTCGTCGTAGCCATCGAGCTGGGCTTGCATGCCGTCGCGTGCGTGCAGGCGACGGGCTCGATCCCTCAATAGGAAGCCTTGAGCGGCGCGATCTCCGGTGCCCTCGATCAGCTCGATCGCCCGATCGAACTGATCGGCGCCGAGATCGAACTGCTTGTTGTCCGTGAGCGTCTTGCCCAGATTTCGCAGAAGCCAGGCCGCGGCGTGAGGCCGACCTTGCGCGGCCAGCTCTCCCGTCACGCCCGTCCACTGCTCGACCGCCCCTTCGGAGTCTCCTCCAGTCAGCGCTTCGCGCGCCTCCGCGAGCCGTCGCGTCTGATCGGCAGACAGTCGTGGGCGTACTTCAAGAAACCACTCATCTCCGTCCGGCATCTCGAACACCAGCTCTTGGCCGTCGCGCGTTCCCTGGATTCGGACGGGACCTCGCCCGGATTGCTCGTACTCGATCAGCCGGACGTCGAACGGAGTGTCGAAGACCCCGCTCGCCGGTTCAGGGTTGGAAGGCGGGTTCGCTCCACGAATCCAAGATAGGAGGATGTCTCCCTCACGGATACCCGCTCGGTGGGCAGAGTAGCCGGCCCGGGCTTCCTCCACGACGAGGCCTCGGGTGGTTTGAGAGGCCTCCGCGAAAGCGGCACTCGCGAACAAGACGACCCCGCATAGCCGGAGAAACCCGCGAGGTCGCGGCAGAGGCCGGCTCCACCTGATTGTCTGGCGATGGCCTGTTTCGAAGCACCGCTGTGACACTCGATCCCTCCTTTCGTGTGTCGAGGTCGGCGATTGTATGCCGCTTAAGTGCTCAGCCGCCTTTTTGCAGACAACGTTTATTAGATCCAGCAAAAGCCAAGAGACTTTTTTCTCCGAGCCTTGTTAACACTTGGCTGCGAAGGGGGTCTTTGTTTTGGCAGTGGATACCCGGGCGATCCCTGGCTCGGCCTCCATGTTGGGGGCTTTCGCAGCAGCGGGGTTCTCGATTGTGGCGACATGGTCGCATTCAGGGAAGCAATCGTCGCTTAGAGGCCGGGTGACGAACGGAGGTACTCGATGAGTCTAGGAAAAGCGACTGCGATTCTAGTTTTCCCAATCATGGCGTTATTCGCCGCCGTGCCCTTGGCGGCGGAGGTCTTTGACGTGACGGCGTACGGAGCGGTTTGTGATGGCGTCACCGACGATGCGGCAGCCATTCAGGCAGCGATCGATGCGGCAGAGGCGGCGGGCGGGGGCATCGTTTCCCTACCGACCGCGATCTGCGGGGTCGCTGATCAGCTAAACGTAAATGGGGTTGGCGTATCGATCGAGGGGGAAGGTCAGGGCGCGACGGTGGTGCGATGGCTGGCCGGCACTTACCCCAGCAAGCACACCTTCTTGATTTCGGCGACGCAAGCCAGCATCAGGGCGTTGACAATCGATGGTAATCGATCGGTGGCAGGGCCGTCGATTACGGGAGTAACAGTCCTGCGTTCGGAAGACATCGTCGTGGAGGACATCGAGACCAAAGATCTCGCCGGTTATGGCATTTATGTGACGGCCAATACGACGACCCCGAATCGCAGGATTCTCTTACAGAACAACCATGTCCACGGAGGCGCGAAATACGGGATCTTTGTCCTCAGCATTTTTGACGATGTTCAGATCCGCGGCAACTCCATTCACGACAACGACAGTACTGCGGTCTACATTCGCAATGCTGCGAGCGACGGAAACGCCAGCAGGAGACTGATTTTTGACGGCAACACCATCGGCGTAGTTCCCGGAAATCATCTGGGTCCCTTTGGACTGTATTTTGTCTACGGGGAGCTGCAGGATGTCGTCGTAACCAACAACTTGATCGAGGGCGGGCTGAATATGAAGGATGTCGGGGACGGCGTATTTACCGGCAACCGAATCCGCAGAGACGGCTACGTTTCGCTCGCTGTTGGCGACAGCCTGGGCCCTCTTGTTTTCAGTAGAAATCTGATCGAAGCCACGAGCCTGCCCGCAAACCAGTGGTCCGCGAGTGTCTATGCCCCGTTGGGATCTGAGGTTTCGTTTGTTGACAACATCATTCGCACCAACTGCAACGGACTAAAAATCTCATCAGGACAGAGAACCTCGGCTGTGGGCAACTCGATCACATTGGTTGGGACGAGTTGTAGCACGACGAACTATGGGTTGCTTGGTCACGCGGACTTTCCAATCGACGATCTCCTGGTTTCCGATAACCAGGTCGAGCAGTTCCGCTACGGAATTATCGTTGGGCCGGACGACGCGGACGTGGACACCGTCCTAGTGACCGACAACATCATTCGATCATCCGCTGCCAGTGCGGTGGGAGTTCAGTTGAACTGGGTAGACGAACCGAATACCAAGGGCTTTCAAGTGTTCAACGCGCAGGAAAGCGGGAATCTGGTCGTCCTTACACAGTAGCGGGGCTCGGTTGAGGTCGAGGAGACCTCGACCCGGGCGGGTATTTTCAGGGATCAACAGAGTAGAAAAAAGGTGACGTCGTCCTCGTCCAGATTGTCCCGAACCTGCGGTTTTCTACATGCAGCGTCGATTTTCGGGCTTGTGTCGGTCGCAAATGCAACCGCGCAAAACGTCACGGATCACGGTGCGTTGTGCGACGGTGTTACGGACGACGCGGTGGCGATTCAAGCAGCGGTGGACACGGTGGGAGCGGCGGGCGGTGGGATGGTTTCGTTTCCGGCCGGGGTTTGTCTGACCGGTGCGACCATCGAGGTGGGCGCAACGCAGCCGGCAGTCTACCTGCGGGGGGAGGGGCCGGGAACGTCCGTCCTGCGGTGGGCTCCGGGGGACTACAGCGCGACAGGGGCTCAGCCCCTGATTCGGTTCGGTGCCGTCACCCAAGGCGGCGTCAGTGCCCTGACGCTTTCCGGGAATCCGGGACAGGCCACCGGGGCGAGTCTCTTCGGCGTCGAGCTGAGCGGTGCAAACGAGATTCGAATCGAAGGCGTCGAGTTCGCCGACTTACCCGGAGCCGGCGTGAGTGCGGCCGGCTCATCGGGAGTGTCGATTAGGGCGAGCCGCTTCCACGGTCTCGGGGGTCCGGGCGTTTCGGTTACGGGCTCCTGGAGCGGCATAGCGGTCCGGGGCAGCTTCTTTCACGACAACGGTGCTCACGAAGGTCTGTCGGTCGTGCTGGGCGCTGTGGACCAAGCGACCGGTTTGAGCGTTACCGGCAACACGATCCGGAGCGGTCCAAACCGGGCACTTCGGGTCAGCGATGGGAGTCTGGTGGATTCCGTCTTTTCCAGCAATGTAGTCGAGGGTCGGGTCGAGATCTCGTCGGCCCATTCGAGCGCTTTCTTGGGCAACCGGGTGCGGTATGAGGGGGCGGGTACGGAATCCGCCGTGGCGTTGGCGTCGAGTACCGACTTCATCCTGGCCGACAACGTCATTGGCAGCCCGGCAGCGGGCGGTGTGACGGCCGATGGAAACACGGGCCTCACTGTGACGAGCAACCGGGTCGAAGCCGGGACGGTTGGGCTTCGGGCCACCGACACCTCTCGGCTCCAGGTACGCAACAACACCTTTTTCTCCACGGCATCCCCTTCGGTTGACGATGGGATCGAGATTCTGACCAGCGCCGGGGTAGTCACGGACGTGCAGGTCCTCAACAACCAGGTTCACGAGTTCCTGACGGGGATCCGTCTCGATCCCGAGGGATTCGACATCGACCTGGCGAT
Source organism: Candidatus Multivoradales bacterium (assembly GCA_965224065.1). Lineage (GTDB taxonomy): Bacteria > Acidobacteriota > Thermoanaerobaculia > Multivoradales > JAHEKO01 > JAOTZA01. The sequence continues at coordinate 2,964,403 of CBDCYF010000005.1, forward strand.
GGTCGCGGACAACATCATCGGGTCGGGTGTGGCCGGAGCGAGATCGGTGTGGGAGGAGGATCGAAGTGTCAACGGTACGGCCGTAATCAACTCTTCCTACGAGACCAACCTCGCCGACCCCAACCTCGAGACCAACATCGGCATGGATGACGCCGAGCCCGGTGGGCGCGTCACGGATCACGGTGCGTTGTGCGACGGTGTTACGGACGACGCGGTGGCGATTCAAGCAGCGGTGGACACGGTGGGAGCGGCGGGCGGTGGGATGGTTTCGTTTCCGGCCGGGGTTTGTCTGACCGGTGCGACCATCGAGGTGGGCGCAACGCAGCCGGCAGTCTACCTGCGGGGGGAGGGGCCGGGAACGTCCGTCCTGCGGTGGGCTCCGGGGGACTACAGCGCGACAGGGGCTCAGCCCCTGATTCGGTTCGGTGCCGTCACCCAAGGTGGCGTCAGTGCCCTGACGCTTTCCGGGAATCCGGGACAGGCCACTGGGGCGAGTCTCTTTGGCGTCGAGCTGAGCGGTGCAAACGAGATTCGAATCGAAGGCGTCGAGTTCGCCGACTTACCCGGAGCCGGCGTGAGTGTGGCCGGCTCATCGGGAGTATCTGTTGCGTCGAGCCACTTCCACGGTCTCGGGGGTCCGGGTGTTTCGATGGCGGGCTCCTGGAGCGGCATAGCGGTCCGGGACAGCTTCTTTCACGACAACGGTGCTCACGAAGGTCTGTCGGTCGTGCTGGGCGCTGCGGACCAGGCGACCGGTTTGAGTGTTACCGGCAACACGATCCGGAGTGGTTTGAATAGAGCGTTCTTGATCAGCGGCGGAGGCAGCCTGGTGGATTCCGTCTTTTCCAGCAATGTGGTCGAGGGTCGGGTCGAAATCTCGTCGGCCCATTCGAGCGCTTTCTTGGGCAACCGGGTGCGGTATGACGGGGCGGGTACGGAATCCGCCGTGGCGTTGGCGTCGAGCACCGACTTCATCTTGGCCGACAACGTCATTGGCAGCCCGGCCGCGGGCGGTGTGACGGCTGACGGAATCACGAGTCTTGCGGTGACGAGCAACCGAGTCGAAGTCGGGACGGTTGGGCTTCGAGCCACCGACACTTCCCGGCTTCAGGTACGCAACAACACCTTTGTTTCCATGGCATCCCCTTCGGTCGACGATGGGATCGAGATTCTGACCAGCGCCGGGGTAGTCACGGACGTGCAGGTCCTCAACAACCAGGTTCACGAGTTCCTGACGGGGATCCGTCTCGATCCCGAGGGATTCGACATCGACCTGGCGATGGTTGCGGACAACATCATCGGGTCGGGTGTGGCCGGAGCGAGATCGGTGTGGGAGGAGGATCGGAGCGCCAACGGTACGGCCGTAATCAACTCTTCCTACGAGACCAACCTCGCCGACCCCAACCTCGATACCAACATCGGCGTGGATCTAATGCCACCTGCGTTGGCAATCACGGCTCCCACCGACCCCATTTTGTACAACGACATCACGCCAACGATCATCGTCGAGTATTCGGATGACGCCAACGGCGATGGGGTTGACGTCGGAACGTTGCAAGTGATGGTGGGATCCTTGGCCGCGAGTTGTACGGCCGGACCCGTGTCCGCTACCTGTATTTCCCCGTCCTTGGCTGCAGGGGCCCACACCATCAGTGCTTCGACTCGGGACCTGGCCGGCAATGAAGCCATCGCCACAAAAAACTTCGAGCTGGTCGTTGACACGGCGGCGCCGGCGCTCGCGATCACCTCGCCGACGGCGGCAGTCATCTTCAACGAAGCGGCGCCAGTCATTACCCTGAACTACTCCGACGCGCCGGCGGGCATGGACTTAGGCACACTTTCCGTGTCCGTCGATGCGCAGGACGTGACCGCGAACTGCACCGTCAGTGCGTCTTCGGCCAGTTGTCCGTCACCGATTCTTGCGGCGGGCAGCCACGTGATCTCCACCTCGGTCCGCGATTTGGCCGGCAACGAAGCAACGGCCAGCCATACGTTCGAGTTGATTCTGGACACAGCGGCCCCGGCTCTCGCAATCCTCTCTCCGAACGCGGGCACGATCTTCAACGAAACCCAGCCGGTGATCACACTCGAGTACTCCGACGCGCCGGCCGGCATCGCCCTCGCTACGCTTTCCGTGTCCGTGGACGGACAAGACGTGACTGCGAGCTGTACCGTCGGAGCGTCTTCGGCGGGTTGTCCTTCGCCGGTTCTCGCGGCGGGCAGCCATGTGATCTCTTCCTCGATTCGCGATTTGGCCGGCAACGAGGCCACGGCGACGAGAAACTTCGATCTTGTAATTGATAGCGATCCGCCCGCTGTCGCCATTCTCTCGCCGATCAACCAAGAGTACTCGAGCGGCTCCGTCCCGCAGATTGTCGGTCAGTTCAGCGACGCCGGCGCGGGCATCGATTCTGACTCGGTCCGTGTGCTGGTGGACAGTTCGATAATTGCCGGCTGTACGGTAGATGCCTCCTCCGTAACTTGCTCGCCGCCGGCACTCAATGACGGGCCTCATACCGTTCGTATCGAGGCATCCGATGCGGTCGGCAACCCGGGCGCGGCAGAGGTCAGTTTCCAAGTGGTCTCGGACCAGCTCACGCCGACGATCGAGGTCGTACAGCCGGCGGCTGGCGCCCTCCTTTTTGGAGGAGAGATCTCGATCATCCTCGAGTTGAGTGATGACGGCGAAGTGGATCCGGACAGCCTTGTCGTATTGCTTGATGGGACTGACGTCAGCGACACGTGCGTCGCCACTGCTACCGACGCGACCTGCACGCCCGCGCCAGTCGCTGCCGGCTCACACACCCTAGAGATCGAGGTCGCAGACACCAGCGGCAATGTGGCCACAGCGTCGCTTGTCTTCAACGTGATCCTTGACTTGGATGTGGAGATCACAAGCCCCGAGACCGGTGATCTCACCCGAGATGACACCGTTTCGGTCTCCGGGACCGTTTCTCTGGAAGCTGAGTCTGTAGAAGTGGCGGGCGTTTTGGCCAGTTTGGCAAACGGCTCGTTCACGGCGGTCGGCGTACCGCTCGTCGAAGGCTCCAACGAGCTGATGGCCGTCGCGCGCTCCTCGGGAGGCGCGGTGGGTTCGGGGATCGTCACTGTGATTCGCGACACCACCGCGCCGCGAATCGTGTTCTCGACTCCGCTGGACGGCTCGGTCACCACGGCGCCCCAAATTGTCGTTGCAGGCGACATCGTCGACCTGACTTCGAGCGCCGCGGAGCGCAAAGAGGTCACCGTCCTGGTCAACGGGCGTGAAGCCCAAGTCGAGAACAGGAGCTTTGTGGTCGAGAACTTCCTGCTTCAGCCGGGGCTCAACACCATCGTGGCCGAATGCGCGGACGCAGCCGGCAACCTGGGCCGCGCCGAAGTCACGGTCGAGCTGCTGACTACGCCGACCCACAAGCTCGAGGAGCTCATGGGGAACATGCAGGCGGCGCTTGTCACCACGACTTTGCCCAATCCGCTCATGGTGCGGATGACAGACGCCATCGGGAACCCGGTTTTCGGTCGTGATGTGACGTTCGCCGTCACCCGGGGGAACGGCTTAGTGATGGATTTCCCTGTTGCTGCTCGAGAGCTGACTGTCCGCACCGACGAACAGGGTCGGGCGAGAGTCCAGTTCGCTCTCGGTGACCGGGCGGGTGCCGGCAATCATGAAGTCACGGCGACAGCGACGGGGTTTCCCGGCTCGGTGGTCTTCTGTGCCTCGGCGGTCCCCGATGTTGCCGACCGGATCGTTCCGATCCAGGGAGAGCGCCAGACCGGCGCAGTGATGGGTGCCGCAGGGGAACCGCTTCCCAACCCGATTTATGCTCAAGTCTTCGATCAGCTTGGCAACCCGATCGCGGGTGCGAGCGTCAGCTTCGACATCTCTCGGGGCGGGGGCAGCGTCGGGGAGGGACCGGGAGGAGCCTCGAGCTACTCTGTCTTGACCGATGAAGAGGGCAAGGCCATGGCAGTCTGGACCCTCGGGCCCAGTTTGGGCATAAACAGTCAGGAAATCCTGGCGACGGTTTCCGGCCTCGTCGGTCAAGCTGCGTACTTCATCGCCAGCACCGAACAAACCGGCGCCGAGGCCGCCACTTCGTTTTCGGGTCGGGTGGTGGACGGACAAGACGACCCCGTCCCCGGCGTCACCCTGCACATATCCGGTACCACTCTTGAAACCGTCTCCGACGCCGAGGGCAGGTTCAAATTTCCCCAGGTGCCGGTCGGGGCGTTGCACCTCGAGGTGGACGGCACAACCACCACCCGCTCCGGTGAATGGCCCAAGCTGGCCTTCGAATTCGTCACCCTTGCCGGTGCAGCCAACGACCTTGGAATGCCGGTGCGCATGCTCGAGTTGGATGTCCCCAACGCAAAGATCGTCGGGGGCTCCGAGGACGTGGTCCTGCAGATGGCGGATGTTCCGGGCGCCGAGCTCCTCGTCTACGCCAACTCGGCCACCTTCCCCGACGGTTCGACCACCGGGCTTCTTTCCTTCACCCAGGTCCATACAGACAAAGTACCCATGGTGGCGCCGCGCGGCTCGACCTTCCAGGTCGTGGCGGCCATTCAGCCGGCCGGTGTGAAGTTCGATCCGCCGGCACAACTCTCGATTCCCAACATGGGAGCGCCCCCGGGAACCACGGTCGAGATGTACTCCTTCGACCACGATCTTGGAGAGTTTTTGAGTATCGGTCCAGCCTCGGTGACCGCCGACGGTGAGCGCCTGGTCACGCGACCGGGCTTTGGAGTAGTCAAGTCCGGCTGGCACGGCGGTCCACCGAATGTGCCCACGAACGACGCCTGTGGCGCGGGGCCCTGCTATACGTGTGCCAATGGCCGTCGTGTGAGCCGGTGTGGTGGTTGTGAAACGTGTGGAGAAGGGGGATGCGAGCCGAGGTTCATAGTGGACGAGGACGAGATTCAATTCTTCGCCTTCGACCGGGAAGAGGACGGAAAGATATTCGTCGGGCGAAACCAGTACGTGAATTTTACGGTCAACCTGTGGGACGAGGTGTGCAGCGACGCTCAGTACGACTATGACTTCGGTGATGGCAGCACGACAACGACCATCTTTCCCGTCGAGGCTCACAGATACGCAACCAGTGGCGAAAAGACCGTAGAAGTCACCATACGTTGCAACAGTCAGTGTCCCCAACAACAGTCTCGAAGCGTCTCGATCGTTATCGTCGTTGACCCGGAGGCAGACCTCGAAATCCGCGGCCTGCCCGAAGAAGATCAGCCGACGCCCAACGAAGTCGACCCGGGGGCGTTTATCACGGTCAACAACGACGACGACGACGATGACGGCGTCGAGGACTGGATGCAGACCGGGCCGGTTCCCGGCGAGAACGATCTCGTCGAGATGAAGATCACTCTCGGCGCCGAGTTTGAGAACTTCGATAGGGGCGTGATCGGCCTCTCGCTCATTGAGGGAGCCGGGAAGATCAGGATCTGGGAGACCGCCACCAAGGATGCCGAGATCGAGCTTCCAAAGACCTGGGACCTCGAGACCGAACGCCCTCCAGAAACGGTCTGGGTGGAAGGCGTTACATCGAGCAGCGCGGTGCGCGACATAAAGCTGGCCTTGTTTCTCTATGACCGGGTCGAGTTTGTGTCGGACGGGGTCGTGTTTACGGTGGTGGATGTCGATTTCAGCGCTCTGCCGGATACGGATTCGTTCATCGAAGCGGCAGCCGGACCGACAACGCTCGTTAGCTCGGTTTTCTATCGAGACTTTGAAGACAGCTCGGAACAACGAACTGTCGAAGACGGCGCCGAGATCGAATGGGAGCTGCTCCAAGGTTCCGGTTCGCTCGAATCGTTGACGACGACAACAAATACCGGGCTCGCCACGGTCGGCCTCGATGATTCGAACCAGCCGGGAGATCTCTATCGGGTCAAGGCGACCGTCAACCGCTTCAAGATAGCGGGCGAGGACACCGAGATCGAAACCTCCCTGTCGGCCGAAACCGGAGTTCTGGAAGTCATCCCGGGCGATCCTGCAAGCATCGCGGTAACCCAGTCTGTGACCGCATATCAATCCGACGGGGCCGCGCGTGTGACCTTCGAGGCCGTGGTTCAAGATGTTGTGGGCAACTCCGTCGCCGATGGCACATCCGTGAGTTGGACACTCGGCGAGTCGACATCTGATTTCGTGAGTTTTCAGTCAGCCACCGTCAATGGCCGAGCAACGGCTGAATTAGTAGCCCCGGTGGTGCCGAGAGATCAGGTCGTATTTGTGCGATCCGGAGGAGCGAGCGCATCGGTAACGATGTCCGTATCCCGGGTCACGGGAAGCATTGTCTCGACACAGCCCGTATTAGATCTTTCCGCCGGGGACACCGCCGTCCTAACGGCACTAGTGCAAGCCGCGGATGGCAGCGAGATCTATTGGCACACGAGTAACGGCGTTCTTTCGGGAGCGACACCGGTAGCCGGCGGTCAGAGCACAGTGACCCTTTCGGCCGCGGGCGGGTATCTCGGACCGGTTGTCGTTACCGCCACGGTGGGTGACCGACTGATGTTCTGGCAGGGAGAATTCGTCCAGCCCGGAGCGTTGTCGGTCACGGCGGAGTCGCTGTTTTTGGTGGCGGATGACACGCAGAATGGAACCGAACAGGTCGTTTGGCCCGACGGGACGTCTCGTCAGATTCCGTACTATGGCTCCTCGCTGGTCGATATCGAAGGCCCGCCGAATGCGGTAGTGAGTCTTGCGCCCGCCGGCGTTGTTCTGACCGAGGCTTATACGTTCGACACCATCGCGGGCAACGTTGTTCCCGGTCTGGTGGCCGGGAACGATCTGGTTCTGAGCGGTGGCGGACTGGATGCGAATGAGACCCACAACGGTCAGGCGTCTCTATTGCTGGGCGCCACCGACTTTGGCACGATCGCGGATTCGGTTGCTCTCGATTTCTCCACCGAACTCAGCCTGACCTTGTGGGTACGCCCCGACTCGCTTCAGGCCTCGACCCTGGTCGAGAAAGCTGGGGCCTGGGCCCTTGAGATGCTCTCCGACGGCCGGGTTCGGGCCTCGGTCTCGACCAGTAACGGGACTTATGAGGTCACCGGTACGAGCCCGCTTGTTGCGGGCGAGTGGAACCGAGTTGGCCTTCACTTTCAGCCGAGCCTCCTGCGGGTGCATGTCAATGCCGACACCGCGTTAACCACTGTCGGCGGCGCTCTCGACATCAACACCGCCGACATCCTGGTCGGCTCAGGGTTCTCAGGACATCTCGACGATCTCAGCTTTCACGCTGCAGTCGGCGTGTTCGAGTTCATCCAAATCGAAGGTTGCAACGCGGTCGGCGAAGTCAAGATCGGCCCCGACGGCAAGGTCACGATCACAATGCGGAGTGCAGGCGGAGGCACGGAGGACGTCTTAATCGCCGACATCGGGTTCATTTACGACGGGGTCGAGACCGTCAAGACCTTTTTCCTGTTCCGCAAGGACACTTGGGTCAAAGTTTGGGACGCGGTCGACGCGTTTTTCGGGGCCGACCCCGAGGGTACCGTCGATGTCGTGACGAGCATGGCCGGCGGCTTTCTTATCGTGGGCGACGTCGGCGTGCTCGGCAAGAACCTCTACCGCACGTACGGGAATTCCGAGACGGAAGTCAATACGGCAGAGTATTTGCTAGCGGGCCTTGGGCTCCTGACCACGCTCAATCCCGTTGCGGATGCGGTGGTTGCTTCGGCCAGAACCGTGGTCGCCTTTATCGGAAAATCCCCACTGGGGGATCTGATATGGCGTCTCGTAAAGCACACGGTCCTAAGCGCTGAGCCCGTCGACGGTTCCAGAGGGCTACTCGCCTTCTTTGCTGCGAACCTCGATCACGCACAGGCCTTCAAGAACGTGTTGTCGAAAGACAGCTTTGACGACATTGTTCGAGTGTTCGACAAAATGGGCGACTCGGCAATGATCGGGCTCAAGCAGATCGCCGACAACCCGCAGCTTGGTGCGCAGGCAGCGGAAGACGTGGTCGAGGCGCTCGGAGACCTCAGCGACGAAGCCCTGGATCTCCTAAACGCCGCCCCCAACCCCGCTGCCGCCGTCCAGAAACTTGGCAAGGTAGCCCAGCATGTGGACGCTCGGCGAATCACCGATATGCTCGACAATTGTGTGGCTGCACCTACGATTTGCAGTCCGAGCTACACGGTCCAGAAACTGATCGACGATCTGGAGGTGGTGGCAGAGATCGACGGCTTCGCCAAACTTACGGGGGGCTTGATCAATCCGGTCCAGAATTTCGCCGAGGGCTTCCGGTATGAGCTCGAAGTCGCGGCCCACTTTGTGCGCATGGGGAAGAACGTCTCGGCAGTTAGCCTGGACGTGTTCGAGGGCAGCGTCAAGGCGACGGATATCGACATTGTGGTCGACGATGTCTTTTTCCAGAACAAGAAGGGCAATTTCGGTACTTCCGCACAGATAGAGAACTGGGTTGGCAAGGCGATAAAGGAAGCAGGAGGGGATGCGAGTAAGGTGAGATATCTCACCCCCAACCCTGCGGGAGTGGATGAAGAAATACGGGAATTACTTGTCGAGCTAGGAGTGAATATTCACCCGGAGGGTATTCCTTTTTCCTGAGGCTCGGAGTACAAAATGAGCTACCAAAACCGCACCGTTCATTGGAGCATCGAGTCGTTCTCGACCGCAGAGCTGCACGAGTGGCTTCAGACGACCTGGCGGCGCTTTCGCCGCGTCATCGTCCTTCATGGTGGTGACGGTCACGCCGATTTCGAGACGGCAACCCCTCTTCCGCATTTGCCGGAGTTCCACACGTTGATTCCAATGTTTATCTTGATTCGAGCCCGCATGTCCAAGGACACGACGGGCCAAGACCTTGCCGCTATCTTGCGTCGTGCGCAGGTTATCCGCCATCTTCCCGGCACTCAGTGCGCAGTAAAGGCCCTGTTTGAGAAATCAGGGGCCCGGCAGACGAAGAAACTGCCGGAAGTGGCTCAAGCTGGCTTCGATGCCGGCCGGCCGTATTTTCAGTACACATGTAGAGCAGAGGACGACGTAGCAGGCAGACAAGAGTACTTCTCCCATCTGGTGGCCGAACTGGGCCTGCCGATCGAGGTCCTTGAAGAAACCGACGGATTCCGCCTGCGGCATACGGGAGGGGAGAGCATCACATTTCCTCTGGAATCTGATGACAGGTTGAACGCCTGGGACTTTCGGTGTGGGCTTGCCGACACGTCGGAGGAATGGCTAGCTAGTGTGGTGGAAAAAACCGTTCGGAGGTTCGGCTCGGGCCGGGTTTTCGAATGGGGCTGGAGGGCGAGCCAGAACCGGCCGAGTGCAGGCGAGGTCTACCAGGCCGTGGCCAAAGCGGAATTGCCCGCAACCCAAAGAGCGGTACGTCTCACTTACCGATTGGGCGGAGGGATCAGGAACGGATTCAGAGCCATCGCAACCATGTCCGAGTGGGGTCGTTTCGATACCCCGATCTTCAACGGCTGGCTTGACGAGGAGCGCGCGGCGAGCTTCGCCGTGAGAACGGAGGATGGCTCCCACCGGATCCTGGTGACGATGACGGGCCGGAGCTATTTAGACGAAGTTTCTGAGCGGACCGGGCTGACTTTCGAGTTCGTCGAGGAGAAACCTTGAGGGCCCGAGGTTCGGGATGACGCTGGGGATGAAACGAATCGGCCAAAGGGGTTGCCAAACTGGACTTGGTTTGGTCCTTTCGATGTTGAGTCTCGGGGTCTTTGCGGGTCCCGCCCCTTCCTACCCCCAAGCCAGCGAATCCTGCACGGCTTCGCTCCTGAACCGGACCACGCGGATGGATGTCGACGGCTCGTTCGAGCTTCTCGACATTCCGGTGGAGCAGGGACTTCACCGGGTGCGAGTGGCGTGTACACCGGAAGGCGCGCCGGTAACGGAGGGGCAGTCGGCGCTGTTTTCTGTGGCCGGCGCTCCGGTTACGATCCCACCGATCGTGTTCGGTGACGTCGATCCGATTCCGGTTGCGTTGGAGGTCTCGGCGACGACGACCCGGCTCGAGCGATACGGTGAGGTCAGCCAGCTCGCGGTTTTCGGAATTCTCGCGGATGGGACCCTGGTCGACATGCGCCTGCGCGACACGGGAACCGATTACGCGACGTCTAGTGGCCGGATCCTCGAGGTTTGTGGGTTTCCGAGTGGAACCGATGTCTTCAGCAATGGGGTGGACTGCGTGGACGGCGAGTTGATGGCCGTCTCGCGCGGAACGGCAATCGTCTCGGTGCGCCATGAGGGAGTCACTGCGGCGGTGCGAATCGAGGTCGCGATTCCGAATGACGCCGATGAGGACGGCATGACGGATGAGTTCGAGCTCGCCAATGGGCTCGATCCCGAGAATCCGGATGACGCCTTTGAGGATCCCGACGGCGACGGGCTGACGAACCTCGAGGAATTCGAAATCGGCACCAATATCTATCAGGCCGATTCGGATGCCGACGGGTTGACCGATTCGGAGGAAGTGGCTCTCGGTACGCTGCCTACGGATCCCGATACGGACGGCGACGGGCTGTTGGACGCTCTCGAGATCGCTCTTGTCACGAACCCGTTCAATCCGGATACGGACGGAGACCAGATCGAAGACGGCGCGGAGGTCGACATCGGTATCGATCCACTGGTCCCGAACCTGACGACCACTGTGATCGGGTATGTCGTGGATCGCGATGGCTTGGGTGTCGAGGGTGCCTCGGTGGTGGCGTTTGCGCGTCTCGTCACGACGACCGGCTTCGGGGGCGAGTTCCGGTTGGCTCATGTGCCGGCGGACCAGGGGGATCTGGTGATCTTCTCGCGCATGATCCGGGATGCTGAGGTGCTGGACGGTAGCTCGGCACCGACGGCGCCGGTACCAGGAGAGGAGACCGACGTCGGAGTTATCGAGCTCGCCGCAGTGTCCGGCCGGGTGAGCGGTCTGGTGCTCGACACAAACGGCGATCCGGTGCCCGATGCCCGTGTGACGATTCTCACCGGAATCGACCGGCGGCAGGTCAATGCCGACATCACCGGGTTTTATTCATTCGAAGCGCTTCCGCCGGGACCGTTCGAGGTTCAGGGTTTTGACCCGCGGAGCGCTCTCCGAGGGCGGGCTTTCGATACCCTGCCAGCCGACAGTTCGGTGCTGGTCGACATCGAGCTCGGCGCCTCGGGCACGGTCTTGGGCCGTGTTTTCGAGCGGGACGCGGCCACGGCGGCCGGTGCGGGCGTCGCGGTCGAAGCGAAGTTCGATGGTAAGAGCTCTGTTGTCGAGGCCACCCAGACCGATCTCGAAGGACGCTATTTCCTCGATTTCTTGCCGCTCGGTGTCTACGACGTCGATGCCACACGGGGCGACGAACGTGGCCGGGCGGAGCCGGTCTTGACGTTTACCTCCGAGGTCATCGAGTCCGACGTCACCTTTCTCGGAAAGGGCCGTGTGACGGGAACAGTGGAGGCGGCGAATGGAGATCGGTTCCCAGGTCTAACCGTGAAGGTCTCGAGTGTGGGGCCGTTTGAACAGGTGCTCGAGACGGTGTCCGACGAGGATGGTGAATTTGCGATCGATGGGGTTTTTGTGGGTGAGTTTGTCGCGTCCGTGACCGACGTGTTCAACGGCAAGGCGGCGGTGGCGACCGGTGAGATTCTTTTTGACGGGCATTCCGACCAAGTAGCCCTCGTTATGAGCGGTGTCGGCAACATCGTTGGCACGGTGTTCGAATCTGACGGCGTTACTGTGGCTCCCGGCGTCGAGGTGAGCATCCCGGCTCTCGGCCGTTCGACCACCACCGGTCCGGCAGGGGATTACCGCATCGATACGGTGCCGTTTTCGGTCCGTGATACGGAGTGGACGACTCGCTATCTCAACCCGGCCAATGAAGATTGCGCCACGGCTGTCGTGCGAGTGACGCAGCCCGACGTGGATGTCCAAGAGGACGTTACGTTAGAGGGTTTTGGCGGGCTCGATGTGGTCGTGCGCTATCCGGATGGATCACCGGTAGTGGGTGCCCAGGTGGTGGCCGAGCCGAGGGCAGCCTGCGGCGGGTCGCGATCGGCGCCGACAGACGAGCTGGGAGTCGCGAGCTTCGCCAACATGCACCGAGAGACGTTCGATCTGGTGGTGGTCGAGCCGGTGTGTGGTGAGCGCGTGGGGATCGTAGCCGATGTTCCGCTCGATGCAACGAACACAGCGGTGGTCACGGTTTCGGGATTTGGTTCCATCGGTGGAACGGTCTTCGCCCAGGACGGAGTGACGCCGCAACCGGCTGTGGTTGTTGGGCGAAGCGGCACGAAGACCACGGTGCTGACCGACCCGAACGGTGTCTTTCATTTTGCCTGTGTACCGTTGGACACCTATTCGGTGGACGTTCGCGGCCCGTCTTTGGAGACCTTGGCAAAGGAGTTTGGCGTCGAGGTGACCCAGCACCTCGAACACGTGGTTCAGGATCTCACTGTAACCGCCCGCGGTACGGTCGAGGGCACGGTTTTGGATACGGATGGGGCTCCGGCGCCGGGGATCCCGGTTAGGGTGAACTCGGCGGGCTCCTTTTCCCGGATTGGCTACACAGACATCAATGGCTACTATCGCGTGGAGGGCGTTCCCACGGCGACCGTCGAGGCTGTGGCGCGTGATAGTGCTGGTCTGTCGGGTCGAGGCGAGGGTGTCCTCGTTTCTGAGGGCGAGGTCATCCAGATCGACATTCAACTCGAGGGCGTCCTGGTTGTGGCCGATCTCTATGACGCGAACAACTACCGCTATCCGGTCGAGTACCCGAACGGCAATCTTCTCCAGGGAACTCTCGGTGTTTTTCGCGGAGACGACGAGGAAAACACAGGAGGTTTCCTGCTGGAGCTAGGCCAGTCCGGAACGTACGAGGATTTTGTCGCCGATGCGTCTGCGATCTCGGGGGACGGCAGGGAAACCTATCTGACCGGATCCTCATCGTTCGGTTTGCAGGTCGAACGGCGGACCCTGGTGCCGGTGGACGGCTATTTTGCCCGCTATTTGGAGATTCTGACCAACCCGACGGGGAGTCCGTTGACGGTGGACGTGGCGGTAGAGAGTTATTTTCGGTTCGTGACCAGCGTGGCGGGCGGTGGCGTTATTGAAAGCGGGACACCAGGGGTGCGTTCTACGTCCAGTGGTGACGACTTGCTCGAGACCGGTGGTGCCACTCCGGATCGCTGGGCGGTCATCGACGTGGACTTGCCCGCCGGGTCGGCTCTGCGCGAGCTGTATCCAAGCACGGCATTTGTGTTCGATGGTGAGGCGGCGCCGGTCGCGGTCGTGGCGGCGACGCTCGAGCTTACACCCCAGACATTCATAGACAGCTACGGTCGCTTACGAACCGAATGGCGAGCGCTTACGGTCCCGGCCGGTGAGACGGTCATCCTGATGCACTTCGGTTCTCAAGAAACCGGGTCCCTCTCGGCGCAGGCCGCGGCCGAGCGGTTGGCGACGTTGCCTCCGGAGGCGCTAACCGGCTTGACGACGTTTGAGATCGATCGAATCGTCAATTTTTCCGTGCCGGCCGACGGCGTAGGCACAACCCCTCCCTTGCCGGAGCTCGACGGAGAGGTCTCGGGCACTGTCTTTGAAGGCGACGTTACGACCCCGGTTCCCGGAGCCGAAGTCACCTTGCTCAGCACGCATCCGATCTTCCAGCGCAAGCTCGAAGCCGTGGCGAGCTCGCCGGATGCGGCTTTTGAATTCAAGACAGAGTTCAATCCGCTAGGGCAGTCCAAAGTCATACCCCGAGAGGACGTCACTCTTCAGGCGGAGCACCCACTCACTTTCATCGTCTCGCCGGCGACCGGTGGCTCGTTTTCGGCCGGCAGCCATCTGGTATCGCAGGACGTGGTCTTCTCGGGCTCCGGTCGCATCTTTGGGGCCGTCCGGCGAGCGAACGGTGAAGTCGTCAGCAGCGGTGAGGTTGCATTACGTGGCGTGGAACAACTCATTACCCTGTTCCAGCCGCTCTCGGTGGATGGGAGTTTCTCCTTCCATGGGCTGCCATCCGACACGTATTCGATCACCGCGACCGAACCACATCCCCAAGGTACGGAGCTCCGGGCGTCGGCCACGGCTGTGCTTACTGGGGCGGAGGAAGTCCTGGCAGACGTTTACATGCCGCCGGCCGGCGGTGTGGAGGGCACGGTGCGTGCCGGAGCGGGGTACCCGCTCGTTGGGCTCGGAGTCGAGCTGTTGGGTGCCGACGGCTTCGAGAGATTTACCCAGACCGATACCGGCGGCCGCTTCTCTTTCTTGGACGCGCCGGTGGGTTCCTACGATCTATATTCGGTCGAGCCGGCGACAGGCCTCGCTGTCCGGCTGTCGGTCGTGATTTCGGCCGATCAGGTCTTGACTCAGGATCTGACGTTCACAGGCACGGGATCGGTCGATGTGTCGGTGACGTTTTCCGACGGATCTCCGGTGGCAGAGTCTCGAGTAACGGTTCGAAAGGACCCGCTGGGGAATTTCTTCTTGTCGGCCGGAAAGACTGCTACGGACGGCACGCTGCGGATCGAAAATGTCCCGGTAGGAACGTTTGCGATCCGCGCCGTCCATCCGGACAATCCCAATATCGCGACCATCGAGGTTGGCGAGATCATGGCGCCGGACGAGACGGTATCGATCGGGCTGTCGCTTGAGATCGACGACCCGCCGAGCGCATCGATTCTTCAACCGGTGAATGGTGCCGCATTTCCAGAGGGCACCCTCGTTCAGGTGGTGGTCGATGCGGTCGATGACGTCGGTATCGATGAGGTCGCTTTGCTCGTAGACGGGCTGTCGGTCGGCGTCGATCCCAGGGAACCGTTTGAGTTTGGTGTCCCACTGGTCATGCCCGCCAGCGGCAACCAGATCGAGCTCCGAGCAGTTGCGCTCGACAATGGCGGCAACAGCGCCGAGTCCTTACCGGTTTTGGTTCAGGTCCTCGCGGACTCGACGCCTCCTCAGGTGTCGATCAACAGCCCGACGGCCGGTGCCAGCTTTGTCGAAGGAACCAGCATTAGCGTGGGGACTAATGTCTCGGACAACGTAAGGGTGACACGGGTCGACTTCAGTTTGGATGGTGTCGTCGTTGCCACGCAAGCATTCCCAGGACCTCTCAATGCCGTCGTCACCCTTCCTTCGGATGCGGCCCCGGTCGACCCGGTGATCATGGAGCTTGCCGCCACCGCATACGATCCAGCGGGGAATTCGGCGACCGCCACCGTGAGCATCGAAGTGCAGCCGGACCAGCCGCCGACGATCAATCTGGTGTCGGCGCCACCGGATGGAGCGCAGGTCCAGGAGGGCGATGTGGTGTCGTTCTCGGCCGCAGCGAATGACGATGTCGTCGGCGTGGCCGTCGAGCTCAGGGTGGACGGAGTCGTCCAGAAGACTTTGTGGACCCCACCCTTTGCCTTCGACCTGACCATTCCGGATATCGAGGGCGCCAACGACACCCTTACTGTGGTGCTGCGGGCGCGGGACACTCAGGGTCAATTTGTCGAGACCGAGCCGGTTCACTTGGCGGTTTCGGCCGATTCGCCGCCGGTTGTGTCGATCTTGTTGCCCGTGGCCGGGGCAGAGTTTGTCGAGGGGTCGTCGATATCCATTCAGGCTGACGCGGCGGATGACAAGGGAGTGACCTCGGTGGAATTCTGGATCGACGGTGTGCGGGAGGCTGCGCTGTTCAGTTCGCCCTACGCGGCGGACGTGCAGCTTGGTGCGGGCGCGGACGGTACCCCAGTCCAGATAGACGTCGTCGCCACCGATACCTATGGCCAGACGACCACGGGCTCGATCCAGATCGTGCGCCGGGACGACACGGTGGGTCCGAGCGTGAGTCTCACAACTCCCTCGGACGGGGCGGTCATCACGGTAGGTCCGAGCGATGTTGTAATCGTGATTGACCGATCCGACACAACCGCTGAATTGACAAATGTCGACGTCGACGGGGACGGCTCGAACGATAGCGTTCTCGAGGTCGAGATCTATGCGGCCAAAGAGCTTCTGAGTTTTCTGGATCCGTCAACCGCCAACGTGGGGCTGGTGGTATCTCCCCAAGCTGGGTTGGGGAACCAGCTCACAAATGACTTTGCGGCAGTTGATGCGGCCCTTGACGCGGTTCTGAGCATCCCTCCAGGCCAACCGGCCGACATAGCCGGCGGTGCCCAGTGGGCTTCCGATGAGCTCACCAGCCTAAGGGCGCGACGGGGGGCGACGCCGATCGCCATGCTACTCGCCCACTCGTCGCTGGGTGAGGTCAATGGCGCTCCGCTCGCGGAAGCCGGAGTTGTGGTCAATGTTTTTGGCGTTTCTGTCACGAGTGGCCAGCCGTGGCTCGAACAGCTTGCCCTGGACACCGGCGGCGTCTACACAGATGTTGTCGACCCGGCGGATCTTGTGGACGCGCTCCAGGCGGCGGCGAGCTTTGGCCTCGAGAGTTTGGCGGTTCGAGCGGATGCGTCGGATGATGTCGCCGTCAAAGAAGTGAGGTTCGGAGTCAACTCGGCAGACTTCTCGATCGACGAGATCGAGGTCGATCCCATCGAGCCTTACAGTGTGGCGTTTGGCTTGTCTACGTTGACCGAAACCGTAGAGCTGACGGCGACCGCGACATCTCTTGACTTCGGCGACAACCAAAGTGCGGCCTCGTCGGCGGTCGTCACCGTACACCCATCGGCTAATGAGCCCGAATTGGTGCGCCTGGAACCCGACTTTGGTACACCGGGTGAGACGATCGAAATCGTTGGCCGTTTCCTGGCGCCGCTCGAGGGTAGTTCGACAGTAAGTTTCGATGGAGTCGAAGTTGTGCCGGTAGCGTTGAGCAAGATTCGGCTCACGGTGGATGTGCCGGCAGGGGTGGCTACCGGTCCCCTCACGCTGGTCACGGACGGTCAGGCCTCCAACGCTCTGATTTTCAGATTAGATAGCGACGGAGACGATCTTCCCGACGACGAGGAGGCCGCGCTGGGAACGGATCCGAACAACCCGGATACCGACGGCGACGGCTTGACCGACGGCCTGGAGGCTCATGGACTGTGTACCGAGCCGACTCTCCCTGACTCCGATTCGGACGGAATGAGCGATGGCTTCGAGGTCCAATACGGACTCCTTCCCTGCGATCCAGCCGACGCCGCTCTGGACCCCGACAACGATGGCCTGTCCAATCTCGGGGAGTCGGCGGCCGGGACCGACCCAGGGAATCCCGACACCGATGGCGACGGTTTGCTCGACGGATATGAGGTGGACCACGGCCTCGACCCGAACGTGGACGACGCCGCGCAGGACGCTGACTCCGATGGTCTGACTAACGCCGAAGAGGCGGCTCTGGGGACCCATCCCACCAACCCGGACACTGATGGTGACGGCCTTTCGGACGGAGACGAAGTCAACACGCATCTGACAAATCCGTTGTTACCCGATCATGACGGCGACGGCTTGAGCGATGGCGATGAGGTCAACGTTCACGGGACCGAGCCTTTGGTCGCGGACACCGATGCCGGCGGTCGTACCGACGGCGAGGAGGTCCTTTTCGATTTCACCGACCCGAACGATCCGGCGGACGACCTGGCGCCGGTTCGAGTCAGCAACATTGATGGAGAGTTCGTCACCGTAGCCTCGGCTGTCGACGAAGACGGTCACTTACACGTGGTCTGGAGTGATCCCAGCACGGTGTTTTATTCGATGTTGAGGGGTGACGGGACGCCTCTGATCGACGACACGGAGCTGCCGAGCGGCGGCGAGGAAGGCGACGAAGGCGGCGGGACCGTCTCGTGGCCCGATGTCGCCATCGCACCGGGCGGCGAGCTTCATGCCGTCTGGGTACAGGGTTTCGGACAGGCAGCTCACGTTCGATACGCGAAGATCCTGCCGTTCCTCGACGATCAAGATGGCTCGGCTGGGGATACAGCGGCGATCGTGCCGGACGGCTCTAGGCCGGTCGCCTCTGTGTGGCGTCCCGACAGTGAGGGGGGTGCGGCGGTGGCCGTTGATAGCTTGAATCGGGTGCACATCGTGTCTCCGGATCAGTTCGTCTCGGGCCTCATCTATCTCCAGTTGGACGCGGAAGGGACCACGGTGGTGCCGCCCACGGCCTTCGGGGTGCTGGGCGGATGCGGGACAGGGCCCTTGCCGGGCGTGGCTGTCGTTGCGGACGCCAACAACAATGTTCACGTGACGTGGAAGCAAACAGATGCTGTTTGTGAAGGAGATATTCGGTATGTGCTCTTGGATGGAGCAAGTGGCGCGCTGCTCATAGCGCCGACGACGGTGGGACCGGGCGAGCCACCCGAAATCGGCGTGCTGCCGGCCGGTCGTGTGGCCGTGGTCTTTACGGAAAGCTCAGGCAGCTCCCCGATGGTGGTGCATCTGGACCCGGCGCTCGATGATCAGA
This sequence comes from Candidatus Multivoradales bacterium, assembly GCA_965224065.1. Taxonomy (GTDB): domain Bacteria; phylum Acidobacteriota; class Thermoanaerobaculia; order Multivoradales; family JAHEKO01; genus JAOTZA01. Next base: position 2,982,760 of record CBDCYF010000005.1, read on the forward strand.
ACGGTGATGCGGCTGATCCAGTGACAATCATCGCGCAGCCCGCGACAGCACTCGGTCCCGGAGAAACGGTGTCACTCGTTGGGGCTGCGGTCGACGAGCTGGGTTGGACTCACGTTGCCGCCAAGGATGAGGACAAGCAGCTTTTCTTTGTGGCCGTGGATGAAAACGGCGAAGAAAAGTTGGCCTGGCAGCCCGTGCGTGGTGAGTATCCATTTCAGGAGGTGGAAGGTGGGTCGGTCAGCGCCCGTGGCGGTACCGCGTTTCTCACCTGGGCCGGAGGCGCAGACCTCGTCAACGACATATTGTTCCGTTATGTCAACGGCGATCCGGATGGTGACGGGTTGAATGCACTGGACGAGATTGCCGCAAACACGGAGTCGGAAAATCCTGACACCGATGCAGACGCGGCGGGCGACGGATTCGAGGTGGCATTTGGACTGTTGCCGCTGGACCCCTCGGACGGCCCGCTCGATCCGGACAGCGACGGCCTTACCAACGCCGAAGAGGATCCGGCCGGATCGGATCCGACCCGCCTGGACACCGATGGCGACCTCCTTGGCGACGGCGATGAAGTGAATATTCATCTGACCGACCCGGCGAGCCCAGACACCGACGGTGATGGCCTCAACGATTACGAGGAGCTGAACACCTATCTCACGGACCCGGCCAGCCCGGACACCGACGGAGATGGTGCTCGTGATGGTTTTGAAGTGGCCTTTGATCTCCTGGCGCTAGATCCATCGGATGGCGTGTCGGATCCCGATGGTGATGGTCTGACAAATGCGCAGGAAGATGCGGCAGGGTCAGATCCAACCGACACGGACAGTGATGGCGATCTGCTCGAAGACGGCGATGAAGTGAATACTTATTTGACAGACCCGGCGAACTGGGACACTGACCGCGACGGCTTGGGCGACGAAAGTGAAATCAACACATATCTTTGTGACCCGCTGGTCTGGGACACCGACGGCGACTACCTCAATGATGGCGACGAAGCCAACATCCACCTGACCGATCCGGCGGATCCGGACACTGATGCCGGCGGTCGAACGGACGGCGAAGAGGTTCTCATCGATGGGACAGACCCGCACAACGGTACAGACGACGTGAGTCCGCCGTAGTCGACTCGCCTAAAAAGGCGAGGAACCGATCCGTGATGTCTAGATCGGTGGCAAGCCGATATGCGTGCTTGTCACCCCCGCGCCAGACCCACCGCGTACCCATGCGGCGGTGTGTCGTCGGTGTAGGACACGACATCGAAGCCGCCGGCGTGCATTTCGCTCTCGACTTCGTGCCGGGTGAAGAAGTGATCGAAAGTTCGATCGAGCGTGTCGCCCAGCTCGACGCTTTCGCACCGCCGAAGCCGGCGGACGGCGTTCGCGATTCGGCACGTCCACCCGAGCTGCCGGTTCGCCTTGGAACGGGTAAAAAAGGACAGCAGGATGGGGGCCTCGGGTCGCAATCGGCTCTTCAGGTCCCTCAGCATGGCAGTTCGGGTCGCTGAGCCCGGAATGTGTGTGTATCCGCCCCAGCCAAAGACCGCTCCGTCGTAGCGCCCCAGTTGCTTTGGAACTTCATCTGGGGCCGCTAATACAAGGCGGGACCCCGGGGCCGCGGTCGCCAGCCGGCATCTCGAGCTTTCCACCAGCTTTTGCGAGCAGTCGAAGCCATCTACCCGTATTCCACGTTTCGCCAGGGCGATCATCTCGCGACCCCCACCGGCGGCCGCCACCAGAACCGAGCCACAATCGCCAAAGAACGACTCGATCGCCCCCTCCTCCCAGGTTCGCAGGCCCGATCGGTTGTAGTCGTCGCGTTGGTACTTGGTCCAGCGTTCGTACTGGCGCGCGGTAATCCGGTGAAGGCTGTTGCGGTCGAGCAGTCCCAGCCAGATCCCTCGATGAATCGCGTTCAGAGCCTTGAAAGCGGTGGTCAGGCCGCGGTCCACGGCCGGAAAGAGCCGAACTCGCCAGGGATTATCATGCGTGGACTCGCACAGCTCGCCGGCCGGTGCGCGGTCGAGGGCGATCTCGCGAAACGGCGCCACGATCACCCGCCACCCTGGCCGGGCTTGGTCGTCTGGTTGATGTCGGGGTCAGCCCCGCTTTTCAGCGTTACATCGGCAATATGCCCAAGTCGCTTGATCTTAGGCTTGGCATAGGATTGCTTCGCCTTTGGTTTGGAGTTCGAGGGCTTCCCTCCCATAGGCCCGAACACCTCCTGTCGGCTCATTATAGCGTCCGAAGTTACGCAGCCAGAGCTCGAGCGTGGCGATTCTCCACAGGTTGTCGGTGGCCGACCATTCCGATTCTTGTTGGACGACTGTGGTCTCGAAAAGTCGCTGCGCCTCACGCGCAAGCACAAACTCATCCGAATGCCACCGGTTGCCCAGAAACAAACGCTCGCGAAGATTTTGTTGTATTTCTTTCATCATCATATTGCTAAAAGATGTAAAGATTGTTTTTCGACTCCTTTGAGCGACCTCCTCCGGCAGTTCGGCGGCGAGGCCACTTCGCAGGAGCATCTTCCATTGACCGCGCGGTCTCCTCCTCTCAAAGGGAATGGAGAGGACAAGCTCGGCGAGTCGGCGATCCAGATAGGGGTGGCGAAATTCAAGTCCGTGCCTGGCCGCCTGCGCGCGTCGCGCTTCGATGACCCAGGCGAGGCCGGGGAAACCGAGCCAGCGCAGCGCCCAGGTCTGCGTCAATGAATCAAACCCCGGAGCGGGCACCTGGGGGACTTCCGGACAGGTTTTGAAGAAGGCCAGGAAATCCGGATTTGACCATGTCGGGGGGCTCCATGCCTTTCGGCGCACGCATTTGTAGAGACGCTTGAGCCTTGGCCCCGCCAGCCTCTTGAGGCCACCGAACAGAAGGTCGGGGAAGGAATTCCACGAGTTGTGGCTGCCGGCCCAGGCTTCGCGCACCAGCAACACAAAGTGGCCGTTGCGAGCGAGGTCGGACAGATAGTATTCCTCGTGCAGCAACTCGTCCCCCCCGAGTCCAGTAACGAGATTCCGAGTGCCGCGCTCCAGTGCCAGACGCCTAGTGGCCACGAACAGGCCGCGCTGGAGATCGGCGAAGGGGGAGTCGATGTGCCAGAAATCGTCCAGGAGGTCGTCGAGGATCTCCTCTTGCAGTGGATAGACACGGTGGCCGCAAAAAGGGACGGCTCTCGACATGGCGGCGCTGTATCGAGCCTCGTCGCACGGCAGGCCGGGATAGATTCCCGAGACCGTCTCGATTGGCGGAAAGGCAGCGGCGCTCTCACGCGCAAGAGTCCCGGACGTGGCCACGATCGACGTCGAGTCGAGGCCGCCGCTCAAATCGAGAAGGTTGCCCCTTTGGCGGCTCAGCCGGCGGTCCACGGATCGACCGAGCTCATGCCGAAAACGTGCGAGCAGCCCCGCTTGGCTCTTTGGGAGGGTCTTCGCGAGCGTGTCGGATTTGAGCCCAGGGTTCCAGTAACGCTGGACCCTGCAACCGCCAGAGTCGGCGCGGAGGCAAGAGGCGGGCTCTAGACGGCGGACGCCGCGGAAAAATGTCCTGGTGAGATCTTCGAATTGTCCGAAAAGGTATTCGCCGACGATGAGGGGATCGGGCTCCGCCGTCACCCCGGGCAGGGTCAGGATCTGTTTTGGCTCGGAAGCCAGGATGAGTCGCTGATCCCAAACTCCGTAGAACAGTGGTCTTGCGCCAAAGGGATCGCGAGCAGCCAAGAGTCGGTCGCGACGCCGATCCCAAAGGACAAAGGCGTATTCGCCGTCGATGTGGTCCAACATCGCGGTTCCCCAACGTTCGTAGGCGGCGAGCAGAAGTTCGACGGTGCTCGGGTGGTCTTCGCGCCGTGGCGTTCCACCGACGCGCTCAGCGAGTTCGCCGTGGTCGAATAGGCGGCCGTCGGCAACCACACCAAGCCCGCGCTCGGGCAGCCGGAGAAGACCGCCGAGGTTTCCCGCGCAACCGAGGTGGGCTCTGTCGATTCTCCCGTAACGGCCGGCGGTCTGGGGTGAGTTGCTCGGGGAAGGTAAAACGGCCCGCAGCATGGAAGCGATATCGCCCGGTTCGACTGGCCGAGCGCTCCACTCCACGATGGCGGCGATTCCTATCCTCTTCTCCTCAATTTTCCAGAAAAATTGCTTCGAGCACGTTGGCCGACTCTTCTATCCGCTCGATCGAGTCCGGAATACAAAGCCGCACCAGCTCCGCTTGCTCGACGAGAGCCGTGTATAGCTCGAACTGACGAGCCCAGATCGTGGGCTCCCCGGGGTGTCCCAGCTCCCCGAAGCCATGACGCAACAGCAACCGCAACGCCGCTGCCGCGGGAAGCCGCTCGACACTCGGCCGGGACGTCGCATCCGGTCGGCGCTCCAAGAAACACAGGCTTGCTGAACATCCGGGCAGGGAAGGGCCGGTGCCCGTCTCGAAACGGACCTCACCACCCACGATCGTGGCGAACAGTAAATCGTCGGTGACCAAGTCATACCCGTGGCCCGTCAGCCTGGTCGCCAGTGTGGATTTGCCGACCCCGCTGCTGCCGACAAGCGCCAGCAGCCGGCCTTCGCAGCTCAGCGCCGCAGCGTGCAGGCTGACTCGGCCCTGACGGGCCAGGGCCAACGGCAAGAGCCCGCGCACCAAACGAGTATTCTGCGCGGCGTTCCGGCCCGGGGCTGAGATTCGGACCCGGCGACCGGTTCGCGATACCTGGGCCCGGACGCCGCCCGCGGGAGGGTCCCAGCCCGCCGGGTAGCGAGCCTCGGAATAGCCGGCGCTGGCGGCGATGAGCTCGCGCGCGGCGCCGGGATCCCCAAACGTCGCAGTCAGATGGTGCCGGCCGGTGTTTGAACGCTCCGTGGCGTCGAGGCGCCGGTTGCTGCGAACCGCGATCGTGTCGAGGAGGTACTCGCGTATCTGGACCACGGCAGGGATCAAGCCAGCGTGACGACCAATCCGCATTCGGTCATCTGCCGCAACACAACCCGGCAGTCTGCGGCTAACTGTTCTCGGGGCACGGCGAACTCCTGGAACAGTCGGTCGACAATTGCTCGTTGATCATTCTCTTGCTCGAGAAGATCCCAGATCCTGCCCGCCGTATTGTTGAAGCCGTAGTAGTCCCCGGTAGCCAAGTCTAGGGCGACCCACTCTTCGCCAACGGGCTTCAGTACGACTTGGTCGCTGCGGCGGTATCGATTCGCGCCGCTCACGAAGGCATCTTAGTCTATGTTTTTCTTTGAAATTTTATAAGAAACATAGCTATCTTTCCTCCAACGGCTGGGCCAGCACCGCGACCATGATGCGGACACCCTGAAGGAAATCGCCCACGCGAAGATTCTCGTTGGGGCTATGCTGGTTGTTGTCGGGATTGACCGTGCCGACGCTGACCGCCGGCACTCCCAGCGTGCTGACAAAAGGCGAGATCGGGATGGACCCGCCGCTGGTGCGAATCCGGATCGGCTCTTCGCCGAACAGATGGACAAACGCCGCGGTGAGCCACTGCCCGACGGGGGAATCGAAGGGTGTGCGATAGGCGTGGTACGAGATTTCCGAAGAGAAGGACGCGAGCTTCGCGTGGCTACGGCGGTCTTCTTCGGTCGGCTCGCCATCGATCAAGTGGTACCCGAGGCTCTCGACGTGTTGGCGGATCAGGCCGATCAGCCGCTCGGGGTTGCTCTCGAGTACCAGCCGGACATCGATCTCGGCGGTGGCGCTCGCCGGGATGATGGTGCGCGCCTGGTCGCCGACCCAGCCCGAACGGAGCCCGCGGACGTTGAGCGACGGGTACTGAAGAGCTTTCTGATAGGTCGGCGCGACGGCGTCGGCCTGCGCGATGCCGAGTTTGCGATGGACTCCGTCGACGTTGTCCGGCACCCGGGCGAGGATCGCCGCGGTCTCCTCGTCGATCTCGATGCCGTCGTAGAACCCCGGGATCGTGACCCGCCCGCTGTCGTCCTTCATCGAGGCAATGATCCGTGCCAGACGGATGGCCGGGTTGGGGACGTAGTTGCCGTAGTGGCCGCTATGTTGCGGGACTCGCGGCCCATAGGTGGTGAGCGTGATGGTCGCGATGCCCCGCGCGCCAAAGGTCAGCGTCGGCTCGCCCGAGACGTGGGGCGGTCCGTCGAAGATCACCAGCCGGCCGGCCGCCAGTTTGTCCCGGTAGTCGACGAGGGCCTGCGGCAGATGGGGTGAGCCGAGCTCCTCCTCGGTGTCGACAATGACTTTGAGATCGAACTCGGGTGACACGCCGGCATCGTCCAGGATGTCGATTGCGGTCAGAAATTGCACGATTGGTCCCTTGGAGTCCGAGGCGGAGCGCGCGAAGATCCGCCAGTCCTCGTCGCGGTCGCCCTCGAGAGATTCCCATGGGATCCGGATCCACCGGCTGGCGGTTTGTTTTTTGAGCTCGGGCTCCCACGGGCTCTCCTGGGCCCAGCTTGCGGGATCGACCGGTTGGCCGTCGGCCTGCAGATAGACCAGAACGGTCGGTCGCTCGCCGGTTGTTGGTCCGGCCGATCGCCGCGTCGCCAAGAGGGCATCGCTTCTCGGCATGTCGAGCCTTTCGGTGGTGAAGCCGCGGTCGGCAAAGGCCCGTTCCAGCCAGTCGAGCACGGCGAGCAGGTCCTCGGGGACGTTGGCGTCGTTGGGCAGTCTCAGAAATTCACGGTAGGTCTCGAAAGCGGACCGCGCCCGGGCCTCCACCAGCGTCGCGATCTCGTCGCGTGACAGGGGTTGGGCGCCGAGCGGGAACGCTCCCGCCAGTGCGGCGACGATCAAGAGGATTACCATGTGCCTTCGCATCCCGCCGTCCTTTCCTCGGTGTCCCAAAATTCAGAGTCTGCCGTATGATCCTCGCGTCTGGGGGCTAGGGAGGTCTTTATGAACTTGAAGAATCTCACGATCTGTCTGCCGGCGCTGTTTGTCGTCGCCTGCCAGGGAGCACCGGAGAAGGTGGAGCCGCCCACTCCGGAATACCTGGCCGAGATCGAGGAGTGGAGAGCCGATCGGGAGGAGCGGCTGCGCAAGCCGGACGGCTGGCTTTCTCTTGTGGGCTTGCTTTGGCTCGAGGAGGGCGAGACCCGGTTCGGCTCGGCGCCCGAGAACGATCTGGTGTTTCCGCCGCCGGCGCCTGAGATCTGGGGGACGTTCCGGCGCGCGGGCCGCGAGGTATGGGTGGAGTTCGAGGAGGGGAGCTCGGACTCGGGCGCCGGTGCCCTCGCCGAGCAGACGTTACTCGCCCCGGATACGACCGGTGAGCCCACGATTGTCGAGCACGAGAGTCTGTTGTTTTACGTCATCGAACGGGGCGACCGGATCGGGATCCGGCTCAAGGACAGCGCATCGGAGCTGCTCGAGACGTTCGAGGGGATGGAGAGCTACCCGGTCGATACCGTCTGGCGGCTCGATGGACGTTTTGTGCGCTACGACGAGCCCAAAACCGTGCAAGTGCCCAACATCATCGGTGGCACTTTGGACGCGACCGCGCCTGGACGAGTGGAGTTCTCGATCGGCGGTGCCGACTACCAGCTCGAGCCGACCGGCGACCTCTCGGAGCCCGAGACGCCGCTTTTTCTGGTCTTTGGCGATGAGACCAACGGGGAGGAAACCTACGGTGGCGGCCGTTTTCTCTATGTCGATCCACCGGACCCCGACGGCCGCGTGGCGATCGACTTCAACAAGGCCTACAACCCGCCGTGCGTCTTTACGCCCTACGCGACCTGTCCGCTGCCGCGCCCCGAGAACAAGCTCGCGCTGCGAATCGAGGCGGGGGAGAAGAGCTTCCGCGGCGGCGTTCACTGAGCGGGCCGGGGCAAGCCCGGCCCCTACACGATATGAGGGCCGGGGCAAGCCCGGCCTCTCCACGATACGCGGGCCGGGGCAAGCCCGGCCTCTACACTCGGGTTCCCTCTCACAGGGCTGTAGGGGCGGGGCTTGCCCCCGCCCGGTGGAGCCCGGCAGGGACTTCGGACCGAACGGCCGGCAGAGACGCCGGCCGCTTCAACGCATCCGCCTGAAGCGGCTGGCGCCCCTGCCAGCCGTTTGGTTGTGGTCCACCATTGGTCGGCCGGCAGAGACGCCGGCCGCTTCAGACCCTTGAGGATTTTGATGCGGCGCCGCCCCACCCCTGAGGGTGGGGCGATTTTGACCGTAAGACAGTAGTTTTTCACCGACTCGAATCACGAGACGGCGGACCGCTCCTCGCAAACGACGCCAGGGCGGACCGGAGGGGGCTGTTCCGTCGTCGCCACGCGAACGTTTCTGCGCGACGGAGAGCCACCATGAGCAGCGAGCCGAGCGAAAGACGATCTGGGGGGAGCGGTGAAGCGGTGGCCGTTGGCCTCCTCTTTATGGTGTTGGCCACGGCGATGGCGTATTTGGGGTCGCGCGGCTGGCTGCCGCCGCTGGCCTCGCGCCATGGCGCCGGCATCGACCGGATGCTGATCTATCTGCTGATTGCCACCGGGGCCATGTTCCTGGTCGGGCACTTTGTGCTCGGGTTCTTTGTCTGGCGTTTTGGCCGCCGCCGTGAGGTCACCCAGCGCATGGTCAGCCCCAAGGTCGAGCGCAATTGGTCGATCGTCCTCGGGCTTCTGATGACGCTGGTCGCCGAGGGTGGTGTACTGGCGATCGGTCTGCCCGCCTGGAGCGAGTACTTTGGCACAGCGCCGCCCGCCGACTCGCGCGTGGTCGAAGTGACCGGCGAACAGTTCGCGTGGAACATCCGGTATCCGGGCGCCGACGGCGTCTTTGGCCGCACCGAGCCGAAGTTGATCGACACCCAGAACCCGCTGGGTCTCGACCCTGAAGACCCGGCGGGCCGCGACGACATCATCGCCATCAACCAGATCCACGTCGCGGTGGGAAAGCCGGTGACGATCCGTCTGCGCGCCAAGGATGTGATTCACAGCTTTTTCCTGCCGCACCTCCGAGTCAAGCAGGACGCCGTGCCGGGCATGACCATCGACGTCTGGTTTGTGCCCACCGAGACGGGCCGGTATGAGCTGGCGTGTACCGAGCTCTGCGGTCTCGGGCACTACCAGATGAGGGGGTTCTTCAACGTGCTGACGCCGGAGGAGCTCGAAACCTGGCGCCGGGAATCGTCCGGGGCGTAGGAGGGGTCGGATGACAGAAAAAGAGCTCGGGTTCGTTCGCCGCTACATTTTCTCGACCGATCACAAGGTGATCGGGATCCAGTACATGATCACCGGCTTTCTGATGGCCGTGGTGGGGGGCCTGCTGGCCATGATGATCCGGATGCAGCTTGCCTGGCCCGGCCGGCAGTGGGGATGGCTGGAGAAGATCTTCCCCGAGGGGATGGCCGGCGGCATCATGACGCCCGAGTTCTATATCTCGCTGGTCACGATGCACGGCACCATCATGGTGTTCTTCTTTATCTCCTATGTCCTGGTGAGCGGCTTTGGCAACTACCTGATCCCGCTTCACGTCGGCGCGCGCGACATGGCCTTTCCGTTTCTCAACATGCTGTCCTATTGGATCGCCGCGGCCAGCGCCCTGGTGATGCTGCTGTCGTTTCTGGCACCCGGTGGGGCCGCGGCCTCCGGCTGGACTGCTTACCCGCCGCTTTCGGCGATTGCTTCGGCGGTGCCGGGCTCCGGGATGGGGCAGACGCTGTGGCTGCTGGCGATGGCCCTTTTTATCGTCTCGTTCACCATGAGCGGGCTCAACTACATCGCCACGGTCCTGTGTCTGCGCGCGCCGGGAATGTCGATGTGGCGGATGCCGCTCTCCGTCTGGTCGTATTTCACCTCGGCGGTCGTCGGGGTGCTGGCCTTCCCGCCGCTTACCGCGGCGGCGATCATGCTGCTCTTCGACCGCCATTTCGAAACCAGTTTCTTTCTCCCGGAGGGTTTGGTGATCGCCGGCGAGCTACTGCCACACCAGGGAGGCACGCCCCTTCTGTGGCAGCACTTGTTCTGGTTTCTGGGCCACCCCGAAGTCTATGTGCTGATTCTCCCGGCGATCGGGATCGTGTTCGACGTGCTGCCGGCCTTTACCCGCAAGCCGATCTTTGGCTACCGGACCACCGCCTGGTGTTACCTCGCGATCGGCGCGCTGAGCATGATCGTCTGGGGCCACCACATGTTCGTCAGCGGGATGAGCCCCTACTCGGGCGAGTACTTCACCCTCATGACCCTGGTGATCACCATTCCCTCGGCGATTATCGGCGTCAACATGTTGGGCAGTATCTGGGGCGGGTCGCTGCGTCTCAAGACGCCGATGCTTTTTGCCCTCGGGCTGATCGCGTTTTTTGGCACCGGTGGGTTCGGCGGCATTTTTCTCGGCAACGCCACCGCCGACATTCAGCTCCACGACACCTATTTTGTGGTCGGTCACTTCCACTTCATGATCGGCGGGGTGACCCTGCTCGCAACCTTTGCCGCGGTCTACTTCTGGTTTCCGAAGATGTTCGGCCGGATGATGAACGAGACCTTGGGCAAGCTCCATTTCTGGTCGACCATTATTTCGTTTTACTCGATTTTTTTGACCCAGCACTTCATCGGCCTGGCTGGGACGCCGCGGCGCTACTACGCGTTTCTCAACTACGAGTTTCTCGAGCCGGTGCGGAGCATGCAGTTTTTTGTCACGGTCGCCGCCTTTACCATGGGCGCGGCCCAGCTCCTGTTTCTCGTCAACTTCTGCTGGAGTCTTTTCAAGGGCAAGGAGGCCGGAGCCAACCCGTGGCGCGCCACGACGCTCGAGTGGACGCTGCCGTCGCCGCCGCCCCACGGTAACTGGGTGGCCGAAGGCCCGACGGTCGAAAGATGGGCCTACGAGTACAGCGCCGAGCAGGCCGAGGAGGACTTTACCGGCCAGACGGTCCCGGCGGCACAGGTGCCGGCGACCTTCTAGCGCGGGGCTAGTGCGGGGATGGTGGCGAGATGACACAAAGAGATCGGGCAGCGGTCGCGGAGCCGACGCTTTACCCGGCGCAGCTCGGGATGTGGGTCTTTCTGGCCACTGTCACGATGCTGTTTGCGGCCTTTACCAGCGCCTACATCATCCGGCGTTCCGCGGCCGATTGGGTGCCGGTCGCCCTGCCGGCAGTGCTTTGGGCCAACACCCTCGTATTGGTGGCCAGCAGTGTGACCTTGGAGGCGGCGCGCTCGCGGGTCGAGCGGCACCGGGCCGGGGCCGCGCTGTGGCTGGGGATCACTGCGGTCCTCGGGGTCCTTTTTGTCGCCGGCCAGCTCGCCGGTTGGCGCCGTCTGGCCGAGCAGGGCGTCTTTGTCCCCACCAGCCCCCACAGCTCTTTTTTCTACATCCTGACCGGTCTCCACGCGCTCCACGTCGCCGGGGGGCTGGCGCTTCTGGTCTTTGTGGCGGTGGTGGCTTGGCGGGGCGTTGAGCCGCCGCGGCTCGGGCGGCTCGTTCGGTTGTGCACGACCTACTGGCACTTTCTCGGCGGCCTGTGGATCTTTCTCTTCTTGGTACTGGCCCGGCTGTGAGGGCCCGGGGCGAAAGGAGTCGAAGGCGATGACGGACACTGCAAAACAGCTCGCGCGAGCCCGCTGGGCCGGTGGCGCCTGTCCCTTCGAGGCCGGCTGGCGCAAGGTGATGATGTGGGCCTTCATCATCACCGACGGTCTGCTGTTCGCCGGCTTTTTGGCTTCCTACGGGTTTGCGCGCCTGTCGCACCACGACTGGCCGGACCAGGGGGCGCTCTTCAACCTGACCTTTATCGCTACCATGACCTTTGTCTTGATCACGTCGAGCGCCACCATGGCGAGCGCGGTGCGCGCCGCCGAGATCGGCAGCCGCAAGGTCGCGGAGCGATTCTTGTGGGCGACCGCGCTGGGCGGTCTGATCTTTCTCGCCATGCAGGCCAAGGAATGGGCGACGCTGATCGAAGAGGGGGTGCGGCTGGCGAGCAATCCCTTCGGGGCTTCTCTGTTTGGCGCCTATTTTTTCCTGATCACCGGGTTCCACGGTACCCATGTGCTCTCAGGGGTGATCATCCTGGTGGCGACCGCGCTTCGGTGGCGGCGTGGCATCACCCAGGCCGAGGGGGTCGAGATGGCCGGTCTTTACTGGCACTTTGTCGACCTGGTGTGGGTGTTTATCTTCACGGTGTTCTATTTGATCTAGAAGGGATAGACGATGACGGCGACAGCAGCGGAGGCCGCGCACTCGAGCTACCGGACCTACTGGCGGATCTGGTTCATCCTTCTGGCCGTGACGCTGATCATGATCTTTATCGATCGGCCCACCGCGCAGGCATTGGACGGTTCCGGCCCCGCCATCCCCCATGGCGTCCTGGTCTTCATCCTGGTGGCCGCGATGCTATTCAAGGCGACCCTCATCGCCAGCTACTTTATGCATCTGCGCTACGAGAAGCTTTTTCTGGGTTTGAGTGTCCTGTTCGGGCTGCTCATCAACGGCGCGATCCTGTTTGTTCTCATCGTTCCGGACGGGCTGCGCATCTTTGGGATGGCGGCCCCGTGACCTGGGCGGTGAGGCGGCTCTTCGCCATCGCGGTTGTCGCGGCGCTGCTGGCCCTGGCGCCTGAGGCGGCATGGGCTCAGTGCGCGATGTGCCGCACGGCCCTCGAGTCTCCCGAGGGGGCGGCCCTCGCCGGAGCCTTTCGCCGCGGTGTTTTTTTTCTGCTGGGGGTTCCCTTTGGGATCGTAGGCACGGTGGTCGGTCTGGTCCTCCACGAGCGTCGCCGGGCGCGGCAGGACCCCGGATTTCAAGCGAGTCCCGCGGGACCGCTGGCGGACTGAGACTCGATCTCGCTTCGCGTCTACAGAGGACGGGCTAACCCGGCTCGTAGGTCGCTTCCAGACCCGAGACCTTGTCTGATTGAAAGAGCGTGGCGATGACGTTGCTGTACTTGAAACCCCGGCGGGTGAGTCGGTAGTTTCCGCCTTCGAAATCGACACAGCCTTCGTTCCGGAGCGCCGCGAGCTCGCCTGAGAAATCTTGCGAGACGTCAGCGTCAAAGCGACGCCGGTAGACCGACGGATCCAGCCGTCCGAGTGAGAGGTTGAGTATGCAAAAGCGCCGTCGGCGCTCGTCGCCGTCGAGCTCGAAACCGAGCCTCGGCACGTCTTTCCCGAGCTGGCCGCGGTCGATGAAGCTGGAAATGATCCGGGCGGTGCGGCCACGGCGGACGGCAAAATCCGTCCCGTAGTGAACGGGGCTCGTGTAGCTGCGGGCTCCGGCGCCCAGTCCGAGGAGCGGCGTGCCCGAGAAATCCGACGCCTCCTGCCGCAGGCCGTCCTCCGAACAGATGGAGAAGCGAACAAAGCTGTTCTGCCGGAAGCCGCGAGCCGTCAGATAGTCGACGCTTTCATCATAGATCGCGTACTTGGATTCGTTTTCGAGAAAGGACTCCGCCCGCGCAAACCTGCGTTTGTTGATGGAGGTCAGCGGTCTGAAGATCACCGGATAGAGCGTAATGGTCTGAGGTTGGTAGTCGAGGGTCGTGCGCAGACTCCGAAACCAGGTTTCCCGGGTCTGGCCTTCGAGTCCATAGATCAGGTCATAGTTGACGTTGGCGAAACCGACTGTGTGGATCGCATCCACTGCCCTGTGAACGGTATCCATTCCGTACGGCCGGCCCACCCGTTTGCGCTCTTCCTCGTCGAGGGTTTGAAGGCCCATGCTCACGCGGTTGACGCCGAGCGCCTTGAGCGTCTCGAGAAGCGACCGGCGCATGGTGTCGGGTGAGCCCTCGATCGCGATCTCGGCGGCCTGGCTCCATTTCGGAAAGGCCCGCCGCAAGGCGCCGAAGACCTCGCGATATTGGCTGGACTCGAGGGTCGTCGGCGTACCGCCACCGATATAGAGTGACTCGATCTCGATGTCGCTCAGCAGCTCACCGTAAAGCTCGATCTGGCGCACCAGCGCGTCCACATAGGCCTGGCGCATGTCGTCGGAATGCTTGGTGGTCAAAAACAGGGTGCAGAACGAGCAGCGGTAACCACAAAAGGGAACGTGTAGATAGAGATTGACGGGGCCGCGAACCCGCGACCATATTTGTTCGAGCGTCAGCACCGGACGGAGCGGGCGGTAGGCGTACTTTGAAGGGTAGCTGTAGACGTATTTCGGCAGGTCGCTGGCAGCGATTGCCGCTTTCAATCGCTCCTCAGCCGGGGCGTCGACTCGTCTCGGGGCCGCTGGAAATGCCGAGCTCGTCATTTGGAGTCGTGTGGCGCCACTTCCTCCGCCGTGCGGGGCTCGACGCGAAAGTCCAGGCTGCCGTCCATGGAGCGTTGAGCGAGTGCTGGATGGAGGCGAAACAGGGCCGACACCAGCCGTTTGACCATCTCGGCGACCCGCCCGGGATACATCCACGGCGCGTAGCGCAAACCCAAGCGCAAGGCGATCCGTTCGGGGCTCTCTGTCTCGGCCGGCAGGTGGTCGACCGCGTAGTGGAGGTCCCCGGTCAGCTCGAGGCCCGTTCCGGCTTCGAGATCGGGAAAGCGCGAGGTGATGGCGATGTCCGGGATCTCGACCAGGAGCTCATAGAGCGGACCCGACAACAGCAACGGCACCACGCTCTCGCCGCTGAGGTCGAGCACCGAGCGCGTCAACCGACCACGGTAGCGAACCCGGAGTCCGGTCGGCTGGTCGGAATCGGCCACGAGCTCGACGAGATCGCCGGTCACATAGCGCACCAGCGGCATCTGCTGCACAAAAGGGTAGAGCCCGGTCAGTAGCAGGACGCCGACGTCGCCCTCGGCGACGGCCTCGAACGTCCGTGGATGCACGACCTCGGGGACGACGTGAGGATCGAATACCCAGGGTCCGCCGATTCCGATCTCTCGCGCGCCACCAAGCATCTCGGTCAAGCTGTAGGTGTCCTGCACTTGCGCGTTCCACAGTCGCGCCAGCAGGCGCTTGCGCGATGCCGGCACGTGTCCGCCGAAGAGCACGACCGTCTTGATCGAGCTGGCGCCAAGATCGAAGCCCTCGGATCTGAGATAGGCCGTCAGCGCCATGACCATGCGCTCGGTTCCGGTGAGGACCGACGGCCGCGATTCGACACCGGGCAGGTCATAGCGCCGCTCGATCACTCCCCGCGCCTGGCTCGCCTGGGCCAGGTCGTGAACGCCTACCGAGAGGACGTACGCGCGGCTCGGAACCGCGATCGGGTTGCCATGGTAGGCGTTGGCCAGGTTGACGTGGAGCGGCCTCTTTCCCCCGGGCTCGGCTGCTGCAAGCTGGGCGGCAAAAAACTCCCATACGAACGCCTGCTCCGCTTGGCTTCGGTAGAGCTGGAGGAACTTTCCCGTCGTGCCCGTCGTGTGCTGCACGGTGGCCGGCAAGGATTCGTCACAGCGCAGGGCCTGATGGTTTGTCACTACGTCATGGCGATGCAGCACCGGCAGCCGGGGTAGCTGCTCGACCCCGAGGACCTCGTCGATCCCCTCGAACCGCTGGCTGTAAAACGCCGATCGTGACCGGCACCAGTGGAACGTCTGTTCAAGCAGTTTGTCGTGAAGGGCGCGAACCGGAGGCTGCCCGGTCACGCGTTTCCTTCACCGCCCTTTGCAGCAGCGACGAAGGTACGCAGAGCCGCCGAGAGTGCCGGATTGTCCGCCGTAGCCGTTGCGGTCGTGGGCTCGGCGGCAAACGGTTCTGCCGCCAAAGGCTCCGCGGCGAGTGGCTCGGCGGCTAGGGGCTCAGCGGCGAACGGCTCGGCCGCCAGGGCCTCCGCGGCCAGAGGCTCCGCGGCGAGCGGCTCGGCCGCTAGTGGCTCTGCGGCGAGTGGCTCTGCGGCCAGGGGCTCGGCAGCGAGTGGCTCTGCCGCCAAGGGCTCGGCGGCGAGCGGCTCTGCCGCCAAGGGCTCTGCGGCTGCGGGCTCCGCAGCGAGTGGCTCTGCTGCCAAAGGCTCCGCGGCCAGGGGCTCGGCAGCGAACGGCTCGGCCGCCGTGGCCTCCGCGGCCACCGCCTCCGCCGCGATCGCTTCGGCCGCGATGGCCTCTGCCGCAATCGCTTCGGCAGCGGCGGCATCCGCCCCGCTGTCGAGCGCCTCGGAGATCGCCTTGGCCGTTTCGGCCACCTCGCGCCGCGCCTTCTCCGCAACCGCCTGGACCGTTCCATCGCCTGCGGCCGCGGTTTCCGATGGCTCGTCGATTACGCTCTGTGCCGCTCCCAGTTTCGCCGCCGCCGCCGAGAGTAGATCTCTCACCGCGGCGTCCTGCACTTTGCCCGCCCGCCGGTACAACTCAGCAAGTTCTTGCACGTCCATCCTGAACCTCTCTCTCTGGTGGGTCGCCGTCGCGACCCTGGGCCTTACCCGAAGGTGATCTTTGTCGAGGCGAGCTCCTTGGTGCCTTCGCGGTAGATAACTCCGCGGAGCGACGGCACTCTGTCGCTGACGACACAGCCGTCGATGAAAATCTTCGCGGAGGGAACTCCGCCGGAATCGTCCGACATCGCGGCGGCCCCCGCGATTCTGAAACAGCCGCTTTCGTTGATCTGGGCCTTGAGCGCGCTGGCCCTGCTCATCGTCAGCTTGGCGCCTCTCCGGCCCAGTGGAGTGCCATAGATATCCAGCTTCTCGAACGAGATCTCGCTGCCGACGAGCTCGTACGCCGCCGAGACGTCGATCGAGTAAAACGATCGACTCGCGCTCACCGTCATTGAGCCGGCCAATCCGCGTGTCGCCAGCTTGCCCTTGTCAACAAAATCGTTGACTTTATTCGACACGGGTGGTCTGCGGCCTCCCGCGTGGGCGGCCACAATACCCGAACCGGCGCCCACCAGCGCCAGCTTCAAAAACCTCCTCCGGCCGCCCGTACCGGTGGCCCCGACGACTCTTTGGGACACAGATTCCCTCCGGTTCGGCGAACCGCAGCCCTCATCTTTTCCCATGTTGTACTCCTTTCGTAACTATTCTAAGAGTGTAACACCATGGCTCTAAAATTGGAAATAGCCGGGAAGTAGTCGATTGTTACGATTTCTCTAGTACCGCTCCAATCAATGTTGTGCGGAGCATTTTGGGCAATGGATCACCCCAATCGTGGGCGCGGCTGACCTCGCGTCTTGCAGGGTTGCAAGCCGTCATAACTTCGTTGGGTACGAGGTCGCCAAACAGCTCGTTGACGTGCCAAAACAAATAGAAGAGTGATGGGTGGAAGCTGTACTTATTCGCCATTGCGACAACGCGGTCCCAATCCACGGCCTCAGCGTGCGCGGCTAGCGCCGCGGCCAGATCGAAAAACGGCCTCAGCGAGGGTGTGTCATCGAACATCGCTTCGTGGTACCCACGCGCGGCGAGAAACCAGACCACCTCCGTCGCCGACGGCGCGAGAACCGGCTGGCCCGTCGGCATGATGAGCTGGCGAGGCGAGCGCCACAGGTCCGCTATCTCGATGCTGTCGGACACATTGAAATGAACGTCATAGCCTTCGCCAAAGAACACTTCGTCGCCAACAACGGTGAAGAATCTCTCTTTGAGATACTGCTCGATGACTTGGCGGTGATGCGATAGGCCTTCCAGCTTTCGAAACCCGACAAACGGGGCGAGCTCGTAGTGATTCTCGGCCACCGCCCGCGCCTCGTCGTCGCTCAACGGCATCAACTGCATCGTCGCCATGTTGACCCGGGCCTGAACGAGACCCGCGTTCGAGAAGACATCGACCACAGTGGGCAGATCTGACGGCTTCACCAGGATGTCGAGGTCCGCCATCATCCTCGCCAGGCCGTCTCGATAGGCCGTCAGCGCCAGATCGCCACCCTTGATGAGCATGGGCGTGACCCCCTCCGCAGTCAGCGCCTCCAATATCGGTCCCAAATCCTGAAAGAGAGCTTCCATCTTTGCGTTGTAGATTTCGGATATGGCCCGCGCTTCATTCGACAATTGCCAGCCTCGGCTTTGCGCATACCCCACCAGCATCGGCACGAGCTTGTCTTCGAGGCTTCGTATAAAGATCTGTTCCTCGAACCCGGGCGCGGTGAGCTCCGACTCCGAAACCTGAAGACCAGCCGGGATCGGCCGGTCCGCAGCCCAGAGGCCACAGGCCATGAGGACCTTTTCGACCGGTCCGATTTCCAACTGCCCGATGTGATTCATCTCGAGGGCGTTCCGGTCGATGGCCACAACGGCAGAGCCTTCGCGATTGCGAAATCGAGCGAGGCTCGGTTTCCAACCGAAAGCACCGGTATTGCGGCGATCGCCAGCAGATAGAGAAACATCGACCACAACCCGAGCAGAGGCGCACCAAGCGCCAACTGCCCGAACAGCAGGAACAGCATCATCACGCCGGTAAGAAGTGCCGAAACGCCGGTGAAGAGTCCCAAGGCCAAGCTCGCTCCGAGTATGGTTTGAGCGTACGGCAATCCAGTCGCAAAGATCCGCACCAGTTCCGGCGGCAGAGCCGTGTCGGAGAACTGACGCACCGTCTGCTCGACCCATGGATAGCGGAACTTCGACAACCCCGCAAAAAGGAAATCGGCACCCAGCGCCAGCCGCAGGGCAAGGGCCGCGCTCTCGGCTCTTCCCTTCTTGCGGGGACCGCCTTGAGCGATGACCCAGCTCCCGCGGAGGCGGCAGTAGCGGTCGAGAGACCAGCGGTCGGCGTTCGACCAGCGTAGAACGACCGCGACCGCGATGAGATAGACGATCGTCGACCACATCGTGTTCTTGCCTGCGCTTGCGTGCAACACGTCGACATGGATGGCGAGCAACAACACCCCCGCCGCGACGCCAGCGCCCCAGGTGAAGAGGCCCGCCAGCAGCAGAGCTCCGATCACGATCAGAGTCACGCCCAGCCCCGTCGGAGCTCCGGGGCGCAAGGCCTCTCCGATCAAAACCCCGCCCAGCGCCAGCCGGACGAGCAAGACCGAGGCCGAGGCTCCCGCGGGTGTTGCCATCGAGCCGAGTCCAACCGGCCCCTAGGTGTCAAACGACACGCGAACCGGGTCGGTCTCGAACAAAGACCGCCCCCACACGGCGTCGTTGAGCACGTAGAACACCGTCCTGCCATAGAACCATAGGCTCAGGTAATAGCCTTCTACGCTCGCGGCGGTCATGCCGAACTGGATGCCGTCAAATGAGTAGTTGTCCACCACGCTCGGCTCGCCACACAAGCCGATGAGCTCTGCGGTCGGCATCCCCATGGGAATCGAATGGAAGGTTTCAAGCGACACGGTGTCCGGGCCTCTGTCGACCGGCTCGACGATGGCCGCCGGTCCCGACCCCCCGGGCTTGCGCGCCACGAGCTTTTCGATCGGGTGACAATGAAGAGGGATTCCCGGGTGCTGATCCCATTTGACATACACGTCGTAGCGCAGGATCTCCCAGTCTTTGTAAAACTCTTTGAGCTCGTTCGGAGCGAAGGAGTGGGTATAGCGCGCGGACTTGAATTCCGGCGGCCGCGGGTACTCGTCACTGAAGATAAAAACCGAGTAGGCATTGAACCCTCCCGGCTTGGTTCGTTCCTTGACCTCGGTGAGCAGATCCCGCCACTCCATGTTTGACAGGTAGTAGAGAACCCCGTGGGCCATGACGAGGTCGTAGTCATCGGCGATCTCGATGTTGACGATGTCCGCCACGATTCCGCTGACCGGCAGCCCCGCTTTGTCGGCCGTGGCCAGGAATTTCCCGATGCCGGCCTCCGAGCGGTCGATCGCGGTCGCGTCGACACCCCGTCCGGCCAGATAGAGGCTGTTGCGACCCTCGCCACAGCCGAGATCCAGACTCTTTGCCCCAGGTGGCAGCGCAGAGACCAGCTCCGCGATCTCGTGGCTGGGTCCGCCCATCGTCGAGACCGAGGGGTCGGCGTAGCCTTCCTCCCAAAAGGCGCCAAAGGGCAACTTCTCGTACCAGGCCTGATTTTTCAACTTCCGCTTCTTCAAAACACCCATGTCGTTCTCCTTATGCAGATGCCACAGCGGTCATCCTCGGAGCGCCGGCTCCGGCTCGAGAAAACGGACGATGTCGCTCAAAGCCGACACGCTGGGCCCGTCCCATTCCAGAACATCCGATCTCTTTTCGTCATAGGCATCCTCGGTGTTGATCTGTAGCAGCACCGCTTGGATCCCGGCGTTGCGCGCCCCGGTCAGCTCGCGGTCGGAGCCGTCACCCACGAAGAGGCAGTCCCCGGCGTCGACCGCCAGGGCCCGACAGGCGTGCCGGTAGATCCCCGGCGCCGGCTTGGTCTCTCCCACCCGGCAGGAGAAGCAAGCGGCGTCGAACAGCGAGTGCCACCCGGTCTCAGGCCAGATAAGGGGTATGTCGGGCGAACAGTTGGTCACCACGCCGAGGCGCAACCCCCGGGAACGCAGCGATTCCAAGAACGTTAGACGCTCGGGTCGGGCGGCGAGCGCCCGGCGAGCAAAGCTAAGCAAGTGAGCTTCTGCTGCGCGGACCCGCGACGGCTCCACCTCGAGGTTCAGTCGCCGGAGCGCCCAAAGGAGGTTCTCCTCGGTCGTTTGAAACTCTCCCCGAGCCCGGCGCCGATAGCTCCCGACCCAGAGCTCCCGGAACTTCCGGTGGTCCGCTCCCAGTGTGGACGTGACGCGCTCGAGCACCCGCTCGTACCGGGAAAACGAAAAGACGTCGACCAGAGTCCCGAAGAGGTCGAAGAGAACCGCCTTCGTCACGACGGAGTCTCCGTCGAAGGGGCCGACAAAAAGCCATCGACCAGCGGATCGATCACCTTTGCCAGGAAGCGAAACGTCTGAGACTTGGTCGATTCTGTCGAAGCCAGCTGTAGGTTGTTGACCCGCGCGACCTCGACATACGCCTCGACGTGTGAGGACAGCATGTCCTCGCTCAGTGGATGGTCGCGCTCATCCGGACGGCTCCTTATCCGTCGCAGTGCTTCATGTGCCGGTACCGTCGTCACGATCGCCAGGTCGGGCCGTGGAAAAAGTCCAGCAAAACGACAGACAGCCTCGAACTCGCTTGCTTTGCATTGGATCGCGGCCAGCTCCGCGATCGGTGTAAAGACATAGCGATCACAGAGAACCCACACGCCCTGTCGGAGAAGGGGTAGCGCGCACTCGTTGAGGGTCAGGAGTCGGTCCGCCAGGCAGGTCATACACAGGGCCGGCAAGTCGATCTCGCCTCGGACGGCCGTGCTCGGGTCGTGGCTGTAGGCGCGAAACGAGTGCATACCGCGACAGACTTCCGATGGCATCTTGATGAGCCGGCTTCGAATCTCACGCTCGCTCAGACGGGCCGCGATGAAATCAAGGGATGTGGTCTTGCCGCTACCGTCGGTTCCGTCGAGCGTCACCAAACGGCCCGGGAGACCGTGTGGCTTCATCGCCAGCATCCGTGCCGAGGCCACAGCACCAGTGGGCGTTTTGCCCGAGGCCGTTCCGGGGGAGAAAGTCGCGGTTGCGGGCTTTGCCGGATTGCTTTCGGGTGCGGCCATACCGGTCAACTCGGACACCACAGGCCGGACACCCGTCCCGCCGGCGCGCAGCCGTGAACCGCCGGCCTGTCGATGAAAAGGAAGTCGCCTGCGAATGCTACCACCCTCGCGTGGGCTTCGAACGGGTTCCCGTACTTGGCCGTGTAATCACACCGCGGTCGGGATAACGTAGCGTCTATGAGAGCCATTCGAGGGAGGACCTTGTGGATCGCGGCGTTTGCCGTCGCCTTGGGGCCGGGATTCGCCCAGCCAACTGGCGCCACCGATATCCCGGCACCAACGGATGTCGCGGCGGTGCCGGACGATGCCGTGTTGACCGATTCGGGGCTCGCCAGCCGGGTGCTCGAGCCCGGAACCGGGAGGGAGCGCCCCGGACCGGTCGACGGCGTGGTCTTCCAGTACACCGGATGGACGACCGATGGTGAGATGTTTGACAGCTCGGTGGCGCGCAACCAAGCGTTGCGGGCGGATCTCTCCCGGTTGGTCGACGGCCTGTCCGAGGCTCTGCAACTGATGGTGGTGGGGGAGAAACGCCGGGTCTGGGTGCCGGCACACCTCGCCTATGAGGGTCAAAAGGGCAAGCCGCAAGGGATGCTGGTTTTCGATCTCGAGCTGCGGGACGTGCTGCGTCATCCCGCCACCCCCGACGACGTGGCCGGGATTCCCACCGACGCCGAGCACGGCAAGGGAGGGATGGCCAGCCGCGTGCTGGTCGCCGGAACCGGCAGCCGCCGTCCGCGGGCCCGCGACACCGTGGTTGTGCACTACACCGGTTGGACGACCGACGGCGAGAGGTTCGATTCGTCGATCATGCGCGGTCCGGCCCGTTTTCGCTTGACCGATGTGATCCGCGGCTGGACCGTGGGGCTCCAACTGATGGTCGAGGGCGAGAAGCGCCGGCTCTGGATTCCCGAAAAGATGGCCTACGGCGGCGAGAGGGGAAAGCCCGAGGGAATGCTGGTCTTTGACGTGGAGCTGATCTCCATCGAGTAGCGGCGAACGATCCGAACGCGCGTGTGAGCCTGGTCAGCCTTCTGGGTCTGTTCGTCGTCTTGGCCCTGGCCTGGATCCTGTCGACCGATCGACGATCGGTTCGGCCACGGCTGGTCCTGTGGGGCGTGGGTCTTCAGGCCCTGCTCGCGGTGGTGCTTCTGGGCAGTGACGTCTGGAGTCTCCTCGGCGTCATCGTGTTCACCGGCTTGGTGGCGTTCTATCTGGCGAATGCCGTCGCCGGCGCCGGCCGGGGCGCTGCGGTGGGAGTGCTCGGCGCCGCCGCGGTGCTGGGACTGGTTCTGAGCCGCTTGCCGCCGGATTCGCTCCTGGTCGTTCTCGTAGCCCTCGGCGTCGGGGTCGCGGCCAACTCCCGGTGGCGATGGCTACCACGAGTCCAGCCATGGGCCGGTATCGCGATGCTGGCCACCGCGGTGGCCGCGCTGATCGCGGCCGACCTGTCGATGCGAGAGGTCTTCGCCAGGGCGAGCTACAAAGTCGCGGCCTTTTTGAGCCTCGCCGACTATGGCGCCCGGTTTCTCTTTGGCGACCTGGCCAACGAGAAGGCGAGCTTTGGGTTTCTCTTTGCGTTCAAGCTGCTGCCGGTGATCGTTTTCTTTGGCGGTTTTATGGCGGTTCTCTACTACCTGGGCATCGTCCAGCGGGTGATCGAATCGATCGCGCGCTTTATGCGATGGACCATGGGCACCGGGGGTGCGGAGACCCTGTGTGCCGCCACCAACATTTTTATCGGCCAGACCGAGTCTCCGCTGCTGATCAAGCCCTATCTGGCCGGGATGACACGCTCCGAGCTCCACAGCGTCATGGTGGGCGGTTTTGCCACCATCGCCGGCGGTGCGCTGGCCGGATATATCGCCCTGGGGGTTCCCGCGCCGCATTTGCTGGCGGCGAGCGTCCTCTCGGCGCCGGCGTCGCTGGTGATCGCCAAGATGCTGGTGCCCGAGAAAGCCGGGCGTCTCGACGATGAGGCGGCCCGTCTCGAAGCGATCAACGCCGGGGACAACCTGATCGAGGCGGCCACCAACGGCATCACCGACGGCCTCAAGCTGGCGGTCAACGTCGGGGCCATGCTGATCGGCTTTATCGCGCTGATCGCGGTCGTCGACGTGGTGCTCAACCAGATCGACTTTCTGGTGGACGGAAAACTGCTCGGAGGCGAGCCTTTTGCCCGGGTGGGAGGCGGGATCTCGCCGGTGGTGCGCGAATTCTCGGGCGTCGTGCCGGGGTCGCTCCAGACTCTTTTTGGCACGCTTTTGCGTCCGCTCGCCTGGCTGCTGGGGGTGCCGTGGTTCGAGGCGGCGCGGGTGGGGCACCTGCTGGGGATCCAGATCTCACTCAACGAGTTCGTGGCCTATGGCACCCTCGGCGGCTATGTCGCCGAGGAAGCCCTGAGCGAGCGCTCGGTGATCCTCTCGACTTATGCCCTGTGCAACTTCGCCAACTTCGGGTCGGTCGGGATCCAGATCGGCGGTCTATCCGCCCTCGCTCCGGGGCGCCGCGCGGATTTTGCCCGCATCGGCCTGAGGGCGATGGCCGGTGGCGCCTTGGCGTCCTGGCTGACCGCCTGCATCGCGGGGCTGTTCATCCCCTAAAAAAGGGGACAGTCCCCGTTTTTCTCGTTGTATAAAGGCTCCATGCAGCGGTTGGGGATCGTCGATCTCGGCTCGAACACGGCCCGCCTGGTGGTTTTCGAGTACGAGGCCGGACGGAGCTTTGCGCTGGTGGACGAGATTCGCGAGCGAATCCGTCTGGGAGCCGGGCTGGCCGCCGATGGGCGGCTCAGCCCACAGGCGATCGATCGGGCGTCGGCGGCCCTGCACCTTTTTGCCGACTATGCGGCCGCCACTGGGCTCGGGAAGCTCGAGGTGATCGCCACCAGCGCGGTGCGCGAGGCCGCCAACCGCGACGAGATCCTGCGGCGCATCGACTCGCTGCCCCTCGAAGTGCAAGTCCTCTCGGGAGAAGAGGAGGCCCGGCTTTCGGTGTTGGCGGTGGCCAACGGGTTCGATCTGGAGGATGCGTGGGTGGTCGATCTGGGGGGAGGCAGCATCCAGGTCTCTCTCATGCAGGGTCGCGACTTCGCTCACGGCCGCTCGTTCCCGCTGGGAGCCGTCCGGGTCACCGAGGAGCACCTTGGCTCCGACCCGCCGCAGGCCGAGGAGGTCGAAGCGCTGCGACGGGCGGTCAAAGACGAGCTTGGCGGCGTCGCCCGGGAGATTGCCGACTCGAAGCTGCCGATGGTTGGTATGGGGGGGACGATTCGCAACTTGGCGCACGCGGTCCAGAAGCATGAGGCGTACCCGTTGGCCCTCCTGCATGGATACCTTTTGGAAGCCTCGTCCCTCGGCGCGCTGACCGACCGTCTGACTCGCTTGACGATCCGGCGCCGGGCGCGGGTTCGCGGGATCAATCCCGATCGGGCCGACATCATTCTCGGTGGCGCCTTGGTGATCGGCTGGCTGATCGAAGCGGCCGGCGTGCGAGGGCTGCGGATCTCGGGCCAGGGCGTTCGCGAGGGTGCGTTCTATCGACGGTTTTTTCCACCACCGTTTCGGCCGTCGGACATTCGGGAGTTCAGCCTCGAGAATCTGTTCGCGCAATACCCCCAGCCACGAGAGCATGTCGAGCGCGTCCGCAAGCTGGCCCGCGCGCTTTTCGATGGCCTGCGCCCTCTTCACGGCATGGGCGACGCCGAGACCGAGCTGTTGGACGCCGCCGCGCTGCTCCACGATTCGGGAATGACGGTCAGTTACTACCGGCACCACAAGCACGGTGCCTATCTGATCTCGTCCGCCGCCCTCAACGGCTTCAGCCAACGCGAGCAGGCCCTGATCTCGCTGCTGGTCCGGTATCACCGGCGCGGCAGCCCCAGTCTCGGTCCCTACAAGAAACTCATGCGCGACGGTGACCACAAACGGCTGCTCGCCATGGCGACATGTCTTCGTCTGGCCGAGTTGCTCGAGCGCTCGCGAGCCGGTCGGGTGAGCGGGCTCACCGTTCGCCTAACGGACGGCAGCGTGCGCGTCGATCTGCAGGCGAGCGAAGAGCCGACGGTGGAGATCTGGGAGGCCGGGAAACATGCTGCCCTATTCGAGCAGGCCTTTGGCCGCCGGCTGGAGCTGCGCTCGGTGGTGGTGCCGGCCGAGCCCGGCTCTGCCGCGGTATGATTCGGCGATTCTGGACCAGGGGATTTTTCTCGCCGGGTGCGAACCCAGGGGACTGTTTTTCGTAGGAACTGTCAGCTCGGAATGCGAGATCGTCGGAGGGTAGCAGCCTGCGGGAGCCGCCATCCGCGGCGGCACCGGGCCGAAAGCAAATGACGTCGGAAACGCGCAAGTATCAGGGCCTGCTGCTGGGGATCGCGGGGATTGCCGCGTTGGTCGGCGCGCTGGGCCTGCGGGACACCGCGAGGGCGTCGTACTCGGGCTTGGCGGCGGGTCCCAACGGCAAGATCCTGCGTATCTTGGCCGGCAGCCCGGCGGCCGAGGCCGGGCTCGAGGTGGGGGACGTGATCCGGAGCATCGGCGGAATCTCGGTTGGCGACACCAAGGCCAACAGCCGGCGCCCCCGGGCCGAGATCGGCGAGACGCGGACCTTTGTCGTCGAGCGAGCCGGGGAGCGGCGGGAGTTCGACGTCACCTACGCGCCCCAATCACGACGCAATCGCATCGCGGTCGTGATCTCTTTTACCGTGGCTCTCTGCTTTGTGGTTTTTTGCGTCTGGGCCTATCGCGCGGCTCCCAGCTCGATAACGCGTGTGCTGGCTTTTTTTGGCCTGTGTTTCGGTCTGGCGTTTCTCCCCGTCCCCTACGCCAAAAGCTTTGCGCTGCGCACGATCGGCGGGGCCCTGGCGACGGTTCTGGTCGTGACCGGGTTTGCGCTGCTGGTCCACTTCTTGATGCGCTTTCCCAAGCGGCGGGCGTTTCTCGACAGGCCGTGGGCCAAAGAGCTCATCTACGGCCCCGCGATCGCGGTCAACGTCTATCTTCTCTTTATCAACCTGGTGCAGCCCGATTTCACCGGGACGCTGAAAACCGTCACCCTCATGGCGACCGGTCTCTTTGTGGCCGGCTATTTCGGCTGGGCGCTGGTCTTGATGGTGCAGAGCTTTCTGCGCGCGAGCCCGGAGGAGCGGTCGCGTGACGGCCTGACGCTCATGCTGGTGGCGACACTGGTCGGCCTGTTGCCGGTCACGCTGACGGCGCTGGCGATTCGGATGTCGATCCTGCTGCCTGGTGGTCTGTACTACGGCTTTACCCTCGGTCTGATCCCCATCGCGTTTGCCATGGCGGCGGTTCGCCAGCACCGAGCGATAGAGCCAGGGTGACGTCGCGGAAGGCTCCGCGCGGCCGGGGGGTCGCCGGAAACCCGGCCGGCCGATTCGAGCGGATCGAAGTCAAGTGCCTCGATGCCGGCCCGGGAAAGATCGAAACGGAATATCTGGCCGACGCCAGCCGGTCGATCATCGCGTATAACCAGAGTCCCGACGTCGGGTTCGACGCGTCGCTCAACCCCTATCGGGGCTGCGAGCACGGCTGCGCCTATTGTTATGCGCGTCCCACCCACGAGTTTCTGGGGTTCTCGGCGGGACTGGATTTCGAGACCCGGATCCTAGTCAAGGAACAGGCGCCCGAGCTGCTCGAGCGAGAGCTGGCGGCGCCTGGGTGGAAACCGCAGGCCCTGGGTCTGAGCGGGGTCACCGATCCGTACCAGCCGATCGAGCGAAAGCTCGAGCTGACCCGCAGGTGCCTTGCGGTCCTCGCCCGTTGTCGCAACCCGGTGGTCGTCATCACCAAGAACGCTCTGGTGACCCGCGATCTGGACTACCTCTCCGAGCTGGCCCGCCACGACGCGGTACGCGTGTTTCTCTCGGTTACGACTCTGGACAACGAGCTGGCGCGCCGGCTCGAGCCGCGGACCTCGCACCCTCGGAAACGGCTCGAAGCCATCGAACGGCTGGCCGCCGCCGGGATCCCGACGGGGGTTCTAATCGCACCCGTCATCCCGGCCCTGACCGATCACGAGATGCCCGCGATCCTCGAGGCTGGCGCCGCCGCCGGGGCTCGTCACGCGCGGTTTGTGCTGCTGCGACTCCCGGGAGCGGTGCGCGAGCTCTTCCTCGGCTGGCTGGACGAGCACGAGCCCGGGAAAAAGGAGCGAGTGGTGTCCCGGATCCGTTCGCTTCGAGGCGGCGCCTTGAACGACACACGGTTTGGCACGCGCGGACGGGGCGAGGGTCCGTTTGCCGAGCAGATCAAGGCGCTGTTCGAGACCTACTGCCGCAGATACGGCCTCGAGCGATCCGCGGCGGGGCCGTCCACCGACGCGTTCCGCCGGCCGGGTGGTGAGCAAACAGGACTTTTCTAGCCTGACAAAAAAGGCCGGCGAGGCATTGTGCCCCGCCGGCTCAGATTGAACAGCCCGAAACGGTTAGTTTTGAGGCCAGTTGCCCCAGTTGGCGCAATGCCCGGCGTTGTCTGTCCCCAGCAGATCCCTCTGCGGTCCCGCATAGACCGCGTTCATCACCGCCTTGGGCGCAAACTTGAGATTGCCCTTGTTGTCGATAAACACCTTGCCGAAATGGGCTTGGCTCAGGCCATGGCCGATCTCGTGGAGCGCAACCGTCTCGACGTCGATGTTGCTGACGCCGTCATCGGCCCAGACTCGCGGCGGACCAAACGTGCCGACAAACGGATCGTAGTAGATCTCGCGGAAGGCGGTGTCGGCGCGACCGTTGTTGTCGATGTCGGTAAACACCGCCACCGGTACGCAGGGCGCGCAGAACCCAAACGTGAAGGTGACGCCGATGGTGCCGCCACCGAATTCGAGATCGCGCCAACCCGCGTGCTGTACATCGGCAAAAACAAAATTGTTGACTCCCGCTACGAAGCCGATGTCGATCCCGAAGTCGGGATTGCGTACAAGCGGCAAGTCCGAACAACTCACGTTGTCCCAACTGTCGGTGGCCCGAACGATCGCGGCATCGGTCTGGGCTCCGGTGAGGCCCCCTGCGAAGGGCACGGCATCGCCGGTCGTGTCGATGGCATAGGTAATGCCGCCCGCCGGGTCACTCCACGCTCGCCGTGCATCGAAGGGAACAAAATCGAAGCTCAATCTCTTGTTGCCGACGTCATTGGCGATGATCGTGTTGCCCTGGGCGTTGACGTCGCCGGTTACGTACTCCACCATGACGGCGCGATAGTCGGCTCCGTCCGCCGCCAGGGAGATGTTGATCCCGTCCAGCATGGCCGTCAGTTCGCTTTCAACCGCGGCCTTCTGGCGCGCCGCTCTTCGGGCGGCCTTTCGCGCAGCCTTGCGAGCGGCTTTCTTTTCGGCCCGGCTCGTCTCTTCCTCGAGAGGCTCACTCTGTTCGACGAACCGATCCGCCGCCTGAGCGTCCGCGGGGAGCACCACGGTGGCCACAAATGCCACCAGCAGCGCGAGACAGAATAGGGTTTTCTTCATTCCTTTCTCCTTTGTTGTAGTCCTGACCCCGTTCGAGAAATCTCTTTTGATCGAGGCCGATTGGTGACGTCTAGCTGTTCCTGCTACAGGTCCGAGCCTGGAAGCTACCGGACAAGCGCGGCGGCCACGGGGCGGCTGACACCGCGAAGTCCTAGCTGAAAAAGACGGATGGAGAATATAGTCGGACAGGCGCAGGAAAGCAAATACGTAATCTGTGGAATGGGAACCGGAACTACGGCGACAGGATACCTAATTTGAGCAAACGATCCCGTTCCGTAGCGCTGGCTACGCTCAAAATTAGGTATCCTGTCGCCGTAATTAGCGGGCGGCGCCGGCTTCGACGGAGCCCGAGCCGAGGGATGCCACTTTGGGCACGTTGACCCGTAGGTAGCGCACGAGGTCGACCCAGATCTGGTTCTGCTCTTTCATCGTGGGCATGATCCCGGCGCTCGGTAGCTCGATGGTCACCACGGGCAGCCCCATGTGGACACCCGCGTAGCGGCCCAGCGAGCCGGGGTAGGTCCCCATCAGTTTGAGGTAGAGGGGCCCGAGCTTTCGCGGTGGGTCCGAGGGGCCGTCGTAGTCGACCACGTGGCTCGGCGCGTGGACGGACACGATCACCGCGGGCCGGAAGCTCTCGATTTCGTCGTAGAGCCACTGCGATTCGGGCTCGCTGAGCGGCGCCGGCCCGGGGTAGCGCCGTGGATTGCGCGATGTGCGCCGCACCCAGTAGTCCTCGGCTTCCACCAACCAGTTTGGGCTCGGAAAGTTCCGGTTCAGATCGACTCCACGGCCGTTCATGCGTTGCGATCTCTTGCGCAGCAGGCCGTCCGGGTTCATGAGTGGCGCGACGCGCCAGTGGAACAACCCGGAGTGAAACCGGTCCAGCATGGCCATCCATTTGAAAACGATGCTCACCGAGGAGTATTCGTCGCCATGGATGCCCCCGATCAGCAGTACCCGACCCAGCGGCTCGCGGGTCGGGAGCGGTGGATACTCGGCCAGCAGGATCGGCGTGCCGTCGACCGAATGGCGGCCCGAGGGCTCCAGCGGGCGGGACAGACAGTCGGTGAGAGAGACGCTCGAGAGCTTGCGGGCAATCCGCTCACACGTGGGACGTACGTCGGGGAGGTGGAGATCGGTCGAGTCCGGATCCGCAAAACTCGGGGAGGCCGTCAAGGTCGCGACGAGCAGAAGCAACACGCCCAGAGTCGACGGCAAGCCTCCCATCGGCCCGATCTCACCGAGGCGTCGCGTCAAGCTGGATAGTCGATAGACGAACATTCCCCTCCTGCCCTTAGAAGGCGATCTCATTATAGACGCGACGTCCAAAAGGCCGCCGGAGGCCGAGAAGACCACGGCCCCTCCCGCATCCCTATTACAAAAGCCACATGCCGGCAGATGCCGGTGTGTGATAATCGACCGCATCAAAGGGGGCGGATACGTTTTTGGCGGTGATCGCCAGTCGCTAGGAAGTGGCTTTGGACCGAAGAACGCTACTCAAGGGCATCCCGCTCGGTGCCGCCGCGTTTCTTGCCGGCGACTTTGGATGGCGCAGGCTACGCCAGAGGCTGAACGACGCCGAATGGCTGCGTCCGGCGCCCGACGGGGCCGACCCCGAGTTGTTGGATCCCTTGCGGGACGAGGGCAGCAGCCACCGGCGGTCGGGTGAGGCCGTCGCCTCGCTGGATCCCGACGACCCGTTCCAGAAGATCCGCGAGTTCGATCGCACCTACCCGGACGATTTTCTGCTCGCCGAAGACCAGAGAGCCCTGCTCGAGGTGGTCTCCGCCCGGCTGGAGCGAGCCCAGCGGCTCATCGGCCACGGCAACTTCAACTTGCTCTCCTTTGACCGGCTGCTCCGGTTTGCCAACAACTATGACGACATCGGAGCCTTTCCTTCCGAGGAGCTGATGTTTCTGGAGGACATCTTTTGGGCGGACGCCGATTGGTATGGGTTCAGGGGAGAGAAAGTGATCACCGAGCTGGCCCATGAGATCTCGAAGCGAGAGGTGAAGAAGATCGCGGGCAGCGGGCACTACCTCTTCCGCGGTGAGCCGCTGGAGAAGTTCGAGCAGATCCGGCGTGACATCGGTGACTCCATCACCCTGACGTCGGGGGTGCGGGGCCTGGCTAAACAGTTCCAGCTGTTTCTCCGCAAGGCCGTCGAGACGGGTGGCAATCTGTCTCAGGCGTCGCGCTCGCTCGCTCCACCGGGCTACTCGTACCACGCTCGGGGCGACTTCGACATCGGCAAGATCGGTCTGGGTGCCGACAACTTCACCGAGGCCTTTGCGGATACCGACGAGTACCGCAAGATGATCGATCTCGGCTACGTCGACATCCGCTACCACGAGACCAATCCGTTCGGGGTTCGGCACGAGCCCTGGCACATCAAGATCGCCTAGCTCCCGAACCAGTCGGCCAGCCGGGCGCGCGCGGCTTCGGGGGTGGCCGCAAACAGGCCGTCGGCGCCCTCGGCTTCGATCGCAAAGCTCGCCGAGACCACTCCGCGCGCCAGGGCCCGTGGCATCGGCTCACCCAGGAGCCGTCCGGCCAGCACGCCGCCGGCGAAAGCGTCCCCGGCGCCGGTGGGGTCGACGACCACGGTGGAGCGGGTCGGCCACTCGTCGGCGCTGGCGGCCTGGCAGTCGTAGCAGATGCCCCCGGACGCTCCGCGCTTGTAGAGGATTGTGCCCAGGCGTTGGTCGACGTCTTCAGGGTCGTTGGCGGGCGCGGCCAAGCGCTCGAGAACGGGAACCGGGCGCTCGAGCCCGCCCGGGATGGTCATCTCGTCTTCGCTCAACAGGAGCAGATCGACCTGCGCGAAGAGGTGGCTCCATGAGTCGAGGACCTTTTCAGTGAGCAGCTCGTACGGATCGGCCGACAGAAGCGTGTCCGGCCACTCGGTCAGGGTCCCGATCAGACCCTCTTGAACGGTCCAGGGCATCGGCGCAAGGTGCAGCGCGCGCGGTCGCCAGGCCCCTGGGATCTCCTCGACCGTCGGTGAGACGTCCGCGTGGCTGGGTCCGCCCAGCCGGTGGACGAGTCGCCGCCGCTGGCCCTCGTAGAGAAGCCAGGTGCGGAGCGTCGGCTGACCGGTGGCGCGCACGCCTCCGAGGTCGATTTGCTGGTTGCCGAGCTCGGCCATCGGCTCGGGCGGATAGTCTCGCCCGATGCGGCTGACGATGCCGACGCTGATGGGCCAGAGCGCGGCGCCCAGGGCCACGTAGAGCGCGGCCCCTCCCGGCTGGGCCATCCGGGTGCGACCGTCGGAGTAAACGACGTCGTCGAGGAGGAGATTGCCGACGACGGCGAGATCAACCACGCTCGCCGAGGCCGTCGCGGATGCGCGAGAGCTGCCGGAGGTGCACCAGGTCGTGGCCGGCGTAGAGCTGCAGCATGTGCTCGATGCTCTCCTCGCCACGCTCGCTGTGGCGGCCCGAGCGCTTCATCTCCTCGGACCCGAGCGCGCGCAGCAGCTTCAGATTGAGCCCCCGGAGCGTGGTCAATTGCTCGACTGCGGCAACCGGGTCGGCTTGGTTGTAGCGTAGCTCGTCCGCCCAACGGTCCTGGTCGTAGCCGGTCAGCACCGGATCGGCGTCGGCGAGCACCACCCGCAGGCGATATGCCCAGACCAGCTCCGAGTCCGCCAGGTGCTGTACGACCTCGAGCATCGACCACTTGCCCGGTGCCTCGGCCGTTCGAAGCTGTTCGTCGGTCATTGCCTGGACGAGATCCCGAACGCGGCCGGGGAGCTCGTCCAGCACCTCGAGAGGGTCGCGGTCGCCGAGGAGCTCCAAAATAGCCTGGGTGTATTCTTTGGCCTCGCCTTCGGCCCGTGAGATCGGGTTGGAGAAGATCGACATCCGGTGCTCCTTTAGTTGGCCGTTCCGGCCGCCGTGAAGGCCTCGGCCATCCGGGCGGCGCGCTGCGCCTCGAGCGGGTTCGACCAAAGGCCGTCCGATTTGAGCCAGGAGCCCACGATCAAGGCGTCGGCGGCCGCGTACTCGGCGACGTTTTCCGGTGTTATCCCGGATCCCACCAGGGTGGGAATCTCGACCGCGCCACTCACCGCCTCGACCTCGGCGGGGTCGGTGGCACGGCCGGTCTCGGTGCCGCTCACCACGACCCCGTCGGCAAGAAAAAACTCTGCCGCGCGGGCGGTCTCCACCAGGCCGACATCCGCCGTGAGGGCGTGAGCAGAGTGTTTTTTCTTGACGTCCGCAAAGACCGCGATGTGCCCGGCATCGATCGCGCGCCGGTACCGTAGCAACTCGCCGGCGTCGGACTCCATCAGGCCTTCATCCGCCACGTGGGCAAACACAAACCCCTCGACACGGACAAACGCCGCCCCGCAGGCCATTGCCACGCTCAGCGCCTCGCGGTTGGCCCCCGCCAGCACCTGGACGCCGAGGGGAAGGGGTACCCGGCGCCGGACTTCGCGACCGACCACGGCCATCGCGGCGGTAATCTCGGGGCCGACCGAACGCCGCCGGTAGGGCCGGTCGTGCATGTTCTCGATGGTCAGCCCGTGGAAACCGGCTTGGAAAAGGATGTCCGCCTCGGCGGCGGCCCGTTCGGCGATCTCCTCGACGCCGCGTTCGCCGCGAGGGGTTCCGGGGAGCGCGTCGAGATGGAGCGCTCCGATGAGTGCCCGGGGCACCCCAAAAGTAGCTTCGATGGTCCCGGCGGCATCCAAGTCGTCCGGGATCCTACCGAATTGGAGAGACCGGGCGTGAGATCGAATCGAAGGCGCCCTTCGGCGCGCCGGGTGGCTTGACAGGGTCGGACCGCGCTGCTACTTTTTCAACAGATGCTGAAAAATCAGCAACCCAATCGGCCCTTCGCCCGTATGAAGTCCACAGAGGTCAGGGAGGTCGTCTGAGGTGAGAAAGAAGGAGTTCAGCCGCCGCGAGAGGGAAGTGATGGACATCGTGTTCCGGCTCGGCGAGGCGACAGTTTCGCGGGTGAGGGCCGAAATGCCCGATCCACCAAGCTACTCGGCGGTTCGCAGCACCCTGTCGATCCTCGAGTCCAAGGGCCATCTGGCCCATGATTTCGACGGCAACCGCTACACCTACCGGCCGACGGTGGATCGACGGAAAGCCCGCGAGAGCGCCCTCGACCACCTGCTCGATACGTTCTTTGACGCCTCGCCCGCCCAGGTGGTCAGCGCGGTGCTCGAAGAGCGCGCAGCGGACTTGACCCAGGAAGATCTCGACGAGCTGGCTTCGATGATCGAGCGAGCCCGGGAGAAGGGACGATGATCGCCGTTCTAGCCAAGGTCACCCTGTGGTGTCTCGGGCCGTTTGTTCTGTGGCCCGTGATCCGGCGCTATTCGGCGGCCCAGCGCCACCTGATCCTGGTCGCGACCCTCATCGGCGCGCTGGCGTTGCCGCTCGGGAGCTTCTGGATGCCCGCGTTTGAGGTCGCGGTCGACGTGCCGGAGAAGCTGCGGCCGAGCCGGACGCCCCGCTCGGAGGCATGGGTCCCGGCCGAGAGATCGGCGCTCGGCACCGCAGATTCGGGCCCGGGCGCCTCAGCCGGTGTCCCCGACGCCCCGACCGCCCCGGTCACCCCGGTCACCGGAGCCGATGCCGCCACCAGCCCGACCCGCTCCAGCGCGCCGGTGTGGGACTCGGAAAGCCCGGTAAATCGGCGGCTCGATTCCACGGCCAACCCGAGCCACCCATCGGCCTCAGGCGCGCTGCGTTTTGCTCCCGATCCTCGCCTCTGGCTCCCGCGAATCTGGCTCCTGATTGCGGTTTTCTTACTGGCGCGAATCGGGCGTGGCTTTGGCGCGCTGTGGCGATTGCGCCGCAAGAGCCGGAAGGTGGAGGACCCGCGCGCGCTCTCACTTCTGGACCGGAGCTGCGCGCTGCTCGGCAAGACCTCGTCGCCGCGGTTGGTCGAAAGCGATCTGCTGTCGGTCGCCATCGCATGGGGACCCTGGATCGGCGGCCACGGCACCATCGCCCTGCCCGCGAGCTGGCGGTTGTGGGGGAGTGACCGGCTGCGACGGGTGCTGCTCCACGAGACGGCGCATCTCCAGCGACGCGATGGCTGGTGGACGGTCCTTGGCGGCCTGGCTACGGCCGTCTACTGGTTTCACCCTCTTGTCTGGGCGCTCCACCGCCTGTCCCGGCGCGAAGCCGAGCGTGCGGCGGATGACGCCGTATTGCTTGCCGGAGAGCCGGCTTCGGGTTACGCCGAAGAGCTCCTTTCGCTGTCCGCAGCCCTCAGGCCCCGACACTCTCAACCGACCCCGGAGGTTTCCATGTCCATGTTGGATCGTTCGACGCTCGAGACCCGTCTCAAGGCCATCCTCGACCCGCTGCACCGCCGCGCTCCACTGTCGCGATGGTTGATCGGGGGAATCGGCCTTGTCGCCATGGCCCTGGTTGCGCCTATCGCCGGAATCCGGCTGACGGCGGCATCGGAGGCTGCCGTTACGACGGGAGCGGGATTTTCCTCAGACGAGTTCTCGGTCGAGGTGTTTGGAGAAGGCTCGGCCGAAGAATGTGAAGACTGCGAGGTCGGGGTGGTGTGTACGGACTGCGAGGAAATCTCGGTCGACTGCTCGGACTGCGGCTCCACACAGGCATACCGGGTCGCCTGGGCGAGCCAGAACCACCAGCACGGGCAAGACCGTCATCGCGACCGTCAACGCAACGGCGAGCGCAGCGAGCGAGGGGAGCACCGGGAGCGCAAGGAGAAGGTCGAAAAAGAAGAGGGCGCCCGAGAGCGCGCCGGCCGGCTCTACAAGGAGTATCGATTCGCCGAGGCGGCCGAGGCCTTCCGCGAGAGCGCGACAGAAGGCCACCATCCGGAGGTTGCGTACTACAACGCCGCGTGCAGCGCCGCGCTCGCGGGTCAGGCCGACGCGGCACTCGATGACCTGAGACGGTCGTTCGATGCGGGCTGGGACGATCCCGATCACCTGGCACGGGACAGCGATTTCGATTCGATCCGGGAAGACCCGCGGTTCCAGGCGATGGTCGACGAGTCCTTTGAGCGCGCGGGGGAGAAGCGGCACCCGGTGCGCGACTATCGGCTGCGTAGCGCCCTCGAGAGCTACGAGGTGCTGGTCGACAAGGGCTCCACCGATGGCCGAGCCTGGTACCGCGTGGGAACGGATCTGGTCAGTCTACGGAAATTCGAGGCGGCGGAAGATGCGCTCGGCCGCGCGGTCGAAGCCCTGGGAGAGGACAACGATTCGGCGCTCTACAACCTGGCGTGTACCTACTCGTTGGCCGGTGACACCCAGGCCGCCGCAACTGCGCTGCGCCGTTCGGTCGAAAACGGCTTTGGCGACACCGACCACATGCGGCGCGATCCCGATCTGGCGAACTTGCGCGCCACAGGGGCCTTCGAGCCGATCGCCGAGCTGGCCGAGGCCCTGGACCTCGACCGCTTCCGGCGTCACCACCGGAAAATGAAGCACGGGGGTAAGTGGGCCTGGAATTCGGATTCCGACTCTGATTCAGACTCGGATTCCTGGTCCGAGTACTCGGCCGAGATGTGGGCCCCGGCCATCGAGCACTTCGGTGCCTGGGTGAGCGAGAACCCGTCGAGCGGGCGGGGGTGGAGCAACCTGGCGTGGGCGCAACACCACTCCCGGCGGTTCGAAGACTCCATCCAGTCGTTTCGCAAGGCATACGATCTGGGCTACCGGCCTTCGACATCGGCCTACAACGTTGCGTGCGGGCACGCCCGGCTGGGGCAGAACGAGGCTGCGCTCGATTGGCTCGAGCGCTCCTTGGGCACCGGGGCGGTCAGCGCCCATCACGCCGAGAATGACAAGGACCTCGCCGGCCTGATTGACGATCCGCGGTTTCGCCGCCTCATTCTGGAGGCGAAGGCCAACGAAACGCACCACCACGGTTGAGCCGCCGCTGGGCGGGGGCAAGCCCCGCCCCTACACGGTTTTCATTCGGGGGCAGTCCCCAAATTAGTGAAGCGGCCGCCGCCTCTGGCGGCCGTTGAGGCGGGGCGCCCCTGCCGGCCGTCAGCCTGCGCGCGCGGTCAGGAGCTCGACAACCTCGTCGCGGTGCGAATGAACGATCAACAGGACCAGGTCGCCGGGCTCGGCCCATTCGAGCGCCTGCTCGGCGGCGCCGAGCTCTCCTGTGACGTGCGCCAGAGTTTCATCGCCGGCGCCCTGCCGCCGTAACTCGGCTTCGAGCATCGCGGTGATCTCGCCTTCGGGCCGACCGCGAAGGTACTCGGTCATCTCCTTGATGAGAACCCGGTCGGGGCGGGCTCGCCAGGCGGTCCGCGCCAACTCCAGGATCGACTCGTCGTCCCGGTCCCCGGCCTGTCCGATGGTGATCAGTCTGCGCTTGGCCGGCATCGCCGCCGCCATCTCCAGCAGGGCTTCTATGCCATGTGGGTTATGGGCGAAGTCGACCACCACCGTGGCGCCGCCGACAGTGAACACGTTGAGCCGGCCGGGATTGGATTCGGGGGTGCTCTCGAATTGACGCAGGCCTTCGCCGATCGGGCGGATGCCCAGGCCCAACTTCCGCGCCACCGCGATGGCCGCCAGGGCGTTGGCGACGTTGTGCCGCGCCGCCCCCCCGAGGGCGATCGGCACGTCGGCGAGCTCGATCAAGGGCAGGCTTTTGCCACCGCCTTTCCAGACCAAGCGGCCTCGCTCCAGGACACACGCCTCGCCACCGGCGGCCACGTGCTCGGTGACCAGCGGGTCGTTCGAGCTCAACGAGAACCAGGTGATCGGCGTGTCGAGTCGGCCGCCGAGGGCGCGGATCAGATCATCGTCGGCGTTGAGCACCAGGTGCTTTGCGGCCCGAGCCACGATGAACTTACACTCGGCGATGGCCTCGACGTCGTGGACGCCAAACTCGCCCAGGTGGTCTTCGGCCACGTTGGTGATGAGCGCCACGTCGGCCGTGTCGAGCGCCACCCCGCGCCGCAGCATTCCACCCCGGGCGGTCTCGAGGACCGCGCACTCGACCCGACGGTCTCGTAGCACCTGACGCGCGCCACCCGGCCCGGAGTAGTCGCCCCGGTCCAGGATGTCGCTCCCCGCCGCGATCCAGTCGGTGGAGGAGACTCCCGGGACCCGTCCGGCGGCGCGGATCATCGCCGCCAGCAGACGCACGGTCGTGGTTTTGCCGTTGGTGCCGGTTACCAGCCCCACCGGCACGTCGTGAACCTGGCTCCAATCGATTTCGTCCAAATTCGGTAGCTCGCCCACGGGCCAGGTGCGGGAGCCGGCGCCCAACCCCACCGACGCGTAATCGTCATCGGAGAGAAAGGTCACGCCGTGCGCGCGGGCCGCTTCCCGCAGCTCGAGGAGCTTCGGGTTGACCTCGCCGGCGATGGTGGCCCGAAGACGCTCGGCGTGGTCATCGAAAGCCGGTACCGGCTGGCCCGCGAGCTCCAGGCTCGCCGCTTCCCACGCCCACTCGTTGACTTCGGTGGCCGCGTAGAGCGCGTCGATCGGCGCCTCGAAGGCCAGGCTCATGCCACCGGGGAAGATTCGCGAGACGAGCGTCGCCGCTCCCCAGCCGACAGCCTCCAGGGCGCTCTCGGCTTGACGGCGCCAGATGGCGGCCGCCTCTTTCGCGCGCTCCTCCTCGGCCGGCTCGAGCGCGATGTCGAGCACCGCGCCGGGTTGGTCGGTGAGGAGATTGGGCCCGGTCAGACGGCGCGAGTCGCGAACATCCATCGAGAGACCACGTCCGCTAATCGTCTTCTTCCTGGCGAGCCAGACGAACGCCCTTCTCGTCGCGCACCAGCAGCTCGGGATCGGGAAGCTCAAAGGCGGGCAGCTCGACAAGATCGGTGGCTCGGGTCGCGGCCGCCGGCTCGCGGGTCGCGACCGCCTCGATCGAAGGCGTGAACTGGGTGATCTGCTTCCAGCAGCGCCGGATCTTGTCGCCCAGGATGAGCACCAGATCGCCCACTTCGGCCCGCTCGAGCACCGCCTGAACGGCTTGCCTCTCCTCGGGGATGATCTCGATCGCCTCTCGCTCGACGCCGGCTTCCGCGAGTGTCCCGGCCAACATGCCCGGAATCTCGTCGCCGTCCCGGCCTCTCAGATTATCGTCGCGGCGGCAGATGTAGTGGTCGAAGTGGCCGGCGGCCAGACGTGCCACCTCACGGATGTCTTCGTCCCGCCGGTCCCCGGGCGCCGCCAGCACGCAGATCTTGCGGCCGTCCGCGTCCAGGTTGTCGACCAGCCGCACGATCGCGCCCACCGCGTGCGGATTGTGGGCGTAGTCGAGAATGACCTTGAACGGGTGCTGGTCGTAGATGTTGAGTCTCCCGGGAGCCTGGAAGTACGAGGTGTCGAAGGTGCGCAGCCCCTGCCGGATGTCGTCCAGCACCACATCCATCGAATAGGCCACGGCGGCGGCGAACATCGCGTTCTGGACGTTGTGGATCGCCTTGCCCTCGATGGTCGCCGGGATGAGATGCGTCCAGAGCAGCGGAATATGGGTTCCCTTGTCGTAGATCGTGATCATGTGGCCGTTGATGCCCTCTTCGAGCACCAGCGCCCGGCCTTCGGCGCGGATGTGCTCGCGCACCAGCGGGTGCCGGGGATTCATGGTGACGTAGCACAGGTTCTCGGCGTCGCTGTGGTCCGCCATCTGCAGACAGAGCGAATCGTCGGCGTTCAAGACCGCGGTGTCGCGCGCCACCTCGACCACGATGCGCTTGACCCGGGCCAGCTCCTCGACGGTGTCGACACCGCGCAGACCCAGATGGTCGGCCTCGACGTTGAGCACCGCGCCGACATCGCAACTGCGGTAGCCGAGCCCGGCGCGCAGCAGCCCCCCGCGCGCGGTCTCGAGGACTACGGCGTCGACCGCGGGATCGCGCAGGGCCATACGGGCGGCGGTGGGGCCCGTCATGTCGCCGGGCACCGTCAGATGCCCGTCGATATAGACGCCGTCCGAAGAGGTCAGGCCCACGGTCCGGCCCGCCATCTTGAGGATGTGGGCCACCATCCGGCTGGTGGTGGTCTTGCCGTTGGTCCCGGTGATCGAGGCGATGGGAATCCGCGCCGGGGTCCCCGAGGGAAAGAGCATGTCGATCACCGGACCGGCGGCATCGCGTGGCTCGCCCTCGCTCGGCGCGACGTGCATACGAAAGCCGGGAGCGGCGTTGACCTCGCAGATCGCGCCGCCGGTCTCGTGAAAGGACTTCGAGATGTCGGTAGTCAGAAAATCGATACCCGCCACGTCGAGACCCACGGCCCGCGCCGCCCGCACGGCCATCTGCCGGTTGTCGGGATGGACGTCGTCGGTGACGTCGATCGCCGTGCCCCCCGTCGAGAGATTGGCGGTCGAGCGCAGAAAGATCGTTTCGCCCTCGGCCGGGATGGAATCGCGGTTCAAGTCGCGCTGTTTCAGCAGTCGTTCCGCCTGGTGATCGAACTCGAGCCGCGTCAGTACCTTTTCGTGGCCGACGCCGCGGCGGGGGTCCGAGTTGACGATCTCGACCAACTGCTCGACGGTATGCTCGCCGTCGCCCACTACATGCCCGGGGACCCGTTTGGAGGCCGCGATCAACTCGCCGTCGACGACCAGAAGACGGTGATCGAGACCCGGGATAAAGCTCTCCACCAGGACGGTGCGGCCGTGCTCGCGCGCATTGCGGTAGGCGACCTCGACCGTTTCGGCGTCGCCGAGATCGATCGACACCCCGCGGCCGTGGTTGGCGTTGAGCGGCTTGACGACCACCGGGTAGCCGATCCTCTCGGCGGCCCGGACCGCGTCCCTGGCGCTGTAGACCAGACGTTGTTTGGGGACCGGGAGGCCCAGATCGCCCAGGAGCGTGTTGGTCTCTTCCTTGTCGGAGGCCATCTCGACCGCGATGTGCCGGGTCTCGCCGGTGACCGTAGCCTGGATGCGCTTGCCGTACTTGCCGTGGCCGAGCTGCACCAGGCTGTAACGATTGAGCCGCAGCCAGGGAATGTCGCGCTTCTCGGCGGCGGCCACCAGTGCCGCGGTGCTGGGGCCCAGCGCCCGCCTCTGGGTGGCGCGGATAAAGCTGTCGCGCTCGTCGTCCCAGTCCAGGGTCTTGCCGCGAATGGCGGCGGGCTGGAGCTTCTCGGGAAGCAAGTGCTCCAGCAGCTCGAGTCCCAGGCGGCCTGCCTCGAGCCCGACGTCTCTCTGGATGTACTGGTAGACGACTTCGTACCGGCCGGGCTCACCGGTGCTCCTCGTCTTGCCAAAGGTCACCGAGGCGCCGGCGGTGTTTTGCAGCTCGATCGCCACGTGCTCGAGGATGTGTCCCATCCAGGTGCCGTCGTCCTCGGTCAGACGCCGCACAAAGCCACCGGGCTCGCGATACGAGCAACCGTGCTGGTGCAGCCCCGGCAGGGCTGCGAGCAGGGCGTCGGTGAAGGGCGGGCCCAACCGGCCGCTCGGCCACTCTTCGAGCTCTTCCAGGTCCACGGTCAACCGAATGACCGGGAACCGCGCGTAGAGGCTCGGGCCGAGGTAGACGGCGCGGTCGAGGATCTTCACGACGAAGTGACCCTCTTGGGCTCGGGCCGGGCGTTCTCGCGGCTCTCGGCCGGCTGCGCCGGCTGCGTCTGCCGCGGGGGCGGTGCCGTCGCTTCGCGGGTGCGGATGTCGAACGCCGCGCCCTCGATCAAGATGTGCATGCGGATGTTGAGCATACAAACCGCTTCGGACTGCTGGGCCGAGTCCATCGAGGAGTACTGAAGATCCGACGGGTCGACGACGGTGATGGCGCCGCTCCCCTGGACTTCCAGCCGGTCGTCGGGGCCGATAAAGGCGGCGGTGTCCTCGTCCAACCCGACACCGATCGGGCGTGGGTTGTAGGCCAGCGCCGTCAGCAGCCGGCCGAGCCGGTCCCGCTCGCGAAAGTGTTGGTCGATGACGGCGGTCTTGGTGAGGCCCAGCCCCGGGGCCAACGTCACCATGTCGGCGTGTGGTGTGGAGCCCTCGTCGCCAAAAGCGATCATGTGCTCCGAGAGAAAGGCCGCCCCCGCCGAGGTGCCCGCGACGTGAAGACCGTTTTCCGCGTTGCGTCGGCGCAGGATCTCCGCCACCCGGGTGCCACCAATGGTGGTCGAGAGCCTCAACTGGTTGCCACCGGTGAGAAAGACGCCCTCGGCGCGCTCCAGCCGCCGGAGCCAGCGGGGGTCATCGCAGTCCTCGCGGGTCTCGAGCGGCAGCGAGCGGGCGGCGCCTACGCCCAAGTCGCGGAAAACCCGCTCGTATCCTTGTCCGGTGTCGGCGAGCTGGGACGCGGTCGGGATGATGGCGATTCGCGCCTCGCGTCCGCCGCAAAGATCCGCGAAGCGCTGCAGGATCTCCGGGTCGCGCAGCCGTTCTTCGGCGCCGCCGATCGGGATGACATGGCCGCGGGTCATGTGCCGGAGCCTGTGGTTGCGGGCTCGGCCCGGGTCGCGGTCTCGCGTTGCCCGACGTTCTCCTGTTCGAAGCGTCCGCGTCGCACTTGCCGGCCATCGAGCAGGTGCCAGGCGCCTCTCGCCATTACGTGTCGCACTCGGCCCCGGCCGTCCAGGGCGACCAGATCGGCGTCGGCGCCCAGCGCGATGCGGCCCTTGCCCGGGAGCCGCAAGAGGTCGGCGACGTTCGAGGTAAAGGCCGGCAGCGCCTCTTGGAGCGGTCGCCCGCGTCGCATGAGCTCTTCGAGACACTCGGCAAGCGCCCCGGGCTGGCCCACCTCCATCGACTCGACACGGCCGTCGGCGTCAAAGACCGGCAGACAGCCGCCGCCGTCCGAACTGACGGTCACCCGCTCGGGGGGGAGTCCGGCG
Source organism: Candidatus Multivoradales bacterium (assembly GCA_965224065.1). Classification (GTDB taxonomy): domain Bacteria; phylum Acidobacteriota; class Thermoanaerobaculia; order Multivoradales; family JAHEKO01; genus JAOTZA01. The sequence goes on from CBDCYF010000005.1 coordinate 3,025,380, forward strand.
TCGAGATAGCGCTCGAGAGCGTCCTCCGCGCTCCAAGCGTCTTCCTCTTCGGCCACCGGAAAGGCAGTGAGATCGATGGTTGCCCCGCGGGAGCCCGACAGCTCCAGGGCCTCCTCAAACAGGGCCTTGCGCCGGTTGACGTGGGTGGGATGAAAGACGCGGGGCGGGATCTCGCTCTCCGAGATCGCTCGGCGCACCAGCTCGAGACCCCGCTCGCCGTCGCCCATGTGGAGATGGACCGTGCCGGCCTTGCCCGTCATCAGGCCGCCCACGTGTGCTTCGGCGGCGACCTTCAAGAGCTCTTTCAAAGTCGGCTGGCTCGAGCGGTGATCGCTGATTGCCAGCTCGCCGACGCCGATCACCCGGTCGATCGCCACGATGTCACCGCGGATGCTACCGGTCAGAGTCGTCGGTGGGAGGTGATACCCGCCGGTGTAGCACCAGGCCGAAAGCCCCTCCTCGACCAGACCACGAACCTGGGTGACCAGCGACGCGGTCGAGCGGGTGAGGTCGTCCGTGCCGAGCAGACCGACGACCGTGGTGATGCCGTGACCCGTAAAACGCGACAAGCCCAGGGGCGGGACGCGGCTTGCCGGGCCCGACTCGCCGCCTCCGCCGGTGACGTGCACGTGGCCATCGATCAGACCGGGGATCAGCCGGGCGCCTTCCAAGTCCACCTCCCGGCCGACAAGCGCGTCGCCCACCGGCGGCCGCTCGCCACCGATCCAGATCACTTTCTCGCCGCACACGGCGAGATTCAGCCGCCCGAGCGGCTCCGGCGCGTAGACCTCGGCGTTCAGGATCAGATCGATCATCGGGACGCGTATTGTAGCGGCCCGCGGCGACGGGCGAACGGCGGCGCCTAACCGGCCAGGAGCACCACGGGGCCCGTCGGCTACTAGTCCGCAAGTGGGTCGAGAGTCCTTAGGCCCTCGAACCGGCTGAAGTCACGGTCGGTGGTGCAGAGAACCGCTCCATGCTCGATGGCGAGCGCGGCGAAATGTGCGTCCGTTACCAGCGCTCCGGTCGTCTGTGACTCGGGCAGCAGGTCTCTCAAGATCGGCCAATGCCGTTCCGTCGGCTCCAGCAGACGCACCGCGGGTTGGGCGAACCACTCATCGACCCGGTCGACGGCCTCCCGAATCGAGAACGGCTGGTCGAAGACACCGGTGTGGGTGCCGATTCTCAGAAAGGCGAGGAGGGAAGTCCACGCAAGACCGACGGGTTGAGGACCCGAAAACACATCCTCCAACCACGCACGAGCCTTCGGTTGGTGAGGGCTGGCAGCGTCGTATGCATAGAGCAGAAGATTGGCGTCGATCAGGATCATGATCGCCGAGGTCCATCGATCCGATCCAGCAACCCTTCCACATTGTCGAGAGCCAGGCCGGGCTTGAGCCCCAGAGCGCGAGCTCGGACTCTGAACGGCTTGTTGTCTCGGGGCCGGTCTGGGGTCAGGCCACGCCGCAGGGCCGTGTTGACGGCCTCCTTGAAGGTCTTTCCGCTCCGCCGCACCTCGGCATCCAGCTTCGAGGCGACATCGTCGTCCAGCGTGAGGGTCGTTCGCTTGCTCACATCTTGATGTTTACTAGAAAACATCAAGATGTCAATCTCGCGGGGCGAACGAGAAATCGGCGCCGAGAGACTTTCAGCTCCGCTTCCTCGGTCATCTGCCGGCTCAAGATCTCCCCGATGAATCGAGAAAGGCTGATCTGCTGCTCGCGCGCCCCGGCTCGCGCCCAGCGCGCGATCTCGGGGTCGACCGCAAGGACGAGCTTTCGAACATCGGCACCGCCGCCGCGATAGCAATCCTCTCTCACACTCCTCTCAGACGAAGATCGAGCCCCCGATCTTGCACACGCCATGAGCCGACTGGCTCCGGCGCACGGCGCCTCGCGGACCGTGTCCGCCGCTCCGGCCGGTTCTACCTTCGAATTACCGGCAGCCGAACGCGGCTCGGGTATTTCTCGGAGTGGTGAACAGTGTTGATCGCCACCACCGGCTCGGTCTCGTCCCAGTTGTTGCCGCCGGTGTTCAGATTCCGGGCGAAGCGGGGAAAGTTGCTGCTCGAGACTTCGACCCGGATACGGTGGCCGGCCTGAAAGGTGTTGCTGGTCGACATCGGGCTGATCACCAGCTCGTAGACCTCGCCGGGCTCCATCATGACCTGGGTGTCGTAGCCCTCCCGGTACCGTGCGCGCTGGATGGTCTCGTCCAAATTGTAGGCGGCGCCGTCGGGCAGCACGTCGATCAGCTTGACCGTGAAATCGGTGTCCTTGGCGCTCGAGGAGACGTAGAGCGTGACCTCGACCGGGCCGGTCACTTCGGTCGCCTCCGTGAGCGGCTCGCTGGTGTAGACCAGGATGTCGTGCCGCGCTTCACGCTCGCGCTGGTCGAACGAGCCCGCCTCGACCGCGCCGCCGGTGCAGCACACCCCGCCGCCGAGCGATCGCACCGGGTTCGTGGGATCGTAGGGAAAGGTGTCGCTCTCCGCTGAGGACACTTGCTGTCCCTCCTTCTCCTCCCGTATCAGCACGCCGTCTCCAAACAGACTGTTGGCCTTGCCGCCGCTGCCGAGATACCACGTCTCCATCTCCACCCCCTTGGGCGGCCAGGTCTTGGCGCTCCTCCACTTGTTGGTGCCCATCGTGTAGTAGCGCACCTTTGGGTAGCTCTTGCGGAAGCCGTTTTTCTCACCCTTCAACCAGAAGTCGAACCAGTCCCGGAGCATCTTGGGGTAGTCGAGCCTTGCGTCCCCCATGTTGCGCTCGCCGACGACCGTCTCTTCCTTGGCGCGAAAAAACGCGCAGTGGGCCACCGGCGCCACCACCATGAACTGGTTGTCGCGGACTTCCTCGTCGGCGCCGTTCTCGGTGGCGTGCTGGAAAAGCGCCAGGTTCGGGCCGATCGAAACGTCGTACCAGGAGTTCATCCACAACGTCGGCACACCCCACGGCTCGTGGTCGTGGTAGAGGCCGCCCTCGTACCAGGCGGGGGCGGCGGGTGTGCGCCGGATGAACTCGGAGTAGATCCCTTTGGGACCCTCGACCTCCTCCATCATGTCGACCAACGGCAAGTGCTCGAGCGCCTCATTCCAGTCGACCTCGGGCATCTCCGGGGCAAGATCGAAATACTTCGAGAGCCGGACCCTGTCATCTCGGGAAATGCCCTCGGGGAAATGCGGCCGCTGGGTATTCTGGACGCCATAGAGCCAGACCCCGAAGAGCATCTGATAGACACCGCCCCGGTACCAGTTGCCCTGCTCGTGGAACCGGCCCACCCGGCCGATGCCGGCGCCCGAGGCCATCGGGACCATTGCCGCGTGCGCCGGATGGTCCATGGCGGCCAGCGCGAGCTGCCACTCGGCCGACGACGAGCAGCCGATCGTGCCCACCTTGCCGTTCGACCACTCGCGCTGGGCGATCCAGGTCAGCGCGTCGTAGCCGTCGGTGCGAGGGTGCCCGAGGATCTCCCACTCGCCTTCGGAGAAGAATTTCCCGCGCTCGTTCTGGATCACAAAGGCGTAGCCGGCCTCGAGCAAGGGAATCATGAGCTGGAGCCGGTTCTTGCGCAGCTTGTTGAAGTTGTAGGGGGTGCGCCAGAAGATGGTGGGAAGGTCGCCCTTCGAGTCCTTGGGCCGGTAAATGTCGGTCGCGAGGTGTACGCGGTCCCGCATCGGCACCATCACCTTCTTCTCGACCACCGAGATCGACTCGAGTTTCTTGCGCAGGGTCTTGAGGTCGGAGTCCTCGTCATTCTGGGCGAGGATCGAGCTCGCCCAGTAGCAGGCGATTGCGGCGAGAACACAGGCGGCGAACTTGCGAGGGGTTCTCAAGTGGTCGATCTCCGTCTTTGTTTGCTGCGGATCGAATCGTGCAGTCGGGCCGTTGGCTCCTACGAGAAGCGGATTCTAGCCCGTGGCGGGGACCTCAGATCTCTCTGGTATCTTCGAGAGCCCGGAAACACAGGGGGATTCTTCATGACCAGCAGTTTTTCTTCGTTCAAATCGCTGACCGGTGAGGGTGGCCCCTTCCGCTTGGCCCACCTTCCGTCCCTCGAGACCCAGGGCTTCAACATCTCGCGCCTGCCGTATTCGATGCGGATTCTGCTCGAGAATTTGCTGCGCCGGGAGGACGGGGTGGTGGTGCCGGCCGAGGACATCGAGGCGGTGGCGCGGTGGGACCCCAAGGCCGAGCCCTCGACCGAGATCGCGTTTATGCCGGCGCGGGTGCTGCTCCAGGATTTCACCGGGGTGCCGGCGGTGGTGGATCTGGCTGCGATGCGGGACGCGATGGTGGAGCAGGGGGGCGATCCCGAGAAGATCAACCCGTTGCAGCCGGCCGAGCTGGTGATAGACCACTCGGTGCAGGTGGATGAGTACGGTACGGCGGCGGCGTTTCTGATCAACGTCGAGAAGGAGTTCGAGCGCAACCGCGAGCGCTACGCGTTCCTCAAATGGGGCCAGCAGGCGTTCGACGATTTCAAGGTCGTTCCGCCCGGTACGGGGATCGTCCACCAGGTGAATCTCGAGTATCTGGGGCGGGTGGTGATGACGGGGATACCCTCGAACGGCGAGCCGCCGTTTGCCTACCCGGACACGCTGGTCGGCACGGACTCGCACACCACGATGATCAACGGTCTCGGCATCCTGGGCTGGGGCGTGGGCGGGATCGAGGCCGAAGCCGCGATGTTGGGCCAGCCGATCTCGATGCTGGTTCCGCGGGTGGTGGGTTTTCGGATCACCGGCGAGCTGGCACCCGGCGCGACGGCGACCGACCTGGTGCTGACCGTCACCCAGATGCTGCGCGAGAAGGGCGTGGTGGGGAAGTTTGTGGAGTACTTTGGACCGGGGATCTCGAAGCTCCCGGTGGCGGACCGCGCGACGCTCGCCAACATGAGCCCGGAGTATGGGGCGACTTGCGGCATCTTCCCGGTGGACGAGGTGACGCTCGAGTATCTGCGGTTCACCGGGCGGCCGGAAGACCAGGTGCAGTTGGTTGATGCGTATATGAAGGAGCAGGGCCTCTTTCACACGCCGGACGCACCCGAGGCCGAGTATTCGGACACCCTCGAGCTCGATCTCTCGACGGTCGAGCCTTCGCTCGCCGGCCCCAAGAGGCCGCAGGACCGGATCCTCCTGGGCGACGTCAAGCGCTCGTTTCTGGACGGGCTCTCGGACCTGATGGGGCCGGGCGGCGGCAAGGGCGGCAAGACCAAGAGCGCGGGTCTCCAGACCATCGGCCGTTTTGAAAGCGAGGGCGGCGTGGCGTTGGCCGAGACGGAGACCGAAGTGGAAGTCACGCCCACCGGTGTTCGGTGCTCGTGGCGCGATGAGACGTTCGAGATCTCTCACGGCTCGGTGGTGGTGGCGGCGATTACCTCCTGCACCAATACGTCGAACCCCTATGTGATGGTGGGTGCCGGTCTGCTGGCGCGCAACGCGGTGAAAAAGGGGCTGACGTCGAAACCGTGGGTCAAGACCTCGCTCGCGCCCGGCTCCAAGGTCGTCACCGACTATCTGGCCGAGGCCGGTCTGACCGAGTTTCTGGAGAAGCTCAACTTCCACCTGGTGGGCTATGGCTGCACGACCTGTATCGGCAACACCGGGCCGCTGCCGGCGCCGATCAAGGCGGCGATCGATGCGGGGAACTTGGTCGCCTGCTCCGTGCTCTCGGGCAACCGCAACTTCGAAGGCCGCATCGGCCCGGACATCCGGGCCAACTACCTGGCCTCGCCACCGCTGGTGGTGGCCTACGCGCTGGCCGGACGGATCGACATCGACCTCAAGACCGAGCCGCTGGGCGAGGACGCCGACGGCGAGCCGGTCTATCTCAAGGACATCTGGCCGGATGAGGAGGAGATCGACCAGGTAGTGCGCGAAAGCCTGCGCTCGGAGATGTTCACCAAGGAATACGGTGAGGTCTTCGACGGAGACGAACAGTGGCGCTCGATGGACGTGCCCACGGGCGAGACCTACGCCTGGGACCCCGAATCGACCTATGTGAAGCTGCCGCCCTACTTTGTGGGGATGCCCGCCGAGCCCGCGCCGGTCGAGGATCTGACCGGAGCCCGCTGCCTGGCGATGGTGGGCGACTCGATCACCACCGATCACATCTCTCCCGCCGGGGCGATCAAGCGCGACTCGCCCGCCGGAGAGTACCTGCAGTCGAAGGGCGTGGCGCCCAAGGACTTCAACTCCTATGGCTCGCGGCGGGGCAACCACGAGGTGATGATGCGGGGCACGTTCGCCAACGTGCGCTTCAAGAACAAACTGGTGCCGTCGCTCGAGGGCGGCTACACGCTTCATTTCGCGGAAGACGGTTCGGAGACACCGATGTCGATCTTCGACGCCTCGATCCGCTACCGCGAGGCCGGAGTGCCTTTGGTTATCGTGGCCGGCAAGGAGTACGGTACCGGCTCCTCGCGCGACTGGGCGGCCAAGGGGCCGATGCTCCTCGGGGTGCGGGCGGTGGTCGCGGCGAGCTACGAGCGCATCCACCGCTCCAACCTGATCGGGATGGGGATCCTGCCGCTCGAGTTCCTACCCGGCGAGTCGGCAGAGACCCACGGCTTGACCGGCCAGGAGGTGTTCTCGATCGAGGGGATCGCGGAGGCGATCGGTGGCGACGGCGGATTCCAAAAGGGCGCCACGGTGACGGTCCGGGCAGAGCCGGGGCCGGTGACTTTCGAGGCCAAGCTACGGCTCGACACCCCCCAGGAGGTCGAGTACTACAAGCACGGCGGAATCCTGCAGTACGTTCTGCGGCAGTTGCTGAGGAGTTAGGTCGTGTCGCGGATTGAAGCGGCCGGCGTCTCTGCCGGCCGTCTTGCTTCCTCAGGAAGCCGAGCTGCGGTGTGCCGGAACAAACTCCTCGAGCACCGCCTTGCGCAGCAGGCTCGGCGACAGCATTCCCTGGCCGAGCACAAAGTCGTGGAAGGCCTTGCGGTCGAAGTTCGTACCCAGTAGGCGCTCCGCGTCGGCGCGGGTCTCCAGCAGCCGCGTGTAGCCGCAGAAGTAAGCCGTCGCCTGCCCCGGAATGCGGTAGGTGTACCGCTGGATCTCCGACTGGGCGGCGGCCTCGGAGACCAAGACGTCCTGGGTCAGCACCCGGTGCACATCCTCCGGCGTAACCTCTCCCGACTGGAGCCCTGGGTCCAGAAAGGCCCTCGCCGCGCGAAGCAGCCGCGACTGGAGGGAAAAGAGCTGCCCCTCGAGCGGCAGATAGGGTTTCATCTCGGCCTCCGCGTAGAGGGCCCAGCCCTCGACGTTGACGCTGTTGAGCGCAAAGAGCGCGCGGGCCAGCGAGACGCCTTTTTCCACCATGGCGGCAAACTGCATCTCGTGGCCCGGCCGGCCCTCGTGGACGGCGAGAGTCCAGGTGCTGGCGTCGGAGCTGAAGTCGTCGAAGGCCGTGCCGGCCGAAGGATTGCGCATCGGCAGCACGAACTCACCCTGTTCGCCGGTGTTGCCGATCAGGCGCGGTGGACGCATGTGTGGCGCCGGGATGGCGGTGCTCTCGGCCTCGCTGGCCAGCCGGATACGCATTTCGCGCTCCGGAAGAGAGACGATGGAGTGTCTCTCGATCAGCCGCTCGAGCTCGGCGATGCGTTTTTTGTACAACGGCAGCACCGCTTCGCCCAGCACTTGGTCCTTTTTGAGCCGCCGTACCACGCTGCGGTAGTCGGTCTCTTCCCAGCCGCGTTCGGCGGCGATGAGGGCCGCCAGGACCTCCGCTTCGTTTTGGATCTCGCGAAAGGCGACCTTGGCTCGGCTGACCAGCTCCGCGACCGGCATGTCGACACCCACCTGAGCCAGGTTGGAGGCGTAGACCTCGGGGGGCAGGCGAAAGTCGTGGCGTGTGCGGGGCATCACTTCTTCGGTGACAAAGCGGTCCCAAGCTTCGACCTGGGCGGAAAAGGCGCGGTGTGCCTCCTGCCAGCCATCGAGCTCGAACGTCTCGAAGAGCTGGGCGATGCCGTCTACGTAACTTGCACTGTCCTTCAGACCCTGCTCGACCTCTCCGCGAAACGGCCCAACCAGCCCCTGTCGGTCGAAACGCGCGCGAATGAAGTGGGCGGCCTGTTCGAGCAACGGCGTAAAACCCTCTTCGACACCGGCATAGCGGCGGTACCGCGTGACCGCGGCGGTGCGCCGTGCCGCCTCAACCTGCTCGTCGAGAAGCGACTGGAGGCCATAGAACACGGTTCGCGGCGCGTCGAAGAACGGCAGCATGAGGCTCTCGTTCACCTTTGTATCTTTGACCTCGTCCCTTGCCGCCGCGATGAGGATCTCGAGATCCTGTCGCACTGCGGGATGTTCCTCGGCCGCCAGACGTTTCTCGAGCTCTTTCCTCGCCGTCTCGACCTTGGCGAGAAATTTCTCCACCCGGTCGAGCGGGAACTGGGTGATCGCCTCATCCGAGACGGGCACGCCGAATCGAACCGCGCTCTCCGGGCTCTCCTCGGCCATCACCCGGGTCAGGATCTCGGCGTGCCGGTTGCTTTCGGCGACCCATACGCTACTGGTCGTCTCCTGGGCCGGTGCCTGCGCCAGAGCGGCGCCGCCGACCCAGCACAGACACGCTGCGAGTCGAGTGGATTTGAGATAGCGAGTGTTCTTGAAGAAATGTGACACTGGGGCCCCTCCGTATTCAGTCCATCGTCGCACCCCTACTACGAGGCCCCGGGGCGGAAGGTTCCGCGGCGCGCCGGAGGCGGCGGCCGCTTCAGCCCCTGGCGAGTCGCTGCGCTTCGTCGAGGAGCCGGTCGATCCGCTCCTGTAAATGCGCCGGGTTGGTCGGGGGCGGCGCGCTGCCGCGGACCGCGTTGTTGAGCGACTCGACCATCTTGCGCATTTCGGAGATGGCGAGGGAAGCCTGGAGGCAGGCGTCGGTGCCGCAGCGGCAAGCATCGTCAGCGTCGGTCAGAGCTCCTCCGGTTCGCACCAGGGCGGTGCCCCAGCTCCCGCGGTCGGATCCGGGCGCCGCCAGGGGGAGAAGCTCCGAGGCCAAAGCGTCGTTGGCGGCTCGGGCCCGGCTCACACACGCGGCCGAAGCCGACGCGTCGGCACTCCCGGCCTCGGTGTCGGCCTTGCTTTTCTGGTGGCGCTCCAGCCACGGCCGGCCCTGTGTATAGCCGACGTAGAGGAGCGCGGCAATGATGGCTAACCGGAGGATCCCCCGCATGGGGCCGAGGCTATCCCACTCGGCCGGTGGCGGAGGCCGGTGTCAGCTCTTTTTCACCGGCTGGATCGTCACCTTGGTGATCTGGCCGGTATCGGTGCGGATGTTGACCTTGACGTTCTGGCCCTTGGCCAGATGGGCGAACTCGAGCTTTTTCTTGCCGAACTGCTTCTTCGACCGCGCCTCGATTTTTACGTCCTCGCCCAGGAGGACGGTCATCTTTTTCTCGGTCTTGATGTCGTAGAGAGTCAGCAAGCGGTTTTCGCGCACGTCGACGACACGGCACTTGCGTGTATCGGTGATGACCCCGGGCGCGGCGCCGTCCGCGTGGGCTTCGGTCGAAACGGCGGTGTCGGAGGGAGCGGCCGCAGCCGGCGAGGTCAGAGTAGCCATTGCCACCAGTGTGAGAACGATGAGGAAGAAGGATAGGGTTTTGCGCATGGGGAGTCGATCCTTTCTACTACGATGGTCGTCCCGGTTCTCTTACGACTACGGTTGGTGGGCTCGCACGGTTTTGATTTGATACGAAACTCCCGGCTCGGTGTTCTCGGCGTCGTCTCCCTGGGACTCTACCTCAGCCTCGCCCTGGGCGCCGAGGCGAACAACTCGGTGCGGTCTCTCGGGCTCTTTCTGGCCTACCTTGCCGTTCTGTTTTCTCTCTACGGCATTGGGGCGTGGCGCATCGGTCGTCGTCGTCGCCGCGGCACGCTCGGCGTGATCCTGGGTTTTGCGGCGGCCTTCCGCCTGGCGATGTGTCTCGCCGGGCTTCCCGACGACCAACCGCTGCGTTCCCTGCGGGTGGACGTGGCATCGGCTGAGGTCGCCTACGACACCTTTCTCCTGTACGACAACGACGTCTGGCGCTATCTCTGGGAGGGTCACGTCATCGCCGCCGGGGTGAGCCCGTATCGCTGGACGCCGCTCGAGCTGGCCGAAGGTGACGAGTCGCCGGAGCCGGCGGTTCGCGAGGCGTCACAACGTGTGCTGGACGGGGAGCTCTGGTGGGATGTTTTCGACAACATCAGCTTTCAGGGTCTGACCACCGTGTATCCGCCGCTCGCCCAGCTCCTGTTCCGGGTGAGTCATGCCCTCGCCCCCGGGAGCGTCTTTGTCTTCAAGCTCTTGCTGTCGGGGATCGATCTGGCGACGTGCTGGCTGCTCGTCCTGTTGCTGCGGGCTCTCGGCCGGAGGCAAGAGACCGTGTTTCTCTACGCCTGGAACCCGTTGGCGATCAAAGAGATCTCGGGCTCCGGTCACGCGGACGGGTTGATGATTCTGTTGCTGGTGGCGACCGTTCTGCTGCTGGTCCGCGGCCGGCCCGCCTGCGCTCAGGTCGGTCTGGGGTTGGCCACGCTGGCCAAGCTCGGCGGAGTGGTGCTGGCTCCGCTCGTCATCCGCCGGTCGCCGGTTCGGCTGTGGTGGGTTCTTCCCCTGATCGTGGGCCTGGGCCTTTCACTGTTTCTGAGCGCAACCGACTCCATGCGATCCGGGTTGAGCACGTACGCCCGCGACTGGGTCTTCAACTCCGGCCCGTGGGCGCTGGTGCGTGCCGGTTTCGATTCGGTCGGTTTGGCCCGCCCCGGCTTGGCGGCGCATCTGGTGACCAAGGTGGCGCTTGTCGCGCTGATGCTGTGGGCGTTTGTTCGAGCGCGCGAGGCGCAGAGGGAAGGTCTGGTCCGGTGGGCATTTTACCTCACCGCCGCGGTGGTCATTCTCAACCCTGCGGTGATGCCCTGGTACTTGTTGTGGGCGCTGCCGTTTGCCGTGGCGTGCGGGTCGCGCGCATGGATTGTTTTGACCGGCTTGAGTCTTCTCTCCTATCTCTATTACATCGACCAGACCGAGCAGGCGTGGTGGCTGTGGATCGAGTACGGGGTTTTCGCCGTGGTCGCGGTGTGGGAGGCTACACGAGGCCGGGTCATTTCCTCGAGCCGATAAAAAAACCCCGTGCCGTGGAGGGATACGGCACGGGGAATGAGGACCAAGACTTGGGCTCTGAGTTGAAAAACTCCTACAAACGAGCCCAACCCCCGCCCCCGTGTGCCAGTTATAACGTTTTTCACAAGGCTGCGGCGACGGTTTTGCCGAAGTAAGCTCGAATGAGGATATTTTTAACCGGAGCCTCAGGTTATATCGGCGCCGTTCTCAGCGATCGCCTGACTGCGGCCGGCCACGAGGTCCGGGCGCTCGTGCGGCCGACGAGCCATCGGAGCCGGCTCGAGGAGATGGGCGCCCGGTGCTTTCTGGGCGACGTGACCGACCGCTTCTCGATGCGCGAGGCCATGTCCGGCGCCGACTGGGTGATCCATGCGGCCGCCGATCTCGAGTTCGGCGGGCCGCCCGAGCGGATGCGGGCCGTCAACGTCGAAGGTTCGGAAAACGTCGCCTCGCTGGCCTACAAGCTGGGGGTCGGAAGGTTGCTGTCGGTGTCGTCGATCGCCGTTTTTGGCGGCAGCCCCGCCGACGGGTCGGCAGGGACCGAGGAGTCGGAGCCGGTCGAGCCGATGCCGACCCTCTACAGCGCGACGAAAAGGGCGGGGGAGCGAGCGATTCGGGGTTGGGCCGAAAAGGGCCTCGCGGTCAACACGGTGTACCCGAGCCTGGTCTATGGCCCACCGGGCAAGAGGTCGGGGGCCAACGCCATCTTGCGCTCGATCGCCAAGGGCCGGATGCCGGCGGTGGTCGGGGCCGATCGCAAGAGCTCGTGGGTCCACGTCGAGGACCTGGTCGAGGGAATCGAGAGAGTGATGCGGTTGGCGCCGCCGGGTGAGGACTATCTTCTGGCCGGCGACGTGGCCACCATCGGCGAGATGGTGTCGGAAGTTTCGCGTCTTGCCGGCGTGCCGGCGCCGCGTCTGCGGCTACCGATCGGCGTGGCCAAGACCGTGGGTCGGTTGACCGCTCCGTACTACAAGCTGCGGGGGTTCCGTTCTCCTTTTGTGGCGGAGCAGTTCGACAGTCTCCGGCGCCACTGGTATTTCGACGACGCCAAGGCGCAGCGAGAGCTCGAGTGGAAGCCGAGGTCACTCGCCGAGGGGCTGCCTTTGACGGTGACTTTTCTGGCCGGCGTCTGAGACGTCGGGGCGTAGGCCTTGCGATAGGATCCCCGGCTATGACAAGCGCGAAGTTGAGTCTACGGGGCGAGGAATACGAGCTGCCGTTGGTCGAGGGGACCGAGGGCGAGGTGGCGATCGACATCAGCAAGCTCCGCAAGGAGAGCGGTGTGGTGACGCTCGACAGCGGCTACGGCAACACCGGATCGTGCGAGAGCGCGATCACCTTTATCGATGGCGAAAACGGCGTTTTGCAGTACCGGGGCTACCCGATCGAACAACTGGCCACGACCACCCGGTTTACCGAGGTCTGTCATCTGCTGGTCTACGGTGATTTGCCGACCCAGGCCAAGTACGAGGAGTTCAGCCACAGGCTGACCTACCACTCGTTGATCCACGAAGACATGAAGAAGTTCTTCGAGGGCTACGCCATCACCGCGCATCCGATGGCGATCTTGTCTTCGATGGTGTCGGTCCTGTCGTCGTACTACCCCGCGGCGCAGAGCGAAGAAGACGTCGACATGAACATCATCCGGCTGCTGGCCAAGGCCAAGACCATCGCGGCTTTTTCGTACAAGAAGTCGATCGGTCAGCCGTTTGTCTACCCGCTCAACCACCTCTCCTATACCCAGAACTTTCTCAACATGATGTTCGCGGTGCCAGCCGAGCCCTACGAGGTTCCCGAAGTGCTGGACGATGCCCTGAACCTCCTGCTCATCCTGCATGCCGACCACGAGCAGAACTGCTCGACTTCGACCGTGCGCATGGTGGGCTCGAGCGAGGCCAATCTGTTCGCCTCGATCTCGGCCGGGATCAACGCTCTGTGGGGTCCGCTGCACGGCGGCGCCAACCAGAAGGTCATCGAGATGCTCCAGCGCATCCAGGACGACGGCGGCAACTACAAGAAATACGTCAATCTGGCCAAGGACAAGACCTCGAGCTTTCGCCTGATGGGGTTTGGCCACCGGGTCTATAAGAACTACGACCCGCGGGCAAAGATCCTCAAGACCGCCGCCGACCGCGTCCTCGAAGAGTTGGGGGTCGACGATCCGCTGCTCGACATCGCCAAACGCCTGGAAGAAGTGGCGCTCGAAGACGACTACTTTGTCTCCCGCCGGCTCTACCCCAACGTGGACTTCTACAGCGGCATCATCTACCGCGCCATGGGGATCCCGACCAACATGTTCACGGTGATGTTCGCCCTCGGGCGCCTGCCCGGCTGGATCGCGCACTGGAAGGAGATGCGCGAGGATCCGTCGTCCCGCATCCACCGTCCGCGTCAGATCTACAACGGCAAGACCGCGCGCGAGGTCAAGCCGATGGGCGAGCGGTAGAGGCGGCCGGGCCGGGGTCCCTTCATGAAGCGGCCGCCGTCCATGGCGGCCGAACGATGGTCGTAACGTCCAAAACGGCTGGCAGAGGCGCCAGCCGCTTCAACCTCCGGTTGGCTACTAATCGCCCCACTTCAGCCGGCGAGTCAGTCCTTGTCGCGGCTCAGCCAGTCGTGGACCTTGTGCTGGAAGCGGTCGACCTTCTCCCAGGCCCACGGCCAGCGCTTGAGTAGCCTTCTGAGCAACCGATAGACGGTCTCGCTGGCGACCGAGAGCACCGCCGCGCCGACAAAGATGGTGAGAACGCCCTGGATTCCGGGGAGCGCGAGCCCGGCGACGCCCACCAGCACCAGGCTCCAGCCGACCACAAACAGCAGGATCCGCGTGGTGAGCGAGAGGTTGGCCCGCTTGAGGCGGGCGCGGATACGTTCTTTGCGAGGAGGCTTGCCGTGCTCGGGCGGGTCGGACTCGCCTTGCGGCGTGTCCGGGGGGGTGGTCACTCGAGTCCTCTCATGCTCTCGGCGCGGGCTACGCGATCGATGGCGATCATAAAGGCCGCCTGCCGCAGAGTGACGTCCTTCTCGCGATGGAGCGCATAGATCGTGTCCCATGAGGCCTTGAGCTTTTTGCGCAGCTCATCGTCGACCCGGTCGGCGTCCCAGAAGAACGATTGCAGGTTCTGCACCCACTCGAAATACGAGACGGTGACGCCGCCGGCGTTGGCGAGGATATCGGGCGCGACGACGATACCCCTCTCGCGGAACACCTCGTCGGCGCGCGGTGTCGTGGGGGCGTTGGCCGCCTCGACGACGAACCGCGCGTTGACCTCGCGGGCGGTGTCCTCGTGGAGCACGCCGCCGAGCGCCGCCGGGATCAGGAAATCGCAGGGCAGCGCCAGGAGCTCCTCGTTGGTGACCTTTTTGCCTTGCGGGAACTCCAGCAGATGCTTGCTCTTGACGTGCTCCGAGAGCGCCGGGATGTCGAGCCCGTCCGGGTCATAGAGCCCGCCCTTGCTGCCGGAGACGGCCAGCACCTTGCCGCCGGTCTGGTGAAAAAACTGCGCCGCCCAGCGGCCGGCGTTGCCAAAGCCCTGGATGACGCAAGTGGCCTGCCCCGGATCGACCCCAAAGGCGCGGCCGACTTCTTCCAGTATCAAAAAGGTGCTGCGACCGGTGGCCGAGTCCCGGCCGACCGAACCGCCCAGCTCGATCGGCTTGCCGGTGACACAAGCCGGGCTGTAGCCGCTCTTGCGGCCATAGGCATCCATGATCCAGGCCATGGTCTGGGCGTCGGTGCCCACGTCGGGGGCCGGGATGTCGCGATGGGCTCCGAGGATGATCGAGATGCGCCCGATGAATTTGCGGGTCAGGCGCTCTTTCTCGGCGACCGAGAGCTTCCAGTGAGCGCAGTTGACGCCACCCTTGCCACCGCCAAAGGGAACCTGGAGCAGCGCCGTCTTCCAAGTCATCAACGCCGCCAGCGCCCGCACCTCGTTGAGATCGACCTCCGGGTGGAAGCGCAGCCCACCCTTGAACGGCCCTCGGGCGCCGTTGTGCTGGACGCGGTAACCGAGAAAGACGTGGGTCGTGCCGTTGTCGAGACGGATCGGCACCGACACCTGGATTTCCCGAAACGGCCTTTTGAGCAGGGTGCACATCTGCTCGTCGAGCCCCATGGCGTCGGCGGCCAAATCGAATTGTTGATTGGCGATCTCGAAATCCGTGGTCTTTTGACGTGGGGCGGCGGTCACAACCATAGGTATTGGAACCTCTCCGATCGTCGTCGATGGGGCTGGGGGTGTCGGCGGATGGGATTTTGTGGTTGGTTTCCGGACCTGCCGACCAAAGTCCTCAACGGGAAACACGAACAGTCTAACACAGGGACGACGACCTTCAGGAGGGCCGGCCTACCCGCTCGCGTATTGACAATTCGGACCACAGCGGTCCACAATCCGCGCGTTTGTCGCTCCCCACCTCGATTTCTCCGAACATGCCCAGCCGAGCCGCCCTGAGAACCGCTGTGTGTCCTTGGAAGGGGGTCCCGCGGCCGGGGTGGGCCGGCACCCTGATCGCCGCCCTGGTCTTGACGCTCGCCGGTTGTGGTGGAGGAGCCGGCCCAAAGGGCGGCTCGGGGCCGGCGGCGGACGCCGAGGCGTCAAGCGGCTCCACGGGCGAGCCCCTGCTGGTCTACTCGGGGCGCAACGAAGCCTTGATCGGGCCGCTGCTCGGGATCTTCACCCAGGAGACGGGGGTGGAGACCAAAGTTCGCTATGGGTCGACCACAGAGATGGCGGCGACCCTGCTCGAAGAGGGCAACCGCACACCGGCCGATGTCTTTCTGTCCCAGGACGCGGCGGCTCTTGGCGCCATCGCCGGCGCCGGGCTGTTTCGAGAGCTCGCCCCGGAGATCCTCGGCCGCGTCCCCGAGCGGTTCCGGGCGCCGGGCGGGGAGTGGATCGGGCTCTCCGGCCGCGCGCGAGCCATCGTCTTCAATACCGCCAAGGTTCGGCCGGACGAGCTGCCACAGAGCCTCGAGGAGGTCGGGAGCTCCCGCTATCGTGGGCGCTTTGGCGTCGCCCCGACCAACGGGTCTTTTCAAGCCCACATGGCGGTCTACCGGGCGGTGCATGGCGCCGGCGCTTTGAAGGCCCTGCTGGATGCCATGGTCGCAAACGAGCCCGGCCGTTATCCAAAAAACAGCGCCATCGTCGAGGCGGTGATCGCCGGTGAGGTCGACTGGGGGCTGGTCAACCACTATTACCTGTGGCGCGCCCGCAAAGAGAATCCCACCGCGCCCGCCGAAAATTATTTCTTCCCCGAGGGCGAAGGCTCGGGCTTCGTCAACACCGCCGGGGCCGGTGTGCTGAGCGAGCGTCCGGAGGCCGAGAGGCTGGTTGGCTTTCTGGTCTCCGAGCGAGCGCAGCGCTACTTTGCCGAAGAGACCTTCGAGTATCCGCTGGCGGCGGGGGTCGAGCCGTCGGTCGAGCTTCCGGCGCTGGCCGGCGTTGCTTCGGCGTCGGTCGATTTTGGTGAGGTGTCGGAGGTCTTCGAGGAGACCCTGGCCGCGATCGCGGCGAGCGGTCTCGTCCGGTAGGGGAGAGTCGGTGGGTCGAGCCAGACCGCCCGTGTGGATGGCGGTGACGGCGCTCGGCACCACGGCCGTGGCCGTGGCGCCATTGGTCTACCTGCTCGCCCGCTCGCTCGAGGCCGGTTGGGGCGGCTTTGTCCGAGCGGCGGCCACCCCACAGGTGCTGGCGCTCTTGGGGCGCACGCTGGCGCTGGTCGCCGGCGTGGCGGTGGTGGCGACGGCGCTGGCGCTTCCCATGGCTTGGCTGGTCACTCGAACCGATCTTCCCTGGCGTCGGGGATGGACCGTGCTCGGCGCCCTGCCGCTGGTGTTTCCTTCGTATGTCGCGGCCTTTAGCATGGTGGCCGTTCTCGGACCCAACGGGCGCTTGCAGCAAGTGCTGGAGCCGTGGGGTGTCGATCGGCTTCCGGGCGTGGTCTATGGCTACAGTGGCGCCCTGCTGCTGCTGTCGCTGTTTACCTACCCGTATCTCTATCTGCTCCTGGTGGCGGCGTTTCGCGACCTCGACCCGGCGCTCGAGGAGTCGTCCCGCAGCCTGGGGTCCGGGCGGCGCCGGACCTTTTTTCGGGTGGTCGTGCCGCAGTTGCGCCCGGCTCTCTACGCGGGGATTCTCCTGATCGCCCTCTACACCCTGTCGGATTTCGGCGGCGTCTCGATTGTCCGCTACAACACCTTTACGCTGTCGATCTACCAGGCGTATCAGGCGTTGCTCGATCGAAGCGTCGCGGCCACGCTCGCGGTGCTGCTGGCGTCGCTGTCGTTCTTGCTTCTCTTCGCCGAGGCTCGTCTGGTCCGGCGCGTCCGCCCCCACCGCGCCGGCGCGGTGCGTCCGCCCGCATCGGTGGCGCTGGGGAAGTGGCGCTGGCCGGCGGCGGCCGGTCTGGGGCTGGTGGCCCTGCTCAACCTGGGGCTGCCGGTCTTGACCGTGGTGGTGTGGGGTGTCCACGCTTTGCTGACCGGCAACCCGCTGGGGAGCGCCGGGCTGGCGGCGCTGCATTCGTTTGGGGTGTCGGCCGCCGCGGCGGTGCTGGCGGTGGCCCTGGCGCTGCCGATCGTGATCTGGGCGGTACGCTACCCGTCGCGGCTGGGACGCGCGGTCGAGCGGCTGGCCCACGCCGGCTTTGCGCTGCCCGGCCTGGTGCTGGCGCTTTCGTTGGTGTTTGTGGCGATCCGGCTGGCGCGGCCGCTCTACCAGAGCCTGATTCTGCTGGTTGCCGCCTATGTGGTGCGATTTCTTCCCGAGGCCTTGGCGGCGGTGCGCGCCGCCCTGGTCGCGGTCTCGCCCCGGCTCGAGGAGGTCGCGCGCAGCCTTGGGCGGACGCCGATGGCGGTACTCTCCAGTCTGACCGTTCCCCTGATCCGGCCGGGTCTTCTGGCCGGCGCGGGGCTGGTCTTCCTGACCACGATGAAAGAGCTCCCCGCAACGTTGATCCTGAGGCCGACGGGGTTCGACACCCTGGCCACCCGAATCTGGAGCAACGCCTCGGAGGGAATCTACTCCCAGGCGGCGCTGCCGGCCCTCCTGTTGCTGGCGGTCTCGACCTTGCCGGTCTACTGGCTGGTGATCCGTCCGGCCCTGGCCCCCCGGACGACGGGATCCGAGGGGCCCCGCGCCACGTCCGAGTCGATCGCGGTCGGGGGGGCCGAATGAACGGTCCGCTTCTCGAGATCCGGGACCTCGTCGTCCGCTACGACAACCAGACCCGCGAACCCACGGGTGGGGAAGGGGCGGTCGCGGGTGTCAGCCTCGATGTCGAGGCCGGGAGTCTGACCGCTCTCGTCGGGCCGAGCGGCTGCGGCAAGACCACACTGCTGCGGGCGGTGGCCGGGTTCGAGGTGCCGCGCGCCGGCACGGTGACGCTCGACGGCGAGACGCTGTGTGGTCCGGGCCGCTGGGTTCCTCCCGAGAAGCGCCGCGTCGGGATGGTGTTCCAGGAGGGAGCGCTGTTTCCCCATCTGGATGTCCGCGGCAACGTCGGCTACGGTCTGGCCGGCGATGTGGCCGCGGAGGACAAAATCGACCGGATTCTCGAACTGGTCGGGCTGCCGGACCTGGGGCACCGATACCCGGACGAGCTCTCGGGCGGGCAGCGTCAGCGCGTCGCCCTGGCGCGCGCGCTGGCGCCGGGTCCGCGGCTGGTGCTTTTAGACGAGCCTTTTGCCAGCCTCGACCCGGGCCTGCGGGAGCGCGTGCGCGAGGACGTCCGCGAGATTCTGGGTCGGGCCGGGGCCACCGCGGTGCTCGTGACGCACGATCGGGAGGAGGCGTTGAGCGTGGCCGATCGCCTGGCGGTCATGCACCGGGGGAAGATCCTCCAGACCGGCAGCCCGGCAGACATCTACCACCGGCCGGCAAATGTTGAGGTGGCGCAGTTTATGGGGGAGGGTCACCTGGTGGCCTGCCATGTCGAGGGTGGAAAGGTGCTGTCGCCCTTTGGCCGCGTGGCGACGGCCGCAGAGGACGGTCCGGTCTATCTGTACCTGCGACCGGAGGATCTCGGAATCCATTCCTGCGACGACCCGAACCGGGCTCACGGCCGCATCGTGGCGCGGAGATTTTTTGGCCACGACGTGCTGGATCGGGTCCGTCTCGAGAGCGGCGAAGAGCTCCAAGTCCGTGTCCTGTCGTCGGTTACGTTGCCCGAGGGAGCGGCCGTCGAGCTCACTCTTCAGACGCAGAATTTTCGCCTCTTCGAGCGCACGGCGAACGGCTCCTGAAGCGTCGCCGCCGGGCGCAAAAATTGCGGCGCGAACCTTACGAACGTCATTCAGGGACCCATGCGTAAGTGTCGATCATCATTGGAAAATTCCGCCGGTCCCGTCTCGGGCCGAGCGGGCATTTGCAAAAAGCCCATGAAACCACACCATCTTGTGGTGATGCTTGACAGAGGGTGCTACATCTTGTATTTTCCGCCGCGCCTGTCGACAAGCTTCCGAGAGTCCCGCACTGGCCGAGTGGATCTCAAAGCCGACCGCGCAGGAACTTCGGGGAAGAGCTCCAAAGCGTCACTTCGATAGCTGGGAGTCGAGGTCGGAGGACGGCCCCACCGATCAAAAGGAGGTCGCCGTCACATGCCGGAGGTGTGTCTAATCGAACGGTGATCGGACCCGGAAGTCGGTCGACAGGAAACGCGATGACATTGTTCCAAAAGGTGGCAACAGCGTTTGAAAGTTGAGAGGTTTTGGGATGCTGACAACCAGGGTCGTCAAGCGGACGGGCGAGATCGCCGACTTCGACGGTGAGCGGATCCAGACCGCGATCCTCAAGGCGGTCGACGCCACTCAAGGCGACGTCCCGCCGCAGGCGCTGGACGCGATCGTCGAGGACATCGTTGACGAGGTCGCCTCGCGCTTTGTCGACTTCTACCCGAATGTCGAGAACATCCAGGACATTGTCGAGAAACACCTCGTGCTCGGCGGGCACTACGAGATCGCCAAGGCGTACATCCTCTACCGCGACGAGCGGCGCAAAGTTAGGGACCAGGCGAGAAAGCGCGCCATCGAGGACGCCCGGCTCGGCAAGCTCACCGTCGTCAAGCGCGACGGCCGCAAGGCCCTCTTTAACGTCAAGACCATCGAAGAGAACATCCGGCGCGCCGGCTGCGACGACCTCACCGCTCTCGACACCTCGGCCCTGGTCCGCGAGGTCATCAACAACGTTTACGACGAGATCCCGACCACCCAAATCGAACAGGCCCTGGTGCTGGCGGCCGCCTCCTTTATCGAGCGCGACCCGGGATACAGCTACCTGGCCGCGCGGCTGCTGCTGCAGAAGCTCTACAAAGACGTCATCGGCCGCTCGGTGCTCGACGCCGAGCTTGAAGGCGTCTACCGCGACAGTTTTGCCGACGGTCTGAAGCGGGGGATCGAGGCCGGCCTCTACGACCCGCGTCTGGCCGAGTTCGACCTGACGCTCCTGACCGCAAGCCTCAAGCCCGAGCGCGATCGGCTGTTTCAGTATCTGGGAATCCAGACCCTGGCGGACCGCTACTTTGTCCGCGCGGGTAAGACCTCGATCGAGCTGCCCCAGGCCTTCTGGATGCGGGTGGCGATGGGGCTGGCGGTCGAGGAGCAGGACCGTGAGGCGCGGGCGATCGAGTTCTACGACCTGATGTCGCAGCTCTACTACGTGCCGTCCACCCCGACCCTCTTCCACTCGGGCACGCCGCGGCCGCAGCTCTCGTCGTGCTATCTGACGACGATCGCCGACGATCTGGAGCACATCTTCAAGTCGCTGGGTCAGAACGCGCAGCTCTCCAAATGGTCCGGCGGCCTGGGCAACGACTGGTCGAACATCCGCGCCACCGGCGCCCACATCAAGTCGACCAACGTCGAGAGCCAGGGCGTGGTGCCGTTTCTCAAGATCGCCAACGACGTCACCATGGCGATCAACCGGTCGGGCAAGCGCCGTGGCGCGACCTGCGCGTACCTCGAGACGTGGCACTACGACATCGAGGATTTCCTCGACCTGCGCCGCAACACCGGCGACGAGCGGCGGCGCACCCACGACATGAACACGGCCAACTGGATCCCCGACCTGTTCATGAAGCGGGTGATCGCCGACGAGCCCTGGACGCTGTTCTCGCCCGACGAGACGCCGGATCTCCACCGGCTCTACGGCGCTGCTTTTGAGAAGCGCTATGCCGAGTACGAGGCCAAGGCCGAGCGCGGCGAGATGAGGCTGACCAAGCGGATCTCCGCGGTGGCGCTGTGGCGCAAGATGCTCACCATGCTCTTCGAGACCGGCCACCCGTGGATGACCTTCAAGGACCCGTGCAACATTCGCTCGCCCCAGGACCACGTGGGGATCATCCACAGCTCGAACCTGTGCACCGAGATCACCCTGAACACCTCGGCCGAGGAGACCGCGGTGTGCAACCTGGGGTCGATCAACCTGGCGCGCCACGTCGTTGCGACCGAGACGGGCGGCGAGGTCGACCACGAGCGACTGGCGGCAACGGTCGAGACCGCGATGCGGATGCTCGACAACGTCATCGACATCAACTTCTATCCGACCGAAGAGTCCAAGAGCTCCAACCTGCGCCACCGTCCGGTGGGGCTCGGGCTGATGGGT
The DNA here is from genome assembly GCA_965224065.1 of Candidatus Multivoradales bacterium. GTDB lineage: Bacteria > Acidobacteriota > Thermoanaerobaculia > Multivoradales > JAHEKO01 > JAOTZA01. Next base: position 3,047,107 of record CBDCYF010000005.1, read on the forward strand.
TTCCAGGACGCGCTCTACCGGGTCGACGTCCCGTTCTCCGATCCGCGGGCGCTCGAGCTGGCCGACCGCATCCAGGAGACGATCGCCTATCACGCCATCCTGGGCTCCTCGAAGCTGGCGCGCGAGCGCGGCTCGTACCCGAGCTATGAGGGCTCCAAATGGTCGCGTGGCATCTTGCCGCTCGACACCGTGGACCTGCTCGAGCGGGAGCGCGGCCTGCCGATCGAGGTGTCGCGCCAGTCCGCGCTCGACTGGACACCGGCTCGCGAGCACATCGCCGAGTGGGGAATGCGCAACTCCAACACTATGGCGATCGCGCCGACCGCCACCATCTCGAACATCTCGGGATGCTTCCCCTGCATCGAGCCGATCTACAAGAACATTTACGTCAAGGCCAACATCTCGGGTGAGTTCACCATCGTCAACCACTATCTGGTCAACGATCTGAAAGCGCTCGACCTGTGGAACGACGAGATGCTCGAACGACTCAAGTACTGCGACGGCAACGTCGGGATGATCCCCGAGATCCCGCGCAAGCTGCGCGAGAAATACCAGGAGGCCTTCGAGATCGACCCGCTGTGGTGCCTGCAGTTGACCGCTACGCGCGCCAAGTGGATCGACCAGAGCCAGTCGCATAATGTCTTTGTCCAGGGCACCTCGGGCAAGGTGTTGAGCGACATCTACATCAGCGCCTGGAAGCGTGGTCTCAAGACCACGTACTATCTGCGCAGTCTGGCCGCCTCGCAGATCGAGAAATCCACCTTGGACGCTTCCAAGTACGGGTACACCCAAAAGCGTGAATACGCTGCGGTGGCCGCGGCGGCTGCGGAGGGTGGCGGGGCCGCTCCAGCGGGAACGGAACCTGCCGGGGCGGCGGCTATGGCCGCGGGTGGCGCGGGCTCCAGAGCCTCCGGCGCCACCGAGATCACAGCGGCGGCCGACAGCTCGCCTCAGTTGTGCCGCGTCGAAGACCCCGAGTGCGAGGCCTGTCAGTAGGAGAAGAGAGTCGTGGGAATCATCAACAGCTCAAAGACCGACCCCAACAAGATCCTGCCGATCACCTACCCGTGGGCGCGCGAGTACTACAAGTCGGGTGTCGCCAACAACTGGGTGCCCGAAGAGGTCTCGATGCAGAAGGACGTCGAGCAGTGGAAGTCGAAGGACGTGCTGAGCGACACCGAGCGCCGTCTGATCCTGTGGAACTTGGGGTTTTTCTCGACCGCCGAGTCCCTGACGGCCAACAACATCGTGCTGGCGGTCTACAACCACATCACCAACCCCGAGTCGCGCCAGTACCTGTTGCGGCAGGCCTTCGAAGAGGCCATCCACACCGACACCTTCATCTATTGCTGCGACAGCCTCGGGCTCGATCCCGACGACATCTTCAACATGTACAAGACGATCCCGTCGATCGACGAGAAAGACAGCTTTGTCGTCGACCTGACCAAGAGCGTCTTCGATCCCAACTTCGTCACCACCGGCAAGGACAACATCCAGCGGTTTGTGCGCGACCTGGTGGGCTTCTACGTCATCATGGAGGGGATCTTCTTCTACGCCGGGTTCGCCATGATGCTGGCCTTGAAGCGGCGCGGCAAGATGGTCGGGATCGGTGAGCAGTTCGAGTTCATCATGCGCGACGAGAGTCTCCACCTGGCCTTTGGTTGCGACCTGATCAACACCATCAAGACCGAGAATCCCGAGGTCTGGGACCAGGCTTTCCAGGACGAGGTCGTGGAGCTGATCTCGCAGTCGGTGGCGCTGGAGAAGAAGTACGCCTACGACGCCTGCCCCGAGGGCCTGCTGGGTATCAACCCCGACAAGTTTGTCCAGTACGTCGACTACATCGCGGACCGGCGGCTGGAGCGCATCGGGCTGCCGAAACTCTTCGGCGCCGACAACCCGTTCCCGTGGATGTCCCAGGCCACCGACCTGGCCAAGGAGAAGAACTTCTTCGAGACCCGCGTCACCGAGTACCAGACCGGTGGCGCGTTGACCTGGGACTGAAATTCGGGGACTGTCCCCGAATTACGCTGCCGCCCGATTCTCGGGTAACTCGAACTCGTGTAAGGGCGGGGCTTGCCCCTCGCCCGCCGGTTGCCCTGCAACCTCCTGAAGCGGCCGCCGCCTCTGGCGGCCGTTCGGGCTGACCGTTGCCCGTAATCGGCTCGGCCGGAGCCGCCGCAGGGGACGGCGCGAGCTAGACGGACTTCGATCTAGGGCTCGCCCCTCGGCTTCCCTCTCGCCGGGCCTGGATTCGACTCCAAAAGACGGTGTGACGCGCTCGGTCAGACGCCCCTGATGGCGTCTCCGGCCCAAGCCTCATCCGGAAACGACCCCCGTCCCCGGCGGCTGCTCAGCAACGCCTCGGAGCGGGCCGTGTATTTTGCCGCTTGCGACCATTCCTCTGTAGGGGCGGGGCTTGTGTAGGGGCCGGGCTTGCCCCGGCCCGGAGTTTGAGTTTGTAGGGGCGGGGCTTGCCTCCGCCCCGCGAGGGGCTGCCGCGACCGCCTGAATTGGAATCGGCTTCGGTTTCGGCTCGGCCGGAGCCGCCGCAGGGGACGGCGCGAGCTAATGTGGACTTCAATCCCGGGCTCGCGCCTCGGCTTCCTTCGCGCCGGGCCTGGAATCGACTCCGAAGGATGGTGTGACGCGCTCGGTCAGACGCCCCTGGTGGCGTCTCCGGCCGAAGCCTCACCCAGAAACGACCACACCCCAGCGGTTGTTCAGGAACGCTTCGGAACGGACCGCGCTTCTCGTCGCTTGCGATCATTCCTATGTAGGGGCCGGGCTTGCCCCGGCCCGGAGTTTGGGTTTGTAAGGTCGGATGCTCGGGTTGGATTCGTGGAGCGACGCGACTCCTAGTTGACCTACAGCGTACTGGCGAGGTCGCGGAGGAGAGTGACTGTAAAATGAAGCTGTTTGTCAGTAGTCACAGCTAGCGATTCTGGAGCATGAACGACACGCGACGACTGTTCAAGCGGATAGTCCAGGCCGAGATGGACCTGCATCATGCCGCTGACTGCGCGGAACAGATTCTCGATCGCGAGTTGCACTCCGCGGCTGCCCGTGCTGACAAGCGGCTTCTACGCTGTCTAAACACGGCGCTCATAGTTTCGTACTGGGCTCCCTTCTCCAAGAGTCGGGCGAGTATGGACGTACAGAAACGCCTCCCCGGTGAATACCTCGAAGTTTTCTCGCAGGGGCAGAAGCTCCTTCACACACAGATCGGGCAAGCACGCAATCGTGACATTGCACACTCTGACCCAGACGGTCGATCGGTGAAGGTGTCGCTTGAACGTCTTGGCGGAGCGCCGGTCGCTTCGACCATTAGCCGCGACGCCCATGCACCGTTACCAAGGAAGACGGTGGAGGAGCTTACTCGGATGATTGAGCTACTGCGCGGCCGGCTCTGTGAGGAGCACCTTCGCCTCCAGCAAGAAGTGACGCTTGGCGAAAAGTTCTGAACGGTCAGTGAAATAGCATCGATACGTTACGTTTGGCGCGTAAGGGGCTCTTAACCCTTCATACAACTGCAGATGGCCAAGGAGAACACGGCGGCGCAAATCGCCGAGCGGTTTGAAGCCGAGATGCCCCCCCGTCTCGGTCGATTGTGCCATCGTCTTTGGACAGATGTCGCTCAGTTGCATTTGGCATGGAAATCGTTTTTGGTGCTGTACGCGGAATCCGACGAGACGGTAAAGCTCCTCAATCGGTGTGCTGGAACTTTCTTTACCCGACTCAAGTGGATTCTCCTCGACGACATTATTCTTCGGATTACCCGCTTGGTTGATCCGGCTCGTGATGCCCGAGGGCGCGAAAATGCTTCATTTCCCCTTGTCGTAAAGAGGCTTCGAGACGCGGATTACCCAGCGGTGGCGGATGCTCTCGAGAGTAAAGTGAAAGGGTTGATTGAAAAGGCCAAGGTCGTTCGACTTCGGAGAAACAGACGCGTTGCCCACGCAGACCTTGAGGCGGTGCTTCGCATTGGGGAGCAGGTTTCCCCTGGAGTAACGATTCGAATGATCAGAGAGTTGCTTGCGAATGTGTCCGATTGTGTACATGTGTTTGAGAAGCCATTCATGAACTCAGCAACAAGTTTTGAATACTCGACCGAAGCGGGCTCAGCGAGTCGTTTGGTGTACTGGCTTGGTCAAGGCCTTGAACATCGGGAGCAAGAGAAGCAAAAGTGGAAAAAACGAAAAAGCGCATTGGTAGGGGATAGTCGGTGATCGCTGCTGACGAAGTCGAATGCGAAGTAGTATCAAGACAATCGTTCTACTAGTGCCCTTGGGCTCGGGCGCGTCTTTTGACCTCTAGAGTCCACCTCAAAAACCCAAACGCCTGCACGAACGAGGAGCGTGGCGAGTTCGCGCGGCTCATCCGCCAGGGGTTTCCGGCTGCGCAGAATCTGGAGGCTCGGATTCGTGCTGCGAGGTGGCTCGCGTTTTACTACGCGGCGGACGGCGAGCTGGGAGCGATTGCCGCCCTCAAGGCGCCGGGTGAGGAGGAGCGGGGGGAGGTTTTCAGAGGGGCGGAAGCGAGCGCCGGCGCAGCGGAGTACGAGTTTGATCTGGGATGGGTGTTTGTCGCTCCCGCGTATCGCCGGAGTGGGGTGGCTTCGAGCCTCTGTCGTTCGCTGCTGACCCGCGTGCCGGCGGTGCCGGTCTTTGCGCGGACCCGCACGGACAATGTCCCAATGCAGAAGGTCTTGCGCGCGCACGGTTTTGTGCGGCACGGACAGCCACACCTGCGGCGGGATGAGGAGCTTGTCTTGTTTTTGCGGCCTGACCCGGTCGCTAAGACGTAACGCGAGGTGGGATCGGCCGTGTCCCCTGTCGCGGCGCGGAGGCCTATTGGTCCCGCTGCAGCTCGAGAATCTCGACTTTCTCTGAATCTTCCCGAACGACGAGCAGTTTTCCGGCCGGGAGATCGTGGAAGGTCTGAATGATTTCGCTCGCCGGCCAGGTGACACGCAGCTCGGCGATCCGGTCCGCTGCCCCCAGCCCGATCTCTTGGCGCAACGGTGACGACCCGAAGCTGCCACCGGTCGAGACCGTGCGGTGGATGGTCCGCGCGCTCTCACCCGCGCCGACCGTGACCCGCAGCCGCGCACCGAGCCCGGAGCGGTTGGAGGTCACGCCGTGGAGTTTCAGGTAGGCGATGTGGCGGTTGGGGCTTCCGGGGTTGGCGAAGAGCACGTTTTGGTAGACATCGCCTGAAAACCAGCCTCCCATGACGGCGTGAACATCCTGGTCGCCGTCGTTGTCGACGTCGCCAAAGGAGATGCCGTGGCCTTTCTGCAGATGCCCGAAGCCGCCGGCGGTGGTGACGTCCTGGAAACCCTTGCCACCCGCGTTGCGGAACATGCGGTTGGGCAGCAGCGAGCGCAGGTCGGGGGCGCCGGTGCCGAGATAGAGGTCGAGCCAGCCGTCGGAGTCGAAGTCGCCGTAGTTGGCGCCCATCACCAGAGACACGCGGTCGAGCCGAGCGGCCGGGGTGGCGTCTTCGAACGAGCCGTCGCCCCGGTTGCGATAGAGGCGCGGGACCTCGGCCTGGTTGGGCAGCCCGAGGTATTGCGCGGCGATCTCCCCGATCTCCGAGCCGTCCCAACCGGCGACAAAAAGGTCGAGCCAGCCGTCGTTGTCGTAGTCGAAGAACCAGGTGGGGAAACTCAGCCGTGGCTCGGTCACCCCGGCGTCTTTTGTGACGTCGGTAAAGCGCCGGAAGCCGGGCCGCGGCCGGCCGGCCGGGTCGAGAACGGGCTCGCTACGATAGAGGACGTTGCCTTTGGCAAAGCGCGACAGGTAGAGGTCGAGCCAGCCGTCGTTGTTGAAGTCACCCCAGGCGGCGGCCTTGACCACGCCCATCGCCGCAAACTCGGCGTAGCGGCTGAAGGTGCCGTCGCGGTTGCTCGCGTAGAGCTGCGACGGGTGCGCGTCGCCTTCGGGGCGCTCTTCGTGCGCGACAAAAAGATCCAGCCAGCCGTCGTTGTTGAAGTCGCCCCAAGCTGCGGAGTGGCTGGGGTGGAGCGACAAGAGGCCCGCCGATTCGGTCACGTCGGTGAAGGTGCCGTCGCCGTTGTTTCTGAGCAAGGAATCCGGGTGCGCGCCGAGATCGGCGAGCCAGCCGCCGCGCAGCACGTAAAGATCGGCGTCGCCGTCGTTGTCGTAGTCGGCGTGGGTGAGGTTGATGCCGCCGGTCAGTCCCGTGAGCCCGGCTTCCTGGGTCCGCTCGACGAGGCCGTTCCCCGTGTTTTGGTAGTAGCGCAACGGATCACGAAGGCCCCAGGACGACACCACGAGATCGAGCCGCCCGTCGCCATCGAAGTCCTCTAGCACGCTGCCGCCGGCCAGGCCGAGGGTTGCGACGCCGAGATCGGGGGCGATGTCCTCGAATCTCTCGACCGGACCCTCGGAGGCGAAGGTCTCGGGCGGAAGCAGCATGTCCTTCCCGAGCCCCGCGGGGTACTCGTCGAGGGTCATCCGGGCCAGGTTCGAGAGCCAGCGAGCGGCGAGATCGTCGGGCTCGAGCTCGAGCTGGCGCTCGAGCGAGGCCAACGCCCTTTCGGAGCCGCGCCGCAGCTCGTGGACACCGGCCGCCTCGATCGGGAAGAGGCACGAGTGCCGGCCGTGGCGTGCAATACAGTTCTCCTGTTCCCCGAGCCGGAGCGCCGCCAGGGCGGCGAGGCCCTCGAGCTCGAAGAGCGCTAGTCTTTTTTGCTCGTTGGCGAGGCCTTCAACTCCCGCAAACTCACGGGCGAGGGCTTCGGCCTCGGCCAGTGCTTCCTCGCTCGCCCCGTTCATCAGGAGCTGCTGCGCGAGGTCGGCGCGCAGCTCGAGACGGCGCATCGGCTCTTCGGTGGCGGCGATCCGGGCCTTGAGACCGGGGATCAGATGGGGTTGGTTGACCGCGAACTCGCGGGTGCTGACCCGGTCGGGATGGGCGTCCTGTTCGAGCGAAAGTTCGGCCAGGCGCTCGACCATCTTGCGGGTCGAAGCGTCCCGAGCTCCTGGAGCCGTTGCGGGCGGATTTTCGGCAGGCCTGGATTCCTGAGCCCCGCTTTGACCGCAGCCCGGCATGACCGTGAAAAGGGCCAGGAGGCCGAGAAGCCCCGCGCGGCCGGAAGAGCGCGGGCCGGCGAGCGAGGCCGTCATCTCCTACTCCCGGGCTGGCCGACGGCGGTCTGTCGCAGCCGTTCGAGGAACTCCGCCGCCTGGCGATGCCCGGGCTCCAGCTCGAGCACCCGCACAAGCTCTCGCTCGCCGTCGGCGAAGCGCTCGAGAGCCAGGTAGGAGGAAGCCAGCGCAAAGTGGGCGTGGGCGACGTCCTCGTCGACCTCGACCGCCCGCTCGAGCAACGCTGCGGCCTCGGCGTAGTGCTGCTGGCGGAAATACAGGTTGGCGAGATTCATCAGGGAGGAGAATTCGCGCGGATTGGTCTGGAGAATTTGCTCGTAGATCGCCTGGGCCTCCTCGTAGCGCTCGGCGGCGAGCGCCGCGCGTGCTTCTCGCAGCCGGCCAAAGAGGCCTTGGGCTTGCTCTGCCACCTCGCGCATCCGTTGATCGGGCATGGCGACGGCGCCGGGCGTCCGGCGGTAGGCGTCCATCTGCCGGCGGGCGTCCTCCGGCCGGCCCAAGTCGCGATAGGCGAGGGCGAGCTGGTAGATCGCGTGGCGGGGCGGGTCGGGACCGGCAACGCTTTTCTCCAGGTCCGCCAGGGCGTCTTGGGTCCGGCCTTCCTCGTAGGTGATCCGGCCCCGTCCGGCGAGCGCCCAGGCGTGGTCGGGCTCGAGCTCGAGCGCGCGCGAGTAGGCGGCGGTAGCGGCCCGAAGCTCACCGGAGGCGGCCAGGGTGTCGCCCAGATGAACGTGCGCGGGGACATAGGAGCCGTCGAGCCGCAGGGTCGCCCGGAGGTGGCGAATCGCCAGCTCGTTTTCGCCCCGCTCGGCGGCCATCACGCCGAGATGGTACGACCACCTGGGGTCCTCGGGGGAGAGCTCCCCGGCGGTCCGGTAAGAACGCCGTGCCAGCTCGAAGTACTCGTGCGCGTGGTAGAGCTGGGCCAGGCGGCCGAAGGCTGAGCCGTTTGGGTCGTCGCGTACGGCATCGGCCGCTTTCCGGATGGCGGCCGCGACCTCGGGGTCGACGCCTTCGTAGGTTTCCGGCAGCGGAGGCTCGGGTGCCGCCCGGAACGATGGCCTGGCGAGGAGGAAGAGGGCCAGCAGGACGAGCGCCGAGACGAGGAGGAGTTTGGGCTTCACGGCACCTCCGGCTCGTGAATCCGCAGGACCGAGCCGCCGCCGAGATCCGAGAGCACGCGGGTGGCCCCCGAAGGGAAGGTCACGGTCAAACGGTCGACGGTCTCTCCTTCGCCGAGCGCGATGTGGACTCGCGGGTCGTTTGACGAGCAATACGAGTAGGCCGGGTGTGCCCAGGCGTGCCGGCGCCGGTCGCCGATCTCCGCCACTACCTCGGCGCCGATCGGGTCACGCTTCTTGCCCGCCGCGACCAGTTGGATCGTCAGGCTGTTGGCGCAGCCGGCGGCTTCGTTGCGCAGCAGCCGGGCGGGCGCGCCGTTGTTGGAGAGCAGAATGTCGATGTCGCCGTCGTTGTCGTAGTCGCCAAATGCCGCCCCGCGGCTGACCTCGTTGGCCGCAAAGACCGGCCCCGCCTCGGCCGAGACGTCTTTGAACCCACCCTCGGGCCGGCCGCGCAGCAACTGGTTGGGCTCGGCGTAGCTGTCGACCGTCAGCGAGTCGCCCAAGCGAACCCGGCCGTTGGCGACAAAGAGATCCTGGACCCCGTCGCAGTCGTAGTCGAAGAACGCGGTCCCAAAACCGGTGTACGCACGGCTCACCGAGCCGAGAGAGAGGCGGTCGGTGCGGTCGGTGAAAAGCCCGCTTTCGTTGGAGTAGAAGGTGTTGGTCTCACCGCCCAGGTGGACCATGAAGAGGTCCCAGAAACCATTCGAGTCGACGTCGGCGACCGCCACGCCCATGCCCGCCTCGGCTTCGCCCAGCTTGTTGACCGCCGCGCCCCGCAGCAGGGCCTCGTCTGCAAAGGTGCCGTCGCCGCGGTTGATCCACAGATGGTTGGGCATCTGGTCGTTGGCGACATAGAGGTCCAGCCATCCATCGCGATCGAAATCGGCGGTCACCACCCCAAGCCCGGTCGAGGGAGAACTGTGGATGCCGGCCTCGCGGCTGACGTCGGTGAACGTCCGGTCGCCGTTGTTGCGGTAGAGCGTGTCGAGCTGCGGGCGCTGGTAGACGTCGGGAGCGCAGTAGCCGCGGATCCCGCTCAGCCCGAAACAGGGCCGCTCGATCTGAGGCGTCCAGTCCACATAGTTGGCGACATAGAGATCGAGATCGCCGTCACGGTCGTAGTCGAAGAAAGCCGCGCTGGTCGAGTAACCGGTGTCGCCCACGCCGGCCGTGTCGGTGACGTCGGTGAAGGTGCCGTCGCCGTTGTTGCGGTAGAGGCTGTTGGGCCCCCAGTTGGTGACGTAGACATCCACCCAGCCGTCCCGGTCGAAATCGGCCGCCGCAGCACCCGCTCCGTACCCCTGGTCGCCGAGTCCCGAGGCGAGGGTGGCGTCGGCGAAGGTGCCGTCGCGCTGGTTGAGAAAAAACCGGTTGCGATTGAGATCGGTGTCGAACCGTGGCGGCAACGGCCCGGCCTGGATCAGATAGGCGTCGAGAAACGAGTCGTTGTTGACGTCGAGAAAGGCGGCGCCCGACTGCATCAGCTCGGGAAGATAAAACTCACCGGTCGAGCCGTTGTGGTGGACGAAGTCGATCCCGGCAGCGGCGGCGACATCGGTGAAGAGCGCCGGCTCGCCCCTAGACGGCTCTGCCGTAGATGGTCCGGCCTCCGACGACTCGACCGGCTCGCGGGGGCCACAGGCCGAGAGAGCGGCGAGGAGCGGGAGGAAGACGATGCGCGGGGCCGCACGGCGAAGACGGAACGAGCGCTCCAGCGCGTTGCGGGACGGAGTTCTCATTCCCCGGAAGAGTATAGCGACGCCTACTCCTCGCGGAGGTCTTCGAGAAAGGGCCGTGCCGGGTGGTAGAGGCCGCGATGGTGGCCGGTGAGGGTGGCGTCGAGCGCCAGCACAAGATCGTCTTCGTGCGATGGCTCGAACCGGCCTTCGAGCAGGGACGGTAGCGAGGCCTTGCCGGCGTCGTGCGCGAAAACGCGGCCGTCGAAGATCGCCAGATGAAGCGATTCGACCGGGATCACCTCGAGTGGTGTCGTGAACCGGTGCCGGTACCGATCCAGAATCTCACCGAGCGGCATTCGCCGGACATTCTCGGGCGCGAGGTCCCCGCAGTCGACAAGCCGAGCGAGGATCGCCGAAAGCGGCAGAGGTAGGATGCGGAACTGTCGTGGCTCCCGACCCACGTTGAGATAGAACTGGAAAATCGGCTCGTCGTACTCCTCGAGGCTCGAAAGCTCGGCGTCGAAGTGGAGGTTCTCTCTCGCGCGGTCACCGGACGCATCGGTGGAGGAAGCCCGCGCGCGGTCGTGCTTGACGGCGCGGACAAACAGGTCGCTGCCCGCGATTGCCCCTTCGACCGCCGTGACAAGGGCCGCCAGATGAGGGCATCGGGACCGGATGTGCTCGGCGGCAGAGGCGCCCAAGGGCCGCGCGAGATCGGTTTTTCTTTCGCCGCGCAATGCGGTCAGGAAACCGTCGCGCGCCAGCCCCGCCACCTCGGCCATCGCGCCGGTCTTGGTTTCGTCGCGAACCGCCGCCGGGATCGGCAGGACCTTGACCGTCTCGTCGAGCCCGGCGACGGTCGCCGCCGCGGCAAAGCTCTCGCGATTCGTCACGGTGCCGGCCGCCGGCACCGGGTCGGCGTCCTCCAACAGCTCGCGGTTGAGCGCGCGGTAGCCGGCGGGCTCGGGACCGTAGAAGCGCGCTCGAGCCTTCGGTTGTATCGCGGAGACCAGGCTAGGAGACCTCGAGTCGCACAAACCGACGCTTGCCGACCTTGATGAGGTAGGGTGCGGGCCGCGACTCGAGAAGTGAGAACGGGTCGGAGGCCCTACCCCCGTCGATCGAGACGGCTCCCTGGGTCACCAGGCGGTGGGCTTCCTTGTTGCTCGCCGCCAAGTTGGTGCGTACCAGGAGCTTGGTCAGCGGCTCGTCCGGACGGGCCGAGACGATCGGGGTGTCGTCGGGCGCGCCGCCGCGTGCAAACACTCGCTCGAACTCCTCGAGCGCCGCCTGGGCATCTCCGTCGGAGTGGTAGCGAGCGGTCAGTCTTCGCGCCAGCTCCTGTTTGGCCTGTTTGCCGGGCAGCTCGCCGGCCTCGACCCGGCGGCGCTTGTCGTCGATCTCGGTCTCGGGCACATCGGTCAGCAACAGATACCAATCCCACATGAGCTCGTCGGGGATCGACATAGTCTTGCCGAACATCTCGCCGGGCGATTCCTCGAGACCGATGGCGTTTCCCGCACTCTTGGACATTTTTTCAGTGCCGTCCAGGCCGACCAGCAATGGCACCGTCAGGACGACTTGCGGATCGAGCCCGTCCTCCTTCATCAGGTCGCGCCCGACCAGCAAGTTGACGAGCTGGTCGGTACCACCCAGTTCGACGTCGGCCTCGAGCGCGATCGAGTCGTAGCCCTGGAGAAGCGGGTAGAGAAGCTCGTGGATCGAGATCGGCTGGTTGTCGCGAAAGCGCGTGCGAAAGTCATCGCGCTCCATCATCCGCGCCAGGGTGTAGCGGCCGGCGAGCTTGACCAGCCCATCGGAGCCGAGCTCGCCGAGCCAGCGATCGTTGTAGTCGATCACCGTGGTGTTCTTGTCGAGGATCTTGAACACCTGGCGCTCGTAGGTTTTTTGGTTGACCAGGATCTCCTCGCGGTTCAGTTGCGGGCGGGTCGCCTTCTTGCCGGTCGGGTCGCCGATCATGCCGGTAAAGCTGCCGATCAAAAAGATGACCCGATGCCCTAAATCCTGGAAATGCTTCATCTTGCGAAGCAGGACGGTGTGTCCCAGATGGAGATCGGGAGCGGACGGATCGAATCCCGTCTTGACGGTCAACGGAAGCCCGTCTTTGTGCGAGCGCTCGAGCTTGTCGCGCAGCTCGCCGGCGTCGATGAGATCCACCGCGCCGCGCTCGAGCAAGGCCATCTGCTCGTCGACCGGAGGAAAGGAGGACTGGCTCATCCGGCGCAAAATCTAACACCCTGCGCGGTTAGAGCGACCAGTCGGGCGGGGGCGGAACGGATTGGGCGGCGTCGCAATAGTCGCCTTCGGCCAGCAGCCGGTGTCGCCCGAGAGAACCCATTGTGTCGGGCGTCCATCCTCGATCTCGCCGTCGACCGCGAGCACGTGCCCTCCCCGGGTGAGCACCTCGGCCGGGAAGCGGGTGCGCTCCAGATAGATGCCCACCGCGGTCGCGGCGAGCACACCGGTACCGCTGGCCAGAGTCTCGGCCTCGACGCCGCGCTCGAAGACCCGCATCTCGATGCGATGGTCCGAGGGATAGCGGACAAAAGCGACGTTGGCTCCCGTTGTGCCCACCTCGGGGGCGTGGCGCAGCCGTTCCCCTAGCTGTGCGACCGGGGCGCGCGCCAGAGTCTCCTGCCACGGCAGCACAAAATAGGGCACCCCGATACGGATGCGATAGCCGGAGTGGGTCTCTTTATCGACCGGCACGTCGATCGGGGAGGGCCGGCCCCGAGGCGCGGGGACTTCGAGCGAGATCTCGCCGTCGTCGCTGAGCCGGGCCGTCACCGCGCCGGCGCCGGTGAGAATCTCGAGCTCACGTTCCCCCCAGCCGAGGTGGAACGCCAGGCGACCGGCGCATCGGACGCCGTTCAAGCACAGGGCGGCACCCCGGCCATCGGCATTGAAATAGTCCATCTGGGCGCCCGCGGCGGTCCGGCGGAGCGCGAACAGCCCGTCGGCGCCGAGCGAGAGGCCGCGGGAGCACAGTGCCCGGATCTGCTCCGTCTCCGGGACAGCCTCGGGCTCGATCAGCGCCAGAAAGTCGTTACCGCCCCCGGAGAGCCGGTAATAGGGCGTCATGGCACAAGGGCCGAGACCGGGGCACCCGGGTCGCTCTGGTTGCCGATCTGGTCGACCGCGGCGACTTGATAGTCGTAGCTTGTTCCGGCGGCTACGGCGAGGTCGTTGTACTCGGGGTCGGTGATCAGCTCGCTATTGAGGCGCAAGAACTCTCCGTCTCCCACACGCCGGAAGACGACATAACCTCCCAGATCGGAGACTCGGCTCGCGTCCCACAGCAGCCGCACACGGCCGGGCTCGGCGAGGGCGACCAGGTTGATCGGCGGCGGCGGCGCAAACCGGTCTTGATAGTCGATCTCTCGCTCTCCGGCGAGGGCGCTTTCGATCAGTGGGCGGGTCTCGGCGACCGTGGTCACCGAGTAGATGTAGCGATTACCGTACTGCGCGGTGCGGTCGAAGTGGTGCGCGGCCGTGCCCGGCAGCTTGACCAGCGGTTGGCCGTAGCTGCGGCTCTGCGCGTCCCGGCGGTAAATGTGAAAGCCGCTCGGTCCGTCTTCGGTTTCCTCGCCGTCCGTGGCGTCCATGCCGCTTTCAGCGTCGCCCTCGGAATCGGCCTCGACTGCCGCGGCCTCGTTTTCCCAAGTGATGTGGACCCCGGCTGGGACGGCCTCGACATTGAAACCGGCGGGCGGTGCCGGCGGCGTCCGGCGCACCAGGGTCGCGAGGTTGGAGAACGGTGAGCCGAGACGCGGTCCGGAGAATGTCTTGACGGCGAAGATATGGCCCAATTCTTCTGTGGGATCGGGGTCGAGCGGAAAGCGCATCACGATCGAGTCGCCGGCGATCGCCGACTTGAGCTCCGCCCCGGCGAGTGTCAGCCGCAACTGGGCCGTGGCCTGAAACTCGAGCGGCTCGACCGCCACGAGCTGTTCTTTGGACGGGGGGGGCGGTACAAAGTCGTCGTCGGCTTCGCCCTCATCGTCTTCCTCTTCCTTTGGCTCTTCCCCTGAGCTCTCCTCGCCCTCTTCTGCCGGCTCTTCGGGGTCGTCCGGGGTCGTGGGCTCGCTGGGCTCGTCCAAGTCGGAGGCCTCTTCCGCCGACTCGGTTGCCGCCTCTTCGGAGCCCCCGCCCTCGGACCAGCCCGGTACCGGGCGCTTCAGCTCCCAGTACTCGACGCTTTCGAGGTCGGTGAGGAGCTCGCCGCTCAGCGTTGTCTGCGGGTAGCTAAAGGTCACGAGGAGCTCGGAGCCTCGCTGCTGGACCGCGAGATCCGTGGTGGGCGCCGGGTTTTTGAGCGGGGGTGGCAAGGGTGGTCCCTTGTGCCCGCAACCGGCCGCCAGCACGGTCAGAAATCCGAGAGTCAGCAGACGGGTTCTACAACACATATCGGCTCAGATCCTGGTCTTCAGCGATTCCGGAGAGAGTTTTACGGACATAGTCTGCGTCGACGCTGAAAGCGACGCCCTTCATGTCGGGTGCTTCAAAGGATACTTCGTCGAGGAGGCGTTCGAGCAGCGTCGCCAGCCGTCGTGCCCCGATGTTCTCGGTGTGCGAGTTGACCTCGACCGCCAGCCGCGCGATCTCGCGGATGGCCTCGTCGCTGAACTCGAGCTCGACTCCCTCGGTTGAGAGGAGCGCCGCGTACTGCTTGGTGAGCGCGTTCTCGGGCTCGGTGAGGATGCGCACAAAATCGTCTTCGCTCAGCGCGTCGAGCTCGACCCGTATGGGCAGACGGCCCTGGAGCTCGGGGATGAGATCGGACGGCTTGGCGACGTGGAACGCGCCGGCGGCGATAAAGAGGATGTGATCGGTCCGCACGGGGCCGTGTTTTGTCGCCACGGTCGAGCCCTCGACGATCGGCAGGAGATCCCGCTGGACTCCTTCGCGGGAGACGTCGGGACCCTGGCCGCCTTCCCGCCCGGCGACCTTGTCGATCTCGTCGAGAAAGATCATGCCGCCCTGCTCGACACGTGTCCGGGCGTCGCGGGCGACCTGCTGCCGGTCGATCATCTTCTCGGCCTCCTGCTGGGCCAGGACTTCCCGCGCGTCGGCGACGGTCATCTTCTGTTTGCGGGTGCGGCCAAAGACACCAGGCATCATGTCGCGCAGGTTGATCCCGACCTCCTCGACTCCCTGGGGCGTGAACATCTCGAAGCTCGGCGCCGAAGTGTCCTGGATCTCGACCTCGATCTCGCGTTGCTCGAGAGAACCCCCGCGAAGCCTGCGGCGGAGCTTTTCGCGGGTCTCGGAGAGGTCGGGCGTCTCCTCGGTGCCAAAGCCAGGCCCGCTGTCCTGGGGCAGGAGCAAGTCGAGAAGTCGCTCCTCGACGCTTTCCTCGGCGGCGGCCTGAACCGCCTCGCGCTTTTCGCTTTTGACCATCCCGACCGCGATCTCGAGCAGGTCGCGAATCATCGACTCGACGTCGCGACCGACATAACCGACTTCGGTGAACTTGGAGGCCTCGACCTTTAGAAAGGGCGCCTTTGCCAGCCGCGCCAACCGCCGCGCGATCTCGGTCTTGCCGACGCCGGTCGGCCCGATCATCAGGATGTTCTTGGGCAGAATCTCCTCGGCGACCACGGGGTCGAGCTGCTGGCGGCGCCAGCGGTTGCGTAGCGCGATCGCCACGGCCCGCTTGGCGGCGTGCTGCCCGACGACGTACTTATCGAGCGCCGCCACGATCTCGCGCGGCGTCGAGTCTTCGAGGCGGCGCTCGTCGCCCAGCGAGCTCGGGAGTCGGATGACCATTTTGGACTTCTCGCTAGAGCTCTTCGATCGTCAGCTTGTCGTTGGTAAAGACACAGATCTCGGCGGCCACCCGCATGGCGTCCTCGGCGATCTCGCGCGCCGACAGCTCGGTGCGGTGCAGCAGCGCGCGCGCCGCCGACAGCGCGAAGTTGGAGCCCGAGCCGATGGCCAGCAGACCGTCTTCGTCGGGCTGGAGCAGGTCGCCGTTTCCGGAGACCAGAAAGGTCTTGTCGACGCTGGCGACCAGCATGTGCGCCTCCAAGCGTCTGAGCGCGCGGTCGGTTCGCCAGTCCTTGGCGAGCTCGACGACGGCGCGCTCGAGGTTGCCCTGGAACTCATCGAGCTTGGCCTCGAAGCGGGTAAAGAGGGCCAGACCGTCGGCGGCGCCACCGGCAAACCCGACCAGCACCTTACCCTTGCCGGTGCGCTTGACCTTGCCTGCGGTGGACTTGATCACCGTGTTGGCAAATGTGACCTGGCCGTCGGAGACCATGCAGACCCGGTCGCCCCGGCGCACGGTCAGCACGGTCGTCGACCGGAAGTCACTCATGGGTCGGGGATTGTACCCGGAGATCGCGTTCCCCAGCGGCAAGGCTCGCCAGAAACCGCTCGGGCTCGTCCGGGGTCACGATGAGACGCTCTTCTCCCAACTCCAGCAGGACCGCGTTTGCGGTGTCGGAGGCGTAGAGATCGAACTCGCCCAGGAGGCGCGAGTCGAAGCCCCCGGCCGCGGTGACAAAGCCCCCCGCCGAGACCAGGCGATCCAAGTGCTCGACCTCGTCCGGGGCCAGCCGGTGGGCCATAGCGCCGGCGACGTTTCGCTCGAGGAGATGGCGGCGGGTCTGGATGGTCAGGCGGCCGCCGGAAAGCGTCAGCTTGCGGGGGTCGAGATCTCCGCTCATGCGCAGAGCGAAGAGGGCCAAGACGGCGACCCCGCCGGCAAGGATCGCCGGCCAGGTCCTTGCGTGGCTCCAGGCAAAAAAGGCCGCGAGCCCGGCCACCGCGGCTACGGCGACCAGGAGCGCCGCCAGCCGCCGCCGGCTGGCTGCGAAACGTCTCCCGGGTGTGCACTCGAACTCCAGCTCAGGGTTTGGCACGGTCCCCCGGGTCGGCGTCCGCCGGTGGAGTGGCTCCCTTGGCCCGCGGATGCGACTCGCGATAGACACGCAACAGTCGATCCACGTCGAGATGGGTGTAGCGTTGTGTGGTCGAGAGCGAGCTGTGCCCCAAAAGCTCCTGGATCGCCCGCAGGTCGGCGCCGCCTTCCAGCAGATGGGTGGCAAACGAGTGGCGCAGCGCGTGGGGATGAACGCCCGCGGCGAGCGCCGCCTGCTCGACCCGTCGGTCCAGCAGCCGCCGCACCGAGCGCTCGCTCAGACGGCCGCCCCGGTAGTTCAGAAAGACGGGCTCGTCAGCGCCTTCCGACGCGTCCGGCTGCACCTTTTCGACCTCGTGGGCGCCTTCGCGCCAGCTCGCCAGCGCGTCGGCAGCGGGCCGGCCAAATGGGACCATCCTTTCTTTGTCCCCCTTGCCGATCACCCGCAGCATTCGCCCCTCGAGATCGATCGCCGACCAGTCGAGGCCGACCAGCTCGCCGACCCGCAAACCCGTAGCGTAGAGCAGCTCGAAGATGGCGCGGTCGCGTTTGTCGAGGGGCTCGTCTCCGTCGATGGTCTCGAGCAGCGTCTCGATCTCGCCCGGCCTGAGGTGTCGCGGCAGCGGGCGCGGCAGCTTGGGGGTCTTGACGCCCTTGGCCGGGTTGCGCTCCAGCCGGCCTTCCCGGCAGGCGAAGCGAAAAAAGCTCCTCACCGCCGAAAGCGCGCGCGCCTGACTGCGGCGGCCGACTCCCTCGCGTGCGAGCGAGGCGAGAAAGGACCGGACGGCCAGCGTGTCGATCTTCTCCAGCTCGATCTTCTCCGGATCGCATCCCAGAAAATCCCGACCGAGAAACGTCTGAAAACGGCCGAGGTCGGAGCCGTAGGCCCGAACGGTGTGAGGGGAGAAGTTGCGTTCCTCGGCGAGATGCTCGAGAAACCGGTCGATTGCGTTTTGCATGGCCGCTAGATTGCCGCCTCGTGGGCCGCTTCCTGGGGAGACCCGGCGCCCGTCGCCGCCAGCGCGACGCCAAAGCGGCCGGCCCAGCCCTCGAGATCCGCCACGGCGCGCTCGGCGTAGAGGCGTCGCCGATCGCGCTTTTTGGCTCGCCGGCCCAGCTCGGGGAAAAGGCCGTAGTTGATGTTGGCCGGCTGGAAGTGCCTCGGATCGGACTCGGTGAGGTGGCGCGCCAGCGCCCCCAGGGCGGTGGAGAAGGGCAACCGCTCCGCGTCGATTCCACCGCGCTCGAGCGCCAGGTAGAGCGCCACCACGAGCCCGGTGGCTGCCGACTCGAGATAACCCTCGACCCCGGTGATCTGCCCCGCCAGCCGGACGAGCGGTCGCGCCTTGAGCCGGTAGTAGGCATTGAGGTGGATCGGAGAGTTGAGGAAGGTGTTGCGGTGGATCTGTCCCAGCCGCACAAAATGTGCCCTTTCGAGCCCAGGGATCATCCGCAGCACCCGTTTCTGGTCCTGCCACTTCATGCGCGACTGAAAGCCGACCAGGTTCAGGTGGCTCTTCGCCAGGTTCTCCTGCCGCATCTGGACGACCGCGTGGGGAGCACGGCCGTCGGGAGTCGTCAGGCCGACCGGTTTCATGGGGCCAAAACGCAGGGTGTCGGGGCCGCGCCGGGCCAGCTCCTCGATCGGCAGGCAGCCTTCGAAAAACAGGTCCTTCTCGAAGTCGTGGAGTGGCAGGACCTCGGCTCCCAGCAGGGCGGTGAGAAAGGCCTCGTACTGGTCGCGGTCGAGCGCCGAGTTGAGATAGTCGGCACCGCCCTTGCCGTAGCGTGACGCCCAGAAGAGCCGTGAATGATCGAGGCTCTCGGCGTCGGCGATCGGAGCGATGGCGTCGTAGAAATAGAGGTGCTCGGAGCCCAGGAGCGCCCCGAGCGTCCGCGAAAGGGCCTCGGAGGTCAGAGGGCCCGTTGCCACGACGACATTGCCGGCCGGCAGGGCGTCGACTTCCTCGCGGTGGATCTCGATCAGCGGGTGAGACTCCAGCGCGCGGGTCACCGTAGCCGCGAACTTCTCCCGGTCGACCGCCAGGGCGCTGCCGGCGGGCACCGCGGCGGCGCGGGCGCTCGAGATGATGAGGGAGCCAAAGCGCTCCATCTCGCGCTTGAGCAGCCCAGCGGCGTGAAACGGATCGTCGCTGCGCAGCGAGTTGCTGCACACCAGCTCGGCGAGATCCCCGGTCTTGTGCGCCGGGGTCGTCCTGACCGGCCGCATCTCGTAGAGCGCCACCGGCACCCCGCGCTCGGCGAGCTGAAAAGCGCACTCGGTTCCCGCCAAGCCGGCGCCGATTACTTGGACCGGATTTCCGGAAGTGCTCACGGTTTCATTATAGGAACTGGCTCCCACCTCGGGGGTGCCGCGGCCCGGCCGAGGGCTACACAGGGCACGGCGCGCGTTCCTCGGACTCCGCTTCCGGAACGTCGAATTGTTAGGAGCGGGATGCGAAAACGCGCGCCTCGGTTTCCCTCGCGCCGGATCAGTTGGGACTCCGAGAGGTCATCTCATGCGCTCGGTCAAACGGCCCTGCTGCAGCCCTTCGGCCGGGCTGGCGGGAGGCGGAGCAGGGACGTTTGACCGAGCGCACAGCTCAAAACTTGGAAGTCCGAATGTGATCCGGCGCGAGGGAAACCGAGGCGCGCGCCTTCGCTCCCCGTTTGGCTGGAGTTGCCGGTCGAGCTGTGGAGTCCGGGTAGCGCGCGCCGTTCCCCGCTGAGCTTCCCGCCGGGCCGTACGATCCGGCCACCGCGTCGCGCTCTAGCTCGGGGCTTGGTCGGCTGGATCGGCTTCGTCGGTGAGCAGCTCCTCCCAGTCACACTCCTTCTTGTGACAGGCGAGGTGCGGCCCTTTCTTCTTGGTCGTCTTTTTGGTCACCAGCGGGAACCCGCATTGCGGGCACTCTTTTTCGACCGGTGGGTTCCACAGCGCGAACTTGCAGTCGGGGTATCGATTGCAGGAGTAGAAGATCTTGCCGCGCCGCGAGCGCTTCTCCGCGATCTCGCCCTCTTTGCACTCGGGGCAGGCGACCCCGGTCGGCTTGGGGGGCTCGGCGGCCGGTCCCGTCTTGCGGATGTTTTTGCAATCGGGGTAGCCCGAGCAACCGTAGAACGCCCCGTAGCGGCTGCGCTTCAACACCATCGGCTGGCCGCACTTCTCGCACGGCTCGATCTCCTTGGCGTCCTCGGCCGCCTTGTCCTCGGCGTCCTGCTCGACGTCGCGGGTGTACTTGCACTCGGGGTACTTGGTGCAGCCCAGAAACGAACCGTAGCGCCCAAATCGCATCACCAGCGGGGAGTTGCAGTCCGGGCAGAGCTCGTCGGTCGGCACGCCGTCTTTTTTGACGTTGGGCATTTGGTCGCCCGCGGTCTCGAGATCGCGGCTGAACTTGGTATCGAACTCGGTCAGCGCGGCGCGCCAGTCGAGCTCTCCCTCCTCGATGCGATCGAGCTGTTGCTCGAGGCTCGCGGTGTAGCCTTCGTTGATGATGTCGGCAAACCCCGCCTGGAGCATCTGGTTGACCATCTTGCCGAGCGGTGTGGGCTTGAACCGGCGGTCGATCTTTTCGACATAGCTGCGGTCGGAAAGTGTCGCCAGGATGGAGGCGTAGGTCGAGGGCCGGCCGATCTCGTTGTCCTCGAGCGCCCGCACCAGTGTGGCCTCGCTGAACCGGGCCGGTGGGCGGGTGAACTTCTGCTCGGGCAGGAGTTTTTCGAGCTTGAGATCTTGCCCCTCGGTGAGCGGCGGCAGCAGGCCGTCGCCGTCGGACTCTTTGTCTTTGGACGCCCCACGGACCTCGCGGTAGACCGCCAGAAAACCGGGCGACTTCATCACCTTGCCGTTGGCACGCAGCATGTAGTCGCCGTTGTCGATGTCGACGCGGGTTGTGTCGAAGACCGCCGGCAGCATTTGCGAGGCGATAAACCGGTCCCAGATGAGCCGGTAGAGCTTGAGATCCTCGGGCTTCAAGAAGGGCGCCACCTTGTCGGGCGGCAGATCGAAAGTCGTCGGTCGGATCGCCTCGTGGGCGTCCTGCGCTCCCTTTTTCGACCGGTAGAAATTGGGCTTGCTCGGGAGCTCCTTGGCCCCGTAGGTCTTTGAGATCACGTCCCGCACGCCGTCGATCGCCTCGGCCGCGACGCGGGTCGAGTCGGTGCGCATGTAGGTAATCAGACCGATGGCTCCTCGATCTCCGATCTCCTTGCCCTCGTAGAGCCCCTGGGCGATGCCCATGGTGCGTTTGACCGAGAAGCCGAAACGGCGGGACGCCTCCTGTTGCAGCCGACTGGTGATGAAGGGCGGAAGGGGCCTTTGCTTGGATTCTTTGCGCTCGATCTTGCCGATCCGGAAAGTGCCGCCCTCGAGGTCGGTGACGATTTTTTTGGCCAGCTCGCCGTTCCCGACCTCGGCCTTTTTGCCGCCGATGCGGTGCAGGCGGGCGGTAAAGGCGGGGGGTTGGTCGGCCGCTAGCTTGGCGTCGATGTGCCAGTACTCGACCGGTACAAAGGCGTCGATCTCGGCCTGGCGGTCGCAGACCATCTTGAGCGCGACCGACTGGACGCGGCCGGCGGAGAGCCCCCGTTTGACCTTCTCCCACAGCAGCGGCGAGAGCTTGAAGCCCATCAGCCGATCCAGAATCCGGCGTGCCTGCTGTGCCTCCACCTTGCGCCGGTCGATCTCGCCGGGGTGCTCGAGTGCTTGGAGCACGGCTTGCTTGGTGATCTCGTTGAAGGTCACCCGGCGGACCGCTTCGGGGTCCTTGTCCAGAATCTCGGCGATGTGCCAGGCGATCGCCTCGCCCTCGCGGTCGGGGTCGGGGGCCAGAAAGACCGTGTCCGCCTTCTTGGCGGCTTGCCGGAGCTTCTTGACCACGTCGGTCTTGGCCGGCAGCACGTGGTAGCGGGGCTCGAAGTTCTCCCCGATGCCGAGGTTCTTTTTCTCCAGATCGCGAATGTGCCCCACCGACGCCTGAATGTCGTAGGCTTTTCCAAGGAATTTCTTGAGCGTTCGAGTCTTGGTGGGACTCTCGACGATGACGAGATTCTTGGCCATAGGGTGGTGGTCCGGGTGGGGGCGGCGTTCGGACGGTCGCGGACGTTACCACAGGGGGCTGGCATATGAGGCGCGGCCAGCTGTGCTAGCGTAGGTTAAAAGCCAAAGTTTGAACCGGCCTTGTGCGGGAGGGGCAAGGGCCTTCTAGGGAGGGTCGGAGTGAAGTCACTTTCGGAGCGAACGATCGCGATCCCCTTCGGGCACTACCGCACCGCGGGGGCAGCGGAGCCACCGGGGAACGAAGTTCTTGTGGGGCGGGAAGGGCAACGCGCCTTCTTCATAGATCTTCTCCTCCGAGCCGGGAATCGTGGGGCTTTCCTCATAACCGGGCGCCGTGGTGCGGGTAAGACGAGCTTTGTCCGATACTGTGTGGCAGAACACGAGAAGGAGTTGCTACGCCGGCTGCTTGCGAGCCAGGTCGGCCGGATGTTTTTTTGGGATTGGGCTGGTATAGCCATTCTAGGCGGCCTCTTCCTTGCCTTGGTCCTGATGATCTCCGAATTGGCGCTGGGCCTTCTTGAAAAGGTCAAGGGTCCGGACAGTTTCTCGGTTCTTGCGCTGATTCTGTTGGTGCCGACAGCGCTGCTGACCCTCTACCCGCTGTTGTTCGCGCACGGCTTGTTGAAGGACATTCTCAGGAGTCTATCGAGGTGGGAGCGCGATACAGCGTACGCGCTGGGATCTACCATTGGATGTCTGGCAATCATTGCCTCGAGTTGGTATTTGGGGCCTTTTGGCGATCCCGTTTCTGGGGCCACCCATCTTGCAGCGTCGACGGCGGCCCTGTTCTTTTGGATTCAGGCAACCTCCTACAAGGTTGACGTCGGGCTTAAGCGTTGGTGGGTATTTTCCACCGCCGTCGCGGTGCTGTTCTGGTTGGGCCGGCATTCGAGGTGGGCGCCGTTTGGCGAGCGATCAATCTCTGGGGACCTCTTGTGTGTGGCGCTCTTCTTCTCCGTGGGAGCGCTGTTCAGGGCCCTCCACATGTACCTTCGCTCTGAAAAATCAAGGAAACTCAAGACTCCCCTGCTTTGGTATCTGGCATCTGGACTTGGCTTGCTTCTAGTCTCGGCGCTCGTAATTTGGTTGACAGAGTTTGAAAAAAACGCAGGTCCGGAAATATCCGTTCTCGTCCTCGTTTCAAGCGGTCATTTGTTCGCGCGCTTAGTGGGGTGGCTCGATAGCAATCGGCTCAAGAAAAAGCCAGTTGGGTCACCGCGCAGAAAGCAACCCATCGCGTTTGTGCCTCGGCCGACTCTAATCCTGCTGACCAAGGTGGCGATCTCGATTGTCATCGGACTTCAGCTCGCGCACCCATTGTTTTCGACGCTCTTCGCCAAGAGCGAGGAGCAGCTGCCAAAGGCCGTAGCGTGGATGAACAAGTTGTCCGAGTTCTTACCCGTCATCGAGGGGCGGACGCCTACGCTGTCGCAGGTGCAACCAAACGCGCTTTTTGCTGGATGGGAGGTCCGGGCTGAATGGCTCGTGGCTATCCTGGGGTTGACTTTTTTGATCTTCACGGTGGAGTACGAGTGGGTTGTGCGTCCCTTTCTGAGGGCTCGCCAGGACAGCGGTATTGACAAGAAGCCTGTGTCTCCGTGGGACGATCAGGAAAGGGGGGGCTATCAAAAAAAAAGAGCGAGGGCTTTGCGGGAGCTTGCGCAGGCCACGCTGCCGTGGACTCTTTTCAAGTTCTGGCTGCCGTCACTCGTCATCTCGGTGAACCTCGGATTCGAGAAACTGGATCACCGCAGAGTCGTGCATTCGATGCTCGCGAGCTTGAGGGAAGCTTATGTGCACCAATTTGTGTCATGGAGGAGTCCGTATGGTGTTTTTCGGCGAGTTGTTCTTGCTGCTGTGTTGCTCTTTCTCACCTCGAATATCGGCAACGTGTTCCTCAGCCCGAAGACGAGTAAAGCCGGCGTGCAGCAAGGGATTCACTACGAGTTAGCTAGTCGAAGCTATAGAGGTGTTTGCGGTTTCTTCGAGCATCTTGGGGCCGCCGAAGGTCTCCTGGGGGCTACTTGCCGCCTGCCTTGGGGCGAGCGTGTTCTCTTCTTCCTGAACTACAATTTCGTTATTGCTCAACCACCCGCTCTCGAGGCGCAGAGGCGACGATTCTTGGATTGGTTTCTGCCGTTCCGGGAGGTGAGTTGGCCCAGCGGAGAGGTGCTTCCAAGTTCAGATCTGCCTCGCCTTCAGTACGCAGGTCTGCATTTCCGGGTCTATCATCTGCTTCTCTTCTCGTCCCTGTACTTGTTGGCGCGATTGCTCCTGCGGCGAGTTCCATTAATGCCCTACCGGGAGTCGCTACGTCGAATGGACGAAGTGCTGGACAGTATGGTGGCTCAGACCAGTGAACGGGTGACGACCGGGCCGTGGTCAAAGAGTGGATGGGCCACGCGGTTCCTCCTCAAGGAAGAAGTACGCGAGAAGATCCAGGAGCCTGTGGATCCTAGAACGGTGGAATTTTGGTTTCTTCGCATTCTGGGTGAGGTTCAGGACGCTTGCATCCATCTTCCTGGCGGGCAGAATCAACGGATCAGCCTGCCTGCTCCGGAAGTTACGTTCATTTTTGATGAATTGGACAAGCTCGGTACTCGTGGCGAGTGGGGAGAGGGTGCAATATCTCAAGATCCGAAAGACCTTAACCTTGTCGATGCGGAGCGGCGCCGATCGGTCGAGCTTCATCGATTGTTCGCGGACATGAAGAACATTCTCTCTTCGGCGCGAGCGCGGTTTGTTTTTGTGGGTGGCCGCAATCTCCATGACGAATGGTTGGCCGATCAAACGGCACGAACGCCGACTCTGACGAACATTTTTGATGCCGAGGTTTATCTGCCGTCGTTTTTCACCGACCACGGCCTATCCGATGACAAGCATTTGACTCGACTGACGAAGGAGTATCTCCACACGCAGGCGGTTCGAGCGACCGAGCTTTTCGAAAAGGGCGTTTGGCGCCGCGGAGTTCCCTGGTTCGTGTTACCCCTAGAGCGCCTCGAAGATGAGGTGTTTGCCCGCGAGGATGCTGCCATCGGATCGCTCGACAGTTACTGGACGACAGATGAGGGGCGGCTTGAAAAATGCGACTCGACCGACGACAAACAGCGCCTTAAGTTCATTGGCAGCAAGGAACTCGAGAACCATTTCATCCAGTTTCTCGGGTATCGGAGCATGGGCAACCCGAAGAAGCTCAAGGAGCTACTGCGCAGCTTTGTTAGACCGGTGGGTCGAGTGGTTGAGGATTGGCGGGTCAGAGACGCGGCGTTTCACTGCGACCATGTTTTGTTTTTTGGTGACACGGAACGATTTCGAGTCGAGCTGATGGCTGAGGTCTTTCGGCAACTGACCTTGCGTCTCGAAGAACGTCTCGTCGAGCGAGATGACAAAGTTGCGGTTGCGTTCTTTTTTCTCGCGGATTTTGTTCTCAAGTTCCACGGCCGAGCGTTTTCGTGGAGCAACCTGGAGCGGGTCGATGAGCTGGTCCATATCCATCGCGCGCCGGATCTCCGAGACCTCCTTGAGGAGATGGTAATTCAGTGGTCGGAGGTTTTTCTTCATCCGATTCGGAACGGGATGTATGACTTCAGGTTCCGAAGCGACCATGCTCGCGAGATTGAATACGTATCCCGACAGTCTTACGACGAGATGGCCGCGTTTAATTTCACGCTCGACGAGTCGTTGACGTTGAAGGCCTTGTTTGAAGGTCGGATCGCGTCTCTGGGAGACAAAGGTGGAACTGAGCTGCAGGATCTCGTTGCCGGTTTGGGGGAGCTTTACGAGTTCGATCAGGAATACGAAACGGCGCGATTGCACTATCGGCGTGCGATCGCGCTTATAGATGGGGAGTGGGAGAGGACGCTTGGGGCGGGGGATGTATTTGACGAGACCGGCCCAATCTCGGCCATGCTACGCGGTGACGAGAGGAGCCAGGAGAACATAAGGCTTTATCTGACATGGGGTATTGCTCGTTTGCGACTGATGCTTCAGGTTGGAATGACCTTCGAGCTCGCCCGGAATCTTGAACGCGCCGAAGTCGAATACCGTAATGCCCGCACTCTTTCTGAGGCTCTGCGACTGGCCATGCTCGACACCAGTGGCCGTCGAATTGCGGTCGACGAGTTTGGTGCCCATCTCAAGGTCGCTGAAGGCGAGGAAAGATTGCACGGTCTCAAGAATCTGAATGTGATTTTTCAAGCGGTTTTTGCTGAGGCCTGGGTCAGTGAAAAGCGCGGTGGGGGAGTGGACACTAGCTTGAGCCTTGCCGAGGCGGAGCTCCACCGCGTGAGATCGGTTTTGCCGTTTGTCCGCAATCCGAGATTGGAGCTGTCAAGGACGGCGGCTAACGTAAGCGGTTCGAATTTCTCTCTGATCACGGCAGAACTCGAGAACAAGCTGGGAGATATGCACTTTTTCAAAGGCCGGCAACCGGTTGACGCCTTGGCAGCTATACAGACAGCAGAGGCCGCGCATCTCGGCCTAGAAACGGCCAGACTCCGCCGCGAGGGGTATCTCCTTAAGGCTCACTACCACTATGCAGCAGGCCTTCACGATCTCCGCCGGTTTGTAACGCATCGGATCAAGAGCTCGGCAGGTAAGTTCAATCCCTGGGATGAGAATCTGGTGGGTTTTCGATGGCCCACGATAGCGGAAAGTGGCTGGCCGGATTTTGTTCTGCGAGCCGTTGGTGGCGCGCTGAGCGATATCTCGGAAGCGATGCTCGGAAGGGTGTCTTTCCTCAACATCGACGCCCGCCTCGTCTCTTCGGTCTGGTCGGCGGGAGAGGACCACTGCGTCCAGATGACGTTGAACTCACTCGAGAGACAGTTTGACAGCTGGCTTGAGAATGCGCCGCCGGAGCCATTCGATGAGGCAGGGAGTCCGCAACACCGAGTGGTGGCTCACGTGAAGCGTCGGCAGATCGGTCTTGGCAGCCTCGAAGGGTGGTTTGGTTCGTGGTTAGGCGGGAAAGAAGAGGTCGTCAGCTTTGGCGAGACGAAAGAACATGAAGATCCAGAGAGGCTGCTTTTAGGCCTACAGCTTTCATTGGTTGGTGCGCGGCTGTTGGAAAGAGGCGGGTATTCCGAGGATGCTGCCAGGGAACAGTTGCAAGTATGTGAAACCGTCGCCCAGTACCTCTGGTGGCGTTGGCAGGTGTTGAGAGTGACCAACGAATTCGATGTGGGTCCTTTTTCCCTGCTCTTTGAGGCGACTTGGCCGATCGACAGCAAGGTGACAAACTGGTACTGGGAGTACCTTCTCGACCTTGCGATCTGCGCGCTGTCCGATGCGGATCGGTTGTTCCGCGCAAGCCGCCGTGTCGGCGAGGAAGACGAGACGAGTCAGCCCGCCATCTCGTATCTTGTCGGCAACAAAGTGCCTTGGTCGGCGCTTACGCTCGCGTGTTCGCTGGGCTTAGCCGCTGAATGGATCGGTGTCTACAATTCGACTCATGAGGAACAGTTGAGAAAGCTGATTGGGCATTGGTTGGGCAATAAGAAGACTCTGCAGGACGCTCGATCTGCGACGCTGCGAAGCGTTCTCGTGGAGTCTGTTTCACGCCACAGCTACCCCATGATCAATCGCCTCCACTCTCTGAAGGTTCTGATCGACGATCAGATCGAACAAGTGTTTAGCCAGCAGAACACGACTGGGTGTAAAGATGTCGTTCACGCAACGCAGGAGCTTCTTAGCCTCAGGTCGAAACTTTCTGCCACGATGCATTTCTCTCCTATTCGCTCCGGAACAACCGCCGCACTGGCCGCACTGTTGGCGAAGAAGTGTGGGAGTCCGTCACGAGCGGTCGAGCGCGCAGCCACAAGAGATCTGGATCTAAGTCTGCAGATGTGCACCTTGAAGCGGGCGTACTACGAAAACATCTCGAATCTGTACTACTTGTATGACGATTTCAATGATCGGCAGCTTCACTTCAACCACGCCATCCAAATGAGCGGAGCGGAGGTCGCGACTTTGCTCCTGACCGCACTTGGCGGTTCAACGTCGAAAAGGACGGGACCTTAGCCGAGCCTCGCCACATCTCTGCAGCCCTCGATATCGACCCGCTCCTCGCGAGTCAGCTCAAAAGGGAAGTGCCCTGCTCAGGGCTTTCTACAGTACGCCGGACCAGGATAACGTCGTACCCAGCCGCCCAATTCCAGGCTTAAGAGGTGAGCCAGGACTTCGTCGATCGGCAGACCGGTCATCGCGACAATCTCGTCCTGCGGTACGAGTTCGCCACGGGGAAGAACGTCGAGCACGACTTGCTCGCGCTTCTCGAGGGGTGGGTCGTCGTCGTGCCCGACGCGCTCGGAGGGGGTGACGGGCACCAGCCGCTCTTGCTCGCGGACCGGCAACGCCTCCAGGATGTCGCCCGCCTGCTGGACCGGCAACGCGCCGTCGCGGATCAGCGAGTTGGGGCCGACCGAGCGGCGGTCGTAGATGTTGCCGGGAAGGGCATAGACGTCCCGGCCGAGCTCGAGCGACTGGCGGGCGGTGATCAACGATCCGCTCTTGACCGTCGCCCGGACGACCAGAGTGCCGACCGCAAGCGCCGCGATGATGCGGTTACGCACCGGGAAGCGCCACGGCTCGGGGTGAGCGCCCATGCGGAATTCGCTCACCACCGCACCGGACTTTGCGATTCTTCGTGCGAGCTTACGATGGCCCCTGGGGTAGTCGACATCGACCCCGCACCCCAGGACCGCCACGGTCCGCCCTCCGGCGGCGAGCGCGCCCCGATGGGCCGCGGTGTCGATCCCGCGCGCAAAACCCGAGACGATCGTGACGCCACGGGCTGCCAGATCGGAGGCGATGTGCTCGGCGACTTCGAGCCCGTAGGCGTCGGCGTCGCGGGAGCCCACGATGGCGACCGCCGGGGCGACCGGGAGCTTGCCGCGGCAGTAGAGAACCGGAGGCGGCAGCTCGAGCGCAGCGAGCGCCGAGGGAAAGCTCGGCTCGAGGCGGGTGAGGATGTGGGCCTCCGCGGCCCGGGCTCGTCGTGTTTCGCGGCGGGCGATGCGAGCCGCCCGGGGCAGCAGTGCCCTGGCAGTCTTCAAAGAGCCGGTATCGACCTGTAGCTCTCGCGCCAGCCGGCCCAAGTCGGCGGAACTCGAAGCCGTGGCCCAGTCCGCGAGATTGCGCGCCAGGGTCAACGCCCGGTCGCGGGGAATCCCTTCGGCCGCGTTGAGAGCGACCAGCAGCTCGCGCTCGCGTGCGGGCTCGAGAGGCGGCGGCTCACCCAGACGGCTCACGCTCATTAAGACGCAAACCGTGTGGAGAATCTTGCGCCCGGACCAATCTGGCCCGTTTTGTGCTCGTATATACTGCTGAGCCCGAGTCTGACCGGCTTCGAGCAAGAGGGAGAACCCAGATGTCGAGCAAAGCCGCCCGGAAAGCCATCGCGACCGCCGCCGCGGCCCTCGCGCTGGGTCTGTGGGCGGCTGACGAAGCCGGCGCGCAGAAGTCCAGAAGCCGATCGGTCACGCCCGAGGAGCAGTTGGCGTTCGGCGTCGACATGGCCAAGAGGGGCCTCTGGAGCGAGGCGCTGTTTCGATTCAAGCGGGCCAGCCAACTGCGACCCGGTGACCCCAGCATCCTCAACAACGTGGCGGTGGCCTATGAGGCGGTCGGTGATTTCGACCGCGCGCTGGAGGCCTACAAACGAGCGCTCAAGGCCGACCCCGGAAACCGCGAGCTGAAGCAGAACTACTCACGATTTGTCGAGTTCTACCAGAGCTTTCGTCCGCCCGAAGCCGCCGAGCAAGCCGCGGACGAGTCCTCGGGAGAGGATGCCGATTCTCCCGATCCGAGCCGGAGTTAGCAGGGCTGCTAGCAACCCCGGTCCGCGACTTGCAGGTTGGTCCTTCCCGAGAGAGCGCAGTGACTGACGGCACACACCATGATCCCGGTATGGAGGAGGTGGCCGAGCATGAGGCAGCACAAAATCGCCTGGTTTGACCGACACACGCAAGCGTGTGGAACCGGTCGTAATGTCCGGCGGTGGAGCCGCACCGGCTGTCAGGTCGCGATCGCCGTCCTGGGAATGGGACTGGCCGCGTCTTCCGTGGTGGTCGCTTCGGGCGTCGAAGTCAAATTCACCGTGCCGGTCAGGGCGCGGCTGGACCTGATGGACCGCTCGACCATTGCGCTGGCGCCGTTTCTGGTGGTGACCGAGGAGGGCGAGGGCGCGATCGAGCGTCGCGGCCTCGACGTCCAGGAAGAGTTCCAGGGGTATCTGCGGCGGCTGCTCAAGCGGCGCACGCGCCTGAAACTGCTGGACTCCATCCCGATCGACTACCCCAGCTTCGATCTCGCCGAGTTGGCTTCCAACATCGACTTCTGGCGGGTCGTCGGTGAGCGCACCGGCGCCGACTTGATCCTCGCCGGCAGCCTGGATTTCGACATCCAGGATCGCAGCGGCTACCGTACCGAGGAGTATGTGTCGCCCTTTGACGGACGCACCTACTATCGTCAAGTGCTGGTCGATCAGACCGGATTCGAATACGACATCGTGATGGAAGTTTTCGACGGCAAGACCGGTGAGCGTCTCTACAACGACAACTTCAAGGACTTCAAACAGTTCGAAGGAGAGTCGGTGGATCCGCTCGAAGGTATGTTTGAGAATCTCAGAGCGCTGGAGGACCGGATCACCGGTGTCTTCAGCCAGAAACAGGTCGAGACCAGCCGCATCCTGTTTACAAACTAGCCCGGCCACGGTCAGCTAGTCCGGCGCATTACCTCTCTGGAGATTGAAAGGAGAAGGATTGACCCGTTGCAACACTCGCTTCCGCTCACTCGGAACGACCCTGCTCGCGGTTGCCCTGACGGTCTCGGTTGCCGGGGCGGCCAACGCCCAGTTTGGCAAGAACAAGATCCGCTACAAGGACTTCAAGTGGGAGATCTACCACTCGACCCACTTTGACGTCTACTACTACGAAGAAGAGGAGCACCTCCTGGAGAAGGTGGTGTCGTACGCCGAAAGCGCCTACGACGAGCTGTCGCAGAAATTCAACTATCAGATCGAGGAGCCGACGCCGCTCATCTTCTACCAGACCCACTCGGATTTTGAGCAGAACAACATCATCCTCAACTTCATCCCGGAGGGCGTCGGTGCCTTCGCCTCGCCGGTGCGCAACCGCATGGTGCTGCCGGTGGACATGCCGGGGCCGGAGCTTCTGGAGCTCATCCTCCATGAGCTGACCCACATCTTCCAGTACCAGATGCTTTTTGGCGGCAACCTGTCGAAGGGCGTCGCCTCGACCCCGCCCCTGTGGTTTATGGAGGGCATGGCGAGCTATATGGCGCAGGACGAGAACGCCCGCGACCGGATGTATCTCCGCGACGCCGTGGTCAACGACCGCCTGCCCCGCGTGACCGACAACTTTGGCGGCTTTTTCGCCTACCGGTACGGCCACGCGCTTTTTGACTACATCGAAGAGCGCTACGGTGACGAAGGCGTCCGCGACTTCATGATCGAGACGCGCAACACGCTGGGAGGCCGGGTCGGACCGGCGCTCGAGCGAGCCTTTGGCGAGGACCCCGAAGACTTCAACAACGACTTCCGCCGTTGGTTGCGCAAGAAGTATCTGCCCGAGCTGGTCGAAACCGGTGAGCCGGCCGATTTCGGACGCCCGTTCCGCCGCGCCCCGGGGCCGACAAGCATCCAAGCTTCCCCCATCGCGTCCCCCTCGGGTGATCTTCTGGTGGCGTTCAGCACAGCCTTTGAAGCGTTTGGCACCGGCGGTGCCCCAAAGGTGGACGTCCTGCTCTACAACGCCAACGAGCGCACGGTAATCCGCAACCTGACCAAGAACTTCGAGAAGGAGTTTCAGTACTTTGTCGCCCAGGAGCTGACCCTCGGGCGCAAGCACGGGCGCGACATCACGTTCTCACCCGACGGCAACGAAGTGGCGTT
This sequence comes from Candidatus Multivoradales bacterium, assembly GCA_965224065.1. GTDB lineage: Bacteria > Acidobacteriota > Thermoanaerobaculia > Multivoradales > JAHEKO01 > JAOTZA01. The sequence continues at coordinate 3,078,910 of CBDCYF010000005.1, forward strand.
TTTCGCCCGCCGTAACGAAGGACGTGTCCTGGTGCTGGTCGATGTCATCAAGGGCGGCATCCGCGAGGTCATCCCGATGGACGTCGAGCAGCAGTCTGCGCCGACTTGGAGCGTCGACGGCCGCACCATCGCTTTTGGCGGCCACCGCAACGGCCAGTTCGACATCTTTGCGCTCGATCTGGAGACCGGAGCGGTGAGCCAGATCACCGACGACGAGGTCTTTGACGCCGCTCCAGCCTACTCGCCCGACGGCAGATCGATCGCCTTGACCTCGGTCGTCGGTGGCTACGAAAAGCTCTTCCGAATCGATCTCGACAAGCCCGGCGAGCGGTTCCCGCTGACCCATGGAGAGATCAACGACACCGACGCGGTCTATTCAGCCGAAGGCGACCGAGTCTTTTACACGTCTGATCGCACCGGCGCCAACAACATCTACAGCGTCAACGTCGAGACCGGCGCCATTCAACAGCACACCAACTCGGTCACGGGCTGCTACCAGCCGACGGTGCTCTCCGGCGCCGGCTCCGAGCGGCTGGTCTTTACCTGCTTCTGGAAAGGGCGCTCCGATCTCTACCTGCTCGACATGGACGACCCGATCACCGAGCCGCAGCTCATCGCCGAATCGGGCGACGCCGAGGCCGAGGTGGTGCGCACGCAGGACCTGCGGCCGTTTGAGCCCTCGATCGAGGTGGCAATCGACGATCGCAACCGCGACAAATACCGGGGCGGCAAGTTCTTTATCGAGGACATCGGCGGCGGTGTCGGGATCTCGGACGATCAGACCCTGATCTCGAACGCCGTCATCTCGTTCACCAATTTCCTGGGCGACAAGCGGATCATCGGCGCGTTTCAGTCGATCGAAAGCTTTCAGAACTTTGACGTGGTCTATGCCAACCTCTCCAAACGGTGGCAATGGCAGGTCCACCTTTTTGACGACCGCGACTTTTTTATCGGGCGGGATACGCGGACCGGTCTGCTCGAACGCGGCCAGACCGCTTTTACCCAAACCGGCGTCATCGGCACGCTGATCTACCCGTTCGACGTCGCGCACCGTTTTGAAGTGGGCGCAGGCTTTATGCGCCGCGAGATCGGCTTTCAGAGCTTTGCCACGGTGCCGGCGGCGGATCTGTCGCAGATGGAGTTCGAGGACCTTTTTCAGGATGAGCTTGCGATCCTCGTCGCCGGACTTTCGCCGGCCGACGCCGCGGCCCGGATTACGATGCTCTACAACCAGCTCGTTCAGGCCGGAGGAGAGGTCCCCATCCCCATCATCACACCGCGCGAAGATGACCTTCCGGTGCTGCGGGCGGCGTTGGTGGGCGACAACGCGGTGGCCACTCCATGGGGTCTCACCCGCGGCCGCCGTTGGCGGATCGGGGCGAGCTACTCGCCCGACATCGACGAAAGCGGCACGCTGACGCAGAGCATCAACCTGGATTTTCGCCAGTATGTCCCCGTGACCCGCCGCTCCAACCTGGCGTTTCGGGCGTTCGGCTACCAGAGCGAAGGGAACTTTCCCAGCCCGGTGTTCTTTGGTGGCCTGGGCGACGTTCGGGGCGTGGATTTTCGTTCGCTGGTGGGCGATTCGGCCTTCTACACCAACATCGAGTTTCGCTTTCCGCTCATCGACCAGCTCTCGACGCCGGTTCTGCGCTTTGGCGGCATCCGGGGGGTGTTGTTCCTCGATGTTGCGGGCGCGTGGTTTGATGAGTTCGAGGACTTCGACCTCTACAACAGTGACGAAGACCGGTTGGAGGATGCCATCGCCAGTTTTGGTTGGGGGGTGAGCTTCCGGCTGTTCGGGTTGCCGTTTAATGTGGATTTCGCGCGGCGGACGAATTTCGACCGCTCGGAGAGCGGTTTCGAGTCGGCGATCTGGATCGGGCCGCGGTTCTAGTGATCTGACCGCTACGGGCGCCTCGGGGTCGCCCTGCGCTCCAGCTCAAGTTCGGGCGGGGGCAAGCCCCGCCCCTACAGTCCCCGGGACCGTCCGAGTGTAGGGGTCGGGCTTGTCCCGGCCCGAATGACCGCGTCGGGACCGAGCGGACCCCGGCTCGCAACTACGTAGGGGCGGGGCTTGCCCCCGCCCATGGGCGCTCGATTGTCACGCTCGGAAAGCGGACGGTAAACTCCGCCCGGTCCGATGCAGGTCGAGGTTCTAGGTTGTTTTGGCGGCGAGAGCAAGAACTGCCGGATGACGTGTCTTCTCATCAACGAGACGATCGCGTTGGATGCCGGCTCGCTTTCGCAGGTGTTGCCGATCGAACGGCAGCGGTTGGTGGACAACATCGTCCTGACCCATTCCCACATGGACCACACCAGCTCTCTGCCTTTTTTTGTCGAGAATGTCTATGGTCGCAACCCGGCGGCGATCGCGGTCCATGCTTCGCCCGCCACGGCCTACGCTTTGCGAAAAAACCTCTTCAACAACGCCACCTGGCCGGATTTCACGCGACTGCCGAACAACTTGTTGCCATCGGTCCAGTTCACCGAGCACGAGGCCGAGGTGCCGTTTGTGATCGACGGCGTCAAGTTCACGCCGTTTGCCGTCGACCACTTGGTGCCAACCTATGGATATCTGATCGAACAGGACGGCGCCGCGGTGGTGTGGTCGAGCGACACTGGCCCGACCATGAGGCTGTGGGAGATAGCCAACAGCACGTCGCAGTTGCGCGCGGTTCTTCTCGACACCAGCTTTGACAACTCGATGCAGCAGATCGCCGACCTGTCGTTTCACCTGACACCGCGGACGATGAGCCAGGAGATTCGCAAGCTGGAGCAGGACGTCCCCATCTTGCTGCACCATCTCAAGCCGCCGTGTGTGGAGCGCATCGTGGCCGAGGTGCGCGAGCTGGGGAATCCGCGGCTGGATTTTCTCGAACAGGGGAGGACCTATCGGTTCTGAGATGGGGCCACCCGCCCTTTCTCCGTGATACCTTCCCGCCGTGCAGCTGGCCTTCCGCTTCGGCTCCGCAACCTCCCTTCGTTTCTGCGTTCTCGGCTCCGGTAGCTCCGGAAACTCGATCGTTTTCGACTGCGACGGCCAGCGGCTGCTGGTCGACGCCGGGTTCTCCTGCCGCGAGCTGGAGCGGCGCCTCAAGGGGGTCGGGCTCGAGCCCAACGGGTTTGCGGGCATCGTCCTCACTCACGAGCACGGCGATCATGTGCGGGGCGCGAAACGGTTCGCCCGCCGGCACGGAGTTCCGATCGTGGCGACCGAAGGAACGCTGCGCGGAGCCTCGCTCTACCACGCTCTTCCCCGGACGATCTCTCTGACGCCCGGGCGGCCCCACCAACTGCGCTCGTTTCGGCTCGAGCCCTTTGCCGTGCCCCACGACGCCCGCGAGCCCATCGGACTGGTGGTCGAATCCGAGAGCGGTCACCGGGTGGCGGTCATCGCGGACGTCGGCCGGCGTACCGCCTCGCTGTGGAAGAACTTGCACTCGGTCGACGCCCTGATCCTGGAGGCCAACCACGACGTCGAGATGCTGCGTTCGGGCCCCTACCCGTGGCGGCTCAAGCAGCGCATCGCCGGCGGGCGCGGCCATCTCTCGAACGAGGAGGCGGGCCGTGGGATCCGTGAGCTGCTCGACGGCCGGCTCAGAACGGTCGTGCTCTACCACTTGTCGAAGATCAACAACCTCCCCATTCTGGCGGAGGAAGCGGTGGTCGCCGAGCTCGAGCGCGCCGGCGCGAACATAGATCTCCACGTTTCGGGTCAGGACGAGCCGACGCCATGGGTGGAGTTCGGGATCGAGGAAGCGGCCGCCACGGCAGGTGGCTGAAGATCTTAGCCTGGTCTTCTCCCCAGCGTCCGGCCCGAAGGACGGAAATACCTGAATCTACGGCGTTGCGCTCCCGTCGGGCTCCTCGGTGTAGCTACGGCTACGCCTGCGTCGCCCTTGGTCGCAAGCCTTGTATCTCCAGGCATTTGCGCCCTTCTGGCTCGGACGCTGGGGAGAAGATCAGGCTACGGCCGGCAGGCGGCCGCGTCGACGCCGTTGCGGAACATAGCCAGCCCGCCGCCTTCTGTGGCGACCCCGCCGGTGTAGCGGCGTAGGGACCATTGCGGGTGCTGGAAGGGATAGAGGTACGCATCCGGATGCGGCATGAGCCCAAAGACCCGGCCGCTGGGGTCACAGATCCCGGCGATGGAGTCGGGGGAGCCGTTGGGATTGTCCGGCCAATCGCGCGCCGGCCGGCCATTGGCGTCGGCGTAGCGAACCGGGATCTGATGCCCGGCCGCGAGGCGCGCGGCCACCTGCTCGTCGGCGGGCAGAAACTTGCCCTCTCCGTGTCGGCTGGGGAGCTCGAGGAGGTCGAGATCCCGCGTCCAGACGCAGGGTGAGGCCGGGTCGACCTTCAGACGGACCCAGGCATCGCGATAGCCGAGCCGGTCGTTGGGAGCCAAGGTAGCCCGCGGTGTGCGGTAGTCGCCATCGAACCCGGGCAGCAGGCCGAGGCGCACCATGGTCTGAAAACCGTTGCAGATCCCGAGCACCAGCCCGCCCCGGTCGATAAAGGCGACCAGCTCGTCGTAGATCCGCCAGCGGATCCGGTTGGCGAACACAAACCCGGCACCCAGGTGATCGCCAAAGGCGAAGCCACCGGCAAAGGCTAGGATGTCGAACGACGAGAGCCGATCGGCGTCGTCGAGCAGGTCGAGGAGCGGCAACAGCTCCGGGGTGGCGCCGGTCAGCCGGAAGGCCTCGGCGGTCTCGATCTCGCAGTTGAGGCCCAGCCCGGTCAGGACCAGCACCTTGACCTCCGCCCTCCGCGCCGCGAGCTCGCGCTCGGGCAGCGCTCGCAGGGCGGCGACCGCGTCCGGTTTTGCCACTTCAGGCATAGGCGAGCCCTTGGGAAAAACGCTTGCGAAGATCGGCCAGTGAGACCTCGATCGGTTCCCGCGAGCCATGGCCGACCGTGACTGTGGGGCGCTCGGTCACGTTTCCGATCTGCCGGCAGGGAAGGCCCGCAAAGCTCGCCTCGAAGGCCGCGGTATCCGACTCGTGGACGGAGACCAGAAAACGGCCGTTGGATTCGGAAAAAAGGACCGTGTCAAACGCCAGGTCGCCCGTGACGGGGCAGGCGTCGAGATCCAGACGGGCGCCCAAGCCGCCGGCCAGGGCCGAGCGTGCGATCGCACCGGCCAGCCCGCCCTTCGCAGGAACCGCCGCGGAGCGCACCCACCCGGAGCGCACCGCGGCCTCCAGGGCCCGGTACAGCGGAAGACACTGCTCGGTGTCGACGACCGGTGGCTTCCCTCCCAGGTAGGGGGCGGGTTGCCCGAGCTCGGGCCGGAGGCCGTCGCGCTCGCCGAGATAGCGGTAATACTCCGAGCCGCCGAGATGGTCTCCGGTCTCACCCAACACATAGATCCGGTCGCCCGGGCACTTGAAATCGACGGTTACCGACTCGCGCACGTCGTCGATCTGGCCGATCGCCGAAACGAGAAGCGTCGGCGGGACACAGATCTTGACCCCTCCCATCTGGGCCTCGTTCTTCATCGAGTCCTTGCCCGAGACCAGCGGCACGCCGTAGGCGCGGCAGGTATCGTAGAGACCGCGGCAGGCGCGTACCAACTGAGCCAGCTTGTATTCGCCGTCGGGGGTCGACTCCGAGCGCACCGGGTCGGGCCAGCAGAAGTTGTCGAGCGCCGCGATCCGGTCGAGACGGGCACCCGCGGCGAGCTGGCGGCGGACGGCCTCGTCGACCACCGAGGCCGCCATCGTCCGAGGGTCGAGATCCGAGAGATAGGGGTTGACCCCCTCCGAGAGCACCAGCCCCCGCAGAGAGCCGTGGCGGGCGAGAAACACGGTGGCCTCGGCCGGCACGTCCGCGTGGACCCCGACAAACGGCCGGACCACCGCGAGCCCCTTGACCTCGTGGTCGTAGTGCCGGGCCTTGGCTTCGTTGCTGGCCAGGTTGGGCCGGCCCGTGAGGTCCAGCCAGCTCGTGGCGGGGTCGTCCGGTCTCTCGGGAGGCTCCGTCGGCGTCGCAAACCGGGGCGGCGCCCAGCGTGCCGTGAGCTTCAGATCCGGAGCGCCGTCGTGGAGAAAGCTCATCGATAGAAGGGCCACAGGCTGTCTGTCGTAGTCGACCCGAAGGAAGCCGTCGTCGGAGAATTCACCGAGAACCGTGGCCTCGACCTCGCGGCGAGAGGCGAGCTCGAGCAAGGCGCCGACCCGGTCTTGGGGCACGGCGAGCGTCATGCGCTCCTGGGCTTCGGAGAGAAAGATCTCCCAAGGGGCGAGCCCGGCGTATTTGAGAGGCGCCCGCGCCAGGTCGATTTGGGCTCCACCGGTGGCGCGGGCCATCTCGCCGACCGAGGACGAGAGCCCACCGGCCCCGTTGTCGGTGATCGAGCTGTAGAGGCCCCGGTCGCGCGCCTCCAGAAGAAAATCGAACATCATCTTCTGCGTAAGAGGGTCTCCGATCTGGACCGCTTGGGCCGGGGAGGCCTCGTCGAGCGCCGCGGACGAGAAGGTCGCGCCGTGGATGCCGTCGGCACCGATACGGCCACCCACCATGACGACGGCGTCGCCCGGCCGCGCTCTTTTTTCCTCTCCGGGGCCACCCGCGATCTCGATCGGCAGGGCGCCCACGGTGCCGCAGAAAACCAACGGCTTGCCGAGATAGCGATCGTCGAAGAGCTCCCAGCCCCGTCCGTAGGGGATCCCGCTCTGGTTGCCGCCGTCGATCACGCCGCGATGGACTCCGTCCCGGATCCGTCGTGGGTGGAGCAGCCCCTGCGGGACCTTGCCGGCGTAGTGGGGTGAGGCAAAGCAGTAGCCCCACACATTGACCAGCAAGTCGGCGCCGAGTCCGGTGCCAAAGGGGTCGCGGTTGACGCCGACGATTCCGGTGATCGCGCCCCCGTAGGGATCGAGCGCCGACGGCGAGTTGTGGGTCTCGACCTTGTAGACCAGGTGGATCTCGTCGTCGAAGGTGACGACACCCGCGTTGTCGTGGAACACCGACACCAGCCAGGAGCCGTCCGCGGTCTCGGCGAGCTGGCGGTCGATCGCTTCGGTCAGGCCACGGATATAGGTGTCGAAGAGCGACTCGACGATCTCGGGCTCGCCGGACTCGTCGTCAAAATACTCGATGGTGGCGTTGAAGATCTTGTGTTTGCAGTGCTCGCTCCAGGTCTGGGCCAGGCACTCGAGCTCGACGTCGGTCGGGCTCGGCCCCAGGCCGGCCCGGTGCCGCTCGGGATCGCCCGCGGCTCCGGCGAAGTGGTCCCGGATGGCGCGCATCTCCTCGAGCGACAGCGCCAGCAGGCCGTTCCGGCTGATTCGCTCGAGCTCGCGGTCGTTTCCCGAAAGCTCGATCGCCCGGACCGCGGGGACCGGACCCGCCGAGACCCTGGGGACCTCGACCGAGGGTGGAGATGCTTGCCACTCGGCGTGAGTTTCGACCGAAACCGTCTGAATCACCGGATTCGCCAGCAGCTCATAGGCCACGCGTTGGGCGTCCTGCGCGGAGGTCCCGGTAATAAGGTACAGGGTTGAGGTAAACACCGCCGAGCCGGGCTCGAGCTTGCGACCGAGTGTGTCTTGAATCGCCACCCGGGCGCTCTTGCCGATCGGATCGGCTACGCCGGGCCGGTACCCGACGCTCACCGCGACGTCGAAACCGCCGTCCTCGAGGCGGCCCACAGCGGCGCGCTGCAGCACCGGATCGGTCAGCTCGCCGACCACTTGCTCGACCTCCGCCGGCGAGAGCGGGGCCTCGACCAGATATACATCCCGGGTTCGGATCGTGTCGATCGAGACGCCGAGAAACTCCTCCGCCTGTGCCGCGAGGTGCTCTCCCCTGGGGTCACGCTGGCCGGGCGCGAGGCCGATCTCGATCCGGTGGATCACAGCGCGGATTCTACTGGTGACAGGATACTTAATTCGGGCTGTCACAGATGGAGATGATGTGGCTGACTGGGCTGCCCGAATTAAGTATCCTGTCACCCGCATGTGCGGCATCTTTGGCATCGAGGGCCTCCCCGACGCCGCCAACTACACGTATCTGGGCCTCTATGCCCTGCAGCACCGGGGGCAGGAGAGCGCCGGGATGGTGTCGGTGGACGACGATGGCCGGTTTCACGTCGAGCGGGGGATGGGGCAGGTGGCCGACATCTTCCGCGCCAAGGTCCTTGCCGGGCTCTCCGGGCGCCGCGCCGTCGGCCACACCCGGTACTCGACGGCGGGTCAGAGCGTGCTCTCCGACGCCCAGCCCATCGTGGTCAACACATCGATGGGGCCGCTGGCCATCGTGCACAACGGCAATCTCGTCAATGCGGGCGAGATCCGCAGCCGGCTGGAAGACGATGGCTCGATCTTCCAGACCACCAGCGATACCGAGGTCATCCTGCATTTGATGGCCCGCAACCCGCGGCTCGACGTCGTGGAGTCCTTGATGGTGGCGCTGGCCGAAGTCGAAGGGGCCTACTCGATCCTGCTGCTGACCGGCGATTCGCTGATCGCAGCCCGTGACCCCAACGGTTTCCGGCCGATGGTCCTCGGAGACTGTCAGGGCGCGGCTTGTTTTGCCTCGGAGAGCTGCGCCTTCGACCTGCTGGGTGCCCGCGCGGTCCGCGAGCTCGAGCTCGGCGAGGTAGCGGTCGCCCGCGGGGGTAGCCTCGAGTCATACCGGCAGCCCACCGGCTCGGCGCCGGCACGCTGCGTCTTCGAGCAGGTGTACTTCGCCCGGCCCGACAGCCGGGTCTTTGGCGACGCCGTGTCCGAGGCGCGGCTCAAGATGGGGGCCGCGCTGGCGCGTGAAGCGCCCGCCGCCGCCGACGTCGTGGTGCCGGTCCCGGACAGCGGTCTTTTTGCGGCCATGGGCTACAGTCGCGAGTCGGGCGTGCCGCTCGAGTTCGGGCTCATCCGCAACCATTATGTGGGCCGCACATTTATCGAGCCCAAACAGGCCATTCGTCACTTTGGGGTCAAGGTCAAGCTCAATCCGGTGCGCCAGCTCGTCAAGGGCCGGCGTGTCATCCTGGTGGATGATTCGATTGTTCGTGGCACGACCTCGCCCAAGATCGTGAGGATGGTGCGCGAAGCCGGAGCCACCGAGGTCCACCTTCGGATCTCCTGCCCACCGACCCGCTGGCCCTGCCATTACGGAATCGACATGCCCACCCGCGAGGAGCTGATCGCCGCCAGCCACGACGTCGACGGAATCCGCGAGCTGACCGGCGCCGACACGGTGGCCTATCTGTCGCTCGAGGGGATGCTGAGCTGTGTCTCGGGCCCGGCGGAAAGCTATTGCACGGCTTGCTGGAATGGTGACTACCGGGTCGAGGTCTCCGAGCAAAGCCGCCGCCAGCGCCGGCTCTTTCCCATCCGCGCCGAGGAGGAAGCGGCGGGATGAGCCAGGGAACGCGAGCGAGGCCGTTGGGGCGGTTCGTTTGGCTGCCCTTGCTGCTATTGCTGGCCGCGGTCTTGCTGGCCGGTTGCCGGGGCACGGCGAAGCCGCCGTCGATCGTCATGGTGACGATCGACACGCTGCGTGCCGACCGCATGGGCTCCTACGGCTACTTCCGCGACACCTCACCCAACCTGGACCGCTTTGGGGCCGAGAATCTCTTTTTTGCCAACGCCGTGACCACGATGGCCACGACCCTGCCCGCTCACGTGTCGCTGTTCTCGTCGCGCTATCCGCTTCAGACTGGCGTGACCGCCAACGGCAAGCGGTTGAAACGGCGGCGCGAGGCGGGCAACCAGATCCGCCTGTTTCAACAGATGCTCAAGGACGCGGGGTATTCGACCGCGGCCTTTGTCTCGGCGTTGCCGGTGCAACGGCACACCGGGATCGACATCGGCTTTGACTTCTTCAGCCAGCCCGAGTACCGGGGCCGCAAGGGCAAGCTCACCAGCGATGCCGTGCTCGAATGGCTGGAGACGCCGCCCGCCGAGCCGTTCTACCTGTGGATCCACTACTTCGACCCCCATTCTCCGTACGACCCGCCCGAGCCGTTCCGCTCGGCGTTCTCGACCGACGAGGGGTTGCTCGACTTTTTGTCGGAACGGGGCGTGCGCGAGGAGCGCACCGAGGAGATCCTGCTGATCAACAACCTCTACGACGGTGAGGTGCTGTCGGTGGATCACGAGGTCGAGCGGGTGTTTGTCCGGCTTCGCGAGCTGGGCCTGTGGGAAGAATCGGCGGTGGTGGTGACCTCGGACCACGGCGAGGGGCTGGGCCAGCACGGCCGCATCGGGCACGGTGAGATCTTCAACGAGCAGCTCTTTGTGCCGTTGATGATGAAGTTCCCGGACTCCCTGGGCTTCGCCGCGAGCCGCATCGAGCGGATGGTGTCGTTGACCGACGTGGTTCCGACCCTGGTCGAGACCCTCGGCCTGCCGGTCTCGGAGACCGACCGGGCGACGTTTTCCGGGATGAACGCCCTGGACCGCAAGGTGAGAAGGGACTACGCGCTGGCGCAGCGCTCATCGTTCCGGCGGCTCAAGGCCGCCAAAGAGCGGGGTACGCGAGAGAAGTTCGCCATAGTCGGACTCGATTGGAAATACACCCTGTCGGCGGTCGAGGAGGATCGATTGCACGACATGCGAGTCGATCACGTCGAGCTCTTCAACCAGCTCACCCTCGAGCCAGCCAAGGCCGCCGAATTGCGGGACTTGCTGCTGACTGAGATCGCTCGGTATTCGGGCGCCGAGACCGATTTTCAAGTTATCGAGGAAACCGCCCCGGAAGTGCTCGAAGAACTCAAGGCCCTCGGGTATCTATGAGGTCTGCGGCGGACGAACCCCAATCCGCATACGGCTCGGCCGGCGTCGACATCGACGCGCAAGAGAAAGCGCTGGAGCGGATCAAAAAACACGTCGAGAGGACGGCGACGCCCGGGGTTCTTTCCGGGCTGGGGAGCTTTGGGGGATTGTTTCAGCCCGATCTCTCGGGGATGGAGCAGCCGGTTCTGGTGTCCTCGGCCGACGGCGTCGGCACCAAACTGACGGTTGCCAAGATGGCCGGAGACTATTCGACCGTCGGACGCGACCTGGTGAACCACTGCGTCAACGACATCCTGGTCCAGGGTGCCCGGCCGCTGTTCTTTCTCGACTATGTAGGCGCGGGGACCCTCGACCCGCGGGCGATGGAGCAGCTCGTCCGGGGAGTCGCCGACGGCTGTCGCGAGAACGGGTGCGCGTTGCTCGGTGGCGAGACCGCCGAGATGCCCGGCTTCTACCAACCGGGCGACTACGAGCTGGTGGGATTTGTGGTCGGGCTGGTTGACCGGAAGAACATCCTCGACGGATCGAGAGTCCGCCAGGGGGACCTGATTCTCGGCCTGCCGGCGGCCGGTCTCCATACCAACGGCTACTCGCTGGCGCGCCGGGTGTTTTTCGGCGAGCTGGGCCTCGAGGTGGGGGACCGGTCCCCGGAGCAGGACTGCAAGCGGACGGTGGGGGAGCTCCTGCTGGCGCCGCATCGTTCGTATCTCTCGGCCGTCGAGCCGCTTCTCGGGCACCCGGGCCTCCACGCCCTCGCCCACATCACCGGCGGTGGGCTGACCGACAACCTTCCGAGGGTGTTGCCTCGAAAAAGCCATGCCCAGATCAAGGTCGGCGCGTGGGAGATCCCCGAGGTGTTCCATCTGATCCAGAAGCACGGCGGTGTCGACACCGACGAGATGTTTCGCGTCTTCAACATGGGCGTCGGGATGACGCTATTCGTGGATCCGGAGGCCGCCGCCGACGTCTTTGCCCGCCTCCGAGACGCGAAGCAGAAAGCCGTCCCGATCGGCACCGTGCAGGGCGGGGGCTCGGGCGTGGTCTACGACCTGCCGCCAACCGCGGAGTGACCAGGCGCGGAGTGAGCTCGTCCACCGTCTTGACGCAGACCTCGGGCTGCTAGGCTCACCGCGCCGTGTCCACCCGTGTGGCCATCCTGCTCTCCGGCCGGGGCTCGAACTTTCTGGCGCTCCACGGAGCCATGAGCCGCGGCGAGATTCCCGCAGAAGTCGCGGTGGTGATCTCCAACGTCGCCGAGGCGCCCGGGCTGGAGAAGGCCCGCTCGCTCCGCCTCCCGACGGTGTCGATTCCCCATCGTCTAGAGCCCTCACGCACCGCCCACGAAGAAAAAGTCCTCACCGCGCTCGAGCACGCCCAAGTCGAATGGATCTGCTTGGCGGGCTACATGCGGCTGCTGTCGGCCGAGTTTGTCGGCCGCTTCCCCCAGCGGATCTTGAACATCCACCCGAGCCTCCTGCCCGCGTTCCCGGGACTCGGGGCCCAGGAACAAGCGGTGGACTGGGGGGTGAAGGTCTCGGGCTGCACCGTCCATCTGGTCGACGAGCAGCTCGACCACGGGCCGATCGTGCTCCAGAAGGCGGTCCCGGTTCGTGACGACGACAACGCCATCTCGCTCTCGGCGCGGATTCTGGTCGAGGAGCACAAGGCCTACCCCGAAGCCCTCAAGCGCCTCCTGACCGAACGCTGGCGGGTGGCCGGCCGGCGGGTGGTGTTTTCGTAGGCAGCAGCCCGAACTCGGCGGCCTCGAGCGCTGACTGTACGCGAAACCCGCGGTGGTAAGGTAGTGGGTACGATCTGTCGAAAGTGTTGGACGCGGGGCCGATCGCTCCCGCAAAAGTCAGGAGGGTAGTCATGAGTTCGAGAGCGACACGAATGCCGTGGTCAGGTGCGGTCACTTTATTCTGCGCCATTGCGGCATATACGTCGGCGTTACCCGCATCGGCTCAGACCGATGCGCTTCACGTGGCACCGAGCGGGAACGTCGGTATCGGTACTTCGGCTCCGGCCGAGAAGTTACACCTGCAGAGTGCTGCAGCCGCCAATACGTGGGTCTCGGTAGAAAACACGAATGCAGCTCCGAAACTGGTCGGCCTTCTCCTGGACAACACGCACGCAGGAAATCGCTTCTTTTTCTCCATTAACACAGTGGGCGATTTTTCGATCAGCGAGGCCAGTACTGGCGGCGCCGAGTTCACGGTATACGACGGGATGCTCACCGGTAACTCGACAAAGTTTCAGTTCCGGCAAGGCAACGAGCCCGTGCTGTTGAGGATCGAGGTCGACGGAGACGTGTTTGCGGGTAAAGACATTCACGCGGGCAACGATGTCTATGCCAACCAAGTCCACGAAGCGTCGGACCGAAACGTCAAGACGGACATCGTTCCTGTCGACCCACGTGAGGTGCTAATGCGCGTCAGCGAGCTGCCGATCTCGACCTGGCGGTACAAGAGCAACACCGACGAGCTGCACATGGGGCCGATGGGGCAGGATTTTTGGGGTGTTTTCGGGCTCAGCAAGGGACCGAGGACGATCTCTATTGGGGATCTCTCGGGAGTCGCACTGGCGGCCCTCCAGGGTCTCCACCAGACGGTTCTCGAGAAAGACCAAATCATCGATGAGCTCCTGGCTCGGGTCTCGGCGTTGGAGGCACTGACAAATCCCTAAAAACTCACCCGCGCCCCCAGCTTGGCCCGCCAGCGGGAGTTGATGTTGTGGGTCTGGAAAACCGGGTTGTTCTCGGGATCGGTGACCACCCGGAAGAGGGTATAGATGGGGTTGCCGGTCTCGGGGTCGATGCCGTCGAAGCGCACCGGGGTGATGGTGTTGAAGTTGACGTATCGGAGCACACCCGAGTCGTCGTCCAAGAGATTCATGACGTTTAGGACGTCGAGTGTCAACTGGAGCTTTGCCCGTCCCGGGATCGGGACGTCCTGGGCCAGCCGCAAGTCGAGTGTGTGGTTCCAGGGGGCTTCGCTGCAGTTGCGAGGCGCGATTTGCCCGCGGTGCCGGTCGAGACATTTATCGGAGCTGATGTATGCGTCGAGCTGCTCCCAGGTGCCGCCCCGGGTGACGACGTCCCCGGCGCCGGACGGGACGTAGATGAGGTCGTTTGAGGTAAAGCCGTCGCCGTTGATGCTGGTGAAGGGGAAGCCGCCGGTCACCAGGGTGCTGTAGGGCCGCCCGGATTGCAGGTTGTAGTAGGCGGAGAGGACGGTCGGGTGCTCGGTGTCGCCGCCAAAGGTGTAGCTCGCCGAAGCGTTGAAGCGGTGCTCGACCTCGAACTCGGACCGGTTGACTTCGGCATTGTTGGGGTCGGTCGCCTCGTGGAACTGCCAGTTGGAGACCGCGCGGCTCGAGGTCCCGGGGTTGACGACCTGTGAATCCCCATAGACGTAGGACACGTACCCGGAGACCCGATTGCGTAGCGGCCGCTCGATGCGCAGCGCGATGTTGGTCGATTCGCCCTCGCCGGTGTTGGTGATCAGGTAGGCGCCGCTCACGCTCGGGTTGATCGAGCTGTAGATCGGTCGCCCGTCGAATGGCTGGGTCGTTCCGGTTGGCGAGACATTGACGTTTTTGTAGTCGATGTCCTCCAGGGTCTGGCTGTAGAGAATCTCGGCCGACCCGAACAGACCCCACCACGAGAGCTCGCGGTCGTAGGCGAGGTTGAGCCGCAGGACCTGGGGGAACTCGAAGTCCGGGTCGATCAGGTTGAACTCTCCGACCTGCAGGTTGGCGCCGGTCAAATCGGGGTTTTGACCCAAGGGGTCCGGGTTGAAGGGGACGTTGGTCAGGGTGATGAAATTCTGCTCGATGCCGGTCCGGGCGTAGTTGTTCGAGATCCACACGTAGGGAGTCCGCCCCGCGAAGATGCCGGCGCCGCCACGAAGCTGTTGCCGGCCCTCGCCCGTCACGTCCCAGTTGAAACCGAGCCGTGGCTGCCAGAGGGCGTTGCCGTCCGGGATCTCGTCGGTGTGCAGCCCATAGAGGCTCTCGGTCAACGGGTTGCGGCTGGGCTTGTCGGGCATGAACGGCACGTCGACACGCAGGCCGTAGGTCAGGGTGAGATCGGGACGGACCGTCCAGGTGTCGCCCGCGTAGAGCCCGATCTGGTCGATGTCGAACTCCTGGATCTCGGGCTGGCCGGGGTTGATCAGGGTCAGGTTGTAGCGGCGGGCGATCCCCGCTTCGAAGGCGTCTAGATCCGTGAACTCGTAGGCTCCAAAGGCGTTCTGTACAAAGACGTTGGCAAAGCTGAACAGCTCGTTGTGGGTGCCCAGGGTGACGGTGTGATCGCCCCTGACCCAGGTGAAGTCGTTGGTGATCTCGAGGATGTCCTGGTCGAGGGAGTTGCGCTGGGAAAACGCCTCGGTGCCGGCCTCGAACTCGATGCCGCTGTTGGGGAGGACATTCTCGATCTCGATCCAAGGGAACGGGTTGGCATCGCGGCCCGCGCGGGCGTCGCGGATCGACTGGCGGGTGATGCGCAGCTCGTTGAACCGATTCGATCCAAAGACGCTGTTGAGCTGGGCGACTGTGGAGTTGGTCTCATCGGTGAAGGCATAGGTCTCGCTGGGCCATTCGTAGGTCCGGGAGCCCGGACGGTTGACATCGTTTTGGGCGTCCACGAAGTTGTGCCGCAGGGTCAGTTGATGGCGGTCGCTCAAGTTGAAATCGAGACGGGCAAAAGCTTTGTCCGAGGGTGTGCTGCGGGTGTTCTCGCCCAGGCCGCCCGGGTCGAAGCCGTAGCGGCTGATCAGGATGTCGCGGAATCGGTTGGCCTCGTCGATCAAGCCGCCGTTGCCAAACGCCTGACCGGAGGCGCCATCGATCGACCAGCCCGAGGGCGTCGATTGTTCGCTGTTCTCGTAGTTGAGAAAGAAGAAGACCTTGTCTTGACGCAGGGGGCCACCGAAGCGGAAACCGTACACGTCTTCCTCGAATTGGCCGAACTCGCCCAAAACGGCCGGGCCGTCGCCAAAAAAGCCGTCGTCCCTTGTGAAGAAGTAGGCGGAGCCCCGGTAGTCGTTGGTGCCGCTGCGGGTGACGACGTTGACGCTGCCACCGGAGAAGCCGCCCTGGCGGACGTCGAAGTCGGCGATGACCAGCTCGAGCTCCTGGATGGCGTCCAGGCTGATCGGCGTCGTGTTGGCCTGGCCCCCGGGTGTCCCCTGGTCCGCCAGCCCAAAGAGGTCGTTGTTGACCGACCCGTCGATCTGGATGTTGTTGTAGCGGTTATTGCGCCCGGCCACGCTGAGCGAGGGCGCGTCCTGGTTTTCCGCCGTGACCGTGAAAAAGGGGTTGGTGCGGGCGAAGTCCTCGAGGCCTCGGCCGATGGTGGGCAGGTTCTCGATGCTCTCGAGAGAGACGTTGCTGGCGGCGCCCGTCCGGGCCGGGTTGATCAACTGGCCGGACTCTCCGACCACGGTCAGCACCTCGGTCACGGTTTCGAGATGGAGCCCAAAGGTGAGAAACACGGTCTGCCCGAGCGAGACCGAAACGGTTCGCTCACCGGACTTGAAGCCGTCCATCGTCGCCGACACTTGGTAGGCACCGACGCGCACCCCATGGATCGTGAACCTGCCGTCGGCGTCCGACACCGCGGTGTGGCGAGTGCCGGTGGACTGATGCACGGCGAGGATCTGCGCGCCCGGCAGCGTCGTGCCGCCGGATTCGTCGGTCACCACACCGGCGACCCCCCCGCGCGTGACCTGCGCGGGCAACACACCGGCTCCCAGGATCACGGCGATCAGAAACAGTAGGTTCGTCGGGGTCGGCCTTCTCTCTTTTCGGGTCCTTCGCTTCATCTCACCTCCTGCTTGCAAGTTGACGGTCTTCTCCCACCAGGCGAACCTAGCGACGCCCACCGGCTTCAGGAACCGGTGTTCGGTAAACGGGTCGGGGCCACCGTCAGCCGACCCGTGGCCCCGGTGAGTGGCGGGGCGCGGGCTAACGGACCAGTCGGCGGAGGCGGCTGGATCCGGCGCGGCTGGCCAGCACGCTGGTTCCGTCCTTGAGCTTGACGGCCAGGCGGCGGTCGTCGAAGGGCTCGATCGACGAAACGTGATCCAGATTGACGATCCGCGATCGATGCACCCTCACAAACCGTTCCGAGTCGAGATCGCGGGCCAAGCTCTTGAGCGTCGTGCCCAGCAGATAGACCTCGTCGCGTGTGTGGGCCTCTGCATAGTCGTCTGAGGCCTTGATAAAGCGAATCTCGCCCACCGGTACCGGGACGATGCTTCCCGCCTTGCGGGCGAACAGCCGCGTCGTAGGCTGCTTTTCCCGGCGCTGAGAGGCACTTCCCGGGGCGCTGAATCGGCGCCGCACCCGCGAAAGGGCCGCGTCGAAGCGCGACCTTCCGTAGGGCTTGACCAGATAGTCGATCGCGCCTCGTTCGAAAGCGGAGACGGCGTACTCGTCGTAGGCGGTCGTAAAGACCACGCTGGGGCTGTGCCGTGAGCTCGCGAGTGCTTCCAGGCCGGACATCTCGGGCAAGCGAATGTCCATAAAGACGAGATCCGGCTCCAGCTCGTCGATCAGAGAGACGGCGGTCAAGCCATCCGAAGCCGCCCCCACGAGATCGAGCCAATCGACCTGTGAGACCAGATCGCAGAGATCACCGCGGGCGAGCGGCTCATCTTCGACCACCAGAGCACGGACTCTCACGAGGCAAGCGCCTCCTTTTGGAGGCCGGTGGAATTTGCGGGCACCGTCATCCAGGCCGTGAATCCCTCCTCCCACTCGGTCTCGATCACGAGCTGCGCGTCGACGCCATAGAGGGCCTCGAGACGTTCTCGGATGAGTCGCAACCCGTTGTGCCCATTCCCATCTCCGACCTCGGGCGCTCCGGGACCGTCGTCGCGTACCCACGCGACCAGTTTGTCGTCCCTCAGAGTCGCGCCGATCTCGAGCTTGCCGCCGTTCTTGCGCGGCGAGATCGCGTGTCGGACCGAATTCTCGACCAGCGGTTGGAGGGAGAAGACCGGCACAAGACACGCGCGCGCGTCGCCGTCGACATCCATGCGCAACTGGAGCCGCCGGCCCAACCGCATTCGCTCGAGGCTCAGATAACTCTCGATGATGGCCAGCTCGTGATCCAGAGTGACTTCCTCGGCGTCACGAACTTGGGCGCTGAGACAATGCCGGAAAAGGTCGCCCATCTGTGTGAGGCCCTGCTCCGCCTTGGCGGGATCACGGCGAGTGAGCGAGATGAGAGATTGCAGCGAGTTGAAAAGAAAGTGCGGCTGGAGCTGCGCCCGCAGGGCGTTGAGCTCTGTTTGCTTACGCAGAGCCATCGCGCGCAAGGTACGGTTCTCTTCTTCGCGCAGTCGCATTCTGACTTGCACCGTGTTCACCACTGCCGCCAGCAGGCCGTAGATCATCAATCGATCGAAGAACCTCCATGCGACCCGCTGGGCGCGGAATATGTACGGCGCAAAGACACCCTCGTCGAGGAATCGGTGTGTGGAGAAAAGCAAATCGACCGCCAGGGTGGCGAGCGCCGCGACGACGAAAATGAACGCCAGCTCTTTGGACAAGGAGCGGTCTTCACGGTCCAGGGCCTTGCGCCGACTCCTGCGGATGACGATCACTCCGCCGATGGCAGCCGGTACTACGTTGAAGAGCCCGATGACCGACAGCCGGTACCAGCCCAGCTCGCTGGGGCTGGACCAGGCATAAACCCCGGCGAAGGGCAACCAGGCCAGCCAGTAAAGCCACCATAGGCGGGCGTTGGAGAATTGCCGCCGTGGTGGGTCCAGTGCCGGGGCTCCTTCGCCAAACATCCGGTCGCCGTGCCGAGCGGAGAAGTTGGAGCCCGCTCGGCGGACGAGGTCATAGTACTCGTTGCGGGCCGCAGGGCGGGGATTCGGTCGGTAAACGGGCCGCACGGGGCGTGAACGGCGTTCTTGCGGGCGCGCCGGAGCGAGGGCGAGGTTACAATGACCGTGAAGCGGTTTCTGGATAGGCTCGCTCGGGCCAAGGCGATGGAGGGGGAAATCTCCTGAGTTTGGAGGTCTCGGAGCTTCTGGAAAGACACGCCGCGGGAGAAGACGGGGCGTTTGATGAGCTGGTCGCCCGGCTGTACGTCGATCTGCGCCGGCTAGCGCACAGGCAGCTCGCCGGCAATTCCCCCGGGAGTCTCGACACGACGGGTCTCGTGCACGAGGCGTATCTTCGCCTTGTCGGCGGCGCTTCGAGATCCTTGCAGAGCCGTTCGCATTTTTTTGCCGCCGCCGTGTTGACGATGCGTTCGATCGTGGTCGACTACGCTCGGTTTCTCCAAAGAGCAAAACGGGGTGGTGGGGCGCCTCACGAAACCGCTGACGGCGATCTGCCGGCGATGGACAAGGAGATCGACGAGATCCTTGCGGTCAACGAGGTTTTGGATCGTCTTGCCAAAAAAGACACGCAAGCCGTTCGAGTCGTGGAATGCCGCTACTTCGCCGGGCTGAGCGAACGCGAGACCGCCGAGAGTCTGGATATCCCCTTGCGGACGGTCCAACGTCTTTGGAGCCGCGCCCGCGCGTTGCTCCGCCGGGAGCTGCGCCCGTGACGGGGGACGATCCAAAGGCGCCGGACCAGGCCGCGGAACATAACGAAGATTCGGCGCGAATCTCCGACAGTTTTCTGAACACGCGCGGCGCGCTCGGCGGGGCTGTCGGGACGCGCCTGGCGTCGATGCTGAGCGAGACCGAGCGAGAGCGCGATCTCGCCGGCCAATCGGTGGGCAGCGTGAGGATGATCCGCAAGCTGGGAGACGGAGGTTTCGGCAGGGTCTATCTTGGGCATGACGAGAAGCTTGATCGGCGGGTGGCGGTCAAGGTCCTCCACGCCACCCGCAGCTTTCATCAACGGGCGCGCGACCGGTTCCGCCGGGAAGCGCGGCTGCTGTCGAAACTGGACCATCCAAACATCTGCAGAATCTACGGGCTGATCGAAGAAGGTGGCGTCGACTACCTGGTGCTGGAGTACATCGACGGCCAGCCGCTCGCCGTTGCGGCCGCGGGCGCCGATGCGGAAGCCAAGCTCGGGCTGGCCAGGGACATCGCCGCCGCGCTGCAAGCTGCCCACGAGGCCAACATCATCCACCGGGACCTCAAACCGGCCAATGTCATAGTAACTCCCGAGGGGATCGCCAAAGTCCTCGACTTCGGTGTCGCGCGTGTCGAGCAACGGAGGCCGTCTGGAGCCGGTGGTCAACCTCCCCCGTCCGCCCACGGCGGCGGTCCGATTGACGATGGCCTGCGAGCGGCCGGGGACGAAGGCCTTACACGCCTGGGCTCACGTCTCGGGACGATCCGGCACATGAGCCCGGAGCAGGCTCGCGGCGAGGAGCTGACGCTGGCTTCCGATCTCTTTGCCTTCGGACTGCTTCTGCATGAACTCTTCGGCGGGCGGCCTGCATACCCGGAAGAAGCGCCGGACGGCCTCCTCGCGAGGGTCCAGAAAGGCGAAGTGGAACCTCTTGAGCATCCCGATGCCGACCTTGTCGCGTTGGTTCGCGACTTGGAACGGTACGATCCCCGCCTCCGGCCCAGCGCTTCGGAAGCCGTCGAGACACTCAAGGCTCTCCTCGACCGGCCGCGCCGGAGGAGAAAACGCCGGCTCAAGCGTCTCGCGGTGGGGGCGTCGATCCTCTCCGTGCTGGTTTTGCTGGCGGCCTGGTGGAGGCTGCGATGGGAGGCGGCGTCCGACATCGCGGCGTCGGAAGCTTTGATCGCGCAGGCGCACAAGATCGAATGGCGTATGAGGGCCGAATACCTGAGTCCGGCACACGACATCGAGGGGGCCAAGGAGGCCGTCCGCCTGCAGACCGCAGAACTGAAGCGGACCCTTCGTTCCCTCGGCCGGGTCGCGGCCGGGCCGGGGCACTACGCTATCGGCCGGGCGGCGCTGTCGGTCGATGATCTTGCCACGGCCCGAGAAGAGGTCGAAACTGCTTGGGCGCTCGGATACCGGACACCGGAGGTGGCGAACACGCTCGGACGGATCCTCGCGAGGATCTTTCGCGACGAAGTTCAACGCGACTCCGGCCGCTATACCGCCGACCAGCGGAACAGGCGTCTGGCTCAGCACCGGGTCGAGTTGGGGGAGCCGGCGGCCCGCTATCTGGAAATGGGCCGGGGCACGCAGGTGGACGCGCCTGCCTATGTCGAGAGCCTCCTGGCCGTGAGCGAGGGCGACTATCAAGAAGCGCTGGAACATCTGGCTTCGATCGACCTTCCGTGGTTCTACGAGCGGTATCTACTCGAGGGCTGGATCGAGGACAGACTTTTTCAGAACGAATTGGTGGCGGGGTCGATCGAAGGCCTTCGCGATCATGTCTCTCGGGCCCGTTCTGCCTATCGCGTGGCGACGGCGATCGGTCGTAGCGATCCACGCGCCTACGCAGGCCTGTGCCGGGCCTCGAGCCTGATGCTCAACCGCGGTCTGCTGACCGGGGAGGAAAGCACGACGGTGATGGAGGAAGCCGAGCGCGCCTGCCAAAAAGCGCTCGAGATTTCTCCCGGCTCGGAAGGGGCGCTGAGCATCCTGGCGGCGACCTATTTCTTTGCCGCCCAAGATGCCTGGGACCGGGGCAAGGACGCGGCCGCTTTTTTGGAGAAAGCCGAAAAAGCGGCGGAGGAAGGGCTGGCCGCGAATCCGGAGTCGGCCGGGTTGCAACGCACGCTCGTCCGCGTACTTTGGCGAAAGGCTGTGGAGATACAGCAGCGGGGCAGGGACCCGACCGCAGCCTTCGCGCGAGGCCGGGAGATCGCGGAAAGGCTGGTTGCGGCAGATCTGCCGGCGGTGGCGGACCTGCAGGCATTTGTTCTTCTCGTCATGGATCAGGCGATGCACCTGGAGAGCAAGGGGCACGCGTCTGTACAAACTCTCCAGCGAGGCATCGAGGTCTCCGAGCGGTCCATCGAGATCCAGGCGAGCGCGGCGGGCTGGGCAAATCTCGCAATCTTCCACTACCTCCTGGGCAGTTATGAGTCCGATCATGGACTCGATCCGGGGCCGAGTGTTCGTGCCGGCCTCGAAGCAATCGGCAAAGGCGTAGAACAGCTTCCCGGGCACCCGGCGATCCTGAGGGTACTGGGAAACCTGAACGAAGTGGGACTCCGCCATGCGGTGCGGACGGGCGGAGACGGAGCGGGGTTTCTGGCCAAGGGCAGGAAAGCGTTTGAGGCCGCCGCAGAGGCGGATCCGGATTTCGTCTGGGCCAAAGTCGACCTTTTGCTGCTCGAGCTGGTCAACGCGAGAGCCAGCGTGGAGCGCGGGGAAGCGCCGCGCTGGTGGCTGGCTAACGCCGCTCGGATCTTGCGCCGGTTGGAGTCCGCCGACGATGTGAAGGCCGACTACTATTTGCTCGCCGGGCGCGGGCAAATCGTGGAGGGCATGTGGGCGGAGCGCCGGGGCGCCTCCCCGGTCCGTGCGTGGGAGCGGGCGGAATCTTTTCTCGAACGGGCGGCGGGGCACAATTCGCTCGATGCCGCGGCGTACGCGGCGCTGGCGGAAGCCCGTTGGTTGCTCGCGCGCCGTTCTCCGCGCCGGACCGCTCTGGTGAGCGGGGGGCTCGAAGCGGCGGACCGGGCCCTGAAGCTCAAACCGGATCACGCCGAGGCTCTCATCACCAGGGCGGGTCTTCTACGCTTGCGCGCGGCCCGGCGAGGCGAGAGCTCCGCCGATGAGCTACTGGTGGCAGCGGCCGGCGCCGAAGCCGAAGCCTGCGCGATCAATCGGTTTCTGCGGCCGCAGTGCGCCGGCGCCCTCTCCCCGGCGCCCTTCGCCGGGGCTCGATAGCTCGAAACCAGCTCCGGTCGCCGCCGCAGCCACCGCTTGGCCGCCGGAGGGGGACACGGGCGTCCCGGGCTCTCTGAAGAAAGTTGGCGGTTGCCGGCTCGTTTTGTCGATTTTTCTAAGTAGGGGAGAAACCCAGAACGACAGGAGGTGTTGATGAAGGATAAAAACGGTCGGGTTCTGGTTTTTGGTTTGCTCTTGGCGTTGCTTCCGCCGGTTTCGGCGTTTGCCGGAGAGGGGTTGGCGGCACTGCAGACCGCGGATCCTGCCTGCCCCGACGACAGCGGCGACATCTATGTCGACTGCGAGAACGGCACGGTCACCGACAACCGCACGGGCTTGGTGTGGCTTGCCGACGCCACTTGTTGGGACGTCGGTATGACATGGGAAGAGGCCAAAGAGATCGTGGCGGGCCTGTCGGACATTCCGCCCGGCTCCGCGGCCGCCAACGACGACTGCGGACTCTCCGATAACTCGTCGCCTGGTGAGTGGCGGCTGCCGTCTGTCAGTGAGTGGGAGGACATGATTTCCAACGCGCTCGGCCAGGGCGGGGACCCCGACTGCACCGGCTTTGGCAAACTCGCGATTACCAATGACGCCGGAACCGCTTGCTGGTCGGCGGGCGGTAGCAGTTTTTCGGGACTGTACCTCGAAGGGACTCACTGGGCCTCCACGACGCAGCTCTCCAGCGCGACTGCCGCTTGGCGGATAAGCCTTCACACCGCCATGCTGCAGCCGGATTCCGGCAGCGGTCCGCAAGCGTGGCCCGTGCGAGGCGGTCAATGACTAGGATGCCGATTCCGCTGGCCGCAATCATTCACGAAGGGGTTTCGAGATGAAGAAGACCTACGCCCGGTACCTGGCACTCAGTGCGCTGCTGATGCAGATTTCTGCCGCTGCTTCCTTGGCCGGAGACGGTCTGGTTGCACTGCAGACGGCGGACCCATCATGCCCCGACAACAGCGGTGCGATCTACGTCGACTGTGAGAACGGTACCGTGACTGACAACCGCACCGGTCTGGTCTGGCTGGC